>OX638323.1 GCA_951812715.1 uncultured Pseudohongiella sp. | reverse complement strand
GTTCGGGCCCCATGCGCTGCTCGTGCCGGCGGCGCCATTGACGCTCGCCAAATCATTGGCGATGGCCACGCCGCTGAAACTGGCGCCGGAACCGGTATCGTTGGCGTAACAGCCGCTGGCGTAACGGGAGCTCCAGGTAAAAGTCAGACTGCCATTTTCGTACATCGTGTCCGCCGACAAGATCGCGCTTGACAGTTGCGCGACTTCATGCGTTTGCGGATCGGTGCCGTTGTTGTATTCGGTCAGGTTGTCGTCGCCGTCCCCGTCGGGATCGCCGTCGGCGTTGACGACCAAGGGATCCAGACCGTTGTCGACTTCCCAGGTATCGGGCATGCCGTCGTTATCGTCGTCGGAATCGTTATCGTTGTGAATGCCATCGCCATCGGTGTCGACCCAGGCAGTTACCGTTAGCGAAAGCGTTGCGCCCGCGGAATCCCCGCCGGGGCCGCTGCAATAAAACTGATAGCTGTATGTCCCGGCCGCGAAACTGCCGGACGGGAAGATGGCAGCGCCGTTCGAAACCCATGCGCTGCCGCCGGCGGCGCCATTGACGCTCGCCAAATTATTGGCAATGGCCACGCCGCTGAAACTGGCGCCGGAACCAGTATCGTTGGCGTAACAGCCGCTGGCGTAGCCGGAACTCCAGGAGAATATCAGCTCCCCATTGTCGTACATCTCGCTCGCCGACAAGGACGCGCTCAGCAGTCGCGCCACTTCATGCGTCTGCGGATCGGTGCCGTTGTTGTATTCGGTCAGGTTGTCGTCGCCATCGCCGTCGGGGTCGCCGCCGGCGTTGGCGATCAAGGAGTTCAAACCATTGGCGATTTCCCAGGTATCGGGCATGCCGTCGCCATCGTCGTCAAGGTCGATAGCGTCATGAATGCCATCGCCGTCGGTATCGATCCAGGACAGCACCTCCAGCAACAGCGTTACGCTCTCCGAATCCCCACCCGGGCCGCTGCAATAAAATTGATAGCTGTATGACCCGACATCAAAATGACCTGGCACGAAGGTTACGCTGCCGTTCGGTTCCCAAGCGTTGTTCGCGCCGGTGGCGCCGGCACTGTTGTCGTTGGCGTAACAAGCGGTGGCGTAGCGGGAACTCCAGTAGAAAGTCAGGCTTTCGTTTTCATGGTCGTATATCGTGCTCGGGGACAAGGACGCGTCCAACAGTTGCGACACTTCATGCGTTTGCGGATCGGTGCCGTTGTTGTATTCGGTCAGGTTGTCGTCGCCGTCGCCGTCGGGATCGCCGTCGGCGTTGGCGACCAAGGAGTCCAGACCATTGGCGATTTCCCAGGTATCGGGCATGCCGTCGCCATCGTCGTCGAGATCGAAATCGTCATGAATGCCATCCTTGTCGGTGTCGACCCAGGCCAGCACCGTCAGCAAAATCGTTGCCTTCGCGGAAGCCCCGCCCGGGCCGCTGCAATAAAATTCGTAACTGTATGATCCGACCTCGTAACTGTTGGGCTCGGAGGTTACGCTGCCGCTCGGATCCCATGCGTTGTCCGCCTTGCCGACGACGCCGGCGCTCGCGGATGTATTGCCGATGCCCGCGCTGCCGATACTGGCGCTGGAGCTGGTCTCCTTGGCGTAACAAGCGGTGGCGTAACGGGAACTCCAGGAGAAAGTCAGGCTTTCGTTTTCGTAAATCGTGTTGGCGGACAAGATCGCGCTCAACAGTTGCGCCACCTCATGCGTTTGCGGATCGGTGCCGTTGTTGTATTCCGTCAGGTTGCTGTCGCCGTCGTCGTCGGGATCGCCATCGGCGTTGGCGACCAAGGGATCCAGACCGTTGGCGATTTCCCAGGTATCGGGCATGCCGTCGCCATCGTCGTCGAGATCGAAATCGTTATGAATGCCATCGCCGTCGGTGTCGACCCAGGCCAGCACCGTCAGCAAAATCGTTGCCTTCGCGGAAGCCCCGCCAGGGCCGCTGCAATAAAATTCGTAACTGAATGACCCGACATCAAAAAAGTTGGGCTCGTAGGTTACGCTGCCGTTCGGATCCCATGCGTTGTCCGCCTTGCCGACGACGCCGGCGCTCGCGGATGTATTGCCGATGCCCGCGCTGCCGATACTGGCGCTGGAACTGGTATCGTTGGCGTAACAAGCAGTGGCGTAACGGGAACTCCAGGAGAAGGTCAAGCTTTCGTTTTCGTAAATCGTGTTCGCGGACAAGATCGCGCTCAACAGTTGCGCCACTTCATACGTTTGCGGATCGGTGCCGTTGTTGTATTCCGTCAGGTTGCTGTCGCCGTCGCCGTCGGGATCGCCATCGGCGTTGGCGACCAAGGGATCCAGATCGTTGGCGATTTCCCAGACATCGGGCATGCCGTCGCCATCGTCGTCGGTGTCTTCGTCGTCATGAATGCCATCGTTATCGGTATCGATCCAGGTCAGCACCGTCAGCAAAATCGTTGCCTTCGCGGAAGCCCCGCCAGGGCCGCTGCAATAAAATTCATAACTGAATGACCCGACATCAAAAAAGTTGGGCTCGTAGGTTACGCTGCCGTTCGGATCCCATGCGTTGTCCGCCTTGCCGACGACGCCGGCGCTCGCGGATGTATTGCCGATGCCCGCGCTGCCGATACTGGCGCTGGAACTGGTATCGTTGGCGTAACAAGCAGTCGCGTAACGGGAACTCCAGGAGAAGGTCAGGCTTTCGTTTTCGTAAATCGTGTTCGCGGACAAGGTCGCGCTCAACAGTTGCGCCACCTCATGCGTTTGCGGATCGGTGCCGTTGTTGTATTCCGTCAGGTTGCTGTCGCCGTCGTCGTCGGGATCGCCATCGGCGTTGGCGACCAAGGGATCCAGATCGTTGGCGATTTCCCAGACATCGGGCATGCCGTCGCCATCGTCGTCGGTGTCTTCGTCGTCATGAACGCCATCGTTATCGGTATCGATCCAGGTCAGCACCGTCAAGGAAACCGAGCGCGTGTTCGACGTGCCTCCATAACCGGTGCAATGCATCGATCCGCTGATGACGCCCGGAGCAAAACTGTTCGCGGGAAAGGTCAGACTTCCGTTCGGGGGTTGACTGCCCCCTCCCGTGCTCAAAATACAAGCGTTGGCGTCGGTTGAACTCCAACTGACCGTTACGCTCTGGTTTTCATAGATCGTGACGCTGCTCAGCGAGAAACTGTTCAGCGTCGGCGGCGACCAGGCCTGGAAGTTGATCGTGTAGGGCGTCGAACCAGATTCGTTGCTGCAGGAAAAAGTGATTGCATGGCTGCCGGCCGCGTAAGGCCCGCCGGTCAACGACCCGCTGATGGCAATCGACTCTCCCTGGAGTTCACAGGAATCCGCCCCACTACTGCCCCAACTCAGCGTGGTCGTGTCTACATCGGCCTTGAAGTTGGATGGCGATGCACTGCCCCAGACGATGGGCGCTTGCGCCAGCGAACCAGCAGCAAAAAACGTTGAACTAGAAGCCGCCAATAACAGGAAGGCTGGCCATGAAATACGCAAAACGAGTAAACCTCGATGATCGAGGAGCCACGAAGTTCACTCGATTCTATGCTCTAAAACCGCAAACTGCAAATCGCAGCCTTGTCCAATGCTAAATGATGGTGAACGAGGAGGCCGATTCCACAGCTAAGTGATGGTGAAGGCGAGTTTCAGTAATCATGGAGGATGATTGTGAGACTCAGCACCCGTCGCATGGCGATACTGGCTCAGGTTCGATCCTGCCTGGATGGCAACGAGCCTGTTGACTATCGCCCATTGGACCGCGAGGGCGCGTACGAGTTTGTGCGCGCCACCCTTGAGACTTTCGGATATCAGGGGCTCGGACGCACGGACAGGGGGACGATCCGTCGCTATCTGGCGAAGTTCTCCGGCTTGTCGTTGCAGGTGTGTATCGATATGTGCCGCGAAGACGGCGCGATCCCGCGCGGCCATTTTCCGGCAAACTCAATTTACGACAGTCTCCCGGTTTGCACGCCGATATAGCCGCCGAGGGCAAGAGCCTCAATCGATGGACCAACGACGAATCGCGCTCCTCGGTCGCCGATTCGCCGTGAAGTTTTGCTTGTTCTACAATGAGCGTCTCTACTCCACTGCTGAATTTGCGCCCTGATTCATGTCCATACATCTGAAATCGCCTGCCGAGATCGACAAGATGCGAGTGGCTGGACGGCTAGCCGCGGAAGTGCTGGAAATGATCGGGGAGCATGTGAAGCCCGGCGTTTCCACCGGCGAACTCGACCGCATTTGCCACCACCACATCGTCGAAAAGCAGGGCGCCATTCCGGCGCCGCTCAATTACAAGGGTTTTCCCAAGTCCATCTGCACTTCGGTCAATCACGTGGTCTGTCACGGTATTCCCAGCGACGACAAGCTCCTCAAGAACGGCGACATCATCAATATCGATATCACCGTGATCAAGGACGGCTATCACGGCGACACCAGCAAGATGTTCCTGGTCGGCAAGGTTCCGGAACACGCCCGGCGGCTGGTGCGGGTAACCCGCGAATGTCTGTTCAAGGCAATCGAAATCACCAGGCCGGGCATTTGCCTTGGCGATATCGGCCATATCATCCAGCAATATGGCGAAGCGCATCATTACGCCATCGTGCGGGAATATTGCGGCCATGGGATCGGATTGGGATTCCACGAAGATCCGCAGGTGCTGCATTATGGCGAACCGGGTACCGGGATCGAACTGAAGCCGGGCATGACCTTCACCATCGAACCCATGCTCAACGCGGGCGCCCGGCATACCCGCCTGTCCGGCAATGACGGCTGGACCGTCACCACCAGGGATCGCCGCCTGTCCGCGCAATGGGAACACACCATCGCCATTCTCGATGACGGTTGTGAAGTGCTGACCTTGCGTGACGAAGAACGATGACCGCGGCGGTCGGGGTCCGGCCGGCCCGGGAGCGGTCGGTTTCCCGGCGGGCGCTGCTTGACACCGCGGGACTGAAAGCCGCGCTGCAAGCGGGCGGCAATGAAGTCGCCCTGATCCGGGCAGCGCTCGCGGCCGCCCAGACCCGGCTCGATGAATACTATCTCGCGAACTGCCGCATCAGCGAAATCGTCGCTGCCAGATCCTGGCTGGTCGATCAGATACTGATCGCGATCTGGGAACGGCTGCCCTGGCCGGATACCAGTCATATCAGTCTGCTGGCGGTAGGCGGCTACGGCCGCGGCGAATTGCTGCCGCATTCCGATGTGGATTTGCTGATCCTGACCCGGAAATCACGGCATACCGCCTACCGCGACTGCATCGCCCGCTTTACCACCCTGCTTTGGGATATCGGTCTGGATATCGGCCAGAGCGTGCGCTCGATACGTCAATGCAAGACCGCGGCGCGTGATGACATCACGATTGCCACCACCTTAATGGAATCGCGCACTCTGGCCGGCCCACAAGAACTGCAACAGAAAATGCTGGCGGCCACGGGGCCCGGATCAATCTGGCCGACCGAAAAATTCCTGCGCGCGAAATGGGACGAGCAGATCGCGCGCCACGAAAAATATCACGACATCGATTACGCGCTGGAGCCTAATATCAAAACCTCTCCCGGCGGCCTGCGCGATATCCAGACCATTGCCTGGGTCGCGAAGCGGCACTACGGCGCCGAATCTTTCCGCGCCATGATGGACCTCGGATTCCTGAACCGGACCGAACGCATCATGCTGATCCGCGGCCGCCATTTCCTGTGGAAAATGCGTTACGGCATGCATATGCTCGAAGGCCGCCGGGAAGATCGACTGCGCTTCGATACGCAGCGCGCCCTCGCCGCGATGTTCGATTACAAGGACGACAGCAAAAGCCTCGGCGTGGAAAAACTGATGCAGCGGTACTATCGCGCGGTGGCGAATCTGCGCGGTCTCAACGATATGCTGCTGCAACATCTGGACGAAGCCATTCTGCGCGGCCGGCGCGAGACAATAGTCGATCTCAACCGCCGCTTCCATGTCCGCAACGGCTATTTGGAAGCGCGCTCGGACAAGATCTTCCGCAACACCCCTTCCGCCCTGCTCGAGGTTTTCGTGCTGCTGGCGAATAATCCGCAAATCAAGGGCATTCGCGCTTCGACGATCCGGCTGCTACGCGAGCATCGCAAGTTGATCAACCGCAAATTCCGGGACGATATCCGCAACGTCAGCATGTTCATGGAACTGCTGCATTCACCGCATTTGATGGTCACGCAACTGCGGCGCATGGCGCGATACGGCATTCTTGGCCGCTATTTGCCCGAGTTCGGCAGAATCATGGGCCAGATGCAACACGACCTTTTCCACATCTACACGGTCGACGCCCATTCCTTGCAGGTAGTGCAGAACATGCGCCGGCTGGCCCTGCCGGAAGTCGCCGCGGAGTTCCCGATCGTGGCGCAGATCTACCAGAGCTTACCCAAGGTAGCGCTGCTGTATATCGCCGGTCTCTACCACGACATCGCCAAGGGCCGCGGCGGCGACCATTCAACCCTGGGCATGGTGGACGCCGAAAACTTCTGCCGCCGGCACCGCCTCAGCGTCTGGGACAGCAAGCTGGTTTCCTGGCTGGTGGAGAATCATCTGCTCATGTCGATGACCGCCCAGCGAAAGGACATCGAAGATCCCGAAGTAATTCACGCTTTCGCCAGCGCCGTGGGCGACAAGTTGCATCTCGATTACCTCTATACGCTAACCGTGGCGGACATTCGCGCGACCAATCCCGAGTTGTGGAATTCCTGGCGCGCCACCTTGCTGCGGAACCTCTATCTGAACACCCGGCGCGCCCTGCGCCTGGGCCTGGAAAATACCCGGGACCGCGGCTACCGCATCGCCGACAAGAAGGAATCGGCGCGGACGCGCCTGCGCGCCAGCGGCCTCGGAAACAAACAGATAGTCGCGGTCTGGACGCATATGAACGACGAGTATTTCGTGCGCGAATCGGTTGCCAATATCTGCTGGCATACCGCGGCGATCGTCAAACACGCCAGCGACATGCCGCTGGTTTCCCTGCGTGAAATGTCCGAAGATTCGCCGGAAGGCGCCACCCTGGTGTTCACCTACACGCGCGACGCGGACTACCTTTTCGCCAACAGCACGGTGGCCTTCGAGCGTTTGAAACTGAACGTGCAAAGCGCGCGCATCTTCACTTCAGTCAGTGGCCGCTGCGCGAATACTTACACCATACTGGAAAGCGATGGCAACCCGGTGGGCAGCAATCCAAAACGCGTGGCGGAAATTCGCTCCGAGTTGCGGCGCCATCTCGATAATCCGGGCCAGCGCATTCCCAGCCCGGAGTATCGTCGCAGCCGCAGGAAAATCAGTTTTGGCCAACATGTAAATACCACGCTGGTCAACTCCGCGGAAAAGGATTACTCCACGCTGGAAATCAATTGCCCGGACCAGCCGGGAATACTTGCCTGCGTAGGCCAGGTGTTCGCCGAATTCGGCATCAATCTGAAAGACGCCAGGATCACCACGCTCGGTGAACGGGTAGAAGATTTGTTCTTCATAACCGGCAGCGACGGCAAACCCGTACTCGACTCGGCTCGGGCGGATTCGCTGCAAGAACAGATCAGAAGCAGAATCGCCACGAAGCTCGCCGCCCGCTGAGCTTGCTTATCGGATACAATCGCCTTCCGAACGATCCCCGACAAGTTGGAGCAGACGCAGTGATCGCCTTTGGCCTGGGCATCGCCAGCCAGAATTCCGCGCTCGATATCATCGAGACCTTCTATCCGCGGCCCGCGGTGAATCCCGCTGACGATCTGGCGCGGGAACTCGCCGCCGTGTGCGGTCTCGAACCCGGCGCAAGCGGTTGCCGGGTGCTCGACAGCGACGGGCTAAAGGCATTCTACGCGGCAGTGCGGGATGCCTACCTGCACGACCAGGAGCGTCTGGCCGCAAGCCTGCGGGACAGTCGCCGGCCGCTACTGCTTTGCGTTTCTCATGGATCTTCGCCGCCGACTTCGGTGCCCGAAGCTTTTCTCAAACTGCACCTGCTTTCCCATCGTTTGGTCCGGCCCCATGAACAGAATCTTGACGGCATTTTTTCCGTACTGCATAACCTGGCCTGGACCAGCCGCGGTCCGGTCAGCCTGGAAGATCTGCCCGCCTTGCGACTTGAGGCTCGAATGAAAGGCGAAACGCTGACGGTTTATTCCGTGGACAAGTTTCCGAAAATGTCGGATTACGTCGTCCCTGCCGGGGTGCGGCTGGCGGATAGCGCCCGAATCCGGCTTGGCGCCTATATCGGCGAAGGCACCACGGTCATGCACGAAGGTTTCATCAATTTCAATGCCGGAACCGATGGCCAGGCGATGATCGAAGGCCGCATCTCGGCCGGCGTGGTGATCGGCGAGAACAGCGACCTCGGCGGCGGCAGCAGCACCATGGGCACCTTGTCCGGCGGCGGCACGGAAATCGTTTCCGTAGGCCGGAACTGCCTGATCGGCGCCAACGCCGGCATCGGCATGCCATTGGCCGATGGTTGTGTTGTGGAGGCGGGTCTGTATCTGACCGCCGGCGCGGTGGTGCGCCAGCTCGATGCCGAATGCAATCTCATCCGAACCTGCAAGGCGCGGGAACTTTCCGGTCTGGCGCACCAACTATTCCGGCGCAACTCGCTTTCCGGCGCCGTGGAATGCCTGCCGCGCCTGGCGCAGGTGGCGCTGAACGAGGAACTGCATGCGCACAACTAGATGCAGGCGCCATTGGCGCGGCCCGACACGGCTTGCGCGATTATGAGCGCCACCTTCGAACTCGCCGCCGAACTGATACGGTTGCCCTCGGTCACGCCGCGGGACGCTGGCTGCCAGCGATTGCTGCGCGCGCGCTTGGAAGCGTCGGGATTTGTCTGTGAAACCATGCAATTCGGCGCGGTGACCAATCTTTGGGCGACGAATGGCGACACCGGCCCCCTGCTCGTGCTGGCGGGCCATACCGACGTAGTGCCGCCGGGCCCGACGGCACAATGGCATAGCGACCCCTTCGAGCCGACCGTGCGCGATGGCCGGCTCTATGGCCGGGGCGCGGCGGACATGAAGGGCGCCGTCGCCGCCATGGTAACCGCCGCGGAGGGTTTCCTGGCGACGAACCGGCTGAATTTCAAGCTTGGCTTTCTAATTACCAGCGATGAGGAAGGCGCCGCCGTGGACGGCACCGCCAAGGTGGTGCGGGAACTTCAGCGGCGCGGGGAGAAAATCGACTATTGCCTGGTCGGCGAGCCGTCCTGCGCCGAGCGGCTTGGCGACACGGTCAAGATCGGTCGCCGCGGCTCCATCAACGGTTTGCTGACGGTCAAGGGACTGCAAGGACATGTAGCCTATCCCCACAAGTCGGTCAATCCGATCCATAAGGCGCTACCCGCGCTGAACCGGCTGGTCGATGTGGAATGGGATCGAGGCAATGCTTCTTTCCCGCCGACCAGTTTGCAAATTTCCAATATTAGTGCCGGCGCCGGCGTCGATAACGTTATTCCCGGCGCGCTCGAATTGAAATTCAATCTGCGCTATTCCACCGAAATCGACGCTGGGCGAATTCGCGCCACGGTTACGCAATTGCTCGACGAGGCGGAGCTTGAATACGATCTGCGCTGGCATGAATCGGGCAGGCCCTTTGTTACCGAAAGCGAAGAATTCAGCGATCTGGTGGCTGCCGGCATTGAACGGGAACTCGGAATCTCCCCGGAGCGCAGCACTAGCGGCGGCACCTCGGACGGACGCTTCATCGCGCCCATGGGCGCCCAAGTGGTCGAGTTTGGACCGTGCAACGAGAGCATTCACCGGGTCAACGAGAATGTCGAACTCGACGATCTTGATGCGCTTTGCCGGATATATCGGCGCATTCTGGTTAGCTTCGGCCAGTTGAATTCGGTTTCCGGCTGAAACGCCGGCGCCGATCATTCTTCACGGCAGATACACGTCGTAGCGGCTGACCCGGCCGCGGTAGCTGAATGCCGGCTGTTTCGCGTCCATCCAGCTTTCGCGTGGCGGTCTTTTCACAACTACTCGCCCACGCGCACAGCGCAGGGCCTTGGCCAGCAGCCCCGCTTCATCGCTGTCGCCGGCAAACTGTTGCAGAAACGCCATTTCCTTCTTGCCGCGGGCGCGTTTCCGCGGCCGCGGAAACATTGGATCCAGGTAGATCACGTCGAATTGCCGAGTTTCGTCCCAGGCGCAGAAATCCATGTGCCGCAGTGACATTCGCGCGATCACCGGCGCCAGTTCAGGATCGCCCGCGGCGCGGCGCAGACCATCGGCGAGCAGGAAATAGATCGCGGGCTCACGTTCGAGTAATTGCACGCGGTTGCCGGTGCTGGCGAGCAGGAAGGCATCGCGGCCGAACCCGGCGGTGGCGTCCAGCACCTGCAGACCGGTTCCGACCGCTCGCACCAGGCGCTGTCCGCGCAAGTCGTCTCTGGCTCGGCGCTGCATGGCCCGCGAGCCGAAATCCACGCGCACGGGCAGGATTTTCGACTCCCGCGGCGAACGTAATCCCACGCCCCCGGCATCGGCTTGCAAGATGAAATCAGGCTCGCCGCGCGAATTGCCGTGTGACTGTTCCACTATGCCAAGTTTCCGCGCCAGCGCGCGGGCGAAATCGATCTCGGCTCCTTCCCTGCCCCCGGTATCCAGCATTATCTTGTCGATAGTCATCCGCGAACTCGCGTCCGGCCCGCCGCTATGCCAGGAACAGCAGCAACAAGAGCCCCAGCGCCACCCGGTAGATCACGAACGGCTGAAAGCTGACGCGGCCGATCCAGCGCAGGAACCAGTGAATGCTGAGCCAGGCGACAACAGCCGCCAGCGCGGCGCCAACGCCCAGCAACAGCAATTGATCCGCCGGCGGCGGCCGGGCAATCAACTCCACTGCTTGCAGCGCGCTGCTGGCAAGCATGACTGGAATTGCAAGCAGGAAGGAAAAGCGCGCCGCGGTTTCGCGGTCAAGCCGGCATAGCAGCGCCGCGGTCATGGTGACGCCGGATCGTGAAGCGCCGGGAATCAGGGCCAGCATTTGCGCCAAACCGATCAGCAAGGCGATTCTCCAGTCAATTGAATTCAATCCGAGGTCGCGGCGGCCGCGGAGATCCGCGTAACCGAGCATCAAGCCGAATACAATGGAAGCCGACGCCACGAAAGGCACGGATCGAGTATAGGTTTCAACGGCATCGCGCGACAGCAATCCCGCCAAGCCAACCGGCGCGGTGGCCAGCAATAGCAGCCAGAACAGCCGGCCTTCCGCGTGCAAGGGACCATGTCTTAGTCCGGCGTGGATAATCCGAACCAACTCCCGGCGGAAGTACCAGATCACCGCCAGCAGGGTACCGCCATGAAACGCCACGTCGAAGGCAAGGCCCTGATCGGGCCAGCCGAGCAGCATGGAAGGCAGCAGCAGGTGTCCCGAGGAGGAAATAGGCAGAAACTCGGTCAGGCCCTGAATCAGGGCCAGTACGGCAATCTGGAAAAAACCGGGTTCAGCCACTGTCCGAATGTTCGCGATATTGCGGCGTTTCGTTGACGTAATTCGGCCGCAGCAGGTCGGCGTTTACCAATTCCTTTCGTTGCCAGCCGGCCAGGGCCAAAGTCGCCAGATCGACATCTTCCACTACTGCCACAAGTGGTCCGGCCTTAAGGGAAATGCCGAAATGGCGCTCAATGGCGGCGGCCTCCGGCCAGCCGTCGCCTACCGCGATTACCTCGCTCGATTCCACCGGCGCCATGCGCAATTGCGCGAGCGCTCCAACGTGCTCGGCGCCATACGGGAACAGTCCTGCATCGGTCCCGCGAAAACAACCGAAATAAAGCTCTTCCGCCCGCGCCTTCAGCCCGGCCAGGATAATATCCGCCGAGTATAGCCGTTGCGCCGCGGCCGCCGTCAGCGCTAGCGTCGACATGGGTAGAGCCGGCGCATCCCAGGCCGCGCACAGACCCTGGGCGGCGGCTACGCCAATGCGGGTACCCGTGAACGAGCCGGGGCCGGCGACTACCGCGACCGCATCGGCGCGTTGCAGGCCGGAAGCGTCGAGCGCCTCCCGAGCGAGTTGCAGGATGGTCTGGGCGGATTGCCGGGCTTCGCGCGCGTGCCGGGCGACAGAGCTTCCATCGCGCCAGACCAGGGCGCAGGCGCGTTCGAAAGCGGTATTCAAGATCAGGATGGTCGGCACTAGTGGTTCCGCTTCGCGCATTCTATTGGATGGCGCCTGCCATCCCGGCGCGGCTTCCAAATTTCGCCAACCTCCGCTCCCGACATTCCTGTCGAGTCGTTCGGCCCTTGAAAAGCAATGCTTTTCGCCGGCCGGGTCTCACGCAAGCAGACGGAAGACAGTATCGCGGATGTCGTTTACCGGCGCATTGCCGTCGACATTGAGCACGCGCAGGGGCCAGCCTTCCGCCGCCAGACCGCGATAGAAGGCCACTAGCGGTTCGGTCTGCTGATGATACACCGCCAGTCGTTCCCGCACTGTGTCCTCTTTGTCGTCATCGCGCTGAACCAGTTCCTCGCCAGTATCGTCGTCGCGATTTTCGACCTTGGGCGGATTGAATTCGACGTGATAAACCCGGCCCGAGGCGGGATGCGTGCGGCGCCCGCCAAGCCGCCGGACGATCTCGTCGCTATTGACGGCGATATTGAGCACGACATCGATCTCCACCCCTGCCTCGGTAGTCGAACGCGCCTGGGGGATGGTGCGCGGAAATCCGTCGAACAGAAAGCCGCCGTCACAATCGTCCCGGTTTATGCGGTCAAGCACCAGGGCGACAATGATTTCATCGCTTACCAGCGCTCCCCTGTTCATTATTTCCGCGACCTGGCGGCCGAGTTCCGTACCTTCCCGCACCGCGGCGCGCAGCATGTTGCCGGTGGAAATTTGCGGAATGCCGAACTTCTCCGTGATGAAACGGGCCTGTGTGCCTTTTCCGGCGCCTGGCGCGCCCAACAAGATAATTTTCAAAGTGATTCACCGCCTTTGCTTTCGCGGACACGGGATTTTGCCATCGCCCACAATTCGTCAAGTTCACGCAGCTCGCGTTCCGGCAACGCCCAACCGCGCTCGGCCGCCAATTTTTCCAGTTCCCGGAACCGCGTCTCGAATCGCCGATTAGAATCCCGCAGAGCCGATTCCGAGTCCAGTTTACAATGCCGTGCGAGATTAACAATCGTAAACAGCATGTCGCCAAGCTCCTCGCGCATGCCGGCGGCGTCCCCGGCCGCGAATGCCTGTTCGAATTCGCCGACCTCTTCCTTCAGTTTGCCGATGACCGGGCGCGCTTGCGGCCAGTCGAAACCGGCAACGGCGGCGCGCTGCTGCAATTTGCGCGCTTTCTCCAGCGCCGGCAGCGACCGCGGCAGGCCATCAAGCATGCTTTGCCCACCGCCGTTGCCACCGTCCTGCTCCGCCCGTTCGGCGAGTTTGATTGCTTCCCAGTTGCTGACCACTTCGCCGGCGCTGAGTTCCTGCTTGCGGCCGAAACTTTCCAGCGTGCCATCGGGAAAAACGTGGGGGTGGCGCCGAAGCAGCTTGCCGGTAACCTCCGCGGCAACATCCTGGAAGCCGAAGCCGCCCTCCTCCCGGGACAATTGCGCGTAGAAAACCACCTGGAACAGCAGATCGCCCAATTCGTCCCGCAATTCTTCGCGACCGCCGCGTTCAATGGCGTCGACGACTTCGTGGACTTCCTCAACAGTGTAAGGAATCAGCGATTCGAAGGTCTGCTTGAGATCCCAGGGACAACCGAACTCCTGGTCACGCAACATCGACATCAGGGCCAGCAGCCTGTCCATGGGCGTAAGTTGATCGAAGCCTTCCTGGTCCATAGTCATTTTTGGGCGGACGGCGGGCCATTGGATCTTTCGAACATGGCCACCGACTCAATATGCGAAGTATGCGGGAACATATCCATAACCCCGGCGGATTTCAAATGGTAATGGCGCCGGCGCAGCTCGCGCGCGTCCCGCGCCAGACTTTCCGGATTGCAGGAGAGGTAAACCAGCCTGCGAGCGCCGCCGGCGGCGATCAGCGGAATTGTCTCCAGGGCGCCGCCGCGGGGAGGGTCCAGCAGCACTTTCGTATATACCTGCGCCGCCCATTGCGCACCGGTATTCCAGCGATACAGATCGGCGCTGACGAAACGGGTGTTTTCCAAGCCATTGGCGCGAGCGTTTTCTCTTGCCCTGGCTACCATTTCATCGCTGCCCTCAATGCCGATAACCTCGGCGCAGCGAGTTGCGACCGGCAAACTGAAATTGCCGATACCGCAGAACAGGTCAAGCACCCGATCGCCGGATTCGAGCTGGAGCAGGTCGATCACTCGCTTCACCGCAAGCCGGTTCACCGCGGCATTGACTTGCAGGAAATCCATTGGGTGGAAAGCCAGGCGCAGGCCGAAGCCGGACAAATGGAAGTGCAGCCGTTCGGGACCATGGCGCGGATAAAGCCGGTGCACGCTGTCGGCCCCCGCCGGCTGCAGATACATCTGCAGATTCCATAATGCGGCGAAAGCGGCCAGCCGATTCAGGTCGTCGTGTTCCAGTGGCCGCAAATGCCGCAGCACCAGGGCGGCTTCGGGATGAAAAGGCCGATCCGCGGCCTCGCCCACGGCGGCCTCGATCTGAGGAATGTATTCTCGCGCTCTCATGCTTCCGAGCAAAACGCGCAGCGGCCTTATCAGCTCGGCCAGGCCGGGCGCGAGCACCTCGCAGGCGTTCATGTCGGTGACAAAGCCGCCGCGTTGTTCGCGAAATCCGACCAGCACGCCGCCCTTGCGCCGCACGAACCTCACCGCCAACCGCGCCTTGCGGCGATAATTCCATTGCGGCCCGCGCACCGGCGGCAGCAGTTCATAACATTCCGGCTCGATTCCGGCGATCTCACGCAATTGCCGCTGCAAGCGAGTCTGCTTTTCGTGCAGTTGCGCATCGCCGGCGAAATGCTGCCGACTGCAACCGCCGCAGATACCGAAAACCGCACAGCGGGGTTTTACCGGATCGAGAGCCGACTTCATGGTCAGATTGTGCCCGGGGAAATACCTTGGGGTTCGGCCGGGTCAAACGCCGGCTTCACCATTCGGCTACGCTCGAAAAAACATGCGTGGCGATTCCGGCCCGTGCCGCAGCCTCACGCATCGGCCTCGCCCGAGAACACGCCTGTAGAAAGGTAACGGTCGCCGCGATCGCAAATGATCGCGACGATGGTCGCGCTTTCGACTTCGCGGGATAGTTGCAATGCGGCGAAAACGGCGCCGCCCGACGAGACTCCGCAAAAGATGCCTTCCTCCGCCGCCAGCCGGCGCATGGTGGTCTCGGCGTCGTGCTGACTTACATCGACAATACGATCGACCCTGCCGCGATCGAAGATTTTCGGCAGATATTCCTCCGGCCAGCGCCGGATTCCCGGAATGCGCGAGCAATCACTGGGCTGCAAACCGATAATTTCTATGTCGGGGTTCATTTTCTTGAGGAAGGTGGATACGCCCATGATCGTGCCGGTGGTGCCCATGGAACTGATGAAATGGGTGACGTTGCCGTCCGTGTCGCGCCAGATTTCCCGGCCCGTATCTTGGTAATGCGCCAGCGGATTATCGGGATTGGCGAACTGATCGAGCAGTTTGCCCTCGCCGCGCGCGTTCATTTCGATGGCGAGATCCCGGGCGCCTTCCATGCCTTCATCTTCCGTAACCGAAATGAGTTCCGCGCCATAAGCGGACATCGACGCCTTGCGCTCCTCGCTCATATTGGTCGGCATGATGAGTTTCATGCGATAACCCTTGATCGCCGCCGCCATGGCCAGGGCGATGCCGGTATTGCCGCTAGTGGCCTCCACCAGCACGTCGCCGGGTTCGATATCGCCGCGCTCCTCGGCGCGCTGGATCATGCTCATGGCCGGCCGATCCTTGACCGAACCGGCGGGATTGTCGCCTTCCAGCTTGACCAGCACATGATTGCTCGTCTCACCAGACATGCGCTGCAAGCGGACTAGCGGCGTGTTGCCGACCAGGCTTTCTATTGTCGGATATTTCATGGCTTGGGATTGAAACCGCCGGGGCCGTGCAGTCTAGCGAGTTCGCGCCTCAGATTAAAGGCTGATGATGCGCCGCCAGCTCATCCAGCGGCACGAAATCGCAGTCGAATCCGAAGCATCGGGGCGCTACCACCGCCAGCGCCCTGGCGCTGCGATAATAATCCGGACAGCCGACGCCGACCACCGTCACCCGCTGGCCGTAACGCAGCCGCTCGGCATTGATCGGCGTCGAGGTTTCGTAGTCGAGCACGGTGATCAGATCCGGCACCGAAGCGACGATCTGATCGTTGATCGTGGCAAGCAGAAATTCGTTCTTGATATTGAGCCGCAGATTCGGCCCGACTCCATGGAACGGCTCTATCACGGCTTCGCCGATATCGTATCCGCCGACAATGGCGCTTGAATGATCGACCACCTTACCGGTGTAGATATGGCAAAGCTCACCATAGAGCGAGCGCGAGAAAACTTCGCGCAGGGGCGCCAGGATGCGATGCGCGTTGCCGCGGCGTTCACGCAGGATGCGGCCGATTTCGATCGAGAATGAAATCGTTCCCGGTACGATGGACGATTTGAGCTGTTTGCCGCTCATCGGATGTTCGACGGTCGTGATCATGCCGCCCATGGCTTGGGCCAGATTGCGGATATGCCGTTCGTAGGTCGCCGTGGTGTCCGTGGAAAAAGTCGCCATGTTGCCCGCGTAGTCGAGAGCGACCGCGGGCGTGGACGGAATGCCCGCGATCGGATAGGTCATCATCTGGGCTTCCGGCAGCGCCCGGCCCATGCCGTCGCCGTCGACCACGGGAATGCCGCGGCCCGCCGCTGCGATCAGCGGAATCAGTGAATTGCCGCCGCCGATTTCGAAGGAAACGATGGCATCGAGCTTGCGGCCGATATGGCTTTCGAAGGCTTCGAGAGCAATCCCCGGATCGTCGATGGAAGGCAGCAATTCCAGGCTGACCGTCGGCGCCCCTACGCCGCCGACCGCGGCGACAAAAGCGTCATCGTCGAGATCCTCGACGGCGATCAGTTCCGCCGGACCATGTTCTGCCAGCACTTTTTGCGTTGCAAGGAACGCCACATAAGGATCGCCGCCGCCGCCCGTGGCCAGGAACACCGCGCCGGACGACAAGTCAGGCAACGCGTCGACAGTCAGTTTCATGCCTTCTTCATCTCATCAGGGACTCTGGTAGATTGTACATGCAGATTGTACAGGCCATCCATGGCGCGAGCCCGGTGGCTTCGATTGGCCCTAGCCCCGACATCCATGCCGGGTCGTTCGGCCCCAAAAAAGCGATGCCTTTTTTCGGCTGCGCCGGCCGGGCCTCACCCGTCATTCTGCGCGGAGCGAAGCGGAGTCGCAGAATCTCCCCGCGATATCACCCACAACCTTGACCCGCAATCGCACCGCATTACCCGGCATGTAGGAAATACTGGTTTCCTCGACATCGGCAACGCGGATGCTTGTCGCTTCGGCGCCCGCGGTCAGCGCAACTCTTGTGGCTTCTTCGGTCATCTGCCTGATCGCATCCTGCCGCGGCGTCTTGTCGTAGGAGATCATACGCTCGGCTTCGCCGCCGATCTGTGCGATCGCGGCGCCGATGGCATTGGCTACGCTGGCATGTTCCGGCAGCAACATGCTCGAGGCCGCTTGCAATTGTTCGGTAATGAGTACCGCGCCGCCGCCCACGAGTACGACCGGCAGCGGATCACTGCCCGGTTTCATTTTCTCGACGCCGGCATCGAGCATGTGGGACATCTCGCGGGTGGCGGCCTTGACCACATCGGGGTCCAGGCCCTGCACCTTTTTCGGATCGCCGATTTCGGCATGTCCTGCGGCCACGACGATATCGGTCGCGGTCAAGGTCTCGCCGCCGAATACCAGACCTTTGCTGACCAGTTCGTGACCGACCGAGCGCGGACCCACGGCGCTGCCGTCCCGGGCGACATGGCTGCCGCCACCGAGACCGATCGACAGGATATCGGGCATGCGGAAATTGGTGCGCACGCCGCCGACATCGATCACGATATTCGATTCGCGCGGAAAGCCGTCTTGCAGTATGCCGAAATCCGATGTCGTGCCCCCGATATCGACCACGATGGCGTCACTCAGACCCGTCAGTCTGCAAGCGCCGCGCAGCGAATTGGTCGGCCCCGAAGCGAAAGTCAGGGCCGGGAAACGGCGCGCGAAATCGGCGTCCATCAAGGTGCCGTCGTTCTGACTGATGAAAAAACGGCAACGCAGACCGCGCTCGCGGATCGCCGCGACGAAAGAGTCGACCACGCGGTCGGCGAAGCCGAGCAGGCTCGCATTGAGCATGGCGGCGTTTTCGCGTTCAAGAATTCCGAGTCTGCCGATGCTATGGGATTCGGTGATACGGACGCTCGGCAGCGCGGCGCGAACGCGTTCGGCGAGCAGCCGCTCGGGTTCGGGATTCATCGGCGAAAACGCCGAGGAAATCGCCACAGCCTCGACTTTCTTCGCCTTGAGATCATCGATCACAGTGCCGACTTCCCGCTCGTTGAGTTCCGCCAGTGGCCAGCCATCGTACAGATAGCCACCCTGCAACATGTAGACATTGCCTCCAAGGCAGCGGGAGATGTCCTCGGGCCAGCCTGTTTTCGGCGGAATACCCCTGCCGGAAGGCAGTCCGATGCGGATTGCGGCGACTTCGGCGAGTTCGCGCCGCTCGATGATGGCGTTGGTGAACTGGGTCGTGCCCAGCATTACGGCTTCCACTTTCTGTTCGATGCCGCGTTCATGGGCGAGAATGGTCTCAAGCGCATCGAGAATTCCCGTACTTACATCGCGGGAAGTGAGCGATTTGGTCGAGGCTACGACCTCGTCGACGTTGAGCAGAACCGCATCCGTATGCGTGCCGCCGACATCGATCCCTATTCTAAGCATTGGTCCCCGCCCGTCTTTCCGCGCGCGGCGAAGCGGAATCGCGGAATCTCCGGTTCGCTAACCGCGTTCTCATATATTGTGCAAGCCATCCTTGGCGCGACTCCAGGGGCTTCGCCAGTCCCCGGTCTCGCCATTCGCGGCGAACCGTTCGGCCCACAAGAAGCCGTGCTTCCTGTCGGCTGCGCCGACCGGGCGTCACCTTTGCCGATCAAACCGGCTCAGCACGGCATAGGCGAGCGCCGAGACGAGCATGGCGTCAAGCGCCGCGATGCCGCTGAGCCGCAACAGACCCGCCGAGCCAAGCAGGGCAACCGCCGCGCCCCCGGCCCAAGCGGCAAGCGCCAGCGGCGAAAAATCCCGCCGCGCCGATTCGAGTTCTTCGTGAAAGGCGGAACGGCGAGCGAAAAGATAGTCGACAGCGATAACTCCCGCGACCGGAACGAACACGATCGCCAGATAAAACAGAAAAGTCAGAAAATAATCCAGGATGTTGAGAAATGCGGCGCCGGTGCCGATGACCCCAAGCACTACGATCGACAGCCGGTTTTCAAGCCTCGGAATCGTCGCCTCGACGCTGAGCGTGGTGCTGTACAGATTGAGCGTATTGAGTACCCAGCTACCGGCGATGATGATGGCGAAAGCGCCCCATCCCAGACCCATCACAATCATGACATCGAGAAAGTCATCGTTCATCAGCACGTCGGCGGCGATGCCGCCCGAGGTCATCACCATGGAATTGACGATCAGATAGGACAGTAATGCAGTGAAAATCGCTCCTTGCCAGCGTGCGATAAACCGCGTGATATCAGGCAGAATCACGGCGCCGACGATGACTCCGCCGACTACCGAGGACATTGCGTCGCCGAAGGACAACTCGCCGGCATCGTTAGCGGACAGAATTTCCCCAAGAGGTTCCATGCCCAACGCCGTATTGATCAGCAGTGCGGTCACCACCATCATCACCGGCACCAGCAGCATCGACAGCCGGTTGATCGCCTGGAAGCCGTAGATCGTCGTGATCGTCATCACCACGCCGGCGAATAACTCGACCAGCCAGGGCGCGGCCGAAACCCCAAGTACGTCATTCATGAGGCGCAACAGCGCGGCGCTGAACAGGTCGATATTGACGCCGAACCACCCCAGCAGCGAAACGGCGAAGGCCAGGTTGACCACAGCCGCGCCTTTCACTCCGAAAGCGATGCGCGCGAGCATATAGGAACTCAAATGCGTGCGGGCGCCGATCGACCCGGTGACCGCGCCGATGAACGCCAGCATCGCGCAGCCCATCAGTACCGCCGCGGTCGCCCGATCATTCGGCGTAACCTGAAACACTTCGACCCCGGCGACGAAAGTCGGCAGCGAGAAGCCAACCATGGCGCTGATCAGCGCGACCCTGATCCAGCCGACCCGGTGCCCGGCCGGCACCGGTTCGGTGGCAAATTCCTGCGAGTCATCACTCATGGAGTTAGACTTCGATTTGAGGCGCCTCTGGATTGTAACTCATTGCTCAGCCATGACTGTCTATTTCCGAATGACATAAATTTGAGTCAATTTGCAGGAGTTTGTAGCCATGATTACGGAATTATGCAACTATACTTGGCAATTTTCCCGTAAATTTGCCAGCCATGTATACAAGATTGCTGTCAAATCCTGACAGATCAATACTTCTTCTCGGTCCAAGGGGCACCGGCAAGTCCACCTGGATTCGATCCCGTTTCAAGCAGGCGCATGCTTACGATCTGCTGGATACGGGCGAATCCATACGTCTGAACCGGGACCCCGGCGCTCTGTTTGACGAACTGAGCGGACTAAAACCCGGCGCTTGGGTAGTGATCGACGAAATTCAGAAGGCGCCTGCCTTGCTCGACCAGGCGCATCGTCTCATGGAATCCCGCGGGCTCAGGTTTGTGCTGTCCGGCTCCAGCGCAAGAAAACTGCGCCGGGGTGGAGTCAATCTTCTCGCCGGACGCGCGGTAACCACGGAACTCTTCCCCCTGGTTTCGGCCGAACTTGGAAGTGATTTCGACCTTGAACGCGCGCTCAATCTGGGCGGATTGCCCATGGCCATATCCGATCCGGCGCCCAAAGAATACCTGCGCAGTTATGCCGAGACTTACCTCGATCAGGAAATTCGCGCCGAAGCGCTGACGCGCAATTTCTCCGGATTTGCCCGCTTTCTGGAAGTCGCCGCAAGACACAATGGCCAGACAACCAATGTCAGCGCCATCGCCAGAGATGCGGGAGTGGCCCGGACCTCGGTGCAGAACCATTGCGATCTGCTGGTCGACACATTGATCAGCTACTGGTTGCCCCCCTGGAAACTGAAAGCCGCCAATAAACAAGTTCGTCATAGCAAGTTTTACCTGTTCGACTGCGGTGTGGCGCGCGCGCTCGCCGGACGACTGCCCTACCCCGTGGGAGACGAGGAACGCGGCAGCCTGCTGGAAACACTGATCCTCGGCGAGATGCACGCTCACCTGGCCTACTCTGGACTGAGATACCCACTCCACTTCTGGCGCGACCACCACGGCGCCGAGGTCGATGTGCTCGCGGAAACGGCGGAGGGATTCACAGCCGTCGAAATCAAGGCGAGCCGGCGCTGGGAACGGCGCTTCAATCGGGGCCTGCAAAAGGTGCGGACCCACCTGGGCGATATGAAAACCAAGTGCTTCGGCGTTTATCTTGGCGAGCGTGAAGCCTTGATCGATGATGTTCGAATCTTGCCCGCGCGAACTTTCCTGAAACTGATGTGGGAAGGCGGCGTTTTCAGTTGAAATCGCCTAACGTTTTGACGATGCTCGGAAAACCTTCAGATGTAAGCGTTCACTAAGCTAGATTCGCTTGATCCCGCCGCTGGAATCGATCTGAAGCGCAGCTTACGCCACACCTCGGGAAATTGAAAAGCTCACTCGATGATGCCGGTTGGCCTACCGTCGATGCTGATCCGGTTCTTGTCTGACCAGTATTGCCGAATGCCCTCTTCGCCCTTTTTGTCCGCCCATTTGGCAAGCGTCACTCTTTCCCTTTCGTGTTCCAGATGCGGCACGCCGTAGCCGCAGGATGTTTGCACCAAATCGACGTCGAGTTCGAAGAACTGCCGCGTACCGGACCGATGACCGAACAAGGCCAGGTACTGCTCGAATTTCGATTCGTCTCGCGGATAAACCATTTTGGCCTGTCCGTAAACGCGCAGAATCAACGGCTGCTTGTCGAAGGAACAGAACATCAGCGTCATGCGGCTGTTTTCCAGCACATGCGCGGCGGTCTCGTTGCCGCTGCCGGTGAGATTCAGCCAGACGACGCGTGAGACGTCGAGCACGCGCAAAGTGTCGAGGCCTTTCGGCGATACATTGATCCTGCCGTCGGCGCCGGCGGTACCGACGAAGAACACGGACTGCCGGCCGATGAACTCGATGTGTTCCTGATCTAGTGAAGCAAACTGCTCGGCCATGCGCGCCTCCAAAGTTACGAGGGCGATTCTAACCCAACAAACTGCTGCTATGGCATCAGGTGAAGGCCGCGGTCTCCGGATCTTCAAATTCCGAGGTACTGAAGACAAAGTAATCCCGCCGCACTCAGCAAAGTCTCACTTGCGTTAGTCCCAATATGGGACTATGCTTTGCTTCGTGAGAGTCATCGCCCTGTCCACGCTCAAGAAATTCTGGGAAAACAACCCGGACAAGGCCGACGCGATCGAGCCTTTGCTGGCGTGGTACCGGCATGCGTTGAGGGCGGATTGGTCATCGCCCACCGAAATAAAGCGTGACCTCGGGACCGCGAGTATTCTCAAGGACGGGCGAGCGGTTTTCAATATCGCGGGAAACAAATACCGATTGGTCGTATGGATCAATTACGACTATCGCGTGATATACATCCGGCACATCGGCACTCATGCTCAATACGACCGGATAGACGCGCAATTTTTCTAGCGCAGGAGACTGGAGCGATGGAGATCAAGCCCATCAAGACCGAAGCCGACTACCGGGAGGCCTTGAAGCTCGCCGAGAAATTGATGGCAGCGGCGCCGAATACGCCCGAAGGCGATAAACTCGACGTATTGGTCACTCTTATCGAAGCTTACGAATCGAAGCACTACTCCCTGGACTTTCCCGACCCCGTGGAAGCAATCAAATTCGAGATGGAACAAAAAGGTCTTTCGGCCAGGAACCTCGCGCCCATGATCGGCGAAACAAACCGGGTTTACGAAATCCTCAACCGTAAACGTTCCCTCTCTCTCAAGATGATCTGGAGGCTGAATCAGGAACTTGGCATTCCGGCGGAATCGCTGATCAAGCCGGTTCGGAAAACTTCTTGACGCATGGCAGGAGCAGTTAACCGGGTCAGACGTCTTTACCGTTACTGCTCGCCGAGGTGAACAAAGTCCGGCTATGCAGGGGCCGGCCGCCGAGATGGACTTCGAGGGCCTGGCGCAGCAGACGTTTGGCGGACGCGGCGATCTCGGCGTTTTCGAGTTCGAGGCGGCTCAGTGCAAGCAGGTGTGCGCCGACGAAGATCCGCCTGCCGTCGTTTTCGTCCTTGTGCGCTTCCTCGAAGCCGACGTCGGGCAGATAACGGTAGGACTTCTTCTCTGCGATCGGTTCATGCCGGCGGCAATCGCTTGTCAGATTGACGGCATAGCCGAGTTCGGCGAGCAATTCGAGCTCGAAACGGCGCAGGACCCTTTCCAGCAAGTCGGTGGTTGCCAGCGCGTCCAGCGTTTCACGATAGGCCTGGTACAGGCGCGGATGCTGGACGTGGTCGTGCAACAGGCGGCTCAGCAATTCGTTGACGTAGAACCCGCTGAACAGCCGTTCCCCCGTCAGCGCAACAGCGGCGCCCGCGCTTTCGGCGCCGGTCAACGTCTTGACCTCGCCTCGGCCACTGAAGGAGATGCGCAAGGGCTGGAAGGCCTGCAACAGACCTTGCATGCGCGACTTGCCGCGGCGCGCGCCGCGGGCCACCACGGCTATGCGGCCGTGATCGAGGCAGAAGAAATCCACCAGCAGACTGGTATTGCGGAACGGCCGCCGGTGAATTACATAGGCGGGCTGCAACAGAACGCGCGTATTCACGAAGCCCTCAGAATGCGCCGCGGAGGCTTTTCAGGACGCGCGCTTCGTTCATGTGGCCGCCGCGCACTTTCACCCACAACTCAAGCATGACCTTGCTTTCGAAGACCGACTCCATGTCCTTGCGCGCGGCGCTGCCGATCTGTTTTAGCCGCTTGCCGCCGTCACCGATCAGAATGCGTTTCTGGCCCTTCTTGTCGACCGTAATCAGCGCGAGGATATGAATGACGCCGCCTTCGGTGGAAAATTTCTCGATCTCGACCGTAACTTCATAAGGTAATTCGTCACCAAGTTGCCGGGTGATTTTTTCGCGGACCAACTCGGCGGCGAGAAAGCGCGAACTGGCGTCGGTGACCTGATCGGCGGGGAACAGAAAGGGGCTTTCCGGCAGCAACTCGCAGACTTTCCGTTCCAGCATTTCCAGATTGTGGCCTCCAAGGGCTGAAACCGGAAAGATTTCCGCGAAATCATATCGCTCCGACGCACGCTCGATATGTGGCAGCAACCTGGATTTATCCTCGATCTGATCGACCTTGTTGATTGCGAGCAACACCGGGACCCGAGCGTAGCGCAAGGCGTCCAGCACGGTCTCGTCCTCTTCGCGCCAAAGCAGCCGCTCCGTGACAAACACAATGACGTCGACTTCACCGACAACCGACATCACGGTCTCGTTCATTACGCGATTGATCGCCTTGCCGTGGCGGCGGTCGAGGCCCGGAGTGTCGACATACAGGCATTGGGCCGAGCCGGAAGTGCTAATACCGAGAATGCGGTTGCGCGTGGTCTGGGGCTTGCGCGAGGTAATGCTGATCTTTTGCCGCACCAGGTAATTGAGCAAGGTGGATTTGCCGACATTGGGCCTGCCGACGATGGCGACGTGTCCGCAGCGGCTCGCCTGCCCGTTCACGCTTCTTGTCCCAGCACGGCCAGCGCTTTGCCGGCGGCCATCTGTTCCGCGGCGCGCCGCGAGGAACCGCTGCCTTCGGTAGCGATTTGGCGTTGGGGCAGCGAACATCGTACCGTGAATTGCTGTTCGTGGCCGCTGCCGCTTATCTCGACAACTTCATAATCGGGCAAGCTGCGATGTTCAGCCTGCATGTGCTCCTGCAAGCGGGACTTGTTGTCCTTGCGTACGCCGCTCTCGGCGAAGTTCTCGCCGGGCTCTGGAAACCACCTTAGGACGAATTCCCGGCATGCATCAAGACCGCCGTCGAGGTATATCGCCGCGATCAGCGCCTCCGTGGCCGTGGCGAGGATCGATTCCCGTTGCCGGCCCCCGCTTTTGGCTTCGCCGGCGCCAAGTTCGAGCAAACTGCCGAGATCGAGATTTACAGCCACTTCGCATAGCGTAGCGCTGTTGATCACCGCCGCGCGCATGATCGTCAGATCGCCTTCGCTTGCATCCGGATGAGCGCGCCATGCCTGCTCGGCGACCAGATAGCCGAGCAGCGCATCGCCGAGGAATTCCAGTCGTTCGTTGTGTTCCCTGCGTGCGCTGCGATGCGTCAGAGCCTGCCGCGCCAGCGAAGCGTGATTGAATTGATAGCCGATCCGCTGTTGCAAGCTGCTGAGGTCTATCGCCATGACATGTACCGAATCGCAGGTCCTGCGCTTGCATGGAGATTCCGCGACTTCGCTTCGCTCCGCGCAGAATGACGGTTGAGGGGAACCGCTACCCTTCCCCTCTATTTGATCCAGTGGGAGCGGGAAAAAGTGGGCAGATTCCAGCCCGGATCCTTGTGCATCCACACGGCCACGGCCTTACCGACGATGTTCTCTTCCGGCACCACGCCCCAGATGCGGCTGTCGCTGCTTTCGTCGCGATTGTCGCCCATCATGAAATAACTGCCGGGCGGCACGACCCACATACTGCGCGCCGGGTTACGCAACGACTGGTTCTTGGTCTGGATGGTGTGTTCGATGCCGCCGATGACTTCCGTGTACGAAGTGCCCGGCACGGGACCGAAGGCAGAATTGATCGTGGTCGCCCCGCTCGGCTCGATTTGCACGGGCTCCCGGTTGATGGACAGCACACCGTCTTCATATCGCACCGTATCGCCGGGCAGGCCGATCACCCGCTTGATGTAATACTGATCCTCATGAGGCGGAATAAACACCATGACTTCGCCGCGCTGCGGGTCGTCCACATTCATTATCTTCGTGCCGATAACCGGCAGGCGCAGGCCGTAGGCGTACTTGTTGACGAGGATGAAATCGCCGATTTCCAGCGTGGGAATCATCGAACCGGTGGGAATCTGAAACGGTTCGAACAAAAAGGAGCGAAGCACCAGCACAAGTACGAGTACGGGAAAGAAGGCCCTGGCGTATTCCACCACCACCGGCTCGCGGGTCGCCTGTGCAACCTCCTGCTCGACTCTGTCGACCCCGTGTGCTCCGGGTGAGGCATGCCTCGCCCCTACACGCGAGTTCGCGCGGCTGCCGCGGATTTCCTCGCCGATGGCGGTGCGGCCGGGCTTGAGCAGGATGACGTCGAGCAGCCAGATCAGGCCGGACAAGCCAACGAGAATCACCAGAACCAGGGAAAAATCGATATTCATAAATAACTCATCATGAATCGGTCTTGAGCACCGCCAGAAACGCTTCCTGGGGCACTTCCACATTGCCGAGCTTCTTCATGCGTTTCTTGCCGGCCTTCTGTTTTTCAAGCAGCTTTTTCTTCCGGGTTATATCGCCGCCATAACATTTGGCGGTGACGTTCTTGCGCATTGCCTTGACCGTCGAGCGGGCGATGATCTGCCCGCCGATGGCGGCCTGAATCGCGACATCATACAGTTGTCTGGGAATGAGTTCGCGCATTTTCTCCACGAGTTCGCGCCCCCGGGAGCGGGCGTGGTCGCGGAAAACGATCAGGGCGAGGGCGTCGATCCGCTCGCCGTTGATAAGAATATCCAATCGGGCCAGCTTTGACGACTCGAAGCGGGCGAAATGATAATCCATCGAGGCGTAGCCTCGACTGGCCGATTTGAGGCGATCGAAAAAATCCATAACCACCTCATTCATGGGCAGATGGTAGCGCAGGGAGACCTGCCGGCCGACAAACTGCATATCTTTCTGTACGCCGCGCTTTTCCTCGCACAACTGGATTACCGCGCCGAGATGCTGCTGTGGCGTGAGAATGCCGACCTCGACAATGGGCTCGCGCATTTCCTCGATGTCGTTTATCGGGGGCATTTGCGCCGGACTGTCCACCAGCATGGTTTCGCCGTCCTTGCCCACGACTTCATAGGCGACGGTCGGCGCGGTGGTAATCAGATTCAGGCCATATTCGCGTTCCAGCCTTTCCTGGACGATTTCCATATGCAACATGCCCAAAAACCCGCAACGGAAGCCGAAACCAAGCGCCGGTGAATTTTCCGGCTGGTATTGCAGCGAGGCATCGTTCAGGGACAATTTCGAGAGCGCCTCGCGGAAATTCTCCAGATCGTCGGAATCGACCGGATACAGTCCGGCGAAAACCTGGGGCGTGATGCGGCGGAATCCCGCCAATGCGGGCGCATCCGGCGTTCTTGCCAACACTATGGTGTCGCCGACCGGCGCGCCATGGATGTCTTTGATGCCGGAGCAGACGAAGCCCACCTCGCCTGCGTTGAGTTGTTGCGTGCGTGTGCGCTTGGGCGTGAAGACACCGACCTGGTCCACCTCCTGGGGTTTGCCCTGGGTCTTGACGATGATCCGGTCGCCGGGGCGGATACTGCCGTTCACGACTCGCACGAGCGAGACCACGCCGAGATAGTTATCGAACCAGGAATCGATAATGAGCGCCTGCAATTCCGCTTCCCTTGATCCACCTGGAGGCGGTACCCGGCTGATGATCTGTTCGAGAATCTCGGCTATCCCCAGGCCGGTCTTGGCGCTGGCGCCAATGGCATCGGCGGCGTCGATGCCGATGATCTCCTCGATTTCCTCGCGCACCCGTTCCGGTTCGGCGTGCGCCAGATCCATCTTGTTCAATACCGGAATGACTTCCACATCCTGCTCGAAAGCGGTATAGCAGGTGGCGACGGATTGCGCTTCCACGCCCTGAGAGGCGTCTACAACGAGCAATGCGCCTTCGCAGGCAGCCAGCGAACGGGACACTTCGTAACTGAAATCCACATGGCCGGGGGTATCGATGAAATTGAGCTGGTAGCGCTGACCATCGGCGGCTACATGGAACAAGGTGACGCTTTGCGCCTTGATGGTAATGCCGCGCTCGCGCTCGATATCGAGCGTATCGAGAACCTGGGCGGCCATCTCGCGCTCACTGAGCCCGCCGCAAAGCTGGATGAAACGATCCGCCAGCGTCGACTTGCCATGGTCGATATGCGCGATGATGGAAAAATTACGGATGAAAGCCTGGTCGGTCACGATGGGCGACGGGAGGGAAAAAACAGCCGGCAAGTCTACTCTATCGAGCCGAAGATGTCAGAAGTCCGGGCCATTGCATGGTCTACCGCGGATTCGCCCCGGCAGCGGCCCGGATCGATTTCAGGGCAACTGCAAGGATAGGCCGCGGCTTTCGCCCTGGCGCAGGATTTCCATTGGAATGGCGCCGGAATCGGGCAGCGCTTCGGCAATGCGGGCGAAATCCTCCGTCGATTCGACCGGTTCGCCGGCCAGTTCGGTAATCACATCGTTGATCCGCAATCCCGCGGCGCTGCCGGGACCAGCGCCCATCTGCGCCACGCGCACGCCACTGACGCCGGTGACCTGGCGGGTTTGCCGGCTCAATTCGGCAACACGGAAACCAAGCGGGTTGTCAAGTTGCGGTCCTGGGGTTCGCGACGCGCGTTCGGGGGCGCTCGCCAGGTTGTTGGTCGGGGAACTGCCAAGCGTCACCAGAAAAGTGCGCAATTCGCCGTCCCTGCGCACCAGTACATCCGCCTCCGTGCCGGGACGGTACTGGCCGACAAAGTACGGCAGTTCAGTGAAATAATCGATTTCATGGCCGTTGAAGCCGACGATGATATCGCCGGCGCGCAATCCTGCCCGCTCCGCGGGACTGGCCGGCTGCACGCGGTTCACCAATGCGCCCAGGGGCCGCTGCATGCCTCGGCCGAGAGCCATGTCGAAATCCACTTCCCCCATCTGCACCCCAAGCAGGCCGCGCTCAACCATGCCGCTTGCGCGCAATTGATCGAGCACATTCACGGCGACATTGCTCGGAATGGCGAAGGATACGCCGTTCGAGCCCCCGGTACTGCTCAAAATCCGTGAATTGATGCCGATCACCTCGCCTTCGAGATTGAATAGCGGACCTCCGGAATTGCCCTGGTTGATCGCCACATCAGTCTGAATGAACGACATGTAATTGTAAGTCGACCGGCGCGGCACGGTTCTTCCCTTGGCGCTGACGATGCCGGCCGAGGCCGAGAATTCGAGTCCGAACGGCGAACCTATGGCGAGTACCCAATCGCCGATCCGAATCTGATCCGAGTTGCCGAATCCTACGAACGGCAATTGTTCCGCTTCGAGTTTCAGCAGCGCGAGGTCGGAAGGTTCGTCCAGCCCGATTACCGCCGCGGCAAATACCCGGCGATCGTTCAGGTGTACGCGAATCTCTTCGGCCCCATCGACCACGTGATTGTTGGTCATTACATAACCGTCGGCGGAGATGATGAATCCGGACCCGACAGTGGGTGGTTGAAACAGTTCGCGGGAATCCTGGTCATCGGGAATTTGCCGGCGGAAAAAGTCGTCAAATTCGTCAAGCAGATTACCGGTGGTAGAGCGTTGGGTGGAAATTTCAACTATCGCGGGCGCGTTGCGCTCCACCAGATCGGCGAAATTCGGCAATTCCGCGGCCAGCGCCGACAATGACCCGGCTGCTAGCAGCGTCATCGCAAATGCGATTGGTAGGAGCATTCGGCGCACGCGGCATTACTCTTGACCGGACCGTTAACGGCCAACTGTACCATAGCGCAATGCGCTATGGTAACTGGCAGGAAACCGCCGCGCCCCAGCGGACTGGCGTCGTATCATGCGTCCCATGGCGCATCAGGGTATCGGCAGCGCGTTAGCGCCAGACGCGGTCCGCGGACGACTCTGCCGTCGGCAAGGGCTGCAACGACGCGATGGCGCGCTGCCGACGCTGCCAAAGGGCGTTCGCCCGCGGCCCGTGGCGGCGTTGCGCCTCTTGCCAATGGGACTCGCCATTGCCCGCAAAACGCGCCTTGCCGCGAGCCAGGGGGAGAGCGCTACGCTAATGCGACATGGTAGGCATTACACGACACTAATCTTGCAGGTCGTTAACGAGGTGAAACAGTGGGGAATCCTGGATGTGTTCCATCCGTGGCGGCTCGGCCGGATCGAAACGCATGCTTTCGATGTATTCGAGCAAGCGCTGGCGTGCTTCCGGATCCACCGGCGCGGCGGGAATGTCTCCAACTTCCGCTACTTGCGCCGCTAGCGCGGATGGCGGTGCGGGCGCCACCGTTTCTAGCGCGATCTGGGGGGCCGCGGGGTCGTTGTTCAGGCTGGCTTGCAGGCCGATGAACACGGCTACCGCGACGGTTGCCGCGATAGCGGCCCTGCCGGCAAATCCACGGCTCGCGGACAGTGCGCCGATGCCGCGCGGCGGCGTGGGCTCGCGGTCCAGGCGGCGGGCGAGTTTCAGGTGAAAATCATCGCTCAACCGGGTCACGCGGGATTCGTGTAGCAGGGACCGCGCCAGATTATAGCGCTCCCAGACACGCTTGAGTTCCTTATCGCCGCCGCCGGCCTGCAGCAGCCGCCGCAGTTCCAGGTCGTCAGTTTCGTTGTCGAGCATCGCGGAAAGTGTTTCCCGCTGCGATTCACTCATACTTTTCCTCTTGCACTTTACTGCTCTCAAATCAAGTCGCGAATCTTTCGATCAATCGCCTCCCTGGCGCGAAATATCCTCGATCTTACCGTACCCACCGGACAATCCATAACTTCCATGATCTGTTCGTAACTCATGCCGGAAAATTCCCGCAATGTAAAAGCTGTTCGCAGTTCTTCCGGCAATTCCTCGATGGCGGCATCGATTACCTTCTTAAGATGCTCCATCTCCAACTCGCTTTCCGGATTCGCGATGTCTCGCAGCGCCGGCGCGAGTTCGCCGTGTTCCGCCTCATCGGCATCCAGACTGCCCACCATCAGCCGCCGATTCCTGGATACCAGATAATTCTTGGCGGTATTTACGGCAATCTGATATAGCCACGTATAGAACGAACTGTCACCGCGAAACAGCGATAGAGCCCGATACGCCTTTACGAATGTCTCCTGGCTGATGTCCTCGATTTCATGCGGACTTTGCACGAACCGGCTGAGCAATCCCGCGACTCGATGCTGGTAACGCAGCACCAGAAAATTGAACGCGTTGGTTTCTCCGGCCAGCACCCGCTCTACCAATTGCCGGTCAGTATCCCGGGACATTCGTACCTCTCAATCCTTCCCGGAGGCGTTCGCATCTGCCCCGTGGCACTGACGCTCTGTTTCTGAGACAGTAAAGCAGGCCAAAAGTTCTCTTGCGGATAACAGCAGCCATCGTGACAAAATCCAAACAAACTTTTCGTGTGGTAATGTATGTCGGCATTGTAATCCGTTCGCGCCAACGCGTACCAACCTGGCGTCCCGCCGCATGACCGGCCCCGCAGTTCAAAAATTCGACATTCTGATCATCGGCAGCGGCGCCGCCGGGCTTACCCTGGCGTTGCGCGCGGCGCCCTTCGCGAAGGTAGCGGTGCTCAGCAAGGCCAGTCTGGAACAGGGCGCGACCTTTTACGCTCAAGGCGGCATCGCGGCGGTGCTGGATGACCGCGACAGCCTGGCGTCGCATATCGACGACACGATGACGGTCGGCGGCGGGCTATGCCACCGGGACATGGTCGAGCATGTCGTAGGAAACAGCGCCGGCGCGGTGCAATGGCTGCTGGAACAGGGTGTGCCGTTCAGCACCCGGTCAGGCGCCGGTAATCGCCGCGATGGCGGCGAAAGCTCGAGCGTCGACCTGAGTTCGTTGCATCTTGCCCAGGAAGGCGCGCACAGCCATCGACGCATCATTCACGCTACCGACGCAACGGGCAAGGCGGTATTCCAGACCTTGCGCCGCCGCGCCAGCGAACATCCCGCTATCGAACTGATGGTGAATCGCACCGCTATCGACCTGGTCGTGCACGATCCTGGCGGCGCGAGGCGGCGCTGCGCTGGCGTTTACGTGCTCGACGACGCCACTCGGCGGGTTTCGGCAATCAAGGCCAGATTCGTGGTGCTCGCCACCGGCGGCGCCAGCAAGTCCTACCTTTACACCACCAATCCCGACAGCGCCAGCGGCGACGGCATCGCCATGGCCTGGCGCGCTGGCTGCCGGGTTGCCAACATGGAGTTCAACCAGTTTCACCCGACCTGCCTGTTTCACCCCCATGCCCGCAGTTTCCTGATTACCGAGGCCATGCGCGGCGAAGGCGCCAGACTCGAGCTAGCTGACGGCACGCGCTTCATGACGCGGTTCGACAGCCGCGGCGAACTATCCTCGCGCGATATCGTCGCCCGCGCCATCGACCATGAGACCAAGCGTCTCGGCGAGGATTGCGTGTATCTGAACATCACCCACCGGCCGGCGGATCTGGTGCGCGAGCGCTTCCCGAATATCTACCGGCGCTTGCAGGAACTCGGCATCGATATCACCCGCGACCGGATTCCGGTAGTTCCGGCGGCGCATTACACTTGCGGCGGCGTGATCGTCAACCGGGATGGCGAAACCGATATCGATAATCTCTACGCGATCGGCGAAACCACTTTTTCCGGCCTTCATGGCGCCAACCGCATCGCCAGCAACTCGCTGTCGGAGTGTTTCGTCATCGCCTTCAGCGCCGCGCAATCCATCCGGCGCAAAATCGGCGACACGCCCTTCGCCGGCGCAATCCAGGACTGGCCCAACGGCCGCGCCGAATCCGGCGACGACATTCTCGTTTCCCATAACTGGGACGAATTGCGCCGCTGCATGTGGGACTATGTCGGCATCGTGCGCAGCGACGCTCGCCTGCGCCGAGCGGAAAAACGTCTGGCAATGCTGCGCGAGGAGATTCATGAGCACTTCCGGCGCTATCACATTAGCCGGGACATGCTGGAGTTGCGAAACCTGATTCTCGTGGCCGGCCTGATCGTGCGCGGCGCCGGCGCGCGCAAGGAAAGCCGCGGCCTGCATTTCAATCTGGACCATCCGGGGTTATTGTCCGAGGCTGCGGATACGGTGCTGACGCCGGCGGGCCACACGGATTTGTTACACGGCGATCAACCGCTTTCATAGTTGAGCCAGCGCCGCAATCGGCGCATGTCGCCGGCTGGCAGAGAATCCGGAAACAGCACCAGCGTGAATCGGCGGCGGCCGGATTCCGCGCCGCGGACCGGGAACTCGATAACGATCATCAACTCCGAGCAATGCAGCGTCCGGGCCTGCCCTGCCGTAACCGCCTCGCCATCAATCCAAAGCTCCGCCGAACCGGCGCTCAAGCACAATTCAGCCGCTTCCTTGCGGCCCAGGAAAATCATTGCCTCGCGCCAAAGGCTTGCCGGCACGAATGGCGCCAGGATCAGCTTGAGCCAGCCCGGCGCGCCGGCATGGAACAGCGCCGCCGCCGCCAGCCCATGCGCGGCCAGCGCCAGCAGCCAGCGCAGCCGGGATGGAACGGGACGCAATTGCAGCACGCGGCAAAGCTTAGTCCAACTTCGCGCAACGCACCGTATTATGGGCCAGAATTCGATCGATCAGCGGCTGCCAGTTTTCGGCTGCTTCGCGCCGCAGCAACCAGGCAAACAGGTCCTGGTCTTCGCAACGCAATAATTGCCGGTACCGGGACTGATCTTCCGGCGACAGTCCCGCGTAGACCTCCTGGGTGAACGGAACCAGCAACAGATCGAGTTCGAGCATGCCCCGGCGGCTGCGCCAGTAGATCTTCTGCAATTCGCTGGAATCCTGGCTGTCCGCCGCCATCTCCGCCTGTTCCCTGTAATGGAGTATGAAAGCTAGCATTTCGCCGTTGCCATATCGATACCTTTCAATAAGACGACTTATGTCAACTGCTGCTAAACTTCAAACTTTTGTCCAACCGCCGGAAATGTATATGCCTGTATTCACCTTGCCCGGTCATGAATTCATCGAGGTGAGCGGCCCGGATGCGCGCGACTTTCTGCAAGGCCAGGTGAGCTGTAACGTCGATCTGCTAGCGGAAACCCGGTCCCTGCCTGGCGCCCTCTGCAATCTGAAAGGCCGCGTCATCGCCGACTTCCGCCTGGTGCAAAGCGGCGATGCCTGCCTGCTGCAAACCGGCGGCGGCATGGCCGATAAAATCATCGCCACGCTGTCCCGCTATGCGGTGTTTTCCAAGGTCGAATTGCGCCAGTTCAGGCCGCCGCTGGTAATCGGCGTCCTCGGCGGCGGTTTCGACGCCGCGCTGGCAAGACTGTTTCCGGCGCCGCCGGCCACGATCAACGAATGCGCGATCTCCAAGCAGATGTGCCTGCTGCGGCTGCCGGGCGAACGATTGGAATTGTGGTGCCTGGACGAAGCCGTTATTTCCGCGGTTCGAGAATTGCTGGGCGAATATCGAGCCGGCCCCGGTCAGGATTGGCTCGCGGCCGAGCTGGCGGCGGGAGTGGCTCACGTCGGCCCCGCAATCAGCGAACAATACACGCCGCAATTGCTCAATTACGATGTTTCTGGAGTGATCAATTTTAGCAAGGGCTGTTATACCGGCCAGGAAGTTGTCGCCCGCATGCACTTCCGCGGCAAACCGAAAAAGCGCATGTTTTTGTTCAGCGGCGAATCAGAATTTGACGCAAACAGCCGCATCTGCGAACACGCGGAAGAAAATCCGGACAAGGGCGAACCAGTACTGGCCCATGCCAACCCGGGCCGAGGGCGCAATCTGGCGCTGGCCGTGGCCAATATCGAAGCTGCCGCGGCAGGACGCTCATGGTATCTGGATGGCCGAACGGCCGCCCCTTTACAGGCAACGCCTCTTGCCTACGATTGCGCTGCCGACAGCAATTGAATGCCATGTCTGGTGCAACGGCTTCCGGGGCGTATCGCGCCACGTCAACTATCTTGGCGAATTACTCATGGCCAGTGGTTTTGCCCTCGCCCTGGGCTGGCCGCTGGCGCTCGGACCCTGGCTCTATCCGCGCTATTACATCGCTCTGCTGCTGCCGCGCGAACGCGATGACTATCGCCGTTGCGCGGAGAAATACGGAGCGTTGTGGGATGAATACCGCCGGCGGGTTCCCTGGCGGATCATTCCACGAGTCTATTGACCAACAGGTAAGGAACCAGTCAGCCAACTGGAAACCGGCTACCACAGACATTAGACTTGGCGCCCCATTTGTCCCAGGAGAAAGCGCAAGGCCATGGCTATTCCAATCAGCCGCATCGTAACGACGCCAAACTTCCCCGACCGCGAAATCAGCGCGTCGCTAGGCATTGTCAGCGCCGAGTGTGTTCTCGCGATCAACATATTCCGCGATTTTCTGGCGAGCATTCGCGATATTGTCGGCGGCCGCAGCGGCACCTATCAGGAAGCTTTGAACGAGGCGCGGGAAACTTGCCTGGCTGAACTTGCCGCGGCGGCCGGCGAAGTCAGCGCGGACGCGGTGGTCTCGGTAAAAATAGATTACAGCGAAATCAGCAGCGGCATAGGCGGAATGATCATCCTCGCCGCTTACGGCACCGGGGTCAAATTGCGCTAAAATGGCGCGATTCAGCAGGATCAATCGATGTACGGGAAAACCGCCTTCTCGTTAAGAGACAGGCTCAGGGCAAACAGGTTTCTATACTTCCTTTGCGGTTGTTTCAGGAAAATTTTTCATAGCGGGAAATTGTTCGCGCACAGTATTGGTTACGCTCTCGGCGACAAGACCAGCCAGGAAGCGATGCCCATCCCGCCACCCAGACTTCGACATCGGGTTCACGGCGATTTATGTCGCACTTCGTTTCTAGCAGCGGGCTCGCAGGTTTATTGGGACGTTGCCAAAATAATGGAAGCGCAAGGAATCAAATGTTCCGAGAAATTGAAAATTCTTGATTTTGGATGCGGTTGCGCGCGAGTGCTGGGATACTTTTTCCATCACGGCAAGAAAGGGGTATTTACCGGAACGGATATTGACGCCGACGCCATCGCCTGGAACCGAACGAACTATCCGGCCTTGGCGCGATGGGACACTAACGATTCCATGCCGCCACTTCCCTATCCGGACGAAGCATTCGACGTTGTGTTCGCCATTTCAATTTTCACCCATATGGACGAAAAACTGCAATTCGACTGGCTGCGGGAATTGCATAGGATTCTGGCCGCGACAGGCGTCTTGATCTGCAGCGTGCACGGAAATCCGGTGTGGCAGCAAGCAAGTATATTTACCAGGAAATTGCAGACCGCGATGTCGAAACGAGGATTTTTCTTTCTGGAAAGCAATAAGGGTTTAAGAAATCTGGCCGGTCTGCCAAAGTTTTACCAGACCTCTTTCCACAGTGAAGAATATGTGCGTCGGCGCTGGGGAGAACATTTTCAAATAATCGACTACAGCGACCAGGCAATCGGGAACCATCAGACCGCCGTCGTTTTGCGGAAGAAGGACTTGGCCTGAAATTTATCTGGTGTCCCCGGCAGGGGTCGAACCTGCAACCTACGCCTTAGGAGGGCGTCGCGCTATCCAGTTGTGCCACGGGGACATTCTGGCGCAAGAGTATAAGGCAAGGCGCCCGATTGGGAAACGCGGGCGGCAGGCCGTATCATTCGCGACCAGAAAATTTGCTCCTGGAGACTAGACCGTGGCGGCCCCGGACTGGAAATACTCTTCCTTCGAAGAACTCGGCCTCGAACTGCTTTATGCGCTGCTGCGCCTGCGCGCGGAAGTCTTCGTGGTGGAACAGGATTGCGCCTACCAGGACCTGGATGGCCACGATCGGGAGGCTCTGCACCTTTGCGGTCTGCATGGGAACGAACTTGCCTGTTACGCCCGCATTAACGCAACCGGCGCGAAAATTCGCCATGCGGCCGTCAGCCGGGTGCTGGTAAAAAAAGAGTATCGCGACGGCGGTCTTGGCCGCCTGCTTATGCAGGAAGTTCTGGCGCATTGCGAACAGCAATGGCCCGGCGTGGAAATCGGGTTGTCGGCGCAACAGTACCTGGTCGATTTCTACACCTCCCTCGGTTTCCGCGCGGTGTCCGCCCCCTACCGCGACGCGGGCATTCTCCACGTCGATATGCTGCGCTAGGCGGGATCGGCAAGACCGCGTCAGCAAGGATCAATTGATGGTTATGACGTCAGCATCCTGGCCCGCTTAGGAAAGTTATTGCTTGTTTTTGTGATAGTTCCCCCGATTGAGACCCTCCAGGTAAACCTTTTGCCTTGCTTACCGATAAAGCGATTAAAGGCATCCAGGAGCTACCCATGCGACTCCCACGCAACCAGGGGCATATTTTACACAGCCTGAAAACCCGCGGTCCCCAGTCGGTGCGAATTTTGTCCAGACAACTGCAAATGACGACCATGGGCATACGCCATCATCTGGCCGATCTCGACAAACTCGGACTCGTGCGCCAGTTGCCCGCCGAGAAACAACATCGCGGCCGGCCGGTCTCGCTTTGGAAGTTGACCGATAAAGGCAACGCCTGGTTCCCCAACGCCGGCGCGGAACTGGCGAGAGAGCTGATTCAGGTCGCCGACGTTTGCTGGGGCGACGATGGCGTTGAGCGCATGGTCGAGGAACGAACCCGCCGCGTGGAACAACGTTATCGCGCGGCAATGCGCGGACCGGATAACGATCTGCACCAGAAAGTCGAACATTTGGTCAACTTGCGCAGCGCCGATGGCTATATGGCTGGAGTTCGGCTTTTGCCCGATGGCTGGCTGCTGGTGCAGAATCATTGCCCCATCCAGACTTGCGCCGAGAATTGCCCGCAATTCTGCAAATCCGAAATGCGCATGTTTCGCGATCTGCTCGGCGAGGGCGCGGCGGTGAAACAGACAGACCATCTGTTATCAGGAGACCGGCGCTGCGCCTGGCGCATTCGGCGCGTGGCCGGAGCGGTAGAGAAAGCTGCCTGAAACGCACTGAAGCGCACTGGCGGATTCAATCCATCGGGTCGCGCTTGCGCAGATTCTGTTCGATATTCGAAAGCATCCCGCGCAGGATGCTCATTTCCATGACATCGATGCGGATGCGGCCGAATAGACGCCGAATCCGCTGCATGAGTTGACGCGGATTTTCCGGGTCGTGAAAGTCGACCGCGATCAATACGCTTTCCAGGTGCCGGTAAAACCGCTCCAAATCTTCCCCGGTAGCCAATTCCTGGTCCCATTCCCGCTCCGCGGGGCCGGCGCCTTCCTTGTCCACGCCAGTGGCGGTCTTGTACAACTCGTAGCAAATCACCATCACCGCCGCGGCGAGATTTAGCGAAGAGTAGCCGGGATTAGCGGGAATACGAACGTGGTAATGGCATAGCCGCAATTCTTCGTTGCTCAATCCGGTATCTTCGCGGCCGAATACCAGCGCCACGCGATTGGTTCCGGCTTCGAGCGCCTTCTCCGCGCATTGCGCCGGCGTCAGCAATGGCCAGGGAATGCGTCGGGAACGGGCGCTCGCGCCAATGACGAGACCGCAATCCGCGACTGCCTCGGTCAGCGAATCGACCACCCTGGCATTATCGAGCAATGCCACCGCCGAGGCCGCCCGGCCAATGGCGACGCCACTGGGAAACTCCTTCGGCCGCACCAGCACCAGGTTGGTCAGACCCATGTTGTTCATCGCCCGGGCGCTGGCGCCGATATTGCCGGGATGCGAGGTGTTGACCAGCACTACCGATATGTTTCTGAAATCCGCTTTGGTCATGGGTGGCAAAAGTCGCGGCTGCTGTTTCGGGCTTCAGGCCGATTGGTGGCAACGGCGGCATTATCTCACCATTCCGGCCGCCGGAGGCAAAACTGAATTTCAGGCCGGGCCGGCTTTGCAATTCTGCTATCATCTTCGCCCCGGCTCGTCCGCTAGCCCGAATTCAATCAATTCATGGAATCCCTGCTCAATGTCGCCCTCGACGCGGCGCATGCCGCCGCCCGTAATCTTGCCCACGGCGTAGATCGGCTCGATCGGGTGCGAGTGCTTGACGATTCCGCAAGCGGCTTCGCCACCAGCATGGACCGCGACTCGGAACGAACGCTCGTCTACCGGATTCAAAAACTCTATCCGGAACATCGAATCGAATCGCGCTTCTCGGGCACTTGCGGCGGCGAAGACGACAGCGTCACCTGGCTGCTCGAACCGCTTGCCGGCAACCGCAATTTCTATTCCGGCCTGCCCTGCTTCGGCGTTGCCGTAGGTTGCCGCGTCAAGGGCATTTTGAGCCACGCCGCCATGGTATTCCCGCAGACCAATGAAGAGTTCACCGCCAGCCGCGGCCAGGGCGCGCAATTGAATTCCCGCCGCATCCGCGCTGGCGACGCCAAGCGGCCGGATGGCGGCATGATCGGCCTGCACTCCCTTGGCGCTCGCCGGCGAGCGCTGTCAGAGATGCAACAGGCGCTGCAAGCCAGGGAGGCATTGATCCGGCAAAGCGGCTGCGCCGTATTCGATATCCTGCAGACCGCGGCGAATCGCCTGCAAGGCGGATGGGTCGGCGAACGCGCCGGCATCGGTATATTGGCGGCGGCGCTGGTGCTGCAAGAGGCCGGCGGCCTGCTGGTCAGCGAAACAGGCCATCCCGACATCGCCGGCGGCAGTGAAACGCTGTTCGGCAATCCGCGCATGGTGCGCGAACTGTTGCGGCTGCGCGTCGAAATCGGCGATTTGTAATAAGCATCCGAGCCGGTATTAGGATATATTCCCGACCGGCTCCCCGGGAAATTCTCGTGTCTCAAAGCAGTCATCACAAGCTGGTGGAAGGATCCGTGCGGGAAGCTCTCGTCCGCATGACCATGCCGATGATCATCGGCATGCTGATGATGTTTACTTTCAACATGGTGGACACCCTGTTCATCAGTTTCCTGGGCACCGAACCGCTGACCGCCATCAGTTTCACCTTTCCCGTTGGCTTTACCGTCATGAGCATGGCGATCGGCCTCGGCATCGGCGCTTCCGCGGTCGTGGCGAAACATCTCGGCGGCGGCGATAGCGAGCGGGCCAAGGAAGCGGCCACGGTAATCAATTACATTTCCCTGACCACGGCCAGCGTGCTGGTCGTGCTGTGCTGGATCTTCCTGGACGAAATTTTCGGCTTGCTTGGCGCCAGCGCTGATCTGCTGGTGCTGATTCGCGAGTTCATGGTGGTATGGTTGCCTGGCAGCCTGCTGATCGTTTGCATGATGACCGGCAACAGCATCCTGCGCGCAAGCGGCAACACCAGGACGCCAAGCATGCTGATGGCTTTCGCGGGTTTTTCCAACGCCGTGCTAGACCCATTACTGATCTTTGGAATAGGACCCTTCCCCGCCCTGGGCATTCAGGGCGCCGCCTGGGCGACAGTAATTTCCTGGGCGCTGGTTTTCGCCTACCTTTACTACCTGCTCATCTTCAAACTGGAAATGGTCAGCAGGCGCCTGCCTTCCAATGAAGTGTTCGCGACTTCGGGCCGGGAAATGCTGCGTATCGGCATTCCCGCGGCGGGCGCGAACATGATGACCCCGCTGGCGGCGGGCATCATGACCGCCATCGCCGCGGGTTTCGGCAACAGCGCCGTGGCGGCGCTGGGAGTGGGTGGCCGCATCGAACCCATCGCTATCTTGCTGGTGTTGGCGATGTCTACTTCGCTGCCGCCGCTGATCAGCCAGAACTACGGCGCCGGCCGCGTGGAGCGAGTCGCCGAAGCCTACCGGCTCGCGATCCGTTTCGTCCTGGTCTGGCAGTTGTTTATTTACGGCGTACTGGCGTTGGCCGCCCCCCTTATCGCCGAAGTATTTTCCGACGACCCGGAAGTGATTTCCACGATCAAGCTGTTTCTATGGATATTGCCTCTCGGCTACGGCATGCAAGGTGTCATCATCCTGACCAATTCGTCGCTGAATGCCCTGCATCGGCCCATGAGCGCGCTGTGGTTGAGCATCGCGCGGTTTTTCGTTTTCTATGTGCCGCTGGCCTGGCTTGGCAGCGTGTATTTCGGGCTCTGGGGCTTTTTTGTCGGCGCCGTCGCCGGCAACCTCATAATGGGAGTGATTTCGCTGGCCACGTTCAATCGGGAGGTCAAGTCGGAATTGTACTTGCAGGAAAAGACCGCCTGAATCCGGCCTAGCGGCTGAAAAATCCGCGCACCTCGGAAAATATTGATTTGTTCTCCTTTTCCGCTACCACGGCTTGCACCGGAGACGGCGGGTCTTCCACGAGCTGGAAACTCTTGTCCTCAACCGTGGCCGGCTCTTCCATGGCATTGCCTTCGGTATAGCTGAGGCGATTGTTGGCTTCCTGAAAAGCCAGCATTTCCATGCAGATTTCGTTGTATTCCTCTTGTGACAGCAAGTCCGGACGTTCCTTCATGTTCAAGGTGAACTGGCGATCGTTAACGGCGGAAAGATAATGCAGATTCTTCTTGTGTTTCAGCAGCAGGCCTTCCTGTTCGGCGATCTTGTACAGCGGTGTGCCGCGCAGGGGAATGTAGGGGAAGAAAAAGAAAAACTCGGGGGCGATGCGCTTGTTGAGTTCCAGGGTCTTGCGCATGTTTTCGGCGGTTTCGAGCGGAGCGCCGACGATATTGAAGGTAAGGCGGAAGATTCCCGCCTTCTTGCAATTGTCGGCGGCGTCGATGACCTGCTGATTGGTCATCTTGCGGCCTAGCATGCGCGAGCGGAATTCTTCGTCGCCGCTTTCGATGCCGAACCAGATCGTGTGGCAGCCTGCCTCCGCCGCCGTGCGGCAGAATTCCTCGTTCATCACTTCTACCCGCGAATTGATCGAGAACGGCAGGCGGATGCGCTGCTGGTAGATTTCAAAAAAGGCGCGCACGAATTTGAGATTGGACAGGAACAACTCATCCCAGAACTCGAAGTAGCCGACATTATATTCGTCCCGCAGGCGTTCGAGTTCAGTCACCATGGCTTCGGGTTCGTATTTGCGCAGAAAAGTCTTCTTGCTTTTCCAGCCTTCCAGGATCGGTGTATTGCAGCAATAAGTGCAGCGATAGGGACAGCCGCGGCCGGTCATCACCGGCAGCACCAGCTTGCCCTTCGGGCCGAAAATGGAAGAATTCACGCCCTCGAAACTACCGTCCCGGGAAAAAATATCGTAGTCCGGAAACGGCAGCGCGGCGAGGTCGCCGTTCTGATGCGGTTCGGTGCGGAAAATTTCGCCATCGATCAGTTTTTCCCACATGCCGTCGGCGGGGCCGAGTTCGCCGCGCAAATGCCGCACCATATTGCCGATGGCGTATTCGCCGTCGCCGACACAAATGTAGTCGATGTTAGGATTACTTATCGTCTCTTCCTGGGAAAGCATAGCCTGGTATCCGCCGATCAGGATCGGCAGCGAAGGCATCAGCCGCTTGAGTTCCGCGAAATACGGCTCCATCGGATACCAATGCGGACTCATGACGGAAAAGGCAATCAGGTCGGCGTCGAGCGACTGGATGCCGCGAGCGAAATTCATTGGTGAATAGCGCTCGGCGTCGCGCAGGATCAACACCGGCTCAAGCAGAACTTCGACCTCGGGAAATTCGCGCTTGAGGTAGGCGGACATGCTGGCGATGGGCATGGCGATCTCGTTGCCGTCCGGCGAATAGAACGAGAACGCCAGCCGCAGCTTCTTCCTCGTGACAGTACCGAAATAACGGGATTTTTCCCTGGGATAGATCGGCTCGCCGCTGCTGATGGCGATCATTTGAGCCTGGGAATTCATGTTGTGTCCCAATCGCGCGATGCCGGCAAGTATAGCACCAATGCCCCGCATAACCCATGCTCGACGCCGCCTTCAGAGCCGGTTTCCCGGTTTCCTTGAATGCTTTATGCTTCCGACAGTGTTGAGCTTCAGTCTGTCGAATAGCAGCAGTGTATACAATGTCGTCTGGTCAAGTTTTTGATATTTCGAGCGAGGCCGTGAAGGGGAGCGCCCCCTTGCAATGCGCGGATTCTTTGAAATGAATGCCCTCGAAGCATTGTTCACTCGAAATTCGGTTCCTCGCCTGGGGGAGCCGGAGCCCGCGCCGGAGCAGCTCGAAAATATTTGTCGAGCGGCCTTGCGCGCCGCTGATCATGCCATGCTCAGGCCTTGGCGTTTTCTTGTCGTTCGCGGCGAATCGCGAGGGCGGCTCGGTGGTTTGTTTGTCGAGGCCGCGCTAGCTTCCACTCCGGACATGGACCAGCAACAGCAGGACCGATTGCAGGCCAAGACTTCGCGGGCGCCGATGATCATTATTGTGATTGCCAGCCATGTGGAACATCCCAAGGTGCCTGCAATCGAGCAGGATCTTTCGGCCGGCGCTGCCGCGCAGAACATGCTGAACGCCGCACATGCCCAAGGTGTTGGAGCGATGTGGCGGACTGGCTCAATGGCTTATCACCCGCGCGTGATGAAAGGCCTGGGACTCGCCGCGAATGAGAAGATCATTGGTTTTCTGTATCTTGGCGCGATCGTCGGCAAGCGCAAGAATTTGCGGCCGGAAGATCCGGCCGAGTATTTTCGAGAGTGGTAGGCATGGCCAGCCGCAGCGTTCGCGTCGATTGCTGGAAATGCGCCAACGTCATGAAAGACGTGCTTCTGCCCTTTTCCCGTTATGAGGAATGCAGCCAATGCAAGGCCGATCTGCATGTCTGTTATGCCTGCCGGCATTACGATCCCGCGGCGGCAGACGCCTGCCGCGAGGATCGGGCGGAGTTCGTGCTCGACAAGGATCGCGCCAATTTCTGCGACTATTTCTTGCCGGGTAAAAACGCGTTCCGACGCAAGAACGAGGGCGATTCCCGCGCCGCCGAACAGCAACTGGCTGAATTGTTTGGTGAAGAATTGCCCCAAACAAAGCCTGGTGAATCCGCGTCCAGCGAATCGGATCAGGCTCTTGCCGAACTGAAACGGCTATTCGGTGACGAGGACTGACGCCGAGTTCCAGCAGGGAAACCCATGCGCATTACGATTTTTTCCACTCCGCTCGTCACCCCGCTATTGCGCTGGTGTTCCATCCTGGTGCTGGCGCTGATCGGCTGGAAGATCCGCGGCGGCGAACTCGAACGCCAACGCTGTGTAATGATCGGCGCGCCGCATACCAGCAACTGGGATTTCCCGCTGATGATCATGGCGGTGCTGAAACTGAAGTTACGCATCTACTGGATGGGCAAGCACACCCTGTTCCCGTTCCCGTTCGCTAGCTTGATGAAATGGCTGGGCGGTATCCCTATCGACCGCGGACGGCCGCATAACGTGGTGCGCGAAACCGTGCGGCAATTTGAGCAGCATGACGAACTGATCGTGCTGGTGCCGCCGGAAGGCACGCGCAGCAAGGTTAAGCACTGGAAATCAGGCTTTTATCACATTGCCAGCAACGCTGGCGTACCTATTCTGCTGGGCTATGTCGATGCGGGGAAAAAGGAAGCGGGGGTCGCGGATTTCTATCGGCCCAGCGGCGACCTGGAGCGCGATATGGCGGCAATCCGCGAATTCTATGCGGAAAAGCGCGGTCTCAATTTGGCCAATACATAAGCCTGGCGGGGCTTCGCCCCGCCAGGCAAGCAATTCGTGGTCAGCGCCAGTAAGGCGCCGCCAGACATCGAATTACAGCAATTCCTGGATGGCCGCCTTGGCTTCGTCGCTGGCGCCGTGGTTCAGATTCATCACGACTTCCGCCAGGGACTTGGCGCGTGGATCGGCATTGTCCGCGTCCAGCACCCGCGACAGCGCGGCCTTGCCGTCTTCGCTGGCTGAATGTTCGATTCCCATGACCGCGTTCGCTATCGCCTTGAAGGCTGGCCCAACATTGTCATCGTCGATCAGACCTTGCAAGGCGGCCTTGTCATCGTCTGTCGGAAAATGATTCAGGTTGGTCAGCACATTGGCGATGACTTCCGTCGCCGCGTCATTGTCGGCGTACACGAATGGCGCGAATGCACAAATTAGAATCGCTGCGATTAGTTTTTTCACCTGGGTTTCCTCGATATGAGAATGGGAAAGTCAGTCTACCACCCGGGGCAGTGGAGTAAAGACGCCGGGAAACGATTCCGTCAATTCAAATCCAGTACGAAATCACTGCCGCGAATCCCGCTATGCAGCACAAGGTCAAGGATCCCAGCCTCAACATCCGCGATGTAATCAGATGCACCGAACGCATAGCCAGCCAATAGCCGAGCAAGGTGGCCGGCAGAAACGGGAGCGACAGCAGGAGCTGCTGTTCTCCGAAACGCCCCACGAAGGAAAGCATGATCAGGGTCAGCACACAGCTCACGACGAAAAAAGCCGCCATATTGGCGCGAATGAAATCCGCCGTCTGATGTTGCAGCACCAGCGCCATGGGCGGACCGCCGATGGACGTACTCGTGCCCATGAATCCGGACAGGAATCCAGCGGTGAACATGGCCGGCCGCGTGGGCCGGAACGCGACTTTGCCCAAACTGAGCCATACCGCCGCCAGTACGGACATTCCCAGCCACAATCCCAGGGTGCGCTGGTCGATCCAGAAAATGAGCAAACCGCCGCCCACCGTGCCGGGCACTCGTCCCAGAAACGCGAACTTCAGCCCAGTGAAGGAAATCGATTGCCGGAAGCGCCAGGCGTTGGCCAGGGAAAGCGTTAGCGCGGCCACGGTAATCGGCGCCGGCACATAATCCGGATTCATGAAATACAGTATGGGCGCCGCGATCACCGCCAGACCGAATCCGATCGCCGTTTGTATGAACGATCCGGCCACAATCACCAATACGGCGATGAGCATCTCCATCAGCGCGGGTCTCCGATCCCGCGCTTGAGCATGCCATGGCGCTTGTTTATCATTGCCGACTTTCCGCAGGCCGGCGCGTCCGGATGAATCCGGTTCGACAGCTACTTGTGGTTGCTGAGCATTTCATAGAGTTCCAAGCCGTGCAGATATTAGACGGAAAGTCCTGTTCCGAACAAATCCGCCGTGAGATCGGCGCGCAGGTCGAGCAACTGCGCGCGGCCGGCCGCCGCGCGCCGCATCTGGCGGCGGTGCTCGTTGGCGATGACGGCGCCAGCGAGACCTATGTGGCCAACAAGGTCAGGGACTGCGACGAGATCGGATTCGACTCGACCGTGGTGCGGATGAATGTGGCCACGAGCGAGGACGAATTGTTGCGAAAAGTCGCCGCATTGAACGCGAACGACGCCATCGACGGATTCATCGTGCAATTGCCGCTGCCGGACCACATCGACGAGCACAAGATCACGCTGGCGATAGCCGCGGACAAGGATGTAGACGGCTTCGGCCCGGAAAGCGTCGGGCTGATGTGCCTGGGGCTGCCGGCTTTCGTGTCGGCAACGCCGAATGGCGTCATGGAATTGCTCAGTCGGCATCGGATCGAAACCGAAGGCAAACATTGCGTGGTGCTCGGCCGCAGCAATATCGTCGGCACCCCGATGTCGATCCTGCTCTCGCGCAATGCCAAACCCGGCAATTGCACGGTAACCATCGCCCATAGCCGTACCCGTGACCTGAAGAAACTGTGCGCCGGCGCCGATATCCTGATCGCGGCCATCGGTAAGCCCCGCTTGGTCACCGCCGACATGGTCAAGCCCGGGGCGGTGGTGATTGACGTCGGCACGACCCGGGTCGCCGATGCGAGCCGGCCATCGGGCTTCCGACTTTCCGGTGACGTGGACTTCGAGCAGGTCAGCCCGAAATGCTCATGGATTACCCCGGTGCCTGGCGGCGTCGGCCCGATGACGCGGGCCTCGTTGCTGCAAAATACACTCAAGGCTTATCACAACAGAAAGAGAGAATCCGATGTTTGACGCATTGCAAGCGCTTCCCCCAGATCCCATCCTCGCGCTGACGCCCGCCTATCGCGCCGATCCCAATCCAGACAAGATCGATCTCGGCGCCGGCGTCTACAAGGACGAACAGGGCAATACGCCGGTCATGCGCGCCGTGAAAAAGGCCGAACGGATTCTGCTTGCGGAACAGGACAGCAAGGTCTATGTCGGTCCCGGCGGCGCCGCCGGCTTCAACGATGCCATAGCCTCGCTGGCATTCGGCGGCAAGTTGAAGCAAACCCTCGGCGAACGCAGGGTGACCTTGCAGACTCCGGGCGGCTGCGGCGGCCTGCGGCTGGCGGCGGAGTTTATCGCTCAGGCGAATCCGGAAGCAAGCGTGTGGGTTAGCGATCCCACCTGGCCGAATCATATGCCCTTGCTCGGCGCGGCTGGACTCAAGATCGCCAAGTATCCGTACTACGACCTTCACTCGCATTCCGTTCGCTTCGACGCCATGGCCGAATGTCTGTCCCAGGCCGCGGCGAACGACGTGGTGCTGCTGCATGGCTGTTGTCACAATCCCTGCGGCGCGGACCTTGATCGCGGACAATGGCGGCAACTCGGAGATCTGGCCCTGGACAAGGGCTTTACCGTGATGATCGACATGGCCTACCAGGGGCTTGGCGACGGCCTTGAAGAAGACGTCTACGGGGTGCGTCTGCTGGCCGAAGCGCTACCCGAATTGTTGCTGGTAAGTTCCTGCTCAAAGAACTTCGGCCTCTATCGCGAACGGACCGGCGCCTTGTCGGTGATCTGCCGAACCGGCGCGGTCGCGAAGGCGGCGGCAAGCCGGCTCGCCGCCACCGCCAGGGCCAACTATTCCATGCCGCCCGACCACGGCGCCGCCATCGTGCAAACCATCATGGAAGACGCGGAACTGCGCGCGGACTGGGAGCGCGAACTGGCCGAAGTTCGCGACCGCATCAACGATCTGCGGGCCGCCCTGGTGCATGAATTGCGCGCGGTCGGCCTGCAGCGGGATTTCAGTTTTATCGAGCGCGAGAAAGGCATGTTCTCCTTCCTCGGCGTTACCCCGGAACAGGCCGAAGCCCTGGTAAGCCAATACAGCATCTATCTGGTGAAGTCCGGCCGCATCAATATCGCCGGCGTCAACCAGGCCAATATCGGCTATCTCGCCCGCAGCCTGGCGCGGCTATTGCGGGACGAAGCCTGATACGGGGACCGCTCCGCCTTGCCGGAGTTCGCGCGCGACAGGAACAAAACTAGTCTTGATCCGGGGCCGATTGCTCGCAGTTCCAGCAAACGGCAAAGGCGGCGCCGTTTTTTTCGCGGCAGCGCGGGCAGATCCAGTCCGGCCGGTAGTCCTCTTCGCCGTCGAGATACTCGTCAACGATATCCAGCGCGCGTTGGTAATCCGCCGGGCGCTCTACCCAAACTTCGGGCCAGCTTTCCACGAACGGCACTTCGCCATAGGCCGAATACATGTCGGCGTTCTTGACCAGAACCTTGATCCCGGCCACTTCCAGCAGGTTCCTGATCTGCCAGACGTCGATTGCGTTCTCCGAACTGAATACGCGTTTCATGAAATCAGCACCCGATAAATGCCGCTTGCTTTTTCCGGATCTGATTTGTGGTTCATTCGGTTCTCAGCGAAGTAGGTGGCGCGGACGCAGGCCACACAAAAACAGGCCCGCCAGATAAGTCGAAAACCCGCCCGCCACCAGCAGGGCAAGCTGGCCGACTTTGGCGGCAATGGTCCATTCCACCCAGTCCCGCCATTGTCCGGCAAGGCTGAATAACACCAGGGCCATCGCCGCATTGGCCACCAGCATCTGCAACAGCAGACGCCCCCAGCCGGGCTGGAAATGAAATACATCGTCACGCTGCAATCCGCGCAGCAGCAGGTATGCGTTGAGCAGCGCCGCCAGACTTGTCGCCAGCGCCAGACCCACATGGGCAAAACCGGCAAGATAAAAACTCACGTTCAGCACCATGTTGACGGTCATGGCGATGACGCCAATACGGACTGGAGTGCTAGTGTTTTGTCGCGCGTAAAAGCCCGGCGCGAAAATCTTTACGGCCATGAAAGCGGTCAGCCCGACCGCATAGGCTTTCAGGCTGGCCGCGGATCGTTCGACATCGAAAGCAGTGAAATTATCGTTCTGGAACAAAGTTACCAGCAAGGGTTCGGCAATCAGAATCAGCGCCAGGGTAGCCGGCAATGCGATCAGGCAAACCAGTCGAAAGGCCCAGTCAAGCGTCGCGGTAAATTCGTCCATGGACTTGCTGGCGTTATTCCGCGACAAGCTCGGCAACACGACGATCGCAATGGCGATGCCGAAGGTGCCCAGGGGCAATTCCATCAAGCGGTCGGAATAATACAGCCAGGATACGCTGCCGGTGACGAGCAGCGAGGCGATCACGGTATCGAACAGCAGATTGATCTGACTCACCGATACGCCGAACAGCGCCGGCAGCATCAACCGTTTGATGCGCGCCACGCCTTCATGGCCCCGGCGCGGGCGTGGAATGGGCAGCAGGCGGATATGCGCGAGAAAAGGCAATTGAAACAGCAATTGGGCGATGCCGGCGATCAGAACGCCCCAGGCAAGAGCCAGGGCCGGTTCGCTCAAATAGGGCGCAAGCAGAAAGGAACAGCCGATCAGCGACAGGTTTAGCATGGCGGGAGTTATCGCCGGAGCAGCGAAATAGCCATAGCTGTTCAGCACCGCCCCGCACATCGCCGTCATTGAGATCAGCAGCAGATAGGGGAAGGTGATGCGGAACATCTGCACGAAAGTGTCGAACTTTTCCGGTTCGTCCAGAAATCCGTAAGCGACCACGACGGCCAGCAAGGGCGCCGCCACTACTACCAGCACGGTAATGATCGTCAGCAGCCCCCCTAGCGCCGCCGCCACCGCGTTTACGAGATCTTGCACTTCGGTATGGTTCCGGGTGGCGCGATATTCCGACAGCACGGGCACGAAGGCCTGATTGAACGCGCCCTCGGCGAACAGGCGGCGCATGAAATTGGGAATCTTGTTGGCCAGAAAAAATGCATCGACGCCATCGACCGCGCCGAACAGACGGGCGATGACGACATCGCGCACCAGGCCGAGCACCCGTGAAACCATGGTCATCGACCCGGTTACTCCACTCGATCTGAGCAATCCGTGGTTACCGGTCGTGGAGTCTCCGGCATTGACCGGGTTTGCTTCAGTTGAGTTCACAGGCGAGCCGTATCATTGACACAAGCAGGCTAAACCGGCATAGTGTCGCACTTTTTTCAGGGCTGTTGGAATACAGATTCAATCGAAGGAGCACTCCTTGGCAAATTCCCCTCAAGCGCGTAAACGCGCCCGGCAAAATGAGAATCGGCGGCGTCACAACGCGTCTTTCCGTTCCATGGTTCGCACTTATATCAAGAAAGTGACGGCAGCGATCGAAAGCAAGGACTACCAGGCCGCCGCCGAAGCTTATCAGGCGGCGGTGCCCGTCATCGACCGCATGGCCGACAAGGGCATCATCCACAAAAACAAGGCCGCCAGACACAAGAGCCGGCTGAATTCCGCCGTCCGGGCCTTGCGGTAACCCGTTTACCCGGTCAGCACCAGATTGTCCCGGTGAATGATTTCCTCTTCGCCGGCGTAGCCCAGCAGTTCGGCGATGCGCCCGCTATCCTGACCGAGCAGCCGCGCTACTTCCCCGCTATTGTAGTTGACCATGCCGCGGGCGATTTCATTGCCTGATTCATCCACGCAGGCGACAACTTCTCCTCGCTGATATCTGCCCCTGGTAGCGATGATGCCGACCGCCAGCAGGCTCTTGCCATGCTTGCGCAGCACCGACACCGCGCCCAAGTCCAGCGTCAGCGACCCTTTCAGCGTCAATTGTCCCGCTAGCCATTGTTTCCTCGCGGTAACCGGTTCGCGATCCGCGCTCAGCCAGGTGCCGAGCGCTTCGCCAGCTTGCAGTTTCAGCAACTGCCCGGGTCTGCGGCCGTTGGCAATGATGGTATGTGTGCCGGAACGAGCCGCCAGCCGCGCCGCTGACAGCTTGGTGATCATGCCGCCGCGGCCGAGCCTGCTGCCGGTTCCGGCCATGCGTTCGAGCTCCGGGTCGCCGGCGCGCGCGGTTGCCACCAGAGTGGCCGCTGCATTGCTGCGTGGGTCGGCGCTGAACAGTCCGTCCTGATCGGTCAAAATCACCATGACATCGGCATTGATCAGATTCGACACCAGCGCTGCCAGGGTGTCGTTGTCTCCAAGGCAAAGTTCGTCGGTCGCCACCGAATCGTTTTCGTTTACCACCGGCACCGCCGCCAGCTTGAGCAATGAGACTAGCGTCGAGCGGGCATTGAGATAGCGGGTGCGATCCGCAAGATCTTCGTGACTTAGCAGGATCTGAGCGGCGTGGACTCCCTGTTCGGCGAAACAGCTTTCCCAAGCCTGAATCAATCCCATTTGACCGACCGCCGCGGCAGCGGCCTGCATTCGCACTTCCCGCGGAACGGCTTTCAGCCCAAGCCGAGTGGCGCCTTCCGCTACCGCGCCGGAAGATACCACCACCAGCCGCCTGCCTTGCTCGCGCAAGGTAACGATTTGGGCGGCCCAGCCGGCGATAGCTTTCCGGTCCAGCCCCATTCCTTCGTTCGTCAGCAGCGAACTGCCGATTTTGACCACCCAGGTGCGGCAGGCGGCGATATTGTCACGCATGGTCCGCTTCCGGTTCTCTGCCGCGCCCGAATTCAAGCACCATCTGCCGTTGCAGGCGTACCTGATCGTGGGCATAGTCCGCATCTTCGCGTAGCCGCTCGCGATGCCCCTCAATGGCCCGCGCGAGCGCTTCGCATAGCCTGTCGCAACCCTTGCCGGTCAGGGCCGAAATATGGTGTATCTCACCCTGCCAGTCCAGCGCTTCGCGCAGCCGGAGCTCCAACTCGGACAGCGCGTCGTCCGCTAACAGGTCGATCTTGGAAAGCACCAGCCAGCGCTCCCTGGCGGCTAGGATTCTGCTGTAATTTTCCAGTTCCTTCACGATAGCTCTGGCGCGGGCAACCGGATCGGCGCCGTCCGCCGGCAGCACATCGACCAGATGCAATAGCAGCCGCGTGCGCGAAAGATGCTTCAGAAAGCGGATTCCAAGACCCGCGCCGCCGGCCGCGCCTTCGATCAGACCTGGCATGTCGGCCATGACGAAACTGCGTTCCGGCCCTCGCCGTACTACGCCCAGGTTCGGAATCAGCGTGGTAAAGGGATAATCGGCGACTTTCGGGCGAGCCGCGGACACAGCGCGAATCAAGGTGCTTTTGCCGGCGTTCGGCAGGCCGAGCAGTCCCACATCGGCGACCAGGCGCAATTGCAGTTGCAATTTTCGCTGTTCTCCGGCCGAGCCTGCGGTAGTCTTGCGCGGTGCGCGGTTGGTGCTCGACTTGAAACGGGTATTGCCAAGACCGGGCCGGCCTCCCCGGGCTACCATAACCGGTTCTCCAGCCTCGCGCAGATCGGCGATCAGTTCGCCTGTCTCCGCATCAATCACGCTCGTGCCCGGCGGAACATCGATCGTCAGGTCTGGGCCACTCGCCCCGGTGCGATCGCGGCCCGCGCCGGAGCGGCCTGAACGCGCCCGATAGCGAGGCTGGAAACGAAAATCCACCAGCGTGTTAAGGGCGGGATCCGCGCGCATGTAGACGCTGCCGCCGGCGCCGCCATCGCCGCCGTCGGGGCCGCCGAATTCGATGTATTTTTCCCGGCGAAAACTCAGACAACCGTTGCCGCCATTGCCGGCTTGGACACTGATTTCAGCTTCATCTACAAATTTCACCGTGCCGACTCTTGTTCACGCAGGAATTTATTTCCATAACGGCCAAGCCGGCACTGACTCGAATGCCGGCCGGCCTGGACTCGCATGCCGAAGCGAAAGGAAAATGGGATCGCGGTAGACCGCTGAGAATAATCGGCCCGTCAGGCCGGGATCACGACGTTGACGTATTTGCGCTTTTGCGGGCCTTTGACGGTGAATTCCACCACTCCGTCGGCTTTCGCGTATAAGGTATGGTCCCGGCCGCATCCGACCTGGTAACCGGGATGAAATCTGGTGCCGCGCTGGCGCACGATAATGTTGCCGGCTTTTACCGTCTGGCCGCCGAAGAGCTTGACGCCAAGCCGTTTGGATATCGAATCGCGGCCGTTATTGGAACTGCCGCCTGCTTTCTTGTGTGCCATATCCTTACCTCAAGCCTTGATGCCGGTAATCTTCACTTCGGTGAACCACTGGCGATGCCCCATCTGTTTGCGATGATGCTTGCGGCGATTGAACTTGACGATGCGAATTTTCTCGCCGCGGCCCTGGTTCAGCACTTCGGCTTGCACCGAGCTGCCATCGACATAAGGCTGGCCAATTTTGACCTCGGCGCCTTCGCCAACCATCAATACCTTTGCGAAGGTAACGGTCGCGCCGACTTCGAGTTCGAGCTTTTCCAGCCGCAGCACTTCACCTTCGCTGACCCGGTGCTGCTTGCCGCCGCTTTCAATTACCGCATACATTGTTATCGCCCCACTTCAAGCGCGGGTCCGGCTTGCTAAATCGAAGCAGCGAATTCTACGGGATCACTGCCCGCAAGACAAGTATGAGCCATGCCCAATTTAAAGAACAAATAAAGTGTCCGGTCGTACAGTGGTCGTTTTTCGAGGCGATCGGGAGGCTGTATGGACGTGGCGCAACGACAGCAGGATCGGAGGTTGGAAGTGTTGAAGATATTTACACGATGTGGTCGGAGCGTTGTCTGACGCAGGCGCAGGCGGCGGAGATGCTCGGGGTTTGCAAGCGCACGTTCCGGCGCTGGGGGGAAAGGTACCGGGAGGAAGAGTCGGAGGGAGGCGGCGTCGAAGCCTTGCGGGACCGCCGCGTTTCGCGCGCCTCGTGCCGCGCGCCAAAGCCGGAGACCTCGATCATGTGTTGGATCTGTCCGAAGTCCCGGTAGTCGCCTCCCATTCATCGCTCTGAAGCCATGTGCTAGAATTTTACTCAACCTGAGTGACTAGATGGCGGCGGCGCTCGGCGCGACTGGGGGCATCATTACGGGTATGGCGCGCCGCGAAAGAGTGCGCCGGACGGCGCGGTAACCTGCCCATGTGTCGTGTCGGGAAAAGCTGAAGGAAACAGCTAGCCAACCTTATTGGAAGCAACTCCAGCAGCATGAATTGGCGCAGAACTATCTTCAAGATTCACAAGTGGCTCGGCTTGTTCGGCGCGATCTGGCTGGCGATTCTCGGACTCTCGGGATTGATGCTTGACCACAGAGAGGATTGGCGTTGGGCATGGCAGCTAGGGATTCCCAACTCGATGCTGCCGGATGAGATCGTTGAAGTCCTGGCCACGCGACACATCACGCTGCTGCAAGCCAATCCCGCGGATTCACGACAGTGGGTAGCCGGAGGCGCCGCGGGGCTCTGGCACAGCGGCGATGGCGCCGACACCTGGAACCGCGTGCGTTTCGAAGGGGTGGCTGGTTCGCCAATGGTGTACGCGATTGTGGTCGACCTCGCCCTCGGCTGGAATCGGCTTTGGATAGCAACCGACGATGGACTCTGGCGATTCGAACCCAATCAGTCTCCAGCCCGGGCGATGCGGGAGGGTCTCGCGGGGCGCCGGCTCACCGCGCTCGACAATGGCGCCCACCCAAATACTCTCGTCGCGGTAGAAAACAGCAGCCAGATTGTCAACGTCTCAATTGCGGATCCAGTCAGCTTCAGAACATTGAACCTCGAACAGGCATCGGTCTCGGGTCTCCCGGAACAGGTTAGCTGGTCCCGCTTTCTGTTCGATACCCATCTCGGCCGGTCGTTCATGCGCCGAGATATCAATCTGCTCCTCAACGATCTGGGCGCCGTGTTGTTTGTGCTACTTGCCCTGACCGGCACCCTGCAGTGGTGGTACCGGCGCGACCGAATTCGCGGCCGTCGCGCGCTCCTGAACAGCCTCTACAATCTCCATGCCCCGATACTGGGACTGATGGCGATTTTTCCCGTGATATACCTCTCCGCGACGGGAATCGTCATGGACCACCGGGACGAATGGATCCCTGCGCTCGTCAGCAATACCGTCGCTCGCGACCTGCTTCCGCCGGTATACGATTTCGGCTCGCTGAATCGCGAAATTTCTCATGTGGTGGCTTATCCGGATAACGACGCCAAGCTATCTATCGGCACCCGTCTCGGAGTTCTTACTTCGGCAGACAGCGGCCGAAACTGGATACGCGAACAGGGTGCGCCCGTCTCGCCTGGATTCGTGTGGAGCCTGAAACGAATCGGCGATCAATTGTTTGCCGGCGGGCTAGGCGGGCCGAGCTTTTACCGATCACTCGCGGATGGGAATTGGCGGATGATTCCCGGTCTGGTTGGAATGCCGTCCGACGCAACCTTGAGCAACGAGAGCTGGTACGTAATTAACGGAGCGGCCATGTTTCACGGCGACCCGTCCATTGGATTCAGCCAAACGCCCATAACGCTGCCGAGGCTTGAGGCGACACCCCTTATGCTGCTCATGTTCGATATTCACAGCGGCACGATCATCAGCCGGCACGCCCGCTATTTTCTCGACTTTCTCGCCGTCCTTGCCATCGTAATGGTAGTTACCGGGCCAATTCTCTGGTGGCGGCGAAAACTCGCGCTCGCAAGATGATCAATCTCTCCCAGAGATTGAAATGAAATGCAGAATTCGCGTCGCCTCCGGCATCGGCGACATCGCGTGTTAATCCTCGACGTTGAATTCGGCGAGGACTTCCTGGGTGCGCCAGCCGGCCATGATGGCGGCCATACTGTAGTTGCCTTCGTGGCAGGCGTATTCGTAGATCGGTTCCGCGGATCTTCGCATTGGGAACATGGCGGTCCAGGAATTCGTCCAGGTGTTTGCATCGCTTATAGTAAATTCATAGCCCAGGGTGTCGGCGCCGATCAGCCAGAATTTTTCCTGAAGTTCCATGTTTTCGCTGGAGTTGCCGAACGCCGTGGCTCTGGCGAAATGTCTGGTTTCCACCACCAGCGTATCGCCATCCCAGCGGCCGATTGAATCGCCCTCCCAATCTCGCGGCACGGCGCGGAACTCGCCGGCGCCCATCTTGACGATGCGCGCGTTGTGGACCATCTCATTGTGAATGAGCACATGATCCGCGGTCTGGACCAACTGGACATTGTTGTTATATGCGCTCGGCAGCATGGGTGGGCCGGAATTGAATCCCATGATGCAGCGCTCGGAGAGCGGCCTGGCCTCGATGCCGCGATTCAACGCCGCCGCCTCGCGCCGGGCGGCGTTTCTTTCCCGAGCCTGTTCGGTCAACTCGGGAATGCGTCCGTCAGGAGGATAAGTAATCAGCGAAGTCCGATTGGAGTCCAGAATCTCCGTGCCCCGGTCATACCAGAACTGGTTGTAGTCGCCGGTAGTCGTAGTGTCGGTAAAATTGTCCCGGTCAAGCTGCTCCTGCCTGGCAATCTCGAACTCCGCCGCCTGATCCGCACTCAGCACTTCCTGGTCCGCAAACTCCTGTGGCCGTTGCAATGGCGTGATCGTGCGAAAATCCCAAGTCCCCTGCAGATCGGGAAACCCATTAGCAAGGCGCGGAATATCGTCATTTCCCTGCCCCAGCGCAATCGGCGCCGCCAGAACAAGGAAAAGGAAAAACGGTCGAAAAAAGCGGCTCATGGCACTAATCTCAAACATTTTGACGCCTCCGCAATAGTTCCCAAACAACACTACACCCCGACCACCCCATTGACAAGATTTGTGCTCCTATATCACATCGCAAGAGGCCGCCCATCCGCAGTGAGCGAGCCGTGGCCGCGATGCGGGTGTGCAGCGGGCGTGCGAGGGTAAGGCCCGGTCGGCGCAGCCGACAAGAAGCAACGCTTTTTTGAGGGCCGAACGGCTCGAAATGGATGTCGAGACCGGGGATTGGCGAAGTCACACAAGCTGCGCCAGGGATGGCATGCAAAATGCCAGTGAAGGCAGTCTGCTGAACGTATTTACAGCGCCCGCTGCACACCCGCATCGCGGCCGCGGCGGATCGAAGCCAATTCCAGCCATTCGAAGCCACCCCACCCCAAGACAAACCGAGCGTAATTGAATTAACATCGACATATGAAACAAGTCGTGAGCTACATCCCGTTGCTGGCCTTCTTTTTCGTCTGGGCCATGGACGAAAGACCGGTAAACTTCGCCGGCATCGAACATAGTGTCGGCGGCATCTACAGCGCCGCGGAAGTACTGCTGGCGACTTCCGTGATCGTCTACGGCGCGTTGTTCGCAGCGTACAAACGCCTCGACAAGTTCGAATGGATCACCCTGTGCGCGGTGGTGGTGTTCTGCATCCCCACCTTTCTCCTGCGCGACGTGAATTTCCTGAAATGGAAAGCGCCACTGGTGAACTGGATTTTCGCCTCGATCTTCCTCGGCTCGCGTTACATCGGCAGCAAACCTGCGCTGCAGCACATGCTGGGTCACGCGGTCGAAATGCCGCGGGAAATGTGGTTGCGGCTGAACAATATCTGGATCGTGTATTTCCTTCTGCTCGGCGCGGTCAATCTTGCCGTAGCGTATACTCTGAGCGAAACTGCGTGGATCCAGTTCAAGGTCTTCGGCAATCTCATCATTACGGTGGTGTTCGTATTTGGCCAGATGCCTTATCTGGCGCGATATATGGAAATGCCGGATGAACCGGACGACAAGTCCGATGCGTCGGGAGCGGTAAGAAAACGCGCCTAGAATCCGGGCGCCGGTCCGAGGTCGGGAAACTCCCGGTCGAGAATTGCATTCCATTCAGCGAGTTGTGCCTGACGGCGGCGGAATACCGGCCCCGGATCGCCTTCGATGGTGATCGAATTGATCAGGTCGCGCCGTTCGATTTGCCGCACTACTTCCACTCCTTCCACGACCCGCCCAAACACCGAATGCAGGCCATCGAGATGCGAAGTGGCCAGATGGGTCAGGAAGAACTGACTGCCATCGGTCCCCGGGCCGGAATTCGCCATGGAAATAATACCGGGCCGGTTGTGCTTGAGGATCAATTCGCCGGCGAAGCGATAACCGGGGCCGCCCATGCCCGTGCCAAGCGGGTCGCCGCCCTGAGCCATGAAATTCCGCTCGACGCGATGGAAGGTCAAGCCGTCATAGAATCCGCGCAGGGCCAGATTGGCGAAGTTGGCCACGGTAGTCGGCGCGGCGCGATAGTTCAATTCAACGCGCATCACTCCCTTGTCGGTGTCGATGACGGCGAACAGATCCTGGGCCTGGGCAGACAGTCCGGAACCGGCGCCAATCAGACCCAGGCCGAGGGCTATTGATTTCAGTTTATTGCACATGGCGCACCATCAGTCGATCCGCAAATCATATTCCAGCGTGGTGGGTGCGTGATCGGAAAACTTCTCATCGGGATTGTGTATGCCGTCGACGATCTCGGCGGATTTTACCTTCTCCGCCAGGCCCGGCGTAATGACCTGAAGGTCGAGCCGCCAACCGACATTGTTCGCCCGCGCCGCGCCGCGCTGGGACCACCAGGTGTATTGTTCGGCTTCCGGATTCACCTGGCGGAAGGCGTCCACAAAGCCCACTTCGTCGTACAAAATATCGAGCCAGGCCCGCTCTTCCGGCAAAAAGCCTGAGTTCTTCTGGTTCGAGCGCCAGTTTTTCAAATCGATTTTCCGGTGGCAGATATTCCAGTCGCCGCAAATTATATACTCGCGGTCATGACCGCGCAGTTCGCGCAAGTGCGCCATGAAGGCCTCCATGAACGCGAATTTACGTCGCTGGCGCTCCTCGCCGGCGGAGCCGGAAGGCAAATACAGCGAAATCACGCTCACATCCTCGAAGTCCACTTGCAGGTAGCGGCCCTCGCTGTCGGCCAAGTCGAAGCCAAAGCCCCGTTGCACTCGTAGCGGTTTCCCGCGGCAGAAAATCGCCGTGCCGGAATAGCCTTTCTTTTCAGCGTCGAAGTAATAGCAATGAAAGCGTCCCGGGTGAAACACGGCGGCGCCCGATTTTTTTTCTATTTCGAGCAGTTGCGGTTCCTGCGCCTTGGTTTCCTGCAAGCAGACCAGGTCTAGGTCCCGACCGGCCAGCCAGGCAAAAAAGCCTTTTCGCTCCGCCGAGCGGATGCCATTGCAATTGAAGGTCATGATGCGCATAGCGGATTTTCCGTGTTTTTTAGTCTGGGCTATTGAAAAATGAAAAAGTGTTACCACATAAGACTAAAGTTGCTACTTTTAAGGCAAAAACATTACTTTTTGAAACGTTTTTGGTAACACGGCTACTTGCCTTGACGATCGATAAAGGAAACGGAATATGCGCGAAATAGCGATCAAATACTTGCCGATTGTGGAGGCTACCGTAGTCAGCTTGGCGCAAGTCGCGGTCGCCCTGGCCCTTCCTGCTCTGATTCTGGTTGCGACGGTTTGATTCTCCTATAGAAGGGATTTCCTCAAGCCCTTCTGTTGCCCGTTTGCCGGGCCAATCGCGGCCCGGCATTTTTTTGGCTTGTTTTCTCCGAGAAATTCCATCCATGGCATTTCTCATAACCGCAAAACAAAAGCGTGGCCTGGTCTTGCACACGCATTCACCGGCCTCGGATGAATACAGCGTCACATTCCCGTGTCGCGCGGAAACTCTGATATCCCAGAGCCTGCTAAATCCTTTCCGCGAAATTGCATGGTTTGTGGCTACTGTCCAATTGTTCCCGGATGACGTGGTCCCAACCGGTGCGGCAAGCGCCGGTGGAGCCGGGCAGACAGAATATTACAGTGCCGTTGGCAAGACCGCCAAATGCCCGCGATTGCACCGTGGAGCTGCCGATTTCGGTATATGAAATTTGCCGGAAGAGTTCGCCGAAACCCTCGATTTCAACATCGAACAGTGGCGTTATTGCCTTGCGGGTATTGTCCCGGGCGGTAAAGCCGGTGCCTCCCGTAGTCAATATGCCTTGCACCCGCGAATCGGCGATCAGGGCTGAAACGAGCGCGCGCAATTGATAGACATCGTCCTTGACGATGCTGCGTGAATGCAGGCGATGCCCCTCCTCCTCGAGCTTTTGCGCGAGCAAGGCGCCGGAAGTATCGGTTTCCGTTGTGCGAGTGTCCGACACGGTGACGACGGCCAGACCAAGAGAAGTTTTCGTTGCCATGGGGCTTATCCGCCGGTCATATTCATCAAACGCACCGGCTGGGCATGATCCTTCTCAAAGAAATAATGCCGTTCAGGTTTCAGATCCATGGCCGCGACAATGGCGGCCTTGAGATCTTCGAAATCTTTTCCGTCATCGCGCAAAATGGCGCGCAGGTCCATTGAATGCTCGTTGCCGAGGCATAGCAGCAGGCGCCCTTCCACGGTCACGCGGACGCGGTTGCAGTCGGCGCAGAAGTTATGTGTTACCGGTGAAATAAAACCGACCCGGGACTTTCTGCCCACCACCTGGGCATAACGCGAAGGGCCAGCGGTCTTGACCGCGCTGTCGAGCAGTTCGTGACGCCTTTCGATCCGCTCCCGCACCCAGGTATTGCTGCAGGTAGTGTCCGCGCGGTCATGATCGGAAGCCTCGCCCAGGGGCATTTCCTCGATAAAGGCGATGTCGATGTCGCGCTCGAGCGCGTATTCGACCAGCGGCAGCACTTCGTCTTCGTTGTAGCCGCGCATGACTACCGAATTAATGCGCAGCCGGTCGAATCCCGCGGCGATCGCGGCATCGATTCCGGCAAGCACGCGATCCAGTTTGCCGACCCGGGAAATACGCCGGAATTTCTCCGCGTCCAGACTGTCAAGGCTGATATTGATGCGTTTCACGCCGGCCGCTTGTAGCGGTCCGGCGTACTTGTCGAGCTGATTGCCGTTTGTCGTCAACAGCAATTCATCGAGGCCGGGAAGCCGGCCGAGACGTTCGACCAGGTGCATGACATTGGAGCGCACCAAAGGTTCGCCGCCGGTGAGTCGAATGCGGCGCACGCCGAGTTCGGTAAAGGCGCGAGCGACGGCGTACAACTCCTCCAGCGTCAATACCTGCTTGCGCGGCACGAACTGCATCTCTTCCGTCATGCAATAGATACAGCGGAAATCGCAGCGGTCAGTCACCGACAGGCGGATATAGTCCACCCGCCGGCCGAACTTGTCGACTAGGCTGTTCGTCTGTTGGGCTGCCGCGGCCATGAAAATTCCTGGGCCCGCCTTCGCTAATCCTCGGAATCGCCGCCGAGTTCGGCTTCCACTTCCTGTATTCGGGCGCCGGCCAGAATGCCGGCCATGGAGTAGTTGCCTTCGTGGCAGGCGTATTCATACAGGTTTCCGTCCATGGCGTGGTAGCTCAGCTCCGCTGTCCAGGGCTGGCTGTAGAGATTGTCGTCCTCGACGGTAAACCGATAAACGACTTCGGTATCTGAATAGCGCATGAATCGCTCGATTATGCGCCCTTCGCTCGAGATCGGCACTGAACTTTCCGACATCTGCAAGCCGTTGATATTGACTGTCTCGACGACCAGCGCGCCGTCTTCGTACCAGCCGCGGGAATCACCGAACCAGGGCTGGTGCGATTCCGGACGCAAATTGGCCCGAGCCTCTTCCGCCGAGTCAAAGATCGGAACGATGCGGGCGTCGTGCGCCATTTCCACCGAAATGACGACATACTCGTCCGTTTGCACGAACTGGTAACTGCTGTTGTATAAAGTGCCCATCATGCCGGGACCGGCGGTATTGCCGAAGCCGATCAGGCAGCGCTCGGATATGGGAATGGCTTCCGGTCCGCTGGCGTCGCCGATGCCGGTCAAATAGCGATAGCCGTAGTTGTTCTGATTCAGATCGACCAGGGGAACCTCGAGCCTCGGAACGCGCCCGCTTGGGGGATCGACAATCAGGGAAGTGCGGAATTCGCCCTTGACGTAAGCCAGGGTCGAGCCTGGGTCCACCCAGAACAAGTTGTAGCCGCGCAAGCCGAAATCTTGGGCGCCGGCCGGGGGGGCGCCGGTTTCCGGATCAATGGCCGGGCCGGCCTCGATATTCTCCGCGGAAATTCCGGCGATGGCCATTTCGGCAACGATTTGATTGGCCTCCTCGGCGGTCACCACAAGCCGATCGATACCTTGGGGCCGCGCAAGCGGCGTACGCGAGGCATTGGTCCAGATGCCTTCGAGATCGGGCCTGCCCGCGTCCTGGGCCAGCGTTACCGCGCTGGAAAGCGAAAGTCCGAGTAAAGTCGGAACAGCCGCAAGCTGCTTCATGTTTGCCATTTCAGATCCCCTGCAAAGGTTCGGCATTGCGATTGGTCAACGGATTATTGTACAGCCGACTCCGCCGGGTGTCAGCAGCGATGGGAAGCGGTCCATGCCCGGCGCACACTGTTCTTCGACATTAAGTCTGCGTTCAGACTGCCTGCTTTTCAATGTAAGGCGAAGTCTCAGCGCACCGTGTTGCGAAACGGGGGAACCGAAATGCGAAATCTCTCCATTGCGATCTTGGTCGCACTCACTACCGCGGCTTGCGGTTCGATCGAGGAATTCATCGGCGCCGAGCCTGTCGTGGACATGCAAGGCGTTAACTACGCCATGTATCACGCCGACCTGATGCAATGCCGTGACTATGCCGACCAGGTCAATGTCGGCAGGCAGATTGCCGTTGCCGCCACTACGGGAGCGGCTGCCGCCGCAGTCGCGGGCGCATCGGTCGGCAATTCCGATACGGCGAAACGCCTGGCGGGACTCGGCGCGGTGGCCGGTTCGGTCAAGGGCGCCGGCAGGGCGCTGGACGAGCGCCAGCGCGTGATCGGCAACTGCCTGTCCGGCCGCGGCTATCGCGTGCTCAACTGATTCAAGCGGTAACGGCGATCTGCACGGCGAGAAACAGCAGCACGACGCCCATACCGGCCTCGAACCACTTGCCCGAGCGAAGCAGCATGCCACGCACCCGCTGCTGCCCCAGCAGCCTTGACAACATGGCAAACCAGACAAAGGTGGCCAGCGCCAGATACAGGCCGTAGAGCGCCTGGATTCCCACCGGCGTCTCTGGGCTGATGACTACGGTCCATAACGCGAGAAAGAACAAGGTCGCCTTGGGATTGAGGCCGTTGGTGAGAAAGCCGGTGGAGAATGCCCGAGCCGGGGCGAGTATCGCAGCGGCGCCGTCCGCTTCCACCGAGTCGACGGCCCGCCATGCGTGCCAAAGCGCCTGCAGCCCGAGCCAGGCGAGATAAGCCGCTGCGATCAGCTTGACCAGGACAAACAGCCAGTCCACCCGGGAAAGCAGCAAGGCGACTCCGAGCAGGCAATAAGTGACATGAAGAAAAATCCCCGTACCCACTCCCGCACTGGTCCAGAGGCCCGTCCGCACCCCGCCGTTCACGCTTTGCTTGAGCACGATGGCGAAATCCGGCCCCGGCGATGCAACCGCGAACAGATGTGCTATAGCTATGGTGATGAATTGTTCCATTGGGATCGATTTCGACTTGGAATATAGCCGCAATCGGCAAATCTTTCATCACCGGATGCCGATTGGCCTAAATGGAAAAATTTATCGCAAACGGTACGGTGGGGCGGTGCGCGCGCCAAATCCACGCATTGCAGGTTGGGTAGCAAAGAGCGTTTTGGGTGTATAGTGTCATTCGCCGTGCCGGTCTGGCTGGTTAACGTGTCAGCGTATGGCAATACTGGTCGATACACACGTACAGAGGGAGGTTTCCGGAAAATGAATTCCAGGTGGAATCAATACCACATTTCTGCTGTTGGCACAGGCGCGAACGATGGGGGATCAGAACACAATGAATGACCCAAACGATCCGGCTGTGACTTTTTTCGGGGGAAATCCCGAGGAGATCGCCAAGGGTCTGCACGAGTATTCGAAGTCTGCTGAAATACTGTCGGTGGATCAACCGCGGCTGATCAATGAATATCCAATGAAGTGGGTTGGGTTGTATCAGGGTAAGGTTTCAGCCAAGGCGGATGATTTGTCATCACTGATACGAGAACTTGAGAAACAGGGGGTGCCTCCTGGTGATGCGATAATTCGATTTATTGAGCGAAATCAACGGACTCTGATACTGTAGCATGTTGCGGGGAAGGTTTGGGGACACATCAGGCCGGCCCTACATCGAGGGGCATGTTTTTCTGCCGCGTCTGGAAAAAAGAGGCAATGTATCGTTCATTTTCGACACCGGCGCGGATTCTTCCCTTTTGATGCCTGTTGACGGGCGACGGATGGGAATTGACTTCGACGACCTCGGTGACATGGAGGAGACTCTTGGGGTTGGCGGATTGTCCGAAACGTTTGTTGAACCAGCTTACGTTGCTTTCGTCGGTAGTGGGAAATTATACGGCTATCAGATTGAATTAAGGATTTGCAAGCCGTCGGAAGTTCTCGCCACGGTTCCTTCCTTGTTGGGTCGAGACATAATCGACAAGTGGCGCGTAATTTACAATAAGACTGAAACGGAGCTTTCAGCAGAAGTGCTTTCGGCGGATGTTGTGGTTGATCAAGTAGGTTGAAGAATCTGTGGTCTGCCGAAATCCACGGCTGGACCAGTCTGGCCGACGATAGCGTGTCGCCTTGATGAAGGGCACAGACCGTAACTTCACGTCGGTCTGGCCGAGCACCCAATCTCGCTGCTCCATAACTTGCCTCACCATATGGCCGACCATTTGTTTCACGCGATGGGTCAGAATATCCTCTGGAGGTGCCGACATTCGATTCGAGCATTTTTCCCTTGCCTTTATCCAATTAGTAAGGCATATATTGATTTAGTAAGGTGTTATTCAAACTGAAAGGAACAGATTAATCTTGAAAGGAGGAGACATCTGACATGATTCAGTCCGCCATAACATCGAAAGGGCAAACCACATTGCCCAAACCGGTTCGCGAAGCGCTTGGGGTGAAGCCTGGAGATCGAGTTCGTTACGCAATTCTGGAAAACAATGAGGTGCGCATCATTCCCGTCCGATCGATTTCCAGATTGTTCGGATCACTCAAGTATCATGGCAAGCCGGTATCGCTTGAGGAAATGCAGCAAGCGATCATCGAGGGGGCAAACAGGTAATGATCGCACTCGACACCAATGTTCTGGTGCGTTATCTCGTGCAAGACGATGACAAGCAGGCGCAGGCCGCCCGTGACCTGATTGAAACATTGGGTCCGGAACGTTCCGGATTCGTTTCCAGGGAAGTCATTCTCGAATTGGTATGGGTGCTGGGCGGGTCTTACGGCTTATCCCGTGATCAAATCGCTACAACGCTGGAAAATCTTGTCGGCAGCGAAGAACTTCTCGTGGAAGCGGCCGAAGACGTAGTTCGCGCTGCAATTGCGATGCGGCATGGCGGCGCGGAATTCTCCGACCGGATGATTCTCGCTGCCGCAAATCGATCGGGTGCGGATGCCGTTTACACCTTCAATCAAGATTTCGCGCAATTGCCAAAAGTTGCAGTAATACAAACCAGACCAGTTTGATCACCGTTCGTGATCGCCGATCTGCCGTTTCGCTATTGAGGTATGTCAGAAAGTGATATTATCGAGCATATGGAGGAGCAGTCGATGCCCAACGTTCACCTGACCGAATCCATGCAAGATTATGTGCAAAAGCAAATTAAATCAGGTACATATGCCAATCTGAGCGAGGTGGTGCGCGCCGGAATACGGCTCTTGATGGACAAGGATGGCGCACGCCAGTTCTATGCATTGAAGGCCGATCTCGAACAGGCGGCCAGCGAAGCCGAAGCCGGCGCTTTCACATCTTTTGATGCCCGCGCCTTCGAACCCGATGCTTTCGAATAGTAGCGGGGATGCATGACGATCCAGCTATCGGACCTTGCCCGGTTCGACCTTGAGGACATCCGCGATTTCACAACCAGGACATGGGGCAGAGCGCAATGGCTGACGTATTATCGTCAGATCGCGGGAGCCTTTGAACTGATCGCGCGGAACCCGGAAACCGGCATGGATCGGAGCCTTTTCGTCCTTGGCATGCGATCGATCAATTGTCGGAGGCATGTGATCTTCTTCAAGTGTCTGGATGCAGCCGATGGAGCGCCGGTTGTCTTGCGCATTGTTCATGGCAGGAGGCACATGCCTGCACTGGTTTACTACGATGACCTGAGTGGGGAGTGACTCCGCGCAGGTTGCCAACTCAGGGAACGATTTCGGAAATCAGCAGTTCCACTGGCTGGGGCGGGCTTTCGAGGGAAAAAGCTTCGGTTTCGGCGAAATAGTCGCCGGAGGCGCGATTGGCGGTGCCGGCTTGCGAGATCAGGGCGCTGATGTAAACCGACTCGGCCGAGGAGAGATTGAACGGGCCCACTGCCAGACTGTCGTCGAGACGGATCCGGGCCGGCAGGTCGGCAACGGTGATGTCGGCAACGGCCAGCGGCAGCATGCCCTCGACCTGGGCGTTGCGGGCCGAGATGAAAACGCGCGATTGCGGGTCCAATGGCAAACTTTCAGCGATGGATACCGTGACTTCGATTGCGAGACCGCCACCGGCGGCGCCATCGCGCAGGCGCTGCAAATCGGCGATATTGTCCCGTGCCATCCGCGAGTTGGGATTCAACTGGGAAAGCCGGCGCCAATACCCGATCGCGGCGTCGTAGTCTTCGCGCTCCTGGGCATCGGAAGCAAGCAATTGCAGTACATTAGGCTCGTCAGGATTGAGTTCGAGCGTTTGTTCGATCAGTTCCTGAACTTCCGGCGTGATTTGAAGTTGTTCCATGACATAGGCGGTAAGCACCACCCTGCCGAGCGCCAGCGCTTTTTCATCATCCGCGCTCATGCGTTCGGCGGCCTGCCGGTAGGCGGAGTTGGCGACATCGAACCTGCCGATAGTAGAGAGGTTTTCGCCCAGGAAATACCACGCCCACGGGCGCTCCGGGTTTTCCTGCACTACCTGTCCCAGACTTAGCACAAGATCGCGCGCGGTCTCCGGATCGTTTTCGTTCTGCACCGTGCGCTGGAACTGGTCCATCAGTTCGACATCATCGAGTTGACCCCACTGCTGGTACATCAGCCAGGCGGCAACTGGCAACAATGTGATCAACAGCACAGGTGCGAGCAATGACGGAGAGCGCCAGGACAAGGAGATTCCGCGACTCCGATTCGCTTCGCGCGGAATGACAGGAAGGGGCGCGTCGCGGGGCTGTTCGGGGTGGGGTTCGGTGCGCGGCGGCTCCAAGGGTTCGACATCGGTCAACAGGCTTTTCTGCAATTCGAGCAACAGGGAGTCAAGCTCTTCCCGGTCCATCTCGCCGGCGGCATGATCGGCTTCGAGTTCCTGTTTGCGTTCGCGGAACAGCGCGATATTGGCCTCGGTCCGATCGGTCTCGCCGCTGACCGGCGAGCCGCGTGACGCTCGCCATACGGGCACGGCGACAAAGGTCGCAGCGAACAGAACCAGCAATGCGCAAAAGAGCCAGAACAGGCCGGTAAATTCAGTCATCGTCAAGCAGCCGCCGCAAACGTTCCTGTTCCGCCGGGTCGAGTCCAACATTCGTCGCTGCCTGCTGATTGCCGCTTGCCTGCCGGTAAATACGCCAGCCGATGTAGCCGCCGAGCAGCAGAAACAGCAGTGGCCCGAACCATAGCAACACGGTATCGGCGCGCAGGCGGGGAAGGTAGAAAATGAAATCCCCGTAGCGCTCGAACATGAACTGCTCGATCTCAGCGTCGGTGTTGCCCGCCAGAATCATGCGATGAATTTCCCGGCGCAGGTCCTCGGCAACACCGCCGGTGGAGCCGGTCAGATTGGCGTTCTGGCACATGGGGCAGCGGAACTCGTTCGACAGGGTCCGGAAACGCTGCTGTTGCTCGTCGTTCTCGAAGGTAAAAGCGTCGACCTGGGCCAAGCCCGGAGCGGCGGCCAGCAACAGGACCAGAAATAGCAAGTAACGCAACGGGTTCATGAGTAAAGGCGCGTGGGAGCCGTACCGCCGGCTATCGTGAGGCCGGAGCCGCGGGTACGCCGCGCAATTCGGCAATAGCGGGCAAAAAGACTTCACGCCAGACATTCTCTTCCAGTACACCTACGTGGCGATAACGGATCACGCCTTCACTGTCGACCAGAAAAGTCTCGGGAGCGCCGTAAACGCCAAGATCGATGCCGAAACGGCCGTCTTCATCCAGGATGCTGTAGGCAAAGGGATCGCCGTTCAAGTCAAGCCAGTCAAGCGCCAGCGGCTTGCGGTCGCGGTAATTCACGCCGACCACGGGAATCTCGCCCTCTTCCGACAGGCGCATGAAGGTCGGGTGCTCGACCAGGCAGGGCAGACAATAGCTGCCCCATACATTGAGCAGGAAGATACTGTCGGGCAGATCGGCATTGCCGACGGGCTCCCCTTCCAGCGTGGCCATGGCGAAAGTCGGCATGGGTTTGTCGATCAGCACCGAAGGCAGTTCGGTCGGATCGAGATAAAGCCCCCGCCAGAGTAAGATGGCCAGGGCGAAAAAGGCCGCGATGGGTGCGTAGAAAATGAATTTTTTCATGCGCCGCCTCCCGGCACGGGTTGCAAATCGCCCTGCCCCACTTCTTCGCCGGCCTTATCCTCTGCCTGTTTGCGTACCCGCGCCAGCTTGCGATAGCGCCGGTCGGTAGCGGCGATGGTGGCGCTCAAGGCCATGATGATGGCGCCAAGCCAGATCCAGCGTACGAACGGTTTGACATACACCGTCATGGTCCAGGCGCCGTTGTCGCGGATTTCGCCCGGTATCACTAACAGGTCGCGCCACAAACTCGGATCGATTGCCATTTCGGTCGACGGCGTGCCGCTGGCGAGGTAGACCCGCAATTCCGGGTACAGATCCGCCACGGCGTCGCCGTCACGAGTGACGAGAACCGTTGCCCGGTTGGCATTGTAGTTCGGCCCGGCGAGCCGCTCGCTGCCCGCGAACTGGAATTCGTATTTACCTAGCTCCACCGTATCGCCGGTTTGCAGCAAAATGCTTCGCTCGCTGCTGAAATAACTGGTCAGGGCGACGCCGACGAGCATCACGGCAACGCCGAAATGCGCACCCTGCATGCCGTAGTAGCCGTAAGTCAGCGAACGCAGGCCTTGCAGGCGGCTGGGCTTGTTGGCGGTTTTGGCGAGCAGATCCCGGCCGATGCCGAGCACGATCCAGACCGCCAGCGCGACGGCAATGGTGGCCGGGATGGAAATGTCCAGCAAGACGATCAGCGGCAGCGCGACGCCGAGCAGCACACTGGCGGCCGCCACCTTGCCGAGTTGTTGTTGCAAATAGGTGCCCGAAGTCTTTTTCCAGCGGCTGATCGGTCCGATTCCGAGAAATATGACGAGCAGGATCATCAGGGGCACGAAAATGATGTTGAAATACGGCGGCCCGATGGAGATCAGGTCACCGGTCAACGCCTGGTAAAACATCGGAAAAAGCGTGCCGAGGAATACCGAGGCCGCGGCAACAACCAGGATGACATTGTTGGCGAGCAGAAATATTTCCCGGGAAAGCGAACCGAAACCGAATTCACTCTTGATCAAGGGCGCTCGAATCGCGTAAAGCAACAAGGCGCCGCCGACGAAGACGCCAAGAATGGCGAGAATGAAAACCCCTCGGGAAGGATCGCTGGCAAAGGCATGCACCGATGTCAGCAGCCCTGAACGCGTGATGAAAGTGCCGAGCAGACTGCCGGCGAAAGCAAGAATTGCGAGCAATACCGTCCAGCTCTTGAATACGCGCCGCTTTTCGGTCACCGCCAGCGAATGAATCAGCGCCGTGCCGAACAGCCAGGTGATCAGCGGCGGGTTTTCCACCGGATCCCAGGCCCACCAGCCGCCCCAGCCCAACTCGTAATACGCCCACCAGCTTCCCAGCGCGATACCGATGGTCAGGATGGCCCAGGCGACATTGGCCCAGGGCCGCGACCAGCGCGCCCAGGCGGCGTCGAGGCGGCCGCTGAGCAAGGCCGCGATGGCGAAGGCGAATACCACGGAGTAGCCGACATATCCCATGTACAAGGTCGGCGGGTGCATGATGAAGCCGATATCCTGCAGGGCGGAGTTCAGGTCCGCGCCGTCGGCAGGCGGTACGGGAACCATGCGGTCGAACGGGTTGGAAGTGGCGAGCATGAACAGGATATAGCTCGCACTGAGCAGTCCGAGCACACCGAGCACCCGGGCGACGAATTCCACGGGCATGCTCTTGCTGAACATGCCCACGGCCAGAATCCAGCCGGATAGCATGAAAGTCCACAGCAGGAAGCTGCCTTCGTGACCGCCCCAGAGCGCTGTCACCTTGTACTGCATGGGCAGGAGAGTATTCGACTGCGCCGCGACCACCCGGACCGAGAAGTCATCGGTGACGAAAGCATGGCCGAGGATGAACAGGCAAATGCCGAGGAAAACGAACAGGCCGGCGCTGAGTGGCCGGCCCATGCTCATCCACAGGCGGTTGCCGGAGGCGGCGCCGGCCAGCGGCATTACACCCAGCAGAATACTGAGGCAGAACGCCAGAATCAGCGAGAACTGACCCAGTTCGGGGATCATTCAGTCCTCCGGGCTCGCTCTGAACTGATGGTTCTCCGGGTCTGCGCCGGCCTGCTCCAGGGCGGCCCTGACTTCCGGCGACATGTAATTCTCATCGTGCTTGGCCAGTACCCGGCTGGCCTGAAATACGCCCATCGCGTTGAGCCTGCCTTCGGCAACGATGCCCTGACCTTCGCGGAACAGGTCCGGCAGGATGCCCTCGTATTCGATCGGCACGTCGTGGGTGTAGTCGGTGGTCACGAAACTCACCGCCAGACTTTCCTGATGCTGTTCGACCGAACCGTCCTTGACCATTCCGCCGATCCTGAACATCGTGCCCGCTTCGACCTCGCCGTTCGCCACCTGGGTGGGCGAATAGAACATGTTGATGTTCTGGCTCAGGGCGAACAGCGTCAGGGCTACGGCCACGCTCATGCCGGTAGCGATAAACAGGATAACTCCAAGCCGTTTGCGTCGATGCGGCTTCATCATTGCTCCTCTCCAGCGCCTTCCGCGGCCAGGCTCACTTCCCAGCCGGCCTTGTCGCCATGCTTGCCGGCGCGTTCCGCGTCAGCTCCGCGGACAGTCAGCCTGCGCTTTTGGCCGCGCAGGATCAACTTGCGCCTGCGCAAGGGCAATGCCAGGTTTGCGACCAGAAATATGGCGAACAGCGCGTAAACGGACCAGACATTGAAGGCGTATCCGCCCATCGCGAAAAATTCGCTTAAACTGTCGAATTGTATACCAGTGAGCATGCTTATCCTATCTCCGCCAATCGCTTGCGCCCGCGCAAATTTATCCCCGCCTGATTTGCTTGCCCCATCATTGCTAGCGCGATCGCAGCGCCAATTCCCGCACCCATTGCGCCTTGTTCTCCCGCTCGAGAATTTCGTTGCGCGTCGCCAAAATCAGGCTCACCGCGAGAAACAGGTAGACCCCCACGATCATGATCGCGGTGGCGACCCAGAATTCGGGCCCGTTGGGACTGCCGACTTCCATGGAAATCGGACTCGGCGGCTGATGCAAGGTGTTCCACCATGCCACCGAATACTTGATGATTACCACATTGATACAGCCAACGATGGACAGCAGCGCGCAGGCGCGCGCGGCGGTTTCAGCGCTTTCAATGGCGGTGCGCAGCGAAATTACCCCAAGCAGCAGGAAAAACTGAAACAGCATTGAAACCAGCCGGCTGTCGGTCCATTCCCACCAGGTTCCCCAACTCACACTGCCCCAGATAGAGCCGGTCGCAAGGGTAAGAAAGGTAAACCACGCGCCCAGCGGCGCCGCGTTCTTTGCCACCATGTCGGCCAACTTGATGCGCCAGACCAGGGTGACCGTGCCGGCTACGGCCATCAGCGGGAAAAAGGACAATGAAGCGCCGGCCACCGCCACATGCACCACGAGGATGCGGGAAGTGTGTCCCTGCTGATAGTCCGGTGGCAGAAACAGTAAGGCCCAGACTATGCCCACGGCCAGCAACAGCGCCATGACTCCGATCAGCCAGGGCAGCCACCTGGTGGTCTTTTCATAAAACCACTTCGGCGAACCGAGCCGGTGAAACCATTGCCATCTGCCAGCCATTACTACCTCTTGCATCGATCGCGAGGCCAGCGGGCCGCGCAGGCCGTAATTGTAACCGAAGCCGCCGTAATGCTAAGGCCGAGGCTACAAACTGTCACGGTTCCCCTGGCTTGACCGGTTCGCGAATCCTCGGCGTTCGCTAATTCAGCGTAATCCGCAGCGCGGCCGCTGTCGCCACCGGCGCCAGACTGACCGCCGCCGCCAACATGGCGCCAAGTAGCGCGAGATAGCCAAGCGGCGAACCGCCGGCCAGGGAATTCTGCACCGCCAGCGTTCCGAAAATCAGTACCGGCACGCTCATGGGCACGGTGATGACCGCCAGGATCAGGCCGCGGCTGCCAAGGCCGACGGTAAGCGCCACCGCGATCGAGCCGAGCATGCCGACTACCGGCGTGCCGAGCAGCAACGAGGCCACCAGTGTCAGGTAGCCGTCGGCCGGCAGACTCAGCATATAGGCCAGCAAGGGCGAAACCAGGATTACCGGCAGCCCGCTGACCAGCCAGTGGGCGATGTTCTTGGCGAACACGAGCAGGTAGAGCGGCTGGGAGCTGAGCAACAGTTGCTCCAGCGAACCGTCCTCGTAATCCGAGCGGTACAAGCTGTCCATGGCAAGCATCGACGCCAGCAGCACCGAGATCCAGACCACGCCCGCCGCTAGCTGCCGTAACATGGCGCTTTCCGGACTGATGCCTATGGGAAACAGCGTCACCACGATGATGAAGAACATGAAAGGGTTGAGGATGTCGTTGCGCCGTTTCACGCTGATCAGCAGATCGCGTTTGAGCGTTGCCCGGAACGCGGCGCCGACACTGGCGCGGATCATTGCGCCACTCCCAGGGTCAAGGTGCGCAACCGTGGCAGGTCCAACTTGTGATGCGTGGTGATCAGCACCGCCCCGCCGTCCTGGGCGCGCCGCGCCACCAAATGTTCAAGCAATGCAACGCCATCAATGTCCAGCGTGGTGAAGGGCTCGTCGAGAATCCACAATCGCGCGCTGCTCAACAGCAATCTGGCCAGCGATACCCGTTGCTGCTGTCCCGCCGAAAGCGAATAGCAAGGTGAATCTTCATAGCCGGCCAGCCCCATTTCCGCCAGCGCCCCGCAAATGTCATCGTCCGCGGCGGGATCGTGCAGCCGGCAACTCCAGCGCAGGTTTTCCAGCGGCGTCAAAACGTGATTCACCGCCACCCGGTGACCGATATAAAGCAGCCCGGCATGAAAGTCGTCCCAATGTTCGGTGAGTGCATTGCCTTGCCAATACAGCTCGCCTTGGTAACCGTCATTGAGTCCGCAAATTATACGCAGCAAGGTAGTCTTGCCGGAGCCGTTGCCGCCCTTTACCTGCAGCACCTGGCCGGCATCGAGGGAAAAATCGAGATCGCGGAACAGCAAGCGTTCTTCCCGCTCACAGGTCAGCGCCCGGACCTGGAGCAACGGGCGGGAGTGCTGTGAATTTTCGGTCACTGTTTGCCGTTCCGATGCAATGGTCCGGGCGGAATTATAACGGACCCGGTCCGGCGGAGCCCGGCGCTAGCGCCATTGGGACATTCTGGATCGCAGGCGCAAGGCAGCCTGGCTGTGAATCTGGCTTACCCGCGATTCGCTCACGCCGATAATTTCGCCGATTTCCTTGAGGTTGAGTTCTTCGTCGTAATATAGCGACAGCACCAGCTTTTCCCGCTCCGGCAAGGCGTCGATGGATTTGGCCAGTTCCTGACGGAACCGGTTCTGCTGCAAGTTGTCGAGTGGGTCGGGCAGGTCGCCGTCCACCATTTCGAGTACCGGGTCGGCGCCTTCGCTGATCTCGTCGAAACTGAACAGGCGCGTACCCGTGGCGTCCTGCAAGATGTGGTAATAGGAATCGAGATCGGTATTCAGTTCGCCGGCTATCTCTTTATCGGTGGCATGACGGCCTGTGCGCGCTTCGACTTTCTGGATCGCCTTCGCCACATCGCGGGACTTGCGATGCACCGAGCGCGGAGTCCAGTCGCCTTTGCGGACTTCGTCGAGCATGGCGCCCTGGATGCGAATGCCGGCATAGGTCTCGAAACTGGCGCCCTTGGTCTTGTCGTATTTGCCGGCGGCATCGAGCAAGCCAATCATGCCGGACTGCACCAGATCGTCGACTTGCACATTTGCCGGCATCCGGGCCAATAAATGGCGAGCGATACGATTTACCAGCGGCGCATATTTCTCCACCGTCTGACGAGCCCAATCCTTGCTATCCTCTCGTTCCGCTAAAAAATCTCTTGCCGAACTCATGATTCCCTGTTGTCCTTTGTTCCGCTTTTGGCGTCAGTTCCGATTCGCAACGCTAAACTTATTCGGCATCCTGTCGATGTATGGATTAGCTGCCGGTTGTTGCCTGCCGGATCGGGCTTAAAGCCATGAGAACTAAGCCGATAAAATAGTTAGAGCAAGAACCGTTCCAATACGGTTTTTGTTGATAATTATCAACAAAAAGAAAGAAAATTCAGATAGTTACGTAAGAATCAAGATATCGCAGAGCGACGTTGGCAAGGTCGGTTTATTGACATCCCGGTCAGTAGCGCCAAATTTTTGTCTGTTTGTCACTTGCCTGACGCTGCTCAGGCCTTGGGCAGGGTAACTCCCTTCTGACCCATGTACTTGCCGCTACGCTCGCGATATGTGGTTTCGCAACGCTCGTCGCTTTCAAAGAACAGCATCTGCGCGGCGCCTTCGCCGGCATAAATCTTGGCCGGCAGCGGGGTCGTGTTGGAAAACTCCAGAGTAACGTGCCCCTCCCATTCCGGCTCCAGCGGCGTGACATTGACGATGATGCCGCAGCGGGCATAAGTCGATTTTCCAAGACAAACGGTCAGCACGTTGGCGGGAATACGGAAGTACTCCACCGTGCGCGCGAGGGCGAAGGAATTGGGCGGGATGATGCAGGACGGCTCTTCAATGCTGACGAAACTGGTTTCGTCGAAATTCTTCGGATCCACCACGGCCGTGGTATGCACATTGGTAAAGATCTTGAACTCGTTCGCGCAACGCACATCGTAACCGTAGCTCGAGGTGCCGTAGGAAATCAGCTTGCGGCCACCGTTATGGCGAACCTGGCCCGGCTCGAACGGCTCGATCATCCGCTGTTCTTTCACCATCATCCTGATCCATCGGTCCGATTTTATTGTCATGTTTACCTCTCCAGCCCTCCTGCTCCGGTCCACTCGCATAATAGAGCCAATTCGGCTTTAGTTCATCCCGCCATGCCAGGTGATTTTGCGGGTCGGTTAAAGTATGATCGGCGCGCATCGCTGAAGGTATAAACGGCGGCTTGCGGAGGCGCTAATGAAACAGTGGGAATGTCAGATCTGCGGATTCATCTACGACGAGGAACTCGGACTGCCCGAGGAAGGCGTTCCGGCCGGTACGCGGTGGGAGGATATCCCCGATGACTGGTGCTGCCCGGATTGCGGCGCCGCCAAGCATGATTTCATTATGGTGGAAATCTGAGGACCGCGGCGCGAGGAATAGTAGGTGAATCAGCGCAAGATTCTCGTCACCGGCGCCCTGCCCTATGCCAACGGCGACATCCATCTCGGTCATATCATGGAAGCGATCCAGACCGATATCTGGGTGCGCCTGCAAAAAATGCGCGGCCATCAATGCATCTACGTTTGCGCGGACGATGCGCATGGCACCGCCATCATGCTCAGCGCGGAGAGCCAGGGCATCACGCCCGAGGAACTGATCGACCGGGTCAACCGCGAGCATCGGCGCGATTACGATGGATTCCTGATCGGCTTCGACAACTTCTACACCACCCATTCGGACGAAAACCGAGAGTTGTCCGAGTCCATCTATCTGGCGCTTGAGCGCAACGGCCATATCGCCCGGCGCAATATTCGCCAGTTGTTCGACCCGGAAAAAAACCTGTTCCTCGCCGACCGCTACATCACCGGCGCCTGCCCGCGCTGCAAGGCTGAGGGGCAATACGGCGACAATTGCGAGATCTGCGGCTCGACCCATAGCCCCGCGGAACTGATCGACCCGAAATCCGCCCTGTCGGGCGCAACGCCGGTAGAAAAGGAATCCGAGCATTTCTTCTTTACGGTGTCGGCCTTCACCGAAATGCTCAGGGAATGGATCCACGGCGGCGCCGTGCACGACGCCGTCGCCAACAAGCTTGGCGAATGGCTCAAGGAAGGCCTGCAGGATTGGGACATCAGCCGCGACGCGCCCTACTTCGGTTTCGAAATTCCAGGCCATCCCGGCAAATACTTCTACGTCTGGCTCGACGCTCCCATCGGCTACATGGCCAGTTTTCTCAACTATTGCAAGCGCGAAGGACTGAATTTTGACGCCTGGTGGCGACCGGAAGGCGATTGCGAACTCTATCATTTCATCGGCAAGGACATCGTCAATTTTCATACCATCTTCTGGCCGGCAATGCTGGAAAGCGCGGGCTACCGGAAACCCGACGCGGTTTTCGTGCATGGCTTCGTGACCGTGGACGGGACCAAGATGTCAAAGTCCCGCGGCACTTTCATTAATGCCAGCACCTATCTGAATCACCTGAATCCGGAGTATCTGCGTTACTACCTGGCCGCCAAACTCGGCCCCGGCGTTGAAGATCTCGACCTGAACCTGGACGACTTCGTGCAACGGGTGAATTCGGACCTGGTCGGCAAGCTGGTCAATATCGCCAGCCGCTGCGCCGGCTTCATCGGCAAGAACTTCGACGGCATGCTCGCGGCCGAAGTCGATAATCCGGCATTGATCGAGGAAATCCAGCAAGCGTCGTCCGAAGTGGCCGGTCTGTTCGAAGCACGCGAATACGGCAAGGCCTTGCGTCAAATCATGGCGCTGGCGGACAAGGCCAATCAGTATCTGAACGAGCGCCGGCCCTGGGAGATCGCTAAGGCCAACCGGCATGCGCCGGAGTTGCAACAGATCTGCAGCACCGGCATCAACGCCTTCCGGCTGCTGACCGGCTACCTGAAACCGGTATTGCCGGCGATGGCGGAGAAAGCCGAAGAGTTTCTGGCAATTGAACCGCAAAGCTGGAACGATCTCGATTCGCTATTGCTGGATCATCGCATCAATCGTTTCCAGCCGCTGATGAAGCGAGTCGAGCCGGCGGCGGTGCAAGCCATGGTCGAGGAATCGCGTGAAAGCTGGAATCGCCGGCAAGACGGCGTAGAGACGGAACCCAAAATGGAAGCCATCGAGGAAATCGCCGAGGAAATCGATATCGGCGCTTTTGCGAAAGTCGATCTGCGCGTAGCGCGTGTGGCCGAGGCAGGATTGGTCGAAGGCGCCGACAAGTTGCTGCGGCTGCGGCTCGACCTCGGAGTGGACGGCCAGGGCAATCCCGTCGAGCGCACGGTGTTTGCTGGCATTCGCAGTGCCTACAAACCGGAAGAACTCACGGACAAACTGCTCGTGGTGGTCGCCAATCTGAAACCCCGCAAGATGAAATTCGGCGTATCCGAGGGCATGATCCTGGCCGCCGGCCCCGGCGGCAGCGATATCTGGGTGCTGCATCCCGATACCGGCGCCAGGCCGGGCATGCGGATCAGTTAACTAGCACGATGTGAGTCGCCGTTGGCCGGCGGGGTATTCAGCGGGCGTGCGAGACATGGATGTCGAGCGCGAAGCCTACAGGGGTGGAGGCAAGCGTTTATGAAGCGTAGCTTAATGCGCAGCCGGAACGACGCCAAGCTGCGCTTGGCGGCTGGACCGTATTTACGGCGTCCGCTGAATACCCCGCCGGCCGACGGCGACGGTTCGAAGCCAAAGAGTCCAGATTGACACAGCGCGGCGGCAGGGCCGATACTCGGCGTTTGACCTCGTTACGGCAATCTGGATGAACTCAAAGCGAATACGATCGGGCAACAAGCTTCTCGGCGCTGTTTTCGCGTTGCTGGCGCTTGCCTGCGGCAGTGTCGCCGCACAGGACGCCGACATCCGGGAAATCGAAAATTCGGTAATCAAGATCCATACGACCCAGGCGGCGCCCGACTATTTCGTCCCCTGGCGGCTGCTGAATCCCCGACAGACCTCCGGTTCCGGAGTGCTGATCGACGCCAACCGCATTCTCACCAACGCCCATGTCATCGCCAACGCCAGTTATGTGCAGGCGCAGCGGCACAACGATCCGCAACGATTCCAGGCGCGGGTGCTGTTCGTATCTCACGAAGCGGATCTTGCGTTGATCACGGTAGACGACGAGGAGTTCTACACCGGTCTGAAGCCGTTGACCATCGGCGATCTGCCGAACCTGCGCGACGAGGTTTCGGTATTCGGCTATCCCGTCGGCGGCCAGAGCCTGAGCGTCACCCAGGGTGTGCTTTCGCGGGTGGAACACCAGGTTTATGCCCATGCCTCCAGCTATTTGCTGGCCGGCCAACTCGACGCGGCCATCAATCCGGGCAATAGCGGCGGGCCGGTCGTCGTGGATCAGCAGATCGTCGGCATCGTCATGCAGTCCAATACCGGCGGCCGGGCCGAAAACCTCGGCTATTTCATTCCGCCCAGCGTAATCCGCCATGTATTGAAAGACAGCGAAGACGGCGTCTGGGACGGTTTCCCCGATCTCGGCTTCCGCACCCAGACCCTGGAAAGCCCGTCGGCGAAGGCGGCATGGGACCTCAGCGCCGATCAGCGCGGCGTGATCGTAATCAAGGTTTTCGAAGACTCCCCCGCCGACGGCGTGCTTCAGGTCAATGACGTGATCACCGCGGTAGACGGCCACGAAATCGCGGACGACGGCAGTATCCAGCTCAACGACGAAATGTTGACGAATTACAAGTACGCGATGGATCAGTATCACATCGGGGACACGATTCCGGTAACTTTTTCCCGCGAAGGCAGGGAAGAATCCGCCTTGCTCACCGCCGGCGGCGCGAAAGTCAGCTACAGCCTGGTCAATCCCGAGCAATTCGACCAGATACCCGAATACTATCTCTACGGCGGGGTCCTGTTCGTGCCGCTGAACATGAACCTGATCAAGCGCTGGGGCAACGACTGGAGCCGTTCCGCGCCGATCGCGCTGCTGGAAGCGCGCAACGAATGGGCCTCCCCGGAACGCCAGGAACTCGTCGTCGCCTTGCAGGTCATGGCGGCCGATGTAAATGTCGGTTATCACGACTGGCGCAACTGGGTTGTGCAAACCGTCAACGGTGAGTCGATCCGCGACTTTGATCATTTCGTTTCGGTTCTGCGGGAAAACACCGAGTCTTTCGTCGTCTTTCGCAATGAGAACGGATACCAGATGGTGATCGATCACGAGGAAGCACTGACCTCGGAAGAACAGATCATGGCGCGCTACCGAATTCCCTCGGCGTATTCTAACGGCCTCCTGGATGAGCAGCGTTTCTCCCGGCAGCCCTGAGACGCCGGAAGCCATCGCTTTCGTGCGTGAATCCGAGTGCATCGGCTGCGCCAAGTGCCTGCCGGTGTGTCCCGTTGACGCCATCCTTGGCGCCCCCGGAATGATGCATACCGTGATCAGCGCCGAATGTACCGGCTGCGAACTTTGCCTCGAACCCTGCCCCACCGATTGCATCGAAATGCGCGCGATTCCGCAGCACTCGGCGATACCCGATGAGGATTTGCTGCGGCATCGGCGCCGACGCGAGGAGTATCACGATTTCCGCCTGACGAATCCGGACCCCCGGCTATGGCCGAAAACCGGCCGTGGAGGGTTCTCGCGAGAGGAGGCGCGGCGCGAGATCGCCGCCGCGGTGGCAAGGGTGGCGGCGCGCAGAAAAGGCCCATGAACGCAAGGAAGCGGCGTCAGATTTTCGAGCGATTGCGGGCAGCCAATCCGGACCCGACTACGGAACTCGATTTCAATTCACATTTCGAATTGCTGATCTCGGTGATCCTGTCGGCTCAAGCGACCGACGTCAGCGTAAACCTGGCGACGGCGAAACTCTATCCCGTGGCGAATACGCCGGAAGCCATACTGGCTCTCGGCGAGGAAGGTCTGAAGCGTTACATCCGCACCATCGGGCTGTTCAACACCAAGGCGAAGAATGTGATCGCCGCCTGCCGCCTGCTGGTGGAACAACATGGCTCGAAAGTGCCCGACACCCGGGAGGAACTCGAAGCCTTGCCCGGAGTCGGCAGGAAAACCGCCAATGTGATCTTGAATACCGCCTTTCGCCAGGTGGCAATGGCGGTCGATACGCATATCTTTCGTGTGTCCAACCGCACCGGCATCGCACCGGGCCGCAACGTGCTCGAAGTGGAAAAGGAACTGCTGCGCCTGGTGCCGGAGGAATTTCTGCTCGACGCCCACCACTGGCTGATCCTGCACGGCCGCTATGTGTGCGTGGCGCGCAAACCCCGCTGCGGCGATTGCCCCATTGCCGACCTGTGCGAATACCCGGAGAAGATTCCGGTCTGAGGCGGCCTACTTTCTGCCCTTGCCCGCGGCAATGCGCAAGCGCAGGGCGTTGAGGCGAATGAAGCCGCCCGCGTCGGCCTGGTCGTAGGCGCCGGCGTCGTCTTCGAACGTGGCGATATCCTCGTCGAACAGCGAATCGTCGGATTGCCTGCCGGCAACGATGACGTTGCCTTTGTAAAGTTTCAACTTTACTTTGCCGTTCACGTATTGCTGCGAGTTGTCGATCAGCGCCTGCATGGCCAGGCGTTCGGGCGAAAACCAGTAGCCGTTGTACACCAGGCTGGCGTAGCGCGGCATCAACTCGTCTTTCAGGTGCGCCAGTTCCCGGTCGAGCGTGATCGACTCGATGGCGCGATGGGCCTTCAGCATGACCGTGCCGCCCGGCGTTTCATAACAGCCGCGGGATTTCATGCCGACATAGCGGTTTTCGACGATATCGGCGCGCCCGACGCCATGGGCGCCGGCGATGCGATTCAGCGTCTCCAGCACTCTTGCCGGGCTCATGGCCTCGCCGTCCACGGCGACAATATCGCCACGGCGATAATCTAGCTCCACATAGGCCGCATCTTCCGGCGCCGCCTCCGGCGCCACGCTGCGCATCCACATGGATTCGTCCGGTTCGGCCCAGGGGTCTTCGAGCACGCCGCCTTCGTAGGATATGTGCAGCAGGTTGGCGTCCATGGAATAAGGCGACTTGCCGCCGAGTTTCATCTCGACTGGAATCTCATGCTGTTCGCAATAGGCGAGCAGGCGTTCCCGGGAATTGAGGTCCCATTCGCGCCAGGGCGCGATGATCTTGATGCCGGGACTCAAGGCGTAAGCGCCAAGTTCAAAACGCACTTGGTCGTTGCCCTTCCCCGTCGCGCCATGGGAAATGGCGTCGGCGCCGGTTTCACGGGCTATTTCCACCAGCCGTTTTGCAATCAGCGGACGCGCGATCGAGGTGCCGAGCAGGTATTCGCCTTCATATAGCGCATTGGCGCGGAACATGGGATTGACGTACTCGGCGACGAATTCCTCGCGTAGATCCTCGATGAAGATTTCTCGTATGCCCATGGCTTCGGCCTTGGCGCGGGCCGGCTCGACTTCCTCGCCCTGGCCGATGTCGGCGGTGAAGGTGACGACTTCGCAATCGTAAGTCTGTTGCAGCCATTTCGCGATAACCGAGGTGTCAAGCCCGCCCGAATAAGCCAGCACCACTTTCCTGATCTGGGACATGCGCGATCTCCGCCCGCAAAAAAGAGCGCATTCTAGCATCGCGGCGCGGCCTGGATCGAAATGGACTTTTGCCGGCCGCCATACGATCATTCCGAACCGTCGCGCCGTATCCGTTTCGAGAGCGCATGAGCGGCGGCGGCAAATTCAAGGGGAATTAGCTGATGCCATGACTACCGGTGCCCATACCGTACAGCCGGACGAGCGAAACCGGCATATACGGATCAACATCAATGGAGAGTTGTTTCCGCGCGAGAAAGCCGTGGTATCGGTATTCGACAGTGGCTTCGTATTGGGCGACGGCATTTGGGAGGGACTGCGGCTGCACCAGGGCGTGATTCCGTTTCTTGATCGCCACCTGAAGCGCCTTTGGGAGGGCGCCAGGGCGCTCGATTTCGACCCGGGAATTTCGCCCGCCGCGCTGAAGACGCGGCTCTACGACACCGCGAACGCCAATGGCATGGAATCCGGTGTACACATTCGCCTGATGTTGAGCCGCGGCGTCAAGTCAACGCCTTACCAGGACCCCGCCATGACCTTGGGCGAGCCTACCATCGTCATCATCCCGGAACACAAGACGCCGGATCCCGAGTTGTACGACCGCGGCGTCCGGCTGTATACGGTATATGTGCGCCGGGGTTATGCGGACGTGCAGGACCCGCGGATCAACAGCCACTCCAAACTGAATTGCATCTTCGGCTGCATCCAGGCGGCCAAGGCAGGTTACGACGAAGCATTGATGCTCGACCCCCACGGCCATGTGGCGACCTGCAATTCCACCCATTTCTTCATCGTGCGCGAAGGCGAGGTATGGACTTCAAGCGGCGACTACTGCCTCGATGGAATTACCCGGCGGAACATCATCAACCTGTGCAAGGCCAACGACTTGCCCGTGTACGAGCGGAATTTTTCGGTAGCGCAGACATATGGCGCCGAAGAAGCCTTCGTCACCGGCACTTTCGCCGGCGTGACTCCGGTTTCGGAAATCGACGGCCGCGTCATCGGCGCCGGCAAGCCAGGGCCGGTGACCCACCGGCTGCGAAACCTCTACCAAGGGTTAATCGAAGCCGAATGCAGCCGCGGCAGGTAATCAGCAGAGGCCCACATGCAAAAAGGCGGTTTTCAAGACGGAAAGAAATCTGCACGGCAGCGCAATGTCCGCGAAGAGGCAATCAAGTTGCTGCAACTCGCTGTGGACAAGGGCATTGCGAGCGGCGAGCCTCAGCCCTTCGATTTTGATGAATTTATATCAAAATTACGCAAGCAATATGCCGAATCTTCGCTACCGGACTACCCAGGCGACGATTGAAAATCGCGATTACGCTACAATGCGGCGGACTGTTGCCAAGCATTCTTTCTACTCCACAAAATCGTGAACCACGACAAGATCAGCATAGCCTGCCCCGACGACTGGCATTTGCATCTGCGCGATGGCGCCGCGCTGGCGACTACAGTTCCTCATAGTGCGCGTTGTTTCCGCCGCGCCATTGTGATGCCCAATCTGAAACCGCCGGTCACGAGCGTCGCGGCCGCGGGAGAGTATCGCCAGAGAATCGTTCGGGCGATTCCGCCGGGGGGCAGCTTCGAACCGCTGATGACCTTGTATCTGACGGATAGTCTGCCTATTGCAGAGATCGAACGGGCCGTGCGTGAGCCCTGGCTTGCCGGCGTGAAGTACTACCCCGCCGGCGCCACTACCAATTCCGAGTCGGGCGTGACCGCTATCGAGAAGGTTTTTCCGGTGCTGGAGCGTATGCAGGAGCTTGACCTGCCGCTGTTGCTGCACGGCGAAGTCAACGATGCCGAGGTGGATATCTTTGACCGGGAAGCGGTTTTCATCGACCGCATCCTGCAGCCCCTGTGTGAACGCTTCCCGCGCCTGCGCATGGTGCTCGAGCACATAACCACCAGGCAGGCAGCGCAGTTTGTAAGCGAAGCGGATGCACGCATCGCCGCGACGATTACCGTGCATCATCTTCTGTTCCATCGCGGCGACATGCTGGCCGGCGGCATCAGGCCGCATTTGTATTGCCTGCCCATCCTCAAGCGCGACGTGCATCGCGAAGCGCTGCGCACCGCCGCCACCAGTGGAAATCCACGCTTTTTCCTCGGCACCGACTCGGCGCCGCATCCGGTGAACGAGAAGGAAAGCGCCTGCGGGTGTGCGGGTATCTATACCGCGCCGGCGGCGCTGGAGTTGTATGCCGAAGTATTCGAAGAGGAGCAGGCGCTGGACCGGCTGGAAGCGTTTGCCGCCTTTCACGGCGCGGATTTCTATGGCAGGGAACGCAATGGTGCGCGCATCGAACTCGTGCGCGAAAGCTGGACCGCGCCCGCCCGATACGAGTTTGGCGGCGATGAAGTAATTCCGATCCGCGCCGGCGAGAACATTCGTTGGAAACTCGCCGGAAACGGCCCATGACGGAACCGTCGAATGACCTGCTGAAACAACGGTTCCGCGCATTTCTCCCGGTGGTGGTCGATGTGGAAACCGGCGGTTTCAACTCGGCGACCGACGCCGTCCTTGAGGTTGCGGCCGTTACTTTCACCATGGATGCGGAAGGGGTGCTGCATGCCGACCGAAGCTGTTTCCATCGGGTAGTTCCCTTTGCAGGCAGCAATATCGACCCGGCGGCGCTGGAGTTTACGGGTATCGATCCAAACGACCCCGGCCGCGAAGCAGTGACTGAACGCGAAGCGTTCAACGACATGTTCAAAATGGTGCGGAAGGCGGTCAAGGCCCACGACTGCAAACGCGCCGTGCTGGTGGGCCATAACGCCCATTTCGATCACGGATTCGTCAATGCCGCCAGTGAGCGCCAAAATCTCAAGCGCAACCCGTTCCACCCGTTCAGCAGTTTCGATACCGCCACGCTGGCCGGCCTCGCGTATGGCCAGACTGTACTGTCACGCGCCTGTGAAGAGGCGGGTATCAAATTCGACGGCGCATCCGCCCACAGCGCCTGCTACGACGCGGAGAAGACAGCAGAGCTGTTCTGCGGCATCGTCAACCACTGGCGCAATCTTGGAGGGTGGCAATAACCGCGGCGGAGTTATTCGGTCGCGGCCTTGTCGAGCATGGACTGCAACTCTCCGTTTTCGAACATCTCGGTGACGATGTCACAGCCGCCGACGAGTTCGCCGTCGACGAAAAGTTGCGGGAAGGTGGGCCAGTTGGAGACTTTCGGCAAATTTGCCCGGATTTCCGGATTGCTGAGTACGTCGACGTAAGCGAAGCGTTTGCCGCATTGCATCAGTACCTGGGTGACCTGGGCCGAGAAGCCGCATTGGGGCATCTGCGGGCTGCCCTTCATGTACAACAGGATGTTGTTGTCGCTGATCTGGTCTTTGATGTTCTGCTCGATGCTCATGAGTGATTCTGCTTTGAACTGCCTGGAGCACAATTCTACATTTTGTGCCCTGTCTTGTCATCGGCGCCGCCGAAACCGCCCCCGCCCGGCGTGGCCAGACTCAAGCGGTCGCCGGGCGCCACGTTCAAGGTACACTTGGCCGGCAGGGGCCGGTCGTTGAGGCGATTCTCGCCGGTCTTGCCCGGGGCGCCGCCTTGCAGGCCCCAGGGCGGAATGCGCCGGCGTTCACTGAGCAGACTCAAGCTGGCCGGGGCCAGAAACTCGTATTCACGCTCCAGTCCCCTGCCCCCGGGATGCCGGCCCGCGCCGCCGCTGCCATTACGCAAGGCGTAGCGCAGCACGCGCAGTGGATAATGCATTTCCACGCTTTCCACCGGGGTGTTCAAGGTGTTCGTCATGTGGCTGTGGCGCGCATCGGGTCCCGGTCCCAGCGGACCCCCACCCATGCCGCCGGCAAGCGTTTCGTAATAGTCCCAGCGAGCGCCGAACGCAGGGTCTGCGTTGCCCATGGCGACATTGTTCATCGTACCCTGGCTTGCCGCTGGAATCCGCTCCGGCAGCGCCTGGGCCAGCGCGCCGAAGATCAAGTCCACCAGGCGCATCGAGGTTTCGACATTGCCCGCCGCCACCGCCGCCGGTGAATTGGCGTTGAGCACCGAGCCCTTGCGGGTGATCAGCCGCACCGGCCTGAACAGCCCATCACAGACCGGGGCCTGTTCGGGAAACAGGCAGCGGAAGCAATAGAATGCGGCAGCGGCGACCACGGGTTCAGGGCAATTGAGATTGCCGCGCACCTGGTCGGCGCTGGCGGAAAAATCGAGTTCCGCTCCGCCGTCGCGCAAGCGCACGACGACTTCCAGCGGAACCGGTTCATCGTTGAATCCGTCATCGTCCAGAAAATCGCGGAAGCGGTATTCGCCTTCGGCGAGTTCGCCTAGCGCCGAGCGGGCGATGCGTTCGGCATAGTCGTTAAGTTGGAAGATTCCGGCGCGATATTGCTCCATTCCCAACCCTTGCAACAGATCGACGAGTCTGGCGATGCCGACCTTGTTGGCCCCGGCCTGGGCGGCAAAATCCCCACTCAGCCCGTTCTCGGAACCCGGCAATTGCATATCCTCTTGCAGCTCTCCGGCCCGATACAGCAAGGCAGGCGGAATCACCTGGCCTTCTTCGGCCAGGGTTTCCGACAGCGGCATCGAGCCCGGCGTATCGCAACCGATGTTGGCGTGATGGGCGCGATTGGCGACGAAGCCGGCGAGTTTCCCGTCATGAAACGCCGGCGCCACCAGGGTGACGTCGGGCAGATGCGTGCCGCCCAGGTAGGGATCGTTGAACACCAGCATGTCGCCCTCGACCCACTCGAATCGCCGCACCACGTCGTGCATGGCATAGGCCATGCTGCCGAGATGCACGGGTATATGCGCGGCCTGGGCGAAAATCCGGCCTTTGGCGTCAAACAGCGCGCAGGAAAAATCCAGCCGATCCTTGATGTTGGGCGAAAAAGCCGCGCGCCGCAGCACCACGCCCATCTCATCGCAGATGGCGGCGACACGGCTGGCGAACAGATTCAGTTCGACAACGTTCATGACTCGCAAGTCTAGCGCATTTTTCGCAGGCGGAGATCGGGCGACGCATGCGTCCCAAGTCCGGTTCCGGCAGGGGCAATGTATGTGTTGGCCCCGCGCATTGTTAAGATCCAGACACATGTGAAACCATAGGGGCGGGCATGCGAAACGCCGGCAAACCCCCAAAAGTCGCCATCGTCGCCATCATGCGCAATCTCGCCGTACTCGCAAACCACTTGCTCGCCGAAAATCGGCCATGGTCGCCAGAACCACCACGAAGAGCGGCTTGCGCCTCTTGATTACAGCGACTTCAGCACGGAGGATACAATCTGAATCAATACTTCACGCAACACGGTTGCTCGCCCGCGAATGACCCCGCTACCGCGCATTTGCGGGCGGGAGCGATTGCGGCTAGAATCCGCCGCTTGCTTTTTTTTTCGCAAAGGCAGCGCTGTGCGCCAATTCCTAACTCTCAACGATCTGCCCAGGCAGGATCTGCACGCTATTGTGCAGCGGGCCATGGCGCTCAAGGCGCAGCCCGAACTCGCCATCGGTCAGCGCCGCAAGACGCTGGGCCTGATCTTCGAGAAGGCTTCCACCCGAACGCGCATCGCTTTCGAGACCGCCATGGCGCAGATGGACGGCGCCAGCCTGTTCATCGCCACCGGCGACAGCCAGCTCGGCCGCGGCGAGCCGATAGAGGATACCGCCCGCGTGGTTTCGCGCATGGTGGACTGTGTCGCCATCCGCACTTTTGACCATGAACGGCTGGAACGATTCGCCGCGTTTTCGCGCGTGCCGGTGATCAACGCCCTGAGCAATGACTTCCATCCCTGCCAGTTGCTGGCGGATATCCAGACTTTTCAGCAACACCGCGGCAGCATCGCCGGCAGCACCGTTGCCTGGATCGGCGACGGCAACAATGTCTGCCAGTCCTATATCAATGCCGCGGCTGCCTTCGATTTCGAATTGCGCATTAGCTGCCCGCAAGGCTTCGAGCCGAGGTCCGACCTGTTGGCGAACAACAACCGGGTTACGCTTGGGCGCAAACCCGCGGAAGCGGTTCGTGACGCCCGGCTGGTCGTGACCGACGTGTGGGCGAGCATGGGTCAGGAAACGGAAAGCACGGATCGCAACCGCGCCTTCGCCGGATTTCAGGTCAACGGCGAATTGATGGAAAAGGCCGCGCCGGACGCCCTGTTCATGCATTGCCTGCCGGCCCATCGCGGCGAGGAAGTCAGCGCGGAACTGCTCGACAGGGAAGATGCCGTGATCTGGGACGAAGCCGAAAACCGTATGCATACCCAGAAGGCCCTGCTGGAATACCTGCTTGCCGTCTGACGGCGGCATAACAGGTTATCGACAAATCATCCACAGATATTCCAACGCTTAATCCTTTGCAACTCCATTATGTTGTGGTTAAATCAGCCGTAACACCACTATATGGTGTGAATTAACCCGGTCACCCGGATCGGCGGCGATGGATGGCAACCCGGAATACAAGGCATTGATCGGGCGGAGCCCGGTAAGTAGCGCAGGAGCAAAGAATGCAAACTGATCAACCCCGTTTATCTGCAGTAGTCGGCATGAAGCCGGCCGAAGACACAGCGGCCATGGAGGATTCCGCCCTCGACAGCACCACGCCGGGCCAGTTGCGCGTAATCAAGCGCAACGGCGCCGTCGTTCCCTACGACGATTCCAAAATTTCGGTGGCGATCACCAAGGCCTATCTGGCGGTGGAAGGCGGCCAGGCCGCGGCTTCAACGCGGATTCACGAAACAGTGGCGAGGATGGCTGACCAGATCAGCGCGATATTCAGCCGCCGCATGCCGTCCGGGGGCACGATTCATATCGAGGACATTCAGGATCAGGTCGAACTCGCGCTGATGCGCACCGGCGAGCACAAGGTCGCCCGCACCTATGTAATCTACCGGGAAAAGCGCTCCCAGGAGCGCGAGCAGAAACGCCGGGAAGAACAGCCGCGTTCACAGGGCATCGCGGTAACGATGGACGACGGCCAGCAGGCGCCGCTCGACACCGGCCGCCTGCGCACCGTCATCGACGAGGCCTGCGAAGGCCTGAGCGATGTTTCCGCCGACGCCATCTACGAGGAGACCCTGCGCAATCTGTATCCCGGAGTGAAGATCGACGACTTGCGCACTTCCCTGGTCATGACCGCCCGCGCCATGGTGGAAAAAGATCCGAATTATTCCCAGGTCACCGCGCGGCTGCTGCTCGACTCCGTGCGCTGCGAAGCACTGAAGTTTCTCGGCATTGCCGACAGCGCGACCCAGGCGGAAATGCACTACCGCTACCCCGCCGCCCTGACCAGCTACGTGCAGAAGGGCGCGGAACTCGGCCTGCTGTCGCCCGAGCTGCTCGAATTTGACCTCGAACGCCTCGGCCGGGCGCTGAAGGCGGAACGCGACCTGCAATTCACCTATCTCGGGCTGCAGACGCTGTACGACCGTTATTTCATCCACAGCAAGGACATCCGCTTTGAACTGCCCCAGGTGTTCTTCATGCGGGTGGCCATGGGACTGGCAAGGCAGGAGGATGACCGCGAAGCGCGCGCAATCGAGTTCTACGACCTGATTTCAAGTTTCGACTACATGGTTTCCACCCCGCAGTTGTTCAACTCGGGCACCATGAAGCCGCAACTTTCCTCCTGCTTCCTGACTACGGTGTCTGACGATCTGCATGGCATCTATTCGGCGATCAAGGACAACGCCATGTTGTCGAAATGGGCCGGTGGCCTAGGCAACGACTGGACCCAGGTGCGCGCCATGGGCGCCCACATCAAGGGCACCAACGGCAAATCCCAGGGCGTGGTTCCCTTCCTCAAGGTCGTCAACGACACCGCCGTGGCGGTAAACCAGGGCGGCAAACGCAAGGGCGCGGTCTGCTCCTACCTGGAAACCTGGCATCTCGACATCGAGGAATTCCTCGAACTGCGCAAGAACACCGGCGACGACCGCCGCCGCGCCCACGATATGAACACCGCCAACTGGATTCCGGATCTGTTCATGAAGCGGGTGTTCAATAACGAAAAATGGACCCTGTTCTCGCCCAATAACGTGCCCGACCTGCACGACAAGTACGGCAAGGAATTCGAGGCCGCCTACCTCGAATACGAACGCCGGGCCGATTCCGGGAAAATGGAAATCCACAAGACCGTCAAGGCCGCCGATCTCTGGCGCAAGATGCTGTCGATGCTGTTCGAGACCGGCCATCCCTGGATGACCTTCAAGGACAGTTGCAACGTCCGTTCGCCGCAGCAGCATTGCGGCACCGTGCATTCGTCCAATTTGTGCACCGAGATCACCCTGAACACCTCCGCGGACGAGATCGCGGTCTGCAACCTGGGTTCGGTGAACCTGGTCAACCATGTCGATGAAAACGGCCTCGATGTCGAAAAGATCCGCCGCACCGTCACGACTGCCGTGCGCATGCTCGACAACGTGATCGACATCAACTACTACTCGGTGGAGCAGGCGCGCAATTCCAACATGCGCCATCGCCCGGTGGGCATGGGCATCATGGGATTTCAGGACGCGCTCTACAAGCAGCGCATCGCCTACGCCTCGGACGCGGCGGTCGACTTCGCCGACAGCGCCATGGAGACGATCAGCTACCAGGCTATCCACGCATCCACTTTGCTGGCCGAAGAACGCGGCCGCTACGAATCCTACGATGGCTCGCTCTGGGACCGCGGCATCCTGCCGATCGACTCCCTGCGTCTGCTCAAGGAGGAACGCGGCGAGGCATATCTCGATGTCGATCTCGGCCAGCGACTGGACTGGGACGCCTTGCGCGAACGCATCGGCCGGACCGGAATGCGCAACTCCAATGTGCTGGCGATCGCGCCTACCGCCACAATCGCCAATATCTGCGGCGTGTCGCAATCGATCGAGCCGACGTATCAGAACCTGTACGTGAAATCGAATCTGTCCGGCGAGTTCACCGTGGTCAATCCCTATCTGGTCAACGACCTGAAAAGACTGGGCCTGTGGGACGGCGTCATGGTGAACGATCTGAAATATTACGAAGGCAGCGTGCGCAAGATCGACCGGATTCCCGAGGAGATCAAGCAGATCTATGCCACATCCTTCGAAATCGAGCCGCGCTGGCTGGTGGATGCCGCCAGCCGCCGGCAAAAGTGGATCGATCAGGCACAGTCGCTGAATCTGTATATCGCCAACGCCAGTGGCAAGAAGCTCGATATCACTTATCGCATGGCCTGGCTGCGGGGGTTGAAAACGACTTACTACCTGCGGGCGCTGGCCGCGACGAGCACGGAAAAATCGACCATTGCCGATAACAGTTTAAACAAGGTTGCAAGCGGCGCAGCCGAAGCGCCCGCGGCCTGTTCGCTGGACGATCCGGACTGTGAGGCATGCCAGTAAGGCCGCTTTGATGCAATTCGAAAAACAGAAAATGGAGGTGAAGTGATGTTGTCATGGGATGAATTCAATCGCGAAGAAGCGCTGGCCCCCGTGCCGAAGCCGCCGACGGCCGAACCGCCGGAGCCGCTTTCAGCCGAATCGCCGGAGCCGGCGAGGCCGGTGGAGCCGATGGCGAGCGAAGCGTCGGCAGAGGAACTCGATGCGGCGACGCGCAGCCGCAACGACGATGCCTTGCAGCAGGCGATCCGGGATCTGAAGGATCTGGACGTAAGCGCGGGCCTGGAGGAACTGGAAGGCACCGCCTCCCGTGTGGCCGTCGACGACAAGCGCATGATCAATTGCCGGGCCGATCTGAACCAGCTCGTACCGTTCAAGTACGACTGGGCCTGGCAGAAATATCTGGACGGCTGCGCCAATCACTGGATGCCGCAGGAAGTCAACATGAACGCGGATATAGCCTTGTGGAAGGATCCAAACGGGCTGACCGCGGACGAACGCCTGATCGTCCAGCGCAATCTCGGCTTCTTCTCCACCGCCGATTCACTGGTGGCCAACAACCTGGTGCTGGCGATTTACCGGCTGATCACCAATCCGGAATGCCGCCAGTACATCTTGCGACAAGCCTTCGAGGAAGCCATCCACACGCACGCTTATCAGTATTGCATCGAATCGCTGGGAATGGACGAAGGCGAGATCTTCAACATGTATCACGAAGTGCCTTCGGTCGCGAAAAAGGCGTCCTGGGGTCTGAAATTCACCCGGGCGCTGTCGAATCCGCAATTTCACACCGGCACGGTGGAAAACGATCAGGAACTGCTCAAGAACCTGATCGCATTCTATTGCTGCCTGGAAGGCATATTCTTCTATTGCGGATTCACCCAGATCCTGTCCATGGGCCGGCGCAACAAGATGACCGGCACTTCGGAGCAGTTCCAGTACATCCTGCGAGATGAATCGATGCATCTGAATTTCGGCATCGACATGATCAACCAGATCAAGCTCGAAAATCCGCACCTGTGGACCGAAGATATGCGGGAAGAAGCGACCCAGATGATTCTTCAGGCGACGCAACTCGAAATCGAATACGCCAGGGACACCATGCCGCGAGGCATTCTCGGCATGAACGCCGCCATGATGGAGGAATATCTGCAATTCATCGCCAATCGGCGGCTGGTGCAGATCGGACTGAAGGAACGGTTCCGCGGCGTCGGCAATCCTTTCCCGTGGATGTCGGAAATCATGGATTTGCGCAAGGAGAAGAACTTTTTCGAAACCCGGGTTATCGAATACCAGACCGGCGGCGCGTTGAGCTGGGATTGAGCATCGCGCTTCGCAGCCAAGGAATTTTCTTATGACCAAGGACAAACCAGCAGGCGCCGATGCCGAACAGGCCTTGCAAACCCTGGATCAACTCAGTCAGACCATTGCCGTCATGGCGGAAGTGGTAGATCGCCTGAAACGGCATCTGAGCAAGCAATTGCGTCGGCATGAACAGCAACTTGAGGAAAATTCCCGGCAACAGATCTCCGCGATCAGCAAAAAACCCCGACCGGCCGCGCCGGAATCGGCGCGGAACACGAATGCCGACGGCGTTGAGCTTGAAATCAGTACGCATCGCCGCAGAATGACGCGCTGGCCCGGCCGAGTGATCCATTAGCGTGAGGCCCGGTCGGTCGGCGAAGCCGACAACAAGCAATGCTTCTTGCGGGCCGAACGGCTCGACATTGATGTCGAGACCAGGGTTCGGCAAAGCCCCGAAGCCGCGCCAGGAATGGCATGTACGATTACAATCGAAGTCAAAATCCTATCCCAACCGCGAAAAAGCAACGAATTATTTTCCATGGAATTCAGAATCGGCGCGCTCGTACTCGCGGCAGGTTTCGCCAGACGCTTCGGCGGCGCCAAGCTCTCCGCGCCGATGACCGATGGCCGGAGTCTGATCGATCACACCCTGGATGGAATTGCCTCGGCCATCGAGGAAATTCTCATCGTGTCCCGACCCGGTGCGGCGGAAACATGGAATCACGACAATTGGCCCGTACTGTTGTTCGAAGATGCTGAACAGGGCATGGGCGCCAGCCTCGCCTGGGGGATTTCGCGGTTGCCGCCCTGGGACGGCTGCCTGGTCTGCCTGGCCGATATGCCATTCATCCGGCCGCAAACCTATGCCCTGCTGTCCGCCAGATTGACTCCCGAAAATATCGTCATTCCCAATCACAACGGTCGCCGGGGAAATCCGGTGGCATTCGGGCGCCGATTTTTCGCCGAACTGGCGCAATTGCGCGACGAGCGCGGTGGCAGAAACATCATCCGGCAACACCAGGATTCCGTATGCGAGATTCCTGTCAACGACCCGGCCGTACTCATGGATATCGATACGACCGCGGATCTGGACCGATATCGGGTCGGCGCCGAACCGCCGGCCCAAGGTTGAACCGATCTACAATTTCAGTTTCAGCGCTGCCTGCAGCACCGACTCGTCTATGCCCGGAACGCCGAACTTGTTGCGCCAGATTTGCCATTCAACGCCGGCATATAGCCGGTCCGGCGTACCGAAAATCCGCCCCAGATCAAACATCAGTTGCGGCTGCGACAGCAAATTGGGACGGCTGTAGGCAGAGGTTCCGGGCCCGCCCTCGGCGCCGGCCCAATTCAGGAATCCGCCGAACTCCCAATGCAATGAACCGGTGACAAACGCCTTGTTCCAGGCCATATTCAAGTGCCAGGTCGCGCCGGGCAGATTGGGGTCGTTGCGCCGAAAACCGTTCACGCGGAAAAAATCGAACCCGGGCACATCGAGATTGACCCCGGCGCCGACAAGATAAGCGCGGAAACCCTCGCCGCTTTTCACGTTGCCGGCCAGTAGCACATCCCGCACAACGCCGGCGGAAATCTCCCGGCCGGCAAGACTCGACAAGCTTAACCGCGGCATCCATTCCGCATAAGTGACCGCTTCGCCGGCAAAGGGACTACCCACATCAACAAAGGCGAAATTATCGCCGTAATTCCAGGCATTGGCCCACTCTCCGGTCAGGTTCGTGGCGCTTGTCCGGCCAGGTTCAAATCCGGAACCACGCAGTAACTGCATATTGAACGCGTTGAATCCCTGGCTAAAAGCCGGCTCCGCGAACGCGCCCGCGGCTAGCGTGATCACTATGGCGGCGAACATGGATTTCGGTAAATTCACGCTAATTGCTTTCGTTCTGGGTTTTTTCAGTAGACCCTCAACACAGTCGCCGATGATGCCACGAGCCTGGGGCGGCGACAATTTTCGCCGGTCGGCGCAAGCGGATTTTCCTTGCCCCGGAAGGAAGCGCTTTCTACAATTCCGGTAAAGTAAATCGTCCGGTACCGACATGCGCCGCCTCGCCCTTCCATTGCTGCTTCTGCTTTTCCCTGCCGGGGCGGCGGGAGATGCCGTGTCGGCCGCGGCGGCGATGGAAAATCCGGCAAACCCGCTGGTGCTCATCAATACCGAAACCGGTCCGATCTATGTGGAACTGCTGCCGGACGTGGCGCCGCTCAACGTGGCGAATTTTCTGTCCCTGGCCGAGCCGGCGGAGGCGGAACCGCGGTTCGGCTTGCCGGTTGCAAGCGGCCATTATGACGGCATGCGCTTTCATCGCGTAATTCCGGGCTTCCTTGTCCAGGCTGGCAGCCCGGCGTTGTCTCGAGACGATGCGGAGCCTGAAACCATCCGCGACGAGATCAACGCCGACGCGCTCGGTCTCGACCTTGAGCCGGTCATGTACGCCAACGGTGAATTCAATCCGCTGCTCGATATCCAGGGCAAGGAGGACTTCGATGAAATCCTGCTGCGGCCGCTGTACCGCCGCCTCGGCATTTCCGGCAACGCCGAGATCGCCGCGCGCCAGGATGAGATCATGTCCGCCCTTTCCAATATGAGCGTCAAGGACGCCTATGCGCAGCTCGGCTATCGCTACCAGTCACAACGGTCCGGCCGAGACTTGAGCCGCGGCGCGCTTGCCCTTGCCAACCAGGGGCCGGACGACAACGGTCCGGAATTTTTCATCAGCTTGAGTGATGCGCCGCATCTGAACGGCAGGTACACGGTGATAGGTCATGTCGTCGAAGGCATGGCAGCGGCCGATCGAATCGGCGCCACGGCGGTGGACCCACTCGAATTTACCGCCTCCGGCCGCTTGATATATTCTATTCGGCAAGTTAATTGACGCGCGGCGGGAATCGTGATGTCGAGGAAATCGAAAAAAAGACAAGCCAGCCGGGGAACGCTAGCGCTTTGCATCACGGCTGGACTGATTGTCGGCGTCGGGCTTGGCCCCTTTGTAGGCAGCGTGTTGCTGTCGATGGTGATTTTCGGTCTGCTTGGCGTGGCCGCGGGCCTGTACTTCACGCACCGGCCCAAGCCCTAATCGCCCGCGCTGTCCTGCGGAGAAATATCTTCTTGCAGCAGTTCGCGCCGGAACGGAGGCAGCGACTCCAGCATCCGCTTGCCATAAAACTTTCTCGCGATGCGCTCGTCGAACAGGGTGATGCGGCCACTGTCGGTTTCGCTGCGCAGCAATCTGCCGCAGGCCTGCTTTAAGCGGAAAACCGCCTGGGGCAACGACAGTTCCATGAAGGAATTGCGTTGTTCGCTTTCGAACCAGTCCGCCATGGTAGCCTCCACCGGATCGGTGGGCACGGGAAAGGGAAGCTTGGCGATCAGCACATGCGTGCAATATTTGCCGGGCAAATCCACGCCTTCGGCAAAACTCGCCAGACCGAAAATCACACTGCGCCTGCCTTTGTCGATACGCGCGCGATGCTTGCGTAAAAGTTCGAATTTCTGATGGTCGTCCTGACACAGCACCCGCTTGCGCCATTCTTCCGGCAAGCCGGCCAACACGTCGTGCATCTGGCCGCGGCTGGAAAACAACATCAATGCCGCGGCGTCCGGGCCAAGCAGCCGCGGCAGCGAACGGATGATGCAATCGGTATGACGTTGCTTTTCGAATGGTTCGCAGCCCATTCTGGGCACTTCAAGACTGGCCGCCTCGGCAAAGGGAAATGGGCTGGGAATACTCAGATAGCGGGTATGCTCCGGCAATCCGGCCCGCAGACCCAGCATCGAGAACTCTCCCAGCGCCGACAAGGTGGCCGAGGTCAGCACGGCGCCGGCGCAACGCCGCCAGAGGCTTTCCCGCAAGTTGTCCGCCGCCAGCACGGGACTTGAGGAAATCCCGATGTCGGCCAAGTCATCATCCTGATCGAAGCTGAGCCAGCGCGCCCAGGGCGCCTGGCCTGCCTCGTCCTCCGCCGCGTAACTATCCCACAAGGCGCGGTTCGCCATGGCGCGATCGAGCATGTTGCCGGCGATCGGAAACCAGGTCTCGGCGGTAGCAGACTGCTGGCCGTCGGCCGATTCATCGCCACTGTCATCCAATTGCTCGCGCAGGCGCTCCCGCAAGCGATCAAGCCGGGTCTCCAATTGCCGGAACAGATGCGCCAGATCGCCCGCCAGCTCGCGCAATTCCGGCGGTGGCTCGCCAAGTTTGAAGGTCAGCGTAATTCGATTGCGATAACTGTCGGCATCGGGTTGCTGCAATCCTTGCAAGACCAGATATGTCATCTGCAGCCGTTCTCGCAGATCCGGCGGCAGGCCGGTGAATTCCTTTACGTCGCCGGCTTCCAGCACCTGCTGTTCGGTCATTCGTTTGAAAACAGTCTCGCTGTGCTCCAGCCAGGCTGCTTCGGCCCGGATGCGAATCGAATGGGCGAAATGGCGATTGCTCTTCTCGGGCAGGTGATGGGCTTCATCGAACACGTAAATGCTTTCCTCGGGCGATGGCAGCACCACACCGCCGCCAAGGGCAAGGTCGGTTAGCACGAGATCCTGGTTGGCAACGATGCAGTCCGCCTCCTCGATTTCATAGCGGGCCTGATAGAAGCAGCATTTCCGATATAGCCGGCAGCGCGGGCCCAGGCATTCGCCGCGCTGTACCGTAAGGGGTTGCCAGCGGTCTTGCGCCAGCGGTTCTTTCCAGTCGTCCCGGTCGCCGCGCCAGTGGCCTGCTTCGAGTTCCCGCTGCATTTCCTCCCAGAGCCGCGGGTCGGCGCCGTGGTCCGGACTCGGTTCGTCCTCGAACAAGTCGCCGAGGGCGGCGCGGCTTTCATCTCCGCGCAACAGATTTTCGAGTTTGAGCCTGCACAGATAGCGGCCCCTGCCTTTCGCCAGCGCATAATCGAATTGCAGCTCCGTAGCTTGCAGAATCTGAGGTATGTCCTTGTGAACGAGCTGTTCCTGCAAGGAAACCGTAGCCGTCGCCACGATCAGCTTGAGACCCGATTCCATCGCCAGAGGCAGGCTGGCCAGCAGGTAAGCCAAGGTCTTGCCGGTGCCCGTACCCGCTTCCACCACGCAGACCGGGCCGCATCCCTCCTCGCCCCGGTCCGCCAACGCATTGAAGATTTCGGCTATCATCCGGCGCTGCCCCTGACGCGGCCGGAAGCCGCGGGCGTCGAGAATCCGCCGGTAGTCCGACTGTATCTGTTGTTTGAGGGAATCCACGGGCTTGCGCGCCTTTGGCCGTCCGGGCCTGGGAAGCTGCGAAAAGTATAGCACCGGGCAAGGGTCGCATGGCGGCTTCGACCCAATCCGCGAGGGGGAGCGCCTCTCACAACGCGCCATCCCATTTTGCAAACAGGAAAACGCATGCGTCGCTCGCTCCACGATTTGGTACACTGTCGCCTGTTCGCCATAGCAGATTGCGGGTGAAGCCATGTCGGCGATTGAAAATCCCGAGTCAGTGCAGCTTGAAAACGAACACGCCAACGCCGCAAGCGATGCCGGCGAGCCTCCTCCAGTGCAGGCCGAAATGGAACAGGCCAGCGCGGAAAATGTCGACGAGACTCTCCCTGCCGATTCCGCTACGGAAGAGGTTGCGGCGGCCAACACCAACGCCGCAAGCGATGCCGGCGAGCCTCCTCCAGCGCAGGCCGAAATGGAACAAGCCGGCGCCGAAAATGTCGACGAGACTCTCCCCGCCGATTCCGCTACGGAAGAGGTTGCGGCGGCCAACACCAACGCCGCAAGCGATGCCGGCGAGCCTCCTCCAGCGCAGGTCGAAATGGAACAGGACGGCGTCGAAAATGTCGACGGGACTCTCCCCGCCGATTCCGCTACAGAAGAGGTTGCGGCGGCCAACGCCAACGCCGCTAGCGATGCCGGCGAGCCTTCTCCAGCGCAGGCCGAAATGGAACAGGCCGGCGTCGAAAATGTCGACGAGACTCTCCCCGCCGATTCCGCTAAAAAAGAGGTTGCGGCGGCCAACACCAGCGCCGCAAGCGATGCCGGCGAGCCTCCTCCAGCGCAGGCCGAAATGGAACAGGCCGGCGCCGAAAATGTCGACGAGACTCTCCCTGCCGATTCTGCTACGGAAGAGGTTGCGGCGGCCAACACCAACGCCGCAAGCGATGCCGGCGAGCCTCCTCCAGCGCAGGCCGAAATGGAACAGGCCGGCGCCGAAAATGTCGACGAGACTCTCCCTGCCGATTCTGCTACGGAAGAGGTTGCGGCGGCCAACACCAACGCCGCAAGCGATGCCGGCGAGCCTCCTCCAGCGCAAGCCGAAATGGAACAGGCCGGCGCCGAAAATGTCGACGAGACTCTCCCCGCCGATTCCGCTACAGAAGAGGTTGCGGCGGCCAACACCAACGCCGCAAGCGATGCCGGCGAGCCTCCTCCAGCGCAGGCCGAAATGGAACAGGCCGGCGCCGAAAATGTCGACGAGACTCTCCCCGCCGATTCCGCTACGGAAGAGGTTGCGGCGGCCAACACTGTCGAACCCGCCAATTCCGGCTCTGTTGCCGCATCCGGGATCACCGAGGATGTTCCGGTTGAACTGATTGAGAAGCTGACGCAAATCAGCCACAAGCAAAGCCGGGAACTGATCGATTTACGCCGCGGTTTCGAACGACTTGGGAAGCAGGGAACGTCTTGCGAGCAATGGCGGGATTTGCAGAATCTGCTGGCAAGGAATCAGCAATACCAGCAGCAGTTGCAACAGCGTCTGCAAGACCAGCTAGCGGCTTTGAAAGAAGCGCTCGAAGCGGGCCGCTCCAAAGTCGCGCTTTCCCTGTGGGATCGGATCCAGGGCAACATCCAGCAATGCACCGGCGATTTGCGGCGCGCCATGCAAAAGGAAGCCGGCGCCTGTAAGGGAACCGTGCTGGAAATGCGTAATTGGCGCAATTACGCGGCCACGGAAAAGAAAAAGGAACTCATCGCCGAGATGGGTACACTGGCGGACGCGGGCCTGTCACCGCCGGACCTGAGTCGGCGCATCCAGAAAATGCATGAACAGTGGAAAGCTCTGGGCCGATCCGATCAGAACGAAAAGCTCTGGCGCGAATTCAAACGAATGTCGGACCAGGTATATGCTCCATGCAAGGAATATTTCCGGCAACGCAAGCAGCGCATGGCGCAAAATCTGAAGATTCGAATTGAACTATGCGAAAAACTGGAGCAAAAGCTGGCGGAACTGGACGGCAAGTCAGTTCACATCCTGAAGCTGAACCAGCTCATTTCCGCGTGCAACGCATCCTGGAAAGAACATGCGCCGGTTGAGCAATCGAAAATCAAGCCATTGCAGAAGCGCTATTACGCGGCGCTGAAAATGCTTGGCAATCTGCGTAATGAAGCGGTGACGGGGAATGCCGCCCGCAAGCAGTCTTGCCTGGAGCAGGCAAAACGATTCGCCGAGCTTGAGGATCGCGTCAAGGCCGCGGCGGAAGTGCGCCGGCTGCAAACCGAATGGAAACAGATCGGGCCGGCGGATTTCCGCGAAGAGAAACGCTTCCGGGAGGAATTCCGCGCCGTCTGCGAAGCGATATTCAAGGCCGAGAGCGAACAGCGGGCGAAAAGTCGGGAACGCGCCCGGCCCGCCGCGGAACGGCGCCATTCCGGCCTGCTTGAGCAGTTGGCGCCCAGATCCGAATTTCTCGAGAAGCTGGAACAAACCCTGTTCGGCGCCGAGGATCCAGCGCAATTCGACGAGCGCCGCAATGCGGTCAAAATTGATGAATGGGAGCAGTTGCCGGCCGCGGATGAACCTTGCGAAAGTGGATTCAACCACTGGCTGCAAGCGCTGATGGAGACAAAAACCCTAGCGCAACTGGCGGCCCTTGCCGAGGATGGCGAGCAACAACAGCGCCGCGTTTGCGTGCAACTCGAGGTCGAAGCCGGCGTCAATTCACCGCGCGAGGACCAATCATTGCGCATGGAAACGCAATTGCAACAGCTTGCCAGCAATTTCGGCAAACGCGGACCCGATGGCATGCAGACCGCCGGAAAGTTGCGCGAGGCCGAAGTAACCCTCGCCTGCGCCGGACCCTTGACTCCGGACGCGCGCAAGGCCTTGCGGCAGCGCTTTCGCAAATTGCGGCAGCGAATCAGTTCCCGCCCGCAGCGCGCTCGAACTGGCTGATGACCGGATTGGCGTAGCCGAACAGCAAGACCTCGCGCAGTTCACCGCGTACTTCCGCCAATCGCCGATCGAAGAGTTCGCGGGAGCGGCTGTCCACCTCCCGGCCAGCGACCAATTGCGCCAATTCCCGAGACTCAAGCGCGCCTTCCTCGAGCAGAATTTCCAGCGCCCGGTAATTTGTCTCGTATGGCCGGTAATTGCGGATGATCTGGCGATCAATCGCCGCCGCCGCCAATTCGGCATCATCGGCCTCGCAGCGCAGTTCTTCGCCGAAAGCCACATGCACCTTGCCCTTGAACCCGGTCATGCCCTTGACGATGCTGCGCAGATCGCCGGCTTCGGTGCGAGGAAAACTGCCGGTGGTCTTTATTTGATGTAACTCCCGGGCCTTGAGCGAATCGCAAGGATCGATTTCATAGGAAATCGCCACCGGTACGATATGCAAATGGGCCAGACTTTGGTGCAGGGGCATTTTCCGCTTGCCCATGGCCAGCATCTTCAGCAGCGCCGGATCCGTGCGATCGATTCCGTCCTTGGCGCGCCCTTCCCGCTGCGCGATCCAGACATTCTCCGAAACTTCCATGCAATGGTGGATGTACTCCGATAGCAATCGCAGCGCGAGCAGAAGTTCCCGCCCTTTCAGTGATCGATGCACGATAAAGCTCTTGTTGACGCGCATCAGGTCCGCGACAAAGGGTTTGGTGAGCAGATTGTCTCCGACGCCGATCTGCACGGTTGTGAAGCCGGCCCGATGCAATAGCAAATTGGTAAATGCCGGGTCCATGACGATGTCGCGGTGATTGCTGACAAAAACGTAAGACTGATCCGGCCGCAGATTTTCCAGCCCGGTCTGACTCAGCCCCCAGGTCGTGGTGCGGACGGTCTTTTCCATATATAACGCGACGACCTGTTGCATGCTTTGCACATCGTCCACGGATGCGATGAAGCGGCGCAGTCGGCGGGAAATCAGAAATCGCAGCAGTCCAGGAAGCCAGCGGGCGAGACGACGGCTCTGAAAGGCCGCCATGCTGTCGAGGAATTCCCGTTCTTCCATCAGCCGCTCAAGCACCGGCCTGATCTCGTGATCGCGGTAGGGCCTGATCTCGGCGAACTTGTCTTGCTGCTCCCTGCTTATGACGTCACCTGTTTCCATACTCCAGCGGGTGGGAACGGGCACGCGGCCCTGGACAAAAAACATTATGGCGCATGTGGCTGGCTATGCAACAGCGGCGCGGATGCCGTCAACATAATCGGTCAGTTCCGCGATGATTTCTCCGGCGCCCGGCAATTCGGCCGCGCGCACCGATTGCAGGGATTTTTCGAAATCTTCGACGGCCGCCGGTTGTTGCAGCCGCGAACGGCAGAATTCGCGCCATCGGGAGCATTCCTCCGCGCTCAGGGTTTCCGGGAAATTCCGCGCGCGATAGCGGAACAGCATCTCCGGCAAGCGGCTGTCCCGAAACGGCAGATCGACACGCCCAAGATCTCCGGGCGCGATACCGCGCAGGGTTTCCATGAGGGAGCGGTCGCCGTCGCTAAAAAATCCGCCGCTGTAGATCATGAAATCCGGATCGTCTTCCTGGCGGCCGCCACTGTCGGCCTGGAACAAATCGCAAAAGCGCTGCATCAACCGCGGATTGCCGGTCAAGAATTCCCAGTGTTCGCGGCAGGCGTCGTGATCGATGCCGAATGCCGCCGCCCGTTCCCGCGGCAGCGCGGCCGGCGAAGTCACGACCGGACAGTGATTCCTGCTGATAATCTTCAGCGGCAGGCGCTCGCCGGCCAGTTCCTCTCGCGGAGTGAACAAGTGCCTGGCCAGTTGTTCAATTGAAAGCCCGGCCCATTGGCGGGGGTCGACGCGCAGATCGTAGACGATGACCGCGTTCTTGTTGACCGCGTGCGCGCCGACCGGAATCACCAGACCCAGGCAGCCTTGCCGGGCAGGATATTTGCCCGAAACATGCAGCATGGGTTTACGCGTGTGCAGATCAATCTGGGCCGCGACCTTATCCTTGCCGCGCAACTGGTAGACATAGTCATACAGGCGCGGCTGGCGGTCGCGGATGAGCCGGGCCAGGTCGATCGTCGCTCGCACGTCCGACAAGGCGTCGTGGGCGTTTTCATGCTCAAGGCCATTGGCCCGGCTCAGTTCCTCCAGTTTGAAAATCGCCGCCCCTTCTTCCGTTCGCGGCCAATCGATGCCTTGCGGGCGAGTAGCGGCGCACAGCCGCGCCATATCGATGATGTCCCAGCGCGAATTGCCGTTGCGCCATTCGTGCTCGTAGGGGTCGAAGAAATTGCGATATAGCAACTGCCTGGTGAGTTCATCGTCGAAGCGGATGTTGTTGTAGCCGGCCACGCAGGTGCCGGGTTTGCTGAATTCCTGTCTGATGCGGCCGATGAACTCGGCCTCGCCAATTCCGTTGTCGAGCGCTTTCCGTGGCGTGATCCCGGTAATCAGACAGGCCATCGGGTCCGGCAAAAAGTCTCCCGCCGGGCGGCAATAAAGCATCAGCGGTTCGCCCACGGGCTCGAGGTTTTCGTCGGTGCGCAGTCCGGCGAACTGCGCGGCGCGACCGCGGCGGGGATCCCGGCCGAAAGTTTCGAAGTCGTACCAGTAGATTGATTTTTCCGCCATTTGCCCGCGAATTTCGTGTTAATGCCGGCGCGGCGCCGTGACTGCGACGCTGATCGGCCTGATGCTCATGCCCGGCGATATGTTGTAGTATTCGGACAGCCGGAAATCGTCCGCCGGCCCCCGTTCTGGAAGATTTCGATGGATTTCCGCGGCGCCCATATCATCAGCGTTCAACAATTCCAGCGCTCCGATGTCGAGCGAATTTTCTCCGTGGCCGACAGTATGGAACCTTTCGCGCGGCGAAAACAAGTCAGCAAGGCGCTCGATGGCGCCATCCTCGGCAACATGTTCTTCGAACCGAGCACGCGCACGAGAGTCAGTTTCGGCTGCGCGTTCAATATGCTTGGCGGGCATGTGCGCGAAACCGCCGAAGCCGGCGCCTCTTCCATTACCAAGGGTGAATCGCTCTACGACACGGCCCGCGTAATCAGCGGCTATAGCGACATCATCGTCATGCGCCATCCGCGGGCCGGTTCGGTGGCGGAGTTCGCCGAGGCTAGCCGGGTTCCGGTGATCAATGGCGGCGATGGCGTCAATGAACACCCGTCCCAGGCGCTGCTCGACCTGTACACCATCCGCAAGGAACTCGAATCCAGGCAGCGTAACATCGACGGCATGCGCATCGGCATGGTCGGCGACCTGAAACACGGCCGCACCGTGCATTCGCTATCACGGCTGTTGCGCTTGTACCGCGATATCACCTTCAACCTGATTTCGCCGAAGCAATTGCGCATGACCGCCGAGATCGTTTCCGAGCTGCGTCAGGCCGGCCACACCGTGATCGAAACCGAGGACATGGCGCGGGGCCTGCATGACAACGACACGATCTATCTTACCCGCATCCAGGAAGAACGTTTCGCCAGCCGGCTTGAAGCGGACGTGTACCGCGGCCGCTTCCGGCTCAATCAGGCAATCTACACCCGGCACTGTCAGCCCAATACCGTCATCATGCACCCCATGCCCCGGGACACCCGGGCCGAAGCTAACGAACTCGACGAAGACCTGAACCAGCATCCCAACCTGGCCATTTTCCGCCAGGCCGACAATGGCGTCCTCGTGCGCATGGCGCTGTTCGCGCTGGTGCTTGACGTGGTCGACCAGGCGCCGCGGCAGGTTCAGGAAGCCGGCTGGTATACCGGACGCCGATTCGAATAACCACGGGAGAACCCCCCTTTGCCTAGTGAAAATGAATATCTTGCAATGGATGCGCTTGCCCTGGCGCAAGGGTTGGAGCGCGGTGATTTCAGCCGCGTCGAACTGGCCGCGTGCGCCATTGCGCGAGCGCAACAGCGCAACCCGGCGCTGAATGCCATCGTACTGCCGCTATATGAACAAGCCCTGGAGCATGCCAGGACCCTGGACGAAACCGCGGAAGCGCCGGGGCCGTTGGCCGGCGTTCCGTTTCTGCTCAAGGATCTCAGCGATCTGCAAGGCGCCGGCACCAGCTACGGTAGCGAACTGTTCAAAAACTACGTCGCCAAATCGTCATCGCCGACCGTACAATTGTACGAAGCCGCCGGCCTGACCATACTGGGCAAGACCAATACGCCGGAATTCGGCCTGACCTTGACCACCGAACCGGTCGCCAGCGGCCCCACCCGCAATCCCTGGAACACGGACTATTCGACCGGCGGCTCAAGCGGCGGCGCCGCGGCGGCGGTAGCGGCAGGCATCGTGCCCGTAGCCCATGCGTCCGACGGCGGCGGCTCCATCCGGATTCCGGCGAGTTGCTGCGGATTGTTCGGGCTCAAACCCAGCCGCGGATTGACCCAGGCGGGCGCCTTGCTGTCCGAAAACTGGAGCGGAATGGCCGTGGAACATGTGGTTTCCAGAAGCGTTCGCGACAGCGCCGCGTTGCTCGATCTCATCGCATTGCCGGCGGGACAGCACCTGTTCGCCCGGCCGCCGGCGCCGGCATCCTTCCTCGCGGCTCTCGAACAGCCCTGTCCGCGCCTGCGAATCGGCATTCAGGACACCCACCCCATGGGCCAAAAGCTCGATGACGATTGCGTCGCGGCGGTGCAAGCGGCCGCGGCCCTGTGCGAATCGTTAGGACACAGCGTGGAGCCATTCAGCCATCCACTCGACTATGAGGCGCTGAATTCAGCCATGTCGCGGATCATCTGCGTACATGTCTACCGCTCTTTGGAGCGGGGATTGCGCCATTTCGACATCGGGCTCGATGCGGCGCCGATAGAACGGTCTACTTGCGTCATGGCGAAACATGGCGCCGATACTCCGGCCGTGGACTACCTCGCGGCGCGCGACCTGCTGCGTGTAGCGGAACGGCGAATGGCGGCGGTCCATGAACAAGTAGACGTGATCGTTTCACCAGTGCTGGCGCGCGCCACGGCAAGGCTTGGCTGGCTCGACATGAACAGCGAGGATCAGCGCGAATATGTCAGCCGTTTCCGTCAATACAGCGGCTTTACCTCGATCTACAACGGCACCGGCCAGCCTTCAATGTCGGTACCTGTGCATCGCACCGGCAGGAACCTGCCAGTCGGAGTCATGTTCACAGCGGCCTGGGGCGGCGACCTGCGCTTGCTGCAACTGGCCAGACAACTCGAAGCAGCCGCCCCCTGGCCGCTAATGGCGCCATTGCAACCTTGAACGCGCATGGGCCAGCGGCAAACCAAGCGTTAGCTTGGCGCGCGGCCCGAGCGACGCCGAATTGCGCTCGACGCCGCTTCCGGGCGCGAAGAATGGAGCCCCGACCCCTAAGGCCGCCCGCGCCCGGGTCGGACCACGCTCCGCCCACATCGCGTGCGAGTCTTCGCACGCCCCGGCGCGGGCGGCAAGATCAATATCCGCGAGATTGCCGGCGCCGAGGAATTGCTGACGCTGGAAGAAGACGTGATCTTCAACTGTACCGGCCTCGGCTTGAACGCGCTGTTCGGGGACGAAATGCTGATGCCCATCAAGGGCCAGCTCACTTTCCTGTTGCCCCAGGAGGAAGTCGATTTCAACGTCGTCGGTAATGACGCCTCTACATGTTCCCACGTAGCGACGGCGTTCTGCTCGACGGCGCCTGCGAGCGCGGCGAATAGAGCCTCAAGACCAGCCGGGAAGCCACCCGCCGCATCATCGACGGCCACTGCGCGTTCTTCCAGGTCATGCACGACCCATGGGCCGCCTGAGACGGAGGAGTAGCGTACGATCAAGGCAGCTTAAGGTTTGGTTTCGGTCCGCCAATGCCGCTCATGCTAAGTTGCTTGGCTTGTCTGGAGTGAGGCAAAATTCTTAGGCGATTGCTGGCAATCCAGATATAGCGAATATCGCTATCGGCTGATTCTGTCAGCTTTCGAAGCTGATCTGCGTTCTCATCCAGCCAATCGCGCAGCCATTCAAATTTCCGGATGACTGCTGAAACTTCACTTGTTTCCGCCGAATGTACTTCTATCCATATTGCTTGCTCACGCCCGCCCGCTGGCTGATAACCGAGTCCATAGTCCCAGCGAGGCTCGTTTGCGTATTTCGGCTCTTTCGCCAGAGCGCGGTCCAGATCAATGCTGCCAGTTATCCGCCGGGTATCTTTGCAAGTCACCAACTTGCGATGTCTGTTTTCTAAGGCCATTTTGCCGGGAAAATACGCGCCATTTACCGGGGCTGTCGCTTCCCGCACGGCTTCCTTAAATTTCATGAACTTCCTTACCATGAACTTCCTTACATTGTTCGACTGGCAACTCTCGCTACGATATCCCCCACCCTGCTGGAAAAATCGGTTAGGCCACCCCACCCTCCTTCGGCAACGGAATCTGACCCCGGGTCCAGGCTGGATATGTCGCAAACCTTACCGTCGCGCCCGAAATAATAGGTCTTGAATTCACTCTCAAGAGCGCTCTCGGCCAACTTCGTAGTTTTCGGTTTAGAGCCAAGACCGAGAAGCTCCAACACATCTTCTTTCAGTCCTCCGCTCTCTTGAAAGAATTTCAATGCCCAAATGATATCGAGAACATGAGGAGAATGGGTGGAGATGCAAATGCGGTATCCGCGTAATCGCAGTTCCAGGATGAGATTGAGTACCGCACCGATTCCGTTCGGATGCAATCCCATTTCCGGCTCTTCAATAACAACCCAATCAAGGTCGTCGCGACGCGGCTTTCTCGATGAAGGCAATAGCCAGTAGAGCCCTAGCAAAAGCGGCACGAACTCTCGTTGCCCGGCCGACCAAACGAGGTAGGGCAAGGATGGGTGGCTAGCGCTTCGCCCTAGTACCAGGCGCCCTTGATGCGTAGTGGCATCGGTACGCAACTCGAACCCACCGAAAATATGCTCTTCAAGTGGCTTTCTCAGATCCTCCGAAAAGCGTTGCTTCTTCGGAAAAACACCTTCGTTCAATCCAATTTCATTCTGTACGATGCCATGGAGTTTTTCGCTGAAATCCCTCAGCACGAAAGGGTCGCCAGCCCGATAATCCGTGAAAGGACGCGTCATCCCATCGCGCAAGCTCATTACTCGCTGCGCCGGAATGTAAAACATCTTTTCCTGGAAATTGGATTTATTTGCGCGTGTATAGTCTTCCAAGTTAGTTGGCGTCCGTGCCTGCCCGAGAAACAATTGGCTACTTCCCGCTGACCAAATTGACGCCATACCCTCGCCAAAATACAGATCGAGAAAGTTAGTGCCGCGAGGCGCCATACCAAAGCGCCGCATTGCTGCGTGTATGGCGGCCTTGTCCACAAGCAGCTTCAGCAGTTGAAGAAAAATGCTCTTACCCGTTGCCTGTGGTCCTACAAATATCGTTATATCACCGAAACTTATGTCCGCTTCGGTTACTGGTCCAATACCGTGTGCCCGTATCCGCTTAACCATACCTCAATTGCCTTGGCTGCAAGCCATTCGATGCGCCCTGAACCAGGCCACCGCTTTATCTACCATGAACCCAAGTACCGAATCCAGTATAGTTGAGTCTGGTCGCTATCAGAATGCCGACGAAGTGATGCGTGGAAGTATATAGCGTATTAAACGTTGAGAGGCAGAGGGAAAGCTTCGCCTTGGGGCTATACGCGAAGCAACGACCACAGGCACCACCGACATTGAAGCGCGGCGTTATCGACTGTTTAGTACACCGGACGCATTGCACGAAACCTTGTCGCTGATCTCCGCCGAAACGCCCAAGTTAGACATTTAGATTATTTCCCATTAATCTTTCCCATTGACCCGATAATCCAGCGAGAAACACCATGAAGTTCACTTTTGTCAGGTATCTGAGCCTGGCTGCTTTGCCCGCCTTCGCGTTCGGCGCCGCGGCCCAGGATGCGCCCACTTTCTATCAAGACGCCTTGCCAGTGTTCCAGAAGAACTGCGTTGCCTGTCATCAGCCCGAAGGCCCCAGCGTCGGCGGCATCTATGCGCCGATGTCGCTGATGGATTATGAAGACGCCAAATTATGGGCGCCGCTCATCAAGAACGCCCTGGTAACCGGCTACATGCCGCCCTGGGGCGCTCATGAGCGTCATCGCGGAGAATTCAAGGGCGAACGATACATCGAAAAGAACGAAAAGAGCCTGCTTATTGCCTGGGTGGACGGCGGCGCGCTTGAGGGCGATCCCGACAAGGCCGCCAACAGCGAGGGCGTGGTGGCGACCAGCGGGGGCACTACCTTGCCTGAATCCGGCTGGTGGATTGGCGATCCCGACCTGGTCGTCGCTTTCGACGAGCCAATCTATGTGCCCGATCAGGTGAAAGACTGGCAACCCACCGTGCAAATGAATTACGAGGAAGGCGCGCATCAGGAACCGCGTTGGGTGTCCATGGCCGAACTCAAGCCCGGCGGCCCCTGGGTGCATCATATCGTTTCCAGTCATATGGGCGTCGGCGTTCCTGGCCGGGGACCGTTCACCTTTCCCGAAGGCTGGGGCGTACTGCTGCCGGAAGATCCGTTTATCACCGTGAACATGCATTACAACAAGGAGCCGGTAGAAGGCTCGGCGATTTATGACGACACTCAGGCCGCTTTCAAGTTCTACGAAGAGGGCGCGGTTATCGATCACGTGGTCCAGACCAATCTGCTGCCACACCGGGATTGGACGATTCCCGCCGGCCACCCGAATTTCGAAGTGAACAATACCCTGGAAATTGAAGAAGACATTTTCCTGCTCTCCATGGGCCCGCACATGCACTATCGCGGCAAGGCCATGCGTTACGAACTGGAGTACCCCGACGGCGAGCGCGAAACCCTGCTGTGGGTGCCGGATTACGACTTCAACTGGCAATTCCTTTACGAGTACAAGGAACCCAAGTTCATCCCTGTCGGCTCCACCTTGCACATGTCCTGGTGGTTCGATAATTCCGCAGGCAATCTGTTCAATCCAGATCCGTCCCAGGACGTCATCTACGGCCCCAAGACCACCGATGAAATGGCCAACGCGCGGATTTATTTCGCGCCCATCAAGCAGCGCGGCATCGTGGTCGGCCGCGATCTGCCCCAGGACGTGCTGGAAACCGCGCGAGCGGCGGAACAGCAGCGCCGGGATCAGACTCAGTTGCTCGACCGGAGCGCGAACGATTTCGCGGACGATTTCTCCTGGATGAGCGAGGGTGAGACCCAGTCAAGGCAGTAGACAAAAAGCGAAGCTATTGAGGGCCGAACGACTCGACATGGGTGAAGACAAGCGTTTGCGAAGCGCCAGCTTCGCGCGCGGTCCGAACGGCGCCAAGCTGTGCCTGGCGGCTGGATTGTCGAGGCCGGGGGTTGGCGAAGCCAACGTTGTCGCGCCAGCGATGGGATGCGTGACCCAAAGCAAGGCGCGAAACGAAATCGCGGGATCCACCGGATTCTTGCCGCCATAAGGCAGAGGAGGCAGCAAATGACAACTGATCTCTGGAAGGCGAAAGCGGCGGCAGCCTGGCTTACCTGCATCTTCAGCGGAACCTTGTTCGCGCAAGCGGATAGCGGCTGGGTCAATGGCCGAACCGCGGATGGTCAGCCCGATCTGCAAGGCGTGTGGACCAACGACACGATCACGCCGATCGAGCGGCCATCGTCATTGGCCGGCCGGGACTTTCTTACCCCGGACGAAATCGCCGCCATGGAAGCCAATATCGCGCGGCGCAGGACCGAGGCCGATAACAATATCGTGGTTCGGGCCGGCGGCAATGTCGGCGGCTACAACCAGGTCTGGCTCGATTCCGGCGATACGGTACTGTCCACCGGCCAGACCTCGATGATCGTCGACCCGCCCAATGGCCGCGCGCCTCTGCTCGAAAGCGCCATCGCCGAGCGCGACTTCTATTTCGCCAACATCGAAAACCATTACATTTATCACACGGTATGGGACCGCTGCTTGACCCGCGGCATCCCCGGCTCGATGCTTCCCGCCGGCTACAACAATGCCTATCGAATCATTCAGACGCCGGATACGATCACCATCGTCTACGAAATGATTCACGACGTGCGCGTCATCCCGTTGACCAAGACCGAACACCTGGATCCGAAGATCCGCCTGTGGATGGGCGATTCGGTAGCGCGCTGGGAAGGCGAAACCCTGGTGATCGAGACCGCCAATTTCAACGATCGCGGCATGATCGCCAACAGTAGCGCCGGCGGCCGCCTGAAAGGCGTGCCCGCGTCGGATCAGTTGCATGTGGTAGAGCGGTTCACCCGCGTCAGTGAAGGCACCATAATCTGGGAAGCCACAATGACCGACCCGGAAGCCTTTTCCTCGCCGGTGACCATTTCAATCCCGCTGACGCTGGAAAATGACTATCGGATGTACGAATACGCCTGTCACGAAGGCAACTACGCGATTCCCAACATCCTCAGCGCCGGCCGCGCCCGCGAGCGAATGCAGGCCAGCAACTGAGAAAGGATTGGCATGCCATCCATGGCGCGGCTTGCGGGCTTCGCTAAACCCCAGTCTCGACAGTCCAGCCGCCAAGCACAGCTTGGCGTCGTTCAGACCGCGCGCGAAGCTCGCGCTTCGCAAACGCTTGTCTTCACCCATGTCGAGCCGTTCGGCCCTCGAAGCGTTGCTTTTCGTCGGCTGCGCCGACCGGGCCTCACTCTACCGCGATTAGATTTGGGTGTTTGATTCTTGAGCGCACGTCTTCCACTGGGTGCTGGCATACGCCGGCCTGGTGGATGAGCTTGCTTTCGCAATCGTCGCAGCGCACGCATTCCTTGAAATCGATTTTTGGGCCGTGAATGGCGCCGGTGGGGCAGGAATGCTCGCAGACCTTGCAATAGATGCATTGCCGAACGCGCTTGATGCGAAAGGGAGAGATCAAAGAGATCACGCCAAGGGCGGCGCCGAGGGGGCAGGCGTAACGGCAATAGAAGCGGCTGATGAACACCGAGCCGGCCAGGAAGGCGAACAGGATGATCCAGAGCCAGACCGACTGACTGAAATAGAAGATCGTGCCGAAGGGTTCAAAGTACTGAAACAGGCTCAGGTCAGCCCAGACCAGCGCCATCAGTAGCAGAAAAGCCAATACGCCGTACTTGATATAAATGGCGGCGTTGTGGATAGCGCGCGGCGGTTGCTGCTGAAAATGCCGGGGCAGGAAGCGGCTGATAAAGTCCTGCAAGGCGCCGAAGGGACAAAGCGACGAACAGAATACCCTGCCCCAGAACAATGTCGTCACCAAGGTGAATGCGACGATGATCAAGGTGGGCAGATCGGTAAGGAACATCGACGGCCCCTGTTTGACGACATTGGTTAGGTGCGAAACCGACAGGAAGCCGCCATCGATCCAGCCCAGGTAGATCAATGTGGCGGCGAGCGTGGCCCAGCGTAATGTGGAATTCTTGCTAGCGAACGAGATGCTGACCAAAGCGAGCAGGAGCAGCAACGCGCCGGTCTGCATCGGGGGCGCGGTCCGCAACAAATAGCTTATCCGTCCGGCGTCCGTTGCCAGGGCGATGTCGTCCGCGTCGAACTCGCTGAATTCCGGAGGCAGTTCAGCGCCCTGGGCCAGCGCCAGTGGCAGCGAAGGCACCTGGTATTCGATGCTTTCGACGCGGCTGAACTGGGCCAACTGGCCGCCAATGTCATAGTACACGTTAAAGGGCTGGGAAATGTCGATTCGGCCATCCAGCACCATGGCGCCGGCGAAGCGCACCTGGCCAGCAATCTTGCCGGCGTCGGCGCTGCCGACGTAAACGAAACGCCGCCGCTCCAGCGGCGTGAACTCGCCGTTTTGCTCGACCGCCAGCCGCTCTTGCCGGAACGGCAGACTGGAATCGCCATCAATGCCTACCAGCACCAGGTTGCCGTCGCGCACGCGGGCGCTGGCTTCGCGTTCGGCGCGGGAAAAATCGTCCGCGCCGACGAGCAATTCGCCCAGACCGTCGTGGCCCATGAAGGCAATTTCGAGATGCAGCGTGGTGCCGTCGGGCAGGTCGATATCGAGTTCGCGAACCAGTCCGTCGATCTTGAAGTCTTCCCAGCTCCTGGTTTCCAGAAACTGCAATGCGCGGCCGTCGGCATTGGTGGAGCGCACATAATCGGTGTTGGGCAGGTGTTCCAGCGCGACCCGGCGCGCCGCGTTGCGGATGCCCCGGGCTACCGCCCAGGCCGTAATCGTGGCGCGGGAGATGCCATCGACGTCACGTCCGACCCGGAATCCCTCGCTGATTCTCATGCCGGAGAATTGCTGGGGAAATCCTTCGATGTTGATGAAATCGCCGCGGATACTCTTGTAGGACTCGGTGTAATGTACGATTTCCAATCCGGTAACGACGCCATCGGTATCCAGGCCGACCAGCATGTCGATGGGCGCGCTGTAGCCGATTTCTTCCGGCGGCAGATCCGGCGTGAAAAAAACGTAGCCGGCGACTTCCGCCTCCGGCCCCGAGAATCCGGCGTAAATCGGCATGGAGCTTCGCGCGGGGGCGAAGCTGTCTGCGGCCGGCAACACCAGGCGCATCATTTCATGGTCGATATCGGCGATGCTGTCCTGGGCCTGGGCGCCCGCGGCAAGAACAAGCAACATGCTAAAGACTGCCGCCAGCGCCGATCTTTTGCGCTTCCCCCTGCTCCGGCTCGCGGCAGGAAGACTCATGCGCTATTGCCGCTTCTCCGCCATGTCCGGCTTGCCGCGCCTGGCATCAGGCATTGGCTACAAGTATGCCGGTTTCCTTTTCCGATTTGCCGATCACGACCGCGCCGCAGGAATCGGAAAAAATGTTGATCGAAGTGCGGAACATGTCGAGCACGCGATCCGTCACCAGCAACAGTCCGATCGCCTCGATGGGCAGGCCGATCGCGGTAAGAATGACCGCGATCGCCACCAGGCTCGCGGCGGGAATGCCCGCGACGCCGATCGACGTCAGCAAGGCGATCAGCACTACCGTGAACTGGGTGCCGAAGGTCATGTCGAGGCCATAGGCTTGGGCGATGAAGATCGCCGCCACGCATTCATAGAGCGCTGTCCCGTCCATATTGATCGTGGCGCCTAGCGGCAGGCAGAAACTCGTTACCCGGTCCGACACACCGGCGCGCTTTTTCGTGCATTCCATGGTCAGCGGCAACGTGGCTGAGGACGAGGCGGAAGAAAACGCCGTCAGTATCGCCGGCGCCATCGCCTGGAAATGAGCGAAAGGACTCACGCCTCCAATATATTTCAGCATCAGCGGCAGGGTCACGAAGACATGGAAAGACAGCGCCAGCACCACCGTGATGAAGAACTTGAGCAGCGGCTCGAACGCACCGAAACCGGTAGCGGCCACGGTGCTCGCCACCAGGCCGAATACACCGTAGGGCGCGAAACTCATGATCCACATGGTGATCTTCATCATGGTTTCGGAAACGCCGCTCCAGAAGCTGAGCATGGTTTGCCGGGGTCCCTCCGGAATCCGCGACATGAAGAAGCCGAACACGAGGCTGAAGAAGATGAGCCCCAGCATCTCGCCGTTTGCCGCCGCGGCGATGATATTGGTCGGCACCATGCGCAAAAAGATGTTGACGATATCGCTGCCGCCGCGGCCTTCCACGCTGGCCATTGCCGAGGCGAGTTCGCCACTGTCGACGGCCAGGTTCAAGGCGTCGCCGGCCGGTTCGCCATTGAGAAGTCCCGGCGCCAGCAGATTGACGAAAGCCAGTCCCACGAGAATGGACAAGGTGCTGGTGGTGGCGTAATAAAGCACCGTTTTCCCACCCAACCGACCAAGATCGGAACCGCTGCCAAGCTTGGCGATGCTGACGATGATCGACGACATGATCAGCGGAACGATGATCATTCGGAGGGCGTTGAGAAACAGCGTGCCCAGAAAGTCGTAGATTCCGTAAAAAGTGATTCCCAGTATGCCCATTTCGGTGCCGGTGATGCTTCCCAGCACTACCGCCAGCACGATGGCGATCAAAATCTTCCAATGCAATTGCAGTTTGCCCATTCTCCTCTCCTAAATTTCCGTTACCGGCGCCGACGGTTGTTCGCCGAATTGCCGCGCGTCCCGGAAGGCTCCCGCGATTTTACTTGAGACTTGCTTGCCTGCACACCCCCGTGGGCGGCGCGGCAACGGGCAGCTTTTGACTTGTCCCGTCCGGCCTGTTTATGCTGCCGCCATCCACGCTTGAGAGTCGAGCTACTTGCCAGGGGCGAGGACAAGCGATGACGAAACGTGAGCTTCGCGCGCAAGCCAAGCGCCACCGAACCGTACCTGGGTGAGACTCGGTCGGCGTAGCCGACGAAAAGCACAGCTTTTCGAGAGTCGAACGGCTCGACATTGATGTCGAGGCCGGGGGATTGGCGAAGCCCGCAAGCCGCGCCATGGATGGCGCGTACAAAGGCCGCCGCCGTCCACACTTGAGGATTGCTCAATGCACAGACTGTCCTGCTTGTCCCTGGCGCTGCTTACCCCCCTGACTCTTGCTCAGACTGGGCCGCTGACGCCTGTTACCGACGCCATGCTGGCGGCGCCGCCGCCGGAGTCCTGGCTGAACTGGCGCGGAGGCCAGGATAGCTGGGGCTACAGCGATCTCGATCAGATCAACACTGGCAATGTGCATCAATTGCGGTTGGCCTGGTCCTGGTCCTTCGACGATACCGGCGCCGGCGAAGCGGCGCCGCTGGTTCACGATGGCGTCATGTTCCTGCCGGGCCCGCGCGGCGTGATTCAGGCGCTGGACGCGGCTGCGGGCGATCTGTTGTGGGAGTACCGCCCGGGCATTACCCCGGCGCTGCCAGGTTCGGACGCCACGCCGCTGGGACCGGACCAACTTGGCGACGCGGTCCTGCCCGCTACAGCCTGGGCCGGCGTCGGCCGCGGCGTACAAAAGAATATCGCCATCTACGGCGACAAGATCTTCGCCGCGACGGAAAACGCCAGCGTGCTCGCGGTAGACAGCCAGACCGGCCTGCTTGCCTGGGAGACGCCGGTGACCGACCCCGCCCTGGGCTACAATTATGTAGCCGGGCCGATCATTGCCGACGGCGTGATCGTCACCGGCATCAATGGCTGCGATCGATACAAGGAAGGCGCCTGTTACATTACCGGACACGATCCGGACAGCGGCGAAGAACTCTGGCGCACGAGCACCATCGCCCAGCCTGGCGAACCCGGCGACGATACCTGGGACGACTTGCCGCCCGCATTCCGCGCCGGCGGCGATAGCTGGATTTCCGGCAGCTACGACCCGGCAACCGGCCTGGTCTATATGGGAACCGCTCAGGCCAAACCCTGGGCGCGGGTGGTGCGCGGCGCCGACGGTGACGCGCTATATACCAACAGTACCCTGGCGCTGGACCCGCACAGCGGCGAAATCGTCTGGTACTACCAGCATCTGCCCGGCGAAACCCATGACATGGACGAAGTGTTTGAATCGGTGCTGATCGATGTGGACGGCCGGCAATCGCTGTTCAAGATGGGCAAGCTCGGCATTCTCTGGCAACTTGACCGGGCGACCGGCGAATTCATAAACGGCGCCGACATCGGCTACCAGACCATCGTCGAATTCGACCCGGTTACCGGCAGCGTGCGCTACCGCGACGGCATGATCCCCCGCATCGGCCAGCAACTCGACATGTGTCCGAGCACATCGGGCTTCAAAAGCTGGCGCGCGATGTCGTATTCGCCACAGACCCAGGCGCTATACATCCCCATTACCCTGAATTGCGAACTCGCCACGTTCGGCCCCGTGGAATTCGAACTTGGCGGCGGCGGCGCCGGCCCCGTGCGCCGGGAAAATTATCCGCATCCGGACGCCGGCGACAATCTCGGCGAATTGCTCGTGCTTGGCGTGCCCGACGGCGAAGTGCGCTGGCGTTACCGCTCGCGCGCCCCGGTGAATACCGCGGCGCTGGCGACGGCAGGCGGCTTGATCTTCGCCGGCGACTGGGACCGGCGCATGTTCGCCTTCGATGCCGGTAACGGCGAAATTCTCTGGCAGACCCGGGTCAACACCTCGGCCCAGGGATTTCCGATCAGCTATATGGTCGATGGCCGCCAGTATATCGCCCTGCCGACCGGCGTCGGCGGCGCGAGCTGGTCCACCATGCTGCCGCGGGATCTCGCGCCGGAATTGCGCCGGCCCGCCGGCGGCAATGCCATTCACGTTTTCGCGCTGCCTGAATGATGGCCATTAATATTCCAGTTCATCGGGGCCGGATCAAATCCGCAAGGATTGCACCCATCCTGTTTTGCCTGGCGACTCTGGGGACGCTTGCGGCGGCAAATGCCGCCAGCCTGAGCGACGGTTTGTATCGCGCGGAACAAGCCGCCCGCGGCGCGGAAACCTATCGCGCGGTCTGCTCTTCCTGCCACGCGCTGGATCTGCGCGGCAACAGCAATTCGCCGGGTCTGCGCGGGATCGGTTTTCTGTTCATCTGGGAAGGCCGCGGCCTGGGCGAGTTGTATACCAAGATGCGCTCGACCATGCCCACGGACAATCCCGGTTCGCTGACGGAACGGGAGTATCTCGACCTTCTCGCCTTCCTGCTTGAGCGGAACGGCTATCCCGCCGGCAACACCGAGCTTGCCAACGTTTCCGGCGAGTTGGAAACTGTCGTCATCAGCGCTGCTGGAGGAAATTAGCGATGATTCAACCCCAATTGCCGATTCCGCGCTTGCTATGTGGATATCTGCTGTTCGCCGCGGCTTGCGCCCACGCCCAGCCCGCGGACGAACGTCCGCGGGCGCGGGAAGCCGGCGTCGTGGTCGGCGTGTTCGAGCCCGGCCCGCTGAACGCGATTACCGATGTGGAAGGCGTATTGGTGGGCCATAGCACGGTAATTCGTGGCGACGATATCCGCACCGGCGTGACGGCGATCATCCCCGCGCCGGGTAATCTCTACACCCACCCGATTCCAGCCTGGATCCACGTCGGCAACGGCTATGGCAAGTTGATCGGCGAAACCCAGGTGCGCGAATTCGGTGAAATCGAAACCCCGGTTCTGCTGGTCTGCACCTTGTGCGTCTGGAGCGCCGCCAACGCGCTCAAGGAATGGATGTATGAACAACCGGGCATGGGCGAACACACCTTGAATCCCATAGTCGGCGAAACCAACGACGGCCGCGTCAACAACATGTGGGCGGACCCGGTCCAACGCGGCGAAGTATTTGAGGCGTTGAACAATGCCGCCGGCGGACCGGTGGCCGAAGGCTCGGTAGGCGCCGGAACCGGAACCCAGGCATTCGGCTGGAAAGGCGGTATCGGCACCAGTTCACGCTTGCTGCCGACGGACCTCGGCGGTTACACCATCGGCGTGCTCGTGCAGACCAACTATGGCGGCGTGCTCGAAATCAATGGCGCGCCCGTGGGCCAGGAATTGGGCGACTATTCCTTCCGCGCCTCGCTCGAAAGCGACGACCAGGACCAGGAAGACGGCTCGATCATGATGGTGGTCGCCACCGACGCCCCGCTCGACAGCCGCGGCCTGCAACGTCTTTCGATGCGGGCCATGATGGGACTGGCGCGTACCGGATCGTTCGCGAGCAATGGCTCGGGCGATTACGTCATCGCATTCTCGGCAAATCCGAGCGTGCGTCGGCCGCGCAGCAGCGCCGTACCCGTGGCGACCGAAGTGCTGGTTAACGAGGCGATGTCGCCGCTGTTCGCGGCTACCGCCGAAGCCACCGAGGAGGCGATCTACAACGCCATCTTCAAGGCGACCACGGTAACAAGCGCTCGCGGCGAATTGTCCGCGATTCCCCTCGATGAAGTGCTGGAGATCCTGCGTGAATACCGCGCCGTCGAACCGGCCCAGGCCGTTAACTGAGATATTCCCCGCGCGGGACACAGCGCCATGTACAGTGCGGCCATCACCATGCGCGATCTTGGCGATCTTGGGACAGCCGCTTCAAGACTATCAAGGGTCACGCACATTATTGCGCCGGACTAGGTCATGGAGATCATGGGACACCCACTTCTTTGCAAAAAAATCATGGGAGGAGATCATCAATCATGGGACACCCACCTTAAAACAATCATGGGACACCCATCTCAGCACTATCAAGGGTCACGCACTTTCTTGCGCCGGACTAGATCATGGAGAAAATCATGACAATCGACAATCATGGGACACCCACCTTAAAACAATCATGGGACACCCATCTCAGCACTATCAAGAGTCACGCACTTTTTTGCACCGGACTAGATTATGGAGACAATCATGGCAATCATGGGACAGGCGTTTTTCCGCGCCGACAAAGATCGTGGGACACCCATCTCAGCACTATCAAGGGTCACGCACATTATTGCGCCGGACTAGATCATGGAGACAATCATGGCAATCATGGGACAGGCGTTTTTCCGCGCCGACAAAGATCGTGGGACACCCACTTCTTTGCAACGGACATCCGCCTTGCTGGCAATCGGGTTTTGTCTTGTACTGGCGGCCTGCCGGCCCGAAGCCGACGGCGATGTCGCCGCCAACTGGCTGAACCACGGGGCTGATCACTTTTCCAGCAAGTACGCTCCGCTAGGTCAGATCGACCAGCACAATTTCTCTCAACTTGAAATCGCCTGGTCCTGGATCTCCGCCGACTCCCGCATCGACGAGGAACTGCGCTATTTCACCGGTGATTACCGCGCCACGCCGATTTTCGTCAAAGGCGTGCTCTATACCGCCACCAATCATGGCCAGATCGTGGCGCTCGAGCCGGCCAGCGGCGAGGAGTTGTGGCTGTTCGACCCGGAAAGCTATCGCGCCGGGCCACCCAATTTCTCACCGGTGCAGACGCGAGGCATCGAATATTGGACCGACGGCGAAATCGAACGAATTTTCATTGCCACATTAGCAAAGCAATTGGTTTCTATTGACCTGGAGACCGGTAAGCCTGACCCGAATTTCGGCGATGACGGCTTCGTCGATCTGCGCGGCGATCTGGGCCGGCTCGAATTCGAGATGAACAACATCACCCATGGCGCGCCGCCGATCGCCGTCGGCAGCAGCGTGATCGTCGGTTCGAAGATTTTCGATTACATCATGTCCAATCGCAGCCCGCCTGGACACGTTCGCGCTTACGACGCCTACACCGGCGAGTTCAAATGGCGTTTCAACACCATCCCCCAGCCAGGCCAGCCGTTTAACGAAACCTGGGAGAACGGCTCCTGGGCAACTACCGGCAACACCAATGTCTGGTCCTTCATGGCCGCCGACGATGAAGCGGGAATCGTTTATCTGCCCGTTTCCACACCGACGAACGATTACTGGGGCGGCATGCGCCACGGCGAGAATGTCTTCGCCGAAAGCCTGGTCGCGCTGAACGCGGACACCGGCGAGCGAATCTGGCACTTCCAGACCGTGCATCACGGCATCTGGGACTACGACATCGCCTCGGCGCCCAATCTGGTCGATATCGTCGTCGACGGCAGGCCGATCAAGGCCGTGGCGCAAGTCTCAAAGACCGGCTTCACCTATGTGTTCGACCGCCTAACCGGAGAGCCGGTCTGGCCCATCGAGGAGCGGCCCGTGCCGCCAAGCACGGTCCCCGGCGAAAGATTGCACCCTACCCAGCCGTATCCGACCTGGCCCCTTCCCTTCGAGCAAATCGGCATCACCGAAGACGACTTGATCGATTTCACGCCGGAACTGCGCGCCGAAGCAGAGCAAATCGCGAGCGAATACGTTATCGGGCCAATCTTCACGCCCACCATTGTCGCGGGTCAGGACGGCAAGCGCTCGACCATCGTCGTTCCGGGCGCCGGCGGCGGCGCTAACTTCCCCGGCGCATCGCTGGATCCGGAATCCGGCGTACTCTACATCCCCTCGGTAACCCGGCCCACCGGCATGTCCCTGATCGAGCCACCTGCAGCCGCTTCAGACTGGCCCTATGTGATCCGCTACGACAGAACTCCCGGGCCGCAAGGCCTGCCCTTGCTCAAGCCGCCCTATCGGCGCATTACCGCAATCGACCTCAACACTGGCGAACACCTCTGGCAAATTCCTTTCGGCAAGGGCCCCACGGATCATCCGGCTATCGCCCATCTGAATCTCGGCCCCCTGGGCAGCGCGTTCAACGACGTCGTCGCCGAAGGCGGCGTCATCATCACCGAGACCCTGCTCATCTCCTACCTGGCGCAGAAGGACGAAATAGACCCGGAAGCCACGGGCTCGATCCTGGTCGCACACGACAAGGAAACCGGCGAGTTACTTGGCGAAGTCATGGTCGATCAGCGCCTGCACGGCGCGCCGATGAGTTACCAACACGAGGGCCGGCAATACATTGCCGTAGCCGGCGGCGGCCGCGACGGAGACTTCGGCGAACTCGTGGTGTTTGCTTTGCCGAGAGCTACGTTCGAGGGAAATCCTTGACTTGCCCTTACACTTGCAACATTTTCACGATCGTAGACCCCGGACCCGCCTCTGCCGCTTGGTGTGGTATGCGCCCGGGGTTCGGTTTTGTTGAGGCCCTGCGAGGCTAGAGGTATTCCCTACTCCAAAGCCGGCGGAGAAAGGTTTCCCAATGTTCATGACGAATTCCGTTATCGAACGAAGCGTCCGCCGAATCCCTGGAAACCACCAGCAGGTGTTTCCATTCCCTTTCCTCTTTGATGGAAAGTAATCCCTTGTGGTCACGCCTGCTGACCGACTCTCCGCTTTTGACTTCGATGGCGATTTCATCGCCGATCACAAAATCGACTTCGCGCCCGGTTCGCGTGCGCCAGAATTGCAAAGGCAGCCGAATCCGGTTGTAGCTCAGAAAGGCGCGCAGTTCGCAGGCGATGAAATGCTCGAACGCCATGCCGAAAAGATCGCTGCCGGGCTCAAGCGACTTGGTGTCGCGCAGGGCATTGACGATGCCCGGGTCGAACAGATAGAACTTGGTTGTTTGTACGGTTTTGCGCGTTTGCGACCCCCGCCAGGGCGGAACCTGGAAGCCGATCAGCGTATCCATGAGAATCTGGTAATAGTCCCGGACGGTATTGGGCGAAAGCTGGGCGTCATTGGCGACTTTCGCGTAATTCAACACCCTGGAATTGTTGAACGCCGCACTTTGCAGGAACCTCGTGTAATTCGGCAAGCTGCGAACCAGTCCCTCGAACTGGATCTCCTCCTTCAGATAAGTGTCCACGTAAGCGTAAAGGTAGTCTTCGCCGTACTCTCCCGATATGGCGGCGGGAAGACCACCGAGGCGCAAGTAACGTTGCAATTCGAAGTTGCCATGGCGAGACAATTCGAACCACGTCAACGGGAACATCTCCGCCCGGAACGCCCTGCCCGCCAGCAAATTCACTCCTTGCCGGCGCAGGCGCCGAGCGCTGCTGCCGGTCAGCAAGAAGCGCTTACTCCCGGTTTCGATGGCGCGATGCGCTTCGTTGAGCAATTCCGGAATCCGCTGGATTTCGTCGATGACCGCCAATGGCTTTGAAATCAGCGAATGCAACAAAGCCGGGTCGGCCTTCAGGCGCAAATACGTCCTGGAATCAAGCAGATCGATATAGTCTGCCGCTTCCAGGCAACTCGCCCGAATCAGGAAACTCTTGCCGCTGCCGCGCGGCCCAAGCAGAAAATGCGAGGAACGGTTCAGCAACTCCATCAAGTCCAATTGACGATCTATCATGAATATACGCACCTATTTCGTGGATTTTTCATAATAATCCACGAAACAATCGATGGTGTCCAGAAATCCCAAAACCAGTCGTCACCAACAGCGAATTTGCTTCAGGGAATTCTGGACGAAGATTTATGCGGATTATTGACAGTAGTTGCTGTTGCAAATTTGACTTGGACAGCCCTGATGTAAACAACGCAGGAAAGATTATTGAACTTGCAAATAGGCTGGCGGGAGCTGGTACACCAATTGTCTTGGACAAGCTCGCTGAAAACTCACTACGAACAACCCCGCTGGACCAGGTAATAACATTTGCCCGGCAGCTTCAACGTGCGGTTCTTGAGACACCTTGATTTACAACCACCAAGTCTTGATTACAAGAATGACTGATACTCATCCATAAGAGTTGCAACCTCAAGCAATCCCTGTGCTTCGGCCTTGCGAATAAGCGCTGCGATATCGAGGCTTGGACTGTTAAGGCGTTCTCTCATCCGCTTCAAAGCTTGTATGGCCTCAACCCGGTCAAGCGTAAATGTGCCCGCAATAAAGCTGTCTGCGGAAATTGCCTCGATTTCGTGCGGAGCTAGTAATTCCGCGGGAAAATCCGAGAGATTGTCGATGACTATGACGGAAGCTGAAATGGAAATGGCCGCAGCAAGCACATGATTGTCGTTGGGATCGGGCAAGGTCAGCGTTTTCTCGATTGCTTCGAAGCCAGTGACGACAGCCTCGGGAAATGCTGCCTCAATTGCCGCCCGCTGATATGAGCCGTCGGTTTCGCCTTTAGTGATCTTCGAGATGACCTTTTGGGTTTCATCAAGTATGCGAGCGCTCCAGCGCGGCCGGAACAGACCGGCTTCGGCCAGACTGAGCAGCAAATTGCGGCGTAGCGCTCCGCCAAGGACACAAGCGTCGACAAGCGCGGTGAACCGGTCAGTATACCGGCTCCTCATATGAGTCCCTGTTCCGCATCGGTGCGGGCAAGTTCCTCCAGGACAGCGGACCGGGTTGCATCGCGCCTGTCCCTGTAGGAGAACAAATCGTTGGCGCGGATGCGGCGATGCCTGCCGGTCTTGGTAAACGGGATATCGCCATTCTCGATCAGTTTTACGAGATAGGGTCGTGACACATTCAGCAGGTCGGCGGCTTGCTGCGTCGTCAGTTCCGCCTCCACGGGAATCATGCGGAAGCCACGGCCACTCGACACGAGCCTCAACACTTCGAGCAGGGACGCCGTCAAGGCTGGCGTCAGCGTTATGGTCTCGACCTTGCCATTGTCCTGGGCAAGGTTCAGTCTCGCGCCTTCGCCATCGCTGGTCTGGGAAGCGACAATCATTCTGAGTTGTTCCGCATTCTTGATCTCGACCTCATCGGGCAATCGATCAATGAAAGCATCTCTCCTGAGCGCATTCATTTCCTTTCTCCGGGTTTAGACTAATTTGGTTGCATGCGGATAGAGTATCTAATATTCGAAATATACGAAATACGCGAATTCTACGGAAAAGCTGGTCGGGACCAATCAAACAGCTCGCCGGCAATCCTTACCGCGCGTTAGTGGAGAGGAAGATCAGCAGGTTTTGTTCGATGGTTTCGGACAGGCCGGGGACGAACAGGATCGAGCCGGCCACCAGGACGGTGACGGCTATGCAGACTGCGAGATAGGTCTTGTTGGACATGGTTGCCTCTCAGGCGTTCGGGCCACGCGGCGCGAGTTCGAATACCCAGAGGTTGCCCGATTCCACGCTGGCGCGGCTGGAATTGCCGCCGTACTTTTCACGCAGGGCGGCGGTGACGCCATCGAGCGCTTCGCCTTCGCGGATGCGCGTGATTTGTCGCTCGTAGCGCACGCCGTTGATTCGCACTACGGCGATACCGTCGCCCTCGTCCGCTTCCACCGCCCAGTGTTTCCAGATGCGCCCGAGCGTCGAGCCCATGTACCCGCTGACGACGTATAACCTGCCTTCGCTTTCGAGTATGTAGATCAGCCGCGAAGTGGGTGGATTCATCAACTGCAATTCGACGGTGGGGATGTCGCGCGTGAAGCTCCAGTCTGGTTCCGGGCCGGAATAGAGTTCCCCGGAGACGAGTTCGCCTCCGGGGAACAGGATCGACGGACCGTCCGCGTTGCGATTGTCCAGCGCCAGGGTGGCATAGGCCACCACCGGAATCAGCACCGCGATGCCGATCAGTTGCAGTATCAATCGCAGCATCGCAAAAACGTCATCTAATCCGTGCGGCACATGGATGTGCCGCCGGATTCGATGGGTGAAGGCAAGCGTTTTCGAAGCGCAGCTTCAAGCGCAGCCGCAACGGCACGGAGCTATGCTCCGTGACTGGAGCAAGCCATTGAATCCGGCGGCAAAACAAAACCACGCTCGTTTTGCGGCAATGAAAAATTTCATGGAAGAAATTTTTCACGAATCAGTAGCCGGACGACTGTGGCATTGCGGCCGGCAGCGCCATGGCCGTCAGTTTGGCGCCAGTCTGCAACATGATGTACTGGTGACCGTCGTGCACCCAGGAACTCATGCCGTAGCTCGAGCGGGCCGGAACTTCGATCTCGGCCATGATCTCGCCGCTGTCCTTGTCGATCGAATACAGCATCGGCGTGCCGTCGCTGGCAACGTCGGAATAGACGAGCATATTGGGCGTGATCACCATCGGCACCAGATTGCCGGTGCCGGTATTGCCGACGTCGACCCCTTCCAGCGCCGGGCTGTTGGCGATGCGGGCCGGAGTTTCGCCCGTGGGAATCTGCCACAAGTGCTCGCCGGTGTTCATGTCGATGGCGACGATGCGGCTGTACGGCGGCTTCCACACGGGTATGCCGGACCGTAATCTCGGCGGACGGGCGGTGGCGCCGCGCACGCTGTTGGCATATTCGGCCAGGGTCGTACCGGTCGGATTGGCGAACAGCAGGTCGGCTTCCTCGCCGGGTATCAGACGCAGGACAAAACAGGCCTTGTGGGAGGAAATGTACAACACGCCGGTGTTCGGGTCGGCTACGGGCGGCGAGGTGATATTGGCGCCGCCGGCGCCGCCGGGACAGTTCATCGCGCCGTACTTGCCTTCGGGATTGTCGGCGTGAATGGGCGGATTGAACAGCCCGCCCATCACGTAGTCATCCATCACTTCCAGCGCTTCGGCGCGCAATTCCGGCGTGAAATCGACCAGGTCGTCTTCGGTGATGCCCTGCATGTCGAAAGGTTCGGGCCAGGTCACGTGCGGCTGGGTCGGCGACAGTACTTCGCCCGGCACGATCGAAGGCGGCGCCGGCTGATCTACTATAGGCCAGACCGGTTCGCCCGTGAGGCGGTTGAAGGTATAGACCCAGGCTTGCTTGGTCACCTGGGCGACCGCGGGAATGGGCTGGCCGTTCACATTGATATCGAGCAGCACGGGCGCCGTGGGCGTGTCGAAGTTCCAGATTTCGTGTTTTACGAACTGGAAATGCCAGACACGCTCGCCGCTGCGGGTATCGAGCGCGATGATGCTCGCGCCATAAAGATTATCTCCCGGACGGAAGCCGCCGTAGTAGTCGATGGTCGCGCTGTTGGTGGGGATGTAAACCAGATTGTTGGCCGGGTCGGCGGACAGCGGCGCCCAGGAAGATACGTCGCCGGTCCATTGCCAGGCGTCGTTTTCCCAGGTCTCGTGGCCGTATTCGCCGGGCCGGGGAATGACGTTGAACTTCCACTTGAAGTCGCCGGTGTTCTTGTCGTAGGCGAGAATGTCGCCCGGCACGTTCTCGACGCGGGCTTGCAAGTATCCCTGCTCGGCGGAGTTGCCGATGACGACGGTGTCGTTCACCACGATGGGCGGCGAGGAAGAAGTGATATAGCCCGTCTCCAGCGGAATGCCTTCATAAGGATCGTATGGATGACCGAGGTCGGCGAGCAAGTCGACCACGCCGGTTTCGGGAAAGCCTTCGATCGGCACGGGATTGCCGAAACCTTCCAGCGGAATGCCGGTCTTGGCGTCGAGCGCGGTCAGGAAGAATCCGGGGGAAACGATGTAGATCACGCCGCGGCCGTCGACTTCCGCATAGGCCACGCCCTTGCCGTAGTCGGCGCGCATGGAATATTCGGCGCGAGGCGTGTCGGGCTCGCGATAGGTCCAGATGGTGTCGCCGGTCTTCGGATCGATGGCGACGACGTAGCGCTTGTAGCCCACCACGGTGTACAGGATGCCGTCGATCAGCGAAGGCGTGGAGCGCCCGCTGACCGCGTTGAAACTGGCGCCGTCCCATTCCCAGACGACTTCCAGATCGCCGAAGTTTTCGGCGGTGATCTCGTCCGCGGGAGTGTAACGGGTATGGGCAAAGTCGTTGCCCAGGGTGAACCATTCGGTGGCTTCGTCGGCGAACAGTTCGCCTTCGGCGGCCTGAACCGTACCGGCGACGCATAAGACCAGCGCCGGCAGGATATTCTTCAGCTTGGCATAAGACATGAATTGTCCTCCATAAACGGGGCGATATTCCCATATTTTCATAGCTTGTTCATCTCCGTTAGCAAACCCGGTCAAGCTATCCCTGGCGCAACTCTTGCGATTTCGCCAACCCCTCAGTCTCGACATCCCTGTCGAGCCGTTCGGCCCTCAAGAAGCTGCGCTTCCTGTCGGCTGCGCCGACCGGGTACGCGCATTCTGTCAGATTGTGCAGGCCATCCCTGGCGCGAACGCTTTGCTTGCTCCAATCCCCAGTCTCGACATCCCTGTCGAGCCGTTCGGCCCTCAAGAAGCTGCGCTTCCTGTCGGCTGCGCCGACCGGGTACGCGCATTCTGTCAGATTGTGCAGGCCATCCCTGGCGCGAACGCTTTGCTTGCTCCAATCCCCAGTCTCGACATCCCTGTCGAGCCGTTCGGCCCTCAAGAAGCTGCGCTTCCTGTCGGCTGCGCCGACCGGGTACGCGCATTCTGTCAGATTGTGCAGGCCATCCCTGGCGCGAACGCTTTGCTTGCTCCAATCCCCAGTCTCGACATCCCTGTCGAGCCGTTCGGCCCTCAAGAAGCTGCGCTTCCTGTCGGCTGCGCCGACCGGGTACGCGCATTCTGTCAGATTGTGCAGGCCATCCCTGGCGCGAACGCTTTGCTTGCTCCAATCCCCAGTCTCGACATCCCTGTCGAGCCGTTCGGCCCTCAAGAAGCTGCGCTTCCTGTCGGCTGCGCCGACCGGGCCTCACCCATATTTTGCGTCTTATTTGTGACGTAGCGCGAAAGTCGCCAGTACGTGGCCGGAAATGAAGCTGAGGTATTGTACGCCGTCGATCATGTAGGTGATCGGCGCCATTACGATCTGTCCGCCGAGGTTCCGTTTCCAGAGCAATTCCCCGCTGGCCGCGTCGAGGGCGTGGATATAGCCTTCGCGGCCGCCGGTGAAGAGCAGATCGGTGGCGGTGGTCAACATGCCGCTGTCGCTTACGTCGAACTGCTCGAATTCCCAGACTTCCTCGCCGGTGCGCGGGTCGAGCGCCTTCAGCGAGGCGTGGCCTACCTCGTCGGTCCAGTTGTTGATCGGGTTGGTGCGGCCGATGCCGACTCCGGGCGCCCCCGGCGCGGGCGTGAGCACGTCGAAGCCGCCGCCGAGAAAGGCCCGTCCGGGCACGTACTCCGACTCTTCCGGCTGGTAGATCGTCGCGTAGTCCTCCCAGGCGCTGAAATAGAACAGCTCGGTGCGCGGACTCCAGGACGGCGGATACCAGTTGGTGCCGCCCTGATTGCCAGGCCAGGTCGGCATGCCTTCGGGCTGCGGCGTCGGAATGGGCCGGCCGTTTTCGTCGAGGCCGCTTGACCAGTTCACGCGCACGAAGGGGTTGCCGAGCAAAAACTCGCCGTCGCTGCGGTCGAGCACGTAGAAATAGCCGTTGCGGTTGGCCCAGAACATTAGCTTGCGATCTTCGCCCCGCCATTCCATGTCCGCGAGCACCGGCACTTGCACGGCGTCGTAGTCGTAACCGTCGTTGGGCGTGAACTGGAAGTGCCAGCGCAACTCGCCGGTGTCGGCATCGAGCGCGATGACCGAATCCGAATAGAGATTGTCGCCGGGGCGCTGGGCGGCGTTCCAGTCCGGGCCGGGATTGCCCACGCCCCAATAGGTCAGGTTTTCTTCCGGGTCGAACGAGCCGGTGATCCATACCGGGGCGCCGCCGTATTGCCAGTCGTCGCCTTCCCAGGTTTCATGGCCGGGCTCGCCGGGGGCTGGAATGGTATAGGTTTTCCAGGCGAGTTCGCCGGTCTCGGCGTAAAAAGCGGCGACATAGCCGCGAATGCCGAACTCGCCGCCGCCGACGCCGACGATGATCTTGTCCTTCACCGCCAGCGGCGCCATGGTTACCGAATACGCCAGGTTAACGTCGCCGACTTCGACCTCCCAGAGTAATTCGCCGTTGATGCGATCGACCGCCACCAGGCGCGCGTCGAGCGTGCCCATGAAGACCCGGTCGTCGAGCACCGCCACGCCGCGATTGTTGGCGCCGCAGCAGACCAGCGAATTCTCCGCCGGGGTATGCACGTATTTCCAGAATACGCGGCCGGTAATCGGGTCCACCGCCATGATGCTGTTCGGGCGTTCGGTCACATACATGACGCCATCGGCGACGATGGGCGAGGACTGCCAGGCGCCGAACACCTGATTCTGCAACAGCCAGCGCAATTCCAGATCGCCGACATTTTCCTGGCCGATCTGTGTCAGCCGGCTGTAACGCTGACTCATGTAGCCGCCGTTATAGGTCAGCCAGCTTTCCGGCCCGTCCTCGGCCTGCAGAATTCGCTCGTAGGAAATCTGGGCGCAAACCGGCGCCGCGAACAATACGAACAGGATGCCCACCGCGAATATTTTCATTTTCTGCCTCGCATCTATAGTCGTGGAAAGCCGCGCTTCAGCCATCGTCGCAGACCGCGCCCACCGCGCCTCACCCGCCTCGCAGGGTCAACAGGAAGGCCACCAGGTCGGCCACTTCCTCCTCGTTCATGTCCACCGGGGGCTTGCTGGGCTCGCGGCTGATCTCGAAGCTGCTCAGGTCGATCTTGGCGAAAGAGCGCAGCCGCTCGGAAGAATCGAGCACTTGCACCGTGTGGGTGTCCTCGTTGAGGCGGCGGCCGGTGACGACTTCCTCGTCCAGAGTGACGAGTCGCACCGGCCGGTTGATCGGCAGCATCGCCGCGGTCGGGTCGAGCAAGTTTAGTTGCAGCACCGCCGGCGTGCGGATGGCGCCGATATCGCTGAGATCCGGCGCCGTGCGCGGCCCTTCGCCGTCCACGCGATGGCAGCCGGAGCAGTCGCCGCGTCCGTAGAACAATTCCTCGCCGCGAGCCGGGTCGCCGATTCTGACGGCGACGCCTTCAGGGTCGAATCCCGCGCGGATGTACGCAATGATGCCCTCCATCTCGCCGGCGCCAAAGTCAAATGCCGGCATCTGCCCCTCGCCGGAGCCTTCGGCGATGACCCTGCGCAGGTCCTCGTCCGAGGCTACGCCGCGAAAGATGCCGAGCCGCAGGTCAATGCCGTCCACCAGTGCGCCCTGGGGCCCGTGGCACAAGGCGCATTGACTGGTATAGGTTCGCGATCCGAGCTCGATGGCTTCGGATGTGTATTGGTGATCGCCCACGGCCTGGGGTCGGGCTAGCGGCGGCAAGGCCAGCAATGCCAGCAACATGACGCCCGCGCCCGTTTTGGCTCGATGCATGACTCCGCCTCCCTCGGCAGCCTGAAAAACCGGCAGCATAGCGGCTTGTCCGCTTGCGGTCCATGCCAGCCGGGAAGTTGACGATTATGCAGAGGGGTCGATCGACTCAACGCCCGTAGGCTGGAAGTGGCGCGTATTTCGCGTCACAACCGCGAGCCCATGCTCAAGCGCCGTGGCGGCCAACAGCAGATCGGCGCTTTGAGTGCCGATCCGGGCAGAGAGTTCGCCCCAGCGCCGGGCTACCGCCAGATCGATCCCGAGGATATGATCACCGTACAACTCGATCAGGCTATCCAGCCACTCCGCGAGTCTGAGTGCGAATTCCGGGTCGGATTGACGCTGCCGCGCAATGCCCTTTTCAATTTCGCCGACGGTAACGACGCTGATATACAGATCGGCGGTGCGCTGATTTGCCAGCCACTTGACGACACGGGGGAATCGATCTTTCCTGCGCAAGGCGGAAAGTACATCGGTGTCGATCAGATACATCAGAATTCGACTTTTCTCGGGGCAACCTTCAGTCGCGCGAAATCCTCGCCGCCCTGGGGCATTTCCAGCAGTAATCCGGCCAAGCCGGGCGCCGCGGCCTTTTCCATCCGGCGCAGCCGCTCATACTCGGTCGTGGAAAGCACCACAACAGCCGGCTTCCCGCGCCGCGTCACCTGCTGCGGCGTACCCGCCAGCGCCGCCTCAACCACGGCGCTGAACTTGTTCTTGGCATCTTGCAAGGGCCACTCGATCATGTGTGCCACTCTTATCAACAAGCTAGATTATCAATCTAGCTATAACCCATGTCAATCAAATCAAAAAAACATGGAAAACATGGGACACCCACCGAAAATGAAAACATGGGACACCCACCGAAGAAAAATTTAGGGCGCCCACTTGCTGCGGCACCTGACCATGGGACACCCACGTGAGGCGATCAACTAATCATGGGACACCCACTGAAGCGCTATCATGGGACACTAACCGAAGAAAGATTTGGGCCGCCCAATTGCAGCGGCGCTGTTTCTTCCGGGTCGCTTACGGTACGGCGGAAGATTTTGTTATATTCTGGCGTCGAATCATCCGAGAAGGCGGAGGTTATCGAACATGCTTAGCGCGAGAATTGATCGGATCCTGACCCACGCGGTGCTTCTGCTGGCGGCAAGCCTGTTGCTATTGCCGGCGGCATACGCTCAGGACAACAGCCAGGGGCGATACCGGCCGGAAGGACGCCAGATCGGCGTTGCCGCCGGGCGGGAGTTCGGCGAACGAATTTATGAAGTGCGCACCTATGAAGCCAATCCGGGCGTAGCCGAATTCGCTGATGTCATGGTGTTTTACCCGCTAACCTTGAGTTTTGACCGGCCCAATGGCGCTATTGCTTTCGCACCGGGATTTCGCGCTAGCGCGGACAATTACGAATGGTGGGGGCCGGCCCTGGCTTCGCTGGGCTATAACGTGTTCATCCTCAATACCAATGAGCCAACGGACGGCCTCGCGGCGCGCGCCGACGCCCTGGCCGCTCTGGTGGACTTCATCAAGGCCGAGAACGAAAATCCGGACAGTCCGGTAACCAACAAGATCGATGTCGACAAGATCGCGCTGATGGGTCATTCCATGGGCGGCGGCGCGGCGCTGGCGGCGGCGGACCGGCTCGGTGACGACATCGGCGCGGTGATTCCGCTAGCCGCGTATTGCTGCGAGCCCGGCGGCTCCTTCGAAGGCGATTATGCTTCTCTGACGTCGGCGGCGCTTATCGTCGCCAGCGCGGAAGATACCGTTGCGCCGCCGGTAACGCATGCGCGGATGTTGTACGATTCATTGGGAAGCGAAAACAAGATCTACATGGAATTTGCCGCCGGCGACCATATGTTCCCGGCCAATGGCGGCCCGGAACACGACACCATGGGCAGATTGACCCTGGCTTTCCTGAAAGCGTATCTCGATGGTGTCGAGGGCCTGGCGCAACAAGTCACTATGCCGGCCGACAGCGAAAAATTCTCGACGTATCTCGCGCCTTGACGACAATCGGCCGGCCTCCCGCGGGAGGCCGGGTTCATGCCGTAATCAGTTGACGCCGAGCGGCTCCATGATCGCCTGGTAAGTGAGTTGCCGGGATAGCGCCCGCACATTCGGCAGTCCCTGCCCCCATTGCTGGATCATTCCCACCATGATCAGCTCTTCCACCGGATCGATCCAGAACCAGGTGCCCGCGGCGCCGCCCCAGTAATATTCGCCACGAGAGAATGACTCGGCTTCGACCGGGTCCGTCACGATGGCGAAATCCAGGCCGAATACCGTTCCCGGCGCGCCGAAAATATTCTCGGGCAATCCCCGCGGCAACTGGTTGCGATGCATCATATCCACCGTCAGCGGGGCCAGGATGCGCTCGCCGTTCAACTCACCGCCGTTGAGCAGCATCTGGGTAAATTTCAGATAGTCCATGGTGGTTGACACCAGGCCGCCGCCGCCGCTCTTGAGCGCCGGATCGACCATATAGTCGTTACCCGCGCCGAACATTTCCGACGCCGCGAGATTGCCTTCCTCGTCATAAGTGTAAATCTGGGCGAAGCGCTCGGCTTTCTCGGCCGGCACGTAGAAATCGGTATCGTCCATGCCTAGCGGTTCGAACAGCCGTTCATCGAGGAAATCGTCGAAGGATTGGCCCGAAAGAACTTCGACCAGATAACCCTGCACATCCACCGCCACGCTGTAATGCCACATCGAGCCGGGCTGCTGCCGCAACGGAATGGCGCCAAGTCTCGTGACCATTTCCTTGAGCGTGATGCCGCTGTTGAGCAGATCGGCTTCGACGTACATGCTATCCACTTCCGAGCCGGAGAAAATACCGTAAGTCAGCCCGCCGGTGTGGGCCATCAATTCCCGGGCGGTCATGGGATGATCCGCCGGTTCGGTCAACAGTTCGCCATTTTCATCCACGCCGGCGGCAACTTGCAGATCGCTCAGTTCGGGGATGTGCATCTCGACCGGATCGGACAGCCGGAACAGCCCTTCATCGTAGAGCATCATCAGCGCAACGCCGGTAATCGGCTTGGTCATCGAATAGATGCGGAACAAGGCGTCATTGGTCATCGGCGCGCCGGCCTCCATGTCGCGATAGCCGGCCGATTCGAAATGCACGATCTTGCCGTGCCGCGCCACCGCGGTGACCACGCCGGCCAGGCGGCCATCGTCGACCAGGCCCTGCATGGCGTCGGTCAGGCGCGAGAGCCGCCCGGAGTCCATGCCCGCGTCTTCCGGCGCCGCCATGGCCAGATCGGCAACGCTCTCTGCTACCGGCGCGCTGTCCGCCGGAGTCGCCGTTACTTCAAAATTCGGATTGCAGGCCGCCAGCAGACCGGCCAGGGAAAGGATCAGAACTGACGGCCAGACCGCCTTATAGTGGGTTCGGTTCATGGTTCGGGTTCCTTAGCGAGAAATCTTCGCCACTCTACCCTATTCGCGGCGCTCCAGGCCAGTTTCGCATCAACGGCGGCGCTGCCGCCGCAGTTCCCATAGTTTGGCGTATTTCATGAAGGCGTAGAAGGCCGCGTTCATGCTCGTGAGCAGGCCGTCCACACCGTCGAAGATGTGTCCTTTCAGAAAATAGTGCTGATGAAAGGTCAAAGGGAAAATGAACAGCAAGACAGGCAGCGATAACTTATCGCCGCGCTCGAACTTGTCCCGCGCCCGCGCTTCGCTGTAACGGTTGGCCTTGGCTACGCGTTCGGTAAAGGTCAGGTTTTCGTGGTGCAGGATGGTGGCGTCGGTGCGAGCGACCTTGCCGTCTATGCTGATGCTTTCGTGCACTCGCCGGTCCGGGTAATGTCCGGCGCTTTTGCGGAACAGCCGGATCAGCCGGTCCTTGCCGCCGAAATGGCGCGGCCGCGAACCCCAGCGGTAAAGCGTCCGCGTCGACTCCAGCGCATCGACTTCATCCGCGGCGACGACCTTGCGCACCTCGTCGATGTATGCGTCGGTGAGAATCTCGTCGGCATCGACGTTGAGCACCCATTGGTTGCGGCATAGCGACATGGCATGAGCTTTTTGGGCCGCGAATCCTGCCCAGCGATGAAACACGGCGCGCGCGTTGGGATAGCCGCCGGCAATCTCGACCGTGCGGTCGCTGGAGCCGCTGTCTACCACGATCACTTCATCGAAGTCCGCCATGCGGTCCAGCGCGCGGGCGATATTGGCTTCCTCGTTCAAGGTAATCATGAAGACGCTGACCGGAATCTTGTCCGTCATATCGTTTCCGCCGCCGGTTCGAAACTAGCCGCCACTGGATTATTTCCGCTCCTCGCCGCGCGCGGGCTCCAAGGCGCGACTCGCGGCCATGCGTTCGAGCGCCATTGCCGGAGTCAGCGAGCGCAGACAATGGTAATCGTTCCGGCAATGCCACGCATCACAATCCTCCGCGCAAGCCTTCTCTCCGCGCAATACCGAGCTGTGCTCGCCTAGCGGCGCCCAGATGGCTTCCCGGCTCGGACCGAATAGCGCGAAAACCGGCAATCCCGTGGCCGCGGCCAGATGCATGGGGCCGCTGTCGCAGCCGACGAACAGCCGGCTTTGCCGGAACAAGGCCGTGAGTTCGGGCAGGGAAAGGCGGTTACAAAAGTTTATCGCCGCTGGTTTCGGCATTTCCCGCTCGATATCGGCAATGATTTCGGCATCGAACCGCCCCGCGCCGACCCATGCGACCTGATAGCCGGTTGCGGTCAAACGCCGGACAAGCTCGGCGAAATGCTGTTTCGGCCACAACTTGTACGCAACGCTGGCGCCGGGATGGATGACGGCCAATGGCCGATTTACCGAATGGGCGGCAAGCAGGGATTGAATCCTGCCGTCGAGTTCCGGCGCAATCCGAAAGTCGAGCACGCTTGACGGCGGCGCTCCGGCGCCATACGCGCCGAGGATCTCGCCGAAGGCGCCAAATCGATGCGCCAGGTAGTCCAGCTCGCGCACGTCGCTGTAGAACCATCGCGCGCGCTTCGCGGCGGGGCCGATTCTGACCCGGCAGCCACTCAGTCTTGCCAGCGCTCCGGAAAAGCGCTCCCCTTCCATATCGATCAGGCAATGCCCGCTATATACGCGCAGCTCCTTGAGGAAGCGCAGATAATGGCCCAGGCGATGGCGAAATCCTTTTCCCCGGGCTACTTCCCCTCGCGGGTAATACAATATCCGCGCTTCCATGCCCGGCAGCATCGACGCCAGCGGTCGAAACGCCTCGTCGAGTACCGCCACGGCCCGCGGGTGGAGATCCAGCACGCGCATGACCCAGGGCAGGCCAAGAACCAGATTGCCCAGATAATGGGTTGGAAACAGTAGCAAGGGTGGTCGAGGCATAGGTCGGTGTTGCGGAAACGGTCGGCTCGATCGCGCGAAGTGCAAGACTAACACTGTCCGGCGCATGCGCGGAGCGATTCTCGTGACACTGGCCAAACGACCGGGTGTCCCATCTCGTTGTTTCAACACCGTGATGGCCGCCGCGTTCCGCCTCGAAGACAACGCCTGGAGAGAACTGCGACTGACGCCGGTCCAGCCCATCCCCGGACCCGGCCAGTCCCTGACCGACGGCGAAATAGAAGTGATCCCACCCGAATACAACAACCTGCAAATAGGCGACATCATCCTGCAAGTCCGGAACCCATAAGAGAAGACCCAACTTTTGTGGTAGCGGGACAGTGACTATCCGTCCGCAACACCCGGTTTCGCAGGTGGAGCGCCACAGTCCCGCAGCTTGTGACGGGCCTGAAGCGACGACTGCAACGGAATCCTCTCCATTTACTACATACTACTCCGAGTGGTTTTGCCGATAACAAGAATGTGGCTTCAGGCTTGAAAAATCCGTTCAAGCAAGGCATAGTTGCCGCCGCGACAGTGGTGTCACCCATTGGCTCGAAATAACGATTTCGATGTCTGAGTGCTAACCACCCAATCTCCGCACGACCTTAGAGAGGGACAACATGAACAATCAGAGATCAACGCAGTGCCCGCCGTCAAAACGAGAGCGGGAACATGCTGAACTTCTCGAACGCGCGCTTGCCCGACCGGGTGTCCGCGAGATGATGGAGGTCTACGGCAATTGGCGGGAGAAAGACCGGGGGCTAAGCAGCTACAGAGCAGCGACGAAAAAGCCGGAACGTATAGACACTACTAACTCCTCGAACCCCCTATAACCGATATGGGGCTGGAGATTAAAAGTTGCCGATCTGGAGTGAGATTCTAAAGGAACTGGCCGAAACGCGCGACGAGGGCGGCAGCCCTGACTTTGACCGGGTTCGACGAGAATACTTGGCAAGGCTCCACAAACATACGGGAACCGACGTCATTCTGTATGCGTCCGGCTGGCTCCAGAAAACCGAGGCGGCCCCGGGGCTTGTCTCTATCGGCGACGAGGACATACAGGCGCTGATGGAGGTTAGCCAAGGATTAGCAGGCGACCGGCTCGATCTGATTATGCACAGCCCTGGCGGGTCCCCGGAGGCGGCCGAGGCAATCGTCTCTTATCTTCGTCAGCGCTTTTCGCATATCCGATTGATTGTGCCTCAGCTTGCGATGTCCGCGGCAACGATGATTGCTTGCGCCGCCGACGAAATCATACTGGGCAAACATTCATTTCTTGGGCCAACGGATCCACAAATCTTGCTTCCCACATCCTTGGGTTTGCGTCAGGTTCCAGCGCAAGCGGTACTGGACCAATTTGATCGCGCCCAGAATGAATGTGCGGACCCCTCGAAGCTCGCCGCATGGCTTCCGATGCTGGGCCAGTACGGTCCCGACTTGTTGGTTCAATGCGAATCCGCCTTGGATATGTCGAAAGAGTTGGTGGAAACTTGGCTCAAGACGTACATGTTCAAGGATTTCCCGAATCGAGCGAATCGAGCAAAGGCGATTTCAAAATGGCTTGCCAACCACGGACACTTCAAGAGTCACTCCAGGCATATTTCCCGAGATGAGGTCACGAAACGCGGACTTACCGTAGTTCAACTTGAACAAGATCCGATAATTCAAGACTTGGCGCTTTCGGTTTTTCACGCAACGACTCACACGTTTGCCGGTACGTCCGCCGCCAAAATCGTCGAAAGCCACACCGGTCGGGCTTTTGTCAAACATCATGCAGGCAACGCTATGCCCGCGCTACAACTCGGGATCGCAAGGCAGGGTCCAGATATTCCTCCAGAAGCCCTTCAGATTGGCATGCCTGAGTAGGGTCTGTCGATAAGCAACTCTGCAGCGCACGAAGCTGAAAGTTTCTCATAATCTAATCCCGAAGCCATCAACGCGGCGCTGGCCTGAGAGAAGTCCATTCGTCACGATTTCCTTGCGGCTACCCCCGTGGTGGGCCAATCCTGTCCCTACAACCAGCAGGTGCCGATTTGTCTATAATGGCCGCCAACCAGAGGCGTTATAAAAAAAATTGTGGGGCGACCCGGATATGCTAGACGCCATTGAGAGCCAATTCCACGAAGCCATGCTGGAAATCTATCGACGAGCGAAAGACGAAGCAAAATATAACGCCTCGCTGTTTCTCCGGACGGTTGAAGAACAAGGTGGTTTTCAGGCTGCCCGCACACTCATCTCCGTCTTCCGAAACAATATCGGGACCGGGAGCCGTGCCCAAATTCATGTAAAAGGGAGCGGCATTGGGGTGATGGTCAAAAAGATAGTTGGCAGCGCGGACACTCACGAGGCAGTGAACGTCTGATTCACCTGTTCGATCAAATTCACAGGCCTCGTCGGGTCAAAAGGGTCACGACCTATCTTTTCGAACTTAACTGCTTCCAGCATTCGGATTCCGTCACTCTCTTCCGAAATTCGTCGAACGGTGGAAAGGGCGCACTCTGCGGCTCGTCGGATCTCATGCTCGAGAGCTTCAGCATCATCCCTAAGGACCAACAGCCTCTTCTTCATACGGTTACAATCACTTGGCTAACAACAGTCACCGCTATTTCGCGTAATGCATGACGCTAGGTGGCAACATGCTCCCGTTCCACTGATCGAAGCGACTTTTTCTACATCAATCCGTAAATCGCCCGAATTCGGTGACTTTCGCTGTCAGTGACGTAAACCACCCCGTTGCGAATACAAACCCCGTGCGGCCGATCCAGCATGCAGCCCAGCGGATCCCCGTCCGGACCGTCGCCGCGCTCGCCCGTGCCGAGCACCTAGTCGACTATCCCCGATGTCAGCGACATCCGGCGGATGACGTGATTTTCCGTATCGACGATGTAAAGCGAATTGTCGTGGCTTGAATAAGCGATGCCCTTCGGCCCGTTGAACGTGCAATCGAGCGCCGCCGCGCCATCGCCGCCATTCCCCCGTTCGCCCGTGCCCGCGATACGCTCAAGTCGGTCGCCGGCCAGGTCGAGCCGGTACACCGCGTTGCCTTCGCGCAGCACCAGATAAGCCATGCCGTCCGGCGCCACATCGATCGAGCGCGGCCCCATCAGCGACGTACCCGTCATCGGACCGCTGTCCGGCGTCCGTTCCCGTTCCCCGGTGCCCGAAATCGTGCTGATAACCCCCGTCTGGCGGTCTACCCGGCGCAGGCGACAAAAAGCACCGCTTTTTGAGGGCCGAACGACTTGCCAAGGATGGCGAGGCTGGGGATTGGCGAAATCACTGAAGTTGCGCCAGGGATGGCTTGCAAGAAGCCTGCCGGACGTAGTCGACGAAGGCCGGATTCACGGCGGACGCCGCAACCCCCCTATCCGCCACCGACGGTTCGAGGCCACCAATCAGATCAGGTGGATATTGTTTCGACTTTTGGTGTACAACGACGATTCTGATTCCGGCTTTGAGGAAAACAAGATGTGTGACGAGAAGACCCAACTACGCGCGGACGAATTTCTGCGCAACGGCGAATTCAGCCGGCGCGAATTCGGCAAGGTTTCGGCTACCGTGGGATTGGGCATGATGCTCCCGGCGGTGGCCAATGCCCAGGAACTCGACGAAAGAGACGTGGAAATCACGACCCCTGACGGCGTCGCCGATTGCAATTTCATTTATCCCGCTTCCGGCAGCCACGCGGCGGTGCTGGTCTGGCCCGACATCCTCGGCCTGCGGCCGGCGTTCCGGGAAATGGGCCAGCGGCTCGCCATGTCCGGCTATGCCGTACTAACCGTCAACCCGTTCTATCGCAGCGCCCGCTCGCCCGTGGTCGGCGAAGGCGCCAGCTTCGGCCAGCCGGAAACGCGCGAGATCGTGTTGCCGATGGCCAGGCAACTCAATGCCGATACGCATTTCACCGATGCGCGGGCATTCGTCGCCTGGATAGACGAGCAGCCCGAAGTAGACACCAGCCGCGGCATCGGCACTACCGGCTATTGCATGGGCGGGCCGATGGTCATGCGCACGGTAGCGGCTGTGCCCGACCGGCTCGGCGCCGGCGCGACTTTCCACGGCGGCGGTCTGGCGACCGATGCCGACAACAGCCCGCATCTACTGATTCCGGAGACCCGGGCGCATATGCTCCACGCCGTCTCCGAGGATGACGACGCGGACGAACCGGAAGTCAAGAATACGCTGGCGGCGGCATACGAATCGGCGGGCATTCCAGCCGAGATCGAAGTCTACGAAGGCACCTTGCACGGCTGGTGTTCGATCGACTCGCAGGTCTATCACGAAGACCAGGCCGAACGCGCCTGGAGCCGGCTGCTCAACCTGTTCGAGACCGCGCTCTAAGGATTCTCCGAAAAATTACTTCCGGTAATTTTTCTCATCGCAAAACAAAAGCGTGGTTTTGTTTTGCTTCCGAATTCAATGGCTTGCGCCATAGAATTCGGCGGCACATGCCTGTGCCGCGGGGAAGCTCCGATTTACCCGGAGCTTCCCTGAAGCGTGGCTCGAAGCTCGAAGCACCGGATTTTCTCGCGCTCACGCTTTGCGGAAGCGCCAGCCGTACATCATGCGGCCGTAGAAGTTGAACCACTTGCGGCATTCCTCGTCGTCGAAGGGATAGTCCGCGCCGAGTTGCCGCGCCGTGACCAGACCGGTCACGAAACAGGTCTCCTGGCTGTTGACGAGCGTATGGGCGCCGCAATGCCAGCTCCGCCGCCTGCCCTGAATGAAGCGGAACAGGTGGACGAGCAACGCGATATGCCGCACGTCATGGACGACGTGCTGGAACCACCAGCGCTTGACGATCTTGCTTTCGTCGATGCGGCTGATCGCGTTATAGGTCACCAGGCAGGGTTTGTCCGAGCGCTTCGCCCAGGGCTGCTGGTTGTGCATGATGTAGGTTATTTCGTAGTTGTCCGGCCGGGCGGCGTATTGCTCGATATGGTTGCTGCGGGTGTCCAGGGGCTTCGCCTCGTTTTCCGGCAGCAGGGAAGCGTCCGAGTGGACGATGGCGTGATTGTGCAACTCGCTCTCATAGCGGATTGACGACAGCAGCCAGGTCTCGAAAAACCCCGCTTTGTCGAGCGTCATCAGCGTCTGGTTGGCGTTGCAGGCGAACACCACGTCGTCGAAGGTCTCGGCAGCGCCGTTCTCGTCCACTACGTCCACGCCGGATTCCCGGCGGATTACCTTGCGCACTGGCCGGAACAGATAAATCCTGTCGCGAAAGGGCTCCGTCAGCCTTTCGTAGATGTTGCGCGTGCCGCCTTCCCAGGTCTGCATCGGCGTGGCGTTGACGATATCGAAGAATTCCAGGTAGCGGGCGAACAGCGAAGCCGGCATGTCGAACACGTTCGTCGCCATCAGGAAGTTGACGAACATGGGCTTGAGCACCTTGTACCTGAAGTCTCCGGAATATCGACCGAAATTCAGCACCGTGCCCATGCTGAGGTAGTTGAAGGGATTGAGGGCATTGAGAAATTTCGACCGGGTCCGGTTGAGCGCGCCGAACCATTTCAAGCGTTGCAGCAACTTCTGGAATCTGTCGATTTCCTCCTGCAACCGCCGGGCGATTTCGGTGTCGAGGTCGTGGGCATAAATCTCGCCGTGATATTTCACGCTATAGCTGAATTTGGTATCGACCAGTTCGACGCCAAGCTGCCGCATCAGCAGCAGAATGTGGTGATACACCGTGGGAATGCAGGCGGTGACCGAAATATCGAAGGGGATCGACGTCCCGTCCGCCTGGGGCATATCGGCGGTGACGGCGTTGCCGCCGACCTGGGCCTGTGCCTCGTACAGCCGGAAATCAAATCGGTCGGGGTTTCGATGCAAGGCCCAGGCGACCCCGAGCCCGGACACTCCTGCGCCGATTATTGCTATTTTTCTTGGCATCGTTGCTGCCCTGCAAGACATGTGGCACGCACTTTACCAGTTTAGGCGGACAACTTGAACGAGCCGAAATGCGTTAGTATGCACCGCATTCGCGCACCAAGCGTGCGCAAGCAGGTAGTGGATGTTGCTTGACTTCACCAAGAACGATACCGTCACGCTGGAAAAGGATCTGCAATACCAGGCAGCCATTCTGCCGGACGTATCCCGGACTTTCGCGCTGACGATCCCGACTCTGCCGAGCCGTCTGGCATTGGTGGTAACCAACGCCTACTTGCTGTGCCGCATCGCCGATACCATCGAGGACGACCCGCGCCTGGACTTCGGTCAGAAAGAGGCGAATCTCGAACGCTTCCTGGCCACGGTCAAGGGACGGGAGAACGCGAGCGCTTTTTCGGCTTCGTTGCCGCCGCTGCTTTCCCCCGCCATTCCACCGGCCGAAATGGAACTAATGCGCAACGCGGACCGGGTCGTCGGCGTTACCCATTCGTTTACCGAAGCCGAGCGCCGGATTCTCGAGCGCTGCGTATCCGTCATGTGCGTCGACATGCCGAAATTTCAGCGCGGCGCCAGCCTGGCGGGATTGCGCGACCTGCCGGAGCTCGACGCATATTGCTACGCGGTCGCCGGGGTCGCGGGCGAAATGCTGGTCGATCTGTTTTGTATCCAGTGTCCGGAACTCGAGGAGAATCGTCCGGAGTTGCGATCGCTGGCCGTCTCTTTCGGCCAGGGATTGCAAATGACCAACATATTGAAGGACATCTGGGCCGATCGCGAGCGAGGCGCCTGCTGGCTGCCGCGTTCGGTGTTTGACGATGACGGACTCTTGCTGGAGAACCTGAAGGAGAACCACCGGTCCGGAAAATTCCAAAACGGTTTGCATACCCTGCTTGGAATCGCCCACGGACACCTGGGGAACGCGATGGAATTCAGTTGCCGTCTTCCGGCCCGGGAAGCAGGCATGCGCCGGTTCTGTCTGTGGGCTCTCGGTCTGGCGGTGCTGACCCTGCGAAAGATTCAGCGGAATCCCTTTTTTACCGCATCCGATCAGGTCAAGATTTCCCGGAATTCCGTGCGGGTCACCTTGTTAGCCACCAATCTCATGTTGCAAAACGATCGAGGATTACGCTGGCTGTTTCGCCGGGCCGCGAAAGGACTGCCGACCGGGCCGGACTAGTCGTTTTGCGCCAGTCTGGCGCGCCGCCGACGTTCAAAGAGGCCGAGGGCGTGCAGGGGAAAATACTGCCGGTACAACTCGTAATCCAGCAGCGCGGTACGGAAGAACACTCCGGCCATATCCTGCTTCGGCCAACCCCCCTCCCCGTCCTGGGCTTCGAGCAGAAATCGCGCGCCGCGCGAAATCGCGGACCAATGTGAGTCGCCCGCCTCGAGCAAGGCGATCAGCGCCCAGGCGGTCTGGATGACCTGACTTTGCTCATGCGCGACGTATGCGCCACTCAGGCAGCCGCTATGATGTTCGCCCCAGCCGCCGTCGCTGCGCTGGCGCTCAAGCAGCCAGTGGCAGGCAAGGCGCAAGGCAGGGTCACCAGGGCCCGCGCCTCCGGCAAGCAGGCCCCTGATGCCGAACAGGACGCCATAGATGAATTGCACGCCCCAGACGCCGCGCCAGCTACCGTCGTTCGCCTGGGTCCGCCGCAGCCAGGCATCGGCCCGGGACATGGATTCGAGCGCAGTCTCATCCACGACTCGCGGGAAATGCCGCTTGCACGCCGCCAGCGCCGCCAGACAGGAGGCAGTGCATTCGACATAGGAATGCTCGGTCATCGATTCGCCGAACATTTCCGCCGGATTAAGCCACTCCAGGCCTATACCCGAGCGCTTCGCCTCGTAGCTGCCGAAACCGCCGTCGCGGTTCTGGCCGCTCAACATGAACCCGATCGCCTCGCCTAGCTTCTGCTCGTCCACTTCCCCAGGATTCGCGGCGATGAGTCCAATTACCGCCTCCGCGGTGCAATCCGTTACCGGCCAGCCATGCCATTTGCCGGCAAAACACCAGCCGCCCCTGGGGTCGTTGCGGTAGGCCTCGCCAAAGCCGTCGAAACTGGCCGGAATCTGTTGACCGCGCAGAAAGTCCGCTCCCTTGCGCAGGGCTTGACGCACATCGTCGCGGCCCGGAATCGTCGACAGCGCCTGCAGGGCGAAGCCGGTATCCCAGGATGCGCTGCGCGCACCGGTTATCCGTGTTCCGTTTTCCTCGTCTTCCCAGATCCAGCCTTCGAGACCGTCCAGGGCCTTGTGCAAATCGGCATCGTCGGGGTCGCACAGCCACAGGGCAAGAATGTTGAGAAACCCACTGACCGGGGAAATGCTGGTATGGCTGGAACTTTGCAGTTCCCAGCGAATGCGTTCGATCAGCTCTTGGCGGCAATGGCCGCGCAGGCGCTCGCTGTGGAATCTATCGTAGACCCCGGTCAAAGCGTAGCCGGCCCGCAGCCAAATGCCTGGGCGGGCGAACAGATCGGCCTTACGCAGGCGATTGCGGCCGGCGGCGAAATCGACTCCGTCAAAACCTTGCGGAAAAAGTTCTTCGCGCAAGGCTTCGATTACGGGATTCGCCGGAAGCTGGAACCGGCATGAATATATGGTCGCCATCGCCATGTAGATGAGCCGGGTGTGGCAGTACCAGTTTGCGGGATGCAGCGGTAATCGCCGCGGCAGGCGCCACAATTCAGGCAGCACGGCGTTCACTCCGCGCCAGTCGTAGAGATTCAGTAGCGCCAGCCAGAACTTGCCCCAACTCGGGATGCCCAGGACCCCTTCTTTTTGCATGAATTCGCGGGCCGGCTCGATCAAGGGGTCGTCCGGCCCGACTTCGAGCAGTCTGGCCGCGACGTATACCAGGGTAGTGACGAACAGGCTGTCCCGCGAGTGTTCGTGCAGGCCCCAGAGGCCTCCTTCGAGGCGCGTTCGTTCGAACTGGCGCAACAGCAGCCGGCGGCGTTCGGGTTCGATTTGCCGGCCGATAATGTAATGCAGCAGCACGTATTGCGCGGCAAGCATCGGGCACCAGGTCATCTCGCCTTCCCAGGCGCCGTCTTCGCGTTGCAGATCCAGCAAGCGCTTCGCGGCGGAGTCCAGCGCGGCGCCTGCGTCGACCGGAGTCTGCCCGTTCGGGCGAACGGTTTCCGCAATGCCGGAATGTTCCTGCATCGAAACCAGGAAAGCGCCGGACAGCTTGTCCAGCGCGGACTGTTCATCGACGACGCCCTGGCCGCGCGCCTTTTCCAGTTCGCGAACGCCCCGCACCAGCCACGTGAGCCGAGCCGCCAGCGTACGCACCATTCCTCGCGCCCGGCGCCAGGTGAGAATGCCGCTTCGTCTCCCAAGCTCGCCGGCGACTCCGGCCGCCACGGTCACGCTGAACGCCGCGCCGAGCCGTGTTACCGAAGAATCTTCACAGGCGAGCAGGCGCATGGTCCGGGTCCGCACCAGTTTGCTGGCCCGCCAGTTCCGGTAAACGGCCTGTCGCAATACCGACGACTCCAGCCGGTGATCGCGGAACACTTCGTACAGCCCCATGGCGAGCAGTTGCGGCGCCCTGGTCTCCTTCAGCCGGCGGTTCGCGAATTCCCTGAAGTTTCCGCCCTCGGCGAGGGCAAGAGCGTCGGCGAAACCGAGGGTCATCCCGGCCGCGGTCATTGGATGGTAATGACCTGTCGCATCGCCGATCAGCACCCGGCGCGAGGAGCCGTAAGTCATTCGCGGCCTTAACTCGTTGGCGGCGGCCTGGTATTTCCCCGACCGGAGCGCATCGGCAAACGCGGATCTGAGATCCTCCGGCAAGTAACCGGCGTAAGATTCCAGTAACACGCCGGTCCGGTCCCGCGGCGCCCATAGCTCCAATGGCATGTCGGCAATGATGCGGACGCGGCCCTTGCCCAGTGGTACCGTGAGAATGGGTCCTGGCGCGCCGAGTACGACATAGCCGAATTCTTCGTGCCGCAGTTTCACACCTTCGACCACGACCCCGACCATGCGCGAGCAGGTCATGCGCTCGGTGCGCAAGCCCAGCGATTGGCGCACGATCGAGGCCCGGCCGTCGGCGCCGACGATCCGCCCGGCCTGCAGCAGACGTTCAGCGCCATCGAAGCTGAAAACGATGCCTTCGTCTTCGATCGCCCGCGCTCGCGCGTGGCGAAAAATGTCGATTCCGGACTCGCTTTCGACCGCTTCGTGCAAGCAGGAGACGAGGGCGGAATGTTCGAATACCAGGCCCGCGGAGTCTTCCGGGTAGGGCAACAGGATGGATTCCGAATGGTCCTCCGGAAATACGACGAATCCCTTGCCGGGGAAAAACCCCCGTCGTCCATCGAGACTGACGCCGACGCTTTGCAACATCCGCACCGCTGGCGGATGCAGCCACTCTCCGGCAAGCCGTTGCGCCGCCTTGGGATTCGCTTCCAGCAGGGCAACCCTGGCGCCCTTGCGCGCATGGGCCAGCGCGCACAGGCTGCCTACCGGACCCCCGCCGACAATGGCGATGTCGTAGCGTGGCAGCTCAGTGGCGCTCAGTGGAAAATGCTCGCTTGCGAGCGGCGTCGATAGCGAAGTCGGCATGGCAGCCTGGGCCCTGTCACCCAGCTTCCATAATTCGGCGCGGGAAACGGATTGTCGAGTATGAAATCGAATCGATCGAGCAGCACGGCCCAGATCGCCTTGATTTGCAGGATGGCGAAGTTCTTGCCCATGCAGCGGTGTTTGCCGCCGCCAAAGCCGATCAGGGCGTGAGGGTGTTGCTTTTCCTCGCTGGCAGGCGGGGCAAAACGGTCCGGATTAAACTTTTCCGGGTCCGCGAATACATTCGGCAAGAGATGCGAAAGCGCCGGAGACACCACCGCCAGCGCGCCGGCCGGCACGGTGTAGTTGCCATAAGTCAGCGGCCTGAGCGCTTTGCGGATCAAAATGATCAGCGGCGGATGCAGCCGTTCGCATTCGCGGACCGCGTTTTCCAGTAGCGGTTGCTGCTTCAGGCCCGCATAGCTCAGCAATCTTTCCTCGCCGTAGACTTCGCGCATCTCATCTCGCACCCGGTCGAGATACGCAAGCTCCCGGTGCAATTCAAGCCCGGTCCAGGACGCGAGCACCGCGCTGGTATGCTGGCCCGCGAACAGGGACGTCAACAGCAGTCCCGTAACCTCGTTGTCGCTCAAGGACCGGCCGTCCTTGTACCGGGCCTCCATGAGGGTTTGCATGAAGTCTTCGGACTGGGCGCCCGTACGCCGCCTTTCGCGCATGATGCCGCTGAAGATTTCGGTTATTTGTCGCCGCGCCCGGTCCCGGGACAAATGCGCCGGAGTCGGCAGCCGCGGGAAAAAGAAGCCAAGCGTGTTGATGCCGTTCTGAAGATCGTGATAGGCCTCGGCGAATCCGGAGTCCACCTCGTTACGAATTTCCTCGCCGAGAAAGCAGCGGCTCGCGATGTTCACCGTGAGTTCGTTCATCGCGTGAGGCAGGTCGATTTCCCCCTCCTGCCCCAGCGTATCGGAAAAAAGTTCCGTTTCCTCGAACATGATGCGGACATAGCGCCGCATAGCCGATTCCCTGAGCGCGGGAAACAGGAATCCGAGTTGCTCGGTCAAGACTTCGGAAGAAACGTCGTAGGCTACGCCGCGGCCGAAGATAGGCACGGTAAACTGATACACCGACTTGGCGTCGAGGGTCTCTTCCGGCGCCTTGAAGAATGCGTTGTGGGCTTCAGGCCCCGCAAATACGACGAATTTGCGCGGACCGATGCCGAATTGGAACATTTCGCCACACTCGCGCCAGCCGCGGCGCAGAAATTCGACCGGGTCCCGCTGAAATTCCCGTAGATGTCCGAGCAGCGGCAAGCCTCCGCTCATCTCGGGAATGGCCCTGGCCGTCTCCGCCGAAACTTCCGCATTGTGGGATTGAAGCGCCATCGAAATCCTCAGTAGATGTAAGGCGCCATCACGAATCGCGCCCGCTGCGTGTACCGACTCCAGAGCTCGCCGTACTTCGCGCGGCAGCGGCGCTCGTCGCGGCGCGACCTTTGCACCAGCAATCCCGCCAGCCACGCCGGCAACAGGAACGGCGCCCAGGATACGAAGCCCGTGGTCAAGGCAAAGGAAAGATAGATGCAGATTTCGCCGGTATAGTTGAGATGCCGCCCAATGCCCCAGAATCCCGAGACGAGCAGACGACCGTCGAGCGCCTCGGCGGGTTTGCCCCAAATCATGGTGTCAGGGTCCTGTTTGAAGCGATGTTTCTGCTCGTTGGCGCCGCGGAACAGCCAGAATCCGAAAACGAACAACAACACGATGCCGGCAGCGGCCAGGGGCGGCAACGCCGGCCCGGACGCATCGACCAGCCACCAACCAGCAAGGCAATAAAAGAAAGGCACGAGTGCGTAGTCGCCCCAAACGAGCATCCAGCCGAAGCGCTCGCTGATGATGTCCCAAGTGTGGATCATGCCTTGTTCGAACTGGAAATAGTTGAACACATAGGTGAACGTGAAAGCCTGGTAGAGCGCCATCCCCAGCGTCAACTGGCCGTAAGTCTCGTATTGCACGACGGCGAACGAGATATTGAGCAGCGCAAGGCCGATCAGGGAAGGACGATAGCTGAACATTTTCAAATCGACGCCCAGCACGGTGGGGTTGAGTTCCCGACCCATGAAGAAACCGCGCCAGAATCCCGGCGGCGCATTCGGCGCCCCCTCGCCGCGCCGGTACAGCCAGCCGGAAAGCGCGAAGGAAAAAACATTCGCCATCACGAACAACGCGGCAAAATGCGTATGTAGCGCCGAAAGCGAGAACCAGCCGAAAAACTGGCAAAGAGCGGCCACCGCCACGATCAGCAGGAACAGGGCGAACCCGTTCAGTTTGAACTCCCTGTTGCCGCCTTCGGCGTCGGCAAGAACGAGCGTGCGGCCCGGCACGAATATCGAACCGGCAAAAAGGACAACGAGAAAAACCGCCAGCATGACTGCCGCCCCAAGCAGGGCATCGCCGGAGAGCGTCATCGGCGCCAGCCCGGCATCAGGCGGCGGCATTGCCGGCCTCCGCTTCCCGCGCCAGATATTCCTGCCACTTGCGCACGGTCACTCGCTGAAATGCGCTGACTACCGGATTTACCTCGATGGAAGGCGCGTCCCAGTGCCGCTCATACCCGAGTTGCTCCGCTTCCACGGCGACCCGGTCCTCATCGAGCAGGGGACCGATCAGCAGACGATTCGATACTTTCATCACCGCGGTCATCGCGAAACGCGGAATGCGCACCGGCAGCAAGGGGATTTTCAGTGACTTGAAATAGAACAGGAAAAAAGTCCGGGTGGTGCGTTCGTCAATCGGCAGCACGAACAGCCAATGCTTGATTTCATCGTCGGTGTTCGACCATTGGTACGGATACTGGTAACAAAGTTCGATGTGGTTGGTGTTCAGCCGGCCATGATCGACGAACAACCCGGAGATGGGTCCGCGTCCTACCTGCGTGTCGTAGGCGAGATGCACATCGTCGCCCCTGGTTTCGCACTGGGTCAGCGTGGCGCCGTCGAAGGGGCGGTATTTGCGGTGCAGGAACGCGTGGGAAAAGTCACTGACGTTGTCGATTATCATCGAATGGTGGGCGGTACAGGTGAAGCTGATCGGCACGCAGGCCCAGCGGTCGCGCCCCTCGATTTCGGGAATATCGGGAATCCGGCGCTGCTCCGCGACCTCGGGATTGCCCGGGAACAACCAGACCAGGCCGTAGCGGATCTTTACCGGATAGCGCCGGATCGAGATATCAGGCAACTCCTTGCGGCCGAACAGGTCGGGGATGCCGACGACGCGGCCTTGTTCGTCATATTCCCAGCCATGATAGCCGCAGACCAGGCGGCAGCCTTCCACTTGCCCGAGCGAAAGCTTGAGCTGGCGATGGGCGCAGCGATTCTCGACCGCGTGAAATTCGCCGTCGGCCGTCCGATACAGCGCAATCGAGCGTTTCCAGAAAACTGCCTCGACCACCGACCCCGGTTTTACGTTCCGCACTTCTTCCACCGCGTACCAGTAGTCCGGGTCCATACCCGCGGCCCGCGATTTCTGACGTAGTCCGGAAGCCTCTTCGAAGCCTGGGGGCGGGATAACTGCCTGATTCATGCAGAACTTTCTCCTGCCGTAATCCGCATATCCTGAGCGCGCACCGGGTTTTCCATCCGATTCGCCGATTCTTCACATGGCGGTTTCGCATCCGGGTTGGCGATCGCCTTACGCTCGTGATAGTGAAACGCGTACGCCTGGTGCACGGCTGCGCGGATGGTCGTCGGCCGGTAGCCCAGTTCGTTTTTTGCTTTGGCAAGATTTGCATGCCGGCGTTTTTTCAGCAGGCGGATGGCGCCGGGCGTGAATCGCTGCGGGAAGTCCGGATGAAAGCGGCTGAGATAAAAACTCGCCACTTCCGAAAACGGATACATCAGGTTGGCCGGGATCCGCCGATTCGGGCGGGGAACTCCCGAGACTTCCTGGTACAGGTCGATGATGTCGGAAATGGTCTTGTATTCGGAACTGAAGATGTATTTTTCCCCCGAGCGTCCTTTTTCCATACATAACAGATGGCCTTCGACGATATCCCGCGCGGCGACGAATTCGAAGCCGCCGTCCACATACGCGCGCAGCTTGCCGTTGGTGTAGTCACACATGGTTCTGCCGAGACGCGAGGGCAGGTAATCGGCCCCGCCCACGACCGCGCAACAGGTCGCGACGATGACATCCTGTCCCATCGCAACGGCGCGCAGGCACTCATGCTCGACGAGAATCTTGCTGCGCTCGTAGGGCATCGTGCGTTCCATGGGATAGAACTGCATCGTTTCGTCGCTCGGCGCCGACGGCTCGTCGAGGTCGTGCCCCACCGCGCTGAAGGAACCGGTGACCACGACGCGTCCGGCTTCGGCCTCGCGCGCGGCTTGCAACACGTTGCGGGTGCCGAGCACGTTACATTCGTAAATTTCCCGGCGATGGGCGTTATTGCCGTCTATCGTCGAAACCTTGGCGGCGACGTGATACACCCCCTGGCAGCCCTCCAGCGCGCGCCGGGTGGCGTCGAGATAGCGGATATCCGCCCAGACGCGCTCGACATCGAGGCCTTCGAGCGCCTGGTTGTTGTCTTCCTGCCGCAATAGCACCCGAACCCGGACGCCTTCGTCGAGCAGTCGGCGCACGAGGTTGGCGCCCACGTGCCCGGCGGAACCGGTAACGAGAACCGGCGCCGCGACGGTACTGGCTGTTGTGGAAGTGTCAGAGGTCAATTTGTCATCCCATACTTGGACTGCCGCTATTTTTCCCGCTGCGGTTCTCTTGCCGAAGAGCCAAAGAATAGCATGTAGGGGCGAGGCACGCCTCGCCCGGATTCAGACCGTCAATCCACGTTCACTCTGCTCGTCCAGAAGATATCGATATTTCCCAGACTGTTGTCGGAACGCGTCGAAAACCAGGTAATAGAGTCCTGCCCGGGAGGAAACGCCGGACACATGTCCGCGCCCGCGGTATTGACTTGTGGACCCAGATTGAATGCCGGCCCCCAACTGTCCGCGCCTGCCGCGGCCGCGCCCCAGATGTCCATGCCGCCGTATCCGCCGGGCCGGCTCGAAGTGAAATAGACCGTGCCGTCTTTGGCCTGGCTGAAATGGAATTCCTCGCCTTCGGTATTGATATTCGGACCCTGGTTGACCGGCTCCATCCAGTTGCCAGCCGCGTCCGGGCGCGAACAATAGATGTCGGAGCCGCCATATCCTCCGGCCCGCCGTGAAGCGAAGCACAGGGTTTCGCCGTCCTGCAATATCGCCGGACAATGTTCGTCGCCTTCATCGGTGCTGATCGGATAACCGACGAGTTCGGGCTCGGTCCATTGGCCGTTCATCTTGCGGGTCACGAACACGTCGTTGTTGTTTCGCGGACTTGTCGTCGCCAGCCGGTCCGACTTGAAATAGATGGTGTTGCCGTCGGCGGTGATCCAGGGTTCGCGGTCGTCGCCCTTGCGCAAGGGATCGACATCGGTGGCCGGGGCCGCGTTGACCGGAATGCCCATGTTCACCGGAGTGTTCCAGGTGCCTGATTCCTGATCGAAAGTTGCGATATAGAGATCTTTCGGGTCGCCCGGAGCGACGGCCATGTCCTGCCGCGCGCTGCAATAGACCATGGTGCCGTCATCGGCAAAGGTCAGTTCGCCTTCCGCCCACATGGTGTTGATGGGAGCGCCGAAATTATGCACCGCCAGATCGACCCAACTGTTCTGGGCCTGGGAGGCGCTGCCAGCCGCGAGCAGGGCGCCGGCGATAATCAGCTTTTGCGATATGCGTGACATGTTTGATTCTCCTCTTGTCTAGGTGCGCGACTCGACGCGAAAGGTCCACCAGTGGTCCGGTCGCACCGCATCGACATCCGGTGTCGGATTGTAGGGGTCGTCGCGGAAATTCTGCAATTTGGTGACTCGGGCGGTCCAGGACTGGTCCATCAAGGCCGAGTCCATCACCCGATTCAGTTTCACGGGGTACACGACTCCGTCCAGACGCAGCCGCCCCGGCGAGTCCGTGCCGATATGACTGGCCCAGTACTTGCGGTCGCAGACCGAACAACTCAGATATAAATCCCCTTCCGGCGTGGCCATGCAATTCAGATTGATGGCATGGGGACGCCAGCCGCCGGCGTAGACTTGCAAGGTGCAAAGCTGCACTTCGTTGGCGAAAGTCCAGTCCTCGACCGACTCGTCACCGGCGCTGCCGAACAGGTAAAAGCCGGGCGCCCGGTCGCGGGGATATGCCGTTGTCCAGTAAAGCAGGGCGAGCAAGGCCAGAACCAGAATGCCCAGACCCGTGCGTTTGGCGATAGTGGCAGTATTTGCCATTGCTGCGTTCTCCTCAACTTGTGTCAGGCCGGCGTTCATTCGCAGAATATCTCCCAAGCCCCGATTCGGCAAGACATCGCGATGGTTCCCGGCAATTCTCGTTGCGCCGATGAATGGATCCCGCGACTGCGCGCGGGATGACAGGGGGTACGGCATGGACAAGTTGGCGGCCAGGGAAACCCGCGCGGTCCGGATAAATCTCTGATCCATGCCCGGATCGGCTCACATCGGGCGCTCGACCTGAAAACCCCGAACGGGTATCTTCAATATAATAAGCATTGCCCCTCTCGGTCTTAACCGTGCTGAACCCGCGCACGAGATTGCCGTCGTCTTGATAAGAGGTAGAATCTACCTGATTCAATGCGAATCTACTTATTGGCCCGGCTGTTGAATGCGATGGTGTGATGCAAGGTTGTAACCGGTTATCCCCTATGGCCAAATAGATCGAAGCTTCCATGCCAACAAATAGCTACATCCCGTGATGCGCGGACGAGGGTAGATTATTACGTTGAGAAAATGCATCGCCAGGCAACTGTTTCCGCGGCGTCGTGGGGAGCGGCCTGGGCGCTGGGGAGACTGAAAGAACAGGTAAATGATATCCCAATATTCGTAGTCAAAACGGAGAATGAACTGCATGACGGATAGCACTGGCGACAACGGCGAAAACACCCTCCATGGCACGTCCGGAGACGATTATCTCTCTGGATTGGGCGGCGACGACACACTGTACGGCTATGGCGGGAACGATACGCTCGACGGCGGCGCGGGAGAGGATACCCTGGATGGAGGCGCCGGAACCGATACGGCGGCTTACGATGACTCGACGGAAGGAGTCACGGTCAACCTGGCCACCGGCGCGGCCTCGGGTGGTCATGCCGAAGGCGATACCTTCGTAAGTATCGAAAACCTCAGGGGTTCGAACTACGCCGATATCCTCATCGGCGACGCGTTGGATAATGCGCTGCGCGGCCGCGGCGGGGACGATACCCTCACCGGCGGGGCGGGCGCGGATTCCTTATACGGGGGCGCCGGAGACGATACGCTGATCGGTGGCCCGGGCGCGGATATCCTGCGTGGGGGCGCTGATCGGGATACGCTGCGTTACGGCGCTTCCGACGCCGGGGTTACGATCAATCTGGCCACCGGCGCGGCCTCGGGCGGTCATGCCGAGGGCGATACCTTCAGCAATATCGAAAACATCCTGGGTTCGGACCACGCCGATACATTGACCGGCGATGCGGGGGATAACGTTCTGTACGGCCGTGAAGGGGACGACATCGTGGCCGGCGGGGCGGGCGCGGATACCCTGTACGGCAACAAGGGGAACGACACGCTAAGCGGCGGCGCGGGCGCGGATACGCTGGACGGGGGCGATGACGAGGATACGCTAAGTTACGACGCTTCCTCCGCGGGCGTCACGGTCAACCTGGCCACCGGCGCGGCCTCCGGCGGCGACGCCCAGGGCGATACCTTCAGTAATTTCGAACGCCTCCGGGGTTCGGCCTACGCCGACGTCCTCACCGGCGATGCGCTGGATAATGCGCTGCGCGGCCAAGGCGGGGACGATACCCTGAGCGGCGGGGCGGGCGCGGATTCCTTATACGGGGGCGCCGGAGACGATACGCTGATCGGTGGCCCGGGCGCGGATATCCTGCGTGGGGGCGCTGATCGGGATACGCTGCGTTACGGCGCCTCCGCCGCCGGGGTTACGATCAATCTGGCCACCGGCGCGGCCGCGGGCGGTCATGCCGAGGGCGATACCTTCAGCAGTATCGAAAACATCCTGGGTTCGGACCACGCCGATACGTTGACCGGCGATGCGGGGGATAACGTTCTGTACGGCCGCGAAGGGGACGACACCGTGGCCGGCGGGGCGGGCGCGGATACCCTGTACGGCAACAAGGGGAACGACACGCTAAGCGGCGGCGCGGGCGCGGATACGCTGGACGGGGGCGATGACGAGGATACGCTAAGTTACGACGCTTCCTCCGCGGGCGTCACGGTCAACCTGGCCACCGGCGCGGCCTCGGGCGGCGACGCCCAGGGCGATACCTTCAGTAATTTCGAACGCCTCCGGGGTTCGGCCTACGCCGACGTCCTCACCGGCGATTCGCAGAATAACCGCCTCTGGGGTCAGGACGGGGCCGACACGCTTTCGGGCGGCGGTGGAAACGATGAACTCCATGGCGGCAGCGGCGCGGATACACTTTACGGAGGCAGCCACCAGGACTTGCTCTATGGCGGCGCCGGCGCGGATTCCCTGGATGGGGGCGCGGGCGAGGATATACTGGGATACAGCAACTCGTCCGCGGGGGTCACGGTCAATCTGGCTACCGGCGCCGCCTCGGGCGGCGATGCCCAAGGCGATACCTTCAGCAATATCGAGCACCTCAGCGGCTCGGCCTACGCCGATACTCTCACCGGCGATTCACAGCATAACTACCTTTGGGGCCTGGGGGGAGACGACACGCTTTCCGGCGGCGGTGGGTATGACGATATCCATGGCGGCGCGGGGGCGGATACGTTGACCGGCGATGAGGGGTGGGATTATCTCTTTGGCGGAAAAGGCGTGGATACCCTGTATGGGGGCAGCGAGACTGACCTGCTCCACGGCGACGAGGACGCGGATACCTTGTATGGGGGCAGCGCGTGGGACGTGCTCTATGGCCACATAGGCGCGGATACTCTGTATGGGGGCAGCGGAAACGATCGTCTCTATGGCGGCGGGAACGCAGATACCCTGCATGGGGACGCGAATGACGATTCACTCTATGGCGGCGACGGCGAGGATATCCTGAACGGGGGCAGCGGAAACGACTATCTCTCTGGCGGCTCGAGCGCGGATAACCTGGCCGGCGGCGCGGGCGCGGATACGCTGGATGGAGGCGATGACGGGGATACGCTGGATTACGACGCCTCCGCCGCGGGCGTCACGGTCAATCTGGCCACCGGCGCCGCCTCGGGCGGCGACGCCCAGGGCGATACCTTCAGCAATATCGAGAACATCCGGGGTTCGGCGCACTCCGACAAGTTGACCGGCGATGCCGGGGCTAACACGCTGCACGGCGGCGACGCGCATGACGAACTCTTTGGCGGCGCGGACGCGGATATCCTGCATGGGGGCAACGGAGTGGATATCCTCTATGGCGGCGCCGGCGCGGATACCCTGGATGGCGGCGGCCATCGGGATTTGCTCTTTGGCGGCGCCGGCGCGGATGCCATGGACGGCGGCGCGGGCCGGGATACGCTGCGCTACGATGACTCCTCCGCCGGGGTCACGGTCAATCTGGCCACCGGCGCGGCCTCGGGCGGCGACGCCCAGGGCGATACCTTCAGCAATGTGGAAGATCTCAGCGGCTCGGCATACGCCGACGTTCTCACCGGCGATGCGCAGCATAACTACCTCTGGGGCCTGGAGGGAGACGATACGCTTTCCGGTGGCGATGACGACGATGAAATTCACGGCGGCTCGGGCGCGGACACCCTGGATGGAGGCGATGACGAGGACACGCTGGCTTACGACGGCTCCACCGCGGGCGTCACGGTCAATCTGGCCACCGGCGCGGCATCGGGCGGCGACGCCCAGGGCGATACCTTCAGCAATTTCGAAAATCTCAGCGGTTCGCGCCATGACGATAACCTCACCGGCGATACGCAAGACAATTACCTCTGGGGCAATCGCGGGGACGACACGCTCTCCGGCGGCGGCGGAAACGATGAACTCCAGGGCGGCGCCGGCGCGGATACCCTCGATGGCGGCGCCGACCGGGATCGGCTGGAATACAGCCAATCCCACGCAGGGGTAACGGTAAACCTGGCCACCGGCGCGGCCTCGGGCGGTCATGCCGAAGGCGACACTATCAGCAATTTCGAAGACATCGGCGGCTCGTATCACGCCGATGCGCTCACCGGCGATGCGCAGGATAACGTTCTCTGGGGTCAGCACGGGGACGACACCCTAACCGGCGGTGGGGGCGCGGATACCCTGGACGGGGGCGATAACGAGGATACGCTGGCTTACGACGACTCCTCCGCCGGGGTCACGGTCAACCTGGCCACCGGCGCGGCATCGGGCGGCGACGCCCAGGGCGATACCATCAGTAATTTCGAACGCCTCAGGGGCTCGGCGTACGCTGACATCCTCACTGGCGATGCGCAGGATAATATTCTCTGGGGTCAGGATGGGGCCGACACGCTTTCCGGCGGCGGCGGGAACGATGAACTCCATGGCGGCGGCAATATTGACGAGCTTTATGGCGGCGCGGACGCCGATATCCTGTATGGAGGCGGCGGAAATGACATTCTTGACGGCGGTACGGGCGCGGATACCCTATATGGGGGAAATTTGCGCGATTGGCTCGAAGGCGGAGTCGGCGCGGATACCCTGTATGGGGGCAGCGAGGATGATGAACTTGATGGCGGCGCGGGCGCGGATATTTTGATTGGCGACAGCGGGTGGGATAATCTCATAGGCGGCAAGGGCGCGGATGCCCTGTATGGAGGCAGCGGGTTTGATTTGCTCAGGGGCGGTTCGGGTGCGGATACCCTGTATGGGGGCATCGAGAATGATACTCTCTATGGCGAATCGGACGCGGATGCCCTGTATGGAGGCAGCGGATTGGATAGGCTCAGGGGCGGCGCCGGCGCGGATACCCTGGATGGCGGCGATGACGCGGATACGCTGGTTTACGACAACTCCCCCGCGGGGGTCACGGTCAATCTGGCCACCGGCGCGGCCTCCGGCGGCGACGCCCAGGGCGATACCTTCAGTAATTTCGAACGCGTCAGGGGCTCGGCGCACGCTGACATTCTCACTGGCGATGCACAGAATAACACCCTGATCGGTCTGGACGGGGACGATACCCTGTCCGGCGGCGCGGGCGCGGATACCCTGTCCGGCAATGACGGGGACGACACCCTGGCCGGCGGCGCGGGCGCGGATACGCTGTATGGAGGCTCGAACCGGGATACGCTGGATTACGACGCCTCCGCCGCGGGCGTCACGGTCAATCTGGCCACCGGCGCCGCCTCGGGCGGCGACGCCCAGGGCGATACCTTCAGCAATATCGAGAACATCCGGGGTTCGGCGCACTCCGACAAGTTGACCGGCGATGGGGGAGCCAATACGCTGCACGGCGGCGACGCGCATGACGAACTCTTTGGCGGCGCGGACGCGGATATCCTGCATGGGGGCAACGGAGTGGATATCCTCTATGGCGGCGCCGGCGCGGATACCCTGGATGGCGGCGGCCAGCGGGATTTGCTCTTTGGCGGCGCCGGCGCGGATGCCATGGACGGCGGCGCGGGCCGGGATACGCTGCGCTACGATGACTCCTCCGCCGGGGTCACGGTCAATCTGGCCACCGGCGCGGCCTCGGGCGGCGACGCCCAGGGCGATACCTTCAGCAATGTGGAAGATCTCAGCGGCTCGGCATACGCCGACGTCCTCACCGGCGATGCTCAGCATAACTACCTCTGGGGTCTGGGGGGAGACGATACGCTTTCCGGTGGCGATGACGACGATGAAATTCACGGCGGCTCGGGCGCGGACACCCTGGACGGAGGCGATGACGAGGATACGCTGGCTTACGACGGCTCCACCGCGGGCGTCACGGTCAATCTGGCCACCGGCGCCGCCTCGGGCGGCGACGCCCAGGGCGATACCTTCAGCAATTTCGAAAATCTCAGCGGTTCGCGCCATGACGATAATCTCACCGGCGATACGCAAGACAATTACCTCTGGGGCAATCGCGGGGACGACACGCTTTCCGGCGGCGGCGGAAACGATGAACTCCAGGGCGGCGCCGGCGCGGATACCCTCGATGGCGGCGCCGACCGGGATCGGCTGGAATACAGCCAATCCCACGCAGGGGTAACGGTAAACCTGGCCACCGGCGCGGCCTCGGGCGGTCATGCCCAAGGCGACACTATCAGCAATTTCGAAGACATCGGCGGCTCGTATCACGCCGATGCGCTCACCGGCGATGCGCAGGATAACGTTCTCTGGGGTCGGCATGGGGACGACACCCTGGCCGGCGGTGGGGGCGCGGATAGACTGTATGGGGGCGCCGGTCAGGACTCGCTGACCGGCGGCGCCTGCGCGGACACCTTTGTGTTCTCGGCGGCGACGGATTCCACCCAGGGCAACGAGGATGAAATTCAGGATTTCTCCACCAGCGACGGCGACCTGCTCGACGTATCCGCCCTGGGCTCCACTTTCATCGGCGAGGACGCCTTCTCCAGCGAGGCTGGGGAAGTACGCTTCGAGAAACGCGGGGACGACACTTTAAATACCACGGACGATGACTTCACCGACGTTTTCGTCGATACGGACGGCGACGGCACGGCGGACTTTGCCTTGATCCTGGTAGGGCATTACGACCTGGTCGCGGGCGATTTCGTTCTCGGCTGAGCGCATTGCCAACGCCGGCGGGCGCTTGTCGGTCATGCGGCCGCCCGCCGGCAGTGGCGCCGGAGCCGAGTTTGCCCACGCAACGCGCAGGACGGCCAGTTCGACCGTTGTAGTCGCGCTGCCGCCGGGAAGCGCCGCCCTCGCCTCGCGCCGGGATCAACGACCGCGCATCCAACCCGGTCGAAGCAATACGCTCTAAGGTTAAGCGGGTATTGAGCCAACTTCCCGGCCGCGCGGCAGGTCGCTCGGCGCGCCGTTTCCCCCGGCGCCAGGTTCGCGGAGTCCACCGCGCAAGAGATTTAGCGCGTTCCGGACACTTTGTGTATTCTCTGCCGAGCGCGAGCCTCCGGTTCAGCCGCTGATTGGTATTGTCTATAATCGTTTTACAACCGTCCGGGAACGATCGATTCGATGAGCGACAATCGCAAGACAGTCGAGACCGACACAGACGTAAACGCATTTATCGACTCGATCGAAAATACCCGGCGCAGGGAAGACGCCGGACGATTGCTCGAACTGCTGGGTGAGATAACCCGCGAGCCGCCCAGGATGTGGGGCTCCAGCATCGTCGGGTTCGGCAGCTATCATTACAAGTATGCGAGCGGCCGGGAAGGAGATTCGCCGCGGGTCGGCTTTTCGCCGCGCAAGCAGAATCTGGCTGTCTACATAATGCCCGGCTTCGCCGACTTCGGCGAGCTGCTGGCAAAGCTCGGCAAGCACCGGACCGGCAAGTCCTGCCTGTATCTGAACAAGCTCGACGATGTCGATGTGGACGTTCTCGAGGAAATCCTGCGCGAGTCCGTCGCGGAAATGAAGCGCCGCTATGGCTGAGCGATCCGGTTGCCCGCGGCAAGGACGCTTGAGAATTTGGCGCGCCTGGAGAGATTCGAACTCCCGACCAACTGGTTCGAAGCCAGTTACTCTATCCGGCTGAGCTACAGGCGCGCGGTCGGCGCTACTGTACCGTCTTGGCCCGCCGCTGGCAAACGAATTCATGCCCGCCTCCAAGCGCGTCACGGTCGGGGCGGGAGAACGCGGCGCCATCGAGGAGCAGATCGCTTCGCGGTAACGCGAGGGCGATGAAGAGGCCATGAGAGATATGGCCCGATACGCGCGCCGGCCGCGCCGGGCGCGCCGTCGGCCTGGACGAACCCAGGTTGAGCTTGCCCGGCGCATTGACGCGCCGCAAGAGACGGTCCGCGACCGGGAACAGGGTAAGCGACCGACGCTCTGCCGCGACACGGGACGCACGATGCGGCACTAGTTGAAGATATCGAGGATACGGCTGTATTTGAGGATGAACTGGCGGGCGTTGTCGGGCTCGTAGCCGGAATTGGGCATATTCAGGCCGCTGAATTCATCGACTTCGTTATAGACCAGGTACAGGCCCGCATTAGCCGATTGCAGCCAGGCGAAACGCACATTGGCCGCCACAACGTCGTCGCGATCGTTGTATTGCACCAGAGTCTGCAGCGAGATGTTTGGCGTAAACGAGTAAGACACACGTACCCGCGCCAGATTCACGGTGAAATCGCCATTGGCGACCGGCAGCGAAATATCGCTGCGATTCCAGGAAACTTCGGTGCTGAACCGTTCGTCGAGTTGATATCGGACGGTAGTATCGGTAGTTGCCCGGTCGCCGCCGAAAAATCCGCCGATATTGCCGCGAACGTTGATGCTTAACGGCGCCGACTGGTTCGTCCAGAACACCGGCTGAATTTCGCTGTGCTCGTAGGTGCCCGCCGGCACCCAGACGCCGTCGACGATCTCGAAGGGTTCGCGCACGCCTTCCAGGGTGAAATTCATCCCGGTGTGGATTTCCATTCCGCTTTCGAATTCCCAGTGATTGTCGACGTGCAGATAGCCGGTTTCCTGAAAACCGTCGAAACCCCAATAGCCGCGATAATTCATGTGCGGCCGCAATTCATGCAGGTTCCACCAGTCCTGTGGACGATAGCTGTAACGCCAGCCGGCATCCCACTTGCGAAATGCGCGGCGGGCCAGGAAACCGACTTCCGGATTGAAATTCTCGCGCACTTCCGAGTATCCGCCACTCAGATTCCAGGCTTCGTCCTGATATTGAGCCCGTACGCCGCCCGCCGCGTCGCGGCCGCTCAGATGCGGTGAGTCGGTCCGCGCCATCCAGCCGGTGATCAGCGTGGTATCGCCGATGCCCCAGCGGCCGTCCACGGCCATGGTGCGGTTGTAATCCTCGCTCGGATTAGCCTGGGCCGAACCGTCGCCGGCGCGCTCGATATACATCATGCCGACAGTCGAGCGATTGCCGAGTTCCTGATTGAGGCGGACGACGGAGAAGTCGTTTTGGGAGACCAGGCCAGCGATGCTTTCGGTGCGCATGCGCAACAGGCCGATATTGGTGTCGTTGCCGATCTTGCCCGTCAGCCGCGCGCCGCCGTCGATCGGCAACCGCGCGCCGCCGGCGCCGACGCCGATGCGGCGGCTGAAGAACAACTCCACCTCGCGCGGATTGCCGACCGAGAACTGGCCGGCGTTCTCCAGGAAGAATGGGCGCTTCTCGGGGAAGAACAGGCTGAAACGATCGAGATTCACTTGCAACTCGTCGGCTTCGACCTGGGCGAAATCGGTGTTGTAGGTGCCGTCGAGCACCAGGCTGGGCGTAATCGAATATTTGAAATCGAAGCCGAATTCCTGTTGGTCGACCGTGCCGGCAGCGATGCTGCCGCCGCGCTCGGCGGAACCGAGCACATACGGGGTGAATTGCAGGTTGCGCTGACTCGGTACGCGGATGCCGTCGATAATCCCGGCCGCGGAAACCCGATTGATGTCGAACTGGCGCTCAAGCGGCGCCCAATACGCGATTTCGTTGTTATGGCGGATATTGCGCTGGAAATTGATGCCCCAGATCTGCTCGGCGCCGTCGCCATAGCGCAGCGAGGAGAAAGGAATCTCCATTTCCGCGCTCCAGCCGTAGTCGTGAATCCGCGAATTCACTGCCCAGGTCGTGTCCCAGTTCACGTTGAATCCGCTGCCGGGGCCGCGAAAGCCGCCGGCGCCTTCGTTGGTGACCTGGGCGTCGTATTGCAGGCCGGCGGGATTGGTGCCGAACACGAAACCGTTCTGGCGGTCGAGCATGCCGTCGATAAGGACGCGGAAACTATCGGTCTGATCGAGGGAAGAATCGCGCCGGCTGTCGGTCACTATGATCATGGAGGGATCGGTCTCGTAGGCGATCAGGCCGATGTACAGCGCCTCGTCGGTATAGCCCACGCGCACTTCGGTGCGCTGGGTCGCGGGCCGCCCCTCGTCCGGCCGCACCTGCCGGAAGCCGGTGGCCGGCATCACGCCCTGCCAGGCGGCGTCGTCCGCGACATCGCCGTCGATAACCGGGCGCCGCTCCAGCGGATAAGCCGTTGTCGAAGGAGGCGCCGAGCGGATGCCCGGTTCCTGCTCTTGCGCCAGCGCGCCGGAAGCCAACAGGTTGATTAACGGAAAAAGCAACGCGGAGACCAGCGTGGCTCCATGGTGGGCAAAGCTCATGTACACCTCGGATCAGAGCGATATCGAATGGAGTAATCAGTTGATATATCGGGAAAAACCGCAACAGGAGATTAATTCAGCGCGAACTTCGTGGCAAGGCGGAAAAAGTTACAAATGTTGTCGGCGGCGGCGCTAGCGGCGCTGCCGCCGACTCGCATGTGAACCAACATCCGCGCCTGGCCGTATCCAGAGGAGAAATGCAGCCGCTTCGCAACCAGGCGTTGATGACATGACGCTGGCGTCGTACGCAATGGCATCGAACGATTTGACATATAATTATAATTATGAATTTAATGAAACTGGATCAATAGGATCAATAGTTCTTGATGGGTTTGCATCGAATGGTTGACGCGGCGCGCTTGAGCGGGCGAGCCAGGCCTCGCCCCTGCTTTCCGCCAGATCAACCGCCGTGCCGTCAGTATTTGGATATAATGCCCGTTTTGATATAGCATCCGCGAACTAATCCTGAAATAGAATTATGTTGAGTTTCGTTGCGCTGGCATAGCATCGCTCGATGTTAAAAGGAGATTCAAATTGAGCACGAATTCCTGCTTGCCCGAATTAATGTCCCTTCCCTCGCTCTTTCGATACGCCAATAGCTCTAAGAAGAACTCGTTTTCCAGTTCCGGGCGGACCGCCCGGCGACGCATGTGGCTGTCCTGGGCCTTCGCTGCCATGGGGCTGCTGTTTGCCGTGCCGGCGGCGGCGCAATCGGCCGTATTCGAAGGCAGCAATATTGCTTACAGTTCGATATTCGTAACTGATGCTTTAACCGTGGACGAATCGAACAATGATATTGTCGACACCTACACGGTGAAACTGAGCTCGCAGCCGAACGCAGCCGTGACTTACAACATAGAAGCGCATAGCAATAACTCTGAGATCACTGACGGCAGCGTCAGCGTGAATCCCAACTCGCTGACCTTCACCACCACCGACTGGAATACCACGCAGACGGTGACGGTGACGGTGAAAAATACATCTGATGCTGATGGCGCCAATTATTATTTTATACTCCGCCACTACTACGATACTAATATATCCCATAATTTACCTGTCATCGTGAACGACGACGAAGTCGAACTCAACTTCACCGGCATCACTCCCGCTGGCGGGGTGATGCTGAACGAAGGCAGCTCCGTCAATTACAACGTGAGGTTGGGCTCGAAGCCGGACGCAGACGTAACGGTCACCATAACGAACCCCGATACCGGCGCGGTCGAAGTGACGCAGCCGGCGGCCGACGCCAACGGAGTTCAAAAGCTCACCTTCACCACCACCAACTGGAGAACCACGCAGCCGGTGACGGTGACGGGCGCCCAGGATGCCGATGGCGTCAACGAAAATGTGACCATCAAGCATGAAGTGAGCGGCGGCGGGACCAACGTCACTACCATCAACACGGATGTGGCGTTCACCGTGATCGACAACGACCCAATCGCGCTTGTCTTAGAGGATGATCAGGGTGCCGCCATCACCGCGGTGACCGTGGCCGAAGACGGCACGCAGACCTACAGGGTGAAACTGTCCTCGGAGCCGAGCGCCACCGTGACGGTCGACATATCAAAGACCAGCTCCAACAGCGGCGACGATGTCGGCGCGGCCACCGTGAGCCCCACCACGCTGACTTTCGACATCACCGGCACCTCCAAATGGGACATCGCACAGACGGTGACGGTGACGGGCGTCGCGGATGACGATGGCTTCGACGAGACCTTTACCATAGCGCACGATGCCAGCGACGGCGGATTCGACAATGCCGACGCGAACATGGGCGTCACCGTGAACGACGACGAACTGATCGAGCTTGTCTTAGAGGATGATCAGGGTGCCGCCATCACCGCGGTGACCGTGGCCGAAGACGGCACGCAGACCTACAGGGTGAAACTGTCCTCGGAGCCGAGCGCCACCGTGACGGTCGACATATCAAAGACCAGCTCCAACAGCGGCGACGATGTCGGCGCGGCTACCGTGAGCCCCACCACGCTGACTTTCGACATCACCGGCACCTCCAAATGGGACATCGCACAGACGGTGACGGTGACGGGCGTCGCGGATGACGATGGCTTCGACGAGACCTTTACCATAGCGCACGATGCCAGCGACGGCGGATTCGACAATGCCGACGCGAACATGGGCGTCACCGTGAACGACGACGAACTGATCGAGCTTGTCTTAGAGGATGATCAGGGTGCCGCCATCACCGCGGTGACCGTGGCCGAAGACGGCACGCAGACCTACAGGGTGAAACTGTCCTCGGAGCCGAGCGCCACCGTGACGGTCGACATATCAAAGACCAGCTCCAACAGCGGCGACGATGTCGGCGCGGCCACCGTGAGCCCCACCACGCTGACTTTCGACATCACCGGCACCTCCAAATGGGACATCGCACAGACGGTGACGGTGACGGGCGTCGCGGATGACGATGGCTTCGACGAGACCTTTACCATAGCGCACGATGCCAGCGACGGCGGATTCGACAATGCCGACGCGAACATGGGCGTCACCGTGAACGACGACGAACTGATCGAGCTTGTCTTAGAGGATGATCAGGGTGCCGCCATCACCGCGGTGACCGTGGCCGAAGACGGCACGCAAACCTACAGGGTGAAACTGTCCTCGGAGCCGAGCGCCACCGTGACGGTCGACATATCAAAGACCAGCTCCAACAGCGGCGACGATGTCGGCGCGGCTACCGTGAGCCCCACCACGCTGACTTTCGACATCACCGGCACCTCCAAATGGGACATCGCACAGACGGTGACGGTGACGGGCGTCGCGGATGACGATGGCTTCGACGAGACCTTTACCATAGCGCACGATGCCAGCGACGGCGGATTCGACAATGCCGACGCGAACATGGGCGTCACCGTGAACGACGACGAACTGATCGAGCTTGTCTTAGAGGATGATCAGGGTGCCGCCATCACCGCGGTGACCGTGGCCGAAGACGGCACGCAGACCTACAGGGTGAAACTGTCCTCGGAGCCGAGCGCCACCGTGACGGTCGACATATCAAAGACCAGCTCCAACAGCGGCGACGATGTCGGCGCGGCCACCGTGAGCCCCACCACGCTGACTTTCGACATCACCGGCACCTCCAAATGGGACATCGCACAGACGGTGACGGTGACGGGCGTCGCGGATGACGATGGCTTCGACGAGACCTTTACCATAGCGCACGATGCCAGCGACGGCGGATTCGACAATGCCGACGCGAACATGGGCGTCACCGTGAACGACGACGAACTGATCGAGCTTGTCTTAGAGGATGATCAGGGTGCCGCCATCACCGCGGTGACCGTGGCCGAAGACGGCACGCAGACCTACAGGGTGAAACTGTCCTCGGAGCCGAGCGCCACCGTGACGGTCGACATATCAAAGACCAGCTCCAACAGCGGCGACGATGTCGGCGCGGCCACCGTGAGCCCCACCACGCTGACTTTCGACATCACCGGCACCTCCAAATGGGACATCGCACAGACGGTGACGGTGACGGGCGTCGCGGATGACGATGGCTTCGACGAGACCTTTACCATAGCGCACGATGCCAGCGACGGCGGATTCGACAATGCCGACGCGAACATGGGCGTCACCGTGAACGACGACGAACTGATCGAGCTTGTCTTAGAGGATGATCAGGGTGCCGCCATCACCGCGGTGACCGTGGCCGAAGACGGCACGCAGACCTACAGGGTGAAACTGTCCTCGGAGCCGAGCGCCACCGTGACGGTCGACATATCAAAGACCAGCTCCAACAGCGGCGACGATGTCGGCGCGGCTACCGTGAGCCCCACCACGCTGACTTTCGACATCACCGGCACCTCCAAATGGGACATCGCACAGACGGTGACGGTGACGGGCGTCGCGGATGACGATGGCTTCGACGAGACCTTTACCATAGCGCACGATGCCAGCGACGGCGGATTCGACAATGCCGACGCGAACATGGGCGTCACCGTGAACGACGACGAACTGATCGAGCTTGTCTTAGAGGATGATCAGGGTGCCGCCATCACCGCGGTGACCGTGGCCGAAGACGGCACGCAGACCTACAGGGTGAAACTGTCCTCGGAGCCGAGCGCCACCGTGACGGTCGACATATCAAAGACCAGCTCCAACAGCGGCGACGATGTCGGCGCGGCTACCGTGAGCCCCACCACGCTGACTTTCGACATCACCGGCACCTCCAAATGGGACATCGCACAGACGGTGACGGTGACGGGCGTCGCGGATGACGATGGCTTCGACGAGACCTTTACCATAGCGCACGATGCCAGCGACGGCGGATTCGACAATGCCGACGCGAACATGGGCGTCACCGTGAACGACGACGAACTGATCGAGCTTGTCTTAGAGGATGATCAGGGTGCCGCCATCACCGCGGTGACCGTGGCCGAAGACGGCACGCAGACCTACAGGGTGAAACTGTCCTCGGAGCCGAGCGCCACCGTGACGGTCGACATATCAAAGACCAGCTCCAACAGCGGCGACGATGTCGGCGCGGCTACCGTGAGCCCCACCACGCTGACTTTCGACATCACCGGCACCTCCAAATGGGACATCGCACAGACGGTGACGGTGACGGGCGTCGCGGATGACGATGGCTTCGACGAGACCTTTACCATAGCGCACGATGCCAGCGACGGCGGATTCGACAATGCCGACGCGAACATGGGCGTCACCGTGAACGACGACGAACTGATCGAGCTTGTCTTAGAGGATGATCAGGGTGCCGCCATCACCGCGGTGACCGTGGCCGAAGACGGCACGCAGACCTACAGGGTGAAACTGTCCTCGGAGCCGAGCGCCACCGTGACGGTCGACATATCAAAGACCAGCTCCAACAGCGGCGACGATGTCGGCGCGGCCACCGTGAGCCCCACCACGCTGACTTTCGACATCACCGGCACCTCCAAATGGGACATCGCACAGACGGTGACGGTGACGGGCGTCGCGGATGACGATGGCTTCGACGAGACCTTTACCATAGCGCACGATGCCAGCGACGGCGGATTCGACAATGCCGACGCGAACATGGGCGTCACCGTGAACGACGACGAACTGATCGAGCTTGTCTTAGAGGATGATCAGGGTGCCGCCATCACCGCGGTGACCGTGGCCGAAGACGGCACGCAGACCTACAGGGTGAAACTGTCCTCGGAGCCGAGCGCCACCGTGACGGTCGACATATCAAAGACCAGCTCCAACAGCGGCGACGATGTCGGCGCGGCCACCGTGAGCCCCACCACGCTGACTTTCGACATCACCGGCACCTCCAAATGGGACATCGCACAGACGGTGACGGTGACGGGCGTCGCGGATGACGATGGCTTCGACGAGACCTTTACCATAGCGCACGATGCCAGCGACGGCGGATTCGACAATGCCGACGCGAACATGGGCGTCACCGTGAACGACGACGAACTGATCGAGCTTGTCTTAGAGGATGATCAGGGTGCCGCCATCACCGCGGTGACCGTGGCCGAAGACGGCACGCAGACCTACAGGGTGAAACTGTCCTCGGAGCCGAGCGCCACCGTGACGGTCGACATATCAAAGACCAGCTCCAACAGCGGCGACGATGTCGGCGCGGCTACCGTGAGCCCCACCACGCTGACTTTCGACATCACCGGCACCTCCAAATGGGACATCGCACAGACGGTGACGGTGACGGGCGTCGCGGATGACGATGGCTTCGACGAGACCTTTACCATAGCGCACGATGCCAGCGACGGCGGATTCGACAATGCCGACGCGAACATGGGCGTCACCGTGAACGACGACGAACTGATCGAGCTTGTCTTAGAGGATGATCAGGGTGCCGCCATCACCGCGGTGACCGTGGCCGAAGACGGCACGCAGACCTACAGGGTGAAACTGTCCTCGGAGCCGAGCGCCACCGTGACGGTCGACATATCAAAGACCAGCTCCAACAGCGGCGACGATGTCGGCGCGGCCACCGTGAGCCCCACCACGCTGACTTTCGACATCACCGGCACCTCCAAATGGGACATCGCACAGACGGTGACGGTGACGGGCGTCGCGGATGACGATGGCTTCGACGAGACCTTTACCATAGCGCACGATGCCAGCGACGGCGGATTCGACAATGCCGACGCGAACATGGGCGTCACCGTGAACGACGACGAACTGATCGAGCTTGTCTTAGAGGATGATCAGGGTGCCGCCATCACCGCGGTGACCGTGGCCGAAGACGGCACGCAAACCTACAGGGTGAAACTGTCCTCGGAGCCGAGCGCCACCGTGACGGTCGACATATCAAAGACCAGCTCCAACAGCGGCGACGATGTCGGCGCGGCTACCGTGAGCCCCACCACGCTGACTTTCGACATCACCGGCACCTCCAAATGGGACATCGCACAGACGGTGACGGTGACGGGCGTCGCGGATGACGATGGCTTCGACGAGACCTTTACCATAGCGCACGATGCCAGCGACGGCGGATTCGACAATGCCGACGCGAACATGGGCGTCACCGTGAACGACGACGACCCCTTCACCATCAACTTGTCGCCCACTTCCCTGACTCTAAACGAAGGCGGCACGGGCGCTTACGACGTGTGGCTAAACACACAGCCGACAGACTTGGTAACGGTCACCATAACAACGACCAGCGACACCCAAGCAATCGACATAACGAGCCCGAAGGCCGACGGCGACGGAGTTCAAAAACTCACCTTCACCGCCGGCAACTGGTCTGACCGGCAGACCGTGACGCTAGTGGCCAATGAAGACAACTTCACCGGCGACAAGAGGGTGACTATCACTCACACCTCCAATTCTAACGATACCGGATACGTGGACCTCACCGGAGCCGTGCAGGTCCAGATCAAAGACAACGATTCGGAAGGCATCGTCTTCTCGGCCGCGAACAATGAGGTGGAATTGGACGAAGGCGGCGCCGAGGTCGCCTATGAAGTGACGCTGTCCTCGCAGCCCCGCGGAAATGTAACGGTTACGATAGAGAGCGGCGACGCCGGCGCGGTCAGCGTGAGCCCGGTTGAGCTTACCTTCGCCTCGAATGACTACAACAAACCCCAGAACGTGACGCTGAGCGCCGTCCTCGATGACGACGGCGCCAACGAAGACGTGGACATCACCCATACCGCTCGCGGCGGCGGATACTTCGTCGACGCTGTCCTAACGGCCAAAGTGACCGACAAGGACCGGGGGATCACGCTATCGCCCGCTACCCTGGACCTCGTCAAGAACGGGGACGCCGTCAGCTATGCGGTGAAGCTGAATGCGGCGCCGAACGGCGTCGTGACCATCGCCTTGTCGAGCAGCGACCCCGGCGCGGTCAGCGTGAATCCCGCCGAGCTGGTATTCACCGAAGGCAACTACAAGGACAGCCAGAACGTGACGCTGACGCCGGTGAGCGATTCTGATTCCGCCGCCGAGTCGGTGACCGTCTCGCATACCGCGAGTGGCGGTGGCTACAACGGCGTCAGCGCGGACATGACCGCCAAAATAATCGTCGCCGACAAGCCGCCGACACCGACCAGTTTCCGCGTGAGCGTCGCCGCGGGCGCGGCCACCCTGACCTGGAGTTCGGGCGGCAACGGCGGCTCGCCCATCAAGTACTGGGAATATGTGAAGAAGGAAGGCGATGGCGAGTTCGAGACCGAGTGGACTAAAATACCCGACAGCGGTCCGGACACCGTCAGTTACACTTTGACCGGGCTGACCAAAGGCGTTACCTACCAGTTCAAGCTGCGCGCGGTGAGCGCCGCGGGCGCCGGCGCCGAATCCGGCGAATCCGCTCCGGTGACGATTGGAACGCCGAGCTTCGGCGACGCCACGATCCCCGATCAGTCCTACACGCAGAACCTGGCGATCACGCAACTGATCTTGCCGCCGGCGAGCGGCGGCGATGGAACGCTGACCTACGCGCTGACGCCGGAACCACCGGCGGGCCTGACCTTCGATACGGCGACGCGCGCGCTGTCCGGTACGCCCGCGGAGCCGCAAGAGTCCGTGACCTACGCCTGGACCGCGACCGACGCGGACGGCGACGAGGCCACCTTGACCTTCTCCATAGCGATCGCGGTGGACAAAACACCCTCGTTCGGCGATGCCGCGATCCCCGACCAGTCCTATCTGCAGGATTCGGCCATCACGCAATTGATCCTGCCGCAGGCGACCGGCGGCGAAGGAACGTTGACCTATTCGTTGTCGCCGGCGCCGCCGGCGGGACTGATCTTCGATACGGCGACGCGCGCGCTGTCCGGCACGCCCACGGAGCTGCAAGAGGCCACGACCTACACCTGGACCGTCACCGACGCGGGCGGCCGCGAGGCATCGTTGACCTTCTCCATAGCGATCGCGGAGGACAAAACACCCTCGTTCGGCGATGCCGCGATCCCCGACCAGTCCTATCTGCAGGATTCGGCGATCACGCAACTGATCCTGCCGCAAGCGACCGGCGGCGAAGGAACGCTGACCTATTCGTTGTCGCCGGCGCCGCCGGCGGGACTGAGCTTGGACGCGGCGGCGCGCGCGCTGTCCGGCACGCCCGCGGAGCCGCAAGAGGCCACGACCTACGCCTGGACCGTCACCGACGCGGACGGCCGCGAGGCATCGTTGACCTTCTCCATAGCCATCGCGGCGGATCAAAAACCGTCGTTCGGCGATGCCGCGATCCCCGATCAGTCCTACGTGCAAGACTCGGCGATCACGCAACTGGTCCTGCCGCAAGCGACCGGCGGCGACGGAACGCTGGACTACTCGCTGTCGCCCGAAGCGCCGCCAGGATTGAGTTTTGACGCGGCGGCGCGCGCGCTGTCCGGTACGCCCGCGGAGCCGCGAGAGGTCATGACCTACACCTGGACCGCCACCGACAAGGATGGCGACCAGGCATCGCTCACGTTCACGATCGAGGTAGAGCGGGACCAGGCTCCCTCATTCGGCGATGCCGTGATTCCCGACCAGTCCTACGTACAGAACTCGGTAATCGCGGATCTGACTCTGCCGGAGGCGACCGACGGCAACGGCACGCTAACCTACGCGCTGTCGCCCGAACCGCTGCCGGGATTGAGCTTTGACGCGGCGACGCGCACGCTTTACGGCGCGCCTGCCGAGCTCGCGGAAGCAACAGCCTACACCTGGACCGCCACCGACGAGGACGGCGACGCGGCGGCGCTCACGTTCACGATCGAGGTAGAGCAGGATGACGCGCCCTCCTTCGATGACGCCGAGATCGCCGCACAGTCCTGGAAGCAGAACATCCCGATCGAGCCGCTGGCGCTGCCCGCGGCGAGCGGCGGCAATGGAGATCTGGCCTACGCGCTGACTCCCGAGCCACCGGCGGGACTCAGCTTCGACGCGGCGGCGCGCGCGCTGTCCGGCACGCCCGCGGAGCCTCTGGAGGAGACGGCCTACACCTGGACCGCCACCGATGCCGACGGCGATGCGGTCGCGCTGACCTTCACGCTGACGGTGGAAGCCGACCTGTCGCCGAGCTTTGACGGCGCCACCGTCACGGATCAACGCTACGAGTTGAGTGTCGCGATCGAACCGCTGACGCTGCCCGCGGCGAGCGGCGGCGACGGCGACCTGACCTACGAGCTGTCTCCCGAGCCGCCGGCGGGGCTGACGCTGGATCCGGCGCGGCGAACCTTGAGCGGCACGCCCGTGGCGGGCGTCGCCAAGCAGACCTATACCTGGACGGTGACGGACTCCGACTCGACCAACCCGGATAGCGCCAGTTTGACCTTCACCATCGAGGTGATGGCGTTCAAGGCGGCGGACAAGGCGGTGCTGAGCGATGCCTTGGCGGCTCAGGGACGCGCGCTGCTGACGGGAGCGACAACGGTTATCGGGGAGCGATTCCGCGGCGGCGGCGCCATGGCTTCGGCCGGAGCCGGCGGCGACGACAGCGCCGGGAACCAGGCGGTCGCCGCGTTCGACGCCGTGGCCGGATTGCTGATCTCGACCAACCCCGGCAACGGTCCGAACATGGTTTCCCCGTCGCAACCGGGATTCGGCGGCGCCATGGCGCATACATCGGGGGCGGCGTTCCCGGCCACCGGATTCTCGCGCGACGCCAACAATCAAGCGCCGGGCGCGGCGGCGTTCCCGCAAGCGGGATTCACCGGCGGCGCCATGGGTCAAATGCCGGGGGCGTCGTTTCCGCAATCGGGATTTTCCGGCAGCGACCCGACCGCGCCCGCGAGAGAGAACGATTCCACTACTTCGTATCTGGACCGGCTCCTTTGGGGCCGCTCGTTCGCGATGCCGCTGACCACCGGCGCCGAGGGCGAGGATCAGCGTGAGTGGACGCTGTGGGGCGCGGGCGATCTGCAAAATTTCCAGGGCACGCCCGACTCGGGCCGCTACGACGGGGAATTGCGCTCGGTTTACGTGGGCGCGGACACGCTGCTGAGCGAGCGCTGGCTCGCGGGCGCCGCGCTATCGCTGAGCCAGGGCGAACTCAACTATGCGGCCAACGGCGGAAGTAGCGGCCAGGTGGATACCGACCTGACCAGCGTTTACCCCTATATCCGGGGCGAGTTGTCCAGCGGACTGGAAGTTTGGGCGCTGGGCGGCTTCGGTCGGGGCGAAGTGGTGAACGAGCTCGAAGAGAGCGGCTTGTCCATGGCAATAGGCGCCGCCGGACTGCGCCGGAGCCTGGCCGAGTGGAGCGGCTTCAAGCTCTCCGTTGTCGGCGGAGCGGGCTATGTCTCGCTGTCCACCGATACCGGAGACCGGCTCACGGACAGCCTGGACGCCAATGTGCAACGGGTGCGCCTGGCGCTGGAAGCGTCGGGTACCGGGGCGTTGGCGCCTTATCTGCAAGTGGGCGGCCTGTACGACGGCGGCGACGGCCAGACCGGCGCGGGAGTGGAAGCGGTGGCTGGATTGCGCTACCGGGGCGAGCGGCTTGATTTCGAGGCCCGGGGCCGGTGGCTGCTGTCCCATGCGGCGCAGGGATACGAGGAATACGGCGCGATGGCGCGGCTGACGCTCAAATCGCGCGCCGACGGCGCCGGCTTGCAACTGAGTCTGGCGCCGACCTGGGGCGCGGCGGGCGCCGGCGGTTCGCTGCTGGGCGGCGGCGAAGCCTTGCTGAGCGGCGACGCGGGCGCGATACCGGGGATGGGTTCGGGCTTGGCCGTGCCCGGTTTGGGTGCGGATGGCCGGTCGCTGTCATTGACCAGCGAGATCGGATACGGCTTGCTGGTGTCGCGGCTGAACGGGCTGCTGAAGCCGATGGTCGCGTATGACCGCGGCGCGAGCCAGAATCTGACGCGCTTCGGGCTCACTTACGAATACCTGCGGTCGGAAATTCGCGACGACATCGACCTGCGGTTCGGAGTCAGTTGGCAGCCGGCGCGCGCCGAAATGGAAGCGGATTACCGCCTGGAACTGAAATTACTGAAGACTTTCTGAGCGCGGACAAAACGTAACGGGGTCTGCTTGTTGTTCGGCTAATGTGACGCGAATCATTGCGTCACATTAGCCCGACAAGGAGATCCCGCGGCCGGGTCCATATCCTTTCGAACAGACCGGGCGCTGGTGTCAATTCAACCTGATTGGCGCGGCGGCCGCGGCAGGCGCGGCCAAACCCGCGACATTCCCGGCCGTCTCGCATGTTCCAGTCCGCGGGCATTGTTGGCCTGATAATTCCGCAACGGCGCCGTCAACCCCGACATTCCTGGCCGTCTCGCATGTTCCTGTCCGCGGGCGCTGCTCGCCCCATAATCCCGCAACGACGTGGTCAAACCCGACGTTCCTGGCCGCCTCGCATGTTCCAGTCCGCGGACGCTGCTGGCCGCAAAATCCCGCAACGACGCGGCCAAGCTCGAAGTTCCAGGCCGCCTCGCATGTTCCTGTCCGCGGGCGCTGCTCGCCGGATAGTCTCGCAACGACGCGGCCAAACCCGCCTTCAGTTTCCTTGCACAACCTCGTTGCGCAATACGCCGATGCCGGACAATTCCACTTCGTAGACATCGCCGGGAACCATGGCGCGAGTGCTGCCCATGGTTCCGGACCAGATCATGTCGCCCGGCTCCAGCGTGAAGTACCGCGAGATATAGCTGACCATTTCTTCCATGCCGAAGATCAGATCCGAGGAATTCTCGCTTTGCGCGACCTCGCCATTGTGTCTGCCAGTGATCTGGATGTTTTTATAATCGGCGTCCTTGTACAGCACCGGGCCGACGGCATTGAAGCCGCGGCTGCCTTTGGCGCGCACCCATTGGATATCGTCCGCCTGCCAGGCGCGCTCGCTGACGTCGTTGCCCGCGGTTACGCCGAAGATGTACTCATGTGCTTCCTCCACCGCCACATTCTCGGCGCGCTTGCCGATCACGATGGCCATTTCGGCCTCATAGTGCAGATTACGGGAATCCGCCGGCCGCACGATGGGGTCTTCCGGGCCTACCAGCGAACTCGGCGGCACGATGAACAGGCCCGGCTCCTCCGCCGGGTCGCCGGAAATGTGGCTGCGAAAGTTGAATGCGGTCATGAAAATCTGGGTCGGCGCCGCCGGCGCTTCCAGTTTCACCGCGCCGCGCTCGTGCCAGACTCCGGTATGCTCCATGGTTGCGTAAGGCGCGCCTTCGAGTTGCCACACCTGGTCGCCATGAACCATGCCCCAGTGGATATCGCCTCCATCCTGGGAATAGCGGACGAAGATTTCCGGCTCCGCCTCTTCTTGCGCCAAAGCCGGCGCGCAGACGATGGCGGCGGCCAGAATAATCGGCAGGGATTGCAAGCGCTTCATTGTCGGTCTCCTGTCAGGGAAAGCCAGTACGGCGATGAAATCAGCCTCGATGCTAAGCGCATCCCCCGACACGGTCAACCGCGCCCGCCCCGGCTTGCGGAGAGCAAATAAAGTGTCCAGTTTCAGAACACGCAAAGTGTCCGGTCGAACAGCGGTAATTTTTCGAGCCGTTCCGCTCAAACAGCCGTGCTTTGCCGGCCTTGCCGGCCGGGCCTCACCCCTTGACGCGGATGGTGACGATATCGACGTTGTGATATTGCTGGTGATTGACCGACGAGGCGGCGTGCCGCAGCAGCCGCAGCGAGACTTCGCGGTCCGCCGAAGGCTCCGAAGGACCCTCTTTGATGACAGTCAACAGATCCTGAATGTTCTCTCCGCCCGGCGAAGCAATGAATTCAAGCACCGCGTCGCTACCGTCGCGGTAAACGACGAGCCGCAGGTTGCGCGCGGGTTGTGCATCGTCGTTTTCGTCGATCAGGGTGAGCAAGGTTTCCTCGCTGGCAAGTTCGAGCCGGCTCGCGATCAGGTTGCCCATGCCGTCGCGCGCCGCGAACAGCGCGAGAAACTCGCGTATCCGCGGCAGGATCGAGGTAGTCAGCGGCAATTCGATTTCGCGGCGCGGCGGCGCCGTGACCATGACGAACAGGTTCATGAGAATCGCGCAAAGGCCACCCGCGGTCATACCGTTTTGCAACAGGCCGCCGGCAAATTCGGACACGATTTCGGGGAAAATGACGCCGTTCTGACAGCCGACTCCGATCCAGAAGGAAACGCCGACGATAACGCCGCCCCGATAGTCGATGCCATGCTGGACTACGATCTTCATGCCGAGCACGAACAGCATCGACAACAGCACCGTGGTATAGGCCCCCACGACAGGACCGGGTATGGCCAGGATCAGCGCCAGGAACTTCGGCGAAAATGCGGCGATGATGAACACCAGGCCAAGAGCGACGCCGACCCGGCGCGAGGCGACGCCGGTCAATTCGGTAACGGCGACGCTGGAAGAATAGGTCGTGTTCGGCACCGTGCCCGCCAGCCCGGACAGCAGATTGCCAAGCCCGTCGGCGCCTACCGCGCCTTGCACGGCGCGAAAGTCCACCGCTCGCGGCCGGCGCCAGGAAACGCTCTGGATCGCAACCGAATCGCCTATGGTTTCGATCGCGCCGATCAGCGTGACGAAGATGAATCCCGGCAACAGCGCCCAGAACACCGGGCTGAATTCAAGGCTGATACCGGGCCAGCCCGAGGCCGGCACGCCGATCCAGGCGGCGTCGGCTATACGCTGGATGTCATATAACCCGAACAGGCTGGAGATCAGCGAGCCGGCGATGACGCCGATCACCAGCGCCCACAGCCGCAGTACTCCGGTCGCTCTCAGGGCGATCGTCACGACGACAAGCAAAGTGCCCAGCGCGCTGATCGGCGCGGCGACCGGATTGGCGCCGGCGGGCACGTCGTCCAGCAGATCGAAGATGATCGGCATGACGGTAACGGCGATCAGCATGATTACCGTCCCGGAAACGACCGGGGTCAAGATTCTTCGCAACAATGAAAGCCGCGCTGACAACAGGAACTGGAACAGGGACGAAGCGATCACCAGGGCCGCGAGCACCGCCGGGCCGCCTTGCGCCAGCGCGGTGACGCAGACCGCGATGAAGGCGCCCGAAGTGCCCATCGCCAACACATAGCCGGCGCCGATGCGGCCCACGCGAACGGCCTGCATGACGGTGCTCGCGCCACTGACTATGACCGCGGCGAAGACCGCCCAGCCGAGATAGGTTTCGCTGCCTCCGGCGGCGCGGATGACAATGGCGGGCGTCAGCACGATCCCGGCCACGCATAGCAGAGCCATTTGCAGTCCCAGGCTAAAGGCAAGCGGCCCGGGCGGACTCTCGTCGGGTTCGTAGCGTATGCTGGCGCGCTGCGCCTTGTTGTCTATTTCCATTGGCGTTCCCTTGTTGTTTAGCGGGGCCCGATCGGGCGCGCGGGAGAGGGACGGCAGGATTGGCGATACTCAGATAATGGACTGGCTCACGCTTTTGCCCTGATTGCCCACCGTTGATCCATTTGTCGTTCGTTCCACTCCTGCTTGCTTTTCCGGCGAGCCCGGGAACTAAATTTCATTGCCTTGCGCGAACTGATTGATATAGTCCGCGGCGCGAAAGGCCAGCGCCATGATCGTCATGGTGGGCTGGCCGCGACTCGAGGTGACCAGGGAACTGCCGTCGCACATGAACAGGTTGGGCACGTCATGGGAGCGATGATAGCGGTCGATGACCGATGTCGCGGGATCGTCGCCCATGCGGCAGGTGCCGAGCATGTGGGAACTGCCGTCCTGGCCGTTTTCCGGATAGCTCGCTTCGATCCGCAAGGCGCCGGCGGCTTCCATCAATTCCACCGAGCGATCCATGAAATAGCGCATGGTCGCGAGATCGTCGGGATGATCCATATAGGTGCATCGAATTGCCGGCCGGCCCCATTTGTCCCGCACCTGCGGATCGAGGGTGATGCTGTTGGAAAAGAGCGGCAATGAAGTGGTATGGCCATCGAAGGCGGCGGTATGAGTGAACTCTTCCCGCAGTCGCGCCTTGAATTCACTGCCCCAGGTCGGTCCGCCGAACATGTTGCCCGCCAGCGCCGCGTCCATGGGCGTTCCGCTGCGCACCGGATGGCGCCCGTCGATGCCGCCGCCGCCGTAGAAACCTTCGTTTGGATCGATTTCGTACCAGTCATGCACCACGCGGGTGGCCGGAATGCTCTTGTGGGCATTGACCGGTTCCGGGAACAGCCCGCTGACCGCGCTGCCGCCGTTGAACATGAGATTGCGGCCGACGAATCCGCTGCCGTTGGCCAGTCCTTGCGGGAAGCGGGCGGATTCGGACAACAATAGCAAGCGCGGCGTTTCCGCGCCGTTGGCGCAAATCACCACCGCCCGGGCGCGTTGGGATTGTTCCGTGCCGTCCTGTTCGAAGTATACGACTTCGCTGGCGCGCCCGGCGTCGTCGGTTTCCACCCGGGAAACGGTGCAAAGCGTGCGCAGCTCGAAATTTCCCGATTCCAGCGCGGCCGGAATCATGGTGATCATCGACGACGATTTCGCGTTCACCTCGCAGCCGTAACCGAGGCAGAATCCGCAATGAATGCATCCCGGCCTGCCATTGTGAGGCTGGGACAAGATCGCCACCGGCGCCGGATAAGCGGTATGACCGAGCGCCCGGGCGCCGCGTTCGAGTAATACGTCCGAACCTTTCACCGGCATCGGCGGGCAGGGATAGTCGCGTGACCGCGGCGGATCCCACGGACCCTGCAGGCCGGACACGCCAACTTCCCAATCGACCCGGGAATAGTAGGGCTCAAGATCTTGGTAACGGATCGGCCAGTCCGCGAAATTGGTGCCCGCTATCGTGCCGCGGACGCTGGCCTCCATGAAATCGATCGGCCGCAGACGCCAGAAATTGCCGGAAAAATGCAGACTGCTGCCGCCTACGTTATGCGCGTAATCGCAAACGCTTTCCAGCGTCACCGCGGTTTCGTCTTCGGATTTGCGGAACGTCTGCGGATGGCCCTGGCGCTGATTCCAGGTCAGGTCATGATTGTGGAAGGTTCCCCATTCGTCGTGACGAAAATCCGCCGCCTGCAAGTATGGCCCCTGTTCGAGCAACACCACGGAATGCCCGGCCACGGCCAGTTCCCTGGCGACAATGCCGCCGGCGGCGCCGGAACCGACAATGACGAAATCGACTTCTTCCCGAGTAGGGAACGATGCGCCGGCCATGACTATTGCCCTCCCCGGTTCATGTAATCCTCGTCATAAAAACCGAATGGCGGCTGCCAGCCGCCCTGGGGCTCGTAGCCGATCAGTTGGTAGCCGGCGCCGCCGCGATTGCCGCCGTATTCCGGCAAGGCGAACATGCCGGCCACGGTGAGATAGCGGATCGTGGCGAAGAATTCGGAGTTTTCGATCTCGCGCAGCAACTGATCCTGTTGGCCGGCGTTCAGCAGCGAGAATTTGTCTGCCTGGAACGCGGCGCCGGCGCGGGTCTGCAAATCCCGCAAGCCGTCTCGCAGAAGCTGCAATTCCCGCTCGCGCTGGTCCGCCAGCACGGTATCCATGAAATGCACGGCGCCGGCTTCGCGCGCGCCGGGCGTTTCGTCGGGCGGAATGATGCGGTCGGTGATGGCGGCGAACTCTTCCGCCTCGTCACCGCCGAGGGTTTGCAGGTCGATGCCGTCAAGTTGATTTTGCGCGGAGCGGGAACAGGCGGCGAGTATCGCCGGCATACTGAGCACGATCGCTGATCGCGGCAACGCCGTGAGAGTCGATCTCAGCAACGCACGGCGGGAAAGTGTCTGGCGCTCCATCTCGAAATTTTCCTGATCGCCAGAAGGCGAATTCGTGCCGGCCCCCTGTTTAATTGCGCCAATATAGCACATCAGCATCCCGTATTGCCGATTCGTTCTTCCCATTGCCGTTTCGTCGCAAGGCCGTTGTCAAGCCTTATCCGGCAAGGCTAGATTCGTTCGCAAATCAGTCAATTCCGCATGGGAGCACAATCATGAAAACGAGCAAGACCATCAGCGCATTCCTGCTAATCGCGGCGCTCGGCGCCTACACCCAGGCCTCGGCCGAAACCTTGACCATCGTCATCGAAGACATTGATGACGCCACCGGCATATTGCAGGTACAGGTAATGGCGGGACAGGCGCAATTCGAAGGCGAAGGTGCGGTAGCGCAGTTCATGGAACCGGCGGTGGCAGGAACGCTGACATTTACCGCCGAGGACCTTCCGCCCGGCGAATACGCCATCAGAATCATGCACGACTTGAACGGCAACGGCGAACTGGACACCAATTTCGTCGGCATGCCCACCGAGCCCTACGCGTTTTCCAACAACGCCAGGGGCTCGTTCGGTCCCGCGAAATGGGAGGATGCCCGCTTCGTGGTCGAAAGCGATGTCACCCAGGTCATCAGTCTGAATCCGTAAGGGGTAACGCAATCATGCACCGACGACAATTCACCAAACTGCTTGCGCTCATGGCGTGCCCTCTTCCGGCTTCGGTTCTGGCCCAGTCGGACGGTGAGAATTGGACTGAGATGTTCGCGGAAGCCGTGCGCGAATATCCCTGGCTTGCCGCCTGGGGCAACGTAGAGCAGGACCGGTACGAAGCGGATGCCGTGGTCAGGGGCAACTGGCCGGAGGCATTGCAGGGCGTGGTGTATAGAACCGGTCCGGCCCAACACGAAATTTTCGGCTATCGCAATCGCCACTGGTTCGATGGCAATGGCATGGTGCACGCGTGGCGAATCGACGGTGGTGGCGTGCGCCATCAGGCGCGGCTCATTGAAACTCTCAAGTTACAAGCGGAGCGCGCTGCCGGTCGCGCCCTCTATTCGGGATTGTCGGGAGCGCCTCCCGGCCAGGCTGGACTGACCGGGCCGAACGATGTGAATTCGGGCAATACCAGTGTCCTCTTTCACCATGACCGCCTGCTGGCCCTGTGGGAAGCCGGCAGTCCTTACGAGATCGACGCCGAAACCCTGGAAACCAGGGGCATCTACAATTTCGAGGAGCCCGGCGGCGGATCGAGCATGCGCGGGGCTCCGTTTTCCGCCCATCCCAGAGTCGACGTCGACGGCAGCGTATGGAATTTCGGCTATGCCTCGGCGGCGGGCCTGCTGGTGTTCTGGCATATCGGCGCCGATGGCGCATTGCGCAAGGCCGGTCGCATTGCCGTCGATCCCATGACCATGCCTCACGATTTCGTCGTCACCGAAAAGCATTTGGTCATATTGTTGCCGCCGTTTCATTTTCGGCCGGCGGCGGATGCCATGGGCTTTCTGGACATGCACGAATGGCGTCCGCAAGACCCGTGCCGGGTATTGGTCGTCGACAAGAACGATTTTTCCAGCCACTACTTTCTTGAATTGCCCGCGCAATGGATATTCCATTTCGGCAATGCCTGGGAGGACCGCTCTGGCGTCATCCGCTTCGATGGCGCCAGGGCGCCGGATCCAAGCATCATGACGCAGACTTTCACGGAAATCATGCGCGGCAACCCGGATTACGGCAGAGCCGCGCGCCATTACGGCTACCGGCTCGATACCCGGGCGCGGACGATTTCCGAGGAATCCATGCTCGAGCCGGGTGTATTTACCGAGTTTCCGAGTATTGACCCGAGAGTGGGTTGCCGACAATATCGCAAGCTCGTCTTCCTTTCCCAAAGCGAGGCCGATCTGGCGGAGCATGGGACTTTGAACGAGGTCAATCTGTTCGATATCGAGAGCGGGCGGCGCGACTGGTTCCGCTATCCGGATACCCAAATCCCGGAGGAGCACCTGTACGCGCCACGGCCCGGCAGCGAACCCGAGTCCGGCGGCTGGATTCTCGGAACCGCTTTCGACTGGCGGCGCGGCAGGCACATAATCAATCTGTTTAATGCCGAAGGGATCGCCGATGGCCCGGTGGCCTCGGCTGAATTACCCTATGCAATCCCGCTGGGTCTGCATGGAAAATTCGTGACGGGATAGCGGAAATGAAAACCAGATCCGTCAAGCGGTTCCTCGTCAATTTTGCTCAAGTAGGGATTTTCTCCTGCGCGATTGCGATACTGGTCTGGTGGCTGACCGGAATCGGTAGCTTCACCGCGATTCTGGTCGTATCGCTGAGCATTGGCTGGTCCATATCCATTGCATTCCTGCTGTTGCAGGACTGGCTGAGCCGCATGCTGGGGCCCTGGTTGGCGCCAGTGCCGATTGTCGCCTGCGGACTAGGCGTGGGGCTGATGATTGCGGGAGTATTCCAGTCGAACCATCCGCTAATCTTTTTCACGCAGGACTTCAGCGCGCTTGTAATAGGCCTGTTCTTCGGAATCACGGGCTCCCTGATCTTCAGCGCCCGGGAAAGGCTGCGCAAAACGAGGGAACAACTCGCCGAGGCCGAACTGAGGCAATCACGACAGGAAAAAATGCTCGCCGAAACTGAACTCAAGCTGTTACAAGCCCAGATTGAACCGCATTTTCTGTTCAATACGCTTTCCAACATCACTCAACTCGTCCGCAGCGACCCGAAATTGGCGGTCGGCACACTGGAGAATCTCACTACCCTTCTCCGTGCCTCGCTTGCGCGAACCCGCGACGGTGAAAACACCCTCGGACAGGAAATCGACTTCGCCGCAGCCTACCTGGCGATTCAGGCAACCCGTATGGGGAATCGCTTGCGCTACGAAATAGACCTGCCGGACGAATTGCGGGAAATTCCGCTGCCGCCGCTACTGATTCAGCCGCTGCTTGAAAATGCCGTGATCCATGGCATAGAAACGGAACCCGAGGGCGGGGAGATTACGTTCACTGCCCGGCAAATCAACGGCGAACTGATCCTCGGAGTCAGCGACACCGGCGCCGGCATCAGTGAAACCGGCTCGACCAACGGTACCGGCTTGAGAAATATTCGCGATCGATTGCGTTTGCGTTATGGCTCCAAGGCCTCCCTCGAACTGTCGCCGGCAAATCCGCGCGGCGTCAATGCAATCATCAACATTCCCCTGTAGTGGGAACTGATTTTCCATGAAAACATCCGATTCGGTCTGGATCGCATTCGCGGAAATCAGGAAAGCGCCGAGTTCATATTCCTACGCTGTCCTGATCGTCGCGATTTCGATTGCGGCGGTAATTGTCGGACTATCGGCCGCGAGAGGTCTGGTCCGGCCCTTGCCGTTTCCCGATGGCAATGAAGTGCTCCGTGTGCGCGCGGTCGGCGCCGAAGGCGGAGCAACTAACGTTTCCTCCGAAGACTTTGCTCTCTTGCGAGCGAATCTTGGGTCTGCCGCTGAAATTGGCGCATTCGCCAACGCGTATTCACTGGTTGATCTCGATGGAGAAGTCTTCGATGCCCGAATCTCATTCGTAACTGAAAATGCCAGCGAAATTCTGAAAGTAGAACCGATCATCGGACGATGGTCCACCGCCGACGAGGCTGGATCGGTAGTACTCAGCTTCCACCTTTGGGATTCGATATTCGGCCGCAGTCCCGAGGTGCTGAACGAGCAAGTCAGATACCAGGACGAGACCTGGACAATTGCCGGGGTTATGCCGGCTGGCTTTCGGTTTCCCTTTCTGGAAGACATGTGGAAAGTGGTGGCGCCTTCTTCCGAGAGCCTGCTGTTCCCGGAAGTTTTTCTGCGCTTGGGCGATGAGGCAAACGGAACCGATGTCGGGCGGGAAATGCAATCCATACTGGATTCGATGGACGGAGCAGAAAGAACAAGACAGATTCAACTTTTGGGGTTCACGGATGAGCGGGGCGATGTTGGGGAAACGCAATTGCTGGGCGCGGTGCTGCTGGTGTCCCTGGCAATGGCGATTGTCGCATGCACCAATGTCTGCAATCTGCTCGCGGAGCGCGCCATTGCCAGGATTCCGGATCTGGCCGTTCACCAGGCGGTAGGCGCGACCGATTTCAATGTCGTGGCGCAATTGTTAACGGAGTCGGCGCTTCTCGGCGCCATCGGCGCTGCTGCCGGTGTGGGTCTGGCCTTTCTTGGGTCGAACTTTCTGACGACAACTTTCGGCGAGTACATGGGCTACTTCTGGGTCACTTTCAACGTGAATCCCGCTATCTGCATAGTGGTAGTGCTGGTTGGAATCGCTCTGACGACATTCTCGGGCTTGATACCGATTTACAGACTCTTCGGAAGCAGCATCGCCGACAACCTGAGTACCGGTTTGGGTTCAGTCAAGGGCAAACGAAGATCGACCACTTCCTGGATAGTGATCAACGGTCAGTTGGCTTTGTCATTCGTCGCTGCGGCAGCGGCATTTGCAATCGCGCAAGCGGCTCTGGATCGCCAGGCGATTGACGGAGTACTGTCCGAGCAATTGTGGATGGCGCCCGTATCGTTTGAAGCTGATTTCTATGAAAATCCAGAGGAATTGATTGCCGCCCGCCGGGATTTGCTGGATTCTGCACGGCGTCATCCGGAGGTTGTTTCAGCGGCCCTGGTCATAGGAGATTTCCTGTTTCCAAATGGAGTTTTTGTCACGGCGATTGACCGACCCCGATCATCCGGCATCCTGGCGCCGACTTCATACATCAGTTCAGGATTTTTCGAAGTCCTGGAAATTGATGATAACGAGACACAATCGGGCGAACAGTTTTTCGTTCAGGAAGGAGCATGGGCCAATCAGGCCTTGGTCGACGAACTGATCGGCGATGCAATTGTAGTCGGCGAAATTCTCGGGCTGCGGAATTCAGGTCCGTCAATGGATGAGATTCCGCTCATCGGAACCGTGTCAAATCTTCAGTTGATTCGAAGGGATAGCACGTCCCCCGGTCGTCGCTTGTATTTGCCTTTGGAAAGCACTTTGAGCACGGACTACACACTCCTGGTTCGAACTGAAACGGCAGGACTGAGCGAAATCTCGGGAATTACGGCTGACCTTAACAAATCGGGCCCGGTCATTGGCTCATTGTCCAACCTGGAAGACCGCCTTGCCTACTACTCCCGAATATATGAGGCACTCGGACAAATCGTGGTGCTCGGAGCAATGACTAGCCTGGTCATTATGATCATCGGACTTTTTGCGCTGGTATCGCTTGAACTGGAATCCCAGAAAAAAGATTTCGCCATGCGCAAGGCGCTTGGAGCGACTGACTTTGATATCTGGTTGAAAATTGTGCAGCAGGCTGTTGGCCTGACTGCCCCTGGGGTGCTGCTCGGGCTGGGAATTACCATCCCGTCCGCGAGCTATCTGGGTATTTATGCTGCTCAGAACTACGGGATTGGCAGTTTTCTAGCATTAGTCTTTACTGTCTATTGCCTGACCATATTGCTGGCCGTTGGCGTACCCGGCATCAAACAGGCGAGGTCCAATCCGGCTCAGGTGTTGAGTCAAGCGTGAATTTATGAAGTTTCCTGACGCCAGTTGGCAAAAAATGACCGCTCAATTCAGGGCGCTTTGGACGACATGAAATGGATGTAACCGTTTCCTCTGCCGAAAGGCGATGGAAGAGACTTGCCATCTACCTGCTTTCGGGTCTGGTGGTAGTCGGCGCCGGAGTATTCGGTCTGACCCGCATCGGACCGGCCGCACCGGAAATTTCCCGCGACACCATCTGGGTAGACCAGGTGCGTCAGGGTACGCTGAACCGGCGTATCTTGGCCAATGGTGTCCTCGTGCCCGCAACTCGAAGGCTGCTGGTCGCCGAAGTTGCCGGCAGGGTGGAAGAAGTGCTGTTGTTACCGGGTTCAAGCGTCGAGCCGGATAGCGCCATCGTTCAACTGAGAAATCCCGATGTCGAAATCGAAGTTTTAAACGCGCGCCAGCGATTGATCGACGCACAATCGAATCTCGTATTGTTGCGCGCCAATCTGGAAATGGACCGACTGAGTCAAGTCGCCCACATTTCCGAAGTCAGAACTCGTCATCTCGAAGCCCGTCATCGGAACGAGATGAATCGGGAACTGCTCGAACAGAATCCGGGAAGCATCTCTCGACTGGAAGAATTCAGATCCGAAGAGGCGGTCAGAGATATTGAAAATCGACTTGAAATTGAGAAAGAAAGGCTTGCCGCTCTCAAAGCATCGATCGCTGAACAGATTCGGGCTCAGGAACTCCAGATCACAAATCTGGAAGACGTTTTGCGTTTTCACGAAAATCGCAATGAAGCATTGGCCGTAATTGCCGGCATCCATGGACAGTTGATCGAGCTTGAAGTCGACCCCGGAGAGTGGGTCGTCGCGGGTCAGGAATTGGGAAGCGTAATCGATCCGGAAATTCTGGGTGTGGAAGCGCGAGTCGCTGAAGAATACGCGGACGATCTGTCGGGCGGGCAAATCGCCGAGGTCAGAATCGGCGGGAGGAGTATTCAAGGTTCGGTATCGAGGGTGGACCCTGCAGTTGTGGATGGCGCCATCTCGCTGGAGGTCTCATTGCCACCTGAGTTGCCCGGATTGGCCAGGCCCAATTTACGCACTGAAGTGACGATCGAAGTCGATCGCATCGAAAATACGGTTCATGTCGGGCGGCCGACACATTGGCGCAACCGGGACACAGTCTGGGCTTATCGCGCCAATGGCAACTCGGCGAGAAGAATCCAATTGGAATTGGGCCGCAGGTCTTATAACGAGGTCGAGATATTATCCGGGGCGACCGTGGGCGAGGAGTTGATTCTCACCGACCTTTCACAATATGGAGTGGAAGAGCTGCTCCGAATTCGGGATTGAATGGAGTTAAAATAATCGTGACAGGAACAGCGTTCGCTATCGAGCTTGCCGGCATCAGCAAGATTTTCAAGACAAGTGATATTGAAACGCACGCCTTGTCTGATGTCAGCCTGGAAGTGAAGAAAGGTGAGTTCGTTTCCATCGCGGGCCCATCGGGCTGCGGAAAATCGACCCTGTTATCGATTCTCGGGCTGCTGCATATGCCGTCCAGCGGGAACTATAAGCTCGCGGGCCAGAAAGTAGATGGATTGTCTTCGAGAGCGCGAGCCAGGGCGAGAAACGAAAATCTGGGATTTGTATTCCAGACATTCAATCTGATCGGCAGCCTAACCGCTGCCCAGAATGTCGAGTTACCGCTCTTGTATAGGGGCCTCTCCAGGCGGGAACGAAAACGAAAAGCGGATGAAGCGCTCGAACAAGTCGATATGTCACATCGGGAAGGACACTATCCGATGCAACTATCGGGCGGACAACAGCAAAGAGTCGCGGTAGCCAGGGCCATCGTAGGTGCGCCCGAAGTCATTCTCGCGGACGAGCCGACGGGCAATCTGGACTCAAGCAATGGAGAGACGGTGATGAATCTGCTCACGCAGCTTCACGCCAGGGGCGCCACCGTCTGCATGGTTACTCACGATCCCAGGTACGCCAGTTTCAGCGAGAGAACCGTTCACTTGTTCGATGGCAAAGTCGTTGCCGATGAAGCCCAACCGACATGACCACCGCCCTGATTCTCGAAGACGAACCTTTGCTAGCCACGCAGTTGCGCGACAAGCTCGCGCTGCTGTGGCCTGAACTGGAAATCGTCGGCATGCCTGCCGAAGGCCGGGAAGCTCTTCGCCTGGCGCGGGAAGCAGAACCCGATATCGCCTTTCTCGATATACGGCTGCCCGGCTTGTCGGGGTTGGAAGTGGCCTCCGCGTTGCCTGCCCATACCAGGGTGGTATTCGTCACGGCCCATGACGAGTTCGCGGTGGAGGCCTTTCGCGCGGCGGCGGTGGACTATCTGCTCAAACCCGTCAGCGACAAACGTCTCTCCGCCACCATCGAGCGACTGCGCGGCGAAAAGACCCAGAACCGGGAAGAGTTGCTCGCGCTGCTACAGCAGATTGGCGCCGGCGCCGCGCCATCCTGGCTGCAATGGATTCGTGCCGGGCTCGGCGATACCACGGAACTCGTGCCGGTGGACGAGGTCATCTATTTCCGCGCCGACGCCAAATACACCAGCGTTATCACCCGCGAGCGCGAACATTTCGTTCGGCGCGCCATCAGCCAGTTGGAGTCGCAACTCGACCCCGGCAAGTTCTGGCGCATTCATCGAGGCATCATCGTGCGCGTCGACCAGATCGCCTCCGCCAGCCGCGACCTGCGCGGCCGCTACGTGCTAAGCCTCCGGGATCGCCCCGAAAAACTGCGCTCCAGCCAGGCCTACGGTCACCTCTTCAAGCACATGTAAAAACCGCGGGCGATGCAAACTGCTCCCCTGACCGTGCATGGCCGCGGAGTCTTCGCGCCGAGTTCGTCATTGGGCCCGGCCGGTCAAGGGACTTGAGCGATCGAGTAGCATCTTCCGCCGGGCCTGGTGGATATATGCCTGGTTAGCGTTCTTGCATTTCCCACTGCGAACGAGCTCATCGACCGTGGACTCCAGGTTCGGCAAATAGCCGAACTCGTAGTCTACATAATCCATCTCCTTGCGGCGCGCCCGTGTCTCAAGCAATTCCGCGATCTCGTCCACCCCCGCGTCACCCGCGAAATCGAAGTAGTGCTTTTCCGCCAGCGTTCGGAATCTGCCCAGCATTACGTAAGCGGCGAGTTCAAGCGCCGAGAGATTCCTGAACACTGAGGCGCGATGCCTGGCCCACAATGCGCGTTGAGAGCGCTGGTGCGCCGTCAACCTGTCGTGCGAAATCCAGCCGAAGTCGTGGTGTGCCATGTGATCGTTTTCCCCGAACGTGTCGTCGGTCCCGTCGACGATAGCAGTCGAACAGACACAGGGGATGAGGCGGCCATTCCGATCAAATTCGATGAACCCGTGGAATCCGATGTTGAGGATCGTCATGAACGACGACATCGCGAACAGCGGCTGGAAGTAGACGAGCACCAAAAACAAGGCCGCGGATGCAAAGCTGCTGCCGGTTGCCAGAAGCAGCCCCAGGATCAGGGCGGGCGCAGCCAGCCAGTAGAGCGCCATCCCCCGGCGAAGCCGATGGCGCGCCTTGTCCATCGCCGGAATCTCCCGCTGCCGGCGAAACATCGCCACGCTGCTCCAGCCCGTCATGTAGAGAAACACACGCCAGTGGTAGAGCATCAAGTCGCCGAACTTGGTCCGGTCGATGTCCCACATATAGAACGAATCGCCCTTGCCGGCATTGAGCCGATGATGCAGCAGCACATGTGACGTCGAAAAATTGTGCGGCACGTTCCCGTAGAACAGGCCAATGCGGTTCTCGAAGAGGTTTCCGATGCGCCGGTGCATCCAGGGACGATACAGGCGCGCATGACCCTCGCGGTGCGCAAAAGTGTACGCGGCGCCCATGGCGCGTCCCCCGAATCCCACCCACAGGAAGTAATAGGCGGCCACGAGCCACCACGGCAGGTACCCATTCGCGATCTGCCACGCGAAAACCATCGTCAGCGAAACCGCGGTGCTCGCCAGCAAGAAGACCGCGGTCGCAAAATAGTCGACCTGCCAAAGCTCCCGGTAGATGTGTCTGGCGGCGAAGGCGCGAAGAGGCGCGGACCGATCCACGGCGTCATAGACAGGCCTGATCCAACGCTTAAGGAACCGCCTGAAGAGCTGCCCCTGGACCATGATCGGGGTCAGCCAGAATACCATGAAGTTTATTGTCAGCAGGAAGCCGAATGTCCGCCGCGCGGCGATCGTCAGCCGCCGGCGCTTTGCGCCACCATGCGTGTCGCGCCGATCTCCGGTCGAGGCTAACTGTGACCCGGGGCGGTGCTTGCTCATCTGTCTTCACGCGCCGCCCGGCCCGCGGAACCGGTCGGGAACAAGGAGTTCCCCGGCCGGATGGGAAACCGCGCGCCGAATAGGTCGCGCAGCACATCCATGAACAGATATTTGTTTAGCCGCTCGCGAATCCTGGGCTTCCCACCGCCTTGCGCCACCGCCTCGACGCACAACCGCCCGGATAGAATCGCATTGGAAATCCCGTTGTAGGCGTCGCACTGCAGCACGCCCGCCGAATCTCCAATCACGAAGCAACTGGCCCCGTTCGCGACCATCGGCCGATCGGCGAACATTCGAATCGATCCGCCGCTTGCGTGATGCTTGCCCGGATCGAATCGCGGGCTTAACTGTCCCGCAGCCTTGACGGCGCCCAGAAATTCTTCGAGCAGCAAGTCATTCTTCTTGATCTTCGGCCGGTTCGACATGTGAGCGACGCCGATGTGGAGCCAGCCGTCACCCACGATGTAAGTCCACCCGAATACGCCGGCGTTCATGAAATTGAAATAGCTGACATAGGAGGACCCCCGGTACTCACTTTGCGGAACCTCGATTTCGTTGAGGTACATGGTGCGGCCGGGCCATCCGCCGCCGTCGTCGAAAAAGCGCCGATAGACCGGACAAGCCGTTCCGGCCGCTCCGACCAGAATCGGTGCGGTGTGCACGCTCTTCCCGATCTTCACATGGTAGAGTTCTCCGTCGTATTCGATATGCCGCGGCCGCACCACACTGTCCCTGATTACAACGGCGCCGCTGACTTCGGCCAGAGACAGCAGCCAGCGATCGAACTCGTCGCGGTTGGGGAAATAGACGTGTCGATTGAGTTTTTCGACCACGACGTTAAAGACCGTGGTCAACTCCTTGCCGTCGTTCAGCGTCCTGAACTCGGCCGCGTTCGGAGACCGCATCGGATGCGGGTAGTCGCGGGGCGACAACTCAAGCGCGCGCCACGTGTGATCAAAAATGCCGGCGCTCGTGCGTTTAGGCGAGGACGTTCCAGTTCGCTCAATCACAGCCGCCGCCAGCCCGTGCATCGCCGCGAATCGAGCGCAGGTCGAGCCCGCGGGCCCGCCTCCCACGATCAGCATGTCATGGCGCGGTCCTGAATCAGTCATACGGATATCGGCCTTCCCGGGGTGTAAGGTCCGGCGCGAAGCCGCCAATCTTCTCGAATTCAAGTTTACACCACCCGCCATCATGGAACACCGATATCCAATTCAAGCGCTAATCGATTTGGGTCAAGTTCGCGGTCGGCGTCCCGGAAGAGTCCTCTTACCCTCCGGAACCGCTCCGAAAAACCCTGTTTCAGCCGAGCCAGCGGCCATTTGTTCAATCACATGTGAACCTTTCGGGAGATTCCGCGACTCCGCTTCGCAGCGCGCGGAATGACGGTGGGATGCCGGGGAAGCCGGCCTGAATGAGAATTGCGCCGACCGAACCGTTGCGCTGGCAAAATTTTCCGCTCCGGGAGACAATCCGCGAAATCTGAATTGATCACCCCGAGGAGTCTGGCGCTAGTGAAGCTCATGCAAAGGTTGGTTTCCGTATTACTTCTGGTCTGGATGTCCTGCTCCGCCGCGGTGGCGCAATCTCCCGCCAGAGCTACCCCGTTCTACCCGCCCGGGATCGACTACAACCCGGACATCCCGCGGCCGGAATCCGTCATCGGTCACCCTCTGGGCCACCGCATTGCCCGTAACGATTTACTGGTGCGATACCTGCGAACCCTGGCGGAGATGTCTCCGAGAATCACGGTGGAGGACATTGCCTATACCCATGAAGGACGCCCGATCCTCGGTCTGACCATTACCAGCCCCGAAAACCATCAGCGTCTGGATGCGATCAAGGCCGCCCATGTGGCGCTGAGCGACCCCGGCAGCGGCCAGGAAGTGGCCGCGGACATGCCGGTGGTCACCTGGCTCAATTACGGCGTGCATGGGGCCGAGGTGAGTTCCACCGATTCCTCGATGGCGGTGGCCTATCATCTGGCCGCGGCCCGGGGTGCTGAAATCGAAACCACGCTGGAACAGAGCGTGATCATTCTCATCGCCGTGTTCAATCCGGACGGCAACAGCCGCATGTCGGCATGGAACCATATGTACGGCGCCAACGTGCCGGTCTCGGACCCCCAGCACCAGTTGCACAACACGTTCTGGCCCGGCGGGCGCACCAACCACTACTGGTTCGATCTCAATCGGCAGTGGCTGATCATTCAGCATCCTGAGCCGCGAGGATGGGTGGCGAAATTTCACGAATGGAAGCCGAATATCTCCGTCGATTATCACGAGATGGGACAGAACAGCACCTACTACTTTCATCCGGGGGCGCCAGACCGCACCTTTCCCTACATACCGCGAAGATCCATGGAACTGCTCGATCAGGTAGCCGAACGGCCTCGTTCGTGGCTGGACAGCGAACAGCGTCTCTATTTCAACGAAGAGAATTACGACAATTTTTACATCGGCAAGGGATCGACCTATCCCCACATGCACGCCAGCATGGGCGTGCTGTTCGAACAGGCCGGCAGCGAAGGGCTGTTGGATACGCCTCACGGCGTCTTGTCGTTCCGGGACAATATTCGCACGCAATTTCGCACGTCTTTGGAAATGATCCGCGCCGGAGTGGAAATGCGCGGCGAGTTGCTGCAATTCCAGCGCGATTTCTCCCGCGAAACACCTGAACTCGCGGCTGACGACGCAGTGAAAGCCTATGTTTTTTCTTCTCCCGGCGATTCCGCCAGGGCATACCACGCCATAGATCTGTTGAATCGGCATCAGATCAGCGTGCAGCGGTTGAACCAGGACCTGGAAGTAGCCGGAACCAGCTTCTCCTCTGAGGATTCCTATGTAGTGCAAACCGATCAGGCGCAATACCGCATGGTCAAAGCCCTGTTCGAGCTGATTACGGAGTTTGAAGACGAGACTTTCTACGATGTGTCCGCCTGGACGCTGCCGCTGGCTTTCGATTTCGAGTTTGCGCCGCTTGGCGAGCGGGATATTCGCGGGGATGTGATCGGCAGCGAAGTCCTTGCCGAATTTCCCAGCGCTCCCGAACCTCCCGAGGCCCGCTTCGCCTACCTGTTTTCCTGGTCGAACTACTATGCCCCAAGGGCGTTGTATCGATTACTCGATGCCGGGGTGCGGCCCAAGGTGGCGACCCGGCCGATTACGATCACCAGTGGCGGCGAAGCGGTCAATCTGGACGCGGGCGCGATAATGGTCCCCCTCGGCTGGCAGGGCGGCGATCTGGCGGATGAGGAAATACACAGCCTGGTGAGCCGGATTGCCGCGGAAGACGGAATCACCGTGCACGCGGTGGACAGCTCTCACACGCCAATCGCCGGCATGGACCTGGGCAGCCCCAACTTCGCCAATATCCCAATGCCGACCGTGCTGTTGCTGGTGGGCGAAGGCATTGCCGCCTACGACGCCGGCGAAGTCTGGCATCAGCTCGACGCGCGCATGAAGATGCCGGTTCATATGGCGGACAAACGGCATCTCGACAATCTCGATTTGAGCGACTATAGCCACATGGTGCTGGTCGGCGGCAATCACGGCGATTTGTCCGGGCAAACGGCCAAAATCGATAGCTGGGTCAGACAGGGAGGCACCCTGGTGGGTATTCGCCAGGGGGCGCGCTGGGCCTATGACAATATTCTCGACACGGACGATTCACCGAACGACGGTGGAGTCGAAGTCAACGTTGAAGTTGAAATGGAAGCCGAAACAGCCATGGAAGTAGAGGCCGAGCGATTCGACTATGCCGACAAGGACGACATCGAAGCCCAGGACATCATCGGCGGCGCCATCATGCTGGGCGATCTGGACAACACCCATCCCATCGGATTCGGCATCGGTGACCGCAACATCGCAAGCCACCGTAATTCCCTGATCGCATTCGATCCGCCGGAAAATCCCTGGGCGAGTCTGATCCGGATTCCAGATAACGCTTTGTTATCCGGGTTCGCCTCGGCCGAAAATCAGGCGGCGCTGGCGGGGAAAGCAATGGCGGTAGCCGAGCGGCACGGCAGCGGCAGCGTCATCGTGTTTGCCGACAACCCGAATTTCCGCGCCTACTTCTTCGGCACCAACAAACTGTTCATGAACAGCCTGTTCTTCTCCCTGGCGTTCGACCGGCCGCGCTGAACGTGCGTTCGGGGCCGATTTTCTGCAAAATAGAATCCTGGCGTGGTTGCCAGACCCCGAGAGACAGATGGCCAATACATTGATCGACAGAAACCCCGACATCCTTGGCGGAACACCCGTGTTCGCGGGGACCCGGGTTCCAGTGCGAATCCTGATGGAGCACCTGGAAGCCGGAGACCGGCTCGATGATTTTCTGGCGGACTTCCCGACTGTGTCTCAAAGTCAAGCCGTTGCCCTGCTGGAACAGGCGCTATCGATGATCGAATCGGGCAGTGATGAAGTTGCTGCTTGACGAATCCGTTCCCAGGCGGCTCGCAGCATCCTTCCCTGAATCGTGCACACTTTACACTGTCCAGGAGATGGGATGGACGGGATTCGGGAACGGAACGTTGCTGACCATGGCGAGACAACAAGATTTCGATGCCTTTGTGACTGTCGACCGCGGCATTGCCCATCAGTAAAACGTGAACAACCTAACTATTCCGATTGTCATCATGCTTGCATCTCGCAATCGTCTGGCCGAATTGCAGCCGTTGGTTTCGGGGGTTGTGGAATTACTATCTGACGATTTGCAGAAAAGTATCTACCAGTTTCAGAGTAACTTCGAACTGTGCCGCGTTCAGGCGGGTCGGCGCAATCCGTCCACCCAATAAAAAATCCTTGATCGGACACTCACCACCAATTCAGGCACCGATCGATTCGGGTCAAATTAGTGATCAACGTCCCGCAACGGGACCGATGCAAGTCCGGCAAGCGAACCGCGGGCGAAATCTTAGCCGCAACGCCCTTCGGTCCGCTCAAGCACCCAACCGGCGACGGAATCAAGCACTTCCACCGCGATAGTCTCTTCGATCTCAGCATACTCTCCCACCGATCCCGTTATCGCGTGCTGAAACATGTGATTAAGGCCCGGAAGCCGCGTCACGGTCGCGTCGCGATTTCTGGCGAGCGCATCGGCGATGGCGCCGAGATTTTGTTCGGCATCAATTTGAACATCAAGGCTTCCATTCAAAGCCAGTACGGGCACCTCGATTTGCGCGAGCACGGCGCCGGGATTTTGTTTCAGCAAATAGCGCAACGACATCGCCTGTTCCACACCCGACAGCACGAGGTCGCCGTTCTCTGAACCTGTCTCCACGCCGTTCGCCGCGAACTGGGCGCGCACAATGGTCGCCACGCGCCGGCGGATTTCCACTTCGGGCGCTGAGGATCGCAAGGCATCGAACAGCTCTTCCAGCAGCTCCAGCAGATGCGCCCGGCGGTCAGGTTCGAATTGCGCCGCCTCAAGGATGCGTTCGTTCTGTCTGCGAAGCACTTCAGTCAACGGCGCACCCGGGCTAGCCAACAACACAACGAAGTCGACCAGGCCGCGCGCCGCCAACGTCGCCGCCGTCAAGCCGCCCTCGCTGTGGCCGATAATTCCAACGCAGTCGAAGCGGCCGTCGGCGCGCAGGAAGGCGATACCTGCCGCCGCATCCGCCACCAAGTCGGCGTTGTCCGGGGATTCCGGGCGCGCGGTCGAATCGCCGATCCCCGGGTCATCAACGCGCAATACGGCAATTCCGCGGCGCGACAGGTAGTCCGCAATCACCCAAAACGGCTTATGGCCGAACAATTCTCCGTCGCGGTTTTGTGGCCCGCTGCCGGAAACCAGCAGGACGGCGGCAGCAGCCTCGCCTTCCGGCACCGTCAATGTTCCGGCCAAGCTAATCGACCCCGAAGCGAAAGTCGCTTCCTCGCTGGAATATGGGAACGGCCCGACTGGATCCTGCGGCCTGGCCGACGCTCCGGCCAGCCGGCGTTCGAGTGTGAACTTTAACGTTACACCGCTTTGAGTGAAATCGCCCGAGATCAATCCCTCTGTCATCACGCCGTTGAACACGGGATCCCCCGGCACGTTTGGCATGACGAATCGAATGACGTTTCCATCGATTTCAATTCCACCGAGCGCCATGTCCGTGACGCCTTGGACTATCGCGCCGCGCCAGGCGCCGCCGACTTGTTCCAGTTCGACGCTAATCGCCAGCCGCTGTCCAGGTAGTTCGATGTGCCCTTCCCAGTTGCCGACGAACGGGTTCTGACTGAATGCGGGGGCGCAGACAAACAGCAGCAGGACCGCGCCGAGTGCGCGACCGATCCAACTGGCCAGAGTTGGGTGTCTTGTATTGATATTGATTCCGGCCTTCACGTCGGTCGGCACACTTGGATGTTTCATCGCCATAACTCCTCTATAGATAGCGCAACAACAGAAACTTCGAGATCAACTCTCCGATCAGAACGACAACGACGAACACCAGGACGCCGCGACCGCCTTTCAAATCGCACGACACCCGGAAAGCGTTCCACATCAACGCCACCATCCACACGATGCCCACGATCATCGCCAAGGTCCCAACCAGAGCGCTGGCGTTGAGCAAGGCAAGAACCGAGCTTGGAGGCGCGAACGACAAATCGGCGAGGGAAGCACGAACCGGGGGCGCCAAACAGATCGCGGCGGCCGGTATCAGCGGCGCGCGCGCCAGGGCTTGCGTTCCGGCGATATCGACCAGGCGAACGCCACCGCCGCCAAAAAGTAGCGCTGCCAGCATGAACAACGCCGAAATCACGGCCCAGTTCAGCAGGCCTTCCACAATCGGTAGCCACAGGGGCACGGAGACAGCGAAGAGCATGTCCAGCAGTCCGTTGAAGCGTATTCCGGCAATTCCCGCCACGGCGCCGCCAACAACGATGACGGCAAGGCCCAACGCGAGCGAGGTCACGCCGGCTATGCGAATAAAAGGATTGAACAACCATTTCGCGATGGTCATTTCCTGGTGCATCATGGAACTATGTCTCCTCTTCATCCTCGCCGCTCGAAACGGCGCTCTCAAGCTCGGCCAGCCGAGCGATCAATTCGTTCAGGCGGTTGCGGACGATGGGGTACGAAACACCGTACCGCTTGGCCATTTCCTTCAAGCTGCCGCTGCTTCGTATAAATGACGCGACGAATTCCTGATCGTCGGCGTTCAGCCGAGCCAGCGCCGGCAGCGTGTAGCTTCCGCTGATAAGCGTTTCGCAGCCATGGCAGGCGAGGCGCGCTACGCGCAATTCGGCGCCGCAACTCGGGCACGATGTCGGCAACTGTGCTCGCATGATTTTATTCAGCTTATATTTAATTTATGTAAATAATAAGTATATTTTATTAAGCAATACATAAATAAAATTGTCAACATCAAAATTTTACGTGTGTAGCGAGGACATAATCTGTGCGGTCTTGTAGCACAAGGTTTGTCCGGTTCTCATCGGATGCGGGAGGAAGCGTTCGATGAGAGGAACAGCGTGGTTACAGGAGACGGGATTGGAGTGTTTTGAAGAAACATCGAGCGGCAGCGTCATCGTGTTTGCCGACAACCCGAATTTTCGCGCCTACTACTTCGGCGCCAACAAACTGTTCAGGAACAGCCTATTTTTCTCCCTGGCGTTCGACCGGCCATGCTGACTTTGTTCATGGCCTGAAGCGGGGACATGGCTTCCACGCCATGTCGCATGGGGCAACTTTCGGCTCCCCGGTACGCCAGAATTCGTCGGTCCGCGCCGATATCGTCCGCGGCGTCATAAAAATCCTTGTCGACCGACGTCAAAGGCTACTCTCTGAAATATCCTTGCATTCTTGCGGTCCTACCGCAATTTTGCATGGTTATACCATCCAGATATTCTGTCGTATCTACACGGCCGCGCGCGCCTCGGACCACGGCAGCACCTTCCTCAGATATCTTCCGGTATGGGACGATGGCGCATCCGCCACCTGCTCCGGCGTGCCGCTGGTGACGATACGGCCGCCGCCGCTGCCGCCCTCCGGACCGAGATCGATGATCCAGTCCGCGGTTTTGATCACATCCAGATTGTGCTCCACCACGACTATGGTATTGCCATGGTCGCGCAGCCGGTGCAGCACTTTCAGCAGTTGGCGGATGTCGTGGAAATGCAGGCCCGTGGTAGGTTCGTCGAGAATGTAGAGCGTGCTGCCGGTGTCGCGCTTCGACAACTCCCGCGACAGCTTCACCCGCTGCGCCTCGCCGCCGGACAAGGTAGTGGCCGCCTGGCCGAGCCGTATGTAGGACAGGCCGACATCCATCAAGGTCTGCAACTTGTTGGCGATGACCGGGATGGCGTCGAAGAACTCGCGCGCCTCTTCCACCGTCATGTCCAGCACCTGGTGGATGTCCTTGCCCTTGTATTTGACCTCGAGCGTCTCGCGGTTGTAGCGCTTGCCATGACAGATATCGCAGGTGACGTAGACATCCGGCAGAAAGTGCATTTCCACCTTGATCAGGCCATCGCCCTGACAGGATTCGCAGCGGCCGCCCTTGACATTGAAACTGAATCGGCCCGGTTTGTAACCCCGACTGCGCGCTTCGGCGGTAGCGGCGAACAGATCGCGCACCGGGGTGAACACGCCCGTATAAGTCGCGGGGTTCGAGCGCGGCGTACGGCCGATGGGGCTTTGATCGATATCCACCACCTTGTCGAGCATTTGCAGCCCCGCGATCGACTCATAGGGCGCCGGCGACAGCGACTGGGCCTTGTTCAGGCGCGTAGCGGCGATGGGATACAAGGTATGGTTTACCAGGGTCGACTTGCCGGAGCCGGAAACGCCGGTGACGCAAGTAAACAGCCCAAGCGGCAGCGTCACGTCGATCTGTTGCAGGTTGTTGCCGCGCGCGCCCTTGATCGCGAGCAGCCGCTCCTTGTCGATAGGCGTTCTGTGTTCCGGCGCCGCGATGACTTCCTTGCCGGAGAGGAATTTGCCGGTAATGGACGCCGGACAGTTCTCGATCGCTCTCACCTGTCCCTGGGCCACGATTTTCCCGCCATGGATGCCGGCGCCCGGGCCGATGTCGATGATGTGATCCGCGCTGCGGATGGCCTCCTCGTCGTGTTCGACCACGAGCACGGTATTGCCGAGATCGCGCAATTGCAGCAAGGTGTTGAGCAGACGGGCGTTGTCGCGCTGGTGCAAGCCGATGGACGGCTCGTCGAGGATATACATGACGCCGACCAGGCCGGCGCCGATCTGGCTGGCCAGACGGATGCGCTGGGCTTCGCCTCCGGATAGGGTTTCGGCGCTTCGATTCAGAGTCAGATAGTTCAGCCCCACATCGACCAGGAATTTCAGTCGCTGCTGCAATTCCTTCAGCACTTTTTCGGCGATTCGGGCCTGTTTGCCTTCCAGATCCAACTCATCGAAATATCGCGCTGCCCGGGCCACGGTCATGGCCGTGATCTCGGGCAGATTTCGACCTTGAATCAGGACGTGGCGCGCATCCCGCTGCAAGCGTGTGCCATTGCAGTCTGGACAGGTCTTGAAACTTAGGTAGCGCGTGAGTTCGCTGCGTACGCGTTCGGAATCGGTTTCGTTATAGCGTCGGATGATGTAGGGCATGATGCCTTCAAACGGACGACTGCGCGTAATGTTCATGCCACGATTGTTGACATAGCGAAATTCGATCACCTTGCCTTTGCTGCCATTGAGGATGACGTCCTGATGGCTGGGGTCGAGGCGGTTGAACGGCGTATCGAGATCGAATCCGTAGTGCGTTGAGAGCGCTGTCAGAGTCGAGTAATACCAGAAATTGCGCGGCTCCCAGCCGAGAATCGCGCCTTCGGAAAGACTGCGCTCGGGATCCGTGACGATGCGCGACTCGTCGAAGAACTCGCGCACTCCGAGGCCATCGCAGGCGGAGCAGGCGCCCGCCGGATTATTGAAGGAGAACAGCCGCGGTTCAAGTTCGCGGATGCTGTGACCGCAATGGGGACAGGCGAATAGCGCCGAGAAAACGATGTCGTCGGCGCCGGGTTCCGCGTCCATGTTGGCAACCATGGCCAGCCCTTCGGACAAATGCAGCGCGGTCTCGAAGCTCTCCGCCAGACGCTGGGCCTGTTCCGGTTTTACCCGCACCCGGTCAACCACGACTTCGATCGAGTGCTTCTTGTTCTTGTCGAGTTCGGGTGGATAGTCAATTTCGCAAACCAGCCCATCGACTCGCGCGCGAATGAAGCCGCCAGTGCGCAATTCATTGAAAACGTGGATATGCTCGCCCTTGCGTTCGCGCACCACCGGCGCCAGCACCATTACCCTCGTACCTTCCGGCAACGCCATTACCTGATCGACCATCTGGCTCACGGTTTGAGCTTCCAGCTTGATGTTGTGTTCGGGGCAGAAAGGCTCGCCGGCGCGGGCAAATAGCAGCCGCAGGTAGTCGTAGATTTCGGTAATCGTGCCGACGGTCGAGCGTGGATTGTGTGAAGTCGACTTCTGTTCGATGGAAATCGCCGGCGACAGACCGTCGATATGATCCACGTCGGGTTTTTCCATCATCGACAGGAATTGCCGGGCATAGGTGGAGAGCGATTCGACGTAACGCCGCTGCCCTTCCGCGTACAAGGTATCGAAGGCCAGCGAAGACTTGCCCGAGCCGGACAGCCCGGTGATCACCACCAGTTTGTCCCTGGGGATGGTCAGATCGATATTCTTGAGATTATGAGTCCGGGCACCCTTGACTGTGATGGAATCCATGAAATTTGCGGCGGTGAAGTCAAACGGGTGATTATCCGCCATTGGTCCACGGCGAGTAAACCCGGCGACCGGTACGGAATTAATTTCGGCGAAAATTTAGCAGGCGGCCAGACAGCGATATAGACTGGATCGCGCAACGAAGCTAACGCCCAGGGGGTTCGGCATGGCGAACCCGAGGAGCGGAGAGACGTGGAATTGGAATCAGTCGTATCTTTTGCCAGGCAAAATACCGTATCCGGCCTTACATTGTTTGCAGTGCTGTATTTTGGCGTCGGATTGAGTGAACGAGTCGCCGGACTCGAAAACGCCGTTGCCAGACTCGAAATCGCCGTTGCCGCGTTGCAAAGCGATGTCGCCGAGCTGCGAGGCGACGTTGCTGAACTGCGGACCGCCGTTGCCGAACTCCGAAGCGACGTTGCCAAACTGCAAAGCGATGTCGCCGAACTGCAAAGCGACGTTGCCGAACTGCAAAGCGATGTCGCCGAGCTAAAGGGCGATGTTGCCGGCTTGCAATACGCCTTTGAAGGATTGGCAAGCGACGTTGACGGCAATAGCGCCGGCATCAACGGATTACGGAACGAAATGAACCAGGGTTTTGCCGAAGCCAGGCAGGCCAGGGAACAAATTCGCGCCGACGTCAACGGTCTGCGCGACGAGATGCACGGGGAACTTACCGAACTTCGGACATCGATCGCGGACGTGAGCGAGCGGCTGGCTCGTGTCGAGGCAGTCATCACGGAACCCGGCTTTTGAGCTAGTGAAAGTTCCCCGTGAAACTTAGCGGGCGTCCGCGCAATGGTATAAACTTGAGGCAAAACGAAATTAGCCCGATTATTGGAGGTCAAAGTGGCAGGTCGCGGAATCAACAAAGTCATTCTCGTCGGAAATCTCGGCAACGATCCCGAGGTCCGGTATACGCCAAGCGGAACCGCGGTCGCCAACGTTTCCGTCGCTACCGGCGAGAGCTGGAAGGACAAGAATACCGGCGAGCGGCAAGAGCGCACCGAGTGGCATCGCGTGGTATTTTTCAGCCGACTGGCCGAGATCGTCGAGCAATACCTGAAAAAGGGATCAAAGGTTTATGTGGAGGGCCGTCTGCAGACGCGATCCTGGGAACAGGACGGCATCAAGCGCTACTCCACCGAAATTGTCGCCAACGATATGCAGATGCTGGATTCGCGCGGTGACGCGAGCGGCGCGGGAAGCTCCTTCGAGTCGCGGCAACCGGCGCCGGCCAGCGACGGACAGCAGGAAAAGGCGGCGCCCGCCCAGGCCGCGCAAGGCGCGCCATCCGGATTCGATAACTTCGATGACGACGATATACCATTCTGATTGCCGCCGCATGCAAGAGCACGGATACGCCATCGTCATACCATGAAGCTTTTCCTCGTTGGCGCCAGAAGCCCTACCGGCAAGGCTCTGACGGACATCTTGCGCAAGCGCAGGATTCCGTTTCTGGCGCCGGCGGAAAAGCACTTTACGCCGGATAACGCATCGAACATCGCCGCCATGATCGGCGAATACGAGCCGACGCAACTGATCAATCTGGCGGACTTCATTTCCGGCAACCACAGCGCGCTGAAAAGAGCCCAGCTCATGGAAGAACGTTGCCGCGCGATCAACGCGCAATTGCCCGCGGTGCTCGCGGAAACCTGCGGCAGCCTGGAAGTCCCCTTGCTGCATCTGTCCAGCAGTTACGTCTTCAGCGGCGACAAGAAACTTGCCTATGGCGAGCATGACGAGCCGGAACCGATCGGTATTTACGGCAAGTGCTCGCTGGAAGGCGAACAGCGGGTGCGGGAAATGTCCGAGCATGTCGTGCTTCGCCCCGGCTGGCTATTCGGGCCGCATAAAAGAGGACTGATAAAATCATGGATTCGTTCTATCAAGCGCCATCAGGGCGAGATCGACGTCTGGCGCCGGCGGCTCAGCCCTACCAGTACGGAGGACCTGGCCGCCGCGATTCTGGCGGTTTGTCAGCAAGTGGATTGTGAAGCAAATGTCTGGGGCACATATCATTATTGCGGACTCAAGCCGAGCTGGGAAAAGGATGTGGCGATGCTGACGCTGGAATGCGCCGCCGCCCACGACGAAGATATTTACAGCTTGCTGGATCGCGTAGTGCTGACGGAAAAACCGGCTCGCGCGCCGGAAACGTTCAATTCGACGCTGTCCGGCAAAAAGCTGTTCGATACTTTCGGCATCAAGGCCAAGAACTGGGAAGAACAATTGAAGAAAACCGTTCAGTCCCTGTACGATTCGACAAAACAGGCTGCGGCTTGAAGCGACAAGCACCAGGTCAGCGGCAACGCGGCGTAGCCATGCAACCCAGTAAATTTACTTCCGGCAGCGCATTGACCCCGGTGGATTCCGCCTGTCGGCTGATCTGGGACAGTGTGCCGCGAATCGCTGGCGCCGAGACCGTCGATCTGCTGGCCGCCCGGGGCAGACTGTTGGCCGAAGATGTGCGCGCCGGCATCGACGTGCCGCCTTTTGCCAACAGCGCCATGGACGGTTATGCGGTGCGCGCCGGCGATGTGCGCGCGGCGCCGATCACCTTGCCGGTCAATCGTCGCATCGCCGCGGGCCAGACCGGCGGTGAGCTGCCAGTCGGGGAAGCGGCGCGAATATTCACTGGAGCGGCGCTGCCGGAAGGCGCCGATGCGGTGGTCATGCAGGAGAATTGCCAGACCGGTGACGGCAAGGTAACTGTCGTCAAGCCGGTATCACCGGGGGAACATGTGCGCGCGGCGGGAGATGCCTTGCGCGCGGGCGATCCGCTGTTCCGCGCCGGTCATCGATTGCTGCCCCAGGATGTCGGCGTACTTGCTTCGATTGGCTGTGCGGATGTCCTGGTGCGCCGGAAACTGCGCGTCGGCCTGCTCGCCACCGGCGACGAATTGATTGCGCCCGGCAAGCCCTTGCAGCCGGGACAGATTTACAACGGCAACTTTTTTGTCCTGACCAGCCTGTTGCGGAACCTGCCGGTAGCGCCGTTCGATCTGGGCGTTGCCGGCGATGACCTGGAACAAACCAGGAGAATCCTGCTTGATGCCGCCGGCGAGGTGGATTGCATCGTCTCCACCGGCGGCGTATCCGTTGGCGACGAGGATCATGTCCGCGCGGCCGTGGAGAGCGCGGGGGAACTGCAACTCTGGAAACTCGCGATCAAGCCCGGCAAGCCGCTGGCCTATGGCAGGATCCGGCAAGCACAAGACGAGGCCCGCCACGCAACTTTCTTCGGCCTGCCCGGAAATCCGGTTTCCGCCTTCGTCACGTTTGCCCTGATCGTGCGGCCTGCCCTGTTCCGCATGATGGGTGGGACGGCGACCGCTGCAGCCGGCTACCGACTGCCGACGGGGTTTTCCAGTCCGGCTTCCGGGGATCGGCAGGAATATCTGCGTGCGGCGGTTGTGACCGATGCGCAAGGCAACCAACAGGTGCGGCCCGATGAGAATCAGAGTTCAGGCGCCGGCTTTTCCTTGAGCCGCTCGAGCGGCTTGCTGGTAGTGCCGCCGCATACCGCGGTCGAACGAGGAGATCGCCTGATGTTCATACCCTATTCCGAGTTGCTGGCGTAAGATACCGGCATGCGCGTCAACCGAATCCCCTGCCTGCTGATCGCCGCTTTGTTGCCGGCTTGTCAGTTACAAGCTCCGGCCCCGGCAGCGCCGGGAGTTGAATCCGCGGAGCTTCCGGACATGCGCGCTATTCTCGGGGAAGAACCCGCGGCCGAGGCAATCTCGCCAAACTTGCAGCGGCTGATCGCCGACCTGCTTTATGCCGGTTTGCAGGCAGTCGATGACGACCGGTTACTGACCCCGCGATTCGACAATGCTTACGACTATTTCCATGAAGTACTGAAATTGCAGCCGGGCAACGAAATCGCCGTGGAAGGAATCCGCGGCATCGTCGAGCGCTATCTTGAACTGGCGCTGGAAGCGGCAAACCGCGGCAACTTCACGAATGCCGACGAGCTGTTGGGCCGGGCGGAAATAATCGACAACTCTCATCCTGGCATCGCGCCAACTCGACAGGCGCTGGCAGTCGAACGCAGTTCCGGAGACCTATTCTTCCCCCTTGAAGAACAGGCCCTGCGCCGCCAGAGCGAGGCAATCCGCGAAATACTGACCGATATTGCCCGGCAGGCAAGAGAGCACGATGCATTTGTCCTCATCACCGCGCCCGACGACGAACTCGCGCGCTGGATTTACTCGGCCATGCGTGAATCGGTGCCGGGCTATCGGCTGCGCGGCAATATCGAGATATCCAGCGGCGCCCTGATCCGGCTAAGAATGCCTGATTCATAAGGACAGCCGGAGGCGCTGGTATCGCCCTGCCCCCGATACGGCGCTAATGCAAGGCAATTGATGTACACTGAACGCCATGGGCGGCTGGTTTAGGCAGAAATGGAGCGGGTTCCGCGCCCGCGTCAGATGGCCGGGCACAGGCGGACTCGCGCGGCGCCTCGCGCTTTTTGGCGGCGGCGCTGTTGTCGTCTTCGTGGTAGTGCTGGGCATCTATTGGAGTTCGGAACCGAATCCCTTTTCCGTGCGCCAGAATACCGCCGAAAAACTCGCCGCCAGCGGCAACGAATACGTGATCGGTTCGGCCACGACCGCGGCCATGATCCGCGTCGCGGAGACCTTGCTGGACAAACCTGGCGGCTATCTCACCAACGACATCATGCCGCCGGGAATCTATCTGGACAACATTCCCAACTGGGAATTCGGCGCGCTGGTCCAGATCCGCGATCTGTCCCGGGCCATGCGCGAGAGTTTCAGCCGCTCCCAATCCCAGTCGACGGAAGACCCGGACCTCATCATCGCCGAGCCAAATTTCCACTTCGATAACGATAGCTGGATTTTCCCGGCCACCGAAAACGTATACGGCGAAGCGGTGGAAAGCCTGTATTCCTATCTGACCAGGATTTCCGATCAGGACAACAGCGACGCTCAGTTCTTTGCCCGCGCCGACAATCTCGCTACCTGGCTGGAGGATGTGGAAACCCGGCTCGGCAGTCTGTCCCAGCGCCTCAGCGCCAGCGTGCGACAGAACCGGATTAATACCGACACCGCCGGCGAGCCCGCCGCGGCCCAGTCCACGCCGGCTAATTCCGAAGTCCAGGTGCAAACTCCCTGGCTTGAGATTGATGACATCTTCTACGAAGCCCGCGGCGCCACTTGGGCGCTGATACACTTTCTGCGGGCGGTGGAAATCGACTTTGAAGCCGTGGTGGAAGACAAGAATGCAGGCGCCAGCCTGCGCCAGATTATCCGCGAACTCGAAGCGAGCCAGGGCACGGTGTATTTTCCGATAATTCTCAATGGCTCCGGATTCGGCACCTTCGCCAATCACTCCCTAACCATGGCGAACTATATCTCCCGCGCCAACGCGGCAATCATAGACCTAAGAACCCTACTCGAACAAGGGTGAGGCCCGGTCGGCGCAGCCGACGAAAAGCAAAGCTTTTCGAGGGCCGAACGACCCGACAAGGATGTCGGGGCTGGGGTTTGGCGAAGCCAAAAAAGTCGTGCCAGGGACGGCATGCACAAACCAAGCCGAGGGCAAGCAACCCGGTCGGCAAAGCCAACAAAAAACAAACCCTCTCGAAGCCCGAACAACTTGCCAAAAATGACACGACAAAAACACCAAGGAAACCCCGATCGTGAAAACTGATGCAAGCGCAAGCTGGCTTCCCGCCCTGAGTTGGGCGCGAGGCTACGGTCTCAATGATCTGCGCAGAGACGCCATCGCGGCGATCGTGGTCGCGGTCATGCTGATTCCGCAAGCACTTGGCCTGGCGCTGGTCGCGGGCGTTCCCGCCCAGGCCGGGCTTTATGCCGCGATGTCCGGGCTTACCATCTATGCGCTGTTCGGCAGCAGCCGCACCCTTTCCGTCGGACCCGTGGCGATATTGTCGTTGATGACGGCGGCCGCGCTTTCCCGGCTGTCGCTGGAAACGCCGGCTGAATACGCCGCGGCGGCGTTGACGCTTTCCTTCATGACTGGCGCCATCTTGCTACTGGCGGGTCTGCTGCGACTGGGATTCGTAGCCAACTTCATTCCCCGGCCCGTACTCGTCTCATTTGTCACGGCTTCAGCCATGCTGATCGCCTTGAGCCAGATGCAATTGCTGTTTGTCGTTCCGGTATCCGGCAGCAACGCGCTGGATTTATTCGCCTCGCTGATCGCCAATCTGCCCGGCGCGCACCTGCCGACCCTGGCCCTGGGGCTGTCGGCAATCGTATTCCTGGCGGTTTGCCGATCAAGATTGGCGCGGCCGCTCACGCGGCTGGGACTTCACCGGGTGGCGGCTCAATCCCTGTCGCGCACCGGTCCTATCGTATTGGCGGCAGTGGCGATCTGGCTGAGTTGGCAGTTCGATCTGGAACGGGCCGGCGTGGAAGTTCTGGGCGCCGTCCCTTCCGGCCTGCCATCTCTTACGTTGCCGAATTTTTCGCCGGCCTTGCTTGGCAGCTTGTTCCTTTCCGCCTTGCCGCTAGCCATCGTCTGCTATGTGGAATCAATCTCGATCGCCCAGGCCCTGGCCGTGCGCCGGCGCCAGACTATCGAGCCGAACCAGGAACTGACCGGTCTCGGCGCCGCGAATCTGGTCACCTCCTTCAGCGGCGGCATGCCCGTTGCCGGCGGATTTTCCCGTTCACTAGTCAATTTCGAAGCCGGGGCCGCCACTCCCGCCGCCGGCTTCTACGCGGCCTTGATCATCGCGCTGGTGATGTTGTTTCTGACGCCAGTGTTGTACTGGTTGCCCAAGGTTTGCCTGGCCGCGGTCATCCTGGTCGCGGTGTACGCGCTGCTCGATTTCTCTGTCCTGACCAAATCCTGGCGTCACTCGCGCAGCGATTTTTGCGCCGTAGCCATCACTCTGGCAGTGACCTTGAGCGTAGGCGCCGAAGCCGGCATCGGCGCCGGGGTGCTCACCGCCGCCCTCATGCACCTGTACAAGACGTCTCGCCCCCATGTCGCCGTCGTCGGCCGGGTGCCCGGTACCGAGCATTTCCGCAATATCAAGCACTACCAGGTGGAAACCAGCGACAACATCCTGTCGGTGCGAATCGACGAAGCGCTCTATTTCCCCAACACGCGATTTCTCGAAAGCCTGCTGTTCCGCCTTGTCGCGGAGCGCCCCGGCCTTAAACATGTGGTGCTGATGTGCCCGGCGGTGAACGATATCGACCTCAGCGCGCTGGAAACGCTGGAAAACATCAACGACGTTCTCGCCGATTCCGGCATTTCCCTGCACCTGTCCGAGGTCAAGGCGCCGATCATGAAGATCCTCGAAGGCACCCGCTTCTTCACCCGCCTCAGCGGCCGCACCTATCTCTCGCAGAACCAGGCCTTCGATGATCTGCGGTGAGAATAGCTGAGTGGAAATTTCATCGACTGGAAAATTAAAAATATAAATTATAAAATCAAGCTCTTAGAAATTAAATCTAAATTAATTCTCAAGATTTTGTGCTTATAACTACAACAAACTCCAGTAAGTTGTGAGCTATGCTCGAATCTGGTGTACGAATGAGTTGAGTCGTGCGGTGGTTCTCTGCTGAAATTGGGTTAGACGACCCATTTATCAGCAAGAGGAGCGCACCGCACATGAGTAAAGATAATGTAGTCCCTGTCCGCGCCAGCGGCCAGAGTCGCCGCCGATCCATTGACCGACCTGCTGCGCCGCAACGCCAGACGTCTGGTTGAAGTCGCTGTCGCGGCGGAGTTTGAGGTATACCTGTCTGCTTTCAGCGAAGAGTGGCTGCCGGACGGGCGTCGTCGGGTGGTTCGCAATGGCTATCTTCCCGCACGGGAGATTCTGACGGGAATCGGCGGGGGGGAAGTTTCGGTGCCGAAGGCGCGCGGACGTTCGGGCAAGCTGGAGCCGTTTCATTCCTCGTTGGCGCCGCGGTATGTGCGTCGCTGCGCGAGTCTGGACGCAGCGATTCCGTGGCTGTATTTGTGGGGGATTTCGACTGGGGACATGCGCAAGGCCGAGGGAGACATTTCAACTTCGCCGCATCGCCGTTGACAGCATTCCGCACCAAGCGTAGGCTCCGAACATCGGGGGCTGCAATTCAACTCGGGCACACCTTAAATCGGCCCTCGGACTGTCCTGTAAAACAGGACCACCTCACAGAATTAGCGCACAGACAATACCTGTTAAGACCGCAGTTAATACGAGCAGATGCGCCTCTGAAATGGTGATGATGATGATTCGGGTTTTCGTCGAGCTGGGATTATCTTCCATCGTTACCGCCTCGCTGCAATTTTTCGAGCTATGCTCGAATCTGGTGTACGAATGAGTTGAGTCGTGCGGTGGTTCTCTGCTGAAATTGGGTTAGACGATCCATTTATCAGCAAGAGGAGTGCACCGCACATGAGTAAAGATAATATAGTTTCCCTATCCGCGCCAGCGGCCGGAGTCGCCGCCGATCCATTGACCGACCTGCTGCGCCGCAACGCCAGACGTCTGGTTGAAGTCGCTGTCGCGGCGGAGTTTGAGGTATACCTGTCTGCTTTCAGCGAAGAGCGGCTGCCGGACGGGCGTCGTCGGGTGGTTCGCAATGGCTATCTTCCCGCACGGGAGATTCTGACCGGAATCGGCGGGGGGGGGGGGGGGGGGGGGGGGGGGGAAGTTTCGGTGCCGAAGGCGCGCGGACGTTCGGGCAAGCTGGAGCCGTTTCATTCCTCGTTGGCGCTGCGGTATGTGCGTCGCTGCGCGAGTCTGGACGCGGCGATTCCGTGGCTGTATTTGCGGGGGATTTCGACTGGGGACATGGGCAAGGCGGTGTCGGCCCTGGTGGGGGAAGAGACTGCCTAGGGTCTGTCGTCGAATGTGGTGAGCCGTCTGAAGCGTGCATGGTACGCGGAGTACCAGGCCTGACGGAGCGGCGAGCTGACAGACGGCTGGGTATATCTGTGGGTGGACGGTATCCACAGTGGTCTGCGCGGCGAGGAAGAACGCTTGTGCGCGCTGGTGGTGATAGGCGTGAACGCCAATGGGGAGAAGCATTTTCTGGCGATCGAGGACGGGGTGCGGGAATCGACGCAAAGTTGGCGGGAAGTGTTATTGGGGCTGAAGGACCGGGGGTTGAAGAAGCCGCCGAAGCTGGCGGTGGGTGACGGGGCGCTGGGATTTTGGGCGGCGCTGTCGGCGGTGTATCCAGAGACGCGCGGCCAGCGCTGCTGGATGCACAAGTCTGGCAACGTGCTGAACTATTTGCCCAAGTCGAGCCAGCCGAAGGCGAAGGAGGGCCCGCATGAGATCTGGAAGGCGGAAACCCGGGAACGGGCCGAGCGCGTTTTCGACCGCTGGCTGGCGTGTTATCAAGACAAGTATCCGAAGGCCGCGGGCTGCCTGAGCCGGGACCGGGAGGAGCTGCTCTCGTTTTACGACTTTCCGGCCAAACACTGGACGCATTTGCGCACGACGAACGTGATCGAATCGGCGTTCGCGACGATCCGCCACCGGAGTTTGCGGGCCAAGGGTTGCGTGACGCGGAAGACGATGTTGTCGATGATCTGCAAGATGGGGATAAGCGACGAGAAATCCTGGAAGCGGCTACGCGGCTTCCGGCAACTCGGCAAAGTCATCGAAGGAGTGAAATTCAGGGACGGCGAAGAAGTGATCAACGAAAACAGCAGAGAGGCTGCATGACTAACTTGCCATACACCAGATTTGACCATATCTCGCGCTTAGGTGTGGTTTGCTTAACCAGGTCTTTTGTTGACTCTTGAGAACAGTTATAAGGAACGTCGTAATGTAGCTATTAACTGTTTCCCAAATTCCACTGTTTCGTTTTCACTCCACCGCACGGTAGTACAGTGATTCGTGTCGAAATGCGTCTTCCGCACTTCAAACTTCGATCTTTCACAAAGAGAGACTACAGGCTTGCCAAGACCTGCCGTATAACCTGCTCCCCAGTATGCTCCGAAATTATCATGTGTTAGATCGACTAAGACAAACACCGCACCTCGAATCTGCTGACGCATGATGTTGTCGATCACTCCAGCTTTGTTAACGCCACGCACGTCGAAAAGATCGTATCCAAATTCCTCCCTACGCCAATACCTACAACTTCACCACCATCTTGCCGAAATTGTCGCCGGAGAACAGGGCGAGAAAGGCGTCGATAGCGTTTTCGAGGCCTTCGACGACGGTTTCGCGGGTGCGTATCTTGCCGTCTTTGATCCACGCGGTCATATCTTTCAGGAAGGCCGCGCGCATGTCGTTGTGGTCGAAAACGATGAAGCCGTTGATGCGCAGCTTCTTGCCGACGATCAGCATCAGGTTGTTGGGGCCGGGTTCGGGCGCGGCGTTGTTATAGGTTGAGATCATGCCGCAGGCGACGATGCGGCCGAATGGGTTCATCGCGTTGATCGCCGCTTGCAGGTGTTCGCCGCCGACATTTTCGAAATAGACATCGACGCCATCCGGGGCGGCGGCGCGCAAGGCGTTGGTCAGATCGCCGCAGGTGCGATAGTTGATGGTCCGGTCGACTCCGCATTCGCTTTTCAGCCATGCGGCCTTGGCATCGCTGCCGACGCTGCCGATGACCTGGCAGCCTTTCAGTTTCGCGATCTGGCAAACATTGGCGCCGACCGCGCCGGAAGCTGCCGATACGAAGACGGTTTCACCGGCTTTTGCTTCGCCGAACCGGTTCAGGCCGACATAGGCGGTCATTCCGGGCATGCCCAACGTCCCCAGATAAAGGGATATGCGCTCGGGATCGAATGGCTCCAGACGTTGCACTCGGGTGGCTTTGGTCACAAACCGGTCCTGCCAGGCGCCCTGGTTGAGAACGATGTCACCGGGTTTCAGGCTTTCGTCATTGGCTTCGAGCACTTCACCGACAGCGCCGCCGTACAAGGGCGCGTTCAAGGGATAAGGCGCGGCGTAAACGCCTTCGGCCCGCATACGGCCGCGCATGTACGGGTCTACCGACACGTAGCGGTTCCGCACCAGCACCTCGCCTGGCGCCGGCGCGGGCAATTCCACTTCCACCATCCTGAAATGTTCGTGTTCCGGCATTCCGGCCGGACGGCTCACCATTTGAATCTGCCGTGCTATGCGAGAACGCATGAAACCTCCTTATCGTCCGTGCGGCGCATGGATGCGCCGCCGAACACAAGAGCGCGAGACATTGTGTTCGGGAGCAAAACAAAACCATGCCCGTTTCGCGGCAACGAAAAATTCCAGCGAAGGAATTTTTCAGCGAATGGCCAGTTTAACGCCGGCAAACGAGCGCTGCCAAACGACGATGCCGACCAGCAAGGCCGCGCCGGCCGCGTGATAATAAATCGGCAAGGGCATCCACATCAGCAAGCCCGCGCTTAGCGCCAGCAAGACCGCGATCAGCCCGTTGATCGGCTTTTCCAGATGCCATTGCAGCAGCCCGGCCAAGGCGTAAAGTCCCGGGCAGGCCCAGATGAATACTTCGAGGCGTTCGGCCCAAGTGCCGGAAATCAACGGCGAGTAAGCGAACAGCACCGGGATCAGGTACAGACCCTTGGCGATCTTCCAGCTGGTGAATCCGGTAGCGATCGGCCGCGTGCCGGCAATACCCGCGGCGGCGAAGGAAACCAGGCAAACCGGCGGCGTGACGTTGCTGTCCTGGGACAGCCAGAAAATAATCAGGTGGGCGCTCAGCAACATGCCCATGAGCAATTCCGGCGCCAACATTTCGGCGCGGATCAATTGCTTCATTTCCAGCGGCATTTCCTGCAATGCGACCGCGGCATCGCCGCCGAAGAGGCCGATGGTGGCGGCTACATTCGACGGAATATCGGCGGTTTGCAGCGCTTCCAGCAATTGCGACTGACTGATCAGATCGAAGATCAGCGGCGCCGACAAGGTGGCGAGAACGATGTAGGACGCTGTCACCGGCAATCCCATGCCGAGCACGAGGGAAGCCAATGCGACCAGCGCCAGGGTGATCAGCAGCGAGCCCTGGGCCCATTCGGCGATCATCAGGGAGAAGGCATTGCCGACGCCCGTGGTCGTGACGACATTGATGATAATGCCCACCGCCACCAGCAGCAGCGCGGTGGAAACCATGGTCTTCACCCCGTTTACCACGGCGTCGAAGATATCGATCAGGCGCATTCGGCGCGGTGAAATCCAGGACGCCAGGATCACGCTGATGGTGGCGAAAGCCGCCGAAGTCGTCGGCGTGCGGCCGCTGACCAGGAATCCCACCAGCGCCGCGATAGGGATAATGAAATGCCAGCCTTCCTTGAGCACGGTAGCAACTTTCTCCGCATCCTTCGCGAGCACGGGCGTCAGTCCAATCCGTTTCGCTTCGATGCGCACAAAAAAGGAAACCGTCAGGAAATATAAAATTGCCGGCAGCATCGAAGCCCCGATTACGGTCAGGTAAGGAATCTGGGTATAGCTGGCAAGTACGAAGGCGCCTGCTCCCATGACGGGCGGCATCAGCGCGCCGCCGGTAGACGAAGCGGCTTCCACGCCGGCCGCGAAGCGGGGCTGAAACCCGGACTTGCGCATCATGGGAATAGTAATGACGCCGGTGGAAACCGTATTCGCCACCGCGGATCCCGATACCGAACCCATCAAGCCGGAACCTGCCACCGCCACCAGTCCGGCGCCGCCGGTAAAGCGCCCCGCCAGGCATTGCGCCAGACGCACGATAAAGTCTCCCGCGCCGGACTTGAGCAGGAAAGAGCCGAAGATGATGAACATGAAAACGAATGTCGAGGAGATCTGCGCGGTCAGCCCGAACATGCCTTCGCTGGTGAAGAAACTGCGATAAAGCACGGTTTCCAGATTGAGCCCCGGAAAGGCGAATACGCCGCTGATATAGCGCCCGAGGAACAGGATGTAGGACAGGCTGATGGCGATCAGCACCGGCATGAACCAGCCGGTGGTGCGGCGCGTGAACTCGACGGCGAGACCGATGGCGATGATCGAGAAAACATAGTCGCTGGGGATGTATTCGGTCTCGCGCGCGTACAGGGCATTTTCGAACAGGATCAAATAGCTCGAGGTGGCAACCGCCAGCAGCGCGAGACCGATGTTCAGCCAATAGATCGGCGACCGGCGGCTCAGATGCGCGGCCTCGTTACCCATCAGCGCGCAAATCGCTACAAATCCGCCGAAATGGATTGTGGACAGCCACAGTTCGGAAATGCTGGCGAACACATTGCAGTAAATGTGAAACAGGGCGAAAAAAAATGCGGCCCATCGCAGCGGCGCGGAATTCATAGACCCGGAATTCGCTCTTCGATCGTGTCGGCGGTTAACAATGGCTCCTCCAGCAACAGGCGATCCGGTATTTCCAGTCCCACTTCACGATAGAAGCGAACGGCGCCGGCATGCAGCGGCGCGCCAAGACCCTGAATCGCGATTTCCGGCCGCATATCCCTGGTCGCGCCGTGAATTTCCTGCAATGTGGCCAGGTTTTCCCAAATCACCCGGGTGATGTGATACACCGCGTGTTCTGGAATATCCACTCGCGTTACCAGCACATTCGGTGAGGCCACGGTGCGAACCGGCTCCGCCTGGTTCGGATACGTCAGCGGCGGAAAATCATACCAGTCCCATAGCGGATAGCGGGCGTTGATCTGATCGAGCGCTCGCTGGGACCAGTTCAGAATCGTCATGCGTTCGCCCATTAGGGCATAAGCCTGGGTAATGGAACTTACCGGCGCGCCGGCGGGAATATTCATGCCGACGATATTGCCGTCCTGCATCGCCCCCACGGTCGGACCATATCCCATGTAGGCGAGGGAGAACTTGCTTTCGTAATCGACCCCGAGAGTTTCCAGAATGAACCGGCCGGTCTGTTCGGCGCCGGAATTGCGCGCGCCCAGCACATAGCGTTCGCCGTCGAGATCGTTCAAATCCATGATGTCGCCGGTGGTGACGAGATCGGTGCGCAACACGAAATGCTCGACGTTCTTCCACAGCGCGCTGATCGAGCGGATATGGGTCTGAGGTTCGCGCACTGGCCCCTCGCCGGTCCAGGACCAGGCGCCGAATGGGCCTTGCAGGATGGCGAACTGCGCCTGGTTGTCGCGCAGCAGTTTAAGATTTTCCATCGACCCCGCCGAACTGATGGCGGTCAGCGAAACGTTTTCCGATTCGGACAATTCCGCGTGGGCAATGGTGGCGATGGCCACTCCCACAGGATAGAAAACCCCGCCCGTGGTAGCGGTAGTCAGCACGTAGGGTCGCGCCCGGCTCAGCTCGTCGCTGCAGGCCTCAAGCACCGCCAGCGCGGCCAGGGAATATAGTATGCGCCTGATCAAGTATTTCAGCTTTTCCGTTATTCGTCCCGGTGGCGGCCCGCGGACCGCGGCGCCAGCGGCTTACCATGATTCGGGATACGCGCAAGGAAATAAAAGCATTTTCAATTGGAAAGCACAACGTGCGGTTACCAGGTCTTGGAGAATACATCAGCGCGATGGGGACAGATGAACGAAAGGGCCGACTCTGGTGGTCGTTATCAGGATATTCAGGATTCGCGGAAATTGACCCATGACAACGGAATTACAACAACCGGCCACGACGGTGGCGGCACAGAATGGGCGCATGGCAACCAGGCAGGCAGAGTACAAAACCGATATCGCGCGTCTTGCCCAGAATATGGCCAGACGCGAGACCGACAACTACTAACCGAAATCGGTCGCCTCGCCAACGATGTGGTTAGGCGCGAGACCAACTACAAGACCAAAATTGGTCGCCTCGCCAAGGACGCGGTCAGGCGCGAGATCGACTACAAGATCGAAATCGGCCGAATCGCCAACGGCGCGGCCAGACGCGAGACCAACTACAAGACCGAAATTGGTCGCCTCGCCAACGATGCGGCCAAGCGCGAGACCAACTACAAGACCGAAATTGATCGCCTCGCCAACGATGCGGCCAGGCGCGAGACCGACTACAAGACCGAAATCGATTGCCTCGCCAACGATACGGTCAGGCGCGAGGCTGACGACAAGATCGAAATCGGCCGAATCGCCAACGATGCGGCCAGACGCGAGACCGACTACAAGACCGAAATCGATTGCCTCGCCAACGATGCGGTCAGGCGCGAGGCTGACGACAAGATCGAAATCGGCCGAATCGCCAACGGCGACAGTCCTGGGCTTACTGATCACGCTGGATTGAGCGTCGTTCCCGGGGAAAGTGCGCCGGCGGCGGAAATGACGGTCCCGGGCTTGCCGATCACGCTGGATTGACGCATCAGCCTTTTCCGCCTGGCGCGCGGCAGTCATAGATGAACTGCTTCAGATCTTCGGCGCTGTCGATTACGCGCGCGTTGCGAAACAGATCGGGATGTATCTCACTATCGAGAAATCCGTTGGGCCGGTGCGTAGACGAGGAAACAACCCAGGACGCTGACGGGCGCCTTGGGCCGAGGATCCGGTCGACATCCTGCGATTTAATTCCCAGAAGGCTTGCCACCGCACCGTAGGTGCAACGCGTCTTGCGCATTTCCAGACAGGCCAGAACTTCCCGGGGGCGAAATTGGCCGGACATTGGCCGCTCGGCGCCCAGCTTGCCTACCAATATCGAAGATCCGGCAAAGATCGCGGCCACTACGGTGATGCTCAAGACCAGGGTCAGACGGTACAGCATGTCGACCTGGACGCCAGCGAAGTAATTCGCTGCCTCGGCCGCCAGATTAACGACCACCAGTGCGACAAAAAACGAAATCCAGACTGCTTTTTTCACGGCGCCCCCCCCACGGGGCCGGCGCCTGCCGGAACGGGCAGGATTCTCGGTTCGGTCCCGCGCCCCCTGAGACTAGCAACATTCCTTGACGAGCGGAATCCTTACGTATTCCGAACAATTCCATCCTTGGCATCGTTCGTTGCCGCGAAACGAGCGTGGTACTGCCTTGTTTCCGAATTCAATGGCTTGCGCCATCGAATTTATCGCGCACATCAAAGTGCGCGACCTCGCGGGCGCTTCGGTTTCAGCGAAGCGTACGGTCTTGCTCCGGCAAGACTGTCGGCGGCGCATCCAGGCGCCACGCGGAAACTTTGATAACTCAGAGCTTGCTTAATTCGCCCCGGCCGGTTCCGAGAGTAGCAACATACCGTTGATGATCCCGGCATCGCCGCGCGAAAGCACAAAAACATCCGCCGCGGCATCGCCGTTAACATCGGCGGTCAGCACTTCTGCCTGGTCCGCGGTGGCGCCAATATCGATACTCAGATCCGCATTACGCCCTTCCACTTCGCGCAGATGCCGGTTTTCGCCGATGGAGACTTCATCGATCATCGCGCGCAAGTCGATACGATAATCATCCCGTTCGCGGCTATAGTTCAGCGAGCCAAGAAATTCTGTTTCCTCGGGCTCTGGGCGGATGCTGTTGAAAAACACCTGGAGTTGGCGATCCATCAGCACAAGCAGGTCGAGGTTGTCGAAATCGCTGTCGAGATGAGCGGTATCCGAGGAGACAAGGTCAACGCTGCGGGTTGCCTCCGCTGCTTCGCTTAGTTCGCGAACGTCTCCCGCCAGTCCTATCAGGGAGGGGATCTGCAAGGAAACCGTGATTCTGCGACTGGGGCGGCGGGCGAAGCGTTCGCCGTCATTGGGATAGATCAGCGCTTCAATCGCGATGTCGCTCGAAAGCACCAGCCAAAGGAATACATCGCCCAGGGAGATCGATTCCACCCGCCACAGCCACAAGTCCGTCAAGCCGTCTTCGTTTTCGTCATGCAGCAAGCTGCCGTATACATTACCGCCGGAGCGCAGTACCTGGCGCGGGCTCGCCAGATTCATGCCGTCGGAGGTACCGCTGAACAGGGAAATCTTGCCGCCTTCGCGTAGCACGAGATCGTCGACGCCATCGGCGTCGACATCTTCCAGCATTTCCTGGTGGGTCAGCGCCAGAATGCCGGTCAAGTTGGAAAAATCGAGATTATCCACGTCGAACTCGCCGAGACGCTCTTCGATTTCCGCGATATCGACGCTGTAACTAGGGCTGGTTGGAAAGTACTGCGGACTTGACGGATCCGCCAGAAACACGGCCAGCAGTTCATCGGTTTCAGAAATCAGATCGGGGTGGCCATCGGAGTTAAGATCGCGCAATCGCAAGGCGGGGATTGTAATCGCCTGCCCGGAGCGCCAGAACAGGCCGCGGGAATTCAGATTGGTGCGCAGGCGCATGTCCGATTGCACCGGCAACGCGCGTCTGAAACCACCGTCATCCCGGCGCAAATGAATGTTCAGGGCGCCAGGCGCCGGCGTCACAAGATCCATCAAACCATCGGCATTGACGTCCCGCGCGAAATGCAGCCGGTTGACCCCGCGGCTGAGAAACCCGCCTAGACCCGAGAGCAAGATTTCAGGCTCGCTCAGGACGCCGTCGCGCAGATGCCAGGCTTGTACCCGGTCGCCATCGAGCAAGGCGACGATCGATGCCCGACCGTTGACATCGAAACCGCCGGCAATGTCCCAGCCGGCCGCGCGCGCCTCGAATCGCAGGCGCAAGAATCCTTGCTCGAAATCGAACCCGCCCGGGCCTTGCGGGTAGATACGAAGCTCGTCCTCGACCACGGCAATGAGTTCGCGCTTTTGGTCGCCGTCCAGGTCGGCCAGCACCAGGTTTTCGGTCTCGGCGGGGAGGCGCAGGGATTGGGATTGAAAGCGCCAGTCATTCGCCGATGCGCCAAGCGGCGGCAAGACAAAAAGCAGCATCAGCCAGCGGTTCATGGCGTGGGTGAGGATCGATCGGTAAAGCCGACAAAAAGCATTGCTATATGTGACCCGAACGGCTCGGCTGGGATGTCGAGACTGGAATTTGGCGAAGACCCGAAATTCGCGCCAGCGAAGGCATGCGAGATCGAACAGAATCCGCGCGCTGTTCAGCAGATGGCTGGCGAACCTGCCCTGTCTCATGGCGCGGACACCAATACCGTGGTCGCCGTGCCGTGGCGCAGAATCAGATCCGGCACGGAATCCCCATTCAGCCGCTCCACATCCAGTTGAAACACGGATCGCGGCGAGATGTATTCCCAAAAATTCTCGCTTTCGATCTGCAATCGGTCGTTAATTCGCCGCGCCGCCAGCGTGCCCCGTTCGGTCACATAAAGCGCGTCCGAGCGGCCGTCGCCGTCGAGATCATGGCCCAGGGTAATGGGTTCGGCCAGCCCGCGCACATTGTCCACGGAAAACGATTCCTCCAGGCGCATGGCGGGCCGGCGCGCGAACAACTGGCCTTGCCCGGCGCCATCGCCGCTATAGAGCATGGTTACCCGCTGTATGCCAGTATTGCGGATTGCTTCCAGGGCTGGCGCCGCATAATAGGTAACGGCCAGCGCGGGTTCGCCATGCAGCCGGATTGCCTCGATCCGCGGATCGTAGCCGCCGAAGCGCAGCACCTGATCGGGGCGATCCAGATCGAACTCCCCCTCCTGATTAAGATATAGCCGGGCATCCCAGTCATCGCCCTGCTCCAGCAATTGCAGCAGGTCGATGCGGCCGTCGTCATCAAGATGCGTCAATTGCCAGTCGCCTCTTGTATCCACTGCGGCAGTCCAGTCCGGCTGTTCGTGAAACCCGTTGCCAGACTGCTGATAATGGACGTTGATCCTGCCCAGCCCGTCGACGCCCTGGTTCACATAGACGATATCCTGCAGCGAATCGCCGTTAACGCGGGCAATCAGCGCGCCGGGCGTCCATTGTTCGGCCTGAAACAACGCCTGGCGCGGCAGCCCGTCCCATTGCTCGATAAAATCGCCGAACCGGCGCGGCGTGTCGGCGCGGAACTCCAGGACGATCCCCTGCTGCTCATTGATTTCCAGACGCGCATTGAGATCGGTTTCAAAATTTTCCCGCACCGCCCGTGGCACGTCGGGGTTTTCCGTCGGGATTACCGCGGCCAATTCAAATCGTTCCTCGCCGAGCCCGCGAAAATAACCGAATCCTTCGGCGCCCGGCGCCAACAGATCGACATTGCCGTCGCCGTCGAGGTCGGTCACATCGCGGACGAATTGTACGCGTTCCCGATCCGGCAACGCGGCAATCAGTTCCCAGGCGAACAACTGGCGAATATTGCCGGCGTAACCCGGTATTCCCGTGGCCAGACTGTAGACGCCGTCGCCGGCGAAGAGCAGCAATTCCTTGCCCGGCTCGGGACGCAGATCAGCAAAGCCGATGGCAATGATTTCACTCTTGATTTCGATCCGCGCGGGTTCAGGGTTGAATCCGCCGTCCGGCTGCTGATAATGGATTAGCAGTTCCCTGCCGATACCGGGCCGGAACTCGGCCAGCAACAGGTCGGCGCGGCCATCGCCGTCGACGTCTTCGACAATCAGATCGTCCCAGTTCTCGGCGCGTTGCAATTCGAACGCCGTGTAATTCTGTGCGGCCACGGTAGCCGCGCCGCAAAGTCCGGCCGTCGCGAGCGCCAGCGAGAGCCGGTGAATTCCACCTGGGATCATTGCGCTTCTTCCGTCAACTCGCCGTATCCCGAGCTGAAATTTAACAGGCCCAATATCGAATGGGATCGCTCGCCATCGTTACGGGAATACGAGTACACTGAAAACAGCCAGAAATCCAGAATGTCCAGGCTGGCGGTTTCAGGGTTCAGACTTGAGCGATATTGCAATACCGGCCCCAGTGAAATACGGCTGATGCGCCGGCCCGGATCCCACAATTCCACTTCCGCCCGGCGCAGCGACTGGCCGTCGAACACATCAACGACAATTTTGCCGCCAAGTTCATGATCGCGAATGAGGCGGTTGATCAGTTCCTGGGCCGAACCGAATCCATCGCCGTCAAGCGCCAGAATCCATTCCCCTTCGCTAACGCCTGCGGCGGGCAGCGGACTGCCGGGGAAGAGTTTCACTACTCTGGCGCCGGCCCGGGACGGTTCCCCCGCGACGTCGATCATTTCCGTGACATAGCCAGCCCGGGTCGCGATCGGATCGACCCGGTACAGTTCGCCAGGACCGGCAACGGCCACGATTTCGCGGCCGTTGACGTCGGCTGAAAGCACAACGGTGTTGCGCCGCAATGTGAATGTATACGGTTCGCTTCGGTGCGGCATTCGCTGAATCGCAAGCACGGCGTCGGGACTATTGGTCTCCATTTCGTCGATAGCGAGAATGATGTCGCCAGCCTGAATGCCGGCTGAATCGGCCGGGCCATTCGCCGCGGCGTCGACCACGCGCACGCCAGGCAGCAATTCTACCTGTGCGAGGGAATCGCTTTCATTGATCGCGACTTCCAGACCGAAATCCACCAGCAGTTGAGCATCGCCGGGCCGCACGCTGAGTTGTTCCGGCGACAGATTGATGGCCGGCGCCAGCCGCGCCGGCTCGTAAACCGCGCAAGCGCTGGCCAGACCAGCAAACATGATTGTCAGCGATCGCAACATGACCTACAACCCGCGCCGCGAGACTAGCAGCAAGGCGGCAGCGACAAATACTACCACCGAGACCAAGGGTATCCAGCCGTTGTAGATAAAAAACCGATCTTCCACCAGCACGTCCGAGAATCCCCGCACCAGTCTCGATACTTCCCGCAGATACGATTGATCGAGCACCGATGGATGAAATGTCGCATACAGATACCAGGCGCGCTCCCCAAGCAGCGCCTTGAAGATATCCATGGCCAAAGTGGCGCCGAGCGCCACCGTCACTGCCTGGGTCGCCGATTGGGCCGCCACCGATACCAGCACGCCGAAGCCGATCACGGCCGGCAGCGGAATGACGGCCATCAGCAGTCCAAGATGAATTTCATAAAGAATCTCTTGCTCGCTGATCAACTCGAAACCGTCTTCGACCACCGGGCCAAAGTCCCATATGAGCGCGCTGCCGGCCCAGGCCGCCAGACCGAGCAGGCCCAGGGAAAGTACGCCCAGAATATGCAGTCTTAGCAATTTCGCCAGTACGATGCTGGCGCGTCCGGCGCGCCGGATCAGCACATGGCGGATCGAGCCGATATCGCGCTCGCTGCTGAAATCGTAAGCGGCCGCCGCCGCCAGCAGCAGGGCCAGAATCGTGAGGCCCGTGTTGACGCCATCGACGAATTGACCATAGGCATTCTGCGCCTGGGCAAGAGCAAACTCGTCGGCGCCGATCAAGCTGGCGCGGGCCTGTTGTCCGGCCTGGTTCAGCCAGACCAGCGCAAATCGCGCCAGACAAACGAGCGCCGGCGCCAGAACCAGGATTTTCGCCGTGAGACTGAAGCGGGACAAGAACAGTTCCAGCCGCAGAATCGCCAGCAGATTGCTCATTTCCGCTCTCCGGCGGTCAGTTCCCGAAACAGGTTGTCGAGCGATGCGCGCTGCTGGACCAGTTCGCAGACCGGAATCTCGTGTTGCACCAGGTGAGCCACGAGCTCATCGCTGCGCCAGTCCCGCAAGCGCAACATCAGATGGGTGGCGGAGTGATTTTCCAGCACCATGACGCGAGCGTCGTTTTCCAGTAGTTTCAATGCCAGATCGGGCTCGGTGCTATGCAGGATCACCCGCGAGCCCACATCCGCCAGCAGGTCGTGCAATTTTCCCGCCGCGGCAATGCGGCCGCCGTGCAGAATGGCGACATGGCTGCATACCCGCTCCAGATAAGGCAACTGGTGGCTGGAAAGCAGGAAACCGGCGCCGGTTTCCCGGTTCAGATCGGCGATCAATTCGAGCACCCGGTCAACGCCGCTGGCATCGAGACCATTGAATGGCTCGTCGAGCAGAATCAGTCGCGGTTCGCCAAGCAGCGCCTGGGCGATCGAGACCCGCCGACGGTTGCCCAGCGATAGTTGCCGGATACGATAGCGGGTATAGGATTCGATGCCGAGCATACGCTCGACCTCGGCGCAGTCGCGCACCGGCCTCGGACAAAGCCGGCGCGCGTGTTCGAGGCATTGGCGCACGGTCAGGTGGGGCGGCACGCTCGGGCTGTCGAAAATTGCCACCACGTCGCCTTGCAAGCGGAACAGATCAGCCGGTCCGCGCCCAAGCACGGATACCTCCCCTTCCTGAAAGCGCTGCAAGCCGAGGATGCATTCGATAGTCGTGGTCTTGCCGGAGCCATTCAGGCCAACCAGACCCAACACGGCCGCCGCCGACAGTTCCAGATCTACTCCATGCAGCACGGGAACGTCGCCATAGCGTTTGCGCAGCCCGCGCACGCGCAACGCGGGATTTGCTTCATTCATATTGAAATCCCGGCTGCATGGTCAGTAAAAAACGCCGCCTTCCGAAGTTCTTCCAGGATGAAACGCTATACGGCGAAACATGGTTACAGGCACGGACCCGAGGCTCATCCTCCAGCATCGCGGCTTCCGACATCAGCAAAGGAAATACCGCATTCCGCCGCGCCGGCGAACAAACCGATCATTTCGCCGAAAATAGGATCCGGGCTTGCGCTACCGCGGCGCGGCGGAATCCGTATCAGTCCACGAACAGTTCATCGACCTGAACCTGTTGGACCCGGCCGAATTGTTCAAGTTCCGCCAAGTCAATAACGGAAAGGTCGCCGACAATGGAGATCAGCTTGGCCCGATCCCTGACATGCTCTTGCTGGAATTGCACCAGGTCGTCGATGGTCGCCTGCTGCAATTCCGCGTAGCGCTGCCGCCGAGGATCAACATCGAAACCCAGCCGTTCCCAGCCGCGAATCGCGCGAAGCACTTGCCGAAAGCCCAACTTGGAAGTGCGGTAGCGATTGAGCGCTGAATTCAGCGACTCATCGAAGCGCTCGCTCGAGATCGGCATGTTATCGATCAGGTCGACAAAGGCTGTCAGGGCGTCCGCGGTCTTGTCGGTCTGGGTGCCGATTACGCCAAGCATGATGTTCTGGTTGTTGAGGCGGCCGCCCTGGGAGTAAAACGCCGCGGCCGAATACGCCAGCGCCCGCGCCTCGCGCAATTCCTGGAACACCACGCTGGACATGCCGCTGCCGAAATAATTCGTATACAGCGAAGACAGCACGTCGTCGTCCGCATCGTATACCCCGTCGGCGAACTCGATCCGCACCTGGGCCTGGGCCGTTTGCTGATCGACTACGTAGAGTTCGTTCTCTTCGATTTCGCGCACCCGGCGAAAGCGATATTCGGGCGGCGCCTGCAATTCCCTATCGAGCTGGAGATGGCGGCGCAGGATTTCGGCGACGTCTTCCAGCGGCAGCGAGCCGGTATAGGCGATGGTCTGTTGATAATCAAGCAGGCCGGAGGGAAGGTCCAGCAGTTCATCCAGGCCGGACTGCAGGATTTCCTCGCTGGTCGGCGATTCCAGCAGGGGCGATTCCTCGCCGTAGCGGTTGTACAGATACAATGCGCGGGCAATAGCCGGCGGCGACTGTTTTTGATCCTGGCGCGCCTTGAGAATAATGCCTTTCAATTGTTCCAGCGTGTTGTCATCGGAGGTCGGGGCGCGAACGAGTTCCAACATCAGCGCCAGACTGTCCTCGAACTGATCGTCGAGGCCTGACAGGTTGAAACTGGAAGAGTTCTCCCCCACCTGGAAACCGAAATCGGTGCCCATGCGATACCATTCCTTTTGCAGCTCCTCGTTGCTCATGCTGGCGCTGCCGGCGACATCCATCAGCGCCGCCGCGAGGTTCAACTTGCCGTTTTCTTCCGAGCCCGTATCGACATCGATGGAAAAGGCAAACAAATCGTTGAGCGGATTCGGCGCGTAATACAATTGCACGCCATCGGCCAGGTCGAGGATGCGATAGTCCTGGTCCGCCTCGACGAATACCGGCTCGATGCTATCGAATTCCATCGCCATCACTCGCGCGAAGAATTCCGACTGCCGGGTGGAATCGATTTCCACCGGATCGATAACCGGCTTCTCCACCGACGGCACTTCGTGCTGCGCGTTGATCTGCCGCACGGCCACGAAATCGCCGCCGAAATAACGGTTGGCCACTTCGACGACATCATCGCGGTTCAACTGGCTCAAGCGCTCAAGTCCGGCTACCTGGTAATCCCAGTCCACGCCGCGAATGAAGGAGTCGCGCATTTGCGCCACCCGAAGTTCGTTGTATTCGAGCTCGACTTTCTCGTACCTGGCAAAGTCGTTGACGATGGCCGGTATTATCCAGTCTTCGAAATCCCCCGCCTTGACGATGTCGATCTGTTCGAGCAGCAATTGCTCGACTTCTTCCAAAGTCTGCTCCTGCTTGGGTACGCCATATAGCACTTGATATCCCGCGTCATTGAGGAAAGTCGGGAACGATCCAGCCTGGGAAACCCGCTGCTGCTGGTTCAGGTTGAGGTCGATGAGCCCGGCGGTGCTATTGCTGAGAATCATATCGACCAGCACCAGGGTCTCCATGTCCGGATGGCCGTACGGCACGGTAGGGAAAGCGATCCGTACCTGTTCCTCGCCGGGATATTGCACGGTGGCGCGGCGCGTGCCGGCCAGGGGCGGATCGTTCCACGATCCGGCCTCGGGCAGGTCTTTTGGCTCCCAGTGGCCGAACTTTTCGGCGATCAGTTCGATCGTGGACGGAATGTCGATATCGCCGCTGATGAAGATGCCCATGTTGTTCGGCACATACCAGGTATCGAAATAGTCCTGGATGTAGACCAGGGAGGGGTTCTTCAGATGCTCGACCGTGCCGATGGTGGGCTGCTGACCGTAAGGGTGTTCCGGAAACAACAGTTCGTTCAGAGCGGCGTAGATGATGAAGCCGCGATTATCGAGCGATCGATTCTTCTCTTCGTAAACCGTTTCGAGTTCGGTGTGAAACAGGCGGAATACCGGATTGACGAAGCGGTCGGATTCGATTTCCGCCCACTGACGCAAGCGGTTTGCAGGCAGGCCGACCTTGTAAACGGTTTCTTCGTTGGAAGTATGCGCGTTGAGACCGTTGGCGCCCATGCTGTTATACAGCTTGTCGAGTTCGTTGGGGGCCGCGTATTGCGCCGCCTGCTGGGCGGTAGCGTTGATTTCGGCATAGATCGCCGCGCGCTGCTCGGGATCCTCGGTCGCGAAATGTTCTTCGTATAGCTCTACTATGCGCTCAAGGTGCGGCGCCTCGGCTTCATAGTCGAGTGAACCGAGGTTGCGGTTGCCCTTGAACAGCAGGTGCTCCAGATAATGCGCCAGACCGGTGGCGTCGGCGGGATCGTGCTTGCTGCCCGCCCGCACCGCGATTTCGGCGTAGAATCGCGGCTCCTCGTGATTCTCCGTCAGATAGACCAGCAGGCCGTTGTCCAGACTATAGATATGGGTATCCATCTGGTCGAGCGGATTGGCTTCGTTGATGCGCGTATAGCCCGGCGAATCGACGCCGGTTTCCACCGCCGGCGCGGAAGTTTCCGGCGCTGAAGCCGGATCGCCGCAGGCGGCAAGCGCTAGCAGTCCAGGTCCAAGCAGGATGGACCGCGCAAAGTAACTGAAAATATTCATGAATTAGCTCTCAAGGTATCAATTGGAAAAGGTTCGGTGGCGTTTGGGCGCCGGCTCAATTGGGCAGATTTTCGGCTGCGACGCGCTCGTTGCGCAGACGCAGACCGCCGGATTCCGCGACGGTAGCTTCGAGCACCAGGTCAACGCCATTGCGACGGGAATCGATGAAACGATCAAGCTGGTTCAATTGCTCCGGGCCGAGTTGGCCCCGCAATTGCTCGCGAGCGCGATCATAGGCCGCCAACTGACTGTTGTATGCGGTTCTCATGCTGCCGTCGGGGCCTACCAGGGCGCCGAAATTGTTCGCTTCCGAATAGAGTTCGTCGAGCAGCGTTTGCAGCGCCAGTTGCTGGGCGTCGCCGGTCAGGGCGGCGCCCATGCGCGATAGCATCTCGCCATAGAGCAGGCGAGCCGAATCTTGATTCAGGAAACGATTGTATTGCTGCAACTCGGCCAGTTGCTCAGCGCCGAGTAAATTGGCCAAATTTGTCCGCAAGGCATCGCTGCCGAACAGGTCAAGCGCCTGTTGCGGCGTCAGATTGCCGGCAAGCAGATCGGCTCGCATCCGTGAGCGCATGGCCTCAAAATCCACCAGGGCGGACATCACCTGCTCCTGCTCGTCCGCATCGAGGCCAAGATCGGTCATGAAATCGCCATACAGCTCCGGCACTCGGGCAACCGCTTCCGCTCTCGCGGTTTCCGGGTCCACTGTCATGACCCGCGCCGCGCCCGGGGATGGCGCCGCTTGCAGTTCCCTGGCAGCCTCCTCCCGCGCTTGCCGCAACAGGCGCTCGTAGTCCGGGCTGATCATATCGCGGGCATTCGCCAGTTCAGCGCCCAAGCTGCTGAGTTGGTTTCTGGCGTCCACCAGATACTGTTGCAGATCATCGGCGCGTTGGCTAAGTTCCCGCCTGCGCTGGTTGGCGATCTCGATCTGTTCGCGCAATTGCCGCTGATAGTCGGATACGTCCGCCCGCAGGCGCGCATTTTCGTCGTGCATCGCCACCAGGGCGTAAGCCATCGAGCCGAAAACCGCCAGTAATGCGATAATGAGCAAACTTTTTTTCAAGACGGGTAAACAGGGCAAATAAGGGCGCGAATCCTATCACGCGCGAGCATTCCTGTCAGCTTTCGGGATCGAACCCCGGAACCGCGGCATGTTTCGCAACCTGCATTCAACTCGCTTTTTTACCTGCCTGGAATTACGTTGCCACTGAACTTTGTTCGCCAACGCCAATTCTCTCAATATAGGAAGTAAAGCCAAGACCATGGAGTTTAATCCCGACACAATCCGCCGGAAGATTGCCGGCTGGAAATTCCGCGAAGAAGACAAGATGGTGGAGCATTTGCTGCACCTGGCGCCATATGCCGCGGACGACGCGAAACGGATCGAGTCGCGCGCGGCGACACTGGTGCGCGCGGCGCGGGCCGACACGGCCAACCATTCACTGCTCGATACTTTTCTCGTCGAGTACGGACTCAGCAACAAGGAAGGCATCGCCTTGATGTGCCTGGCCGAAAGCCTGTTGCGCATTCCGGATCGCGCCACCGCCGAGCGGCTGATCGCGGACCGGATCGGGTTTGCGGACTGGACCGCACATGCCGGCAAATCGGGCTCGCTGCTGGTGAACGCTTCCACCTGGGCCCTGATGCTCGGCAGCAAGCTGGTCGAGCCGGAGCGCGAATTTTCCACTGACCCGAAGTCCTGGCTTGGCGGTCTGAGTCATCGTCTGGGCGAACCTGTCGTGGAAACCGCCATGCGCGCGGCCATGGGCATCCTCGGCCGGGAATTCGTGGTCGGCTCCACCATCGAAAAGGCGCTGCAACGCGGCCGGCGAGGCGAACGGCATTCCTGGGACATGCTCGGGGAAGCGGCCAGGGACGCCGCCGCCGCGAAACGTTACCGGCAGGCCTACCGCTACGCCATCGACACCGTTGCCAACCGCGGCAAGGACGCGGGAATAGTCGATCCGTCGATATCGATCAAACTTTCGGCCTTGCATCCGCGTTACGAGCACAGTCAGCGCGGGCGGGTTATCGATGAACTCGTTCCGATCGCCGTGGAACTGTGCCGGGCCGCGGCCGCCGGCGGCGTCGCCATCACCATCGACGCGGAAGAAGCCGACCGGCTGGAACTGTCGCTGGAAGTGTTCGAACATCTGCTTGAGGACGCCGGCGCCGCTGCCGCTCAACTCGGGTTCGTGGTGCAGGCCTATGGCAAGCGCGCCTTGCCGCTGCTCGACTGGCTGTCCATGCGCGCGCGCGCCCATGGCCGCCGCATACCCGTGCGCCTGGTGAAGGGGGCGTACTGGGATGCGGAAATCAAGCACTCCCAGGAGCATGGATATCCGGGTTTTCCGGTCTACACCCGCAAATGCGCCACCGATCTCTCCTGGCTGATATGCGCCGCCAGAATATTGGAGCGGCCCGAAACGCTTTATGGGCAATTCGCCACCCATAACGCTCACAGTATCGCGGCGCTCATGCATCTTGCCGGCGATAGCCGCGAGTTTGAGTTTCAGCGGCTATATGGCATGGGCACGGCGCTTTACGCCGCCGCCGAACGCGAATACGACGACTTCCCCGCGCTCCGCACTTATGCTCCCGTCGGCAATTATGACGATTTGCTGCCCTACCTGGTGCGCCGGCTGCTGGAAAACGGCGCCAACAGTTCTTTCGTGCATCGTCTGCTCGATACCCGGCTCGATGCCGGAGAGCTGGTGCGCGACCCGATCGATGCGGTGCGCAAGGCGAGCCCCGCGGCGCATCCGCGCATTGCCCCGCCGGCCAAGATCTTCGAGCCAAGACAAAATTCCAGCGGCGCCGATCTGACCAACGATGCTGTTGTGGCTGAATTGCGAAACGCCTGGGAAAAATCACGCCGACGGCGCTATACCGCGACTGGTCTGCCCGTCACGGAAGCCGCTGAAACCATCGCCGAGCCGGCTTCAAGTCCCGCCGATCGCGGCGATGTCCTCGGCGATATTGATTCTAGCTCCGAGGCCGATGTCGAGATCGCGCTCCGGCGCGCCGCGGCGGCACAGCCGAACTGGAACAAAGCCGGCGGCGATGACCGCGCGAGCCTGCTCGAACGCTTTGCCGACAATCTCGAAGCGGCGCGACCTGAGTTGATCGCGATTCTCTGCCGCGAGGCGGGCAAGACGATTCCGGACGCCGTGGACGAAGTGCGCGAAGCCGTGGACTTCTGCCGCTACTACGCGGCCCAGGCGCGGGATGAATTCACGGCAGGAATTGCCCTTCCCGGCCCCACTGGTGAAAGCAACGAATTGAAACTCGGCGGACGCGGCGTATTCGTCTGTATCAGCCCGTGGAATTTTCCACTGGCGATTTTTTGCGGTCAGATCTGCGCCGCCCTGGCGGCGGGCAATGCGGTGGTCGCCAAGCCGGCCGAGGAAACTCCGATCATCGCCTGCGAGGCCGTGCGGCTGTTGCACGCGGCGGGAGTGCCGGATGCCGTCTGTAACCTGCTGATCGGCGATGGCGCCCTGGGCGAGCGCCTGGTGCGGCATCCGCTAAGCGCCGGCGTCGCTTTCACCGGCAGCACCGAAACCGCGCGCAGGATCAATCGGGCCATGGCGGACAAGGAAGGGCCGATTGCCCCGCTGATCGCCGAAACCGGCGGACAGAACGCCATGATCGTCGATTCGACAGCCTTGCTCGAACAGGTTGCCGACGACGTGATCCGCTCGGCTTTTCTTAGCGCCGGCCAGCGCTGCTCGGCCCTGCGCGTCCTTTATCTGCAAGAGGAAATCGCGGATCAAGCCATCGCCCTGATTCGCGGCGCGATGGACGAGCTTCACGTCGGCGACCCGTCGCAAATCGAAACCGACATAGGGCCGATCATTTCGCAATCCGCCGCCGCCGACCTGCAATCGCATATCGACAAGCTACGCGAACGCGGGCGATTGTTGCATCAGGCGGCGCTTTCCGGGGAATGCGAAAACGGCTGTTTCCTCGCGCCGAGTCTGGCGCTGATCGACAACATCGGCGAATTGGAACGGGAACATTTCGGTCCCATCCTCCATGTCATCCGATTCAAGGAGCGAGATTTTTCCAGCGTGCTGCTGGAGGTAGACCGTTCCGGTTACGGCCTCACCTTCGGCATTCACACCCGCATCCAGTCGCGCATGGAACAAGCCGCCGCCATGGTGGGCGCGGGCAATTTCTACGCCAACCGCAACATGACCGGCGCCGTGGTGGGCTCCCAGCCCTTCGGCGGCCGGGGACTGTCGGGCACGGGGCCGAAGGCGGGGGGTCCGAATTATCTGCCGCGCTTTGCCACGGAACGGGTAGTCACCGTCAATACCGTCGCTACCGGCGGTAACGCGGAATTGCTCTCGCTCGATGACAGCGCCTGATGTCGACGATCTGTTTGTAATCGCGCAGGCCATCCCTGGCGCGGCTCTCGCGGATTCTCCAACTCCCCAGCCTTGCCACTGCGGCCGTCAAGCACAGCTTGATGACACTCGGCCCGCGCACGAAACTGACGCTTGTCCTCGCCCTTGGCAAGTCGTTCGGCCCTCGAAGCCATGCTTGCTGTCGGCTACACCGACCGGGCCTCACCCACCGGCGGCAACGCGGAATTGCTGTCGCTTGATGACGACGGCTGTAGGCGGTTGGATCGCTCGCGCTTGCGCCCCGGCGGCTAGTTGATACGATGAAGCGCCTTGCGGAACGCAATGTTTTGCGGCTGCCCGAACGAGGAGCGAAAAGCATGCACAACGGCACATTCAGAAGTCGCGCAATTCGGGGATCTGACATTATGCGCTGGCTCGCGGCCGCAGCGCTGGCCGCGGCCTTGCCGGCATCCGCCCAGTTAACCGGCGTCGAACAGGGCGAATGGCGCTTTCTCGGCGGCGACGCTGGACATACGCGCTCCTCTCCCCATCTGACGCAGATCAACGCCGGGAACTTCTCCGAACTCGAAGTCGCCTGGTCCTGGCGCGGCGACAACTTCGGTCCACGGGTCGAATACACTTTTCGCTCGACGCCGGTATATGCCGATGGAATCCTGTACACCGTGGTCGGCCAACGCCGACAAGTGGTAGCCATCGAACCGGCTACCGGCGAAACTCTGTGGACCTTCCGCGAGCCGGAAACCATGCGCTATCTGCGCTCGCCGCGCACCGACTTCGGCAAGGGCGTCGCCTGGGCCGAACTCGACGGACGCGGCGTGATTCTCTATACCTCCCCCGCTTTCTTCCTCTGGGCGCTGGACGCCCGAACCGGCCGGCCGCTGGAAAACTGGGGCGCTCCGACCGGAATTGCGGAATTCTCCGCAACCGGCGTCGTCGATCTGATTCCGCCCCTGGTGGACGACTGGCAGCGCTGGATTGACTGGCGCCTTGAGGGCGGCGTCTACGATCCCGACCATGGCATTCCGCGTGAACTCGGCATGGTCACCGCTTCTTCGCCGCCCATCGTCGTCAACGGCGTGGCCGTTGTACTCGTGGGGCACGAACCGAGTTACGACCAAACCCGCATCGAAAACGTGCCCGGCGACATCATGGGCTATGACCTGCGCACGGGAGAGCGCCTGTGGAAGTTTCACGTCATTCCGCGGCCCGGCGAGTACGGACACGAAACCTGGGAAAACGACGCCTGGCAATGGTCCGGCGACATGTCTTCCTGGGCCCCCGCTTCCGCCGACCCTGAGTTGGGTCTGGTCTACATCGTCACCAATGCTTCCACCGTGCAGTCCTATGCCGGTCATCGGCCCGGCCATAACCTGTTCGGCGGCAGCGTGCTCGCGCTTGATGTCGCCACCGGAGAACGGCGCTGGCATTTCCAGATTCATCGCAGCGACCAGTGGAATTACGATATTCCGACCGCGCCGATATTGCTGGATCTGATCGTGGATGGCGAGGCGGTGCCCGCGCTGATCCAGAACACCAAGCAGGGACTGATCTTCGCCTTCAACCGCGCTACCGGCGAGCCGATCTGGCCGATCGAGGACCGCCCGGTGTTTCAAACCCAGGTGCCGCGCAATTACACCGCCGCCACGCAACCTTATCCCACGCGTCCCGAGCCGCTTGACCGCATCGTGATCGACGGCATCACCGAAGAATTCATCATCGACTACACCCCGGAACTGAGGCGGCAAGCGCGGGAAATCCTGGCTGAATTTCGAGTCGGCGGCCTCTACGTGCCGCCATTGCCATGGCCCCATGACAATGATTACCGCAACAATGTGGGCTGTGTCGGCGGGCTGAACATCTACCACCCGCCCGTGGCCGATCCGACCACGGGAATCATGTACGCCTCCCACCGGCGCACTTGCAGCGCGCCGCGTTTCATGGAGCCGACCAATGGCGTCGACGAGGAACGCGGCCTGCCGGGCTACTCGGAGGAAGCCTGGCGCGGGCGTGAACGGCATACGCCGACTACCGGCGCCACGGTTGCAGCCTGGGCACCGGGCATGGGCCGGGAATTCCTGCCCAATATCCAGGGATTACCGGTATATAAGCCGTTATTGATGGGACTGGCGGCCTACGACATGAACACGGGAGAGAAACTCTGGGATATCCCGGTCGGTAAAACTCCGCCGAACATCGCCAATAATCCATTGCTGGAGGGCGTGGAGATACCGCGGACTGGCGGCGCCGGCCATTCGATCCAGATGGTGATGGGCGACTTGCTCGTGCAGACCACGGAAGACTTGCGCGGCCAGGCGGAATCGGGCTCGAACGGACTGCCGCTGTTGCATGCCAGGGACAAGCAAACCGGCGAAATCCTGGCGAGCCTTGAAGTCCCCGTGCCGGGCCAGTACGGCATGATGACCTACATGCACGACGGCGCGCAGTACCTGCTCATGCAAGCCGGCAGCGTCCGCCGCGGCCTGCCCGGCCAACTCGTGGCGCTGCGGTTGCCATAAACCGCGAAGATCACCTCAGGCGGTCTGGATTTCTTGCAGGCCGAGTTCGGCCACGCTGATTTCGCGCATGCGGAATTTCTGCACCTTGCCGGTGACGGTCATGGGGAAGTCGTCACAAAAGCGGATATAGCGCGGCACCTTGTAATGGGCGATGCGGCCGCGGCAGAAATCGCGGATTTCTTCTTCCGCCGCGCCCGCGCCTTCCCGAAGCCGCACCCAGGCGATGATTTCCTCGCCGTATTTCAGGTCGGGAACGCCGGTCACCTGCACCGCCTCTATGGCTTCGTGGGTCATCAGGAATTCCTCGATCTCGCGGGGATAAACGTTCTCGCCGCCGCGCACGATCATGTCCTTGATGCGGCCGACGATATTGACGTATCCCGCCTCGTCCATGACCGCGATGTCGCCGGTATGCATCCAGCCGTCGCGGTCGATGGCGGCCCGGGTGGCGGCTTCGTTATTCCAGTAGCCAAGCATCACCGAATAGCCGCGAGTGCAAAGCTCGCCCATGACGCCGGCCGGCTGGATGGCGCCGGTTTCGGAATCGATGATCTTGACCTCGAGATGCGGATGCACCAGACCCACGGTGCCGACGCGTTTGTCGAGAGGCGAATCGACCCTGGTCTGGAAACTGACCGGGCTCGTTTCGGTCATGCCGTAAGCGATCTCGACCTCGGTCATGTGCATCAGTTCATTAACCTGTTTCATGGTCTCGACCGGACAGGGCGAACCGGCCATGATGCCGGTGCGCAGGCTGCTCAGATCGTAATCGGCGAAATCCGGCAGCGCGAGTTCGGCGATGAACATGGTCGGCACGCCGAAAAGTGCCGTCGCCTGCTCCTGCTGCACTGTCCGCAGCACCGAAGCCGGCTCGAAGCTTTCCGCGGGATAGATGGCGCAGGCGGCATGAGTAAGACAGCCGAGATTGCCCATCACCATGCCGAAGCAATGGTAAAGCGGCACCGGAATCACCAGCCGGTCGTCCTCGCTGAAATTCATGATCGACGCCACGAACCGGGCGTTGTTGAGAATATTGTGATGCGACAGCGTCGCGCCCTTGGGAAAGCCGGTGGTGCCGCTGGTGTACTGGATGTTGATCGGATCGTCCATGTCCTGATTCGCCTGCCGCGCCGCGAGTTCTTCCTCGCTACAGCCGTCCGCCAGAGCCAGGAATTCCCGCCAGCCGAAAATCCCCTTCGTTTCCGCTTCAGTTGTCGAAATGACCGTGTTGAGTTGCGGAAATTTTTCCGAGCGCAAGGCGCCCGGCGTGGCGCTTTTCAGTTCCGGGCAAACTTCGCCGAGCATGGCGGCGTAGTCCGAAATCTTGAAACGATTCTGAAGCACCAGCCCCTTGCAGCCCGACTGTTCCAGCACATAGGCCAGTTCGTGCACACGATAGGCGGGATTGATGTTGACAAGTATCAGCCCGGCCTTCGCCGTGGCGTATTGGACCAGCGCCCATTCGACATTGTTCGGCGACCAGATGCCGACCCGGTCGCCTTTGGCGAAGCCGGCGGCGATAAAGGCCCGGCCAAGTTCGTTGACGCGTTCGGCGAGTTGAGAATAGGTAAGACGAATGTTCTGGTGCACGCTGACCAGGGCTTCACGACGCCCATATTCGGCGGCGATGCGGTCAAAGAACCGCGGGATCGTCGTACCGAGCAAGGGCCGCTCGCTGGCGCCGCTGGCATAACTGATTGATTCACTCATTACTTGCCCCATTTCGACGCCAGTATAGGCGTTGCGACAACCCCGATAAGCAAAGATCGCATATTCTGAACTGGCCGAGCAATGTGACCTACACAGGTATATGGGAGGAGGGTAGCGTTAGTTGCAAAAAGGGGTTTCAGGCAATTTGGCGACTCTTTGTGAGGCGCAAAAATTAGGCAGAAAATTCTGCCCAAGCGGTCATTAGCGATGCTCCACACCTAATTCGGCGAACCGCTAACTTTTTCCCAAGGAATGAGACACAAATTTGATTGCTCTTAAGGGCCATTCCCATTGCGGTAGAAATACTACCGGTCGCTGCTACTGGAATTAGGTGGGGAGATACATCATTAGGCAAATGCTCTTCCGCAAACTTAGTCCCTGCCTGTAGTTGTTCTACAATTTTGCCTGCCTTAAACTCGCCTCTCTTCAATTCCATAGGAACGACGAGATTAGTACCACACTCATTTTCGGCGATCAAAAGAAAGTCGCACCGGGTCTCATGTCCGGCAAAAGACAACTCACAGCTATCTAGATTCAGAACAATACGCTTTCTTGGGGCGCCTGCCAGACTCACCTTGCAGCCATCCTTGGTTAATTTGCCTCTGGATAATTCAGCATTAGAAAATTTCTTCCGGAAAGCGTCAACAATCCCCGTCATTCTTTTCCCCAAGCTTGTCTGTAATTCCTGCCCACTCGTTGTGGAGAGAAATCGCCACATTGTCGAATTCAGTGGCGTAAAGCCCTGTGTCTTCCATGTCAACCCTTTTCACGGTCGATCCATTTGAGTTTTTATCCATGTTAAACAGCCAAACACCTACATCAGCTTCTGACAATGAAATTTTCTCCATACCCGGCCTTGGCTCAGCGACACGATCCAGTGATTTTTTGATTTTTGAGCGACGTACGATATTTGACAACTCCTCAGCGACCCATTCGCTGTGCGTTGTAACGAGCACTCGCTTGCCTTCACTGACAAGCCTGGCCAACTGTCTGAAGAGTTGTACTTGCAACGCCGGATGCAGATGCGATTCGGGTTCGTCCACGATCAACAATTGATTGGATGAGACTACATGCTTGTCGTAAATGGCAATTGGCGCAACTTCGGAAACCATTGAGGAGGCATTCTTCAACGGCAATTCTTGCCCTGTCCAGTTTTCGGGCTTGTAGCTGAATAGAGGAAACTTAACCTTGTCTCCCGTATTTATAGAAATTGAGCCTTTCAAGATTTCCTGTTCAATTTCTGAAGGTGGTGAATCGCGCTTTTCGGGCTTCAGTCTTGCTAAACCCACTAGTTGCCGAAGAAAATCGGCACTTACACCGGAGACTGACGGCGGAACTTCGGAAAGAGTCGAAGCCTTATCGATGAGCGATCCCACCACGGTGTCGAAAGAATCGAGCAGCACGGCCCTGCCGGCCGGCAGATAATGCCCGGGCCATCCAATCCGTCCGAACAAACCCGGTACTACGATTTCCTGCAAAACTGTCTGCAGTACCGGCAACTCGAACGTTTCAGCAAGTTCCGGTTCAGTTTTAACCCGGGCACTGAATCGTCCTAACTCCATCTCAAGATCCGCGAGCCGCCTTCTGCCCCCTTCCACCTCAATGCCAAACCCGTCAGGGATCGAAACACCCAGCGTGGCGTTCGAGTAATTCAGCTCAATGCTATTCGAATTGTCTCCGGCAAGCGGCTTGATCTGACGGCAAATCTCCACTGCGAAATTCGTATTCTCCGCTCTTCTGGCTAGCTCTTCGATCCTGGACCCGAAACAGCGCTCGATCTCCATTCGAAGCATTGCTCCCTGAGTATCGATTGCTCCCTTTACCAGCTCCCTAAACGCTTCGGAAAGCTCCCAAGGACGGGGTCGCTTGACATCGACGCTTCTTCCGCTCGACTGAATCTTTTCGTCTTCCTTCACCCAGCTTTCGCGGGTTTTTTTTACGTCCAGAGCGAGTTGTTCCCCTCTTTCCAGCAACACCCGGCGGACTTCTTCTTCCGCATGCCACCAGTTGTTGCTGTCAAACTGGCTGAAATGCTTGTGCAGCGCATAAATCAGCATGGCAAGGTACGACTTGCCGGTGTTGCTCGGTCCGACGAACACGGTCAGCGGGCGCAACTCTAGTTTGGCCTCCCCGATCGGGCCGAAGTCGCGCACTTCCAGGTTCAGCGATTCGTTACGCATAGCCGTACTTCCACTCAAAATGAACTGATTGCTTTGCGCGGATCATTATAGACTGTTACCGGCGAACCACCCGTATAAACCAGTAAATCACGAGAGCAAGCGAATCCATGCACAAACCGGGATTGACCTGTTTCGCGCTGTCGGCGGCGGGGCTGCTGCTCGCGGCATGTTCCGGCAACGCCTATCGCAACAGCGCCGATAGCGAAACCTATGCCGCCATCGTCGGCAAGACCGATCTCGTGCCCGGCATGACCGAACAGATCGCGGTGGACGAGCAACCAGTCGCCAATCTCGATGGCCTGCCGGTCAACTCCCTCAGTTTTGAATTTCTCGGCGACAGCGCCGAAAGCGAGATAAATTCGAGCGTCCTGAGCCTCAACGACGCACTTGACATTGCATTCCGCCATAGCAAGGACTACCAGACGCGCAAGGAACGGCTATACCTCGAAGCCCTTTCGCTCACCCTGGACCGGTATCGCTACGCGCCGATCTTTTCCTTTAACAGCGGCGGCGAATACCAGTGGGACATGGACGATCAGTTCGTCACCGACATGGAAAACTTGACCGGAATCGATACCCCGACCCAGCGCGCCACGGTGTCGAGTTCGGAGATGTACCAGGCCGACACCAGCCTCGGCGTGCGCTACCTGCTGCGCGGAGGCGGCTCGGTAGCGCTGAATCTGACCAACAATCTGCGGCGTTTCCTCGGCGGCGATGTCAGCGAATTAAGCAGCGGCGCCCTCATCGGTTCGATCACCCAGCCGCTGCTGCGGGATTTCGGCTCGGCCATCGAAACCGAGGCGCTATTGCAGGCCGAGCGCGACCTGCTCTACGAATTGCGCGATTTCACTCGCTTCCGCAAGTCCTTCGCCGTACAGGTGGCTTCCAGTTATTACAACGTGCTGCTCAATCGCGAAGCCGCCAAGAACAACTTTGCCGGCCTGCTCGCGAACAACCTCTCGCTGGAACGCGAACGCGCTTTCCAGGCCGAGGGTCTGCGCACGCTGCTTGACGTCGGACGGCTGGAACAGGCCACCTTGCAGCAGGATCTGCGCTGGACGACTTCGATCGCGCGCTACCAGCGCAGTCTCGATGCATTGAAAATCCTGATCGGTCTGAATGCCGAAGACGCCATCATTCTCGACGACAACGAGATGACGCTGATCACCGAAACCGGCATGTCTGCCCCCGAACTCGATCTCGACCGGGCGCTCGACCTGTCGGTTCAAACCCGGCTCGACCTGTATATCGAACTCGACCGGGTGCAGGACGCCTCGCGCCGCATCGATGTCGCCGCCAACGCGCTCAAACCCTCGCTCGGCTTCACCTTGAGCGCTTCCGTGCCGGCCTCCGGCAGCGGCGAGTTCGGCGACATCGATTTCGACAACGCCGTATACGGCGCCGGACTCGACGTGGAAATGCCGCTCGACAGCAAGGCTGAACGCAATACCTATCGCCGCGCGCTGATCGACTACGAAGCGGCGACCCGCGCATATACATTGGCGTTGGATAACGTTAAATTGGAGGTTATCGACGCTTGGCGGCGCATGGACGAGGCCGGCAAGGGCTACGACATCAATCTGGCGAGCGTGGAAATCAACGAACGCCGCGTTGAGGAAGCGGAATTGCGGGCCGAACTCGGACTCGGCAATGTGCAGGATACGGTCGATTCCCAAAACGACCTGACCGCCGCGCGCACAGACCTCGTGCGAAGTATCGTGGACTACAATATTTCCAAGCTGGAGTTCTGGCGTGACGTAGGTTTGCTGTACGTCGACGACTCCGGTCAATGGGAGGAAGGTATAGATGAGCCCCGCTGAAGACAGGCCGACCGATCAGCTGAAGGCGCTGGCCGACCGCGCCAGGGCGTCCGCCCTGCCCTGGCTGGCGATGCTGCGCGACCGTTATCTGGCGCTCGACCGGAAATTGCAGATCGGCATTGGCGCCGGCGCCGGTGTGCTGATCCTGGCCCTGCTGCTCGCCGGTGGCGGTTCTGGAGATGAGAATAACGGCCTGACCTTTGCCGCGCGCCGGGGCAACCTCGATATCACGGTGCTCGAAGGCGGCGCTCTCGAAGCCCTGCAATCCCAGGAAATCCGCTCGCGGGTGCGCGACCGCAGCGGTGTGAAGATTCTCAGCATCGTCGAAGAAGGCTACCGGGTGACCGATGAAGACGTGGCCGCGGGCATGATCCTGGTGGAGCTCGATACCTCTACCCTCATCGACGAGCAACTCAGCCAGGAGATCGCGGTGGAAACCTCCGAGGCGAGTTTTATCGAACGCAGGGCGGCATACGAAATTCAACTGAACACCAACATGACCCAGTTGAACGACGCCCGTCAGCAAATGCGCTTCGCGCGGCTGGATTTCGAGAAATTCCTCGGCGCGGATATCGTCAACGACATCATTTCCAGGCTGGAGATCGAGGAGCGATTGGCGGCCTCGGAAGCGGCCGACCGCGCGGTACTTGAGCATGCGGAACCGGTTCTCGCCGAAGCGCAGGAGCCCGAAGCGGCGCCTTCGGGACTGCCGGAAGGCATTGAAATCGAATCCTTGCCTCCACAGATGCAGAACCGCATTCGCCAGATGATGGCGGAGAACGGCGGCCAACTGCCGCCGGAGCTGGTCAAACGCATGCAGAGCTTTGCCTCGGGCGAGTTTCCGGGAGGCGGCCGGGGCCGACCGGGCAGCGGCTTTCAGGGTGGTCCGGGCGGTGGCGGATTCGCCGGAGGATTGGGTGACGGCGCGCCCGTGGAAGAATCCGCCCCGGCGCTCGAAATCGGGGAGCGAATCGAGGAAGTTGCCGTACTCGAACTGCCTCCCTCGGATTTCGATCCTGAGCCTCCCGAAGTGACCTTGCTCATGGATGAGTCCTACATGGTGACTCGCGACCGGATCGATTTCACGCAATACGCAGATTTCGACAAGCTCGCGGACGGCGAAGCCAAGCAACGCCTGCGCTTCCTGCTCGACGAATTACAGGTGGCGCAGGAAGAATACCTGCTCGCCCAGGATCGCATTGAAGGCCAGCGCCGGCTGGAAGCACGCGGCTTCATCACGCCTACCGAACTGGAAGCCGAAGAATTGAACCTGAACAAGGCGGCCAACAAACAGCAGGAAAAAGAAACCGCCTTGCGACTGTACATTCAGTACACCTTCCCCAAGGAAGCCGAGGAATTCCTTTCCAACTACGAAAACGCAGTCATGGCCTATCAGCGCCAGGCCAAGGAGAATATCGCCAAGGAGGCACTGGAGCTTGCCAACTACAGTTCCGCGCAACGCAAACTAAATCTCGAACAATATAAGCTTGCCGACATTGAAGCCCAGATCGACGCCGCCACCATCGAAGCGGAACTGCCTGGACTCGTGGTCTATGGCGGCTCCGACCAGGGATCCAGCCGCTATCGCAGCAGCAGCCAGGAAGCGATCCAGGAAGGCGCCACCGTGCGCGAGCGCCAGCCGATCCTTACTATTCCCGACATGCGCGAGATGGCCGTCAGCGTCGATATTCATGAATCCGCGGTGCAAAGGGTCGCAGTCGGCCAGCCGGCGATCATTCTCATAGATGCATACCCTGACGTGCGCCTCACCGGCGAAGTGATCAAGGTCGCGGTCGTGGCGGATTCGGCCAATTCCTTCCTGAATCCCGACCTCAAGGTATATCCGTCCCAGGTCCGCATCGACGGCACCCATGACTGGCTGCGGCCCGGCATGAGCGCGCAGGTCGAAATCCTCGTGGCAAGCCTTGAAGACGTGGTCTACGCGCCGGTGCAGTCGGTCAGCTATTTCGGCAGCGACCAGGTGGTCTATGTACGCCGCGGCGGCTCAGTGGAAAGACGCGTCGTCGAAGTCGGCGATTTCTCCGACTCATTCATCGAGATCGAAAGCGGTCTTGAAGAAGGGGAGGAAGTGTTGCTGTTGCCCCCGCGCCAATCTCTCGAAAGCGCCGCGAGCTGAGCGCTTCGGTCATGCCTGCTCCCCAGGCCAACTCCGGACACGCGACCAGGCCGCCCGAACAACAACTGCGGGTGGCCTCGGTAGCCGATGTCTCCAAGACCTATTACATGGGCACACTGGAGGTCGAGGTGCTGCACGGCATCTCGCTCGACTTTTACGGCGGCGACTACATCAGCATCATGGGACCATCGGGTTGCGGCAAGTCTACCCTGATGAACATACTCGGCTGCCTGGACCGGCCCACGACCGGCGCCTATTTTCTGGGCGGCGAGGACACCTCAAAGCTCAAGGACGATGAATTGTCGCTGATTCGCGGTGCGCGGCTCGGATTTGTCTTCCAGTCGTACAACCTGATCCAGCAACTCGACGTGCTGGAAAACATCGAGATGCCGCTGTTTTACCAGGGGTTTTCCCAGGCATACAGCCATCGCGCCGCGTTCCAGCTCGCCGAGCGGGTGGGTCTCGCCGACCGCATCCATCACAAGCCCTTCGAGCTTTCCGGCGGCCAGCAGCAGCGCGTGGCGATCGCGCGGGCGCTGGCGATGGACCCGCTGATCATTCTCGCAGACGAGCCCACGGGTAATCTCGATTCACGCTCGGGTCTGGAGATTCTCGATCTGTTCGATGAATTGCACGAGGCGGGCAAGACCCTGATTCTGGTGACTCATTCGGACGAACTCGCCGAGCGCACCAGCCGCCGCATCCGACTGCTCGACGGCAGGGTGGAGCAAGATGAACGAATGGGTGTTTGACTCTCTGCCGCCGGCGCCCGAAAGCCGGCAACGCGACCGGCGGTCCCGGTTCGGCTGGCGCATCAGCCAGATCACCCGTCTGGGCGTTAAGAGTATTTTTTCCCACGGCCTGCGCTCCATGCTCACCGTGCTCGGCATCGTCATCGGCGTGGCGGCGGTGATCGCGATGCTGGCGGTAAGCGAAGGCGCCAGCTTCGAGGCGCAACAACAATTCCGCGACCTCGGCGCAAACAATATTCTCGTAAAAAGCGTCAAGCCGGTGGCAGTCGAGGAATCCTCGCGCCTGGGATTCGGCCCGCCCCAGGCCATCGTCTACGGCTTGACCCACGCTGATATTCAGACGATTAGTGACACCATACCTGGCGTCAGCAATGTTATTTCCTCACGCATCGTCAAGAAAAACATCTGGAATCTCGGCAACAGCATGAATGTAGACGTGGTGGGCACCGCGGTCGACTACCCCACCTCACGCAATTACGGACTGCGAGACGGCCGCTTTTTCAGCGAATCGGAAATGCGCGATCACGGAAACGTCGTGGTATTGAGTCAGGAAGCGGCCGATGCGCTGTTCCCATTCGAAAATCCTCTCGGCCAGTCGGTTCGTATCGACAGTGATTATTACGATGTGGTCGGCATCATGGAATCCGAAGGTTTTTCCAACCTTGGACAAAATCAGGCCGGCGCGTCCAACTCGGCCCCTGCCCGGGTATTCATTCCGTTAACCGCGTCCCGCAGCCGATTCGGCGAAACGACGACCCGGCAAACCGCGGGCGGTATGGAATCGGAAACCGTTGAGCTGCACGAAGCGGTGATCCAGGTCGACAATCAGGAAACGGTGATCAATGTCGGCGAGGTTATCGATCAGATTTTGCAACGCCGCCACAAGAATGTGGACTACACCATCGAAATTCCCCTGGCGCTGCTGCGCCAGGCTGAGGAAAGCGCGTTGCGCGACCAAATCGTGGCCGGCGCCATAGCCGGCATTTCACTACTGGTAGGCGGCATCGGCATTATGAACATCATGCTCGCCAGCGTCACCGAGCGCACTCGCGAGATCGGCATTCGCCGCGCGCTTGGCGCGCGAAAGTCCGACATCATTACCCAGTTTTTGGTGGAGGCGGTGATTCTGTCCGCGGTTGGCGGGCTGATCGGCGTGGTGCTTGGCATTACCATCCCCTTCTTCATTTCGACTTTCTGGGGCATGACCACGATCGTCACCCCGGTGGCGCCGATCCTGGCGTTTTCCATTTCCGCCATGATTGGTGTGATCTTTGGGATATACCCTTCGATACGAGCGGCAGATATGGACCCAGTCGAGGCCTTGCGGCATGAATGACGTACGGGTATGGTTCCTGTTCGTATCGTACTCGCCATCCATGGCGCGGGTGTATTGGCTCTGACTGGCCCCGGCCTTGCCATTCATGGCAAGTCGTTCGGCCCTCAAGAAGCTGTGCTTCTTGTCGGCTGCGCCGACCCGGCCTCACCCTTCGATACGAGCGGCGGATATGGACCCAGTCGAGGCTTTGCGGCATGAATGACGCACGGGTATGGTTCCTGTTCGTATCGTACTCGCCATCCATGGCGCGGGTGTATTGGCTCCGACTGGCCCCGGCCTTGCCTTCCATGGCAAGTCGTTCGGCCCTCAAGAAGCTGCGCTTCTTGTCGGCTGCGCCGACCGGGCCTCACCCTTCCATGCGAGCGGCGGATATGGACCCAGTCGAGGCCTTGCGGCATGAATGACGTACGGGTATGGTTCCTGTTCGTATCCTACTCGCCATCCATGGCGCGGGTGTATTGGCTCCGACTGGCCCCGGCCTTGCCATTCATGGCAAGTCGTTCGGCCCTCAAGAAGCTGTGCTTCTTGTCGGCTGCGCCGACCGGGCCTCACCCTTCCATACGCGCTGCCGATATGCATCCCGTAGAAGCGTTGCGCCACGAATAAACCGAACGAGTTTGCCATGAAAAATTCAAGATTGTCCTGCCTGCTGCTGTTGGTCTGCGGCTTCGTTTCCTGTTATGCCCATGAAGACGCCGATCCTTGGGCGAACTATGACGAGGCCGCGGATCTTGCCGTGCTGGCGCAGTTGGAAAACGAGAACATGCATTACCGACTGTTGCGCTCGCCGCATCAGCGGGGCGCCGCGCTGTGGGCGAAGTTTGAAGGGGAACTGGCGAACTTTGAGGCAGAGCAATACGAGACGCTTAAGCCTTTGGTTCTCGGCGCTCCGATTGCAAGCCTGCAAGCGGCGATAGACGCTGGCGAACTGAGTTACGAAACTCTGGTCAAATTCTATCTTTATCGCATTCGCGAGATCGAGAATGATCCGGCGCGTTATTTGAATGCGGTGATTTCCCTGAATCCGGCGGCGCTGGAGCAGGCCCGTGAGCGCGATGCCGGCCACCGGGAAAATCACGATCCGATTTTCGGCATGCCGATCCTGCTCAAGGACAATGTCGGCATGGCTGGCTTGCCGACAACGGCTGGCGCTTATGCGTTATCCGGCAATGAAACCGATGACGCTTTCATCACCGATCGGCTGCTGCAGCGCGGCGCGGTGATTCTGGGCAAGGCCAATCTCAGCGAATGGGCCTATTTCTTCTGCCGTGATTGTCCGTCGGGCTGGAGCGCGATGGGCGGCCAGACGCTCAATCCCCATGGCCGGCTGGTATTTGGCACCGGCGGCTCAAGCTCCGGCAGCGGCGCGGCTATCGCCGCGGACTACGCCGTGGCGGCGGTGGGCTCGGAAACTTCGGGGTCGATTCTCTCCCCCGCCAGCGCCAATTCGCTGGTAGGGCTGAAACCGACTACGGGCAGCTTGAGTCGTTCCGGCGTGGTTCCGATCTCGGCCTCGCTGGACACGACCGGTCCGATCGCCCGTAACGTGGCGGACGCTGTCACGCTTTTCAACGGCATGACCGGCTATGACGAAAACGATGCCGCCATGCCGCGTCTGGCTGAAGACTATGCGCTCAGCTATCGCCTGGGAGAACTCGCCGACAAGCGCCTGGGAATGTTCGAATCGATGGCTGAGGACGAATTTTACCAGCAGGCTGGCGAAATCCTTGCCGACAACGGCGCGGTTACTGAACCGGTATCCTTTGTCTGGGAGAGCCCGGAACAATTCAACGAGTTTCTGGGAGCGGAAATGGTGCGAGATCTTGCCGGGTATCTCGAAATATTCGCCGGCGACGAAGTAGTCATCGCGTCAATTGGCGAATTACAGGCGTTCAATCTTGAAGATGCGGCAAGCAGGGCGCCTTACGGTCAATCTCTCGTGGACATGATGGCAGAACTCGACTACAGCGCGGAAGAACTCGAAGCCTTGCGCGCCGAATTGCAGTCCTACGCCCGCCTGCAAATGCAGAACCTGTTCGATCAGCATGACCTTGACGTGCTGCTGTCCTTGAACAATTTTCATGCGGGCGTCGCGGCGCTGGCCAATTTTCCGGCCCTGACCATTCCCATTGGCTATCGAGACAATGGCCGGCCAGTGGGTCTCACGCTGATCGCGCCGTCGTTCCGGGATCAGGACCTGATCGATGTGGGCGCGGAATTCGAACGCCTGACCCAGGCGCGAATTACACCCACGGATTATCGGTGACGGGATTGCGCATGCCGTCCCTGGCGCGAGTTCGGCGGATTCTCCGACCCCCAGCCTTGCCAGTCCGGCCATCAAGCACAGCTTGATGGCGCTCGGCCTGCGCACGAAACTGATGTTTCGTGATCGCTTGTCCTCGCCCTTGGCAAGTCGTTCGGCCCTCGAAAAGCTGCGCTTTTCGTCGGCTGCGCCGACCGGGCAATTTGTCCTCTATTAGGTTTGTGCATGCCATCCCTGGCGCGAATATTTGGGTTTCTCCAATCTCCAGCCTTGCCAGTCCGGCCATCAAGCACAGCTTGATGGCGCTCGGCCTGCGCACGAAACTGATGTTTCGTAATCGCTTGTCCTCGCCCTTGGCAAGTCGTTCGGCCCTCGAAAAGCTGCGCTTTTCGTCGGCTGCGCCGACCGGGCAATTTGTCCTCTATTAGGTTTGTGCATGCCATCCCTGGCGCGAATATTTGGGTTTCTCCAATCTCCAGCCTTGCCAGTCCTTGGCAAGTCGTTCGGCCCTCGAAAAGCTGCGCTTTTCGTCGGCTGCGCCGACCGGGCCTCACCCCGCCGGCTACCAATAGTTCTCGGTGGTGATCTGCCCTGGCGTGCGCCGCCGATTCTTGGCGAAACCTCGCGCTTTCAGCGCTTCAGTGGTATCCCGGACCATATCCGGATTGCCGCAAAGCATGAAATGCGATTTTTCCGCAGTAGCTTCGATTCCGGTGCGGCGTTCGAGTTCACCGTCGATAATCGATGCGGGAATCCGGCCGTGGATTGTCTCCGGCACCTGTTCTCGACTAATGAATGCCTGAAACGCGAAACGGTCGCCGTACTGGTGCTTCAGCGAATCGATTATTTCCCGATAGCGAAGATCCACCTCCCACCGCACCGCGTGCACAAGTACGATTCGCTTGAATCTCTCCCAGGGCTCATCGGTATTCAGAATCGAAAAGTACGGAGAAATCCCGGTGCCCGTTGCGAGCATCCACATGTCTTCGCAAGGCGGCACTTCCCGCAAGACGAAGAAGCCGTTGGCCGGATTCTTTACCCAGACATTCTCGCCCGGCTGCATATCGATCAGGGCGCTGGTGAGCGCTCCCCCGACAATCCGGTACATGAAGAATTCCAGCGGCCGCTCGCCCGGGGAGTTGAGATAGGAGTACGGCCGCGCCACGCGTTGACCGTCGATATCGAGCGCCAGGCTGGTGAATTGCCCGGCGATGAACTGCTCGGCGTCGGCCTCCACCTTTATGGAAAACAGGTTTTCGGTCCAGCGCTGGTTTGAAACTATGGTGCCTTCAATCCATTGAGCCATGCTTTTCGCTGCGGAATTGCTTTTCGGAAAGTGGCGTCATGATAATTTAACTGGTCGCATCAATGCCATCGTTCAACACAAATGCGCAATATTTGCGGCAGAATTTCCGTGCAATTTCTTCGGAAATATCTCGTATTGTTATGCAGTTGTGGCATTTCTAGAATTTCCGGATATTGGCTTGTCCGGAGGAATTGCCGTGAAAGTTCCAGATAGTTACCCCGCAACAGGAATGGCTGCCTTACTGGCCATTACCGCTTCCGGGCTGCCTGGCTCCGTTGTATTGGCCCAGGCGCCGCCGGATGACCCGGCCATCGAAAGTATCATTGTGGAAGCCCGGCGTTTCGCCGAGCCCATCGGGGAAACTCCCCTGGCGGTAACCGCGGTCACCGGCGACGATCTCGAACGAATCGGCGCGGCCGACCTCGGATCACTCGAAATGCTGACTCCCAACCTGAGCCTGGATGTCGGCGATGCTTCCAACGCCGTGATCTATGTGCGTGGCATCGGCCAGCGCGATTCGCTTTCATTCGCCGACCCGGGCGTCGCGGTTTATCTCGACGACGTCTATCTCGGCCGAGCCCAGGGTTCCTTTCTTGAACTGTTCGACGTCAATCACATTGAAGTGTTGCGCGGCCCACAAGGCACCTTGTACGGGCGCAACACCATTGGCGGCGCAATCAAGTACGTTTCGATTCGGCCCGAGGCGGAGTTTTCCGCCGACATTGAAGCCGGCATAGGCAACTACGGGCAGCGCGAGCTAAGCGCGGTGCTGAACCTGCCTCTGAGCGAAAACGTGTCCAGTCGGTTGAGCCTTGGACGCCTGAGTCGGGATGGCTGGTCGGAAAATCTCGCAGACGGCGCCGACGACGGCGACAAGGCGCTTTCCGTGTTCCGCGGCCAGTTGCTGTTCGACGATGGCGGCGACTTCGATCTGCAACTGAGCATCGACTACTCGGACAATGATCCGGATACTTCCGTGACGCCATCAGTGGAAGCGGTATCGATAGTCGGGCAACTGCTCGGCCTTGAGGACGCCAATCCGGGACCCTTCAAGGTCAATGCCGATTTCAATCATGAAGAGCGGCTGACCACGCGTGGCTTTTCCATCATACCGAGTTGGCGGATCAATGATGTTCTGAGCTTGAAATCAATTTCTTCCTGGCGGGAAATCGAACACGACTCATTTCTCGATCTCGACGGGGACGACGTGGCGGCCTTCGGCGTTTTCGTGCATCAGCAACAGGAACAATTCAGCCAGGAACTACAGGCATTGTTCGAATTCGACAATGGCGCCACCCTGGTCACCGGCTTGTACTACTTCGACGAAGCCGATATCACTCCCGACGGCGTTTTCGGACCGGAGGCGAATATCTCCTTTTTTGGCATTCCGGGGTTCGATTACGGTCTTTCCACGGCATCGACCAATGACCTGGAAACGAAAAGCCGGGCGGTGTTCGGTGAATTGACCTTGCCGATGGGGGAAAATCTCGAACTGACCGCCGGCGCCCGCTATACCAGCGATGACAAGCGCCTGAACCGGGTCTATAACGGCGCGATCGGCTTCGGCAACCCCGGAATCACGCTTGCCGATCTTGCCGACGCGGCCGCGCTGCCCTTCAGTTTCGCCACGGTCGGCGAAAAAACCTTTAGCGCATTCTCCCCCAAGCTCGGCATCAGCTATCAGCCAAACGATGAATTGCTGCTTTATCTGAACGCTACTCGCGGCTTCAAGAGCGGCGGATTCAATGGTCGCTCGCGCGACGACAACGAGGCCGACCCCTACGATGAAGAATTTGTCACTTCCATCGAAGCGGGCCTGAAACGGAACTGGCGGAACGGCCGGTTCAGCCTGCACGCGGCGGCTTTTCGCAATGACTACGAAGACATGCAACTGTCGAGTTTCGGTTCGGCCAACGCCAGTTTCATCGCCATTTTTTCCAATGCCGGCGCAGCCGTGACCCAGGGCCTCGAATTCGAACTCAGCGCGGCGCCGAATTCCGATCTGCGGCTGAGCGCCTTTGCCGGCGTGCTCGACGCCGAGTACCAGGAGTACAACGCGCCCAATCTCGCTAGCGGCGAAATCCAGGATCTCAGCCACTTCGATCTGATCCAGGCGCCGGATTTCACCTGGGGCGCCGGCGCGAGCTGGAATGCCTACGGTACGGCTGACTGGTCGTTGACCCTGAGCGGCCAGGTGCGAGGCAGTTCAAGCTATTTCACCACGATCATGAACGAGCCTTCATTGATGCAGGACGATTACTACATCGCCAATTTCACCGCCTGGTGGGAGCATTTCGCGAGCGGATTCCACGCCCGCCTCGCTGTCACCAATATCACCGACGAGGCCTACATCGTGCATGGTTTCGACCTGCTCTCGTATCCCGGCGTGGCGCTGTCCTATTACGGACCGCCGCGCGGCGTCAGCTTCACCGTCGGTAAACGCTTCTGAGACCGGTCACTTGTTCGAAATCATCGAGACTCGCAGGCTCCGGCAAAGCCTGCGCAGACTGGGAGACGAGAACCGGGAGCCCCTGGTCCTGATCCATGGCAATGGCAGCGATTCCGCGGCCATGCTCGGGCTTGCGGCGCGCTTGCAAGACGATTTCCTTCTCATCCTGCCGGACCTGCGCGGTTACGGACATACGGAACGCAAGCTGGTCGAGGCTAGTCGTGGCGCCCGCGACTGGGTCGACGATCTGTTTGCCTTGCTCGATGCTCTCGGAATCGAAAGCTGCCACTTGCTCGGTTGGTCGCTCGGCGGCGCGGTCGCCATGGCGGCTGCCTTGCGGGAGCCGCGCCGGGCTCGATCGCTAGTGCTGCTGGCGCCGGTAAGCCCGTTCGGATACGGTGGAACCCTTGATCTTGCCGGCAAGCCCAATCACGCGGATTTCGCCGGTTCCGGCGGCGGCATAGTCGGCGCCGACTATGCCGCCGCCGTGGCCGGGGGCCGCAAGGGCGGCAATATCGATCTCGTGCGCGGAATCATGCGTCATTCGATACTCGGCCGATTCGGAACAGGCGCACGGAAAGAAGACGAAGAGGAACTGCTTGACTCTCTATATCGGCAGCATTGCGGAGATCGGGCCTGGCCGGGAGACTCACGGAAGTCCGAAAACTGGCCCGGCGTTGCGCCCGGAGACTGGGGGCCGATGAACGCGATCAGCCCGAAGTACTTCAATGCCTGGCCACTGGTCGAACTGGAGCAAAAACCGCCGATCCTGCGCATTCAGGGGGACAGCGATGTAATTATCAGCGACGCTTCCCAGTTCGATGCCGCCACTCTCGGAATGTTGGGCGTGATTCCAGGCTGGCCGGGATCGCGGCCGCAACCGATGGTCAGCCAGATGACGCACCTGCTGGAAACTTACCGGAGCAGGGGCGGCCTTGCCGAAGACAACAGGCTGCCGGGTTGTGGCCATGCTCCACATATCCAGTTTCCGGAACAATGCGCGCGTCTCGTGCGCGACTTCATTCGTTCCCGGCGATGTTCCCGAGGCGTTTGAGCGTCATCTCCAGGGTGCGGTCCATATGGCCGAGAATCAGCTTGACCAGGCGGTCAGTCGGCAGCAGACAGACATTGCGCATGTCTTCTTCGCTGCGTTGCTTGAGCAGGTAGCCGTCCGTTACCGCCTTTTGCAGGCGATTCTCCCGAGTCCGGTTCGAGCCTGATTTCATGCCCTGGGTGGCGCTGGTGACGGTGAGCGGGTGACCCTTCAGTGCGGCGAAAGTAACGCGCACGAGCAGATACCAGTATTCCTGGGTGAAATAATGCGGCGCATAACCAAAGGTTTCGTCCCAATCCAGGGCGTAAAGCTCAAGCACTTCCCCCCAGATCATGAGGCTTTCCAGGGAATGGACCGTCGCGGCCTCGGCGGCGGCTTTTGCGGGAATGTCATCGCCCATTTGCAGGCTGTACCGAATGATTGGCAAGTATCTTGAACAATAGCCGCAATGACCGGCGGGAGTCCAGTTTCATGCCGGCTCGGAAACGCCGGCCCGGCCGCGGTAACTTCCATAGTCTTGCCCGAGGCGTGACAGGACATTCCAGCAGCAATTCATGGCGGACGCGCTCACCGGCTGGTTCAGAATCGTATTGCGCAAGATAATCGTAGGCGCCATGACGCTCGGCGTGATCGTCGGCTCGCTTTGAAGGCGGAAAGCATCTTGTGGCTGGGCGATCTGTCCATACGCCTGATTCGCATGCTGATCCTTCCGGTCGTGTTAGTGACCGTTATCAACGGCGCGACGCCGGAACAGATCGCCCTGGTGGTCGGTTTTACCCTGGCCTTCGACCTCCCGCTGGACATGTGGCGCACCCTGGTAAACGTCCGCGGCAACCTCGCGGTTGCCACCTTGGTGGAGAAATGGGAAGACGAATTCGACGAGGAAATTTGCGAAAACTCGTAAAGCGACAGCAGTTTGGTCAAGATTTGAACTATGTAATTTCCAGATTGAACTATGAAATTACATAATTTTTGATCTATTTTCGAAGGCATGATTCCCCGGATTCTTGCCGAAGCCGCTCTGGCGGCTTTTAAACAATATCCCTTCGTGACACTGACCGGGCCGCGGCAGTCCGGCAAAACCACGCTGGCCCGCGGCGCGTTCGATCTTCCCTATGTCAACCTTGAAGCGCCGGACGAGCGCGAGTTCGCGACCGGCGACCCCGCGGCTTTCTTGCCGCGTACGCGGACGGCGCCATAATCGATGAAATTCAACGCGCGCCGGAATTGACCTCCTAGATCCAGGTCAGAACTGACGAATCCGGCCGCTCCGGACAATTCCTGCTGACCGGAAGTCACAACTTTTCCGCGCGACAGCTTCTGAGTCAGTCGCTCGCGGGGCGAACTGCCTTGCTCACCCTGTTGCCGTTTTCCCGCGAAGAGCTTGCGCGCGCCGATGCGGCCCCGGAAAACTGGTTCGATCATACGTTCACTGGCGGTTATCCACGAATTTTCGATGCAGGACTCGAACCAACCAATTTCTATCGTGATTACGTCGACACTTATCTGGAGCGCGATGTGCGCCAGTTGAGCGCGGTACGGGATACTTCGCGATTTCAAACGTTGTTGCAGCTATGCGCGGCCAATATCGGGCAAATACTCAATCTGAACCAGTTGGCGAAAGACTGCGGCATCAGCCAGACTGCGGCAGGCGACTGGCTGAATCTCATGGAAGCGAGCTATGTCCTATTTCGGCTCAAACCCTGGTTCAGCAATATCCGCAAGCGTCTCGTCAAACGTCCCAAGCTCTATTTCCACGATACGGGCGTAGCCTGCTATTTGCTTGGCCTCACCAGTCCGGAGCATGTCGAACGCCAGCCGCTACGCGGGGCTCTGTTCGAGAACGCAGTGGTAAACGAAATCATGAAGTTCGATCTGAATCGGAATCGGCCCGCGGAATTGTTCTTCTTCCGGGATAGCAACGGCAACGAGGTTGACCTGCTTTACCGGCGCGGCCGCCTACACGGGCGCCAATGCCAGAAGGGACGAAAATGGACAATCGGTTATTCCGTTCCATCAATTGCCCTCTTTTCTCGACTCTCGTCACTGATTGACGGGGAGGCGGAAAATGGGGTCTCCCAGGGGATCGACAGTGGGTGTCCCATCGATGCATCGATGAGTTGGATGCCGGCTACCGGTCGGACATGAATTTTCGCTGGAGAATCACGCAATCCGAAAATCACGGACTATAACTTTTTTGCCCGATTCAACTCCCGTATGCAGGGAGCTTGCAGCGCTCGCGGCACATGAGCGGGCGGATAATTTCCCCGAAATTTTGATTGCCCACCAAACTGGTGGTAGCGTAATCTCCGACGAATGGAGAAAGGATTCCAACCATGCATGAACTGATCTCTCTCGCCAAAGAAAATTCCTTTGTTGTCATAGGCTTGCTCCTGGTCGCCTGGTACCTGCAAGATCGTATCGATACCGAATCGACAACGATTCGTCAGGAAATTTCCACATATCAGCTTGATACCAAGGAACAGATTGCCCGCATTGAAGTCCTGCTCGAACGTCGGTTTGGCGAATTGGAAACTTCAATCGAACGCCGATTTGGCGAAATGGACAGTCGATTTACCCGAATCGAAACTTCTCTTGAGCGGATAACGCAGACTGGACAATTGACTCTGCCCGATCAGGATTGATCGTCGCATTCCCGCTGATGCGCCGGTTGACCATGCCACGATGGGTGCCATCGTGATTCCCCAACTTTCTTTCGGGCCGATACGGAAAATGGAGTCTCTCGGAGGATTGACAGTGGGTGTCCCAGCAATGCATTTCATTGCGCATTGGCAGGCTATCCCGGTCGATTGCCAGGTGACTGGAACAATAGTCGTATTGGATCGTGAGAATCCAGTTTCCGGCCGACTCTGATATGCTGGCCCGGCCGCGGCCATTTCCCATAGTCCTGCCTCGGGCGAAAGACGACATTCAAGGAGTAACTCATGGCAAACGCGTTTGCAGCCTGGTTTGGTATCGCATTGTGGAAAAGAATAGTCGGCGCCATGGCGCTGGGCGTGATCGTCGGCTCGCTCTGGGGTCCGGGAACCGAGAGTATCTTGTGGATCGGCGACCTGTTTATTCGATTGATCCGCATGTTGATCGTCCCCATCGTGTTCCTTACCGTGATTAGCGGCGTGGCGTCGATGGGCGACCCCGCCAAGCTGGGCTCGCTTGGCATCAAGACCCTGTTGCTATTTCTGGCGACTTCGATAGCCGCAATCAGCCTCGGCGTGGCGCTCGCGGTCATCATGCAGCCTGGAGTGGGCGCCGATCTGTCGAATGCCGTGCCCGGCACGGTGCAGCAAGCCGTGCCGATCGGCGACCGGCTGATGTCGATCATCCCTGCCAATCCCATTGCCGCGCTGGCCGAAGGCAATGTATTGGCGATCATCTTTTTTGCCGTTCTGCTCGGCGTCGGCCTGATCGCCGCCGGCGAGGCCGCCAGACCCTTGACCGACTTATTCGAAGTCGGCGTTACGGTGGTGTTGCGCATTACCGGCTGGGTGCTGGAAATCGCGCCTTTCGGCGTGTTCGCGTTGATCGCCTGGGTTTCAGGCACGCTCGGCCTGACCGCCTTTCTCGACGTCTTCGCCGTGGCCGCCGCCCTGCTCATCGGCAGCCTGATTCACATGGTCTTCGTTTATGGCGCGCTCATCTTGCGCTTCTCGCTCAAGCTGTCGCCGCTGAAATTCATCCTCGGCATCCGCGAAGCCTTGCTGGTGGCTTTCTCCACTTCCTCGAGCACTTCCACCTTGCCCGTCACCTTGACCGTCGCCGAAAACAATCTCGGCGTTCGCCCCGTCGTCGCCTCGACCGTATTGCCCGTTGGCGCGACGGTCAATATGGACGGCACCGCGATTTACGTCGGCATCGTCTCGCTGTTCGGCGCCCAGGTCTTCGGCTTCGATCTGACCGCGGCCGACTACCTGGTGATCGTTTTCACCGGGGCGCTGGTTTCGATCGCCACGCCGACCGTGCCGAGCGGGTCGCTGTTCCTGATGGCGGTGGTCATGGAAACTTTTGGCATGGCGCCGGAACAGATCGCCATCGTCGTCGGTTTCATCCTGGCCTTTGACCGCCCGCTCGACATGTGGCGCACCGTGGTAAACATCTGCGGCGACCTGGCGGTATCCACCATGGTGGCGAAATGGGAAGACGAATTCGACCAGGAAGTCTTCGACAAACCTTCGGCAAGCTGATCCGGCAAGGGAAGCGCTACCGCCGCGCGACACTGGCTTTGGGCGGAAAATTACGCAATCCAAATCCGTCTTGACTATACCAATCCTGAAAAATCAACGATTCAGCGCATTTCCATTTTAATTTTCCCGGATCTTTGCAGATTCATGACGTTCGTCACAAGTCGCCGGTGACGATCCGCACTACCGGGAATCGATCCCGGTGCGTATCATCGTTATTCTTACTGGAACATGATTGTTCGCTGAAGAAGGCGCCAAACATGACGGATCGACTCCTCGCGACGATGTCAGCCATTACTCATCGCTATGGCGATGTCGTCGCCCTCGACGGATTGAACCTGGAGATTCGGACCGGCGAAGTGCTGGCGATCCTCGGGCCGAACGGCGCCGGGAAGACCACGGCGATAGGTCTGCTGCTCGGGAGTCTGCGCGCACAGCAGGGAACGGTGCGGGTATTCGGACACGAACCGGGAGCCACGGCGGTGCGACTACGCCGTGGCGCGATGCTGCAAGTCTCGGGCGTTCCCGATACATTGACCGTCGCCGAGAACCTGGAGTTGTTCTCCAGCTACTACCCCGCTCCGCTGCCGGTCTTAAGGCTGCTGACGATGGCCGGGCTTGAGAAACTGGGCGACCGGCGCTATGGCCGGCTCTCCGGGGGCCAGAAACAGCGAGTCATGTTCGCGCTGGCGCTGGCCGGCGATCCGGAACTGGTCTTCCTCGACGAGCCGACGACCGGGCTCGACGTCGAAGCTCGCCGCAGTCTATGGAACGAGATCCGGGGTCTCAAGGCGACGGGTCGCACCGCGGTGCTCACCACGCACAACCTGGAGGAGGCGGACGCGCTTGCGGACCGTATCGCGGTTTTCCACCAGGGACGGGTCGTCGCCGAAGGAACGTCGGCGGAAATCAAGTCACGCGCCGCGGGTCGGCGCATCCGCTGCATCACCTCGGTAAACCGCGACGAAATCGCCGCCATGCCTGGCGTTGCCCGAGTGGAGGTTAGCGGTCAGCACCTGGAGGTTTTGACCGCGCGGCCCGAGGAACTGCTACGCGAGCTGTTCGCCCTGGATTCCGAGCTTCGCGACCTGCAGGTAACGGGAGCCGCGCTTGAAGACGCCTTCCTTGCGCTGATCCGCGACGACGACCAGGCGAAGGCGGCGTGATGCAAGCGACTAACGCCGGCGCGCCGCGTCCGCCACTCAGCCGGCGCGCGTCCATCTATGTGCTGGAGGCAAGAGCCGAGTTCCTCACCCTGGCGCGAATGCCGGCATTTACCGTCCCGACACTGTTGTTTCCGCTCATGTTTTACGCCTTCTTCGGTGTCGTGATGAAGTTCTCGCCGAGCGCGCCAACCTACCTGCTGGCGACCTACGGCGTGTTCGGGCTCATGGGACCTTCCCTGTACGGGTTTGGAGTCGGGTTCGCAAACGCACGCGATAGCGGTCAGCTTTTGTTGAAACAGACCACGCCAATGCCGGTGGCTGCCTATCTGGCGGCGCGGATAGCGACGGCCCTCGTCTTTGGCATGGCCATCGTTATCAGCCTGTTCCTGCTTGGGGCTTACGCCGCGGACGTGACATTGTACCGTTGGCAGTGGTTTGCCCTGGCCGGCATCGTGCTCGCAAGCGTGATTCCGTTCTGCGCGCTCGGTCTGGCGATCGGCGCCTGGGTGAAAGCACAGTCCGCCGTCGCCATCGTGAACATCGTCTACTTGCCGATGGCGTTTCTCTCCGGGTTGTGGATGCCGATCGCCCTGTTGCCGTCATTCCTGCAAAAGCTGGCAATCGTCTTTCCCGCCTACCATCAGGCGCAGCTCACGCTTAAGGTGATCAATATGGACCAAGGCGGGTCCGCCGGGGGCCACGTGCTGATCATCGGCATCTTCACGGTGATTTTTCTTGTCATTGCGGCAGCCGGATTCCGCCGCGTCAGCCAGCGTTAAGATGACGCAATATTCCAAGCCCGCTGGTCATGCGCTTGACGTGTATCGGTCGCATGTTTGGCGCGCCAATTCCTTGTTGCGCCTGCCATACTTTAACCAATGCAATCCATCGAGGTAGTCATGTCGCGAATAGTCAGCACCAGGCTTGTCAAACGATTTGGAGCCGAGAACACCGTCGCACGAACCCTGATGTACCTGGCCGTGGGGTTCGCGGTATTCGTGAGCTTTCTCCTGGCGCTTCCCGAGCCGACTCCCCCGGTAACCGCCGAGACCCTTGAAAATCCACCTCCCGAAGTCTCCTTCGCGATCGTTGGCGCGAAGGTATTCGACGGCGAGAGCTTCCTGCCGAACCAGGACGTGTGGGTGGAGAACGGCCGCATCCACCGCATCGGCCGGGAACTGGACGTGCCGACGGATCTCGCTCGCGTCGACGGGCGCGGGCGAACTCTCCTGCCGGGGCTTATCGATGGCCATGTGCATACCTTTTACGGCACGCTGAGCGATGCCGCGCGCTTCGGGGTGACTACCGTACTCGATCAATTCACTGACCCGCGGCTCGCGGCTTCGAAGCGCGCGGCGCGCGACACCCTGGCTCCCGGCAACGAGGCCGACCTGTTCTCCGCGGGAATGCTGGCCACCGCAAATGGAGGGCACGGCACGCAGTTCGGAATTCCAGTAGAACCGCTGAGCGGCCCGGACGATGCCTCGGCCTGGGTGCGCGCGCGCAAGGCAGAGGGTTCGGACTGGATCAAGATTATCCGCGAGGACGGCAGCACTGTCGGCCGGGACATCCCGACCCTGGATCAAGACACGGTCGGGGCTCTCATTGCGGCCGCCCATGAAGAAGATTTACTCGCGGTGCTGCACGTGAGCACGCTGGAACACGCGCTGGAAGCAGTCGCACTCGGCGCCGACGGGTTCATGCATGTCTGGCGCGACGCAATCATCGATGAAGTTCAGGCCGCGCGCATCGCCGCCGCGGGCGTGTTCGTCGTCCCGACGCTGTCGGTGACGGCCTCCTTCGGCGAAAATTCGATGGCGCCGGAATTGTTGGAGGCCGCCGGTGGCGCGCCACTATCGCCCATGCAGCGGCAAACCCTGGCGAGCACTTTCTCCAACTCAAGCGGCGAGACAACGTCAAGTGTGGCGCTGGAGAACGTGCGCCGTCTGCGCGAAGCCGGCGTGCGGCTGCTTGCCGGCACCGACGCTCCCAATCCAGGCACTGCTTTCGGCCTTTCCATGCATGGGGAGTTGCGGCTCCTGCAACGCGCTGGGCTGAGTACCGCCGAAGCGCTCTCGGCGGCGACATCGACCGGGGCCGAAGCCTTCGGGATCGACGATCGCGGTCGTATCAGCGAGGGCCGGATCGCAGACCTGATTCTGGTAGACGGCGACCTTGAGAGCGACCTGTCATTGAGCACGCGAATCCTCGCCGTGTGGAAGGACGGCTACCCGATCGATCGCTACCGGCTGGATCAGGAACGGCAGCAGACCACGCCCGCGCCATCGGCCGCACCCGAGACGACTGTGATAGCCGACTTCGAGAATGGCGTCCGCGCCAATTTCGGTTTCGGCTGGCAGGTAACGTCGGACCAATTTCAGGGCGGATCGTCCACGGCCCGGCTGTCCGCCGAAAACGCGGTATTGCGAGTCGAGGGCGAGGTCGCGGCCGGGCTCGCGTTTTCGTGGGCCGGCGCCATCTATTTCCCGAATGCGCAACCGATGCAACCGGTTGATTTCTCGGACAGAGACACGCTGCGTTTTCGCGCGCGCGGCGATGGCCGAACCTATCACGTAATGCTGTTTGGCGCCGACGCGGGCGCAAGCGCGCCTCCCAGCGTGCCGTTCACCACATCCGCGCAATGGAGCGAGATTGAGATTCCACTCGCGCGGTTCCCGACGGCGACGCCTGGCCTTATCGCTGGGCTTGCCTTCGTAGCGCAGGCTCCTCCGCTTGGAAGCTTCTTGTTCGAGATTGACGACGTGGAGATCCGCTAGATGTCCGCAGACTTGGCGCGCGCCGCGCGCCGGGCGATTGTTGCCGTACACCGGCGCCTCCTGCCCGCGACGCCGCGCGTCGGCTGGATACCCTACCTGTGGCTGTTCTGGCTGATCAGCTTTGCCTTCAAATGGTTCTTCGCGCCGATAGAGCCCGTCGAGTTTTCCCTTGCCCTGCTCACATTGCCGGTGTTTCTGGGTCTGTACTTCAACGGCTACTGGCACTCCGGCCCGCGTGTCTTCGTCAACATCTTCGGCATCCTATTAATCGCCCTGGTATGGACGCCGTTCAACCCGGGCGCGATCACCTTCTTCGTATTTGCGGGCGCGTTTGTCGGCACGGCGACGCGGCCGCCACGCGCTTACTTCTGGCTCGCGGGCATGGTATTGCTGATCGCTGTCGAATGGCTGCTGTTGGACTTGTCCAATTGGGTTCTGCTATTTGGCGGAGCAATCACCACGATCATTGGCTCCTCGACCATCTATTTCGAAGAGCTCGATCGTCAAGGGGCGGCGCTGCGGCTCTCGCAGGCCGAAGTGCGGCGCCTCGCCACCATCGCGGAGCGCGAACGGATAGGTCGTGACCTGCATGACCTGCTTGGACACACACTGTCGCTCATCATTATCAAGGCCGAACTTGCCGCCAAGCTCACCGCGTTGGGGGATCGCCGCGCCGAACAGGAGATTCGCGAGGTAGAGCGAATTTCGCGCGGCGCGCTGCGGGAGATTCGCGAAGCGGTTACCGGATTTCGGCGGACGGATTTGCAAGCCGAACTGGCCAGTGCCCAACTCGCCTGCCAGGCGGCCGATATACGACTTGCGGTCGAAAGATCGGGCATGGACTTGCCGCTGGACCAAGAGAAGGTAATGGCGATGTGCCTGCGCGAGGCGATAACCAACGTCGTCCGCCATGCCGACGCCAGCCAGTGCCGGGCGAGTCTGGTCCGCGATGGCCAGTGGGCGCGTCTTACGGTAGAGGACGACGGGCGCGGTGGGACAATCCGCGAAGGCGCCGGTCTGGCTGGCATGCGCGATCGGGTCGAGCAGGCCGGGGGCGAGATCGAGATTGAGGCATCGCGGGGAGTGACCCTCACGGTGCGCCTGCCAGCCGGCTCGGGGCATCTGACATCGCCGCTGTCGGCTTCCGGGGAGGCAGTCGCTTGATACGAGTTCTTGTCGCCGAAGATCAGAAGATGGTGCTCGGAGCGCTATCCGCGCTCCTTGATCTGGAAGACGATATCAAAGTGATCGCCCGGGCGCGGGACGGCGCGGAGGCGCTGCGACTCGCGGAAGGCATGGAACTCGATGTGGTGGTCACGGACATCGAGATGCCGCGGCTAACCGGGTTGGAACTTGCGGCCAAGCTGGTCAAGCGGGACGTGCGCGTGATCATTGTCACCACTTTCGCGCGTCCCGGCTATCTGCGCCGCGCGCTGGACGCGGGCGTTCGGGGCTACCTGCTGAAGGATTCGCCGGCGCGGGAACTTGCGCGCGCGGTGCGTGAAGTGCATGCCGGGGGACGGGCGATCGCACCGGAGTTGGCTGCCGAGGCCTGGTGCGAGGCCGATCCGCTGACCGGGCGCGAGCGGGAGGTGCTGCGACTGGCCGGAGAGGGAATGTCGGGCGCCGGCATCGCGGCGGAATTGCGTTTATCGGAAGGAACGGTCCGCAACTATCTATCCGAAGCGATCAGCAAGCTCGGCGCGTCCAACCGGGTAGAAGCCGCTCGCATCGCGCGACAAAGAGGATGGCTCTAGCGCCGGGGTTGCATGAGATTTGCCGAGCGAGGCAAATTGGCGCTATCGATATCATCGCCGCGCAATCCAGTTCCAGCTTGCTCAACTTGATCATCTCCAGTGCCGAACATCCGCTTAATGCAGAGCGGACACTACCGTATGGCGCTTGCAGCGCGAACGGCGCCGGTTGACTCCGCGCCGCGAGCCCGGCACACTGCCGGGCAGATGGAGCCGCCAGCCTCGGCGGCATTGGGAACACGGTGTAAATCCGTGGCTGTGCCCGCAACTGTAAACCGGGAACTTCCGGCCTGAATGCCACTGGAGCGCGCTCCGGGAAGGCGGCCGCAAGTAAGGATCGGTGAGCCAGGAGACCTGCCATCGCGTCGTTCGCCCGAAGACCGGGACCAGTCTTCCGCAGGCGGAAAGTTTGCGCTTCGCAGGCTTTTCCAGAAACGACTTTCATGAGTCCAAGTCCGGGAGTAGAACCCGGCTTGATGTAAATGTCGTTGATGCGCACCGTGATTGCATTGGTGCGCGAGGAGAACCGGAAGTGCGACAGTTGAAATTCGTTCCACAAACAAAGGTGTTCTGGGCGTTCGCCGCCTTTACATTTCATTCATTCGCTATTGCATTCGTTTTTGCCCAGGGCGATTCCGGCGGTAACGCCGAAGTCATCGGCGAGATCGTCGTCGATGGCACACGTCTCGGTCAGCTTGCCACCGAGACCGGCACCAGCGTCAGCATCATCGATGCCGATGAACTGCAGGCGCTCGGTTTCAATTTTGCCGTCGACGCACTCGCCGCCGCGCCCGGGGTTACCGTGAACCAGAACGGGGCTTTCGGCGGACTGGCGAGCGTACGCATACGCGGCGCGGCCAGCGAACAAACTATTGTGCTGGTAGACGGGATACCCGTGAATGATCCGTCGTCGCCCGGCGGCGGTTACAATTTCGCCCGCATCGATAGCGGCTTGATCGAACGCATCGAGATTCTGAAAGGACCACAATCATCGCTTTGGGGTTCGGACGCCATCGGCGGCGTGGTTTCTATCGTTACCCGCCAGCCCGAACCCGGAATCGGCGGCAGCGTGTACGCGGATTACGGCTCTTTCGCAACGCGTCATGGCGGCGCGTCTGTCGCTCGGGCAAGCGCGGCCGGCGATTTCCGGCTGACCGCGACCGCCATGTCCAGCGATGGTATATCCAAGGCTGACGCGGCCAATGGCAACAGCGAAAAAGATGGCTTTGAGTCGCGCGGCTTGTCGGCGAAGGGCGGTCTCAATCTTGCCAGGGGCGCACGTTTGCAAGCGGGCTTGCTGACTACGACGGCGGACGCGGATTTCGACAGTTACAGTTTCGGCGCGCAAGGCAGCATTGCGGACGGCGACGAAAACAGCGAAGTCGAAGAAATCGCCGCCAATATCTCGCTTACCTTGCCGGCGCTTGACGGCAGACTCGAACACCTCTTCCTGACGGGCTATTCGGCTATCGATCGGCGAAATTTCAACGCTGGCGCGAGCACATTCGGCGCCGAGGGCCGACGCGCGGTCTATCGCTATCAGGGCACCTGGTCCATTGACGAAAACAACAGGCTTGCCTTCGGCGCCGAGCGTGAACAGTTCGAATCATCCAATGAGGATCTTTCCCTGGATGGCCTGTTCGCGGTGCACGAATTCAAGCCCGCCGCCAACGTCACCTTGACCGGCGGACTGCGTTCCGACCGCCACGAGCGGTTGGGCTCGGAGTTGACCGGGCGCCTCGGGGCGGCCGTCAACCTGAATCCGAATCTCATATTGCGGGCAAGTTGGGGCAATGGTTTCAAGGCGCCGACCCTGTTCCAGTCGACTTTTTTCTGCTGCGGCGCTACCGAGCCAAACTCCAGCCTCGAGCCCGAATCGTCCGCGGCAATTGATGCCGGCTTTGAATGGCGCGCCGCTGACGGCGGAGCCATATTCGGCCTGACCGCATTCAGCCAATCGACCGAAAACATGATTAATTACGCTTTCGCCGAAGGCAGATATGAGAATATCGCCATGGTCGATTCGACGGGTATCGAAATCCAGGGCGGCGTCGAACTTTCCGCCTTGCTCAGACTGAATGCGAATTACGCTTTCATCGACGCAACTGACGGTGACGGCAATCCGCTGACCAAGGTTCCGCGGCATAGTGGCGACCTGAGCCTGGATTTCAACGCGGGAGGCGCCGTCTCGGGTCGGCTGCTATTGCGCCATAATGGCTCCGAAGCGAGCTTCGGGGGCGGCGGCATCGAAAACTGGACCCGCCTGGACCTGAGCGGTCGCTATCGAATATCCGAGCGTGTGGAAGTATACGCCCGCCTGGAAAATCTGCTGGACCAACACTACCAGCAGATTCTCGGCTACGGTACGCCAGGTCGCTCCGGCAGCATCGGCGCGCGCATGAGCTTTTGAGAAAAACATGAGACTCCATCTCGCGGTTGCGCTGACCACCGAGTGCTTGCGGCCGGTGACTGAATTCTTTGCCGGCTTGCGCCGGATCCCTTTCAGTCGTCCAGCCACCAGCCACGGCTTGGCGCCGTTGGCGTGGAGCATGAAGCTTCGCTTCGCAAGCGCTTGCCGTCACCCATCTCACGCTCACGGCGGCAAGCAAAAATCCAGCAAGTCAGCACAATTGAGTGCGCCCGCGATCAGAACGGTACTGGTTTGCTTGCTGTTCTCGCTGGCGGCCTGTGACGCGGCGCCAGGCACGGCGCCGCGGACGGGGGATTTTCGCCCCATGCGCATCGTCAGTCTGGATTATTGCGCGGACCAGTACGTTCTCCAACTCGTCGAACCCGAGCGCATTCTGGCGCTTTCCCGAGACGCGGAAAGAGATTTCTCCTATCTGCGCGAACTGGCGGCCGGGCTGCCGACGGTGCGCCCGGTAGCGGAAGACGTACTCGTGCTTGGACCGGATCTGGTGATTCGCTCTTATGGAGGCGGCCCCAACGCGGCGGCCTTCTATGCCCGCGCCGGAGTCGCGGTACTCAATGTCGGCAATGCCAACACCATAGACGAAGTACTGTCGGTAATGGCAGATGTCGCGTCCGGCCTTGGCGAATCCACGCGCGGCCAGGCAGTGATCGAAGCAACGCGACAGCGGCTCACTGCCCTGCCCGAAACGGCGATGGACACGCGAACCTTGTACATGACACCCGCCGGCGTTACTACCGGGCCGGGGTCGCTGGTGCATGAAATGCTGCTCGCCGCGGGCCTGCAAAACTACCAGCAAGTTCCAGGCTGGCGTCCCATCCCCCTGGAATTGCTTGCTCATGAAGCGCCGGAACTTGTCGCCTTCGCATCTTTCGGCGCCAGCGCCGGACACCGGGACGCCTGGAGCGCAATGCGCCATCCGCTGGCCCGCAATCAACTCGCGGATCGCGAAGTAGTGCCATTGCAAGGCGCCTGGACCGCCTGTGGCGGATGGTTTCTGCTTGATGCCGTCGAAGCGCTGGCCCGGGGCGCTCCGCAATGACTGTTCGCGCGCTGTTGATCCCCGCATTGGCGCTGGCCAGCTTGCTGGCGATTTTCGGGGCTCTGCTATTGGGCTCGACACCGATGGAGTTGCCGCGAGTGCTGGCGGCGCTGGCCGGCATGGCGGAAGTCGCGGAGCGCACCGTCGTCTGGCAAATTCGCTTGCCTCGCGCGCTTGCGGCCTTCATCGTCGGATTGGCGCTGGGCGGCAGCGGCGCTGCCTTGCAGGGCATGCTACGCAACCCCCTGGCCGAACCCGGCGTGCTGGGCGTCTCCGCGTCTGCTGCTCTCGGCGCGACTTTTGCCTTGTACTATGGCTTCATCGCGCTCAGCGCCTGGCTGCTTCCCGTTGCCGCGGTAACCGGCGCCCTGCTTGCCACCATGCTGATCGCAGCCGCCGCCATCCGCACTTCTTCCGTGGTTACCCTGATTCTGATCGGCGTCGGTCTGTCGAGTTTCGCCGGCGCCGCCATGAGCCTGTTGATGAACCTCGCCCCGAACCCGTTTTCGCTGGCCGACATGATCAACTGGTTGCTGGGATCAGTAGCGAATCGGAGTTTTCCCGACATTGCATTCTCCGCGCCGTTCATTGCCATCGGCCTTTGCATACTATATGTGGCGCGCAAGGGCTTGACGGCGCTGACCTTGGGCGATGAAGCGGCCGCGGGCGTCGGCCTCAATCTGCGGCGGCAGCGATTGCTGGTGGTGACCGGTACGGGCCTGGCCACCGGCGGCGCGGTAGCGCTTGCCGGAACGATCGGATTCGTCGGCATCGTTACACCCCATATCGTTCGACCGCTGGTCAACCATGATCCGGCCCGCTCGCTGATCCCATCGGCCTTGCTTGCCGGACTGATCCTGGTGCTGGCGGATATCGGCGTACGCTTGTTGCCGACCGAAATCGAGCTGAAACTGGGGGTGGTCGCGGCACTCTTCGGCGCCCCGGCCTTTGTCTGGATCGCCATGCAACGCCGGACTATCAGCGCGGACTAGAGTTGAGGCAAGCGTTTTCGAAGCGCGGCTTCGAGCGCGGCCGTAACGATGCGGAGTCGCGCTCCGCGACTGGATGAAATTGTTCAGAGAGGACGTAAAGCGATCATGCACAGCAGTGAACAAACCTTTGAATTGACTGTTGAAAACCTGTGCGTGCGCGCCGGCGGCAGGCTGCTGGTAGAGAATGCTTGCCTGGGTTTGCGCCGCGGCGAGTTTACCGCGCTACTTGGCCCCAATGGCGCCGGCAAGACCAGTCTGCTGCGCGGGATCCTGGGTCTTACGGCGGATACGTCCGGAGCCGTGCGACTGCAAGGGCAAAAACTTGCCGAACTCGATCCAGCGCAACGCGCGCGCAAACTTTCCTATCTGCCCCAGCGGCGTCCACTGGCCTGGCCGAGTCCGGTGCGCGATGTGGTCAGCCTCGGCCGCTATGCCTGGGGCTGCGCTCCCGGCCGGCTTGACGCCGAGGACGCCAGGGCTGTGGATTCGGCAATTGCCGCTTGCGATCTACGGGGTTTGGCCGGCCGGCGCGCCGATACCCTGTCCGGCGGTGAATTGGCCCGGATGCATTGCGCACGGGCGTTTGCCACCGAGGCGCCATTGCTGTTCGCGGATGAACCGGTGGCCTCCCTCGATCCGCGGCACCGATTCCGGATCATGGAATTGATCCGCGGTCATGTACTGGCGGGCGCCGGCGCGCTGGTCGTTCTGCACGATGTGTCGCTTGCCGCGCGCTTTGCCGACCGGCTCATCTGGATGAAGGACGGCCGCGTCGTCGCCGATGGATCGCGTTCCGAAACGCTTAGCGCATTCCGACTCGGCGAGATCTATGGCGTGCGCGGGCGAGTTGAAGGCGATCGTGTTGATTTGGAGGGACCGCTATGAGCTATTGCCGATTCGCGGCAGGTTAGACGTTTCTTTCGGCTATGCAAGCTAAAGCGCTAATGATCCAGGGCACGGGCTCCGATGTCGGAAAGTCCGCGGTCGTTGCCGCGCTGTGCCGTATCGCGCGCCGGCGAGGACTCAAGGTCGCTCCCTTCAAACCACAGAACATGTCGAACAACGCGGCGGCCTGTGCCGGAGGCGAAATCGGCCGCGCCCAGGCGCTGCAAGCCCAGGCGGCCGGACTCGCGCCGCGGGTGGACTTTAATCCGATTTTGCTGAAACCCGAAACGGACCGCGGAGCGCAAGTCGTCGTTCGGGGCAAAGTTTTCGATCGCTTGAACGCCACGGACTATATGACACGGCGCGGCGATTTCATGAACGAAGTGCTGCGAAGCTTCAAACGGCTGACAGAGGCTTATGAGCTCATTCTCGTCGAAGGCGCCGGCAGTCCGGCGGAAATCAACCTGCGCGACAGCGATATCGCCAATATGGGTTTTGCCCACAAAGTCGCGATTCCGGTAGTTTTGATCGGCGACATCGACAAGGGCGGCGTGATCGCCAGCATTGTCGGCACTCAAGCCGTGCTGGCGCGGGAAGACGCCGAAATGATTCGCGGTTTCCTGATAAACAAGTTCCGTGGCGAACCGGGATTGTTCGATGCGGGCATCGCCGCGATCGAATCGCGCACCGGATGGCCGAGTTTCGGCGTAATTCCCTGGCTGACCTGCGCCAACAATCTGCCCGCGGAAGACGCGGTCGTACTGCAAGGCGACCGGCGCGATGCCAAGGGCGGCCCGCGGATCGTGGCGCCCATACTGTCCAGAATCGCGAACTTCGACGATGCCGATCCATTGCGAATGGAACCAGGCGTGGATTTCCGCTGGGCGCCTCCGGGAAAACCCCTGCCCAGGGATGCCGACGTCATTATTCTGTTCGGCTCAAAGTCAACCGTGGGCGACTTGTCATTTCTCCGCGCCCAGGGATGGGATCATGACATTCTCGCGCACGCACGCTCGGGCGGGCGCGTTCTGGGCCTATGCGGCGGTTTTCAGATGCTGGGGAAAAGCATTGTTGATCGGGACGGCGCCGATGGCCCTCCCGGCGAAACCTCCGGACTCGGTCTGCTCGACGTATACACGGAAATGTCCGCGGGAAAAACCGTGCGCTCCGTTCAGGGTCATTACGCGAACACAAGCTTGCCGGTAAGCGGCTACGAAATCCACGTCGGCCGAACCTGTGGCAAGGATACCGAACGTCCGATGTTCAATTTTAGTGGCCGTGCGGAAGGAGCTGTTTCGGCGGATGGTCTGATTCAGGGCAGTTACGTGCACGGAGTCTTTGCAAGCAACGCGTTTCGCCGCGCATGGCTGCGCCAATGCGGCGCCGAAGGCGATACCGGGCTTGATTACCCGGCCGCGGTTGAGCGGTCCCTCGACGAATTGGCCGACGCAGTGGAAAAGGCTGTTGATATCGAAGCCCTGCTGGCTTGCGCGGCTCGGCCCACCTTGCCGCGGAATTTGCCGGCGTGAACGTTTTCCCGGGCGGTGCGGAACTCATGCTCGCAGCCTGGATCATTGAAGTTCTGTTCGGATATCCGGAATGGCTTTACCGAAGAATCCGGCATCCAGTGGTCTGGCTGGGCAATGTCATCGGCGGTCTGGAACTGAGATGCAACAAACCGCAATTCGGCAAAAACCTTCGCTACGTATTGGGTATGGCGACCGCGACGTTCGCCGTGGCGCTCGCCGTCATTGTCGGCATATGCGTGTCCCTGCTCATGCCGGCATCTGCCATGGGTTTTTGGGTCGAGGCCATGATCGCTTCAAGCCTGCTCTGCTGCCGCGGTCTCCATGAGCACGTTGCCGCGGTTCGCGATTCACTTGTGAAAGGAAATCTGGCCGCCGCGCGCACTGCCGCGGGAAAAATCGTGGGACGCGAAACGAGCGGGCTTTCTCAGGAAAGAATCACCAGCGCTTCCACCGAGAGTCTTTTCGAGAATGCATCCGATGGCGTAATCGCACCCTTGTTCTGGGGCGCGCTGCTTGGCCTTCCCGGCATTGCTGCTTACAAGGCCATCAACACCCTGGACTCGATGCTGGGCCATCGCGATGCGCGTTATGCGGCTTTCGGCAAATTCGCCGCGCGCCTGGACGATGTCGCGAATTTTGTACCGGCCCGGCTATCGGGAATGCTAGTTGCCGCGGCCAGCCTCAAGCCTGAGGCTTTTCGCGTTATGTGGCGGGACGCCAGAAAGCATCGATCACCCAATGCAGGTTGGCCTGAAAGTGCGGCGGCAGGATCGCTTGGCGTCAGATTGTCGGGACCACGCGCCTATGGAGAAACTATTGCCGACGAACCCTGGCTGAATGCAAACGCCAGGTCACCGGAGCCTACGGATCTGCGTGGCGCATTGGCGCTTTACCGCAAGGCAATGGCGCTTGGCTGCGCGCTCCTGTGTGTTCCAGTGCTGGCGGAATTCATGCGATGAACGTCAGCAACAGACACGGAGGAGCGCTCGATTCAATGCGGCGCTGCTTCCCTGAAGCACCCGTGCCCTGGATAGACCTTTCCACCGGAATCAATCCGTGGCCATGGCCGGTATCTGAAACCCATTTCAGGAGTCTGCACCGGCTGCCCGGAGAATTGAACCTTGCCTCGTGCGCCACAGCCATGGCCGCGACATTCGGCGCTCCGTGCGAGTCCGTGCTTGTCGCGCCCGGCAGCGAATTGCTGATCCGCCTGTTGCCAACCGTACTGAAACTCCGACGCGTTGCAGTTCTGGCGCCGAGCTATGGCGACCATGCGCATGTCTGGAAAAATGCGGGTTGCGAAGTAGTCGAAACTTGCGACCCGCTCATCGACACCGAGGCTGACGCCGTAGTGATCTGCAATCCGAACAATCCTGATGGCAGACGCTTCGGAAAACCTGAACTGACTGAGGCTCTGAACCGCTTGTCGGCTCGCGGCGGCTGGCTGATCGTCGACGAAGCCTTCGCCGATCTCGAGCCCGGACTGAGTCTGGCGCCGATGGTTGGCAGCGGCAACTTGCTCGTGCTTCGATCCATCGGCAAATTCTTCGGTTTGGCGGGATTGCGCCTGGGCGCCCTGCTGGCCCCGGCCGATGTTCGCCAAAAGATGGCGGATCGGCTGGGATGGTGGAGCGTTTCCGCGCCGGCGCTGTCCATTGGCGCCGCCGCTTATTCGGATTTTTGCTGGCAATCCGAGACGCGCGTTCGGCTTGCCACGGCCGCGCGGGGCTTGCAGGACTTGCTGAACCAAGGGGTATGCCGGGTAGTGGGCGGCACGGACCTCTTCAAATACGTAGAAACCGAAGACGCCCGGGAAGTCTGGACGCATCTTGCAAACAACGGCATCTACGTTCGCCGCTTCCCATGGTCCCGGCGCAACCTGCGAATCGGTATTCCTCCGGATGTAACCGCCGAAGAGCGGCTCGCGAAAGCACTGGCCTTGATGCCTTGTCGTCGACCTGCATACACTCAGAATGAATAACTTATCGTGGCGCCGAGGCGCACGTCCTCGTCGAAGAACACCATCGGCGAGGGAATCTTTCCGCTGATGGCGACGATCTGGCTGCTGATCGACCAATTGTCGTCTATCGTGTAGTCGGCGCCGAACTGTCCGAGCAGGGAATCCCCTTCCAGATCGCCGAAAACCGTGGAAGACAGCACCAGATCGCCGTCGAGCAGACTGTTGCTGTAACGCACCAGCCAATTGCCGAAAATGTCGTCGTTCAGCATTTGCTGGCCCGGGGGCAGTCCTTCGTTCAAATCCAGCAGTTTTTGCGCCGCCACGCCGAAGCTCACGTTCTGTTCGTTGTTGATGTTGTATTCAAGTCCGAAGGAAGTGGCGATCTGATTTTTTTCCAGATCCACCGGAATCGACAGACCCGTGGTGCCCGGCAGACTGAAACTGTTGGCCAGGATGCCGTGACTGTAGGCCAGATCAAAATTGAGCAACATATCTCCGATGGCGCGATTGGCGCTGAAACCGAGCAGCATGAAGTCGTTTTTCTTCGCCAGGGAGTCGAGACTGCCGGACGGCGGCGGCTCCCAGCGCAACTGGTTCTCGATAAGGTATGCCGCCATCACGGCGAAATCGCTGCGCTCGATCGAATAGCGCCATTGGCTGCCCACTTCGAACAGGATGTCCCCGTTGCGGTCGAAATCCGGCAGGTGATAACCGGGGTCGAAAAACAGCGGACTGCCGCGCACCGGCGCCGGATTGAATTCGGGATAGAGAGTGAGGAAAGTGGAAAAGCTGCCGGAATTTTCCGAGAAGTAATCCCAGACCAGCATGGGCTGGTTAAGGCGAGCGTCCTCGATATCGATGATCGTGAAATCGCGAAACTCGGAGATATTGATTACATCGAGCACCGAATTGCCAACGGTTTCGCCCCAGACCACGGTCTGGTTGCCGACTTTTACGCTGTGCGCGCCAAAACTGCGCTGGATGAAAAACTCGTTGACCCGCGATTCGGTTTCGATCTCGTTGCCGTGGGCGACGTATTCGTAATCCTCGTTCCAGTAGACCCGAGTCTGCGCACTGGCCTGCAACAGCCAGCTGTTCGAAAAAAGATTCTGGTAGCGGACATTCACTCCAAGCCGATTGTTTTCGATCGTCGGCTCTCGCGGAAAACTGAAGCCCGGCAAGAGTTCCAGCGTGTGCCGGTTAACCTGACCGAAAACCTGCTGGCTGATGCGAACCGTAAAATCGTCAAGCCAGGACGCTTCCCGCTCTTCCTCGTCTTCCTCGAAGGCATCCGCAAACAAGTCATCGTCGAATCCGAGATCAAGCTCGAATTCGTCACTCGGCGGCGAATCGTCCGCAGGCTGAGCCAAGGCCGTCAATGGCAGCAAGCAGAGCAATAGGGGCAGGACAGTCCACCGCCTCGGTCGCAAAGCAGCATTTCTCATTTTGGCATCGAACCCTGGATCAACGAGTCCTGCACAAAGCAAGGAGCCGTGGGCGGATGGGCCTTTTCGCGTCGTGGGAGTCGTTGCGTGCCAGGGATGGCCCAAAGCGAAGACGACCCGATTCGAACCTTGTCACGGATGACGAGGCGAGATTTAACGAAAAGCTACTACTTACCCAAGTTTTAATACAATTGAAATTATACAACTCTTTGTTATAAAACAATATTTTTCGTCTTCGTCAAATGATCTAATTGGCTCAATCTAAGTTGGAAAGCAAATCGAAAGCGGATTGAATCCAATTGTAGCGCAGAGAATCGCGGGGATGTCGTTCGCAATTGGTTCTGTCGTGGGAAGGAATTGTATCTAGTGGACCCTCCGCGCAGAAATTTACGGATCCAGCCTGCGTTTCCAGTCTTTTCTGAGGGGGCGCAACCAGATGTCATTCTTGGGTTTGGTGAACTGCTTAAACTGATCGTAGCGACCACGTCCCTGAGTGGTGTCGACATGGGTCCATCCGGAGCCAATAACTTGCCTGCCAATGGGTTCCAAGGGCATCAAAAGGCTGACAGGAACCATTTTCCAGAAGCTGCGCCATCTCTGCAAGAATGGCGTCAACTACGACGCAGAAACCAGAGTTGCCCGAGCCCTCGATACCGTTAGTCGCTGACGCGACCGAGCTTCGCCATAGCCGAAGCTGGAGGTACGATCTGGATATCGTCCACATATCCCAAGGCGAGCATGTCCGCCTTGTCTCCTGAAACAATCAGATCCGCTTTCCCGGCTATTGCAGTGGCGAGTATTGGGTTGTCAGCAGGGTCAGGCGAAAGCCCACACTCGGGCAAGTCGGAGATCAATGATCCAATCGTCTCCAGATTGTCTATCAGGTCCTGCGCTTCCTCGGGCCTGATATATGACCGCAATCTTTCGCGCCCGAGAACATTCCGCAATTCTTCTAGCTGATACTCAGACGTCACGAGCGTCAAGTCACCGCGCTTGACCGCGGAGAGCAGTTGTCCGGGCGGGCCGGAGCTTGAGATCAAGGCGCTGATCAGGACATTCGTATCAAGAACGACTCGCACGGACTTGCGCCACCGCCTCATCAGCCAGGGCCTGAACCTCGTTCTGGGTAAGGTCCTTGTTGCGCTGCCAGACAGAGTCGAGCGTTTCCCAGAATATCGCCTGCCGAACCGCACGGTCGACAAATCGCGACAAATCTCCTTTCTTGCCGCCGGTTCTAGCAAGGTAGCCCCTCACAGAGCGATCCGTGTCATCGGAAATGACGAGATTCCAGCGAGTCATGTTGACTCTCTTGTGTGTATAAGCATAAAACAAATTCTAGGTGAGATAACTCGAATTGTCACCAACAAGTTTGCCGAGCGCTTGGAGCTATGCTCGAACCCGGTGTACGAATGAGTTGAGTCGTGCGGTGGTTCTCTGTAGAAACAGTGACCGTTCCCCCTTATTAAAGAAGTGGTCGGCCAAATTTGGACAGTCTGTTAAGGTAGTCTACGCACATTGGGAAGCTGTCCGATGAAAAGGCGGAGATTCAGCGAAAAGGCGCTCCCGCCCGCAGCCCCGCTCGAAGCCACACCGTCCGGTTTACTCAACCTGCGACCGGATGGATTGTAGCTGCGTCTCGCGAAACGCAGCATCAGTCAAAGTGCGTTGCGTGAGAACTTCGTCTTCGACATCGATGCCCGTATAAATCTCGAGAACCGCCATATTCGACAGCCGGTTGGTGACCAGATTCATCATCGTCGCGGACCGCGCCATCCAGACATCGTCAATCAGTTCCACCCTGGACGCAAGCATCCGCTTTACCGCATTGCCGTAGTGATCGTACATGTCCGAGCGCAAGCTCACATAACGTTCCTTGTCGATGTAGTTGACGATGCGGCCGTAACGCGTTTCCCGAGCGCGCTCCTCGTTGGGAATGAGTTCGATGACCCATACTTCCCTGCCGCCTTCGACAGTCTCTTCAAGCACATTGATCTCATATTGCTCAAGCTTGCCGGTGTCCATGTCCTCGGTAGTGAACTCGGAGCCGAACAGCGACGCGGCCTCGGATTCTTCGTCCGAATTGCCGCTGGCAATGCGTTTTACCCGCCCAAGAGCGGAAAGATAGATCCAGGACTCGTTCTGCCGCGCGGCATCGTCATAGACATAACTGAGCAAACCGATGCCGCGCTCGTCCGCCGGTTCGAGCACGATGGTGACGCTGCGGCGGCTCCATGGGACACCCACCCTAAACTCTCCCAAGATATAGCCTTCCGGAGAATATTGACTATACCTATCTGCAAGGATCCAAAAGACCTGCAGGCAAAGCATGACCCGGCCCCGTTCCCAAATCGTCTCGCTGGCGGACACACCCTACTACCATTGCGTCTCCCGGTGTGTCCGGCGGGCCTTTCTCTGTGGCAAAGACGCGTATTCCGGCAAGAACTTCGACCACCGCAAACCCTGGTTGGTGGATCGCCTGTTGCTGCTGGGCGAAGTCTTCGCCATCGACATCGCCGCGTACGCGGTCATGAGCAATCATTACCATGTCGTCCTGCATGTGGACCAGGCCCAAAGCCGTGCTTGGGGCCAGGATGAAGTCATCCAACGCTGGCTGAGTCTGTACAAGGGCGATCCGCTAGTGCATTGCTACCTGCGAGGGGAGCTTTGCACCGAGGCGGATTTCCGGCAACTGGACCGAATCGTCGCAACCTGGCGCGAACGATTGACCAGCATCAGTTGGTTCATGCGTTGTCTGAATGAATACATGGCCCGCAGGGCCAACAAGGAAGACGACTGTATGGGAAGGTTCTGGGAAGGGCGATTCAAGTCCCAGGCGCTGCTGGATGAGGCGGCCTTACTGTCGTGCATGACCTATGTTGACCTGAATCCGGTGCGAGCCGGCATCAGCGAAACGCTCCACGAATCTGATTTTACTTCCATCCAGGCACGCGTTCGCGGAGCGGTTTCGGAAAGCAACGATTCGACCAAATGCCCCTCTCGAAGACTGATGCCGTTCCAGACTGGTCTGGAGCACGACCAGGAGCCGGCTTCATTGCCGATTGGTCTGCGGGACTATATCGAACTGGTGGATTGGGCCGGGCGCATCGTGCGCGCGGACAAGAAGGGTTTTATACCGCAAGAGGCCCCGTCTGCTTTGTCGAACTTGTATCTGAACCAGGCGCAATGGCAGATGCTGGCGCTGGAGATTCAAAAGGAATCGATCACGATTTTCAACGGCTTGGACAAGTTGGCGGCCAGGGAAAGGAGCCGGACCAAAAAAACCGCGTAGCCTAGGACGGCCTCATTTTAACGCCCCAACGGGTGGCATCGCCCGTAGCCGTGAGAAAGTACCCCAGACCGCCAGTCTCGAATCAGCCCTTCATTTCTTCCATCAATCTTCAAGTTGAACTGAATTCATGTACACTGATTTGGCTGATGGGTGTCCCAATGAGACTACTAATGAGACTCTGCTCGAACGCCAGCGCGGGAAGATCGTCGGCGGCGTGATACGCGGATCATCCGTGTCGTTTGATTTCACGAAAAAGCACGGAATTGGGGTTGGCTAGCGTTGGTCCGAATCCGTCCCTTTTCTGCCTTTGCGGCGTCCGCTGCGGGATGTACGCCTCGACCCATTTGCAGTCATTCGTTGAGAGAGCGAAGCGATGATGTTTTCCAAGCGTCGCAAAAGGTCATCGTATGTGAGAATGTCCATTATATTGGCGTATTTGCGTTTGATGACCTCCAGGTCGAGCATCTGACTTGACGACAACGCCCGTTGGCCACTCAACAATTGGTCCCGCCCCAGAATGATCATCGCCTTAGGATTGGTGATGCGGATCGACATTCCGGTCGGCAGTTCCGCTTCATATCGCTTGGACAGTGCGCGCTCGCCCGCGACACCCCAATTTGAAAGGTGGAAAATATATTTCTCCGCCTGCATGATGCTTCCAGATAGTTCCCTTGCCGGAAGGCTATTGTCCCGGTAGAGACTCTTGCTCAGGACGGCGTTGTCGAATGGCTTCTTAATTTCGATGACGTCGATATTTCCATTGGCATCGACGAGGCACAGGTCGACGTACCTCTTTTTTGTGCGGCCCGGAGATGAGTAGAAATCCGCAATTTCGACACTCTCCAGCAAAGCGACATACTTCGGGAATATCAGGAGGATCACCTTTATGATCATCCTTTGCCAATCTCGCTCGGAATATGTCTCGGCTTTCTCAAGCCAAGCAGAAATTGTGTCGCGCAGGTAGACGAACTTGTCGATTTCCGCTTGCAGAAGCAGCCCCTGCTCAAGCGGCCTGTCGCTAACGGACGAGTTTCTCTTGCTCAGATAGACTTCGTAATTGTCCCTAGCACTCTTCATTCCATCGAAGAATTCTCCGATGATGGTCTCAACTCGCGCGCTTGCGTAGCGGTCGAGCTCGCCAGAATTAGGAAACCTGTCGAGCAACTCGCGGAACACCTCTATTGGGATGCTATCCTCACGGTCACCGCCTATGACAATCTCGGCGTCATCCTGTTTCACCTTGGCAATCCGCCGGAATATCCGAATGTTGCGTTCAGCGACAAAGAGTTTCCGTTCGAGCGTGATACCTTGATCGGCGATCAGAACGTCATTGGCGGTTCCCAATATTCGCCCAGCTATGCGGAAATATCCGTCTCTTCGAGCAGCAAGACGGAATTGGAAAACTGGCTCGTCAATCTCCTTAGTCTCAGACGGCCCGGATATCAGGTCGCTTTTCTTGAAGGTGAATGCCCGACTTATGGTCACTGGACGATCAGTATTGAGTTTCGTCCGGACCCAGCCGACGTCTAACTCCGGCTCATATTTCAGAACAACGCTGCGTTGTTTGACATCAAAGCCAATCACAGTGCCTCTCCTATTGGATTTCGACAGCCGGCAGGATCAAATGAGCGCGCTACGCCTACTAGGACTGTCGATCCATGAAATGAACAACCGCTGCGGACAGCTGATATGTTCTTAAACCGGACACATCTATTTGTTTACAACACGGCGCCCGAGACTTGTTCGCCTTTCCGGATCAATTGTCTACGGCAGTCCGCACCCGCACGTGGCTGACCGTAACGACGATGATTGCTCTTTCCCGCATTGCAGGGGCGAAACCCGCAATCAGGTTTTGCATGGCCGCAGCCTCTTCGTCTACTGTCATTCCGTCCAGCCGAACAATGCAAGGGTGTGGCCGACGCAGGGAGAAGACAAGCTCGCCGAAGTCCTTGTCATTGGTAACCAGTATGCGGTCTTCCTGAAGCGCAAGCTCAAGCAAGCTCTCGTCCGAAGCAGTTGTATAACCGGCATAAGCGGAGAGCACATCGTGACCGAGATCGACCAGGGTCTTGTTCAGCAGGTTGGATGCAACGCACATATCGAGCAGAAACTTCACGATGGCTTTTGCACCCGGCGTCGATCAAACACATGCTCGCCCGACAGCGAGCGATGGGCGAATACCAGACATGCCTGTATGTCCTCGGATTCGAGAATTGGATATTCCTTCAGAATCGTTTCGGGAGAATCGCCGGCGGCGAGCTTCCCAAGGACGTGTTCAACGGCGATTCTCATGCCACGGACAATGGGCTTACCGCCGAAGATATCCGGGTTTATAGTGATGCGATCAATCAGTTCGGATGTCTGGGTCTGGGTCATGGTCAACTCCGTAAAATTGGCTTCCATTGTGGCTGAACCGGGTTCGAAAACCACGTCACTATTGTAGCAAGATGGATCAGACCCGACCGCACTGATCGATAGAGGTCTGACAAGGTCATCGTCAACGGCAGCTTTTTGCGAGCGGGAAAGTTCGTCGTTACTGGCAGCCAAGGCGATCCATGAAAATATTTAGCGAAAAGGCGCTCCCGCCCGCAGCCCCGCTCGAAGCCACACCGTCCGGTTTACTCAACCTGAGACCGGATGGATTGTAGCTGCGTCTCGCGAAACGCAGCATCAGTCAAAGTGCGTTGCGTGAGAACTTCGTCTTCGACATCGATGCCCGTATAAATCTCGAGAATCGCCATATTCGACAGCCGGTTGGTGACCAGATTCATCATGGTCGCGGACCGCGCCATCCAGACATCGTCAATCAGTTCCACCCTGGACGCAAGCATCCGCTTTACCGCATTGCCGTAGTGATCGTACATGTCCGAGCGCAAGCCCACATAGCGTTCCTTGTCGATGTAGTTGACGATGCGGCCGTAACGCGTTTCCCGAGCGCGCTCCTCGTTGGGAATGAGTTCGATGACCCATACTTCCCTGCCGCCTTCGACAGTCTCTTCAAGCACATTGATCTCATATTGCTCAAGCTTGCCGGTGTCCATGTCCTCGGTAGTGAACTCGGAGCCGAACAGCGACGCGGCCTCGGATTCTTCGTCCGAATTGCCGCTGGCAATGCGTTTTACCCGCCCGAGAGCGGAAAGATAGATCCAGGACTCGTTCTGCCGCGCGGCATCGTCATAGACATAACTGAGCAAACCGATGCCGCGCTCGTCCGCCGGTTCGAGCACGATGGTGACGCTGCGGCTGTCCAGACCCTCGGGCCCGTAGTTCTTGCCCACCGATTCCAGCGCCTTGACCCGCGGCCTTTCGGCGCAGGTGATGCGGTTTTCGCTGATGCCGAAGCGACAGGTCGACAATTGCATGCGATTGAAGGCCGAGTCGGAAGTGGCGCGCTGGTATTCCTCCACCTGGCGCATGATTTCAAGGCCATCGGGCAATTGCGTCTCGTCGGGTATCTGAGTCTCTTCAGGCAACTGCTCCCCGTCGGGCAACTGCGCCGAGACAGGAAAGACAGCGGCGGCCAGAACCAGTAGCGCGAATATGCGGGCAATCATGCGGGACTCTCCGTGAAACTGATCCGTTTGTCCGCGTTTTTGACGCCGAAAGTCGGCTTGAAAATCATGATCATGGCCGGAATCAGAAACAGGTCACAGGCCAGGGCCATGATGATAGCCAGCGATCCGAAAAATCCCATTCTGGCCATGCCGAGATAATCGGAAAAACTCAGCAGCATGAAACCAAGCCCCAGCACCATGGTGGTGAACATCACCGCCTGGCCCACATGTCTGATCGTCAGGCGCAGGGATTCGCTGATACTGCCGGTCTTGATCAATTGCACCCGGTAATGGGTCATGAAATGAATCGTGTCGTCCACCGCGATGCCGATGATGACCGGCGCTATCAGCAAAGTGTCCGTATCGAGCGGAATGCCGAACAGGCCCATCAGTCCGAAACCGAGAAAGGCCGGAATCAGGTTGGGAATCATGGCGATCAGGCCGCCTTGCAGGGAACCGAGGGTGACGATCAGCATTACGCTTATGACTGCCAGGGCGATGGCAAAACTCTCGACCTGGGATTTGGATATTTCATCCGACATGCGCCAAAGCAGGGCCATGCTGCCGGTCAGGGTGACTTCCAAATCCGGATAATCGTCGCGTAAATGCGCGAAGCTGGCGTCGATTTCCTCGCCGATTTCGTCGAAAAAGCCCTGGTATTCGTTGGTGCTCGAATTGCGGATATTCAGCGTGACCTGGGCCTTGCTGTAATCGTCCGATACCAGCGCGCGCCTGTCTTCGGGGTTGGCGCTGTTGAACAAGTACAGCAACTGGGAAACCATCTGCCGCGTTTCCGGCACGCGATAGAAGGCGGGGTCGCCGTCGTTCATGACCTCGTTGATGTCCTTTACCACGTTCACAAGGGAGTGAGTACGAGTGAGATGCTCGCTCTGGGTCTCAAGAATGCGGCCCTGCAGATCATCTACTGCCTGTAGTATCGGAGGGTCGAGCATGCCTTCGTCCACATTGGTGTCGATCACGATGACCATGCTCTGGGAGCCCGCCATGTTTTCGTCGACGACCTCATAAGCCCGGCGCAAGGGGTGATCTTCCTTGACCAGTTCAGAAATGTTGGTGTCGATCTCGACCCGGGTCGCGCCGTAGACGCATAGTCCGAAAATACCGGCGAACACTGTTAGTATCTGCCAAGGTCGGCGAGCCACGATATAAGGCACGACGCGCAGGATCTGTTGATGCCAGTTCACTACAGCGTAAGTAAGCATACTGATGAACAAGATATAGGCGCCCAAGGCAAAGCCGAAGCTGACGTAAAGCAGGACGGCAAAGATCACGACAAGCGTGATTTTGCGGTTGCGCCTGAGTCCGTTCCAAATCCGCGCGAGCCGATCCGGAATCGAGAGTTTTTCATGGCCGGGGAAGCCCGGATGCCAGATGTCGAGCAGAATCGGCAGCAATATCACGGTGAAGAAAAACGCCAGCATGACGCCGGCGGCGGACATGAATCCGAATACCTGCATCGGCAGCAGTTCAGACGTGGTAAGCGCCAGCACTCCGGCCGAAGTGGTCAAGGTGGTGACCAGGAGTGCGAGTCCCGTTCGCCCGAAGGAGCGGGATATCGCGCGATAGTGCTCTTCCCCCTCTCGGCGGTAGGAGAAATAAGCGTTCATCACATGCACGCAGTCGGCGATGCCCACCGCGAATACCAGTAGCACCGTGAGCGAGATGAACGTCGATACGGTAATGCCAAGCCATACCGTGACCCCCCAGGTCCAGGCCACGCTCAGCGCGATCGTGACAATGGGCCACAGCACGGCGCTGAAGGATCGGAATAGAATCCACAGCAGTATGACGAAGATCAACACCATGAGCACCCCGAGCACCGCCAACTGATCGAGTACGCCCTGCATGAAGCCCATGGTCGGCGGCGTGCCTACCGGGTAGTAATCGAGCTGGTCGTCGTACTTCTCCCAAAGCGCGGTGCTGGCGACATGGAAGGTGGTATAGGAAAATACGTCGACGGGTTCGAAATCGACTTCGGCAATCTCGGCTTGCTCGTCGAAGTCCAGTTCGAGGAACCCATCCGCGGAAAAATCGAAGCTGGCGTCGAGGGCGACGTCGGGGGAATCCACCGCGGGAGTGTAATTCTCCACCGGCTGCATGCCAAAATCAGTCTGGATCATGATCATGCCGTACTCGGCGTTGGCCGAATACATCATGCCGACCAGATCATCCCGCGCCAGCGCGCGCGTCTTGATCAGCGTCAGCTCTTCTTCGGATTCCGGCAGTTCCGCCGGCACCAGGCGCAGCGACAGCAAGGTGTCGCCTTCGTTGCGCTGGAAGCGGACATTGGCCACCGACTGCACCCGGCGAATATGATTGAGTTCGTTGAAATCTACCGCTACGCCACTGATTTCAGACGGATAATCGGCCGGGTCAAGATCCTGCCAGTTGCGCAGATCGTCGGTAAGTTGCTGCACCGCGGTGAGGGACTCGCGGGAAAACACGTCGCCATCGAGAGCCCGGTAGATCAGCAGGACCGAATCGTCGCTGCCGAACTGGCGCCGGTATTCATCGAGCGCCTCGATGGCCGGATCGGTCTGGTCGAGATAGGCATCGGTGCTGAGATCAAGCTCGGTGCGCGTGATTGCGCCGTAGAGCATCAGCACGGTGATCACCACCACGCCGGTAAGAACGAAGTTGCGCGCGCCTAGCACGCGATTGGGAAGGCGCTCGAAAAACTCGCTCAGGCCCAGCAATAAATTATCCAAGGGAGATCCACGGTCCAGGAGTTTAGGACTCACTAGCCATCGTGCGGCCAGCAACCAAGCCAATCTTTATACCCAATGCGTCCGCCGAAATCCAGTTGCTTTGCTGGCATCCGGGCGCCCGGTCAGGAGATCGACCGCGACGTCGGGCCGTAATGAAATCTAGCATGATGCGTGACCGGAACGATCTTCGGTTACAGCATCGAGGCGCTGGAGGCGGCGCTGCGGCGCAGTGTCCCGAAGATCTTCAACGCGGATCAGGGTTCGCAATTCACCAGCATCGCCTTCACCGATCGCATCCGCGTGGCCGGGGTGCGCTGTTCCATGGATGGTCGCGGTCGCTACCTGGACAATATCTTCATCGAGCGATTGTGGCGTTCGCTGAAGTACGAGGCAGTTTATCTGCGCGAACTTTCCGACAGGCACACCGCCGAGCGCGTAATCGGCGACTGGTTCCGATTTTACAACCAGGCACGTCCGCACTCGTCGCTGGACTGACGCACGCCGCGCGATGTCTATCGGCAAAAATGGAAGAAAGCCGCATGAACGGCCAAAACGCCAACAGCGCCGGGGTCGCCACGGCAGGGTACTTCCGGCCATGAATGACCGGCTGTCAACAATAACCACGACGACCGCATTCACACCGCGATTGACGACATCTTTCGCCAAGCGTAGATTCCACCTTTCGAAGGCTACAAATCAATCCGAGCACACCTTAATTCAGCCCTCAAACTGTCCTGTAAAACAGGACCACCTCAGAGATCGAGTTCCAAGCAGTACAGATGGACCGAGCCCGAATAATTAGCTAGTATGCTTTAGCAAAAATTGCAATTTGACTGGTATCTTGCCCTGACGAGATGCAAGTTCCGATTTTCTCCTTTTCCATGCTTGGCATGATACATCTAATTGATATTCCGTGATTGCTAAGTTCTTGAATGATTGATTCATCACCGTTCCAATGCGCTTGTACAAATCCACCACGTTTTGTAATTTGCGTAATTAGTTGAGGCACTGTGATAACATTAGAGCAACTGTTTTTCTCGAAGTTCATTTTCGCCTGATTGAAATAATTCTCTTGAATACTAGAAAGCGTCTTCTCTATGTCATTCAAAAACTGATTCAGATTGATCGTAAGTGGTCTTTCAGATACTTCGCTACGATTAATTACGGTAACAGTTTTATTAGAGGCCTCTCTATTTCCAATCTCTAGTATCAGAGGAACACCTTTCTTTATCCACCTCCATTTTGTGTCAACTGAGCGGTGCTTAGATCTAGATATTTCAACAGAAATCTTTTTTCCATCAAACTTCTCATTTGTAATCCTATTTGCGAGCTCTTCACAATATGTCATCAGAATAGACAAATTCTCTTCAGTTGTGCTTTTTCGAATTAACGGAAGTATTACAACTTGTATTGGCGCAATTTTGGGAGGGATTTTAAGGCCATAGTCATCTCCATGGACCATTATTAATGCTCCAATAAGTCTAGTCGATACCCCCCATGATGTCGTATACGCGAATCGTTCTAATCCTTCCTCGCTTTGAAATTTGATGTTCGCTGCTTTAGAGAAATTCTGGCCAAGATAATGTGAGGTCCCTGCCTGTAATGCTTTACCATCCTGCATCATTGCTTCTATACACAGTGTCCGAACCGCACCCGGAAACCTTTCGGATTCAGGTTTCTCTCCACTAATGACTGGAACTGCAAGACACCCTTCGACGAATTGCTTATACATTTCTATTATTTTGATGGTGTTTTCGACTGCCTCATGCTTACTGGCGAATGCCCCGTGTCCTTCCTGCCATAAAAACTCCGCCGTGCGCAGAAATATTCTGGGTCGCATCTCCCAGCGCATCACGTTAGCCCATTGGTTAATTACCATTGGTAGATCTCGATGCGAACTGATCCATCTGGCCATCGATGTTCCAATGATGGTTTCTGATGTTGGGCGGATCACGAGTGGCTCATCCAGTTTTCCGTCCAACTGTAATTCATCGTCTTCAACTTTTATTCTGCTATGAGTTACAATTGCCATCTCTTTCGCAAATCCCTTGACATGATCTGCCTCATTCGCGATGTAAGAAAGTGGGATCAGCAACGGAAAATATGCGTTTTGCGCGCCAGAATCCTTAATTCGGCCTCCCAATTCTTCTTGTACTCGTTCCCAAATTCCAACCCCCCAAGGACGAATTATCATTGATCCTCGGACATTAGACATTTCTGCAATTTCCGACTCTTTAATTACTGATTGATACCAAAGTGCGAAATCATCTGTTCTTTGAGGAGATATGGCCGTTTTCATACTAATTTTATTTGTCCAGGTTAGTTGAAGGTAGTAATCGACAATCGGGCTATGACACACCAGTATTTTGAGCCCTAACTTTCGCCCTATTCTAACTGTGTACGAAAGTAAGTTCTACAGAACATAATTAGTTCTTGTCCGTAATTTCCTAACTATCTGAATTGGTTTAAAAAAGCATGCTTAACTCTGGATAAGAACTGGTGTTTTGGGTATCTTTGTGGTGGTTACGAAGCAACACGAAGACACCACAAAACACCGGAGTTTGTCATGCGACACAAGCGCACGACACAGACAGGTCTATACCCGTTGACCATCCTCTCGGCGGGGAGCTGGAGCCCATCTCGGACTGGCTCGACGCGCATCCCGAAATGCTGGACGCGGTGGCCGCCAATCTCGGCGCCCAGAACGCGCGCAGCTGTTGCGGGCTAAATTGCCAGACGGTGCTACGCTGCGCCGTGCTAAAGCATTTGCGCGGCGAGACTTGGCGCGGACTGGCGTTCGCCCTGTGGGATTCGCTGTCCGCCAGCCGTTTCGCGCGCGTGGACCCGCTGGCGCCGCCGAAGAAATCGACGTTGCCGCACGCCATCGGCGCAGTGTCCGCGGAGACCCGAGAGCGCATCAACCGTTGCCTGCTGGAGGCGGTGCGGGAAGCCGGCGTGGTCTGGCCGGCGCCGAAACTCCGGATCACGCTGAAAATGTTGCAATCCCGCGCTGGAGCGAGGGGAAACCGTCCGCCCGAAACACAGCCATCACGAATCGAACGGAATTGGTGGAGAAATAACCGATTAAATAGCGCAGTTTATGGACTAGAGCTAACCAGGAAAATGATCCCACTACCCGAGATAAGCTAATCAGGCATTTGCAGTCAACGCTGGCGGCAACTCGGAATCACGCCCGACGCGTTGAAGTACCAACTTGACCTTTCGCGCGACGCAGGCCGAACACGGCGCGTGAGCTCTACAAAATCAGGCCACTGGTAAGTGTTGAAATCAGGAACCTTGACTATCGCGTTGAGAAACATGCGCCGTGTGGGCGCGCGGCGTGGGCGAGCCAGCGGCACAGATAGTCGGCGAAACTCCGGCCCACGATGATGGTGTAGCTCGGCGCGGCATCGGCCGCGGCCAACAGCAGCGTCGCCCTGGCCAGACCAGTGCGCGCGCATTGCCCCGGGCCGAATTCGCGCGGGTGCAAGTCAAGCGTGCAGCCCTTCGCCAGCACGGTGCGCGCATCGGCGCCAGCAATACGCAGCGCCACCTGTCCGCCACTGACGTCGTTGATCGCGGCGCCCGATCCGGCAAGTACCGCGGTGAGTTCGCCGCCGAGGGTGGCGGCGTCCCCGGCGCCGGTTTCTACCAGCCACTCGTCCGGACCCAGCCAATACACGCGATGCCTGCCGCTGGTATACGTATTCGCTACAAGCGGCATGGCCTGGCCCAGAACCTGCTCCGCGGTCCTGACATTCTGTTGCTTGCGCGGATCGAGCCGAACATTGAGAAACCCACGGTTCGACAAAACGCCGATCTCGACTCGCGCGTCCGGCGTGGATTCCGCCGTGGCGAAAAAAGCTTCCAGTCCGTGACGATGCGGCGCCGGTTCGGACATGCTCTCTCCCTCCATAATTAACTCGCCATTGTCAGAATTGATTCTGGATCGAAAAGCGCCCTGAGACCGGGGCTTGTTTCAGACATTTTGACGCTCTCCCTTGGGATCGTAAAAGACCGGTGATACCACTTGCACCGGCACGGGCTCGCTCCCCGGCAAGGCCGCGAACAGAGTGTCGCCCTTGCGCGCCCGGCCGCCGGCCACCAGCGCCAGCGCAATCGGATGATCCAGGCAGGCGCTGTGGTAACTGGAGGTGACATGACCGCACATCGGCACGGGAGTGGTTCGGCCGGTCTTCTCGATCAGTTGAGTTCCCTCCGGCAGCACGGTTCGCTGATCGAAAGACAATAGCCCGACCAATTGCCTGCGATCCTTGCGCAAGCAGTCCGGCCGCCCCAGGGAGCGCTTGCCGAGAAAATCCTTTTCCCTGGAAAGCAGCCAGTTCATGCCCAGATCCACGGGCGTTACCGAGCCGTCGGTGTCTTGACCGACAATGATGAAACCCTTTTCCGCGCGCAACACGTGCATGGATTCGGTACCGTAGGGCGCGATAGCGAATTCCCGGCCGGCGTCCAGAACCTTGCGCCACATATCCAGCGCGAAATGGCTGGCGATGTTGATCTCGAATGCCAGTTCTCCGGAAAAACTGACGCGGAACAGGCTTGCCGGCATACCGGCCAGAACGGCCTCCCTGACCGTCAGAAATGGAAAGCTGTCCCGGTCTAGCGGGATGTCGCAGCCAAGCTTTTCCAGCAAGCCGCGGCTGTTCGGGCCGGCCACCGCGATAGTAGAGAACTGCTCGGTCAACGAGGTCAGATAGACCTCAAGCTCCGGCCACTCGGTCTGCAGCCACAATTCCAGCCAGTTCAGCGCGTTGGCTGCCCCACCGGTGGTCGTGGTCAGATAGAAGTGGTTCTCGCCGAGCCGCGCCATGACGCCGTCGTCCATGACCATGCCGTCTTCGCCGAGCATGATGCCGTAGGCGCAGCGCCCAAGCTTCATCCGGCCGACATTATGCGTGTAGATTCGCTCCAGAAATTTCACGACATCGGGGCCGCGGGCGTCAATCTTGCCGAGCGTGGAGGCGTCCATGGCGCCGACCGAGTTGCGCACGGCAAGACATTCGCGCGCCACCGCCGCATGCAAGTCTTCGCCAGCACGGGGAAAGTACCAGGGCCGATGCCACTGGCCGACCACCTCCATGGGCGCGCCGGCGGCTTCGTGACTTTCGTGCAGCGCGGTCTTGCGCACCGGATCATAGAGGCCGCCGACGCTTTCGCCGGCGACGGTCCCGAAACTCACCGGCGTGTAAACCGGGCGAAACGTGGTCGTTCCCACTTCGGCAATGGTCTTGCCGAGCGCGGCGGCCAACACCGCCATGCCGTTGATGTTGCCGAGTTTGCCCTGGTCGGTGCCGAAGCCCAGCGCCGTGTACCGTTTGACATGTTCCACGTTGCGATAGCCTTCGCGCACCGCCAGCCTGATGTCGGCCACGGTGGTGTCGTTCTGCAAGTCGATGAACTGCTTCGGGCAGCGATCCGCGTCCCTTTCAGCGGGTACGCGCCAAAGGGCCTCGATCGGTGCTTCGCCGGCGCTGCTTGCTGCCGGCGCCTTGATGGCCGCGGGTTCCAGGCCGAGCTTCGCCACTGCTTCAGTTCCGGCGCGCAAACCGTCGGTTAGACATTCGTTCAGGGATTGCCTGCCGTTGCCCGCGCCGGCCGAATCGTGGGACTGGCGCTGCTTTTCGCTTGCATGGGCGGGCCGGAAACACAGTTGTGATTCGTCCCAGTCCAGCCGGCCGCCGGCCTGGGCGTGCAGATGAACCGCCGGGCTCCAGCCGCCGGATACCGCCAGTAGATCACAGTCGATGCGGACCGTGCTCGTAACGTTCTCCCAACTGTCGCCCGACCACTCGGCAATGCTGACGCCCCTGACACGATTTTTGCCGGTCACATCGCTGATAACGCGGCCTTGCAAGACCGGGATTCCCACTACCCGCGCCTGGGCCGCGAGTGCTCCGCCGCCACCGGCCCGGCTGTCAACGATGGCGGCCACTTTGACGCCGGCGCCGGCCAGATCCAGCGCCGTTCGATAAGCGGAATCGTTGTTCGTGAACACCACCGCATGGCGGCCCGGCAGGACGGCATAGCGATGGATATAGGTCGAGACGGCTGACGCCAACATTACGCCCGGACGATCGTTGTTGCAGAATGCCAGTGGCCGCTCGAAGCTGCCCTGGGCCAATATCACGCGTTTGGCCCGGATGCGCCAGAGCCGCTCCCGCGCCCGCGGGCGAATATCGCGCCGCGTCGCGTCGCCGGGACCGCGGGGGTCGGCGACGCAGCGCTCGGCGAGCGTCAGGAAATCGTGATCGTGATAGCCCAGCACGGCGCCGCGGGGCAGCAAGACGCAATCCGGGATCTCGCGCAATTCGGCCACTACGCCGGCAACCCAATCCATGGCGGGCGCGCCATCGATGGCGTCGGCGCCGGCCAGCAAACTGCCGCCGAACTCGTTGCCGTCGTCGGCAAGAATCACGCGGGCGCCGGATCTTGCCGCCACCAGCGCCGCGATCAGGCCCGCCGGCCCACCGCCGGCCACGAGTACGTCGCAATGCGCGTTCATGTGCTCGTATGCGTCGGGATCGGGCGACGCCGGCGCCTCGCCGAAGCCGGTCGACAAACGGATTGCGCGCTCGTAATAGTTCCAGAATGAGCGCGGAAACATGAAGGTCTTGTAGTAGAAACCCGCGCCCAGAATGCGCCCGAAGAAATCGCTGATTGCGCCGATATCGAAGCCTACGCTCGGCCAGCCTCTCGTGGTATGCGCAACCAGATCTTGCTGAAGTTCGATTTGGGTCGCGGGCAAGTTGGGCTGAGTCTTGGCTCCCTCCCCCACCTGCATGATCGCGTTGGGTTCCTCGGCTCCACCGCCGACGATCCCGCGCGGGCGGCGCAACTTGAAGCTGCGCCCAACCAGCGCAACGCCGTTGGCAATCAGCGCCGAGGCGAGGGTATCGCCGGCGAATCCCGTATAAGCCTTGCCATCCAGTGAGAACGCCAATGGCCGCGACCGGTCTATCCTCCCGCCGTGTTGCAAACGGTTCGGCTGCGCTGCCGCCATGGTCAATCTTCCTGTTCCGTGTTTGCATCGCCGCCGGATTCGGGTCCGGCGTCTGCGTCAGCGCCGGGTCCGCCAGCGCTTAGCATAAAGCTGCGCGCGATGCGGTAGCTGACCGTATCCCGCTCCACGCCGAACCAGCGCCGACAGCCATGGACATGGTTCCATTTTTCCCTATGCGGACCACGCGGGTTGCCGCGATAGAACAGATAGTCCGCCCATTCCGCGTCGCTCAGCGCATCGGGATCAAGCGGCCGAGCGATATCGGCCTCGCCGCCGTAGCTGAACTCGGTCTCGGCCCGGGGTCCGCACCATGGGCATGTGATCAGCAACATAAGTGAGGCCCGGTCGGCAAAGCCGACGAAAAGCGAAGCTTTTCGAGCGCCGAACGACTTGCCAGGGATGGCAAGGCTGGAGGTTGGCGAAGCCCCAAACGTCGCGCCAGGGATGACATGTACAAACAACCAGAATACAACTTGCCCCGCCAGCCACAATGCTTGCCAAATACGAGATGCAATCCTGAGGAGTTCATATCCGTTCCTTGCGCTAGTGCGCCACCGCCGCGGCGCCGTGCTCATAGACCAGGGCGCCGCTGCTGAACCGCTCCAGGCTGAAGGGAGCGTTGAGTTCGTGGGCCTCGCCGTGGGCCATGGTATGCGCGAACACCCAGCCTGAGCCCGGCGTCGCCTTGAATCCGCCGGTGCCCCAGCCGCAATTGAAATACAGGCCCTCCACTGGTGTCTTGGACACAATCGGACAGGCATCCGGAGCGACATCGACAATACCGCCCCAGAGTCTGAGCATGCGCACGCGGCTGAAAATCGGGAACAACTCGATGATCGCCTGCATGGCGTGTTCGATGACGGGAAAGCTGCCCCGCTGACCGTAGCCGTTGTAAGCGTCGATGCCGGAGCCGATCACCAGTTCGCCCTTGTCGGACTGACTGACGTAACCATGGACCGCGCCGGACATGACCACCGTATCCAGCACCGGCTTGATCGGCTCGGAGACGAAGGCCTGCAAGGGATGGCTCTCGATCGGCAGCCGCAGGCCCGCCATCTTCGCCAGCACGCCGGCATGGCCGGCCACCACCACGCCGATGCGATCCGAGGCGATCGGGCCGCGCGTGGTCCGCACGCCCGTGACCTTGCCGCCCCTGATCTCCATGCCCGTGACCTCGCATTGCTCGATGATATCGACACCGAGCGCGTCCGCGGCCCGCGCGAAGCCCCAAGCGACGGCGTCGTGGCGCGCCACACCCCCGCGGCGTTGCAACGACGCGCCGAGAACGGGGTAGCGCGCGCTGGAGGACACGTTCAGATATGGGATCGCCTTGCCGAGTTCGGCCACGCTAATGACCTCGGCGTCGATACCGTTAAGCCGGTTGGCGTTGACGCGCCGCTCGATATCGCGCATGTCCTGCGGCGAATGACCGAGGTTGTAGACGCCGCGCTGGCTGAACATGACGTTGTAGTTCAGATCCTGGCTCAACCCTTCCCAGAGTTTCATCGACTTCTCGTATAGCAGCGCCGCTTCCGTCCACAGGTAGTTGGAGCGAACGATGGTGGTGTTGCGCCCGGTGTTGCCGCCGCCGATCCAGCCCTTTTCCAGCACCGCGACGTTGCTTATGCCATGTTCCTTAGCCAGGTAGTAGGCGGTGGCGAGGCCGTGACCGCCGCCGCCCACGACGATCGCATCGTAGCTCTTTTTGGGTTCCGGATTGCGCCAGGCCGGGCGCCAGTTCCTGTTATGGCTGAGGGCGTTGCGCAGCAGGCTGAATGCGGAGTATCGCTTCATGTCTCGGTTACGTCGCGAAGCCGTTCATTGTCTGGATCGAAGGGGCTGTCGGGGATTACCGTGGCGTGGAAAGTGCGGTCGAGAAGCTCGACTTCGACTTCCGTACCCGGCTTCGCCAGGTCGGGAGGTAGCATGCCCAGCGCCAGCGATTTGCCCGTGCGGAACCCGAAATTGCCGCTCGTGGCGCGGCCGACGGTTTCCCCGTCCATGAGCAACGCATTATTGCCGAGCACGTCCGCGTCCTCAACATCGTGTACTTCCAGCGTCACCAGCAGGTTCCCGAGCCCGGCCTCCCTCGACGCGAGCAAGGCTTCGCGCCCGAGAAAGTCGCCCTTGTCGAGCTTGACGAAGCGATCCATGGCCGACTCGAAGGCTGAGTATTCGATGGACAATTCCGTGCCCACCATGCGATAGGACTTCTCCATGCGCATGGAATCCATGGCGCGAATGCCGAACGGCGCCAGCCCCAGATCCTCGCCGGCCTCGAACAGCGCATCGAATATATGATTCTGGTACTCCAGCGGGTGGTGCAATTCCCAGCCGAGTTCGCCGACGAAATTTACCCGCATGGCGTTGACCGGCGCCGAGCCGACCACGATATCCCGGGCGGTCAGCCACCGGAACGCCTCGTTCGAAAGGTCCGCGCGGGAAACCCGTGACAATAACTCCCGGGCCTTCGGCCCGGCCAGCACCAGCACCCCCATTGCGCCGGTCAGCGGCGTAAACTGCACCGACCCGTCGCGCGGCATGTACCTGCGCAAATAGTCGTGATCCAGCCGCTGCAACGCACCCGCCGAAACCAGGTAGAAGGAGTCGTCAGACTCGCGCCGGATCGTGAACTCCGAATGCACACCGCCGTTGTGGTTCAAGGCATGCGCCAGGCAAAGCCGTCCGGCCCGCTGCGGCACGCTGTTGGCGACGAACCGGTTGAGGAAATCTTCGGCGCCCGGTCCCGATACGCGGCACTTGGCGAACGCGGTCATGTCCAGCAGGCCGACATTGCGGGTGACATTCTCGACCTCCCCGCGCACGGCCTCGAACCAGCGCGAGCGGCGAAAGGACCAGTCGTCTTCCTGTGGCATGCCATCGGTGGCGAAGAAATTGGGCCGCTCCCAGCCGAACTTCTGTCCAAACACTGCGCCGAGCGCCTTCATGCGCTCGTAACAGGGCGCGGTGCGCAATGGACGCGCGGCCGGGCGCTCCTCGTCCGGGTAATGGATGACGAATACGTGGGCGTAGGCTTCCTCGTTCTTCTCGATCAGATAGTCTTTGGTGGCGTAGTCGCCGAAGCGGCGCGGCTCGACCCCGAGCATGTCGACCGTGGGCTCGCCCTCGACGATCCATTCGGCCAGTTGCCAGCCGGCGCCGCCCGCGGCCGTGATGCCGAAACTGTGCCCCTCGGATAGCCAGAAATTGTCGATGCCCCAGGCCGGACCGATGATCGGGTTGCCGTCCGGCGTGTAAGCGATGGCGCCGTTGTAAACCGATTTGATCCCCACTTCGGCGAAAGCGGGCACCCGCGCCATCGCGGCCTCGATGTGGGGCATAAGGCGGTCGATGTCTTCCTGGAACAACTCGTACTCGGCCGCCGGGTCCGGGCCGTCGACATAACAGCAGGGCGCGCCCTTCTCGTAGGGGCCGAGAATGAAGCCGCTGCTTTCCTCGCGCAGGTACCAGGAACCGTCGGACTCGCGCAGTACGCCGAGTTCCGGCAGGCCCTCGCGCTTGCGCTCTTCCAGCGCGGGATGGGGTTCGGTGACGATGTACTGGTGCTCGACCGGCAGCACCGGAATGTCCAGCCCCACCATTGCCCCGGTTCGTCGGGCGTAATTGCCGGTCGCGGATACGACATGGTCGCAGGTGATATCGCCCTGGTCGGTATGCACTATCCAGCCGCCCGAGCTGGCCTGGGTAATGCCGACGACCGCGGTCTTCCGGTATATCTCGGCGCCGCGGGCGCGAGCGCCGATGGCCAAGGCCTGGGTCAAGTCGGCGGGCTGGATATAGCCATCCTCTGGATGATAAATGCCCCCCACGAGACCGTCGGTATCGCACAGCGGCCAGAGTTTTCCGATCTCGGCCGGCGTCAGGAAACGCACGTCGACGCCAATGGTCTTCGCCGTTGCCGCGTATTGGTAATACTCATCCATGCGGTCGCTGTTCATGGCCAGCCGCAAATTGCCGACCTGGCTGAACCCGACCCGCTGTCCGGTTTCCTGTTCGAGTTCCCGGTAGAGCCTGACCGAGTACTTGTGGATCTGGCCCACCGAGTAACTCATATTGAACAAGGGCAACAATCCCGCTGCGTGCCAGGTCGAGCCGGAGGTCAATTCGCCCTTCTCGACCAGCACCACCTGATCGCCCCATCCCTTCGCGGCCAGGTGATACAGCGCGCTGACGCCAACTACTCCGCCGCCGATGACTACAACTCTCGCCCGTGTCTTCATTGCCTGGGGTTCCGTACTCAAGGAAATGGCCGCGGCTTGCGGGCGAACAGGTCGCGCACCAGCGGTTCGTAGCGTTCCAGCGGATGGGTCCTGTACGCGGGATCGAACGACACCTGGTCCCAGCGGGCACAAAACTCCACACACGCCTGATAGTGCTCGTGGTCCCGATAGCGGTCGCGGACGTTGCGATCCTCGCCGTAATGATGCATCCAGTAATAACCCTGAAACAGGCCGTGGTGCTTGACGATCCAGTGATTCTTCTCGCTCACGTACGGGGCCAGCAGCGCGGCGCTTGCCGCGGAATGATTGCGCGGCGAGATCACATCGCCGATATCGTGAAGCAACGCGCAGGCGATGGTTTCATCATCCGCGCCATCGCGCTCCGCCCGCGTGGCGGTTTGCAATGCATGTTGAAGACGGCTGATTCGATAGGGAGAATCGCCGTCCATGGAGCGCAGCCAACCGAGAACCCGGTCGGCGAGTTCGGTCGCGTTGCGCTCGTCGTGCGCCTCCACCAGATCGTAATCCTCCCGCGTACCGTGATCCATGGCCGTGAAAGTCACCTTGCGATTCATGACTTGCCTCCGCCAGACACAGCCCGTCGGCGTCGGCGCCGGCCCGCATCGCCGGAATCCAGCCCCGCGGCCGGCCTGTCAATCACCGAGAACAGCTTGGGAAAGGCGTCCCGCTTGTGCGGGATCGCCATGGCCTCCACGAAGTATTGCTGGAACTTCGGCTCCACCGCCGTCTCGATTTTCTCGATGCCGCCAACCGCGGCTTCAATCTCCGCCCGGGCGGATACGTTAAGCAAGGCGATCAGCGCTCCCATGCCCGCGGCATTGCCCGCCGACTCCACCCGGTCGAGATCGCAATCGGGAATCAGCCCCAACACCATGGCGTATTTCGGATCGATGTGGGAACCGAACGCCCCGGCAAGGCGGATGCGGTCGATGGCGTCGATGCCGGCGCGATGCTGCAATAGCCGAACGCCCGCGTACAACGCGGCCTTGGCAAGTTGCACCTGGCGCACGTCGTTCTGCGTGACGAGGATTCGCTGCGGGCCGTCGTGCAGCAGATAGGAGAACGTGCGGCCGTCGGCGACGATGCGGTCGCTGCGGGTCGCCAGCGAGCCCTGGACGACGCCGTCCTCGTTGATGATTCCGGCCAGATACATCTCCGCGATGACTTCGATGATGCCGGACCCGCAGATACCCGTGACACCGAACGCCTGGGTCGCTGCATCGAATTTCGGGTCGTCGGACCACAATTCCGATCCGATGACGCTGTAGCGCGGCTCAAAGTTTCCCGAATCGATGCGTACCCGCTCGATGGCGCCGCTGGTGGCGCGCTGGCCGCCGGAAATCTGCGCGCCCTCGAACGCGGGACCCGTCGGGCTGGAGCAGGCCAGCAACCGATCGCGGCTGCCGAGCACGATCTCCGCGTTGGTGCCAACGTCCACGACCAGCGAGATTTCGTCCAGCAGATGCGGCTCCTCCGCGAGCACCACCCCTGCCGCGTCGGCGCCCACGTGCCCGGCGATGCACGGCAGCACATATACGCCGGCGCCCGGATTGATATCGATGCCAATATCGCGCGCCTTCAGATTGAGCGCGGTATCGACCGCCAGCGCAAAGGGAGCGCCGCCGAGTTCGCGCGGATCCAGACCCAGGAACAGGTGATGCATGATCGGATTGCCGACCATGGTCAGTTCGACGACATCCGCCGCTTCGATCCTGCCCAGTTGGCAGACGTCGCCGATAAGGTTATTGACGCCCCGGCGAACGGCGCTGGTCAGCTCGGCGGCGCCTTGCGCTTGCATCATTACATAGGACACCCGGCTCATCAGGTCCTCGCCGAACCGGATCTGCGGGTTCATGATGCCGTCGGTAGCCACCACCTTGCCCGCCGTCAGATCGACCAGGTGGGCGGCGATCGTCGTCGAACCGATGTCCAGCGCGACGCCGTGGGCGCTGGGTTTGAAGCCAGGCCAGACGGCGACGATAGTCGCTTGGGCATGTACGGCCACGGTAACGCGCCATTCGCCCTTGCGTAGCGCGGCCTGCAGACCCGGCAGGATAACCGGGTCACAGTCCAGTTTGGCCAGATGCCATTCCCGGGCCAGAGCGTCACGGAGTCGTTGCAGGTCGCCGGTCGCTTCGAGCAGGTCGGCGGGCTGCACTTCGACATGGTAAAGCCGCGTGGCCGGATTGAGTTCGATATCCCGAAGTTCGGCCTCCTTGCGCACCACTTGCCGGTGCATCTGGCTTTCGGGAGGCACATCGATGACGAGATCGCCGCGAACCGTCGCCTGACAGCTCAGGCGGTGATTTTTTTCAAGTTGCAGGCGGCGTTCGCTATAGCGCTCCTCGATTTCGTTGAGCGGAGACAGATTCTCCGGGCGGGAACGAATCGCGTGCTTGGCAAAGTCGCCTTCCATACAAACGATGCGGCAGCGTCCGCACAGTCCGCGGCCGCCGCACACCGAGTCCACATCGACTCCGATACTGCGAGCGGCATCCAGCAATCGGACGCCATGCGGGAACTCGCCGCGGCGCCCGGAAGGGGTGAAAACGATCCTGGCGTTGATGTCGGTCACATCGTTTACTCACTCAGGGGGGTGAGGGCCGGTCGGCGCGGCCGATAAAAAGCAACGCTTTCTGGGGATCGAACGACTTGCCAAGGATGGCAAGGCTGGGGGGAATCGAAGTCGATAAACTCGCGCCAGGGATGGGTGAAGGCTGTTCGGCGCAGCCGATCAAAAGCGAAGCTTTTGAAAGCCTGAACGACTCGACATGGATGTCGAGGCTGGGGCCGGTCGAAGCCATCCTCAGCTCCTGCGGCGCCGGCCGCCGCGTTCGCGCTCCGGGCGGCCGGCCGGCGCCTGGCGATATTTTCGCAGCCAGTTTGCGCAGTCCGGGTCGTGACCCATCATCACATCCGCGCCCAGTGCGGCCTGCACTACATCGGGATGCAGGGGATTCGTGATCGCCGAGGTCATTCCCGCGCCGATGGCCATGGTGAGAAAAGCGGAATTGATGCCATTGCGATTGGGTAGTCCGAAACTGACATTGGATGCGCCGCAGGTAGTATTTACCCTGAGCTCTTCGCGCAAGCGCCGCACGATATGCATGACTTGCACGCCAGCCGAATTGATTGCGCCGATGGGCATCACCAGTGGGTCGACAACGACGTCTTCGCGCGGGATACCGTAGTCGGCGGCGCGCTCGACGATCTTTCTCGCCACCTCGAAGCGCACGTCGGGATCTTCGGAGATGCCGGTCTCGTCGTTGGATATGGCAACCACGGCCGCGCCATGCCGCTTGACCAGCGGCAGCACCGACTCCAGGCGCTCTTCCTCCCCGGTCACCGAGTTCACCAGCGCCTTGCCTTCATATACGGACAGACCGGCCTCCAGCGCCGCGACGATGGAAGAGTCGATGGATAGCGGAACCTCGGTGATCGACTGCACTAGCTTGACCATGTCCGCCAGCATCCGGGGTTCGTCGGCCAGCGGCACGCCGGCATTGACGTCGAGCATGTGCGCGCCCGCCTCCACCTGGGCAATGGCGTCGACCTCGACTCGGCTGTAGTCGCCCTGGGCCATTTCCTCGGCAAGAATCTTGCGTCCCGTGGGATTGATGCGCTCGCCGATGATGACGAACGGCCGGTCGAATCCGATACGTACTTCCCGGTTGGGCGAGGCAACGACAGTTTCCGTCATGAGACTTTCTCCAGTTTCCGCGCGACCGGATTATTTGACAGCGCGTCTTGCGCCGCAACAGCGCTGCCTTGATCCCACTCGCCGTCCTTCCAGTCGAGAGACGGCCGCCACAACTTGCGCCCGCCCAGCACGCCGGAACGCTCGATGATTTCCGCGACCCGGTGTTCCTGGCGGTACGCCATGATGTGAATGCCATGCACGCCCTGGATATCCCTGATTTGATGGATCATGTCGATGCAGAGATTGATCCCCTCTTGTTGCTGGTTCTTCGCGGCCTTGAGACGGCGGATGACCGCGTCGGGAATATGAATGCCGGGCACGTTGCCGCGAATCCACTCCGCCGAGCGAGCCGAGGCCAATGGACCGACGCCCGCCAGGATGAAGACCTTCTCGTGGGTCCCCGCGTCGCGCACCGCCGCCATGTAGCTCCGGAATGCGTCGATGTCGAAACAGTACTGGGTTTGCACGAATTGCGCGCCGGCCTCGACCTTTTTCGCCAGCCGGTGCGGACGATAGTCCAGCGGTGGCGCAAACGGATTCGCGGCGGCGCCGAGAAATACGCGCGGAGGCTCGTCCAGCGCGCGGCCGCTGAGAAACCGCGACTCATCGCGCATGCCGCGAATCATGTTCAGCATGGACATGCAATCCAGGTCGAACACGGGCTTGGCCTGGGGGTGATCGCCCACGTCCACGCCATCGCCGGTCAGGCAAAGAATGCTCGCCACGCCCATGGCCGCCGCGCCGAGGACATCGCCCTGAATCGCTATCCGGTTTCGATCACGGGCGGAGACCTGCATGACCATGGCATAGCCGCGCCGCGTCAACAGCGAGCACATGCCGACGCTGGACATGTGGCAATTGGCCCCCGAACCGTCAGTGGCGTTCATCGCGTCCACATAGCCATCGAACAGCGCGGCCCGCTTGTAGACTTCCGCGGGATTGGCCGAATCCGGGGGCGCGATCTCGGCGGTTACCGCGAATCCGCCGCCGCGCAGCACACGCTCAAGGCGGCCGAATGAAGAGTGTCCGGGCCGGATCGGCAGCGGATCGCCGGGAGTTACCGGTTCGTCTTCAAATTGCATGTCCGGGGTCCTCTACCTTGATGCGAACCTCGCGCAGCCATGCCGACCGTCCGATCAACTGATGATCCACCGGGGGCTGCACATCCTGCAACGGAACCTGTGCTTCATCCAGACGCCGAGCGCCTTCCCAGGCAAGCACCCAGACGCATGGCATCCCCGGCACGACCTCGCATGTTCCGTCGGCGAGGACACCACCGCAGGGACCGTTGCGCATCTTTTTCGGGCAATTCATCGGGCAGGAAAGTCCCGTGAATCCGACGATGCACTGTCCGCAGTTCTGCGAATCCAGCAACAAGCCCTTGGTCAGCGACTCAACCTGGGCGAAAGGTTTGTCGAGCCGCTGGTAGCCAATGCGCCGCAGCAGCGGTTCGCACCGGACCAGCACCCTTTCAAGCGCCGAGTAAAGGAGTTTCAGGCCGCGCGCATGGCGCACGGAAAATTGCCGCATACGATACATTTCAATGCCGCTTCCGCTGAGTTTGCGCGTGGCTGCCTGAGCGACGCTGCGCTTCGCTCCGCGCGGAATGACCCAGGAGTTTGTCATTCCGCGCGCAGTCGCGGAATCCATCCTTTATCAACATGAGGATTGCGGCTTCCCGGATGCCGCACCCTTGCCGCGAACCAGCTCTTCCAGGCGTTCCTCGCTGAACGCTTCCTCGAAGCGGCGCGCCTCGGCAAGCGCGATTTCACGCAACTCGCCGGCCGCGTTCGTCGTCGTTGACTCCCGACGCCACTCCGCGAGATAGGGTCCGCTGCTTCCTTTGCCCGCGCGCATCGCGGCGCGGTCGATCGCCTGCTGGAACCGGTCGCTCAACATGACTTTCTCGCGCCGCCGACCCCGCTGCACGATGACCTGTGACGGTATGTCACGCCAATATATGAGAATTTTTTTAACCATTTTTGGCGAAATCTCGCATAGGTATGTCACGCCAAAAAATGAGAATCTTTTTGACCATGGTTCGATCGTCCGAATTGCAACGCCAGACTCGTTTCCAATTCGCCGTAACCGCAATGCACGTGTTCAAATTCCAGTCCCAGCCGCGCGGCAGACCTGGCGGCGGATTCGAGCAAACTTTGGTCCCTGGTTTGCGAGAGATAAACGAGCTTGCGGTAGTTGCCGAAATAGGCATCGCGAAGTTCAGGATGCCCATCCAGTCCCAGCGGCCGGATTACGAACCGGTCGAAGTGGCGAGCCAGGAAATCGGTAAGGTAGAACGTGCCGGGTTCAGATCCGGCAAGCTCGGCGAAACGCTTGCGGCCGGCGAAAAATTCGTAGCAATGCGCGCCTTCCAGCCGTTCCGCGCCCTCCTCCGCAAGCACCTGATCGATGCCGCCGGCGGTGCCGCAGTCGGCGTAGGCGACGAAAATCTTCTTGTACGAGGCGCGATGCCTGCGAATCTCCTTTCTCAGGCGTCCCGGAATCGCGGCCGGGCGGTTGTGCAGTTTCGCGTCGATGCATTTCAGGTGCAGGTGCCGCCAGTCCCAGCTCCGCCGGAGCGCGTCGATCTCCAGCGCCAGGGCGCCGCAGGCTATGACCAGGATCGGCTCAGGCACTGACGACCCCTCCCCGGCGGCGCGAGCGCACCATTTCCGGAGCGACGTCCGCGGCCTGGGCCGCGTCACGGCAATAGGCATCGGCGCCGACGGCGCGGCCGAACTCCTCGTTCAGCGGCGCCCCGCCGACCAGCACGATATAGTCGTCGCGAATGCCCTGTTTGACCATCTCGTCGATGACTACCTTCATGTAGGGCATGGTAGTGGTAAGCAGGGCGGACATGCCAAGGATGTCCGGCCGATGCTTTTCGAGGGCTTCGAAATAGTCTTCGACAGAATTGTTGATGCCGATGTCGAAGACTTCGAATCCGGAGCCTTCCAGCATCATGCCCACCAGGTTTTTGCCGATGTCGTGAATATCGCCCTTCACGGTGCCAATCACCATCTTGCCGATCGGCTTGACGCCGGTCTCCGCGAGCAAGGGCCGCAGAATCGCCATGCCACCTTTCATCGCGTTGGCCGCGAGCAATACTTCAGGCACGAACAATATGCCATCGCGGAAGTCCACGCCGACAATGCGCATGCCTTCGACCAGCGCTTCGTTGAGCACCCGATCCGCCGACCAGTTGCGCTCGAGCAAGATGGAAGTGCCCTCGACGATCTCCTCTCTCAGACCGTCGTAGAGATCTTCGTGCATTTGCTCGACCAGATCGTCGTTGTTCAGATCCGCAAGAATGAATTCTTCCTCATCCGGGACTATCTCTTTGGTGTCCATCAGTAGTCTCGATCCTCAAATTCAGATTTGCGCCGCCGCATGAAGTCGACCAGCGCTTCGTCGATCGTCGGGTCCAGGCGCGGCGCCTCGTATTCCCGCAGCATTTGCTTCCAGATGCCGTTGGCGCGCCGGGCGGCGTCAAGCGAGCCGTCCTCCCGCCATTGCTCGAAACTGTTGTTGTCCGCCACTGGGGAGCGGTAAAAGGCAGTCTCGAAGTTGGCCAGCGTGTGCGCGGCGCCGAGAAAGTGCGAGCCCGGACCGACCTCGCGCAGCGCATCCAGGGCCTGGGCGTTTTCCGACATGTCCACCCCTTTCAATAACACCGCGATCATGTTGGCCTGATCGGCGTCCATGACGAATTTTTCGTATCCCATAGCCAGCCCCCCTTCCAGCCAGCCTGTCGCGTGCAACATGAAATTCACTCCCGCCAACGCGGCCGTCTGCAAGGTGTTGGCGGCTTCGTAGGCCGCCTGGGCGTCGGGAATCTTTGCCGCGCACAGACCGCCGCCGCTGCGATAAGGCACCCCCAGGCGGCGCGCCAGTTGCCCCGCTCCATAGATGACCAGGCTGGTCTCTGGAGTACCGAAGGTCGGCGCTCCGGACTGCATGGATACGGCCGCGGCGAAGGAGCCGAACACAACGGGGGCCCCGGGCCGGACGAGTTGGATATAGGCCATGCCGGCCAGCGCCTCGGCGAGGATCTGGGTCAGCGTGCCGGCGACAGTCACCGGCGACATCGCGCCGGCGAGCAGGAACGGCGAAATGATCGTTGCCTGATTGTTTTTGGCATAGATCGTCGCCGCCCCCAGCATGGTGGCGTCAAAGGTCAGCGGCGAGTTTGCATTGATCAGGCTCGTCAATACCGTTTTCTTCGCGATAAAGTCCTCGCCGAACAAGAGCTTGACCATGGCCAGAGTGTCTTCAGCGCGGTCGGGATGGGTGACCGAACCCATGAACGGCTTGTCACTGTACTTGATATGACTGTAGATCATGTCCAGATGGCGCTTGTTGACGGGAACGTCGACCGGCTCGCAGATCGTGCCGCCCGAATGGTGCAGACCCGGCGCCATGAAAGTGAGTTTCACGAAGTTGCGAAAGTCCTCGAGGGTCGCGTAACGGCGCCCCTGATCGAGGTCATGCACGAAGGGCGGTCCGTAAGCCGGCGCCAGCACGGTTCGTTCGCCTCCGACGATTGTGGTGCGCTGAGGATTACGCGCGTGCTGCTGGTATTCCCGCGGCGCGTTGGCCTCGACCAGGGAACGGCACAACCCCAGCGGGAAGCGCACGCGTTCGCCGTCGACATCCGCGCCGGCCTCCTTCCAAAGCTCGAGCGCCGAAGGAAAATCGCGAAATTCGATACCGATTTCCCGCAGCACCAAATCGGCATTGTGTTCGATCAACTCCAGTGCTTCGGCATCGAGGACCTCGACATGCGGAATCCGGCGCTCGATCCAGGTCTCGCGATCAACCGCGGTGCTTCGCTGACGCGCGCGCGCGCGGCCAGCCCGCGCGGGACGGCCGGCGCGTCTTCCGCGGCCAGGGTCGCGCCTGGGTTGTGTATGGGTGATCATGTTGCCAGTTTGGGATAGAAATCCTGCTTTTGCATCACCGGATGCGACATGGAGCCAACCGCAAGCGACATCAAGGCGCCGGGCAATATTGCCGCCGACACATAATGGTTTATCGATGATTGATTACCAGTTAAGGGGTACCTTGTCCCGTTTTGGCACTCAGATGTCGCATATACGCCATTCGGTGACGCATTGGAGTGCTATCCTGAGTTTGACATTAGTTAATAAAAAGTTTTTTCACGGAGAGTCAGCATGCAAGTTCCGCTGCAAGCAAAACGAAGCACTATTTCCGTCGCCGTCGCGGCCGCGCTGGCCGCCCCCCCGGTTCTGGCCCAGCAAGCAGGCGGCGAGCGGACACTAGAAGAGATTTTCGTTACCGCGACACGCGTAGAGCGCGCGTTGCAGGATGTTCCCATCGCAGTGTCCGCCTTGAATTCGGAAAACCTGGATGAACTCGGCATCGCCAATTTCTCGGACTACGTCCTGCAATTGCCGAGTGTGACCGCCGGTGGGAGTGGACCGGGACAGAACACCATCTATATTCGCGGAGTCGCGTCCACAACGCCGAACCTTACGGTTGCCGGGGTAGCCGGCCTTTCGCCCAACGTGGCCTTTTATCTTGACGAGCAGCCGCTGGCGCAGCCGGGCCGCAATCTCGATGTGTACGCGGCCGATTTGGCGCGTATAGAAGTGCTCTCGGGACCCCAGGGCACCTTGTTCGGCGCCAGTTCCCAGGCGGGCAATGTCCGCCTGATTACCAACAAGCCGGAACTGGACGAGTTTTACGGCACGGCCAAGATCGGCGCGAATACTATCAGCGATGGCGAAGGTGGTTCGAACTTCGAAGTAGTATTGAACGTTCCCGTCAGCGATACCTTCGGCTTGCGCGGCGTCATCTACAGGGACAACCAGGGCGGCTGGATCGACAACGTTCCCGGCCGGAGAGACGTCAGTCAAAGCGCGCGGTTCAGATCCGAGGGCGCGGTTCGCGACAACGGCGTGCCCGTCGCTTCCTATCGCGCCGGATTCCAGGCCGGAGTGGATCTTTCCAACATTAACTTCCTTGCGGCCGACAACAGCTCCATCGCCCAAAGCGATATCAATGGAGTTACCTACGCCGGCGGCAGGATCTCCGCCCAATGGGATATCAGCGACAGTTGGGAATTTTACGTCGCTCACACCACCCAGGACACCGATGCCGATGGCGTATTCTTCGCCGATCCCGAGGTCGGCGACCTGGCAATCAGCCGCTTCGTGGATGAGCGCATCGAGGATACCTTCGACAATACCGCCTGGACGCTCACGGGCCGGCTCGGTGAGCTTGAAGTCATCTACACCGGCGCATTCACGGACCGGCAGTCGGATCAGATCGTCGATTACTCCGACTACCTTTTCGTCGGCCAATACTTGCCTTATTACATCTGCGATTACTACGCGACCTATACCTCGTTCAACTCGCCGCCCGGCGTGCCACGCGCGGGCACGACCTGCAATGAGCCGCAAATGTACGTGGACAGCCTCAACGCGCTGGAAGTCCAGACCCACGAAATCCGATTCACCACGGACCAGTCGAACCGCTGGCGTCTTCAGGGTGGCGTGTTCATGAGTGAACTTGAACTCATAGAAGTCAATGACTTTACCTACCCCGGCTCCGTCAAGGCCATCTCGTGGAACGGGCATCCGGGATTCGCGCCGAACTATCCGCTGACCAACCCGCAGGCGGCTCCCGGCAATCCCAGTGGATCCAGCTTCAATGCCGGCCCCGGCTATTACACCTATCCGGGACCGTTCCCGGCGGATGTCATCTTCCGTAATGACATCAGACGCACGGATGAGCAGATTGGCTATTTCGGCGAGCTTGGCATCGACTTGAGCGACCAGTTTTCACTGACGCTCGGCGCCCGCAACTACGAGATCGAAGTCGATCTCGAGGGCAGCGCCAACTCGTCGTTCGGCAATTTCGGCGCCAACCGGGAAGACGGACAGCGATTCGGCACCAATATTTCCCAGCAATTCAGGCCCGGCAACACCGTGGGCGCACCCGACAAGGCAGTGGCGGACGGCACCATCTTCAAGGCAACGCTTGATTGGCGGCCGGAGGATGGACGCCTGTACTACGTAACCCTGTCGGAAGGATTTCGCCCCGGCCTGCTGAATCGTCCGGGCGGGCGCAGCAGCGCGGACGGCAGTGGTTTCGTCGTGCCCTACGAACTCGAAACCGACGAAGTCGTCAATTTCGAAGTGGGCATGAAAGCCGATTTTACCAGCTCTCTGCGCTTGAACGCGGCGCTATTCAATATCGATATCGAGAACTTGCAGACCACGATCTTCGATACCAGCATCGTCAACCTGTTCTTCTCGGATAATGCGGCGGACGCCGAGGTTACCGGGCTGGAGGCGGATTTTACCTGGCTGCCCGAGTGGTCCGACCGGCTCACCATCGCTGGCGCCGTATCCTTCCTCGATACCGAGATCACGCGCAAGATTACGCCGACCAACGACGTGCGAGTCGGGGATGAACTCGCCTTCGCGCCGAGTTCCCAAGGCAACCTGCGGGCGCGGTACCAATGGAACTTGCCGGGGAACGGTTGGACGGCCCACGTCATGCCGATGATTTCCTGGGCCTCGGAGTCCTACAGTGACATCATCACCATCAACCGCGACCTGATCGACGGCTGGGCAATGCTCGATCTGACGGCGGGCGTAGCCAGCGACGACTGGTCGGTAACGTTTTACGTCAGCAACCTGACCGACGAACGCGCCGAGGTGTCGCGCTCCTTTGTCTTCGACACCCAGCACGTCACATATGCGCAACCCAGGACTATCGGCATCCGCACGAGCTTTAACTTTTGACCGATCCGGGACCGGCGCCAAGTGCCGCGGCGGCATCCTTCCCGAAGGATGCCGCCGCGGCCCGGCGCTCCAACTCTGTCGGATATCAGGAAAGTTCAAGCCCTCGCGACGATCGCGAACCCCAAGCGGATAGCAACCGCCCACGACACGGCCCCGCGCCAGGCAAACCCACGCTGGCTTCGATTCAGGCCAGAATTGTAGCCAAACAATACCAGCATGCGCTGACCGAGCTCGAAGTCATCCTCCAGCATGAACCGGACAATACCGACGCGCTCTACATGAGCGCGGTTTGCCGGCGCTATCGGCGCGAATTCGATCAGGCGCTGACGCGGCTCAAGCGGCTGCAGGCCCTGGCGCCCGAAAACGGCCGGGCGCATCAGGAAGAAGGACATACCTGGCGCGACATGGGCCGGCCCGAAGATGCGCTCCGGGCTTACGCACGAGCGTGTCGGTTCAACCCGGCGCTGGTGGCCAGCTGGCGGGGACAACTCGATATCCTGACCCGCCTCCGCCGCCACGAGGAGGCTGCGCAATCAAAGGCGCAACTGGACTATCTGCGGCAACTGCCGCAGCCCCTGGTCATCGTCCTCGACCTGATCAGCCAGGGCAAGCTGCTCAAGGCGGAGGATCTGTGCCGTAAATTCCTGCGCAAGGTGCCGCACCATGTAGAGGCAATGCGCATGTTGGCGGACATCGGCGTTCGTTTCGGCGTGCTGACGGACGCGGAGTTCCTGCTTGAGTCCGCCCACGAGTTCGAGCCGCAAAACGTGCGGGTGCATATGGATTACATCCAGGTGCTGAGAAAACGGCAGAAATTCGCCCAGGCCCTGGAGCAGGCCGGACGACTGCTGGAGACCGCGCCCGGGCATCCGCAGTTCCAGTCCATTTATGCGATCGAATGCATGCAGACCGGCGATTACGAAACGGCGCTCGGCCTACTCGACAAGGTGCTGGAGCAGATTCCCGGCGATCCGGTTACGCTTACTTCAAAGGGCCACGCCTACAAGACCAGCGGCGAATACGACAAGGCAGTTGCATCGTACCGGTCGGCGCTTGCAAGCCAGCCGCGGCACGGCGAAGCCTGGTACTCGCTGTCCAACCTGAAGGTCTACTCGTTCAGCGACAGCGAACTCGAAGCGATGCGCGCCCAGGCGCGCAACGACGATTTGGCCCATGCCGACCGGGTGCATTTGAACTTCGCTCTGGGCAAGGCCTTTGAAGACCGCAACGACTTCGAGACTTCATTCGCTTGTTACGCGCAGGGCAACCGCTTGAAAAAGACCCTGAGCACCTACGATGCCGACAAGATGACGGAGGAACTGCGCGCCCAGCAACGCGTGTGCACCCCCGGGATGCTGGCGCGCGGTCAACGGGCCGGGCATCCGGCGAGCGATCCGATTTTCGTGGTCGGCCTGCCGCGGGCCGGCTCGACGCTGCTGGAACAGATCCTGTCGTCGCATTCCCAGGTCGACGGCACGCTGGAACTGCCGAACATTCCCTCGCTGTCACAGCAGTTGCGCAGACGCGGGCGCGGCGGAAGCGAGCCCGACTATCCCGAAATTCTGGCGGCGCTGTCCGACCAGGAACTGCGCCGGTTCGGCCAGCAATACATTGACGATACGCGGATTCACCGCCAGGGCGCACCGTTCTTCATCGACAAGATGCCGAATAATTTTCGCCACATCGGCCTCATCCACCTGATTCTGCCCAATGCGAAGATCATCGACGCCAGACGCCATCCCATGGCTTGTGGTTTCAGCGGTTTCAAGCAGTTGTTCGCCGAAGGGCAGGAATTCACCTACGATCTAGCGGACCTGGGGCAGTACTACCGCGACTATGTCGAAATCATGGATTACTGGGACGAGGCGCTCCCCGGCAAGGTTTTGCGCGTTCAGTACGAAGAGGTCGTGGACGACCTGGAATTCCAGGTGCGGCGGCTTCTCGACTATTGCGGGCTCGAGTTCGAACCAGGCTGCCTGAGCTTTCACAACACGGAACGCTCGGTTCGCACACCGAGTTCCGAACAGGTCCGGCGGCCTATCTACCAGTCCGGCCTCGACTATTGGCGCAATTACCAATCCTGGCTGGACCCACTGCGGAACGCCCTGGGCGAGGACGTGCGGAATCGATATGAGTGACACAAGCGACACACAATCGGACTCCGCTCCGACCGATACCGAGACTTCCGACATAGGTCACGAAATCGGCGAACACAATATCCGCATCTTCAATCTCGACATCCACAACCCTGTTTTCATTGTTTCCGCCGCGCTGGTTGTCACGCTCGTCACCAGCACTTTGCTGTTTCCGCAGCAGGCGGCGACGGTTTTTGCCGATCTGAGGGTCTGGACCACCGAATCGTTCGATTGGTTTTTCTTCGCGACGGCGGATTTCCTTATCGTATTCTGCCTTGGCATCGCGCTGTCCCCCTTGGGGCGGATTCGCCTCGGCGGGCGGGACGCGGTTCCGAAATATGGTTATTCCGCGTGGCTGGCCATGCTGTTCGCGGCAGGCGTCGGCATCGGTCTGATGTTTTTCGGGGTCCACGAGCCCGTCACCCATTCCCTGTCGCCTCCGCTTGGCGTCGATCCCGCCGACACGGAAACGGCGCGTGCCGTCGGCATGTCTACCGCCATCATGCATTGGGGCCTGCATGGCTGGGCCATCTACGCGACCGTGGGCCTGTCGCTGGCCTTTTTCTGTTTCAATCGCGGCATGCCGCTGACCTTGCGTTCCGGGTTCTTCCCGCTGATCGGCAAGGCTGTCTGGGGACCTTTCGGCCACGCCGTGGACATTTCCGCGGTGCTGGCTACCCTGTTCGGGCTCGCGGTATCGCTGGGTTTCGGCGCCGAGCAGATTGCCGGCGGATTGCAATACCTGTTCGGCATCCCCGCGACTACCGCCACCAAATCTATCCTCATTGTGATCATCATTTGCATCGCGCTGGCGTCTGTTATCGCCGGCCTGGACAAGGGCGTCAAGCGCCTGAGCTGGATCAACATGGCGCTGGCGGCCTTGTTGTGGCTGTTCGTGCTGATCGCCGGGCCCACTCTGGTCATTGTCGCGACGATCGCCAACGCGGGCGTCGATTACGTTTACTACCTGCCGCGACTGAGTAACTGGATCGGCCGCGAAGACCTGGACTTCCTGCATGAATGGCCAACGTTCTATTGGGCCTGGTGGATTGCCTGGTCGCCGTTCGTCGGCATGTTTATCGCGCGTATCAGTTTTGGCCGCACGGTGCGCGAGTTCATCACCTGGGTGCTGATCGTCCCGACAGTCATCGCTATTCTGTGGATGGCGACTTTCGGCGGAAGCGCGCTGGATCAGTACTTTGCCGACGGCTACACCGGCGTGGCGGAAGCGGCGCCCGAACTCGCGCTGTTCAAGATGCTGGAGCCATTGCCAATGACCGGGATCGTTTCCGCCGTCAGCGTGTTCCTGATCACGATCTTTTTCGTTACTTCGGCGGATTCGGGTTCATTGGTAATGGACACCATCACCGCCGGCGGCAAGATGGATGCGCCGGTGCAGCAACGCGTCTTCTGGTGCCTGCTCGCCGGCCTGGCCGCGATGGCGCTGATGCTGGGCGGCGGCATGGCGTCGCTGCAGGCCTTGACTATCGCGGTAGGCCTGCCCTTCGCGGTCGTGCTGCTATGCATGAGCGCGGGCCTCCTCAAGGGACTGCGGGAGGAACAATCTATTCAAGACTGAGGATCAATCATAATCTGGTTAGCAGAGGATCCAAGAGAACCTCCCACAGCCTTCTTCTCCGCGCTCTCTCCAGATGGCGGTCGATACCTTGAGGAACGACTCACACCAAGCAGTCCACACTGCCGGGACCGGGACAGCTCGTAACCGTGGTCAATCATCCCGAAAGTTAAAACACTTCATTAGTTTAGCCGAAGTCTTGCTAACCAGTTATTCATATTGTAAGTCTACACCCCCAATATCAATTAGTTCCAAAGATCAAACATCTATTTGTTGGCTCTCTAATCATCGTCATAACACTTCAAAGAGAAGTATGAACTTCTAATCTGATTGAAAAACACATTATATACGCCAAATAGTGCCAGAACGATGACTGCGGCAACTAAATGTTCCAAATATATAAATAGGAACACAAGGAAAGTAAATCCGACTCCGACAATAACTTGTGGCATTAATGATACCTCAATAAGTTTATTACAATATAAACATCTTGCTTGTTTCGGAAGTTCAGAAGTGAGAATTTTTCCATATTCGCAATTCGGACAAGATCTTTCTTTTAGAAACATATTACAACCCACGCCAATATTGCATTTAGCCTTCGTTAGAAGAAATATTCTTGTTAAAGTGAAGTGATTGGAACCAATATTTGTAGCAATATGCGTCTTTAACAGAGCCTTGCAAAAATCTCATATCACTCGGAACGCATACTTTCGAAACACAAGGGAAGCCCTCTACCCACCGCTCATACAGGGATTTAAGAGCGAAACGAGGAAACTTGCGCGGACCATTCTAAGGTCAAAGTAATCGTCCCATCTCCTCCCGGGACAGGAAGATCGGGAAATCCGCCCGCAATTGCGCGTCGAGTTCGTCGCTGATGTGGCGGGGCGCGGGGCCGGCGAGGATTTCGCGTTTTTTGGCGATAGCCTGTTCAAGGTGGACCGGTTTGCCCGTTTCTTCCCAGACGTTGGGACTGTTGCGGTCACTCAAGGCCGGGTAGACGTATTCACTCTGCATCACCTGCAAAGTGTTGCTGGAGCCAAGGTAATGCCCTTCCCCGCCGACGCAGATCTGATTGATCTCATCGAAGCTCAGGGTCCGGGAATTGACCTCGATCCCCCGGACCGCCCGGCCGATGCCGCCGAGGACGTCGTTATCCAGCAACAGGCTTTCCGGGCACACGCTCAGCAGACTTGCGTACATGCCGGCGGATTCATAGACGATGTTCGCCCCGGACAGCGCCGCCGACAGTACGGTCGAAGCACGCTCGGCGCCGGCCTGGAAATCGGGAAACTTGGCGTCGGACATGCCGCAGGCGGTGCCGAAAGGCAGGTCGAGGTAATTGCCCACCTGCGCGCAGGCGGCGGACAGCAGGCCCTGCTCCGGCGAACCGCCGCTCATTGCGCCGGTGCGCAAATCCGAAACAAAGGGCCAGGCGCCGAGAATCGCAGGAGCGCCAGGTTCGATTACATTGACATAGACCAGCCCGCCCAGGCATTCGGCCCATGCCTGGGATACGGTTCCGGCGAGGAAGGCCGGACCGGTGGCGCCCGCCTGGCCTGCCGAAAGCAGCAACACCGGCATGCCGCCCTGCACTGCAACCCGCAAGCATTCCATGGCGTCGGTCGCGAATTTCATCGGCGGCACCACGAAGCAGTTGGACTGACTGACAAAAGGCCGCGCCCGCCAGGCGTCCTCACCGCCGGCGATCCTGTGCAGCATCTCGAAACTCATTTCCAGGTGCTCCGGCAGGGTCCAGCTAGAGCCGACATGCTTGCTCGTTCCCATAAGGCAGCAATACAGCGTATTGATGTCCAGTTCGCAGTTGTCGACTATGTCCCGGGGAACGCAGGTCCGCTGGAACATGTGAATGTGCTCGCAGGTATCGGCGATGCGCGCCATGTCGTAGAGATCCTGGGCGGTGGATTCCCGGTAGAGATTGTTTTCCGGGTCGGCGCATTGCACCGCTGCGCCGGCGGTGGAGAAGTGCACCCGGGCGCCGCTCAGGTCCAGATCGTGGCGCGGATCCCTGGCGTACAGCGTCAGGTTGCGCCGGGCCTGTTGCAGCGTTTTTTCCACCAGGCCGCGGGGCATGCGCAGGCGGCCGTCGTCACCGAGCACCGCGCCGGCCGCGGTACAGGTCTCGATGCAATGCGGCGTGGCGTCGGCGAATCCGACCTGTTCGAGAATGCGAAAGGCGTTGTCGACTACCGCCGCGACGCCTTCATCGCTGAGCGGCCGGTACTGGCCGCCGCTATGCCCCGGCCGAACGGGCTTGGCGGCTTCGGCCAGCGGCGCGGCGCGAGCTGCCCGGCGCGCCTCCCTGCCTCCTGCTCTTCTTGCCATGGCAACGTTCTCCCGATGCGAAATTTTTTGCAAATGTCCTTGCCGCGAGTTTCGATCCACTGAAGATTTCTGTCAATCGAAATCCATGCAAAAAAATCGATATTTTTCTGACTCGCAAGCATTGCATAGCAGGACCGCGCAAGGCGAAAATCAGCCTACAAGCGCCAGTCGCCGGAGAACAGTATGGAAAGCCAGGCCCGCATAGTCATCGTCGGCGGCGGCATCATGGGTGTCGGACTGCTGTATCACCTGGCCGAAGAGGGGTGCAGCGATGTCTTGCTGATCGAAAAAGGCGAATTGACCTCGGGCTCGACCTGGCACGCGGCCGGTCAGTGTCCCAATCTGGTCGGCAACTACAATCTCGCCAAAATCCACGAATACAGCAACTCCCTGTACCGTGAACTGGAGCAATTGACCGGCCAGGCCGTTGGTTGGCACGGTTGCGGCAGCATTCGCTTCGCATTGACCGAGCGGGACCTGGACTGGTTCCGATACCTGCGGGGGATAGCCGCCGAGGTCGGTTATCACATGGAGATCATCGATGTCGAGCAAATCGGCAAACTGAATCCTTTCATCACCACCGAAGGCGTGCTGGCCGGGGCCTGGACCCGCAACGACGGCCATGCCGATCCGTCCGGGCTCACCCAAGCGATGGCCAAGGGCGCCCGCGACAATGGCGCCCGGATCGTTCGCGGCAACCGGGTGACGGGCATCAACGCCCTGCCCGGCGGCGAATGGGAAGTGACTACCGATCAAGGGACGGTTATCGCCGAAACCGTGGTTAACGCGGCAGGTTGTTTCGCCCGGCAAGTGTCGCGAATGGTGGGAGTGGACCTGCCAATCTGCAACCTCCAGCACCACTATCTGGTTTCGGATCAGTTGCCGGAACTGGCCGAGAGAAGTGACGAGTTACCCGTAACCCGCGACCCCTGGGCTTCGGCCTATATTCGCCAGGAACAGAAATCCGGCCTGATCGGAATCTACGAGGCCGAAGGTATCGCCGAAGCCTGGCAGCCTGACGGAATGCCGCCTTGGGAGTCCGATAGCGAACTGTTCGCCGACGACCTGGAGCGCCTGATGCCCTGGCTGGGCCGCGCCATGGAGCGCATGCCCATCATCGAGCCGGCGGGAATCAAACGCATCGTCAACGGCGCCATCTCCCACAGTCCCGACGGGCTGCCCTTGCTCGGGCCCGTGGGCGGACTGCGCAACTTCTGGCTGTGCTGCGGTTCGTCCTTCGGCATCGCCCAGGGCGCCGGCTGCGGCAAGTACCTGGCCCAGTGGATGTTGCACGGCGACTCCGAAATCAACATGACCGGATTCGACCCGCGGCGCTTCGGCGTGTTTGCCGATGCCGACTACATGCGGGCCAGAGGCCGCCAGGACTATGGCATGACCTACGCCACGGCCTTGCCGGGAGAAGAACTGCCGGCGGCCCGCGGGCTCCGAACGAGCCCCCTGTACGACAAGTTGCGCGCACAGGGCTGCGTATATACGGAAACCTTCGGCTGGGAGCGGCCCAAGTGGTTCTCGCCGGACGGGCGTGAAGAGGAGTACGATTTCCGTCACAACAATGTCTTCGAACTTGTGCGCGAAGAGTGTCTGGCGGTGCGCGAACGGGTCGGAATCCTGGATCTTTCGGGCTTTGCCAAGTACGAGGTAACGGGCCGGGACGCGGAAACGCTGCTGGACAGGCTTTGCGCCAACCGGCTGCCCAGGCGAGGCCGCATCGCGTTGACGCATCTGTTGTCCGAAAACGGGCGCATCCAGGGTGAGGTAACGATCACCCGCCTCGACGACGATTCCTTTTATATTCTTTCCGCGGCCGGCGCCGAATTGCGCGATCTGGACCACCTCGAACAGGGTATGCGTCCCGGCGAGCAGGTGCGCATTGCCAACGTCACCGACCGCCGCGGCGTGATTGTGCTGGCCGGGCCCCATGCCCGGGACGTTCTGGCGCGGGTAACGGACGCGCCACTGGCGACCAGCGTCTTTCCCTGGCTCAGCGGCAGGGAGATCGATATTGCCGGCATGCCTGTACGGACGCTGCGGGTGAACTACGTGGGCGAATTGGGCTGGGAACTGCATCCGCCGATGGCACACATGGAAGCGCTGTACGATGCCTTGCTGGAGGCCGGCGCGGAGGACGGCATCCGCAATTTCGGTCTCTACGCGGTCAATAGCTTGAGGCTGGAAAAGGCGTATCGCGCATGGGGTTCGGAACTGACCAACGAAGTCACCCTGATCGACGCCGCCATGGAACGATTCATCAAGTTCGACAAGGGCGATTTCACCGGCCGCAAGGCGACGCTCGAACAGCGCGACCGCACGCTGCAACTCATTTACTTCAGCCTCGATTCCGGCGACGCGGACGTACAAGGCGGAGAGCCGATTTACTCGGGCGAAAGTTGCGTCGGAATTACCACGTCCGGCGGCTATGGCCATTATGTGCGGCAAAGTCTCGGTTTCGGTTACGTCCCGCCCGCGCTCGCCGCGCCAGGCGCCGCGTTGACGGTGGAAGTGCTGGGGCAAAGGCGGCAAGCGACCATACATACCGACCCGGTTCACGACCCGGCAAACGAGCGCTTGCGCGCCTGACGACCAGTGACGAGCCGGCCCATACCCAAAGCCGAATTGCCGCGCCGTGCGAGCGTCGTCGTCATCGGCGGCGGCGTGATCGGCTGTTCGGTCGCATATCACCTGGCAAGGGACGGCGTTGCGGACGTCGTACTGCTGGAGCGCAAGCAACTCACTTCCGGCACCACCTGGCACGCGGCAGGCCTGGTGGGTCAACTGCGCACCTCCGTCAACATGACCGAACTGGCGCGCTATACCAGCGAACTCTACCTGCGCCTGGAAGCGGAAACCGGCCAGGCGACCGGTTATCGGCGCTGCGGTTCCATTTCGCTCGCCACCAACGAAGAGCGCTTCGAGGAACTCAGGCGCAGCGCGTCCATGGCGAAAGTTTTCGGATTGGACGTGCAGGTGCTCGAACCCGCTGACATCGGCGCGAAGGTTCCCTTGCTCAATGTCGAAGACGTACTCGGAGGAATCCATATTCTCTCCGACGGCTACGCGAATGCGGTGGACGTCACCAACGCCCTGGCCAAAGGCGCCAGAGCCGCCGGTGCGCGCATCGTAGAAAACACCGCGGTCACGGCCATACACACCGCGGGCGGCCGCGTGTCCGGAGTGGCCACGAACCGGGGTGAAATCGAAGCGGACTGTGTGGTCCTGTGTGCTGGTATGTGGACCCGGGAACTGGCGGCTTCGATCGGCGTGAACGTTCCGCTGCACGCCTGCGAGCACTATTACGCCCTGTTCGATTCGGTGTCGGGGTTGCACCCGGACTTGCCGGTAGTGCGAGATTACGACGCCTGTTCCTACTTCAAGTACGACGCCGGCAAGTTACTGGTCGGCGCCTTCGAACCTCACTCCCGCCCCTGGGCGAGCGACGGCATTCCCGAAGACTTCTGTTTCGACGAGATTCCGGGCAGCCTGGAGCATTTCGAGCCGATTCTCGAACAGGCCATGGTTCGAGTGCCGGCGCTGGAAACCGCCGGTCTCGCCAAATTCTTCTGCGGGCCGGAGAGCTTTACGCCGGATGTGCGCTATCACATCGGCCAGGCGCCGGAGCAGGACAACTGCTTCGTCGCGGCAGGACTGAATTCCATCGGCCTGCAATCCGCCGGCGGCATCGGCAAGGTGCTTTCGGAATGGATTCGCATAGGACACCCACCTTCGGACCTCTGGGAAGTCGACCTGCGCCGCAATCAGCCCTTCCAGCGCAATCGGAGTTACCTGCGCGAGCGGGTTTCCGAAAGTCTCGGTCTGCTATACGCGGCGCATTACCCCTACCGTCAATTCGAGACTGCCCGGGGCGTTCGAAAATCGCCGCTCCATGATCGCCTGCAGGCCGTTGGCGCCTGCCACGGCGAGCTTGCCGGCTGGGAACGACCCAACTGGTATGCCGCTCTTCCTGAACCCCGGCCCGACCTGGCGCATTACGAGTACAGTTGGGGACGGCAGAACTGGTTCGAATATTCGGCGGCGGAGCACCGGGCGGTGCGCGAGCGCGTGGGACTCTTCGATCAATCCTCGTTCGCCAAGTTTCAGGTTCAGGGTCAAGACGCTGCCCGGGTGCTGAATTGTATCTGCGCGAACGATATCGACGTGACCCCGGGCCGTATTGTCTACACGCAGTGGCTCAACGAGCGGGGCGGTATCGAGGCTGACCTGACAGTCACCCGGCTGCGCGAGGATTGCTATCTCGTCGTTACCGCGGCCGCCACCGAAGTCCGCGACTTCAATTGGCTGCAAAGGCATATTCCGGCCGAAAGCCATTGTCTTGCGACCAATGTGTCGTCTGCGATGGGCGTGGTTTCGATCATGGGCCCGAACTCCCGGTCATTGCTACAGTCGCTGAGCCCCGACGATCTTTCCCACGTAGCCTTTCCATTCGGCCGCAGCCAAGAAATCGAACTCGGCCAGGCGCTGGTGCGAGCTTCCCGGATCACCTATGTCGGCGAACTCGGCTGGGAACTCTACATCCCCACCGAGTTCACGGCCGGCGTCTACGACGCCATTGTCGAGGCCGGCTCGGCGTTCGGCCTGACTCACGCCGGCTATCATGCGCTCGATTCGCTGCGCATCGAAAAGGCCTACCGGCATTGGGGCCACGACATTACCGACGAGGACACGCCGCTGGAGGCGGGCCTGGGCTTCGCCGTCAAGTTCGACAAGCCGGGCGGATTCATAGGCCGGGAGGCCTTGCTGGAGCAGAAACGGACGGGGCCGGCGAAGCGCTTGTTGCAATTCCGGCTGCTGGACCCCAAGCCCTTGCTCTATCACGACGAACCCGTCTGGGCGGGTGATGCGCTGGTCGGGCGCATTACCTCGGGCGCTTACGGCCACACGCTTGGCGGAGCGGTCGGCCTGGGCTATGTCGATACGGCGAAGGCGCCGGACCTGTCTGCGGGGGAATTCAGCATCGAGGTGGCCGGAGAAAGGATTCCGGCGGAAGCCTCATCCAGGCCGATGTACGATCCCGCCGGCCAACGCATCCGTTGTTGACGGCGGATCGATCGGTTCGCGAACGCCGCGGAATCCTTTAAGCAAGCTCTGAATTATCGGAGCTTCCGCGCGGCACACGGATATCTGCCGGATTCGATGGTGCAAGCCATTGAATCCGTTGGAAAAAATAACGCGCGGGTTGCGGCAATGAAAAATTCCAGGGCTGAAGGCAAGCGTTTTCGAAGCCTAGCTTCAAGCGCGGCAGCAACGGCGCGGAGCTGCGCTCCGCGACTGGACTGGAATTTTCCAGAGCTTGCCCAAGGCGTCAGCCCAGTCCTTCGATCATGCCTTCCGAGTCCACTTGAATATCGTTGGCCGATGGCTTCCGCGGCAATCCCGGCATCGTCATGATGGCGCCGCACACCGGCACGATGAAGCCGGCGCCCACTGACAGGCGGACTTCCCGGATTTCCACGATGTGGTCCTTCGGGGCGCCGAGCAATTGGGGATCGGTTGAGAAACTGTATTGCGTCTTGGCCATGCAAACCGGAAATTCGCCATAGCTGCTTTCTTGCAGTCTGGCGAATTCGTTGCGTACGCTGGACGGCGCGACGATATCCTGGGCGCCGTAGATCGTCTTCGCTATACACCGGGTTTTCTCCCACAGGTCAAGTTCGTCTTCATAAAGCAAGCGGAAATCGGCAATTCCCGAATCGGCCACTTGCGCTACATGCCGAGCTAACTCGACCGCGCCGGCGCCTCCTTCGGCCCAATGCCGCGACTCGACGGCGGTGACGCCCGCCTGACGGCAATAGTCCATGATGGCGCGGACTTCGGCATCGCTGTCGGTCGGATGGCGATTGATCGCCACTACCGCCGGCACGCCGAACCGGGCGAGGATGGCGAGATGTTGTCCCAGGTTGGCGCAGCCTTTCGACACAGCAGCGCTGTCCTCGTCCAGCAGGTCATTTCTTGCGACCCCGCCATGCATCTTGAGCGCCTTGACGGTCGCTACTAGAACCGCGGCGTCAGGCGCCAGGCCGGCGGTGCGGCACTTTATGTTGAAAAACTTTTCGGCGCCGAGATCGGAGCCGAATCCGGCCTCGGTCACGACGTAATCCGCCAGCTTTAGCGCGGTGCGCGTCGCGATGACCGAATTGCAGCCATGGGCGATGTTCGCGAACGGTCCACCGTGTATGAGCGCCGGATTGTTCTCCAGCGTCTGCGCGAGATTCGGCAGCAAGGCATCCTGGAGCAGGGCCGTCATCGCACCCTGCGCGGAAAGTTCACGCGCGGTGACAGGCTTTCCGTCACGGGTATAGCCGACCACGATGGCGCCAAGCCGATGCTGCAATTCGTCAAGGTTTTGCGCCAGACAGAAAATCGCCATGATCTCGGAGGTGCTGGTGATGTCAAAGCCGGACTCGCGGGGCACGCCGTGGGCGGACCCGCCCAAACCGATCATGACCTGGCGTAGTGCGCGATCGTTCATGTCCACCACGCGCCGCCATGTGACCCGGCGCGGGTCCAGATCCGGATTGGCGTGCCAGTGGACATGGTTGTCGACCAGGGCCGCCAGCAAGTTGTGTGCGGCTGCGATGGCGTGGAAATCACCGGTGAAATGCAGGTTGATGTCGGTCATTGGCGCGACCTGGGCGTAGCCGCCGCCGGTCGCTCCGCCTTTCATGCCGAAACACGGGCCAAGACTGGGTTCGCGCAAGCAGATTATCGCCTTCTTGCCGATGCGGTTGAGCGCATCGCCGAGACCGATGGTCGTCGTCGTCTTGCCCTCCCCGGCCGGCGTCGGCGACACTGCCGTCACCAGGATCAGCTTGCCGGCGGCGCTCGGCCGTGAATTCTCAATGGCGGCAAAGTCCAGCTTGGCCTTGGCGCTGCCGTAGGGAACGGCATGGTCGGCGATACCGATTTTGTCGGCGATCTCCGTTATCGGCAGCATTCTGGCCGCGCGAGCGATTTCAATATCGGATTTTTGTGACATTGGATTTCTGTTTTCTCCTGTAAACAGCGTGGTTTCGAATAGTGCGCCTTGTCGCCGGAATGGATTTTGGACCGGAAGAGTATTCGGCTTGTCCGGCAGTGCTCAATAAGCCCTGTCTCTTCTGCAAGTAAATTCGTCGCACAGCCAATATCGAGATTGATTCCTGACCGGCAATCCGCGCTAAAACGCAGCCCCCCATTATCTTTCGGAGCGGTCTACGCTTGGCGTTTTGCCGTAGAGTTCCCGGTAAGTAGTGCTGAAATGCGAGCTGGAGACAAAGCCTGTCTGGGCCGAGATTTCGACTATGCTCAGACTGGTCTCGAAAAGCAACTGGCGGGCGCGCGCCAGCCGCAAATACAAGTAGTAGCTCGATGGCGAACTCAGCAAGTATTTCTGGAACAGGCGCTGTAGCTGGCGGCGCGACAGTCCGACATAGGAGGCCAATTCTACCTGGCTGAGCGGCTCGCGGATATTGCTCTCCATCAGCTCCACCGCGGCCACCAATTTGGCCGATTGCCCTCCGACCAGATGGCGCAATGGTACGTGCTGCATGTCCCTTGCGTCGCGAATTCGTTCGTGTACGAACTGGTCGGCGACCCCGGCGCAAATCTCCGCACCGAGTTGCCGGCGGATGAAGTACAGCATCATGTCCATCGGCGCCGTGCCGCCAGAGCTGGTATAGCGGTCGCGATCTATCGTGTAGATGCTTCGGCTGACGGCAACCTTCGGGAACTCCGCGTTCAGGGCGGCGTATTTCTCCCAATGGATGCTGCACCGGTATCCGTCAAGCAACCCGGCTTTGGCCAACAGGTAACTGCCTGTACAAGTAGCGCCAAGCGCCAGTCCGAGGACGCTGCACGTGCGTAGCCAGTGCATCAACGGTTTCGGGCAAAAGCGCTCGACTCTCTCGCCACCGCACGCCAGGACCGCGTCCAGTTCGCGGAACTGCACGTCGTCGCCGATTCCGAAATCAGCATTGATAGTCAAGCCGTCGCTGGCGGAAACCGGGTCACCGCTCGCGGAAATCATCCGCCAGCGATAGACTTCGGTTCCGGCCTCGCGATTTGCCATGCGCAGCGTCTCGATCGCGGACGACACGGAAATGAGCGTAAAATCTTCCAGCAGCAGGAAGCCGAAATTAGTCGGCAATGTCTGGACTTCAGCGTAGTTCATGGCGTGATCTTGCTACTCTCGCGGGGCCAGCGGGATTTTGGCACGGCGCCAGACGGGAATAAAGAACTTCACGGCGCCGTGAGGGTGGATTCTGCGACTGCGCGCAGAATGACTTCTATTCATTGTCATTCTGGGGGGTGGATTCTGCGACTGCGCGCAGAATGACTTCTATTCATTGTCATTCTGCGCGAAGCGAAGCGGAGTCGCAGAATCTGCGCAGAGGCGGAATGCTTCGAGATCGGCGGGAGTATTGATATTCACGAAGCTTGATGCGATTTCAGACAGGTCGGTCGCGGGAATCGCGTTGGCCTCGATCCAGCGGAATACGGCCCGACCGCCGTCGACATAGAACCGCGCCAGGGATTCGGCCTTTTCGCGACCGATGAGCAAGGTGAGATTTTGCCGCCGTTTGCCGTCGTGCGCGACGGCGACGCCGTGCGCCCGCGCATCTTTCGAGAGGGCTTCAACCAGGTTCGGCGCAGTCCATGGCGCATCGCCGGGACAGCTCAGTAACCACTCGACCGGGATGCCTGCAAAGCAGGAAACCAGACCGCCGAGTGATCCCTGATCCGGCTCGGCATCCGGTACAAGGTCGCAGCCGAAATGCCGATACGCGTTCACGTTCCGGCCGACGCCAAAAGGCAGTGACCTGGCAATTGGGAATTGCGGATTGCACAAAAGACAAAAGGCCCTGCATCTCGCGATGCAGAGCCTTCGTTTATGCACTCCAATCGGCTTGTCATCGCCGGAAGAAGCTTGCTGCCCGCAGGCAGTCTCACAAGCCCGATAAATCGGGAACAGGTCAATTGTGGCATGTGCCGGTACACGGATCAAGCCGTGCATAGGAGCTGCTTGAGTCAATTCACGCCTGAATCAACCCAAGAGCGTTTATGACTCCGCTGCGTATCGCGTCGAGATCCTCGGTCGTCACCTGGACTGCCAGATATCTCCGCTTTCCGTTTCTTTTTTCTCGAATCAGTACTCTATCCAATCTCTCCCGCGATACCGTGGCCAACATGTCGCACTTCGCCCATGTTGTGTTCTCGGCATATATTCCCGGTAGCGATCTAGCTTCCATCTGATGGTGAAAAGGTTCCATCGGATTGGGCATAGTGGTGCTCAGCGGCACAACAGTACAGAGCGCATTTCCGCGCCGACGTTTGGGAGAGATCACGACCACAGGCCGCTTCTTGACCATCTCCGGCGGCCTGAACCCCGTATCGAAATTACAAATCAGCAACGTGCCGGGGCGCGGAACAAAATTCAACGACATCGAGGGCGAATTTCCGTTTCAGAGTCTTAGGACTCTACACGACAGAGGCAGTGTCACCAAGTTTTCTGGCGAAATGGTTCCCGACTAGTCGGAAGCCACTGATTGTCGGAATTTTTCGAGATCGGCGGGCGTGTTGATATTCACGAAGCTTGATGCGATTTCAGACAGGTCGGTCGCGGGAATCGCGTTGGCCTCGAGCCAGCGGAATACGGCCCGACCGCCATCGGCATAAAAGCGCGCCAGGGATTCGGCCCTTTCGCGACCGATAAGCAAGGTGAGATTTTGCCGCCGTTTGCCGTCATGCGCGACGGCGACGCCGCGCGCCCGCGCATCTTTCGAGAGGGCTTCAACCAGGTTCGGCGCAGTCCACGGCGCATCGCCGGGACAGCTCAGTAACCACTCGCCCGAACATTCTGCAATGCAGGACACCAAGCCGCCCAGCGGGCCCTGATCCGGCTCGGCATCCACAATCAGATCGCAGCCGAAACTCCGCCAGACACTTTGGTTCCGGTCTGCACCGAGGCTAAGGACAATTCGGGATGCCTGGGGGCGCAGCCGCTCGATGACGAATTCGATGAGCGCTCGACCGCCGGCGCGAACGAGCGGTTTCTCGATATCGCCCAGGCGCCGTCCCCGGCCGCCGCAAAGCACGATCGCAGTGACCTCTTCAGGCTTCAAGGACGCGTTGTCCGTGGCAATAGAGGTTGAAGCCGCTTGATTTCAGAAAGCCGATGAGCGTTATGCCTTCCTGCTCGGCCAGTTCGATGGCAAGGCTCGACGGCGCGCCGATGGCCGCCACCAGGCGCACGCCGGCCATGGCCGCCTTCTGGATGAGCTCAAAACTTGCACGGCCGCTCAAGAGGATTCCGAAACCTGACAATCCGCCCTCGCGGAAATAGGACCCTACCAGCTTGTCGAGCGCGTTATGGCGCCCGACGTCTTCCTGGATACGCCCGATCCGGCCGCTTGCATTGAAGCTTGCCGAGGCATGCAGACCGCCGGTGCGGGTAAATTCGTCTTGCCGCGGCAGGAGTTTCGCCGGCAACCCTTGCAATACGCTGGCGCCGATTGCAAAGCCGGAATCCTCGCGCTCGGGCGCCTGCATTGAAATGGCGTCGAGCGAGGCCTTGCCGCAAACACCGCAACTTGAGGTCGTATAGAAATGCCGCTTAAGCACTTCGATATCCACGCGCACACTATCTTCGAGTTCGACCCGCAGGACGTTCTGCAAGCCCTTGTCCGGGCTCGGCGGCCCGCAATGCCGTATGCTTCGAATATCGTCCGCGCGCCGGATGATGGCTTCGCCCGCCAGAAATCCGATCGCCAGCGCTTGGTCCTGGCCGGGCGTGCGCATGGTGATGGCGATACTTTGTTCGCTACGCGCCTGTCCATCCATGTGCGAGAGGCGAATTTCCAGCGGTTCTTCGATGCTGACCGCATCGCCGAGGCGCTCGGCGCCCGTTGAGGACAAGCGCGTGACTTCGCGCCGCAAGCTCCCGGCCACGAGCGACTTGACGGCAATAGCCTCGCTCATGGCCTTGCTCATTCCTCCGGCAGGAGTTCGCGCTGCCTCTGATTTCGGTCCTGGTATACCTCCTGCCAGGCCGAAAAGTGATTGGCGGGCCGAATTTCGACCGCCGTCACCTTGTACTCGGGGCAGTTGGTGGCCCAGTCGCTCAGGTCCGTGGTAACCACATTGGTGCCGGTGGACGGGTGATGAAAGGTGGTATAGACAACGCCCGGCGCGACGCGCGTGGTCACTTCCGCCCTCAGCACAATCTCACCCATGCGGCTGCTGATGGACACCCAGTCATCCATGCGCACGCCACGCATTTCGGCATCGCTGGGGTGGATTTCGAGCCGATCTTCGTCCAGCCATTCGATGTTTTGCGTGCGTCGCGTCTGGGTGCCGACGTTGTATTGAGTCAATACGCGTCCGGTAGTCAAGAGCAGCGGATACTTGCGGCTGGTGCGCTCATCGGTCGGCTGGTAGTCGGTGAGCATGAAACGGCCCTTGCCACGGACGAATTGCGCTTCGTGCATGATCGGCGTGCCTTCGGGCGCGGCGTCATTACAGGGCCATTGCACACTCCCCAGACGGTCGAGCTTGTCGAAGGTGACTCCCGCAAAGGTTGGCGTCAGACTCGCCACTTCGGCCATGATGTCTTCGGCGGACTGGTAATGCATGGGATAGCCCATGGCCGCGGACAGGTCTTGCACTGCCTCCCACTCCGCCTTGCCCGACTTCGGCTGCATCACCTGGCGCACGCGATTGATGCGCCGCTCCGCATTGGTAAAGGTGCCGTCCTTCTCCAGAAAAGACGTGCCGGGCAGAAAGATGTGGGCAAACTTGGCGGTCTCGTTCAGGAACAGATCCTGCACGATCACGCAGTCCATATTGCCGAGCGCGGCCTCGACGCCTTGCGTGTTGGGGTCCGACTGCGCGAGGTCCTCGCCCTGAATGAAAATGCCCTTGAAGCTGCCGCCGCGCGCGGCGTCCAGCATGTTGGGAATGCGCATGCCGGGCTCGGGCAGGAGTTTCACTTGCCAGGCGCGTTCGTATTTTTCCCGCACCGAGGCTTCGACTATCGGTTGATAGCCGGAAAGCTCGTGGGGAAAGGATCCCATGTCGCAGGAGCCCTGCACGTTGTTCTGACCGCGCAGCGGACAGACGCCGACGCCTTCGCGGCCAATGTTTCCAGTCGCCATGGCGAGATTGGCCATGGCCATGACCATGGTCGAGCCCTGACTGTGTTCGGTAACGCCCAGACCGTAGTAGATGGCGGAATTTTTCGACGATCCATAAAGACGGGCGGCATCGCGGATATCCGCGGCGGCAACTCCCGTGATCTCTGCTACGACTTCCGGCGCGTTTTCCGGGCGCGCCGCGAATTCGCGCCATTCTTCGAAGGATTCTGGGTCACAGCGTTCACGCACGAAATCTTCGTCAACCAGCCCCTCGGTCACGACTACGTGCGCGAAAGCGTTCATCATCGGCACATTGGTGCCGGGCAGCAGCGGCAGGTGCGCATCGGCCTCGATATGCGGCGAACGCACCAGATCTATGCGTCTCGGGTCCATCACGACCAAACTGGCGCCCTGTCGAAGCCTTCGCTTGAGCAACGATGCAAACACCGGATGGCCGTCGGTGGGATTGGCGCCGATGACGATGATTGTATCCGCCTGCAAGACCGAATCGAAATGCTGGGTGCCGGCCGAAGTCCCGTAGGTTTGCTTGAGGCCGTAGCCGGTAGGGGAATGGCAAACGCGCGCGCAAGTGTCGACGTTATTACTGCCGAAGGCGGTTCGGACCATCTTCTGGACGGTCCAGATTTCCTCGTTGGTGCAGCGCGCCGAAGTTACGGCGCCAATGGCGTGCAGGCCATGCTCGGCCTGGACGGCCTTGAGGCGAGAGGCAGCCTCGGATATGGCCTCTTCCCAGGAAACCTCGCGCCAGGGGTCGGTGATCCGGTCGCGCACCAGCGGTTTGACCACGCGCTCCGGGTGGTTCGCATAACCCCAGGCGAATCGCCCCTTGACGCAGGAGTGGCCGTGATTGGCCTTGCCGAGTTTGTCCGGCACCATGCGCACGACCTGGTCGCCCTTGAGTTCCGCGCGGAACGAACAGCCGACGCCGCAATAGGCGCAGGTGGTCCGAACGCTGCGATCCGGCACGCCTTCGTCGATCACCGATTTCTCCATCAGCGTCGCGGTCGGACAGGCCTGCACGCAGGCGCCGCAGGAAACGCATTCGGATTCGAAAAAGTTCTCGGCGCCTGTCTCCACGACCGAACCGAAACCGCGCCCGTCTATGGTCAAGGCGTGTGTGCCCTGCACTTCGTTGCAGGCGCGCACGCAACGCGAGCAGACAATGCATTTCGAAGGATCGAAACTGAAATAGGGATTTGAATCGTCGACCGCGGCGCTGAGGTGATTTTCGCCGTCGTCGTAGCGGACCTCGCGCAAGCCCACGGCGCCCGCCATGTCCTGCAGTTCGCAATCCCCGTTGGCGCTGCAGGTGAGGCAGTCGAGCGGATGGTCGGAAATATAGAGTTCCATGACGCCGCGGCGCAGCTTCGCGATTTTCTCGCTCTGCGTGCGCACCTGCATGCCATCGCGTACGGGTTCGGTGCAGGATGCGTATACGCCGCGGCGCCCTTCGATTTCGACCAGGCACAGGCGGCAGGAGCCGAACGCTTCCAGATTGTCCGTGGCGCAAAGCTTCGGTACGGGAATGCCGGCTTCGATGGCGGCGCGCATGATGGAACTGCCCGCGCGCACTTCGATTCGCGAGCCATCGATGGTGACGGCTACCTGTTCCTCGTTGGCCGAGACCGGTGTGCCGTAATCAAGATCGTCGAGTCTCATGGTCGAGCCTCATTCAGGGCCTTTCCCCATTTCCATTCCTCCTTGCAGGGGAAAAAGCTTCACCCAGCGCGCTGCGCACCGGAATCGGGGTCATGCCTCCCATCTGGCACAAGCTCGTCTGTTCCATCAGGTCGCAAAGCTCGTCGATGACTTCAAGCTTAGCTTCAGTGTACTCGCCTGAAGCCAGTGCCGCCACAGCTTCTTTACCGCGCACCGCGCCGATGCGGCAGGGCGTGCACTTGCCACAGGACTCGTGCGCGCAAAAGGCGAAGGCGAAATGGGCTTGCTCTACCAGGTCAACAGTATCATCGAATACGACCACTCCGCCGTGGCCAATGCCGGCGCCCAATTGGGCCATTTCTTCGTAGCCGAGCGGCGTGTCAAGGTCGCGTTCGAAGAGATAGGCGCCGAGCGGGCCGCCCACCTGGACCGCCCCGAGCGGACGTCCCGTTCGCGTACCGCCGCCCAAATCTTCAACGAGCTCGCGAAGACTGATGCCGAAGGGGAGCTCATAGAGCCCGCCGCGCTTGACGTTGCCCGCAAGCTGAAAGGCGCTGCTGCCCGTCGATGCGTTTGAGCCAATCCCGGCATAGGCCTTGCCGCCCATCTGCAATATGCCTGGCGCCGAACAAAGGGTAATGACGTTGTGTACCAGCGTCGGTTGTCCGAACAGGCCGGCGATAGCGGGTACCGGAGGCTTGGCGCGGACTTCGCCGCGCTTGCCCTCGAGACTTTCGAGCAGCGACGTCTCTTCGCCGCAAATGTAGGCGCCGGCGCCTATGAAAAGCTCTATGTCGAAAGTTTCCAGCAGCCCAAGCGTGCTGGCCCTGGCTATGGCGCTAGTGAAGATTTCGGCCGCGAGCGGGTACTCGGAGCGCAAATAGACCAGACCCTTGTTTGCTCCGGTCGCATGGCCGGAAAGCAACATGCCTTCGATCAGGCGAAAAGGGTCGCCTTCCATGATAAGCCGATCGGCAAAGGTGCCCGAATCGCCTTCGTCGGCATTGACGACTATGTATTTTTGCGGGGCAGGCGTGTCGTATACGGTTTGCCACTTGATATGCGCCGGGAATCCCGCGCCGCCCCGGCCGCGCAGGCCGCTGACCTTGATTTCCTCAATAATCTCCCGCGGCTCGCGTTCGAGTTGTGCGAGCAGCCAGGACGGGTCGTATTCCAGGGGGTCGATGCGGCCGCAACGATCGAAAACAATGCGCTGCTGGCGGGCAAGCGCCGGCAGTTCGTCCAGCGGGCCCAGCGCGACGGCATCCAGGGCATCCAGATCATGCACTGGTCCATAGGCTTCGCCGTCGATCACGAGCATGGGTTCCAGCCAGGCCAGCCCGAAACCGCCGGTGCGGACTACTTCATGGCCTCTGGCCCGCGATTCACGCGCGAGATTGTCCGCGCCAAGCGCATTGGCGAGGGTTTCGTTTGGCACTAATATGCGTTTCGCTTCGGCGCGGCTCAAGGCAGCAGTTCCTCCCTGGTCGCGTGCACGAGTATGCGCTCGTTGACCATGGCGCACGGACCCGAGGCACACAGTCCGAGGCAGTACACCGCCTCCAGGCTGACGCCGAGATCGTCGCTGGTTTCCCCGAGGGCAAGGCCTAGCGCTGCGGATATTTCCTTGGTGAGCGCACGCGAACCAACGGATTGGCAGGCTTCGGCCTGGCAAATGCGAATATGTTTGCGCCCTCGTGGCGAAGTTCGAAAGTCTGAATAAAAGGAGACGATCCCGCGGACGTCCGCGAGACTCAGGTTGAAGACGTCGGCGACGATGCGGACGTGCTCGTCCTCGATATGACCATGCGTTTCCGTGATTTTCCGCAGCGCGGTAACCGGCGCGCCCACTTGTCCAACGCAGGCGGATACAAGCTCGCGTATAGCATCGCTATTTGGCATGGAACAGCACCTCTCAAAGGAGGAACGTCAAATTATAGCAAGCCGGGAACGCACCCGTTGTCATTTTGTGAATTCTGTTGGACTGTACATGCCGTCCGTGGCGCGGCTTCTCGACTTCGATCGGCCCCAGCCTTGCCAGTCCGGTCGCCAAGCACAGCTTGGCGCCGCTCGGGGCTGCGCAGGAAGCTGACGCTTCCTGAACGCTTGCCCTCGCCCTTGGCAAGTCGTTCGGACCGCAAGAAGCTATGCTTCTTGTCGGCTGCGCCAACCAGGCCTCACGCTATTCCAGCGTCCAGGCGACCCGGATCGGTTCGCTGCCGTAGATCAGTAAACCCGGCTCGGCTGCGCTGCTATAGGCGAGCCAGAACTTCAGGCTGACGCCTTCCAGATCGAGGCGTATTCCGGTGAGGGCTTCACGATACAGGTTGTAACCATGGCGGGGGTCGTAAGTGGGCTGGCCGCGGGAGATACCGTTCCTGCCGAGAATGATCAGTTCCATGGCGTGTTCCAGATCGCCGGGAGGCGTCGCGGCAGGTATTTCGCCGCCGGTATAGGGATGCCATTCGCCTTCGGCATTGCGCGCGAAATATTGTCCGTCTTCTGTTTCGGCGACCACATGGAGTTGACCGGGCCGATAGCGGTGCTCGGGGTCGATCAGCACCGTGGCGTAGATATTGAATTCCTGCCACGGCCGCAGCGTTTCCCGCGCCGTCGCCCCGGCGTCCGCGCTGGCATAGCCGGAAAAATGCGCCTGTGTCGCCGCGCCGTTGCTCGCCACCGCTTCACCGAGAGCTACCGGGCAGAATTCCCGCTTGCCCGAGATCACGGCAACGCCGCAAATGTCGTCCGGGGACAGCCGCTTGCGCCACTTGTGCGTAGGCCCGTAGGCCATGACCGCGGCATCGATATAGCCATGTCCAAGCCCGAGGTTGTGGCCGATTTCATGCAGAGCCACCGCATAGAAACTGGTTTCGTCGAACACCATCTGTTCGGCGCCGCCTTCGGCGTGTTCGAACCTCTCGTTGAAGAAGATGTCGCCTTCCTCGATTACTCTGGCGCCCGCGGCGCCGCCGACAAAGGTCAGCGCCCAGCCCGCGGCATGCTCCATCGACCCACCGCCGCAGTTGGTCTCGCGCCAGGTTACGGTATTGACCTGGTTGCGCGCGGTCATCGACCCGGACGAACGGCGCGTGCAGTCCTCGGAGTTCCTGGTGACCGAGCCAAGATTGAAATAAGGAAGTTCGGCGTTCCAGTGACGCACCGATTCGTGAAACAGGGGATCCCAGGCATCGCCGTCATCGGATTCTCCCGGCACCCAGACGTGCCAGGTGAGCCTGTTGTCCTGCAACGGCAAGTTATCGATATACTCGTATAACGGCTTGTAGGCAAACGCCATGCCGCCGGCGCCGGCCAGGGCGGCTGCCGCGATGATCCTGATTGCCGATCTGAATATGTTCATCTTGAATTAAAAGGCTGGAATCACGTATTGCGCGAACTCGTCCTAATCTTGCAGGCCGCGCCCCCCTGGGCTTCGCTATAGACAATTCCGGAAAGTTCGCCGGAATCCTCGGCGCAAGCGAATAACGCCAGAATCGATAAAGTTGCGATTACTGACTTTCTGGCGCTCCTATTCTACCCTCGAATGCCAGGTTTCATTCAACGATCCGCTCCCAGCGCAACCGGGCCTAGGTTCTGCCGTCGCTGTTGCGCGTTTGCAGAATCAACGTATTGCCGACTTCGGACAATTCGAAATAGCGCGGCATCGATTGACCGAGCATGTTGCGACTATACGCCCCTTCCACCTGGTGAATGATCGCCTGCCGCCCCAGATCGACGCTGTAACGGCCGAAATAGGCAATGTATCCTGCCTCACCGTCCCCATCCTGCCAGCTCTCTGGCATGAGTTGCGCGCTCATCTGGCCGCCGGCGGCATAACTGATACGTCCGACCGAATAGGGTCTCGGCGTCTCCTGCCTGTCGGCGGCGATCGAATTGAATGAGACCAGGCGCCAGCTTCCGATCAGCCGCGCCATGACGTCTTCCTCGGCGCCTCCCCGCTGGGCGCCGGCGAACGGTATCAGCAACAACGTTGCCGCCGCGGTGATTAGCGCAAATCCGCTTCGTCGCATAATGAGATCCTCAAAAGACTTTTCTCGCGATCTTGTGCGCTAGATTAGAAGTCCGTGACAAAGTGGTCAATGCTGTTCGGATTCAGTGTAGAGAACAAATAAAGTGTCCGGCCAATTTGCTTGACTAGTCAAAATTAATCAATATGATATATCATATCATTTTGTATCCTCAGTTAGATTTACTTGATTGTAGAGAGCAAATAAAGTGTCCGGCCGTACAGTGGTCGTTTTTCGAGGCGACCGGGAGGCTTTATGGGCGTGGCGCAACGGAAGCAGGATCGGAGGTTGGAAGTATTCGAAAATACGTACACGATGTGGTAGGAGCGTCGTCTGACGCAGGCGCGGGCGGCGGAGATGCCCGGGGTTTGCGAGCGCACGTTCCGGACACACCAGGATCGGGTGGTGAAGGAGTTGGCGGCAGCGGGGATCACGAAGATGGAGGCGGCGAACCGGTATGTGCGGGAGACCTACCTGCCGGCTTTCAACGCCGAGTTCGCCCGTCCGCCGAAGGAGGACCGCGCGGCGTTCGTGCCGCTGGGGGGCGGACACGGACCTGGACGCGATCCTGCGTCAGGGCAAGTCCGATAGTGAATCTGGTCTCTATCAAAACCAGCATGATATCCAACAACTTAACTGTGGAGATGTTGCCTTACTAAAAGGCGAATTTTGAGAAGGTAATGAAAATGCTGGCCTGGTGCATCGGTCGCCCGCCCTGGCGGCGAAATAGCGTCGTTTATTATTAACACTTGATTATAGCGATTGAATTGCACGTCTCGAATCATCAAACTATTGATTGATGAACTTATGTAAGTTTGATGGGAAAGACACGATTATAATTTAGGTAACTACCATGAATTACGTCGACAGAATTATTGGACATGCAGAGAAAAAATGTAAAGCTCATGGTGCCCGCTTAACAGTAAAAAGAAAAAACATTTTGGCCGGACTTGTCCAATCTAATAAGGCGCTTTCTGCTTATGAGTTGATAGATTTTTGTAAACAACAGTACGGTGACAACATGCCGCCCATGTCAGTCTACCGTATTCTAGAATTTCTGGAAAATGAGCATTTAGTGCATAAACTGAGTCTCGCCAATAAATATGTCGCCTGCGCCCACATTAGTTGCAGTCATGCACATGCCATACCGCAGTTCTTAATTTGTCGGCAATGTAGCAAAGTAAAAGAAATTGATCTTAATTCAGCAACAATTAATGAGCTACGGTCAAGCGTAAATGAAGCTGGGTTCAGGCTTATAAGCACTCAATTGGAAATGAACTGCCTATGCGAAAGTTGCATTGCGCAGGCAGCTTAATATTTGGGAAAAGTACCTTATGAAAATCTAACAAGTAGTGACAGATAAGATGGCCATTGGATTATCAATCGCATGCGCTATCCATTGTCTGTCTCTACCCGTACTACTTTTAATGCTACCAAGCATTGCGACATTGGAACTGGATAATGAGGCTTTTGATTTCAGGATGGTAGTAGCAGTGATCCCTTGCAGTTTTTATGCCCTTTTCTTGGGATGTAAAGAACATAATCACCGCCAGCCATTTTTTGGGATCCATTGGGTTAACGATGTTGGTGCTGACGTTGATGTTAGGGGAAGATTGAATCGGAAAGGTGGGTGAAAAAATGCTGACGCTTGTAGGAGCAGGTTTTGTTGCCGTTGGACACCGGCTTAACTATGGTCTGTGCCATGCGCTAAACCATCAAGATTGCGCCTGCCTTAATGATAAGCTTGATGTACATATATAATGAAATCAAGAATTATTAGACCATTATTCTATTGGAGTGCAACTGCTCGTGTAGCATTTGCAATCACCTTATGTATTTTTGTTTGGGCAATGGTGCTCGGTGTAACCGGATTGCTATGAGTATTGAGCTAAACAACCTCACACTTGTTTATGAACAACATCCAGCGGTTCATCACGTTACCGCAACGATAGAGGTCGGTGATCTTCTGGCTGTCGTCGGGCCAAATGGTGCTGGAAAATCAACTTTATTGAATGCGTTAGCAGGATTAATGTCCGTCGAGCAAGGCTGTATTAAAGGGCTAAATCCAAATGAAGTGGCCTATTTACCACAACAAACGCAGATTGACCGCTCATTTCCCCTCACGGTGGCAGAATTGGTAGCTACGGGATTGTGGCAAAGTATTGGTTTCCAACAATCAATTGGGCGTGAACAACATACCCAATGTGAGGATGCCATAGGTGCTGTTGGTTTGCAGGGGTTTGAGAATCGCATGATAAACACCTTGTCTGGCGGGCAAATACAGCGGGTATTATTTGCCCGCGTGTTACTACAAAACAGACCCATTATCTTATTGGATGAACCATTCAACGCGATCGATGCAAAAACAATAGCGGATCTCACTCGGGTAATCCAATCATGGCATCAATACAAACGCACTATAGTAATGGTTTCACACGATCTTGAGTATGTGCGACAGCATTGCCAAAAAACACTATTGATTGCACGCGAGCGTATTGGTTTTGGTAAGACACTGGAAGTACTCACAACTGAGAATATCAAACGAGCCCAACGTATGTGCGAAGCGTTTGATGAATCTGCCAACTGGTGCATGAAAGATGTTGCATGATGCTATTCATTGAACCCTTTACTGAATACACCTTTATGCAACGTGCTCTGGTGGGCAGTCTCGCTGTATGTTTGGGAGCTGTACCGGTCGGGGTGTTTATGACATTGCGACGAATGAGTCTAACCGGTGATGCGATGGCACACGCTATTCTACCGGGTGCGGCGATTGCCTATCTACTGACTGGGGTATCCCTTATCGGAATGACGGTCGGTGGTTTGACCGCAGGGCTATTGGTTGTTGCATTGTCGGGCTGGGTCTCTCGCAGTACCCACTTGGAGGAGGACACCAGTTTAGCCGGTTTCTATTTGATCTCCCTGGCTCTAGGCGTTTTAATTCTCTCTTTGAGGCATAGCAACTTGGATCTGTTTCATGTGCTGTTCGGTAATATATTAGCCTTGGATAATGCTGCGCTTCTATTATTAGCCAGCATTTGCAGCATCAGCCTTATACTCTTCGCCTTGCTATACCGGCCCCTGGTGATCGAGTGTGTTGATCCGTTATTTTTACGCCGTTCAAGTATTGCCAGTGCGCTGTCTCATTATGGTTTCCTTGCGTTGATGGTGATTAACCTTGTCGCCGGCTTTCATGCATTGGGTACGCTATTGGCAATTGGCATTATGGTGCTTCCTGCCGCAGCAGCACGATTTTGGGTAAGAACACTGGATCATACATTAGTTCTCTCAGTTTTGTTCAGCTTCACCGGCTGTTATGTTGGGCTAATGACGTCCTACTATTTTGATCTGCCAGCAGGACCAGCGATAGTCTTGTCACTTGGGTTTTTATACATCATTTCTCTATTACTTGGTGTGGAAGGGGGATACGTTAAATGGGCCACTTCAAAGCGACATTTGGAGGCTTAACAGCATGAAGACAAAAACCAGTGTTTTTGCTTTAGTGGTTCTATTGAGTATTATCCCAATCAACGTGGCCGCTGACGAAGGACAACACATCCGGATTGTCACCAGTTTCTCTATTCTTGAGGATTTAGTCACAGAACTGGGAGGAAGCCGCGCTGATATCATAAATTTGGTAGGCCGAAATAGTGATGCACATATTTACCAGCCGAAACCCTCTGACGCCGTTGCAATTGCCGATGCAGATTTGGTCATCATGAATGGCTTGGGTTTTGAGGGTTGGATAACGCGCCTCATGGAAAACAATGGGTACTCCAACAAAAGGCTTATCGCTAGCCAAGGTGTGAAAACGTTGATTTCAGATAATGAGGTTGACCCGCATGCCTGGCAAAGTTTCCGGAATATCAAGATCTATATCGACAACATAACTCAAGCTTTAATTGAGATAGCGCCGCAATACAACCATGAATTTGTTCGCCGCAATGAAGTACTGACTCGGAAAGTGAAATTATTGGAGCAGGACCTATCCCAGAAAATAGGCGCCATTCCAGAAAGTCAGAGAGTGGTTGTCACAAGTCATGACGCATTTAGTTACTTAGGCCGGGAATTCAACATTCAATTTATAGCGCCTGTCGGTTTTAATACCGATTCAGAGCCAACAGCTAGCGATGTAGCAAAATTGATTGATCAGATTAAATCACAGGGTATCAAGGCTTTGTTTGTCGAAAACATCAGCGATCATCGATTATTGAAACAGATCGCTTCTGAGACTGCCGTTACGATCGGTGGGAATCTTTATTCCGACGCATTGAGTGAAGATAAAGGCCCTGCTGCTACGTACCTGGACATGATGCGTTACAACATCGAATCGATCTCTGCTACTTTGACAGCCACAACAAAAACAAAAGCCCATAATTATCGTAGTTAGATCTGTTATCAATATAGATTTGCTTTATAGTGCTTGCTAGTGGAGGTTACAGAAACATTATGAAAGATTTAAAAAAGGTTTTTCGCAACCTCGAACAAGCGTTGAGAAAGTCAAATTGGTTTGATAATGGATGGGATATTTTTAACCGTGGCTCTTATCTCCAGCTCTATAAGGAAACCTGGTATAACCAGAACAATGGCGGAGTTCATTTTGAAACCTTTATTGAAGCTCCGCAGATACGAAAAAAGGAATTTCCTGTTTGCATGCATGCAGAAGAGGACTGTCCGCAACAGCAGCGGTTTATAGCAGAGTTTCTAGCGCTAGAAGCTGATCGTATAAATAGCTGGAAGGGCTATAGTGTGATCGGTGAGGGATATAACATATGCTCCCGAACACTGCCTCTTAATTTCAAAAACCTGGAGCAACGTCTTCTCGAAGAGTTCAACAGGCTTCGGCAACTCGAGGCAAGTGTTGAACAGGCATTGCATAAAGTTGAGTGATGGAATAATGAAAGCGACCAAGATAAGCCCTTGCATCGATGTCTGTGAATTCTCCGGTCCTAAGGGTTGGTGCATCGGGTGTGGTCGAACCCGGGAAGAATGCCAGAAATGGAAGAAAATGAGGCCATATACAAAACAAACGCTTCAAAAAGCGCTTAAAAAAAGGCTGTCGCAAATGAATGTTGCCAAGTAAAGAGGCAGACAACCATTTCGTCTTGACAAGTGGATAAATCACCAACGACACACTGTTTTGAGGCATTTGCTTAAACAAAAAGCGTATAAAAGATTTTAATCTTTGTACTGAGAGATAGAGCCACACTAAATTATTGGAGCTTAATCATGACAAATAGAATTCCTGTTACTGTTCTAACCGGTTTTTTAGGTAGTGGCAAAACCACTTTACTCAATCGCATATTGTCAGAAGAGCACGGCCTGCGTATCGCTGTGATAGAAAATGAGTTCGGTGAAATAGGTATTGATCAGGACCTGGTCATCAACGCTGATGAAGAAGTGTTTGAGATGAACAACGGGTGTATCTGCTGTACCGTGCGCGGCGATTTGATTCGTATTTTAGGTGACTTGGTCAAGCGCAAAGATAAATTTGACCGCGTCATACTAGAAACCACTGGCATGGCAGACCCTGGCCCGGTTGCACAAACCTTTTTTGTCGATGACAATGTTCAGGAAAATTTCGAACTAGATGGAATTATTACTCTGGTTGATGCCAAGCATGTTGGCCCACATCTGGATGGTAATACTGATGAAGTATTAGCTCAATTGGCTTTTGCGGACCGAATTATTCTAAATAAAGTTGACTTGGTTTCAGCAACAGAACAACGAGAACTAAAGCATCGCTTGCGTTCGATCAATCAAATGGCTAGCTTGTATCCAGCAATAATGGCCAACACTTCGATTGATGAGTTACTGGGTATTGGTGGTTTTAACATAGCGCGTGCTGTAGAACTCAAACCCAATTTTCTGGAGCCGGAATACCCGTTTGAGTGGGCGGGTATTTGGAACTTACCTGCAGGAGACTACAAGCTTCAAATGGCAGCGGGCCCAGATCCACAGATGTCTATCCTGATGACAGCGGCTAATGAGGGCCCAAATAGTGATTTACTGGAAATGGCAGAAAAGCTGTTCGTCAAATTCTCTTCGCCGCCACAAGCGCTTAATCATGGACAATTTTTAGCCGATCTCGGAAAGCACTATACGCTAAAACTGGAAGGCAGGGACATCTACGAGTTCAGTTTTTCCTTAAGTGATGCACAATCGATTGCGATATTCACCCAGCATACTCCGGAAGAATTTGATTTGATATTGGTCTCACAAGATGAGACCGAATATACGCCGTTGTCAGAACATTTTTTTAATGCAGAGCATTCGCATGACAGCGATGTTTCTTCAATAGCTATAGAGCTACCGGGATTATTTGATATGGATAAGCTCAACAATTGGTTGAGTGTTTTTCTGCAAGTGCAAGGCGTCGATACTTATCGAATGAAAGGCGTTGTCGGCGTAAAAGGGGTACCCAATAGAATTGTTTTTCAGGGAGTACATATGATGTTTGGGAGTGAAGCAGGAAGTCCTTGGGGTACAGAGACACCAATCAATCGTATGGTATTTATCGGTAAGAACCTGGATGAGGCTTATATCCGAACATCATTTGAGAGTTGTCTGGCTAAAGAGTATGAATATGCTTAGATAAAATCCTTCGATCCACTATCAAAATTTCTTGAAAAAGGCATTCATTGACCCAACGGAAAATATTTGTGATCACATCATCATCGAGGAAAACATATTTGTTGTCTTTTACACGTTCATACTTGCAGATGAAGTGAATGAATCAGGCGCAATTCAGCCAATCAACATCTTGCAGGACTCAAATATTAAGGTTGGTGTGGTCATACATTCCAAGGGTGGCGTTACTGTTTCCATTGGACCACGAATCTCTATTTTTCTTCGCTCCATTGCACAAGTGCCCTGTAGTATAGGAAGCGATGCTCTTATTGGTTTCAATAACGTGGTGTTATGCACAACTATTGGTAATGCTTGCGTTATTCAGCATAACTATTTTGTAGATGAAGTTGATCTTCCAGAGATCTATCATGTACCGTCGATGATAAGCATTGGCCCGGGATTCAATTTTGCATCTATAGAGAAAGTATCTCCGGAATACATCAACTTTTCTAAATCTTTCGTGTCTGTAAATTATACCCTGGTTGCAGGATTAAAGAGGTTAGTCAATGAATTCTAAGCGACCCGCTATTCGATCTGTTCCCACCAACATCATTACTGGGTTTTTAGGGGTTGGTAAAACATCTACAATCTTGCATTTACTCAAGTACAAACCCACTAATGAGCGCTGGGCAGTATTGATTAATGAATTCGGAGAAATTGGTGTGGATGGCAGTTTACTTGAAGGACAAGAACCAAATGGTGATGGTCTTTTTATTCGTGAAGTGCCGGGTGGGTGTATGTGTTGTGCCGCCGGGCTTCCTATGCAGATTGCGTTAAATCAATTATTGACCAAATCCAATCCCGATCGCTTACTCATCGAACCCACGGGACTTGGTCATCCAAAAGAGGTATTGCAGGCTCTCTCAGCGGAATGCTATCAGGACGTATTATCGTTACATAAAACAGTTTCATTGGTGGATGCCAGAAAGTTATCCGACCAGCGCTATACCAATCATGACACATTTAATCAACAGATCAGTATAGCTGATACTGTCATCGGCAATAAGTTGGACCTATACCAAGAGGAAGATAAAGCAACATTAGTCGCCTACGTCAAACAACAAGGGCAATCTCATACTAACGTGATCTTTACAAAGCATGGGGAGATTCCATTTTCAGTATTGCAAGGCTCAACCGCAAACCAACTCATAGCATCGCATCACCACCATCATCACGAAAACCATGCAAAGCCATTGGCTTCAGAAGCTCCCATACCCAAGTGCAGTTTCATTAAAGCGATGAACGAGGGAGAAGGCTATAACAGTGTCGGTTGGCGCTTTTCCCCTGATTGGGTTTTTAGCCGCCAACGGTTGGTTTCATTCTTAACAGGTTTACGGGTTGAACGAATGAAGGCTGTGTTTATCACGGATGCAGGTGTGTTTGGATATAACCTCACTACCGATGCGCTAACAGAAGCTAAGCTAGACGATTGCCTGGAGAGCCGCATTGAAATGATATCGGATCATTTGGATGAGTCACTGGAGGCGCAGTTGCTTGCCTGCGTGGTAACTTGACCTATTCATTGTAGGCTACAAACGATTGCGTCTGCATCAACCCCGGGGACACCCATTTAAAGTCCTCGCAATTCGCTCTAGCCTTAGCCCTGTAATTCAAGCCGGCGCAATGTGGGATTTCCCTGTATGTTGAACAGGAAGAGATTCCAACATGAAGAGAAAGCGATATTCGGAAGAGCAGATCATTTCGATTTAGTAGGATCACGAGGTTGGCGCGTCGTCATGGCGTATGCGGCAACACGATCTATCGGTGGAACGCGAAGTATGGCGGCATGGCGGTTTCAGAAACGAAGGGGCTGCGCGAACTGGAGCAAGAGAATGCCAGGCTGAAGCGGCTCCTTGCCGAGGCTGAACTAGACAAGTCGGCGCTGAAGAAGTTGGTGCGGGGTAAGTGGTGGCGACCGCGGGGCGGCGGGCCGCGGAGCATCTCAGGGGTTGCCGCGTAAGCGAACGTAGCGCGTGCCGGTTAACGAGATTCAGTCGTTCCGCGCTTTGGCGTCCCAGGCAGGGTCGGGACGACCGGGCGCTGCGAGTTCAGCTGAGATCGCTGGCCGAAAGCTACCCGCGCTATGGCTGTGCCACGTTGCACGCTGAAAGCTGGCGTAATTATTGTCGAAGAACCGGAAGCAGGCGCGAGAAGCCGAAGTTATCTACCTTATTGGGCGTCACCCCCAGTCAGCGGAAGCTTCTTACAACTCAAATTATTTTGACAAATAAAGTGCAAACCTGATGGCAAAGCCGAATGATTAGGCATAACATATTGAATATAGAGGCTTTTTTGTTAAAGATTTATTTGACTATTGTTTGATGGTGACGATCTTCCCGTAGAGAGCGGGAAACGTGCAACGTGGGTCAACCTTGGCACGGTTAGCCTTCCGCCAGCGACCAAAGCCGAACCCGCAGCGCCTGATCTTTCCGTCCCCGTCGGGGCGCCACAGCGTGGAACGGCTGAAACCCGTCAATCGGCGCGCACTTGGACAACAGGATTGATCGCGGCCAAGTCAACAGGGGCTGGAGGCTCGCACCTGACAGCGTAACTACTCATCCAGCTCGGCGAGTACCTAATGGTCGAGTTCCTCAAGGAACTTCTTCAGGGGCAGAGTTTCCACTTTTCCCGCCTGGACGAAGCTGTGTTTGCCGGGGTGCACCACAAGGCGGCGTTTCGCGCCGATATCGTCGCAGCCGCGGTGGAATCCGGCGGATGGTCTTGGATTGGCTGTCGAACGTTTAATTTCGATTCCCCAGCGCTCTTCGGGACCGAACTCCAGTACGAGATCGACTTCCGCGCCGCGCTGGGTTCGATAGAAATGGGACTGTACCCAGTGGGGCGTCACGGCAAGGATGCTCTCGATCGCGAATCCTTCCCAGCTTATTCCAGCAACCGGGTGGCTAAGCGTGTCTTCCAGGGACGCGAGGTTCAGCAGACTGTGCAGGATTCCGGTATCCCGTAGATAGATTTTCGGGGATCTCACCAGACGCTTGCCGATGTTGGCGTGCCAGGGTTGGAGACGCCGCACCAGCAACAGGTCCACCAGCAGGTCCAGGTATCTGTTGAGTGTGCGGACATCTATCGCCAGGGCCGCGGCGAACTTCGCCGCATTCATTAAGCCACCCTGACTGTGGGCCAACATGGTCCAGAAGCGGCGCAGGGTTTCTTCCGGGACTCGGGAATCGAACTGCGGAATGTCGCGTTCCAAATAAGTGCGGACAAAGTCTCGCCTCCAATTCATGCTGGACCGATCGGACTTGGCGAGAAATGAATCGGGATAACCGCCGCGCAGCCAGAGTCGGTCCATCACCCCGTCCGTAACATCGGCGACTTCCAGCGGGTCGAACGGGCTCAGTTCGCGATACGCAATGCGTCCCGCGAGCGACTCGGATGTCTGCCGCAACAGATCGATCGATGCCGAACCGAGAAACAGGAATTTTCCGGCGCCTTCGCCTTCTCTCCGATAACCGTCGATCAGGCCGCGAATCGGCTCGAACAGCCCCGGCATACGCTGGATTTCGTCTATGATAACGAGCTTGTTTCCGAATCGGGGAAGCAGATCGCTCGAATTTTCCAGGGCCGACCGGTCTTCGGGTTTTTCGAGGTCGAAATACGCGGAATCGCGCGAACGTCCGATTTCGAGCGCAAGCGTGGTTTTTCCGACTTGCCGCGAACCCAGCAGCGCCACGGCCGCTTGTTCCGCCAGCAACTCTTCGATCAATCGTTGAATTCTACGCCGTATCATGTTGCAAAAATAGCATCATGATGCACTTTTTACAACATGATGTGCGGGTTCAGATACATGTGAGACTGAATCGACGAAGCGTCGTTTATCGCAATGTCGCCCCTGCGCTACCGGAATAGCGCGTCTAGTTCCTGTCGTCTGGCGCCGGCTAGGATGTCACGCACCGCCCGGTTGCCTTCGTGGCATTCCGATTCATAGAGAATCTGCCCTGGCGGCATCCTCTGGAAAGGCAATTCCGCTACCACGGGTTCCGTGTACGTTACCGGATCTACAATGGTGTAGGCATAAAGCAGTTCGTTTTCTGAAACTGCGGTTATGCGTTCCGTAACTTCAAAGACTTCCGAAGCGGCGATCTGGCTGAAGCTTTGTTCCAGGCGGAAGTTATTGGTATGGACTACCAGAGTTTCTCCTTCCCAATGACCGACCGAGTCTCCCATCCACCTGCGAATCGGCAAGTCCGGGTGTTCCTTGTTCAACTTGATGATCCGCAATTGAATCACTTCCTCGCTGAGTAACACTACATAGTGTTTGGTTTGCACGATGTGAACGGCAACGTGACAGTCAAAATGCTTCCATGACCTTTAGGTCTATTATGTAAATCCAAATGTCCGTTATGTGATTCAATGATTTGTTTTGATATCGTTAATCCGACACCTGAACCCTCACTTTTTGTGGTATAAAAAGGAGTAAATATATTCTCTGAATTACCTATTCCATGCCCATTGTCAACAACTTTGATTATAAAAAGGGCTTTACTTATTCTCCAAGAGATAGAGACGCAAGGTTTATGTTGAATCTCTTCTTCAAACTGTTCGCCTAATCTTTCCTGAGATGATTCGATACCATTTTTAACAAAATTAATTAGAGCTTGCTCAAAAAGTCCTGAGTCGAGTTTTACACTAACCGGATCACCACTAGTCTCTATATTATAATCCGAGAACAGCTGAACGACCGATTTGACAAGCGCCTCAAAATCACAGTATGCAATACAGGGCTCTGGAACTACAAAGATATCTTTATGGCGCGATACGAACTCAGCCATCGACTTAGCCCGGTTTCTAATTACTGACAAACCATCAGTCAATTCAGTCTTAAGACTAGACTCAATCCGTTTGCATTTAATCTGCTGCATCAATGTATCACTGAATGACACTAACGGTGCTACGGAGTTATTTACTTCATGACTCAGCACCCTCATTAGATTTTTCCAGGCTTTTCTTTCCTCAAGTCGCAAAATGTTTGATACATCTGTGATAAACAGTAGATTATGGGCCTCCCCTTCCGAAATAAAGCTTTCTTTGTGCAATCTGTATTGGCCGGGTGTGTTACCAAATCTTGCATGCACCACATGTGTTTCCCCAGCCTTTATATTACGAGCGAACGTGAGATCACCACTGATTCTATCTAACGCATCCTTTCCTTGAACACCTAATAGCTTAACCGCCTGTGGATTTGCCATATGAATCAAATTGGATTGATCGAAAGCGACAATTGCTACATCAATGTAATCAACCACCTTCTCTAATAGCCGTGCATTTTCTTCAGCAGTAACTCTTTGGGCCTGCAAACTCGAAGACATTTCGTTAATAGCTTTGACCAGACTGAAAAATTCTCCATCTTTGCCCCGAGCCATACCTCTATAGGAATAATCGCCATTCGCGATTCCATCAATAAGAGTATGAATGACCTTAAACTGGTAGTCTTTTCTTTTTCTGACATTAGTGACAATGAGAAGATTTATTCCACCAAGCACGAAAGTGATTAAACCAATTAGATAGATTGAAGCATTTATGACAATTAGCACAATAATTAGTGCTGCAAGTGGTAAGCTTCCCGCAATTATTGTGACAATAGTGAGACTAAACTGAGAATGTTTGGTTCTCCCGTATAGCCGAATATCTTCATTACTATTGGCCATTCCTGTTAATCCTGAGATTGCTGCTTAGCCAATCGCCTATAGATCGCACTTTTACTCAAACCAAGAGATTTGGCTGCATTCGCGGCATTACCCGAATACTGATCCAATCTGTCCATAATGATTGATTGTTCAATTACCTTCAAGGTTTCCTTTCGAAGTTGATCTTTATCTAAAGGCAATCTTACAGTATCACTACCTATTACCGGCCCACTATTTCTAGATTTAGCTTTCCCATCAAAAACACCTGTATCAGACAAAGTAATTTCATCTGTACGACAGAGAACGACTGATCTCTCAATAGCATGTGAAAGTTCCCTGACATTTCCTGGCCAATCATAATCAATTAGTGCTGAAAGTGCTTCGTCAGAGATAATAATTTTCCTATTCTCATATTTGTTCCGAAATACTTCCAAATATGAATTTACTAAAGGTTTGATGTCTTCTTTGCGTTCTCGCAATGCTGGCACTCTTAGCGTTATAGTATTTATCCTGTACAAAAGATCTCGCCTAAAAGCTCCTTCACTAACGGCCGCATCCAAATCACAATTTGTAGCTGAAATTACCCTGCAATCACTTATTCTAGTTTCAGACGAACCTGCTCTCTCAAACTTACTGGATTCCAGGACTCTAAGCAATTTTGCTTGATGCGTATAAGGCGTGTTCCCAATCTCATCAAGAAAAAGAGTTCCATCATTAGCTAACTCAAACCTGCCAACCCTATTTTCTCTAGCGTCTGTAAAGGCTCCCTTTATATGTCCGAACATTTCACTTTCAAAAAGATACTCTGAAATGGATCCCATATTTACACTTATCATATCGTGCTCTCTGCGCTTGGACAAAGCATGTATTCGTTCTGCAATCAAGCTTTTTCCAGCACCATTTTCTCCGGTTAACAATACGGGAACATCACTTTGAGCTACTTTATCAACCTTAACGAGAAATTCCTTCATCTCAGATGATTCTGCAACTATATGTGGTATACCCACATTAAGTTGCTGCTTCAATAATCTATTTTTTTCCTCCAGAGCAAATGTTTTTTGCCGCGCATCTCCAAGAAGCATTTGATTACGAATGATTGAGATCACTCTTTCATTGTCCCAGGGCTTTTGGATGAAATCGTGCGCACCTCTTCTCATAGCTTCTACAGCTAATTCAACAGAACCCCAAGCAGTCATTATCACAATCTGACCTTGATAACCCCGATCCTTTATCTTGGAAACAAGTTCTAGCCCCTCCCGACCTGACGTAGTGTCATTGGTATAATTGAGATCAATCAGTAGCAGATCATACATGCGTGTATTTAGTTTATCGAGTGCCTGCGCAGGACTGTTGGCAGATTGCGTCTTGTAACCCTTAGTCTTTAATAGATACTGTAGTGCCAAAACAACGTCTCTGTCATCGTCGATAATTAGAATATTTCCTTTCATATGATAATCTACACTTCTGTACGAACTAGTTTGAATCTAATTTGGCTTAACTCTGAATAGTTGACTTTCTAGCGTTTGTAGATTTTGCGCCCAGAAATCCATCATATTAGTTGTATCTTCAGAATCTGATGCAACCATTTTGGCACTATCCAACACTTCCTCTGCCTCATTAAAACGCTTATCAGCAATCAGCAGAATTGTCAAAAAATACTGATTAGCTACACTCTCTGAATCAATGACTAAGGCTCGATTCATATTTTCCCAACCTTTCTCATCATCACCAAAGCTGATCGGCCAACGCGGCATCACAGCATAAAGATAACCCAGGAAAGCTAAGCCGTAAGCTCGATCTGCGTTTGGGTTGAGAGATATCGACGTTTCAATCTCATCTCGAGTTTCAGAGATAAGCCGCATACCTCTCACTGGTCCCTGAGTATTCGCATACCCGAATCGAACTCTTGCTGACGCAAGCCACGCCAGGGGATCTTCAGGGTTAGCATTTCTATAAGTCTCTACTTGGGACAATAACCTTCGTAGTGGCTCAGCAAGTTCACGGTCATTGGTATGCTTTAACCTAAGTTCCGCGTAACAGTCTAGTAACACTCTTGCGTCTTCCGCTTGAGAATTACCAATGTACAGAATTATAAAACTTGTCAAAACGAGCATTGCCACTGAATGTGCTATCTTTTTTAAATCCTCAATTCCGAAAAATTCATTCACAAATGATGCCCTCCATCAGTTTACTGGTGCCGTAGTGCTTCAACTGGTTCTTGTTGCAGAATTCGCCTCACGGGATAATAGATTGAGGCTAGTAGACATCCAAAGAGAATAGAGAATACACCGATGATCGTTGGTATTGCCACTGCCAGATACTCTGCGCTCGCAGATGAAAATATTAGTAACGAAAGTGGTAGTGAAATAGTCAATGCAATAAAGACTCCAAAAGCGACCTGTCTAAATCCATTCAGTATAAATTCTCGACTGATTCTAGCCTCGGTTGCCCCTAACGCCCTCTTTGTTCCGATTTCTTGTGTCCTCATGATGACCGCATTCATGGAAAGTCCATAGATACCCATCAATGCAACAAAGAAAGCAAATAACCCACAAAATGCGATTATAGTGAGACCGGAATTCACCGCTACTATGAAAGAATCTTGATCATCTTCATAATCTACCACTTCTATTGGGAGTTGAATTCCACTAGACTGAATCACTTCACGAAAAGTAGAAAATGCTTCATTTTTGCTTCCGACGTACTTTGCATAGATACTTACATTTTTGTGCAATGACTGGGATAGCGGCAAATATACAGCATCTGACTGTGGAGAAAGTATAGTTCGCTCGGATATCAACGTATCTGAAACCATACCAATCACTCTATGGCGAGTAGACTCCACTGGGTCATACGATATCATTATCTCCCGTCCTATTGGAGATACGGAAGGCCAAATCTTTTCAGCCAAAGTTTGGCTTACAATGGCAACTGATTGACTCACCGAAGTTTCACTAGTATCAAAGTAACGTCCTTCCAACAGACTTGCCTCTACAACTTCCAAGTCACCTAGAACACCCTGCACGAGCGCCACATACCGACTAACGTCATTGCCAATTGCTTCAACAGGATTGATAGTCAATCTGCCACTGGAACCAAAAATTATTGAACCGTCAAATGAACTAGTTTGAGCTAGTTGTTGATCGACCGACCTTAATATTTGTGATGCTTCGTTATTGGTGTATCGATTAGTATCTAAACTAACCTCAGTCTTTACAAGATTGGGAGGCTCCATAACCGAATACGCACCTTTGTACATCAGCGCGAAGCTACCCGACAACGCCCCAACATATAGCAATAGAGTTATTAGAGAAACTGCCAGTGTTACAATATTTTTGCTTGCTCTTCCAGTCTTAATCCCTACAAATCCTCTGGTTCCATCACGCAAAATGCTATTAAAATCTCCGTTAACAACTTTCCACCCTGGAATGATACACGTTACAACTATTGTTAAAACAATGAATACTAATACCGCCATTAGTGTTGATGCATCAACTTGAAAATCTAACCAGAAAGGGATCTGTTCTAAGAGAGTTGTTATCAGGAAAAGGTTCAATAAATCCAAAAACAATCCAGCAAATAGTATTGCCAGCAATCCACCCGCTATGGCAATAAATAGATTTTCACTCATCGTTTGTATAAGAAGTCTAATTTCTGGCCCGCCTAATGCCGCTCGAATAGCAATGTCCTTAATTTGTTCATTGATGCGGGCCAATAGTAATGTACCAACGTTTATACTAACAAGAAGAAAAACTAATGCAGAGAGTAAATTCATGGCAGCAAGCGCCATGATGCCAAGGCGCCCCCCCATGAGAGACATTGGAAGCGTGGAAATATTTGCTGACATGGTCTGCACAAAATTCTGCAAACCATAATCTTCCGGCTCAAGTGGATTTTGCAATCTTGTACGCTTGTATAGACTGTTCAGTTCGGCACTCGCTTCTTTCCGTGTATATCCATCTTTTAGCCGAGCAAAAGCCGTTACAAATGTTTCATCATTCACTAGAGGATTGGATTGTTTAGTACCGAGCGGTATCCAAGCCTGTGAATTGGCGGGAAATTTGTACTCCTTCGGCATCACCCCAACTATTCTTCTGAAAGAACCATTAACTCTAATCCTTTGATCTAGTATGTTAGGGTCATTGTTAAAAATGTTTCGCCAAGTATCGTACCCAAGCACTATGACGGGCTCAGCTTCTGTATTTTGATCATACTCTCGTAACTCGCGTCCCATATAGGCGTTGACTCCTGCCAACGAGAACATTTCCCATTCAGTTGCTGTTGCGATGAGGTCAACTTGCAAGCTATCTGATTCAATATTTGCTATTGATCCCACTGCAATTGCGATTGAATCTAAGGAAGTAACGTCAAACCTTATTTGTGAAAATTCATACGCTCGAAAAGGCCCGCATGCATTACTGCTCTCACCAGTACAAAGACGGACTATGGAATCGCCTTTGGGAAGAGGAATATCTTTATACGCAAAAGTATTTGATATTGTGACAGTAAATATATTCAACCCTAATCCGAAGGCAAGAACTAGAATAGATAGAATTGTTGAAGCTGGCCGTCTTGCCAAAAGTCTTAGTGTGTATCTAAAGTCAGATAATGTGAAAAGTTTACCAGTAGACATATCTGCACCTGCCAATTAGATAGTCTCTCTTAGGACATCATCAGTTACTATCTGGCCGTCGAATAATTCCACATATCTTTTTGCTCGTTTTGCTGACTCGGGATCGTGTGTAACCATACAAATAGTTGTGCCATTCTCATTCAAGCTTTCCATTAAGGTCATAATTGACCCTGCGTTTTTTGAATCGAGATTTCCACAGGGCTCATCAGCAAGAATTATCGAAGGGCTGCCAGCTATGGCTCTTGCTACTGCCACACGCTGTTGCTGGCCACCAGAAAGTTGTGAGGGAAAATGATCAAGCCGATTACTTAACCCTACGACTTCGAGTGATGCTTTGACCATACAATCGGCTTCCGATTTTTTTAAATTATTACGATACGTCAATGGAAGCTCGACATTTTCGTATACGGTCAAATCGCTGATTAGATTAAACGATTGAAATACAAACCCAATCTCTTCATTTCTAAGACGTGCACGCTCTGACTTGTTCAGACTAGAGGCATTATGCCCTGCCAAGTAGTAAGAACCTGAAGAGCATACATCAAGCAGCCCAATAATCGATAGCAAGGTAGATTTCCCACATCCAGACTGTCCTGCAATTGATACATACTCCCCCTCTTCTATCGTCAAATTGATCTTGTGAAGAGCATGAGTCTCTAAATTTTCACCAGAATAAACCTTTGACAACGAACCTAGTTCAATGATTTTCCCCTGCTCTGGCCTTGCATCTGCACCAACTACACCTTCCATTGTTATTCCCCTTTACCTGACTAGTATTCTTTCGTGGCTCAGCCAATCAGTAGGATCCGATGTGATAACTCTATCTCCAACTTCTAGACCCTCCATAATTTCAATTAAACTACTTGATGCTTGTCCAAATTGTACCACTCTTCGATTAGCTATATCACCTTGATCATTTAGCACGTATAGCGGGCCACTGGTAAAGGATTCTGCAAAAACTGGCCGTCTAATGAACATAGTATCTGGCACATGGGCCACCTCGATAACCGCATCAATATTCAAATCTGGTCTAGCTTCACGCGGAAGCCGATCCAATATTTCCAGCTCTACTAAGACAGTTCCATCGATAACCGCAGGGTCAATTCTGGTAACTTGCGCCTTAATTTGACTATTTCGCGTATTTATTATCGCTGGCATTCCAGGCTCAATATTATTAACCTGCAATTCTTGAATTTTTATTTCAGCAACAAGATCACCAGGCCTTGCGATTCGCGTAACAACATCTCCCTGCCTAATCTGTTGACCTGGACTAAATGACATTTCCTGAGTAATCCCACCTACTGAGGCCTTGATCGATAGATTTTTCACTTGTGTATTGACCCTTTCGAGGTTGCCGATAGCCTGTCCCAATCTAGCATTTTCAGCATTATCTGCAGCTTCCATGACTTCTCGATATTTGCTGACACGATCTTGTTGCATTTCCCATCTCTGATGGTACTTCTGCGCTGTAAGCATGGTTCTTTCGTATTCGATTCTCGATACGATAGGCTTTCCGGCGGAAAAAAGTTCTTCCTGTGCATCTAGAGTCAACTTTACATCTCGGTAATCGATCTCGGCATTAGCCGCTTCAGTTGTCAAATCAAGTAACTCAGACTCACGGGTAATCCTATTTACACTGTGATCAGCAGTTAATGCGGAGACCTCCAGCTTTAATTCCTGCTGCTCTTGAACGAGCTGGTAATTTCCCAGTGTAAGGAGCACATCACCTACTTGAACAGTGTCACCAGCCCTGACTCTCACTTCACGGACTTGTCCGTCTGATGCAGCACCAATTACTGCGATATCGCCAGGAGTCAGCTTCCCATAACCATCTACTGTGACCTGTAGGTCTCCTCGCTGGACAGAATTGATTAGAATGCTGGATGCATTGGCAACATAGGTTACATTTTGGAAACGACTGGTGAAAACGATCACCAAAGCTACAATCAATCCCACGAGTCCCAAAAGCCAATACTTCTTTCGATCAGGTTTTTTGGTGGTATTTTTTACAATATCCATATAAAGACCTCATACACTTTACATGCCAAAATTTATTTGTCTTTATATTTCAATGAGATAAGAATTTTTTGACGGCAAAATAAGTCTTTTAAACAGGTCCACAACACCGTTTTCGAGTCTTGATTCCCAGAATCGAAACTTTGTCACCGTGGATGCTGCGAGCAGACGATCGCCCCAGTGCTACCGGAATAGCGCGTCGAGTTCCTGCCGCCTGGCGCCGGCCAGAATATCCCGCACCGCCCGGTTGCCTTCGTGGCATTCCGATTCATAGAGAATCTGCCCTGGCGGCATCCTCTGGAAAGGCAATTCCGCTACCACGGGTTCCGTGTACGTTACCGGATCTACAATGGTGTAGGCATAAAGCAGTTCGTTTTCTGAAACTGCGGTTATGCGTTCCGTAACTTCAAAGACTTCCGAAGCGGCGATCTGGCTGAAGCTTTGTTCCAGGCGGAAGTTATTGGTATGGACTACCAGAGTTTCTCCTTCCCAATGCCCAACCGAGTCTCCCATCCACCTGCGAATCGGCAAGTCCGGGTGTTCCTTGTTCAACTTGATGATCCGCAGTTGAATCGCTTCCTCACTCAACAAAATCACATAGTCTTCGGTCTGCACGATCTGAATATGCGTGCCGTCGAAGTTGGTCATGGTCGGCAGCGGCGGCCCGAGATGCAGGCAGCGCTCTCCCGGCGGGCGGGTTTCCGGTCCGTCGAAATTGTTGTTCATGATTTCCCGGTAGCGCCTGCCGAGTTCGGCGCTTTCCGGCTGTAACGGAAAGCGGCCGTTTTCGGGCTCGATGATCAGCGAAGTGCGCCGTTCACCGTTGATCCTCGCAACAGAAACCGGCAGGTCCGGCAGAAAATTCAGATCCGTACGAAACTCGATGTCGCCGCCAACTGGAGGCGGACCCCGGTCCGGCGCCACCGGCGACTCGCGATTGGTTCGCGATTCCGTTCGCTCTCGCTCAAATTCCGCCGCTTCCGCTTCGGTATAGGCTCTCTGGTTTCCCAGCTCTATGGGGCGTTCAACTGGTGTGGCAAAGCGCTTGTGCCAATATCCCTGCAAATCCGGCACGCCGTATTCAGTTCGCGGGGCGCGGTAAGCCGATGACTGCTGCGCCAGGCTGAGCACTGGGCAGGCAATGGCGATCAGGATGAGAAGAAGTGGCTTGGGCATCTTGGGATTCCGCGCTTCTTGTCGGCTTCGCCGACCGGATGCTTGCATGCTCACGCTTCATTCATGCCTTCCCTGGCGCTAAGTTTTGAGCTTCGATCAGCTCTGATCTCGACATCCTTGTCGAGCCGTTCGGACCTCAAGAAGCTGCGCTTCTTGTCGGCTTCGCCGACCGGATGCTTGCATGCTCACGCTTCATTCATGCCTTCCCTGGCGCTAAGTTTTGAGCTTCGATCAGCTCTGGTCTCGACATCCTTGTCGAGCCGTTCGGACCTCAAGAAGCTGCGCTTCTTGTCGGCTTCGTCGACCGGATGCTTGCATGCTCACGCTTCATTCATGCCTTCCCTGGCGCTAAGTTTTGAGCTTCGATCAGCTCTGGTCTCGACATCCTTGTCGAGCCGTTCGGACCTCAAGAAGCTGCGCTTCTTGTCGGCTTCGCCGACCGGATGCTTGCATGCTCACGCTTCATTCATGCCTTCCCTGGCGCTAAGTTTTGAGCTTCGATCAGCTCTGGTCTCGACATCCTTGTCGAGCCGTTCGAACCTCAAGAAGCTGCGCTTCTTGTCGGCTTCGCCGACCGCTCCTCACTCAGCGAACCTTGAGGTATTTCCGCAAGCGTTGGGGGCGAGGCTCCCCGGCGAAAATACTGCCGTGGCGATCGACCGTGATCGATTCGGCTCCGCTTCCTCCCTGGGTGATCGGTGGATTGTCGCCGGTGTCCAGGATGAAATATTCGACCCAGGCCGTTTCCACATCGCCAATACGGATACCCTTTTCCCAGCCGGGATTCTGGGTCATGTCGGATTCGGAGTCGGCGACGAAAATCGTGCCGTCGTCCGTGATCCAGATGTCGCTCGGCATGCCGAACTGGGTCCAGACGGAAAGGAAATTGCCTTCCTGGTCGAAAATCGAGAGGCGCTTGTTGCCGCGGTCGGCAACGAATATGCGCCCGTCGGGAGCCATCGCCAGCGCGTGGGGGCCGAGTAACTGCCCGGGGCCATAGCCCGTTTCGGCGAAATCCATGATGAACTCGCCGTCGCTCGAATACTTCACTATGCGGTTGTTGCCGTTGTTGTTGTGGCCGTCGGCGACAAAAATATCCCCGTTCGGCGCGGTCACGATATCGCTGGGGTTGGTGAAACGGTAAGGACCGTCTCCCGACACACCGGCCTCGCCCAAAGTCATGAGCAGATCTCCGGTGGGCGAGAACTTGAACACCTGATGGCCAAAAGGCTGTCCCGACGGCGATTCGCCGCTGCCCGCCTCGGTCACCCAGACATTACCGTCATTGTCGACGTGCAATCCATGCGGCCAGGCAAACATGCGGCTGCCAAATTCGGTGACGACATTGCCGTCGGGATCGAACTTAAGGATGGGATCGAGAGCGGATTCGTCGCAATAGGTCTGGCTGCCGCGCGGAGTGCCGTCGTCGCCGCAACGAATGATCGCCCACAGATGTTCGCCATCGTTGTCGATATTTACACCGCCCGGCGATCCCATCGCTCTTCCACCTGGCAATTTCGCCCAGGGCTCGCCGATGAGGCCGGGGCCGCTACCGGCCTGCAGCCCGTCCGCCGGGCGATAGGGATTGCGCCCCGATTGAGCGTTTATTTCAGCAGCCGTAAGAGACAGGGTCAGCAATAGTCCGAAACCCTGGGTAATTATCTTTCTCGCTCTTCTGGTCATGAGATAAGCTCCGCGATAGCAAGACTACCGATCATTGAACGTATATCCATTGCGGGCAAATGTCGAGATGCCATGGCCGCGCGTATTTATAGGTAGAATAGCCGGACAACCAGATTTGCCCCGTCGGAAATTCATTGCTTGGGCGAACCACGATGAAGGAGCAGCAAAAATGAAGTTAACACCAGTTAATCTCTTGGCCGGCGCGATCTTGACCTGGACCCTGTCGGCCGGCTCGTTGGCGCAGTCGCCGGACAATGCCACCCATGTTCCCTACGCTGAGATCATGACGGTGTTCGAGAACCTCGGCGATACCATCGATCAACAAATCAGGGTCGTCGATATCGGCGACGATCTCAACGTGGCGATCGGCATTCTGCGCCGCGTGGGCGCGCGCACCGAAGGCGAGGAAGTGACCGCGATCCTGCATCATCGGGTGACCGAGGTGTATTACATACTTTCCGGATCCGGCATTCTCGTAACCGGCGGCGATGAGTCGGATGCGATGGAATTTCCCGCGGACGTCGCTGCCGTGCGGGAACTGATCGGTCCAAGCGGTAGGCGCACGGTAACCAATGGACAGGAACAAGCTGTCGCGGCCGGCGATATTGTCGTCATTCCCGCCGGCGTACCCCATGGATTCCGCCATATCCAGGAACAGATCACATATCTCAGCATCCGCGTCGATCATGAACAGGTATTGCCGGCGGGATATGCCCATCCCTCGCTGGAATGAGTGGCTTTCCGCGCAAGTTCGATAGCCGCGGTATTCCATGTGACCGCGCCGAACTCGAGGCGCTTTTCGACGCTATCTTGGCGCTTTCCCGACCTGTCAGCGGCTCAATACGAGATCTGGACGCGAGGCCGCGGCCTGGCGCATTCGCCCAAGCGCCGGTCCGGTTGCATGCGAAATCTGGTTGGCGTCACGGCGGCAATTGATTCGGGCCGCGAAAAATGCAACCAATCGGCGAAGCTCGCTTTGTGGAGTCCGGCAGCGGCTGCGCAAATAGACCGTTCTGTTGTCGAGGAGTCTAGCGGGATTTGAAATTGACTTGGCAATTGCGTCCGGAATAGCATGCGCCATGGATATTCGCATCACCCATGAAATGCCCGAAACCGGGTCCAAGTCTGGTCCAGTCAAGATCGGCTGGTTTCTGATCGAAGAGCGCGGCGGCGTGGTCTATCCCGCGCCAACCCGGGTTCGCTCAACTGAAACGCGACGGCGCCATGCCAAGTCGGCAGCGCGATGCCCCGCGATTCTCAATCTGGAAAGTCGATATTTCGAGGTGAAATGCCCGTTCGACCTGCGTCTCGCCTTCACCCGGGGCAAGGATGGCAAGCCGGGTCTCCGCAACCTGTTGGGCGCCGATTCGCCAGTTCGTACAGCGAAGCTAGCCAAGCTGCTTCATGTCACGACCGAAGAGGAATGGCGCTACCCGGATCGGCCCACCATTCAGTTGAACCTGCCTTACGTGTTCATCGCTGACGAACCGGTCTACGTGAGCCAGATCGCGCCGTTCATGCATTATGGCGCGCAGCCCTGGCCCGGCACGATATTCGGCGGCCGCTTTCCGATCGATGTCTGGCCGCGGCCACTGATATGGGCGTTCGAGTGGCACGACGTTGACAAGGAACTGCAGCTTTCTCGCGGTCAGCCACTGTACTACTGCCAGTTCGAGACCACGCCCCAGGACCGCGCCGTCCAGTTGGTCGAAGCCGAACGGACACCGGCGCTCGAAGCTTACCTGGAACACATTTCCGGCGCGGTAAACTTTGTCAACCAGAGCTTTTCACTATTCCGAACCGCGCAAGAGCGCCGGCCGAAAACCCTCGTCGTGCAGAAGACGCGCTGACGGCGCGGGACGCTCCAGCTTTGGGACGAGCGGGCGCATGTCCTTGTAGTCTTATCGTATTCGACTGATAAAGAACCTGGTTTAGTGCCGAAAACGCGAACTCGATCGCGCGGAATGGCCGCGGCCGCCATGTGCTACCATTCGCGTCCGCCCGTTGAACCTGGCCTGATCATGACCTCGCAAGCCGTTTCCGCTCAACCGAACCTGTTCGATCGGCTGAAGGAAATCGTCGGACCCGCCGGCTACCGGGAAGGCGACGATATCGAGCCGAAGAACTTTCAGGACCTGATGGAGGACCGGGCCATCCGCCCGCCTTTGCTGCTGCGCCCCGCTTCGACCGAAGAAGTTTCGGCGATCCTCGCGCTTTGCCACGACGCCGGGCAGCCGGTAGCGCCCCAGGGCGGCATGACCGGCCTGGTTTCCGGCGCCGCGCCATTGGCAAACGAGATTTGCCTAAGCCTGGAACGGATGAACAAGGTGGTGGAACTCGACCCCTACACCAGCACGATCACCGTCGAGGCCGGCGTGCCGCTGCAGGTGATCCAGGAACGGGTCGACGAGCAGGGACTGCTGTTTCCCCTCGATCTGGGCGCTCGCGGCAGTTGCACCATCGGCGGCAATCTCTCCACCAATGCCGGCGGCAACCGGGTGATCCGCTATGGCATGACCCGGGACCTTACCGTCGGCCTTGAAGCAGTGCTCGCCGACGGCACGGTCATCGACAATCTGCATAAATTACGCAAGAACAATACCGGCTACGACATCAAGCAACTGTTCATCGGCAGCGAAGGCACATTGGGGGTTATCACCCGAGCCGTGCTGAAACTCTTCCCCCGGCCGGCAAGCCAGGCCGTGGCCATGTGCGGCCTGCCCTCGTTTCGGCAGGTCGCCGACCTGCTGGTCCACGCCCAGGCCCGGCTCGGCGCCAATCTGAGCGCTTTCGAGGTGCTCTGGCGCAATACCTACCAACTGGTAGACGCCCATGTGCCCCATGCCAGCGCGCCATTGCCGAATAATCACGCCTTCTACGTGCTGGTCGAAAGCATGGGTTCGGATGAGGCAACCGATAGCGATTTGTTCCTCGACATGCTCGACGAGGCCAATCGCAAGGGCCTGATCGAAGATGTCGTGGTCGCCGATTCTCCCGCCAAGATCAAGAAGCTGTGGACCGTGCGCGACGCCGCCGCCGAAATCGCCCCGGGCGTCGGCTACCTGCACACCTATGACGTCAGCCTGAATGTGGCCGACATGAGCTATTTCGGCGATGAAGTCGAACGCCGGTTGCGGCAACGATGGCCCGATGCGATTCTCGGCCTGTTCGGCCATATCGGCGACGGCAATCTGCATATCGTCATCAACGTGGGGCCGGAAACCCGCGCCTTGCATTTGCGGATCGACGAAGTAATCTACGGCCTCATCCAGGAACTGAAAGGATCGGTATCGGCCGAACATGGCATCGGCATCATGAAACGCCCGTTTCTCCCTTATAGCCGCGGCGGAAACGAAATCGCGCTGATGCGCAATCTGAAGCAGAACATGGACCCCAGGGGGATCCTCAATCCGGGCCGGATATTCACCTGAAGACAAGGATTTAAAACGCAATGTCTGATTTGAACGGAAAGACCGTGGTCATCGTCGGCGGCACCGCCGGCATCGGTCTTGCCACGGCCAAAGCCGCGGCCGCGGCGGGGGCTCGAGTCTGGGCCGCCGGGCGCAGCGAAGCGCATCGCGACAAGGCGATCGCCGCGGCCCAAGGCGCGTTCGAAGTACGCGAAGCGGACACTCACGACGCGGAAGCGCTCGCGGCGCTGTACCGCGAAGCCGGCGGCATCGATCATCTGGTGTCTTGCGCCATCGGCGGCGAGCGCACTCTCAAGCCGTTTCTGCAACAGACCGAACAACAGTTCCAGGCCGCCTACGGCAAACTCTGGGGCTACGCCAAGGCGGTACGAGTCAGCGCGCCTTTTCTGGCGGACGACGGCTCTATCACCCTGGTCAGCGGTTCGCCCGCGCGCAAGATCAAACCGGGACAGTCGGCGCTAAGCTGCGTCGGTGGTTCGGTTGAGAACCTTGTACGCTGTCTGGCGGTTGAAATGGCGCCGGTCCGGGTCAATATAGTCTCTCCCGGCACCATCGATACCGCCATGTTCGACTGGCTGGGCGATGACCGAAACGACCGCTTGAACGCCATGACCGCCGGCCATCTGATCAAGCGCGCGGGGACGCCGGAGGAAGTGGCCGAAGGCATTCTCTTCGTCATGAAAAATCGCTTCGTCACCGGTACCACCGTCGATGTGGACGGCGGCCGAATTCTCAGTTAAAACGCCAACGAGCCGATAGTAATCGAACTTATGAACAAGATGATCAAGGAACTGACCGCCGCCGCGACGCGGGATCCGGAAATGAGCCTGCTCGAGGCCATTGCCGCGCGCCGCTCGGTGCGCGGTTTTCTCGACCGGGAAGTGCCGCCGGAAATCATGCAGCGCATCTTCGAGATCGCCCAGCAGGCGCCGTCCAATTGCAATGTACAGCCGTGGAAGGCGTATGTCGCTTCCGGCGCCTTGAAAGAACGGCTGCGGCAGCGGATGTACGACAATACCGCCAGCGGCGTTGCGCCGAATCCGGACTATGAGTATCGCGGTGATTTCCGCGATGAATATCGCGCGCGTCAGGTGGAATGCGCGGTGGCGCTGTATTCGCGCATGGGCATCGGCCGGCACGACCGCGAAGGCCGCATGCGCGCGGTATTGCGCAACTTTGAGTTTTTCGATGCGCCCCACATCGCCTTCATCGGCATGAATCCCGAATTCGGCGCCACCGTCGCCGTCGATGTCGGCATGTTCGCTCAGACGCTGATGCTAACGATGGTGGCGTTCGGCGTGCATAGTTGCCCCATGGGAACCATGCGCAATTATCCGGATCTGGTGCGCGAAGCCTTTGACGTCGAGGATGGCTCGAAAATCCTGTTCGGCATCAGTTTCGGCTACGAGGACAGCGCGGTGCCCGCCAACGCCACCCGCACCACGCGCGCGCCCATATCCGAAAACACAGTATTCCGCTCGGAATAAGCGCGACCGGATCGGCAACTTGGCTCGTAAACCCATCATCCTGCTGCACGATCTGGACAACCGGATGGTTGATCGCTGGGCGCGCCTGATCGGCGAAACCGGCCGATATGCCACCATTAACACTTTTAACGAATTCCACGCACGCAAGGTTATCCGCCAATACGACCGCGGTTTCGGTATGCTCAACAACCGCCTCGCCTGCCTGATCACCGGCTGGAACAGCCACCGCCGGCCGGCGGATCAATTGCTGTTCCATCTGCGCAAGGAAGAACGCCGCAGTCCCCTGCGCCGGCCGATGCCGGTAATCGTTATCACCGAAGATCATCGCGGCGATCTGAAATCTCAGGCGCTCGACCCGGAACGCGGCCGCGCGGCCGCTTATCTCGACGCCGACGATTTCGAAAATTCACTGGTGGAACTGCTCTGTCGCATCGTGTTCGAGAGACGCGCCGGCGAACTCAATTCCATTGCTTACGCAAGGCTGCGCCGGAAGTCCTGACAGCGGTCCGGCAAGAGAACCAGCGGATCGCGTGTGACATTAAGTCGCATTTTCCGGATTGCATTAGCCCTGATGAATTGGCAATCTATCCGGTTAATGTAGCCAAAACTTCTTGAGGGACCCGCTCATGTTCAGACCAAAGCTACCGCACATGATATTGCTGGCCGCCGCGTTCGCGTTCCCGGCCGCCCAGGCAGCCGATACCGAAGCCATCGGCACGTTCGATTTCCCCAGTTCCGCGTCGCCGGAAGCCCAGCAGCATTTCACCCGGGGAGTGGGATTCCTGCATAGCTTCGGCATGACCCAGGCGCGCGAGGAGTTTCTCAAGGCGCAGGAACTCGATCCGGATTTCGCGCTGGCTTACTGGGGCGAAACTTTCACTTACCAACATCCGTTCTTCGGCCCGCTCGACGAACGTCCAGGTAAGGCGCTGATGAAGCTCGGCGCCACCAGCGAACAACGGCTGGCCAAGGCGCCGACCGAACGCGAAAAGGGATTCGTGCGTGCGGCGGAAGCCTACGCGCTGACTCCCGGCGGCATGCCGGAACGCCGCCGCGCCTGGATGGAAGCCATGGCCGAGTTGTACGAAAAATATCCCGATGACGAAGAAGTAAAGGCCTTCTACACCGTTTCAATGCTGTCCGCCGCGACCGCTTCCGGCTCCATGCGCGAGCGCATCAACATGCGCGCCGGTTCTCTTGCGCTGGAGTTGTTCAAGAACAACGACAACCATCCCGGCGCCGCGCATTACGTGATTCACTCCTTTGACGATCCCATTCATGCGCCGATCGCATTGGAAGCGGCCCTCAAGTACGCCAACATCGCGCCCGCGGTTTCCCACGCCCGCCACATGCCGACGCATATTTTCATCCAGCATGGCATGTGGAACCATGTTGCGCGATGGAACGATTCAGCCTTTCAGGCGGCCAGGGATTTGTGGAAGCCGGGCGATACCGTCAGCGACCAGAACCATTCTTCCGACTGGGGTCAATACGGCGACTTGCAACGCGGCGATCTGGAGCGCTCGAAGCTGTGGATCGGGCGCGCCGCGAAAACCCTCGAGGAAAATCCCGACGATCCGCGCTCGATCAATACCCTGAAAACCATGCAGGCGCGCCACATCATCGAATCCGAACTCTGGGAACTCCGCGATCTGACAGATGAATTGGCGGATTCGGAATTGTTGGCGCTCGGCCTGAGCGCCGCTCATATGGGCGAACTTGCCGTGGCGGAACAGGTGGCCGAACGGCTGGGACAGCGAGCCTCGGATCAGCCCAACAATGTCAACTTGCAGGTCATGCATGCTGAAATCGCCGCCTTGGCCCTGGCGCAACAGGCCCAGCGGCAACTCAACGAAGGACTCACCACCGACGGCCTGCCGCAGCGGGAAAAAGCGGTCGAGTTGCTCAACCACGCCATTACCTTGAAAGAAGGTCAACGTCCGCCCAATGGCGCCGCGAATCCGCTGAAACCGATTCACGAACTTGCCGGAGAAGTATTGCTGGCTTTCGGCCAACCCCTGGACGCGGCCGAGCGCTTCGAACAGTCCCTGCTGCGCATGCCGAACCGGCCGCTGTCGCTGATCGGCGCCGCCCGCGCTTACGCCGCTTCGAATCAAAAGGATATGGCGAGCGAGAAATATCAGGCCTATCTGGCGGTGCGCGCCGACGACTCGCATCCCGCGGTGAAAGAAGCCAGGCAGTATCTGGGGAAGCTCTGATTAATCGGAGCTTGCCCGCGGCGCATGAATGTGACGCCGGATGCGATGGCGCAAGGCATCGTATCCGGGAGCAATACAAAACCACGCTCGTTTTGCGTTTATAAACAATTGCAAGGATGGAATTGTACCGAGAAAAATGTGAACTATTGAACGGGGCGCGAGCCATGAAGAAATTGCACTGGGAAAAAGCCGCCGCCAATGGCTTGCTTAATCGCCGGCATTTGCTGCAATTGGGACTGACCGGATTGGGCGCCGCCGGCGCCAGCGCCGCCCTGGGCCAGGATGCCGGCTCGATTTTGCGGATACCGGACTGGTCGCGTATGCCGGGTCCCGGCGCCAGCGCCTATGGCGAGCGATCGCCATTCGCCGGCAATTTGCAACGCATGGCAAGCAATCCCGACCCGATTTATCCGGGCGGCGGCGCCTCGCGCTCTCCGCTGCAATTCCTGCAAGGCACGATCACGCCGAACGGGCTGCATTTCGAGCGCCATCACGCCGGCGTGCCGGCCATCGATCCGGCGGGACATATGCTGGTCATCAATGGCCTGGTCTCCCAGCCGCTGGCATTCAGCTACGAGAACCTGCTCAAGTACCAGATGGTAAGCCGGATCTATTTCCTTGAATGCTCCGGCAACAGCGGCGCCCTGCTGCGCGGCGGCAACGCCGACGGCAGCGCCCAGAGCCTGCACGGTCTGCTGTCCGGCGCGGAATGGACCGGCGTCCCGCTTGCAACCTTGCTCGATGAAGCCGGCGTGCTGCCGGAAGCGCGCTGGGTCGCCGCGGTCGGCGCCGACGCCGCCAGCATGGGTCGTTCGGTTCCCATCGAAAAGGCGCTCGACGACGTACTTGTCGCGCTCTATCAGAACGGCGAGCCGATCCGGCCGGAACAGGGTTATCCCATGCGCCTGTTCTGTCCTGGCTGGGAAGGCAATATCAGCGTCAAATGGCTCACGCAACTTAAACTGATGCGCGAGCCGGCGCAGTTCCGGGACGAAACCAGCAAGTACACCGACACCATGCCGGATCGCAGCAGCTTGCAATTCACTTTTCCAATGGGCGTCAAATCGCTGATTACCTCGCCTTCCGGCCAGATGAACTTGCCCCAGCCCGGTATCTATCAGGTCACCGGCGTCGCCTGGTCGGGTCATGGCGCCATCCGCCGAGTCGAAGTCAGCGCCGACGGCGGCAGCACCTGGGCGGAGGCGATGCTGCAGTCCGAACCAACCGCCAAGGCCCTGGCCCGCTTCACCATTCCCTGGGAGTGGTCCGGCGGTGCGGCGGTGCTGCAAAGCCGCGCCACCGACAGCGCCGGCAATGTGCAGCCGGTCCGCGATGCAGTGCTGGCGGCCCGGGGCAGCATCGGCTTTTATCACAACAACTGCATCCAGAGTTGGGGCGTGGACGACGGCGGAGCGATCAGCAATGTCTATGTCTAAATTCGCGGCAAGGCTTTACAAGAAGAGCCTCGCGCTAGCGGCGCTCGCCCTGTGGATGGCGCCGGCGGGCTCCCAAGAAGCGCGGATTCAGCTTGGCGCGCACATCACCGAAGACCAATTGCGTGGCTTCGATTTGATCGCGGCGCCCGACGGCAGCGGCATGCCGCCCGGCGCCGGCACCGCGCGCGAAGGCCGGGAAGTCTATAACCGGCGGTGTCTGGCCTGTCACAATCTCAATGGCGAGGGCGTTTCCGGCAATACCGTTATCGTCGGCGGCGACATGCAGTCCGAGGAATCGCCATTGCGCACCGTGGGCAGCTACTGGCCCCATGCCAGCACCTTGTTCGACTTCATCCGCCGGGCGATGCCGGCGGACGCGCCCAAGTCCCTGACCGATGAAGAGGTATACCAGGTAACCGCCTATGTGCTGTTCCTGAACGGCATCATCGGCGAAGACCAGTCCATCAACAGCGAGACGCTCACGGCAATCGTCATGCCAAACGGGAATGGCTTCGTCGACCTGAGCCACCTGCATTAGACTCCGGCGCTCCGGGCGTCGCCAGGGAAGCTCTGATTCATTCAGAGCTTGCGCGCGGCGCCGGGAGCGCCGCCGAGTTCGATGGCGCAAGTCATTGAACCAGTGAGCAAAACAAAACCACGCTCGTTTTGCGGCAATGAATAATTCCAAGGATGGAATTATTCAGCGAATTAACAACGGAATCGAATTTCGAGGACATGATTTTGATGAAGGATTACTTTTGCCGGTTGCGCTTAGCCGGCGCCGCTTTACTCACATTTTTCGCTTCAGCCGCATTCGCCCAGGAAAGCCTCATAATTCCCGAAATCAGCGGCGTCCCAAGCCTGAACGATTTTAGCGGCATGGAACCCGTCACGGCGCTGGCCCGATCCATGGCCAAGATCGAGAACTTCGTCCAGCGCGAGCCCGATGACGGCGAACCGGCCAGCCAGCGCACCGAAGCATTTGTCGGCTATGACCGCACCGAGTTGCACGTGATCTTCCTCGCCTTCGACAGCGAACCGGAAGGCATTCGGGCGAACATGTCTTCGCGGGAGAACATCGATGGCGACGACTCGGTGGAAATCACGGTCGACACCTTCAACGATCAACGCGCGGCTTTCACTTTCCGCTCGACCCCGCTCGGCATTCAGTGGGACGCCCGCTGGACCGAAGGTTCCTCGCGCCGGGGCGGCTTCGATATAACCCTGGAAGCCGTCTGGGACAGCGAAGGCCGGCTCACCGACCAAGGCTACATGGTCAAGATGGCCATCCCCTTGCGCAGCTTGCGCTTTCCTGATTCCGCCGAACAAACCTGGCGGGTACAGTTCGCGCGCATCATTCCGCGTCTCGGCGAACAATCTTTCTGGCCTCCGTATACGATCGATATCGAAGGCCGGCTGAATCAGACCGCCCTGCTCAGCGGCATTCGCGATGTTTCGCCGGGCAACAACTACCAGATCATTCCCTTCCTGTTCGCGCGTGAGGTCGACGCCCTCAGTCCGCGCTTGGCGGGCGGCCCTGGCTTCAACTCCAGCAGCGAACAGGATCTCGGCGTTGACGCCAAGTTCGTGTTCAACGACAGCATGGTGCTCGACCTGACCTTGAATCCCGACTTCAGCCAGGTCGAGTCCGATGAGCCCCAAGTCACCGTAAACGAGCGTTTCGAAGTGCAATTTCCCGAGCGGCGGCCGTTCTTCGTGGAAAACGCCGATTTCTTCGCCACCGACTCCACCCTGATCTTCACCCGCCGCATTGTCGATCCAGAAGGCGGTCTGCGCTTTACCGGCCGCACGGGCGATTACGGTTTCGGCGGCATTCTGATCAATGACGCGGCGCCGGGCCAGAATCGCGGCGCCTCCGATCCGCTCAACGGCGAAAAAGCGAACATCGCCATCCTGCGCGGTTTCCGGGACTTTGGCGAACAGGATCGCTATGGATTCCTGCTCAGCGACCGCGAACTCGGCGATGGCTACAATCGCGTCGCCAGCCTCGACAGCCGCATCAAGTTGACCGAGAACTGGATCACCCAGATTCAATTGATCGGAAGCGAAACCGAGCCCTATGCCGGCGGCGGCGAAAGCTATACCGGGGTACAGCGCAATATCCAGCTCAATCACGTCGGCCGCAACTGGAACACCCATACGCATTTCATCGAAGCCAGCCCCGGCTTTCGCGCCGACCTCGGCTTCATGTTCCGTTTTTTCCGGCCCAATACGTCCGGCATGCACCAGCGCATCGCCTATAGCTACTTTCCGGAAAACATCCCGCTCAACCGCGTCGGCACCGCCTGGTTCGGCGTTTACCTCGAAGACTGGAAAGGCGCCAAGATATTCCATCAGAACGGACTCACCCTCGACTTCGCCTCCGATACCACGTCGGCGAGCGCGGGCTGGACCGACTACAACGAAATATTGCAGCCGGGCGATTATCCAGGCGTCATGGTCACGCAGAACCACGACTACGACGACTGGCAGCTGCAGTTCGAGAACAATTCACTCAATACCCTCTCATTTGGCGGGAGCTATCGTTGGGGCACGACGCTGAACCTGGTGCCGAATGCAAGCACATTGCCCTACGTGGCCGATCACAGTCGCGTCACGGCCGAAGCGCTCTGGCGCCCCACGGACCGGCTGCGGGTCAACAACACCTATCTCTACACCGAAGTGCGGAATGCCGCGGGCGCCCACATCTTCAGCAATGAAATCGTCCGCAGCAACTGGAACTACCAGTTCACGCGGGAGTGGTCGCTGCGCTTCATTACCCAATACGAGGAGACCGAAGGCGGTCCGTTGACGCGGCTGGAAGACGATCGCAATCTGAATTTCGACGTGCTATTGCGTTACGTGATCAATCCCTGGTCGGCTTTTTACGCCGGCTACAACTCCAACAGCAGCAATTTCGAAATCATCGAATTCGAAGGCGAGCGGGAACTGGTCAGCACTACCGATCTGCGCCGCGACGGCGACCAGTTCTTCGTCAAGTTCTCCTACCTGTTCCAGCGTTGAGCGTGGCCGGGTTCAGACGGCGGGAGCCGTCTCTGGGGCGTAACAAAAAATAACATTGCCCACGGGCTGTTAGCGGCTTCAAGACAGGGCTTTCGTGGCTTGCTAGCTGGTATGCGTTTATACTCCGGGTTTATCTGAACCATTCCTTCCATGGAATTGTTCACTACCGCAAAACCAGCGCGTGGTTTTGTTTTGCTTACGAATTCAATGGCTTGCGCCACTGAATTCGGCGACACATCCATGCGCCGCGCGGAAGCTCGGATGAATCAGAACTTCCTTCTGCGGTTTGCGCGCAAGCACTCGACGATCAAGTCTATGGGGAATCAATTATGACCTTCAAAAGAAACTCCTGGTTGACTGTCACCCGAATTTTCGGCCAGGCCGCCGCTTTCGGTCTGGCGCTTGGAGTGGCCGGCGCGGTCTGGGCTCAGGCCGATGAGACCATTCGCGACGCCTATCCAGATCTCGCTGATCTGTTCAATGCCTTCGACGTGACCCAGGCCGCGGCGCTCGACGCCATCGCCGAAATCAATGCCGATCCGGAAACGATGAACGCACGCATGGAACTGGCCATGCATCTGGAAACGATGGCCAATATGACCATGCGGGAAATGATGGCCATGGGCGGACACAGCGCCGGCGAAGCAGCGATGTCCATGGACATGGACAATCCCTATGGCGAACGCGAAACCGAAGTTCGCGTCGCCTTGCTGGCGCAATTGCGACAGCAACACGATCCCGCGGAAGCCGCCATCTCGTTCCGGAACGGCGCGGCGCTGGACCGCCGTGCCGCGGAAATCATCGAGCGCGGCCATCGCTTCGAAAGCCGCTTGTTCGCCATCTACCTGGACGATTCGATCTCCGACAAAAGAGCCGCGGTGCAAGAAGCAGTCGCCGAATACATGTCCGACGATATGCACTCGGTATCCAGCACGCCGAAAAACGTCGGCCTGCTGCTTACTCATCCCCAGGCTTCGGCTTTCCAGACCGGGTTTCCGCTACTGCGGGGATTTCTCTGGTCAAACCAATGGCTGCGACTGGCCGCCCTGGAAGCGGTAGTGCTCGAGACCGTGGATAGTAATGTCAGCGGCGGCGTAGCCACGGCGATGGAACGCTTCTGGAACAAGCTGGGCTCCGCCGGCGGCATGACCATGTTTCCCGCACCGGTCGAATTGCCCATGGCGCCGGCCATTGCCCCCAATCTGTACAGCCAATCCATGGAAGCGGCGATCATTCTCGACAATCTGAACGTGCTGGAAACTATCGTTACCGACATCCTGGCCTACCCCAATCTCGACAATCGGCCGGAACTGATCGCGGTCTATACCGCGGATTTCACCAACAAGTCGGAAAACCTGACCGACACCATGAACTATCTGCTGTTTGCCTTGCGCGGCGGCATCTACAACCAGGGGGGGCCGGCGGTAGGCGAGTTGATGCAGTCCGAACGCAACCGCAGTCGCTCGGCGATGGACATGCAACACGCCATGATCATGTCGCAGCCTATGTAACGCCTACGCCATCGGCTGGGCCGTAAGCCCCGGCCGGACGATCTTTCGAAATGCAGCCATGACAGGCAGGAGCAGCGGTAAAAGGCGGGGCTTATGGCTGGCGCCGCTACTGTTGTTCCTCCCTGCCGCCCTTATCTGGCTGTATGCCGAGCCTCTCGCCGGCTGGACCGCTCGGCGATACCTTGATTCGCTCGGCATTGAAATGCGCCGGCTCGATGGGTTGGAGTTGGGGTTAAGCGGCCTCGATCTCGAGGGATTGATCCTGGCCAATGAGGAAATTACGCTCGAAGCTGCGGGAATTCGGGCGGATTTCGCCTTACCGCGAATTGGACAAGTCGAAATTTCCCGTCTGCGCCTGGAAGTTCCCTTACCAGCGGCAGGTGGAGCGGGGACAGTGCCTGAACTAGCCGCGATGCTGGAAACCTTGCATGAACTGCCCCTTGGCGGATTGGAAATCGAAGAGCTGCGCATTGCCGCCGGAGCAACAGAATTCAGCGGCCGATTGCTCGCCGCAATCGCCCCGCTACGCGTCGAATTCGAAACTGAGTCTCCATGGCCCATTTCCCTGCGACTCTCAAGCGCCGGCGCGGACGATATCAGCGGCAATCTGGCCGGACCGGGCGGTCTGCAAACCAGTTTTGAAGGCATTGTGGCCGGCGATGTCATCGATGGCGCTGTAGAGGCCTCGCTGTCGCCGAGGGAACTGGGAGTCCTGTTCGAGATCGACGAGGGTCTGCCCGCGGGAAACGTTGAAGTTGCCGGTCCCTTCGGGTTGAAATTGGCGGATTCGGATTTCACGTTCACCTCCCCCGGCCTGTTCCTTGACGCACCCGAACTGATCATGAACGAGCTGACCGCCGTGCGCGCACGGTTGCAGCTCGACCAGGTCGTTGTGCGTTATTGGCGCGCGGGCGCGCTGGAAGCCGGGCGCTGGTACGCGCTGAGCTATTTCGATTCAAACTTGCTGGAGTTACCCTATCTCGCTCCGGCACGCCTCTATGGCTCGTGGCAATTGAGCGGCAGCGGCCTTCGCGGCGCCGCCACGCTCGCCTTCGAGCCACAAGGGACACCCACCGAGCCGCAAGGGACACCCACTGTCGCTATAGCGGAAACCGCGCGCGTAAGCTTGGAATTGTTGCATCGTTTTGACGATGCCGCGGGATTTGCGGATATCGAAGTACATGAATTCCGCTTGAGTAGCGACAAGCCCTTGTCTTCGTTTCTGTCACTGGAATCGCCGCAAGGCGATGTGGTGGCCGGCGCCATCGCCGGCGCCGGCGGCATCGAGTGGACCGGCGGCAGTTTTGATGGCGGCATGTTACTTCGGCTTGAAGATCTGAGCGGATTTTTCGCGGAAACCGCCTTCTTCGATCTCGATACCGATGTGAATATCGAACTCACCCAGGAATTCGCCTTGCGCAACGCGGCGCCGCTCGAAGCGACGCTGGCTCGAATCGATCCCGGACTGCCACTGGAGGAACTGCGCTGGAACTACAGTTTCGACAGCGCTGGCGAAGTGCTCGAAATCCGGCAATTGCAAGCTGCCTGGTTCGACGGCCTGGTCACGCTGCCGTCCCTGCGCCTGCAACGCGGCTTACCGCTGCCGGACGTGAATCTGGTTTTGACCGATATAGACCTCGCCGCCGTAACCGGCCTTGCCAACTACGACGATCTGGCCGTAACCGGCCGCGTCAGCGGCTATCTCCCGATTCGCATCGAACCCGATGGCGTCCGCATCGAAGACGGTCTGATCGGCGCCCTGCAGCCGGGCGGAACGGTCCGATACGCTCCGCGGCAGCCCGCGAGCGACCCGCGCATGCGGACTGTCAACGAGTTGCTGTCCGATTATCGTTTCGAGACCTTGAACAGCTACGTGCAACTGGACGCATCCGGCGATCTGCGACTGCAAACCAGAATCACCGGAACCAATCCTACCGTCAATCCGGATCAGCCAATCAATTTGAACGTGAACATTACCGACAATATTCCGGAATTACTGCGCAGCCTGCGCGCGGGCCGGGAAATTTCCCGCGTTCTGGAAGAACATTTGAACCGGTAATAGACTTGGTGATTCGATTCCCAACAATCAAAAGAACAATCTCAACATGACAATAAAATGTAATGACAGGTTCCATCCCGACTATCAAGACCTGTACCGGGATGACGAAACGAGTCGGCCGATCGAACGATTCGCCGAAATCAAATTCATCAATCGTCGCGGCGTCCATCGATCACGGCGCTCGAGCCGGAGCAGCAAAGTTGAAGTCGATGAATGATTTACCGACAATCAAAATTTGGGGCGCGGGCACGGCGAGAACATTCAGACCCGTTTGGATAGCGGAAGAACTGGGTCTGAATTATCAACACGTCCCCATTGGCCCAAGAACTGGCGAGACGCAAACCGCAGAATACACGCGGCTTAATCCCAAACAGAAGGTGCCTTGTCTGGTCGATGGCGAACTGGTGTTTTCTGAAAGCGTAGCCATCAGTCGTTATCTGATAGCCCGTTATGGAGACAGATCGACGATCACGGCCCCGGAATGCCTGGAGTTGCGCGCTAAAGAGGACGAATGGGTATGCTATGTTTATGGCGAACTCGATGAAACCAGTCTCTACGTCATGCGCCGCCATGACGCCCTCAAACAAATATTCGGTGAAGCCCCGCAAGCGGTCGCATCCGCCAGAACGTATGCCTCCAGGCATCTTTCCTTGATTGCGGCTCACCTTGAGAACCGAGACTTTGTGGTGGGCGACCGGCTTGGTCTGGCCGATATCATTCTGGTGTCCTGTCTGGATTGGGCGGCGCGATATGACTTCGAGCTGGAGAACTCGCTCCTGACGTACAGAGACTCGATCGCACAACGCGAGGCCTACAAGAAGGCCATTGCCATCAACTACTCCGCATCCAGGGGAGGATGAATAATGGGACCGCTGGCAGATATGCAAGTCCTCGATCTCACCAGCATGGTTTCCGGCCCGATGGCCGCGGCCATGCTGGCCGACCAGGGCGCCGAAGTCATCAAGGTCGAGCCGCCGGGAGGCGAGCAATTGCGCTATCTGGGGCCGCCGCTGAACGGACTTCCGCCAACTTTTTTCTCGTGTAACCGCGGCAAGAAATCGATTGCCGTGGATCTCAAGCAAGAGACGGGGCAAAAGGTACTTTGGCGACTCATCGAGAATGCCGACGTATTGCTGCAGAACTTTCGCCCCGGGGCGATGGAACGCATGGGCTTCGGTGAAGCAGCGGTTCGCTCCCGGAACGAACGCATCATCTACGTCTCGATCAGCGGTTTTGGCGAAACCGGACCATACTCCGACCAACGTGTGTATGACCCGGTAATACAAGCCCTTTCCGGCGCTACCGACATTCAAGCGCATCGCCTGACCCGGGAACCCGAAATGTTCAGGGTCATCATCGCGGACAAGGTTGCCGCGCTCACCGTGGCCCAGGCGGTCTCGAGCGCGTTGTTTCACAGGCAAAGGTCTGGTGAAGGGCAGCACATCAAGCTGTCCATGCTGGACGCCATGCTCGCCTTCTTCTGGCCCGAGGGCATGGGCGGGTTGACCTACGCGGACGCCGGATTCGATCCGGCGGAAAGGTCGGGTTCGATGGACCTGATATACCCGACCCTGGACGGGCATATAACGGCAGGCGTCATATCCGACAAGGAATGGGTCGGGATGTGCCGAGCGATCGATCGCGAAGATCTCATGGATGACGAGCGTTTCTCGACGGCGCGCGCTCGAGGGCGGAACGCACAAATTCGAAAGCAGATAACCCGAGAAGAAATTTCCAAGTGGCCGAGCGAAGAAATTCTTGCGCGTCTGAACGAAAACGATGTGCCCAATGCGCCTTTGCTGAGACGTATGGAATTACTCGACAACGAACAGATCGTCGCCAGCGATTCGATTGACAGAACCGAGTACGAGGGATTTGGCGAAGTCCGTCAGGCGCGCCCGGCGGCGCGATTCAGCAGGACGCCGAGCGCGACCCGCGGTCCGGCGCCAAAACTCGGTGAACACTCGATCGATATACTTGCGCGGCTTGGATATTCCAGAGAAGATCGGCGGCAACTTGTGGAGGATGGCGTCATTGTCACGGGAGAATGCGAATGAAACCTGTTTGTTTGGTAATGGGCGCCGGAGCGGGCATTGGCGGCAGCGTCGCGAAGAGGTTCGCCAGGGAAGGCTACCACGCGGTATTGTGCCGGCGCACCGATGAAGAAGGGCTGCGGAAGCTGGTCGCGGAGATTCGCGCGGACGGTGGCAATGCAACCGGCTTTCTGCTCAACGCCGTGGCCGAAAATGCGGTCGAGGAGCGCATTGAAATCATCGAGAACGAGATTGGCCCGATCGAGGTAGTCCTGTTCAACCTTGGCGCCCAGATCGGCAATCGCTCATTGGAGGACACGAGTCACAAGGCATTCGAGCTGGGCTGGCGAATGGCGACCTTCGCCTTGTTTCGGATGGCGAAGGTACTGCTCCCCAAAATGGAGCAGCGAGGTAGCGGCACGTTTCTCGTCACCTCCGCGACGGCGGCGGTCCGTGGCAACGCCGGCCAACATTCTCACGCCGCCGCAATGGGCGGCCGCCGCATGCTGTGCCAGTCACTGAACGCCGAGTATGCCCCCAAAGGGATACACGTGGCGCACATATTGGTCGATGGGGCTGTCGATGCGCCCGACACTCTCGGCAAGATGCTGGGGAAAGAGGCGTTTCAGAAGCTGCGCGAAAAACGCGGCCTGGACAAGGACGGTTTGCTGCTTCCGGAAAAGATGGCGGAAACATACTTTCACGTTTCGCAACAGCATAGATCCGCGTGGACTCACGAGCTGGATTTACGGGCGTTTTCGGATCTTGCCTGGTGGAATCACCGTTAGCGCGGGTAGTCCATTCCGCTATATCCGGCGCTGGACGACAAGCCGGGCAGAACTTGCCGCCAGGTTATCGGGTCGGGACCCTGGATCGGCTTAGCCCGCGCCGCGGCATCTGAACTTGAGTCGTCATCTCAGGGTTATGATTTCGGCACCCCGCCCGCGAGTACGGTGTGGAATACTTCGGCATCGACATTGCCGCCGGTGAGAATCACTCCGATTTTGCGCCCCGCCTGCTGTTCCCGTTCCTGCATCAGCGCGGCGAAAGCGGCCGCGCCGGAGCCTTCGGCGAGATTGTGGGTGTGGCGATACAACATGCGCATGGATTCGGCGATCTCCTCCTCGCTGACTTCGACGATTCGGGCCGCGCCTTTGCGCACGATGTCGAACGGTTCTTCCATCGGCACCCGGCAGGCCATGCCGTCGGCGAAAGTGTCGACGGATTCGGTCGCGACGACCTTGCCGGCTTCCAGACTGCGCGCCATGGCAGCCGCATTTTCCGCGACCACGCCAATAACCTCGGTATTCAGCCCAAGCAGATCCCGCGTCTGGATAACGCCGCAGACGCCCGAGCCCATGCCGACAGGCACGTAAACGGCATCGAGGTCGGAGACGGCTTCGAACAGTTCGAGCGCATAGGTTGCCACGCCGCGCACCAGAGCGTGATGAAAGGGCGGTATCGCCAGCGCGCCTTCGGTCTCGGCCGCGCGCACCGATTCCAGCCGCGACTCCTCGAAATCGTCGCCGAACTCAATCAGGTCCGCGCCCCAGCCGGCCATGGCGGCGTTCTTTTCCACGCTGTTGCCTTTCGGCGCGTACACCGTTACCGGAACTCCAAGACGGCAGGCCGCATAGGGAATGCTCTGACCGTGATTGCCCCGCGTCGCGGTTATGATCTTGGACGGCAAGCCAGACCCGCGCTGCAATTCGTCGAGCAGCACCAGACCACCGCGCACCTTGAATGCGCCGATAGGCGTATGGTTTTCGTGCTTCAGCCAAACTTCACAGCCCGCGAGCCCACATAATCCGGGCCAGCGAAACTGTGGTGTCGGTGGCATATGCCGCGCAACGACATCCTGTGCCTGACGAAGTCCTTGCAAGTCAAACATCAATCATACCCCCCGTATCGAAGCGCGCAATTCTGGCACTTTCGGGCGGGCCAGGTCAATCGCGTTCAGCCCTGGTTAATGCTATGTCGCGATAATGCCGACAAGTACTGAACCGGCCCGCCCGAATAGGGCGGATAGCAAGGAATCCTCGCAATGAACTTGATGCGGATAACCGCGTTGCTGCTCGCCTTCGCGGCCTGTACGCCAACCGTCCAGGTGGCCATGCCGACGGAACCGATCACTATCAATCTGAACGTGCGCATTGAGCACGAAATACGAGTGCAAGTGGAAGAGGAACTTGATGCATTATTCAGCGAAGATAGCGGGCTGTTCTAGGAGACGCTCATGAGAAAACTCACCGCATGGGCCGCGATTGCAATACTTGGACTGCTTCTGGCCGGGCCGGTCTGGGCCATTAGCTTGCAGGAGGCAAAGGAACAGGGTTTAGTGGGGGAACAGCGCGACGGCTATGTCGGCCTCGTGGCCGGCACTGCCGCCGCCGAAGTTCGCGATCTCCTGCGCGAAGTCAACGAAGAGCGGCGCCGGCGTTATGCACAGATCGCCCGCGACAACGGCGTAGCGCTAGAGCAGGTGGCGGCCCTGGCCTGGGAACGGGCCGTGCGGGCAACGCGCCCCGGCCATTATGTGCAGGACGCAAACGGCGGATGGGTAAAGAAATAAACCGCTAGTCGAAATGCAGCCGGGAGCGGTTCAGCCGCTTCACCGAGTTGCAGCCCATCAGGATCATGTCGCGTTCGATCTCATCCCGCAACTTGCTCAGGGCGCGGTCGACCGCCGGCTCGCCGCCGGCCGCGAGCGCGTACAGATAGCCCCGACCGATCATGCAAGCCCTGGCGCCCATGGCCAGCGCCTTCAATACATGAGTGCCACGGCGCACGCCGCCGTCGAGTATGACTTCGATGCGGTCGCCCACCGCATCGACGATGGGGCCAAGTTGATCGAAAGGCGCCGTGGCGCCGTCGAGTTGACGGCCGCCATGGTTGGAAATCATGATGGCGCTGGCGCCGATATCCACCGCCCGGCGGGCATCGTCAATCGACATTACGCCCTTGATGGCGAACGGCCCGCCCCAGCGCTGGATCGCTTGTTCGGCGTCCTTCCAGGTGATCGAACGGTCGAACTGACTGTTGATGTAATCGATGACCGAGATCAGTTTGCGCGTGCCTTCTTCTATAGTGGCGGACACGTTGGCGAGCTCGAATTTCTTCGAAGTCAGATAGTTGACGCTCCAATGCGGATGGGTGAAAAAACTCAACATGCTGGACAGCGTGAAACGCGGCGGCGTGGTCATGCCGCTATGCAGATCGCGCTCCCGATTGCCCGCCACCAGGGTATCCACGGTCAGGCAGATGGCGGAAAAATTCGCCTCCTTGCAGCGGTCGATGAAATCCCAGCTCATTGCCCGATCCTTGTGGATATACAACTGGAAGCATTTGGGACCGGGAGTCTGCGCGCCGATCTCCTCGATGCTGGTGGTTGAGATCGTTGACAGGCTGTACATGGTGCCGTGCCTGTGAGCGGCGCGGCATACCGCGTTCTCGCCATGATGATGAAACAGCCGCGACATCGCCGTCGGCGAGCAGAACACCGGCCAGTCCAGATCCTGACCCAGCACGTTCACCGACAGATCGAGATTCGACAGGTCCGCCAGCGCGTCGGGGATCAGCCGAACCTTGTCAAAGGCGCTGGTATTGCGCCGCAAGGTAACCTCGTCATCCGCGCCGCCGTCAATGTAATGGAACAGCGGCGCCGGCAGCCGCTTTCGCGCCAGCTTGCGGAAATCCGCCGGATTGTTGCAATCGCCTATACGCAAGTTTCTCTCCTCGAACGAAGCGTCCGGATAGCTTCACCCTGCCCCCTGCCGTTACGGAGCCCGACCTTGGCGCCGGGGGCGAGCGACGTTATGTGAACGAGGCCCGGCAAGTCGGGAGCATGCCATCCCTGAGGCGATATTATGGCGTCTTCAACCTCCGCCCCGCCAGTCAGCGGGCATCGCTCGGCTTCGTTCGAACGTTGCTCCAAGCGGCCGCATCGAAAACGCTCGCTTTCTCCCCGGGCGAGTCCCCCGGTCAATGGCGACCGCGATGCCGGTGAAGGCCGCGAACAGGATTCCGCTCAATAGCGATAGGCGCATGGCTGATCTCCATTGCCGGGGCTCTCTGGAGAATACGGTGCGTGCGGACAAGGCTTGCCACGCCGGCCCGGAGTTTCGGGCCAACATAGGGCAGCGATTGCCGGATTACAATATCGCGCTCAGCGATCCTGGCCATGCACGTCGTGCAGGCTGTCGCCGGAAGTCTCGCTGAGCGTCCACACGCAAAGCAGCGCTATCACCGAGGCCACGGCGATATAGACCGATACCCAGACAACGGCAAATTCCGTCCACAGGAAGGTGGCGATCATGGGCGCAAAGGCGCCGCCGAGGATCGAGCCGAACTGGTAGCCGAGCGAAGCGCCGGAATAGCGCACTTCGGTGCTGAAAAGTTCCGTGTAGAAGGCGGCCTGGGGACCGTACATCATCCCCATGAAACAGAGCCCGCCGGTCACGGCGAGCACGATCAGCCAGAAACTGCCGGTATCGATCAGCGGAAACAGGGCAAAGGCCCAAACCCCGGTAAGCACCGCGCCGAGCATGTAGATGCCACGCCGCCCATTACGGTCGGAATAACCCGCTGCCCAGAACTGAAACGGAATCATCAAGGCCGAAGCGACCAGCACCGCGGCGAGCATGGCGTCACGGCTCATGCCGGCGGCGCCCTGGCTGCCATAGACCAGAATCCAGGCAATGAGGATATAGAACGATACCTGGATCGAGAGAAAGGCCCCCGCCGCCAGGAAGATGGTCTTCGGATACTTGATCAGGGCCTCAAGCACCGGTGAGCGTTGCACAGGCCGGGTTTCGGAATGCTCGTCCTTGTGCGCTTCGCGCACCATCTGCAATTCCCGGAAAGCCACGGTGTCTTCCAGTTTGAGTTGCACATACATGCTGATGCCGATCAGCGCGACGCTGGCAAGGAAGGGAATGCGCCAGCCCCAGGTTTGGAAAAACTCGTCGGACACCATGGAACTGATGCCGATCAAGGCCAGATTGGCGAGGATCACGCCTACCGGCGCGCCGGCCTGGGCATATGCGCCGTACCAGCCGCGTTCGTTCGATGGAGCGCTTTCCGTCACGAGCAGCATTGCCCCACCCCATTGGCCGCCGATGGCGAGACCCTGACAGAAGCGCAGCAGCGTAAGGATGATAGGCGCCGCGATGCCGATGGTGGCATAAGAAGGCAGCAGCCCGATCAATGTGGACGCGACGCCCATCAGCATCAGGGCAATCACCAGGGTCCGCTTGCGGCCGATACGGTCGCCGAAATGTCCGAACATGATGCCGCCGAGCGGCCGGGCGATGAAGCCGAAGGCAAAAATGCCGAAAGAGAGTATCAATGCAACGGTAGGCGTGCTTTCCGGAAAGAAAACGGTCGGGAAAACGAGCGCGGCGGCCGCCGCATACAGGAAAAAGTCATACCATTCGATGCTCGTGCCCGCCAGCGCCGTAAGGGCGACGGTGCGCATGTTCTGTTCAAGATGAGCTTCCGCTTGCTGTACCGTGGCGGTTTCGCTGGCAGCCATGACCCCCCTCCTCCCTTCCGGCTTTTTCAATGATATGTCCGCCGCGGGCCATAGCTCGCGGCGACAAGCGAGCATAGCAGGAACAATCCCTTGCTGCACAAGTAAAGAAAGCTCCGGTTGCGGAGCTTCCGCGCGGCACATGGATGTGCCGCCGCATTCGATGGCGCAAGCCATTGAATGCGGGAGCAAAACAAAACCACGCTCGTTTTGCGTTGGAGAGCAATTCCATGGATGGAATTGCTCGCAATAACAGTCTACCGAGCGGAGTACTTCGTGAAGGCGCCGCCCGCCAAAGGCAGGGAAGCGGGGCCTTCGGCCGCGAATACATTACCGTCGGCGTCTACCGCGACCCCCTCGCCCGCGGCGCCCTGCTCTCCGCGGCTTTCGGTCTGATAGCCCGGGATAAACCCGACAATGCGATCTTCATCCAGCGGACCGATCCGCACGCCGCAATGCCAGGCCTCGTGACGCAGCGGGCCTGATTCGGAATCGATGGCGTAGACCATGTCTTCATCGGTGATGAAGATTCCGCTGATGCGGCCATAACTGTAGCGGGATTCGAGATAGTTCCCGTCCTGATCGAATATCTCGAGCCGGTGATTGCCGCGGTCGGCGACCCACAAGCGGCCCTGGGAATCGAACTCGAGGGCGTGGGGCGTGCGGAAGTCGCCGTGAGCAGTGCCGAGGCTGCCCCATTCCATGAGGTATGCACCGTCCGGCGCATATTTCACGATGCGAGCGGTCAGACCCGCCTGACGGCCTTCTTCCAGAGCTTGCTCGTTGAGCATGCCCTGGCCGCTATGTCCATCCGCCACGTAGATACTGCCGTCCGGCCCCACGATCACGTCGTTGGGCTGATTGAGATGCGCGCTATCGTTGCCCGGCTGCCCCGCGGTACCCAGACTCATGAGCAATTCGCCGTCCGGGCTGAATTTGTGTACCTGATGCCCCTTGGTGCCTTCCGCATTCCCGGCAAAATCGGCCACCCAAACATAGCCTTCATCGTCTACATGAATTCCATGAGGAGTCACCATGACGCCGGCGCCGAAATTAGCCAGGATTTCACCGCTATGCCGATCGAACTTGAATATCGGAGCTACCGGATTGCTATCGCAGTTGATGCCCTGACCGCCAAGCGCTCCCGCGCCGCAACGTTCGTAAGCGACGATGTGGCCGTCCGTGGGGTCGACATCGATCCCCGCGGTGGAACCCCATTGGCGTCCCGCCGGCAGATCGCCCCATTGGTTTTCGACCACGGGATTGGGATTGGGGAAGCCCGCGCCGGTGACTATGTTGCCTCCGTCCTGGGCGAAGGCATTGCCGGCAAGTAGCATTGCAACACCGAAGCCCGCGGGAAACAGATACTTGTTTGACATAACCTTACCTCTCGCATTCTGGATTGCATGTTCGCTTCGAGAATAGCAGGAATGCCGCGCCCAAGCACAAGCGTGAATTTGCTGTATCATTCCGCGCCATTGCAAATTCTTGAAATCGAGGAGTTGACAAGTGGAACAGGAAACCATCGCCATTCATGGCGGATACGAAACGGACCCGAGTACCCGGGCGGTCGCGGTTCCCATTTTCCAAACCGTCGCCTATGAGTTCGACGATGCGCAGCATGGCGCGGATCTGTTTGATCTTGCCGTTCCGGGCAATATCTACACGCGCATCATGAATCCCACCAACGCCGTGCTGGAAGCGCGCATGGCGGCAATGGAAGGCGGTCTGGCGGGGCTTGCCGTGAGTTCAGGAATGGCTGCGATAAATTACGCGATCCTGACCCTGGCCAGCGCCGGCAACAACATCATCACCGTTCCTCAACTATATGGCGGAACCTACACGCTGTTCGCCCACATGCTGCCCAGCCAGGGCATCGAAGTGCGCTTCGCGGAAGACGACACGGCCGCCGCGCTGGAAAAACTCATCGACGAAAATACCCGCGCCATCTATTGCGAAACCATCGGTAATCCGGCCGGGAACATCATCGATCTCGAACCGATTTGCGAAATGGCGCGCAAGCATGGCATTGTGGTCATCGTCGACAATACCGTGCCGACCCCTGTGCTTTGCAGGCCTATCGAATACGGAGCGGACATCGTCGTCCACTCGCTTACGAAATACGTGGGCGGCCACGGCACATCGATCGGCGGCGTGATTGTCGATTCCGGAAAGTTTCCCTGGACGCAACATGCCGAGCGCTATCCCGAATTGAACAACCCGGAGCCGTCGTATCACGGCATCGTTTACACCGAAGCGCTGGCTGAAGCCGCGTTCATAGGCAGGGCGCGAACCGTTCCGCTTCGAAACACCGGCTCCGCGCTCTCGCCCATGAACGCGTTTCTTATCCTGCAAGGGCTGGAAACGCTCAACTTGCGCATGGAGCGGCATTGCGAGAACGCCATGGCCGTCGCCGAATATCTTTCATCCCACGAAAAAGTGGAATGGGTCAGTTTCGCGGGACTTTCTTCCGACCCGGGCCACGCGCTTGCGCAAAAATACTGTGGCGGCGCCCCGGCCTCATTGCTCACGTTCGGCGTTCACGGCGGATTCGAGGCCGGCGTTCGATTTTACGACGCGCTGAAGATGATCAAGCGGCTGGTGAATATCGGCGACGCCAAGACGCTGGCCTGTCATCCGGCATCGACAACGCACCGCCAGTTGACCGAAGACGAGCAATTGTCGGCGGGCGTGCGTCCGGAAATGATTCGGCTATGCATAGGCATCGAGCACATCAACGATATCAGGGCCGATATCGAACAGGCTCTCGCCGTGGCCTGAAGGCCACATTCCGAGGTTTCTCCTGGGGCTCCGTAGCTTCTTTCCGGCGCCCGGCGTTTTTCTATACACCCCTTAAAAAGAGGCATATAGTGGTCTCGGGCGCTCGCGAGGCCACTTGCGGGCGCAACTCGGATCGCCGGCTTGTATCCGGCAAGGAGAAGACAATGGTTAATGCGATCGGTTCAACGCTTTCGCGGTATTCCGACGAACTGCTCAGCATTTTGCGAATTACCTCGGCGTTCATGTTCCTGCAACATGGCACACAGAAAATGTTCGGATTTCCCGTCGAGGCGCGCGCGCCTTTTGAATTGCTGACACTGGCGCCCGGACTGGCGGGACTGCTTGAAGTCGTCGGGGGGCTGCTCTTGCTGGTGGGCTTTTATACGCGGTCAACGGCATTCGTGCTTTCGGGAATGATGGCCGTCGCATTCTGGATGGCCCACGCCACCCAGGGATTCTTCCTCTGGACCATCGGCAACGGCGGAGAAGGCGCGGCGCTATATTGCTTCGTATTCCTCTATATCGCCGCGGTCGGCGGAGGCAAATGGAGTCTGGACAGCCTGCGAAGCTGAGCCCGGGAATCGACAGGGCCTAGCGTCCGATCCGCGAAGCATTCGCGTCCCGCACAGTGCGCTCCATTGCATGGGGCAGAATGTATCCACCCTCCAGGTTCTGCTCCGCGACTTCACGCACGGCGGCCATATAGCTGTCGTGGTCGGGATACAGTCGTTCCAGCAAATTCTCGTCGAAGGGATGGTGTGAGCCATACAGGATGCAAAACCTGTTGCCGCCGTAGTTCATCCCGGTATTGCGAGCGGTCGGCACGGCGTGGGCCGCAAGTCGAATTCCGCCGAGAACGTTGCCGTGCTCGTCCCGCGCGAACTCCAGTTCCGGCAGCATCCGCGCCACTCGCAGGCGTGGCGCTACCGGCGGCGGTTTGCCTTCCCGCACCCACAATACAAGATGTTCGAATGCCGCGTTCATGACATCGCGGAACGGCACCCGGCTATGCGGCGGAAGTTCGCAGCCGGGGTCGCGCGGTGCGGCATCGGACATTGGCAGGCCGTCCTGCTGCAGGCGCACTCGCGCCCATTCGATCTCGAAGGCATAATCCACGTGAGAACTGCCTGCCACTTCCCATTGCCGGAACCAGTCTGTATCCGGTTGCGGGTTTGCCGCCCGGCGCAGCATGTCGGTTTCCGCCATCAGCTTGAAGATTCGAACCGGCTGATCGTCACGAATGCGCCCGCCGCCGCCATGCACCATGAAGCCATCGTAGACCGGATCCAGTGGATGCACCGAGTTCAGGTAGGCCGCCAGTCGCCCGGCTGATTGGGAGTGCCCGGTGGCGATAAGCATTTCAGGCTCGAGGCCTGCGAGAATATCCACCATGCCGGAGCCGCCGTCGCGGGCAACGCGGCCGGCATCGGAAAAGATATCGAAGGACATGCCGTCGCCGGCCACCATGCCATCGTGGCTGACATCGAGAGTTCCATATCGCTCCGGACTCCACTCGGCCAGCGATTCGACGCCCACTTGCTGGGCTGAAACCGCCACGTAGGCGTAGCCGTTGCGCACCAGATGCGCGCCGGATTGCCACCAGTCGATGTCCTTGTCGGCGCCGCCGGTTACGTTCAGCCATTCCATCACGACCACCCCGTTGAAGCGGTCTGCGTTTTCGGGACGGCGCACGATCAGGCGCGTACGATAGGGATGGCCATCTTCGAGCACCGCGCCGGTTTCCATCTCCGGCAAATCGTAACGGGCCGCGACTCCTTCCATGAAGTACTCCTCTTCCACATATCCCTGTTCGCGCAGAGGAACAGCCGATGAAAGGAAAATCATGTTGCGTGAAGGAAAGCCCGCGGGGTCCAGGGCGATGGGGCCGCTGACCGTGGCGTCCGCGGCCGAGGACAACATGGGCAGCAGCAGCATCGGGAGCGTCAGCAGGAGCGCGGAAAGATCGAAACGCATGGCGGCAATTCCGTGAAATGCGGGACCGGGCAGCTTAGCAAAGTTTTACTCAGGCCCCAATTGCCTCTATGCTCCGCTACGGAATGAGACAGACAGGAGCAACACCGGTGAAGCCCTACATTCTCGCTATCGATCAGGGCACATCTTCCAGCCGTGCGCTGGTGTTCGACTCGTCGGGTGCGCTGCGCGGCCTGGGCCAGCAGGAGTTTACCCAGTATTTTCCGCGCAACGGCTGGGTGGAACACGACGCGGACGAAATCTGGCGCACCACGCTGTCGAGTTGCCATGCGGCCTTGCGCGACGCGGGTATCGACAGCGGGCAACTCGCCTGCATCGGCATCACCAATCAGCGCGAAACGACGGTACTGTGGGATCGTGCGAGTGGCGAACCGGTGTACAAGGCGATCGTCTGGCAGGACCGGCGAACGGCCGAACATTGCCGCAAATTGAAGCAAGAGCGCGTCGATGAATCCGAATTGCAACGCAAGACCGGACTGCTGCTCGACCCGTATTTCTCCGCCACCAAATTGCAATGGCTGCTGAACGAGGTTCCCGGCCTGCGCGAACGCGCCGAACGGGGCGAACTCGCCGCCGGCACCGTGGACAGTTTTCTGCTGTGGAAGTTGACCGGCGGCCGGAGTCATTGCACCGATGCGAGCAATGCCTCGCGCACCATGTTGTTTAATCTGGAAACCCAGGACTGGGATCCGGACCTGCTGGAACTGTTTGAAATTCCGCGGCAAGTGCTGCCAGATGTACTCGACAGCGCCGCCGATTACGGCGCCAGCGAGCCGGAACTTTTCGGCCGCGCGATCCCGATTACCGGCGTACTCGGCGATCAGCAAGCCGCCGCTTTCGGCCAATGCTGCTTCAGCGCCGGCGCGGCCAAAAGCACCTATGGCACCGGCTGTTTCCTGCTCATGCATACCGGCGATATACCTGTATACTCCCAGAATCGTTTGCTTACCACGGTTGCCTACCGTCTCCAAGGCAAAACCAGTTTTGCCGTGGAGGGCAGCATCTTCATGGCCGGCGCGACCATGCAATGGCTGCGCGACAAATTGCATCTATTTCGCGAATCTTCCGAATCCGAGCAAATTGCGCAAGCCTGCGCCGAAGACTCCGGGGTTTACCTGGTGCCCGCCTTTACCGGCCTCGGCGCGCCTCATTGGGATCCGGACGCCCGCGGCGCGATCCATGGTCTGACCCGGAACAGCGGCATCGCCGAAATCGTCACCGCGGCCCTGCTCTCGGTCTGTTACCAGACCCGCGACCTGACCAGCGCCATCGCCGCCGACGGGGTCGATCTGAACTTGTTGCGCGTCGATGGCGGCATGGTCGCCAATGACTTCTTCCTGCAAAATCTCGCCGATATACTTGCCTGTCAGGTGCACCGGCCGGTAGTTGCCGAAACCACGGCGCTCGGCGCCGCTTATGTGGCCGGGCTGCATGCGGGCGTGTTTTCATCGCTCGACGCGATAACCGGATTGTGGCAACTGCAACGGAGCTTCGAGCCGGGGCGCGACGATGTCTGGCGTGAACAGAAGTATGGCGGCTGGCAAGACGCCTTGCGCCGCACATTGAGTTGAGGGAGCCATTATGGAACTGCATCTGATCCGGCACGGCGAAACCCAGTGGAACCGGGACCAACGCGTGCAGGGGCAATGCGAAGTAGGACTTAACGAGACCGGAAACCGCCAATCCGCCGAACTGGGCGAGCGTCTCGCGGATACGGATTTCGACGCCATCTATTGCAGCAGTTCCCTGCGTACCCGGGAGACGGCCTGGCTGGCTTTTCCCGACCGCCACGAGGACATCGTCTTTCTCGATAGCTTGCGCGAGATCGACCTTGGCCCCTGGGAAGGCCGCCTGCATGCTGAAATCGCGGTCGAGGATCCCGAGTCACAACATCATTTCTGGCATATGCCGCATTTGTTCGAAGTGGAAGGCGCGGAAACCTTTTTTGCCTTGCAAGAGCGGGCGATGCGGGCAATTCGCGACATTTCGCGCAGGCATTCCGGGCAGTGCGTTGCCGTTATCAGTCATGGCGCGCTGCTCAAATCGGTGCTTTGCCACATTGAAGGCCTGCCCATGCGCGATCTCTGGTCCTGGCAGCCGATGCACAACTGCGCGCATAGCATCGTGCGCCTTGAACGCGATGGCGCCGGCGATATTCTGCAATACGCCGACCAGCCTTTCGCTCATGTCAAAGGGGTGCGAGTTGTCTAGCGCCGTGCCGACGAGAACCGTCAATTTCCTGATCTTCTGCGCCATTGCCACTTTCACGCTGGCCTGTGCGCAGGCAGCGGGCTGGTGGGTGAACGGCAGTATTCCCGTGAATAGCACAGTGGAATGGAACGGCTTCATCCATTTCACTCATATCCGCAATTACGGCGGCATTTTCGGCCTGATGCAAGGTCAGGGCTGGCTGTTCGGCGTATTGAGTCTGGCGCTACTTGGCGGCATTGTGGTCTGGCTGTATTTCGGCGCCGGCGTGTCCCGCTTCGAATTTGCCTGTTTCGGTTGCGTTGCCGGCGGCGGGTTCAGTAATGTTCTCGACCGCCTCATCCACGGCAGCGTGATCGACTACATCAATCTGCAACACATTCCTTACTGGAACTATATTTTTAACCTCGCCGACGTCATGATCCACATCGGCATTTGGCCGATGATCCTCTACGGACTGCTGGCGCGAAAACCCGGAGGATACTCACACACATGAGCATTGACCGACTCGAAGGAGCGCTTGCCCCGGTCGTCACTCCCTTCGATGAAAATCTGGCGCCGGACGCCGAACGATTTACCGGAATGTGTCACTGGCTGCTCGGCCAGGGCGTGAAACTGGCCGTCTTCGGCACTACCAGCGAAGCCAATTCGCTCTCGCTCAAGGAAAAGATCAGCCTGCTTGAGCGGCTGCTCGATTCCGGAGTGGAACCCGACAACATCATGCCAGGCGCTGGCTTGTGTTCGTTGAGCGAAACCGTGGAGTTCACCGCCGTGGCGGCCGGCCTTGGCTGCCCTCGCGTACTGATGCTGCCGCCTTTCTATTATAAGAAAGTGAGCGACGACGGCCTTTACGGCTACATGGCGGAAGTCATCGACAGGGTTGGCCGCGAAGACCTGCAAATCTATCTCTACCATTTCCCCGCCATGTCCCAAACACCGTATTCGCTCGATCTGATTGACCGGCTGGTAAAGGAGTTCCCCAACGCCATCGCCGGCATCAAGGACAGTGCGGGCAAATGGGAGGAAACGGCGGCCTTCAATGCGGCCGGCTGGCCGGATTTCCGGGTGTTTTGCGGTTCCGAACGATTCCTGCTGCAAAACATGAAAGCCGGCGGCGCCGGCTGCATTTCCGCCACGGCCAATGTCAATCCCGCGGCGATCGCGGCGCTTTGCTCCGGCTGGCGCGAGGCGGACGCCGCCGAGCGGCAGCGGGATCTGACCGGCATCCGCGATCTGTTCGAGTCCGCCCCGATGGTTGCCGCGGTCAAGGCCGCCGTGGCCATCTGTAGCGGTGACGCCGCATGGTCGCGCCCACGTCCGCCGTTGATGCCGCTGTCCCGCGAGCAATGCGAAGCGCTTCGCGCCGGACTTGACGCCACAGGCTTCAAAATGCCCGGAATAGGGTAAATTCTTTAATAATATATTGTACTTTTCATTATTTATGTTATTTTCATCACCTGATGAAAAAAGGCATATTAACGAAATTTCTTGAATCGGCAGCGTTGGAAAAAGTCTATACGCTGCTAGGTCGTGTGCCGAACATCAAAATCGATTCATTTGTGCGGGAACCAAAACCCCGAGCCCGTTTCCATACTGGCGGCCAGATTGATTTCAGTCACGCCGGCGTTCAGTATTCCGTCCTAATTGAAGTCAAGTCCAATGGCGCTCCGCGCACCGTAGAATACGCTGTCTACCAGCTCAAACGCTACCTTGAACTATTGCACAGATCAGATGCGGGGAGCAGCGCCCGTCGTCTTATCCCAATGCTTGTCAGTCCATACCTGTCACCCCAAGCGCGAACAATTTGCGACGAGCACAATGTCGCCTACCTGGATCTGGTCGGAAACGCGCGTCTCGCATTTGCCGATGTCTATATCGATCTGGCCGTTCCGGACGTACCGAAAACGGAAGTCCGCTCGTTGCGGTCCATCTTCAGCGCAAAGGCTGGGGCAGTACTTCGCGCCATGCTGAGAGAACCAGAGCGTTCCTGGCGCGTGGCCGAACTGGCGAAATCGGCAAATTCGAGTCTCGGCCATGTGAGCAACGTTCGAAAAGAATTGCTGCGCAGGGACTGGATAGAAGTCAGGAAGAGAGGCATTGTACTTGTCAAACCCGATGCCCTGCTTGAATCCTGGCGCGAAAACTTCAAACAGCCTGTCAGACAGACTGTAAGCGGGTACACCCATCTCCACGGCGAATTGCTGGACGAAACCTTGTCAAATGTACTCAACCCCGATTCGAACCGCCCATGCGCAATCTATTCGATGCATTCCGCGGCGCGATGGTTGGCGCCCTATGCACGCGGAGGAACGGTCACTTTCTATGCAGACCAGGCCGGGGCGAGCCTGTTGAGGTCAACGATGGAGTTGACCCCGGCAAAGGGGGCCAACGTCAGGATCGGTATCGTTAGCGACATGACGTTGTTCAAGGATGCCGTAGAAGCTTCGCCCGGCATTTTCTGCAGCGATCCAGTATCAACTTATCTCGACTTGTGGAACGGCAATGATCGTGATCGCGAGGCTGCCGAATTTCTGGCCGGAGAGTATTTCAAATGGCTTTGACGGCGCCCCGGTCAGCAACCGGATATGACGCCGCCACTACCGCAGCCGTCAAATCCGTGTTAATTGAGGTGGGGCAGATACTTGGCGGTTTCAAAGACAAGTTTGCGGTTGTCGGAGGTTCGGTGCCCATGCTTCTTCTGGACAACGCGGACATGCCCCATGTAGGCACGATGGATGTGGATCTGGCGCTTGATGCCAAGGCCCTCGGCGATGGCGAATACGCGAGGCTCGTAGAAGCACTCATGGATCGCGAGTATGTGCAGAGGAAAGACTTGAGACGATTTCAACTTTCGCGGAAAGTGAGTAATGCAACAGGCAAAGGCGATATTGAGATCATCATCGACTTTCTGATGCCGCGCGATGTTGAAATCGTAAAGAACCACCCTCCTCGAATCGATGACTTTGCGGTTCAACGCGCTGACGGTGCTGATCTGGCGCTCCAGTCTAAGGTGTTGTTCGAACTGGCAGGCAAAATGCCCGACGGAATTGAGAATTGCGTTCAAATCGCCGTGGCTTCCATTCCGGCGTTTCTGGCTATGAAAGGTCACGCCATTGAGGGCCGGGACAAACCGAAGGATGCGTACGACATTTACTATTCGATACGGAATTTTCCGGGTGGCATCGTAGCGATCGCCGCAGCGACCAGACCGCTTATGAAGGTTGAATCTGCCATTGAAGGCTATCGCAAGATCGGGAGAAAATTTGCCAAACCGGATTTTTACGGGCCGGCAAGCGTGCGGAAATTCGCGGAAGAATCCGGTGAGCTTGGTGATTTTTCTCCAGAACAATGGCAGCAGGATGCTTTCGGACAGGTAGACGCCTGGTTGCGAAAAATCGGTCTGAGATGAAAGGAGTAAGTCAAGCGCGATACCTGCCGTATACGACAGTTGTAGCGATTTGTAGCAAGTGCCGACTCTGCGCTTCTCACGCATTCCCTTCCCTCGACAAGCCCTGATCGTTGGGGTAACTTCCGCTCTTGGTTTACCTGCGGAATCAATAAATTGCGAGGCTGATAATGATGAAATCTCCTGCAACCTACCGCTCTGGAATCAAGCCGCGAAGCGCCGCCCTATTGGCGGCCGGGCTAGCATTCTGCGCGGGAACCCTGTTTGCCCAGGACACTGTGGCCCAAGATTCTATAGAGTGGTTCACTCTGGGCAATGACTTCGCACAGACGAGATACTCCGAATCCACCCAGATCACCATGGACAACTTCGATCAGCTTGAAGTCGCCTGGGTCTGGGACGGCGCCAGCATGGGCGCGGTCAGCGGGCGTTCCACTCCCAGCTATGTCAACGGAGTGCTGTACACCGTTGCCGGCTACCGGCGGCATGTGGTCGCCATCGATCCGGCCAGCGGGGAAACGCTCTGGAGCTACCGCCTGCCGCACACTCGCCGCTGGGAGTATTCCATGCGCGCGGACTACGGCAAGGGCATAGCGTACGATGAAGTGGACGGCCGCGGCGTGATCTACATTGCCACGCCAGGCTTCTTTCTGGTGGCGCTCGACGCCGAAACCGGCGCGCCGCTCGAAGGATTCGGCAACCCGGTGCCAATCGACGGTTTTCCGGAATCCGGCGTCGTGGACCTGCTCGCCGACCTCGGTCATCCGTATGATCCATACGAAGGCATTCCGCTGGAAACCGGCTATATCACCTCATCCTCGCCGCCTATCGTGGTAAATGACACCGTAGTAGTGGGTAACTCGGCCGAGCAGGGCTACAACCAGGCGCGCATCGAAAACGTGCCCGGCGACATCCTCGGCTACGACAAGATCACGGGTGATTTCAAGTGGAAGTTCAACGTGATTCCGCGGCCCGGCGAGTACGGCCACGAGACCTGGGAGAACGACGCCTGGCAATGGACCGGAGATGTGTCTTCCTGGGCGCCGATTTCCGCCGATGTGGAAAACAACATCGTCTACATCCCGACCAATGGCGCCACCATCGACTATTATGGCGGCTTCCGTCCAGGCGACAATCTCTATGGCACCAGCCTGATCGCGCTCGATGCGGGCACTGGCGAGCGAATGTGGCATTACCAGACGGTCAAGCACGACATCTGGAATTACGACAATCCCCAGGCGCCGATCCTGCTCGATCTGAATATCAACGGACAGCCGGTCCCGGCGGTCATGCAGGTTACCAAGCAAAGCTTTGTCTATGCTTTCAACCGCCTCACCGGCGAACCGCTGTGGCCGATTGAAGAGCGCGAAGTGCCCCCGTCCATCGTTCCCGGCGAAGTGTTGTCTCCGACCCAGCCTTTCCCGACCCGGCCAGCGCCGTTCGACATGCAGGGCGTAGCCATCGATGATCTGGTCGATTTCACTCCGGAACTGCGCCAGCAGGCGATCCAGGCCATGGCCGACTACCAGATGGGGCCGTTGTTCAATCCGCCGATCCATCGCGACAATCCGCTCGGCAAGCGCGCCTCGCTAATCTGTCCGGGTGGCGGCGGCGGCGCGAATATCACTTCGCCCTCGGTAGCCGATCCGAATACCGGTTACCTGTATATCTCCTCGCAAAAGGCCTGCAGCCCGGTCCAGCTCGTACCGGGTGAAGAAGCGGACCTGCAATACGAGGAGCCGACCGGCACTACCTTCGCGCAATATGCCGATGGCCCCGGCGGCGGCGCTCCGCGACATCCGGCGAATATTCCGCTGTACAAGCCGCCATACAGCCGCATTACCGCCATCGACATGAACACCGGCGAACATGCCTGGATGATCCCGGCCGGCGAAACGCCGAGTCGCGTGCTCAACAACCCGGCGATGGCAGGGCTCGATATCGGCAACACCGGCTCAGGCAACCTGGCGCCGATGACGATAACGCCCAACATGCTGATCTACTCCGACGTTAACAGCGAGGATCAGGTCATGTTGTACGCGGTGGACAAGGCCTCCGGCGAAACCTTGGCCGAGGCCGAAGTCCCGGAGCGCAGCCGCTACGGCATGAGCACCTGGACCCACCAAGGCCGCCAGTACATCATCCTGCAGACGGGTCCTCGCCTGACCGCCATGGCGCTGCCTGAATAGGCATTCCAATCCCGCGGCGCGGACCCGGCCACGCCGGCGAATGGAAAGAGAAAGGGAATTTTCCAAAGGGCCAGTGTATTCGAATTACACTGGCCTTTTTTGCGATGGCGTACGGCCACTATGGCGCCGCCCACCCGGCGGGAACAAAGAAGCTGATCTTTACGCCTGTCCTCCTTGATGACTGCTGTCTCTTGCCTGGACTGGCAGCGGCACGATTTCAGCGCGTATGAGTTTGCCTTTCTCTGCATCCGCCACCTTCAAGTCATAGGCCGATTGCAGGTTCAGCCAAAATTCAGCCGAAGTTTGCAGAAAGGCCGCCAGTCTCAGCGCGGTGTCCGTGGTAATGCCACGCCGTTCGCGCACTATGTCGTTGATGCGGGGAGCATCGACTCTCAATGCCTTCGCCAATGCGTTCGCAGTCATACCGGCGGGTACAAGAAACTCTTCCCGCAGAATCTCACCGGGATGTATGGGCCTCATCTTGTTTTCAATCATGAAATTACTCCTGGTGGTAATCCTTGATTTCCACGCAGGTCGCCTCGCCTTCGCTGAAAACGAAGCACAATCGCCATTGTCGATTCAAGCGTATGCTCCATTGGCCCGACCGGTCACCCCCGAGCTTCTCCAAGCAATTGCCGGGCGGAAACCGTAAATCATCCACGCTCCTGGCATTATCGAGCATCTGCAACTTCCGCTCCGCCTGGGCTTGGAACGCACGGAACCGCGTCGGGCATTGCCCATTGAACAGGGCTTCCGTGCGCTTGCAGGCAAAGCGCTTGATCACGTGAGAATGGTATAACGAGCGTCGCTAAACATCAATCGTTAAATTTCCGTTATTAGTGATCCGAATATGTTCTGAAAGCCATGCAATACACACGTCGGCAACTCAGGGAAGTTTTCCATTTGAGCTTCCTGGCGCAGCTTCTGAGGAATTGTGATCCGGCGCTGTTTGTCCTGAAGGGCGAGACCAATCTCCGGTTTTTCTTCAGGAACCCGAGATACTCGGAAGACATGGATAACGATGTGCTGGAAGAATCCGTGGCGACTCTGAAAAAGAACGGATACAAGATTCTTGAAAACGCCTCCTTGCGACGGTCACCGCGGAGTTTCGGCATAACAGATCTTTTGACCAGTGACCAAACCAAGACATCCGGCGCCTGAGCACAATCAATTCCATATTGGCGCTGATGCTGATCGACTGAATATTCCTGTTCGGACCGAGCTTGATCATTTTCGAGGCAGGCATCGCATCCCTGGGCGCCGTAACTGGCAGGCGGTTGCCGCGGCGCTACGGCCGAGCATATCGATGAAATTCGCAAACGGTTGACTCGGCGTGAAAAATCGCCTGCCTCGAACCGGGTCGGCGGCGGCCGGAAAATCTAATCGTCGGCTTCTTCTTCGTCGGCGACAGGACGGTCGACGAGTTCGACCCAGGCCATGGGGGCGGCGTCGCCGTCGCGATAGCCGCATTTGAGAATGCGGATATAGCCGCCGGGGCGATCCTGATAGCGTGGTCCGAGTTCACTGAACAGCTTGCCCACGGTGGCCTTGTTGCGCACGCGGCGGAAAGCCAGGCGGCGGTTGGCGACGCTATCTTCCTTGGCGAGGGTAATGAGAGGCTCGGCGACGCTGCGCAGTTCCTTGGCTTTCGCCAGGGTTGTCTTGATAATTTCGTGTTCCACCAGCGACGTCGTCATGTTGCGAAACATGGCGGTGCGATGAGAGCTGTCCCGGCTGAAACTGCGGCCGCTTTTACGGTGACGCATCTTTTTGAACCCCTATGCCAGTGCTTTCAGGCGACCCGATCGTCTGATTTCAGCCGTGACGGCGGCCAGTTCTCCAGCCTCAGACCCAGCGACAATCCGCGGGTGGCGAGCACATCCTTGATCTCGGTAAGAGACTTCTTGCCGAGGTTGGGCGTACGCAGCAATTCTACTTCGGTGCGCTGAATCAGATCGCCGATGTAGTAAATGTCTTCCGCCTTCAGGCAGTTGGCCGAGCGCACGGTAAGTTCGAGATCGTCCACCGGCCGCAGCAGGATGGGATCGATCTCGTCTTCGCGCTGAGTCGGCTCATTGATGATTTCGCTCTGGAAATCGACGAATACCGCCAATTGGTGCTGCAAGATCGTCGCGGCGCGGCGGATCGCTTCTTCTGGATCGATGGTGCCATTGGTTTCCAGATCGATGATCAGCTTGTCGAGGTCGGTGCGCTGCTCGACCCGGGCGTTATCCACCGAATAGGAAACCCTCACCACCGGGCTGTAGGAAGCATCGAGCAACAACTTGCCCACGGCACGAGTTTCGTCGTCCTCGCCAATGCGGGAATCCGCCGGTGAATAGCCGCGGCCAGAGCGCACGGTCAGACGCATGCTCAATTCGCCTTCATCGTTCAAACGCGCGATTTCATGATCGGGATTAACGATCTCGACGCCATGAGTCGTTTCGATATCGGCGGCGGTGACCATGCCCGGACCCTTGGCGTTCAAGTTGAGCACGGCTTCCTGTCGGTCGTTGAGCACAATGGCGATACCCTTCAGGTTGAGCAGGATTTCCACCACGTCTTCGCGTACGCCTTCGATAGTGCTGTATTCGTGGACCACTCCGTCGATTTCTACTTCATCGATGGCGCTGCCCGGCATGGACGAAAGCAGAATCCGGCGCAAGGCATTGCCCAGGGTATGGCCGAAACCCCGCTCCAACGGCTCCAGCACCACGCGTGAATGGTGCTTGTCGAATTCGTCTACCTGCACCACTCTCGGGGTGAGGAAATCTGATAAGGATATCTGCATGAAATCTACCTATTGTTACTTGGAGTAAAGCTCCACAATCAAGTTTTCGTTTATTTCCGACGGCAGATCGGCCCGGTCCGGCACACGAGTGAACTGACCTTCCATCTTGCCTGAATCAACCGAAACCCAATCCACATCTGTTCTTTGCGTGGCCAGCTCAATCGCGGATTTAATCCGCAATTGCTGTTTGGCCCGTTCCCGCACGGCGATCACATCGCCTTCGTTCACCTGAAAGGAAGGAATGTTCACCAGTTCGCCGTTTACGCTTATGGATTTGTGCGAAACCAGTTGCCGGGCTTCGGCGCGCGTCGAGCCGAAGCCCATGCGATACACCACGTTGTCGAGCCGGCATTCGAGCAGTTGCAGCAGGTTTTCACCGGTCGCGCCCTTGCGCCGGGCCGCTTCCTTGTAATAGCCCCGAAACTGCTTCTCGAGAACGCCATAGGTGCGGCGAACTTTCTGTTTTTCCCGCAATTGCACGCCATAGTCCGACAGCCGGCCGCGGCGCTGGCCGTGCTGGCCGGGTATAGCCTCGGTCTTGCATTTGCTGTCGATGGGCCGGACACCGCTTTTCAGAAACAGGTCGGTGCCTTCCCGGCGGGACAACTTACATTTGGGGCCCAGATATCTGGCCATATTTAGTCTCTCCTGTGCCTTTCCATACGGTCTCCGCTACGCGCTACACGCGCCGCTTCTTTGGCGGGCGGCAACCGTTGTGAGGAATGGGAGTCACGTCGGTAATATTGTTCACGCGCAGACCACAAGCGTTAAGGGCGCGCACCGCGGATTCGCGTCCGGGTCCGGGTCCATTCACCTTTACCTCCACATTTTTCAGGCGGTACAACTCCATGGCGGTGCGGCCGGCTTTCTCCGCGGCCACCTGGGCCGCGAACGGCGTGCTCTTGCGCGATCCTCGAAATCCCGAGCCGCCGGCGGTCGCCCAAGTCAAGGCATTGCCCTGGCGGTCGGTCACGGTAATGATCGTATTGTTAAAGGACGCATGAATGTACACAACTCCGTCGGAGACTTCGTTGCGTGCTTTCTTGCGTACTGATTTTGCTCCTGGTGCAGCCATGGTTTACTTCCTGATCGGCTTGCGCGGACCCTTGCGGGTGCGAGCATTAGTCTTGGTTCGCTGCCCGCGCACCGGCAGCGAGCGGCGATGACGGATGCCCCGGTTGCAGCCGAGATCCATCAGCCGCTTGATGTTCATGGACGATTCCCGCCGCAAATCGCCTTCGGTCGGAACCTTGACCACTTCCGCCCGGATTGAATCGAGCTGTTCCGGACTCAGTTCGCTGGTGCGAGTCGACGGCTCGATGCCGGCCGCTTCGCAAATCGCGTCGGCCAGGGTCGGCCCAATGCCATAGACATAGCGCAAGGAAATCACGATATGTTTGTTGTCCGGTATGTTTACGCCGGCAATACGTGCCATAGATTCACTCCACCTCGTGCACCTGAATCAGTCTTCTCTGAATCATTCCATCCTAGCAATTATTCAATATCGCAAAACCAAAGTGTGGTTTTGTTTTGTTCACGAATTCAATGGCTTGCGCCATTAAATTCAGCGGCACTTCCCGCTGCCGCGAGGAATCTCCGGTTTAATCGGAGCTTCCTCAGCCCTGCCGCTGCTTGTGGCGGGGCTCGGCGCTGCAGATCACGCGGATCACGCCGTTGCGCTTGATGATCTTGCAATTGCGACAAATTTTCTTGACGGACGCTCTGACCTTCATGACATCTCTCCCCCGCTAGATTCCCGACCGGCCATAGCCGCCGAGCCTGGATTTCTTCATCAGCGAGTCATATTGATGGGACATCAGGTGAGATTGCACCTGGGACCAGAAATCCATGGTCACGACCACGGAAATCAGCAGCGCCGTACCGCCAAGGTTGAACGGCACATTGGCCAGCATCTGCATGAAATTCGGCAACAGGCAAACCAGGGTGATATAGATCGCGCCGAACATGGTCAGCCGAGTGATCACGCCATCGATGTATTTCGCGGTCTGCTCGCCGGGCCGGATGCCCGGAATAAACGCTCCCGAGCGGCGCAGGTTATCGGCCACGTCCCGGGGATTGAACACCAGCGCGGTATAAAAGAAACAGAAAAAGATGATCATCGCGCTGAAAATGATGATGTACAGCGGCTGTCCGGGTCCGATCAGCAAGGCCAGATCCTGCAGCCATTCGGCGCCTTCCGACTGTCCGAACCACTGTCCGAGCGAGGCCGGGAACAACAGAATGCTGCTGGCGAAAATCGCCGGAATTACGCCTGCCATGTTTATCTTCAGCGGCAGATGGCTGGCCTGGGCCTGGTACATCTTGCGGCCTTGCTGGCGCTTGGCGTAGTTCACCGTGATACGGCGCTGGGCTCGTTCCACGTAGACGATGCAGCCGACCACGCCGACGGCGATCAGGCCGACCACGAGCAGCAGCACGCCACTGATCTGGCCTTCGTAGGCCTGGGTCAGCGAGGTGCCCACCGCTGCCGGGAACCCGGCGACGATGCCGGCGAATATCAGCATGGAAATGCCGTTGCCAACGCCTTTCTCGGTGATCTGCTCCCCCAGCCACATCAGGAACATGGCGCCGGTAACCAGCGAAATGATCGCGGTGAGGGTAAACGCCAGGCCGGGGTTATAGGCCAGCGGCGTGAGCAATCCCATGGTCATGCCGGTGCCTTGCACCGTGGCCAGGGCGAGCGCGCCCCAGCGCGTGTATTGGGTGATCTTGCGGCGGCCGGACTCGCCCTCCTTCTTCAACTGGTCGAGTTGCGGATTCACCGCGGTCAGCAGTTGCATGATGATCGAGGCGGAAATGTACGGCATGATGCCGAGCGCGACGATGCTCATGCGCTCCAGCGCGCCGCCGGAAAACATATTGAACAGGTCGGCGAAAGTGCCTTCGTTCTGGGAGAAGAACGCTTGCAACTGGATCGGATCGATTCCCGGTACCGGAATATGCGTGCCTACGCGATAGACGAATATCGCGAACAGCAGAAATAGCAGGCGCGACTTCAACTCGCCCAAGCCGGCGCCGATATTCTCGGGACTGATATTCGGTTTGTTCGCCATTAGCGCTTACTCTGTTTCGCTATCCTTTTTGGCCGGCTGCCCGGAAGTTTCCGGCTCGGATTGTTCTTCCGCCTTTGCCTCGGCCTTGGGTTTCGGCTCGGCCTTTGCCTTGGGTTTCGCCGCTGCCTGTGTCTTTGCTTTTGCCGCCGGCTTCACTTTTGCCGCAGGCTTCCCGGGGGGTTGATCTTCCGGCTCCGGGACAGCATCCCAGTCGCCGATCACGGTACCTTCCGCTGCTTCGATCGCGGCCCTGGCGCCCTTGCTCACTCGCAGTCCCCGCACGGTCAAGGCCCTGGTTACTTCGCCGGACAACATGACTCGCGCGCGCTTGATATTGGCCTGAATCACGCCGGCCTTGCGCAATGCGGCCAAGTCGATGACTTCGGCTTGCACCTGGTTCAATTCGCCGGTGCGCACTTCGGCGGTCACCCGGCCGATGCGGGAGGAAAAGCCGAACTTCGGCAGCCGCATCTGCAAGGGCATCTGCCCGCCTTCGAACCCGGGCCGCACACCGCCGCCGGAGCGGGATTTCTGACCTTTGTGACCTTTACCGCAGGTTTTGCCGAAGCCGCTGCCTATGCCGCGGCCGACGCGCTTTTTCGCCTTGACGCTGCCTGGGGCCGGTTTCAATTCATTCAATCGCATTCGCGCACTCCGGAATTCGTTTTCCTACTTCCCTTTCACGGCAAGCAGATAGCCAATCTTGTTGACCATGCCGCGCACGGCTGGCGTGTCTTCCAGCTCCACCGTATGGTGCATGCGACGCAATCCAAGTCCTTTCAGGCACAGCTTGTGCTTCGGCTTAATGCCGATCGGGCTGCGCACCAGCGTGATCTTGAGCATGTCTTTCGCTTCGCTTGCCGCCATGACCTCAACCCAGGATTTCGTCGGGGGTCTTGCCCCGCCGCGCCGCGACATCCTCGGGCGAGCGCATTTCGCGCAACCCCTTGAATGTCGCCCTTACGACGTTCACCGGATTGGTGGAACCGTAGCACTTGGCGAGTACGTTCTGCACGCCCGCCAGTTCCAGAATGGCGCGCATGGCGCCGCCGGCAATGACGCCGGTGCCTTCCGAGGCCGGCTGCATGTACACCTTGGAAGCGCCATGCCGAGACTTGATCGGATATTGCAGGGTATGGCCGTCCAGGTTGACCGTAATCATGTTGCGGCGCGCCGCTTCCATCGCCTTCTGGATGGCCAGGGGCACTTCCCGGGCTTTGCCGCGGCCGAAACCGACCCGGCCGTTGCCATCGCCGACGGCGGTCAGCGCGGTAAAGCCGAAGATGCGACCGCCTTTCACCACCTTGGCGACACGATTGACCTGGATCAGCTTCTCCTGCAAACCCTCTTCGTTCTTTTCCTTCTCTTCTCTGAATGCCATGTCGTATTCCTAGAACTTCAGGCCGGCTTCCCGCGCCGCTTCGGCCAGGGCCTTGACCCGGCCATGGTAGGCGAAGCCGGAGCGGTCGAACGCCACGGTATCGATGCCGGCGGCCAGGGCGCGCTCGGCAATCAGCCGGCCAACAGTGCCGGCGGCCTCTTTATTGCCGGTGGATCCGCCGCGCTGTTCTTTCTCCACCGTGGAGGCGCTGACCAGCACCCCGGCGCCACCCGGCGCAATAACTTGGGCGTACATATGCCTGGGCGAACGAAACACGCACAGACGGTTGATTTCCTGATCCCGAATCCGCGCTCTGGTTCTTCGCGCCCGGCGCAGGCGGGCGTTTTTCTTTTCACTCATCGATATACGCCCTTACTTCTTCTTCGCTTCTTTCGAGAACACTCGTTCGCCGACATAACGGATGCCTTTGCCCTTGTACGGTTCAGGCGGGCGGAACATGCGAATCTCGGCGGCCACCTGGCCTACCTGCTGCTTGTCGGCGCCACTGACCACGATTTCAGTCTGGGACGGAGTCACCACCTTGACGCCAGCGGGAACCGCATAGTTAATGGCATGCGAATATCCCACCGTCAAATTCAGTTTCGAGCCCTCGGCCCTGGCGCGATAGCCGACACCGCGCAATTCCAGCTTCTTCTCGAATCCTTCGGAAACCCCGACCATCATGTTGCGTAGCAGCGAGTGGATCGTTCCCGTCATGGCGTTGGCCCGACGGGAATTTCCGCGCGATATCACGCGCAAACCGTCATCGCCTTGCTCCACCTGAACTTCAACTGGCAGGGCGAGTTGCAAATTGCCCTTGCCGCCCGTTACCGTAATTTCGCTCCCGCGCAAGGCCGCTTCCACTCCCTTGGGAATCCGCACCGGGCTGTTAGCCATTCTCGACATTATTTCGCTCCAGCGACTTCGCCTAGAAAACCGTGCAAATCACTTCGCCGCCGACACCGGCCGCTCGCGCCTTCTTGTCGGTCATCAGGCCGAGATTGGTCGACATGATCACCGTGCCGAGGCCGGCGCGATTACTGGGCAGGTCGTCCTTGCCCCGGTAGGCGCGCAAACCGGGACGGCTGACTCGCCTGATCTCTTCGATCGCGGGCTTGCCGTTCACGTATTTCAGCGCCACTTCCAGTTCCGGCTTGCCGCCGTTGTCGCGCACTTCAAAACCCCTGATATAGCCTTCTTCGAGGAGAAGCCCGGAAATGGCCACCTTGATCTTGGAAGACGGACAACTGATCGTCTCCTGTTTCACCATCAGCGCGTTGCGGATGCGGGTCAGGTAATCGGCAATGGGATCGGTCATGGTCATATTGTTTTTCCCACTTACCAGCTTGCCTTTACCAGGCCGGGCACATCGCCGCGCATGGCGACTTCGCGCAGTTTGTTGCGGCACAGTCCGAACTTGCGGAATACGCCGCGGGGCCGGCCGGTAAGCCGGCAGCGCCGCACCACGCGACTCGGACTCGCATTGCGCGGCAGCTTTTGCAACTTGAGCTGCGCTTCCCACTTTTCTTCGCTGCTGGCGTCGGCGTCGGCCAGCACCGCCTTCAATGCGGCGCGCCGGGCGGCGTATTGCTTCACCGTCCTCATTCGCTTGGCTTCTCTGGCGATCATCGAAGCTTTTGCCATTATCTGATCTCCCGCGGCCCGTTCACCGGGCCTGTTTCAATCCGCGGTCTACGACTGCGCCGCCGCGCCCAAGCCCCGGAAGGGGAAGCGCATGGCGGCGAGCAGAGCCCGCCCTTCTTCATCGGTATTGGCGCTGGTCGTGATAACGATGTCCATTCCACGGATCTTGTCGATCTTGTCGTAATCGATTTCCGGGAAAATAATCTGCTCGCTCACGCCCATGGCGAAATTGCCATTGCCGTCAAATGATTTCGGGCTCAGGCCGCGAAAATCCCGGATGCGAGGGATCGCTATGCTTACCAACCGCTCCAGAAACTCGTACATGCGCTCGCCCCGCAAGGTCACCTTGCAGCCGATGGGCCAACCTTCGCGAATCTTGAATCCGGCGACGCTCTTACGCGCCTTGGTGATGACCGGCTTCTGTCCGCTGATGGCCTGCATGTCGGCGCTCGCATTTTCGAGTACCTTCTTGTCCGCCACAGCGTCGCCGAGGCCCATGTTTAGCACGACCTTGGTCACTTTCGGCACACGCATGGGATTGCCGTAGTCGAACTGCTTCGACAATGCCGGCATCACTTCCTGCTTGTAAAATTCTTTAAACCGCGCCATTTCGGCCAACCTGCCAGTTTTGTATTCTCTGAACAATTCCATTCACGGAATTGTGTATTGCCGCAAAACCAAAGCTTGGCTTTGTTTTGCTCCCGAATTCAATGGCTTGCGCCATCGAATTCATCGCGCGCGGCCATCTGCCGCGTGGAAACTCCGATAAATCAGAGCTTCCTCAATCTATGGCTTCCCCGCTCGATTTGAAAAAGCGGGTCTTGCCGCCGTCTTCCCCTATCCGGATGCCGACCCTGTCGGCGGCTTCGGTGTCCGGATTGAAAATCGCGACATTGGAAATATGCAATGGAGCTTCTTTCTCCACGATTCCGCCCGGCTGACCCAGATTGGGATTCGGCCGGGTATGTCGCTTGATCATGTTGACTCCCGCGACGATGACCTTGTCATCGTTCACCATTTGGGTAATCGTGCCGCGGGCGCCCTTGTCGCGGCCGGCAATCACGATCACTTCGTCTTCTCTTCGCAATTTGCGCATATCTTCCAGTTCCGTTCCGCGTTCCCGGCCTTGCAGCCGATTACAGCACCTCCGGGGCGAGCGAAATGATCCGCATGAATCGCTCGTCCCGTAATTCCCGCGTCACTGGACCGAACACCCGCGTGCCGATCGGCGCTTGCTGGTTGTTCAGCAGGATAGCGGCATTGTCGTCGAATCGAATCAGCGAACCGTCACCGCGGCGCACACCTTTGCGAGTTCGCACCACCAGAGCGTTGAGCACCTGACCCTTCTTCACCCGCCCGCGCGGAATCGCTTCCTTCACCGCGACCTTGATGATGTCGCCGATATGGGCATAGCGCCGATGGGAGCCGCCTAGCACCTTGATACACATAACCCGGCGCGCGCCGCTGTTGTCGGCCACATCCAGGTAAGATTGAACTTGAATCATGGCTCAAACTCTCGCGGCGCGTTTGTCGATAGACTCCAGCGCCCAGGATTTCGTGCGCGAAATCGGTCGCACTTCCCGGATCGTCACTTCATCGCCGGGCAGGCATTCATTGTTCGCGTCATGGGCGGAAATCCTGGTGGACCGTTTGACGATCTTCCCGTATACCGGGTGCTTCACGCGTCGTTCCACCAGCACCACGATGGACTTGTCCATCTTGTTGCTGACCACCTTGCCCGATGCCGTGCGTCCCTTGCCCTGTTCTATATTGATTTCTGTCATTCGCTGTCTTCCGTCGCCGCCAGTACCGCTTCCGCGGCGGCCTTTTCGGTAAGTAATGTCTTTATTCTGGCGATATCCTTGCGCGCCGCTACGGCCAGATGTGGCTGGCCGAGCTGTCCGGTCGCCTTCTGCATGCGATAGTTGAACTGCTCTTCACGCAACTGCTCCAGCCGGCTTTGCAGCTCCTCGGCGGTCAGGTCTCGCAATTCACTTGCCTTCATTACATTACCGTCCGCTTCACGAAACCGGTGCGGAAAGGCAACTTGGCCGCGGCTAGCGAAAACGCTTCCCGCGCGAGTTCTTCGTCCACGCCTTCGATTTCGAACATAACGCGGCCAGGCTGAATCTGGGCCACCCAGTACTCCACATTGCCCTTGCCCTTGCCCTGGCGCACTTCCAGCGGCTTCTGGGTGATCGGTTTGTCCGGGAACACCCGGATCCAGATCTTGCCGCCGCGGCGCACTCGCCGGGTCATTGCCCGCCGCGCCGCCTCGATCTGACGCGCGGTCAGGCGTCCGCGGGAAAGTGCTTTCAAGCCGAACTGACCGAAATCAACCGAACTGCCGCGATGGGACAGCCCGCGATTGCGGCCTTTCTGCATCTTGCGATATTTGGTGCGCTTTGGCTGTAACACGACAACTTGATCCTTTCTCTACTTTGGCGTTTAGCCCTGGCCTGATTTCGACCGGGGCGCCAGCATGGCCTCATCGAGGTCAAGCACTTCGCCCTTGAATATCCACACCTTTACGCCGATCACGCCGTAGGTGGTGCTGGCTTCCGAAGTCGCATAATCGATATCCGCGCGAAACGTGTGCAACGGCACGCGTCCTTCCCGATACCATTCCGATCGGGCAATCTCCGCGCCGCCGAGGCGTCCGCCCACTTGTACCTTGATGCCTCCCGCGCCTTGCCGCATCGCGTTCTGCACGGCGCGCTTCATCGCCCGGCGGAACATCACCCGCCGTTCGAGTTGCTGAGCCACGCTGTCGGCGACGAGTTGCGCGTCGAGATCGGGCTTGCGTATCTCTTCGATATTCACTTGCACGGCCTTTTGATCGAGTTCCATCAAAACCGCCAGCGCGGCGCGCAGCTTCTCGACGTCCTCACCCTTCTTGCCGATCACAATGCCGGGACGCGCGGTGTGAATCGTGATCCGCGCCGTTTCGGCGGGCCGCTCGATTTCCACCCGGGACACCGAAGCGTTGGCGAGTTTCTTGCGAATGTACTCGCGCACTTTAAGGTCTACGAGCAGATTTTCCGCATATTGCTCGCCTTCGGCATACCACAATGAAGCGTGGCGCTTGACGATTCCGAGCCGGATTCCGGTGGGATGTGCTTTCTGACCCATGTATTTGCCCTAGTCCGTTCTCGCCGGTCCGCGACTGTGTGTGTGCTGACCCATTCAGTTCTCCTCGCCGTCGGCGACCTTGATGGTGATATGGCACGACCGCTTGAAAATGCGGTCTGCCCGCCCTTTCGCTCGCGGCCTGATGCGCTTCAAGGTGCGCGCGTCGTCCACGCAAATCGTCGCCACCTTTAATTCATCGACATCGGCGCCTTCGTTGTGCTCGGCATTGGCGATCGCCGAATTCAGCAACTTGCGGATAATCGCTGCTCCCTTGCGGGTGCTGAAGGTCAAAACCTGCAACGCTTCTTCAACCTGCTTGCCGCGAATCTGGTCCGCCACCAGCCGCGCCTTCTGCGCGGAAATCCGCGCGCCTCGCAATTTTGCCGCAACTTCCATCTGTCTCTCCTAGCGCCGCTTCGCCTTCTTGTCGGCGACATGACTGCGATAGGTGCGGGTCAAGGCAAACTCGCCGAGCTTGTGACCGACCATATCCTCGCTGACGAAAACCGGCACATGCTGGCGGCCGTTATGCACGGCAATGGTCAGGCCAAGCATGTCCGGAGAGATCATGGACCGCCGCGACCAGGTCTTGATCGGCCGCTTGTCGTTGTTTTCCACGGCCTTTTGCACCTTCTTCATCAAGTGAAGATCGATAAACGGGCCTTTTTTCAATGAACGTGGCACTGTTCGCTTCCTCTCCCCTTCACTTAGCGGTTCGACTTCCTGCGCCGCACGATCAATTTGTCGGTGCGCTTGTTGGATCGAGTCTTGTATCCCTTGGCCGGCACGCCAGTGGGCGATACCGGATGGCGGCCGCCGGAAGTCTTGCCTTCGCCGCCGCCATGCGGGTGATCTACCGGATTCATGGCCACACCGCGCACCGTGGGCCGCACGCCGCGCCAGCGTTTGGCGCCGGCCTTGCCCAGGGAACGCAGGGAATGCTCCGAGTTGGATACCTCACCCATGGTCGCGCGGCAGTCCGCCAGCACCTTGCGCATTTCGCCGGAGCGCAGGCGCAAGGTGGCGTATTTGCCTTCCCGCGCCACCAGCTGGATCGATGCGCCGGCGCTGCGCGCGATCTGGGCGCCCTTGCCCGGCTTCAATTCCACGCAATGCACGGTGCTGCCGAGCGGTATATTGCGCAAGGGCAGGCAATTGCCGACCTTGATCGGCGAATCAACGCCCGAAATTACCGTGTCCCCGGCGCTTACTTTTGCCGGTGCGACGATATAACGGCGCTCGCCATCGGCATAGAGCAGCAGGGCGATGTTGGCCGAGCGGTTGGGGTCATATTCCAGACGCTCCACGGTTGCCTTGATATCGTCCTTGTCGCGGCGGAAATCGATGATTCGGTACTTCTGCTTGTGGCCGCCGCCAGCGTGTCGACGGGTAATTCGGCCCTGGTTGTTGCGGCCGCCGGTTTTCGGCTTGGGCGCGGTAAGCGGAGCATAAGGCGCCCCCTTGTGCAATTCGGGATGGCGCACCTTGACCACGAATCGGCGTCCGGGCGAGGTCGGTTTGCATTTTACTACCGGCATAATCTGAACTCCGCTCCTAACCTATGCCCGCCAAATCGATTTCATCGCCTTCCTGCAACCGCACGTAGGCCTTGCGCCAATTCGGGCGCTTGCGCGGGCGGCCGCGCGCGGCGCCCTTGACCTTGCCTTTCACATTGAGAACTTGCAGATCGGTGACTACCACGGCGAAAATGGCTTCTACCGCGGTCTTGATTTCCGCCTTGGTGGCGTCCCGCGCCACCCGGAAGGCGTACTGATTGTTCGCGTCGCCGGCTATGGTGGTCTTCTCGGACACATGTGGCGCCAGCAATACCTGATACATGCGTTCCTTGTTCACGATAGCATCCCTTCAATCTGCTTCATGGCAGCGACCGTACAAAGCACTTTTTCGAAGCCGATCAGGCTGACCGGATCAATAGCCTGAGCGTCGAGTACGTCAACCTTGTGCAGATTGCGCGCGGCGAGATAGAGGTTCCGTTCGACCTGCTCCGCGACAATGAGCACGTTGTCCAGCTCGAATTCCTTGAGCTTGACCAAGAGGTCTCTGGTCTTGTGGGTTTCCAGCACGAAATCGTCCACCACGATCAGCCGCTCCTGACGAATCAGTTCGGACAGGATGCATTGCATGGCCCGGCGGTACATCTTGCGATTGAGCTTCTTGCTGTAGTCACGCGGGCGAGCGGCGAAGGTGAGGCCACCGCTGCGCCAGATCGGTGATCGGTTGGTGCCTGCCCGGGCTCGGCCGGTACCCTTCTGCCGCCAGGGTTTGCGGCCGCCGCCACGTACCTCGGAGCGGTTTTTCTGTTTGACGCTGCCCTGGCGGGCGCCGGCCAGATAGGTAACAACCGTCTGATGCACTAGCGGTTCGTTGAATTCCCTGGCAAAGGCTTCGTCGGGAAGGGATATCTTTTTCCGGGTCTTCTTGCCCGGCGCCGTCAAAGCCAGTTCCATGATCAGCTCGCTCGCTTCGTTTTTACCGCGGGCCGCACAATGACCCGGGAACCGGTTGCGCCCGGCAGCGCGCCCTTGATGAGAAGAAGATGGTTTTCAAGGTCCACCCGCACCACTTCCAGGCTTTGCACGGTTTTCCGCACATTGCCCATCTGTCCGGCCATCTTCTTGCCCTTGAACACCTTGCCCGGAGTCTGGCATTGGCCGATTGAACCGGGGGCCCGGTGGGACAGGGAATTGCCGTGGGTGGCGTCCTGCATGCTGAAGTTGTGCCGCTTGACAGTACCCTGAAAGCCTTTGCCCTTCGAGACGCCGGTGACATCGACTTTTTGCCCCGCTTCGAACAGGTCTACCTTGATTTCGCTGCCGGCGCCGATGTCGCCGAGGTCCGCGTCTTCGGTGCGAAATTCCCACAAGCCTTCGCCGGCTTCGGTGCCGGCCTTGCCGAAATGTCCCGACTGGCTCTTGTTGACGCGCTTGGGCTTGCGCGCGCCCATGGTCACCTGGATCGCGCTGTACCCGTCCGTCTCGGGCGTCTTGACCTGGGTCACCCGATTCGGCTGTACTTCAACGACGGTCACGGGCACGGAGACGCCGTCTTCCGTGAAGATACGGGTCATCCCGCTCTTGCGACCGACAAGTCCTAATGACATTTGCTATACACCTGTTTAACCCCGGGTCTTTAACCACGGGTCTTCGTGCACGGGGCTGAAACCCTCTATGGCCGCTGCTGCGTTACACCTGGCGCGATATCACATGGATATTCGTGACATCAGTGCGCCAATGACTGTTTTCCCGAACAATTTCATTCCTGAAATTGATCTCCGCCGCAAAACAAAAGCGTGATCCTGTTTTGCTCCCGGATGCAATGACTTGCGCCATCGAATCCGGCGGCGCATCCCGGCGCCGCAAGGAAGTACTGAATAGTCAGTGCATCCTTATGCCAAAAAAAGGGCAACGGGGACTGATTACCCGTTGCCTGGTTTTGTTCCGCCCGCCTATTGCAGGCTGATTTGTACTTCCACTCCCGCCGCCAGATCCAACTTCATCAAGGCGTCGACGGTCTTCTCGGTGGGCTCGACGATATCCAGCAAGCGCTTGTGCGTGCGAATCTCGTATTGATCCCGCGCATCCTTGTTCACATGGGGCGATATCAGCACGGTGAATCGCTCCTTGTGCGTAGGCAGGGGAATCGGTCCCTTGACCTGCGCCCCGGTGCGTCTCGCCGTGTCAACTATCTCTCGCGTGGACTGATCAATTAGGCGATGATCGAAAGCCTTCAGTCGGATCCTGATTCGTTGATTCTGCATCTGCGCTCGTTAACGAAACCCAGGCTCTAGATCCGCGCCCGCATTACGTATCGGGAACTTGTGCGGCCCGCTATCAGCCAGCTCAGGTTCACCTGCTCCAAAAAGGCGCGTATTTTGATGGCTTCGGGTTGGGGTGTCAAGCAAAAATCACTATAAAACCAAGGCTTTCTCGCGGCCCGCTTCAAGGTCGGGCTAGCGCCGGTGGCGGGTACGGGGGCGCGGGGGTTTTTCGCGCAGCCGGGACGGGCGCTGGAACGGTGGCGCCGGCTGCAATTGCGCGTCTTGCGGGTGGATGCATTCCAGCTTGCCACCGAGCTTTTCCTCGATCGGCGGCAACAGGAAGGAATCCTCTTCGCAGGCGAAACTGATGGAAGTGCCAACGCTGCCGGCGCGGCCGGTGCGGCCGATACGATGCACGTAATCGTCGGGCTCTTCGGGCAATGTGTAATTGATCACGTGGGTCACGTCTTCGATATGCAGCCCGCGGCCAGCCACGTCGGTCGCCACCAGCACCTGGATTTCGCCGGACTTGAACTGACTCAAGGTGCGGGTGCGCTTGTGCTGGGGAATCTCGCCGGACAAAACGCCGCAGTTGACGCCGTTGCGGAACAGGTCATCGGCGAGCCTGCGCACCTGGTCCCGGCGGTTACTGAACACCAGCACCCTGGTTTTGCCCGGTTCGGTGAGCAGGTTATACAAGAGATGGTATTTGTCGGCGGTAGTCACCAGAAAGACCTTCTGATCCACTGCTTCGGCGGCGATATTTTCCGGGTCTACTTCGACCATGACCGGGTCCAGCGCCCAGCGGCCGGCGAGTTCGACGATTTCCGGCGGGAATGTGGCGCTGTATAGCAAGGTCTGGCGGCAATCCTTGGCCGGCGTGCGCGAAACGATCTGGCGCACCTGGGGAATGAAGCCCATGTCGAGCATGCGGTCGGCTTCGTCGAGCACGAGCAGTTCGATCATGCCGAGATAGATATTGTCGTTGCGTACGAAATCGATCAGGCGGCCTGGGGTGGCCACGACAATATCGACGGGTCGGGCTTCGAGCGCGCTGTGCTGTTTCCGATAGTCTTCCCCACCGACCAGAATAACAGTATGCAAGTCACAGAAACGGGTGAGCTTTTCTGCATCGGCTGCAATCTGGCCGGCAAGTTCCCGGGTGGGCGCGATGACCAGAGCGCGGGGTTCGGCCAGATAACGTTCGCCGTCCGGGGGATTGCTGAGCAGGTCGTTGATGATGGTGATCAGAAAGGCGGCGGTCTTGCCGGTGCCGGTCTGGGCCTTGCCGGTGACGTCGTGGCCTTGCAAGGTGTGCTGGAGGCTTTCGGCCTGGATCGGCGTGCAATGGGTGAAGCCAAGGGCGCGGATGGCTTCGCGCACGGGCTGCCGCAGGTCGAAGACGTCGAAGGTTGTCAGGGATTCGTTTATGGCTTGCATGGCGCTACTAGTCTAGTCCGGTGTGCGGCTGACGGGTCTCGCGGGCTTAATCTCGCCTGGTCATCCTGGCGCGGCGAGAATCGGATCGTCGTCGCCTTGGCGCATCCATGTAACGCTCCTCCGCGAGGCTCACGAGATCTGTCAGCCACGCGCCTCGCGTCGGCATCGGAAATCGGATTGTCGTGGCTCTGGGGCCAGTCGCCTCCAGGAATTTTCTCAGATTTGCGTTGAACAGGCTTCACAGCTTAGATCCTTTGGTAGTTTCAGTTCGCGCCATTGCATGACGGTGGCGTCGAGGAGCAGCAGGCGGCCGACCAGGGATTGGCCTATGCCGGTGATCATCTTGATGGCTTCCATGGCTTGCACCGAGCCGATGATCCCGACCAGCGGCGCCATGACGCCGTTACGGGCGCAACTCGTGTCGAGTTCGCCGACCTGTGGGTACAGGCAATGATAACAGGGACTTGCGGGGTCGTTCGGGTCGAAGGCGGCAATCTGGCCCTGCATGCGGATGGCGGCGGCTGATATGAGCGGCTTGCGGTTGGCGATGCAGGCCTTGTTGATCTCGAAACGCGATTCGAAGTTGTCGCAGGCGTCGAGTACGAGGTCGGCCTGGGCTACTGCTTCGCCGAGCCGGGCGCCTTGCAGGCGCTCACGCATGGTTGTTACTTCGACGTCGGGATTCAGGCTCAACAGGCGTTCGCGAGCGGATTCGACCTTGGCCTGACCCAGTGACTGCTCGGCATGAGCGATCTGGCGCTGCAAGTTGGTGATTTCGACAACATCGTCATCGGCGACCAGCAGGCAGCCTACTCCCGCGGCGGCGAGGTACATCGCCGCGGGACAGCCGAGTCCTCCCATACCAATGACCAGCACGCGGGCATCGACCAGTTTCCGCTGCCCGGCAATATCCATCTCCGGCAACATGATCTGGCGGCTGAATCGAAGTAACTGCTGTTCTTTCACATTGGCAATCCGGATCATGCGTGGACCGGATCCGGAAGGAGGGAAAGACGGCGCATAATCAATGAAGGTTGATTATACACTGTCATGGGACACCCACTCTCGCACCATCATCGAAGGACAGGTATGTGCGGCAAGGCCAACCTTCACCAATGGCGCGGCGAGTGTCGGTTTGCCGCGGAATTCAAAGGGGACGGCGCGTTCGCGCGAGCCTGTCGTGGCCAGCGTGATCCTTGCGGCAATCAATGTCGCGATAGTCATTCGCGGCCAGCGACTCCTGTACCGGGCCGCGCTGGTCGTAGCCGTATTCGAGCAGCAGCCAGCCGCCGGGTTTCAGGCAGCGCCGAGCCTGGGAGACGATCTCGCGAATCGCCGCCAGACCGCCGGCGCCGGCGAACAGGGCAATGTCAGGCTCGAACGCGCAGTCTGGATGCAAGGCGGGGTCGCCGCGGGCCACATAGGGGGGATTGGCGACGATCAGGTCGAAACTATCGGGATTCAGACCCTGGCACCAGGAACCGCGCCGGAAACGCACATTGTTCGCGGCAAGCGCGGCGGCATTGCGCCGGGCCAGGATCAGCGCATCTTCGCTGATGTCTACTCCCAGCACCGACCAGGCCGGGCCGCGCCGGGCCAGGGCGATGGCGATGGCGCCACTGCCCGTGCCGAGGTCAGCGATTTTCAGGGACTTGCCTGATTGTCCCGCCAACGTCTCCAGCGCCAGTTCCACCAGCAATTCCGTCTCCGGCCGAGGAATCAGCACCGACGGATTGACCGCAAGCTCGAAATCCATGAATGCGGCGCTGCCGATTAGATAGGCGACCGGTTCGCGTTGCTTGCGGCGTTCGAGCAAGCAGCGGAATTCCCGCGCCTCGACCGCGGCGAGCAATCGCTCCGGGTGGGCATGCAAGGCGCCGCGGCCCAGTTGCAATGTATGGGCAAGCAGTAGTTCCACGTCGAGCCGCGGGCTGTCGCTGACCTGCCGCAGTTCCCGCGTTAGCTCCAGAGCTTCGGCTACCGTGTTCATGCGCCGGTTTCGTCGGCGAGCCCGGCCAGCAGATCGGCTTGATATTCGTTCAACAAGGGCTGAATAACAGCCTCCAGACCGCCATTCATGATTTCGGGCAAATTGTAGAGAGTCAACTTGATGCGATGATCGGTAACCCGGCCTTGAGGGAAATTGTAGGTGCGGATCTTTTCCGAGCGGTCGCCGCTGCCGACCAGTCGGCGGCGCGTGGCGGACTCTTCCTGCTGCTGATCCTTCCTGGCCTTGTCGAGCAGCCGGGCTTGCAGCAGGGACATCGCCCGCGCCTTGTTCTTGTGCTGGGAGCGCTCGTCCTGGCATTCCACCACAATGCCGGTCGGCAGATGGGTCAGGCGAATGGCTGAATCGGTCTTGTTCACATGCTGACCGCCAGCGCCACTGGCGCGGTAGGTATCAATGCGAAGCTCATTCCGATCCAGTTCAATGTCGTCGATCTCTTCCGCCTCGGCCAGCACCGCGACGGTGCAGGCGGAAGTGTGGATGCGGCCCTGGGCTTCGGTTTCCGGCACGCGCTGCACGCGATGGGCGCCGGATTCGAATTTCAGCTTCTCGTACACGTCGCCGCCTTCGATGCGCAAGATGACTTCCTTGTAACCGCCATGTTCGCCCGGCCGTTCGCTGATGACCGCCGCGCGCCATTGCCGCAGTTCCGCATAGCGCTGGTACATGCGGCATAGATCGCCCGCGAACAGCGCGGCTTCGTCGCCGCCGGTTCCGGCGCGGATTTCAAGAAAGATATCGCAACTGTCCCTTTCGTCCCGCGGCAGCAGCAATAGCTGCAATTCCAGCTCAAGCCGCGCCAATACTCCCGCCGCGGCGGCGAGTTCCTCCTCAGCCATGGCGCGGATTTCCGGATCGGTGTCGCGGCGCATTTCCTCCGCCTCGCGCATTTCGCCGTCCACGGCCAGATAGCGGCCATAACTGCGCACCACGTCATCGAGTTCGGCATACTCTTTCGACAGATCGCGAAAGCGCTGCTGATTGGCGATTACACCGGCATCGCTGAGCAGGCCTTCGAGTTCCTCGAAGCGTTCCCGCAATCGATCGAGTTTCAGGCGAATGGAATCCTTCATGGCTGTACCGCGCGACGCGTTCACTCCCGCGACGCATCCTCATCGAGTTCGAACAGTTCCCGGGTGACGTGCAACAGCTCGTCCCGGCCTTCGGCGCTGGCTTGCTTCATGCGCACACTGGGGGCATGGATCAGCTTGTTGGTGATCGCCCGGGCCAGAGATTCGAGCACCGATCCGGCATCGCCGCCCTTCTCTAGCTCCCGCCGGGCCTGCCGCAGTTCCATTTCCCGGATCGCGTTCGCCTTGCCGCGCAGGCGGCGCAGGGTAGCGACCGCATTGCGGGAACGCAACTGTCCGAGAAATTTATCCATGCCCCGGTCGATGATCGACTCAGCTTGCACCGCGGCCTCGCGGCGGCTGTTGTGACTGTCTTCGATTACGCTGCCGATGTCATCGATACCATAAAGGTAGGCATCCGGGATTTCGCATACCTGTACTTCGATATCCCGCGGCACCGCCAGATCGACCAGCAGCATCGGCCGGTGCTTGCGCTGGCGGATCGCCCGTTCCACCATGCCCTTGCCGATTATCGGCAACTGGCTGCTCGTGGAAGAAATCACTATGTCGGCGTCCAGCAGCAGTTCCGGCAATTCCGACAGCAATGCGCCTTGTCCGGAAAACCGGCTTGCGAGTTGCAAGGCATTATCCAGAGTGCGATTGGCCACGACGATGCCGCGCACTTTTTTTTCGGCAAGATGCCGGGCCGCGAGTTCGATCGTACGCCCGGCGCCGACCAGCAGCACACGCAGGCTCGCCAGATCGGAAAATATCCGGCCCGCCAGGGTCACCGCCGCGAAGGCCACCGAAACCGGGCTAGCGCCAATTGCGGTTTCGGTGCGCACCTCCTTGGCGACGGTAAAAGCGGCTTCGAAGGCATGAGCTAGATTCCCGCCCGCGAGTTGCAAATCCCGCGACAGCGCCAAGGCCGATTTTATCTGGCCCATGATCTGGGGTTCGCCAAGCACCATCGAATCAAGCCCCGCGGCGACCTTCATCAAATGTCGCACTACCTCGGCGCCTGAGTGGAAATAACTTGACGGGGCCAGATCATCCCCGCTCATGCCATGAAATCGCGCCAGCCATTCCAACGCCAGTCGCTGCCGCGCCGGGCCTTGGTCCGGCGCCACGCCGGATTCGGCGAAACCCAGATACACTTCGGTCCGGTTGCAGGTCGAGACGATGACCACCTCGTTCACGTCAGGCAACGCGGCTGCTTGTTCCAGGGCGCCAGTGACAATGGCGGGAGGGAAGGCTACCCGTTCACGCAAGGAAATGTTCGCGGTGCCGTGATTTATGCCTGTTACTGCCAGCTCCATCGCGAGTCCGGGAATGCGCCAGAAATGCCCAATATACCAGACTAGCCATATTGGCCCGTAGGTTAGGGACGATGTAAATGGCCTTGAGGAGAATCGCTTGTGCACGTCGTGGGCGAGGGTCGGCCGGCGCGGCCGATAAATAGCGGAGCTTTTGAAAGTTCGAACGACTTGCCGCGGTTGAACACAAGCGTTTCGGCGCGTCAGCTTCGAGCGAAGTTCAATCGATGCCGAGCTATGCCCGGCGGCTGGGCGGCGCGGCCGAAGATTGGCGAATTCAAGGAAACCGCGCCAAGGAAGGCATGCACTCAATCTACCGGTAGCCGCTCAGCGATGATCCGATTTGAGCCTCCGAGGCGAGATCAAGTTTACAGTCGCTCCCCCGCGCGGCCGCGCTCGAAGCCACTTAGTTCAGACATTGTTATACTTCCATTTTTAACTCGGAATCGCCGATGAGAGTTTCGAAGCTGCGTGTTTATCTGCCCGCTGGCGCGATCGTGCTGCTGGCTGCTTGCGCCTCGGAAACCGGGACTCGCCTGGCGGAATCTCTGGCCGTCGAGACTCCCTCGCAAGACCCGGCGGAAACAGCGTCGCCGACCGCCATCGAATACGGAAATTTCACTGCCGACCAGTTATTCCAGGCGATCATCGGTGAATTGAGCGCGCAGCGTGGCGATCTTGAACAGGCTGCCGACATATATTTCGAACTCGCGACGGAAACCAGTGATACCGGCATCATCGAACGCGCCGTACAGTTTTCTTCGGCCATCGGCAATGGCCGGCGCTTGCTGGAACTCGGTCTGCTTTGGGCTCAGGCCGCGCCGGACAATCCCGAACCGCATCTACTGCTCGCATTCCAGTTGCTCGAGGCAGGCCGGCCGAATCAGGCGCTGTCGCATATGGAGCAGGTACTTGAGACCGGCGGCAATTTCGAATTCAGTATTCTGGCCTCGGTCGCCGACGGCCTGGACAATACGACCCGCGACGAGTTGATCGCCGGACTTCGGTCACTCCGGCAGCGGTATCCGGGAAACAGTTCCATCCGCATCACCCTGGTGCAATTGCTCGCCCAGAATCAGAACTTCAAAGCGGCGCTGGCGGAGTTCGGGCAAATGCGGGATAGCGACGAGCTGACCCCTGACCTGGTGCGGCTACAAGCTCAGCTCTATCAGAGACTGAACCAGAGCGAGGATGCGCTGGCGGCGCTACGGTCGGGAGTGGAACAGTTTCCACAAGATCGCGGACTGCGCCTGACCTATGCGCGACTGCTACTACGGCAGCGGGAACTGGCAGCGGCGCGAGAACAATTCACAATCATGCTCGCCCAGGCGCCGGGAGATTGGGATACCCTGCTTTCCACCGGCCTGCTTGACCTGGAAATGGAAAACTACGAATCCGCTATCGGCATATTCGAACAAATGCTGGCGGCGCGGCAAAATGAAGACGATAGCCATTTCTACCTGGGCTTCGCCAACCAGCAACTCGGCAATATCGAAACGGCGATCGAATATTTCCGGCAGGTGCGCCAGGGCGTGGAGAATTTTCTGCCGGCGCAGCAGCAGGCCACGCGGCTCGCGATCCAGCTAGGGCAGTTCGAAGCAGCGCATGACTGGCTGGCGCAACTCTCGCGCGGCAGCAGCAGACTGGAAATCCAGTTCATCACCATGGAATCGGCGATATTGCTGCAGGAAGGCAATGCCGATCACGCCCGGGAATTGCTGGACCGTTCGCTGAACCGCTATCCAAACCATGCCGAACTGTTGTTTGCCCGGGTTTTCGTGAACGATTCGGCCGGAGACATGGCCAGTTCGGAGGCGGATCTGCAACGCATCATCCGCCTGCAACCGGACAACGCCCGGGCGCTCAACCATCTGGGCTACATGCTCGCGGACCGCACGGATCGCTACCAAGAAGCGCTGGAATTGATCGAACGCGCCATCGAACTGGAACCCGACGATCCGGCCATTGTCGACAGCCTCGGCTGGGCGCAATACAAACTGGGAATCCTCGATCAAGCGCTGGAAAACCTGCGCCGCGCCTATGCGGTCTTCCCCGATCACGAAGTTGCCGCTCACCTCGGCGAGGTGCTCTGGGTGCTTGACCGGCGTACCGAAGCAGAACAGATCTGGGCGGAAGCGCTGGCCGAAAATCCGGAAAGCGAATACGTCCTGCCTACCATGGAGCGGCTCAAAGGCCACCCATGATCCCCGACCCCGGGCGCCGCCCATGCACCAATCCGAGATAAACGGCCGCTCCATGATTCCGCGGCTTTGCGCTCGGCTGATTTGCGCATTTCATGGCGCATTTCATGGGACACCCATGGCGCCGATCGGTTCGGCGCGTCACTGGCGAACGTTTCATAGGACTCCAGGGACGCTATCATGTCATGGGACACTCAAGACGCCGACCGGTTTGGGGCCATTTCATGGGACACCCATGACACCGACCGATTTGGGGCCATTTCATGGGACACCCATGACACCGACCGGTTTGGGGCCATTTCATGGGACACCCATGACACCGACCGATTTGGGGCCATTTCATGGGACACCCATGACACCGACCGGTTTGGGGCCATTTCATGGGAAACCCATGACACCGACCGGTTTGGCGCGCGGCTTGCGAATCGCGGGCGCCGCCTCGCTGGCCTTGCTTGCCGCCTGCGCCAGCGCCCCGCCGGCGCTGGAAACCGGCGACTGGACGCGACAGCGCGAGAGTCTTGAAGCTCTGGACGAATGGCAGTTTCGCGGGCGCGTGAACGTGCGCTACGACAACGAATCTCATACGCCGCGCATCTTGTGGCAGCAGAAGGACCGCGGCTACAACATCCGCCTGTGGGGTTCCTTCAATGCCGGCAACACGCGCATAAGCGGCGATCCTGAAGGCGTCAGCCTTGAATCCGGTGGCGACGTGCTGACGGCTGACACGCCGGAAGACCTGATCCTTCAGCAACTCGGCTATGAACTGCCGGTATCGCATCTCGAATACTGGATTCGCGGCCTGCCCGCGCCGCGCGGGGAGGCCGACCTGCGTTTTAATGAACGCGATCAGTTGCGCAAAATTTCGCAACACGGCTGGTCGATCAGTTATCCCGACCCGCGGCAATATGGCGAACTAAGCCTGCCGGGCGAGATCGTAGTGGTCCGTTCCGCCGACGATGTCCGCCTGCGTTTCGTCGGGCTGCGCTGGACCCTCGGCGCGGAAGAATGACCACGCTCAGCCTGCTGGCGCCCGCCAAGCTCAACCTGTTCCTGCATGTCACCGGCCGCCGCGCCGATGGCTATCACGAGTTGCAGACATTGTTCCAGTTGCTCGATTACGGCGACCGGCTGCGCTTCGCGACCCAGCAAGGCGGAGTTCTCTCGCTGCACATCCGAGACACCCACCCCAAAAATCCATGGGACACCCACCCGAATTCCGCAAATTCAGGGAACGCAAATTCACGGGACACCCACCTAAGCGCGGCCCTGCCGATGCAGGAAAACCTGATCCTGCGCGCCGCCGCCGAACTCGCCCGCGTATCCGGCTGCAATGCCGGCGCATCGATTACACTCGAAAAACTGCTGCCCGCCGGCGGCGGACTTGGCGGCGGCAGCGCCAATGCCGCCATCACCTTGCTGGCGCTGAACGATCTTTGGGAACTGGGGTTGTCCGCGGACGAACTATGCCGGATCGGAATCGGGCTCGGCGCCGACGTGCCGGTATTCATCCGCGGCCGCAGCGCCTGGGGCGAAGGCATCGGGGAAATTCTCACGCCGGTGGATTTGCCAGAACAATGGTTTCTGGTGATAACACCGCCCTGTCAGGTGTCGACGGCGGCAGTTTTCGGCGATGGAAATTTGACACGAAACTCCGTAAAGATCAAAATTGCCGACTTTGTCGCGGGCCGATGCCGCAACGATTGTGAACCGGTTACCCGCCGGCTGTACCCGGCGGTGGATGAGGCCTTGGTCTGGCTGGGCCGTTTCGGCGAAGCGCGCATGTCCGGCACGGGCGCCAGCGTGTTCATTCCGCTGACGGACGAGGCCGAAGGCGAAGAGTTACTACCCGGCCTGCCCGTCGGCTGGAACGGCTTCACCGCACGGGGCATAAATCGCATGGCGCACGTGGTCGCGGGCAAGGATCGGTCGGCGCAGCCGACAGGAAGCAACGCTTCTTGAGGGCCGAACGACTCGCCAAGGCCGAGGGCAAGCGTGTACGAAGCACAGCTTCATGCGCGAACCGAGCGCCACCGAGCAACGCTTGGGTGAGACTCGGTCGGCGTAATCGACGAAAAGCGCGGCTTTTCGAGAGTCGAACGATCCGACAAGGATGCAGGGGCTGAAGGCTGGACTGGCGGCGCTGGGGGGTCGGCGAAACCATCTGTGTCGCGTCAGGGAAAGCGTGCGCGATCCAACAGAAAGCGACTGGGTACCGAAACTGGTAAAATTCGTTCATTGGGGTGTCGCCAAGTGGTAAGGCACAAGGTTTTGATCCTTGCATTCGTTGGTTCGAGTCCAGCCACCCCAGCCAAATTTTAAAGCTGGCCTGAAAATTTGGCCCATGCGCAAGGCGACTTTTCAAGCGCGGCTTGAAAATTGCCGAGAGCGAAGGAACCTTCCAATTCTACTCCTACAGGCGAATCAGTAACCGTGGCTACTAATCTCATGGTGTTCAGCGGCAACGCCAATCCGCAATTGGCGGATCGCATTGCCCGATATATCGGCGTGCCGCTTGGCAATGCCAGCATCGGCAAATTCAGTGACGGCGAAATTTCGGTCGAATTGAACGAAAACGTCCGCGGCAAGGACGTTTTCATCATCCAGCCCACCTGCTCGCCCACCAATGACAATATTCTGGAATTGCTGCTGATCGCGGACGCCTTGCACCGCGCTTCCGCCAATCGCATCACCGCGGTGATCCCCTATTTCGGCTATGCCCGTCAGGATCGCCGCGTGCGTTCGGCGCGGGTCGCCATCAGCGCCAAGGTGGTCGCCGACATGATCAGCGCGGTCGGCGTGGACCGGGTGCTCACGGTGGACCTTCACGCCGAACAGATTCAGGGATTCTTCAGTATCCCGGTGGACAACGTTTACGGTTCGCCCGTGCTCACCGATGAAATCGAACGCCAGAACTACGGCAATCTGATGGTGGTTTCGCCAGACATCGGCGGCGTGGTGCGGGCACGGGCGGTAGCCAAGCAACTCGATGTGGACCTGGCAATCATCGACAAGCGGCGGCCATCGATGAATGAAGCCCAAGTCATGCATATCATCGGCGATGTGGACGGCCGCACCTGTCTGATCGTCGACGACCTCGTCGACACCGCCGGCACGATCTGCAAGGCCGCCGACGCCCTGAAAGAGGCCGGCGCCCAATTGGTGGTAGCCTATTGCACGCACCCCGTGCTGTCAGGCAACGCCATCGAGAACGTGGCCGATTCCAGCCTGGACGCACTGGTGGTTACCGACACCATCCCGTTGCGCCGGGAAGCAAAAGACTGCAAACGCATCCGGCAATTGTCCATGGCCCGGCTGCTGGCGGAATCGATCCGCCGGGTCAGTAACGAAGAATCCATTAGCGCCATGTTCGACAATACCTGAAGGGCCGGCCCGGGCGGGCCCGCAGATTCCTGGCGCGATTAGTCGCGAATCGCACCGGGATTTCCGTAAACCAGCGACATACGCCCCGGTAGGGCTGGTCGCATGCCTCGCCGGGATTTTTTGCATCAGCAACAGGAGACGAAAATGTCAACGCCTGTATTTGAACTGGATGTATCGGTGCGAACCGACCTGGGGAAAGGTGCGAGCCGCCGCCTGCGTCGATTGCACAATGCCATTCCTGCCGTGCTTTATGGCGCGGAAAAAGAGCCCTTGCCGCTCACTATCGACCACGACAGCATTATGCATGCATCGGAAAACGAGGCCTTCTTCGCCCATATAATTACCCTGAACGTGGGCAAGAAGAAGGAACTCGCGGTAATCAAGGATTTGCAGCGCCATCCGGCGAAACGGATCATTCTGCATGCGGATTTCCTGCGCGTCAGCGAAGGCCATGCGATTCACGTTCGCGTGCCATTGCATTTCGTTAATGAGGAAAAGTGCCAGGGCGTGAAGACAGGTGGCGGCCGCATTCTCAAGACCATGACGGAAATCGAGGTCACTTGCCTGCCCAAGGACTTGCCCGAATACATCGAAGTCGACATGCTGGACATCGACATCGGCGAATCGGTGCATCTGTCCGACGTCACGCTGCCCGCAGGCGTGACCAGTGTCGCTTTAAGTCATGGCCGCGACGGCGATCTGTCCGTATCCACGGTGCAACCTCCGCGTGGCGGCGCCGACGCCGACGAAGTGGAAGCTGAACTGGAAGGCGTTGAAGACGAAGGTGAAGGCGAGTCGGAAGAAACCTCCTGATCGCGCACGATTCCTTGCAACTGATTGTGGGCCTCGGCAATCCGGGGCCCGCGTACGCCGGCAACCGCCACAATGCCGGGCTATGGTTCCTGCGCCGGCTTTGCGCCGAGCATGGCGGGGAGTTGCGCGCCCAAGCCAAGTTCTTCGGCGAGACCGGCGCGATCAGCATCGCTGGGCGCCAGGTTCGGCTGCTCTGGCCAACCGCTTTCATGAACCTGAGCGGCCGCTCGGTGGCCGCCATGTGCAATTTCTATCGGATTGAACCCGGGCAAATGCTGGTTGCCTACGACGAGATTGATCTCGAAGTCGGCGCCATACGCTTCAAGGCCGGCGGCGGCCATGGCGGACACAACGGCTTGCGCGGCATTATCGATTCCCTCGGCGGCAGCCGGGATTTCCGGCGCCTTCGCATCGGCGTCGGCCATCCGGGACACAAATCCCTGGTAACCAACTATGTACTTGGCAACCCGCCGACGCTCGAAGCGGAAATCATCGAAAGCAGAATCGCGGATGCAATCTCGGTGCTGCCCGGCGCGATAGCGGGCGACTGGGAAGAAGCCATGCGCATTTTACATACGGCAACCTGAGGACCGAGCAGCAATGGCGGTAACCTGCGGCATCGTCGGACTGCCCAATGTCGGCAAGTCCACCTTGTTCAACGCCTTGACCAATGCGGGAATCGCCGCGGAGAACTATCCGTTCTGCACCATCGAGCCCAACTCCGGCGTCGTGCTCGTGCCGGACGCCAGACTCGACCGCATCGCGGAAATCGCGCGGCCGGCAAAGGTGATTCCAACTACGGTAGAGTTCACCGATATCGCCGGTCTGGTCGCCGGCGCCTCCCGGGGCGAGGGTCTCGGCAACCAGTTTCTGGCCAACATCCGCGAGACCGACGCCATCGCCCACGTCGTGCGCTGTTTCGAGGACAGCAACGTCACCCATGTCTCCGAACGGATCCAGCCCGCCGGGGATATCGAAACCATCAACACCGAACTTGCATTGGCGGATCTGGAAACGGTTAACCGCAACCTCGACAAGGTGATCCGCGTCGCCAGGAGCGGCGACAAGGACGCCCAGCGGCAAGCGGCTCTGCTGGAAAAAGTTCAGGCGGGCCTGGATGCAATGCAGCCGGTCCGGGCCATCAATCTCTATCGCGAAGAACGTGAGAACCTGCGCGACTTGCACCTGCTCACCGCCAAACCAGTACTGTATATCGCCAATGTCGACGAAGACGGCTTTGACGGCAATCCGCATGTAGCCGCGGTACGCGCTATAGCCGAATCCGAGGGCGCCGAAATCGTCGTGATCTGCAACAAGCTCGAAGCCGAGATCGCCGAACTGGCCGACGGGGAAAAACTCGATTTCCTGCAGGATCTCGGCATGGACGAGCCCGGCCTCGACAGGGTTATTCGCGCCGCCTACCGCCTGCTGGGCCTGCAAACCTTCTTTACCGCCGGCCCGAAGGAAGCGCGCGCCTGGACCGTGCGCCGCGATACGTCCGCCTCGGCCGCAGCGGGCGTGATTCATACCGATTTCGAGCGCGGATTCATCCGCGCCGAAGTGGTTTCTTTCGATGATTTCGAATTGCACAATGGCGAAGCCGGCGCCAGGGAAGCCGGCAAATGGCGGCTTGAAGGCAGGGATTATCAGGTCAGGGACGGCGATGTCATCTATTTCCGGTTCAACGTCTGATTTAGTCGGAACGAGGTCTGGAGCGAGGACGGACCGCGGAGTTTTCCAATATCAAACAGATGGCGAACTCAAGTGGCATGAGGAGGATGACCGCCGGAGGTCTTTCCTGCGCCGCGGGTTATGACTGCATAGGGTCTGGCCTGGATCAAGCTGCTGTTCGCGGATTGTCTTGCCTGTCCATTTTGGCGGCGGGCGGGTCATGGATAAAGACGCGGCAGATCCTTGACGCGCCTTTCGCGCCCTTGACCTGTGGGCGAGGATTGGCGGTTTTGTGGTTGAAAATCTACCGCCTCGTTGTCTTGCGCCAAAGCGCGAAGCTGCTCGATTATGCGTAGCCGCCGCGTGTTGACGTCCACAATCCTCCCCGAACGATGCATCGGACACCCGTTTCACGACCGTTTCGCGTTGCGACCGACCTGTCGCCTCCGTATTGCTTCGCATCGGATAAGACTCTTTGAAGCATACGCACATAGTATATTATATAATGTATTCTTGAGTGAGTAGCCGTCACCAGCTAACTCGAAAAATCCTTCCAAATCATTATGTTAGATATAAAAGCAGGGATCTGTCGACTTCGAAGGTAAACGGATCCGGGGAAATGAGATGCGATTCGAGGGCATTTACACGCCAATAATTACACCGTTCAAGGAAGATTTATCTATCGACTTCGATACGTTTGGGCATGTCATCGATTGGCAGGCAGACAACGGTGTCCACGGCATCATTGTAGGCGGATCCACGGGCGAATTCTTCTCCCTTACGCAGCAGGAACGAATCGAACAATTCAAGTTTGCCGTAGACCGCGCGGCAGGCCGAATCCCCGTGATCGCCGGTGTCAATGACCTTCTGGTTGATCGCTGCCATGCATTGACGGCGGCGGCGCGGCAAGCGGGCGTCAATGCGCTGCTGGTGGCGGCGCCGCCTTATGCATTGCCGAGCCAGAAAGAACTCATCGCGCATTGCCTGAAGATAGATCGCATCGCCAACCTGCCGATCATCCTTTACAACTACCCCGGCCGAACCGGAGTATCCATGGAGGAAACTTTCCTTGAGCGCATTGCCCAGAGCAGCAATTTTCACGCAATCAAGGAATCGAGCGGCGAGATTGATCGCATACATATGCTGGCCCGCGAATATCCCCAACTCCAACTCAGCGCCGGTTCCGAAGATCAGGTGCTCGAATTCTTCGCCTGGGGCGCGCGCAGTTGGGTATCGGTGGCCGCCAATTTCTTTCCCCGCGAGGCGGTGCGCTTCTACGAGATATGCGTACTCGAAGGAGATTTTGCAACAGGCCGCAAGATAATGTCCGCTTTGCTGCCGCTTATGAACTGCCTGGAGAAGGGCGGCAAGTTCCTGCAAAGCGTCAAGTACGCCTGCGAGTTGCGCGGCCGTCCTGGCGGGCCGGTCAGACCGCCAATGCAGCCAATGAAGAAAGAACTTCGCCGGGAGGTGTTCCAAATCGTCGAGACGGCGAAAACCACGCTTCAGGCAATACTGGAAGAAAAGGAGTAAGTCATGCCAGATCTCCTGACATTCGAGGAATATCGCGCCATCGCCGCGGACATTTCGCTGCCCGTGAATGCCTACATTAACGGCAAGTTCATGCGCCCGAAGTCGGGCCAGACCATGGACTCGATCAATCCGGCTACCGGCTCGGTACTTGGCAAAGTTGCCGCATGTGGCTCGGAGGATGTCGATTTCGCTGTCGTCAAGGCGCGCGAGGCGTTCGACCGCGGCGATTGGTCGCGCATGCATCCGAGCGATCGCAAGGAGGTGATGATCCGTCTCACCAAGCTCATCAAGCGCCATCGCCACGAACTCGCCGTGCTGGAAAGTCTTGAGTCGGGCAAACCAATCCGTGAGTGCGCTGAAACCGATGTCCCGGAAACCTTGCACTGCCTCAAATGGCACGCGGAGGCGACCGATAAGCTCTACGGTCAGGTTTCGCCTTCCGGCGATGATGCGCTGGGACTCGTGGTTCGCGAACCCGCCGGCGTCGTGGGCTGCGTGCTGCCGTGGAATTTCCCGTTGATGATGCTTGCCTGGAAGATCGGCCCGGCCCTTTCCGCGGGCAATTCGGTGATCGTCAAGCCGGCGGAACAGACGAGCATGACCGCCCTGCGCATCGCCGAGCTCGCCACCGAAGCAGGCCTGCCGAACGGTGTTTTGAACGTTTTGCCTGGCGAAGGCCCAGATGTCGGCGAGCCGATCGGCAGACACCACGGCATACAGGTCGTTTCGTTCACCGGTTCGACCGATGTCGGCCGGCGGTTCCTCGAATATTCGGCGCAAAGCAATCTCAAACGCATAGTGCTGGAGTGCGGCGGCAAGAATCCGGCCGTCGTGTTGTCCGATGCGGCGAATCTGGATCATGCCGCCCGGCAAATCGCCTACGCTGCCCTATGGAACATGGGCCAGAACTGCACCGCCAACTCGCGAGTGATTGTGCACAAGGACGTCAAGGACGGCCTCGTCGGCAGGATTCGCGAGCAAATGCGCTCATGGAGAACCGGCGACCCCCTGGATCCGGCAAATCGCCTGGGCGCGATCATCAGCGATGAGCATTACGACAAAATCCTGGCCTATATCGATGCGGGCAAAAATGAAGGAGCGCAGATTATCGAGGGCGGATCCGCGATCGAGGCAGACGGCGGCCTGTTCATCGAGCCTACCTTGTTTGACTGCGTAAGGCCGGATATGAAGATCGCGAAGGAAGAGATTTTCGGGCCGGTATTCGCAATTATCGAGGTCAACTCCGATAATCAGGCGCTCGCCGTGGCTAACGATACTTGCTACGGCCTGCAGGCTTCGCTTTTCACCTCCAACGTAACGACGGCGCACCACTTCGCCCGGGCGTTGCAGGCCGGCACGGTTTCGGTCAACTGCTACTCCGAGGGCGATGCCGCGACGCCCTTCGGCGGGTACAAGTTATCCGGCTTCGGCGGGCGGGACAATTCGCTGCTGGCTCACGACCAGTATTGCGAAACCAAAACCATCTGGTTCGATATTGGCGACGGTCCAATCGATGACGCCATCGCGGACGAAAAGGATAGTCCGGCCTGATGCAACACCGCCGCGGCGCCAGCCTCCGGGCAATCATCGTAAACGCGATTATCGCGTTTGCGGCGTCGGGCGCTGTCGGCGTCGCGTCGGCGCAGCAGCCCATCGCGATTGTCGATGTCACGGTGATCGACGGCACCGGCCGCCCAGCGCTTGCCGGCATGACCGTACTGCTCGAAAACGGCATGATATCCGCCGTCGGCGAAAGCGATGCTGTCGCTGTCCCCGCGGACGCTCGGCGGATTGACGGCGGCGGCAAGCACCTGCTGCCGGGATTCATCGATAGTAATGTGCATGCGTCGATCTACGGCAATTCCACGCGTCGCGAGACAGTAGTCAAATACGGAGAAAGAAATGCCGACCTCATCCTCGAATTCTTGCAGCGGCAGCTCAAGCATGGAGTGACGACGGTTCGCGACAGTTACGGTTCGCTGCTGCCGCTCATGGAGGTGCGGGATCGGATCGAGCGCGGCGAAGCCATTGGCGCTCGTGCGCTGGTTGCCGGCAACATCATCGGCTGGGGCGGCCCGTTTTCGATAACGTTCTCCCTGATGCAGGAATCCGAACTGACCCTGTTCCAGGCAATGTGGAACGACTCGATCGCCCAGGGTGTCGGCGAGGAGTTGCTCGACATGGGGCCCGAGGAAGTGCGCGAGGCGATCAACGCCTATCTCGACAAGGGGCCGAATTTTATCAAGTTCGGCGGCACCAGCCATTTTCGGTATCCATCGTTGATCGGCTTCGCGCCCAGGATCCAGCGGCTCATAGTCGACGAGACGCACAAGCGCGGGCTCATCGCGGAAACGCATTCAACCAGCGCCGAGGCGTTGAGAATCTCCGTCGCAGCCGGCGTCGACCTGATCCAGCACCCGGAAATCCTGAGCCGCGACTATCCGGAAGATTTGCTGCGCATGATCATTGACCGAGGCGTCCTTTGCGCCATGCGATCAAACACGCTCACGGGCGATGTCTGGCGGAATCATCTGCTATCGCGCGCCAGGGCGGAACAAGCTTTGCGCGACGCACCGCCACCGAGGACTTCAGCCGAGCGCCGGCAACGCGAAGCGATGCTCGGGACATGGTACGAAACGGAACGCCGCAATGCCGAGCGCCTCATTCGCGCCGGTTGCCAGGTGACCATCGCAACGGATAACTATCAAGGCCGCGCGCCGGAGTTCCGCAAGCAGCCGAAGCCGGTGCACCAGGAAGCAGGCATCGGCAGCGTTCTGGCGATCGAAGGCCTGGTGGAACTGGGTATGACCGAAATGGAAGCGATCGTCGCCGCGACGCGCAACGGCGCGCTAGCGGCCGGCATGGAGGATCGAATCGGCACCATAGAAACCGGCAAGGCGGCGGACCTGCTCCTGCTGGAGTCGAACCCGCTCGACAACATTTCGAACATTCGCGAGTTGTCGATGGTTATAGCCCGAGGCATCGTCATCGACCTCAACGCGCTGCCGGAGGCAAGGCTATTCTCGACCGATGAGCCGGCGCTGTTCCAGCCCGGCGTTGCCACGCCCGCCGATGGCAAGGCCACGAAGAATGCGAACCCCGACGCCGCGGCAGCGGCCGCCCCGACAACGCGCGAACCGAACCGCGATTCCGAACTGATGCGCCGGCCCGAGCCGGACGGCGCGGTCGCGATAACGAATGTGCGTCGGACCGTATTCGGCAAGCTTGTGGTTACGCTCGCCGGCGGCGAAGTGTGGCGCCAACTGGACTCGGACAACACTCGTGTCGTGTTGCCGGAGGATCGTTCCGCAATGACGGCGACGGTCGAAAAAACATTCCTGGGCGGAACGCGGGTGCGGATTGTCGGAACCGGGCGTTCGTTCAAAGCCTCCAAAGTCAGATAACGGATCGACTTAAGGATCGAAAAATGACGGTATCGAACACGCAAACAGCGCCGGAGAACTGGTCTTCCCGGTTCACCTTTCTGATGGCTTCGGTCGGATTCGCGGTCGGCCTCGGCAACATCTGGCGCTTCCCCTATGTAGTGGGCGAGAACGGCGGCTCCGCTTTCGTGCTGATCTATCTTCTGTTCGCCTTCGGCATCGGCGTGCCGCTGGTCATGTCTGAGTGGGCGATCGGCCGGCGGGGACGCGTTACCGCTTCCGCCTCCGGCAGCGTAGCCGACGTGGCGGTTCAGGCCGGCGCCAGCGCGAACTGGGGAAGAGTCGGAGGAATAGCCGTGCTCGCGGTTTTCATGCTGATGCTCTTTTACACCACCGTTGCCGGCTGGACCATGGACTATTTCGTGCGCGGGGTAGCCGGCGATTTCAACCAGATTACGGCAGTGGAATCGAGGACCATGTTCGCGGAACTGATGGCGAATCCGTCGAGGCTGGTGTTCTGGCACACGGTGGTTTGCATCCTCACTGTCTATATCAACTCGCTCGGACTCAACGCCGGCATCGAACGCGCCGTGAAAGTGCTTATGCCGGCGTTGTTCGGCTGCATGATCGTCATGGTCATCTACGCGGCAACGGTCGGCGATCTCGGCGCCGCGGTCGAGTTCCTGCTCACGCCCGACTTCAGCCGCCTGACCGGCCGAACCGTGCTTTTGGCGCTGGGTCAGGCGTTCTTTTCCATCGGCATCGCCATGGCGGTCATGATCACTTACGGTTCATATCTCGACCAGCGGATATCGATCCCCCAGAATGCAGTCATCGTGGTAGGCGCCGATACCCTGGTTGCCCTGATGGCTGGCTTTGCCATATTTCCGATCGTTTTCGCCCATGGCTTGCCGCTGGATTCGGGCGAAGGGCTCGTTTTCCAAACGCTTCCCATCGCCTTTGGCGATCTCCCGGGCGGCAGGATCTTTGGCAGTATCTTCTTTCTACTGTTGATCGCTGCCGCGATCACTTCGTGCATCGGCAACTTTGCCCCCGTCGTCGCCTGGACCGAGGACAGGCTCGATGTCAGCCATGCCACGGCGGCGGCGATATCCGGCGCGGCAATGTGGGCGCTTGGCCTGGGCTCGGTCTTTTCGTTCAATCTCCTGGCCGGATTCCATCCGCTTTCATTCGTCGGTGTCTTCGAGGGCAAGACTATCTACGACAGCTTCGATTTCATCATGTCCAATATGCTATTGCCAGCGGGCGCTTTCCTGATATCGATCTTTATCGGCTGGATCGCCGACCGCGAAGGCATCCGCGAGGAACTGGGGCTCTCGGACGGCCCCGCATACCGGATCTGGCGTATCCTGATTCGCTATGTCGTGCCAGTCGCTGTCGCGGTGATCTTCATCGGCGGCATCCTGGGGTAGCAGGCATGGGCCGCCACCGCAAATGAAAATTCAGGCAATCAGGGTTTACCAGGTTGACCTGCCGCTGACCGAAGGTCGTTACACCTGGTCGGACGGACGCCATGTGCAAGTGTTCGAAAGTACGGTTGTCGAGATCATCAGCGATACTGGAATACGGGGCTACGGCGAGGTGTGCCCGCTGGGTCCGTTCTACCTGCCGGCTTTCGCCGCCGGCGCCCGCGCCGGAATCGCCGAACTCGCGCCGTGCCTTATCGGCAGGGAGGCCACCGGCATCGGGCCGCTGAACGAGGTCATGGACGCCGCCCTGCTGGGGCATCCCTATGTCAAGTCGGCGATCGACATGGCTTGCTGGGACCTGCTCGGCAAATCCTGCGGCCGGCCGCTATGTGATCTGCTTGGCGGTAGACACGGGGAGTCGGTAGAGCTGTATCGGGCGATCAGTCAGCGGTCCGCCGATGAAATGGCGGCGAACGTCGCGCAATATCGCGAACAGGGCTATCGCAAGTTTCAACTCAAGGTCGGCGGCGACCCGGCCGAGGATATCCGCCGGATCCGGGCGGTGGCCGAGGTACTGCGGTCAGGCGAAACGCTGATCGCCGACGCCAACACCGGCTGGCGGGTTGACGATGCAGCGTATGTGGCGAAGGCCATCGCGGATGTGGATGTATATCTCGAGCAACCTTGCCGCTCCTACGAGCATTGCCTGTCAATCCGCCGCCGCACCGCGCTACCGTTCATACTCGATGAGAACATCGATGGCGTCCAGGCGCTACTGCGCGCCTGCTCCGACGGGGCGATGGACGCGATCAACCTGAAGATTTCCAGAGTCGGCGGAATCAGCAAAGCGCGCCTGATCCGCGATCTGTGTGTTTCGCTCGACATCCCCATGACCATCGAAGATAGCTGGGGCGGCGACATCATTACCGCCGCCATCGCGCATCTCGCGCATTCGACTCCGGCGCGCTGCCGCTTCTCGGCGACGGATTTCAATAGTTATGTGACAGTCCGCAATGCCACCGGCGCGCCGATTCGCGATAACGGTTGCCTGGCCGCCGGCGCCTCGCCGGGACTTGGCATCGAACCTGATTTCGACGTGCTTGGCGAACCGGTGGCGGAATACCGGGCGTAATCCGGCTAACCCCCACTGTCAATCAGTTCCGTCGCCGGCGCTGATGAAGTCAGCCAGATCCTGCTTGAATTTCATTAGTGACGGCGGATGGACATACATCATGTGACCCGCCTCGTACATCTCCACCGATATACGAGCGCGCTGATCCTGATCGAGATCCATGTGATTGAGAACATACTCAAGGACGAAATGCGGCGTCGCCAGGTCGAAGTAGCCTTGCTGGATCAGCACTTGCATGGGCGGGTACAGCGTCATTGTTGTGGCGAGATCGACCGCGGTATTGGTAATCAGCGTCTCCTGCCCGTTCGGCATGGTATGCAGCCAGTCCCAACTCTCGAAAATTCCGCCCGAGACCGCGTAATCGCGTTCCTTGCTAAAACCGAGATCGTTGCCGTAATAGTGCATGAATCCAGCCTTGAAAGCGGGACGCACGGCGGCGTCGAAGGGATCGTAGCGCATGCTTTCGGCGACCCGATCGACACTTCGACCCTTGAAGCGGGAGTCGACCCTGCCGACGGTTATATCTTCGTCGCGCAATAATTCCTGGGTAAAGCGCGTGTGGGGCACACGCAGGTTGGAGTTCTCCCAATACTGTTCACTCAAGCCGGTATAGCGCGAGAGCCTGGTCTTCAGTGAGTTCCTTTCCGGCTCCGGCAATGTGGCGCCTTGCATCAGCGCGGGCGCGTATTCATTGATCGCGAAAGCTTCCACTTCAGCGATGAATGCCGCCAGATCGTCCGGTCGATCCTCGATGGCATGGTGGTACCAGGCCGTCGCCGCCAGGGTCGGCAAATAGAGCGCGTGCGGCAGGTCGATGGCGAACCGGTCCCGCGCGGCCGCCGCGTCCATGAACGGGGAGACCAGAATCACGCCATTCAGTCCCATGCCATACCTGGTTAGCAGTTCGTACGCGACCCCGCCGGTTCGAATGCCGCCATAGCTTTCTCCCAGCACGAATTTCGGCGATTTCCACCTGGCGTTCCGCGTTATGTAGTTGACGATGAACTGCGAAGCGACGGCGATATCGGCGTCTACTCCCCAGAAATCCTCGGGCCGCCCGTCGCCTTCGATGGTGGCATAACCTGTTCCCACCGGATCCATCATGACGAGGTCGGCGACATCAAGGATACTGAATTCGTTGTTTACGGCCCCATACGGCGGCGGACCCGTGACTTCCAGGTCAACCACCGGAATTCGCCGCGGACCGAGCACTCCCATATGCAGCCAGATCGATGCGGAGCCGGGGCCGCCGTTATAGGCGAACAGAATCGGACGGTCTGTGAGGTCATCGCCGTCTTGCACATAGGCGGTATAACCAAACAAGCCGATGCCGGCGCCGTCATCATCGCGAATGACGTCAAGTCCCGCGGTGGCGGTATAGTCGATGGTCCGCCCGTCGATCTCCACGCTATGCCGGGACGATACCGACTCCGCCTGGAGTTGATTGTCATTTTCATGATCCGCCGGTGGAGTTGTCTCATCCGCGGCAAGCGCCATACCGTGGATCAGGACGAAAAACGGAACGAACAACATGTTCTTTTTCATTGGCTGGCATCCCCGTAAATTGATACTTGACCGGCGGTCATGAAATTCGATGACCGCCACGAATTGTGATATTTACATGTTCCCCGCAAAAAAATGCGCCGATCCGCAAAGAGGCAGGGAGGATCGGCGCTCGCTTATCCGGCAACGAAATTGTCAACCGGTTGTGCTACAACTGAAAACGTATGCCCGCGAAGTATCGCTGGCCCAGCACGTCGTAAAGTGAGATATCCACGTTGGCATCGCCGGCTAGCGAGAAACCAAGCACCGGCGGCTCCTCGTCGGTCAAGTTGTCGATGCCCGCGAAAATCGTAAGCTGATCGTTGACGGCGTAATCGGCGTTCAGGTCGAAATAGTTCCTGGCGGCGGCGGATTTAACCACATTGCCGGCGCCCGGGAACAACGTGAAGTCGCTGATGTTGCGATGCTGGAAGCGGGTTGTGAGTGGACCGCTGTCGTAGGTCGCGTTAAACACCAGTTTGGATTCCGGCTGCATGAAAACATTGAAACCCGAACAGGAACCGCCGAAGCGGCCAAGGCAATCGAGGCCTGGCTCGCCGGGTTCGGAAACGCGCTCGTTCTTGAATGCCCAACTACCGATAAACTGCAGGCGCATGGCCGCGCCATTGCCAAGAAACGCCATCCCTCCGGGCAGGTCAAAGGAATAGTCCGCCTGGAAATCCAGGCCGCGCGCTTCCAGCGTCGCGATATTTTTCAGCGTGGCGGAAACGAAATCAATCTGGCCGTTCTGGAAGCGGTTGATGGACCGGCAAGTATCGCTGTTATTGTCCAATGTGCGGAAGCAACTGTTGACAACCTGCTGCGCGCTGAGCTGATCGATGGCATCCTCGATCTCGATGGCGTAATAGTCCAGGGTCAGGTTCAGTCCTTCCAGAAAAGGCGGACTGATGACGGCGCCGATCGTCCAGGTGTCGGATTCCTCCTGGGTCAGATTCGGATTGCCTCCGGACTGTACGCCGAAACCCACGTTGATTTGGTCGAACGTGTCGATCTCGGACGCCAGCACGCCTTGCTCGACACAGAGTTGCCTCTGCGCGGCCGACGGACCGAGGTCCTGATCGCAGGGATCGTCGCCGGCGGAAAAGCCGATCGTTACCGTGTCGAACAATTCATCGAGGTTGGGAGCGCGAATGGCCACGTTGTAGGCGCCACGCAGGCGAACCCAGTCATTCACCGCCCATTCAGCGCCGGCTTTCCAGGTCGTTACCCGGCCGCTGGTCGAATAGTCGGAACTGCGGATGGCGAGTTCCAGCCCCAGATACTCGGCGATGGCCATATCGCTGAGCAAGGGCACTCGCGCCTCGGCGTAAAACTCGTCGAGCTCAAGGGAAGATCTTCGCGGCAGCAGAATGTCACTGGTAAACTCAGCGCCCTGGCTCGCGGTATCGGGACGAAAGTCATGCTCGTCCTCGCGCCGTTCAAATCCGAAAGCGACCGCCAAGGGACCCGCTGGCAGTTCAAACAACTCACCGGTGACCGTGCCGCCGTAGATTTTGCGTTCCAGCACGTTGGTGTTGCCATGGGTCGGCGAAATGAACGCGGCCGCCTCGGGAGTTACCGAGTTCAGGCCGAGAAAATTCACCGGCACGCAGCCAACGAACTCATTGGTGCAGCGAGCGACGCCGTCCTCGACGGTGACGTCCGAACCTAGCGCAAGGCGCAGGCTCGAAAGCTGGCCGGAAATGGATTCATTGGATTGGGCGCGCTGGAACTGCAGGAACGTGTCCCAGTTCCAGACGCTGCCCAAGGCTTCGAAGTCGCCTCGCAACCCGGTCGTCATGTTGTAGGTAAGACGCTCATACTTGTAATTGCGCGGTCCGGTTTCCACCGATCGGCGGCCGGTTTGGATGATCGCCGCGGTCCCATCGCCATCGGGATCGAAGGTTGCCGGATTGTCGATCAGCAGGTTGCGCACCGGCGCGAACAGAACCGGGTTGCTGGCATAGTTGGGAATGAGGTAGGTTCCCCGGGGCGCGCCGCTGGTCTGCAAGCCGCCGGCATTCGGCGCCTGTTGCCACTCATTGCGGTTCTCCATGAAGAAGAGTTCGGAGTAAGCGGTCACGTTGTCGCGCAGATCGAAATGGCCAATAGCGCTGATCTGATTGCGTTCCAGCGGCCGCAGCAGATAGTTGAGCGGCGCGAAGTTAAAGCGGTCTTCGGGATCGCAGAACGGCAGAATCGCTCCAGCGTCGCCAAAGCGGAGGCCGCCGATCGTGCCGGGACAAGCCGTGGCCGGATCGAACGGCAGGTTGTTCAACCTCGCCAGCCCGGCGGAATTGAATGAAATGCGCGTGCCCGGAATGTTGCTCGACCCGCCGGGAACCAGTGTCCCGCCGCTTTCGAACAATGAGATCGCCGAGTAATCTCGATCGGCGAAGAAAACCTGGCTGCGGTCGGTGTACGAGGCGCTAAGTACGGCGTTGCCGCGGCCATTAGCGAAATTGCCGCCGATGGTGAGATCGTACTTCTCGGTTCCGGCGTCGCTCGCGGTCGTTCCCCCATAATAATAGCCGGCTTCGATTCCCTCGAAATCATCTCTCAGGACGAAGTTGATCGCGCCGGCGATGGCGTCCGAGCCATATACCGCCGACGCGCCGCCGGTCAAAACTTCGACGCGCTCGATCAGCGCATCGGGAATGCTGGTAAGGTCCACCAGACCTCTCGAGTCGGATGGCGCGAATCGGCGGCTGTTCACCAGAACGAGCGTGCGAACCGCGTCAAGACCGCGGAGATCGGCGGTAAGAATGCCGGATCCTCCGCCCGAATTCACACTGGAAGTGTTATCCGAAGCCAATTGCGGGAATTCGTTCAGAGTCTCCTCAATGGTAACGTTGCCGGCGCTGCGGATTGATTCGTCGGTCACGACCAGGACCGGGCTGGGTGCGTCGAGATCTCGCCTGAGCAGGCGAGAACCGGTAACGACAATCTCCTCGAGCGCGTCTTCTTGCGCCCAACCGACGGCTGGCGCGGCCAGTCCCATGCCGAGGGCGGCCGCGATCTGCAATGCGAGCGCGGTTCGAATCCGAAAATGTTTCAGTCGAGCATAAATGCCAGTCATTTTTGCTTTCCTTCCCATAATAGTGCCCCCATTAGTTCCCGTGGTTACAGGCGGCGCCGGATCGGGAACCCGAACCATTGCTCTTGCGATACGGAACCGCTCTCTGAGCCGAGTAGAATATATAATATATAATCTAAAATAATGCAACAGCAATAGCGCAACAAAAAAACACGACTGGTCGTTAGTCCGGATATTGCGGCAGCGCGCTGATTTGGCAAGGAATCCACGGTTTATGTGCTCTGGCGGGACATAATGGTTCCGATCAAGCGGGAACCGGGTTGTTCATGGCGGTTCTTGGGGTGCTCATTGCAATTGCCTGAGTATTTGCAGCGGGACAATGCCAGTTGAGATTCTTGAGGGGAACGCATCCCCGGGCGGGATTCGCCCGAGAAGAAGATAGTTCCCGCGGCGCGTTTATCCGGGCCGCAGCCGCGCGGCGGCGGCGAAGAACAGCGCCTGGTGCGGACAGAAGCTGGACAGCAGCAAGGCCAACACTGCTCAGGCGTGTTTGGCCCCGTCGATCTTGCTCGGGCGCAAGTAGCTCACCAGCAACCGGTCGCCGCGGAACAAGAACACATTCAAATGGAAAACGGATTGCAAAATAGTTCCGATTTCTGACTATTCGAGCATAATTCCCGATCAGGATCCGACATCGGTCATTGAGAATAACGCATACCGTTATACGGTGTCGTCTATGCAGCCGATTCCGGCCTTCTCATCAGCAGTGGCGTATGGGTGTCCCATGCGGGCCATCCCATGCGGGCCATCCCATGCGGGCCATCCCATGCGCGCTGCCAAGTGGGTGTCCCATGCGGGTTGTGTTGCCGCTCCACGTCGTTGCGGGAAGCCACGTTACGGCTTGCCAACAACTCGAATCGTTTCAGCGACGCGTTAGCGGTATGGATGCGTTCGTCGAGCACTTGCCGCTGAGATTTCAGAGACGCAACTTCCGCCTGCGTGGACTCGATTTGACTTTGCAGTTCCTTTGATTCCTGCTCAAAACTCAGCTCGGTCAGCGGCAGCAGCTTTTTCCTTTCGGCGATTTGCGCTTCGATTTCCGTCAACGCGATCCCGAAAACGCCTTCGCCTCCGGCGAACGCCGTATCCAGATTCAGCGAGGCAAGCGCGTCTCCCTGGTTGACAATTTGATCTTCGGTCACATGCACGGCGGTGACCGTGCCAAGCTGCGGCGAAACCACCTTGACCAGGCCCTTGTCGGGTTTCAGCCAGCCGTAAACGATTTCCTTGCGCGCGTAGCTGCCCGCCAACAGGGTCACAACGATCGCGGCCACGATGGCGCCAATCAACAATGTGACCACCCAAGTTGAAACGGGGGTGGCAAGTACAACATCGCCAAACAACCGGTTCCCCTGGTGCTCAGCCGCCTCTTTGCGAAAAATCTCCATTTAGCCTCACTATCCCGGCACGGCTCGGGGCCGCGTCACCCGGGTTTCTTTTTCTCGATCAGTTTGCCGTCAACAACCGCGAAGATTCGGTCCGCATGTTTAAGCAATTCAGGCCGGTGGGCGACCACGATTCGGGTGATCTCCATCCGCGAGACTGCTTGCGCGATCTGCCGCTCGGCCTGCAAGTCAAGATTGGCCGTGCCTTCGTCCAGAAAAAGCACCTGGGGTTTGTGGTAGAGCGCCCGCGCCAACATCAGTCGTTGCCGCTGGCCGCCGGAAAGGGCGGCGCCCATGTCTCCTATCGTCGACAGGTAATGCATGGGCATTCGGCTGATGTCATCGTGCACCTGCGCCAGCGTGGCGCATTCGATCACCCGCTGCATGTCGATTTGCGGGTCGAAACTGGCGATGTTATCGGCGATGGATCCCGACAGGAGCTGATCGTCCTGCATGACCACACCCGCCGCGGTCCGCCAATTGCGCAAGCCCAGGGAATGCAATGGCAATCCGTCCACCCGGACAATTCCCGACTCGGGTTTGAGCAAACCCAGCATCAACTTCAGCAAAGTCGTCTTGCCGCCACCCGAGGGGCCGGAAATGGCAATGAATTCTCCCGGCTGAATGGAAAGAGAAATGTCTTCGAGAAGAAACGGTTCGTGGGCATCGTAACGAAAACTGATTCGTTCAATATCAATCCCGCCTTGTACTTGTCTGAGTTCGGAGACCGGCGCGTCCAAACCGTCTTCCTTGGCCGATTGCAGGATGTCGGAGAGTCGCTCCAGGTGCAGTCCCAGCATACGGAATTCGATGCCCTTGTTGATCAGACCCTTGGCCGTGGCCGCGAAGTTTTGCCGGTAGGACATGAAAGCGAACAGCATGCCGATACTCATCTCTCCCGCCAAAATGTACTTCGCCCCCAGATAGACGATGAGCACGGTTTGCAGGCCGAGCAACAAAGAGGAAGCGAACTGGTTGCCGATTTGCAGCCGGCCATAGGAAATGCCGGCGTTGATCACATCGGCGTAAAGATTACGCCAGGCATTCTCGCGCTCGACTTCCCTGCCGAAAAGTTTGATGGCGCGTGACGCGCGAATAGTCTCGATGATATGCGTATTCTCAGTTGCGGACGCGGCAATCAGTTCTTCTTGCCGGCTTCGCATGAAGGGAAACAGTACGAGTGAGATAAGCAGATAAACAACCGTGAATGCGAAAGAGGCCAGTGCCAGTTTCCAGTTGTAGAACAGCATCAGAATCATGGTGGCGATAACCATGATGCCGTCGATGAGAGCCGCGATCATGCTTTGCGTAAGCGCTGTCTGTATCGGACTTATTGAACCCATGCGGGAAATGATGTCTCCCGCATGCCTTTCTTCGAAATAGGTCATCGGCAATCGGATCAGGTGCCGCAGCACATTGCCCGCCATTTGGAACGTCATGGACTGGCCCAGCAGCAGTATCACCCAGGATCGCAGCGCGACGGTAACCGCCTGAATCAGATACAGGCAACCGAAACCGATTGCCAGCAGAAACAGTAGATCCATGTCGAACCGGGTCACCGCTTCGTCGATGACAAGTTGCAGATAGAAGGGTGACGCCAAGGCGAACAATTGGATCACGATAGACAGAATCAGAACCTGCGTCAGAGATCGCTTCAGTCCGGAAAGGCGGGTCCACAAACTGCGCAGCCGGGTTTTGGTGCGGGCCACGATCGGTTGAAATTCGGTGGCGGGAGTCACCTCCAGCGCAACGCCGGTGAAGTGTTTCGATATTCCGGCAAGGGAGTAGGTTGTCCGGCCGCGGGCCGGATCGAACACGACGAACCGGTTGCGTCGAACTTCCTTCAATACCACGAAATGATCCATGTCCCAATGCAGAATCGCGGGAAGCGCGATATCCTTCAGCCGTTGGGGTTCGAGCCGCAGGGCGCGCGAACCTAGCATAAGCTGTTCGGCGGTTTTCATCAGGTCGCGCAGTCGCGCCCCCTTGAGCGATGAACCGAATCGCTGGCGCATGGCGTTCAGATCGATCTTGTGGCCGTGGTGCTGGGCCACCATCACCAAAGACGCAAGGCCGCACTCGGCGGCTTGATTTTGCAGAACAAGTTTCAAGGTTTCAAAGCCGAAAAATAATTCGCCGGAGTAAGACGCGAAGTTTCATAACAAATGGGAGATTCAAATAATTCTTGTCAAAAAAGAGATAAGTTCTTCTAAGTTTGCCAAAAGGTTATTCAGAGCATGCAAGGTCCACACGGAAAGAATTGGATGTCCTTTTTCTCTTTCGAACTCCACTATGGCCAAAATAGTAAGCGAGAAAGCTGGAATAATTAATATTACTGCATTCAATAAGCCATAGTAATTGAGACCGAAATTTGACGCATGAAGGGCGGCAAACAATAAACTTGTGATATAGAAAGGATAGGTCCAGTTATTTGATTTTTTTATCCAGTCAGAACATTTTTTTACAATGATTAGAAGGAAGAATTGGAAAACTATTGTTTCCAGAAATGGAACAATTATCACTTCAATAGCAATCCGAAAAATCAAAGATATGGAGTAATAAATTTCACTATAAGTGGAAAGTGATTCTAAAAATTCTGGCTCGAAAAAATATAGCAATTGCCATATGATCCATCCGATAATATAGTTACCTGCAAACAAAGCAAGAATCAACTTCACTCTGTTGATCCGAGATAGGAAAACAATAATGTCTCTCATTGGCGAAATGTCTTTTGTATGGCGAAACTTCATGGAATCGGGAAGCATGTAAAATAATCCAAATTTGTCAATCAATAACTAATTACAGTGATGCAAACAACATTCGCCGGGGGAAAACGGCAAATCTCATAACAGATGAGAAATTTAAATAATTCTTGTCAAAAAAAGATAAGTTCTTCTAAAGTTATCAAAAAGTTTGACAATCCATGTAAGATCCACACGAAAAGAATTGGATGCCCTTTTTCTCTTTCGAACTCCACTATGGCCAAAATAGTAAACAAGGAACCTGGAATAATTACTGCTAATGCTCTCAATAATCCATAGTAGTTGAGACCATAATCTGTCGCGTGAGCGGCGGCAAATAATAAACTTGTGATAAAGAAAGAATAGGTCCAACTGTTTGATTTTGTAATCCAATCAGAACACTTTTTTACAATGATTAGAACGATGAATTGAAAAATTAGTGTTTCCAGAAATGGACCAAATATATCAGTAACAGCAATCTGGAATATCAAAGGCAAAGATTCATCAAAATAAGGAGATGATTCTACAAATTTAATGAACTCAGGCTCGAAAAGATGTAGCAATCCCCATATGACCCATCCATTCATATAGTCGATCGCCAGCAAGGCAAGAATCAACTTCGTTCTGTCGATCCGAGATAGGAAAACAATAATGTCTCTCATTGGCGAAGTTTCTTTTGTATGGCGACATTTCATGGAATCGGGAAGCATGTAAAATAATCCAAATTTGTCAATCAATAACTAATTACAGTGATGCAAACAACATTCGCTGGGGGAACACGGGAAATTTCATAACAGATGAGAGATTCAAATAATTCTTGTCAAAAAAGACAAGTTCTTATAAATTTACCAAAAGACAAGTTCTTCTATTGTTAGCAAAAAGTTAGACAATCCATGCAAGATCCACACGGACAGAATTGGATTTCCTTTTTCTCTTTCGAACTCCACTATGGCCAAAATAGTAAACAAAGAACCTGGAATAATTACTGCTAATGCTCTCAATAATCCATAGTAGTTGAGACCATAATCTGTCGCGTGAGCGGCAGCAAATAATAAACTTATGATAAAGAAAGAATAGGTCCAACTGTTTGACTTGGTCATCCAATCAGAACACTTCTTCACAATGAGCAGAAGGATGAAATGGAAAATTATTGTTTCCAAAAATGGAACTATTATCACTTCAATAGCAATCCACCAATTCAAAGGTATGGAGTAATAATATTCATCATAAATGGAAGCTGATTCTAAAAATTCTGGCTCAAAAAGATATAGCAATTCCCATGTGATCCATCCGATAATATAGTCACCTGCCAACAAAGCAAGAATCAACTTCACTCTGTTGATCCGAGATAGTAAGACAATAATATCTCTCATTGAGAAGGTGTCCTTTTTATGACAAAACTCCATGGAATTGGGAAGGATGCAAAAGAGTTCAAATTTGTCAAATGAAAACTGATTACGGTAAAGCAATCTCAAAACGGTCAAGGCGGTTATAGCTTACCCCCTTCCTTCGTGTCAAGAAAATAATATATTATATTGAATATATTATAATGCGGCCCGGCAATGAGACTCAGCCAGGTCGTCAGCGAATTTCTGACCTGCTTTCGGCCCATTGAACCTAGCCCGTATATTGCGTGAATGAGGCGGGCAATGTTCCTGTATTTCTACGTAATTCAGTTAGTTAGGTCAAACTAGAATGTCAGTGCCTCGGTATTACTCCGCAAAAGCGCCGATTGAAAATTCCCCAGTTCGCGCCTTCAGCCTGTTCTCCATGATTCTGACCCAAAGCCGCTGTTTCGCTGCATTGAGCGATTTGGTTTTGAGTCGCGCGCTCTGGCGTTGCACCGCAGCAGCCGCATCGTGTGCTTCCGGTGAAAACCGGTTATCGCAATAAATTTGTCGAGTATGCGCGTCTTATCGGCGCGATTGGCATCCGTGTACCGCCGTGCCAATGCATTTATCAGTTTGTCCCTTGCCGTCATGCTCAGCTTCCTCATTTCAATGCTTCCAAAGTAATCATTCCGGGGGGACATTTCACATGAGGCAACGCATCAAGCCAGGAGAGCATTTCACGTGAGGCAATGCGCAGCGCCGGAACGGCCGCTCGCAAACCTCGAGCATCTTCGCCACCTGCGCCTGCGTCAGACGACGCTCCGGCCACATCGCGTACGTGTCTTCGAACACTTCCAACCTCCGCTCCTGTTTCCGTCGCGCCACGCCCATACAGCCTCCCGGTCGCCTCGAAAAACGACCATTATGCGACCGGACACTTCGCGTGTTCTAAAACCGGACACTTTAATTTTTTCTGCGATGGTTCGCACAAACGGTTGACAATTTGGGAAGAGCATGGTTTTAATATAACGACTGTTCCATGTAACGGTATGAACTGCCGATTTGCGTTGGAATTGTGGTTCTTGGAATAACCCAAGATAATGAATGGCTGTAGCCAAAAACTAAAGCCTTAACAGGAGAAGTAGCGTGAATGATTTTTTTGTTAGTAATCGAGATATGGATCACGGAATGGTAAAACTGTCGAGTGAAGGTATCGACTTGGTTAGCGGAGGATGCTCAGGCGTAACCCTACATTATTATTCGCCATCATCTTGTGGAAGCCCAGGTCGAATTGCGCCTAACTATGACGACGAGCCAGGACGACTCAATGAAGAGCAAGATTTTGAGCAAATTCTAAAAGTTCAATTTCCGTAATTAGAAACCCTCGTTTCCCATCTTTTCTCACCAGCATGGTGATGGTTTCGCCCCCTTCTTCCTTCCGTGCGCGCAAAGCGCAGCGACCGGAGCGCGGAAGGGGGCGGGCCAAAAATTCACGCCGCAGCCGGTCATAGCACATCCAGAAGCCCCAGCGCGGGTGTTTTTCGATCAGCGCCGGTCACGAGCTTGCTCCCGGCGCCGCGGGGCGCTGTGCGACGTTGGCCTGGATATCGAGGGGGCGGTGCGTCGGCGCGGCGGGCAATGGAATCAGATGTGACTGTTCCCCGGCATTGACACGCAGGCAGCGCCACGGCGCCGAGCTTGAGGCGTTTTAGCCGGCGTATGACGCCGGCATCAACGAAAAAATAATCTTAGCCGTTATCCGCTTGCGGGCTGCATGGCGCAGTCCTGCCGCAGGAAGTCGGTCATCGACTGGTACAGTTTGATCTGATGATCGAAGAACAGCGTGTTGCTGAAGTGATCCGCGCCTTCCAACTCCACGAACTTGAAGTTCTTGCCGTGCTCCTCCAGCCGCCTGCGGTAATTGGTCGCATGCTCCCGCGGCACACGCTGGTCTACGCTGCCGTGGATCAACAGCATCGGCACGTTGACCTGATCCGCCACCTCGATCGGCGAAATACTGTCGTCCCACATTCGTAGTTGCTCATCGCGCTGAGCGCCTCGCAGCGCCCAGCGGTAGTAGTTGACCTGCAGGTTGTTGTCGGTTACGGCGGCGGCGGCGATTACGCAACGATAGATTTGCGGAGTCCGCGTCGCGGCCATCACCGCGGCGTAGCCGCCGTAAGACCAGCCGAACATGGCCATGCGGTCCTTATCCGCCAGCCCCTCCTCGACCAGATGCAATGCGCCGTCGTCCTTGTCGTCCTGCATTTTACGGCCGCCCTGGCCGCCTTCCACGAAAGCGGTGGTGTAAAAGTCCATGCCGTAACCATGCGAGCCCCGGTATTGCGGCTGCAATACCAGATAGCCGTTATTGGCCAGCATTTGCGCCCATTCGTCGTAAATGACGAACTCTTGCACGAAGGGGCCGCCATGAGGCATCACCACCAGCGGGAACGGCGGTTGCCCCGACGGTATCGTGAGGAACGCCGGAATCGTTTTGCCGTCGCGCGCCTTATAGGTGATGTAGCGCAGATCGGCGAGGTTCTCGCTTTCCAGCAAGGGCTGGGTACTGCCGACCGTCTGCAATTGTCCGTTGTGCAGCAGATAATAGGTGCCGGGATCGCGCGGCCCCATATTGCGGATAACCATGGTGTCGCCAGCGCGCGACCGGCTGACGACGTTTAGCAAGTGCGCGTGGGGGATCAGGCCCTCCAACTGCTGATACATGGCCCCCTCGGTTTCGTCGAAGTATTCGTAATGCACCTTGTCCGTGAAATAGGAAACCGCCGTCGCCTGTCCCGGATAAGTCCAGAAGTTGCTGTGCCGGCGGATACCGAGAACATCGACGTCATTGCGCCGGTAGATCAGCTCGCCGAACTTCCGGTTGGCCATGTCGTAAGACCACAAGCCAAGCTTGTCATGGCCGTTGTGGGCCAGCATCAGCGCATGATCCGGCGCGGCATCGTCCTGTTCGAGCACGCCCACGAATGTCGACTCGAAATCGTTCTCGTTGACGCGGTAGAACTCCTGCCAGGACGATTCTCCCGGCCGGCGGAAGTACAGCACGAAGTCGCGCGTGGCGACATCGTATCCGCGCGCCAGCCAGGGATTGCCGGCGGCGTCGAAAGTGATGTTGCCGGCGGAAATCTTGCCCCGGATCAAAAGTCTTTTGGAGCCCCGGTCAAGATCGAATTCCCAGTAGGCACGAGGCCGAAACGCCGCCGACACCCTGGAGCCGGGACCGTCGCCGCCGCCCTCGGCGAAAGAAATGATCACCTTGTTCGGCTGATCCGGCAACAGATTCTCGATCGCCGGGCCGACTTCGTCAAAGCGGCGAATCTGCTGCCGCTCCACGTCCAGCAACGCGATCCTCGACTCGTAGACGCCTCGATTGAAGCCCTCGATTCTGTCCCGCACCCGTTGGCGCAGGGAAAATATCAGCTTCTTGTCGCTAACCCAGAAAAAATTGGTGATTTCCATCGGGTCGGCATTGAGCCGGAACGGCTCCTTGCCGAGGTCGGCGGTTTCGTGGATTTCGATGATAGGGTCGCCGTCTTTCGACGGAATCTTCATCAATCCCAGATATTTGCCGTCCGGCGACACCTGGACGTTGTTAATTACTTCACGCAGCGCCCAGTAATCCAGCGGATAGGGCTCGGGCGCCTGGGCATGAACGCTGGCGCCGATCATCGCCGCCGAAATCAGGAACAGTAACTTTCGGAATAACCGCATTGTCATCACCTGCCTGTCGTTAGTTGCACCGCTCGTGCTGCCGACGACCGCCGCCCCCCGTCAGCGCCGGGGGGCGGGCAATCGCCGACGGATTGCAATTCATTCTAATCAACTGTCGCCGCCGAAGCTAACCTCAAAGTCCAGGAAGATCGACCTGCCACGCAGGTCATAGCCTCGACCTATAGGAGTATTATTTATCACCGAAAATAACTCGTTGCTGTCAACCTGCGGCGGCCATTCGTCGAACACGTTGCGTATGCCCAGGCCGGCGCTCCAGCGATCGGCGCTGTAATACAGCGACATGTTGTTAAGGAAATAATTGCCCGAGTCGGCGTAGTCGCGGCAGAGAACATCGCCATAGTCCGGTCCCAGGCAGGTATGCGAGAATTGACCATTGCTGGAGTAGATGTCGCCGTAGGGGTCCACGCTACCGAACCACTGGTGAACGTGGCGCCGGAACCGGGTTTCCCAGGTTAGGCGCCATCGATCGTACTCGAAACGCGTCAGCATTTGCGCGGTCCAGTCGGGAAAGCTCCACAGGCCCTGTGAATCGAATTCGTCCGCGGTGCCGTCGTCATTGGTGAACCTGGTGTATACCTCCAGGCCGCGATTGGCGACGAAATCGACGCCGACGTTGATCGGGCGTTCGAAAACCGTCCAGGTGTCGTTGAAAGCGACATTGACATCGATGCCTCGGGTCCGTTCCTGATCGCGATTGAGAAAAGCTCTGTCAACCAGTGTTATCTGCGGATCGGTGGGATCCGATAAATCCCGGGTGATGCGGTCGCAAAAGGGACTCGAGCCGGTCTCGGAGAAATAGCAATCATTGATGATGAACTGGATGCTGGGTTCGATGATCGAGTTGTCCACTTCGATCTCGTAGTAAGTCGCGCTGACCGACAAGTTGAAAGCGTTGGTAAACGGCTGATCCCAGGCGAAGCCCACGGTCCAGGATTCCGACTCCTCGGGACTCAGCGTCAGCGAGCCGCCCTCCGAAGCTTCGATGCTGTAAGAGTTGAACCCGTTGCGGTTGGCCAGGGTCGGATCGACGCCGTTGGCGCGGCAATTATCCAGCAACTCCTGTTCGCGTTCGTCGTTGTCCGGATTGTAGTTGCCGTCCAATTCGCCGAGCGCGGCCCCGGGCACATAGCAGGGATCGGTGCCAAAGAAGAACCCGGTAAGGCCGGCCAGATACAGCTCGCGCAGGTTGGGCGCGCGGAACGCGGTGCCGTAGGTTCCGCGCAGCAGCAGGGAATTAACGGGTCGGTAGCCCACCTTGACCGCTTCGGTCCAATTGTTGCCGTATATCTCGTCGTCGGTGAGACGGCCGGACAGGTTGACGGTCAGTTCCTCGGCCAGCGTCATGCCGCCCAGCAGCGGCAACTCAATCTCGCCGAAAGCTTCCGCGGTGTCTTTCTGGCCGACCGCGCCGCCGTCCACGAAGAAACCCCACAGCAATCCGTCGCGAGCGACGGCATCGGGAATGGAGTCGATAGCGTCGCGCCGCAACTCGACGCCGAAGCCGAGGGCTACATCGCCGGCTGGCAGTTCGAAGACGTTTCCGGTCGCATACACGGATGCGATGGTCTGCTCGTAAACGGTGTCGAAATCACGGCTGTCGATCAGATAGTCGAACTCCTGCTGGGTCGCGAATTCGCCGACGGTGTCGCCGATCGGGTGCAAGCTGGGCGCGAACATGTTGACCGGCACGCAGCCGGGAGCGACATCGGCGTTCAGTTCTTCTCCCAGATTGTTCTCGCAAGGCGTATTGGTGCTGGAGTAAACGCCCAGCGCCAGATTCAGGCGATCTTCGCGAATGCCTTTGCGGTAGGACTGACCGGACGACTTGGAGTAACTGACAAAACCGTCGAAACTCCAGTTGGAAACCGAACCGAAGTTGATGGCCGGCAGATCGCCGCGCAGACCGAACACCAGGCGCAGTTGATCGGTATCGGTGCGCGTGTTATCGCGATCGCCGCGAACCGCTACCACCGGTATCGTGGGCAACGGGCCCGAAGCGCCTCCCAGCAAGCCAAAAGCTTCCGGCGTGCAAGACTCCACCGGCAGGCCGAAACAGTTGTCCTCCTCCAGGTAGTATTGCACGAAATCCTCGATATAGTTGGGATTCGAAAGCAAGGCGTCCTGCGCAAGACCGCAATCGACGCCATTCGGCTGGTTGGGATTGCACAGGTTGAACGGATTGCCGGCCGGCACATCGGGGAAAATCTGCAGCCCTCCAGTCTGGTTCGAGAAGAAATTCCGCGTGGTGTAGAGGACTTCGTAATACGGCGTCAGATTGGCTTCCCCATCCAGCGTGTATTCACCGTAGGACATGAAGGTCGAGGTGTCGAAAGCCGGGAACAAATCTCGCGACTGGCCGGACGGCGAAGCATTCAGATTGTAATCGCCGAAATTGATGTCCGTGATGCCGTCGCCGTTGGCGTCCACGCCGAATGTTCCCCAGGGCGAACTGGACTCGGAGAAGTTATTCCAGATGCCGTTGGAAGTTCCCGGCGTATGATAGATGCTGCCAGTGCGCAGATCCGGTATGATCACCCTGCCGCCAATGCCGTCCAGCGCGCAGCCGTACAAATCCATGCCCAGCATGTTGGGGATCCAGAGATCCTCGGTGCGTATCTGGCCGTTCTGGTCGATTTCATATTCCACTTCGCATTTGTCGGTCCATGGACGATCCCGCAGCGCGACGCGTTTGGTATCCGAGTGCTCGATGCCGACGCCGACGAAACCGCGGTCGAAATTGCGCCCCCAGCTCATGGTCAAAGTGTTGTTCTCGCCGTTGCCGTGTTCGGGGATGGTGCTGAAAAGATCCATCTCGATGCCATCGAAATCTTTCCGCAGAATGATGTTGGCGACCCCGGCGATGGCGTCCGATCCGTATACCGAGGACGCGCCGTCCAGCAGCAGATCGTATTGCTGCACCAGCGATGCCGGCACGGTGTTCAGATCGGGGGAAGAGGGCGCTCCCTCCACGCCTCCCGGCGCCAGGCGGCGGCCGTTTATCAACGCCAGCGTGCGCCCCGCGCCGAGACCGCGCAGGCTGACCGTGGACGCTCCCGGGCCGTTGTCGAGCACGAAGCCGCCGAAAGTCAGATCGATCTGCTGTCCCGTGGCGGCGGTGCTTTCCTGCAAGATGTCGGCGGCGTTGGTCAGGCCGACCTCGCGCGAAATCTGACCGGAAATGATCTGCAGCGGCGACACGCTGCTAAAGGTGTCGCGCCTCAGCCTGGAGCCGGTGATCACGATCTGCTCCACTTGTTGCAGTTGTTCCCCTCCCCCGGCGTCGTCCTCCGTGGAAGAAGCGATAGTCTGGCTATCGACCTCCTCGACATCCGGCGCGGACGCATCGTCCTGCGCCCAGCCGATCGCCGGGAAGGCCCCTAAAATAACCAGGACCGCCGCGGCCAGCAATGTGGACGCGATGCCATTCTGAAAATGCTTCATTGGAGCAGTTGTTCCAATCATTTGGATTTCTCCTCAATAGTATTTTTACACTAATAGTCCGACCGACTTCCAGGAGGACTCTCCTCACCGGGAGAACGCCGCGCAATCTTTCTTGTGTGCAATGCGAAAACTCCGACTGCCTCACTCACGATCATTCAGAAATATACAATATATAATCTATAGTATGTCATAATAATGAATCAAAAAAAAAGATATTGCAATCTCGTAACAAAAGAAACCCTGGGTTGGCTGACATGCGCGGAAACTGTCTTGACGACCGAATGGGCCGCGGCTGTGAACGAATCGCCGGCCCGGCAGGCGCCGCGGCGAAATATGCACATTCGCTTTGCCGGCAAGCGAGAAACCGGGCACTGGCGGTGAAGACCGCGCTCACGCGCTCATCGCCGGATTCGATAACTACCTTGTAATGACCGCCTGAATCGAGTTAATACAGGTATTGATTGTGATGGGGCCGACAATTATCAAAAAGGAAGCGCTGGCGAATTTAAATTAACAAAAGGAGTAACCGGCATGTTGAAACCGAAACGACCGCTGACGCTCGCGCAGAGCGTCGCGGACCACCTCCGCGAAAAGATTCTCAAACGCGAGATAATGGGAGGCGAACCGCTGCGTCAGGAAGCGATCGCCAACTCTCTCGACACCAGTATCATTCCCGTGCGCGAAGCGCTGCGTCAGCTTGAAGCGGAAGGCCTGGTCGAATTACACACCCACCGGGGCGCCGTGGCGACAAAGCTCAGTCTGGAGCAGGCCCTGGAGTGGATTCACTTGCGCCGTCTGATCGAAACGGACCTGATCGGCAAAGCGATGGACAACATGACCGTGGAACATATCGCCAAAGCCGAGAGAATACTGGGTGAGTTTGACCAGGATCTTGATGTCGGACGCAATATCCATCGCTGGAGCGATTACAACTGGAAGTTCCATTCCGCCCTCTATGAAGCGGCCAACCGGCCGGAGACCATGAAAGTTCTGGCTATGCTGCACAACAAGTGCGACCGCTACATCCGCTTGCAACTCCTGGGCGGCGATCACGTCGACCGTGCGGAAAAAGAGCACGCGGAACTGATCCAGTTGTGCCGGAACGGAGAGAAACGCGCCGTCAAGGCGCTGATGTACCGGCACATCGTCGGAGTCGAGGAAGACCTGGTTGAGCAACTCGGAATCTAGTGTCGTGTCATGCGCACCATGTCGTATCAGAGCATCGGCGGCGCGTTAGCGCTAGGCGCAGTCCGCAGACGGCTCTGCGGTCGGCAAGGATTGCAACGACGCGATGGCGCGCCTGACACGACATTATAACAGTCGGATCGATCACCAATTTCGCGCGGGCACGGTCTCGATCGGCATGGGCCCTTCCGGAATGCCCAACTTCTCTTTTCGGGCGCGGACCATGTCGCGAATTTCTGCCAACAGCTCCGGAACGTCGTAGACGATGCCATCCTTTATGGTATAGCGAATGCCTCCAATGCGCTCAACTTCGCGGGTCTCGTCATTCAATCTGATCGTCCCGGAACCGAACAGGACGTGAAGATTGGCCAACGGATTTTCCTCGACCACGACGAAGTCCGCTTTCTTCCCGATCTGGATCGAGCCGACCTCGTCCTCTACTCCGATCACTTCCGCGCCTACCATAGTCGCCGCATGGATCACCTCCAGCGGCGTAAATCCGGCCTCGCGCAGCAGATGCATCTCCATAATGTAGCCGAACCCATACAAGTTGTAGATGTAGCCGGAATCGGAACCGACCGATACCTTGCCGCCACGGTTCTTGTATTCGTTGACGAACGCCATCCACAGGCGATAGTTCTCCTTCCACTCGATCTCATCTTCCAGCGTCCAGTAGAACCAGTAAGATCCGTGAGCGTCGCGATTAGGACGGTAGAATTCCCATAATTCGGGCAACGTGTATTTCTCGTGCCATTTCGCCCGGCTCATGCGCATGAAATCGCGGCTGGTCAAGTATGCGGTGAACGTCGGCGAAAGGGCGAAGTCGCGATCCAGCAGGGTATGCATGACCTCGGTCCACTTCTCGCTGCCTGGTTTCGCCGCCTGCTTCCACAGCCGTCCGGCCTCGCCGAAGCGGTGCTGCTCGTTCTGGTAAACGTAGTCATTCGGATAGTGCTGCAAGCTTCTGTCCACGAACATCGCCTCGGGCAAGCCATACCAATGCTCCATCGACCGCAGCCCCCATTTCGAGGTGTCCAGCACATTGGCGTGTTTCACCGCTAGCTGGGCGTGGTGCATGGTCGAATTGAGGCCGATCTGTTTCGTCTCATCAAGCGCGGCGATCATAATCTCTGCAGGCGCGCCAAAGAATTTTACTCCCGTCGCGCCCATGCGCTGGATATCCCGAATTCGCTCCCTGGCCTGCTCCGGGGTATTGATGGCGCCTGCTTCCGATGCGTTGAAAGCCGGGTACACCTCGATGCGCGGGCCAGTGATCGCGTTTGCGGCGAGCCGTTCGGCGATATCGACTTCCCAGGGCGTGCCGTGTTCTCCGCTAACGGTGCGGCCGCTGGTAACGCCATGGGCCAGCCATAGCTTGAGGATGTAATCGGGCGGCACGTTCTGACCGGACTGCCGCGAATGAATGTGAAGATGCGTGTCGATGAAGCCGGGAAGCACATACATGCCGGAAAGATCAAGCTCACGGCCCCCGTTCAATGGCGGACGTTCATCCGGATCGATCTCGAGTCGCGGGAAACCGACCACGGCAATCTCGACGATGCGATCGTTCTCAATCACGATATCCACCGGGCCCTGAGCAGGTGCGCCGGTGCCATCGATCATGTAGACGCCACGCAAAACCAGTCGCTGGAATGGACCTTCGCCTTCGTCACGTTCCGGGATGGTGACCGTATCTTCCTGCCCGAACCCGGCGCTCATGGCGAACAGAGTCAAAGCCAGACCGGCGGCGGCCGCTTGCAATCCAATCGTGATTCTCATTGCACTCACTCCTGTCATGCCGGACGCGCTGGGCGGTCGGCGATCATTGACTCATTACTATCGAGAAAATATATCATATATTTTTTTCAATTCGAACACTGTCAGTGGCCAGCCAGACAGGCGAGCGACCGGTCTCGCGCCCAAACGCTGGCCAGGTATCGCTGAGGCGGTAGCCGGCGGGCCAGGGATCCCCCGGATCCAGAAGCAGTTGTCGCTTGTCGGTAATCCAGGCCCGCCCCGTAATGGAAGGCCGGATAGCGGGTTTGCCTTCCACTCGCAGCTCCTCTTCCACGCAAGCCCTGAATTCCGAGCCGATGATTGAGCGGCCCGTCAGGGTCTCGCCAACCTGTATCTCTCCCCGGGCATGGAGTAGCGCAAGGCGCGCGGACAACCCGGTGCCGGTCGGCGAGCGGTCAACCTTTCCCGGACGAATGACAACGGCGTTCTTTCCCGTCAGCCGGCCGGACTCCCTGGTTACCGGCCGCGTGAACTGGCAGAACGACACTCGATCAATTTCGGGATTGCGGGGATGCCTGAATCCGAACTGTTCGTTGGCGGCGTGGGTGATTGCGATACCGGTCTCGCACAGCTCCCGCGCCTCGGTGGGAACGAGCTCGAACCCGAAACTTTCCGCCTCGACGATGACAAAAGTATCGCCGCCATAGGCAGTGTCGACCCGGATCGTACCTATATTCGGTATTTCCAGTTCGGCATCGAGGCGATCCACGAACGAAGGTATGTTGTGGATAGTAACGCTCTCGACTTTGCCGGCGCTGCATCGGGCGCGCACCCGCACCAGACCGCCCGGCGCCTCCATAACGAATCGCGTCTCGGGCTCCCGCATCGGAATAATCCCGGTTTCCAGCACGACCGTGGCCACGCAAATCGAATTCGAGCCGGACATCGGCGGCGTGTCTTCGGGTTCCATGATAATGCAACCTATGGCCGCGCCGGGAGTCTTCGCGGGGACCAGCAGATTCGCATGCCGGAATACGCCTCCTCTGGGCTCATTCAGTACAAAATCGCGCAGCGAATTATCCCGCTCTATCCAGCGCGCCTGCGCCCAGAGCGAGTCTCCCGGCGGCGGGGCGACGCCACCGACAATTACATCGCCGATTTCGCCTTCCGCATGGCAGCCGACAATCTCGATGACCTTGCCTGGTTCAATGCTCATGCCAAATTTCTCTCATCGCGGTTTCCATATACAAATCATATATTGTATATTCTTATCAAGACACGCAACCCCAATGAGAAATTATTCTGGACATCCCGGTCAAACATACCCTTGACGTGATCGATTCACACACCGGAGGCGAACCGACGCGAGTGGTCGTTGCCGGCGGTCCGAATCTTGGCAATAGCGCCTTGGCGGCGCAACTCGCGGTGCTTCGCGACCGGCACGACTGGTTGCGGTCGTCGATCGTAAACGAGCCGCGGGGTTCCGATTTTCTGGTAGGAGCGCTACTGTGCCAGCCTGTGAACCCGGCAAGCATGGGCGGCGCGATCTTTTTCAACAACGTCGGGTACCTCGGCATGTGCGGCCACGGGACGATTGGTCTTGCGGTCACGCTGGCGTTCCTTGGCCGGCTCGGCACTGGCGTACATCGTCTCGAAACGCCGCCCGGGGAGATTTCGGTCAGGCTGCATGACAGCAACCGCGTGACCGTAAGCAATCTGCCGAGCTATCGATACCGTCGCGGGCAATCGCTAGGCACGCCTGAATTTGGGGAAGTGCGCGGCGACATAGCTTGGGGGGGCAACTGGTTTTTCCTCGTCTCCGACCATGGTCAGCGGCTGGAGTACGACAATGTCGGCAGGCTGACCGATTTCACCCGCGTTATCCGCCGGGAACTCGATCGCCAGGGCATACGCGGACCAGGCGGCGAGCTGATCGACCACGTTGAGTTGTTCGGTCCCGCCTCGAAAAGCTCGGGCGCGGACAGCCGCAACTTCGTGCTGTGCCCAGGCGGTGTATACGACCGCTCGCCTTGCGGCACCGGCACCAGCGCCAAGGTAGCCTGCCTGATTGAGGATGGCGAACTCGCGCCGGGGGAAGTGTGGCGGCAGGAAAGCATTACCGGATCGGTTTTCGAGGTCCGCGCAATCCTGCGGGACCGCCAGATCGTTCCAGAGATAACCGGAACCGCCTACGTTACCGGACAAAGCACGCTTTGGCTCGATTCTTCCGACCCCTTCCGCTACGGAATCGGCTCATCCAGCAAGGAATGGAGTTCGACGATTGCCGGCAACGAGCCAAAGATTCAACACCGGACTTTATCCGCAAATCAAGATCGGAGATAAACATGTTGCAACCGCAATTATCCGCCATCGGCATTCTCGTCTCGGTCCTGTTGCTGTCGTGCGCGCCGCCGGACAGCCAGCAGCCGCGAAGCTCGAACGTCACCGCTCCGGCCGACGCGATGTCGCCGGCGCTGCATGCGCTGTTCGAAGAAGAGTGGCGCAGCCGGCTGGCGCGAGATCCGTTGTTCGCCAGCAACCAGGGAGTCACGGACTACAACGACCGTTTGCCCGATGTCTCGCCAGCCACGCAGCAGCGGCATCTGGACGAGGACAGAAGTTTCCTGGAACGCCTCGCCGGTATGGATCGGGCAGCCTTGTCAGCCGGCGACCGCACGAATTATGAACTGTTTGAATTTGTGGTCGGACATCGAGCGGCGCTGGCGGAGTATCGCCCCTACCGGATTCCCATCCTCAGCGATGCCGGTTTTCACATGAGCGTCCAGCGCATGTACGAATCAATGCCGTTCCGGACGGTTGACGACTATGAACGGTATCTGTCGCGGTTGCGGGCTATCGATGGCTATTTCGAGCAGAACATCGCCAACATGCGTGACGGGATTGCCACCGGATTCACTCAGCCCAGGGCAATTCTGGAGGGCATCCTGCCTTCGATCTCCGGCGCGATCGTCGAAGACCCGCAAGAAAGTACCTTTTATACGCCGTTTCGCAGCCTGCCGGAGCATTTCGACGACGCTGCCGTCGAGCGGCTGCGCGATGCGGGCAGCCGCGCCATCGCCGGGACTGTCGTCCCCGCCTACCGGCAGTTCCTGACGTTCTTCACGGATGAGTACATTCCAGGCGCGCGAGAAACACTGGGAGCCTCATCGCTTGAGGATGGCGGCGCTTACTATGAGGATCTCACGCGATTCTTCACCACGCGGGAGGATGCGACTCCGGATGCCATTCACGATCTGGGGCTGAGTGAAGTCGCGCGAATTCGCGCGGAAATGGAGGACATAATCCGCCAGGTTGAGTTCAACGGCACGTTCGCGGACTTCATCGAGTATTTGCGCGCCGATCCACAATTCTATGTCGACGATCCGCGGCAATTGTTGAAGGAGGCCTCGTACATCGCCAAGAAAATCGACGGCCAGATGCCGGCCTTTTTCCGCACCTTGCCAAGAATGCCCTATGGAGTGCAGCCCGTTCCCGATGAAATAGCGCCTAACTACACCACCGGTCGCTACTGGGGCGCGCCCACCGGAGGCCGTCGCGGCGGCTACTATATGGTCAATACCTACGCGCTGGATAAACGCCCGCTCTATACACTGGCGGCGCTGACAGCGCACGAAGGCGTGCCGGGCCACCACCACCAAAACGCTCTGCGCGATGAAATCGAAGGCATTCCAGACTTTCGCCGTGCGTTCTATCCGCATGCGTTTGGCGAAGGTTGGGGTCTGTATAGCGAAAAACTCGGGATCGAGATGGATATCTACGAAACCCCCTACGATCATTTCGGGCGTCTGAGCTACGAGATGTGGCGCGCGGTGCGCCTGGTCGTCGATACTGGAATTCACTACCAGGGATGGAGCCGCGAACAGGCACAGGATTTCCTGGCGGATAACTCCGCATTGTCGTTGCACAACGTCCGCACCGAAATCGACCGCTACATTTCCTGGCCCGGTCAGGCGCTGGCCTACAAAATCGGCGAATTGACGATCCTTGAGCTTCGTGACCGCGCCGAGCGGGAACTGGGCGAGCGCTTCGACATCAGGGATTTCCACGATGCCGTGCTGTTGTCCGGAGGAGTTCCGTTGGACATACTGGAACGCGAGATCGAGCGATACATCGAGCGCGCCGGCGCCGCACAGGAAGCGGCGGATCAACGCTAGGCGACGCGGCCGCGCTAATGGCGCCGGCCACAAGCGATAGCCGCTGGCCGGCAGGCCGCATCGGCGACCTGTCTGGCGGAAATCGTAAATGCCTGAAGCGAAAGACAGCAACCTGAGCGGGGGCGAGCAAAAGATTGTGGTCGTCGGCGCCGGCATTATCGGCGTCGCTATCGCCCGCCGGCTTATTCGCGAGCACGAACAGGTCCTGCTGGTAGATCCGCTCGCGCCAGGATCCGGGGCTTCTTTCGGCAATGCCGGTCACATCGCCACCGAGCAAGTATTCCCCCTGGCTTCGCCGGAAACAATTCGCAGCGCGCCCGGGCTATTGTTCGGAAAGAACGCGCCCTTGCTTATCCGTCGTGAATACGCGCTGAAGATTGCGCCGTGGCTGCTGAAATTTGCCTGGGCTTCGCGACCGTCCGCGTTCCGAACCGGCACCCAGGCCTTGAGGTCGTTGCAAGAGCGATCCCTGAGTTCAATTCAGGCGCTGTGCGCGGATGGGGGATTTTCGGATCTGCTGCATATGCGTGGCCATATGATAGTGACCGAATCGAAACGATCATCGCGGGCACTGGATGCGAAGCGCCTTTTGCTGGATCGCCATGGCATTGAATCCACCTGGCTGACGCCCGATGAAGTCGCGCTGCGGTCGCCGCATGTGACAAGCAGAGTCGCTGGCGCGCTACTGCTGCCCCGTACCGGGCATGTAGTGAATCCGCATCGCCTTTGCACGAGACTGCATGATCGCTATCGGGAAGCCGGGGGCGCGACGCTGCGCTCGCGTATCTTGAACGTCAAGGCTCTCGGCGACGGCAGTTTTGAGTTGCAAGGCAGCGCCGGCAGGATTGCAGCGCGCAAGGTAATCCTGGCAGCCGGCGCCTGGTCTGGGCCGCTGGCTCGACAGCTTGGCTGCGCTGTCCCGCTGGAGGCCGAGCGCGGTTACCATATAACCGCGGAAGGCGCGCGCAATATCGGCGTCATTCCCATTGAGTCATACGAGCGCAGAACCATCATGACGCCGATGGAATGCGGCTTGAGAATTACCGGATTCGTTGAGTTTGGCGGTCTCGACCTGCCCCCGAATCCCCGCCTCCTGGAACAACTCAAGCGACACCTCCGGGAACTGGCGCCAAAACTCGATTTGGGAACGCTTACGGAGTGGATGGGATTCCGGCCTTCACTGCCGGACCACCTGCCAGTCATTGGCGCGGCGCCGGCCAACCCCAACGCGATTTGCGCATTCGGGCACCAGCATCTTGGCTTGACATTGGCGGGAGTCACGGCGGATGCCGTGGCTGCTCTGGTTGCCGGGACGACTCCGCCGATAGATCTCGGGCCATTCCGGCCGGACCGGTTTTGATGTGGCCGGCAAGCTTGTCCCGCTTGCATTTCCGGGTATCGCGCTAGATCGGATATTGCGTGAGTGCGCTGATTTGGCAAGAAATCCGTAGTTTTTGAGTCTTGCTGATGCTTGATTCAAATGTGGAGCGTGGCAGCGGGAGTACAACGAGAACCCGCCTTACCGGGCTCTCGATGAGCTCTCGCCCCTGGAATTCAAGGCCCAATGGGTCGAAGGTAGGTGAGATATTCGCTGACGATCCGGCCTAGAAAATGGGCATCCCTCAAAAAGGCGCGATTCCCGCATCGGGAACGGATCTATTCAGGGATTAGGGTCAATATGTGGGCACTTGTCTGATCGAGGCAGTTTCGATGCTTCCCGGCTAACACATTTGGGTTCGCTGCAGCCATTCCATGACAATTTTATCCAGATCTGATGCAAGATATTCAATCACCGTTGGAGTTACAGTAAATGCATTTCCCTTTGGCAGGATATAATTTCCTTCTTCATCCTGCCCTTCGAAAAATACAAATGACAATTTTCCCAGCTCCAAATCTTCCAAGATAGTTTCACTTTTTACTTTCACGCGAACAGGCAATACACCTTTCAAGTCGCGAACACGAAACAGATCAACAACACCAGTTTTGGTGTTAATTGGTTCGACTACTTCACGCCATTGTTCTACAATACTCATAATATCCCTCTCATCTCCATGCAGTAGAACCATGATCTCCAAGTAATCGGATAAGCTTAACCCACCCGTAAGTCTGGCGACCAAAGCAATATTTGTCTTTGATTCAACGAATACCTCAATCGATTTTTCAGGAAGGCAATGGAAAAGATATTGCCCAAATGCGACAGTGGGCGCTTGCAAAATAATGAAAAATAGCGCTAAGCGAGTCAGGGTTTGCATATGTAAGAATCAACTACTTTACCAAATATATCGTTCAATTCGATATCATATTCTTGATTGTAAGCTAATGAATATTTAATCATTTTTGAATCCCAGGTAAAAGGTATACTCCTTATTCTTTCTGAGGGATCTGAAGAATTGGTGATAATTAGTGATAGAGTGCCAAGTTGAGGTTTTCGAATAAAAGGTGTATTTGAAATTGAGATAATTGGCTCGAAATCACCTTTTATAGATTTTAGAATCAAAAATTTTGACTCTCCCTCAAAGCTTGGAAAAATTTCACGAATTTCTTCTCGGATATCAAAAGGGAGCGGAAGCTCTTCTTCGCTTTCTACCATGTGGATCGTGTAATTATGATCACCCAAACCTCCGCTTATTCGCATGACCAAAGCCACATGAGACATTGCTTGGAGCTCTTTCATAAGTTCCTCATCAAAGTTTTCACAACCATCTATAAACTCCGCGCTCTTTGTTACAGAATAATTCAACGCCAAAACGATTGTCATGATTATTCGAAGATTCATAAATTTGAGCTATGCTCGAATCTGGTGTACAGATGAGTTGGGTCGTGCGGTGGTTCTCTGCTGAAATTGGGTTTGCCGATCCATTTATCAGCAAGAGGAGCGCACCACACATGAGTAAAGATAATATAGTTCCCCTGTCCGCGCCAGCGACCGAAGCCATCGCCGATCTCTTGACCGAGCTGCTGCGCTGGAACGCCAGACGCTTGTTCGACTAGGGACAGGCGCAAGGCGGTGTCGGCCCTGGTGGGGGAAGAGACTACCCAGAGTCAGTCGCCGAAGCTGGCGGTGGGCGACGCTGTCGAAGGTGTATCCGGAGACGCGCGGCCAGCGCTGCTGGATGCACAAGTCGGGCAACGTGCTGAACTATTTGCCCAAGTCGAGCCAGCCGAAGGCGAAGGAGGGTCTGCATGAGATCTGGAAGGCGGAAACCCGGGACCGGGCCGAGCGCGCTTTCGATCGCTGGCTGGCGTGTTATCAAGACAAGTATCCGAAGGCCGCAGGCTGCCTGAGCCGGGACCGGGAGGAGTTGCTCGCGTTTTACGACTTTCCGGCCAAACACTGGACGTATTTGTGCACGACGAACGTGATCGAATCGGCGTTCGCGACGATCCGCCACCGGAGTTCGCGGGCCAAGGGTTGCGTGACGCGGAAGACGATGTTGTCGATGATTTACAAGATTGGGATGAGCGCCGAGAAATCCTGGAAGCGGCTACGCTGCTTCCGGCAACTCGGCAAAGTTATCGAGGGAGTGAAGTTCAGGGACAGCGAAGAAGTGATCAACGAAAACAGCAGAGAGGCCGCATGACTAACTTGCCATACACCAGATTTGACCATATCTCCAGATCAATGCCTCCCTCGTTGATTATCACCTTGTATAGCGCGTAATCCGAAGTAAATCCATTGACGCTCTCAACCTCGGGGTGATCCGAGTCATCCTCCGGATTGGTGCCCGCCAGAAATTCCGCGAGATTGGAAAATCCGTCACCATCGGCATCCAACTCGGCATCGTCAGCATCTTCGCTATCGAGGCCATGCTCCTGCTCCCAATCGTCGGGCATGCCGTCGTTATCGTCATCGTCGTCAATATCATTGTGCACCCCGTCGCCGTCCGTATCCAGCCATTCCGCGACAGTCAAGGTAACAGTGTCGATCGGCGAATCGCCGCCCTGGCCGGTACAGTACATGGCGATTTCCCAAACGCCGCTACTGAACTGCCCTGCGTCGCTGGCGAGCGGGCCGGCCGTGCCGAGATTCACATCGTCATCTTTGAAGTAACAGGCGTCCGCGTAGCGGGAGTTCCAATTGAATTTAGCGGACTCGTTGGAATAGATCTCATGGTCAGTCAGAGCGTAATCCAGCAACCGCGCGGTTTCGTAAATCCCTGGGTTGGTCCCGTTTTGATACTCCTCGAGATTACTGTCGCCGTCGCCGTCGAGATCCTGGTTCGCGTCCGCGCCATCCAGGGGATCCAGTCCATGCTCCGTTTCCCAGTTATCGGGCATACCATCGCCGTCGGTGTCGACCCAGCCCATCACCTTCAGCAGCAGCGTTACGCTCTCCGAATCCCCGCCGGGGCCGCTGCAATAAAATTGATAGCTGTATTCCCCAACCTCGAAAAAGCCGGGCGGAAAGGTTTCGCTGCCGTTCGGGGCCAATGCGTCGCTCGTGCCGGTGGCGTCGGCACTGTTGTCGTTGGCGTAACAGGCGCTGGCGTAGCGGGAACTCCAGGAGAAAGTCAGGCTCTAATTGTTTGATCGCGCGCAGTCCAGTCGCGGCCAACCATTCGTTGAATCGTGCAGACAGGATGAGTATCCCATCCATGACAGGCTGGGGGAGTACAACGAGAACCTGCCTCACCGGGAGCTCTCGTCCCTGGAATTCAAGACCCAATAGGTTGTTGAAAGGCAGGTCAGAATCTCGCTGACGAACTGGTCCGGAAAATGAACGCCTCTCAGTTTGTCAGAAATCGCATCAAAAAGTGGTTCAGATTATGGATGGATCCTCAAGCACCTTACCTACACGCAATCAGTCGCACGTATCCACCTCCTCCATCCGAAACGGGGGATGAAACAGATGAATCGCACGAGTCAATTCGGTGTATTCCGTTAACCCGAATTGGGCGAACTCTTCGGCCAGTATCTGCTCGAATGCGATGGGGTCGTATCGCGTCGTGAAGACGGCATCGCAGCGTTCCAATGGGTTTTTGAAAAACGGGATGAAAGTTAGCAGCTTTGGCGATTCAGACCGATACATTTTCAAGAAGCAAAGTGAAGATCCCGGCAATTCATACACATCTTCTTCAACGCGAACGAACCCTTGCCTTTCCAATGCTATGTTCGCGATCTGAACAATCCTTTGCTCATGACCGCTCGCCAAAATCTCCACCATGATTTCGTTATGCGCAATGTCATAAAAGTTGGGTTCGAAATCCAATAAAAGCGGTATTCGGTCGACAACGCTCGTGATGTGCATGCAGATTCCATCTCCGGTCCTGCCCGATTCGAAAATCTTCAAGTCCTCGTCAAATCCGGGAGCCCAATCGTGCTGGGCGACGGAGGGGAGTGAGAAGGCCAGAGCTATAATTGCCAGCAGCGATAATGTGATGCGCATGTTCTTTCTCCTATCTTGGAGTAGGGAGCTCGCCGTGGTTACAAGGCGCGGCCGCTCCAGGGACAAAATCACCTTGTTGCGGAATTTTCATCGCACCCCTTCCAATAAGACCAGTTGCCTCCGCTTGCGGATAACTTGAGGTCAAGATGGTTCGACCGGGATAGTCCGTGCCGGATACCGATCTTGCAATGATCCTTTGGCTAATGACCACCACTATACTGATATCACACCTGAGGGTGTCAAGAAGTAGTTGACCACCTTCGGACTACCCAGTGGCGCCAGCTAGTCTCGGGCTCCAGGCAGTTCGCAACACGCGATCTCCCGATCACTGATGTATGATCTATAAACTTGGGTAAAGCTTGCATAGTTGACAGCGCCGGATGCGGAGTGTGAGTGACCTGCAGCCTGAAAAATAAAAAGTTAGTGTTCAAAGCTACAAAATCCATCTCCAAACTCGGTTGTCATGATCCTTAAAAAGTAACCGTTGTATTTGGGGTCCTCAAGTTCGTCTTTGGGAACAAAGTAATTCTCCATTTCTGCATAGTTTATAGGTTTCGCGTAAATTAAAACTGGCAACCCTCTACTACCTACATATTCGATTCTGACAATAGTGCCCTTGGATATCATTTTGAAAGCACTACTAGAATAAGCGCCATTGAATGTTATGTATGCACTTGCAAGTACATCTCTGACGGCTCTGTAGCTTTCACCCTTTTTCGGGAGTCTAAACTTTAAACGTGACAATAATGATTTTTCATAATCAAATGCGACTGTTAGATTTTCTGGAGTAATTACAGTAGATTTCTTGCCAGGGAATTTTATGTTCCAGTTCATTCTACTAGAAAGCCATTCTTCTATTCTCCACAATTGCCTAATAGTTCTAGGTTTACGCATGAGCCTTTCCTTACTTTGCCCAATTAACATCAATTCACAATTTCTCGTGATCAGTTGGTTATGATTCAAACCTATATTTGTAATTCAAACTCAACCCTTAATTGTTACTTATATTGTTTAATCTTTATCGCTTTGAGCACTCCTATTGGGATGGCAGGTGCAAGCGTTTGCCATTCTTTGCCTCCTCCTATCAATCGTTCTCCGTGCCCGTGCAAGCATACACTTTATATACATACGAGCCATTATCCAAGCCCGATATCGACAATGATAGCGCGGAGAATATCTTGGCGAGGGCGCCGCCGGAGGAGCCTTCCAGGTATACCAGATAACCCGTTGGCGTCGTGCCCGCGGAAAGGGCATCCCAAGCCAGCTCAAAACTGCCATCGGTGCTCGGATTTGGAGAGGCGTCAAGATTTTCAGGCGCGTCTGGCGATTCCGGGGCGGGATACTCATTTCCATTCAGAGGATCCGTACCGCCTTCGTACTCTTGCAGGTTCGAGTAACCATCGTCGTCGGCGTCCAGGGCGGCATCGGACGCATCCTCCCTATCAAATCCATACAACTGCTCCCACGCGTCAGGCATACCGTCGCCGTCGGTGTCGATCCAGGCCAGCACCGTCAGCAAAATCGTTGCGCTCGCGGAAGCCCCACCGGGGCCGCTGCAATAAAATTGGTAGCTGTATGCCCCGACCTCGTAACTGTTGGGCTGGGAAGTTACGCTGCCGTTCGGGTCCCATGCGTTGCTCGCTTTGCCGCCGATGCTGGCGCTCGCGGATGTATTGCCGATGCCCGCGCTGCTAATACTGGAACTGGCGTCGGAGCTAAACTCTTTTCGAGCAACTCGCTAACGAAACTGGCTCCGAAAATGGAAACTCCTCAAATAAGGTGAAATCCCACATTGCGCCCAACTCAAGTTACGGGGCAACGGTTAACTCAGCATCGGCATGGTTCAGGATGTTGACGATCTGGTGTTCGATGTATCGGCTTTTCTTCATCGTGGTCCCCTTGGATCCGCCAGCCCCGGCACCGAGAGAAAGGTGAATACCGAAAGGCTGACCCGAATCAGTGATAACCAGATCCAGTATCACTTCACGTCGGACGACCCCGGAACGTTCACCACTCCATACACACGCGAAATCCTGCTCGATTTCACGCCGGACAAGATCTACGAATACGCCTGCCACGAAGGCAATTACGGCATGTACAACATCCTGTCCGCGCATCGGACCGAGGAAAGGATGGCGAGCGAGGCTGCGGAACAGTAAGGTTTGGTTTCGGGGCTTCGAGAGAGGCCACGCAGCCCTTCGGGGCTAAGCGTTTTCCCCGGCAATGTATTCCGAAAACGCGTTGAAATTTACCACGATATCAACCAATTGGCTCGCCGTGAGATATAGCGCCAGCCGCGTTTGCAGATGTTCTAATGACAGTATGCTCTGCGCCAACTCATTGCTTGTAATGTCTCCTTCTCGCTGGGTGAATATCAGTTCCAGGTTGAACTGATGCCATTCGGTGATTATGTTCCGAACCGTTGGTTCATCCGGGAGGTCCATGTCTTCAATGAACTCTTCCCAAAACACTTCGTAAGTGGTCTCAGCGACGCTCACCGGGGCGGCTAGAGAAGTAATCGCATACCGCGACGGCGCCAGTCCCGGCCCCGGCGCCTCCCTGGTAACCAAAATGCGGTAGGGTGGAGGTGGCTCCAACTCTTTACGTCCCTCTCTATCGGGAACGACATCAGCATCAATGTCGTCTACTTGAACTTCCACCGTTGCGTGCAAGATACCTGAGAAGGGACCTGGTGCAGCCTCGATCAACTCTTCGCGAGAATCCGTAGCGGAAGTCTCTTCAATGCACGGGTCGGGCTGATCAAGTCGACAAAGGGTAAGTGCTCCCAAGGACGCGAACACTCCTAAAAGCAACAATCCACGGTATTCAGAGAATAAGGAATCTATCCTGGTTTTTCAAAGGCCTGTGCGCAGTTAGAGCGGTGAGTGTTTTAAGGACGACGGTTGGAACCAATCGGCTGGACAGCCCGTAACGACCTGTACCGGCCAGCATTGTGCCGATCCGCAGAAAGTTCATGTGAACCGTTCAGCGGCAATGGCGGAAAGTCCACTCGGTTGTCCCATGATGCCCAGGAAATATGGACTCAGTCGCACGTTTCTACTCCACCCCGAACTGGGGGGTGGAACAGAAGAATTGAACGCAAAAATTCAATATGTCCCAATAGCCCAGAATGAGCAAACTCTTTAGTCAGCATCTGCTCGAACGCGATGGGGTCGTATTGTGCCGTGAATACAACATTGCAGCGTTCCAATGGATTTTTAAAGAAAGGGATGAAATTTATCCCATTTGGTGATTCAGACCGATACACCTTCAAAAAGCAAAGAGAAGAATCCGGCAACTCGTACACGTTGTCTTCAACGCGAACGAACCCGTACTTTTCCAAGGCGACGTTGGCGGCCTGAACAACCCGTTGTTCGTGACTGTCTGCCAAAATTTCCACAAAAACTTCGTTTTGCACCAAGTCGTTGTAATTGGGTTCGATATCTCGTAACAACGGCAGCCTGCCGACGACGCTAGTGATGTACATGCAAATGCCATCTCCGCTCTCGCCCGATTCGAAGATCTCTCTGTCCTTATAATATTCAGCAGTCCGGTAACCCTGGGCCATGGATGGGAGTGAGAAAAGCAGAGCTGGTATTGCCAGAATTGATAATGTGATGCGCATACTATTACTCCTAATACGCAGTGGGGTAATCGTTGTGATTGCATGGTGGGAAGGGTCCACGGACAAAATAAGCTTGTTGCGGAATTCTCACCGTGAGGTGGTCGGGTCCATTTAGACAGTTCGAGGGCAAAGTTAAGATAGTTTTCCCGTTGATTTCAAGCCCTCGCTTTCCCTCTTTCCCACCATCTTCATAATGTTTTCGCCCCCCTTCCGCGCGCAGGGAGCGTAGCGACCGGAGCGCGGAAGGGGGGCGGCGCCAAATTTTCACGCCGCGGCCCCCAGGCCTTCCGTCTTTCGCTCCGCGAAATACACCTCGGCCGGGGTTCGCCCGTCCAGCGCCAGATGCGGGCGCCGGTGGTTGTAGTGGTCCAGCCAGGACGCGACTACCCGCCGCGCATGATGACCGTCGGTCAATTCCTCAAGATACACCGACTCGTATTTCAGCGAACGCCACAGCCGCTCGATGAATCGGTTGTCGACCCAGCGGCCCTTGCCGTCCATGCTGATCTTCACGCCGCGGTCCAGCAAGAGGCGCAGATACGCCTCGCCTGTGAACTGGGCGCCTTGGTCCGTGTTCGAGATCCGGGGCGCGCCGTAGCGGTCGAGCGCTTCTTTTAGGGCGCTCACGCAAAACCCCGCCTCCAGCGTGTTGTCCAACTCCCAGGACAGCACGAACCGGCTCGCCCAGTCCATTACCGCCACCAGATACGAAAAGCCGCCCCGCATCGGGATGTGGGTGATGTCCGCGCATATCACCTCGCCGGGCGCGATCCGCTCCAGGTCGTTCAGCAGGTACGGGTAGATCTTGTGCCCGGGTTGCGCGCGCGAGGTGCGCGGACGCGGATACACCGTACGCCAATGCACCTCGGCCATGAGCGACCGCGCCAGATCCCGGCCCACGTCGTGGCCCGCGCGGCGCAGGTGTAGGCTCACGCGCCGCGTGCCGTAGTACGGAAACGCCATGTACATCTCGTCGACCAGCCGCCGCAGAAGCAGCCGCTCCGCGTCCGGCGGCTTCGCTTCGCAATACAGCGACGCCCGGCTCACGCCGGTCAACTCGCTCTTGCGCGACAGCGACAGGCTCCCGTCCGCCTTGATCAACATCACTTTCTCATCCCGTCCAAGCCCCGCGAACCCTTCAGAAAAAAATCCCGCTCCACTGTCAACTCGCCGATCCGCGCGTACAACCGCTCAATCAACCGTCCAGACTCCGATTCCCCGACGCCTTTCCCTGCGCGGAAAACCGCCAGCAGTCCCTCGTGGGCCTCCGCCTTCCACTTGCTCACTTGGTTCGGATTGATATTGTGCCGCGCCGCAATTACCCGCACCGCCTCGTCTCCGCGCATCGCCTCCAATACCACCTTGCGCTTGAACTCCGCGCTGAATCTCCGCCTCTTCATCGGACAGCCTCCCGGTGCTCGAAAACTACCTTAACAGACTGTCTAAATTTGGCCGACCACTTCTGACTGCAGGCGATGCAACGGGCGGAATCGTACTGTTTACCGTGACCGTCACGGAAGCGGCGGCGCCGCAGTTCGGGGCGGTTTCCGTACCGGAACAGGCCTGTACTTCATAGGTATACATCCCATCGGCGAGACCGGAAAGAGAAAGCGACAGATCCTCGAAGGTTTTGCTCAGGGGGCTGGAAGAACCTTGCAGATACACCAGATAACCGGTCGCGATCGTGCCCGAGGACGGGGCGTCCCAGATAAGCGTAGAACTGCCGTCGGTGCTTGGACTTAGTGTGGCCGCCAGATTTTCCGGCGCTTCCGGCGGTGTTTCAGGGCGATCTACCGTTACCGTCACCGAGGCGGCGGCGCCACAGTTCGGGTCGGTTTCCGTGCCGGAACAGGCCTGGACATCGTAGGTGTGGATTCCGTTGGCCAGTCTGGAAAGCGACAGCGTCCTGGCTCGTTTTCCCTGCTAGGTAAGCCAGGGCGGACGCGGCGGACAACGGGGTCCGCTCTCCGGCTCCCATTCGTGTTCGCCCCGCACTACGTGCATGCCTTACATTCCCTTGCGATGCCGTCCAGCTTTCCCCGGTGCGCCAATCATTCCTTCCGCGCTCAGTTCCGCTCCTGGCGTCGGAACCGATCCCTCAGATGTTCGCAGGCACGACTTTCAAGCCTGCCCCTGAACAGTTCGGTGCCGTAATTCACGTTCTCGACTCGAATCCAGTGGATTACTCGAACACGAAATAGTCGCGATCGAAGGGGATTTCGTTCTCCGCGACGACGGTCAGGGTTGCGGGATCAAGCAGCCAGATGCGGCGCGGGCCGGCGATGACAGCTCGGGGGGTGTCCGCGTCGCATTGCATTTCTTCGATCAGCGCGCCGCCGGGCACGTCGAGTACAGTCTCGCGCAGCACCACGCCGGTTACGGTGTCGATGAGTTGGAAAGTGGCGGAAGGGACAAGTTCCTCGTCGGCGGAGTCTTGCGCCTCGGGGTTTTGCGCGAGTTGCCGCAGCCAGCGGGAACCGTCGGCAAAGAGTAAGTTTCGGGCGGACGCGGGAGCGGCGAATTCCGATTCGACGGCGTCGGCGGCGATGTCGTAAAGAGCGTACTCAATCAACTCCGATTCGTCCTCGGATGGGCGGCTCGCCAGCGCCTTGCAATTCTTGGTGTGCAGGGGCGTGAGTTCGTAACCGCCCTCGGTCAGCGCCGCCAGAGGGCGACGTTCGATGTTTGGCCCGCCCGCGGCCGGTACGCTCAGCGAGTCGGCGGTGTCGGTGAAGTACAACGTTTCCCCCACGGCGCAGAACGGCATCGTCAGATCCATGTCGCCGATGTCCCACACGTTCAGGACTTCCATTTCGCCGGATTCCGGTACTTCTTCGGACGCGAAGTCGCCGGCAAGATGGTAGACCGCGTTGGCCCCGCCCACCTCGAATGTGCGGAATAGCGTGTCCTCCTGCAGCCAATGCACCCATTGATAAGACTGTACGCTTTCGGCGCCTTCCAGTGCGTAGTAGAACGGCGGCCAGAGAAATTCGAGAAAGTCGCCGTAGATCGCCGGCGACCGCGGTCGTCCCATCCTTCGCGCATAAGGCGCCATGCGCAACACCACAACGGCGTTGGGACCGCCGTCGGCGGGAAGTAGTGTGGCGACCATGGGTTCGCGGTCGTATATGCTGACGAATTCGCTGGTGGCGAACGCCGCTCGCCGGTCGCTTGATCCCGGCAGCACGCCGGAAACCTGCCGCACGCCCTCGGACCAATAGTTGCCGACGCGGTACAATACCCAGTTTTCGCCGTCGAGCAGCAGATAGGAAGCGTCTTCGCCGACCACCACGAATTCGCGGCAGGCGGCGTCGACCGGATTCGCCGACCCCAGGAAAAGGGTGAACGCCGCAAGCGCCGTCGGTCCAATTCCATTCCTCACACTATTCGTCCCGCGCATTTTCATTCAAAAATCTCGTACCCGCCCCAGCCTTCGGGCATGGTTCTACTCACAGTGATCTCCAGGGTGTTGGGGTCGATGAGATACATCGTGTCTACGTCTTGCACCAGAGCCCTGGGCGTTTCCCCATCGCAGAGCATTTCCCTTTCCAGCACCCCCGAACCGATCTCCAGCGCCTTTTCCAACAGCACCTCGCCGGTAGTGGTGTCGATCAGGCTGAAACGATTGGTGAGAACTGAACGGTATGGAACTCTTTCGCCCCTCTCTGATGTAACGAAAGTCCTCTCCTTCTCCTGTAGCAGTAATCGATTGCCATCGTCAAAAAGCAAATATCCGTTGTCATATGGTATTTCGAATTCCGGGCCCAATGCTCCCGTTATCACATCAACCAGCACCGCTCCCCGCATCGGATTGTCGTCGGGATAGTCCCTGAACGCCAACGCTTTGCAGTTCTTCGCGTGAACTGGAACTAATCTCAGGTTTTCCCTTTGCAGGCTTTCCAGTTCGAATATCGTCCCGCCCTGGTCGTCGAACACGTGTACCCCTCTCATACCGGCAAAGTAGATTCTGTCGTCAATCGCGCAACTGGGAAACTGTATGCTAAATCCCACTTTTGGCGCCCACCGCCGCAAGACATTGAAATCGGTATCCAGAAGATCATAGCCCGCGATGTAATGCCCATCCCGGTCATAGATTTCCCGAAGCAAGGTGTTCTCCTCGATCCAGTCTGCCCATACAATCCTTTCCCGCCCCACCATGATACTCCCCGAATCCATGATCGGGATGTCGTCCTGGGAGCGAAGATCCTCACCCAGATTTTGCAGGGACAGCAGCGTAAAGGCGGAACTTGCTCCTCCGTAACGTCCCACATAACCCTCAAAACCCTCTATTACGGGATCGTGCGAATTGACGCGCAGATAATCGTAGGAATTGAGCACCGACCGCTCGAAACTCGAGCCACTCGCCACGAAATACACCGAACGAATGCCCAGCCAGCGCAAGTCGCCGACGCGTAGCGTAGCGAGCGTCTCTGGGTCGAGCACCATGTATTCGACCCAGCCCCGCGACAACGCCACGATGTTGTCGCAGGCGGCGTTCACCCGCGCCGCCGCCAGCGGCAGCATCAGCGCCAACGCGACGCATATACCGCGAAAACCAATCAAAGAAGAGAACATGAGGTCACTCCATCCACGTCCGATACGTGATCCAAGCTTACCAACATATTGTCTTTCCTCGAACAGTTCGGCGCCGTAGTTCACGTTCTCGAACCGGTTCCAGCAGATTACTCGAATACGAAGTAGTCGCGCTCGAAGGGTATTTCGTTCTCCGCGACGACGGTCAGGGTTTCGGCATCAAGCAGCCAGATACGGCGCGGGCCGGCGTGGGTGTCCCACGGTCTCATTGGGAATTATTGGATGGGTGTCCCATGGTGGCACTACTTTCAAGCCCGCCCCTGAACAGTTCGGCGCCGTAGTTCACGTTCTCGACCCGGTTCCAGCGGATTACTCGAACACGAAATAGTCGCGCTCGAAGGGGATTTCGTTCTCCGCGACGACGGTCAGGGTTGCGGCATCGAGCAGCCAGATGCGGCGCGGGCCGGCGATGACAGCCCGGGGGGTGTCCGCGTCGCATTGCATTTCCTCGATCAGTGCGCCGCCGGGCACGTTTAGTACAGTCTCGCGCAGCACCACGCCGGTTACGGTGTCGATGAGTTGGAAAGTGGCGGAAGGGACAAGTTCCTCGTCGGCGGAGTCTTGCGCCTCGGGGTTTTGCGCGAGTTGCCGCAGCCAGCGGGAACCGTCGGCAAAGAGTAAGTTTCGGGCGGACGCGGGAGCGGCGAATTCCGATTCGACGGCGTCGGCGGCGATGTCGTAAAGAGCGTACTCAATCAACTCCGATTCGTCCTCGGATGGGCGGCTCGCCAGCGCCTTGCAATTCTTGGTGTGCAGGGGAGTGAGTTCGTAACCGCCCTCGGTCAGCGCCGCCAGAGGGCGGCGTTCGTTGTTCGGCCCGCCCGCCGCCGGCGCGCTCAGCGCGTTGGCAGCGTCGGTGAAGTACAGCGTTTCGCCGGCGGCGCAAAACGGCATCGTCAGATCCATGTCGCCGATGTCCCACACGTTGAGGACTTCCAGTCCGTCCGATTCAGCCTCGCCTCCGGATACGAACGCTTCGGGCGCGAAATCTCCGGTCAGGTGATATACGGCGGTGGCGCCGCCCACGTCGGAGGCGCGGAACAGGGTATCCTCGCGCAGCCAGTGCACCCATTGATCGGATTCCATACCTGCCGGCCTTTCCAACGTGTAGTAATACGGCGGCCAGAGGAATTCATTGTACCCACTGAGCGGATATTCGCGCGGCGTTTCCCGCGGCGCGTACGAAAGCATCCGCAGCAGCGCTACCGTATTGGGCGCATCGTCTTCGGGAGCCGACCCGGCGAGCATGGGTTCCTGATCATGTACATTGACCAGCGCGTTGGTTCTGAACGCCGACCGTCGGTCGCTCGAGCCCGGCAATACGCCGGCAACCTGCCGCACGCCCGTGACCCAATAGCTTCCCACGCGCAGAACCGCCCAGGTTTCGCCGTCGAGCAGCAGGTAGGAGGCGTCCCCGCCGACCACCGCGAATTGCCTGCACGCGGCTTCGACCTGGATTGTCGAGCCGAGAAGTACCGCCAGTCCGCAAATCGCTGCTGTCAGTCCGGCGGAACTCTTTCCGTCGATCGCCCCGGCCGAACGGCTCAGACCGGCGCCGCCCATGACCCGTCCAATGCGAGGAAACAGCCGACTAATGGATTTACTCGAAAACATAATAGATGCTGCCCCATAGCGTCGGCACCGCCTTGCTTGCGACAATCTCCAGCGTGTTCGGGTCTATCAGATAAAACGCATCATCGTCCTGGACCAGCGCCCTCGGCGTTTCCTCGTCGCAGAGCATTTCCCCGGACAGCAATCCAGAACCAATCTCCAGCGTCTTTTCCAACAACACTTCGCCGGTCGTGGTGTCGATCAGACTGAATTGATCGACTGGAGCATCGTGATCGCGGGTCATGTATGTAAAACCCGAGCTTTCTGTGACAATCGAGGCTTCTCGTCTTTGTTGCAGCAAACGCCTGCCTTCGTCATAAAGCAAAAAATTGTTAAATTTCCCGACCGAAAATTCAGGACCCAATGTTCCTTCGACCACATCAATCAGAACGGCTCCGAACATCGGGTTGTCGTGGGGAGTGTCCCTGAACGCCAACGCTTTACAGTTCTTCGTGTGAAATGGAACCAATCTCAGGTTTTCCCTTTGCAGGCTTTCCAGTTCGAATATCGACCCGCCCTGGTCGTCGAACACACGCACCTCGTTCCTGCCGGCGAAATAAACTTTGTCGTCTATCGCGCAACTGGGATATCCCAAGTTGAAAGATATTCCAGGTACCCACCGTCTCAATACATTGAAGTCGGTATCCAGCAATTCGTAGGAGACGTATTGCTGACCCGAGTAGTAGTCTTCCCGGATCACGGTGTCCTCTTCAATCCAGTCCGCCCACAGGACGCTGTAATCGGACACGCGAGGAAAACTATGCCTCATGACCGGAATCTCGCCCTGGGAGCGCAAATCTTTACCCAGGTTTTCCAGATACATTAAGGCTGAGGTGTAATACGTCGAATTTCTCGCTTGCTCGAATACGGGCTCTTCGGAATTCGTGTGTATAAAGTAACTAGGCGACACCGACACCAACGCCCGCTCAAGACTCGACCCGACCCGAGGAAACGCCGAATAAATCCCCAGCCAATGCAGGTTGCCTACCTGCAAGGTGGTCAGCATTTCAGGGTCGAGCACCATGTACTCCGCATGCCGGGTCGCGACGATGTTCTCGCAGGCAGCATCTGTCTGCGTCGAGACCAGCAACGCGGTCAGCAGCGGCGCGATTGCCGCGCGACTGAAAATGGCTAAAGAAGGGGACATGACGTCGACGTCTTCTCGCTCACTGCCTGGACATCTGTATTACTCGAACACGAAATAGTCGCGCTCGAAGGGTATTTCGTTCTCCGCGACGACGGCCAGGGTTTCGGGATCAAGCAGCCAGATGCGGCGCGGGCCGGCGATGACAGCTCGGGGGGTGTCCGCGTCGCATTGCATTTCTTCGATCAGCGCGCCGCCGGGCACGTCGAGTACAGTCTCGCGCAGCACCACGCCGGTTACGGTGTCGATGAGTTGGAAAGTGGCGGAAGGGACAAGTTCCTCGTCGGCGGAGTCTTGCGCCTCGGGGTTTTGCGCGAGTTGCCGCAGCCAGCGGGAACCGTCGGCAAAGAGTAAGTTTCGGGCGGACGCGGGAGCGGCGAATTCCGATTCGACGGAGTCGGCGGCGATGTCGTACAGGGCGTACTCAATCAGTTCCGAATCGTCCTCGGATGGGCGGCTCGCCAGCGCCTTGCAATTCTTGGTGTGCAGGGGAGTAAGTTCGTAACCGCCCTCGGTCAGCGCCGCCAGAGGGCGGCGTTCGTTGTTCGGCCCGCCCGCCGCCGGCGCGCTCAGGGCGTTGGCAGCGTCGGTGAAATACAGCGTTTCACCCACGGCGCAGAATGGCATCGTCAGATCCATGTCGCCGATGTCCCACACGTTGAGGACTTCCAGTCCGTCCGATTCAGCCTCGTCTCCGGATACGAACGCTTCGGGCTCGAAATGTCCGGTCAGGTGATATACCGCGGTGGCGCCGCCCACGTCGGAGGCGCGGAACAGGGTATCCTCGCGCAGCCAGTGCACCCATTGGTCGGATTCCATTCCCTCCGGCCCTTCCAGCGTGTAGTAATACGGCGGCCAGACGAATTCATTGTACCCACTGAGCGGATATTCGCGCGGCGTTTCCCGCGGTGCGTACGAAAGCATCCGCAGCAGCGCTACCGTATTGGGCGCATCGTCTTCGGGAGCCGGCCCGGCGAGCATGGGTTCCTGATCATGTACATTGACCAGCGCGTTGGTTCTGAACGCCGACCGCCGGTCGCTCGAGCCCGGCAATACGCCGGCAACCTGCCGCACGCCCGTGACCCAATAGCTTCCCACGCGCAGAACCGCCCAGGTTTCGCCGTCGAGCAGCAGGTAGGAGGCGTCCCCGCCGACCACCGCGAATTGCCTGCACGCGGCTTCGACCTGGATTGTCGAGCCGAGAAGTACCGCCAGTCCGCAAATCGCTGCTGTCAGTCCGGCGGAACTCTTTCCGTCGATCGCCCCGGCCGAACGGCTCAGACCGGCGCCGCCCATGACCCGTCCAATGCGAGGAAACAGCCAACCAATGGATTTACTCGAAAACATTATAGATGCTACCCCATAGCGTCGGCACCGCCTTGCTTGCGACGATCTCCAGCGTGTTCGGGTCTATCAGATAAAACGCATCATCGTCCTGGACCAGCGCCTTCGGTGTTTCCTCGTCGCAGAGCATTTCCCTGGACAGCAATCCAGAACCAATCTCCAGCGTCTTTTCCAGCAGCACCTCCCCGGTCGTGGTGTCGATCAGACTAAAGCTATTGGTTGGAACCGGAGTACTGTATATTCTTTGACCCGCGCTTGTTGTGCGAAACCTCTGTTCTCTTCTCTGCAGCAACAAACGATTGCCGTTATCGTAAAGCAAATATTCGCTCTCTTTTTGTACCGCGAATTCAGGACCCAATGTCCCCGTGGCCACATCAACCAACACTACTCCCCGCATGGGGTTTTCGTCGGGAGTGTCCCTGAACGCCAACGCTTTGCAGTTCTTCGTGTGAACTGTAACCAATCTCAGGTTTTCCCTTTGCAGGCTTTCCAGTTCGAATATCGACCCGCCCTGGTCATCAAACACACGCACCTCGTTCCTGCCGGCGAAATAAACTTTGTCGTCTATTGCGCAACTGGGAAACCCCGCGAAGAATCCCACCCTTGGCTCCCACCTTCTCAATACATTGAAGTCGGTATCCAGCAATTCGTAGCCCGAGACGTATTGCCTATCCGAGTCGTAGTCTCCCCGGATCACGGTGTTCTCTTCAATCCAGTCCGCCCACAGGACGTCGTAATCGGACACGCGAGCAAAACTATGCCTCATGACCGGAATCTCGCCCTGGGAGCGCAAGTCTTCGCCCAGGTTTTCCAGATACATTAAGGTTGAGGTGTAATACGCCGAATTTCTCGCTTGCTCGTCGAATACAGGCTCTTCGGAATTCGTGTGTAGAAAGAGACCCGACGACACCGACACCAACGTCCGCTCAAGACTCGACCCGACCCGAGGAAACACCGAATAAATCCCCAGCCAATGCAGGTTGCCCACCTGCAAGGTGGTCAACGTTTCAGGGTCGAGCACCATGTATTCAGCATGCCGGGTCGCCACGATGTTTTTACAGGCAGCATCTGCCTGCGTCGAGACCAGCAACGCGGTCAGCAGCGGCGCGATTGCCGCGAAACGAAAAACGACTAAAGAAGGGGGCATGACGTCGGCGTCTTCTCGCTCACATTCTGGACATATCTACTCTCTACTCCGTCTTTCAGGGCCACCTCGCGCCATCCTTCATCTTCGTTCCATTGCCAGTACATGGTAGGGGTAACTCTAACTCTATCTCCATCGGGCCCATCCCCCGCATTATAGCGGTGTATCGCCTCTTTCTTCATGAGCATCCGAATTTTGTCCCGGACTTGATTCAGTTCCAAATCATTTGTTATTTCTTCGTAACCCAACGCCATTTGGACTTGGGGTAGCAGACGATTGTAAGCTAGGTTATTCACCGTGTCGCGCAATGCATAGGCGGCTTGGTTCACGTTCTCCACCCAGTTCCACACGTGCTTGGGTTCTCTGTCGAAACAAATTTGCATGATGCCGACGTCACCACGGAGACCATCGATCGCCACTCTGTAAATCGGTTGTCCGGAATTGTCGTTCGGTTCCGATATGGGATGGAACTGATTGCCGCCGTAGGACTCGTGGCAGGCGATTTTCTTCAGAATATCCGAAACCGGTTCGGCTTCCTCCCCGACGCCGAGCTCGCCATTGACGACATTGCGCTCATATCTGCTATCCTCTATGTGATCCCCGTAAGTGCTCCGGCGCTCCGCAGTCTCCCGCCGCGCCTCAGCCATCTGGTGCGCCGCGGCGGCATCGATCTCCGCAGCGATGCTTGCTGATGCCGGATTCGTGCCCACTACCTTATTACTGAACTCCGCGCTCGCGCTTGCGTACGACGGACTCTGCCGGTTCGGATCCCGGCAACTCGCCTCAATCTTGAGATCGCCGCCAAATATGCCTTCGAAGTCCGGCGAAAAAGTCCTGGCGGACACATCCGCCGACCACTCGGCTTTGTCCTCGCCCAAGCTGTCGTTCGAATTGCCGCAACCGGTCGGCGAGGTGTGTGTGACCCGGGCCCGCCAGCTAATTTCGGGGGCAGGGTCGGCTGCGCCTGGTGCGGCAGCGGTTGCGGTCGCAGTTAACGTTGGCATTACAGGGTGATCCGCGTTGGCGGCATCGTTGGAGATCACGTAGTAGTCAGCGACCGGTGAAACGGAAAATTCGATCGAGCAGCTTGGAATCGGGTTCGGGAACACAATTTTGGGCCCGTCTGCGTTGCAAAACTTCTCATATCGCGGATCATTCTGCATTTCCGGCATGGCGTTGCCGCTGTGGCAGATTTCGACGATGTCGATTTCGGTCAGGCAGGTCTTGGCTGTTTGGCTACTGCCCGCTGTATTCCCCGATGCACCGTCGGACGCCTCGCAGGCTTCGTTGAGGCAATTGCCGTCGGCGTCGCAGCCGATCGGGATGCAATGGCTTCCATCGCACACCACCGTGCCGGGCGGCACCGGCCGCGGCGGCGGCGCCAGGACCGGTAACGCCATCCTTCCCCTGACGTGTTCGAGCAACTCAAGAACCTCGCCGAGCACACCGGCCCGTCTGGCGTCTTCGGTTTGCAGGACCGCCGCCGGCAACTCCCGCAGGACAGCGTTACGCAGCGCTCCCTCAAGCACTTCCACACCACCGAGATATTCGCTCAGCAGCCCGTCCGCCACGACTGCGGCCGGCGAACCCGCCTCTAATTTCCCGGTGGCGCCCAGCGGCTGCAGGATCGTCTCCCACAGCAGCGCGGCGTCCCGCTTGCCGGGCGAAATCAAATTGCTATCGTCACTCCAGATCCAGTCGAACGCAAGCAAAACCAAGCCCCATCCGCCCGCGCTCAAGTTGACCGGAATATTGAAAACGACGATGACGACATCCGTCGCCCTGGTCGCTACACCCAAATTCCCGCTCGAAAACTGCACAGTGCCGGGGAAATTTCCCGCGCTCAACTCCATCCGGACCGAATCCGCGTTCGCCGGCACGAACACGAACTGGCAATAGTTCGACTGCAAGAGACATTGGGACGGATACGCCGACGTCGGCGGCGGCGCGTTCTGATCGTTATATGTGACGCCCGACTCGGGTACGATCAACTGGTGGCTGCTTACGTTGCCCGAAAGAAGCGGCCTGCCGCCCGCCTTGCCGCTTGCCCAGCCCTGGGCTTGCGCCCCCGCGCTGATCTCCACGTCGAAATCGTCGTCGAAATTCCCCGGCTGGGTGATCCACTCCGCAAGGTTTCCGAAGAAATCTCGCGCGTCGGCGTCCAGCGCCGCCGCATGGCTCGGCACGTAGTCCGAGCTACCCGGGCTCGCGAAGACAATCCGGTCCACGCCGGGAAATAACGTTTCCCCCAGTCCGACTATCGCAAGGTCGTCGTCGCCGTCATGATTGTAGTCGCCGATAACCGTATCCTTCGCGAACGACACCGGCTCCGTCGCCAGCGGTAACCAGGCCGCGTCCAGCGAGGATAGACTGAAGCTCTCGCCACTGATCGTTTCCCGCATGGCGAAATCCGCGGCGCCGGCTCTGGTTCCGCCAGTGGATTTCTTCACCAGCAGATGCTCCAGGGGCACGGTTTCGTCGCCATCCGGATTGGGCTCGGAGGTCATCACGGTGAAGAGTTGGTAATTTGCGGTAAATCCCGAATTCGTGTCCACCACGGGATGATCCAAGTCATCCTTCGGATCGGTGCGCGCCCGATATTCCGCGAGATTGGAAAATCCGTCACCATCGGCATCCAACTCGGCATCGTCAGCATCTTCGCTATCGAGGCCATGCTCCTGCTCCCAATCGTCGGGCATGCCGTCGTTATCGTCATCGTCGTCAATATCATTGTGCACCCCGTCGCCGTCCGTATCCAGCCATTCCGCGACAGTCAAGGTAACAGTGTCGATCGGCGAATCGCCGCCCTGGCCGGTACAGTACATGGCGATTTCCCAAACGCCGCTACTGAACTGCCCTGCGTCGCTGGCGAGCGGGCCGGCCGTGCCGAGATTCACATTGTCATCTTCGAAGTAACAGGCGTCCGCGTAGCGGGAGTTCCAATTGAATTCAGCGGACTCGTTGGAATAGATCTCATCGTCAGTCAGAGCGTAATCCAGCAACCGCGCGGTTTCGTAAATCCCTGGGTTGGTCCCGTTTTGATACTCCTCGAGATTACTGTCGCCGTCGCCGTCGAGATCCTGGTTCGCGTCCGCGCCATCCAGGGGATCCAGTCCATGCTCCGTTTCCCAGTTATCGGGCATACCGTCGCCGTCGGTGTCGACCCAGCCCATCACCGTCAGCAGCAGCGTTACGCTCTCCGAATCCCCGCCGGGGCCGCTGCAATAAAATTGATAGCTGTATTCCCCAGCATCGAAAAAGTTGGGCCCGTAGGTTACGCTGTCGTTCGGGGGCAATGCGTCGTTCGTGCCAGTGGCGTCGGCATTGTTGTCGTTGGCGTAACAGGCGCTGGCGTAGCGGGAACTCCAGGAGAAAGTCAAGCTTTGATGTTTGTAAATCTTGCTCGCCGACAAGTCCGCGCTCAACACTTGCGCGATCTCATGCGTTAGCGGATCGGTGTTGTTACTGAATTCGGTCAGATTATCATCGCCGTCGTCGTCGGGGTCGCCATCGGCGTTGGCGGTCAAGGAGTCCAGACCGTTGGCGATTTCCCAGATATCGGGCATGCCGTCGTCATCGTCGTCGAGGTCGACATCGTCGGGAATGCCATCGCCGTCGGTGTCGATCCAGGTTATTACCGTCAGGGAAAGCGTTACGCTCGCGGAATCCCCGCCGGGGCCGCTGCAATAAAATTGATAGCTGTATGCCCCAGCATCGAAAAAGTTGGGCCCGTAGGTTACGCTGTCGTGCGGGGGCAATGCGTCGTTCGTGCCGGTGGCGTCGGCATTGTTGTCGTTGGCGTAACAGGCGGTGGCGTAGCGGGAACTCCAGGAGAAAGTCAAGCTTTGATGTTTGTAAATCTTGCTCGCCGACAAGTCCGCGCTCAACACTTGCGCGGCTTCATACGCTAGCGGGTCGGTGCCGTTGTTGTATTCGGTCAGGTTGCTGTCGCCATCACCGTCGGGATCGCCGTCAGCGTTGGCGGTCAAGGGGTCCAGACCGTTGGCGATTTCCCAGGTATCGGGCATGCCGTCGTTATCGTCGTCGGGGTCGAAATCGTCATGAATGCCATCGCCATCGTTGTCGACCCAGGCCAGCACCGTCAGGGAAAGCGTTACGCTCGCGGAATCCCCGCCGGGGCCGCTGCAATAAAATTGATAGCTGTATGCCCCAACCTCGAAAAAGTCGGGCGGGAAGGTTTCCTTGTCGTTCGGGGGCAATGCGTTGTTCGCGGGGCTGGAATTGGTTTCGTTGGCGTAACAGGCGGTGGCGTAGCGGGAACTCCAGGAGAAGATCAAGCTTTCGTTTTTGTAAATCGTGCTCGCCGACAAGGTTGCGCTCAATAGTTGCGCGACTTCATACGATTGTGGATCGGTGCCATTTTTGTATTCGGTCAGATTGTCGTCCCCGTCTATGTCGGGATCGCCATCGGCGTTGGCGATCAGGGAATTCAGACCATTGGCGATTTCCCAGATATCGGGCATGCCGTCGTTATCGTCGTCGGGGTCAATATCGTCATGAATGCCATCGCCATCGTTGTCGGTCCAGGCCACCACCGTCAGCGAAATCGTCGCGCTCGCGGAATCCCCGCCGGGACCGCTGCAATAAAATTGATAGCTGTAGTCCCCGATCTCGAAACTGCCGGGCGGGAAGATCTCGCTGCCGTTCGGGGCCAATGCGTTGCTCTTGCCGGCGACGCCAGTGACGCTCGCGGATGTACTGGCGATGGCCGCGATGCCGTAACCAGCGCTGGTACTGTTGTCGTTGGCGTAACAAGCGGTGGCGTAGCGGGAACTCCAGGAGAAGGTCAGGCTTTCGCTTTTATTGTCGTAAATCGTACTCGGGGACAAGGATGCGCTCAACAGCCGCGCGGCTTCATGCGTTTGCGGATCGGTGCCGTTTTTGTACTCGGTCAGATTGTCGTCGCCATCGCCGTCGGGATCGCCGTCGGCGTTGGCGGTCAAGGGATTCAGATCGTTGGCGATTTCCCAGGTATCGGGCATGCCGTCGCCATCGTCGTCGAGGTCGTCATCGTCAGGAATACCGTCTCCATCGGTATCCCTTCGCGTCAGTACCGTCAGGGAAAGCGTTTCGCGCTCGGACTCCCCGCCCGGACCGCTGCAATAAAATTGATAACTGTATTCCCCGGCATCGAAACTGCCGGGTGGGAAGATCTCGCTGCCGTTCGGAGCCCAGCCGCCGTTCTTTGTCGCCGTCTTGTTTGACGATATGGCAACCGCGGAATAGCTTAAGGTGGTGACGCTGTCGTTCGCGTAACAGCCGGTGGCGTAGCGGGAACTCCAGGTAAAAGTCAGGCTTTCATAGTCGTACATCGTGCTCGCGGACAAGGTCGCGCTCAGCAGTTGCGCCACTTCATACGTTAGTGGATCGGTGCCGTTGTCGTATTCGGTCAGATTGTCGTCGCCGTCCCCGTCGGGATCGTCATCGGCGTTGGCGACCAAGGGATCCAGACCGTTGTCGACTTCCCAGGTATCGGGCATGCCGTCGTTATCGTCGTCGGGATCGTCATCGTCATGAATGCCATCGCCATCGGTATCGATCCAGGCCAGCACCGTCAGCAACAGCGTTACGCTCTCCGAATCCCCGCCGGGACCGCTGCAATAAAATTCATAGCTGAATTCCCCGGCCTCGAAAAAGTCGGGCGGAAAGAGCTTGCTGCCGTTCGGATCCCATGGATCGCCCGTGGCGCCGGCATTGCTTTCGTTGGCGTAACAGTCGCTGGCGTAACGGGAACTCCAGGAGAAAGTCAGGCTTTCATTGTCGTACATCGCGCTCGCCGACAAGCTCGCGCTCAATACTTGCGCGATCTCATACGTTAGCGGATCGGTGTTGTTACTGAATTCGGTCAGATTGTCGTCGCCGTCGCCGTCGGGATCGTCATCGGCGTTGGCGATCAAGGGGTCCAGACCGTTGTCGATTTCCCAGGTATCGGGCATGCCGTCGTTATCGTCGTCGGGATCGTCATCGTCATGAATGCCATCGTCGTCGGTGTCGACCCAGGCAGTTACCGTCAGCGAAAGCGTTGTGCCCGCGGAATCCCCGCCGGGGCCGCTGCAATAAAATCGATAGCTGTATGCCCCGGCGGCGAAACTGTCGGGCGGGAAGATGGCAGCGCCGTTCGGGCCCCATGCGCTGCTCGTGCCGGCGGCGCCATTGACGCTCGCCAAATCATTGGCGATGGCCACGCCGCTGAAACTGGCGCCGGAACCGGTATCGTTGGCGTAACAGCCGCTGGCGTAACGGGAGCTCCAGGTAAAAGTCAGACTGCCATTTTCGTACATCGTGTCCGCCGACAAGATCGCGCTTGACAGTTGCGCGACTTCATGCGTTTGCGGATCGGTGCCGTTGTTGTATTCGGTCAGGTTGTCGTCGCCGTCCCCGTCGGGATCGCCGTCGGCGTTGACGACCAAGGGATCCAGACCGTTGTCGACTTCCCAGGTATCGGGCATGCCGTCGTTATCGTCGTCGGAATCGTTATCGTTGTGAATGCCATCGCCATCGGTGTCGACCCAGGCAGTTACCGTTAGCGAAAGCGTTGCGCCCGCGGAATCCCCGCCGGGGCCGCTGCAATAAAACTGATAGCTGTATGTCCCGGCCGCGAAACTGCCGGACGGGAAGATGGCAGCGCCGTTCGAAACCCATGCGCTGCCGCCGGCGGCGCCATTGACGCTCGCCAAATTATTGGCAATGGCCACGCCGCTGAAACTGGCGCCGGAACCAGTATCGTTGGCGTAACAGCCGCTGGCGTAGCCGGAACTCCAGGAGAATATCAGCTCCCCATTGTCGTACATCTCGCTCGCCGACAAGGACGCGCTCAGCAGTCGCGCCACTTCATGCGTCTGCGGATCGGTGCCGTTGTTGTATTCGGTCAGGTTGTCGTCGCCATCGCCGTCGGGGTCGCCGCCGGCGTTGGCGATCAAGGAGTTCAAACCATTGGCGATTTCCCAGGTATCGGGCATGCCGTCGCCATCGTCGTCAAGGTCGATAGCGTCATGAATGCCATCGCCGTCGGTATCGATCCAGGACAGCACCTCCAGCAACAGCGTTACGCTCTCCGAATCCCCACCCGGGCCGCTGCAATAAAATTGATAGCTGTATGACCCGACATCAAAATGACCTGGCACGAAGGTTACGCTGCCGTTCGGTTCCCAAGCGTTGTTCGCGCCGGTGGCGCCGGCACTGTTGTCGTTGGCGTAACAAGCGGTGGCGTAGCGGGAACTCCAGTAGAAAGTCAGGCTTTCGTTTTCATGGTCGTATATCGTGCTCGGGGACAAGGACGCGTCCAACAGTTGCGACACTTCATGCGTTTGCGGATCGGTGCCGTTGTTGTATTCGGTCAGGTTGTCGTCGCCGTCGCCGTCGGGATCGCCGTCGGCGTTGGCGACCAAGGAGTCCAGACCATTGGCGATTTCCCAGGTATCGGGCATGCCGTCGCCATCGTCGTCGAGATCGAAATCGTCATGAATGCCATCGCCGTCGGTGTCGACCCAGGCCAGCACCGTCAGCAAAATCGTTGCCTTCGCGGAAGCCCCGCCCGGGCCGCTGCAATAAAATTCGTAACTGAATGACCCGACATCAAAAAAGTTGGCCTCGTAGGTTACGCTGCCGTTCGGATTCCATGCGTTGTCCGCCTTGCCGACGACGCCGGCGCTCGCGGATGTATTGCCGATGCCCGCGCTGCCGATACTGGCGCTGGAACTGGTATCGTTGGCGTAACAAGCAGTGGCGTAACGGGAACTCCAGGAGAAGGTCAGGCTTTCGTTTTCGTAAATCGTGTTAGCGGACAAGATCGCGCTCAACAGTTGCGCCACTTCATACGTTTGCGGATCGGTGCCGTTGTTGTATTCGGTCAGGTTGTCGTCGCCGTCGCCGTCGGGATCGCCATCGGCGTTGGCGACCAAGGAGTCCAGACCGTTGGCGATTTCCCAGGTATCGGGCATGCCGTCGCCATCGTCGTCGAGATCGAAATCGTCATGAATGCCATCGCCGTCGGTGTCGACCCAGGCCAGCACCGTCAGCAACAGCGTTGCGCTCGCGGAAGCCCCGCCCGGGCCGCTGCAATAAAATTCGTAACTGTATGATCCGACCTCGTAACTGTTGGGCTCGGAGGTTACGCTGCCGCTCGGATCCCATGCGTTGTCCGCCTTGCCGACGACGCCGGCGCTCGCGGATGTATTGCCGATGCCCGCGCTGCCGATACTGGCGCTGGAGCTGGTCTCCTTGGCGTAACAAGCGGTGGCGTAACGGGAACTCCAGGAGAAAGTCAGGCTTTCGTTTTCGTAAATCGTGTTGGCGGACAAGATCGCGCTCAACAGTTGCGCCACCTCATGCGTTTGCGGATCGGTGCCGTTGTTGTATTCCGTCAGGTTGCTGTCGCCGTCGTCGTCGGGATCGCCATCGGCGTTGGCGACCAAGGGATCCAGACCGTTGGCGATTTCCCAGGTATCGGGCATGCCGTCGCCATCGTCGTCGAGATCGAAATCGTTATGAATGCCATCCTTGTCGGTGTCGACCCAGGCCAGCACCGTCAGCAAAATCGTTGCCTTCGCGGAAGCCCCGCCCGGGCCGCTGCAATAAAATTCATAACTGAATGACCCGACATCAAAAAAGTTGGGCTCGTAGGTTACGCTGCCGTTCGGATCCCATGCGTTGTCCGCCTTGCCGACGACGCCGGCGCTCGCGGATGTATTGCCGATGCCCGCGCTGCCGATACTGGCGCTGGAACTGGTATCGTTGGCGTAACAAGCAGTGGCGTAACGGGAACTCCAGGAGAAGGTCAGGCTTTCGTTTTCGTAAATCGTGTTCGCGGACAAGATCGCGCTCAACAGTTGCGCCACTTCATACGTTTGCGGATCGGTGCCGTTGTTGTATTCGGTCAGGTTGTCGTCGCCGTCGCCGTCGGGATCGCCATCGGCGTTGGCGACCAAGGGATCCAGATCGTTGGCGATTTCCCAGACATCGGGCATGCCGTCGCCATCGTCGTCGGTGTCTTCGTCGTCATGAATGCCATCGTTATCGGTATCGATCCAGGTCAGCACCGTCAGCAAAATCGTTGCCTTCGCGGAAGCCCCGCCAGGGCCGCTGCAATAAAATTCATAACTGAATGACCCGACATCAAAAAAGTTGGGCTCGTAGGTTACGCTGCCGTTCGGATCCCATGCGTTGTCCGCCTTGCCGACGACGCCGGCGCTCGCGGATGTATTGCCGATGCCCGCGCTGCCGATACTGGCGCTGGAACTGGTATCGTTGGCGTAACAAGCAGTCGCGTAACGGGAACTCCAGGAGAAGGTCAGGCTTTCGTTTTCGTAAATCGTGTTCGCGGACAAGGTCGCGCTCAACAGTTGCGCCACCTCATGCGTTTGCGGATCGGTGCCGTTGTTGTATTCCGTCAGGTTGCTGTCGCCGTCGTCGTCGGGATCGCCATCGGCGTTGGCGACCAAGGGATCCAGATCGTTGGCGATTTCCCAGACATCGGGCATGCCGTCGCCATCGTCGTCGGTGTCTTCGTCGTCATGAACGCCATCGTTATCGGTATCGATCCAGGTCAGCACCGTCAAGGAAACCGAGCGCGTGTTCGACGTGCCTCCATAACCGGTGCAATGCATCGATCCGCTGATGACGCCCGGAGCAAAACTGTTCGCGGGAAAGGTCAGACTTCCGTTCGGGGGTTGACTGCCCCCTCCCGTGCTCAAAATACAAGCGTTGGCGTCGGTTGAACTCCAACTGACCGTTACGCTCTGGTTTTCATAGATCGTGACGCTGCTCAGCGAGAAACTGTTCAGCGTCGGCGGCGACCAGGCCTGGAAGTTGATCGTGTAGGGCGTCGAACCAGATTCGTTGCTGCAGGAAAAAGTGATTGCATGGCTGCCGGCCGCGTAAGGCCCGCCGGTCAACGACCCGCTGATGGCAATCGACTCTCCCTGGAATTCACAGGAATCCGCCCCACTACTGCCCCAACTCAGCGTGGTCGTGTCTACATCGGCCTTGAAGTTGGATGGCGATGCACTGCCCCAGACGATGGGCGCTTGCGCCAGCGAACCAGCAGCAAAAAACGTTGAACTAGAAGCCGCCAATAACAGGAAGGCTGGCCATGAAATACGCAAAACGAGTAAACCTCGATGATCGAGGAGCCACGAAGTTCACTCGATTCTATGCTCTAAAACCGCAAACTGCAAATCGCAACCTTGTCCAATGTAGAAAGCACATAATCTGTCCGGCCTTGTAGTACAAGATCTGTCCGGCTCTCATTGGATGTGGGAGGAAGCATCTGATGAGACGAACAGTGTGGTTACAGGAGACGCGAATGGAGCGATTTGAAGAAGCTTTCGGAGCTTGGACGGAGAGTCGGCTGACGCAAGAAGAGGCGGTGGGCCTGATGGCGCAGGTGCCGCGCCGCAGGACGCATCGCAAGCGGCGGGAGGCGGCGCCGTGGCCGGGCATGCTGTTGCATCAGGACGGCAGTCGCCATGAATGGGCGCCGGGTCGGATGTGGGATCTGATCGTGACGATGGACGACGCCACCAACGAGCATTACTCGATGTTCTTCTGCGCGGAGGAAGGCACGTGGAGCAGCTTTCGCGGCATCCGCGAGGTGATTGACGCGAGAGCCTGTTCTGTTCGCTGTACACCGACCGCGGCAGTCATTACTGGCACATGCCGCCGGCGGGCGGCAAGGTGGACAAGAGCAATCCGACGCAGTTTGGACGGGCGATGAGGCAGTTGGGCATCGAGATGATTCCGGCGTACTCGCCGGAGGCGCGGGGCCGTTCGGAGCGGGCGTTCAAGACGCACCAGGACCGACTGGTGAAGGAGTTGGCGCTGGCGGGGGTCGCGGAGATGGAAGCGGCGAACCGGTACTTGCGGGAGACATACCTGCCGGCTTTCAACGCGGAGTTCGCGCGGCCGCCGCGGGAGGAAGGGTCCGCCTTCGTGGCCCGCGGCGACGCCGAGCGGCTGGACGAGATTCTGTGCGAACAACATGAGCGGGTTGTCGGGCACGACAACTGCGTACGCTTTCGTCGACAGGTATTGCAGATTCCGCCGGATCGGTACCGTTGTTACTATGTGAAAGCGACGGTCAAGGTTTTGCGATATCTGGATGGGTGCGTCGCGATCCGCCACGGCTTGCGCGAACTGGCGCGATACGATCCCCGGGCCAAACTATTGACTGAGAATTTACGGACCGCCGCATAGGATCGCGGCGGCGGCCGGCGCCTGGCGGCCCTTTCCGGGCTATGCCCTCCAAAGCTCGCCAGACTCCAGAATCAAACCGGACAGATCATTTGCTACAGAACCGGACATTTCTATTTGCTTTTAACAACCGCTGGCCGGAAGACGCGAACTGCTTGATTGCTCGTAGTCGCCGCGCCTGAATGTCCGCGATCGTCTCCGCATCATGCCGCGGGCGCGGATTTCACCGTCGATTCGCGTTGGAATCGACCTTTCGCCTCCCCATCGCTTCGCATAGGATAAGGCTTCAGCTTGACAACGGGATGTCGAATCGACAGAATTCGCCGCCTTTCCGGCATACCGCGCGAGACTTCTTGGCTATGTAGCTCAGTTGGTTAGAGCACGGCACTCATAATGCCGGGGTCGCTGGTTCAAATCCAGCCATAGCCACCAAAATTCAAGGCATATCGGGCTGGCGCCAGACCAGTTCCACATTGGCGCCATGGGGACCCTCGATATAGCAGAACTCGATCATGCCGTTGGGCAACCGCATCTCGCGCGGGTCGGGCGGCGCCATGTGAATGTGGTCATACAGTTTGCTCGGCGATTGGGCGAACAAGATGCCGGAAGCGAGCCAGCACGGCAACGCCAGGGCAGCGCGAATCTTTGCGGTCGTCATGGTTCCGCTTTGCTCTCTTCGCCGGAACTCGCGCCGGTTGACGCGGCCGGATTGCCGGGCAATGAGACCAAAATCCAGCTACAAGTCAATCGAGCCGCAGCTGGGCCTATCGGACTGCCGCATGGCTATTGCGCGTTGGCCGGACTTACCTCCTCGGCCAAAGCCGCCTGCGCTTCCGACAGGTTCAGCACCAAATCGGAATTGTTCTCGATTACCTTGACCATCATGGTGGCAAGGTCGGCCTCGGGCAATTCGAGAAAGTCCTGCGCCTTCGCCAGCGCGGCGGGACGGGATTGGCAAAGTTCCTCGTACGTCAGATGCAGGCATTGGTGCTTCTTGAACAAGTCGAAGGCGGCTTCGTGCCGTCGCCGATCTTCGCGCACGTAGGCGACAAATTCGGGAATATCGATGGCAAAGGGGCGCAATTCCGGCCTTTGACTACCGGAGCGAATAGAGAAAATCCCTGATTGCTTCGTCATCTGCAAGGATATGTATTTGTCCAGAATATTCGTTCGTTGCAGGTGAATGATCCTGATGTCTCTGTCGGCCGCGAGAAGATCGCGGAAGAGCTTGTACTTCTTTGACAGCGATTCCTCCAGCTTGAACTTGAAACCCACGCTTTGATGCCCCGCGGGATTGAAACAAACGTCATAGAGAAAAGCCTCGGGACGCGTTTTCCGATATTCGCGCAGCCAATCGTCGATATCGATCCCCTGTCTGCGGAATTCGTGATAAGGGCCAGCCGATTCGTGAGGCGCGGCCAGAATCTCGCCATGACATAGCACCCGCGGATGCGAGTTCAGCAAAGTGCTCAACATGGAACTGCCGCTGCGGGCGGTGCAACTGATCATGAATTTGTCGCTACGCTTGTGCTTGCTCATGCCGGAAGGCGAGAGTGGCGGGCGATCCTGCCGGGGAGCGTTTTTGCGTAAAAAAGCGAGGATTTCCTTGACTGCGTCATCGGCCGAAAGCCGTTCCGTGTCGATCTTCAAATCGGGCTTGAGCGGTGCTTCGTAAGGAGAATCAATACCGGTAAAATCGTGCAGCTCGCCCTTGCGCGCCCGGACATATAGACCTTTCGGGTCGCGCGCCTCGCAGACGGCCAATGGCGCATCGATGAAAATTTCCAGGAATTCCCCTTCCGGAACAAGTGAGCGCGCCATTTCCCGCTGCGACCGCAGCGGCGAGATCAGAGCGGCTATCACAATCAGACCGGCATCGACCATGAGCCGCGCCACTTCCGCCACCCGGCGCACGTTTTCCACCCGGTCATCGAGGCTGAAGCCGAGATCGCCATTGAGGCCGTGGCGCAGATTATCGCCATCCAGCAGATAAGTGTGCTTGCCCGCCGCCTGGATTTCCTGTTCCAGGCGATTGGCGATGGTAGATTTTCCAGCGCCGGAAAGACCGGTCAGCCAGATGATCATCGGCCACTGCGCCAGGCTGCGCGCCCGCTCGGCCTTGCCGATGCGCGTTTTCTGCCAGGATACGTTGGAGCCGCGGGGAGGCGTTCGATTTTCCTGCATGATGTCTCGCTTGTTACCTTGGACCTGAGCTTCGGCGGGAGATTCTATCGCAAAAGCCAAATGGTAACTTGATCCGTCAAAAGGGCCTGGATAGTTTAGCCCTCGCCCGCGCCGCTGGAGTGGGTGTCCCATGGATTGCTGGAGTGGGTGTCCCATGGATTGCTCCGCTGGAGTGGGTGTCCCATGGATTGCCTTTGTCGATGATTTACAAGATGGGGATGAGCGCCGAGAAATCCTGGAAGCGGCTATGCGGCTTCCGGCAACTTGGCAATGTCATCGAGGAAGTGAAGTTCAGGGACGGCGAAGAAGTGATCAGCGAAAACAGCAGAGAGGCCGCATGCCTAACTTGCCATAAGCCAGATTTGACCATATCTCCGCCGAAGGTCGTGGAAGCGCCGTCAAGCGATTTGCAAAACGGCATTTATCGAGTATCGGAATAACTCCGGTCAGGGTCGTGTTCGGGCAGTTTGTCGCCACTCGCGGCCGAAGACCATTTGGCGTTTTCGCCGTCAGGAAGGAAAGGAAAATTGCGGCCCCGAGGGGTCGTCGTCCTTGCGCCGCAGCCAGCGTTGGGTCATGGTCTTGCGCCGGGTGTAGAAACGGACGGCGTCCGGGCCGTAGGCGTAGTGGTCGCCGAACAGCGAACGCTTCCAGCCGCCGAAGGACTGACTCGCGACGGGCACCGGCAAGGCCACATTGATGCCGACCATGCCGATTCTTACGTGGTTCGAGAAATTCCGCGCGGCTTCGCCGTCGCGGGTGAACAGCGCGGCGCCGTTGCCGTATTCGTGGTCGTTGACCAATTCGATAGCCTGATCGAAATTCTCCGCCCGAACGACGCATAACACCGGGCCGAAAATTTCGTCGCGATAGATCGTCATTTGCGGCTGCACCCGGTCGAACAGGCAGGCGCCGAGGAAGAAGCCGTCTTCATTGCCCAGCACTTTCAGACCGCGGCCGTCCGCGGCGAGTTCGGCGCCCTGCGCAAGACCCTCGTCGATGTAGCCGTGTATCCGCTCAAGACTTTCCTTCGAAACCAGCGGTCCCATGTCATTGCTGTTGTCGGCTCCGGGGCCGACTTTCAAGTCGGCGATTCGCTGCCGCAGCAGGTCGACAAGCTGATTTCCCGTTTCCTCGCCTACGGTCACCGCTACCGAAATCGCCATGCAGCGCTGACCGCAGGAACCGTATGCGGCGCCCATGAGCGCGTCCGCGGCGGCTTCGAGATCGGCGTCCGGCAGGACAACGGCATGATTCTTGGCCCCACCCAGGGCCTGTACGCGCTTGCCCGCGGCGGTGGCGCGGCGGTAGATCGACTCGGCAACCGGAGTGGAGCCGACAAAGCTCACCGCCTGTACGCGTTGGTCATCAAGCAATGCCTCCACGGCCTCGCGACCGCCGTTGACGACGTTGAAGACGCCGTCGGGCAGTCCGGCTTCCCGCAACAGCTTCGCGATCAGCAAGGAGGCGCCGGGGTCTCGCTCGGAGGGCTTCAATACGAAGGTATTGCCGCAACAGATCGCCAGCGGATACATCCACATGGGCACCATGACGGGAAAATTGAATGGGGTGATGCCGGCGACCACGCCCAGCGGCTGCAATTCCGACCAACTGTCGATACCAGGGCCCGCTTCCCGCGAATGTTCGCCCTTGAGCAATTCGGCAATGCCGCAGGCGTATTCGACCACTTCGATGCCGCGCTGCAATTCGCCGCGGGCATCGTTCAACACCTTGCCATGCTCTCTGGTGACGATCCGGCAGATTTCGTCCGCGTGCCGTTCCAGCAATTCGCGGAAGCGGAACATGATGCGGGCGCGCCTCTGCGGTGGAGTCGCGGCCCATTCCGGCGCCGCCGCGCTTGCCGCGGCGATCGCCTGCTCCACGGTATTTCGGTCGGCCATGCGCACCCGGCCGATGGCGACTCCGGCGGCTGGATCGAACACATCCCGCATGCCGCCCGATCCGGCAACTTCCTTGCCGGCTATGTAGTGTCCGAGCAAGGGCAGTGACACGGCGGTCATTTGCCGAGTTCCGGCCGCCGTTGTATCCCGCTGCTCAGGCGATCTCATCGAGGCTCTCCCCCAGCGCGTTCACGAGGGCGATGATCTGTTCCGGCGTCGAAACGAAAGGCGGCGCCAACTGGATGGTGTCGCCTCCCCAGCGCACATAGAAGCCCTTCTCCAGACATTTCAGGCCGATCTCGAAAGGACGCCGCATAGGCTCTCCCGGATGGTGCGCGATACTGACTCCGGCCGCCAGGCCGTAGTTGCGAATATCGGTGACAAGTGAATGACCGCGCAGTTCATGGACCTCTTTTTCCAGCACCGGCGCCAGTTTCCGCACATTCGCCACGAGTTCGTCATTGACGAGCAGATCGAGCGTCGCCAAACCGGCCGCGCAGGCAACGGGATGGGCGGAATAAGTGTAGCCGTGAGGGAACTCGACCATGTAATCCGGGCCGCCGTGTTCCATGAAGGTTTCGTAGATTTCGCCCCGCAGTACCGCCGCGCCCATGGGAATACAACCATTGGTGACCTGCTTGGCCAGGGCCATGATGTCCGGCGTGACGCCGAATTCTTCGGCGCCGGTATAGGATCCCATGCGGCCGAGGCCGGTGATGACCTCGTCGAATATGAGCAGGATGTCGTATTCATCGCAGATTTCCCGCAGGCGGTCCAGATAGCCTTGCGGCGGCGGAATCACGCCGGCGGTGCCCGACATGGGTTCGACGATTACCGCGGCGATATTGCTGGCGTCATGCAAAGCGATCAGATCGAGCACTTCGTCGGCCAGATGCGCGCCTGACTCGGGCATGCCCCGGCTGAAGCGATTCTGTTCGGTCATGGTATGGGAAATATGGTCGGCGTCCACGGCTGGCCCGAACAGCTTGCGGTTGAAACCGATGCCGCCCACGGCGACGCCGCCGAAATTTACGCCATGGTAGCCCTTGTGCCGGCCGATGAAGCGAGTCTTGCCGGAATGACCCTTGAGCACCCAGTAAGCGCGGGCGATCTTCAGCGCGGTGTCCACCGTTTCCGAACCGGAATCGGTGAAAAAGACATGATCGAGCCCGTCGGGCGTCAGTTCCACCAGCTTGTTGGCCAACTGGAACGACAGCGGATGTCCGTATTGGAAGCCCGGCGCATAATCAAGTTCAGCGAGTTGACGGCTAACCGCGGCAACGATTTCGCGCCGGGCGTGGCCGGCGCCGCAGGTCCAAAGTCCCGACAGTCCGTCAAAGATGCGCCGCCCATCCACGTCGAAGTAATGCACGCCCTGGGCCGATTGCAGCATTCGCGGCTTGTCCTTGAACTGCCGGTTACCGGAAAACGGCATCCAGTGCGCTTCGAGTTCGTCCCGATTCAGTTTCATGTCGTTCGCCTCATTTCGCGGTCACGGGCCGTCCTGGCGTTTCATTCGCCGTTGGCGGCGCCGAGAGCGCTTTAAGATCGGACTGATATTGCCGTTCAAGCGATTCGGATGGCCAGATTACCGACACTGCCCAGCCTACCAGCAAGGCAAACAAGAAAGAAGGCGGCATCGTTTCCAGCGCGACGAAATACGGCCCGGTCCCGTCGAGTTCCTGCAAGACGAACTTGCTGATGATGGTCATGGAGAATCCCGCGACCATGGATGCAATGGCCGCCCGTTCCGTGAACTTCGGCCAGAACAGCGACAGGATGATCATCGGGCAGAAAGTCGCGGCGATTCCCGACCAGCCGAATATTACGAACCAGAAAATTGTTCGACCAGGGGACAACACCGAAATGGTAATTGCCAGGCCCAGCGCCAGCGCCGCCATGATCAAAGTCACTTTGCGGCACAATTTGGCGGCGTCGGCGTCACCGATTCCGGGGTTGATCAGGCGTTCGTAGAGATCATGGGTCAGCGATCCGGCGGCCATTACCAGCAGAGAGGACACCGTGGACATGATCGCCGCCAGCACCGCGGCGACATAGAGCCCGACGATCCACGGCGGAAAGGTGTATTCGACCATTGCCGGCAGCACATCCTGGGCGCCGTTGCCAAGTACCGTGTCGGGCGCCACACCGGCTTCGGTGAACAGGTAGCGACCGAGAATGCCGATGCTGACGGCGCTGAAATCCACCAGGATGGTGAACAGCACGGCGACCCATTTGCCGCGGCTGATCTGGTCGCTGCTGCGAATTGCGATCAGTCGCGCGAAGACCTGGGGCGAGCCGAGAAAGCCGAGGCCGATAAGCGCCATGCCCAAGACCAGGCAGAAGTTCATCAAGGTGAATCCGCCGGCGCCCCAGAAGCTGACCAGGCCCGGGTCGATAGCTTGCAAGCCGGCATGAATCGCGTCGGAATTGCTCAGGGAAAGGTACGCCACCACCGGCAGCAGCACCAGGCACAGCAACATGACCGAACCCTGAAACATGTCGGTCCAGGCGGCGGCGAGAAAGCCGCCGGCGATACAATAGGCCGCTACTACAACAAACCCGACGATGGCGCCGACCAGGTAATCCCAATCCAGAAACGAGGCAAAGGCCGAACCGGTAGCGTCGATCTGCGCGGAAATATAGATCAATACGAAAAAGCACAGTGAAAACGCCGAGATTACGCGCAAGGTATGGGTGGATGATTTGAAGCGGCTGACCAGGTAGTCAATTACCGTCATGGACTCGTATTGATCGGTGAGTCGCTTGAAGCGCGGCGCCATCACGAACCAGGCCAGGCCCACGCCGATAACTTCGCCGACCACGATCCAATAGGCGGAAAACCCCACCATGGCGCCCATGCCGGTAACACCAAGCAACAGCCAGGCCGATTCGCCGGTGGCCTGGGCGGAAAACGCCGCGACCCAGTAGCCGAGCCGTTTGCCGCCGACCACAAAGTCGCTCATGTTGCGAATGCGGCGCGAGGCAAGCCAGCCGAGCACGACGAGCACGCCGAAATACAAGGTGATCATCGCGTATTTTTCAAACATCAGCGCATCCTTTAGCGGAATTGGCCCGATGATAACCCCAGCCCCCGGCCGTCACCAATACAGACCTGGAGTGGGTGTCCCATGTTGCGTCCCATGTTGCGACCTGAGGTGGGTGTCCCATGTTGATGCCAGCCCCCGGCCGTCACCAATACAGACTTGGAGTGGGTGTCCCATGTTGCGACCTGAGGTGGGTGTCCCATGTTGCGTCCTGGAGTGGGTGTCCCATGTTGATGCCCGAGGTGGGTGTCCCATGTTGATGCCCGAGGTGGGTGTCCCATGTTGATGCCCCATGTTGATGCCTGGAGTGGGTGTCCCATGATTGTCCCATGATTGCTTCGACAAGGATGTCAAGACTGGGGGTTAGAGAAACCTTAACAGTCGCGCCAAGGATGGCCTGCGCAAAACGAGTCAAAGCCTCAGCTCCCCTTTTCCCTCACCCACCTTCAACGATATAGTTGCCGCATTGCATCCATTTTCTCGGGAGTCGCTCCATGGCGCGCATATCCAGAAGAAAGTTTCTCGGTTCCAGTACAGCTCTCGCGGTCGCGGGCATCGGTCTGCCGACCCGGGAAATTCTCGCCCAGCAGTCCCCGGACAGCATCGCCGCGCCGGATTACATCATCGTTAACGCCAGGGTATTCACCCAGGACGATTCGCAGCCGCGGGCCGAAGCCTTCGCGGTCAAGGGCGACCGCTTCGTGGCGGTGGGCTCAAGCGAGGACATCCGCAATCTGGCCGGGCCGCGCACAGAAATCGTCGATGTCGAAGACATGACCGTGGTGCCGGGATTTATCGACGCCCATTCGCATCCCGCGAGCGCGGGCGTCAATGAGCTCGTGCAGGTAAACGCCGACCGGCGCTCAATCGCCGAAATCCAGCAGGCTCTCGCCGAACGTGCCGCGGACACTCCCCAGGGCGAATGGGTGCGCGCGTTCAAGTACGACGACACCAAGCTCGCCGAAGGACGGCCAATCAACCGTTTCGATATCGATGAAGTCGTGCCAGACCACCCGGTCGTGGTCGGCCACCGCGGCGGCCATACCGGCGTCTATAACAGCCTGGCGCTGGCGTTGGCGGGAGTGACGGCGGAAACTCCGGATCCCGACGGCGGCAGGTTTTTCCGCGATGCGGACGGCGTGCTGACCGGTCTGGTGGCGGAGCGGGCGCGCTATATCTTCAATGAACTGATCCAGTCCGATTCGACTCGTGAACGGCGCCGCGACGGAGTCATGCTAATTTCCGAACTGATGACCGCCGCGGGTCTTACGTCGGTGCACCAGACCGGCTCCGGCCGCGACGACCTGATCGCCTATCAGGACGCCCGCGACGAAGGCGGACTGCGCTTCCGCATGTATCTGTTTCCGCGCAGCGAGCTATATGGAGACCTGGTCAATGCGGGCGTGCGCACTGGTTTCGGCGATGAAGTGCTGCGCATCGGCGCGGTGAAACACAGCGCCGACGGGTCGGCTTCCGAACGCACCATGTACATGAGCACGCCCTATGAAGGCCGGCCTGACGATTACGGCATTCTCACCATGTCCCAGGAGGAGATTCACGAGGCCGTGGAAGACGCCCACCGCAACGGCTGGCAGATCGGCATTCACGCCAATGGCGATCTGACTATCGCCATGGTGCTCAACGCCTACGAGCGGGTGCAGGACCTGTGGCCGCGCACCGACCCACGCCATCGCATCGAACATTGCTCGCTGGTGAACCCCACCTTGCTTGAGCGCATCCGCGACCTGGGTGTGATCCCCGCGCCCTTCTACACCTATGTCCATTACCACGGCAACAAGTGGGTCGACTATGGCGAGGAGAAAATGCGCAACATGTTCGCGCACAAGTCCTTCCTGGATTACGGCATCCACGTGGCGCCGGCTTCTGATTACACGCCCGGCCCCTACGAGCCGATGATGGCGCTGCAAAGCATGGTCACGCGGACGGATTTCGACGGCCGTGTGTGGGGACCGAATCAGCGCATAGCTGTCGACCAGGCCCTGCGCATCTGTACCATGGGCGGCGCTTACGCTTCCTTCGAGGAAGACATCAAGGGCAGCGTCAGCGCGGGCAAGCTGGCGGATTTCGTGGTGCTGGCCGAAGACCCTCACGATGTCGATCCGGACACGCTCAAGGAAATCCAGATCGTGCGCACCGTAGTCGGCGGAACGGCCATGTACGAAGCCTGACCGCGAGGCGAATCCGGAATGGCCTCCAAACTCGTGCAGGCGGTGGCGGAAACGGACCGGGCGAAGCCGGGAAAGGCGTTTGATCGCGGCTGCGAGATTAGTCCCATGGTCATGCCGATATCCAGACTTCGGCGCACTGGATTGTTTTCGCGTTTCGCCCGGCATGCTAATCTCGACTCTTTGCGCAATCGGAGTTTGACATGAAAAAATCGCTTCGACCCTTGAGCCTGGCGATTGCCGCCAGCTTGGTTTCCATTGCCGCTTACGGACAGTCACAGTCCGATGTGACCGACCCGGCCGCGAACAACCTGCCCAACCCCACGCCCATCGTCATCAAGGAATGGGTAACCTTGCCCGACGACCGTGAATGGGGCTCGACGGCGGGAGTCGATATCGGCCCCGACGGCCATGTTTGGGCTTATGATCGCTGCGGCGGTTTCGCCCTCGCCGGCGGCTGCGACGACAATCCCGTCGATCCGATCCTCAAGATCGACCGCTTCACCGGTGAAGTGCTCACCAGTTTCGGCGCCGGCCTGTTCGTGCTGCCCCATGGCATCCATGTCGATGACGACGGCAATGTCTGGGTGACCGACTCCCAGGGTAACGAGGCAGGCACCAAGGGCCACCAGGTATTCAAGTTCAGCCCCGAAGGCGAAGTGCTGATGACGCTCGGCATCGCCGGCCAGCCCGGTTCCAGCCCGGGCCAACTCAACGAACCCTGCGATGTGCTCGTCGCGCCCAACGGCGACATCTTCGTTTCCGACGGACATAGCGGCCAAAACGAAAATCCCCCGCCCGGCTCTACGGCGCGGATCATGAAGTTCGACAGCGAAGGCAATTTCATCATGGAATGGGGCGAGATCGGTTCGGACCAGGGACAGTTCCGCACCCCGCATGGAATCGAGATGGATTCCCAGGGCCGCCTGTTCATCGCCGACCGGGGCAACCATCGCATCGAGATCTACGACCAGGACGGCAACTACCTGGACTCCTACTACCAGTTCAGCCGCATCAGCGGATTGTTCATCGATGACGACGACAATCTGTACGCCATCGATTCCGAGTCCAGCCCGACCCGGCATCCGGACTGGCGCACCGGCGTGCGCATCGGTCACGCCAGCCGTGACGAAGTGACGGCTTTCGTGCCGCCGCATTACGCCATCGACGGCCGCTGGGAAGGCGCCATGGGCGAAGGCGTAGCGGTTGACGCGGACGGCAACATCTACGGTGCCGAAGGCCCGATTTCCCGGCCCACCGCCGGTTCCGGCCTGACCAAGTTTGTGGCGCGGGGCAATCCGCTTTAGCGACAGATCCTGCGACTTCGCGCAGGATGACTGTTCCCTGTCATTCTGCGCGGAGCGAAGTGGGTGCAGGCAAGCGTTTGCGAAGCGAAAGCTTCGCGCGCAGCCGTAACGGCGCGGAGCTATGCTCCGCGACTGGAGCGCAGAATCTACCATCTGGAATCAATAAGGACCGGTTATGCAATACATGGTTACAGCCTACGACGGTACCGACCCGGAAGCCCCTGACCGCCGCCAGGCGGTCAGGCCGGCCCATCTTGACGGCGTCAGGGAACTGAAGGCCGCCGGCAATCTCATCGCCGGCGGCGCGATACTGAACGAAACAGGCGAAATGATCGGCTCGACCTTGTATGTCGAATTCGAAACGCGGGAAGAGCTGAACGAATGGCTTAGTCGGGACCCTTACGTCAGCGGCGGCGTCTGGCAGGACATCACCGTGACCCCCATCCGGCTGGCCAACCTGGACTGAGTACGAATCAACTCTGGTAGGCCAGCTTTCTTTCCTCTTTGGTGTCTGTGTGGCCGATGAGGTCGTGCAGGATCAGATACAGACTGGGCACCAGAAACAGCGTGATTATGGTCGCGAACAATACGCCGAAGGCGAGCGAGATCGCCATCGGCACAATGAAGAAGGTAGTCGGGTTCGCCGAGAAGATCAGTGGCACGAGGCCGCAGAAGGTAGTAATCGAGGTGAGAATGATCGGCCGGAAGCGCAGTTCGCCGGCCTTGGCGACCGCGTTCACCATGCCCATGCCGTCCGCCCGCAGGCGGTTCACCGTCACCACCAGCACCAGGCTGGCGTTCACTACCACGCCGCTGAGGGCGATGATGCCGAGCAGGGAGAAGAACACCAGATCCGCGCCCATGATGTAATGGCCGCAGATCGCGCCGATGGCGCCGAAGGGAATGACGCTCATGATGACCAGCGGCTGGCTGTAGGATTTCAGCGGAATCGCCAGCAGACTGAAAATGATCAGCAATGCCAGCGGCACAAGATTAAGGATCTCGGCGATGGATTCGAGTTGCCGCTCGCCTTCGCCGCCGAGCACCATGGTCACATCAAGTTCCCGATCCCAGGCCTGGGCGAATCTGGCGGTCAATTCGGCGCGAATTTCGTCGGGCGTCACCACGGTGCGGTCCACATCCGCGCGCACGGTGATTATACGCCGGCCGTTCTGACGATTGATTGATGAATAGCTGTTGCCCAAAGTGAAATCGGCGACACTGAGGAAAGGCATTTCCGCGCCGGTCGGAGTGCGGATCATCAGGGATTCGAGATTGCCGAGCGAACGCCGCTCCTGCTCCGGGTAGCGCACCATCACGCGAATATCGTCCGGGCCGCGCTGAATGCGCTGGGATTCGGCGCCATAAAACGCCTGTCGCACCTGCATGGCGATATCGTTCAGCGTCAGACCCAAAGTCTTGCCGCGATCGAGAATGCTGATCTGGACTTCCTGTTTGCCCGCGCGGAATGAATCGGTGATGTCGAACACGCCGGGATACTTCGCGAGTTCTTCTTTCAGTTGCGTCGAGGCAACTTGCAGATTTTCCTCATCGCGGCCTTCGAGGCGGAAATTCAGCGCATCTCCCGCCGAGAACACGTCTGAAACGAAGGTCAGTTCGAGCGCGTCGGGGATGGTGCCGACCTTGTCGCGCCAGCGGTCGCGAAGTTCCTCCGAACTGATCTCGCCGCGGCCGAAGAACGGGGCCAGATACATGACCACTTCCGCGATATTGCTTGAACCCACGCTAGGCGCGCTGCCCGCGCTGCCTGGCCCGCCCCGGGGTGCCCGTCCGCCGACAACGGTCATGATGTCGTTGACCGCGCGCTCGGTGGCGGCCGGCGCGCGGCCTTGTTCCTGCAAGCGGTCAAGTTCGGCTTCCACCTCTTCGGCGAGTTCGATCGCCGCTGCTTCGACTCGGCCGATCGCATCCTGGGTCACCTGCACCGGTACGCCGGGAGGCATTTCAACGGAGGCAAACAGGACATCGCCTTCCACGGCTGGCATGAACTGAAAAATGACCCGGCCGCTGAAGATCAGCGCCAGCGTGATCATGATTACGCCCGTGGCCAAGGCCCAGGATACGTAACGGTACTCAAGCACGCGCTTGAGCGCGCGCCGGTAGCCGTGCTCGGCGAAATACTCCAGGTTTTCGGCGATCTTGCCCTGGAATGCCTGCCATTTGCGCACCAAACCGCTGTTTTCGAGAAAATAGCCCTCGGTCCTTCGATGAGCGATGTGTCCCGGCAGGATCAACTGCGATTCCACCAGGCTGGCGATCAGACAAAATACGACGACTCCACCGATGGCGTTGAAAAACGAACCCATCTGCCCGCCGAGCAGCAGGATAGGCAAAAACGCGGCGATAGTGGTCAGCACGCCGAAGATCACTGGTATGGAAACTTCGAGCGTGCCTTCTATCGCGGCCTCTTCCTTGGAAAACCCGCGCCGTTCGAAGGAGTGTATTCTTTCCCCCACGACGATTGCATCGTCGACGACGATGCCGAGCACCAGGATAAAACCCATTACCGTCAATGTACTGATTGTAAGGCCGGCGGCGGGAAACAGCGCCAGGGCTCCGGAAATGGCAATGGGAATACCCGCGGCGACCCAGATGGCAACCTTGAAACGCAGGAACAGCGCGAGTATGACGAGAACCAGCATCAGGCCGGTGTAGGCATTGCGCGCCACTGTCACGATCCGGTCCTGAGTCGCGACGGCAGCATCCATCAGTACTTCGAGACGCACGCCCTGGGGCAGTTCATCGACATTGTCCTCCATCCAGCCGCGCACCTGCCGCGCCGCACGCACAATGTCTTCCTCGCCGACTCGCAATACGTCGATGATCGCCGCGTTGACGCCGCCCACGCGAGCGTCGAGATAGCCTTGCTCGAAGTCGTCGCGCACCGTGGCAATATCGCCGAGCCGCAATTGGGTGCCGTCAGGATAGGAACGAACCACGATGTCGCGATATTCATCGCCCCTGTAGACCTGGCCCTTCGTGCGCAACAGAATTTCGCCGGAATCTGCCCGGATCGTGCCGCCGGGCAAGTCAAGAGAGGCCTGATCGATGGCCCGGGAAACCTGATCGAGAGTCAGCCCATATTGGCGCAAGGTGTATTCCGGGATCTCGATGGAAATTTCCAGTGGCCGCAAATATTCGATATTGACCGTCGAAACTTCATCAAGGTCGATCAGATCGTTGCGGATGTCCTCGGCTACTTCTTTCAGGAAGTGATCGTCGGCTTCGGAAACCAGCGCGATGGTCATGACATTGCCGCTACTGCTGAAAGCGCGGACGATGGGTTTTTCAGTTTCCGCCGGAAAAGTCGTGATCGCGTCAACCTTGCCCTTGATGTCATTCAATGAGCGGTTGAGGTCGGCATCGCTGGTCAATTCCACGGTGGCGTCGCAACCACCTTCCCGCGCCGTGGTGGTCAATCGCTGAAGGCCCTCGGCGCCTTCGAGGGCTTCCTCGATGCGCAGGCAGACACCGGTTTCGGACTCCTCGGGCGTAGCGCCGAGATAGGGCACGCTGACCTGGATTACGCCGACGTCAATATCGGGAAACTCTTCCTGGTTCAAATTGAGATAAGCGAGGACGCCGCCGACGAGGAAAATCCACATCAGCAGGTTGGAAGCCACGGGGTTTCTGACAAACCAGCTTATAGGGGTACGCACGGCTTAACTCCGATAATCGATCCGGCAGCGACTCAGATCATTTCCCGCACGGGCTGCACGGCCATGCCGTTGACCACCGCCTGGATCGGCGAAATGCAAACGATTTCGCCCGGCTCAAGGCCGCCGCTGATCAATACGCGCTGTTCCTCGAAGCGGTAGATTTCCACTTCGCGGTAGTACATCTTGTTTTCGGCGTCGACCACGAGCACCTGATTGTTGTTGCGCATTACCGCGCGCGGCAGCGCGATGATCTCGTCGATCTCTCGGCCGCGAATGGTTGCTTCGACAAACAGGCCGATGGGCAGGGAAATTGATTTCTTGTCGCCTTCCGGCGGCTGCGTCACGCGGACAATGGCCTGCACGGTGTTGCTGTTCGGGTCTATAGCCGCCTCGGTGCGGACCAGGCGCCCAAACCAAGTGTGTTTCTGCCCGCCATACAAACCTTCCAGGCGCACCACCGGAGCGGCCTGGCGTTCAAGTTCGCCGCGGAAATCGAGCGGCACATCGAGATAACCCAGTTGGCGGATCGCCAGCGGCAGGCGCGCTTCGACTTCATTGGCGTCAAACATTACGGCGATATTCTGGGCGCGATTGGCGTATTGCCCTAATTCGACCTCGCGCGAGCCGACGACGGCATCGAAAGGCGCCCGCACTTCGGTACGCTCAAGATCAAGCCGCGACTGCCTGAGTTGGGTTTCAATCTCGCTGATGCGCGCCGCGGTGACATTGGCCTGGCGCTCGGCATTCTGAATCTGCGATTCGCTCACCAGACGGCGCTCGCCAAGCTCGCGCAAGCGTTCATATTCGGAGCGGGCATGGGATTCTTCGGCGAAGGCCTGTTCCAGCGCGGCTTCACTGCGCGCGAGCGCGATTTCATAGTCGCTACTGTCGAGCCGCAACAAGGGCTCGCCTGCGGTAACATATCCGCCGGCTTCGAGTTTCGGCGAGATCCAGGCCACGGTGCCCGCGACCGGAGCGGACAAATTGACTGTGCGCGCGGCCTGCACCTTACCCTGGGACTCGACGAACAACTGCACCGGCTCGGCGTTCACCTCCATTACCCGCACCGCCACCGGAATGATTTCCGGGGAAGATTCATCGAGTTCGGTTGGATTTAATACCAGCCAGGCGGCAAACAGGACACAGCCCGCCAATATCCCGGCCGGAAGCAATAAGCGCATCATGTTGTCATTACCTGACGTGTTTCCCTTTAATCTGGATTCGAACCTGGAAAACCGCTGTTTGTTACCAGTCGTATACGAACGAAACGCCGAATTCAGTTGTATCGGCGTGATCGGAACAAATATAGAGTCGTTTACGCTAGAGTCCAGTAATGATTTGTGACAATGCGCCTTACCTGGGGAGCAGAGCTATGTGATTCGCATCAATGCGCTAGCTTGGGAAGCGTTAGTCATCTCCGCGCGGGATCAGGAAACGCATTTGTACATCGCGCAGGCGCTGGCCGCGGCCTGCCGCCATGGCCGGGCGGAAACGCAGCTCGCGCGCGGCGTTGCGCGCCAGGCGGCGGGACCTGCGGTCATCGGGTTCGGCGGCGATTATATCAACCGCGGAAACTCCGCCGCGGCTGTTGATGCGGAATTCGAGATCAATCTGGTGGTAGTTTCTCTCAAACTCCCAAAAGGCGTAGTCCGAAACCGGCTCGCGCACGTTCGCCGCGGACTCGTCCCAAGCCTTGAATGGCGCCACATAAATTGCGTCTTCCTGTTGCGGCCGCCAGGACGCCAGTTCCGCTTCCTGGCGTGCCATGGCTTGTTCCAGCGTGGGATAGAAGTGGCTCACCGGCAACAGTTGCGGCCGGCTGAAGAACAGCTTGATGCGCTCTTCGGCTATGCCGGCCTCGAGCAATAGTTCCCGCGCTTCCCGGTATTGGCTAAAGGCCGTGCCCCGGTTCATCAGCAATTGAAAGTCAGCACGGTAGATCATGGCCATGGCTTGACCTTCAAGATTGCCCGCGGCTTCGAATATGTCCGCCATGTCGGCGATCTTGCCAATGCCTTCGCGCAGATAAAGCTCGCCGACCAGTTCGCCTTCTTCGATAACCGGGGTTACCGTGCCCGACCAGAGCGGGTTGTAGGAAAATCCGCGCGCGGAAGTGCTCAACTTCATCGCGCCGTCGTGCCTGACGAGTTCACGAATGATCGGGCCGCTCATGCCTCCCTCGGAGTTGAGCAGGCCGACGAGCTGGTAAAGATTCAGGGCGTCGAGATAGAGCCAGGGAACCAGGGCTGGATCGTCTTCGCCGTAGCGTTCATGAACAACGTCTTCGAGTTCCTCGATCAGTTCCCGGGCTTCGAAGAAATTGTCCGCCCGCTGGCGATTGCTGTTGCCGGCGCCCCCGGTCAAATACCAGTGCGCCAGAGACTCGATCGCCCGCGGCAGGGCTTCAGGCTCTTCCACGGCATCACTCAGATTGCGAATCATCTGCAATTGATCGACCACTTCCCCTGCAGCGCCCATCGCGATTCGAGTCAGCACCATTTCCCGCAGCAGCGGAATCAGATCCGGGCTTTCCAGGCCGAGATTCAACCGCATCAAAGCCAACTGACGTTCCTGCAATTCCGCGATGCGCTCGTGCTCGGACTGCTCCTCAAGTAGCCGGATCATGGCTTGCAGGGGCTCGACCAGAGACGGGTCGAAAGGGCCGTTGCGCGATTCGAGTTCCGTCAAGACTGCTTCCTGAACCAGCATCTGCTCGGCCCAGCGGGTATCTTCCGCCGCGATGGCGACAGTGCCGAAAATCAGGCACCCCGTTGCATAAAGCAAGGGCCACAGACGCTGCATCGCCGCTTGCATCGAATCTGCATATTTCATGTGCCAACAATAACTTGATCTCTTGATTCTGTCGATACAAACTATCTGGCCAGGATGGGGATACGGGATCGTTCATGCATCGTTTTTTTACCCTTGCCGCTGCCCTGCTCGCTCTTTGCCCAGGCGAGATTTTTGCCCAGCCGCGAATCGACAGCGCCGATCTGAACGATATTGCCGGCGAATTCGCCTTCGTGCGAGTGCAATATGACAGCTACTACGACGGTGGCTTTTACGGCGGTCCCTGGCTGACGGATTTCCCCGCCGCGGACGAAAATTTTCTGCGCGGCGTGGCTCGGCTTACCAATGTGCGCGTCATGAACGAGCCTATCGTGCTGCGCTTTGACGACGAGGAAATTTTCGATTACCCGTTTCTCTACGCGCTGGAAATGGGGCGCAATGGCGGGCTCTCCCTATCGCCGCGGGAAATCGAAAATCTGCGTGAATACCTGCTGCGCGGCGGCTTTCTGCTGATCGACGATTTCTGGGGCGAACGGCAATGGGACGCTTTCTACCGGGATTTTTCACTGCTGTTCCCGAACCGGGAATTGGTGGAATTGCAGTCGAATCACGAGATTTTCCATGCCTTTTTCGACATCGACGGTCCGCGGATGATTCCCGGCCGCGGCGGCCGCCAGGGGTTCGGCCAGGCTGGCATTGATGTGGCGAGCAACCACGCGATTCTCGACGATCACGGCCGAGTGATGGTGCTGATCAATTGGAATTCGGACATGGGAGACGGCTGGGAACACACCTACGACCAGTGGTACCCCACGCGCTACGCCAACGCCGCCTACCAACTGGGCATCAACTACCTGATTTACTCATTGACTCACTAGGCGAGGAAACTGCACGATGCAAGGGGCCGCGAGGGGGAGCGCCTGTTCGCGTCGTTGAGGCGGAACGAGCCATGGATGGGTGGAGGCAAGCGTTTTCGAAGCATCGTCAGCTTCGAGCGCAGCCGGAACGGCGCCGAGCTGAACTCGGCAACTGGATCCAAAGTGGCGCCGACTCGATTTGAGCCTCGACCTGGATGTCGAGGCGAAATTTGGCCAATAGGTGCTCCCTCTCGCGAACCCGCTCGAAGCCACCAATTCGAAAATCTCAGTCTTCTCCGAGCAACTCCAGTCGGCGGGCGCCGGCGAGAATGCCTTCGAGGCCATAGTTGCCTTCGTGACAAGCATATTCATAGGGCATCGTGTCGGTGCCGTTGAAGACCATTTCGCCGCCCCATTCCTGAGTGTAGTAGACCGGGTCGTTGACGGTGAACTCGTAGAGAATCTCATCGTCGGCAATTCGGGTAAGACGCTCGACGATCTTGCCCTGCTCCGTGATCGGCGCTGCATTCTGCGGCGCCTGCAAGGGATGCAGGTTGATCGATTCGATAACCAGCGTGTCGCCGTCCCAGTTGGCCACGGAATCACCCAGCCAGGGCGCCAGTTCCGCCGGCCGATGCTCGCCGCCGATCGGGATGATGCGCGTATCGTGGACCATTTCCACCAGGATCATGAAATAGTCATCGGTCTGCACGATCTGGTAGAGGTTGTTGTAAAGCACATTGTTCATCAGCGGCCCGCCGGTGCCGCCGAAACCGATGATGCAACGCTCTCCGAGAGAGCGGCCTTCGGGACCGTAATTGCCGAAAAACCGCGCCCGGTATTCGCGGCGCAATTCATTACCCTGTTCGGAAAAGGGAATTCGACCGTTCTTGGGAAAGGTAATCCAGGAAGTGCGGGCCTGACCGTCGATCACGCCGAAACGCGAGCCGGGATCGACCCAAAAGGCGTTGTAGCCGCGGCCCCTGGCCAGATCGCTGCCATCGGGCAATGCGCCTTGCACCTGATTATCGTCGGTCGCCTGACGCACGTTCTGATGATTGTTCGCGGTAACTTCTTCGAGCTGCTCGTCCGGAATCACCAGCCCGAATTCTTCGTAATTGACCGCGCGCTGCAAGGTCGTCAGCGAGGCGTTGGTCCAGAAGCCCTGAAAATCCGGATGCCCGGAAATCGTTCGCGGCGGCTCATAAGCATCCTGGGCCACGGCGGCGGCGCTAACCAGCGCGAGCGCGGTCAATGGCATCCTCAAGAAAACCTGCATGATCAACTCCCGTGAATATGGGCGCCACTTTCGGGGCACATCCGCGAAAGCTAAATCACGCACTTGCAATAATCAATAGCGGACAGCCCTGAATGGGTGTCCCTTGGCATTTGCATATGTGAAAATGCGCGACCATATGTCTTCGCATTCGTCCGACTTCCAGCAGGCCCTGGCGCGGGAAATTTCGCGCATGCTGCGAAGCCATGTGGAAATTCCGCCGGTCAATGACCAGCGCCTGCTCGACCATGTCGTGGGCGCGGGCGGCAGCGAAGAAGGATTCCTGTCCGGGGGGTTCCTGACGGCGATCGGTTTGGTGTCGGCATTGCAAATGGCCGGCCGGCCGATTTCCTCCTTTCGGCGAATTCTGGACTTCGGCTGCGGTTCAGGCCGGGTTACCCATTGGTTGCGGCATCTTGCGGGCAGCGCCGACCTGACCGGCGCCGACATCAATCCCGACGCAATCGCCTGGTGCAAGGAAAATCTCGCTTTCGGCGCGAACTTTCTATGCACCGGGCCTACGCCGCCGCTGCCGTTGGCGAACGGCGGCGCCGACCTGGTCTATGGCGTTTCCGTCCTTACGCACCTCGATGAAGATTTCCAATTCGAATGGCTCGAAGAATTGCACAGGGTTACCGCCCCGGACGGGCTGGTCGTGCTGACGATCCATACGGACTACAAGGCCGCGCAGGCGCTTCCCCCGCAAGAACACGCCAGCTATCGGAAGCAGGGATTTTTCTACCAGCGGGCCCCGGACCACGACAAGACCCTCGCCGGGCTGCCTGACTTCTACCAGGTTGCTTTCCATACCCACGACTATATTGCCGATAAATGGACGCGGCTGTTCGAGCCGCTGCTGTCGGTCTCCCACGGGCCGTTCTGGGCGCAGGAAGCAATTGTTTTGCGCAGGAAAGACAGCTCCGCGCCGCGGCCGCGGACATCACGATGGAAGCGGGTGAAGTTGCCGATGGGAGGCCTTGATACTCCGGGATTCGGCTGGCGGGCTCAGGACAGCGTCCAGCATGTAGCCGGATGGGCATTGGCGCCGGAATCCGGCGATCCCGTGGATCTAACCGTGTGGGTGGACGGGAAAGCGGCCGAAATGCAATGCATCGAAGTCCGCCGCGACGATGTGAGCGCCGCGTTCCCGGATATCCCCCATACCGGAAACGCGGGTTTCATGCTCAATGTCGAATTGCCGGATAACGATCACGGGTTTCACGTGATCTGGTTTACCGCCGGCGACTCTCCGGTTCCTGTAAGCGCCACCTATATGACCCGGCAATCTTCCTAAAGCCGATCGGCGATTCCACTCAACTTTTCAGCCAGTGCCGCCAGCAGGTTGCTTTCGGCGCCGGAAGCTGAAGACGAGGCCGACTGGTATTCCTCCGCCAGATCTTCCAGCCGTCCGGCCGCGGCATTATTCCCCGCGCCACGGTCGAGGGCATCCTGGGCCTCATCCAGCGCGTCGGTCAAGTCCTCATGCTGTGCCGCCGACAGCGAGTCGCCGCGCGCCAATTGGTCGAGATAGGCTCGGGCGACGACCGGTTCCGCAGGCCAGCGGAACATGGTCTGCTGCTGGGCGTTGAAGGTCACCGTGCCATGAGGCAGCGAGGCTGCCGCGATCTCGTTCTCGCTCAACAGATCGCTGGGCTGCAATTGCATCACGTCGAGGCCGCGAGCGATTTCGGTACCGTAGATGTAGCCGTTGTACCAATAGGTCGACCAATAGCCCCCTGTGATCAATTCTTCCTCGTCGATCGGCCCGCGGTCGAAAAAGGCGATCTCCACCGGATTCGCGGAATCGGTGAAATCGACCACGGAAACGCCGCCCTGGTACCAGGCCTGGACAAAGATGTCGCGGCCGGGAACCGGCACCAGCGAACCGTTATGAGCCACGCAATTCTCGGTATCGGTCTGTGGCGCCGCCATCTTGTAATGGCTGCGAAATTCCATCTGGTTATCGACGATGTCGTAGATCGCATCGGCGCCCCAGTTCAGCGGATCCGAAGCGCGGCAACGGGGCCGGCCGCCGCCGCCCCATTCATCGGTGAAGATGACCTTGCTGCCGTCGTTGTTGAAAGTAGCCGAATGCCAGTAGGCGAAGCCGGGGTCGATGACTTCGTCGATCCGTTCCGGATTCGCCGGATCGGATATGTCGAGCAGGATGCCGTTGCCCGAACAGGCTCCCGCCGCCAGTCCGATTTCGGGAAAGGCGGTGATGTCATGGCACTGGTTGGTGTTGCGCGTATTCTGTGTATCGGGGCCGTGGTCTCCTCCTTCCCAGAGCCCTGCGGCGACGCCGGTTTCGGGGTCGGAAAAAATGAACGGACGATTGACGATTGCGGCCTCGCCAGGGTTATCTACCGGAATCTGGATCACGTCGATGCGATACAGCGCCGAATCCGGGTTCTCGAACGGCGATTCGTCGGCGCAGCCGGCGAGTTCCTCTTCATCGCGAACGAAGCTCGTGCCGGAGCCGTAAACGTAGATATTACCGGCGTCATCGGGATCGGTGACCACCGTATGCGTATGGGAGCCGCGGCAGGTCTGCACCGCGCCGACCTGCATAGGCATGCGGAAATCGCTGACGTCGAAAATGCGGATGCCGCGGAAGCGTTCCATGCTTTCCGGCTCGGCGACGCCTTGCAGACCGCAATCGAGCCGGCCGCGGGTCTGTTCCACCGACATGATCAACAGATCGCCGACGATGGAAACATCGCCCTGCCCGCCGGGGCACACTACCGAGCTGAGCAATTGCGGCATTGTCGGATTACTGATGTCGTAGGCGTTGTAGCCGTGATAATTGCCGGCGACGAGTACATTGCCGGTGAACACCAGGTCGGTATTGCCGAAATTGAGCAGGGAGGGTCGCGGCTCGGAATTCTCATCCTCTTCTTCGTCTTCGGCTACCGGCGTCTCCTGCGCGTCCTGGCCTGCCGCCGGATCGCTGACTTCTTCCGGTTCGGAATCGGCGGGCGCGTCGGGATCGGGTTCCAGAGTTTCTTCGTCACGCCCCTCCCGATTGGGCAGGCCGCTGGGATTTTCCGGATCGAAAAAGCCGTCCGGCTTCGGCAGCGAGGCGACCAGACGCATGTTCAGCGCGGCTTCGCCGGCATCCCGGAATCCCGGAGTCAGAGCCACTCGCGGATCTGGCGAGAATCCCGACAGCATGGTTATCATGCGTTCGATTTCGCTGGTCTGATCCGAGGTAACGTCGGTAGTGAAACGATACAGTTCCGAATCCTGCGCCGAACCCGGCTGGTTGAGCAGGTTGTTGACCATCGTCAACGCGCCTTCGTGGTGATCGATCATGAAATTGAGGAACAGCGAATCGAATTCGAATCCTTCGGCCGCCTCGAGTTGCTCCATTTCCTCCGGAGAAAGCATACCCGGCATGAGATCGTAATCGGAATCATGATGCGCATCGTCGGCCGGCGTTTCGAAATCGCGGTCTTCCAGCCAGCCCGCCATCATGGAAATCTCGTCTTCCTGGGACAGCGAAATTCGCTCGGCCAGCGCCTCCACGGCCTCGCGGTTACTGCGGTCGTCCACCAGTGAACTCATTTCCATCGCCTGACGGTGGTGGGAAATCATGCCTTGCATGAATTTCACATCGGCTTCGGAATATCTCAGACCAGCAAGATCGGAGGCTTCCTCCGCGCTGATCTGACGGCTTGGCTGCCCCGGCGAGCCGGGTTGAATGATGGGAACCTGGGCCAGAGCCTGAACGCTGACAAAGAGGGTCAGGGCAGCCAGCAGAAAACGGAAAATCATCTGTATTACTCCAATATCGCTTGCGCTTGAACAAAAACCGGTAAGGATACGGGATAAACGCGTTCAGCTAAAGAGCCCTGGGAACTTTTCCGATCGCGTATCAGTTGATGCGGCGCAGCAGAGTCCAGCCGAATATCGCGAACAGCAGGATCGGCAATGCGGCTGCCAGCAGCGGCGAAATCCCGAACAACAGGCTTACCGGTTCCATGATTCGTTGCGCGATGGTGAAGACCAGACCCACCGAGAGCGCGACGAAAACCCGGAATCCCATGGTCGCCTCGCGTAGCGGGCCGAAAACAAAAAAGACCGCCACCAGGACCAGCACCAGCGTTGACAGCGGTTGCAGCAGTTTTTTCCAGAAGGCCAGAAAATGCGCCGTGCTGTCGAGGCCTTCCGCGGCCAGAAACCTGGCCAGACGATATAGTCCCGAAATCGATTGCCGATCCGGTTCCACCAGCAGCACGCCGAGCAACTCCGGCGACAGATCCACCCGCCATTCCTGCTCGGCAAAGCTGCCGGTGACTACGCGATCGCCTTCGAGCGCGCTCTGGCGAACTTCGCGCAGGCGCCAATAGGGCGTCGCCGCGTCGGTCATGTATTCCGCGTGTTCGGCGAAACTCGCGGCGAGCAGTTGCTGGCCGCCGTCGGTTCGATAGCGGCTTACACCGATGAGCGAAGCGCCGTCGGGGCTAATGGCGTTGATGTGAATGAACTCATCGCCGCTCTTGTACCAGGCGCCCTGTTCGAAATTCGCGGCGCCCCCGGCGCGGCGCAAGGCCGCCCGGTCGCTTTGCGCCTCGCGCTCAAGCGGCGGGGCAACATATTCGCCTAGCAGCAGGCCAAGCAGCATGATCGCCAGTGCCGGCTTGAGCACGGCGTAAACAATGCGGCCCACGGAAACGCCAGCGCTTTGCATGACTACCAGCTCATTGCTGGAAGCAAGAATGCCGAGACCGATCAACGCCCCGCCGAGGGCGGCGAACGGCAACAGTTCGTAAACGCTTGCCGGCGCGGTCCGCAGCACATACGCCAAAGCATCGACGGTAGTGTAGCCATCGTTGGTGTCCTGCATCTGATCGATCAGAGAGAAAGTCAAATCCAGACAGACCACGACGACGATCGTCCCGGCGCTTGCCAGGATCATCGCGTTGCGCACGAGCCGGTCGAGCCTTTTCATCTGCGCCGCACTCTCGCCAAGCCCCCGGCAGTCGTCCGGCCCTGGCGGATCGCGATCGTTCCCAACGCGAGAAAGGCCGCATGCACTAACCAGAACGCGAACGGCGAACCGCCGCCTTCGACCGCGTCGCGGCAGAATTCCAGCAAGGCGAAATAGACCAGGTACAGGAATGCCGCCGGCACGAGCTTGATATAGCGGCCCTGGCGCGGCTGCACCCGGCTCATTGATACGGCGAGAACGCCGAGGACAGGAGCGAGCATGATCAGCGAGAGCCGCCATTGCAATTCACCCGCATGCACCGGGTCGTCCGAGCCGATAAGAGCCAGCGTGGGAATCGTCGACTGTTCCAGCGTTTGTTCGAATTCCGCCGGCTGGGGCAGCAGGATCGATTGGGCGTCGAAATGGCCTACGCTGAACTCGGCGCTGCCAGGGGCGCCATCGTATTGGGCAACATTCTCCATGCGCATGAAGCGAGCGCCGGTGTCGGCGTCAATTACCGGCCGGGCAGACTCGGCAAATACAATAGTCGGCGCGGCGCCGGATTCACCGCTTGCCGCGGCGACCGCCACGAAGACATTCCGCAATTCGCGGCCGCCGCTCTCGGAATTGCTCGTGCGCTGCGTCCAGGTGACACGGCCGCCATCGCTGAAACCGCGGAACTGGCCGGCGACAATCAGGTCGAGTTCCGTGAGTTCTTCCTGATTCTGGACAATGGCCTCGGCGTGACGCATACCCCAGGGCGCTGCCCCCAGGCTCAATACTCCCATCAGCGCCATGATCACGGCCGCGATGCCGAGGGTCATCCGCGTGAGGCGGGACTGGCCGATACCGGCGCCCATCAGGCTGACCATCTCGTTCTCGCCGTACATGCGGCCGTAGGACAATACAATGCCAAGCAGCAGGGCCAAAGGCAGGATGACGAGCAGGAATTCGGGCAGGCGATAGAGCATGATCAGGAGCAGGGCGTCCACCGCCTTCTGCCCACTGGCGGCCTCGCCCAGATATTGCAGGAAGCGCGAGATCACCGCCACGCCGAGCAAGATCAGCGCGACTACGGCGGTCGCCTGCAATACCTGCCTTGCGAGATAGCGGAATACGATCAATGGTCTGTCTCGCCAACCTGACTGAAGAACCAGATTAACGCCTTCAGACGCCTAGCGCCATGTCGGTAAGCCATTGATCGGGCAGCGCCGCGGCGCGCGCCGCACTGAAATGCGCTTGTGCGCGAGGCAGCGCCTGGCCGGCGAAAAAGTTGCAGATGCGGATGCGGGACTGATGAAACCGGGGGTCCTGCTCCATGGCCGCTTCCGCCGCCAGCGCTGACCTGAGTAACAGCCAGCCGCCGATCAGGCTGCCGCAGCCCATGAGGAAGTTGACCGCGGCCGCCGCCCGGGTTGTATCGCTTTCCTGCAGTAGCCATTGCAACAACTCCTTTGCCTGCCCAAGGTTGTCTCGCACGGCGCCGGCTGCCGCGGCAAGCCGCTCCGACTTGGCGGCGACAGCGCAAGTTTCTCCTGCTTCGTGAAGGAGTCGCGAAAGTTCGGCGCCGCCATCGCGTTGCACTTTGCGGCCGATGAAATCATTCGCCTGAATCGCCGTAGTGCCTTCGTAAATGGTGGTGATCCTGGCATCGCGCACGATCTGCGCGACGCCGGTCTCTTCGACATAGCCCATGCCGCCATGGATCTGCAAGCACATGGAGGCAACTTCCTGGGCGGCCTCGGTGCTCCAGCCCTTGGCGAGGGGAACCAGCAGTTCGAATCTGTCCTTGGCGGCGGCATCGCCGACCAAGGCGCGGTCCATTGCCCCCGCCGCCGCATAGCAGATGGCGCGGGCGGCTGCGGTCATCGATTTCATCAGCATGACCATGCGCCGCACATCGGGATGATGAATGATGGTTCCGTCGCGGCGGCCGAGCGGCCTGCCCTGCACTCTTTCGGCGGCGTAGGCAAGCGCTTTCTGGCAGGCAAGTTCGCAAATTCCAACGCCTTCGAGACCGACGTGCAGCCGCGCGCTGTTCATCATCGTGAACATGCAGGACAGACCCTTGTTCTCTTCACCGATCAGGTAACCAACCGCGCCTTCCCCATCGTCCCCATAGGACATGGCGCAAGTGGCGCTGCCGTGGATGCCCAACTTGTGTTCCAGCGCGATCGGGCGTAGGTCGTTGCGCGCGCCCGGCGTATTGTCATCGTTGGGCAAGAACTTCGGCACCAGGAACAGGGAAATGCCATGCACGCCATCCGGCGCGCCCTCGATGCGGGCGAGCACCAGGTGAACGATGTTCTCCGCCATGGCGTGGTCGCCCCAGGAGATGAATATCTTCTGGCCAAAGATACGATAGTGGCTGCCCGCGGGCGCCGCGCGAGCGCGAATCGCGGCGAGGTCGGAGCCGGCCTGGGGTTCGGTGAGGTTCATGGTGCCGGTCCATTGGCCGCTGACCAACTGTTCCAGATAACGCGCCTTGAGTTCTTCATCGGCATGCAATTCGAGCGCTTCGGCGGCGCCCATGCTGAGTATGGGACAGATGGAAAAACTGAGATTGGCAGCCGCCCACATCTCGGAAACGGCGCAGTTGATGGAGCCCGGCAATCCCATGCCGCCGAAACGCGGACTTGCGGAGCAGGCGCTCCAGCCGCCTTCGGCGAACTGCCGGTAGGCCTCGGCGAATCCCGCGGTCTCGCGCACCTGGCCGTCGACGATTCGGGGCGGGTCGGCTTCGCCGGCGCCGTTCAGGGGCGCAAGTACGTTTTCGGCAAGTTTCGCGGCTTCTTCCAGGATGGCGGGCACGAGTTCCGGGCTCGCCTCCTCGAATGGCGGTGCGCCGCAGATTTCATCCACCGCGGCCAACTCGCGCAGGAAAAACCGCATCTCCTTCACTGGCGCCCTATAGGTCATGCTCGTCCCCCGTCCATCAGTCTTGTTGGAGCGGCCACAAGAGTGCCGCAAGACCACATCAATATCAAACGCCTTTCCCGCAGGGGCGAGGAAGGGAAAGGCCCGCGGGCTTAATCTCGCATCAACATCCTGTTGACGCTCGAATCGAATCGTCGTCGCATTGGGCCATCCATGGCGCGCTCCTCCGCTACGAAGCCCGCGGACCTTCTCCTTCCTCGCCTGAGTACGGAGAGCCTGAGTACGGAGAGATAGATGACATCCGCGCCGGAGAATGAGAGCATTCGGCACATTTCTCAGGACTGGGAACGAGAAACATGAAGACACGAATCACCGAACTGCTCGGCATCGAGCATCCGATTATCCAGGGCGGCATGCATTTCGTCGGATTTGCAGAGCTCGCCGCGGCGGTATCCGCGGCCGGCGGCCTCGGCATTATCACCGCGCTGACTCAGAAAACGCCGGCCGATCTGGCCAATGAAATCGCTCGCGCCCAGGATCTGACCAACAAACCCATCGGCGTCAACCTCACCTTTCTTCCCACCGTCAACGCGCCGGACTATCCGGCCATCGTCAAGGTCATCATAGACAGCGGCGTGAAGATCGTGGAAACCGCCGGCAACAACCCGCAGCAGGTCCTGCCCTATCTGCATGACGCGGGCGTCAAGGTGATTCACAAATGCACATCGGTGCGGCACGCGCTCAAGGCCCAGCGCATCGGCTGCGACGCCGCCAGCGTCGACGGCTTCGAATGCGGCGGCCATCCGGGCGAGGACGACATCCCCAACATGATCCTGCTGCCGCGCGCCGCGGACCAACTGGAAATCCCCTTCGTCGCTTCCGGCGGCCAGGCAGACGCACGCTCACTCGTCGCCTCGCTGGCCATGGGCGCCGACGGCATGAACATGGGCACCCGCTTCATGGCCACGAAGGAAGCGCCGATTCACGAAAACGTCAAACAGGCCATCGTCGAGGCCGACGAGCTACAAACCAGGCTGATCATGCGGCCGCTGCGCAATACCGAACGCGTGCTGACCAACGCCGCGGTGGAAAAACTGCTGGAAAAGGAAAAGGAACTCGGCAGCGAAATCAGCTTCAAGGACATCATGGAAGAAGTCGTCGGCGTCTATCCCCGGGTCATGCTCGAAGGCGAAATGGACGCCGGCGCCTGGTCCTGCGGCATGGTGGCCGGACTCATCCACGACATCCCCACGGTGAAGGAACTCATCGACCGCATCATGACCGAAGCCGATGAGATCATCCGCGGCCGGCTGGAAGGGTTTCTCGCGGCATAGTTTCATTGCACTGACTGGGTTACCGGCTGGGTCTGTTTCCTGGATTGACTGGACTTCGGGCGCGAGACGGCATAGACTCGCTCTTGACGCCTTACCTATTTCCTGTTTTGGTAAGGAGGCTGACATGCTCATCAAGATTACCGCGAAAAGACAAGTTACGTTTCCGGCACGAGTGCTCGAAGAGCTTGGCGTGGGGCCGGGGGACCGGCTTGAACTCCGGGAGGAGAGCAACGGCTATGTGTTGCGCCCCTTGCGGGTCGATGAATCGCTGCTCGGCGGGCTGCGCGACAAACTGAAACAGGGCAGGGATTCATTCGACCTGGAAAAGGTCAGGGAACAAGCCGGTGCGACGTCGCTTAGGGATTGACGCCTCGATTCTGGTGCGACTGCTTGTAGCCGAGCCAGAAGATGAATTCAGGCAATGCGTGGCCAAACTTCGCGGCTTGGTAGAGAACAAGGACGTGGAAATACTCGCCTCGAATCAAGTGATCGGGGAGGCGTATATTGCCGTGCAGCACGACTACGGCGTCGACAAGCAAGATGCGAAAGAAGCGCTCTCCCAGGTTTTGAGAAGCGGAATCGTCGCGCCATTGAGCGGCAGGCGGGTGCTGGAAGCGCTGGCAATGGACCGCGGACCCGGACTGTTCGATCACCTGATCGCCTCGGGCTATGCGGATGCCGGGATGGATGTTCTGACCCAGGACCGCAAGATGGCTTCGCTGCCGGGCGTGTCCCTTCTGCTATCATCCACCGCCTGATGCACAGCAGAGCGGGAATATGAACACAGCGGCGCCTGTCGCAAACCCGGTTGACGTTCTGATCGTCGGCGCCGGAATTTCCGGTATCAGCGCCGCATGTCATCTGGAGCGTGAATGCCCGGGGAAGAGTTACGCCATTCTCGAAGCGCGGGACGAAATCGGCGGCACCTGGGATCTGTTTCGCTTTCCGGGCATTCGCTCGGACAGCGACATGTACACCTTCGGCTTCAGCTTCAAGCCCTGGACCAATCCGAAAGTCATTTCCGACGCCGACGCGATTCGCGATTACCTGGCGGAAACCGTCGATGAATACGGGGTGAAGGATCGCATCCGGTTTGGCCACAAGGTGACTTCCGCGGCCTGGGACAGCCACTCCGCCGGCTGGACCGCTCAAGTGGTCGATGGCCAGGGACGGGAATTCGAGATCAAGGCCCGATTCCTGTTCATGTGCTGCGGGTATTACAACTATGAGGCCGGCTATACGCCCGACCTGCCGGGCCTTGAGGATTTCGGCGGGCCTGTCGTGCATCCGCAACATTGGCCGGAAGAACTCGACTATTCGGGCAAGCGCATGGCGGTGATCGGCAGCGGCGCGACGGCGGTAACGCTCATTCCGGCGCTGGCGCGAGAAGCCGCCAAGGTGACCATGATCCAGCGCTCGCCGAGCTATATCATTTCCCGTCCCGGCAAGGATCGTATCGCCGTCCTGCTCAATGCGCTGTTGCCGGCGCGCTGGGCCAGCACGATCAATCGCTGGCGCTTCGTGCGCCTGCAGGACATGATCTACCGGCGTTCGCGCGAAAAGCCGGAAAGAATAAAGGACTACCTGCTCAAGCGCGTGCGCAAGGTGCTCGGTGAAGACTACGATGTGGAAAAGCATTTCACGCCGAGCTACGAACCCTGGACCCAACGCCTGTGCCTGGTGCCCGACAACGACCTGTTCCTGGCGATCAGGGAAGGCAAGGCCGAAGTCGTCACCGGCAAGATCGGCCGAATCAGCGAAAATGGCGTAATGATGGAGGACGGCGAACTGGTAGAAGCCGATGTCCTGGTCACGGCCACGGGCCTGAATCTGCAAGTGCTCGGCGGCGTCCGCCTGTTCCGTGACGGTGAGGAGTTCGACCCGGCAAGCTCGTTCAACTACCACGGCATGATGTTTTCGGGCCTGCCGAACCTGGTCTACACCTTCGGCTACGTCAATGCTTCCTGGACCTTGCGCGCCGATCTGAACTCACGCTATTTCTGCAAGTTGCTAAAGACCATGGACGCGAAGGGCGCACGCCGATGCGAGCCGGTGCTGGGCGAGGACGAAATGGGCCTGCCGGAACTCGACTGGATCGACGACTTCAATCCCGGCTACATGCAGCGCGCCATGCACCGGTTCCCCAAACAGAAAGACCGCGCTCCCTGGCGCAACACCCAGGACTACCTGCTGGACCGCAAATTCCTTGAGCAAAGCCCGATCGAAGACGGCGCCTTGCAACTGAGTTAGGAGGTTGGGGCGCCGCGCGCTCTGAACCCGCACAACAATTTGATAGCCCTCGGAAGTGGTGCTATTATCAGCACCAATTGCAGATACCAAAGGCTGATTCGATGCAAACGAAATTTTCGGAAGACGTGATTCCTCTCACGCAGATGAAGGTAAATCCGGGGCGGATTGTGAAACATGTCGAGAAATCGCATCGACCAGTACTGCTTACCAATCGGGGACGCGGCGTGGCTGTTGTGCAGTCTTTGTCCGACTACGAAAATGTTGCCGATGAATTGGCGTTCTTGAAGGCGGTCGTCACCGGGCTCGCGGATATCGAAGCTGGCCGCACAGTTCCATTGGAGCAAGTCAAGCAACAATTCGGGCTTGCATAAGGGGATGCGCGCGGTTTCCATCGAACTATCCGAATCCGCACGTTCAGATTTGGCCGCAATGGTCTCGTGGTACGAAACACAGGGAGCGCCGGAGGTCGGCGAGAGATTTGTCGCTGAGATTTTGGCGCGGGTGGAAGACCTTGGCAATCATCCGGATTTGGGTCGGGTCGTCCCCGAGTTCAACCAGCCATTACTTCGTGAGCTAATTCACAAACCTTTCAGAATAATCTACCGACACGAACAAAACATGATCTTCGTGGTCCGCATCTGGAGACACGAGCGATTGCTTCTGCTGCGATCTTACGAGGAAACGCAATGAGACGAATTTTGCCCCTGATTGTTGTTGCAGCCGCACTTGTGGCATCGGCGGACGCGAGCGCCCAGGGCAGGCCGCAACCGCGCAGCCTGGACCCGGATGCCGGCATTTCCGTGATCCTGCTAGGCACTGGCGTACCGATTCCCAATCCGCGGCGGGCCACGGCATGCACCGCCGTCATCGCGGGAGACCGCGTATTCCTCGTCGATACCGGCCGCAATTGCGTCGTTCCACTCGATCAGGCCGGCATTCGCGACCTCAACGGCATCTTCTACACCCATTACCATTCGGATCATTTCATCGGACTCGGGGAAATCCTGCTGAATTTCGGCATTGCCGGAGTCGACCATGCGATTCCGGTGCAAGGCCCGCCCGGGGCGATGGAAGTGGTTGAAGGAATCGTCGCAACTTACCGGCTCGATCTGGAATATCGCATTGATCACCATGGGGAGAAATTCAGCACGGCAATCATGCAACCCGCGGTTACCGAACACGAACCGGGAGTCGTGCTCGACAAGGACGGCCTGACGGTGACGATGTTCCCGGTCTGCCACGAGCCCATTGAGCCGGCCGTGGGTTACCGCTTCGAATATCGGGATCAGGTGGTGGTCGTATCCGGCGACACGCGCGTCTGTCCCGAGTACGCCGCAGGGGCCGAAGGCGCCGACCTGCTCGTCAGCGAGGTCGAGAACGCGGCCATGTTCAACGCCGCCATTGCCCTGTCGAGAGCAAGTGGCAATACGCGGCAACTCGAAATGATCGAGGAAGGCATGGAATATCACGCTGAGTCGCTCGCTCTCGCGCGGATGGCCCAGGAAGTCGGCGTGAAAAAGCTTGCCTTGACCCACCTTTTCCCTTCGATTGCGCCAACCGACGCCGCCGAGGCGCAGTTCATCCGCGGAATGAGCGACTACTATGACGGCCCGATCATCGTCGGCCGCGACGGCATTGAAGTGGCGCCCTGAGCGGCGCCATGACAATCAGCCGCGGGGGTCGGGCTTCAGCTCGCGCTTGAAGCGCTTGAAGTTGCGCACGTAGGTGTCGGCGCTTTCGAGCAACATGGCCTTTTCCGCATCGGTCAATTGCCGGACTACCCTTGCCGGGGACCCCAGCACGAGCGAACCGTCCGGAATCTGCTTGCCTTCGGTAATCAGGCTGTTGGCGCCGATCAGACAGTCGCGGCCGATGTTCGCGCCGTTGAGCACTACCGAATTGATGCCGATGAGGGAATTGTCGCCGATGGCGCAGCCATGCAACATCACCTTGTGGCCGACGGTGACGTTGCGGCCGATAGTCAGCGGAATGCCCGGGTCGGTATGCAATACCGACAGATCCTGCACATTGGAATTTTCGCCCACGGTGATCAGGTCGTTGTCGCCACGCAACACGGCGTGATACCAGACGCTGGCGTTGTTCTCCAGCCGCACCCGGCCGACCACTACGGCGTTTTCAGCGACGAACCAGTCGTCTCCCGCGAGTTCGACTTCGGCATCGCCGAGTTTGTAGAGCATGAGCCTATCTCCCTAATCGCCTGCCGCGCTAGACCCAGATGCCAAGCACCGCCATGCTGCCCAGGCCGATCAGAACGAGCAGGAACTTGAGCGGGCGGTCGGTGTCGCGAACGGGCATGTCGACATCGTCGCTTCCCACCAGCGCGCTGCTGACGAAGCGCGCCATGCGGTCCTCTATGCGACCCATTTCTCCGCCGATCACGTCCATGATAGCTACGTAGATGAAGGTTCCCGCGGCAAGCGCATTGAAAACACCTTCAATGAGTTCGGCGTTCTCCCCCTGCATCAAGCTGGAAACCGTCGTGCCGAAAAAGATTCCGAGCGGCGTCATCAGCACGAAAACGGTCAAAACCGTGCGCAGATTCGAAGTATTCAGGCCGGCGGCATGGGCGCTGACCATCAGCGCGAAGGACGCCGAGCCCTTGTGCAGCAAAATCCCGGTCATTACCAGCAGCGAAGCAGCGACTTCAGGCTCAAGGCCGAGGGCAATTCCGGTGATGACCGAATGAATCGACAGCGCGGCGAGCATGACCATCGGATACACCGGCCGGCGCTGCTCGCTGGACTCTTCCCCGCTCACGGTCCCCATCGACTCGAAATAGACCCGGTCGATCCATAGCAGGATCGCGATTCCCGCGGCCGCCAACAACGGGCCCAGCGGATAGTCGGTGAAGCCAGCCAGCATTTCCTCGGCTTCGGGCAACAGATGAGTGAATCCAACGCCCAGGAAGATTCCTCCGGCCAGGGCATTGCCGAGGGAAAAGAATCGCCTGCTAGCCTGCAGGCGCGCGGCCAGCAGCGGGATGATGCCGCCGAGTACGCCCACCGCCAGGATGGACAGCGCCGCTATGAACTTGAGCGCGAGCAATGATGTCATGACGCTGCAAACATACTGTATTTTTACTTCGTATCCCACACAAAAAAGTCCCGCCATCGGGCGGGACTTTTACCGCTTGCTCCGGACCGTCCATGGATTTTCCGTTCAATCAATACTCGAATCGCACTCCGGCCACCACGCCGCGGCCCGGTTCGGGCGCGTAATTCTTCAAGAAAGAGACGTGATTGCGGACTTCCTCGTCGAGCAGGTTTTCACCGCGCAGGAACACCTCCAGGCTGCTATCCTCGCCCACGTCCCAGTGATAATCCGCATAGAACGAAAGCAAGGTGTATCCGCCGGTGGGCAGCTCGAGTTCTGCCACGTCTTCCTGCTCGCTGACGCGAGTGACATGCAGATGCATGCTCCAGTCACTGCCGAACCAGCGCAGTTCGGCGCCAATCTTGGACGCCGGGATGCGCGGTACATAGCCTCCCGAATCGAATTCGGCATTCACCATGTCGCCGAACAGACCGAGCGCCAGTGACGAGTTGTCGCCTTCCACCACGTTGAAGGAAACCTCGCCTTCAATGCCGGTGAAGCGGGCGTCCCGCGCCAGGTAGGAAGCCAGTTGCTGCTCCTCGAATTCCTCGCCTGTCAGATCGAGAAAAATGTAATTGTCAATCTGGTTGTAGTAGGCGCTGAACTCGCCGGTAAAGCCGCCGCCGAACTGGCGATAACCGAACTCGATATTATTGGAAGTTTCCTCTTCGAGCAGCGGATTGCCGATTTCGAGCAGGTTGGTGGAAGCGTGCAGCACGAGATCCTCGGGATCGTCGAAAGCCGCACAGGTGGCGGCGGAAACGTTGGAATACAGTTCTTCCACCGTCGGCGCCCGCTGGGAGCGGGAGGCGCCGAACAGGAGATTGGCGTCGGCGCCCACGTCGTAGAGCAGGCTGCCGCTGAGGCTCGTGGTGTTGCCGCTGTACTCGCAGCGTCCGTTCGGGTCGACGCCGCTGTCTTCGAATCGAATGCCTAGCTCGCCGGTCCAGTTGCCGCCATCGTATCGTTCGACGCCGAAAAACCCCAGCGAGTTCAGATCGGAGTGCGGAATGAAGGCTTCCTCGCCGATTGCGCTGAACTCGGTATTGGAGAATTGCATGCCCCAGACCCCGGTCCAGTCGCCGACAGGAACATGGGTCATGGTGACGCGGCCCTCGCTGCCTTCGTTGAAATAACCGGTGCCGGTTTCGCGGCCGCCGTCGGCGAATACCTCAACCTCGTCGTGCAGATAGTCGGTTAAACCTACGTTGGCGCGAATATTCCGGATAAAACCGTCATCGAGCCGCAATTCACCCTTGAAGTCGTAGCGCGTCTTCTCCATGAGGACTCGAACGAATTCGACTTCTTCCGCGTGACCGTCTTCGTCTTCGTGCTCTTCTTCGTCGTGGTGTTCTTCTTCATCGTGCTCGTCTTCGTGTTCTTCCTCGCCATGCGCGTGGGCATGGACGCCAAGCGGCAGGCCGTAATCCTTTTCGACTTCGCTGATGGAAACGCCGAAAAATCCATTGTCGCCAACGAATGAAAAGCCGAAGTTGCCGCCATTGGATTCGGCGTCGGAATTTCCGATGTAGCCAATGGTGTTTTCGACTCCCTCTTCTTCTTCATGGTGCTCGTCTTCGTCGTCGTGATGCTCGTCTTCGTCGTCGTGATGTCCTTCTTCAAGATGTTCGTGAATCAGTTCTTCGAGCTCCTCAACGGCTTCCTCGTCGATGGCGTATCCGCTGATTTCGACGTTGTCGTTGCGGCTCGTGAAGGCATCGAGATGAAAAGCGACATTGCCCGCGGCGCCATCGACCCGGATCAGCGTATCGTTCTGGGAACTGACGGTATTGTGGCTTTGCTGAACAACAAAGCTCGCTTCTTCCGGCAAGCTTTCGGGAATCCGGTTGTCGATGACATTCACCACGCCGCCGATCGCGCCGCTGCCATACAGCAGCGCCGACGGGCCGCGAATGACTTCAACCCGTTCGGTGAGCGATGTATTCACTCCGTGGGCATGGTCGGGGCTGACGCTTGAGGCATCGGTGATGCCGACGCCGTTTTGCAGGACTCTGACGCGGTTGCCGGATTGACCGCGGATTACCACCTGTCCGACGCCGGTGCCGAAAGAGGCATTGGCGACGCCGATTTCGTTCTTGAGCGTCTCGCCGAGGCTGTTGCCGATCTTCTCCCGCAGCGCCTCGCCGGACAGGATGCCGACCGGCAGCGCGGTTTCCGCCTCTGATTGCTGGAACGGCGCGGTAACCACGATCTCCTCGATCTGGTCCTCGCTATGGGCTGCTTCTTGCGCGAGCGCGGCGCCGGCATAGCCGACCGTCAGCGCCAGGCTAACCGCGGCCGATAATTTCTTGCGTTGAATTTTCATTTCATTCCCCAGGAATACGTAACCGATTAACCGAAAATAGCCGCTTCGAAACGCCTGCCGGCGCCTGCGTTACAATTGGCGCGCGGCGATCAGCCGAAGCGAAAATCAGAGAACTGTCTATCAGGCTTGGGGAGGGGCTCTTGAGCGAACGTCGAGCAGTGGCAGGAATGGCAGTTCCGTGGCGGCCTCGCGCCATTCATGTCGCAACGGAAAGACAGGATTGTCAACATGGCCCGCCGCAATGACATCGGCACTCGAACCGATGTTGAGACAGGTGTCGCAGTCGTAGCGAACTTGCAGATCGTTTTCGTGACTGTGCGTGAGCGCCGCACTTTGCACGAACAGCAGCAACAGGCAGACCACCGCCGTTAGCGGCAAGGACTGAAACCGATCCCGAGCGGCAACACTGAATGCGTTACACTCCTGCCACATGCTGGTTAATTTCCGAAGACATTCGTACTGAGTAAGCGGCTGATTATCAGACCAATATACTACCCTGTCAAGCTGTCCCGCCAATGGGTGTAGAGAACAAATAAAGTGTCCGGTTTTAAAACACATGAAGTGTCCGATCGTACAGTTTCCGATCTGGAGTGGGATTGGGAGGCTGCATGGGCTTGGCGAAACGGAGAGAGGAGCGGAGGCTGATGTTGTTCGAGGATACGTATTCGATGTGGACGGAGCGTCGTTTGACGCAGGCGCAGGCGGCGGAGTTGCTGGGGGTTTGCGAACGGACGTTCCGGCGCTGGGTGGAGCGCTACCGCGGGGACGAGAGCGATGGCGTCGAGGTCTTGCGGGATCGGCGTCTTTCGCGCGCCTCGCACCGCGCGGCGCCGGTGGACGAGGTGATGCGGATGGTGGATCGGTACCGTACGCGGTACGCGGGCTGGAACGTGCGGCACTTTTACACGCGCTACCGGCGGGAAGGCGGGACGCGCAGCTACAACTGGGTGCGGACGAAGCTGCAGGTGGCGGGCGCGGTGCCGCGCGGCGCCGGGCGCGGCAAGCACCGCAAGCGCCGAGAGCCGTCGCCCTGCGCCGGCATGATGCTGCACCAGGACGGCAGCACGCACGAATGGGTTCCGGGCGTGACGTGGGACCTGATCGTGACGATGGACGACGCGACCAACGAGCACTACTCGATGTTCTTCTGCGAGGAGGAAGGCGTCTGGAGCAGTTTCCGCGGCATGCGCGAGGCGATCGAGGCCAGAGGCTTTTGCTGTTCGCTGTACACCGACCGGGCCTCGCACTACTGGCTGACGCCGGAGGCGGGCGGCAAGGTGGACAAGGACCGGCTGACGCAGTTCGGCCGGGCGATGATGCAGGAGTTGGGCATTGACATGATTCCGGCGTATTCGCCGGAGGCGCGGGGCCGGTCGGAGCGGGCGTTCAAAACGCACCAGGACCGGCTGGTGAAGGAGTTGGCGCTGCTCGGGATCACGGAGATGGATGCGGCGAACCGGTATCTGCGCGATGATTATCTGCCGGCATTCAACGCGGAGTTCGCCCGGCCGCCGAAGGAGGCCGGAGAAGCGTTCGTGCCGTTGGGGCCGGACTCGGACCTGGACGCGATCCTGTGCGAGCTGCATGAGCGGGTGGCCGGCCGGGACAACTGCGTCCGGTTCGATGGGCTGGCGCTGCAGTTGCCGTCGGATCGGCATCGGCCGCATTACTTCAAGGCGCGGGTGAAGGTGCGTCGGCACATGAGCGGCGAGTTGTCGGTGTGGCATGGTCCCCGATTGCTGGGACGCTACGCCGCGGACGGACAACCCATCGCGGAGTCTTTGGCCGATGCGGCCTGAACGCGGCGGCGCCGGCACTGCGCTACAGTTGCTACGCTCCTTCCGCGCAGTGTCGGCGGAGAAGCAAAAACCTGTACTCGGGAACCGGACACATTTATTTGTTTACAACAGAATTCGACATCCGGTGCGCAACCTGTATCCACCTCTTTTGTGCATGCCATCCCTGGCGCAACGCTGGTGGCTTCGAGTACCCCCAGCCTGGCCATCCCTGGCCAGTCGTTCGGCCCTAAAAAAGCGTTGCTTTTTTTCGGCTACGCCGACCGGGCCTCACCCCAGCACGACCTTTCCGCCGTCGTCCATTTTTTCCGGGCGGGTCCAGTACGCGTACTGGGGCGTCCAGTCGTCGAAGCTGATGCCCGCCATGGCGAGCAGGTTCCAGGTCGAACAATAAAGATCGCCGGGGCCGAATATGCTGGAGTTCAGACGGATGATCTTCTCGCCGTCGCGCTTGTAAGTGGCCACACCCGGATAGTTGTCGCTGCCCTCGTTCACGGTTTGCTCCTTGATGTAGTCCCCGCCGCCGTGAGAAGCAAGCCGGAAGCGCCAGCCGCGGCTGTTCGCCATGCGCCGCTGCAATTCCGGCGCGTCCTTCGATACCAGCGCGACCGCCATGGCCGATTCGAGGTGCGAGAGGATGCCGTTCAGCCCGTCCGCCCACATCGTGCAATAGCGACAGCCCTGACCCATGTTGTGGATCAGCAGCAACTTGTCCCGCCCGCCGAACAGATCGAGCAAGCTGACTTCGCCATGCTCGGTGGCGAAACTGTAATTGGGAACTTCGTCGCCCGAATTGCTCCGTTGCAGGGTTTCAAGTTCCCCGATGAGATCGAATATCTGCTTCTGAATTTCTTCGATGCGTTCGCTTGACATGGTTCGTGTTCCCCCTGCATATAAACCTTCGTGGGATGCGATTATGGTTGTGTCGGGAAACCCGCGTCAACGCCGCGCCGACTTGTCCCGGCGTTCGTTCTGATCCGGCAATACCGGGCGCCATTCACTAAACTTCTTCATCTTTTAGTGAATGCGCATGGACGCTCAAATCGCACCGCCGCCCTCGCTTGTCCCGATCAGGATGCCCGCGCCGACGTGCCCAGTTCTCGAGCCAATCTGAAGAACGCCGTATCGGCCGCCCGTATCGCCCCGTCGTTCGTCGCGAACGCCAGCACGGTGTTCCTGGCGGGCACGAGCATAAGCAGCGCGTACCACCGCGCGTTGCTGCCGTTGTGCCAGAGCACCGGGCCACCCGCCCAGTCCGCCCAGTCGCGCTCGACACGAACCCACCCGCTCGCATAGTCATCAAGATTCGGTGTGTGCAGCCGCGCCCAGGCAGCGCGCGCCAGCAGGGGTGGCGCCGCTGCGGATTCTCCCGCCAGGTGGGCCGCACCGAAGCGCGCGAGATCGCCGATCGTCATGTGCGCCGTGCCCGCCGGACCTATGACCGGCGAGTTGTCCGCGCGCCCCTTGAACGGATCCGCCGGTCTTCGAAACCTGCGGAACACGACGGCATGCCCGACCGGCTCCCGGTCGGGCGCATCGCCCCGCGGCGGGCCGAAACCGGCGCTCGCAAGCGCCAACGGCCCGAACACGCGCTCCTGCAGCAGGGTCTCGTAAGGCTTTCCGGCCACCGTCTCGGCAATGTGGCCGGCGATGGTGTAGCCGACGTTGGAGTACGCGAAACGCTCCCCGCATGGCGACCTCGGTTCCCTTGCGAGGACGTCCGCGATGAAGCGGCGGCGCGCCGCCACCAGTTCTCCGGCGGTGTCGGGCCACACTCCCTGCACCTTGAAGAACGGGAAGTTGACACGGGCGCCCGCCGTGTGGGTCAGGAGGTGATGCAGCGTACAGCCGTCCCAGCCGCCCGCCATCCGGAGGTCCGGCAGCAACACCGGCAGCGGGTCATCGCGCGATAGCAGCCCGTCGTCTTCCAGCACGGCCAGCAGCGTGGCCGTCATCGACTTCGTGATCGAACCCACGTGCCAGCGGTCGTCCACGGTCACCGGCACGCCGGAACCGCGCCGGCGCTCACCGCTGGCGGCCACCCCGGCAAGCTGTCCGTCGGTCATGACGGCGACCGCCACCGCCGTGAGCCGGGTCTCGACCCGCAACCGCGCTACGCGGGTCTCGATGGAGCGTCCCTTCCACGATGTGCCGCTTTCCATCGGTCGCCTCACGGGAATGGATTGACGGTGTCTACGCCGCTTGGAGCGAAGTCCCGCTCGTTCCGGGTCGCCAGGGTGAGCCCGTGCCTCACGGCCGTCGCGGCAATGAAGCTGTCCTTGACAGTCATCGCGCGTCCGAGACCGCGAACGCGAGCCAGCAACTCCGCCCAACGCAGCCCCGTCGCCGAATCCCACGGTAGACACTCCACCCGTTGCACCACCCTGCCGAACCACCCTTCCAGCCGCGTACGCCGCCGACCTTCCGCGAGCAGGAGAATGCCATAGCGAATCTCCCCCAGAATTACGGCGTCAATGGTGACCAGGCGTTCGTTTCGCCGCAACCAATCCACGACATCCTGCTATTTGCCACCTGTTTTGCCCAACGTTTGGGTTCCAAGTGTAGTGAAGCCTGTCGCAGTGCGCAATACGCTGGTTTCCTATTGTAGAGAACAAATAAAGTGTCCGGTTTTAAAACACATGAAGTGTCCGATCGTACAGTTTCCGATCTGGAGTGGGATTGGGAGGCTGCATGGGCTTGGCGAAACGGAGAGAGGAGCGGAGGCTGATGTTGTTCGAGGATACGTATTCGATGTGGACGGAGCGTCGTTTGACGCAGGCGCAGGCGGCGGAGTTGCTGGGGGTTTGCGAACGGACGTTCCGGCGCTGGGTGGAGCGCTACCGCGGGGACGAGAGCGATGGCGTCGAGGTCTTGCGGGATCGGCGTCTTTCGCGCGCCTCGCACCGCGCGGCGCCGGTGGACGAGGTGATGCGGATGGTGGATCGGTACCGTACGCGGTACGCGGGCTGGAACGTGCGGCACTTTTACACGCGCTACCGGCGGGAAGGCGGGACGCGCAGCTACAACTGGGTGCGGACGAAGCTGCAGGTGGCGGGCGCGGTGCCGCGCGGCGCCGGGCGCGGCAAGCACCGCAAGCGCCGAGAGCCGTCGCCCTGCGCCGGCATGATGCTGCACCAGGACGGCAGCACGCACGAATGGGTTCCGGGCGTGACGTGGGACCTGATCGTGACGATGGACGACGCGACCAACGAGCACTACTCGATGTTCTTCTGCGAGGAGGAAGGCGTCTGGAGCAGTTTCCGCGGCATGCGCGAGGCGATCGAGGCCAGAGGCTTTTGCTGTTCGCTGTACACCGACCGGGCCTCGCACTACTGGCTGACGCCGGAGGCGGGCGGCAAGGTGGACAAGGACCGGCTGACGCAGTTCGGCCGGGCGATGATGCAGGAGTTGGGCATTGACATGATCCCGGCGTATTCGCCGGAGGCGCGGGGCCGGTCGGAGCGGGCGTTCAAAACGCACCAGGACCGGCTGGTGAAGGAGTTGGCGCTGCTGGAGATCACGGAGATGGATACGGCGAACCGGTATCTGCGCGAGACGTACCTGCCGGCATTCAACGCGGAGTTTGCCCGGCCGCCGAAGGAGGCCGGAGAAGCGTTCGTGCCGTTGGGGCCGGACTCGGACCTGGACGCGATCCTGTGCGAGCTGCATGAGCGGGTGGCCGGCCGGGACAACTGCGTCCGGTTCGATGGGCTGAAGCTGCAGTTGCCGTCGGAGAAGCAAAAACCGGTGCTCAGGAACCGGACAGTTTACTTGTTTTAAAACCGGACACATTTATTTGTTTACAACAGCTGTCCCGCCAATGGGCAACATATACCGCGTACTTCGGCCTTGCGAGAACAGTCTGCGCCGGCGGGGGTGAAAGCGAATGAAATTCGAGCGCATTTTCACACCGATAAACTCTGTTTTCGAATAGGTTTTGTTCATCGACATTGATGCGCATGGGAAAATCATTGTCTGGCGGGCGGACAGCGGCGTTCACGGAATTATCGGCGGCGGGTCCACCGGTGAGTTCTTTCCCCGATCCAGGAAAGATAATTTTCAATCCGGCGTTCCGGGGCGAATCCGGGGTCAGGGCAAACGGCTGCCAAGCGATAGCTTCTAGCGTGGTCCGAGCAACGCCGAGCCGTGCTCGTCGGCTGGAACCATGCATGCGTCACCCTATTGCGGATGAGCGCCTGAGTACGAATTAACCAGCACCACGCCGCTGACAATCAGGACAAGTCCGAGGATCGCCTGCCATTGCAGGGATTGTCCGTAAAACATCAGGCTCAGCAGCGCCACCAGGAATACGCCGAGCCCGGCCCAAATCGCATAAACGATGGCAATTGGTATGTCTCTGATCGCGAAGGTAAGAAAGTAGAACGACAATGTGTAGGCCGCAATCAACATTACGCTTGGCAAGAGCCGCGTGAAATTCTGCGAAACCGGCAATAGCATGGTGCCGGTGACTTCAAATACAATCGCTCCCGCGAGATACAAGTACGCCATTACAAATTTCTCCAACTGAATCTGGCGGCTGGAATTATGCATGAACTTGCTCTTTCCGTTGCATTTCGAGGAGTGAACACATGAAGCGATTCCTGCTGTCCATATGCGGAATTGTTCTCGCCATTCCGATTCTGTTCGTACTGGCGCTGTTGTTTTGGCCGCGGCCGCCAGACCTCACTTCTGCTTCCATCTTCGAAGGCGACGCCCGTATCATCAATTATTGCGAGTTGCCGGTTCTCGACGGCAGTGGATTGCTTGCGAACGATTTTCCCCAGGGCCATACGCCGAACTGCGGCTACCAAAGCTTTCCCATGCCGATACTGGCGGGCTGCACCGAGCCCCTTGCCGAAGGCGCCACCGACATGCGCGGCTTGTGGCTGTCCGAACCGGGGCCGGACGCAAGACCGCCGCATGTCGAACGCATCGAACAATGCGGCAATCGATTCGTGGTAACGACATTGGGCGTGGTGCACGATCTCACCACGGACGGGAGTCTGTCCGGGTCTTCCAATGATGTCCGGCCACTCAAGGTCGGTGGAATGAACTTCTGCATCCGCACTACAGCCACCACGCAATGGATCGACGGGCGCTTGCAGTTCTATGCGCTGGGGCTTGTGCCGGTAGTGAACCGATATCTGGAAAACGGCCAATTGAAGTGGAATTACCCTAACCGCGGCACGACCACGTTCAACAGAATCTGTGAGCTGCCTTCCGACTGAAATATCCTTTCGCGATCAGCTTGATTCCTTGCGCTTGCAGCGCGGCAGTCTGCTGGAATACCAAGCGGGCGCCCCATCGGGAGAATGGGTGTCCCATTGGAGATCCATCGAAGACCGGTAAGTTGGGACCGGTAAAAGTGGGTGTCCCATCAGGAATGATAGGTGGGTGTCCCATCAGGATAGGTGGGTGTCCCATCAGGAATGGGAAAGCCATCAGGAATGTTCCCTCAGGAATGTCCCCTCAGGAATGTCCCCTCAGGAATGTCCCCTCAGGAATGCCTCATCAGGAATGCCAGCGGGCGGCAATTGCAAGAATGCGCAAGGCGACATGCAAGGATCGGCGAGCCTGATGCGCTTGCCGCCAACGATTTGGGCATACGCCATTGCCCCGGTCTGGTTCAGGTTTCCGCGGTTCACCATCGGTATACGGCTAGATTGAATTTTGCTCATCGTCCATGGTCGCCGCGGGCATGGGGTAATCAGGCGCTGCATCGCGGCCGGTTTCCGGCCGGATGACGCCTGAAAAAATCGAGCAGCACAGTATTGAAGGCCATGTATTGCTCCCAATACACCGCATGGCCCGCCTCGGTGAAAAGCACGACTTCGGGATTGGTCCAGTAGGCGGCATAAGCCCGCAGCCGCGATGGCGGCATGTACAGATCGGCGTCACCGGTGAACAGCAGGGCCGGCGCATTAATCCGCGCGATCCGTTGCGGCGTGATTTCGTTCGCGGTCAGTGCCGGCGTCCGTTCTTTCCGCGTTCTGGAAATGGCTTCGAGCTCGCGCCATTTCGCAACGCCTTGCGGATAGGCGGCGCGATAAGAGGCGCTCAATTCGGACATCCAGCGCGGCAGATTTCTCAGTTCTTGCGGCAACAATGCCGCTTCCGAGGCGCGATAAGCCGGATCTCCCGGATTCCCGATGGTGCAGCCGAGGGTCATGCTCAATAGCCGCCGCGGCCAGGAAATGGCGAAATCCGGCACTAGATCGGCGCCGGCGGCAAGGCCGACCAGATGCATCTTGTCGATGCCGAGATGTTCGATGAGCTGGTACAGATCGCCGGCGGCCGTTCCCGGGTTCTGCCCGGAGCCGGCGTCTGAACCATAGTGTCCGCGCCGGGACCAGGCGATTACCCGATAGCCGGCCGCGGCCAGCACCGGTTGCTGATAGCCCCAGATCAGGGCGCTGCCGCTGAACGGATGAGCCAGCACGACCGGCTCGCCAGCGCCGCCGGTATCCCAATACCAGATGCGAGCGCCGCCGACATTGAGTCGCCCTTCCTCGGCTGGCGCCTGTTCCGGCGTTGCCGCCCAGGTGGTCTGTGCCGTCATTACCCGCATTCTGGCGTGCCCGATTTTTAGTCTGCTCTTGTTTTGAAATCCAGTGATACTACAATGCGCATGCAAATTTATGGTTGGAATCTGGAGCAATGCATGAGTCGTATCCGAATCGGCATGATGGGGCTAGGCCATGTCGGCCGTCAAATATACAAACTGGCGCACAAGGACGAGAACTTTGAAGTGGTTGCCGTTTCCGATATCGGGCGGCCGGATATTCTGAGGCATCTGCTCGACAAGGAAATGGGCCGCGGCGGCGAGGTGCAACTGGAACACAATTATCTCGTCAGCTCTGGATCGCGCACGCGATTGCTGTCCGCCAAACGTCCCGGTGAAATTCCCTGGGACGTATTCGAAGTCGATTTCGTCATCGACGCGACCGGGCGCTATCGCTCGTCCGCCGAACTTGCGCCTCATCTCGACAGCGGCGCCGGCAGGGTAGTCACTTCCATGCTGCCCAATGACGAAATTGATCGCGTTGTCCTGTTCGGCGTGAATCACGAGCAGATCGAGAGCGAGGACCGCATCGTCTCCGCGGGTTCCGCATCCACCACGGCAACGGCCCTGGCATTGAAGATTTTGCTGGCTCGATTCGAGATTGAACATGCGTCCATGACTTCGGTGCACGCCTACACCAGCGATCAAAGCTTGCAGGACTATGCCGCGGAAGACTATCGGCGCAGCCGCTCTGGCGCCCGCAACATCATTCCCAATGAAGCGCCTGCCTTGCATTGGATCCAGAAATTGATGCCGGAATTACAGGGCAGGATGACAGCCTACGCCTTGAACGTTCCCGTGCAGACCGGATCCATGCTCGATATCACCGTCTCGCTGAAAGATCACGGCGCGGACATCGACAGCGTTCGAAAACTGTTCATCGAAGCCTCCCACACTTATCCCGAACTGGTCGAAACTACCGCCGACCCGATCGTTTCATCGGACGTTCGCGGCTGCGGCAAATCATTGCTGGTGGATCTTAAAGGATCCATGCCGGCCGGCTCGAACATGCTGAAAATTCTGGCCTGGCACGAGTCTCTCGGCCATGCCCGCAGGATTCTCGACGTGATCCGGGCGTATTCGAAACTCAATGGAAACATCAACAGGGAGGCCGCGTGATGAGAGTCGCCATCAATGGCTTCGGCCGCATCGGCCGGGCGGTATTTAGAATCGCTGAATTTCAGGACGATATCGAGATCGTCGCCATAAACGATCTGTTCGACAATGACGCGCTGCGTTACCTGTTGAACTACGACACGGTCATGGGACGCTTCCCGGGCATGGTGCGCATAGATAACTCGGAAATGGTCACATCCCGAACCCGGGCAGCAATGCTGCAGGAAAGAAATCCGGCGCGGTTGCCCTGGAAAGAGCTCGAAGTCGATGTCGTGGTTGAGTCCACGGGCGTATTTCGCAGCAGGGAACAAGTCTCGATGCATCTCCACGCAGGGGCGGACCGGGTGCTATTGACGGTGCCGGCAAAAGACGAGATTGACTACACCGTCGTCATGGGCGTGAATGAGGAGGGGCTTTCTCCGGATCACCGAATCGTTTCGAACGCCAGTTGCACGACCAATTGCCTGGCGCCGGTCGCAAAGGTACTGCATGACGCATTCGGCATTCGCGAAGGGATTATCAATACCGTTCACGCCTATACCAACGATCAGAGCCTGGCCGATGTGCCTCATTCGGACTGGCGCCGGTCCCGCGCCGCCGCGGAAAATACCATTCCCACTTCTACCGGCGCCGCCAAGGCCGTGGGCGAGGTGTTGCCGGAACTGAAAGGCAGGCTCGACGGCATCGCTTCCCGGGTTCCCGTGCCGGACGGTTCGGTAGTCGATCTGTTCGCGGAACTGGAACAGGAAGTCAGCGTCGAGGACGTCAATAACGCGATGCATTCGGCGGCGAAGTCAGACCGCATGCATGGCGTGCTCGAATACACCGAAGAGCCCATCGTGTCATCGGACATCATCGGCAATCCGCGCTCTTCGATATTCGATGCGAGCTTCACCCAGGTTGGCGGAGGCCGTTTCCTCAAGACCCTGAGTTGGTACGACAACGAATGGGGCTATTCGAACCGGGTCTGCGACGTACTCGGCTTGATGAAAGGCAATGCATGAAGATTAATCACAACCCTGATTCCGAGTATCTCCAACAGCTCGGATTCCCGATTGAACCAGCATCCTGAGAAATAGAAGAGGAGATGTCTTACACTCTCAAAAATATAGTCATGCATGCTGGCGCACAAGGGGCATTCGTGACACTCGAACAGAAAAGTCTCCGCACGAGCGCGGATGATCGAATAACGATTGCCGCAAATGGAAAAGGTGAGTCCAGCAGTGAGTATGGAGGGAAAGAATAAACTTCTGACCAAGTTTGGATTCAGCTTCAAACGCGGCGGCGCTCACTCGGCTCGCACAATGATGATCAAGGAACTAGGGAGTCTCTTGAGCTACGTTAACCGCCCGAATGCAGATAAGAACGTATATTTCGAATTCATAGTCGACAAAAACTGCCTGGGCAAGCGATCCGGCAAGACCCGCCTTCTCACTTATCGCCATCTGGTCGATCTTTACTCGCTCGACCGCTCGACTATTCTTTTCCGGGTTCTTCTCTACTTTTGGCATCGCGACATCGATGCCCGACCTTTACTTGCGTTGCTTTGCACTTACGCAAGAGATCCCGTGTTCCGCGCAACGGCACCGTTTATTTTCAGGTTTCCGGAAGGTGCAATTGTTTCCCGTGAGTCCATGGAACAGTATATCGACAGCCAGGAACCAGACCGATTCAGCAAAGCGACGCTGAAGTCCACGGCCCAGAACATCAATTCGACATGGACCAAATCTGGCCACCTTCTTGGCCGCGCCAAGAAAGTGCGTTCCCGAGCAAACCCAACCACCGGAAGTGTTTGTTACGCTTTACTCCTTGGATATCTCAGCGGCGTAAGGGGAAAAGCGCTATTTCAAACGGAATACGCCAAATTGCTTGAATGCAATTCAAACAAGGCCATTGAGCTTGCCGAGGCAGCCTCTCGAAAGGGCTGGATCGTGTTCAAGCGTGTGGGTGATGTCATTGAGGTATTGTTCCCGAATCTTATCCGCCGAGAAGAAATGGAGTGGATGCGTGAGCAAGGTTAAACGACTCGTACAGTCTTACGGCAAATTTATCTCCGTACCGTGGCGCGATGATGCCGCTGCGGCACAACGCGTTATCTTTTGTGTCTACGCTGAAGACGAAGAACGCTCGATGAGGGCCAAGGTAGATGAATTTGAACTCGCAACGCGGCATGCAGGACACAGCTGGGCTGTTTTCGATCTGACGGATGCCTTCGCCCGATGGCTCGCCCCGCAAAAATATGCCACGAGTTATTTTAAGCAGCCACACTTGCTATCCACGTTGTTGCCGAAATTTCTGGATTTTATCTCCGACGAGTTTGAGGCGTTTCTTCACGAGAATGAGGTTGGGGCGGATTCTGTCGTGGCGATTCAAGGTGTCGGGTCACTCTTTGGCTTGCTGAAAGTGAAAGAAGTGGTCGACAAGTTTGCGCCCATGGTAGCAGGAAGACTTCTGATCTTTTTTCCTGGCAGCCACGAAAGCAACAACTACAGGCTGCTGGATGGTTATGACGGATGGAACTATCTCGCTGTGCCGATCACCGCGGACAAAGAACACTAGAAAGAGTCAAAAAATGAAAAATCGCGATATTTACCAAAACGATCCGGCCACGCGCAAACTGGTTAACGAGGGCGTGGCAAGCGTCAACGATGAAAAAACCAGTCAGGCGCTCGCGGTGTTACGTTACGAACTGGAGACCTTTGTCTGCGAAGGTCAGTACGAAAAGGGAATGTTGCACATCTTGGAGACCTTCCTGAGAAACATCACCGAGGCACAGCAACCTGCGGTTTGGGTCAGTGGATTCTTTGGATCCGGCAAATCGCACCTTGTGAAAATGCTTCGCGCGGTCTGGGAAGACACGACTTTCGAAGATGGAGCGACGGCTCGCGGTATTGCCAATCTGCCGCGAGATATTGGCGATAATTTGAAGGAATTGAGTACTCAGGCCAAACGTCATGGTGGCGTTCACGCCGCATCCGGCACTCTGGGAGCCGGGGCGAGCGGCAGCGTCCGGTTGGCGCTCTTGCGCATTATATTCAGTTCCGCAGGTTTACCTGAGCAGTATCCAGTCGCCCGCTTCATCATGTGGCTAAGCAATGAAGGAATTTATGACCAGGTCCGGGCTCACGTTGAGCAGAATGGTTCTAACTGGGACGAAGAGTTGGATAATTTTTACGTGGCTGAAAGTCTCCATGACGCCCTTGTTCTGGCAAAGCCCGGCCTTTTTACGTCAACTACAACATGCGTCGAGACCCTGAACAATCTCTACCCCTACGTTCAGGATGTTTCCAGCGATGACATGCTTAAGGCTATTCGTCAAGCGCTGACCAAGGACGGCAAATTCCCACTTACGTTGGTAGTGCTGGACGAAGTGCAACAGTACATTGGCGAAGACAGCCAGAGGTCCATCGATGTCCAAGAGGCGGTGGAGGCCTGCAGCAAGAATATTGGGGGCAAGCTACTCTTCATTGGTACGGGTCAGACTGCCGTAACCGGTACCAGTTTTCTGAAAAAGCTGGAGGCGCGATTTACCATCCGTGTAGAACTTTCCGATGCCGACGTCGATGCGGTCATTCGTCAAGTCATATTGGCAAAAAAGCCGGCAGCCAAGACTCCCATTGGGGAGATCATGCAAAACAACCTGGGAGAGATTTCCCGACATTTGGCAGGGACGAGCATCGGCCACAGGCAGGACGATGTTTCTCATTTCCCCCAGGACTATCCCATCTTGCCCGTGCGCCGCCGTTTCTGGGAACACGCGCTCCGGGTTCTGGATCAGACTGGTACCGACAGCCAACTTCGTAACCAACTCAGCATGGTTCACAAGGGAATCAAGACCAACTTGGGAGAAACACTGGGTCATGTTGTGCCGGCTGACTTTCTCTATTTCGATTCGGCCGACAAACTGCTTCAGTCCCGCATTCTGCCGCGCAAGGTCCATGAAAAGACAATGAGTTGGAACAATAGCACGGAAGCAGAACAGCTTATGGCGCGCGCCTGCGGCCTCGTTTTCCTTATCAACAAACTCGGTAGCCAAAACGACGAAATCGGTATCCAGGCCACCGTTGACACCTTGGCCGATCTTCTGGTTGAAAACCTTTCTATCGGAAGCAGTAGCTTGCGAAGCAAGTTGCCGAACCTGCTCGATGACTGCGAGTTATTGATGAAGGTTGGCGATGAATACCGCATCCAGACCGAGGAAAGCGCGGCTTGGACAGACGAATTCCTGAGCCAACGGTTTGCTTTATCCAATGAAGCGCACCGAATTGAGGCGGAACGCGATGACCGCATTCGCAAGAAATTCGGCGAGACGGTGCGCAATCTATCACTGACACAAGGCAATTCGAAGGTCACCCGTGACATTCATCCCGTATTCGATGCCCAACATCCGGCCGACGCCGATCAGCGTATCTGTGTCTGGGTTCGTAGCGGATGGAGCATCGACGAGAATTCTGTACGGGCCGACGCACGGCAAGAAGGCAACCAATCCCCAACCGTCTTTGTGTTCATACCGAAGCGTTCAGCCGATGATCTACGACATCACCTTATTGATTACAAGGCCGCTAACGCAACGCTTGAAAAACGCGGTGTTCCCAATGGCCCGGAAGGCGCCGAAGCCCGTGCAGCCATGGAAACCACCCGACAGGTGGCCGAAAGTAAGATTGGCGAATTGCTCGAAGAAATTTTCTCCGGAGCCCGCGTCTTTCAGGGTGGCGGCAACGAAATTCTTGGTAACGATCTCCAGGAGATAGTGCGGGAAGCCTCTGCAAACTCACTGCAGCGGCTCTTTCCCCAATTTCATACCGCAGATCACTCGAACTGGTCCAAAGTTTATGAAAGAGCCCAAAAAGGCGCTCCCGATGCACTCAAGGCTATAGGTTACGCGGGAGAATCTGTCCAGAATCAGGTGTGCAAAGCCGTTCTCGGTTTCATTGCAGGTGGCAAAAAAGGCTTGGACATCCGCAACCATTTCGAGTCAGCGCCTTACGGCTGGTCACGTGATGCCGTAGACGGTAGTTTGCAAGTGCTGCTGGTGGCCGGGCTGATTCGTGTACTTGACGAGCGTGGCCAAACAATTGACCCAAAGGAGTTGGAACGCAGAACCATTGGCAAAGTGTTGTTCAAGGTGGAATCCGCCACCGTCACCACCGCTCAACGCATACAGATCCGTAAGCTGTTGCAGAAAGCCGGAATCTCAGCCAAGCAGGGCGACGAGTCTATCCATGTGTCGCGATTCCTGGACAAAATGCTTGAACTTGCCAATCAGGCTGGCGGCGAGACGCCGAAACCGACCCAGCCAAACACCGATTCCCTGGAGAAAATCCGACTTACTCAGGCTGGTAACGCGCAACTACTTTCACTGTACAACCAGCGAGATGAACTAGTCAGCAAAATTAAGGACTGGGACTGTCTCGCCAAACGCATTGCGAACCGCTTGCCCAACTGGAATGAATTAACGCGCCTGATGGACCATGCCTCCGGGCTCCAGAACTATGATGCATTCGCGGCACAAGTTAGCACCATTAAGCAGCAGCGCCAGTTACTTGAGGATCCTGACCCAATCACGCCGCTGATTACTAATCTTACCCAACTGTTGCGCGATGAACTCAACAAGCTCAATGGCGAATATACTTCCGGTCACGAACAGGGCATGCAACGACTGGCGAGCGATGACAATTGGCAAAAGCTGGAGCCAGAACAGCGGAACAGTCTGTTGTCTGAACAAAGACTCACAATTTCTGCTTGGCCCAAGGTGGAAGTGCAAACGACCGTTGATGTTTTAGCCACGCTGGACCGTTGCAATTTGTCGACCTTTATCGACCGCGTTGCGGCACTGCCCAGCCGCTTCGACAATGTCTCGACTGGAGCCGCCAAGTTCTGCGAGCCCGAAATTCAGTTTGTAAATCTGTCCCGGGCCACGCTTAAAACGGGTGACGATATTGATGCATGGGCAGAAGAAGTGAAGGATCAACTCAAGGCAGCACTGGTCAATGGCCCAGTGTCGATTAGATGACGAGCTTTTGAAACCATGCGAACCGCCGCCAATATCAAATCTTTACTTGCGGAACTGGACCATTGCGTCGCCGACGATCTGGAGGACCAGGACCTCGATTTCAAACGGTGGAATGTGAAAAGTCGCAACAGCGCGGTGAAAGTAGTCGTGGAAATGGCGGTGTGCATGGCAAACGGAGGAGGCGGCACCGTCGTATTCGGTGTGGCAGATCGAATTCAGGGTCGTGACCGCTCCATTCTGGGTGTACCTCCGGAAATCGACTCAAATTTGCTTGTAAAGGCAGTTTACGACCAGACCGATCCCAAGATAACTCCAGTATTCGAAGATTTAGCCGTATCCGAAGGCACGGGACGTCTGCTATTGATGCAAATCCACCCCGGCATGCCACCCTACACCGATTCCGCTGGTCGAGGCACGATTCGCATCGCCAAGGATTGTATGCCGTTAACTGGCACGTTGCGGCGCAAAATTGGCATAGAAACCGGCGAAACCGATTACACGGCTGAGCCCGTCGCCAAGGTGGACGCCGCCCTACTTTCCGCCGCTGCGCTGGAAGCCCTCCGAAATCAGGCACGCAAGGAGAGGGCCCCGGATGACTTGATCGGTCTTTCCGATGCTGAGTTGCTCGCCACACTTGGTCTGATCAGACGCGGCAAACTCACTCGGGCAGCGCTTCTGCTGGCGGGCGCCGAAGATGCCATCGGAGAATACTTGCCAGGTCATAACTGGACGTTTCTACAGATGACTTCCGATACTGATTACGGAGTCCGAGAAGACCGCATTAGCGCTTTGCCCTTATCCATCCAGCGAATCGAAGATCTTCTGGCGCCCTTCAATGCCATCACCACCTACAGACAGGGCCTTTTCCATTTTGAATATCACACTTGGCCGGAAATTGCCGTGCGGGAAGCACTGATGAATGCGTTCTGTCACGCCGACCTTCGCATAGCGGGGCCGGTGATGGTCAAACTCTATTCCGATCGGCTGGAAATCAGCAACAACGGCGGATTCATAGCTGGAATTACACCCGAAAATATTCTTCATCATCAGCCCGCCGCCAGAAACCCGTTACTAGTCGAGGCGCTGACGCGTTTGCGCCTTGTCAACCGCAGCAATTTAGGAATAAACCGCATGTACTCAGCCTTGCTTATCGAAGGCAAGGATCCCCCACACATCCGCGAAATCGGCGAATCCGTTCTAGTAGGTTTTCCCAAAAGGGACTTGAATGCTGCTTTTCGCCTGTTCGTAGCCGAGGAAAGCGAGTATGGACGCAGTTTGGGTGTAGACGAACTGTTGCTTTTACGGTACTTGCTTCTGCACCCGGAGGTGGACACAGGCACGGCCGCGGCCCTTTGCCAGCGGAGTGAACCCGAAATCCGCGAAAGACTTTCGGGCATGGAGTCCGCGGGTTATGTCGAACACGGCGGTAAAGGACGGGGGGCCTACTGGTGTATCCAACCGGACCTATACAACCGCCTTGCTGAAAGCGGCCAAGGCGACACGCGCCGACGAATTGATTGGGAAGCCGCCAAAACCCGAGTGCTGAGCATTCTGATGGAGCGTGCTCGCCGGTCCGAGCCAGGCTTGAGCAATAAAGATATCCGGCAGATCACCCGCTTTGATCGAAACCAAGCGCGGCGGCTTATTCGGGAATTGATGCGGGAAAATGCCGATCTCCAACAGGTCGGCGAGCGACGCTGGGCCCGTTATGAGCACATCAATGCGCGCAAACATTGATATTCGCATATAAATAATTCTATGCGTTTTCTATGCAATATTTGATACGATGGCGCATATGAGGAAGCATAGACTCGATTGTAGGATTGCGGAGAGCCGATAGAGCATGCGGCCGCTTGACAAGACACTACGAAATCGACTCGAGCGCACCATCAGGGATGCGCGGGATTCCGCCGAAACCGCTGCCCAAGCCGTGCTGGAACAGCTTGGCGTGAGCGAAACCGCCCCATATCCGCACCTAAACGAATCGGACCGCGACCTACGCCGCCGTCTGCGCGCACATGGACGTCAGTTGGACGATCACCGCAAACCGAATGGCGAACAAGCCATTGGCCGACTTGTGGAAAAAGTCGCCTACGAACACTGGCACCGAATGCTGTTCGCCCGCTTCCTGGCTGAGAACAATCTACTGATGTACTGGCCAGACGGGGATGATGATCCTATCGATATCGATCTGGATACCTGTCAAGGTCTATTGGACGATGGCGAGGAGCAGGCAGGAAGCTTATGGGAGCTAGCCGCACGGTTCGCAGCCCGCATGTTGCCCCAGATTTTCCGGCATGATTCACCCGTCTTCGAACTGAACCTGCCACCGGAACACCAGCAATCATTGGAACGCCTGGTGACTGAACTGCCTCAGGAAACATTCGCCGCATCCGACAGCCTCGGCTGGGTGTATCAATTCTGGCAAGCCAAGAGAAAGGACGAGGTGAACGCCTCCGAAGTCAAGATTGGAGCAAGAGAGTTGCCCGCCGTCACTCAGCTGTTCACCGAGCCCTACATGGTCAGCTTCCTGCTCGACAACTCTCTAGGCGCTTGGTGGGCGGCAAGACGGCTCAGTGAAGCCAACTTCCAAAACGCCGCCAGCGAAGAAGAGCTACGCGAGAAAGCAGCAATCCCCGGCGTCCCGCTAGAATATCTGCGCTTTGTACGGCAGGAGAATGGTGTCTGGACGCCGGCAGCTGGAACTTTTGACAACTGGCCAGAACAACTTGCCAATCTGAAAACCCTTGATCCCTGTTGCGGCTCTGGCCACTTCCTGGTGGCGGCTTTCCTGATGCTCGTTCCCATGCGAATGGAACGCGACAGTTTATCCGCCGAAGAAGCCGTGGACGCGGTGCTGAGGCAGAACCTGCACGGCTTAGAACTCGATCAACGTTGCGTGGAGTTGGCCGCCTTCGCGCTTGCCTTCACTGCGTGGAAATACCCTGGCACCGACGGTTATCGTCTACTGCCGGAGTTGAACCTGGCCTGCTCCGGTCTTTCGGTAAGCGTGGCCAAGGAGGATTGGAAACGATTGGCGCAGGGCAGACACAATTTGCGGATTGCGATGGACTGGCTGCACGACAGCTTCCAGGACGCGCCGGTGCTGGGAAGCCTACTCAACCCGGCAAAAACCGAAGCCGCCAAACTGGTCCGGTGGGATGAACTCTCCAGTACGCTGGAAATGGCGCTCAAACGTGAACAAAACACGGAAGATTCAGAAGCGCAGCAGGAAGTATCGGTTGCGGCCCAAGGGTTGGCAAAGGCAGCGACCCTGCTTGCCGGCCACTACCAGTGGGTAATCACCAATGTGCCTTATCTGGCGAGAGGCAAACAAAATGAACGATTGCGCGGTTACTGCGAGACGCACTATTCAACCGCGAAAAATGATCTGGCGACTGTTTTTCTCGACCGCTGCCTGGAATTCTGCGCCGACGGAGGCACTTCAAGCGTCGTGCTGCCGCAAAATTGGCTTTTCTTGACCAGTTACAGGAAATTCCGCGAGAAGTTGCTGCAAAAAGACACTTGGCATCTAATAGCCCGATTGGGACCGGGAGCCTTTGAAACTATTAGCGGAGAAGTTGTCAAAGCCATCCTGATCAGTCTCAGCCGCGGCAACGAATCAATAGGTCCTGGCGGGCTTCTGCACTATGCCATAGACGACAATTTAATTCGTGGATTGGATGTTTCTGAACCTCGTAGCGACTCCAGAAAAGCCGTTCAATTACTCAAGTCAGAAATCAAAAGCATCGATCAGGCGACGCAGTTGGAAAATCCGGATGCGCGGGTGGTAATTGACGAAGAAGAAACAACCGAACTCTTAGCAAAGTACGCACACGGCGTTCATGGATTTGGTAGTAAGGATTCACCAAGGTATTTCCGCCAATACTGGGAAGTCGTTCGCCCAAATGAAGATTGGCAGTTTATGTCTACGACGTTCGATAAAACAGTCGCTTTTGGGGGTAAGCGACAAATTGTATTCTGGCAACAGGGAAAAGGACTTCTCGCAGAACTAGGAAAAAAAGGATTGGCGATCCCAGCAGGAGAAATGGCTTGGGGAAAACAAGGCGTTGCGATTAGCCAAATGGGAGCGCTACCCGCTACTCTGCACACAGGTGAAATTTTCGATAAGAATGTAGCTGTGGTCCTGCCCAGCAATCAGGACGACCTTCCAGCCATTTGGTGCTTTTGCTCCTCCTCTGATTACAACGAAGCGGTGCGGAGAATTGATCAAAAGCTAAATGTCACCAATTCCACGCTAGTCAAAGTACCCTTCAATCATAAGTTATGGACCAAAGTCGCTGCGAAAAAATATCCCTATGGTTTACCGAAACCATACACCGACTATCCAACCCAATGGATTTTCCATGGCCACCCCTGTGGCTCTGTAGTATGGGATGATCAGAAGAAGTGGGTTGCTTTCGGCCAGTTGCGGATTGATCACACTGTGTTACATGTCTCCGTAGCTCGCCTACTCGGCTACCGCTGGCCTGCCGAACTGGATACAAATATTGAGGTAGCTGACGAACAGCACGAATGGGTTGATCGCTGCAAAGCCTTGGCAAGCCACGCCGATGGAGACGGCATAGTCTGCATTCCACCTGTGCGTGGTGAAGCTTCCGCGCCCGACCGCTTACTAAACTTGCTGACCGACGCTTACGGCGACGCCTGGTCCAACCGTACCTTGGCCGCACTGCTTGTGAGTGCCGACCATTCGGGCAAGAACCCAGAGACTTGGCTGCGTGAAAAGTTCTTCGTTCAACACTGCAAGCTTTTCCACCATCGTCCCTTTATTTGGCATGTCTGGGACGGCCTGCGCGACGGATTTGCTGCCCTTGTCAACTACCATAAATTCGATGCCAAACTGCTGGAAACCCTGATCTATACATACCTTGGCGACTGGATTGGCCGCCAAAAGCAGGACATTGCGAATGGTGTGGATGGAGCCCAAGAGCGCTTGGCTGCCGCAGAGAGTCTCAAGAATAAGCTGGAACTGATACTCCAAGGTGAAAAGCCCTACGACATCTTCGTGCGCTGGAAACCGCTGGAAAAGCAACCCATAGGTTGGGAGCCTGATCTCAACGATGGTGTGCGCCTCAACATTCGCCCTTTCCTTACCGTCCCTGATGTCGGAAAAAAGGGCGCAGGCGTCCTCCGTGACAAACCGAATATAAAATGGAACAAAGATCGTGGCAAGGACGTGGAGTCCGCTCCCTGGTATCACTTATTCAAAGGCGACCGAATCAATGACTACAATTTGTCTCTAGCAGAGAAACGCGCCGCGCGGAATGACGCAAAATGAGCACAGCCGACAAGATCGCAAATTGGGTTCAGAAAAAACCTATAGTCTTGATTCGCTTCGATGAAGAACTTTCTGAATTTTTGCAAGAATCGCGACAAGGATTCGAACACCTCACGTTTGTACGGCCTCACTCAACATTTCAAGCAATTAAGCTACCTACACTTTGTTTGTTAGAAACGCAAGACGGCAAAGAAACTAAGTTCTATATGGGTGCAGCCACTCGCAAATCAGCTGTGAGCACCTTTGATTCTCGTTTAACGATAAAAAAGCTGCGTATTTTGCACCCGAATTCAATTCAGGGTTTAGAAGCGCTGTTATCTGACACAAGAATGAAGTTCTTGCTTGGTAAACGTCTACCTGACAAAGGGGACATTAGAGAACTTACGCCTAAACTCAGTTCTCATCTGATCGAAATCCTGGCAAGTAAATCTGAAAACCAATCTGCATTGGATACTGCACTTTCCCTTTTACCACAGTTGAGGCGTGTACCGAATAACTCCTGGGCGCAGGGAGATGCCATTCAGTCCGCTATTGATATTTTTGGGATTCGAGGTAATGCAATACCTGATCAGGTTGTTCTAAGAAAGGGCACATTTTCCGAACTTGGACTCGTTGGAGCTCACGTATATGAGGATAATGTTGTGCGTTTTGATGCATCAAGGATGCCGGGGTACGACGCAATATCTACAGACGTGACGGGGCGAGCTGTTTTTAAGATGCGTGATGAGCGGTTGGAGATTTACACTGCTAACAAACTACCCTTGGAAAAGATGCTAGGTGTAGACCTAATTTACATCAATGAAATCCGTGGCAACATTGTTATGGTTCAGTACAAGATGCTGGAAGAGGATATACCGTACAACGATTGGATATTCAGGCCTGACCAGCAGTTGTACGAGGAAATTGCTCGCATGCGTCTACCCGAAATTGAGGAATCATTTACCGACTACCGTCTTTGTCGTAGTCCATTTTTCTTTAAGTTTGTAAAGCGCAAGATTGTAAACAGAAAACCTCAGTCTTTTTTAGTGTCCCTTGATCATCTGAACCAAATTATTACTGCTCCTGAAGCCAAAGGTCCTAGGGGTGGAGTTCGTATTAGTTTCGAGACTTTAGATGGGACTTACCTCAGAGAGGCGGACATGCTTGGCTTGATTCGGTCCGGTTATATCGGAACACACAAAGCTGAAACAGCATTATTGTCAACGATCATTAGAGAGGTGGCCCGGGGTAATAAAGCTGTTGTCCTGGCATGGCAGCAAAAAATCAAGGAGGCGAACCAATGAGCAAACGGATTCGCCGTGTTGCCTCCATCAAGAGTGAACTGATCAAGAAGTCTAGGGAAGCGGCCCTTGCAGCTGTGCAAATCTTCAACAATCCGAATATAAGCTTCAAATCTGAATCCTATGTAGTGCTAATGATTATCGCGTGGACATACCTACTCCACGCATATTTCCGCGATCAAAAAATTGAGTATCGGTACTTCAAACAGAAAGGAAAACTGAGAAAATTTGATAAAACAAAACACGGTGCGGACAAGCATTGGGAGCTTCGGAAATGCCTGAGTGTCAGCAATACTCCTATAGATAATAACACTGCCAATAATCTGCGCTTTCTGATCGGCCTACGCGACGAAATTGAACATCGGATGACAACAAGAATTGATGACATTTTAAGTGCTCGTTTCCAAGCATGTGTGTTGAATTATAATGAATACATCAAGAAATTATTCGGCTCTGATAACGGAATTGAAAAACACTTGTCAATTAGCCTTCAATTTTCGACTATATCCAAGGAGCAAAAAGAACTTCTAGAAGATCATCCTGGATTGCCAAGTAATTTGCAGAGCTATATTGAGGGATTTGATGCTGAACTATCTGATGACGAATTCTCAAGCTCACGGTACGCATATAGAATTCTATTTGTTCCAAAAACAACTAATCATAAGGGTCAGGCTGACCGTGTAATCGAATTTGTAAAGAGCGATTCTGTTTTGGCGGAAACTGTAAACAAGGAATACGCATTGATAAAGGAAACTGAGAAGAATAAGTTTTTGCCTAAACAAATCGTAGATTTAATGAAAGACGAAGGATTTCCTAGTTTCTCGCTTCACTATCATACAGTTCTCTGGCAAACACTTGACGCAAAGAACTCTGCAAAACCTTACGGTACTTTAGTAGCTGGAAAAGTGTGGCATTGGTATGAGCGTTGGATAGATACAGTACGCAAGCATTGCCAAGAACATAGGGAAAAGTACTCATGAAGATATATTGACGAGATCATTGAGTATGAGAGTGCGTGACTATCTCCTGAAAGCAATGCGTGACGCTACGGTCTTCAATCCTGAAGTTCAGGTGGAGCCAATCTGTCTTCTTTGGCCGGACCGCGACCGCCAGTGGAAAACAGCCATCCCCGTTCTTCAAGCCGATTTGCCCGAACTTTTAGTACTAGGCGATTATGATTCCGACAATCGCATCGGTCCCGCCATCTGGCTACGTTGCGTAATTGCCGGTCTGGCTCCCGAAATCTCGTTGCCTGAAAATCAAACACCTATTCTCTATCTGCCGGGTGTGAGCCGCCAGGACTTGCGTGCGATCGAAAGCTGCCCGGATCTCCTCAAACCACTTGCTGAACTTCAGTACCGAGGGGTGATTTGGTCACAAGTTAACGCCAAGGATTGGACAATCCTGGCCTGGCTGAAATCAGATCAAGGAGGACTAGGGCTGGACGTCGCCCAAGACAGCGATGCCAAGAATGCCATGCAACTCGCGTTGCTTCGTCTCCTTGACGAGGATATCTCGCTGCTAAAAGGCAAGCGTCTCAATAAGGACTACTTCAATACTCTGTTGACGGGCGACCCAATACGCGATCTGCTGCAATGGCTTGATCAAGGGGATGCGTTCCAAGCGAATCGCGGCGAAAACGAATGGAAAGCCTTTGTCGAGGTCTGCAAGTCTAAACTTGGATTCAACCCCCAGGACGAAGGAGCCTTGACAGGAAGCGCCAAGCTCGCAAACCACGAAGGCCCATGGCAGGCAGTTTGGGAGCGATATTGCGAGGCGCCCAAGCATTACCCCAATATCCCGGCGCAAATCAGAAAGTGCCAACCGCCGGTGTTTGACTTGTTTGCGGATGAGGAAGTAGCCGGCGGCTGGCCGCAGTGGAATGACGATCAGGAGAATGGCCTTCGGCGCGAACTCATGGTACTTGCCAAAGTTCCCGCGCATGACGCCAGGGCCAAAATTGAGGAGCTGGAAAAACTGCACGGTCGCAGGCGCACTCTGATCTGGGCTGAATTGCGCGAAACCCCATTGGCCAACGCAATAGAACACTTGGCGACCGTCGCCGATATTACAAAAAACGGTCTTGCCGCCGGTTCGGTGCACGACTTGGCAGCGGGTTTTCAAAGCCAAGGGTGGCGCGCAGACGACGGAGTAATCCAGGCTTTGGCGCGGGTGGAGACTCCTGCGGACTTTAAGGCCGTTACTACCGCCATCCGCTCCGTTTACCTGCCGTGGGTAGAAGAATCCGCCCGCTATCTCCAACAGTTGGTCGATGGCGCGACTTATCCCGGAGGCGCCGACCTGGAGACGCCGTCAGAGGAATATCGCGCTGGAGACTGCGTTCTCTTCGTCGATGGTCTACGCTTTGATACGGGGAAACGATTGATCGGTTACCTGGAAGCCAGTGGGTTTGAGATTTCCGAACAACCGACCTGGACGGCATTGCCGAGTGTGACGGCCACGGGTAAACCAGCCGTGTCCCCGGTGAGTGACCGGATCAAGGGCCAGGACGGCAGCGACGATTTCCAACCTTCGGTGGCGGAAACCGGTAAATCATTGAAGGGCGGACATCACCTGAAGAAATTGCTGACGGATGCAGGGTGGTCGATCCTTGACCGCTCTGCCAGTGGCGATGGCCAAGGTATGGCCTGGTGTGAGTTTGGCGACATTGACCACGAAGGTCATGATCGCGGGTGGAAACTGGCAAAGCACATCGAGGCTCTGATTCGGGAAGTCAGCGAGCGAATCAACGACCTCTTGGCAGCGGGATGGAAACGTGTTCGAGTAGTTACAGACCACGGCTGGTTGTTGCTGCCGGGAGGATTACCAAAAATCGACCTCCCCGGTGTGCTGGCAGAGACCAAATGGGGACGCTGCGCCGCATTGAAGCCCGGGGCGTCGACGGAGGAGCGGCTATTCCCCTGGTACTGGAATCCGGACCAGTCATTTGCCCTTGCCGATGGCGTAAGTTGCTTCAAGAAAGGCGAAGACTACGCCCATGGCGGCCTGAGCCTGCAAGAATGCCTGACGCTGCAGTTTACGGTAACGCAAGGTGAAACTGCTCGGGCAATGACTGCCGTGGAAATTACCGACGTAGCGTGGAGAGGATTGCGCTGCACGGTTGCCGTAAATGGGGACTTCACGGGATTGTCACTTGATATTCGTAGTCAGGCTGGCAATTCATCGTCCAGCGTGATCGTTGGCGTTAAACCGCTAAAGGACAACGGAACTGCCTCCGTGGTCGTAGAGGACGAGGAAATGGAAGGTCAGGAAGCAACAATCGTTTTGATTGATGCGGATGGGTCGCTGATTGCGCAATTGGCCACGGAAATTGGTGGAGACGACACATGATCGAAATGGACCATATCGACAATCGGGCAGCCGCCTCGCTGGATGGATTTCTGGTTCGGAAGGATCTGGTCAGGACCTTCAGTCGCCAGTTCCCTGTTCCGACTTATGTTGTCGAATTCCTGCTTGGCCGATACTGCGCCAGCGTTGAGCAAGAGGAGATCGACGAGGGGCTCGAAATCGTCCAAAGGCAACTCGGATCTCGATCGGTCAAGGCTGGGGAAGAGGAACTTTTCAAAGCCCGGGCCCGAGAAAAAGGCGAAGTTAAAATTATCGACATTATTACAGCCCGTCTGGATGCAAGGACCGATTCCTATATCGCTACATTGCCCAGCTTACGGCTGAAAGACGTCCGCATCAGCCCAAAACTGGTAAATGATCACGAGCGGATGTTGACCGGCGGGTTTTATGCCGAAATTAGTCTGGACTACGATGCGGCAATTGCACAGGAGAGCAATGGCAGGCCTTTTGGAGTTTCATCTCTTCGGGAAATACAGCTTTCCAAGCGAGATGTGCTCGATATCCTTGCCGATGCCCGTAACTCCTTCACCACCGATGAGTGGAAGGAGTTCCTGCTTCGATCTGTCGGCATAGAACCGAGTAGATTGTCTGAGCGACAGCAAAATGCCTTGCTGCTGCGAATGGTTCCCTTTGTCGAACGCAACTACAACATGGTGGAACTCGGCCCCAGGGGAACGGGCAAAAGTCATCTTTTCCAACAAGTCTCTCCCTACGCGCATCTGGTTTCCGGAGGCAAGGCCACGGTGGCGCGGATGTTCGTTAACAATGCAACCGGCCAACGCGGATTGGTTTGCCAATACGATGTAGTCTGCTTCGATGAAGTGTCGGGAGTCTCCTTCGACCAGAAGGACGGTGTAAACATCATGAAGGGATATATGGAGTCCGGCGAATTCAGCCGCGGCAAGGAAAGCATCCGTGCCGATGGCAGCATCGTCCTCGTTGGCAATTTCGAAGTCGATGTAGAACACCAGCAACGTATCGGACACCTTTTTGGTCCCATGCCGCCCGAGATGCAAAACGATACGGCTTTCATGGACCGAATCCACTCATTTCTTCCCGGCTGGGACATTCCCAAAATCAGTAAGGAATTGCTGACAAATCATTTTGGCCTCGTGAGCGATTTCCTGTCCGAGTGCTGGAGCCAGCTTCGCAATCAAAGCCGGGTTGGAGAATTGCAGAGCCGGGTGTACTTCGGCGGCGCGCTGTCGGGGCGCGACACCAACGCGGTCAACAAAACTGTGAGCGGGCTACTAAAACTGCTCTACCCCGGCAATGGTGAATTGGCTGAAGAGGACATCGAGTGGGCCGTGCACGTCGCCATGGAGGCAAGACGTCGCGTGAAGGAGCAGCAAAAGCGCATCGGCGCGGCGGAATTCCGCAACACCCACTTCAGTTATGTGATGGGCGACGATGGTGTGGAAAAGTTTGTCTCGACACCGGAACTGCAAAGCGAAAACAGCATTGGCGGCGACCCCCTGGAGCCGGGACAAGTATGGGCCATCTCGCCGGGTGGCGGTGATGAACACCCGGGGCTTTACCGCATTGAGATCAATGAAGGCCCAGGCTCAGGCGTCAAAATCCTTAACAAGCCCGTGCCACCGGCCTTCAAGGAAAGCATTGGCTACGCCGAGCAAAACCTGTACGCCCGTGCTGTGCAATTGGTTGGAGACAAAGACCCGCGACACCACGAATTCACCACGCAACTCCGTGCGTTCGATGCTTCCAAGTCCGGAGCAAAGCTGGGCATGGCCTCACTGATTGCGCTTTGCACGGCTCTCTTGAAGAAGAGTGTTCGTGGCGGCCTCATAGTCGTTGGAGAAGTCAATCTGGGCGGTTCTATCGAACCCGTTCACAATCCCGTTACGATGGCCGAGATCGCTGTCGAAAAAGGCGCATCGGCGCTCTTGATGCCGGTTGCCAGTAGGAGACTGCTTATCGACCTGTCCGATGATATGGCGACGAAGATTGACATCCAGTTTTACTCGGATGTCAGGGATGCGCTTCTCAAGTCTATTTTGGAGTGAGTACTTTCAACTCAAACCCGCTCAGAAGTATGACGACCCTTGACTGCATTCTGTTGGTTTGTGCATGCCATCCTTGGCGAGACTTATATGACTCCGCTGATCCCCAGTCTTGCCATCCATGGCAAGTCGTTCGGACCTCAAGAAGCGTTGCTTCTTGTCGGCTACGCCGACCGATCCTCACCCTGGAATTCGACGTGGATCTCCAATTCGATATCGTCGCCGACGCCGAAACTGACGAAACGGTCCAGACCGAAAGTCGAGCGCTGGAAGTTGGCGCTGGCGGAAAAGCCAATGGTATAGCTGCGGGTGAGGAAGTTACGCCCGCCGCCATGGAAGTTGACCTCCAGCGCTACCGGCGCGGTGGCGCCGAGGAACGTGAGTTCTCCATTAAAGATGAATGAATCTTCGTCGATGGCCTCGACAAACGAGGTGGTTCGATAAACGGCCTGGGGGAAAGTCTCGACATCGAACCAGTTCGGACCGCGCAACTCTTCTTCGAATTCCGGCAGATTTATGTCGAGTGCGGCGGTATAGACAACGACTTCAAGGCTGGAGTTTTCGATATTCTCCGGATCGAAATCCAGGGAGGCGTCAAAATCGTTGAAACGACCGATGAACGTAGAAAATCCCAGATGATTGATTTTCCACAACAACGTCGCATGGTCGGGGTCGAGGGTAAATTGCCCCGACCTAAGCTCGGTGATTTCGGTTTCGAAATCAGGCGTCAGGATTCGGTCGCAGGCAGCCAGTGAGGCCGCGCAGGCCAATGCCAGCGTGAGCCGGCCGAATTGGGAATACAGTGCTGAATTCATTGCGAACCTCCGCGCCGACGCCTGATCATCTATTGCCGGATTGCGTAGACATCCACTTCGATGCCGATATCGTTCGGAATCTCCGCGGTGCTTGCCCAATAGCCCTGCCCGACGCCATATTCCAGCCGCTTGATGGTGACATTGCTGTTTAACCGAAATCCGAGCTGATCGCCGTTTCTTTCGACGCTGAGCGAGAACGGGAAGCTCATCGGTCGGGTCACGTCGCGGATCGTCAAGGTCCCGCTGGAAACGAAGGAATCCATCGATTGCAATCGGCATTCCTCGGCTTCGAAACGCGCGGTCGGAAATTGATCGACGTCGAACAATTCCACGTCGAGCAGATAATCCAGCGCCTCCGGTGAATCGAGGCCGATGTCGACGATGGGAATCGTTACCGAAAAGTTGCAGGAGCCCGGGTCCAGCGGATCGATTTCAAAAACCGCGTCGACATTCCTGAATTCTCCCTTATAGGGATCGCCGGCATAGGAATAATGGAAAATGACCCTGGATTGCTCCTGATCGATGACCCAGGTCTGGGCCTGCGCGGACAGTCCGGTCAGCAATAGCAGCAGCGTCAGCGCCGCCAAGTACGGTTTTCGCATTTTCTCTCTCCTCCATCGGTCAAGAAAGCTCCAATAAAATCAGAGCTTGCGCGCGGCGCACGGATGTTCCGCCGGATTCGATGGCGTAAGCCATTGAATCCGCGGGCAAAACAAAACCACGCTCTTGTTTTGCGGCAATGAGAAATTCCAAGGATGGAATTTCTCACAAAACAGCTTACGGCAGCGCGTAGGCTACGATTTCGGCGGGCGTGCCGCCGCCGCTAACGACCATGGCTATGTATTGCTTGCCATCGTGCTCATAGGTCATCGGCACCCCGGTCTGCGTGGCCGGCAATTCCATTTCGAACAAAATCTCTCCGGTCAGCTTGTCGTGCGCACGGAACATATTGCCGCCGCCGACGCCTTCACCGGCAAACAGCAAGGTCTTGGTCACCAGCAATCCAGCCTTGGTCTCGACGCCCGTGCGCGGCAGGTCAACGCCTTCCAGCGCGGGATTGTTGGCGATGTTTTCCGGCGTGTCGGCATTGGCGACCTGCCAGAGCATGTCGCCGGAATTCATATCGAGCGCGGTAATGCGGCCGTAGGGCGGTTGCACGATGGGCAGACCCCGCACCCGTGGTACGCGAACGCCGAAAGCCTGACTGAAATCGACATCGGAGTTCGGGTCCTTCTCCACCGACAATACGGATAAAACGGTGCGGGATGGTATGTAGAGAATTCCGGTTTCCGGGTCTATCACACTGGCTTCCCAGTTGGGACCGCCGGTTGCCGACGGCAAGCTCAAGGTGCCTCTCGTGCCATCCGCCGCTTCCGCTTCGGAAGGCGGCGAATACAGACTCGGGCTCAGGCGGAAACCTTCAAGCGCCGCCAGGGCTTCGGCCCGGAGTTCCGGCGTGAAGTCGATCAGATCGTCTTCGCTGAAGCCTTGCCGGTCGACGGCCGGGGGACGCGTGGGAAAAGGCTGTGTGGGGGAATACCATTCACGGGGTACGTCGCCGGCGGGAACCGGCAGCTCTTCGATCGGCCAGATCGGTTCGCCGGTTTCGCGGTCGAAAGTGTAGACAAAAGCCTGTTTGGTAACCTGGGCGACGATCTTGCGGCCGTTGGGCAGATCCGCCAGCACCGCGGCGGAAGGGTTGTCCCAGTCCCAGATATCGTGATGAATCAGTTGGTAATGCCATTGGCGCTCGCCGGTCCGGATGTCGAGCGCGACCACGCTGTTGGCGAACAGATTGTCGCCGGGCCGGTCGGCGCCGAAGCGGTCGCCAGTCGCCGATTCGGTGGGCAGATAGACGTGGCCCAGTTCCGGGTCGCCCGACATGGTAGACCAGACGCCGGCGTTACCGGTAATTTCAGCGCCGTCGCCGAACCAGGTCTCGATGCCGACTTCACCGGGTTCGGGAATGGTATGGAAAGTCCATAGCAGTTCACCGGTCCGCGCATCAAAGCCGCGCACATCGCCCTTGACGTTGAATTTCGACGGCGGCCGCATGGAAACCCGGTGCGCCGGACCCACGACGACCACGTCGTTCATGATGAAGGGCGGCATGGATGAGCCGATGTCGACGTCTTCGCGGCCCTGGCCAAGACGCAGGCCTTGTTGCATGTCGACCCAGCCATTGTCGCCGAAATTCGGGTCGGGCAAGCCGGTTTCGGCGTCGAGTGAAACGAGGAAGAAGCCCGGAGTGACGGTAATGATGCGCCGCTCGTCGCCAAAGCGGTAGTAAGACAGCCCGCGGCCCGAGCCCTTGCGTGGGGCAGCGTCGAATCTTTCGCCTTCCCGCGGCCGCCACAGCCAGAGCAGTTGCCCGGTGGTAGCATCGAGCGCCGCGGCATTGCGCGTTGCGCCGACGGTGGTATACATGACGCCGTCGATTTCAAGTGGCGTGAAGGTGGCGTTGAACTCCGGCTGGGGGCCAATGTTCCCCGTCGAAAAGCGCCAGGCGATCTGCAATGTGCCGACATTGTCCGCGTTGATCTGGTCGAGCGGCGAATAGCGCTGGGCCAGCTTGTTGCCGTGATAGTCCGGCCAGTCTCCCGCGTAGACGTCGGTGCCCGACTGACTCATGGCCGCGGGAACGGCGGCGAGGATGCAGGCGCCTGCGGCGAAAGACGAAATCAAACGCTTTGCTCTCTTCATACAGGGTTCTCCGGTATTCTTGTCGAAGCACGCGCGAGGCCGAAACCGCAGGGAAGAATAAGCAATCTGCCATATACACGCAAGAAAAGGGAACGCTTCACTACGTTTTGAAACAATTGGGTGAAGGCTGGTCGGCTCAGCCGATCAAAAGCACGGCATTTGAAAGCCTGAACGACTCGCCATGAGCGAGGACAAGCATTCAGGAAGCGTCAGCTTCCCGCGCGGTTCCGAGCGGCGCCAAGCTAAGCTTGGCGACCGGACCGGCAAGAATGGGTGGTTAGCCAAACCTCAACAGTCGCGCCAGGGATGGCATGAATAGCCCGCAGGGGTCCCAAACAGATTCCGCGACTACGCTGCGCTTCGCGCGGAATGACGGAGGAGGCGCGCAGGCTTCAGAAATGTGAATTATCGCGCGACGTAGTTAAAATCCGCGGGCCCGGCCCGCCGCACCAGAATAACGACTTCTCCGGAGTCGGGCACGTCCCAGGAATGATTCATGCCGCCGGGTATCACGACATAGGCGCCGACTTTCAATTCATGCGTCCGGTCGCCGAGTTCAAGCACGACCGACCCGCTCACTACCACCACGAATTCGTCATGGGTATGCCAATGCAGGTCGAACCGGGTTGCGGCGGGAAACATGGCGTAATAGGTGACGCCGCCGGTGAACGGATCCACGCCCTGGCGGGCGGTGCGGAGGCCAAGCGGGGCGCCGTTGCCGCCACCGGGCGGACCCCATTGAAGTTTATCGAGATTGACGGCGTACGGATCAGTTTGCTGCTCGGCGGCATTCGCACCACCGGCAGCGATGAAGAATCCAAGCATGCAGACCACGATCAGATATTTCGACTTCATTGGCGCCGCCTGTTCATTTCTCTCCAGTAGCCATATCATTTCTCTCCGGTAGCCTCATCATTTCTCTCCGGTAGCCATACAGGATTATGGCTTAGGATTGTCTTCAATGAACTGGATCAGCACCGCGGCCAGTTCCTCCCCTTTTTCTTCCTGCAGGAAGTGGCCGGCGTTTTCGATTGTCGTGTGGTTTTGTCCCTGGGCGCCGGGCACCCGCTCACGGAATACCCGGTCGCCGCCAACCGTGACCGGATCGCCATCGCTGAACGCGGTCAGAAACGGTTTCCGCCAATTACGAAAAACCTCCCAGGCGGCGCGGTTTTCCGCGGCGCCCGGCTGGTCCGGAGAGATGGGCACCAGCAATGGCATGACCAGCGGCCCGGCCTTATAGCGCGCATCGGGAAACGGGGCGTCATAGGCTGCGATTATTTCAGGTCCATGGATTCTTCCCACGATAGTTCCGACCGCCATATCGCCCACTTCATTCATCCGCTTGACGTTGGCGAGCCAGTTCTGGAATCCCGGCCCGGGGCCGCCCTCGCCGGTCGGCAATCCCCCATTGGCAAGCAGGATGCGAGCGAACCGATCCGGATTTTCGGCGGCGACCCGCAGACCGATCAGGCTGCCCCAATCCTGCCCAACCAGGGTGATGTTCCTCAGGTCCAGGTCCTCGATCAGACTCGTGATCGCCGCCACATGGAAAGCGTAGGTATGGGTATCCGAGGAAGCCGGCTTGTCCGAGCGGCCGAAACCGATCAGGTCGGGTGCGATGACGCGGTTGCCGGCCTCGACTACCGGCGGAATCATCTTGCGATACAGAAAACTCCAACTAGGCTCGCCATGCAGCATCAGTACCGGATCGGCAGTGGCGTCGCCCTCGTCGATATAGTGCACCCGGAAGCCATCGATCATCGCGTAACTGGGTTCGAAGTCGTAACCCGGCAGATTCTCGAATCGTTCATCGGGGGTGCGAAAAATACCGGGGCTGATTTCATCTCCAAACACTGTCATTGACTCCAGCAAAAGCAAAACAACGACCGGCAGCAATTGCGTAGTGCGAACTATCTGCTCCATCATGTATCCTCTTGGATGTTTACGTCAGTAAGCGCGCTGATCATGTGACCGTCATGCGGCATGCAGGATTGCATCGAAGTATAGCGCGAAGCTACCGGTAACAAATCAAGGTATCGAGTTATTCGCGCGCCCGGCGCTCAACCGGGCGAATTCACGTCATTCGCAACAAGAGTCGCAGACATGAATCAGCATTCCCGCCGCCGATTTCTCCAGACGATGGCAGTCTCCGCTCCAGCACTGTTGTTGCCCGGACGGCTTGCAGCACAAGTTACGATACCGGATACCATCGCTCCCGGCATCGGACCCTATCCCGACTCCTGGCTGCCGGACGGCGTCCGCTCGCGCTTCGTCGACAACATCAACGGATTGCGCATGCATGTGCTGGAAGCCGGTCATGAAACGTCGGAGCGGCCGCCATTGTTGCTGCTGCATGGTTTTCCGGAACTGGCCTACAGTTGGCGCAAAGTAATGATGCCATTGGCTGATGCGGGCTATCACGTGATCGTGCCCGACTTGCGAGGTTATGGCCGCACCACTGGCTGGAGCAGCGATTACGATACCGACTTGACGCCCTTCCGCATGCTCAACAAGGTGCGGGACGTCATCGGTCTGATCTACGCCTATGGCTACCGACAGGTCGCCTGTGTCATCGGCCACGATTTCGGCTCTCCGCTGGCGGGCTGGTGCGCCTTGACCCGGCCGGACATATTCCGCGCCGCCGTAATGATGAGCGCGCCTTTCGGCGGGGCGCCAACGATTCCTTTCGATACGATCGGAAACCCTCCCCCGCCGCCTTCGGAACGCCCTAGCATCCACGAAAATCTGGCAACCCTGCCCCGGCCCCGTAAACACTACCAGCGCTATTACACTACTCGGGAAGCGAATGAAAACATGTGGCGGGCCGAGCAGGGTCTGAGCGACTTTATCCGCGCCTACTATCACCACAAGAGCGCCGACTGGGAGCAGAACCAGCCATATCGACTAGCGGCGAGAACTGCCGAAGAGTGGGCGAAGATGCCCACCTACTACATCATGGACCTGGCGGACGGCATGGCTGAAACCGTGGCCAGGCATATGCCCTCGCCGGCGCGGATCGCGGCCAACGACTGGCTGACGGAAGCGGAACTTGCGGTATACGCCGAAGAATTCGGCCGTACGGGATTCCAGGGCGGACTCAACAGTTATCGCATGGGCGCGAGCGGAATCGGCGCCGCGGAATCCCAGCTTTACGCCGGCAAAACCATAGACCAGCCCAGCATGTTCATCAGTGGCGCAAGCGACTGGGGCACCTACCAAAGCCCCGGCAATTTCGAAAAGATGCAGGAAGCAGTCTGTACGGACATGCGCGCGGTGCATCTGGTCGAAGGCGCGGGGCATTGGGTGCAACAGGAGCAGGCGGAGCAAACCAGCCGCCTGCTGCTGGGTTTTCTAACGGAGCTTTGAATGTTCAGGCCTAGCCCCGGTTAAATTCACGCTTGCGACCGAACGCGGCGCCGACATCGAATAGCTTGAGGAGAATCAAAATGCGAAATTTACAGATAGACACGCTTTCACTGCCTGTCCTTGGCAAGCTGAAGATAGCGGCGGACCGGAAAGCTCGGCCGCCCTCAGCGCGGAAGTAACCGCAAAATGATTGGGACGACTGAGAACCTTGCGGCAATTCGGGCGCAGGCGCATATTCACCATGCCTGGCTGCTCGGGCTTCAACTCATGGTTTCCTCCACTAGCGGAAAGGACGAAGTCGGCGAGTGGATGTTCAGGCTGTTTCGACGACAGCATCTGCAAAAGTTCCTGTCGAGCTTCGAAAAACTTGGCCTTTCCGGATTGCCCGATGCCGTGGCCTGCGCCAGGTATCACATGCTTGCCAACAATATGGGCGGTGTCGGCGTCGAATACATGTACGAGTCGGATCGAAAAGCCTGGGTCCGTTTCCGCTATCCGCGCTGGATGTACCATGGACCGACGCTTTGCGGCGTGCCCGTGGAGGCCAGCCGCGGTATTCTCGAAGCCTGGTATGCCTATAACGGAGTCTCGCTGGGCAATCCGCGCCTCGGCTTTGTCTGTGTGTCGGAAGACATGACGGGCGAATTTGGCTTGTGTGGCTATTTTCGGGAGTACGACCACGATCTTTCCGATGAAGAACGGCTTCGTTTCGCCAGAGGCGAATTGCCGCCGCCCTTCGATCCGGCCGAACAGCCAGCGCCTCCGGCCGATCAATGGGACGAAGTCAGATTGGAGAAAGCCAAGCGAAACTTCGCGCTCGATTTCATTCGCAATGGCCTTGCCGAGCTTGCCGGCGTAATTGGCCGGACCAGAACCCGGGAACTCGCGGCTCGCGCCGCCCGCCTGACCGGCTTACAGTACTTTGCGGAAACCGCCGCCCTGGTCGGCGCCAAGGACGGCGGCCTCGAAGATACAACCAACTATCTTGCCCTGATGTTCGGCGGCATGGGGGACGAAACGTCTGTTTGTCCAGCCGATCAGGCGGTCGAACTCCAACATCAAGGCCTGCGAGTCATTCGCGGTTTGCCGGACGACGAGGCAACCCTGGTTTTCGATTGCTGGGCCGAACTCTGGAAGGGCGCGGCGAGCTCCCAGCGGCAACTCAAGACGCTCGATGTCGAGCGCAGCGGCAATGCAGCGCGTTGGCGTCTGGCGCTTGCATCGAACGGCGGCGCCGCTCGCCTTCCCTAATGTGGCCTTATTCGGTGTTTTCGCGCAACCAGGCTTCGAGGACTTCTTTCCGGAACGATCCGCTTTCCAGCGAATCGAGAATGACGCGTAGCGCAATATCCGCGGGAGCGTTGATCGTAATTCCGTTAACGCGCAGGTACACATAGACCGCGGCGAAGCCGACGCGCTTGTTGCCGTCGACAAAGCCGTAGTTCATGGTGAGGCTCTCCCAAAGCGCGGCCGCTTCTTCGATGAGATCTCCGTAATACCCGGACTGTGATCTGGCAAGAGCCGCTTCGATCAGTCCGGCGTCCGTGATGCCGGTGGTGCCGCCGAATCGCGCCAGTTGCGCCTGATGCAAGGCCAGCACGTCTTCCATGTCGAGAAAATATCGTTCAGCCATGCGCGGCGCTCAGGCCAATTCTTCATACAGGGAACCGAAGCGTTCGATACTTTCCTCGTGGTATTGCCGAATCAATTCCTTCCTTGAAGCAATTGCGAAACGCCGATCATATTCCGCCTTCGACATGACAACCGCGACATCGCGCCCGTTTTTCTGAATCAAGACCGGCTGACCGGCTGCTTCTTCAAGCAATTCGCCAAAGCGGTTTTTGGCGTCTGTAGCCTGTGTGACTTTCATTTGCTGCGTTCTTGACAACTGTAAGCGAAACGAATTTAGCTAAAATAGCTGATTTTATCAATATCGAAAGCGTCCCGACCGCATCGCGCCATCTTCTTGGCGGCCGATGGAGATCGGCCGAAACCCACGTTTTTTTATCCAACGCGTTGCCACCTATCGCGGACTTGCGCTTTTCCCTTGCATGGCCTAGTTTTCCTGTTCAGTAATCTGAATACGCAGGCGGATCCAAATCAGAGGATCTACCAGCGTAATATCTTCTGTTTGATTGTGCTCCTGGCCGCCGCCTGTTTGATACCGGGTGGCGTGGTGCTGCATAGCGAACAGGACGATCTGCTCGTCGGCGCGATCTGGACATTCTGATTTGGGGATACCCACAATGAAAAATTTCCACGTTTCGATCGATCATTCGACATTCCTTGCCAATTCACTGTTTCGAATTCGGCCTGCCGCCGCCTTGCTGAGCGTGCTGCTGTTCGGTTCAGCGGCGGCGCAGGATGCAGAGCGGCCCGATCTCGAAGGATTCTGGACCAATTCCTCGCTTACCAAGTTGAACCGCCCGGAAGGCGTTGAATCGCTTGTGGTGCCGCCGGAAGAGGCGCGCATTATTGCCGCGCGGACGCCCATCGGGGGTATCGAGGGCGGATTCGACGAAGGCGACGGCGTCAATAACCTGCCGGAGCAGGGAGGCGCGGATTTCGGCGTGCGGGCATACAACAATTTCTGGGTCGACACGGGCTCCAATCTTGCCCTGATCAAGGGCGAGTTCCGCACTTCCTATGTCGTCGATCCACCCAGCGGCCGCGTGCCGCGCCGGCAAGACCCGCAATACGATTTCGAGAGGCGCAATTTCGGCTCGCGCTACGCCACGGGCATCGGCGACAGTCGAGGACCCGAGGCTATTCCCAACGCCGAGCGCTGCCTGATCGGTTTTGGCAACAAGGCCGGCCCCGGAATGATGGGTGCGCTATACAACAACACCTACCAGTTCGTGCAGACCGACGATTACGTCATGATTCTCGTGGAAATGGTGCACGACGCCCGCATCATTCCGATCTTTGATTCGGCGCAAGAAGCACGTTCCAGTCGCCGCCCGCTCGTGCTCGAACAATGGTTTGGAGATTCAGTCGGCTGGTATGAGAGCGGCGAACTCTTGGTCGAGACCGTTAACATCCATCCATTGCAGTTGAGTCAGAGTTCAGTGCCGATTACCAAGGAAGGCAGGATAATCGAACGTTTCAGCCGCTACTCCGACAACGAAATGTTCTACCGGTTCACCGTTGAAGACAGCAACGTCTATCTGCAACCCTGGACGGCTGAACTGAGTTTCTACGCCACCGAAGACCTGGTCTACGAATATGCCTGTCATGAAGGCAATTATTCGATGCCCGGCACCCTCGCCGGCGCCCGCCGCCTCGAACTTGAGGAAGAATTCGGTATCAACCGGTAACGGCGATTGCAAACCCGAAATCAACAACCCCGCCAGGGCGCATGACGCTTTCTGAACGGAAGCCGGGATTTGCGCTGTCAATATATGGCAGTAGGCTAGCGGTCATCGGTTGCGGACTAAGACAAGCTCATGGCCAAGTTGAATATCCAGCTTTATTCCCTGGCATGCACTGCGTTGCTGAATGCCTGCTCCGACAACCCGCCCGCAGAGCAAGAGGCAAGGATGCCCCGAGTCACAAAATGGCAGGACTGCCATTTTGGACGGTGCGAAGCACCGCCCGCAGGGGCAAGGGACAGGATGTCCCGAGTCACAAAATGGCAGGATTGCCATTTTGGACGGTGCGAAGCACCGCCCGCAGGGGCAAGGGACAGGATGTCCCGAGTCACAAAATGGCAGGATTGCCATTTTGGACGGTGCGAAGCACCGCCCGAAGAGCGAGGGACAGGATGTCCCGAGTCACCATGACCGGCGCCAAAGGCGCCGCGTCATATGGCGCCACACAAAAGAGGCCCAGCGACATGCGCCGCTGGGCCTCTTTTGTGTGGCGCCTGACGATGACCTACTTTCACATGGGGAGACCCCACACTATCATCGGCGCTGAGCGGTTTCACTGCTGAGTTCGAGATGGGATCAGGTGGTTCACACTCGCTAAGGTCGTCAGGCATAAACTTTGCCGAACCGCCAATCTTGGAATGAGGCGGCGCAGCTAATTCGGTGGAAAGACATGGAGCATGCTGTGCTGAACAAGCCGTAAAACAGCTTTTCCGCATGAATCGTTACGATTCGCAGCTTGTTTCACAACCGGGGCGAAACCCCTGGTTATGCGATCAAGCCTCACGTGCAATTAGTACCGGTTAGCTCAACGCTTCACAGCGCTTACACACCCGGCCTATCAACGTCGTAGTCTTCGACGGCACTTCAGGAGGAGCCAAACCGAAGCTTGAATCCTCAGGGAGATCTAGTCTTGAAGGAGGCTTCCCGCTTAGATGCCTTCAGCGGTTATCCCGTCCGAACATAGCTACCGGGCAATGCCTCTGGCGAGACAACCCGAACACCAGCGGTTCGTTCACCCCGGTCCTCTCGTACTAGGGGCAACTCTTCTCAAATCTCCTGCGCCCACGGCAGATAGGGACCGAACTGTCTCACGACGTTCTAAACCCAGCTCGCGTACCACTTTAAATGGCGAACAGCCATACCCTTGGGACCTGCTTCAGCCCCAGGATGTGATGAGCCGACATCGAGGTGCCAAACACCGCCGTCGATGTGAACTCTTGGGCGGTATCAGCCTGTTATCCCCGGAGTACCTTTTATCCGTTGAGCGATGGCCCTTCCATACAGAACCACCGGATCACTATGACCAGCTTTCGCTCCTGCTCGAGTCGTCACTCTCGCAGTCAAGCACCCTTACGCCATTGCACAATACAGACGATTTCCAACCGCCCTTAGGGTACCTTCGTGCTCCTCCGTTACTCTTTAGGAGGAGACCGCCCCAGTCAAACTACCCACCACACACTGTCCTCGATCCCGTCAAGGGACCAGAGTTAGAACCTCAACAGCACCAGGGTGGTATTTCAAGGTTGACTCCAGCACCGCTGGCGCGATGCTTTCAAAGTCTCCCACCTATCCTACACAAGTACAGTCAAAGTCCAGTGTGAAGCTATAGTAAAGGTTCACGGGGTCTTTCCGTCTAGCCGCGGGTACACTGCATCTTAACAGCAATTTCAATTTCACTGAGCCTTGGGTGGAGACAGTGTGGCCATCATTACGCCATTCGTGCAGGTCGGAACTTACCCGACAAGGAATTTCGCTCGATTACTCCTAACTGTTTCCAGAAAGGTCGGACTTTACCTTAAACTGCCACGATTCATCTTATTTGCAATACGGCGAATTTCTTCAATACCTTCTTGCGTAAGATGATCACCCGCTTCCATTTTCAAAAGAATGTTGCGGAATTTTTTAAAATCCACATTCTTTTTGGTTTTCAGCGAGTGTTTGACAAAAAATGGAATTATGTGCTCAAGCAAATGCTTGATTCCTCGCACTCTGTAGGCCATTCGATCGCCATGATTCTTTCGAACCACTCCACAACCAAAATAATCTTTCAAAGCATGAAGAACTTGCACATCGCGTTCATGTTGAACAACTGTGAATTCCGGTAATACCTGGAATCCTGCAGTCATCTCTTTGTGAGAGTTGATTCCAATATGAAAACAACCTTCACCATCAACAAATCCTGCTATCCATTGTGCTTCAAGTTTCATAGACAGCTCCCGAACGTCAAGTCTCTGAGGATTCTGATTCAAAAGCCAGATTCTGAATCGTCATTGAGACAATTCGGAAACGCTAAGCGCTATTATTCCAAATTTAGTCTCGACTTATCAGTATCCTGAATCAGTCTTTCCTGCGGATTGTCCCCATGTCTCCCAGATTTTTACTGAAGATCTCATGATCAACGAGTACTGAAGAGTTTTGGAGGAGTTTCCCGCATATGGTTCGGTTTTACTAAGGCTAGCGTTACTTAACCTTAGGACCGTTATAGTTACGGCCGCCGTTTACCGGGGCTTCGATCAAGAGCTTCGCTTACGCTAACCCCATCAATTAACCTTCCGGCACCGGGCAGGCGTCACACCCTATACTTCCTCTCTCGAGTTTGCAGAGTGCTGTGTTTTTAATAAACAGTTGCAGCCACCTGGTCACTGCGACTCCCCTCGGCTTACGGAGCAAGTCCGATCACCGGAGGGAGCGTACCTTCTCCCGAAGTTACGGTACCATTTTGCCTAGTTCCTTCACCCAAGTTATCTCAACGCCTTGGTATCCTCTACCTGATCACCTGTGTCGGTTTAAGTACGGTCCAACTTTGCCTGGTGCTTAGAAGATTTTCCTGGAAGCATGGCCTCAACCACTTCTCTTTCCGGTTACCCGGGAAGATCGTCATCACGCCTCAGATTAACGGAAACCCGGATTTCCCAAAGCTTCCTACCTACACGCTTGAACACGGATAACCAACACCGTGCCGGTCCAGCCTTCTCCGTCCCTCCATCGCAGCAAAGTCGGGTACCGGAATTTTAACCGGTTTCCCATCGACTACGGCTTTCGCCCTCGCCTTAGGGGCCGACTCACCCTGCCCCGATTAACGTTGGGCAGGAAACCTCGATCTTTCGGCGGGGAGGCTTTTCACCCCCCTAATCGTTACTCATGTCAGCATTCGCACTTCTGATACGTCGACCAGGCCTCCCGGCCCGGCTTCACCCGCTTACAGAACGCTCCTCTACCATATCGCACGCGAACGTGCGATATCCGTAGCTTCGGTTATCAGTTTAGCCCCGTTACATCTTCCGCGCAGGCCGACTCGACTAGTGAGCTATTACGCTTTCTTTAAAGGATGGCTGCTTCTAAGCCAACCTCCTAGCTGTTTGGGCCTTCCCACATCGTTTCCCACTTAACTGATATTAGGGACCTTAGCTGACGGTCTGGGTTGTTTCCCTCTCGACGACGGACGTTAGCACCCGCCGTCTGTCTCCCATACTTGAACTTGCCGGTATTCAGAGTTTGCATCGGTTTGGTAAGTCGGGATGACCCCCTAGCCGAAACAGTGCTTTACCCCCGGCAGTTACGTATGAGGCACTACCTAAATAGCTTTCGAGGAGAACCAGCTATCTCCGGACTTGATTAGCCTTTCACTCCTAGCCACAGCTCATCCCCCCATTTTTCAACATAGGTGGGTGCGGCCCTCCAGTTGATGTTACTCAACCTTCAGCCTGGCCATGGCTAGATCGTCCGGTTTCGGGTCTATCACCAGCAACTGAGCGCCCTATTCAGACTCGGTTTCCCTACGGCTCCCCTATACGGTTAACCTTGCTACCAGCAATAACTCGCTGACCCATTATACAAAAGGTACGCCGTCACCCGGCTTGCGCCAGGCTCCGACTGCTTGTACGTATGCGGTTTCAGATTCTATTTCACTCCCCTCACCGGGGTTCTTTTCACCTTTCCCTCACGGTACTTGTTCACTATCGGTCAGCCAGGAGTATTTAGCCTTGGAGGATGGTCCCCCCATGTTCAGTCAGGATTTCACGTGTCCCAACCTACTCGATATCATGCTGCGGGATTTTTCGCGTACGGGACTATCACCCTCTATCGTCAGCCTTCCCAGACTGTTCCGCTAAATCCTGCACCACTTCAGGGCTACTCCCCTTTCGCTCGCCACTACTCGGGGAATCTCGGTTGATTTCTTTTCCTGCGGTTACTTAGATGTTTCAGTTCACCGCGTTAGCTTTACACATCTATGAATTCAATGTGCAATGACCCCGAAGGGCCGGGTTTCCCCATTCGGAAATCTCCGGATCAAAGCCTGTTTGACGGCTCCCCGAAGCTTATCGCAGTCTACAACGTCCTTCATCGCCTCTGGCTGCCAAGGCATCCACCACACACGCTTCGTCGCTTGACCGCATAACCAGAAATTCAATCCCGGCCATGCAGAAAACTGCTCGCGACTCGTAACAATTTCATACGGATTTTTGCGCTTGTACAACTTGTTAAGTACAGCATACATTTCGTCGACATATCAGATGTCCGACCGTTACCGGTCAGACGCCATCTTTGTCGACGCCATGTCTTTCACCGAATTTTTACAGAACAATGCCTCACGACGGGTCGCGCAATTGGTGGAGCCATGCGGGATCGAACCGCAGACCTTCTGGATGCAAACCAGACGCTCTCCCAGCTGAGCTATGGCCCCGTCATGAATTGTCCCCGTAATCAGGGATCAGGCAATAGAGGTGAGCACTTACCGACAGATACAGACAGCTCGTTAAGGAGGTGATCCAGCCGCAGGTTCCCCTACGGCTACCTTGTTACGACTTCACCCCAGTCATGAATCACAAAGTGGTGAGCGTCCTCCGAAGTTAGACTACCCACTTCTTTTGCAACCCACTCCCATGGTGTGACGGGCGGTGTGTACAAGGCCCGGGAACGTATTCACCGTAGCATGCTGATCTACGATTACTAGCGATTCCGACTTCACGCAGTCGAGTTGCAGACTGCGATCCGGACTACGAGACGTTTTAAGGATTAGCTTACCTTCGCAGGCTTGCAGCCCTTTGTACGCCCCATTGTAGCACGTGTGTAGCCCTGGCCGTAAGGGCCATGATGACTTGACGTCGTCCCCACCTTCCTCCGGCTTGTCACCGGCAGTCTCCCTACAGTACCCAACTGAATGCTGGCAAATAAGGACAAGGGTTGCGCTCGTTACGGGACTTAACCCAACATCTCACGACACGAGCTGACGACAGCCATGCAGCACCTGTCACTCGGTTCCCGAAGGCACCCCGCCGTCTCCGGCAGGTTCCGAGGATGTCAAGACCAGGTAAGGTTTTTCGCGTTGCGTCGAATTAAACCACATGCTCCACCGCTTGTGCGGGCCCCCGTCAATTCATTTGAGTTTTAATCTTGCGACCGTACTCCCCAGGCGGTCAACTTATCGCGTTAGCTGCGCCACTAAGAATAACAAGATCCCCAACGGCTAGTTGACATCGTTTACCGCGTGGACTACCAGGGTATCTAATCCTGTTCGCTCCCCACGCCTTCGCACCTCAGCGTCAGTATTAGTCCAGGGGGCCGCCTTCGCCACCGGTATTCCTCCACATCTCTACGCATTTCACCGCTACACGTGGAATTCTACCCCCCTCTACCATACTCTAGTCTGGCAGTATCAAATGCAGTTCCAAGGTTAAGCCCTGGGCTTTCACATCCAACTTACCAAACCGCCTACGCGCGCTTTACGCCCAGTAATTCCGATTAACGCTTGCACCCTCCGTATTACCGCGGCTGCTGGCACGGAGTTAGCCGGTGCTGCTTCTGTAGTTAACGTCAAAAACCAAAGGTATTCGCTCTGGTTCCTTCCTCACTACTGAAAGTGCTTTACAACCCGAAGGCCTTCTTCACACACGCGGCATGGCTGGATCAGGGTTTCCCCCATTGTCCAATATTCCCGACTGCTGCCTCCCGTAGAAGTCTGGACCGTGTCTCAGTTCCAGTGTGGCTGATCATCCTCTCAGACCAGCTATGGATCGTGGCCTTGGTAGGCAGTTACCCTACCAACAAGCTAATCCAACGCAGGCTCCTCTGATAGCGACCGGTCCGAAGATCCCGATCTTTCCCCCGTGGGGCGTATGCGGTATTAATCCGGGTTTCCCCGGGCTATCCCCCGCTATCAGGCAGATTCCTACGCGTTACTCACCCGTTCGCCGCTCGACGCCCAAAGGTAAACCTTTGTCGTTTCCGCTCGACTTGCATGTCTGAAGCCTGCCGCCAGCGTTCAATCTGAGCCATGATCAAACTCTTCAGTTTATAACTTGCTGAGACATTCAAAGAACGCCTCAAATACCTGAAAACAGGTATCAGACAACTGAATGATTTTCATGCGCTCCGGCCTTTCGCTCCTGACAGGAACGAAAGATCACGCCGACTCGAATAAAATTAACGCAGTTGCCTGCCTTGCGGAAATCTCTGCATTCGCAAAAATATCCGGCACTGATGTGTCCGGACCCGCGCGGCAAGCACCCACCTCTATTGCTTGACCCATTTGTTACAGAACAAGCCCGGCACATGACCGGGCAAGGCGAGGCATTATACGCGCATCGCCATTAATGACAAGTCTTTCCGGCACAATTATTACCGCCGGACAAACTTGCGAATAATCATGCCGTCGCCGCCTTCGCCGCCGGTCACTTCGCCGGTGTAAACGTTGCCGTCTGCGTCGACCACGATGCCTTCGGGCTCGGAGCCTTCGATGAAGCCCATGACTTCGCCGGTCTCGGCGCTACCGTATGTGACGCCGCGCAGACTTTGGTAATCGGCTACATATAAAATGTCGTTCTGATCGATGAACATACCGCTGGGCCAGCCGAACTGATCCCACGTGGTGATGTAGTTGCCGTCCTGGTCGAATATCTGGATTCGCTCATTGCCGCGATCGCCCACGAGCAGGCGCCCGCGCTGGTCGATCACCAGGGTATGGGGCAGATTGAATTCGCCTGGGCCTGAGCCGCGCTTGCCCCACTCCATGAGATAGCGGCCTTGACTGTCGAATTTCACGATGCGGTTGTTCCAGTGGCCGTCCGCTACGAAGAAATCGCCGTTTTTAGCCTGCGCCACATCGGCGGGCCCGTCAAAAGTATTCGGCCCAGCGCCGGTAAATCCGGCCGCGCCGAGACGCTTGAGCAAATTGCCCTCGGTGTCGAACAGGGAAATCGTGTTGCCCAATTGCCGATGATAATCCGTCGCCCAGACGTTTCCATCCGGAGTGACGCGGAAACCATGAGGCCGGTTGATCCATTCGCTTCCCCAGGTATCGACCAGATTACCTTCCGGATCGAATTTCAGCACCGGCGGCTCGGAGCGATGGAAGGCGTAGATGAAGCCTTCATGATCGATGGTGACATTGGGCACCTGACCCCATTCAATGTTTTCCGGCAGCGGCTTCGGCCAATCCGGGTCCATCACGTACTCGGCGGCCCCGGCGCATGGCGCCAGCGAAACCAGCAACAACAATACCGCCGACCGGCGGGCGCGCGAGAATGGAAATGTCATTCGAAAGCTCCATTCGTTTTTGAGCGAAAGACGATTAGTTTACACCGACTTTGGAATCCGACTAAAGGATTCAGCAAGGTTCATCCCGAACCATGGCCAAGCCATCCTGAATGCCTCAGACAAGCGACGGGAATCCTGGAGCTTGACGTATAAGCAGATGAACGCAAACTACCAGGACACAATCATGAAACTGACTCGCACCCGCTCGATAGCGCTGGCCGGAACTCTGATGCTGGCCACGACTGCGCTGGCCCAGGACGATAATGGCGACAGCCGGCTTTCGCGGCTTGATGCCAATGGCGATAATGTCCTCAACCTGGATGAATTCCTGGCATCGCGGATCGCCGCCAACGTAGACGCCGACGCCGATGGCGCGATTACGCTGGAAGAATTTGTCGCTAACTTGCAACGCAACATTTCCGAGCAATTCCGGGGAAACGGACAGCGGCAGCGAGCTGGCGGGGCGCCGCGCCGGCCGCGCGGGGCCGGACAGGGAGCGGAACCCAACCGTGAGCAGATGCAGCAAAGGATCCAGCAACGCATGAGCGAAAGATTCCGCGGCATGGACGCGGACGAAGATGGCGTCGTCTCCGTAACCGAGTATCGCACCAACACTTTCAACAATCTGGATCAGGACGGAGACGGAATGCTCCAGAGCAGTGAATTGACGGCGCGACGCAACCGCGGCGGCGCGCTGGGAGCGGGACGCCGGAACCAGGATCAACAGAACTGAGCGCAATCACGAATCCAGGCAGCCACCACACGGGTGGCATGCTTCGCCCGCCCTACTACAAGGACGAGACATGCGCCGCCCCACGAAGGTGGATATGATTGCTCGTAATGACCGATGAAGAACTGATGACTGCGATCTGTGCCGGCGACAATTCCGCGTATGAAGCCATTGTCCGGCGTCATTTGAAACCGGTGAGCCATTACGCCTGGCGCATGCTCGGCAATCAGCGCGATGTCGAGGATATCGCCCAGGATACTTTTCTCAAGGTGTGGATCAACGCGGCTCGCTGGCAGCCGGCCAAGGCTCGGCTGTCGACCTGGATCCATCGCATCGCCCACAACCTTTGCGTCGATCATTTGCGCAAACGCCGGGAAGAATCGACGGAAGACGAAGCCGCGCAGGACGCGGGCCCACTCGACGAAGTGGCCGCGGATAAAGAAATGGCGCGTCTGCGCGCCGCTCTCGGCCAGTTGCCTCGGAACCAGCGCAGCGCTATTTCGCTGTGCCACTATCAGGGGTTTTCCAACAAGGAGGCCGCCGCGATAATGGATGTATCGCTACAGGCGCTGGAATCGTTGCTGGCCAGAGCGAAGCGTTCGCTGCGCAAGTCATTACAGACCGAAGAGGCATGAACCCAAGACAGGCAAACACCATGAATCTCGAACAATTCACTCAGTTGCTTGACGTTCGCGGTTGCGACAGCACCGCATGGCCGGCGCGGGAACGCGAGCAGGCCGAGGCCCTGCTGCGCGAAAGCGCCAGGGCGCGCGAATTACTGGTACAACAAGGGCGGCTGGAAAACTTGCTCGACCGGATCGAGGCGCCGGAATTTCCTGACCTGGAAACAAGTGTGCTGCGCCGACCCCGGCCGGCGAAGACCGCCGCGTTGGCGGATCGAGTCATCAATTGGCTGAGGCCGGACGATTCCATGCTGGCCTGGTGGCGGCCGGCATTTGCCGCCTGCGTACCGCTTGTTTTCGGCATCGCCTTGTCGGGCTGGTTCAGTTTCGGCCTAGATGCGCGGGATCCCGGCTATGCCTATTGGGACCAGGAGCTATATCTGCTGTCGCTGTACGACTTTGCCGAACCCGTTGCGGAGGCAGACAATGAATAAACGCAACTTGCTCGCCGTTCTGCTACTTGCATCGCTGGCGCTGAACCTGCTGCTGATCGGCGGCATGGGTTGGCGCATGGCGAACGCACGCGACTACGTCCAGCCGCTGGTCCCCCCTTCAACCGGCTGGATTCTGCGGGATCTTTCCGAGGAGCGGCGCGCCGAACTCCAGCCTGCGGCGCGTGAAGGTTTCGAATCGGTACGCCCGGCTCGAATCGAGATGTTCCGCGCCCAGCGCCGTGTGAATGAACTCATCGGTAACGAGTCGTTCGATCAGGAAGCGCTCACGGATGCTTTCGCCCAATTGCGCGAGCTCAGCATGGACTACCAGGCGCTGTCCCACGAACGGACTATTGAATTACTTGAACTGCTGACCCCGGAAGAGCGACAGGCCGCGACCGAATTCGTCAGGCGAGGCGGCCGGGACCGAGCCGATCGCGACGGCCCGCGAGGCCGCGATCTGCCGCCAAGGCGGGACGAATCGGACGCTGCCCCGCAGAACTAGTAACAGTCCCTAATTGGTTCCGGAATCCCAATGCACCGTGACGGGATAGGGTTCGGGAGGATTGGCGGGAGCTTGGCCACGGTACTGCTGCGCCAGTTGCTTAAGACGATCTCCTCGGCTTTCCCGGGAAGGGTGCGTACTGAGAAATTCCGGTGGACTATCGCCGGGTAAATCGGCGAACTTCTGCCAAACCGATTCCCCGGCAGCGGGGTCATATCCCGCCTGCACCGCCAGTTCCATACCAATCTGATCCGCTTCGCGTTCCGCAGTGCGGCTGTTAGGCAACAATACTCCCAATTGAGTTAGCGAATTCGTCAGATCGGCGAGATCCCGGTCCTCGGTTTCCAGTCCGACTGCCAACACCGCGATGCGCTGAACCGCTGACATCGACATCTTCTCCGCCGTGTGATTGGCAATTGCATGACCGATCTCATGACCCATGACCTGAGCCAATTCATCGTCATTCAGATCGAGCCGGCTGACCAGTCCGCTGTAAACGCCCATCAAGCCGCCTGCGGTGCAAAATGCGTTTGGAGTATCCGGGTCATCGATCAGCATCACGCTCCAGTTCCAACCGGCGGTATGGGGCCAGACTTCCACGGCCCGGGCAACCAGACGGCCAGTGATCGCGCCGACCCGTTCCGCCAAGGCGGGATCATTCAGCAACTTGTCCGAACTGGCGGCGCTGTCCACCATCTCGGCATAGGTCAGCGCCGACCGCTGAATCGCAGCTTCAGGCGAAACAATCAGCAACTGACTCCTCCCGGTGGGGCTCGTGGCGCAGCTCGCAAGAAAGCCTGCGAGCAGGCCCGCGACAAAAAGACTCTTTATGGTTTTCAACATCTTGCCCTTCTCCTGTTGGGAATTGTAATTTCACCTTCAAATGGCTGCGGGTTGGCGGGGCAAATGGGGGACATCCACATGAGTGTCCCATCATTGTACTAAACCAGGAGCCCCGCTACTTGATAAGTACGTTCCGGCAGGACATAGTTACCGCCGAACTTGCAAGCGAGGGGACATCCACATGAATGTCTCTTCATTGTAGTATTCTTTTCTTTTCTTTTCAGACTCGGATAATGAGGTTTACATGAAATACCGACTGCCAGGAGTGCTTTGCATTTCCCTGATTCTTGCCGCCTGCGGCGATTCCGCCACCGACAGCGCTCCGGCCATCGAAAGCGCTCCCGAATCGGCGCCGGCGAGCGCTCGTGAAGAGGTTGCCGGCATCTTGCATGAACACACGGCCATCCTCGCTTCGGATGAATTCGAAGGCCGCGCTCCGGCTACTCCCGGCGGCCAACGCACAATTGATTATCTGACGGAGCGGTTCAGCACCCTTGGCGTCGGGCCGGGCAATGGCGATTCCTATCTGCAACAGGTCGACGTGGTCGAGATCACCGCCACGACCGATCCCCTACTGCAATTTTCCGGCAGCTTTGACGCCAGCCCTGCCTACAAGACTGAAATGGTGATCGGCAGTCGTCAGCATGACTCGCCCATCGTCGTGGAAGACAGCGAAATGGTGTTCGTCGGCTATGGCATCGTCGCGCCGGAACGGGGCTGGAACGACTATGCCAACGTGGACGCCTCGGGCAAGACTGTGGTCGTGCTCGTGAACGATCCCGGCTATGCGACCCAGGATGCGGAACTATTTAACGGCAATGCCATGACCTATTACGGGCGCTGGGTCTACAAATTCGAGGAAGCCGCGCGCCAGGGCGCGGCGGGCATCCTGATCGTGCACGAAACCGGTCCGGCCGGTTATGGCTGGGATGTGGTCGAAAATAGCTGGTCCGGTCCGCAGATCACCCTGGCGGCGGAAAACGGCAATTCCCATCTCGCCCCGATCGAAGGCTGGATCACGCGGGAAACCGCCGCAGCGCTGTTTGCCGCGGCCGGAATGGACTACGCCGAAATGAAGGCGGCCGCCGCCGAGCCTGGCTTCAGCGCAATGCCGCTCGGTGATATCAGCGCGAGCATGTCGGTCGAAACCAGCGTACGCGGTTCGAGTTCCCAGAACGTCATCGCCGCAATCCCCGGAACGTCGCGCCCGGATGAAACGATCATTTATACCGCCCATTGGGATCATCTCGGCATGGTGGCGGACATGGAAGGCGACAATATCTGGAACGGCGCCGTCGACAATGCCACCGGCACCGCCGCCCTGCTTGCCCTGGCTGGAATGCACATGGAACAGCCCGCGCCGCCGGAACGCACCGTCGTCTTCCTCGCCGTTACGGCGGAAGAGTCGGGTCTGCTCGGTTCCCAATGGTATGTCGAGAATCCGGTCTATCCGCTTGCAAGCACGGTGGCGAATATCAACATGGACGCCTTGAGCACCTGGGGACAAGTGCGCGATATCGTCGTCATTGGCTATGGCAGCAGTGAACTCGAAGACTATCTTGCCGACGCGGTTAGCGGCCAGGATCGCGTAATCGTTCGCGAGCCGACCCCGGAACGTGGCTTCTACTACCGCTCGGATCATTTCAATTTCGCCCGGGCCGGCGTGCCCGCGCTTTATGCTGAAGGCGGCACCGATAGCAGGGACAACGGCAATGACTGGGGTGTCGAACAGTCCGAGGATTATGTCGCCAACCGTTACCACGCGCCGGGCGACGAATACGATCCGGACTGGGATCTGACCGGCGCCGCCGAGGATGTATTGCTGTACTTCGAGATCGGCGAACGGCTGGCGAATGAATCGACCTGGCCCGAGTGGTACCAGGGCAACGAGTTCAAGGAGACGCGGGACGCCAGCGCGGCTTTGCGCAACTGATTCAGGCTCTCGGGCTCAGATGAGCATTCCGGCAATTGCCCCGGTCATGCAAGTGGCCAGGGTGCCGGATACCAGCGTCTTCATGGCGAGCCCTACTATTTCTTCGCCGCGTTCCGGGCACATGCCGCTCAATCCCGCGGTCATGATGCCCAGACTGCCGAAGTTGGCGAAGCCGCAAAGCGCATAGGTGAGAATGACGGTCGAACGCTCGCCCAACGTTCCTGCCGGCAGTTCCGCCAGCGCGAGATAGGCGAGCAGTTCGTTCAAAACGGTTTTCGTTCCCATGAGGCTGCCCGCCAGCGGCGCTTCGCTCCAGGGAATCCCCATCAACCATACCAGCGGCGCGAACAGCCAGCCGAACACGCCCTGCAAGCTGATATCCTGTCCGCCGATCTGGGGCAGCAGCGCGAGCAGGCTGTTGATCAGCGCTACCAGGGCGACGAGAACGATCAGCATGGCAGCCACATTGAGCATTAGGCGCAAACCGTCGCCGGTGCCCTTGGTGATGGCGTCCATCACGCTCTGGTAGCTGCTGTGCAGCTCGACCTCGTCAGCATTGCTTTGGCTGGTCTCCGGCACCATTATCGCCGCCAGCATGATGGCCGCGGGAGCACTGATCACCGAGGCGGTGAGCACGTGGCCGAGAGCATTGTCGAGCACCTCTTGCAATACCACCGAATAGAGCACGAGCACGCTGCCGGCGACGGTCGCCATGCCGCAGGTCATGACTATGAACAACTCGCTGCGGGTAAGCGAGCGCAGGCAGGGGCGTATCAGCGCCGGCGATTCCACCATGCCCAGGAAAACATTGGCGGCGGCGGACAGCCCAACGGCCCCGCCGACGCCGAGGCCGCGCCGCAAAACATGGGAAAAGCCACGCACCAGCAACGGCAGAATGCGCAAATGCCAGAGCACGGCGGAAAAGGCGGTAACGAACAGTATCAGCGGCAGGATGCGAAATGCCAGAATGATCGTGGCATTGGCGTCGCTTACTTCGAACGGATAGGCCACATTGGCCGGGTCGCCTCCGAGATAGCCGAAAACGAAGACTGTTCCTGTTTCGACAGACGCGGTAATCGCCTGAACCACTTGATTGATGCCGCGCAATGCCACCTGCACGGCCTCCAACCGGAACACTAGCAGGGCAAACAGGAATTGCAGTCCAAGACCGCCGGCAACCAGGCGCCAGCTCGGCAGCCGGCGCTGTTCGCTCAACACGATGGCAATGCCGATGAACGCGAATATTCCCAGCGTTGCCTGGAAGTAGGCCAAGTGCACAATAATCCGATGTAAATGAGACAGGGCGCCGGCACCTTACCGGCGCCCGCGAACCGTCAGGGTATCAGTCTGGGCACAAATTTGGTCATGCCCTGTACGGGGCCGACCTCTCCAGCGTAGACGTTGCCGTTGCTGTCTGCGGTGACGCCTTCACCCATGGCGCCAGTTCCGCCCATGCCCGAGGATCGCTCGGATACGTGTTCGGGAATGAAATACAACACTTCGCCATTGCGCGCATTGCCAACCCGCAGGCCCTTGCGCCAGCCGCCCGGGTTGTAATTTGGGTCGGATTCAGAATCGATGGCGTATAACATGTCATTACCGCGATCGATGAACAGCCCGCTTATGCGGCTGAACTGGTACCAGGTATCCAGGTGTTCGCCGTCCTGGGTGAAAATCTGGATTCGGTTATTGCCTCGATCCGCTACAAACAAGCGTCCCTGGGAGTCCATCGCCAGCGAGTGCGGCGAACGGAACTCACCGTCTTCAAAACCCCATTGACCGAAGGTCTGGATGAAGGATCCGTCCGGAGCAAATATCGAAATGCGGCTCTTGGCGTCGGGGCCAGGCTCGTTCTGGAACTGGGCGCTATGCGTTTCGGCCACGAAGATATTACCGTTGGGCGCCACCAGCACATCATTGGGCTGCGTGAAATGCGTCGGCGGATCGCCCATTTCACCGGGAGTGCCAAGGGTCATCAACAGTTCGCCCTCGGGGCTGAACTTGAGTACGGCGCTGCCGCGGTTGGCGGCGTCGGGATTCTCCGCGAGTTCATTGTCGTTGGCGAGGCGCGCATCGGCGATCCAGACATTGCCTTCGCTATCCACATCGATGCCATGAGGCCAGATGATCTGACCGCCGCCGAAAGCTTGCGCCACACGGCCGTTGGGATCGAGCTTGACGATGGGATCGACGTCGGAAGTCGCACAGGAATTGGCGCCGCAGCGGTCACCGGCCCAAACATGTATGCCGTCGATGTCGATATTGACGGCGCTCACTGAACCCCAGCTTCTACCATCGGGCAAGGTGCCGAAGTTGCGCTGGGTTTCGTAGGGATTGGGCAGATTGTTGATCGGCTGCTGGCCGGCATGAGCTGCCGGATACACGGCGCCGGGCTGAGCCAGAACAGGAGCGGACAGCAACGATGCGAGCATGACCGCGGCTCCCGCCTTGCACACGATACCGGCTGCGCGGCCGGACTGAGTCATCATTTTCATTGTTCACCTCGAAGAAGCTGTGAATCGCTGACCATGGGTTGAGTTGAGCGCCACAAAAATGGACCGTGGCTTGCGCCTTGTCAAGATCAACCGACGACAACATTACCCGGGAGACTTGCCGCGCTTTACCCGAATCCGGCCCCCGGTTAAGCTGCCCGCACTCACGTGACCGGAGAATCGGATCGTGGATCGAACTCTCGTTGCTGTAATTTTCGCCGTTGTGCTTGCAATGGCGGCGCTATTGCTGCTTATTGGATTCGCCGAGGCGCCCGCGAACGCCGCCGGCGTCTCTCACGCCGAAATCGCCGCCATGCAGGCCGGCGGCGATGGCGCCGCGCGGCTCGAGACTGTCGGCGGCTACGCCTTTGCGTTCCATAGCCTGTTGTTGCTATTTACGATTCTGCTCTGCGTACTCAGCGTCAACCGCGCCAAACGCACTTCGGTATTCCTTGGCTGGATGGCGCTGACATTCGCGGTCAATATGCTGGTCTGGCGGCAAATTTATTGGCAGCACCAGGTTTTTCTCGAATCGGGCGAAACCGGCTGGTTGCTGGGTTTCCCCACGGCAACGGCCTGGCAAATCTATGGTATTTGGTTCGCGGGCGTCTTGCTGATCGCGGTATATAGCGCCGGCTTCAGGCGTTACGTATTAAGCGAAGAAGACGAGCGGCGTTTCGAGGAATTGTTGCAGGAATTCAGGGAATCACGAGAGTAAGATCGCATGGAGGCATATCGGCAGGAGATCATCCTCGGCGCCATCGTCCTTTACATGGCGCTTTGCGTGACGATCGGCCTGTGGAGCATGGGCCGCACGCGCAATGCGGGCGATTTCTTCATCGCCGGCCGCTCTCTCGGACCCATTGTCGTTTCCCTCGCGGTTTTCGCGAGCACGTTGAGCGGTTTCGGCTTCGTCGGTGGGCCAGGGCTGGTCTATTCGGTGGGCGTCAGTTCGTTCTGGATGGTGGTGATCTCAGCCACTGCGTTCGGCCTCGGCTTCTTTCTCGTCGCCAAGCGCATCCGCATGATCGCTGAATTGCGCGGCTGCATGTCGATTCCCGATGTGATCGCGGCGCGCTATGGCAGCGAACTCGCGCGCTTGCTGGTGGCTATCACCATTGTGCTGGGCGTGCTTGGTTATCTTGCGACCCAGATCCTGGCGATGTCGGTGGTCATGCAAGCGATCCTTGCCGATACCGAGATGTTCGCCGATATCAGCCTGCTTGGTTGCGTCGTTCTCTCTTCCACGGTGCTGGTGTTCTACTGCGTCACCGGCGGCGTTATCGCTTCGGTCTATACCGACGTGCTGCAAGGCCTGGTGATGATGGTCGCCGGCTTCCTGATCCTGATCACCGCCATGCAGGCATTCGACGGCGGCCTGCGCGAAGCAAGCGAAATCGTGCTCGCCGACGACAGCGAATCGATGATGCCTTTCGGCGCCGCCGGCATCGTCACTTCGGTAGGCTGGTTCTTCGTGTTTGGCATCGGTCTGGCTGGCCAGCCCCACATCGTTACCAAGATGATGATGAACAAGAAGCTGGCCGACAACCGCGCCGTCCTGCCATTGTCGCTGCTCGGCTATATTGTCTCCGCGCTGTTGTGGATCTCGATCGGCCTGGTGATGCGTGCGGCAGTAGTTGGCGGCGGAGCGGAACCTCTGGCGCAACCCGACGATGCCGCGTCGACTTTCCTGGCAATGTTCGCCAATCCCCTGCTGGCAGGAATCGTCTTCGCCGCTCTGTTCGCGGCGATCATGTCCACCTCCGACGCTTTCCTCAATATAGGCGCCGCGGCGATTATTCACGATATCCCCCGTGCCTTGCGCAACCGGCCGGTGAACAATGAACTGTTCTGGGCGCGGGTAGTCACCGTGATCCTGGCCGTGGTCGCCGCCGGCTTCGCCCTGTTCTCCTACTATCGCGACGCCACCCTCGTTGCCTTGCTCGGCGCGTTCGGCTGGAGCACCTTCGCCGCCTCGCTGTTCCCGGTGCTCGCCATCGGCCTGAACTGGAAGCGCGCCACCACCGCGGGCGCGGTAGCGGCCGTCACCAGCGCGCTGCTGATCAATTTCGTCGTCCAGCTTGCCGGCATCACCCTGCCCTGGGGCATATCCGGCGGCCTCGCCGCCTTCGTCACTTCGCTGGTGCTGTTCTTCGCCGTGTCATTCGCCACACCGCAGCCCAAGCTGGCGTGGGATATCGATCGGATGATGGATATCTGAAAGACAGGTCACCGATAAATTATTTTCGCCGAAAATTTCTTGTCGCGAAATTTCCTTTCCTATAATGACCGTCAACGAAAGCCCTCATGCATTTTGGGGGCGCCAGGGAATAGCGGAGGAGAGAGAGATGGAGGCAAACCTGGAAACCACGATTTCAATGGCAAAGGCTACCATGCCCACTTTGTTGCTGATCGGCGTCATTGGCACTACGGGCACGATGTACGCCAACATGAATCGGCAATTCGAGCTAGTGGCGCAGCAGTTCGAGCGCATTGACCAGCAGTTCGAGCGCATTGACCAGCAGTTCGAGCGCATTGACCAGCAGTTCGAGCGCATTGACCAGCGGTTCGAGCGCATTGACCAGCAGTTCGCGCGCATTGACGAGCGGTTCGAGCGTATCGATCAGCAGTTCGCGGAGGCGAGGGAAGAGCGCGCTCAGATTCGAGCTGATATCGCCGACCTGCGGGAACGAATGGTGCGGGTCGAAACCAAGGTCGCCAGTCTTGAAAATAGAATGGATCAGATTGAGGGCGAGCAGGATTGATAGTCCGTCATGTCAAATTTCTCGGACTACTGTTCTTGCAGGCGCGCGAAGAATTCCGCACCGGTCAGGCGCGGGGCATCATCCGAGAATTCGTACCAGGGTGGCTTCTTGTCGATATAGATATGTTCCTCGATCGCTCCGAGCGCGTCGATCCGATCAAGACTGCCCGCGGTCACGGCCACCATGTTGTGATCGCTCCGCAGCCGCCAGAACAGGGCCGAGCCACAGATTTTGCATGACCCGCGCTCAGCCCTAGCAGAGCTCTTGTACCAATTCACCGCGGCGGGGTCGGAAACCGCCACACCTTGCGCGAATTGCACAGCCATCAGCGGGCCGCCAGTCCAGCCAATGCAATCTCCGCAGTGACAAACATGCACCCGGCCCCGCTTGCCAAGACCTTCATATTTCACCGCTCCGCAAAGACACTGCCCGGTTTTGTCCTGTTGGTTCATAGCCGCTCCTTAGTTGATCTTTACCAGGCCGATCTGATTGGAACTGCTCTGGTGAATCAGCAGATTCTTGTCCTCGGTTACCCAAACGTGGCGCACGATGCCGACGCCGGAGGGAATCGCCCAACTCTGGAAAGTCTCGGTGCGCGGGTTGAAGCGCACCAAGGCGTCCGGGCGCTTGCCGGATTCGTTGTACCAAATGACGTCGTCGATCACCGCCAGCGCGTAAGGATGCGAATCCGGGCCGCTCGGTGAATCCCATTGCCGGATTTCGCCGGTTTCAGGGTCGAGGCGTCCGATCTTGCCCATGGTGGAGTTCACGAACCAGACAATATTATTGCTGTCCAGCCCCAGACGGCGGATGCGGGTGCGGTTGTCCGGAACTTCGTAATAGCGCACTTCCATGCTGTCCGGGTCGAGGGCGCCGATCTTGTTGGCGCCATTGTACGCTACCCAAACAGTTCCCTTCGAATCCACCTGTATGCCGTAAGGCCGCGGTTCGGTTGGCATTTCGGTGATCTCGCCGGTATCTGGATTTAGGCGGCCAAGCACGGCGGCGCCCTGGGCGGTGAAATACAGATTGCCGTTGGGATGCCAAACCGCGGAGTGCGGATCACGCGCCTCGGTCTGGTATTCGGTCACCAATCCGGTGTTTGGGTCGAGCATGCCGATAGTCGCGTTGCTGTTGCCGGTGTACCAGATATTGCCGTCGGCATCGGGCACTATGGTGTGGGGCCGCGCGGTCGGCGGCAGGCGGAACTCTTCCATCTCGCCGGTTTCGGGATCGAGCCGTCCCGCCAGCGATGCCCACATGCCGGTCCACCAGATCGAACCGTCCGGCGCTTCCGCCGGGTCACGCGAACGCTGACCCAACGTTGGAACGGTCCATTCGATAATTTCAATCTCGGTATCGCCGGCAATCAGATTGGGCCGGCGCGATACGTCTTCCGGAAAATTTTCGGCCAGATATTCGGCCATGGTGTTTGCCTGGGCGTTGGGCAATTCCATCATGGTCGCCATGACCCGGCGCCATTCCCCCGGCGTACTGTAGCCGGCGGCGCGGGTGATGGTGGCGGTCGTATGACAGGATGAACAATGTTGCCGCACCAGTTCCTTGCCGACGCCTTCGGGCAATGGAGTCGGCGCGGGCCGCTGGCCCAGGGCCGGCTGCAGGAACGCGAGCAGAGCGGGCGCTATCGAAAACAACAGGACTTTCTTCATCGGGAAGTCTCCGCCATAGCTGATGGTTCGACCGGACAGATTACATTATACCGCTCGCAAATTGCAGTTTCCGCACCCGGTTTCCCTCACGCTCCGGATTGTCTACCATCTGCCCCGGCGAACAGTGGTGGAGCGCGAATGAGCAGGCGGAGATCGGCACGACTATTTGAGGAAGCGAAGCAGGTTATTCCGGGCGGGGTAAATTCGCCGGTGCGCGCTTTTCGGAGCGTCGGCGGCGAACCGCTGTTCTTCGCGTCCGGCGATGGCGCCTGGCTTACCGATGTAGACGGCAACCAGTTTATCGACTATGTCGGAGCCTGGGGGCCGCTGATACTCGGTCACCGCCACCCGGCAGTCATCGAGGCCTTGCAGCGGCAATTGGAAAAAGGCCTTGGCTATGGCGCTTCAACCGCGGCCGAAGTGCGACTCGCTGAAGAAGTCTGCCGGCTCGTACCTTCCATCGAACGACTGCGACTGGTTACCTCAGGCACCGAAGCGACCATGAGCGCCATCCGTCTGGCGCGCGGATTTACCGGCCGCGACGTAGTGGTGAAATTCGAAGGCTGCTATCACGGTCATGTTGATGGATTACTGGTCAAGGCCGGCTCCGGCGCGCTTACGCTGGGCGCGCCGGATTCTTCTGGAGTGCCCGAAGGCTACTCCGGATTGACCCATGTTCTTCCTTATAACGACATCGCCGCACTCGACGAGTATTTCGCCGTCAATGGCGAAAACACGGCCTGCGTCATTATTGAGCCGGTTGCCGGAAACATGAATTGCGTCCCTGCTCAAGCACGGATTCTTTCTCAAATTCGTTCGCTTTGCGATGAACACGGATCATTGCTGATATTCGATGAAGTCATGACCGGATTCCGGGTCGCGCTCGGCGGAGCGCAATCGATTTACGGCATCAGACCCGACCTAACGACGCTCGGCAAGGTCATCGGGGGCGGCCTGCCCGTCGGCGCTTTCGGCGGGCGCCGGGACATCATGTCCCACATCGCGCCGGAAGGATCGGTGTACCAGGCCGGTACGCTGGCCGGCAATCCGCTAGCGGTCGCGGCCGGATTGGCGACACTGAAGGTGATAGCGACGACCGGATTCCACGATTCTCTGCAACAACGCGCCGAAAACATGCTGGCGGAACTGCGCGGTCTTGCCGCGGCCGCGTCAGTGCCCTTCACGACCAGTCAGTCCGGCGCCATGTTCGGGCTCTTCTTCAGCGAGGAAAAGACCATCCACGCGTTCGAGCAGGTCATGGCCTGCGACATCGAACATTTCCGCGCCTTCTTCCACGGTATGCTCGATAACGGCGTTTATCTCGCTCCGTCTGCTTTCGAAGCCGGATTCATCTCCTCGGCCCACGGCGAGCGCGAAATCGAACTGACCCTGGCGGCCGCCGAAAAAGCCTTCGCCGGAATCGGCGCATAAGGAAACCATGCAACAGATTGACGTATACGGCGTAGGCAACGCCCTGGTCGACATCGAATACGAGGTCGAGGACAACTTTTTTCCTGTTCATGGCATCCGCCGCGGCGTGATGACCCTGGTCAGCCACGAGCGACAGCAGGAAGTTATCGCGGCGCTGCGCGCAAGAGGAAATATGCGCAAGATGATGGGCGGCGGCTCGGTTGCCAACTCGCTGTACGCGATCAGCAATTTTGGCGGCCGGACTTTCCTGTCCTGTAAAGTCGCCGACGACGAGGCCGGCAATTTCTACTTGCGCGAGCTTGGCGAGCACAACATCCAGACCCGTGGCGACCTCCACAATGTCGAAACTGGCCGCTGCCTCATAATGATCAGTTCCGACGCCGAACGCACCATGTACACCTTCCTCGGCGCATCCGAATTTCTGTCTCCGGCCGATCTCGACTTCGACGCCGTGCGGCGCTCGCGATACGTCTATATCGAGGGATACCTGGTCAGTTCCGACAGCGGTCGAGCGGCCGCAATGGAACTGCGCAAGTTCGCGGAGACCAACAGGGTCAAAACCGCCCTGTCCTTTTCCGATCCTTCGCTGCTCGAAATCTTTCCCGAGCAAATGAAGGAAATGCTGGGTGGGAGCTTGGACCTGTTGTTCTGCAATGAGCAGGAAGCGTGCTTGTGGACCGGAACCGCGGATTTGGGCCAGGCCTGCGTCGCGTTGCGGTCCGTGGCCAAACGATTTGTCGTCACCAAAGGCGCGAAGGGATCGGTTCTTTTCGATGGCAACTATTTTGTAGAGATCGACGCTCACAAGGTAAGCGCCGTGGACACCACCGGCGCCGGAGACGCATTCGCCGGCGGATTTCTCTACGGGCTGACAAACGGTCGAAGCTTCGCCGAATCCGGCAGACTGGCAAGCCGCGCGGCCGGAGAGGTCGTGAGTCGCTTCGGGCCGAGGCTGGAAGCCGGGGCGTATGGCGCATTGGCGCAAACTTGACGATACAGCCCCGAATGCCCTAAATGTTTTTCTTATCAGATTCGGTCAAGTTCATTGGACGATAGGCGGATGTCAAAAGTGCATTGAGGAATTCCGCCTTAAAAAACATCAGTTTTCACGTTTGGCCGTATTGGCGGGAATTGCTGAGCGCTCAATGCGCCCGAATGCATCTGCCAAGCGTAATTCTTTCCACGATTCAGTTCTCATTCAATTCCGACGAAGATCCGGAGTCTCACGAATCCACAGAAGAATCCTCCGAAATATAACGAGTACTGTCAGATTATGCAGGTTGTCAGTGATCGTCATTCATGGTTGCGGGCAGATGCCAAGCTCACCGCAAATTTCAGGAAATATATTTTCACTCCATGTGTCCGGCGGTTCTTCGTCGAGCCGCCGCCTTAATTCACTCTCATAGGCTTGCTCGTAGACAGCCACCATTTCAAGCTGAATTGATGCAAGGTATGCGGAAAGATAGTCGTTCAGAAATTCTTCCATGGACATTGTTTGCTCCGAGTATTCCAGCCCCGAGATATGTCGCGCATGGTATAAGTCACTTATTGCGCTATTGTAGCCCTCATAATCCAGAAAAAGCTCCCGAACTGCCAGCTTATCATCTTCCGATAAGTCGAAAGTTTCTACCAATGGTTGCCACCGGGATTCGTATCCATACACGCCATATCTCTCACTCGGTTCCGGTGTACGCCAAGACAAGTCAGAATCTGAGCGAGAAAGCAAGAAGTAAATGGCTAACAAAAACACCCAGGCAACAATTTCGGACTTCGCGTAAGAAATTTTGTACTTCATCCCGATAACTCAAAATTACTGGCATCTAAAACGTATCAGGTTTCACGGTCAATCAATTTTACTTGTACCCTTGCGGAGTATATTCCACAGCGCCTTCGAATTTCATTTGCCTGATAATGGAATGACCGACGAAAATCGCGTCGTGCTCGGCTCGCTGGCGGTTCCAGGTCCACATGAAATCGTCACCCTCTTCCTGATTCGGCACTCCTCCGGATAGCGCAAGCTTGACGATCTTGGCGAGTTCGGCCGGACGGTCGCGCTGCGGATAATGGCTCGCCGTGGGGAGGATCCAGTAGGAACTTTCCACATCGCGATCGTTGAGATAGTTGGCCCAGACGTGATTCGCGATGCGCAAGGGATTGACCGGGTCCAGCGCGCCCCAGACATAGGCGACCGGGATTGGGCTTCGCGGCAGATTATCGAGCCAGCGATATTCGTTAGCGGCACGTTCGAGCAGGTACTTGCCGACATGCAGCCTGGCGCCGATGCCGTCGTTGAAAGCCTGCATGTCGGCATAGGCGACGCTCACCGGATCGCCCTCGGTCAGGCGCGGCCGAGCTTTCGCTTCCGCGGCGGCGGCGGGGCCGCGCACGGGATCGAGCAGAACAGTCTGGCCGGGGACGAGATTAGCCAGCGGCAGGAACATGCCACTATTGGAAAGAAAGTGGTAATTGATTGTATAGGGCCGGTCTTCATCCAGAAAGTGGCCGAGGAAGGCGAGACCAACGCTGACGCCGCGGTCATGAGTGAACATCGCGAAGTCATCGAATTCAACTATCTCCCGCACAAAGTGATCGAGCAATCTGGCATCGTCTTCGAGCATGTAGGAATAATCAGTCTGAGGCTTGTCGGAGAAGCCGAAGCCGGGGAAGTCGAGGGTGGCGATGAAATAGTCTTCCCGCAGATGGACGATCAATTCTTCGTAGTCGAAGCTGGAGCGCGGATAGCCGTGCACCAGCAGGAGTTTAGGGTCCGAAGGATCGCCGAACGTGCGGTAATGCACCTTGACCGCGGCGCCGTTGTTGTTTGTCGTGGTTGATCGCCATTCGAAGTACGAACCCGCCTCATACCAGTCACGGGCGAGTTCGGAATAGAAGACGAAATCATCTTCCTGGGCGATCACATTGCTGCTTGCAGCGAACAGCAGTAACACAGCAAAAATCGATCCTGGTCTTGATGACGGCATCATTGGCGACCTCCTCTCGGTCGTCGAGCGGCTCCGCCAATATTAACGAATTTTCTCCGTTTAGGCCCTCGCCTTCGAGCGAACCGGAAGAATCGCTGGAATCGATGCGATGGCAGAACTTTAATCGGGCTATGCTGGAAAGAAAAGGAACCTATGCGTTTTCAGTCTCGGTAAAGCTTGCGGTTCAATTCGGAGCGGACCCCGGATTTTGACGCTAATGCTTGATCGTCGTTGCAATGCCGCAAGCGGCCTCTTGCGGTTCCGTGGCTTCAGGACGAACCAGGCAACCGGCAATCATCTGCGCCACGCTTTGAAATATGTCCGCCTCCATGCGAAACGACATTGGACCTATGTGAAGATGATAGAGATTGCAATCAGGACAAACCGTGATCGAACTGAACGTACTTTGGGCGACAAGTTCGCTCCGGCACACTTTGTGGTTTTTCATCGGTCTTTACCGCGCTGGTTAATGTTCTGCACGATGGTAATGCGAATCATTCCCATTTGCAACAACAATTTTGAGAATGCGAATGCGAATACTTCTTAATTGCAGAAAGTCGTTCAGATGTGCTAGCCTGCGGCCTAGATCGCGTCCTGATTCCAACAACCGCGATTGCTCAGCAAACGAACGATTCGAGGCAACGAAATGAATACCAAAGAACAATACAAGCGCAGATCATTCTTGCAGATAGTAACCGGGGCGGTAGCTGTTTCCAGCGCGTCCTTCCTTGGGCTTGTCTCTTCTTCGCACGCCTATTGGCAACAGGAAGGAACCGACAGTTCAGATCAGACCGGCGGAGAGGAAACGGACAGCACCGACCAGGCCGGCGGCGAAGACACCGACAGCGCCGACCAGGCCGGCGGCGAAGACACCGACAGCGCCGACCAATCCGGCGGCGAAGGAACGGACGACACTGACCAATCTGGCGGTGAAGCAGGCGACAATTCCGACCAGGCCGGCGGCGAAGGTACGGACAGCAGCGACCAGATCGTAGGTGAGGATACCGAAGGTTCCGATCAGTCGGGTGGTGAAGACACCGACAATTCCGACCAATCCGGGGGCGAAGGAACCGACAACAGCGGTCGCAACGGCAGAGGCCTCGACTACCGATAAGAGCTCATGACTGACGAGTTCGAGAAAAGAGATCCGCTATTTTGGCTGCTCGGATCGATTGCGGATGCGGAATTTTTCGAACGATATCATGAGCAGCGCGCCTTGCATTGCAGGCACGCCGAGGCCGGTCGTTTCGCTGATCTGCTGAATATCTGCCGAATCGACGCAATCCTTTCCAACGCCGAGCTAAAGCCGGCGTCGCTAACCATGGCGCGCAGTCAGCCGCCGCTGCAGCGTTCCAGCTACACGTTCAAGAATGGCAATATCGATCGGGGCGCCGTCATAAGACATTACCAGCGCGGCGCGACGATCATATTGAATCAGTTGCAACTTGCCGACGAGCGCCTGGCGCAATTCTGCCGCTCGCTCGAGAACGAATTCAGTTGCCACGTGCAAACCAATGTCTACCTGACGCCGCCCGGAAACCAGGGATTCAAGACTCACTACGACGACCACGATGTTTTCGTTATCCAGGTTTCCGGCGAAAAGCGCTGGCGGCTGTATGAGAAACCGGTTGCAAACCCCTATAGCGGTGAAGCATTCAAGTCGGACGTGCATAGTCCCGGCGAGTTGGAACAGGAGTTTGTGCTGCAGGCGGGGGACTGCCTGTATATCCCGCGCGGTCTCATGCACGACGCCGCCAGCCATGGCGATGAACCGTCCCTGCATATCACCGCTGGTCTGATTGTAAAGAAATGGGCCGATCTGATGCTGGAAGCGGTTTCCGAAGTTGCGCTGAGAAATCCAAAATTCCGCCGGTCATTGCCGCCGGGTTTCGCGCGACCGGATTTTGACTCGACATCGCTGGAAGGGCGCTTCCGGGAACTGGCGCGCGACTTCGCCGAACAGGCGGATTTCGAGGCAGTACTGACCTACTTCAGGGAAAGTTTCTTGCGCCAGCGCCGCCCCGAACTCCGTGGAGCATTGATTGACGCCTCATCGCCCATAGCGGAAAGCGACGTTTATGTTCGCCGCCCTTTCCTGCGGGCGCAGTTGCGGCACGACGATTCCGAAGCGGTGATCATTGGCCCGGGCGGCAACATCCATTTTGATATAGCGGCGCTTCCGGGACTGAATGCATTCCTTTCCGGAAAATCGTTCTCCATGGCCGTTTTTGCCGGCATGGACGAAGAAAAACAAGTGGAAACGATTCGCAAGCTCTCCGCGTTCGGCCTGATCGAGCGCGCATCATGACAGCCGCGGGCAAAACCGCCAACAGACCCGCAACGGGCAAGCAGTTGCGGGACCGGCGCTGGTTCGCCGTTCATTCCTGGATCGGTCTGAAGTTTTCCCTGTTCATGACCTTCATCCTCGCAACGGGAACGATTGCGGTTTTCAGTTTCGAAATCGACTGGCTGCTTACACCGGAGATGCGGGCCACGGAACGCATCGCGCCCGACCGGGTCGCATGGGGAGCGGCGTTCGAGACCATGCGGCGGGAGTATCCGGAATATCGCCCGCTGAATCTCTCGCGTTTCGAGGACAACTGGTTCTCCCTGCACATGATCGCGCTGACGCCCTGGCGGGAAAACATGCGAATCTGGCTGGACCCTCCGGACGGCAGCCTGCTCGGCGCCACATCCTTTTATAACGTGCAGCGGTTTTTCCGATCGACTCACCGCCATCTGATGATGCCGGTGAATATCGGCATTCCAATCGTTACGTTTCTCGCCTTTCCGTTGCTGATATCGCTGATCGCGGGATTCGTCGTCTACAAGAAGTTCTGGCGGGGATTGTTCAAGTGGCCGCGATTCGGCCGCAAGACGCGTATCTGGACCGGAGACCTGCATCGTCTGGCGGGTCTTTGGGGAAGCTGGTTCGTTGCCTTGATCGCGATTACCAGTGTCTGGTATTTCGTGGAACAACTCGGCGGCCGGTCTCCTCCCTTCCCTGGGCCGGAACTGGACGTGGCAAGACGGGAATCAGCCCTGCCGGACTCCCTTGACGGCGCCAGCCTTGATCTGGCGATAGCAAGGGCGCGCCAGGAACTGCCGGAATTGCAAGTCCGCAGAATCCTGTTTCCAGGCGGCAACAGGGCGCCACTCATTGTGCAAGGCACGCTCGACGCGACGCTGGTCCGACCACGAGCAAACGGCGTTTATATCGACCCGACCACCCTCGAAGTGCTGGGTAGTTACCGCGGCGAAGAACTCGATTTTCACACCCGCATTTCCGAGGCCTCCGATCCGCTGCATTTTGGATATTTCGGCGGCATGACCACCAAGATTCTCTGGTTCGTTTTTGGAATCATGATGACAGCCATGTCGATTACCGGCATCGTCATCTACGCTGGCCGGTTGCGAATCGCCATAGGGGAAAGTTCGAATTCCGACGCAGCCGTCTTACCGACCGCGGCTGAAGCACAAACCCAATGATTCGCTTCGCGAGCGACTGGTGGCGATCCATGGGTATCTGGAGTTGGCCCAACCTGGTGCTGATTGGTATCGCAATCTGGCTCGCCGCCGAATACGAAGCCGTTGCCGGCGGCTGGGTCCATCACGGCGCGCGTTCGGTCGGCGACATTCGCGTCAGCTTCCGCACTCAAGGCAGAATCAGGCCCGGCGCGACATTTCGGATCATGCTGGAGGCGAACGATGCGGCATCGATAACATTCGGATTTGGCAACGAAGCACTGACCAACGAGCGGTCTTTGGATTTGCCCGCGGCCGCGGGCCTCGAACTGGAATTCACGGCGCCACGGCAAACCGATGCGCCGCTGATCATGGAATTGATCGACGATCAAGGAAATATCGCGCGCTGGAATCTGGGCAGGCTGTACCACTAGACGAACATTGCCGGCTTGAACGCTTTCTGGTGGTATCTCCCCGCCGTCCTTGGCGAAACTGCTATGGCGTCGTCAATCCCCGTCCTTGCCGGTCCAGCCGTCGAGCGCAGCTCGACGTCGCTCAGGCTGCGCACGAAGCTGGCGCTTCGTAAACGCTTGCCTCGTCCCTGGCAAGTCGTTCGGCCCTCGAAGCTACGCTTCGTCGGCTGCGCCGACCGGGCAACTTGCCCTCGACTTGTTTGTGCATGCCATCCCTGGCGCGACTGCGAGGCTTCGCTAAACTCCAGCCTTGCCATCCTTGGCAAGTCGTTCGGCCCTCAAAAAGCTACGCTTCGTCGGCTGCGCCGACCGGGCAACTTGCCCTCGACTTGTTTGTGCATGCCATCCCTGGCGCAACTGCGAGGCTTCGCTAAACTCCAGCCTTGCCATCCTTGGCAAGTCGTTCGGCCCTCAAAAAGCTACGCTTCGTCGGCTGCGCCGACCGGGCCTCACCCCCTTAAACTTTCTACGAATCGTCTTACGCCGTCGAACCAGCTTTGCCGTCTTGGAGATTGGCGGCTGCCCTGCTCTTCCTGGATTCGGCGAAACTCGTCGAGCAGTTCTCGCTGGCGCGAGGTGAGCTTGACCGGGGTTTCGACGACGAGGCGGTAGAGCAGATCTCCGGGTGGGCCGCCGCGAACCGGGGTGATGCCCTTGCCGCGCAAGCGGAACAACTTGCCGGTCTGGGTTTCGGCGGGAATCTTGAGCTTTACGCGGCCGCTGAGGGTGGGAACTTCGAGATCATTGCCGAGGGCCGCGTCGACGAAGCCGATCGGGATGTCGCAATGCAAATCGGCGCCATCGCGCTCGAATACCGAATGCGGCCGAACTTCGATCCGCACGTAGAGGTCGCCCGACGGGCCGCCGCGGGCGCCGACCTGGCCTTCGCCGGAAAGACGAATGCGGTCGCCGGTGTCGACGCCGGCTGGAACCTTTACCGACAGCGTGCGGGATTCCTCAATGACGCCGCTGCCACGACAGGCGGAACAGGGGTCTTTAATCTGTTTGCCTTCCCCGCGGCAGCGTGGACAGGTTTGTTGCACGGAGAAGAATCCCTGCTGTATGCGCACCTGACCGATTCCACCACAGGCGCTGCATTGCACCGGTTCGGTGCCCTTGCGGGCGCCGCTGCCGCCACAGGTGCTGCAATGCACCTTGGTCGGGACGCGAATGTTCCGCGATACGCCCTGTACGGCTTCTTCGAGATTGAGTTCGAGATGGTATTGCAGGTCCGCGCCCTGGCGGCGCCCGCCGCCGCGGCCGCCATGACGCGCACCGAAGATGTCACCGAAGATATCTCCGAAGATGTCGGCGAAATCCGCCGCGCCGGCACTGCTCTGGCCTTCCACTCCAGCGTGCCCGAACTGGTTGTAACGGGCGCGTTTCTCGTCATCGGAAAGCACTTCGAAAGCTTCGCTTGCCTCCTTGAACTTTGACTCCGACTCCTTGTCATCCGGATTGCGGTCCGGATGATGCTTCATGGCAATGCGCCGGTAGGCTTTTTTCAAATCGGTCTGACCGGCGTCACGGCTTACGCCGAGAACTTCGTAGTAATCCCGCTTTGCCATGACGCCGCCGACCCTATTAAGCCGAACGGCCTACTTTTCTTCTTCCTTTACTTCTTCGAATTCTGCGTCCACGGCCTCGTCGCCAGCCTTTTCGGGCTCGGACTCGGCTTCGCCGGCAGTGTCATCGGCCTGGGCCGCCTGCTCGGCATACATCTTTTGCACCACCGGAGTCGAAGCCTCGGTAAGCGCCTTGGCGCCTTCCTCGATGGCTTCGAGATCGTCGCTCTTGATCGCTTCTTCCAGTTTCTCTATAGCGCTTTCAATGGCAGCCTTTTCCTCGTCGCTGGCCTTGTCGCCCGCTTCCTGAACGGTCTTGCGGGTAGCGTGAATCAGGCCATCGGCGGTATTACGCGCGGTGATGAGTTCCTCGAACTTCTTGTCTTCGGCGGAATGCGCTTCCGCGTCGCGAACCATTTTTTCAATTTCGTCATCCGTCAGCCCGCTGGAAGCCTTGATCTCGATGGATTGCTCCTTGCCGGTAGCCTTGTCCTTGGCGGACACATTGAGGATGCCGTTGGCGTCGAGGTCGAAGGAAACCTCGATCTGGGGCATACCGCGCGGCGCCGGCGGAATGTCGGCGAGGTCGAAGCGACCGAGAGACTTGTTCTGGGGCGCCTGCTTGCGTTCACCCTGCACTACATGAATGGTCACCGCGGTCTGGTTGTCGTCGGCGGTAGAGAAGACCTGGGTCTTCTTGGTCGGAATGGTGGTGTTCTTTTCGATCAAGGTGCTGGCGACACCACCCAGAGTTTCGATGCCAAGGGAAAGCGGCGTCACGTCGAGCAGCAGCACATCGGTGACATCGCCTGCCAGCACCGCGGCCTGGATGGCGGCGCCCACGGCAACCGCTTCATCGGGATTTACGTCCCGGCGCGCTTCCTTGCCGAAGAAATCGGCGACTTTCTGCTGTACCAGCGGCATTCGGGTCTGTCCGCCCACCAGCACCACATCATCGATGGCGGACGCTTCCATGCCGGCGTCCTTGAGCGCGATCTTCACCGGCCCGAGCGTGCGGTCGACCAGATCTTCCACCAGCGATTCAAACTTGGCCCGGGTGAGCTTTTGCACCAGGTGCTTGGGTCCGCTCGCGTCAGCGGTTATGTATGGCAGGTTGATCTCGGTCTGCTGCGATGAAGACAATTCGATCTTGCCCTTCTCCGCGGCTTCCTTGAGGCGCTGCAAGGCCAACGGATCGTTGTGCAGATCCATGCCGTGTTCTTTCTTGAATTCATCCGCCAGATAGTCGATCAGACGCAAATCGAAGTCTTCGCCGCCGAGAAAAGTGTCGCCATTGGTGGACAGCACTTCGAAGGTGTGCTCGCCGTCGGTTTCGGCGATTTCGATAATCGATATGTCAAAAGTGCCGCCACCGAGGTCGTAGACCGCGATGGTAGAATCGCCGGCGCGCTTGTCCATGCCGTAAGCGAGAGCCGCCGCGGTGGGCTCGTTGATGATGCGCTTGACGTCGAGGCCGGCGATACGGCCGGCGTCCTTGGTCGCCTGGCGCTGGGAATCGTTGAAGTAGGCCGGCACGGTGACTACGGCTTCCTTCACTTCCTCACCGAGATAGTCCTCGGCGGTTTTTTTCATTTTCATCAGCGTTTGGGCCGAAATCTGCGGCGGCGACATCTGCTTGCCGTTGACTTCCACCCAGGCGTCGCCATTGCTCGCCTTGACGATCTTGTAAGGCACCATCTTGATGTCCTTTTGCACCACATCGTCTTGATACTGGCGACCGATCAGGCGCTTGATGGCGAACAGGGTATTGTCGGGATTAGTGATGGCCTGCCGCTTGGCTGGCTGGCCCACGAGAGTTTCGCCATCCTTGCTGTAAGCGACAATGGATGGAGTAGTACGATCGCCTTCCGAGTTTTCGATGACCCGGGGTTCTCCACCTTCCATGATCGCCACGCAGGAATTGGTCGTTCCCAGGTCAATGCCGATGATTTTTCCCATGTTCGATTTCTCCGCAAATTTTGTCAGCCCGCTCTCATTTGCCGACTGTCACATAAATTTATTGATGCAATCCGTCCCGATTCAAGGCCACGGATCAGTCCCGCCCGCGCTCGTCTAGTCCTTTTCCAGTTGCGCCGGTTCGGTGGACACCACGACCATCGCCGGCCTCAGCACCCGGCCATGCAAGGTATAGCCTTTCTGCATGACCGCGATTACCGTATTCGGCTCCACCTCGGTGTTTTCCTGCATCGTCATCGCCTGATGCAAGGCTGGATCAAATGGCTCTCCCATTGGGTCGACCGCTTCGATATTGAACTTCGCGAAACAGTCGGCGAAGCTTTTCAAGGTCAGGTTCACGCCCTCGTGAATCGCCTTGACGACTTCGTCCTCATGCTCGCTCGCCGCGTTGACGGCGCGCTCAAGATTGTCCATCACCACCAGCAGCTCGCTGCTAAACCTTTCCTGGCCGAATTTGTGCGCTTTCTGGATGTCCTGTTCCGTGCGGCGGCGCAAATTCTGCATTTCCGCCTGTACTCGCAGCAGTTTGTCCTGGGCTCGGCGGCATTCCTCTTCGGCATCGGCCAAACGGGCCAGCGCCTCTTCCAGGGTCCAGTCGGAAGCTGAATCGGCCGCGGTTTCTTCACCCGCCGCTTCGCCGTCCCCGACTGCTTCGGCGACCGCTTCTTCCGCTGCCGCCAGTTCGTCCCCAACCCTGGAATTCTTTGCTCTGCTCATACGTTAACGTCCTGCTGCCGGGGATTCCGCAAGAACCTGGTTTCCCCGAAACAAACGAAGCCTTTGACCAAACCGCTAGGTCACGAAAACCTATATGGGGACTTGGGGTAATGTTTCAAGGCAATCGCGGCGCTCGCGTTTGATCAAATTCCGTACTCTTTGCAGGGCTGATCCAATATACTTTCCCGCCATGCTGCGGCACCTTTCCATCCACAATTACGCCACCGCGCAAATTCTTGGCTCGGACTTCCACGGCGGCCTTTCGGCGCTGACCGGGGAAACCGGCGCGGGCAAGTCGATCATCGTTGGCGCGCTCGGGCTTGCGCTCGGCGATCGGGCCGACAAGACCGTGGTCAGAAGCGGCGCGAAAAAAACCGAGATCGCCGCGGAATTCGATGTTTCGAACAACGGCGCCGCAGGCGCCTGGCTGGAAGCCAACCAATTGCAGGGAGACGCGGCCGAGTCCTGCTTGATCCGCCGCACGGTCGGCAGCGACGGCCGCTCGAGAGCGTTCGTCAACGACTCGCCCGTGACCATGGCGAGCCTGCAACAACTCGGCGCGCTGCTCGTGGATATCGTCAGCCAACAGGAACATCAATCGCTATTGCAACGCCAGACCCAGCTTTCCTTGCTCGACGATTATTGCGTAGGGCGAAAACTACTTGAAGAATTGCGTTCGCTGCACGGCCTATGGCAGACCAATCAGCGCGCCATCGCGAGGCTGCGCGGCGATGACGACGAGGGCCGGGTTCAGTTGCTGGCTTATCAACTGGATGAACTGCGGGAACTCGCGGCCGCGGATGGCGAAACAGAATCACTGGAACAGGAACACCGCCGCCTGAGCGGCGCCGAGCAAGCGCTGGCAGCCCTGACCGGGGCGGTGCAGGACATTTCCGATCACGAACAATTCAACGCTTTGAGCAGTCTGCGGCGCACATTGCAGCCGCTGGGCGAATTGCAAGGCGACAGTAGCCGTATCGCCAATGCGATGGAACTGCTCGAATCCGCCTGCATCCAGATCGAAGAGGCGTCCGCCGACCTGCGCTCCGCGAAGGACGAGTTTGCCATCGATCCAGAACGCCTGGCGCAAGTAGATGAACGTCTCGGCTCGTTGCATTACATGGCGCGCAAGCACAAGGTCAGGCCGACCGAGCTGGCGCCGTTGACGCGATCGCTGCAAGAGCAATTGGAGAATATTCAAGGCCGCGAAAAAGAATTACAGCGCTTGCAGGAGGAAGACTCGAATTTGCGGGAACAATACGCAGCCGTTGCCGCGCAGATCGGCGAACAGCGCCGCGAAGGCGCGTGCCGGTTGTCGCGGGAAATCGACAAGCGCATTGCGCGCCTCGGCATGAGCGATGCGGGCATGGAAATCCGCTTCGAATCTTTGCCCGCGGACGCCATCAACGCCAACGGGCTGGAAAAAGTCGAATTTCTGGTCAGCACTAATCGCGGGCAGAAGCCGGGGACGCTGGCAAAGATAGCCTCAGGCGGCGAACTGTCCCGAATCAGTCTTGCGATTCGGGTCGTGACGGCGCAAACCTCCCAGACACCCTGCCTCGTTTTCGACGAAGTCGATGTTGGCATCGGTGGCGGCGTGGCTGCCCAAGTCGGCGCCTTGCTGCGCACTTTGGGCGAGTCGGCCCAGGTTCTCTGCGTCACGCATCAGCCCCAGGTCGCCAGCCGTGCGCACTGGCAATATTCGGTAAGCAAGAGCAGCGATGGCGCGAGCGCGCAGACCTCGATCAGCGAACTCATCGATGATGCAAGAGTGCTCGAAGTAGCGCGGATGCTGGCCGGAGCGGAATTCAGCGCAGCCTCGTTGGCGCACGCCCGGCAGATGCTGGCGGCAGATCAGGATTCCTGCTGACAGCTAGGGCAAATGCCGTACAGATACATGCTGTGATCGGTGATTTCGAAGCCGAATTTTTCGGCGATCTTGACTTGCCGGTCTTCGATGATATCGTCGTAGAACTCTTCGACCTTGCCGCAAGAAGTGCAGACGATATGGTCGTGATGGTTGCCCGGCATCAATTCGAAGATCGAATGGCCGCCCTCGAAATGGTGCCGCAAGACCAGGCCCGCGGCTTCGAATTGGGTCAGCACGCGATACACCGTCGCCAGACCGACCTCCTGATCGGATTCAACCAGCGCCTTGTATACATCCTCGGCGCTCATGTGCTTGTTTTCGGAGGTTTCCAGGATCTGCAGAATCTTGACCCGCGGCAGCGTGACCTTGAGACCGGCCTTGCGCAGTTCCTGGTTTTCGGTGCCCATGTTTGCCTCGCGAATAATGCGGAATTGCATTACTGTTCTGTTGAACTTGCCTGAATTCATGCCCGGTGCGAGACATTCGCCGACTGTTCCAACGAGAACGCATGGGTTATTATGCCCCGCTGGGGTCGCTTAGGAAAGTCACAGACGGCAGCGGCGCTGGGAGATATGGAAATTCCGCATGATGAAAGTGAAAAAAAGCCTGACAATTTTGCTGCTGGCGACTCTGGCCGGCTGCGCTAACAACTTGGGTTCACTGGATTTTCCCGGCGTGTACAAGATTTCGATCACCCAGGGCAACGTGATTCTGCAAAACATGGTTGATCAGTTGCGGCCGGGAATGACCAGGAACCAGGTGATTTTCGTCATGGGCACCCCGCTCATTCGCGACCCTTTCCGCCAGAACCGCTGGGATTACGTCTACAATTTCCAGCCTGGCGGCGGCGCGCGTACCCAGGAACGCGTCACTATTCTATTCGTCGACGATCAGCTCGCCACCGTCACCGGCGACTTCGTGCCAAACCCTCCCGCAGATCTGAACTGAGCCCACCCTCGCTGCTTTTCGCGCCGGAAACAACACAAAGTTGTTTACACACTTTCGGCGTATTGGTATAAATACTGGACTATCCATCCGCAGCCCAATCGAGTCGCATAAAATGCGTATCAAATCGTCGGGCGGAAACTATGGCGTTTGTTCGTCTGCATTTCCCCGCGGCAAATCGACGGCAGGCCGGATACCGCCTCCGATTGCTTGAAATCTCGGTGCTTGATGTTGAGTATTGACGATCTGAAATTGGAGAGACCAAAAAGGATAATGCCGAATGACTGATAAAAGACTTTACATCTCTGTCGCCCGATCAATACTGGAAATGATTGAAAAAGGCGTCTATCCGGCGGGCAGCCGCCTGCCCGCGGAGAGAAATCTGGCGGAACAATTCAAGGTAAGCCGCGTGACCATTCGTCAGGCCCTCGTGGCCCTGCAAGCTCGCGGCAAGGTTGATATAAGAACCGGTTCGGGGGTCTACGTGCTGGAAGACATTGACCCCGGCGACGAAAGTCTTCCGAAGGTAAACGCCTTTGAAGTGACCGAAGCCAGATCGTTGTTCGAGTCGGAGGTGGCCGCGTTGGCCGCGCTAAATATCGGCGATGAGGAGCTGGAAAAACTTTCCGGCTACATAGAAAAAATGGCCTCCGACGATCCCAAAGACCAGCAAGCGGCGGAAAGGGCGGACCGGGACTTTCATCTTACGATAGCGGCGGCTTCGGGAAACTCGGCCGTGCGTCATATCGTCGAACTCCTCTGGAAAATGCGCGACGAACTCCCGCAGGTCAAGGAAGTCTATAAGGCAGTTTGTCTCGAAGACACATCGCAGCGCGGCGATGAACATATGGAAATCTACGTTGCGCTGCGCGAACGAGACCCCGCCGCCGCTCGTGTGGCCATGCGCAAGCATTTTGCGCGACTGCTGGGATCCATGCTCGATATCACGGAAGAACAGGCTCTGGAACGAATTCGCAAGCAGGCATCGGAAAGTCGCCATCGCTTTCTCAAGATCGCGAATATCTGAAACATCGAAAAAACGAAACGGCCCGATGAGAATCAATATTTCACAAGCTGTTCTGTTTGCCGCGCCCATAGTCGTGTTATGGGCCCCCGGATATTCCGCCGAACATCCCGGACTTTTGCTTTCAACCGAGGACGTAGAGTACATCAGACAGAATGAGCACGAATCTCCCGCGTTTTCCCGGGTTCTCGATGAATTCAGGACAGAGCTTGATCTTTACTTCGTAACCGGTCCGGACGTGCCTGAACCTGTAGACGCCGGGGGTGGATACTCCCACGAAACGCATAAAAGAAACGGAATCGCAATTCACGACGCGGGCGTCGTCTACCAATTGACCGGCGAAGACGTTTATGCCGACCATGCCAGCCAACTCCTGCTGTCCTACGCCGAAATTTATCCCGAGCTTGGGAATCACCCGCAAAGCAGAGGATCGAATCCAGGGCGACTGTTCTGGCAGAACCTCAATGAATCAGTTTGGCTGACCTACGCCATTCAGGGCTTCGACGCAATCCATGACACTCTGTCGGCTAGCGAGCGAGACCGGATCGTCAACAACTTGCTGCGGCCAATGGCCGACTTTCTCTCCGCAGGATCGCCCGACACTTTTGACAGGATTCATAACCATGGAACCTGGGCGGTTGCCGCGGTTGGCATGACCGGCTATGCGCTTGATGACGAAGATTACGTTCGCAAGGCGCTATATGGGCTGAATGGCGATGGCAACTCGGGTTTTATCAGGCAGATCGATCTGCTGTTTTCACCCGATGGCTATTACAGCGAGGGACCCTATTACCAGCGTTACGCCATGATGCCCTTTCTCCTTTTCGCCCGCAGCATCGAGGCGAACAACCCAGAGCTGAATATATTCGAGTATCGTGAAGGAATCTTGCTGAAGGCGATCTACGCCTGTATCGATCTGTCCTATGCCGGACTGTTTTTTCCGCTTAACGACGCGATCAAGGACAAGGGACTGGATACCGTGGAGTTACGCTACGGCATTTCAATGGCATATGCCCTGACGGGTGATTCCTCGTTGTTATCCATCGCGGGAATGCAAAGTTCCTATGTCTTGAACGGTGACGGTTTCAGAATGGCGCTTGCACGAGACCGGGGCGATACCTTGCCGTTCGACTACCGCTCGCGTCTGTTTCGCGACGGGCCGAAAGGAACACAAGGAGCGCTGGCCGTTCTTCGGAGTGGAGATTATTCCAACGAGCAGGCCCTCGTTCTGAAAGCCACGTCCCAGGGCATGGGACACGGTCATTTCGACAAACTGGGACTGCTGTTCTACGACAACGGCAATGAAATATTGACGGATTACGGCGCGGCGCGCTTCCTGAATGTCGAACAGAAAAACGGCGGGCGTTATTTGCCCGAAAACGAGACCTGGGCCAAGCAATCGATTGCGCATAATGCGCTGGTAGTTGACGAAACCAGCCATTTCAACGGCCGCTTGAGCTTAGCGGAACAGGCAAACCCGGAAATCCTTTTCTTTGACAGCGCCGACGAAATTCAGATTGCCTCGGCAAGTATGGAAGACGCCTACGAAGATACATCGTTCAATCGCACCGTTGCCTTGCTCAACAATCTGGCTACCGACAATCCGGTGATGATCGATGTCCTCAATGCAAGCAGCCCTAGTGAACATCGATACGATATGCCGGTGCATTTCAGCGGGCATATCGTCGATACGAGCCACTCGCTTGAATCCAGGATTTCGAACTTGCGGCCATTGGGCGCCGCAAACGGTTATCAACACTTATGGCTGCGGGCGAGCGCTGAAGTCCCCGCCGGAGAGAAGTTTGCCGTGACCTGGCTGACCGGGAATCGCTTCTACACCTATACGGTCATAGCGCAACACGATATGGAAGTATTTTTTACCGAATTGGGCGCCAACGACCCGCTGTTCAACTTGCGCCGGGAGCAGGCGCTCGTATTTCGGGTGAATGGCGCAAGTTCAACCCGGTTCGTTTCCGTTGTCGAACCGCACGGCGAATATAACGGGGCGGAAGAATATACATTGAACAGCGCCGGCTCTATCGAAGACGTCCGATTTCTCCGTGAGGACGGCGCCGATGTCTTGAGCTTACAAACCGGCGACGGTTCGCAAACGATCGTTGCCTTGTCACATGATGCGGATGAAATGACATCGCATACAGCCAGCCTGAAAGGTCGCTCATATAGTTGGAATGGTTTTTACGCGTTGTTCAACGAAGAACGCGAATAGCAGGAGTGAGATTTAGATGTTCCGCGGATACTTGAGATGGATTGTTGTCGGACTGGTCGCCATCGCCACGGTGATCAACTATATCGACCGCAACGCGCTGGCGATCATGTGGCCGACCATTTCCGAAGAACTGGGGATGGACCTGAACGATTATGCGCTGGTCGTTTCGTTCTTCATGGTCGGTTATGCGATCGGTCATTCCCTGTTCGGAAAGATCTTCGACATGATTGGAACGCGCCTGGGATTTGTCCTGGCCATCGTGGTCTGGTCCATCTCGATCATGATGCACGCCGCGACCCGCGGCGTTCTTTCGCTCGGCCTGGTCCGGGCGACCCTGGGCGTAAGCGAAGCCGGCAACTGGCCCGGCGCAACGAAAAGCAACGCGGAGTGGTTCCCCATCAAGGAGCGCGCGCTTGCGCAGGGAATATTCAATTCGGGAGCGTCGGTGGGCGCGATAGTTTCCGCGCCGGTAATCGCATTGCTCTATCTTCAATTCGGCTGGCAGGGAACGTTTATTTTAGTGGGATTACTGGGATTCCTATGGCTCATTCCCTGGCTGTTCGTGTACAAGGCGCCGCCGGACCGCCACCCATGGCTTTCCGAGGCGGAAAGGGAATACATTCTCTCGGGCCAGAAAACGGAAAAACTGTCCGAGGAAGATAATGAACAAGCCGCTCCGGGCTGGGGCGAAATGCTTCAGTACCGGCAAAGCTGGGCCGTTATTTCATCGCGATTTTTTCTTGATCCGGTCTGGTGGCTTTTCGTCAGTTGGCTGCCGATTTATCTGGCCGACCGTTTCGGATTCGACATCGCGCAAATCGGATTATTTGCCTGGGTGCCTTATGTCGGCGCGGCTCTTGGCGCGATTATCGGCGGCTGGGCGGCTGGCAAACTAATCAAGGCGGGCTGGTCCGTCAATGCCGCCCGCAAGCTGACGATTACCCTGGGCGGCGCGATCATGATGCCGATGCTGATCGCGACCGCGTTCGCTTCCACCCCGCTGACGGCGGTGTTGCTGATCGCCGTAATCCTGTTTGGGTTTCAATTCGCTATCGGCAACATACAAACACTGCCCAGCGACTTTTTCGCCGGCAAATCGGTCGGTTCGCTGGCGGGCGTGGGCGGGACGGCGGCGGTAGTCGGCGTATTGATCACGACCTGGATGGTGCCTGCGATAACCCAGGAATCATACGTGCCGTTCTTCCTGCTGGGCGCCTTGCTGGTTCCGCTCGCGGTGGCTTCGGTGTGGATTTTCGGCGGTCGGATAGAACCCGTAACCTCGGCGCCGGGCGCGGCGACTATCGAGGCGGAAGCGGCCGGTTGAATCCCCAATCATCAAACTAGCTGGAAACAGGAATAAATATGGAAAACAAGGTAGCGATCGTCACCGGCGGCTCGCGCGACATCGGCAGGGCGGTTTCGGAAACGCTGGCCGCGAATGGCGCTAGAGTCTCATTTACCTGGCTGAACAACGCCGAGGATGGAGCAGCCACATTGGCGGCAATCCAATCGGCCGGCGGCACGGCAATCAGCGTTCGCGGCGACATGACGGACAGCGCGGACGTGAAAAATCTCATCGATAGGACGCGAAGCGAGTTCGGCGGTTCCATCGATATTCTCGTCAATGTCGCGGGCGGACTGGTCGCGCGCAAGACACTCGCGGAGATGAGCGAATCGTTTTTCGAAAGCGTGATGAAACTGAACCTGACTAGCGCCTTCCTGACAGCCAAACACGCGGTTCCCCATATGGGCGCGGGAAGCTCGATCGTGAATTTCTCATCGCAGGCCGGCCGTGACGGCGGCGGTCCCGGCGCCATCGCTTACGCGAGTTCCAAAGGCGCGCTGATGACGTTTACCCGCGGTCTGGCCAAGGAACTGGGACCCGCCGGAATCCGCGTCAACTGCGTTTGTCCCGGCATGATAGATACCACGTTTCACGACACCTTCACCAAGGATCAGGTGCGGGCGAACGTCGCCGGGGCAACGCCGCTGCGCCGCGAAGGACAGGCGCGGGAAGTAGCGGATCTGGCCGCGTATCTCGCCTCGCCCGAGTCAAGCTTCATTACCGGCGCAAGTCTGGATATCAACGGCGGACTTTATTTTTCCTGATGATTCCGGCAGTGACGCAAAGCGGTCGTGGATTCCACGTCTCCAAGGGTCATCCTGCGCGAAGTCGCGGGATCCATCCAGGCGGCCAAGCACGGCCTGACATCGTTTTGAATTGAACAAGGAATCTTGAGTTTGGCTGAATACATTTGCTTCGGTGAAATCATGCTGCGCCTGAAATCGCTTTCCCATGAAAGATTGTTTCAGTCGCCGAACCTGGAAGCCACTTTCGGCGGCGGCGAAGCCAATGTCGCCGTCTCGCTGGCCAATTTCGGCTGCGACGCCGCTTTCGTCAGCGCGCTGCCGGACAACGCGATCGGCGATGCGGCGATTAGCGAGTTGCGCAAGTTCGGAGTAGATACCGGGCACATCAAGCGCACCGGCGACCGTGTCGGCGTCTATTTTCTGGAAACGGGCGCCAACCAGCGTCCTTCGAAAGTCGTTTACGATCGCGCCGGATCCTCGATCAGCACCACGCAATCGGGCGATTTCGACTGGAAAGAAATCTTCGCCGGAGCGAATTGGCTGCACATTACCGGCATCACCCCGGCGCTAAGCGCCTCCGCGGCCCGGCTCAGCCTCGAAGCCGTGACGGCGGCAAGCGAAGCCGGAATAACGGTGTCCTGCGATTTCAATTTCCGCGGCAAGTTGTGGAAGTACGGCAAGACCGCGCCGGAAGTCATGAACGAACTCGTTCGGTTCGTCGATGTCGGCATCGCCAACGAAGAAGACTGCCAGAATTCACTCGGAGTCGAAGTAGATATCGATGTCGAGGGCGGTGAGCTGGATACCGCCAAATACGAGATGCTCAGCGCGGAAATGTTGCAGCGGTTTCCGCGCATGTCCGTGATCGCGATCACCATGCGGGAATCGCTTAGCGCCGACCGGAACCAATGGTCCGCCTGTTTGCGCGACGCCGACGGTTTCAGCGTGTCGCGGCGTTATGAAATCACCGATATCGTCGACCGGGTGGGCGGCGGCGACAGTTTTGCCGCTGGCCTGATCCATGGGCTGAACACTTTCGATGACCGCGGACAGGCGCTGGAATTCGCGGTTGCCGCGAGTTGCCTGAAGCATTCGATTCCGGGAGATTTCAATCGCGTCGACAGCGCTGAAGTATTGCAACTGATGCGCGGCAAGGGTTCGGGAAGAGTGCAACGCTAGTCTTGCAGACCTTGCGAAAACTCCTGCAACGCCGTCAGGCCGGCGATATCCTTCGCAACCAGATCCAGATGTTCGCTGGAAACGTCCGGCAAGGTCTCGCCGAGAGTGTGCAAATGAATTTCCTGCTGGGCGCGGCGCTCTTCGAGAAACTCGCCGGTCCCTGACGGCAGACGCTTGTTCACCACCAGGCAGTCGATGGTCAGACCTGCCTTGCGCAATTGATCGTGCAATTCGATGGTTTCCATCACCGGCAGGCGCTCCGCCACCAGCACGATTACGAACGAGGTCAGTTCCGGGTCCGCCAGCGCGTCGCGCAGATGCGCGAACTTGAGTCTGCGCCGGTTGAGGATGGCGCGAATTCGGCTCTCTTTTTCAGCGGCTGAATTCTTTTCGCCGACGATATCCTCGGCCATATCGGAATCCGAACCGAGACCGCGCACGAACTCGGCGAAGCGGTCGGCGCGCTCGCGGCGCTGGATCAGGCCTTCGGTCCAGGCCGTCATCATTTCGGGCAGCGCCATGAGCCGGGCGGTATGGCCGGACGGAGCAGTGTCGAAAATCACGTGCTCGTAATCCTTCCTGCCCTGCTCTACGATCTCCGCCATCTTTTCCAGGATCGCGGCTTCCTGCATGCCCGGAGCGTCTCTCGACAGCGCGACATGCTTGTCGATCTCCGCATGCATCTGCACCGGCATCAGACTATGCAAGGCGCCCGATACATCGCTCATGTGGTCGCGAACCGTCGCCGCGGGGTCGAGTTCGAGACCGTCAAGACCCGGCGCGAGCCGCACCGGTCGCGGACCGATCTCACGATTGAACAGATGACCAAGGTTATGGGCGGGATCGGTGGAAACGAGCAGCACGCGCCGGTCTTCGTTGGCGAGGGCAAGCGCCGTCGCCGCGGATACGGTGGTCTTGCCGACGCCGCCCTTGCCGCCGAAGAAGAGAATCCGTCTGGAACGCGCGAGATCTAGCAGCAATTCACATGATCCAATGGCGAGCGCTCCATGCCCATGCGCCGGTGCCATTCATGGAAGCGCTCGTAGACTACAGGCAGCAACTCCATGGTGTAGAAAGCGGCGGGATTCGGCACACCCATGCTTTCGGCGAAAACGATCAGCATGAAAAGGTCTTCCTCGTCACGCCCCGCCCGCGCCATGGCCCGCCGGTGCGGCGTGACATAATACTCGTACAGGCCCTGCTCAATGCGTTTCAGCAGGCCTGGCTTACTGTGATCTCGTTTCATGAACCCGGCTTCCTGGGGAAAGGAGCGCTGCCCCTCATTATGCGCGAGGCGTCTTTTTATTGGTACTGCGTTTGCGCTATCGACGGGTATTGCGTGAGCGGGGTCATTCGCGGGCGAGCATGCCTTGTCTGTTAACAGTCTGTTAGATTGAATCCCACAGCCGGACCCACGGGAGGGTCCAGCCTGCGGCGCCCGAGGCCTCGGGCGCCGAAGGTGGTGGTGGACGGGCCGTAGGCATGCTGGTCTTTGGGACCGTGGGCGAGCGCGGCCGCCACCGTCTCGCCCCTACCGTCTCACACGATTCTGAACCTGAACACAGAGCCTTGTGGTTTTCCTATTTATACCTGGCCTTGGCGGCGCGTAGCCGGCGAGCTTCCATGGGAGTGATGCGCAAGGGCCGGTAGATTTCGATACGATCCCGGGGTTTGAGTACGTATTCCCTGGGCGTCGGGGCGCGCTTGCCGTCGAGTTTGCGCGAGAAGATGCCCATGACCACTGAATCGAGATCGATTTCGGGAAATTCTTCGGCGATACCGGATAGCTTTACCGCCTCCCAGGCGGTGGCGCCGCGGGGCACTTGCAGGTTGATGATACGCTGACGATCAGGCGTGGCCCAGGCGATTTCCACGTCGATATTGCTCGCGAACTCGCTCATTTTCCGTAGATTGCCGTCGCCCGCGTCACCATGGCGTCGACCATGGCGCTCGCGGTATCTCGAAACAGCCTGCCAACCGCGAGATTCACCAGCGCCGAACGGAACTCAAATTCCATATGCAAAGAAACCTTGCACGAGCTTTCGTCAAGGCTGTCGAATTGCCATCGCGCCCGGAAGTGCGTGAAATCGCCTTTCACCAGTTCCATATCGATTGACTCCGGCTGTCGCAGACGATTGCGGGTGACAATCCGTTGCCGGATTCCCGCGCGGCCCAGGCTCAACTCGCCGACGAACTCATCGTCGTCCCGGGAAAGCACTCTGGCGGACTTGCAATGCGGCAGAAACAGGGGATATTGCTCGATGTCGTTCACCAACTCGAACATCTGCCGGGCGGAATGTGGCAGCAAGGCGCTGCGGGCAACGGCTGTCATCAGAGATAGATCTGGTTGACGGTGCTCAGAAATACCACCAGCAGCACGACCGGAATGACGGTGCCGAGCGAGAGATCGATGTAGCGGTGCAGCCGGGAGCCGCGATAGTTCGGGTCGCCAACCTCGAGTTCGTCCGCCAGTCCGCTCAATTTCCAGCGCCAGGCGCAGAAGATGCACACGGTAAAGCCCACCAGCGGCAGGATGGTCTCGTAGAACACGTCCGACACCAGATCGAAGAAAGATTTCGACACCCCGCCGTAATTCGTGAAATTAGTGAAGAAATCGGAGATTCCCAGTGACACCGTGGCGGGAATGGTGAAGATCGCCATTAGCACGGCCTGGACTACAATCGCCTTGCGCCGTGAAATTTTGAACTCGTCAATCCAGCAACTGATTGGAATCTCGATGATCGAAACCAGCGAGGTCAAAGCGGCAAAGAACACCAGGGTGAAAAAGACAATCGCGGCGATGCTGGCGCCGAAATAGCCCACGGCGGCTTCCATGGAAAGGAATATCTTCGGCAGGAAACTGAAGATCAGCCCGACGCTGCTGGTGGACAGATCGTCGGTATTGGTATTCGGGTCGAAAGCGAAAATCGCCGGCAGGATCAGCAGTCCGGCGAAGAATGCAATACTCGTATCGGCGATAGCCACCATGCGTGTCGAGCCGGCAATACTGTCCTCGCGGCTGAAGTACGAACCGTAAGTAATCAGAATGCCCATGCCCAGCGATAACGAGAAAAACGCCTGAGCGAGCGCGCCGTTGATCACCGCCAGGTCCATGCGTGAAAAATCGGGAACCAGATAATAGGCGATGCCGACACTAGCGTTTTCGAGTGTCAGCACGAATATCGTCAGCGCCACCAGCATCACCGCAAGCGTCGGCATCAGCACCCGCGCCAGCCGCTCAATGCCGCCCCTTACTCCACCGAGCAGGATGACGAATACCAGCACAAGCAAGAAGATCAGGTAGCCGAATGTCGTGGGCCGCGCGGCGATTTCGCCGAAGCTTGCGTCGTCGGCCAGCATGTTCAGACCGCCGAACATGAGTTCCCTCAGATAAACCAGCAGCCAGACGGTTATGACCGAATAAAACACCGCGATCATGAAGGGTGTCAGGATCGCGAGCATACCGACTCCGTGCCAGAGCCTGCTGCCGCCGGAGAGTTTGAGAAAAGCGCCGACCGGATTGCGTTGGGTATGGCGGCCCATAGCGACTTCGGCCATCATCACCGGGTAGCAGATCACTACGATAAAGAACAGATACACCAGCAGAAACGCGGCGCCGCCGTTCTTCGAGGCCATCACCGGAAACGCAACGAGATTACCTAGTCCCACCGCGGACCCTGCCGCCGCCAGGATGAATCCGACCCTGGAAGAGAACTTCCCCCTTTCGTGTGACATTCTTCTGTCCCCTGTTATAGTTGCGCTTTCCTGGAAAGCCGTCATGAAGAAGAGAGCTTCTGATACCACAATAGTGGTCAACAGAAAAGCAACGCATGACTATTATATCGAAGAAGACTTCGAGGCCGGTCTTTGCCTGCAAGGCTGGGAAGTAAAGAGTCTGCGCGCGAAAAAGGCGCAGTTGACCGACAGTTATGTGCTGATCAAGAACGGCGAGGCCTTCCTCCTGGGCTGCCATATCACACCCCTGCAAACGGCGAGCAGTCACGTGGTCGCCGATCCCGACCGCACCCGCAAGTTGCTACTCAACAAGAAAGAGCTTTCGAAGCTGTTCGGCGCGACGCAGCAAAAAGGCTATACCTGCATTTGCACCCACCTCTACTGGCGCGCACACCTGGTGAAATGTCGCATCGCTCTCGCCAAGGGCAAGAAGGACCATGACAAGCGCGCCAGCATCAAGGACCGCGAGTGGAACATCGACAAGCAGCGCATCGTGCGCCAGGCAAACCGCTAGGCAGCGATAATTGGTATTACCAAAAATGTGAAACTAATGCTACCTTTTGGTTTGCATTGGTGGTACACTCCCGCCCTTCATGCTGGGCCTTGTCGTGCCGGGCCTTCGAAAAAATCAATTTTCGGGAGAGAATTCAAATGAGTGTCAAACGTACTGCCACCTCCAGTGGTGGAAATTCCAGGTTCAAGCGCAATCCACTATGCGCTGCGTTGACTGTAGGCGTATCCGCGCTGGCCATTGTGCCCGCGAGTTTTGCCCAGGATACGGAAGTGGAACAAATCATCGTCACCGGCATCCGCTCGTCTCTTGCCAGCGCACTTGAGCAGAAGCGATCCGCGGATAACCTGGTCGAAGTGATTCAGGCGGAAGACATCGGCAAGCTGCCTGATCAGAATCTTGCTGAGGTACTCGAAAACGTTACGGGTATCCAGATTACGCGAACGGCCGGTGTCGGTACCGGCGTACAGATTCGCGGCACCAACGCAAACCGAACCGAAATCAACGGCGTGTCAACCGTGGACTCCGGCGCCGGACGCACCGGTATCGATTTCGAAGACGTTTCAGCGGCAATTATCTCCGCAGTGGAAGTGACCAAGGCGCCGGAAGCGAAGACCATCGAAGGCTCCGTCGGCGGCACGATCAATCTGAGAACGATTCGCCCTCTTCAGATTAACGAACGAATAGCTGCTATCCGGGCGCAAGGGGAAAATAGCAGCCTTACCACCGACGGTACTTTCACACCCAGGATATCAGGCACCTGGGGCGACAACTGGACTACCGACGCCGGCGATTTCGGCATCGTTGTCAGCGGCAGTTATACCGAACAGGACGTCACCGCCTTCCGTCCCCGCACCGACCGCGACAACAACGTGGCCGCGGGCAGCAGCGCCGCCAGCGCGCAATCCTTCAACTTTCTGCCCATCCAGTTTCTCAACCAGGATTACGACAATTTCGAGTATGAAACCACGAACTTCGCCGGTTCGTTCGAATGGGCGCCGAGCGAAGAATTGACCTTGTACTTCGATGCGGTCATTAACGATCAGGAGCGCAGACAGGAGAGTTCGAGGGTGCAGGGATCAGGCGTGAGCAGCCTCAGGAACGCCTCGATTCCCGATGCGTTTGAAACGATCAATTTCGGCTCGGTAGACGGCCGCAACGGCGCACAGAATCTCGGCTCCATCGAAGCGGCGCTCCGGGGTGTAATCGGCGTCGATTTGTCGGTTGACGACGACGATCCGAATCTGCGGTTCTCGTCGGACACCAACTCGCGCCTGACGGAAAGCCAGATATACAGATGGGGCGCCGACTGGCAAAGAGGCAGGTGGTCGGGACGAGCGGAAATATCGACCTCCAGATCCGATTCCACCACCCCCAGTTTCAACACTACCCTTAACTTCATCAACCCGAACGTGCCGCTGGACCCAGGCGGCGCCAACGATAACAGCACGCCTTTCCGCTACGATCTGACCGGCGGCACGCTGTCATGGGGCGTCGCGTTCGGTGAACCGGGTGCGCCGACGGTTGCGCAATTGCTCGATCCCGCGAACATCGTATTGCGCGATACCAATATCAGTCAGGACATAGCCGAAAGCGGCGAAGACGCGTTGGTGTTCGACTTCAGCTACGACCTGGACTGGTCGGGTTTCACGACGGTCGATTTTGGCTATCGCAACAGCACTGCGTCGAATTTCAACAACGACATCCGCACCAATCGCGGGTTAAGGAGTATGTCTGATTCTCCCAGAGGAAATTTGTTCGCGGAACTCCTTGTGCCGGGCCCCGACAATTTCAACGAGGCCGACGGGCGAGCGCTGTTCATCGGCAATTTTCTACTCATCAACCCGGAACTCGTGGCTTCGGATCCGGACGGCGTGCTGGCCACGCTGAATGCCGCCATTACCGCCCACGGAGGTTCCAGATCAATCAACGAGCCCACGTCGAGTGTCGCCGCGTTTTTCGATATTGAAGAAGAGACCGACGCCCTGTACGCGCAAGCGAATTTCGAGAGCGGCATATTCCGCGGGAATCTTGGTGTGCGCTATATCGAAACCGATGTTAATTCGACCGGCAATTCGGTAACCAATGGCGTGGCGACCCCGACGACCTCGACCGGCAGCTATAACTTCTTGTTGCCGCGGTTCAACCTGGTTGCAAACCTGAGCGAGGAGATACTTCTTCGTGCAGGTTGGGGGAAAGATATCAGACGCCCGAGCTTTAATAGTTTGTCGACCTCAACTACGTTCAGCACCAGCCCGAACCCCCCTGTTTCGATCGGCAACCCCGGTTTGGAGCCTGAAGAGGTGGTTTCGTTCGATTTCTCCGCCGAATGGTATTTCGCGCCTTCGAGCGTTGTCAGTATCGGCTATTTCCACAAGGAGCGCACCGGCCTGTTCGTGCGTACCCAGGACGATCCATTTGAAGATCCGGTCACCGGATTCCGCGACACTACCGCGCCCTGCGAACAAGGCGGTATCTTCAACCCCATCGCGGACGTCAATGTTTTCGGCGATGCCGGTGGCGTAGGTGTCTGCGTTCCGGCTGCGACCACAGTCAATGGCGCCGGGGAAACCACCCAGGAAGGATTTGAATTGGCCTTGCAGTACGATCTTGCACAGTTCGAGGACGAATTGGGTTGGGCTTCCGGATTCGGTTTTATCGCTAACCTTACCGAGCAGGAATTCACCGGCGGAGACACCTTCCTCACTCCGACCAGCCGCGCCCGGGCAGCATTTGCCTTGATGTCAGCGGGCGCGACCGACGTTACGCTGCGAGGGCAACTGGTTGACCTGTCCGGAACCTCCTACAACATCACGACGTACTACGAAAAATACGGCATTTCAGCCAGAATGCGTTATACGTGGCGTGAGGCATACCGTTCGACCGATTTCGGCAGTACCTCCAGCTTCCCCTGGGGCTTCCCCGTCGTGCAGGAAGATAGAGGACAGCTCAATGCCAGCGTCAGTTATGCCGTGAACGACAATCTGAGCGTTGGCGTTGAAGCCGTTAACCTTACCGAGTCGGATGTTCGACAATCCTGTGTCAACGGAGGCGCTCTCGTGTGTTTCCAGGGTCTGACGGATCGCCGCATCACCATCGGCGCCAGCTATCGCTTGTAAGAAATGCAGGCAAAGAACCATCCATGATGGTATCTCGGCAAGAGCCAGGGCCCTGGAATTTTTCCGGGGCCTTTTTTTGAACGACATTCGAACGATCTGATCGAGTCTGCCGGGCCCAAATGGTCTTACCAATATCTCCGAAAAATTGATCACAAGTGGTTGACTCTTATACTGACTAGTGGCAGTGTCGGGGATAGATGCAACTCGAGTTGTGGCAAAGTCTCATCAAATTGGAATTACCGATTTGTGTTACCAAACACTCAAGAGGGTCCGACATGCGTACTACTAATGCTTTTGCTCCGCGGCATTCCTCATTGCTGCTTGCGCTATGCGCGCCGGCGCTGTTACCCGCCACCGCGGCTCTCGCCCAGCAAGAAAGCGCCGAACTCCTTGAGGAAATCGTCGTTACCGGCGTGCGGCGGGATATCCAGAATTCCATTCAACTCAAGCGCAACTCGACCGAGATCGTCGACGGACTGAATGCCGACGAGATCGGCGCGCTGCCGGCCCTGTCGATCGGCGAGGCGCTGGAGATCATTACGGGCGCGGCGACCCACCGCGAGAACGGCGGCGCCTCCGAGGTCGCCGTCCGGGGCCTGGGACCCTACCTGGGCAATACGGTCGTGAACTTTCGCGAGTCGACCAACGGCAGCGGCAACCGCGCGGTGAACTTCAGTATCTTTCCTTCGGAGTTGTTCAATTCCGTCGCCATTCATAAAACCCAGTCCGCGAGTTATATCGAAGGCTCTGTCAGCGGCCAGGTACAGCTAAGCACCAGGCGGCCGATCGATTACGGCGAACAACGCGTGCAATTCAGCCTCAAGGGTTCGCAACATCCCGACGACAAGAACATCATCGGCCAGGATAACGGTTACCGCGGTACCGCCAGCTACATCAATTCATGGGAAGTCGAGGGCCTGGGCAGGATCGGTATTTCCGTCGGCGGGCAAAAGCGCGACGATTCGAATCCCGAGGCGGAAGCGACGCACACCACCGGCGGCGGGCGGTTCGAGGCCTGTGTGCTGGAATCGTTCGACGCCTTTGCACAGCCGCTGGATACATCCGGCCGCTGCGATGAAAACGGCAGCAATCCCGATCTGAGCAACGATCAGCTTCAGGATCTGATCGATTCCGACCCCGCTTATAACAGCGTCGAAGACATTCCGTTCGCCTATATTCCCCGTGACCGCACTTTCCGGCGCAACACGACGGACGATGACCGTCAGGCCCTGTTCGGAGCGTTCCAGTGGCAGCCCAACGATGATTGGGATGTCTTTCTGGATTTTCAGCAGTCCGAGCGAGATCAGAAGGAACTGCGCCAGGATCTTCAGTTCGGATCGACCCAGAATAATTTGACAAACCTCGTTTCCAACCCGCATACAGGGCTGTTGCAACGATTCACCACCGATACCGATATCCGATCCAATACCACGGACTTCACACGCTTCGAAGAGTACCAGGGCGCCGGATTGAACATTGCCTGGCAAGCCACTGACAGCCTGGAAATCGCATTCGACGCGGCGTTTGCCGACACCATGCGCACCGAGACGGACGTCGAGGTTCGCATGGCCGCGAACGAAGTATTGATCACCGACCCCGACAAGACTTCAAGCAGGGAAGAGTTCCTGGTCAGTTTCGATGTGAATGCGCCCGGCACGGATGGACTTACGCTGCCGACAATTCTCTGCACGGACGGCAGCAGCTCCTGCGATCCCGATTCGCTGCTGGATTTCGACATCACCGATCCTCGCTATTTCACCGCCCGCGACCGTGCGCGAATTCGCGCCAGGCAGCAGATTCGCGAGCATACGATCGACGCTTACAGACTGGACCTGAACTGGGACACCGACTCCCTGGGCTTCGTCAACAACGTGCAGGCGGGCGTCCGCTCTTCCACGCTTACCTATCGCACCTTCGGCGGCAATCGCAACGACGACGGTTTCAGCCTGTTCGAGGACGAGGACTTTGACGGCGTTCCCGGCGGGACCTCCAGCACTCCTGAATCCCGTGCAGCCGTCTTCAATGCGGCCAATAACTGCGGTCAGTCCAGTTTTCCGGAGCCCGGTTTCCTGTCGGAATCCAGGGGCGGCAAAGACCTCGTCACGGTCGCGAGCGGTATCGGCACCGGCACCGGATGGGCGACTTTCGATCACGGCTGTCTGCTCGATGAACTGACCGCGAATTACGGCGGCAGATCCGCGATCGGCTTCCAGAACGGAATCCAGACCAACAGTGTTGACCTGACCGAAGATACGACGGCTCTCTACGTGCAGGCGAATTACGAGTCGGAAATGTCCGGCAGGCCCGTCCGCGGCAATTTCGGCCTGCGAATTGTCGACACGGAAATTGCTTCCATCGGATACCGGACTCCGCTGACCGTCATACAGCAGGACGGCCTGTTTTTCGTCGAGCAGCAATCAGGCTCGGACTACGAGACAGTACTGCAGACCAATAGCTATACGGAAGTCTTGCCCAGCATCACTGTCATCATGGATCTCAATCCCGATTGGGTGTTCCGGGCCGGAGTATTCAAGGGCATATCGCGTCCGGATCCGCACTCCTACGGAAACAGCCGCGCGATCAGCACCAATGACTCCGACGATCCGGACTCCGGATACGCCACCCTGGCGGAAGCGGTGCAAGGCATCGGCGCGCCGGGCAATCCGAAACTGGAGCCATTGCCTTCCTGGAATCTGGATGTCGGCCTGGAATGGTACGCCAACGAAGATACGATGCTGGCGGGCGGCGTCTACTGGAAGCGGTTTCAGGGCGCTTTCGTGAACGCCTACCAGCAGGAAGATTTCCTGATCGATGGAAATACGGTCAGCGGCACCGTCAGGACCACCCAGGTTTCCGATGAAACGAGCGACCTCACCGGCCTTGAATTCACCGCCACGCACTCTTTCGACTATCTGGAAGGATTTCTCGGCGGCTTCGGCGCGAAGTTCAGCTATAACTATGCGGATTCGGATTTTGAATTCGAAGACGGTCACGGCGGAGACGGAGTCGCCTTCGACGCCAACGGCAATCCGACTCCACTCCTGGGCCTGTTGCCGCCGGCCGGGCTATGGGGGCTGTCTCGCCATACCAGCGCAACGCAGGTTTACTGGCAAAACGACCGCTTCAACGCGCAGGCGATCTACAAGGCGCGTTCCCAGTACTTCCAGGGTTACGGTCGCGACACCGGCGCACGAATTCGATATGTGGACGACTACAATACGCTCGACCTGCGCTTGAGATACGATATCACCGACGAGATTCAGCTCTCGCTGGAAGGTATCAACTTGCTGAGCGAGCCGCGTGTCGATTTTCGCGGCCTGGATGGCGAAGTCGTTCAAACCCTCGAATATGGTCCCCGTGTATTCGCTGGCGTCACAGCAAGGTTTTAAGTTGGGAAATCGATGATTCGAATCACGCTGACCGTACTGACTTTCATACTGAGCCAGACCGGGTTTGCCGAGACGCTGCTCGTCAGCACGCAGGAAGAGTACGAAAATGCCGTCGAGGCTTTGGAGCCCGGCGACACGATCGTACTCGCTGACGGCGAATGGCGGGATTTCGAGATTCTCTTCACGGGAAATGGAGAGCCCGACAATCCCATCACGCTCACGGCCGAGACCAAGGGCGAGGTATTCATTACGGGCCAGTCGAACCTGCGCATGGCCGGGGAATACCTCGTCGTCTCCGGACTGGTATTCCGCGACGGCTACACACCCACCAACACGGTGATCTCGTTCCGGCGCACCCGGAGCGACCTGGCGTATCACTCGCGCGTGACCGAGACAGTCATCGACCACTTCAACAACCCGGAACGCCAGGAGACCGATTTCTGGGTCATGATGTACGGCAAGAACAACCGCTTCGACCACAACCACCTGGTGGGCAAGAGTAACGCCGGCGTAACGATGGCGGTGCGGCTGGACAGCGAGGAAAGTCAGCAAAACCGTCACCGCATCGACCATAACTACTTCGGGCCCCGGCCGGTCCTCGGCTCCAACGGCGGCGAGACCTTGAGGATAGGCACCAGCCAGTATTCCCTGACGGACTCGCTGACCGTGGTCGAAAACAATTTCTTCGACCGGTGCAACGGGGAGCTCGAGATCATCTCGATCAAGTCCGGCGGCAATACGCTGCGGGGCAACCTGTTCGTCGAATCGCGCGGGACGCTCACATTCCGGCACGGCAACGGCAATCTCGTGGAAAACAATGTGTTCCTGGGCAACGGCGTGGATCACACCGGCGGCATTCGCGTCATAAACTTCGACCAGATCGTGCGCAACAACTACCTCCATGGATTGACGGGCCACCGGTTTGGCGGCGCGTTCGTGGTCATGAACGGCGTGCCGGACTCGCCGATCAACCGTTACTTCCAAGTCGATAACGCGTTGATCGAGAACAACACGATCATCGACAGCGACCACGTCGAACTTGCGGCGGGCAGCGACGAGGAGCGTTCGGCGACGCCGGTCAACAGCGTGTTCAGATCAAACCTGATCCACAACGAAGACCGGCGCAATATCATCACCGTTCATGACGACATCAGCGGCATTGATTTCCACGCGAACGCGCTCAACGGAGTTGAAGATTCACCGCTCGCTGATGGCTTCGACAATTCCGGATTTGAACTTCGCAGGGCAGCCAACGGTCTACTGTATCCCGTGGACGAGGCGCTTGCCGATGCGGGCGTGTCCCGGGACCTTCAAGTTCTTGACCGGACGAATACCGGCGTATCCTGGTATCCCAAGCCCGGCCCGGACAACCGCTTCGATACCGGTGAGACCATCGACATCGAACCCGGTCTGGATACGCTTACGGATGCGGCTGCCGGCGCAGATGCCGGCGACGTGATCACCATGGCGCCGGGCGATTATCTGGCAACGAAGACTATCGTGGTGGACCGCCCGCTCACGGTTCAGGCAGTCAGGGGAACGGCTACCGTCGAGTTTGAGCGCACCGCCTTGTTCGAACTTGTCGACGGCGGCAGCCTGAAACTGGATGGCGTAACCATTTCCGGAAGGGCGGCGCCCGATGTTGCCGGGAATTCCGCCATTCGAACCAGCAGGTATTCGATGCTGAACAATTTCATGCTGATTGTCAGGAACGCGACCGTTGAGGATCTCAACACGAATCATTCCTTCAATTTCTTTACCTCTTCGAAACACACGTTTGCTGACCGGATCGAAATTGCCGACTCGAGTTTCAGCGATATCACAGGGCACATTCTCCCGTTGAACAGGGAAATCGACGACCTTGGTCTCTACAATGGCGAATACATTTCGATCACCGGATCGAGCTTCCGCAACATCGAAGGCGCCGTGGCCGACATCTACCGGGGCGGAACCGACGAAAGCACTTTCGGCCCGCACTTCGAATTGTGGTCTTCGTCACTGGAGTCGGTAGGTTTCGGATCTCGCAACAAATCCGCGGCATCGGTCCGGCTGCACGGCGTGCAGGCCGCGGATATCGCCGACAACGAGTTCGTGGACAGCCAACCGGTGCGCGTAACCCATATCGTGGGCGAACCGGTTACCACCATGTCGAGCAACCGCTTTGCCGGAACGGCGGAACCGGTCCTGACCGAATTCGTACCACGGTGACGCGATAATAAGGCAAAAGATCCCATTATCGCTTGAACGCGATGACGCCAAGCCAACAGTTTCGGCAATTCCCATTGTGGCCCTCATGCGGCAAGGAGCAGGAAATTCTGCGCTCCAGTCGCGGAGCATAGCTCCGCGCCGTTACGGCTGCGCGCGAAGCTTACGCTTTGCAAGCGCTTGCCTTCACCCATTTCGCTCCGCGCAGAATGACGGCGAGGGAAGGATTCACTCATCATGAAGAATGAAATCGACGGTCTGCTCCAACAGGCGCCGCTGATCGCCCTTGTCCAGGCGGAAGACGCGGACACGGCTATCCGCGCTTCGCAGGTTCTCGCGACCGGCGGCAAATCCATCATCGAAGTGCTGTTTCGCAGCGATGCCGCGCTCGATTGCCTGGGCGCGGTTGCGCGGGAAGCGCCCGAGGCGGTCGCGGGAGCGGGCCGGTGTTGTCGGCCGCGCAGGCCGAAGCGGCGCTCAACGCGGGAGCGAGCTTAATCGTTTCGCCGGGGCTCGACAAGGGTGTAGTCGAAGTGGCCAGGTCCGCCGGGGCGCCAGTCTATCCCGGCGTCTGCCAGATCAAAGGGCACAGTGGCTGTTTTGCGGCTGTTTTACCATCCAGTTCAACTCCGGCACGGAACGGCATCAGCCTGGGAATCGGCCGCGCATTATCTTCGCATCTTTCCTTCACAATGCGCCGGACGCGCGCCTGAATGGAAGTACAGTCCGAGCTTTCGAGCGTCGTATTCACCGTCACTTCGCGTTGGAATCGATCTCCCGCTTCACAATTATTTCGCATTGGACAAGGCTGAGATTTGACAGATGACAAAGAAAGTTACAGGCTTGGCGGTGGGAGTACGAAGAATCGATCTCACCGATCTGTCAATGAGCTTCCCCTCTGGCATTCAAGCCCCGCCGGGTTAAAGGATCGGAAATTCGCTAATTGGCCGCACCGGAATCCGAAGCCGATCAGTAGCGCGACAAACCTGCCGGAGTTGACGCAAAGGAAAGATTGATACAAGGAATGATCTCGTTGAACAAACGCATACTTTCCGCCTTTGCCTTGCTGGCGGCCCTGCCGGCTGCCGGGCAACTGCCTGACGAGACCGCGAACCGGGAACATTTCTTTCCCTTGGTTGCCGACGGCGGTGGCTTCCGATCCTATCTGTTCCTGACCAATGCAGCCGACGCGGCGAACCAGTGCGCGCTCGCGCTGCAAGGGCCGAATCTCGATACCGGCATATTCGAAGCCAACGATGTGGTGACGGCGGCGGGCGCGGGCGCGACCATCGATCTGCTCGGCGCCGGCGCCAGCCTGACCCTGATCAGTACCGCGGAGCAAGCGCTCGCATTCGGCTACGCAACCCTGGAATGCGCGGAACCCGTGGTTGCCCGGATGCTGCTTACCTTGAGCGATAACGGTTCGCCCATAGCCACGACCACGCTGGAAAGCGCACAGGCCGGCAGGGAGTTCCAGTTTCCGGTGCTGCCGCGGCTGGGCCGGCTAGGTCTGCTCTTTTCCAACGACAACAGCGTTGCCGCCGCCTGCGCCGTCGAGCTGGAAGACGCCGAAGGCGCAAGCGCGGGCGGGGGAAACGTTGCCTTGCCCGCGCAATCAACCGCCTTGCAGTTTCTCGGTGATCTCATTCCAATCCCGGACGGATTCGATACCGGCGTCGTCACGCTGTCCTGCAATGAGGCAATCGCGGTGCTCGGACTTCCCCTCAATGGCGCCACCTTCACCGCGCTGCCGGCGATTTCCCTGGACAGCGGCAATACCGCGCAAGCCTCCCACATCCTGCCTCTTATTGTCGATGGCGATGGATTCCAGTCCCAACTGCTGGTGACGAATCTCGCGGAAACGGCCAACCAATGCACCATGAATCTGCTCGGGGCCGGGCTGGACAGCGGCAGATTCACAAACTCTGGCGACGTAACGGCCACCGGGTCCGGCGCCACGCTGGAACTCGCGGACCAGGGCGATACCTTGTCAATGCTCGGCAGCGGCGAGCAAGCGCTCGCCTTCGGCTACGCCACGCTCGACTGCGACCAACCCGCGACCGCCTTGAATCTGCTGTCCGTGAGCGCGCAAGGCAGCCCGGTCGGCATGGCGGTCATCCCCAGTTCGCGGACGGCGGGGAGCTTCGCGTTTCCGGTCGTGCCGCAAGCCGGAAGATTGGCGCTGGTTTTCACTAACGATGCGGATACCGGGGCTTCCTGCACCATCGAGCTGAATGACCACGAGGGCGGAAACGCAGGCAGACAGTCCGTGCCGATTGCCGCGAAATCCACCGCCTTGCGATTTCTCGCGGACTTGTTTGATCGGGTGGACGAATTCCCCGGCGGAGAGGCGGCGGTTTTCTGCGACCCGGAAGTCGATGCCATATCGCTGTCGCTCAGTGGCGCCGTCTTCGCGGCGCTGCCGCCCACCATTTTTTCCTCGATCGAGCTGGAGCCGGATCTGGCGCCGGATTTCGGCAACATATCGTTCCCGCAAAAGGAAGTGTACCCGCGCGACACGCCCATCGAACCACTGCAATTGCCGGCGGCTTTTGGCGGCAATGCGCCGCTGCGCTACTCCCTTGAGCCGGCGGTGCCCGGATTGCGCTTCGATGCAGTCACGCGCCAACTGACCGGCACGCCGACAGCGGCGGAAGTGTACAAAATGCACTACCTGGTCGAAGACGCCGATGGCGACAGCGACACACATCAGTTCGAAATCTCGATTGTGGAACCCCCCGCGTCACCGAGCTTCGCTGATGTCAGCGCGCCGCCGGATCAGACCTACGCGCTCGGCAAGGAGATCGAACCGCTGCAACTGCCGGCGGCCTTTGGCGGCGATGCGCCAATCGTCTACCTGCTGGAGCCGGAAGTGCCCGGGCTGGAATTCGACAGTGAAACACGGCAACTCAGTGGCGCGCCGTCTGCAACCGGCGTGTACACCATGTCCTACAGCGCAAGGGATATCGACCTCGACGCCGATACCCTCGAATTCAACATAAGGGTGATCGTTCCGATAACGTCGGAATCCCTGCTCAACGTCAACGGTTGCAGCAATGGCAGTTTCGTCAACAATCCCAATGGCGACCCGGAACTGGTTAGCGACTGCCAGTCGCTGGTTGGCTTCGCCAACGCACTGATCGAGACCGGCCTGAATGCGGAAGACAATGTGATTCGCCAATGGGGTTCGGGCGATCAGGTGAAGCTGGATACATGGGATGGGGTTGGGGTTTCCGGCTCACGGATCTACAACATTAGTTTGCGTGGACGCGAGCTCAAAGGCGATATCCCTCCCCATCTTGGTGAACTGAGCGCGTTAATCAACCTGAACTTGAGCAGTAACGAACTGAGTGGCCCGATACCTTCAGAACTGGGAGCGCTCCGTAGCCTGACGTCTCTGAATCTTGCTGGCAATCAATTAAGCGGGCCGATACCTTCGGAACTGGGAGCGCTCCGTAGCCTGACGTCTCTGGGCCTTGCTGGCAATCAATTAAGCGGGCCGATACCTTCGGAACTGGGAGCGCTTCATAACCTGATGTTTCTGGGTCTTGGGGCCAATCAATTAGGCGGTCCAATACCTTCGGAACTGGGAGCACTTCACAATCTGACGTATCTAGGCCTAGGGGGCAATCAATTAAGTGGCCCGATCCCTTCGGAACTGGGAGCGCTCCGCAGCCTGACGACTCTGAGCCTTTGGATCAATCAACTAAGCGGCCCAATACCTCCGGAACTGGGGACGTTGAATAAATTGACATATCTGGGTCTTGGGGCCAATCAATTAAGCGGCCCAATTCCGACGGAGTTGGGAAATCTCACCGCGCTGACGGCTTTGCTTCTGTACTCGAATGAACTGAGCGGCCCAATTCCGACGGAGTTGGGCGAATTAACCGAACTGACATCGCTCCAACTTAGGCATAATCGATTGAGCGGCCCAATTCCGGCGGAGTTGGGAAATCTCACCGCGCTGACGGCTTTGCATCTGTCCTCGAATGAACTGAGCGGCCCAATTCCGACGGAGTTGGGCAATCTCACCGCGCTGACGAATTTGAATCTGGGCGGGAATGAACTGAGCGGCCCAATTCCGACGGAGTTGGGCAATCTCACCGCGCTGACGGCTTTGCATCTGTACTCGAATGAACTGAACGGCCCAATTCCGGCGGAGTTGGGCAATCTCACCGCGCTGACGAATTTGAATCTGGGCGGGAATGAACTGAGCGGCCCAATTCCGACGGAGTTGGGAAATCTCACCGCGCTGACGGCTTTGCATCTGTACTCGAATGAACTGAACGGCCCAATTCCGGCGGAGTTGGGCAATCTCACCGCGCTGACGAATTTGAATCTGGGCGGGAATGAACTGAGCGGCCCAATTCCGACGGAGTTGGGAAATCTCACCGCGCTGACGGCTTTGCATTTGTTCTCGAATGAACTGAGCGGCCCAATTCCGGCGGAGTTGGGCAATCTCACCGCGCTGACGAATTTGGATCTGGGCGGGAATAAACTGAGCGGCCCAATTCCGACGGAGTTGGGAAATCTCACCGCGCTGACGGCTTTGCATCTGTTCTCGAATGAACTGAGCGGCTCGGTTCCCCAAACCTTTCTACAACTCAGCGGGCTTCAGTACTTCTACTTTTCGGGAAACAAAGATCTTTGCGTGTCCGGCGTTTCCGCATTTATGGCATGGCTGCATAGTATCGAAAATCGGACCGAGTGGAGAGTGCTATGCAACGAGTCCGACCGGAAAGCACTGGATTACTTGTTCGAGCTAACGGGTGGTGCCGACTGGACAAATGCCGAAGGTTGGATCAGCGGTTTGGCCCTGGACGAGCGGCATGGGGTCCAAACCGACTCGCTGGGTCGTGTAACGGCGCTCGACCTTGGGCAAAACGGGCTCTCGGGGAGACTCCCAGCGAGTCTCGGGAGTTTGACTCAGATTACGGAGCTGAAGATCGGCGGCAACCCAAACCTTAACGGTCGCTTTCCGCTTTCTCTAGCAAACTTCTCCATCCAGGCGCTTCACTATTCCGGCACGGATTTGTGTGCGCCGGTGGACTCGTTATTCCAAGACTGGCTGAACGCGGTTCCGTCCCACGAGGGCACGGGTGAGGAGTGCGCACGGCCATCGGATCGTGAAATCCTTGAATTTCTTTATGATGTCACCAATGGACCGAACTGGACTGATAACGAAAACTGGATTACCGACGCGCCGCTCGGAGAATGGAACGGCGTTGATGCCGACGACCAAGGCGGGGTTACAAGAATATCGTTCGTTGCAAACGGTCTGGCGGGCCGGATCCCGCGTGAACTCGGCGACTTGACCCATTTGCAGGTGCTGTTCCTCTACAGGGACCGATTGACGGGCCCTATTCCCGCCGATCTCGCCGATCTCGCCGATCTGCGACACTTGAATCTCGGCGAGAACGACCTGACGGGACCAATCCCTCCCGAACTCGGCGGTCTGGTCAATCTGCGGAATTTGTCGCTCCACGAAAACGATCTCACCGGCTCAATTCCGCCTGAGCTCGGCAACTTCTCAGACCTGGAAATTCTCAACCTTTCCGCCAACGGCCTGACGGGCCACATTCCGCCTGAGCTCGGCGACCTCGCCGATCTGGATGATCTGAACCTGTACTCCAACGAACTCAGCGGTCCAATTCCGCCCGAACTCGCCAATCTGGTCGAACTACGGGGACTCAATCTCGCCAAGAATCAACTGACGGGCCGGATCCCGCCCGAGTTTAGCGGCCTTGTCAATCTGGAACGGCTGTACCTCGGCTACAACGAATTTACGGGCTCGCTGCCGCCGGGTTTGTGGGGCTTGATGCAGCTTCGTACGCTTGCGCTGCAGGCGAATGCCGACATTTCCGGAACCCTCCCTGCCGCCCTGTCCAATCTCGTGGCTCTTGAGACGTTGCAGGCCGAGGGCACGGGTCTATGCGCGCCCTCCGACGCTGGGTTACTCGAATGGCTAGAAGGGGTAGCGGTTAGGCGGGTGGCCTTTTGCGAGGGCGAGCCCGCCGCGGCGTATCTCGTTCAGGCAGTCCAGTCGCGCGAGTTCCCGGTCCCGCTCGTCGCCGGCGAGGAGGCGCTGCTGCGTGTCTTTGTAACCGCCAGTCGCGAGAACAGCGAGTCCCTCCCTCCGGTGCGGGCCTCGTTTTACCGGAACGGCGGCCTCGTGCACACCGCCGACATCCCCGCGGCTCCGGGTCCCGTCCCGACCGAGGTCAACGAAGGATCCCTGAGGGCGTCCGTCAATGCCGCAGTTCCGGCGGACGTGGTTCAGCCAGGACTGGAGATGGTGGTCGAGGTGGACCCGGGCGGGACGCTCGATGCCGCGCTGGGGGTGGCGAGACGGATCCCCGCTACGGGCAGGATGGCTGTCGATGTTCGAGACATGCCGGTTTTGGACCTCACGCTGGTGCCGTTTCTGTGGACGGAGAAATCGGATTCGGAGGTGTTGGGTGCCGTCAGCGGGATGGCCGCCGATCCCGAGGGGCACGAACTGCTCGATGAGACGCGCACATTGCTTCCGGTGGGCGGTCTGACGGTGACCGCCCACGAACCGGTACTCAGTTCAAGCAACGATGCGTACCATCTGATTGCGGAGACAAGGGCAATTCGGGTCATGGAAGGGGAGACCGGGTACTACATGGGAATGATGTCGGGAGACATTGCCGGCGCCGCCGGACTCGGTGGAGGCGTTGCAAGTTTTTCCGTTCCGAATGCTTCCACCATCGCACACGAATTCGGACACAACTTTGGCCTTCCGCACGCGCCTTGCGGCGGGGCCCGCAACCTGGACGCGGCGTATCCCCACGCCGACGGAACCACCGGAGCCTATGGGTACGACTTCCGCGCGGGCGAGTTGGTATCGCCAAGCCGGTTCGATCTGATGAGCTATTGCGATCCCAATTGGGTCGGCGACTACAATTTCACAAAGGCCACCCACTTCCGTCTTGGGGAAGAGGGAAGAACAGAGGCCTCGCGGGTCGCTGACGCGGCCCGGTCCCTGCTCTTGTGGGGAGCGGCGGACTCCACGGGCGCTCCCCACCTCAACCCCGCCTTCGTTGTCGACGCCAAACCCGCGCTGCCCGACTCTACCGGAGCCTATCGGATCATCGGACGAAACGCCTCCGGCAACGAGATTTTCGCCTTCAGTTTCGCAATGTCCGAGATCGCCGACGGTGACGGAAGTTCTTCGTTTGCTTTCGCATTGCCCGTGGAGCCGGATTGGAGCGGAAGCCTGACCAGCATCACGCTGACCGGTCCCGGCGGTTCGGCGACGCTCGACGCCGGCAGCGACCAACCGATGGCCATCCTGCGCAACGACCGAACCGGAAAAGTGCGTGGCATTCTGCGGAATCCCCGGTTCGCGGCCGGGACTGCCGCAACCGCCGCGGATCAAGGTCTGGAAGCATCGGCCGGAGCGCTTCAGTTACCCGCCCTGGACACGGTGGGAGCCACTGTGGGCCAAAGTCTTGAAATTCTGTTCAGCAGCGGGATACCAGAGGCGGAAGCCTGGCAACCTTGAGATAGTTATAACGACGCTGGAATTTACTTGTGTCCGCTGATGCATGGCGCAAACGGACAGCTCGATTCCCGTGCTATGCTGCGTCTTGCGCGAAATCGTGTATTTGGAATGACAGCATGGAAAAGAGCGTGTTGACGCTTATACGCATCGCCTCGCTCCCGGTTGCAATCCTCCTGGCGGGATTGGCCGCGGCCGCGCAGGCGCCCCTGTCGGTCAAGTCGCTCCTCGTATGGGGTGGCGCCGATGCCGATGGCGAACCGTTCCTGCACCCGGCCTTTGTGATCGAATCCCCGCCCGCGTTGCCCAACACAGCGGGCGAATATCGAATAACCGGACGAACCGGCGGCGGCGAAGAGATTTTTGCATTCAGTTTCACCATGCCCGTAATCTCCGATGGCGACGGAAGTTCTTCCTTCTCTTTCGCATTGCCCGTGGAGCCGGACTGGAGCGAACGCCTAGTAACTATAAAGTTGACCGGACCCGGTGGAACGTACACTCTCGACGCTAGTAGCGACCATCCCATGGCTATCCTGCTCAACCCTCAAACCGGGCAAGTGCGCGGCATTCTGCGCGATCCTCTGGCTGCCGCCGAAGCGGCCGCAGGTCAAAATCTGGAAGTGCTGTTCAGCCGCGGGATTCCGGATGCCGAAGCCTGGCGGCGTTGAAATCGTATTGTGACCGTTCCAGCCTGGTTGTCCAAGATGAACGGGTCGGGGCAAAAAAGAAATCGTCGAAAGTTCTGACCGACTGGCGTTTGCTATTCGAACAGGAGCGAGCGCGAGCGGAGCTGGCCGAAACGTCGGCCGGAGCCGTGGGCCGCCACTATGCAAAAGCGCCCGCTGAGCGGACGCTTGTTTGAAACAACTCTACTTCACCGGCCGCACATACCGCTTGATGCGGCCGACCGGGCCTACTTCGGCGCCGTAAATCACGCCGTTGTGGTCCGCCACCACGCCTTCCGCGCTGCAGGTGCCGCGGCATTCCGGATCGGGGTCGGGAATCAGGAATTCGACTTCACCAGTCTGGGCGCTGCCGACGCAGATTCCGCGCAGCCAGTCGCCATGGGCCGGGTTCACCGAGCCTGACTCCGAATCCGCTGAATACTGAGATCATTAGGACACCCACCAGCGAGATCATTAGGACACCCACCAGGATCATTAGGACACCCACCCGACCCGAAGTTCGAGTTCTTTCAATCTCTGATCCAGTAAATTGAAAACTATCTACAAAGCGCGAATCGGAGGAAATTTATCGCGCGCACGAGCAGGCCTGCCCGCAAAGACATCAAATTGGTATTTTCGCGGTCTACGCTGCCTTTCTCTCTCCTCTCTTTTCTCGCGCCGCCAGCTTGTCCAGACCATTGAACATCGTGATGGCTTCCTTTTGGATCTCCAGCGCTAACATCCGCCATCGGCGTTCAGTCAGCTGCAATGCGGACAGTGCCCTCGGCGTGTTTTTCGGAATATGGCCTGTCTTGTCTCGCCGCGCAATGCGGCCGGTCCAATCCACCAACTCGATGTATTCCTTCAAATCAAAGGGCAAAGTGGCTGTTTTGTCATCCAGTTCAACTCCAGCACGGAACGGCATCAGCCTGGGAATCGGCCGCGTGTTGTCTTCGCTTTTTTCCTTCGCAACGCGCCGGATGCGCGCTTGAACGGAAGTAAAGTCCGAATTTTCAAGCGTCGCACTGATCCCTGCCCGAACCGGATTCAGGTCAACATAGACCATGCACGACAACAGGGCGGCATTATCCAGCAACGCCTGAGACTTGAACCGGCCTTCCCAGAATCTGCCCTTGCAGTCGTCCTCCTGGTTGGCTTTGCGGGCAATGTATTCATTCAGGCTTTTCATGAACCAACTGAGACTGCTCAAGCGGTCGCGCCAGGTGTTCACGATCATATCCAGTCGTCGATACTCCTTCTTGGTTTGCAGCTCCCCTCGCAGGTAGCGGCGCACCAAAGGGTCGCCCATGTGCAATCGTCGCCAGCGCCGGATTACTTCGTCCCGATCCCAGGATCGCGGCCGCGCCTGATCCACGTGCAACACCACATGATAGTGATTGCTCATGATCGCGTAGGCGGCAATGTCAATGGCGAAAACTTCTCCCAGCAATCGCAGCCGATCCAGCAGCCAGGGCTTGCGGTGATCGAAGTTCTTGCCGGTATACGAGTCTTCGCCGCACAGCCAGGCTTGCCGCACGCAGCGGGAGACGCAATGGTAGTAGGGAGTTTCCGCCAGCGACACGATCTTGGAGCGGGGCTGGGTCATCCTCTGCCTCGGGATCATCGGGAGATTGTGTAGTTATATATAGCTAGGATTCCCCGAATAGCCAAACCTGGCAGAAAATACTTGATAGGGTCCCTCCTCCTCCTCAATCTAAGAGTGGCATGTTTGACTCGCGGCGATTGGCGCGGTGGGTGTCCCCACCCCTCCTATAAGGCAAAAGATCCCATTATCGCTTGAACGCGATGACGCCAAGCCAACAGTTTCGGCAATTCCCATTGTGGCCCTCATGCGGCAAGGAGCAGGAAATTCTGCGCTCCAGTCGCGGAGCATAGCTCCGCGCCGTTACGGCTGCGCGCGAAGCTGACGCTTCGCAAGCGCTTGCCTTCACCCATTTCGCTCCGCGCAGAATGACGGCGAGGGAAGGATTCATTCACCGTGAAGAATGAAATCGACGATCTGCTCCAACACGCGCCGCTGATCGCCCTTGTCCAGGCGGAAGACGCGGACACGGCTATTCGCGCTTCGCAGGCTCTCGCGACCGGCGGCAAATCCATCATCGAAGTGCTGTTTCGCAGCGATGCCGCGTTCGATTGCCTGGGCGCGGTTGCGCGGGAAGCGCCCGAGGCGGTCGCGGGAGCGGGCCGGTGTTGTCGGCCGCGCAGGCCGAAGCGGCGCTCAACGCGGGAGCGAGATCCATCGTTTCGCCGGGTCTCGACGAAGGCGTGGTCGGCGCGGCCAAGTCCACGGGGACGCCGGCCTATCCCGGCGTCTGAACGGCGACCGAATTGCAACGCGCGCGCAATCTCGGCCTGGATACCATGAAGTTCTTTCCCGCCTTGGTGGCCGGAGGCGTCCCCGCGCTCAAGGCGCTGTCGAACGTGTTCCGAACCATGCGCTTCATTCCCGCCGGAGGCGTTTCTCCCGGCACTCTCGCCGATTCCCGTTGCGATTCCCGCCGTTCTCGCCCGCGGCGGAAGCTGGCTCACGCCCGCAAGCCTGATCCGGCAAGGCGATTTCGAAAGCATCGGCAAGCTGGCCCGGGAAGCCTTTCACATTTTCGGAAAATCGACCAACGACAGGCGGTAAACCAGATTGCACTGGCTCAGTCGGAGTGGGTCCAGCCTGATGTCCAGTCGGAAGTCGCGTCCTTGATCGCGCCGATGTGGCCGACTTGCTGGAAGAACGGATCGTCCGGGATCAAGGGCGCTACCACGTTCAGTATGTGACCGTTGATCAGATCGCTGCCGCCACCGAGATCGACCTCTCCCATCGCGCTGCCGGCTTGCGCGCCAAACCATTCCTTTACCGAGAATGGATCTCCACCCGATTCGTCCAGACCGCAACCCGCGGCAAGACGGGAATGGCTCAAGGTCAGACTGCCATTCAATCCGGCAATGCCGCCGCCCGCCGCGGCAAAGGTTGCGCCGTCGTCGATGTCCAGGCAGTAACCGGCGTCGAAATAGCCGATCACGGCATTGGAAATCCGGGCGGAAGTACCCGCGCTCAGCAGGAACCCGTTTCCGCCGCTGTCCGGCGGGCCGGCACAGGTAATGTTGGAAATGACAGCCAAAGCGCGCGGCGCCGCGTCGTTGTCTTCGCTGTTGCTGCGGCCTTCGATGCAATGCTTGCCGGCGTGGCCCTGCCCAATCGCAACGAATTGCAGTTTGCCGTTCCAGCCCTCGGTCCAGGCGAGCGCATCGTCTGCATTTCCCGTGAGCAGGATATGCCTGGCGTTAGCGGCGCCGCCGAAGAATGCGGCGCCGTCGCCGGAGCTGTTGTGGACCTGGACATAATCAATCAATGTTCCCGAACCGACGCCCTGGAAGGCGATGCCGCTCGCTCCGTTTTTCCCGGCGGTGTTGCGGCCAGCGTGTTTCACCTGAACGAATGTCAGGACGCCGCTGCTGTCGTCGGCCCGGTCGCCGCCGTACTCTCCACTGTTGCCCGCTCCTTCCGCGATGCCGCCGACCACGTTCAGGGGCGCGCCGCCGTTCAGCGCCAGGCCACCCCATTGACCGGTGGCGGCCCCTGCGGCCGCGTCAGCGTTTTCGTATGTGAAGATAACCGGCTTTTCATGGGACCCGTTCGCGTGCAATTGACCGCCGCGGTCGATGACCAGATAGCCCGGTTCACCGCTCGCGGCGGACGCGAATACGGTCGTGCCGGCGTCAATGATCAACTTGATCTTGTCCGCGTTCGCGCTCGCCGCGTTCTCGCCCACGATCACCCGATCCTCCAGCAAGTACGAGAAATTCAAAGTAAGATGCGTGTGGCTCGTGATCCTGTCGGACAGAACGCACACGGGCTTGCCGTCGAGCATGCCGCCTTGGGGATCGGCCGCGGTATTCTCGGGGCAATCGGCGCCGGCTGCCGCCGCGATGCTCAGTCGCGCCGGAGTCGCCGCATCGTTGTACGTGATGGCCGCAAGATTTCCGTCAACCGCGTAAGCGACATAGGCGCCGATGGTCATGCCGGCCATGTTGGCGTCGTCACCGACCAGGCCATCGACGACGGTGATCGTTTCTCGTTCGCCCAGCGTCTTGCTGGCGTAAGGCCGTAATGTTTCCAGATCGGCAAGGTTCAGCGGCAGCCAGATTCCGCCTGAAAGCTTTTGGAAAAATCCCTGTCCGGGCACGTTCAGGACGACATAGACGTTCGCCTCGCGGCCTACGTCCCTCGCCGCCGGGCGGAAGCTTACGACCAGGTTGGCGGGCTCCGAGGACGGAACTTCCTCCAGGTAGCTTACGCCGCCGTTGATGGTTGCGCCGCCGGTGAATTCCGCGCTGGAACTCGCGCCCGCGGTGTTGAGTTCAGACTGTGCGCCATCGCCGGCCCGCGCTTGCGGCGGCGTGGGCTTGTCGACCGGTTCGTCCTCGGGCGATACGTCGGTGACCGTGACCGCAATCGTCTGGTCGGTCGTCTTCGCGCGGTCGCCGGCGCCGCCGGCAGCACGCACTACAACGATGTATTCGTTGTCGCTGTTTGCATCCGCCGGATTCTCGAAGTCCGGCGCCGTCTTGAAGGACAGCAAGCCACTGGCGCCGTCGATCGAGAACTTCGCGCCGTCCGCGCCGCCGGCCGCACCGGAGGGAATCGCGTAGGTCACGCTGTCCTCCGGGTCGAGGTCGTTCGCGGTCACCGTGCCTGCCGCGGTTTGGTTCTCTGCCGCGTTGAACTGATTCGAACTGGTGAAAGTCGGCGCCTGGTTGGGTGTCGTCTGCAGCGTGAAAGTCAATGTCGCGATCGGCTCGTTCGAGAACTTGCCCGTTCCCTTGATGCTGGTGATCACGCCTTGAGGCAAGGTTGGCGCGTTGCTCAGCGAGAACTCCGTACCGTCCTCGGTCCCGGCATCGTAGGGAAACAAGTCCACCGTCTTCGACGCCAGCCAGTCGCTATTTTCACGCAACGACAGGCCGGAGACGCCGACAAACCAGTCCGGGCTTGGCGCCACCATGGTGACCAGAGTAACGAGGGGATGGGCGGAAGTGATTGTGAATTCGACCGTTGCCGTGGGCGTCCCACCGAATGGCACGCTTTTTTCAAGGGTGGTGTGAACATTCGAGCCGGCGGACGCGATCTCACGCTTGAGTGTGCTCGTTCGCCCGGTCTCTGCCATAAGCTCGATTCCCGCGCTGGCCGTACCTCCGTTACTCCAGAATCTGACCTGATCGTTATGGACGGCGCCGATTAACGGAGAGAAATGCGCGCTGGAGGGCACGCCGCCCGGGGTTGCGGTGGCGGTCCATTCGCCCTCGAAGGTCACCCGATAAGTGGCCGATTGCGCGTTGGCGATGGCAGCCTGTCCCAAAGTAAACAGGAGCGCGGAAGCCACCAGCAGTAGGTTTTTGTTCATGAGTGTGTTTAGAGCGGCGCCATGCGTCTATTGGCTCAGCTTGGTAACATACTGTGCAACTCGGATGCAAACCGGCAACGTCGGAGCCATCCCTCCCCTCCCCGGCCCTCCCCGGCCAATCTTTCCAGGCCGAGAAAATTCAGGCCATTTGTGCTATTCTTTTTGGTCTTCTCGGGGGCGATTCGGATTCGACGCCGGTATCAACACCTGAGGTGCATGCCGAGAGGGTAGTAACTCTCGTAAATCAATTGCTGCAACTGAATAGTTGCCAACGACAGAGAATACGCTCTAGCCGCTTGAGATAGTGGTTAGCGATTGCCGACGGGATGCCCGTAAACCGGCGTTTGCAATCGTCATTCAGAACGGGATCGCGGTGATGCGCGCCTGGCGTTGATCCGTTAAATCTTTCCAGGCTCGCCCTTTTCGCCCTGCCCGTCGGGTAGATCAGGGCTAACTCAATAGACGACGCTAAGCATGTAGATCTTCAGGCCGCGAACTGACGGACGGGAGTTCAACTCTCCCCGCCTCCACCAACCAATCACCCGCCTCGTCGGCGCTTTTTCGGCAAGGCGGGTATACCGACGCGAACGCAGCAAGCGGCGGAGCGCTTCTCGGCGGCGTGTATGGATTGGACGCGATAGCCGGTGAGTTACAACCCCAGGCGTAAATTCGACTCAACTTTATCAATCAGAACATCCGGCACTTCATGTTCATTGGCCAGTCTTCGCCATTGAGATACATTGGTAATGACTTCGTCGACAATCTGATCGATTTTCGAACGCGTAAATAACGGACTGAGCTTTTCCATCGCATGGAAATCCTCGCGGGCAAAGTCATCTCGTTTGCCGTTCATGGTCATCCAATGGCTGTTGATCCACCTGTTCCCGGGCTTGTAGCTATAAGTCAGATCGTAGGCAGGCGCGAGTTTCCAGTTCCTATCCTTCAAGATGAACGAGAAATTCTTGGAGTGGTCGTCATGGTTTCTGGCGACAATGTTGAAAACCATGCGCCTGAACAATTGTTCCGCTGCCGAGGCTGGAAGACGAAGCTGTCTGGCAACGCCGAATAGTTCCGCGTACGAATAGGAACCTGGCTTTTTGAAATCGACATGCGCCAGACCATTGAGGGTCTGCACATGGATTTTTCGGTTTCCGCTCCGATCGAATCGCTGGGCGACGAAATGCCGCCGATTTCCTTCTTCGAGCAATTTGCAGGGCATCATGCTTATGCCGCAGGTATTCGCCATCAGGTAGTACACATACTCCATGGCGCCATATCCCAGCGGGTCTCCGAATAACTCTCCGTCCGTTCGATACTCACTTACGCCATCGAACTTCAATAAGTAATGAGTAAACCCTTTTTTTGCATCTACCTGACCCGACCTGGCTTGAGTGAAGTCTTCATTAAACGCAACTACCGCCTTCGGCCGGGCTCCCCCGGCGCTTGTCCCGATCGAAAGGAGCGCGACCATGGCATCTCCGTCTTCATGTCGGCTACTCCCCAACTCAACTGAGAATCTCGCTCGACGATCCAGCACTTCTTGAGCAACTTCAATAAGGAGATCCAATTGCAATTTTTGCGAAGTGTTCAATCCCTTTAACCTTTTGGCAGGGGAGAATTCCAGTGCGCCGATGCCTCTTTTGCCGATGTACTGGAGTTTTTCAAGTGGATTTAATTCATCGGCAGCTCGACCCTGGCGAGCCGCCCACTCTTTCAACACCGAATTTCCGAAATCGTCTGGAAGGGAATCGGCGAGCATTCCCGGAAGTCCGTTAAAGGTTTCTTTACCCAACTCCGGAAATGCGTAAATTTGATTTGCCAACGGCATCGCTATCGGTGAAAGTTCGATACCTCCGTTTACAAAAGATTGTGTGAATTCGAAAGCGCCAATCCCCGAATCAATATCGAAGCTTACCGCTCCAACTCGAGTGTTTTCGTAATTGACATTAAGGACCTGCTTTACCATTCCGGCGGCTCTTCAACCTTGATCTTGCGCTGGCCAGAGGCTCTTTGACGCACTTTCCCCTTCAACCTGGAAAGTTGAATCGGAGAAATTTCCTGGCTCGGCAGAAACAGGTCCAACTGACCGGTCAAGTCCAATGCCGCCATGATTGCGAGCAGGACTTCCAGCCGCACAATTCCCTTTTCGGCGTTTAGTACTGCTTTTCTGGAAACGCCCGCACGTTCAGCTACCTCTGACTGCGTCATATCCCGGTTTAGCCGGGCTTGTTTCAGCCGTTCTCCAAGCTCTTCCGCGATTGCGGCGGGTGTATTCGTTTGTATGACCATAATATGCTATATATGGAACTTAAAATCATATACTTATATTTAAGTACCAATATTAGCATATTAACGCATTTGAGCAATGAAGATGCATAGCGGTATCGCGGTTAGAGGCGACCGGCGGCGCGAAATCAAGAATTTCAAAGGATTCCGAGTATCCGGAGACGCGCGGTCAGCGCTGCTGGATGCACAAGTCGGGCAACGTGCTGAACTATTTGCCCAAGTCGAGCCAGTCGAAGGCGAAGGAGGGTCTGCATGAGATCTGGAAGGCGAAAACCCGGGACCGAGCCGAGCGCGCTTTCGACCGCTGGCTGGCGTGTTGTCAAGACAAGTATCCGAAGGCCGCAGGCTGCCTGAGCCGGGACCGGGAGGAGTTGCTCGCATTTTACGACTTTCCGGCCAAACACTGGACGCATTTGCGCACGACGAACGTGATCGAATCGGCGTTCGCGACGATCCGCCACCGGAGTTTGCGGGCCAAGGGTCGCGTGACGCGGAAGACGATGTTGTCGATGATTTACAAGATGGGGATGCGCGCCGAGAAATCCTGGAAGCGGCTACGCGGCTTCCGGCAACTCGGCAAAGTCATCGAAGGAGTGAAATTCAGGGACGGCGAAGAAGTGATCAACGAAAACAGCAGAGAGGCTGCATGACTAACTTGCCATACACCAGATTTGACCATCGCTCTGATTTATACCACAATTATGTGAAGCCGCATTCCCAATCAGCTTACGATTTCGACGCGTCGATAATCAGGAAATGAGAAAAGAGAGGAGAATTTAGGGAACAAATATGATTTTGAATATTGAAGGAATGATTAAGACATTTCGCACCGAAGAAGTTGAAACCACGGCCCTTGCTGAAGTCGATTTAAAAGTTGATCAGGGTGAGTTTACTTGCATTATGGGACCATCTGGCTGCGGTAAATCTACCCTGCTTCACATTCTCGGTCTCATTGATAGTCCTGACGGTGGAAAATACTGGTTTCTGGATGAGGAAGTATCGTCCTATAACGAACGTCAACGGGCCAATCTACGCAAGAAAAATATTGGATTCGTTTTTCAGAGCTTCAATCTGATTGATGAACTCACCGTATATGAAAATGTAGAGTTACCACTTATCTATATCAAAATTCAACCTGCGGAACGCAAACGGAAAGTAGAAGCTGTTCTGGAAAAAATGGATATGACACATCGAAGGAATCACTTTCCCCAACAATTATCCGGTGGACAGCAACAGCGAGTTGCAGTCGCTCGTGCAATTATTAATCAACCCAACTTGATACTCGCAGATGAGCCCACAGGTAACCTGGATAGCGAACACGGCAAGGAAGTAATGGGAATTCTGGCAGGATTGAATGACGAAGGCACAACCATTATCATGGTTACTCACTCTGCAGAAGACGCAGCCGTCGGTAAACGCATCGTGCGTATGCTGGACGGAAATATCATCAGCGAAGCTGAGAATAAGGAGAGAACTTTATTTGCTTGATTCTATACTTCACTCGTGATCGTAACTTATCATGACCAAACAATGACCAATTTCACGAATTTCAAGAAAGTGTAAATAATCGATATGTCAATGGATAAAGCAATAGAGAAGAAAAAACTCGCAATCTGGCAATGGGGGTTGATCGTTGCGCTGATTGCGGCTGGCGGCTGGTATCTCTACCAGCTACTGGCGGACGCATCTATTCGCACCTATCGTATATCCCAGGAGCAGCTCATCGTATCTGACGTCGAATACGGCGCCTTCGAAGACCTGATTCCGATCCGTGGCACGATCCAGCCCTTTCAATCCGTGTTCCTTGATGCCGTAATCGGTGGCGCCGTCGAAGAAGTGTTCGTGGAAGAGGGTAGTTTCGTCGAAGCGGGCGCGCCATTGGTGCAGTTGACCAACACCGAGACCCGATTGAATGCGGCACAGGCCGATGCGGGAACGACGGAGCAACTGAATTTTCTGAACAATCTGACAACTGGCTTCGAGTATTCCAGGCTATCCACTGAACGTCAAAGAATAGACACGGAATATCGCATTATCACGTTAAAGCGCCAGAAGGAGCGTTTTGAAAAATTGATCAGCGACAGTCTAATCTCAGAGGAAGAGTACGACGCGATTACCGATGAGTTGATTTATCAGGAAAAAGTTCTCGCCAACCTCAAGGCATTTCAACAAGTGCAAGATACAGAGCGGGAAGTTCGGCTCATCCAGATTCAGGAACAGATCGCGATGCTGGAGGAGAATCTGCAAATATCCCAGACCAGCTTCGATAGCCTGCTGGTGAGGGCGCCCATCTCCGGGCAACTCACATCGTTTCCGGTAGAGATCGGTGAGAGCAAACAGAACGGTCAGCGCCTGGGTCAGATCGATGTGATTGACCGGTACAAGGTAGTGGCTCAAATCGATGAGTACTATGTGTCTCGAGTAACCGCCGGTCAGGACGCAAACTTTAGCCTAGGGGGTATCGAATTCGGCGCCAGCGTGACCAAGGTCTACCCGGAGATCACCGAAGGGACCTTTGAGGTCGACTTGATATTCCAAGGTATGCCGCCTGCCAACATTCGTCGTGGTCAGACCCTGCAAATGGAACTCACCCTGGGTAATCCCGTGGAATCCCTGCTACTGCCATTGGGCGGCTTTATCCAGGACACCGGGGGTAACTGGGTTTTCGTGCTCGACGCTAGCGGAGAATTTGCCATGCGTCGGGACATTCGGGTTGGCCGCCGTAATATCCGTTATGTCGAGGTCAGGGAAGGTCTGCGGCAGGGGGAACGGGTCATCACTTCCAGCTACGGTCAGATGGCAGACATGGAACGCATACAATTGACTCAATAAACCTCTGTTAAATTAGCTGTGATTGAACGACTAACTATCGCTTTATCCAATTGCAGCACCAATAGTAACACCGTGTGTTCCGGATATAGAAAATACCTCTTAATATCAACGCATTAGGCGATTTTTCGACTGCTCTCGCCGCCACCGGCCAAAACCTCCGCCGATCCCGGTCGAGGTTTTTCCTTGCCGTTCTCCGAAGAGCGCTCGAGCGCCGGGAGACCCGGCTTGACCAGCGACCAATTCATCCGGGGTTGCATTACCAAAGTCATCCGGCAAAGAATCCGAGATCAATCTCGGCATGCTGCGGCCATGATCCGGAATTCGCACGCGAGAAAGGGGTCCGCTTCGCGATTCAGCTTAACTCGTCATCCACAATTTCCGTCGCTTTGCTGGAAGGGCGTGCGGCAAAAACCTGGTGCCATTCGCACAGAATTGAACATTCCGCGCGCCAGTTAATTTCAGCAAAGCGAAAATCCAGGTAATCGAGGACAATGCCCGTGGTTATCTGCCCAATGCGATAATCCTGACTGTCGAATTCCCTGGCTCGCTGATCCAGCCAGCGCAAACAATTCTGGACCCTGGCAGCACAGGATTCGCAAAGAGCCTCGCTGCGTTGAGCCTTCGGTTTCATCTTTTCGCCGCGCCAACTCAGCAGAAGGTCCAGCGTTCCGTCGGCTACTCCATGAAGTTCCAGTTCACGCCATCGCGAAGGACCATCGGCCGGGATCATTTTTCGATTGTCGTGCAGTGAATCCAGAAAATCACAGATCGCGAACGATCCTGTAAGAACAATCCCTTCATCAAGCACCATCACCGGAATTCGCCCAACAGGCGAATCCTTGACGATATCGGGATTAATCCGGGTTCGCGACGCCGCGGAGCGAACTGTCGCTATTTTTTTGTCCAGGCCGGTTTCGTGGGCGACCACCATGACCTTTCGAACGTAGGGAGACCTGGAAGACCAATGCAGCTTCACGCTGGTTCCTTTACTTGAAGTTATGAGAGTTCCGGACTCTCAATTGAAACATGGAGTGGGCGGTTCTGTTGCGCCTTCAGCAGCAATATCGCAGCCATCGCGATCAACATGGGTATGCAAAAGACCAGGAAGCATTCGGCGCCCGTCCACCCTCGCGCAAGCAGAAACCCCGCGGCTGACGGTCCTATGATCGCTCCAAAGCGGCCGATACCGATCGCCCAGCCCATGCCGGTATTGCGCACGGCCGTGCCATAGATATCCGGCGCGATACTGTATACGCCGATTATCGAACCGAAGATGAAGTATCCGACCACGAAACCGACTACCAGCATCGAGCCCAGACCGCCATCGAGCAGTCCGAACACGATCATGAACGCGGCGCAAAGCACCATGTAAAGGGCCGTCAGCCGATGCGCCGAGAATCGCGCGGTCATATATCCCAGCGTCGCCCCGCCGATCACGCCGCCGATGTTCATCAATACTCCACCGGAAATACCTTGTTCCGCGCGCAGTCCTGCATCGGTCAACAAGGTCGGCGTCCAGCTCAGGACGAAATAGAAACTGAGCATCACCATGAAAAATGCGCACCAAAGCAGCAGGGTTGAAGTCCTCAACGGCGCGGCAAAGAGATCGAGCACGCTGCTGCCTTGCGCCCCCGTGCGCTGCTGCCGCGATGCCGGCAGCGCGGCGACCGGCGCCTGACCGAGCCGTTGCAGCAGGTTGTTTACTTTGGTCAGCGCGCCTTCGGGTTTGCGCTCGATCAGGTATTCGAGAGATTCCGGCAAATATCTGAGCACCAGGGGAATCATTGCCAATGTGCAAACCGAACCGAACAGAAACACGGATCGCCAGCCGTAAGCGACAATCAGGAATGCGGCGATGGTTCCGCCGATGGTCGCGCCGACCGGGTAGCCAGACTGCACCATGCTGATGGCGAATCCTTGCCGCTTATACGAAGAATACTCGGCCGTAATCGTGGTGAGGCTAGCCAGAGCGCCGCCGATGCCGAGACCGGCCACGACCCGGGCAGCGGCGAGCGTCGTTACGGAATTGGTAAAGGCGGAGGCAAACATCCCCACACTGATGATGCTCAGACAAATGAGCAAGTTATTGCGGCGCCCGAGCCGATCCGCCAGCGGCGCGATGAACAACGATCCAGCCGCCATGCCGAACAGGCCCGCGCTCAACAAAATGCCTACCGATTGCGGGTCCAGCGACCATTCGGCGGCAACGGATGGCGCGGTGAACGCCATAACCAGCACGTCGAAACCATCGAGCATGTTGATGATCACGCAGATCGTCACGGCCAGGATCTGTACCGGCTGCATGGGGCCTTCTTTCATACTTGCAACGATATCGGTGGTCACGTTAGTCCTCGGTGGCGTCGGTTATGCGTTTGTCGCATTCGGCAATTTGAAAAACAGGGTTTCCCGTTCGCCCTGCATGTGGATATCGAATTGATAGGCGCCATGATCGGCTGCATCCAGGCGCCGGGCAAGTAAAGTATCGCGGCGATCTTCGGGCAGGCGGCTGAACACGGGATCGTTCAGATTCGCTTCTTCGTCGGCAAAATAAATGCGCGTGCAAGCATGCAATAACATGCCCCGCATGAAGACGATTACGCAGATATAGGGCGCTTCGCCGTCACGCACCGGTCCTGGTTTAACCGTCCGGAAGGTAAAGCTGTTAGCGGGTTCCATGCTGGTATCCGCCCGCGCGAATCCAGCAAAACCATCATTATCGAGGCGGCCGCTGGCATCGGCCTGCACGATCTCCAGCATGGCGTCATCGACTGGCCTGCCTGCGCCGTCGAACACTCGCCCGGTGATCGAAATCGGTTGGCCTTGGCCATGGATCTCGCTGGAAACCAGGGATTTCATAGTGGATTGATGTTCAGCCAGCGTCAGTCCCAGGGCGAAATACGGACCTACCGTCTGGGACGGCGTCAGCGGCGGTTTGCTCGCCTGGCTCACTGATCGCCACCCCGGTGATCGTCCTGTGGCGTCGCGCTGGAGCCGGCCACGACGATGTCGAAATGGTAACCAAGCGCGAAATCCGGCTGAGTGACTCCCAGGTCGAAATGCGCGATCAGGCGGTCGCGAGCCGGGGCCGGAACTGCCTTGAAGATCGGGTCGAGATCAAGCAGCGGGTCGCCGGGAAAGTACATCTGCGTGGCCAGCCTGCAGACGATGGAACTACCGATCACCGAAAAATGGATATGTTGGGGACGCCAGGCATTGTGATGGTTTTTCCAGGGATAGGCGCCGGGCTTGATGGTGTAGAAGCGATAGCGGCCTTCCGGGCCGGTAATGCATCTGCCGGCGCCGAGAAAGTTTGGATCGATCGGCGCGTCGTGATCGTCCGCCTTGTGGGCATAGCGCCCGCTCGAGTTCGCCTGCCAGATCTCGATCAGCGCGCCGGAAACCGAATTGCCGCGCTCATCAAGCACCCGGCCTGAAACGACGATTCGCTCGCCAAGCGGTTCGCCCCCCTGCCGCGCGTTGCGGGTCATGTCGTGATCAAGTTCGCCCAAGCGGAATCGGCCGGCCAGGGAAGCCCGCGCCTCTAACGCGGCGCCGGATTGTGCCGCATGGAACGCTCCAAGGTCGAACAGCGGCCGCGTCGGACCACGCAAAACGGACGACTGATAGGCCGGAAAAATGAAAGGGGGATGTTGCGAACTGTCGATGCCCGACATTGCCGATTCTCGATCAATTTATCGACGACGGCTATCGAGCTTTCCATCGAGTCGCCACCGAAGCTTCGCAAGCATATCAGAAGGCGGCGGCCGAGACCCCGCATGCTTACCAGCGGGCGGGAAATCAGGCATAGTTGCCCCCCTGATCATCGCCGGCGCCGGGGTAAATCATGTCAATGTGATCGATAACAGCTATCTGACCGTGATGGACATCGCGCCAACGCTGATCGAGGCAGCAAATGCGACTTATCCGCAAGACGACGCTATCGCGCCCATGTTGGGAGAATCCTTGCTTCCCTTGTTGGCGGGAGAGAGCGACCGCGTGCATGACGATGACTACGTGACTGTTTTTTCCCACGTCGGGCAATCCTACTTGCGCCAGGGCAACTGGAAACTGGTTACTACCAGCAGTCCTTTTGACGAATCCACTTTCGAGTTGTACGACGTGATCGCCGATCCCGGGGAAACGCGAAACCTCAAGGATGAAATGCCTGAAATGTACCGGCATTTGATCGAATTGTGGCGTGAACAGCGCTGGGGATTGGGAATTCTGCTCCCCAGCGACTTGTAGTTATGCCTTGCGCTCCAGCCCGTCGCGCCGCGTGACCGCTTGCTAATCAGTTCCGCTCGCTCGCGCGCCGGGGCGGATTGTGAATTGGCGCTCTATTCGTTGGCGTAATCGAGTTGGAACAGGACTTCGGTGACGCCCGGCACCGCTCGCACAACGGTTCCAAGGGATTGTTGCACGGTCCCGGTTGTGCCGGGAGTACGGTTTCCGCCGCAATCCTCGCAGGCGAGCGCGCCGGAAATCGTCACTATGCTGTCATTAACCTCGACCGACAGGTCTTGCGGCAGGTCGCCCGCCGCCGCCAATGCCGCTTCCACGCGCCGCGCCAAATCCTGGCCGGTGTCGGCGGCGGGCTCCGCGCCGGTGGGTTCGGCGCCACAGCCGGCGAGTAATAGCAAACCGGATGCGAAAATCACCAACAGCAATCGTGCTGGTTTCATGTGCTAGCCTCCGCGGATTGCGCCGGTGCAGCGAACGCCACCTTGCCGCCACCAGCGCGAAACTCGTCAAGCAAGTCCCCTACTTCCTGCCGCAAACGGGAATCCGCGAGCCATTCCAGATCCGTCAGTTCCAGCCTGCGCTTGCCGCGCAAGGTCTCGCCGAGGCGGCGGAAAAACTCCTCCGGCGACTCCAGCGCCAGGGCCGATTCGGGTTCTCCCGCCCACCATTCGGCGCCTCCGGGCGTTACCTTCGCGGCGCTGGCGACCGCTCGCTCAAGATCGCGATAGTGCATGTAGAGTTGTTCGCAAGACAGCCGCACGCAGCCCTCTCCCGCCTGGGCGAGGAACAGGAAATCTCTGCGCTTCATGCCCATCGACGCCGCCCGCTCAACCCGCCGCCAGGCCGAAGACAGAACGTTCCACCGCGGCGCTGGTCATGGGCAGTTTGTGGCGGTTCTTCGCCAGCGGCTGGGCGCCCTCGATCGATATTTCGCCGGCTTCGCGCGCTACTTCCGCGGTAATCGGCTTGCCGGCAAGGAATTCCTCGACCGCGCGCAGCCGCCACGGAATCGGCGCCACGCCGGAAAGCACGACGCGCGCGTCCGTCACGGCGTTGCCGTCGCGCCGGATGACCGTGGCCACGCCGATTTCAGCGTGGGTCCAGGCGGCCCGATCCATGACCTTGTAATAGCTGCTCACGGTGTTTTCCGGCGGCGATGGCACCACAATCCGCGCCAGCAATTCCGATTCATCGAGCACGTTCTCGTTGACCGGATCAACCCTGGGCAGCACGAAGAACTCCGCCGCGGGCACTTCCCGCTCGCCATCCGGCCCGGCAAGCTGGAAAATGGCTTCGAAGGCCACCAGCACCGGCGCAATGTCGGATGGATGCACGATGAAGCTGGGTCCGCCGCCAAAAATGGCGTGCTGACCGTTTTCGCCGTTTACCGAAAAGCACTCCTCGCCGCCCGCCTTGAAGCAATTGAAACCGTTGCGGTAATACCAGCACCAGGGGCGCTGGGTCATGTTTCCGGCGACCGTCGCCACATTGCGGATTTGCGGAGTTCCTACGCTTTCCGCGGCCTGGGCCAGGGCCGGCAGGCGGGCGCGCACCGCTGCGTTTTCCATTACCCGGGTCAATGTGGCGAGACCGCCAATAGAAATTCCGCCGGCGCCCTCCTCGATCTCGCGCGCTTCATTTACCGTGCGCAGATTGACGATGACGTCTGCCGGATCGGTGCCATCCTTGATTTGCTGCAACAGATCCGTGCCACCGCCGGAAAATGCCGCGATACGGCCTTCGGCCCGGACCTGGGCGGCGGCCTGAACGGCGTCGGAGATACTGTTTGCGTCGAGATTAATGAGCGCTCTCATGCCAGCTCTCCCAATAGTTTGTCCCGCGTGATCGGCAAGGACCGCATGCGTTTGCCCGCGGCGTTGGCCACCGCGTTGGCGACCGCCGCCGGCGCGAGGATGATGCCGGACTCGCCGGCGGTCTTGGCGCCGAATGGACCGTAACCGTCGTCGACTTCAATGAAAGTCACGTCGATGTCGGGAATATCCTGATGCGTCAGATGCCGCCCCCGGTAATAGCCCGGGCTGAGCGGCTGGCCGTTGCGCTGGTCATAGAGCAAGTCCTCGTGCAGCGCCTGGCCGATGCCCTGGATCGCCGCGCCCCGAATCTGGTCCCTGGCCGTGGTCGGATTGATAATGCGGCCGGATTCGTGCACCGCGGTGTATTTCAGCACTCGCGTCGTGCCCAGGCGAGTATCGACTTCCACCTCGACGAAGTGAGCGGCGAAACATTGGCGGATCAGACCGTCGGTGGTCGGCGCCGGAGTCGCTGTGCCGATCAGCACGTCCGCCCCGCCCGGCATGCCGCGGTCGGCGATCTGCCGTTTCAGATGCTCGGCGGCCTGAACCACGGCGTAACCGGTCATGATGGTCGTGCGGCTGCCGGATTCGCCTACTGAATATGGCGTGCGGTCGGTATCGCCCCATATTACTTCGACCTGGGCCAGCGGTACGCCAAGCGCCTCGGCGGCGATCATGCCCATGGTGGTCTTGGCGCCGGGACCGATGTCGGTGACGCCGACATACAAGGTGTATCGGCCTTGTGAATCGACCCGCACCACCGCGCTGCTCGTGCCGAGGCCCGCGCGGAACATCATGAAGGAAAAGCCGGCGCCACGCTTGAGCGGGCCTTGATCCGAGCCGGGCCGAAGTCGCCGCCGGGCCTGCCAGTCGAATTGTTCGGCCCCGGTGGTAATGACCTGTTCCAGCGAATAGTTGGTGAACCGCGCCTCTTCCGTGGGCCTGCGCATGTTCTTGAGCGCGAACTCCACCGGGTCGATGCCCATCCGGTAAGCGATGTCGTCCATGATCGACTCGACGCCATAGACGCCATGCGGATCGGACGGGGCGCGGAAATTGCCCGAAGTCGTGCGGTTGGTGTAGACCGGATAGATCTCCCGCAGCCGATTGGGGCAGGCATAGTAATCCATGCCGGAGATGCCGCCGGAGTTCTTGCGGTACGGCCCCATGCCGCTATACCCGCGCATCTGCATCGCGGTCACGGTGCCGTCGTCCTTCACGCCCACGCGGTATTCCTGCACCGTGGGCCAGCGGCCGTGGACGCCTAGCCAGTCTTCGCGGCGAGAGTATTCGAGCATTACCGGCCGCCCTACGCGGCGCGACAGTTCCGCCGCGATCAGGTCCGCGTCCTGGTTCTGGTTCTTGTTGCCGAAGCCGCCGCCCATGTATTGGGAGACGATCCGCACCTGGTGATCCTGCAGGCCGAGATCTCTGGCGCTATCGTGGCGGCAATTGGAAATGCCCTGGGACGGCGTGTACAAGGTCAACTTGTCGCCTTCCCAGGTCGCCAGCGCGCAACGCGGCTCCATCTGGGCGTTATGCACGAATCCGGTCTCGTAGCGCTGCTCGAAAATCTCGTCCGCTTCGGCAAAACCCGCTTCCACGTCGCCGATGCGCGATGTCATGGGCGCGAAGTTGTTGCGGGTATCCGGACACAGATTGCCTTCGGGCCAGATACGCGGCGCATCGTCCGCCAGCGCCTGCTCGGGCTCGAGTACGAACGGCAACTCCTCGTATTCGACTTCGATTAATTCCAGCGCCGCCTCGGCGATATTGCGGTCGGTGGCGGCAACCGCGGCGACCGAATCGCCCACGCAGCGCACCGGGTTGTTGAAGATGTAGCGCCGATGAATAGTCGCTTGCTTGATCGGGTCGTTGTATTGCCGCCCGCCGGAAATGGAACCCGCGCCCCAGACGATGGGGCTGGTTTCATTGGTTATCACATCGAGTACGCCGGGCAGAGCCATGGCGGCGGATACATCAATGGAGACGACGCGCGCATGAGGGTGCGGGCTGCGCAGCACCCGCGCATAGACCATGCCGGGCAGTTTCACGTCCCGGGTATATTGCGCCGCGCCGGTAACGCGTTCTGCCGCGTCGATGCGCGGGGTATCGTTGCCGATGGTCTGTAACGGTTCAAGACCGATTCGGGTAGGCTGGGTCATGCCGCGCCTCCCCTGCTGACGCCGCGACTCGCTCTCGCGGGCTTTGCCGACACTCGCGCGAAAGGCGCGCCGGCTTTTCGCCGATCATCAGCCGGGCCTTGCGCGAATTGCTTCATGCAACGCCTCCGCCGCCCGCGGCGACCACCGCCTCAACGATGGCGTTGTAGTTGGAGCAGCGGCACAGATTGCCGACCAGCGCCGCCCGCGCCTGGTCCGCGGTCGGGCTCGGAGTGGCCTCGAGCAATGCGGTGGCGGACATCAACTGACCGGGCGTGCAGAAACCGCATTGCGGCGCGTTGTTGACTACGAAAGCCTGCTGTAACGGCGACAACTCACCGTTCCGCGCCAAGCCTTCCACGGTGCGAACCTCGGCGCCGTCGGCCCAGACCGCAAGCTGACCGCAGGAATACACCGGCGCGCCGTTCATCAGCACAGTACAGGCGCCGCATTCGCCGCGATCGCAGCCGATCTTGGTTCCGGTCAGGCCAATGCCGTCACGCAGCAATTCCGCCAGGGTCCAGCGGTCTTCGACTTCGATTTCATGCCGCACACCGTTGACGCTGACCGAAATTGTGGTCCGCGGCGCGGCCGCGTCGGTGGGTTGCGCCATGGCAGGCGTAGCAAAGGAAGCAACGGTGGAAGCCGCAACAGTCGCGCCGGTGGTTTCAAGAAACTCGCGCCGCGAGGGCGACTGCGGCGCGTCGGGATCGACCGCCTGCCGTTCCGTCGCCGGGTCGAACGAATCGGAATGCATAAGTGTGCTCCTCTGATTCGGGAACATCGTGCGGGGATAGCCGAATATATGCGGAAGTTCAGGCGCTGTGCAAGATTGGCGGAACTGCGATGTCGTGCGCTTGACGAACAATAGTCTGAAAATTCGACATTTATCGGGTTGTATATTCGACAAATATCGGGTTGACTTCTCGCCAAATCACCGGTTATATTTTCGACAAATCATCGGTTTATTGGCTGACGAACAGTCGATTTCGTAGTCTGTCGGCCTGAATCGGTAATTCAACGCAGAGTTATCTTGACCATGGAATATCTTCCCCGAATCGTCGACGCGGAGCTGTCCCTGTTGCTCGAAGCAACCGGAGCGGTGCTCATTGAAGGCCCGAAAGCTTGCGGGAAGACCGAAACCGCATTGCGCGCGGCGGCAAGCGAGGTACGACTCGACCGCGACGAGAACGCGAAACAGATGATCGATTTGGACGCTGGAACGGTGCTGACCGGTGAAACGCCACGCTTGATCGACGAATGGCAACTCGCACCGGGGATCTGGAATCATGTGCGGCATGAGGTTGACCGGAGACGCGCTCCGGGCCAGTTCATCCTCACCGGCTCAGCCAAACCCGCCGACGACCATACCAGGCACTCTGGAGCAGGCCGCTTTTCCCGGCTGAGGATGCGGCCCTGCGCCCTGAGTGAGTCGGGGCAGTCATCGAGCCGGATTTCACTTGCCAAGCTGCTGCGGAGCGAGCCCCAAAGCGCTGTGCGACAGGAAATGACGATTTCCTCGCTCGCCGAAATCGTCTGCGCCGGTGGCTGGCCCGCAAACGTCGGCAAGCCCCTGGCCGCGGCAATTCGCGCCAATCGCGGCTATGTCAGGGAAATCTGCCACGTCGACATCTCGCAAGCGAGCGGCAAATCACATGATCCGACCAGGGTGGAGCGATTGCTGCGGTCACTGGCGAGAAATGTGGCAACTCCCGTGGCGACAAGCAGACTGGCTGCCGATGTCGGCGGAGCGAACGGTCAGAAGTTGAATCCAGAAACAGCCGCGGAATATCTCGAGGCGCTCACCCGGCTGATGGTTGTGGAAGATCAGCCGGCCTGGTCTCCGAATCTGCGCTCACGCACCCGGCTTCGCGCGGCAGCGGTACGTCACTTCGTGGACCCTTCCCTTGCCACGGCAGCCCTGGGCATCGCGCCGGATCGCCTGCTGGCCGATCTTGAGTACTTTGGTTTCCTGTTCGAGTCGCTGGTAATCCGCGACCTGCGGGTTTATGCGCAAGCGGCGGATGCCCGAGTTTTCCACTATCGGGAAAAAGACGGGCTTGAGGTGGACGCCATCGTGGAATCGGCGGACGGACGCTGGGCGGCATTCGAGATCAAAATGGGGAAACGCCGGATAGAAGAAGGACAAAGAAACTTGCTCCGGCTCGCGGACCGGCTGGCCGGAAGCGATCACGGCAAACCCGCCGCTCTCGCGGTAATCGTCCCCAACGGTTATGGACATTTCAAGCCCGGCGATGTGGGCGTCGTCCCGATCAACGCACTGGGTCCGTGAGTAAAACACGATAGCGAGATGGGCCTCGCCCGCTTTCGCGACAGGCCTGTTCACCGCATCTGAATTTCAGACTAATCGGGAGTATAGTTCGAATTAGTTCAACTAATCGGGAGCAAATCTCCGAGGAGTTTTGCCGGTAAGCTCGTCCTGGACCTGTCCCGGGGCAATCCGCATTCCTGGGGCGCCCGCCAGACGGGAAAGTTCATCCTGCTGGCGAGGAACAGGACCGCCGCCTGGACGGCATCGACAGCCTGTCGTATGGCGACTTCCCGCGGTTACTGCATGATGGGGAAGTAATTTGGGGTTACGACTCCCAATCTTCCAGCATTCTCCCGACCTGGTGCATGCGTTCGTGCAGCACGGTGACTATACCGATCGTCCCGTCATCCAATATCTTCCAGTAGACGTAATGTTTACGGTAGCGAAACCAAAATCCATCCACCTCGAATTCCGCGGCAATCGGGCGCGACCCGACAGTTCCCTCGCCGATATTCCCGAAAGCCTCAAACAAGCCGGTTACGTAGGAATCCGCCTGCGCTTCTCCCCAGCGCTCGCGAGTGTATTTGTAGATTTCATCAATACGGACGGCTGCCGCTCGCTGGACGCGCACTTCCGTCACGTAGCGGACTCCGCGCGATTGCTTGAGATCACATCGGCCGCGGACAGTGCCTGGTAGGTATCGTCAGGCGCGGCAAAGGCACGCTGGAGTTCCGCCTTGAGACGGTCGAAAGCTTCGCGCTCCGCCCGCGTCTTGTCGCGGCGGATCAAGTCGCGAACGTATTCACTGACGCTTTCATAGTTCCCCGACTCACCGACATTGGCCGAAACGAATTCGCTCAGCGCGCCGCTCAGGCGAACTGTCATCGTCGTAGTACGCCGCATTGGTCAATCTCCTGATGTTACTGCGTTCAGATTAACCAATATTGAATACACCTTCAAGCAAGCATGCAGCGAAGCTTTCCGTCGAAGGCGCGGCGCTCATCCGGTCTGTACGCTGCAATCAGCCCTCAGGCTTATCGGAACTTAATTCCCGATTAATTCAACCAATCTGGAATCCATTCCCGAAGAGTTTGCCCGCAAACCCGCCCTGGATCGCCTCCGGGACGAGGCGAAGTGGCAATCGACTTCTTCCTATTGTGACTTCCTGCGAATGTTGCATGATGGCGAGGTAATTTGAAGCTGCTCGCGGCAACCCGCGCCAGCATGGAAACGAAGCATGTCTGCCATGCCGCCATTCTCATTCTGGCGCTGTACAACCCCGACCGTAATTTCACGTATTTTGGCGTTACATAGCTTACATAGCTCGAACCTTCACTCTACGCCGCCGTGTATCTCCGAATGTCATTCTGCGCGGAGCGAAGCGCAGTCGCAGAATCTCCGCCCTAGTAACCCCGCCTGCAATCAAGGCTGGGAATGACGCTGAAATGAGAATTGCACTTGCCATGCGTGAGTGCAGCGCATTTTCTGGCTAACTTGATGTGCTAGACTCGCGGCAGTCATCGAGTTCGTCAATGGAATAAGGAAGACTTGTGGCAAAGCCACCCAAAAGCATGGACAAGGACATTTCGGCCACGCCTTCAATCGACCTGCTCAATCGGAAGCTCGGCACATCGCCGACTCCGAGAGTATTGACCGAGTACGAAAACGAATTATTGAGGCGAAGCGCTCACGAAATTTCGGCAGTTACAATCAAGATCCTGAGACAAAAGGATGAGTGAGAATTACCTTGATCTTTTTTGCACTGCCTTTGCACAAGGCGTCTCCGCCGCCTGCGGGCGGCGGCCTCATTGAAACATGCGCGTAAACTCGTCAAGACGCGCGAATTAGTATGAATTCAGCTCAGCGAATGCATCTGACGGTCACGTCCGGCAAGTCCAGACGCATCCAGGTTTCGTCCGCCGTGAGAACCGGGCATTTTTCTTTGTGCGCGGTGGCCAGGCAAGCCCGGTCGCCCAATCCCAGGCCGAATTTCCGCGTTGCCTTGTGGAAACTGCCGCTCGTGATTGCCGCTTCCGCATCGAATGGCAGCACTGTCACGCCTAGTTGATTGAATGCCAATAGCACCTCTTCCGAATCCCAATCTTCGTGGAACAGGCAGGCGGCTACTTCAGCGGCGTTGACAGCGGAAATTGACGAGCCTTCCTTGAGCGCCGAGAGAACCATGTCGGCTCCGGGTTCTTCAAAAATGACCGCAAGCAGCGCGGAAGCATCAAGCAATGTTCGGGTCATGGCTGGTCACGCAGGGATTCAGCCCGGCGTTCAGCGATAAACTCATCTACCATGCTTCCCCGCCTTTTGCGTTTACGCTTCGCTATCTCACGGACGCGAGACAAGCCTTCGTCGATGGTTTGCAATCGTACGCGCCCATCTTCCAGGTAAATGAGCAGTTCCTGCTCGCCGTCCATATTCAAGGCCTTTCGCACATCGGAAGGCATGACGAGGCGGCCGGCCTTGTCCATTCGTACTCTCCGGCATAGGGGGGACTGACCTGGCATGTCAGGCTTGCCTGTTTGCTGTGGCATCTCTAGCCTCCGCTACTGTATGGCAAAAAATATTTCATACCACGAATGCGTTTTATGGTAGTCTAATTTTCTCGCCAAAGCGAATCGAATCCTGGAGGCATGCAGACATGAAAAAACCTGCCTTTTTGATCGTTGTATTTATCTGTTCCGCCGCGCTGGCGGCCGACAATCCCTATCAGGTGATCTACCATTGGGGCGAATTGCCCGGTGGCCGCGCCATGGGCATCGTCACCGGCGTGCATCCCGACCCCGATGGCGAGCATCTCTGGATTCTGGAACGCTGCGGGGCGAATCAATGCGCCGGTTCCGGCCTGCATCCCATTCACAAGCTGGATATGGACGGCAATACCGTCAAGAGCATCGGCGCGGGCTTATTAGCCTGGCCCCATGGCTTCGATATGGATGCCGACGGCAATTTCTGGGTCACCGAAGGCGCGCCGGACGGCGATGCCCGCGGCGAGGCCGGCATGGAACGCGGCATGGGTCACCAGGTCATCAAGATCAGCCAGGACGGCGAAGTGCTGATGCGGCTGGGCGAGGCCGGTACGCCGGGAGACGACGCGACGCGCTTCAACGGCCCGGCGGCGGTACTGGTCGCGCCGAACGGCGAACTCTGGATCGCCGACGGTCATCGCGGCGGCAACAATCGAGTAATGAAATTCTCCGCTGAGGGCGATCTCCTGCTGCAACTTGGCGGCGGCGTCGAGGACGCCAGCCGGGAAACCGGCCGATTCAACGATCCCCACGATTTGAAGATGGATTCCCAAGGCAGAATTTTTGTCGCCGACCGCGGCAACAATCGAATCCAGATACTGTCCCAGGACGGCGAAGTGCTGGATATCTGGACGCAATTCGGCCGCCCGAGCGGCATCTGGATCGATGCAAACGACAGGATTTTCGTCGCCGACGGCATGTCCGGCGAGCAATGGAACCGGGGCTGGGAGCGCGGCATCCGCATTGGCGATGCGAGCACGGGTTATGTGACCGAATTCATTCCCGACTATGAAATTCCCACTGGCAGCGGCATCGAGTTTCTCGCCAGCGATGCCGAAGGCAACATTTATGCCGGCCAGGTCGGACGCCAGCGGTTCGAGAAATACGTGCGGGTGAGGCCATGAAGAAGCCAAGCTTTTTCATGCCCGAACGGCTCGCCATGGGCGAGGGCAAGCGTTCAGGAAGCGCCGGCGTCCTGTGCAGTCCCGAGCGGCGCCAAGCTTTGCTTGGGTGAGATCCGGTCGGCGTAGCCGGCGAAAAGCACGGCTTTTCGAGAGTCGAACGACCCGGCAAGAATGCCGGGGCTGGAAGCTGGACCGGCAAGACCGGGGCCAATCGAGGTTATTCAACTCGCGTCAGGGACGGCACGCACCAATTGGGACGAGAGCGCTTCATCCGATGAAAGAGTGGCTTTTTCACTGCCGAACGAAACGAGTGGCGCCGACACTGGCGCTGAGCTTGTATTTCGCCGCAACGTCAGGTCCGGCCCTGGCCGACACCGTATCTGGACCCGAAGGCGAAATCGAGATCACCGCGATAACCCATAATGGCGCGCAACTGGTTCATGGGGATCTAGTCGTAATAGTAGATCCATGGGGCGCCATGGGACTGGAAGGCTTGCAGACCGCGGATCTGGTCCTGGTTACAGACAATCCGGGTCACCATCTCGATCCCGAGGCGATTGCCGCGTTGAGCGACGATGACACCATCGTGGTGATGCCGGCCAACAGCAGGCAGCGCTTGCCGCGCGGCATGGTGCTGGAAAACGGCGCGGAAATCACGCTTTCCGGAGTGAGGATCGAAGCGGTCGCGGCCTATGACATCATTCCGGGCGCGCCGGAACACCCCAAAGGCGACGCCAATGGCTATGTGGTGACGCTGGGCGGACTGCGCTTCTTCTTCGCCGGCGTGACCGAATGCGTGGATGAGGTGAAAGCCCTGCGCGGCATCGATGTGGCCTTCATGCCGATGAATATACCGGTCGGACGCATGACTCCCGCGGCCGCGGCGCAATGCGCTCGCCTGCTCGACCCGGACGTGATTTATCTCTACCACTACGACCAGGGCTACGCCCGGCGAGTGGCCAATCCGGACGCTCCGGCAATCACACTCGCCGGCGGCATGACGATAGCGGAAAGCCTGGCGCGATTTGAACAGGAATTGGACGGCAGCGGCATCGAAGTCCGGCGCGGCGATTTCTATCCGCCGCTGCCTTGAGAGACGGCGACTTATGGTCCGTCGACCGATTTCCGGTTGGCGGGCATGGGCCGTTTGACGAATCTCTCGAATAATCCTTCGAGTCGCGCCATGCGTTCGTGCAATCCGGCGACATCCCGGCGCATGCTCCACAAGAATCCAAGCATTGGTATGGCCACCGCCACGATGGCGATTATCTGGCTGTCCATCCGTTTCCTTTCATCCGCTTTCTCCCTGGGCATGTCATCCACGTTGCGGACAGTATGGGAGGCGTGCGGAGAAAAGACCAATTTTCAGCGACAAGAGCCGCGAACGCTCAGCGAAGCTCCACCGGCTGGCCGTGGGGCGTGTTCAAGTATGCGGCGCGCCAGTCGGCAATGCGCGCGCCGATCTCTTCGCGGTCGGCGAGATTTGAATGAAGCAGCCATTTTTCCAGCGCGGCAAGGCAGTGACCGTAGTAAGTGTCGCCAAGGTCCGGATCGCCGCGCTCCCGGGCCAGCCGGATTTCCTCGCCAAGCCCGGCCGACCATTCCTTCGGTGGAAGCGTCCCCGCGTCTTGCAAGGCGCGGATCAAGGCGAATACCTGGGCCTCCCAGGGCGCGCGAAACGGCGGACCGTCGAGATCCTGAAACCTGGGAACTACCGATGCGCTATTTGTCATTGGCGTCGGCGTGGACCAGATACGGTTCCCACAGGTCGATCAGCACTTCGAATGTTTCGGCATCGCCGCCCCATAGCTCGCGGGAAGAGAATTCGACGCTATAGAGGTGATGCGCCACCGGATCGCCCTGGCTATTGGCGTCGGGGAAGACATGGCCACCGTGTAGGTCATGTATGCGGCCGCGGCAACCCTGAGCATAATCCGGCGCCCGGGTATGGCCTGTGGTATACCGCCGCCGCACCATAACCGCATCGCCGGCCGCGAATCTTGGCGGACGATCAATTTCACGCGCGGCCGGGCCGCCGCTCGTCAAAATCTTGCGGGCATCGTCCGGGCCGGGGACTCGCAAGTCGGATCGCGTTTTTGCCGCGGCCACGCCCGCGGCCAGTTCTTGTTCGCTGATCAGGCCCGCCTCAAGCAACAGCCTTTCAGTCCCGGCCAGCCAGTTCTCATAATAGGATTGCCCCAGATAGGCCACCGGATGTTGTCTTTCCCGGGCGTGGCGAGACTGGTCGATGTTCCATTGCCCCAGCAAACCGGTGGCCATGGTCAGCGCGAATGCGCGCCGTTCCCATGCGCTGTGAAACACCGGCTCCGCGCTGTCACGCTCCGGCTTGATCGGACCGAATCCCTGACGGCCGCCCAGATCATGCCCTCCCCTCATGATGCGGCCTGCTCCGGCGGCATGGCCGCTTCAACCCCGATCATCGAGTTCCGGGTCACCAGACTGGACAATTTTTCAACGCTCCAGCCGTCGGTGCCCGCCGGGCGCATGGGCACGACCAGATAGCGCATCTCGGAAGTGGAATCCCACACGCGAATCTTGACCTGTTCCGGTAATTCCGTGCCAAATTCGAACAGCACGGAACGCGGCTCGCTTACCGCTCGCGAGCGATACGGCGCGGATTTGTACCAGACCGGCGGCAGGCCGAGCACGGTCCACGGGTAGCAGGAACACAAGGTGCAAACGACCAGGTTATGTACTTCAGGAGTATTCTCGACCGCTTGCAGATGTTCGCCCTGGCGCCCGCAAAAACCCAGCTCGGCGGCGGCCGCCGCGGCATCGGCGAGCAGTCGGTGGCGGAACTCCGCGTCGGACCAGGCCAGGGCCACGAGTTGAGCGCCATTCCGGGGACCCACCTTGTCCTGGTAGGTTTCGATGATGGCGTCCAGGGTTGCCGGGTTCACCAGACCCTTTTCGACCAGCAGGCTTTCCAGCGCCTTCGCCCGCAACTCGATATCTGACGGCAAATGACTGTGATCGCTGGACATGGGTTTCTCCACTGCCGGGAATTCAGAAACGCTGTTATCATTCCGATATGAACCGGACCATTATACTTGCCTTCGCGCTGCTGTTCGCCACGGCGAGTTGCACCAGCGAGCAAATCTACAATGCGATTCGCGACAATCGCATCCAGGACTGCGAGAACATCCCCATCCCGCAACAGGATCATTGCCGCTCGCTATACGAAACCAGCTACGAGGAATATGCCCGCGACCTTGAGGAATTGCGCGCGGAACAGCAGCAGTAAGACCTCAGGCCGGGCGGACCGAGAAGCGGTACCCGGCGCTGCGGACGGTCTGGATCAGTTCGGGTATCAGTCAAATCGCAAGAAATCCAGCAGTGTCCCTAGTTCGGGAACGTCATTTCGCCGCTCATCCAGGAATTCCTTCGGAAACTTCAAAGCGTAGCCGTCTCTAGCTGTCAGTCTATCAGGAAGTTTGGAGCCCAGTCGTTCCTTGCACTGTTTGCTGATTGCCGGCACATGCTCTCCAAGAATTTTGAGCAATAAACCTTCGAAACACGGCGTCGACCCAATTACCTGTATTCTCTTGCTCGCAGCCCTTCTTCGAACTGTGGGAGACATCTGCAGATCAGTATCCAATAGAACCACGACCCTGTCATAGGCTACGTTCCCACATTGCGCGATTGCGTAATTCGCCACATGATCGGGTCCTTTGCCGTGAGCGTTCCGTATTGTGGCGCTGACTCCGCATCCCCGGTTTATGTATAGGGATTTAATGTACGAGAGAAACGCTTTCTCGGTTGCGCCTTCGCCAACCAGAAGAATGGTACTGAGCGCGACGCGTCTAATGCGGTCTGGCTTTTTCAACCGGCGAGATCCGGTATCGCGCCATAGGCTCCGGCACGGTACTTTGCGTACAGGTTATCGTCTCGCCTGACTCCTTTCATATCGTCAAGCCGCCATGCCTGGCTGAATCCATCAGGATCTTTCTCCACCAGAAGAACCTGCTCCTTTTGCAAGTTACCGAGAACTTCATGAGCGTGACAAGTAAATATGATCTGAGCATTGTGAGGATTGCGTTCAGGATCAACAAATAGTTCAAGCATCGCGGTCACCAGGTCCGGATGCAGGTCAGCTTCCATTTCATCGACAATCACGACGCCGCCATGTTCAAGAGCTGGCAGAATCTTCTTCAGCAACACAAATGCGGCCTGCGTTCCACTGGATTCATACCAGAGTGGCAGCTTTTTCATTCGTTTGCCTTTGCAGTGGACGCCGAGCGGAACTTTAGTCTCTTCGCTTTTTCCGGATTCTTTATCCACATAACCATGTGATTCGATGACGACCTCGGCCAAACCCAGATCGAGAGTTTTGAGAAATTCGGACATTTGAGCACGCAGCGCCGGCCGGCCATGAAAGAACTCCGTACTTTCAAAAACAGCCCCGACTTCGAAATGTATCCGACCGCCATGGGCCACGTTGGAATGGAATTGCATGAAATAACCCATCAGTTCAAGCGCCAAAGGAACATTGTACTGGGCTGCGGTCGCGATTAACGACGCATTCTGGCGGACCTTTTCCGCCTCACGCGCGGCCAATCCGAAATTCTGCTGACGAATGGCATAAGTGGAATCCGGCGCCGACCAGTCGCGCCGGAAAACGAAGCTGAAGAACTTGCTGGTCTTGTGGTGCAGAGATTCATGCACGACACGAGTTGCGTTGATAACCAGCAAATAGCGGTACAGTTGACCCCCGGCTTCGAAATTAATCTCAAACTCGCTGTTTTCATCGTCCGAGAAGAAGTGAGAGCTAACCGGAATTTCACTTTCGGGCTTGCTGTCAGCAAATGAATGCACGACAAACCAGCGCAGGAACGCCAATGGCTTCAATACGCTGGTTTTACCCGAAGCATTAGGGCCGATAGCCGCCATTAACTTTGACAGACGTGCGCCGCACGGGCTTTCAAACGCCAGATCCGAGTTGGGAAACTGGCGATTGAGCAAAAAGGAGACCTCAGTTTCATCCGCGAATGAAAAAAAGTTCCGGAATCGGTAGCTGTGAATCATGATCTCACCAAATGGAGGCAATACAGAGCATAAATAACAAATAATTGTTAAATAGTCCTTATTACGCGCCCATACTACCCGTGAAATCGGGTTTTTACCAGAAATTTGACGATAACGAGAAGGCGCGAATGCCTAGGCCGGGCGGACCGAGAAGCGGTAGCCGGCGCTGCGGACGGTCTGGATCAGCTTGGAATAATTGATCGATGTGCCTTCCACCGAGGACAGCGCCTTGCGCAGGCGGCGGATGTGTACGTCGATGGTGCGTTCTTCCAGATAAACGTTAGCGCCCCAGACAGAAGTCTGGATGTGGTCGCGGCTGAAGACTTTTTCCTGATTCAGCAGGAAGAATTTCAGCAGGCGAAATTCGGTGGGGCCCATTTCCACGAGATCGTCCTCGATGGTGACGCGATGGCTGGTGGGGTCGAGCTTGAGGTCGAAGACCTGCAGGATCTTGTCTTTCTCCCTGCCATTCACGCGCCGCAGCACGGTCTTGATGCGCGCCACAAGCTCCCGCGGCGAGAATGGTTTGGTGACGTAATCGTCGACGCCTTCGTTCAGACCCTGAACCTTGTTGTCCTCGCTGGCCTTGGCGGTAAGCATGATGATGGGGATGGCGCTGGTGATTTCGTCGCGGCGCAGGCGGCGCGCGAGTTCGATGCCGCTGCCGCCGGGCAGCATCCAGTCGAGTAGCACCAGATCCGGTTTCCGGTCGATGATCGAAACGTGGGCTTCATGGGCGTTGGACGCCTTGATGGTGTCAAAGCCCGCGAGATCCAGGGTAATGCCTACAACATCCCTGATAGCGGCTTCGTCATCAACAATCAGGATGGTTGAATCTGCCATGGTAGTTGCCCGTGCCCGGAACTAGAACGTGTAATCCAATTGAAAACTGAACTGCCGACCGTAATTGTAAGCCGTTGAAATCAGCCCACCCTGAGTGATCTCGGAACGTTCGTCAAGCAGGTTTCGGCCCTTGAACTGTATCTTCCAGTTATCGTTCAGTTCCTGGATATAGTTTATGTTCAATTCACCGAAAGGCTGCTCATAAAGGTCGGGCGCGCCTTCTATGCCCACCTCGGTGATGCGATTGCCGAAATAGTGGTACATCAAGGTCGCGGTGGCGCCGGTGAATGGCTCATAGCCCGCCTGAAAGTTGAACAGCCAGTCGGACTGGCCTTGCAGCGGCCGCGACAGGTTGGTCACGATGCCGGAATTCTCTTCACTGATCTGCACCGAGGAATCGATAAACGAGACATTTGCCTGAACATAGAAATCTTCGCCGATGCCGCCAAGAAATTCGAGACTCTTGTATATCTCCCACTCGATTCCCTGGTTTTCGCCCGACTTCGCGTTAGTAAAGGTCTGCACCCCGGTGGCGCCGCCCTGGATGACGGATTCAATGGGGTTTTCGAATTCCTTGTAGAAAATGCCTAACGACATATAGTCGCTGAAACCAAAATACCATTCCCAGCGGAAATCGTAGTTGGTGATCGAAGTAATCTTCAAATTCGGATTGCCGACTACTTCACGGCCGGTAATGGGATCGGTAAAGGCTGCCGGAGACAGTTCCCGGAAATCGGGCCTTGAGAGGGTTTCGCTATAGGCCAGCCGGAACTGGTGATCGTTATTGATAAAAGTCGCGCTGAAAGCGGGCAACACATCCTCGCTGCCCTGACTTGCATTCACTTCCACGTCGCGGAACAGATCGAAGGTATCCACCGACTGCTTGAAGTCTTCGACGCGAACTCCGCCATTCAGGCGCAACCGCTCGCCGAAATTGATTTCACCATTGACGTACCAGGATTCTGATTCGTTCCTGGCGACATAATTGTCGGTGGGGCGGGTGAACTCGCGCAGCTCGAAGGCGTCCGGCGCGATATTTTCCGGTACGAAAATTTCTTCCATGGAAAGCCTGAGCAAATCCTGATCGCGGGTACGGCGGCCCAGATCGAAGAAAGAATAGCGGCGGATTTCCGAATCGCGCACTTTCTCGTTGATTACCATACCTGCCTGAGCAGTGAAGATGGCGTTGCCCGGCCCATCGAACACCATGGTGGCGTCAAGACCAAAATCCCGGGCATCGTCGTCAAGCGCGCTAAAGCGGCGCACATTGCCGTCGGCTCGAGTGGAAAACTGGAACAGCCCATCGCCTTCGAGGTCGTAGCGGTAACGGCGATGATCGGGAGAGTCGCGTTCGGCCTTGACATCGCTGTAGCGCCAGTTGATCACGAGTTCGTTGAACCCGGGAAAGAAGTGATCGCCTTGCAATTGATTTGAAAACAACTCGCGCTCGATCCATTCCAGTTCGGTGCGGCGGATATAGGCCTCCTGCGCGATATCTCCTTCCACGAATCCCGCGCTGTCGTCAGTCTTGCGCAGTACTACCGAAGTCAGGCGCACGTTGTGATTCGCATTGAAGTCGATGGCCGTGGTCAGAATGCCGCTGATATCAATGCTATGCTCGGTGCCGTTCCAGACCAGATCGTCATCGAGATCCAGCCCTGCGTTATTTATCTTGTAGGTCTTGCGTTCGATCTCGTTGCGATCCCAGCTATTGGAATAATCGATTGCCGCCAGGTAATTGACCGTGGCGCCGGAATTGCCGATTGCGTGAAAGTTGCCCAGGGATGTGGATATATCGAAATTTGCCGGCAGTTCCTCCGAATTCGGGTTGTATTCATTGCGCAGGGAATGGCCGATAGCTTGCAGTTCCTCCGCTGAATAGCCTCCGCCGCCGCCAAACCGGCTCGCGCGCTTGAGTTCCTTGTCACCCTCGGTTGCCAGGCGAAGCGCGGCGGGTATGCCGCGATAACCGTCGTCATAACCAAGCCAGGCCATGTCGCCGCCGGAGATGGTCAGGCCTTCCTCGAAATTCACGTCGGAAGTCATGCCGACCGAGGAAGACACGTTCCAGAAGAACTCGTCGGTGGATTTCTTGGTGCGCAATTGCAATACGCCGCCGCCGAATTCACTGGGAAACTGGGCCGAATAGGTTTTCTGCACCAACACGCTTTCCAGTACGGCGGTGGGGAACAGATCCATGGGCACTACCCGGTTGATCGGCTCCGGGCTCGGCAGGATCGCGCCATTGAGCAAGGTCGTCGAATAACGCTCGCCAAGGCCGCGAACATAGACAAACTTGCCGCCCACGGTGCTCAGCCCCGCGACGCGCTTGAGACTTTCGGCAATATTGGAATCGCCCGAGCGAGTGAATTGCTCCGCGCCGACGACGTTCGACACTGAAGCGGTTTCCCGCTTCTCGTCGGGGACAAACTGGCCGATCACCGAGATTTCTTCGATGCGCGGCTCCTGGGCAAATGCCGTTCCCCCAATTCCACATAGCGCGGACGCCAGGGTCAAGATCAGGATTCGGTTTTGCAGCGCGTATATACTCATTCTCTCGTCCGAAAGTGGGTATTTAAAGCGCCAGTTTATGGCATCTTTATGACAATCATGTTACTGAAGCGAAAGAAATTTCCCGGCATTCCGCTTGCTTGTAACAACGCAGGAAGGGGATGCGAATGCATCCCCTTCCATCGTTCAGGACGTTGCGGTCCGTCGCCGAACCAGGGTCAGTCCGAGTAAGACCAGCCCGCGGTCCAGTCGGAGGTTTCATCCTTGATCGCGCCGATGTAATCGACTTGCTCGAAGAACGAATCGTCAGGAATCGCCGGCGCCACCGCGTTCAGTTGGTGACCGTTGATCAGGCCGCTGTCGCCGCCGAGGTCAACGCCGCCTATGGCGCTGCCGGATTGAGCGTTAAACCAGTCAGCAACGGTAAAGGCGTCTCCGTCGGATTCGGAAAAAGTACAGGCTGAATCCACTCGGGAACTGCTCAGAGTCAAGCTACCGTTCAATCCGGCGATACTGCCGCCGGCGGCGGTAAACGTAGCCGGGTCATCGATATCCACACAATATCCGCCGGCGCCGAAACTGGCTATAACGCCATTGGAAATTTGCGCTGACGTGCCTTCCCGCAGTCGAAAGCCGTTTTCGCCGCTATCGGACGGACCGGCGCACGTGATATTGGAAATGATCGCCTGCGCGCGCGGCTCCGCGTCATTGTTGTCGCTGTTGCTGTCGGCCTCGATGCAATGTTCGCTGTTGCTGCCCTGTTTGATCGCGACGAATTGCATCTTGCCGTTCCAGCCCTGGGTCCAGTCAAGCGCGTCGTCTTCGTTGCCGGAGAGTAGAACGTGTCTGGCATTGGTAGTGCCGCCGAAAAACTCTATGCCATCGTCCGAATTGTTGTGTACCTGGACATAATCGACCAGGGTTCCAGAACCCGTGCCCTGGAAGGCGATGCCGTTCAATTCGTCTTCTTCGGTGAAGTTCTGACCCGCGTACTTGACTTGCACGAAAGTCATTACGCCGCTGCTGTCCTCATCGTTCGCGCCGCCGTATTCCCCGCTGGCGCCCTCGCCTTCGGCGACGCCGCCCTGAACGTTCAGCGTAGCGCTGCCGTTCAGTACCAGACCGCCCCACTGGCCGGTGGTGAACTCGTCGGCGTTATCTTCGTCCTCGTAGGTGAAAATGACGGGCTTTTCACGAGTTCCGTTGGCATGCAACTGGCCGCCGCGATCGACAACCAGGTAACCTAGTCCGCCACCAGCGGTCGGCGCGAAAACGGTAGTGCCGGCATCAATGGTCAGCTTGACCTTGGCTTCGTTGTCGGTTACGGCATTTTCACCGATGATTACCTGATCGGCGAGGAAGTAGGAAAAATTGGAAGTAAGATGCGTGTCGCCGGTTATCCTGCCGGACAATATGCAAACGTCCTTGCCCTTGAAAGTTTCACCGGAAAGCACTGGCGTGGTATTCGCCGGGCAGGCATTGGCCGCGGATTCGGCGATGGTCAACCGCGCCGGAGCCGTCACATCGTTGTAGGTGATAGTCGCAAGATCTCCATCCACGGCGTAGGCGACATAGGCGTCCAGCGTCATGCCGGCCATGTTGGCGTCTTCACCAACCAGACCGTCGATAACGGTTACCTTTTCGTTTTCTCCCAGCGTCTTGCTTGAATAGGGCCGCAATGAGCCCACCAGATCGTCGAGATCGAGCGGCAACCAGATTTCGCCGGAAATCTTCTGGAAAAACCCCTGCCCCGGCACGCTCAGAATGACGTAGATATCGGCTTCGGCGCCTACGTCCGCGACCGCGGGATGTACGGTTACCACCAGATCGGCCGGTTCGGAGGCGGGAACTTCCGCCAGATAGCTTACGCCGCCATTTATTGTCGCGCCGCCGGTGAACGCGGTACCGGAACTCGCGCCCGCGGTGCTGAGTTCAGTCTGCGCGCCATCGCCGGCCTGGGCGGCCAAGGCTGTTACGCCTAACGCTACGCCGGCGGCAAGCGCGGTCATTTTGCTTTGCTTGAATTTCATTTTCGCTCCTGGCTGATGTCGTGTGGAACACAAAGATGGATGCGTCATGTTAGGAATCTGTTGTTTCAAATTCGCGACAATTTGGTTGCAGAAATATGACAGCAAACGCCTGGCTTAAGCGCCGGCCAAACCTGCTATTATTGCCGCCGTCGAATCCAGTTCGCAGCCGCATGAACAACTCGGCCCAGCGCTACAACCTGCATCTCGAAGCCCAGCACGTGGGATTCTTCGAGACTCCGGTCGTGGTCAGCCGGCTGAAGAACGGCGAAACGCTGATGGACGATCTGGAACAGTCCATTCGGCGCAACAAGGCGCGGCAAACCGGCCTGTCGAGATCCAATATCGGCTCATGGCACTCGGATACCGACATGCTGAAATGGGGCGGCGCCGCGGCGGGCGAACTTGCCGATACGGCAATCAAGATTTGCAAACGGCTTACCGTATTCCAGGAAGTCAGGCCGGAAAGTTATCACTGGGTCGTGCGCATGTGGGCCAATGTCACGCCCCAGGGCGGGTTCAACCACTTGCATTGCCATCCGGGCAACCTGTGGGCGGCGGTGATGTATGTCGATATGGGCGAGCAAAAGGAATTGGGCGATTCCGGCGGCGAATTCTACATGGAAGATCCTCGCTTTCCATCCGTCGCCATGCACAATACCGCGATGCGCATGCTTGGCGCCGACGGCAACCCGCAGCAATTCGAAGTCGAATTCAAACTCAAACGCGGCGATCTGATCGTATTCCCCGCCTGGCTGCGCCACGGCGTGCGCACTTATACCGGCGCGCGCGAACGCATTTCCATTGCCATGAACATCGATGCGCGGCGCAATCGCTGAGCCGCCGCCCTGGTTTGACGCCCCCGGCTAACGCGCCAGGCCGCCGCGGAAGCGCAGGCGGTTGATCGGGTTCAGCAGTCTCGGCAGGCCCCTGGTGAATCGCAGCGGGCGATCAAGCACGGCGAAACACAAACAGCCGTTGTCGCTCACCGGCTGGTGCTCATGGCTAGCGTCGCGCAACAGAAAATCGCCAACGCCGTAGCTACCGAGGTCATCGTGAAAGCTGCCTTGCAGCACCAGGGTGTATTCGCGGCCGTAGTGGGTATGCGCCGGGGAAGGCGCATTTTCGGCCATATGTATGAACTCGCACCGGGTTTCATGATCGACCGCCACCTTGGCCTGATGGATGCCGTCGGTGAGCCGGCTCCATTGCAGATTGACCGCGGCCTGATGTAGCGCGCGAGGCAGCCGCGCGCCGTTGACGAACCTGTCCTGGGCCGCGGTCGCGAGCTCTTTGTCGCGGCCGGGTTGCTGTCGCGGCAAGCTGATGATCCCTTCGATCATGCCCTCCAGATCCGGAACATGAACGTCCACGGTTGCCGCCTCTGGATGCCATTCGCGCATTTCACGACGTTCAAAATCCGCAACCCGCGCCCGACAGCGGCCGCACAACTCTACATGGGCGGAAATAATAACGCTTGTGCCGACGGGCAATTCGCGCCGCGCGAAATTTTCCAGCATGATGTCGGATGGATGATGATTGCTCTTGCTGTTCATTTGTCCGGGCCAACGAAATATTTGAGTTTATCCAGGCCGAGGCGCAGGCGGGACTTCAGCGTACCCAAGGGTATGCCGAGGCGTCTGGCCGCTTCCTCGTGGGTAAAATCCAGCTCATAAACCTGTTTGATTACCGCCTGCTGTTCAGCGGGCAAGCGTGTAAGCATGCCGCCGATGCGCGACAACAGGGCGTGGCGCTCGATTGGATTCTCCGTCTCCGACACGGATTCCGCTTCCTCGCCCGGCGGCCAGATGTCATCGGCGCTGACGCAAACCGGCTGACGCTTGGCCTTGCGCAACAGATCGAAACAGCGGTTCCGCGTCATCGTGAAAATCCAGTTGTCGGCGCTGCCCCGGTCGAGATCAAACAGGTGCGCCTTCTGCCAGACTGTAAGCATGGTTTCCTGCACGAGATCTCGTGACAATTGCTCGTTGCCGGTCAGTTTCAAGCCAATTCGGTAAATCCGCCGGGAATAGCGCGCGAAAAGCAGCGCGAACGCGGAGGCATCGCCGGAATGGCTGACTTCGCTGAGTAATTCCTCATCGCTGGCCGCTTCCGCGTGGCCAAACTCTTGTCCCATGTCCCTGTTCCAGGTCCTGCCATGCTGCACGGCGGCCTTGCCCCGGCGCGCGCTGTTCGGAGCTACGCGCTCGCATCCGGGCAACAGTCCCGACAGTTCGAATCGCAATATGTGTTCCATAATACCGGATTTACGCGGACGCCACGGAAGCGGATCACTTGCAGCAACGTGGCGGCGATTGATCCGTCGCGGCGCGAGTGGTCGTATTTTTCAACCGTAGGTCTTTGCAAGGCCGGCGAATGCCGCCATGGCAGTAGAGAAGATGCAGAAATTCACGGGGGACGCCCGATGACCGCCAATGGTTCGCGGCCTGCGCGAATCGCCATAGTCGGCGCCGGCGTGGCCGGCCTGACGGCAGCGCGGTTGCTGCGGCGCGATCACGACGTCAGCGTTTTCGAGGCAAATGACTATGCCGGCGGACATTCCCATACCGTGGCGGCGAAAGTCGGTGGACGCGACTTCTGGGTAGATACGGGTTTCATCGTCTGCAACGACCGCAACTATCCCTCGTTCATGGCGCTGCTCAAGGAACTGCGCGTTGACCTGATTCCCACGGAAATGAGTTTCAGCGTGTCGAATCCGGCGCTCGACCTGGAATACAACGGTCACAATCTGAATACCCTGTTCGCCCAGCGCCGCAACCTGTGGCGCCGGTCATTCCAGCGGATGCTGCTCGACATTTTGCGGTTCAATCGGGCGGCTCGGCGCCACGTCGATGGCGGGACGGTCGCGGAGTTCATCCATCGGCACGAATTCGGCCGCTTGTTCGCGGACAATTATCTGTTGCCTCTGGTGGCGGCGATCTGGTCGAGCGATCCGCGCCAGGCCGGTGACTTTCCCATGGTCATGCTGACGCGCTTCTTCGATAATCATGGTCTTTTGAACTTGCTCAATCGGCCGCGCTGGTACACCATTGCCGGTGGTTCCCGTAATTATGTGAAGGCGCTTTGCGCCGATTTCGCGGATCGCATCAACCTGTCCACGCCGGTGCGAGGCGTTCGCCGCGAGAACGCCGGCGTGCAACTGCGATTCGATAACGGCAGCGCGAAATTCGACCATGTGGTGCTCGCCTGTCATAGCGATCAGGCGCTGGCGCTGCTGGAGTCGCCGCGGCCGGCGGAAGCGGAAATATTGCGGTCAATACCGTATCGGCCCAATTCGGTGCTGTTGCATCACGACGCCAGCCTGATGCCGCGGCGGCGACGAGCCTGGGCTAGCTGGAATTTTCGCGCCGGCGATGTGAAAAAGGACTGCCCTCCAACTGTTACCTATTGCATGAACATCTTGCAAAAACTGCATTCTCCGCGACCCTTGCTGGTTTCGCTGAACGCCACGGATCACGTTGATCCGAGTTCCGTGCTGGAAGAATTCCGCTACAGCCATCCGCGCTATTCCGAGCAGAGCTTGCGCGCTCAGGCGCGCCGTAGCGAAATCTGCGGCGTCGATCGCATCCATTACTGTGGGGCATGGTGGTACAACGGCTTCCACGAGGACGCCGTGCGTAGCGCGCTCGACGTTTGCCGGCGATTCGAGGCTGCCGCATGAACCGCATCGAACTGCCGGCAACCGAATCCGCGCTGTTCCAGGGCAGCGTCCGCCATCGCCGCTTCCAGCCGGTACGCCATCAATTCCGCTACCCTTTTTTCATGTGGCTGCTGAAACTGGATGAACTCCCTTCCTTATGCGGCAAGCTCCGCCAATTCGGCGTCGGCCGCTGGCATTGGGCGCGGTTCCGGCGCGAGGATTATCTCGATGAGCCGCGGCGGCCATTGGCCGAAGTCGTAATCGACAAAGTGGCGGACGGGCTCGGGCGCGGCCGCGGGGAAGTCGAGGGCGAAGTCTGGCTCCTTGGTCAGTTGCGCTATCTCGGTTGCTACTTCAGTCCGCTGAATCTCTATTTCATCAAGCGGGACGGCATTTTCCGCCATGCGCTGGCCGAGGTCAGCAATACACCCTGGAACGAGCGGCATTGTTATGCGCTCGACCTCGGCAGTCTGCGATCCCATGGCAAGGCATTTCATGTTTCGCCGTTCAATCCCATGGGGCAGCAGTATCACTGGCGCATACTGCCACCCGACGGCGATCGCCTCTCCGTGCATCTGCAAGTTGCGGATATCGACGGCGGTGGCCGCGCGATGGACGCCACCCTGCGCCTGCGACGCATACCGCTGGATCAGCGCGCGCTGAACCGAATGCTGTTGCGCAATCCGTGCCAGACCGCCGGACTGCTGGCGGGTATCTACTGGCAGGCGCTGCGCCTGTTTCTCAAACGCAGCCCCCTTCATCCACATCCGGACCGGCCGGGAGCGGCCGGCCGTAACAGGAGTCAACGGCCATGAATCAGAAACCGGTCGCTCATGCCGGAACAGCGACGGCCCCGGCGGATATTACGCGTACGCAAACCCTGCTGCGCGACATGCTGCTGCGGGTATTGCGGCGGGCCCGGGAAGGTCAATTGATCTTGCGCGAACGAGGCCTGATCGTCGCCCGCATCGGAACGCCCGGCCAGGACTTGCGCGCCGAAGTGGATGTTCTCGATACCAGACTGTACGCAAGAGCGCTGCTCGGCGGCGACACCGCCGCCGCCGAGGCGTACATGGACGGCTGGTGGACAAGCCCGGACCTGACTTCGGTGATTCGTTTCTTCGCGCGCAATCTCGACACCACCGATGCCTGGGGCCGGCGCTTCGGCTGGCTATTCAAGCCCGCGCGGTTGTTGCGATTGCGCGCCCGCCGCAATAGCCGCGAGCAGGCGAGACGCAATATCCGCCGGCATTACGATCTGGAAGTCGATTTCTACCGCGGCTTCCTCGACCAGCGTCTGCAATATTCGAGCGCGATCTTCTCCCGGCCCGGCGAAGCATTGGCGTCGGCGCAACTGCACAAGATGAACCGCATCTGCGAACTGCTGGAACTGCGCCCGGACGATCATCTGCTGGAAGTAGGCTGCGGCTGGGGCGGATTGGCGATTCACGCGGCGAAACATTGGGGCAGCAAGGTTACGGCGGTGACCAATTCCTGCGCGCAGTTCGAGCATGTGCGCGAGCGCGTGGAGCGGGAGGGTCTTGAAGATCGCGTTCAGGTGGTCAACCAGGATTACCGGCAGCTCGAAGGGTGCTACGACAAGCTGGTTTCGGTGGAAATGATCGAAGCCGTCGGCCGGCGCTATCTGGCCAGGTATTTCCGCACCTTGAACGAATTGCTGAAACCTGGCGGCCGTCTGCTGTTGCAGTCAATCACCATCGCCGACCAGCGCTTCGCGGAGTACAGCCGGGACGAGGACTTCATCCGCAAACATATTTTCCCGGGCGGATTTCTTCCCTCGCTAAGCGTGATTTCCAGCATAATGGCGCGGAAAACCGACTTCGTCATGCGCGACCTGCTAGATCTCGGCCTCGACTACGCCGACACACTCGCGCGCTGGCGGGAATCCTTCCTGGAAAATCTGGACGGCTTGCGGAACAACGGCTACCCGGCGGATTTCCTGCGGCTCTGGGACTATTACTTTAGCTATTGCGAAGGCGGCTTCCGGGAACGCCGCATCAGCGCGGTGCAGCTACTCGCCAGCAAGGGGCCGCATTTCTAGGCCGGCTCAAACCAGCGTGCCCGGCCGCGGGCGGGCGCCGCATTTGGCGTCCCAGGCCTGGGGAAATACATCGAATCCCACAAACCGCGAGCGAGTTCAGCCAGCGACCGGGAGTTCGGCGGCGATCCAGCGCGCCACCGCTTCAGCCGCTCTGGCGTATTCGAGCATGCCGGCGGTGTCCTCCGCCTGCACACCGAGCACGAGCGCCATGCCGCAGCCACGATTGGCTGCGACAAGCGTTTCGAATCCCCGCAGCCTTTCTTCCTTGCTCAGGTAAAGTTGCTCTGATGAATTCTGCGGCCAGACCAGCCCCTGCACACCGCAACGGCCGCAAAAATCCACCTCTTTCGCCAAATCTTCGTAATCTACTTCGCCGGATGCCGTATACGGCGTGCTGAGGATCATCAGCGCGCCGCGCATGCGGTTTTCCGCGGCCAACGACAGAGTCGGGACGGATAAAGTGGAAGCGGCGGCCATGGCGGCCAGAGTCTGGCGACGGGTGAACTTGGCGGCAAATGGCATGGCGGTCCGTCTGATGGCGGATCGGGCCTCGGGACAAGACTTGTGAGATTACGGTCAAGCGAGGTCGCTTGCAAGACGATGCCAAAGGGTAATAAGGTTGCCGTCCCATGAACAAACCAGTAAATCCAGGCCAGGATGGCATCGCCGCGCTGCTGCAAGGCGCCAGATCGTTCCGCGAACGTGAATACCGCGAACCTGAATCATTGATGCCGGGCCTGTCGGCCGGCCAACAGCCGAAGGCCATGATGATCGCCTGCGCCGATTCCCGCGTCGATCCGGCGCTGATTTTCGGCGCCCGGCCGGGTGATCTGCTGGTGGTGCGCGTGGTGGCGAACCTCGTGCCTCCGCCGGACACCGATAGCATGGACAGCGGTGTTATGTCAGCGGTGGAATTGGGCCTGAAAATACTGGCAATCCCGCACCTCGTCGTCTGCGGCCATTCCAGTTGCGCCGGCGTCCGAACCGCGCTCGACCAAGCCTTGCGCGGTGTCACGCCGGACTCCGTACCCGCGCGCCATGAAGCCTTGCGCAATTCCGATCCAGACGCTTGCTGCCTGCGGGACTGGACCTCCGTGGCCGAGGCGGCCTGTCACGAAGTCATCGCCGGGCACGACGGACTTTCCGCGGAAGAATTGGCCCGCCACGCCGAGCAGCGGTCGATACTCAAATCCCTCGAAAACCTGCGCGCCAACCGCTGGCTGCAAGACCTCGAATCAAGCGGCGCGCTGACCCTCCACGGCTGGTGGTTCGACATCGCCAGCGGCGACCTTTGGATCGCCGATCCAGAAACCGGAATCTATAGTTCGCATGCGCCTTCATAGGACTGGATAATTCTGGGAAGCAAGAATACTGGTAGAAGCAACAATCCCGCCAGCGCCCATATTTTTTCGCGAAAAAACGAAAATTGAACAATCTATTTCGTTTGCGTTGTGTGGAAAGAGCCTGCCGTTTGGATTTGCGGGAGATTGTTAGTTTCAATCGATTCCGAAGATTGGGAGATCAGCCGGAGTACACCTTAATTTTGCCCTCGGATTGTCCAACGAACCAGGACCACCTCACGGCGCCACCGGCTTTCACGTCGAACCATTTTCCCCAGCGTGTCTTGTCCAAGAGTTCATCCGTTCAATACGGCCTTAGCTATTCGTTTGGAAATGATTTCCTTGAAGAGTGACTTTCGCTGGATTACTCAGGCGAAAACAAAGCAGCTTTCGATTTCCGCGCAATCGAAACTCGGTACTCTTCTTCTCGTTTGAGCCAGAACCGGACCGAACCGCCCAGAATTCGATCCAAACCATCAGCGATCGTCGCGGTAAGCCGAACTTCCCCCATCACCAGTTGTTCGACAAAAAGCTCGGATGTTCCCAATCGGCTCGCCAACTCTGCTTGCGTCCAGTTCCTTTCTTGGAGCAGATCCGCGATGGAATCGCCCGGCGGCGATATCCAATCAGGATCGAACGAATTCTTGCTCGTATGGTTCAAATTTCTACTCCCTTTGGTGGTCGCCAGCAAAATTAACCGAGCAAACTGATACTACACAGGTTGATAAAGTAGAGAAAAATTTTGGCAGCAATTAGGACTTCGGCGCGAGGGCAACGCATGTGCCCGTGAGCTTCCGGCAACGACACGCCGCGAGGATCGCAGATTCTGCGACTCCGGTTCGCTTCGCGCAGAATGACAATTGGGGGGGGGGGGGGGGGAACCGGTCATCCTGCGCGCAGTCGCGGGATCTTTTTCTTATGGATTGGAACTGCCGCGCCAGCGCTGCCCTCCTTTTGCGGTTCGGAGATTTGACGCTAGAATCGGGGCTACTCCCTGGCGGATGAAGGCAGACCCGATCATGACACGGCATCTGTTCGATCTTTCTCCCGCACGAATAATTTTCTTCTCCCTGACGCTTTGCTGGCCGGCGGCCGCCCTCGCTCAATCCGGCGCCGCCGATGGTGAATGGCCCGCCTATGGCGCGGACAAGGGCATGACCAAGTATTCGCCGCTAGACCAGATCAACGCGGATAACGTCAACGATCTGGCAGTCGTCTGGCGGCGGCCGGGTCTCGACGCCTCTTACCTGGAAGTCAATCCGAATCAGCGCACCTCGGCCAATCATGTGGCTACCGCGATCGTGCGCGATGGCATCGGCTATATACCGAATGGCGTCGGGCTGGTGGAAGCATTCGACCCGGGCACGGGCGAGACGATCTGGGTACAGGAAGCGCCGACTGACGGCGACGCCTTGCCCGGCGCGGTAACTCGCGGCGTTGGTTACTGGACCAATAGCGACGACGCCCGCATTCTGGTGCAACGCAACATCTGGCTCTATGCGCTGGACGCCGAAACCGGCTCGCCTGTTGCTGATTTTGGCGTAAACGGCCGCGTCAACCTGCAACGCATGCCGGCGGATTTCGAACGTTATCGCTGGGGCGGTGTGCCGGTCGTCGTGCGCGATACCGTCATTGTCGGCCAGAGCATGAGCGACACTTTCTCCGGCAGAGAGGCGCCGCCCAGCGAAGTACAGGCGTTCGACGTGCGCACGGGCGCCTTGAAATGGACCTGGAGCGCCATACCCGACGATGGCGATTTCGGAGTGGAAACCTGGCAGGACCGGTCCTGGTCCTATACCGGACACGCTCCGGTCTGGTCGCTGATGTCCGCCGATGAAGAACTCGGGATGGTCTATCTGCCGCTGAGTTCTTCCACCAATGACATGTATGGCGGCCATCGCATCGGCGACAACCTGTTCACTCAGAGCCTGGTGGCCCTCGATGCGGATTCAGGAGAGATGGTCTGGTATTTCCAGACTGTGCGGCATGGATTGTGGGACTACGATATACCGGCGGCGCCCGTGCTCATGGATATCGTCGTCGAAGGAGAGGAAATTCCGGCGATTGCGCAAATCACCAAGCAGGCTTTCACCTTCGTGTTCGACCGCCGCACCGGCGAGCCGGTCTGGGACATCGAGGACCGGCCGGTCCCGCAATCGAACGTGCCGGGTGAAGTTACCGCCCCGACCCAGCCTTTCCCCACCAGGCCGGCGCCGTTCGACCGGCAGGACGCGACCGTGGAGAACCTGATCGACTTTACGCCGGAACTGCGCGCCGAAGCGCTGGAAATTTTCAGTAATTACGTAACCGGACCGATGTTCACGCCGCCGTCGGTCGCCGAACCCGGCGGCACCCAGGGTACGATCCAGTTGCCCGGCTCCCAGGGCGGAGCCGATGTGCAGGGCGCGGCATTCGATCCGGAAACCGGCTACTTTTACATACCGTCGATTACTTCACCCTTCATCGCCGACCTGTACGCGGGTGAACCCGAGGACACCGACCTTGCCTATGTTAAAGGTTCCCGGCGCTGGATCGCAGGTCCCAGAGGCTTGCCGCTGTTCAAGCCGCCTTACGGCCGCATCACCGCCATCGACATGAATACCGGCGAACATGTGTGGATGAGCCCGAACGGCGACGGCCCGCGTGATCATCCGGCGATCGCGCATCTGAATCTCGGCCAGTTGGGCTGGCCGGGCCGGCCTTCGCCGCTGCTGACGAAAACTCTCCTTTTCATCGGCGAAGGCCAGACCAATCTGCGCCGCGACGGCAGGATGCCGCCCGACATGCCGGTCGAGATCGCCACCAACAGCGGCGGCCCATTCTTTCGGGCATACGACAAGATGACCGGAGAGATCGAGTGGGTGACCGAACTGGAAGCCGGGGCTACCGGCGCGCCCATAACCTATATGCATGCGGGCCGGCAGTTCATCCTGGTCGCCATCGGCGACCGCTTGCACCAGCCGGAACTGGTAGCCTTCGCGCTGCCTGAATAAGGAATCCGCGCAGGCGAATTCCCTGACTCAAAGCCGGCGGCAGGCCTGTCCCGCCGATTCTTACGGCTGCTTGACCGTGCGCAGGTATGGCTTGACCGTAGTCCAGCCATCGGGATACATCTTTTCGGCTTCTTCGTTGGAAACCGCAGGGACGATGATCACGTCTTCTCCATTCTGCCAGTTCACCGGCGTTGCAACCTTGTGTTTCGCGGTCAACCGCATGGAGTCGAGCACCCGCAGAATCTCGTCGAAATTGCGGCCGGTGGTCATCGGGTACGTGAGCATCAACTTGATGGTCTTGTCTGGAGCGATGATGAACACCGAACGCACGGTAGCGTTGTTCATCGGCGTGCGGCCTTCGGAAGTGCCGGGCTCGTCCGCCGGCAACATGTTGTACAACTTCGCCACGCTCAGATCGTGATCGCCGATCATGGGATAGTTGACCTTGTGGCCCTGCACGTCTTCGATATCGTCGGCCCAGGCTTCGTGGCTCGATACCGGATCCACGCTCAGGCCGATGATCTTGCAATTGCGTGCGGCGAACTCCTGTTCCAGTCCGGCCATATAACCCAGCTCCGTGGTGCACACCGGCGTGAAATCCTTGGGATGGGAAAACAGCACTCCCCACTGGTCCCCGAGCCAATCGTGAAAATCGATCTCGCCATGGGTGGTCACGGCGGTGAAGTTGGGTGCAATATCATTGATTCTCAGCGCCATCGGAATGTCCTCGAAATGTTCGGATTAACCAGCGAACTGTCTTTTCCGGTGCAAGCATGATTTGCAGCGGGGCCAAGAAGTCTACTTAACCCGGTGCGCCGCTTCAAGGACATTGCAGGCGCATTGTTGTAAACCAATAGATGAAATCACAGAGCTTGACCATTATCTTTATAGTCGTAAAATAGTCATGACCTTTTTGCGACACTGCCTAAAATGGTAAATTCTAATGCAGCGGCATTACCTGAGAGAGGCTCGAAAACACTTCCGCGAAAACCGGCAGATGCTGTTTGTATCCGGCCCCAGGCAGGTAGGAAAAACCACACTCGCCCGGCAGCTTTCGAATACGTTTGCTTTGAGCGATTATTTCAACTGGGACAATCAGGCCCACCGCACCGCGATCCTGCATGGCCCGGAATCGGTCGCCGAGCGACTCGAACTTGACCGGCTGCTCGCCGAAAAACCGTTCTGCGCCTTCGACGAACTGCATAAGTACCGCGGCTGGCGAGATTTCCTCAAGGGCTTTTTCGACGTTTACGAAAATCAGGTCCATATCTTGATGACCGGCAGCGCGCGCCTCGACGTATTCAAGCGCGCCGGAGACAGCCTTTTGGGGCGTTACTTTCCCTACGTCCTGCATCCGCTTTCGGTCGCCGAGTGCCTGGAGCCGGAACGGGAAGACTCTCTGATTTCACCCCCCGAACGCATTGATGAAGACCGGTGGCGGGCGCTGTGGCGATATGGTGGTTTCCCCGAACCCTTCCTCAAGGCTGACGACCGTTTCCACACTCGCTGGAAGAATCTGCGGACCGAACAGTTGCTGCGCGAGGACCTTCGCGACCTCACGAGAATTCAGGAACTTGGCCAGGTGGAAACGCTGGCGCTGAACCTGTCACGACATGTCGGCCAACTCACGAGCTATTCCAAACTGGCGCGGGAAATCCGCGCATCGATCGACAGCGTCCGCCGCTGGATCGCCGTGCTCGAATCCCTGTACTTGTGTTTCAGCGTAAGGCCCTGGCATCGAAACGTTACCCGCGGATTGCGCAAGGAACCCAAGTTTTATCTCTGGGACTGGTCGCAAGTGCAAGAGCCGGGAGCGCGGGCGGAAAACCTGGTAGCCGCCGCCCTGCTCAAGGCCGTCCACTGGTGGACCCAATCCGGCCAAGGCGATTTCGGACTGTATTTCGTCCGGGACAAGCAAAAGCGCGAAGTGGATTTTCTGGTAACCCGCGACCGGCAACCCTGGTTCATGGCGGAAGTGAAAACGAGCGGCAAATCCAGACTTTCCCACTCGCTGGCGCTGTTCCAGTCCCAAACCGGCGCCGAACACGCTTTTCAGCTAGCAATGGACCTCGACTACGTTGAAGCCGACTGCTTCGAGCACAAGAATCCAATCATCGTTCCGGCCAGGACATTCCTCTCGCAACTGATTTAGCCGAAGCGGAACCGCGCGCGGTAAATCACCGCATCATCAATCCGCGCGGAGCGAAGCGGGGTTCCGGAATCCACTGGTTGTCCCATGGCAACCATGGCAAGTAGCCTTGGCAAGCAATCTGAGGCAGCTCGAACCGGGGAATTTTCAATCGGCGCTTTGGGGGAGTATTGTTTCGGTACTGGCGCCACGTCTGGAAAAATATCTCCTCCCTGCAGAAAAATGGGACACCTTCACTTTGCGCGAATCGGACATTGCCGCTTTAGGCTAACAGTTTGGATGGAGCGCACATTATCTGCCGTCAGCTAGCGGATTTTCCGATATCTCCTTCAATTGTCCGCGAATCAGAAAGCTATTGGCATTGAGAATAGCGGGCACATCGCGGGTTTGGCGTATGAGAGCCACTATAGCGATGCGATCAGTCTTGATGGGAACATAGACCAGGTAGTGTTCCCGGACGGGACAGATTTTCAATTCCGGAAAATCCCCGGCCTGTTCCACGGAAACTGATTGCCGAGGGTTCTGGACGAGATTTTCCGCACAGCCATGCAGATCGAAAAAATACTGCTTTGTTAGTGCCTTGCCCCAACGGGACAACGACCATCGCCGAGCTTCTCGAAAATCGCGTTCCGCTGTTTCTGTGAGGATATAGCGTCTTTGCTTCCTTGCCGCTCGCGTCATTCTTCTTCCGCGATGTCGAGAATCGATTTCTCTGAAAAGCGGCCCTGGGCGAGGTCATCGAGACTCCGCGTGACATGCGTCACGATTGCCTGGGATGCCATATCACGCCTGATCAGGTCTCGAAGGTACTCGCTGGGCGTCGCATAGGGGCTTGCATCGCCAGTGCGGCTGTTCACGAATTTACGCAGTTCGTCTGTCAGAGACAGGTTCATGCTGCTGGCCATTGGGGAATACTCGCGTTCAAGTAATTTTGCCGATGAATCTATCGCTGATGTCGATATTTGTCAATAATCGACATCAGGAAATTGCCTTGGTCAGACACGCCATTGCTCCGGCTACGAGCAGTTTTCCGGGAGCGACGCGGCGCTGAAAACAATACTTGAAAATAATTCGGAAGTAGCGGTCCTGCGGAGCACACAGGTGGAATTCGTCCTAGAGCCGCGGATGCCCCGCAACTCGCAGCCGCGCCGCGCATCGCGGAAGATCTCGCCAATTATGCCGGTTTCGCCAGTCTCGGCGACAGGCTTGGAGAGGCCACTCTGCGCGAAGGGTTTCCCATGCTTATGAACCGATAGTTGCTTCCCGTCAGTGACGGAAAAATAGTCTTGAAGTTCCAGACAGTCAATTCAGAAGAATCGCGCCCAGTTCGGCGCCGGTGAAGACGTAGATCGCCATGAACGGGAAGGAACCGATCTGGACGGCGGTGGCCATCTTCAGGGGCGGCATCTTGGCTAAACCGGCGACGTAGCAGATCAGGTCCGTAGGGACGAGGGGGAATGCGGCCCAACCCATGGCCACCCACCAGGCGCCGGCGCCTTGCATGCGCTCGCGGATGTAAGTGATCTGTTTTGGATAGCGGGCCTTGAGCCGCTCGTCATAGCCGCCGATGCCCGGGAAGCTGTAGATCAGCAGCGAGCCACTCAGGACTCCGGCCATCGATGCCGCCAGCACCGCCAGCGGCCAATCGGGGAATGCGATCGCGCCGGCGAAAATGAACGGTGTGCTTGGGATCAGCAAAAGCGAGCGCGTCAGGCAAATCAGCAAGTAAATGACGAAGGCTTCCGCGCCGAACCGCTCAAGAAATGCCGCCAGGGACTCGCGTTCCAGCAATTCCGGGTTGAGGAACAGCACCAGAGTGGCGATGGCGACCAGACCGAACCAGATGAGATTCAAGTGTTTGATCATGGCGGATGCGCACTGGCGCGAGAGACTTTTTGTTTAATACGCACGCGAACCGCTCGCGGTTGCAAAATTATCGCGCCACAGGCCGCATTCTCCTCTCGCTCGCGATTTCCGGTCATTCTGGCGCCTGCGCGGCTGGCGCGCAAAACCCGGAATTACAGATGACTGGCGACCTAGCGGTCGGCGTTGCACGGGGTTGTCAGTTCGAGGGGGGTCGCGCGGCAGACATCCATGACCTTGGGGCAGCGGCCGGCGAAGCGGCAAGCGGGAGGAATGTTGACCGGCAAGGGTATTTCGCCCTGGATCGTCGCTGAAGCGCGGCTGGGCTCGGGATCGGGTCCGGGTTCGAAGCGGCCAGGAGTTCGGTTCAGGGATGCGACGGCGTCGGTGGCGGCGCCTCGCCCATGCCAATAAACAGGGAAACGCGCGCGCCGGCCACCGCGCTTCCCTTGGCGTTCGCCGTCAGGTCAAGCAACCGGATCGCGGCTGCCGGACCAAGCGCCACATGTAGCGCATACGGTCCAAGCTGTCTGGACTCGGAAAAGTTGATCCGCGCCGGTCAATGGTTCATCCACGACTCACAGCATAGTCTGAATCAAGCCCACCAAGCCGGCGATCAATAGATAAACCGTGGCCAAAAAGCCGATGCCAAAGCCCGTGCTGCGGCGTTTCGGATCCTTTGAATAACCGGAGAAGTATAGTAACCGGCCGATAATGAACACCAGCCCCGCCAGCGCGGCCCAGGACGCATTGCTGAAGTAGCCCGCGATCAGAATCGCCGGGATGAACACCATGAGTTGCTCCAGGGTGTTCTGTTGAATCCTGAATAAACGCTCGAATTGTTCGTTGCCGGTCGTGGCCGGCGCGGGCACGTTGTACTTGATCCGCGCGCGGCCCGTGGCCATGCTGAATCCGATAAATTCCACCAGCGCCAGAATGACGACTATCGCGATCAGTTCCATATTGCTTCCTCCAAAATTGAAATCATTCACTCATTGCTGTCGACCATGAAGCGTTGAAGATACTTCTGTGAGTCGGTGATGTCGAACTCCCCGAAATCATATTCCGGATGCATCTCGCGCACGCGTCGGGCAAGCAACCCATGGGCCGATACGATCAGCGAGTCGACAATCAGGTTGTCGGTATCGCATTCCCGCGCCAGCTTGAGCAGCCGTTCAAAGCCGACGATGAAATTGTCGGTGTGGCCGCGGCGGATTTCCGTACCGAAGAACAGATCCTCCGGGTCCGCCGCGTCATCGTTCGCTATCAAGCTGATGAACATGCGCGACCAGACTTCGAAATCGCCATAGGCAAACTCGCGCCAGATTTCGCGCAAGCGATCGTTATCGTAATTGTTGTCACCCAATGGCCCCTGGCTGGAAATGAACAGCATGCCGATGATGGCCCCCAGTTGCCGCCGGGTGCTGTCCGCGATCTTGAAGAAAGTCTCCTGGCGCGCGTTCAGTTCGGTCGCCGTGATCGCCTGAGTCTGTTTTTCGATATTCAGATTGCTGCGGCGCAATTCTTCGTTGTTGTCCGCCAACACCGATTGCTGGATGAACAGACCGATGACCAGCCAAAGGAAAGCCAGGAACGCGAAAGCGCCTTCCAGAAAATTGCCCATCTCGGCGATAGGCAGGTCCATGAAACGGCTCCAGCCCACATTCATCTGAATGTAGATGCCGAGAAACAGGAACCAGGTCAGAGTGACCAGCAATCCGAACAGGATGCGCCAGTCCCGGGGCAGGAATCTCCAATGCATAAACTACTCTAGAAGTTGTAATTCATTCGCGCGTACCAGGAGCCGCCTTCATAATTCGCCGCGGTGCGGCGGCCATAAGGCAGACCGACATCCAGCCGGTTCGCCCAGGGTGGCCCGATCCAGTCCGCATAATCGTCGAACAGGTTCGCCGCACCGACTGTCAGTGTCAAGCCATTTGCAAGCTCGTAGGCGAATTCCGCATCCAGGAACAGCGTCGATCCGATCTTTCGCGTTGGCGGCCCACCGTCGACGCCGCCAATGCGGCCGCGTTCGTCATAATGGCTGCCGAGGTAATTCAGGCGCAGCAGCAGGCTCCAGGCGGTTCCGTTCGAAGCGCCCGCGCTGACGCTGATCCGATCTCGCGGATAACTTTCCTCAATGTCTTCAACGCTGGCCGCGGAAACCGGCAGTATGCCATTGATCTCGCGTTGGCTGACGACATCTACCTGGTTGCGGTTATAGGCCATGCTCAGATTCGTGATCACACCGGCGCCCCAGGCGAACGAACTGGTCAGCACCAGGTCCATTCCCGTGACTTCGAGCCCGAGCGCATTGGTGAAGAATTGCACATTGGAGCCGACCCCGGTGACCGGGTCGAAGGTCGGCAAATTTTGCGTCTTGAAGATTCGGTCTTCGATGTCGATCCGGTAGAAGTCCGCGGTAAGCGCGGTACTGGCGCCGAGACCGGCGACAAATCCCAGGCTCAAGTTGGCCGACTGTTCCTCGGTCAAGGGCGAGCCGCCCGCGCCGAGGGCCAGCGGATGCGTCGGCGGCACCGTGCCCGATTCCACTTGCAGGCCGAGATCATTATCGAAAGTCGTGGTGATTTTCTGGATGTTTGCCTGGCCTGGCGTCGGCGCGTGAAATCCGGTTGAGAACGCCCCGCGCAGGGCAAAATCCCGGTTCAGATCATAACGGGCGGCGATTTTGCCGTTGAGCGTGTCGCCAAAATCGGAGAAATCCTCGTAGCGGACCGCATATTGCATTACCAGTGTTGCCGAGGCCTGTTGTTCTATTTCGCCGTACAGCGCGAAATTGTCGCGGGAAAAGTCGCCCGCGCCCGCCGGATCAAAACCCTTGAAGCCACTGCTGCCGGCGCCGAAATACGAGGACGGTTCGCCGGGAACGATGGTAAAAATCTCCTCGCGCCACTCGGCGCCGAAAGCGAGATGTATGGTTTGCGACAATTCCCGGGTGAAATCCGCGTTCAAGTTGAATTCTTCCTGCTGCCAGCCGCCAACCTCGAAATCCCGCTGCGCCGGATTGCCGTCCGAACCCAGGCCGAGGCTTTGGTTGATCGTATTGTTAAGCAGGAAATCGATCTCATTGAAGCCGTAGCCAACACTGTAATCATAGTCGACGCCGTTGTCCCAGCTTCCTCTGATGCCGCCGGCAAGACTCGAATCGAGCTGGAATCCGTCGAAAATCGGCGTGAATCCGGCGGGGAGTCCTCCAAAGCCATGTTCCTCGCGCAAGGTTCTGAGCGTTATGTGGCCAGGATCTCGAAAGAAGAAACGATAACGGCCCTGAGTATCGGCATAATTTGCCTGGGCATACAAGGTTTTATCGTCGCCGACTTCAATGCCGGCATTGAAAAAGCTGCGCAGGTTCTTACCCTCGGCCCGGCCCCAGGTCTGCACCAGCGGTGCATCGCCGAACGGGGTATCCTGACCTATGCCACGCACGCCGGCGTCGATCATGGTCTGAGCGTTGGCGCGTTGCACTCCGCGCGAAAGCGCGTCATTGCCGGCGTATTCGATACTTGCGTTGAGGAAGCCGCTTGCGGTCAGGGGCATACCGAAATTGGCGGCCACGGACCAGGATTCCTCGCCTTGGTAGAACTGGCCGTAACGGACCCGGACTTCGCCGCCATCATTTTCGCTTCTGGTAATGAAATTCATGACGCCGGCAATGGCGTCGGAGCCATATTGGGCGGATGCACCATCGCGCAGAATCTCGACCCGCTCCAGCGCGATTTCCGGGATCACGCCGATATTTGGACCATGAGCGCCCTTGCCGGCCGATGGAACGAACTCGGCGATCACGGCGGCGCGGTGCCGACGTTTGCCGTTCACCATGACCAGTGTCTGGTCGGGCGCCAGTCCGCGCAGCGAAGTCGGCCGCACGAAGGTGTCACCGTCGCCCGATGCGGTGGTAGCGTTGTAGGAAGGCACGTTCAAACGTAAATTGTCGGTAATGTCGGCGTTATTGCCGGTGCGGGAAAAATCCTCGGCGGTAATCACGTCGACCGGCGCGATTGACTGCGCCGCGGACCGTCCGGGACGCCGCGTGCCGATGATCAGGATTTCCTCGATTTCTTCATCGGCGCCGGCCGGGGGCTGCGCCTGGGCGGCGAAAAAGGGAATCGGGGCCGTCAATAGCGCCAGACTGGCGACAGCTGCGGGATGCGCCGCGGTTCGGCGAAGCCGGCGGGATAAACTAGCCGGATCCAACGATATGCAGCGAATTGTCCGCCTGCTCATTCAAGTCCCCCAGGAGTAATCGACCCGGCTGCCGGCCGCGGCGAACGTCTCGATGATGGCGTCGCGAATTACGGACATGTCGCCCCAGAGGATGAAATGATCGCCGCCGGGCCGCGGCAGATAGCGGGAATTTACCAACCGCTCATGCAGGAAATCCGCGTTTTCCGGATGCACCAGCGTGTCTTCGTCGCCTTGTACGATCAACGCGGGCATGGTCAGCTCTTCCCAGCGCGGCTGCATTGCTTGCAGTTGCCGCTGCGCCGCCATGATTTCGTCATTGGCCCCCATGAGCCGATCGCCGAGAATGAACTCCGGCCACCAGAAGCTCATGTAGTTGTACCAGCGCGGACCGCTCAGCTCCGGGTCGCCGGTGGTGGCGACAAATACCAGCCCGCCGACCAGTCCGGTAAAGTCCATGGCCGCGCGGGCGATGACCGGACCACCATAGGAATGACCCATGAGAATAGCGCCGCGGCCGGAGCGGTCCATTTCCAGGATAGGCCGCAAAGCTCGCGCCTGAGCTTCGAGAGAAGGCTCTTTTGCTTCCGCGTCCGCGGTCCAGCCGACCCGCGTCACCGAGATCATGTGGAAATGTTCGCGCAGCACGGGGTCGGCCAGATAGCCGCGGAAAGCGCGCAACGAACCAGGCGTGCCATGCACGAACACCAGCAATTGCCGGATTTCGCCGGCGGGCGGAGCTACTTCGACATATTCAATGTCGCCGAGCCTTTGCATTTCACCGGCGCCGGCAATGAGTTGCGAACCGCCGGCGGGCGGACCCGGCGGGCCGCGAATCAGCGCGCAGGAAGCCACGAACGCCAGCGGCGGCAATACGATCAGCCAGCGAATGAGCCGGCGCCTGCGGGGCTTCGTCTGAGCCATCCTCGATTTCCATCGCGTTCGAGCAGCCGACTTTAGCATTTGCGGCGCTGGTCGTGAAATTTCATGGCCGGCGTTTTCTGGCGCCGCATTCGATATGGGCGGCATTCAGCCGGACCTGATCGTTGAAGCGGGACGCCGTTTCGCATATATTGCCGGTCGTTTCGCACCCCACGCCATACGCCCCCTGGACGGTCAATGGCCATCAACTTTCAATTGTTGCCAGGTTTACCGTCCCGGTCACGTTTGCGGATGCCGGTCCGATTCCGCATGCCCTCCTTGCTGCGCAATCTTGGCCGCGCGTTCGGCGGTAGCATCCGCGATCTCACGCCCATCGTGCTCGTCATCGCCTTCTTCCAGATCGTGGTGCTCAGGCAGGCGCCCGATGACTTGCTGACGATTCTTGGCGGACTGCTTTGCGTGGCGGCGGGGTTGACATTATTCGTTGCCGGACTGGAAATGGCGCTGTTTCCGCTTGGCGAGAGCATGGCCAACGGTTTTGTGCAAAAGGGCAGTCTGGCGGCTTTGCTTACCTTCGCTTTCGCCCTTGGCTTCGGCGCCACGGTCGCCGAGCCGGCGCTGATCGCGATTTGCGCCGAGGCCGCGCAAGTCGCGGCCGAAGCCGGCATCATCGCTGCCGACCCGGCCGCTTCCGCCCGCTATGCACTTGAATTGCGCTACGTCGTAGCCTTTTCCGTCGGCCTTGCCATAGTGATCGGCGTGATCCGCATACTCAAAGGCTGGCCTATCCACTACCTGATCATCTGCGGCTATATTCTGGTCGTGATCATGACCGCTTTCGCGCCGCCGGAGATCGTCAGCATCGCCTACGACTCCGGCGGCGTCACGACTTCTACCATCACCGTGCCAATGGTCACCGCCCTCGGCGTAGGACTCGCCAGTTCGATTCGCGGCCGCAATCCGATGCTGGACGGATTCGGGCTGATCGCGTTCGCGTCGCTGACGCCGATGATCTTTGTCATGGGTTATGGCATGGTGGCAATCTGATGGATTGGCTGGCATCCGCTTTCTCGACTTTGCTGACTACCTTGCGCGATGTGCTGCCCATTGTCCTGGTCGTGGTGGTTTTCCAGTTTTTCGTGCTGCGCCGGGGATTGGCCAATCCGGCGCGGGTGCTGACCGGGTTCGCGTTCGTGGTGCTCGGCATTGCGCTGTTTTTGATCGGTCTGGAGGCGGCGATCTTTCCGCTCGGCCGCGGCATGGCGGAACAGCTTATTGCGCAAGCTGCCGCTACCGCGGCCAGCGGCGGCTGGCTGATGTATGGCTGGATTTATCTGTTCGCCTTCGCCATCGGATTCAGTACCACCATGGCCGAACCTTCGCTGATTGCGGTTGCGATCAAGGCCGGTGAAATCTCCGGCGGCTCGGTGGGAGTCCGGGGTCTGCGCATCGCCGTGGCATTGGGCGTGGCGATCGGCATCTCCCTGGGCGTATATCGGATTATTTACGGCTTGCCGATTCACTGGTTCATCATCGCGGGCTATATTCTGGTAGTAATCCAGACCACGCTGGCGCCGCGAAAAATGGTTCCGCTGGCTTATGACTCCGGCGGCGTAACCACATCAACGGTCACAGTGCCGCTGGTCGCCGCGCTCGGCCTTGGGCTAGCCGAAGCGGTGCCGGGGCGCAATCCGCTGATCGACGGCTTCGGGTTGATCGCCTTTGCCAGCCTGTTCCCCATCATCAGTGTCCTGGCTTATGCCCAGCTTTCGGTTTACATGGCCCATAGGGGCTGAACGAGAGGTTCCCGCAAATGAAGTTTAAACTGATCGTGGCGTTTGTCGATGACCGGCTGACGGAAAAGATAGTCAAGGCCGCGCGCGACCACGGCGCTACCGGTACTACCATAATTCCCGCGGCAAGAGGCGAAGGCATGGAATCGCGCAAGGGTATTTTCGGCCTGTCGGTGGTTTCGCGGCGGGACGTATTGTTGTTTACGGTAGAACGGAATATGAGCCGCCATATACTCGAGAAGATCTGCGAAGCCGGCGAATTCGAAGAAAAATCCGGCGCCGGGATTGCCCTGCAACTCGATGTCGAAGACGCGGTCGGCGTATCGGCGCAAGTCAGCAAGCTGGCGCAAGAGCTGGGAGAAAAAATATGAGCAAACAGAACGTGATTACCGTTCGCGAAGTCATGAACCAGCGCTATGTCCGGGTGCAAGGTATAGATACCGTGGCTGACGCGTTTCGAAACATGCGCGCAACCGACGCCCAATGCATGATCGTCGAGCGACGCGATGAAAACGACGAGTTTGGTCTCGTGCTGCATACCGACCTCGCGCGCAGGATAATCGGCCCGGATCGCTCGCCGGAACGCGTGCGAATATACGAAATCATGAGCAAACCGGTTTTATCGGTGCACCCGGGCATGAATATCCGTTACGCTTCGCGTTTGTTTGAACGCTTTCACATCCGCGTGGCGCCGGTCGTTGACGCCGGCGAGGTGATAGGCGTCGTGACCGATCTTGACATCGTCATGCAGGGACTCGGGCAATTGCTGGCGGAATAGCCGCCGGGAAGAGAGGGATAACAACCATGGGTGAAACCGGAAACAAAGATTTCAATTTCGAAGAAAAGTTGGGCGAACTCGAACGGCTCGTAACGCGCATGGAAGAGGGCGAAATGGGTCTGGAAGACTCTCTGAAAACCTTCGAGCACGGCGTGACGCTGGTCAAGGAGTGCCAGCAGGCGCTGGAGCAGGCGGAGCAGAAGGTGAAGGCGCTCACATCCGTCGATGGCGACACCGTGGACCTCAAACTCGATCCAGCGGCGGACTAGCGCCCTCCTCTCCGCATATGTCAAACACCTTCGAAAATTTCCAGGCGACTTGTCGGCAGCGGGTCGACCGGCAGATAGACCGCCATCTCGATGCCGCTGAATTTCGCGGCCCGAATCTCGGCGAGGCGATCCGCTACGTCGTGCTCGGCGGTGGCAAGCGGGTGAGACCACTGCTCGTTTACGCCAGTTGCCGGACGCTCGGCGGCAACTTCGAGGACGCCGACGCGGCGGCCTGCGCGGTCGAGTTCATTCACGCCTATTCGCTGATCCACGACGATTTGCCGGCGCTCGACGATGACGGCCTGCGCCGGGGTCGGCCCACCTTGCACAAGGCCTTTGACGAAGCGACGGCCATCCTGGCTGGAGACGCCTTGCAATCGATGGCTTTCGAAATTCTCTGCCAGCCTCGAGCCGACAGCGATAACCGCCTGCGCATGGCGCGGGAACTGGCCTTGGCGGCAGGACCGGCCGGCATGGTGGGAGGGCAAATGCGGGACATGGCGGCGGATGGCCGGCGGGTTTCCCTATCGGAGCTGGAGACTACCCATCTGCTGAAGACGGGAGCGCTTATCCGCGCCAGCGTGCTTCTTGGCGGGATGAGCACCGGTATCGCGACCTCCGCCCAGCTTGAACGATTGGGGGAATACGCGCATCACATCGGACTCGCCTTCCAGATCCAGGACGACATTCTCGACGTAGTGGCGGATACCGGAACGATAGGCAAACCCCAGGGCTCCGACCGTGACCGGAACAAGCCTACCTATGTCGCGCTTCTCGGGCTGGAATCCTCCCGCGATCGCGCCAGGGAACTCGCTGCGAGAGCAACCGGCGCGATCGTGGAATTCAGCGAACAAGCAGCCCCACTGCGTCAACTGGCCGCTTACATAGTCGATCGAGTAAACTAGTTTATCTCTGATCTAATCGGTTAAGATTGGAGAAACGAAAGCATGGTTTTGTCTTGCTCCCAAATTCCATGGCTTGCGTTACTGAATTCGGCGACACATTCCTGTGTCGCGGGCGGCGCTTGCGTGTGCATTCGGGATGGGCGATACGGTATGCTCCATAGATTACGGTAAACCATCGCCAGCATGCTCAAGCAAATACCAGCGACAAGACCCGCAACGCCGTTGCTCGACAAGATCGACGCCCCGGCTGATCTGCGCCGGCTGGAGCCTGATCAACTGTCGGCGCTGGCGGAAGAATTGCGGGCTTATTTGCTTTATTGCGTGGGCAAGACCGGAGGTCATCTCGGCGCCGGTCTCGGCGTGGTGGAATTGACCATCGCCCTGCATTACGTGTTCGAAACTCCCGTCGACCGCCTGGTCTGGGATGTGGGCCACCAGGCCTATCCTCACAAGATCCTGACCGGGCGCCGCGATCGGATGGAGACCATGCGTCAGGCTGGCGGGCTGGCGGCTTTTCCGAGTCGCATCGAAAGCGAATACGACACCTTTGGCGTCGGTCATTCCAGCACCGCCATCAGCGCGGCGGTCGGCATGATGATCGGCCGTCGTATGAACGGCGAGGATCACAATATAGTCGCCGTGGTGGGAGATGGCGCGATGACGGCGGGGATGGCTTTCGAGGCGATGAACCATGCCGCCCATCTGGATGACGACATTCTGATCATCCTGAACGACAACAACATGTCCATTTCCGACAATGTGGGCGGCCTGTCGAATTATTTCGCGCGTCTTTGGGCCAGCAAACCCTACAACTTCATTCGCACCGGCAGCAGAAAGGTGCTCGCCAAGGCGCCGCGCGCGCTGCGCGCCGCGGAACAAACCGAGAAATACATGAAGGGCATGGTGTCTCCAGGCAATATGTTCGAGCAACTCGGATTCAACTATATCGGGATGATCGACGGCCACAATCTCAGCCATTTGCGCCAGGTGCTGGAAAACGTCAAGGGTATTGCCGGACCCAGGTTATTGCATGTAGTCACTCGCAAGGGCAAGGGCTACATCGAATCGGAAAACGACCCTTTCGGCATGCACGCCATGGGCAAGGCGCCGCCGATCAACGAAATCCGGCGGGCCAGCAAAAGCAAGGACAAAAGCTCGCCGACCTATTCCCAGGTGTTCGGCAATTGGCTGTGCGAGACTGCGGAACGCGATGAAAAACTGGTTGCTATCACTCCCGCCATGGGAGCAGGCTCCGGCATGGTGGAGTTTTCCAGCAAGTTCCCGGATCGCTTCCACGACGTGGCTATCGCCGAACAGCATGCGCTGACTTTCGGCGCGGGACTTGCCTGTGAAGGACTCAAACCGGTGGTAGCCATTTATTCAACCTTTCTGCAACGCGCCTACGACCAGTTCATTCACGACATTACTTTGCAAAATCTGGATGTGCTGTTCGCGATTGATCGGGCCGGCCTGGTAGGCGAAGACGGCCCGACGCACGCCGGCAGCTTCGATCTTACCTATTTGCGCTGCGTGCCCAATATCGTGGTCATGGCGCCCAGCGACGAACAGGAAACCCGGCTGCTGCTTAGTACCGGTTATGCACACCAGGGACCCGCGGCGGTGCGCTATCCCCGCGGCAAGGGGCCGGGCGCGCAAACCCGCGACGACTGGCAAACGGTTCCTATCGGCGAAGCGGTTCCGCGGCGCAAGGGTCGCGACCTGGCGATTCTGGCCTTCGGCAGCATGGTCACTCCGGCGCTTGCCGCGGCGGATGAATTCAACGCCACGCTATACGACATGCGTTTCGTCAAACCTATCGACGAGAAAGCCATCCGCGCGGCCGCCAGCGCGCATGAACTGGTGGTGACGGTCGAGGAAAACGTCATCATGGGCGGCGCCGGCTCGGCGGTCAACGAAGTGCTGCTGCGGGACGGCTATCGCACACCGCTGCTCAATCTCGGCCTGCCGGACCGCTTTCTCGAACATGGCAAACCGGCGGACATGCTGCAACAGGCCGGTCTCGACGCCGCCGGCATCGCCCGAGCCATTCGGGATAAACTGATCACGGACAAGATTCGCTGCCGCGCGATCTGACGACCGCGGGCGCCGAGGCGATGACAGCGGAAACCGGCCGCGACCTACCCCATTGGCACAACAGGAATTTACGCAATATGGCAATGGATAAAGACCGCAACGCCCGTCACAAGCGCGCCATGCAGCGCAAGAAGGAACATGTCGACGATCGCATCGCGGCCGCCACCGAGGATCGGGGGCTGCTGCTCGTTCTAACCGGAAACGGCAAGGGCAAGAGTTCTTCCGCCTTCGGCATGCTCGCCCGTAGCGTCGGTCATGGCCTGCGCTGCGCCGTCGTTCAATTCATCAAGGGCACCTGGGAATGCGGCGAACAATTGCTGTTCGCGAAAAATCCGGCCGTCGAATTCCACGTCATGGGTACTGGTTTCACCTGGGAGACCCAGGATCGGCAGACCGACATCGCCGCCGCCGAGTCGGCCTGGAGCAAGGCCGAGGCGATTCTCGCAGATGAGGCAACCGACCTCGTCATTCTCGATGAACTGACCTATATGCTCACCTATGGCTACCTCGACAAGGCCAGGGTGCTGGCCGCCTTGCGCGCGCGGCCGGCGCGACAGCATGTGGTCATAACCGGCCGCAACGCCAGCCGCGAATTGCTGGAATTGGCCGATACCGTGAGCGAAGTGAAGGACGTGCGCCACGCCTTTAATCACGGCGTCAAGGCGCAGAAAGGGCTCGACTACTGAACCGGCTTTCCGGCGTTGTGGAACAACAGGCTGGCGCGGCGGTTCTTTCCGCTCACATGGAGCAGCACCCGGCTTAGGCAGGCAAAAGGGATATTCAGCGGATTGCTCTGGTTGAGCGGCATGCCGAGCACGGTAGGCAATATCACCCGCATCACGCCGCCATGAGTCACCAACAGCACATGGCTGCCGCCGGGCAGGCCGCTCAGTCCGTTCCAGGCGCCCAGCACACGGTCCCTGAACTCGGTGAAGGTCTCGCCGTTGGGCGGCGCAAGCGCGGTAATATCTTCGCGGAATTTGCGGAACTGCCGCGCTGAGCGGACGCGCCATTCAGCTATGGGCATCCCGTCCCAGTCGCCGTAATCAATTTCCTGCCAGTCATCCTCGATCTGCAATTCCAGCGCCCGGCTATGCGCCAGGTCATGGGCGAATTCCCGGCAGCGTTGCAAGGGCGAAGTGATGATATGCGTCCAGTTCGCCTCCGCCCGCTCGGCGGCGGCTTCCATCTGCCGCCGGCCCAGGTCGGTCAGTTCGGGATCCACTCGCCCGCGCAGGATATCCCCGCCCCCGGGCTCGCCGTGGCGCAACAGATCAATGGTGATCAGCTTGCCCATTATTCCGCATTGAATTCCTGGCGCCCCAGAGTATGAAAGGCGATCGACGGTAATTCTAGCCTGTACTCGCAAATAGTCGAAACTGGAAATCGACAATGTAGTGTGTAGAATCAGAAAGCAGGCGGGTACATGAAGTCCTGGCGGATCACTCATCCGAAGAACAAGGGCTGGTTAAGAAAAATGAAACTATTTCGCCTGATCTTTCTTATTCTGCTTCTACCCGCGGCGCTTTGCGCCTCAGCTCAGCCGCTGGACGAAACAGCAAGCAGAAATCACATATTTCCGTTGTTTGTGGACGGGGACGGATATCGGACGCATCTGTTTGTCACGGATGTATCGAATTTGCCCAACCAGTGTACTCTCGTGCTGCAAGGAGCCGGACTTCAGATCGGCAGGCTGCAGTCCCACACTGCCGTAACCGCGGCAGAACCGGGCGCCACCATTGATCTTCCCCGTGGGGGCGGGAGTCTCGCGCTTGTCAGTTCCGGAACGCAATCGCTTGCGAGCGGCTATGCCAGTCTTGACTGCCTTGAGCCCATTGTTGCCCGGTTGCTTATGACATCGGGACCATCGGGCTCCCCGGTTGCCATGACCGCACTGGAAAGCGCGTCGACAGCGTTTTCGTTCCAGTTTCCGGCAATTCCCCGGTTCGCCTCGCAATCGTTGATCGTCTCCAATAACGGCAACGCCGGCGCGGTCTGCACGGTTGAACTGGAAGACGGCGCTTCCGCCAGCGTGGGCAGGGGAAATTTCTCCGTGCCGGAGAAATCCATGGCCATGGAGAATCTCGCCGACCTGGTCAGCATACCCGACCTGTTCGAAAGCGGGACGGTAACCGTCTCATGCGATCGGGAAGTGGCGGCGTTCGGGTTGTTTACCAGCGGTGACGTGTTTGCTTCGTTGCCGGCGACCGTCCTGGACGGCGAAAGTGACTTGCAATCCGCTCATTTGTTCCCGCTGGTGGCGGACGGCGGGGGATTCCGGTCGCGATTGCTGATAGCCAACTTATCCACTGCCGACAATCGATGCGTTCTGGACTTGCAAGGATCAGGCCTCGATATGAGCCGATTTGAAACTCGCACTGGAGTATCGGCTGGGAGCGTGAGCGCGACATTGGAGTTTTCCGGATCCCGCGAATTCCTGGAACTGACCGGCAAGGACGAAGGCCAGCTTGCCTTCGGCTACGCCACGCTTGTTTGCGACCAGCCCGTGGCGGCGCTCAATCTGCTTGCCGTGGGTACGGCGGACAATGTGACCGGCATGGCCGCACGGACGGGCGCGCGGCCAGCGGACAGATTCCAGTTCATGGCCTTGCCCGCCGAGACCGGGCTCGCCATGGTCCTGGCGAACGTTTCCGCTTCCGGCGCTTCCTGCGTGTTTGAGCTGGAAAGCCACGACGGGGTGGCCTCGGTTCGGACCTCGAAGGAGATTGGAACCCGTTCGACATCGGTTTGGTTTCTTCGCGATCTGTTCGTTATCCCGGATGGATTTCCCGGAGGAGTGGCAAGGGTATCCTGTGACGCCGAAGTGGCAGCGGAATCGCTTCCCCTTGCGGGAGGCGTCTTTACTTCCTTGCCCGCGGTGTTGCTGTCTTCATCGGCGCCTCCCGACAACACACCGGCTGTCGCCCCCGGATGTTCCGACGGGACCTTCATCGATGCCAGTGATTACAGCGATGAACTCGCCTCCGACTGCAGGGCGCTGGTCGCTTTCGCCAACGCGTTGATCGGGTCAGGCCTGGTCGGTGAAGACAGTCCGATCCGTCAATGGGGATCCGGAGACCAGACGAAGATCACCACCTGGGAAGGGATATCGATTTCCAGCGGCCGGGTTGTCGAGGTCTTCTTGCGGGACCGCGGTCTCGCAGGCGAGATCCCCGCTGAAATCGCCCTGCTGTCCGAATTGCGGGAATTGCATTTGAGCTACAACGATCTAAGCGGCGCCATTCCGCGCGAGTTGGGCAATCTTGCCAATCTGGAATCATTGGAGTTGGCGGGCAACAGACTGAGCGGAACCATTCCCTCCGAACTCGGCCTGTTGACGAATTTAACTTCCCTGTGGCTTCAGAATAATGAGTTGCGCGGAAAGATCCCCTCGGAACTCGGGAATCTGATCGGAATTAGTCTTGTGTACCTCAATGGCAACGAGTTGAGCGGTGAAATTCCTCCCGAGCTAGGCAAACTGACCAACTTGTGGTACCTGTGGATGCATGGCAATGAGTTTGTCGGCGCGATTCCAGAAGCGCTATTGTACATCTGCGACGATGCCGACAACGAGTGCAGATTCGACGCTCGTCAATTGCATGCGTCGATCGATTCGGATGCCGACGGCGTGGTGGATACCGCCTCCGACACCGCACCGGTTTTTTCCCCCGAAAGCGTCCCGGCGGAACAGACATACACCGTCGGCGAGTCCATCGCAGCATTGCTATTGCCCGAGGCCGACGGCGGCAACCCTCCCCTGACCTATGAAATCAAGTACTTGACGCCCCCGGGACTGAGTTTCGATAGCGGTGCGCGATGGCTCTCCGGCGCGCCTGTCCGGGCTGGATTCTATGAAGTTACCTACGTTGTCCGGGACAGCGACGGAGATTCCGCCGAACTCAAGTTTACGATCAGGGTGAAGGAAGCCAATCCATTGGGCTTGCTGATCGACGCCGGCGGATGTACCGACGGTACCTTCATTGAAGCCGGTGATTCCAACGACGGTCTCGCCGCCGACTGCGGAGCGCTGGTCGCATTCGCCAACGCGCTTATCGGGACAGGCCTGGTCGGTGAAGACAGTCCGATCCGCGCATGGGGATCCGGAGACCAGACGAAGATTACCACTTGGGAAGGGATATCGGTTTCGGATGGCCGGGTTGTCAAAGTCTTCTTGCGAGGCAGTGGTCTCGCAGGCGAGATCCCCACTGAGATCACCCTGCTTTCCGAGTTACGGGAATTGGAATTGAGCAACAACGATCTAAGTGGCGTCATCCCGCGAGAGTTGGGCAATCTCGCCAATCTGGAAACATTGGGGCTAGCGGGCAACAGGCTGAGCGGAAACATTCCCACCGAACTTGGCCTGTTGACGAATTTATTTGCACTGTGGCTTCAGAATAATGAGTTGAGCGGAGAGATTCCCGCCGAATTCGGGAATCTGACCGGAATCGGGTATGTGTACCTCTTTGGAAACAAGTTGAGCGGCGAAATTCCTCGCGAGATGGGCAAGCTGACTAACTTGTTCCACTTGTGGATGAATGACAACGAGTTTGTCGGCGCGATTCCCGAAGCACTGCTGAACATCTGCGACGACGCCGGCAACGAGTGCAGATTCGACGCTCGACTATTGCAATCGTCGATCGATTCCGACGCCGACGGCGTGGTGAATTTCCACGATGCCTTCCCGAACGACCCGAGCCGGTCCAGAGATACCGATGGCGACGGCATAAGCGACGACAACGATCCCTCGCCAAACGAGTCGGCAATTGGCGAATTGCGCATATTCAAGGACACTCTGGTGACGATGCCCGTTGAAGAGCATTTGACGAGGGAATCATTGGAACTTGAGGCATATTCCGAGCGGTTCTACTCACACTTCGAGGACGCATTCGATTTCCTGATGCTGATTTCGAATGTGGAAGATATTCGTGACAACAAGGTGACGAGCTACGCTGGCGTTGCATATCCCGTGAGCAACGATATTTCAGGCATCGGTCTGGACAATTTTTATCACAACTCCTTCGGCTCGGCGGGAAAACTCAAGAGACTTCTTCATTTCCCGGATTTGTATGGTATCGAGCAAGGTCCCGGTCTGCATGAGGTGATGCACGCCTGGGCAAACTACGTAGTTACAACATCAATCGGCGGGCGTAACAGTCATTGGCGCTTCAGCTCCGTTAATGGACAATTGGGCGGCTTCGACCCGGCCGATTTGACGCATCTTGGCGATAACCGTTATTCCGCCGGGTGGTTCGGCCTCATCGCCAACGGAGGCAACGGCCTGCCTTACAGTGACCTGGAGCTCTATCTGGCGGGCTTTATTCCGGCGGGGGAGGTCGCTGAAATTCAGTATTTCGAAGACGGAGAGTGGTCTACGGGAGCAGACGGCCACATCGCCGTTGACGATAACGGGAACCGGATATTCACCGGAACCCTGCAAACGGTCACGATAGAAAACCTGATCGAACGACACGGCGAGCGCGTTCCCTCCTGGACGGAATCACAAAAGGAGTTCCGGACGGCGACGGTGCTCGTTTACAACCGGGACGATCCGCCTACCTATGAGCAGATGCAGGCGGTCAGTGAACAGATCGAATTTTTCAGCAATCCTGGGCCGGACTCTTCTCATCTGTACAACTTCCATGAGGCTACGCAAGGCAAGGGTTCGATGCTCATGGACGGACTTTCGAACTTCGTTCTGCGCAGGCCAGGATTTTCGACGTCCGCGTCCCGCGCGCTCCCGCCGTCATATGGCCATCCCCCACATCCCGAGCACAGTCACCCGCCGTGATGACCTCAAGCGCTAGCGGGACTTGCTCATATGGCCGAGTTTGTCGATCTTGACGGCCAGATAGGTTTCGTTGTGCGGGTTGGCGCCGGTGTGGATGGGGATGATCTCGCTGACCTCGATACCCATGTCCTGCAAGGCATTCACCTTCGCCGGATTATTGGTCAGCAGTTTCACATTGCGGATATCGAAGAAGTCGAGCATGGGCTTGCAGATCTGGTATTCGCGGCTGTCGGGCTCGAAACCGAGCTGGACATTGGCTTCCACCGTGTCCGAGCCGGAATCCTGCAAAGCGTATGCCTTCAACTTGTTAAGCAGGCCGATGCCCCGGCCTTCCTGGCGCAGGTAAAGAATCAGCCCCCGGCCTGTCTCGGCGATATGCTGCATGGCGAACTCCAGTTGCGGGCCGCAATCGCAGCGCAAGCTGAACAGGCAGTCGCCGGTGAGGCATTCGGAGTGAATGCGACAAGGCAGGGGATCGTCGAGATTGATATCCCCGAGCGTCAGCGCCACATGTTCCTTGTCCGCTTCGAGGTCCTTGAAGCCGTAGATCGTGAAATCACCCCAGCGGGTCGGCAAGCGGGCCGAAGCAATAAATTCAATCGTCAACTCGAAATCCCCCGGGACGCTTCCCGAACGGCAATCAGGCGAGCAGATTTATGCATTGCATGCAAAGGGCGGCCATTATACCCGCAACGACATCATCAAGCATGATTCCCAGGCCGCCTTGCAGATCGCGGTCCAGCCACTTGATCGGCCAGGGTTTGACGATGTCTAGCAGGCGGAACAGCGCCAGTCCCGCCAGCGCCCAGCCCCAGCCGGCGGGCGCCAGCGCCAGCGTGATCCAGCAGCCGGCGAACTCGTCCCAGACGATACCGGGATGATCGCCCCCGCCCAGCCGCGCCGCGCTGCGGCCGCAGATCCAGACGCCGGCCGCTACCGCAACGCCTGACAGCAGCAATGCCAGCGGCATTGAAAAATCGGGAAGAGCCAGCCAGATCGCCGCGGCAACCAGCGTTCCCGCGGTACCCGGCGCCCAGGGCGAAAGTCCGCTGCCAAAGCCGAAAGCGAACAGATGCACGGGATGCGCCAGCAGTTCCCTGAATGTAGGATTCTGAACGGGTTCACTCATGAGCCGCGCCTAGAATGTGGTCGAAGAAAGAAGGCTCCACAGTCAACTCCTAAATCGGTTGCAACGCCGAAAAGCTGAAAGCACGCCCTGGTTCAGTCGGGCTTTCGTACGCCTCGCGGCGACACCGCTGAATTCAAAGGCGAAAGCCATTGTACTCGGGCGCGCGCGGCCAGCGCTCGGAATTCCTGCTCGCCCAACCACCCGAAAGGGTTGATTCGGCTTACCCGGCCAACTTCGAATCGCGCCGCATACTACCCTTTTGTGCGGTATGTTCCGCCGCGGCCGCCTCTGATAATTAGAAGGTACTTTGAGTCAGGACTCGCAGACAGTGACGGGGGAGCAAACCAATGATTGACTGCCAAATCAAGATCATGAGCGTTGCGGTTCTATGGGCGATCGCGTTTGAAACAGTAGCGCAAGACGAACCGCAAGATCAGGCGGAACTGGAAGAAATCCTGGTGACGGCGCGCAGGGTGGAAGAGAGAATCCAGGAAGCGCCTATCTCCGTGAATGCGTTTACCGCCGCACAGATCGAGGACGCCGGCATTACCCAGACCGCCGACTTCATCCAACTCACGCCGAATGTGACGTTGGCGGAATCTCAAACCATGGGGACTTCCTTTCTCACCGTGCGGGGATTGAGCCGGGTCCGCAACGGCGAACTCCCGGTGGCGGTAGTCGTGGACGATGTGCTGGTCGTTAATGCCAGACAATTCATCAGTCAGATTTTCGACGTTCGGCAAATCGAAGTGGTGAAAGGCCCCCAAGGCGCGCTCTACGGGCGAAACGCGACCAACGGCGCGATCATCATCACCACTAATCCGCCGGCAACCGAGCCTGAAGGCTACGTCAAGATGAGCTATGGAACAGCGGATGAAGTGGGCGTCGAGGCATCCTACAGCGGACCGCTTTCGGAGAGTCTGGCTTTCCGATTGTCCGGGCGGGTGCTGGATCGGGACGGATATTTCGAGAACGTGACCCTGGGAGACGAAGTGGACCCCTTCAGCGACAGGACGCTCCGGGGCCGTTTGAGCTGGAGGCCGAGTTCGGAGTTGTTGGTCGACTTGAAGGCCCAGTTTTCGAAGCATGAGGGCAAAGGGATCGGGTTTCATTGGCCAGGCGCGGCCAACTTCGAAGTATTCGGTGTTTTTCTGGGAACAGGCGCGGAACTCGGAGTCACGCCGGAACAGGTAAACCGCGAAGGCGCCAATCTGGTGAACCTCCCATACGTCGCCAACAATCCTGACCGCGGTTTTCGCGACACCGCCAACGTGTCGCTCAAGATCGACCGGGAGTTTGGCTCCGTCACATTCAAATCCGTTACAACCTTTGATGAGTTGGAAGCCTCGTCGGTCGCTGATCGCGCGCCTTATCTCTCCTATCTGGACGGCACCCAGCATTCGTACGTCAATGTCGATGGATGGAGCCAGGAATTCAGGATCGAGACCGAATTCAGCGACCGATTGCGCGCCCAGGCGGGCGCTTATTTCCTGTCATGGGAACGGCTTCGCACCACGGCCACGGGAATTGACACGGGGCTGGGCATCAAGCGCCCGACGACTGTGCCGCAGTTCGAGAACAGCACCAACCCGACCGGAACGGCCCCCGGCAACTTCCTGTCGTTCCTTGAGGACAGTTCCGCCTGGGCGGTGTTCGCCAGCCTGGACTACGATTTCACTGACACCCTTACCTTGTCGCTGGCCGCGCGTCACGATGAAGAAACTCGCGAACAAAATGTAAACCCTTACAATACGGCTGGACGTGTCTACAACCTTCAATTCAACGGCGCCAATCAGCCTTACACCGCCGTGGCCTGTTCCGATTCCGCGGACGACGTCCCCAATGCCAATTGCGGCGTCTACACCACTTTCGACGAATTGCTGAGTCACACCCGGCCTTCAAGCGATACGAACGAAAAGTCCTTCAGCAAGTTTCAGCCGAAGATTACGCTTGGATACCAACTCTCGGACGAAATCAATATTTATGGAAGCTGGGGCATAGGTTATCGCGCGGGTCAATACAACTACCCCGGCATCAGCGACTTCAGCCTGTCCAAGGATGTCATCGACCAGGAAGAAAACAGCGCGTTCGAGTTGGGAATCAAGACACAATTCGGCGGACTCACCGTGAATGCGGCCTGGTTCGATTCCACCGTGGAAAACACGCAGTACTTCCCTTTTGATGGGCAAGCGTTCGTTCAGGTATTCGAGGATATCGACAAGGCCGATCTTGGCGGTTTCGAAATCGAGGCGATCTGGCGCGCCAGCGATAATCTTGATCTCTATGCCGCCTACGGCAGGACCGACAGTGAAATCACCGCCTATGCGGAACGGCCGCAAACCGTGGGCAACGATCTGCCCTATGTCGCGGATGGGACATTCAACACGGGCGCACAATTTCGTGTCGCCGCCGGCAACGGACTGACGTTTTTCGCCCGCGCGGATTATGAGTGGCGAGGAGAACAGTATTGGACTCCAGAGAACGCGTATCCGAGGGACTCGCTGAGCCTGGTCAATCTCAGGTTCGGACTCGAGAGCTCCGACTGGACCTTATCGGCGTACGTAAACAACGCGACCGACGAGATCTACAACTCGGAAATCGTAACGCCGCTGTTCGTGCATCCGGCCGCCCCGCGCATCTGGCGCATCGACTATCGCTTTAATTTCTAAGGAATCCGGGCATGACTACCTTCAGGGCGGCCAGCGATGTTGGGGGCACCTTCACGGATCTCGTTTATTATTCCGTGGATGAGGAAACCGCGGCGTGCGGCCCGGTGAACGCGACTAAAACCGACACCACGCCACCGAACTTTGAAAGGGGAGTTATCAACTCCATGAGGAAAGCTTCGCTTTCGCCCGCGGATCTTTCGTTTTTCGCTCATGGAACCACCGTCGTCATCAACGCGCTGACCGAAAAAAAAGGCGTTAAGACCGCTCTGGTGACGACAAAGGGTTTTCGCGACGTACTGGAGATCGCCAGAGGCAACCGTCCGGACCTGTTCAATTTCAATTTCCGCAAGCCGAAGCCCTTTGTCGAGAGGTACTTGCGGGCTGAACTCGACGAGCGTGTCGGCTACCAGGGCGAACTGCTGCGGGGAGTAGATCTCGAGCCGTTGCCGAAACTGCTGGATTACTTCCGTTCGCATCAAGTGGAAGCCATCGCGGTATGCTTTCTCCACTCCTATGCAAGCACGGAAAACGAGCGGCTGGTTGTCGAACGCATAAAGCAACTCTGGCCCGAAGTCTCCGTTCTGGCCTCTCATGAAATCAGTCGCGAATGGCGGGAGTACGAGCGGACCAACACCACCGTGCTTGCGGCCTACGTGCATCCAATTGCGAACCGCTACATCGACTCGCTGGAAAAACAGCTCCACGCGAGCGGATTCCGGGGCAAGGCGTTCATGATGCAGTCGAATGGCGGCATCGCCACTGTACAGGCCGCCAAAGCCAACCCCATCGCAATGGTGGAATCAGGCCCTGCCAGTGGGATTTTCGCCGCGGCCTATCTCGGCAAGGTTATCGGGGAGAAAAACCTGATCGTGCTCGATATTGGCGGGACCACCGCGAAATGCGCGCTTATCGAAGACGGCGAAGTGAAAGTCGGCACCGACTACTACATTGGCAAAACCCGCAAGAATCCAGGCTACCCCATCCAGACCCCGGTAACTGAAATCGTCGAAATCGGCAATGGCGGAGGTTCCATCGCCTGGGTGGACAAGGGCGGCAAATTACACGTGGGGCCGCAGTCCGCCGGCGCGGACCCGGGACCGGCGGCTTACGGCAAGGGAGGGGAAGAACCCACGTCCACCGACGCCAATCTGGCGCTTGGGCGCATTGATCCAAACAGTTTCGTCGGCGGCGAAATCGAGCCGGACTGGGGCGCCGTCGACCGGGCATTCAAACCGCTGCGGGATCGCTTGGGCATTGACCGCGAAGCGCTCGCTCGGGGCGTGATTCGTATCGCCAACGCCAACATGACAAATGCCCTGCGTCTCGTTTCCACCAACAAGGGATACGATCCCCGCGACTTCGCCTTGATCGCCTTCGGCGGCGGCGGCGCCATGCACGCGGTGGCGCTGGCCGAGGAATTGAAAGTGCCCCGCGTCATTGTTCCCGTCAACTCGGCGGTGTTTTCCGCCTGGGGAATGCTGCTAACCGATCTGCGGCGCGATTACTTGCAGACCCGACCGATGCCGTTGGGGCCGGCGAACGCGCCCACGGTGACGGACACCTTTGGCTCAATGATCGCCCAAGCGAACAAAGACTACGCCGACGAAGGCATTGCCGCATCGCAGATCACCTTCGAGTACCACGCGGATATGCGCTATCAAGGCCAGGAGCACACGGTGAAGATCGCTTTGCCCATTCGGCGTCCGGAAGAGCCTTTCGAAGTCGATGAATCGATCGCGAGATTTCACGACGCGCACGAGCAACGTTACACCTACCGGCTGGACACCGGCGTTCAGCTTGTCAACTTCCACCTGGTTGCGGTCGTCTCCGTTCCCAAACCGCAACTGTTACCCAAACCCGTGACCGGCCGGACTCTGGCGCAAACTTCGCTGCCGGGACGGAAGGTGGATTTCGACAAGCACGGCATTCATGAAGCCGCCATTTACGACGGACTTGCACTGGAACCTGGAATGACCTTCAAGGGTCCGGCTGTCGTGCAGGAACCCGCGGTCACACTCGTGGTCGCGCCGAAGCACGAAGTTTCCGTTGACGGCTACGGCAACTACCATGTGGCGATAAGTCTTGAGGATTGATCGATGACAACAGATGTCTTCACAATGGAAATCATCAAGGACGCATTGGTTGCGATCGGCGAAGAAATGTTCAGCGCCGTGATCCGCACTTCGATGAGCCCCATAATTTACGAGACGACCGACTTCGCGGTTGGCGTAACCGATGCGAAAGGAAACTTGCTTGGCCAGGGCAACGGCGTCACCGCGTTTCTCGCCACGCTAGACACCGCCGTGCAAAGTGTGCTGGAACACTATCCCGCCGAGGGAGACATCCGGCCGGGCGATGTGATCATAACGAATTCGCCCTACGCCGGCGGCGGCACGCATCTTTCGGACGTGGTTATCGTGCTGCCGGTGTTTTACGCTGATGAGTTGATTGCGTTCACCGTCAACAAGGCGCACTGGACCGAGGTTGGCGGCGCGCAGCCGGGCAGTGTTTCAACCGAAGCAACGGAAATTTACCAGGAGGGACTGCATTTCAGATTCCTCAAACTGTATGAGGAAGGAAGGCTGAACCGATCTCTGGTGCAATTGATCCGGGACAATGTGAGGCTGCCTGACTCGACCATAGGCGACATGCACGCCGGCGTCGCCGCCGCCCGCGTCGGCGGCAGGCGCATTCTCGAACTGGTCAACAAGTACGGATGCGGCGAGCTGGTATCGGCGATGGATTCGCTGCTCGCCTACGGCGAACGCATGACGCTCGTGGAAATGGCCAAGCTTCCGCACGGCGTATACGAGGCCGCGGATGTGGTGGAAGATGATGGGCTCGGCAACGGACCATTCACGATCAAGGTAAAAGTCTCGGTCAACAGCGAAAAGATGATCGCTGATTTTTCCGGTACTTCTTGTCAGGCGCCCGGTCCGGTCAATTGCTCTTACACGGGACTGGTAACCGGGGCGAGATGCCTGTTCAAGGCGGTCACCAATCCGGATATTCCGGCCAACGGCGGCTGTTTCCGCCCGCTGGAAGTCGTCTGTCCGAACGGCACGCTCATATCGGCGTGTTCCCCGGCGCCCGTTTCCCTGTACTACGAATCATTGATAGCCGCCATCGATGTCATGTGGAAAGCGCTTGCTCCAGTGTTGCCGCATTGCTTGTCGGCGGGTCATCAGCGTAGCGTCGGCGCCACCTTTATTTCCGGCGCGCATCCGGAAACCGGCGATCTCTATGTCATGGGAGAACCTCTGGTTGGAGGCTGGGGCGCATCACTGGGACTTGATGGAGACAATGGACAATTCTGTTGTGGCAACGGCGAAACCTACAATATTCCCGTCGAATTGTTTGAAAGCCGTTATGGACTGCGAGTCGAACAATACGCCTTCAACATGGAAGGCGGCGGGGCCGGGCAATTCCGGGGCGGCAGAGGCGTAATCACCGATTACCGCGTTATCTCCGACGAGGCGTTTCTGACCTATGCCGCGAGCCGCACCGAAAGCAGGCCGTGGAGTCTGGCCGGAGGTTCCGAGGGCAGTACGAACTACGCACAGATTTTGCGCGCTGACGGTCGGGTCGAGCGTTTCGGGATGTGCACGACGGTACGCGCCGAAAAAGGCGAGCTCATACGCTTGACCACGGCCAACGGCGGTGGTTACGGCAGCGCCGAGGCGAGGGAACTCGACGCCATTGAACAGGATCTGCTCAACGGCTACGTCACGCCGGAACAAGCCCGGCGCGAGTATGGCTTCGCGCGCTGACCGGCATCAATCGCGTTGCCTATCGTCGCCGTCCAGAAGCGCGATTTCCACCAAGGCGAATTCGCGCCCCCGCGGATCGGAGGACCATCGTGAACGACGCATTCAGCGGCAATAGTGACCTGGACCCGTTCACGGCCGAGATCATTCAACTCTCGCTCACCGCCATCACCGATGAAATGTTTTCCTCAATGGCCCGCGCCGCGATGAGTTCGGTGATCTATGAAGTTCTTGATTTCGGTGTCGCCATCACCGACGCGGAAGGCGAACTTGCCAGCGCGGGAGCTGGAATTCCCAGTTTTGTCGGCATGTTGGACCCCGCGGTCAAGGCCGTTATCGCAAAGCACGCCGGCGGCATCCGCGACGGCGACATTTTCATCTCCAACGACCCGTATACCGGTGGTGTGAGCCACATCAACGATGTTTCACTGACGATGCCGATATTCCACGATGACCGGCTTATCGCCTGGACCGCGAGCAAGGGACATTGGCTTGACCTAGGTGGGATGTCGCCCGGCTCCCTGTCGCCGGCGGCAACGGAACTTTTCCAGGAAGGCCTGATCTTGCCTGACGTGCGCCTATTCCATGCAGGCAAGGAGGTGGCGCCCGTATTCGACATTATCCGAGCAAACAGCCGTTTGCCAGAGCAATGCATCGGCGACCTCTGGGCCGGAATCAGCGCTCTCCGAACCGGCGAACGGCGCTTGCGCGAACTTTGCCGAAAGTACGGCGCCAGCGCGGTGGAGCGGGCGATTCGCGCTTATCTCGAATATGGCGAGCGCTTATCGCGGCTTGGCATGAAAGCGCTTCCCAAAGGGTGTTTTGAAGCAGAGGACCACCTGGACGATGGTCGACTCATCCACGCCGCGGTCACAATTACCGAGGACGCCTTTATTGTTGACTTGCGCGACAACCCGCCGCAAGACCAAGGTCCAGTAAATTCCACCGTGAACAGCACTCGGGTCAGCGCGCAAGCCGTTTTCAAGGGAATCGCGGCTCCCGGGCACTGGGCCAACGCGGGCAGCTTCAGACCGCTCAAATTGCTGACCACTCCCGGCACGCTATTCCACGCTCAGGCGCCGGCGCCGGTGGGGTTGTATTACGAAAACAAGATCCGTTCCGCGGACCTGATCTGCAAGGCCCTGGCGCCGCACATGCCTGAGCTTATGCCAGCGGGACATTTTTGTTCGATCTGCGCGACGCTGATTCGAAGCGAGGACGTGAACGGCGCCGACCGCACTTTCATCGAGCCCGAAGTGGGCGGTTGGGGCGCAAGCGCGTTGAAGGACGGCGAAAACGCGCAATTTTCCGCATCCCATGGTGACACCTTCAATTGCCCGGTGGAAATCAACGAAGCCCGCAACGGGATCGAAGTAGATCGCTTGACCCTTAACGGCGAAAGCGGCGGAGCGGGCCGCTTCCGCGGGGGCAAAGGTATCGACTTGCGTTATCGGATTCTCGCCAAGCGGGCCTGGCTGACCGCCGAATTTTCCCGCAGGGTCACCCCTCCCTGGGGAATTGCCGGCGGGCGCGATGGCTCCCGCAACCGACTCGAACTGCTTAGGAGCGACGGACAAGTCATCGAGTTGGCGAGCGCGGCCAATCTGGAACTCGGTCGCGGCGACATTGTCCGGATCGTCACCGCCAACGGCGGTGGTTTCGGCGATCCAAGGTCGCGCCCGAGCGCGGAAATTCTCTCGGATATCAGGAATGGTTACATCGACACAACAGAGGCGGCGAACGATTACGGGCTGGAAAGCCGCACCAACGATGCCCAATCCCCCGGGGCCGGACCGAACTGATCACGACACGAGCGTTCGCCGGCAGCCGCGAGCAGCTCGACAACAACCAGGATTGCGATACGTGCCTCCTCTCGAAAAATCAGCTCGGCAGCGGCCATTGGAAAAACGTCCGCATGAATACCCAAGCCAATCCTACGCCTGGTATGTCGTCGCGGTCCTCATGTTCGCTTACATTATCGCCTACGTGGACCGTTCCATCCTGACCCTGCTGGTCGATCCGATAAAGCGGGACATCGGCGTATCCGATACCCAGGTCAGCCTGTTGCACGGTTTTGCATTCGTACTTTTCTATACGTTGATGGGTTTCCCCATCGGGCGGCTGGTGGATCGGCGCCACCGTATCGGCATCATCGCCGCGGGCGTCGCTGTGTGGTCAGTCATGACCGCGGCGTGCGGCGGCGCCAAAACCTTTACCCATCTGTTCCTGGCGCGAGTCGGCGTCGGCTTCGGGGAAGCAGCCCTCAATCCGGCGGCCTATTCTCTGATCGCCGATTATTTCAGACCCGCGCTTATATCCAGGGCCAGCAGCACTTATGTCATGGGCACGTATCTCGGCTTTGGCATTGCCTATATCGTCGGCGGCTCGATTGTAGCGGCGGTCGCCGGCATGCCGGATACCGTCTTGCCCGTCATCGGTGTGATCAGGCCCTGGCAAATGGTGTTTTTCTACGTCGCGGCGCCGGGTGCGCTGGTATTGGTTCTGCTGCTTACAATCAGGGAACCGGCGCGCAAGCAACTGCTGCGCGCCGAGTCCGGGGAAGTCCACCGTGGCGTCACGCTCACTGAATTCGGCCGGTTTCTCAAGTTGAACTCTGGTACTTTCACCGCCCATGCCGTGGGCTTCGGCTGCCTCGGCTTGCTGGTCAACGGCATGGCGCTGTGGACTCCAACCTTCCTGGCGAGAACCTATGGTTGGCAGCTCTCCGAGGCAGGGGTCGCATATGGGATATTGCTGCTCGTTTTCGGCGGCGCGGGCGTGTATCTCGGCGGTTGGCTGGCGGACCGCTTCGACCGCGGCGGTCGTGTCGGCGGCCCGTTCATCACCGCCTCGCTTTGCGCTTTTGGCGTAGTCGCGCCAGCGGTCGCCTACCCGTTAATGCCGACCGCCGAATTGTCGCTGGCCGTAATGGCGCCCATGATCCTGTGCTCAAGCGCCCCTTGGGGCGTCGCGGTATCGGCGCTGCAGCAAATCGCCCCCAATGAAATGCGCGGTCAAGTGGGCGCCTTTTACCTTTTCACGGTAAATCTGATCGGAATCGGTCTTGGACCGACCGTGGTCGCGCTATTGACGGACTATTGGTTTCGCGACCCGGCAGCGCTTCGCTATTCAATGGTCGCCGTTTCAGGAAGCGCCGCGATTTTGGCGGCTGTATCCCTTCGCTGGGGATTGACACACTTCAGGGCCAGCCTGGACCGAGCCCGGGGCTGGCAAGAGTAGTGACCACCGCTTTCAACGTTGAGGCGAAGACATGCAAGCTGAATTGATCGACATTGCGGCGGTGGCGTATTTCATGCTGGCAATCGGCTACAACCTGACAAGCCTGGTATTGGCGGACTGCGGGAGTCCACCACTGGCGCCGACCGAACCGGTGCAGGCGATACTGATGATGACCGCTCTCTATTTGGTATACGCGGCAGCGGATTCGGGCATTCGGGGCCCGCTGTTGGCGGTTTTTATTTTCCTCATCGCGCGTTTCGGAATCTACCGCCATGTCGTCGGGTACGATGCATCGCGGTACGCGTCCCGATTTGCCTGGGCTTCTGCAATTGGCATAAATGTATATGGAGTTTGCGTACTTTGCATTACGCTGATGGCATGAGACCCAGGGGTTCCATCCCCGAAAAGACCAGCGGAAATCGACCGGCCAAGTCCAGCGAAAGCCGTTGCGCAACCAACCGGATGATTGCACTATTTGAACTTTTTCCGGAGCATGCTTGGTGAGTGCGAAACTCGACAACTTCGAATCCTTGCTTTTGCAAGGAAAGTTCGAACCTCAGTTCAGTCTGGTGTTCCAGGTTCGCCGGTCCGCGCTGTTGCAGCGGCTTGAGGCTTCTCTCGCTGGCGTGCTCACTTTGGTGATAACACCGGCCGGCTATGGAAAATCCACGTTGCTCTCGCAATTGTCGGATTCGCTGGTCGAAAGCGGCAAACATGTCGCGTGGCTCGCAACAGACGAGACGGACCGCGAGCCGGATCATTTTCTTTCTCATTTGATTCTGTCGCTGAGTTTCTCTGGCGTGAAGATGGGGTCACTGGAAAAACTTGCCCACCAGGGGCTAATTGACGTATCCAATGACGCCGCGGTCAAAGCCATCGCCGCTGCCCTCAATAAACACCCGGGACAATTGATCATCATTCTCGATGATTATCACCGCGCCGGAAGCGCTGCGACGGATCGAGTAATCGAAAACCTTCTGGAGACGCTACCCGAACAATCCCATATCGCCGTGGCTTCCCGCAACAAACCTGGATTCAGATACTCGGCGCTGAAGATTAATGGGCTGGTGCAACAATTTTCCGCGGACGACCTGCGCTTCAGCACGGATGAAGCTCGCGAGATTCTTTCAACCTCGTGTGGCGAGGAGGATATGGTCGCGCTGATGCAACGCACCGAAGGGTGGGCCATGGCCTTGCAGATGACCCGCACGCTGTTGCGCGACGAAGCCCCGCCGGGAGATGTTGTGCGCGGATTGTCCGGCTCCAGCGGAGACATCGCGGACTATTTCGCGCAACAGGTCTATCAGGATCTTCCCGACGAGATTCGCTTGGTGCTCAGACGCACGTCTATCGTGGAACGGTTCAACGACGATCTGGCCAATTGCCTTTCCGAACGGATCGATTGCAAGAATATTCTTGAGCGGCTGAAACAACAGCATTCCCTCATTGTCTCGACGGGCCGGGAACGGATTTGGTATCGCTACCATCACCTGTTTGCGGAGTTTCTGAAAAACGAACTCGAACAGACGGAACCCGACACGCTTTTTTCATTGCACTTGCGGGCCGCGAAGTGGTACGAGGCGCATGAACTGCCCGTTCAAGCCGTCTCGCACGCCTGTTTTGCCGGACACCTGGAATACGCCTCACGTATTATCGAAGATGCCGGAGGCTGGGAATTGATAATGTTCGGCGGGATATCCCGCTTCCGCCAATTGATGTCCCACTTCCCCCTATCGGAACTGGGCCGATTCCCGCGCTTGCAGGTTTCCCGCGTCTATCAACTGATAAAGGAAGGGGAAATCGCCCAGGCCCACCAACTCTTCCAGAGCCTGAGAGATGCCAACGGCCACCTGTTGTCAGATCGATCCAATGAAACCGCGGCCTTTCGGCGCGACGCTACATTGATGGGAAGTTTGCTCGAAGCTTATGAGGACCGGATTTCGGATAGCAACAGTATCAAGCGAATTCTCGATACGGAGCACGCATTGATACGCTCCGATTCCACCGGCCGCTCGCTGATCTACGCTATCACCGCGGTCGGAGCTCTGGCAATCGGATCCTTCGAGGAAGCGCTGAATTACGCGAAAAAATCGCAACGTTACATGCGGGAGGTGAACTGTGTTCTGGGCCTGAACTACGCGCTTCTCCATGAAGGTCAGGCCGATCTTTTCATGGGGCGCCTGACGGAAGCGATCGCCACCCTGGACGAGGCGCACGAAATGGCGGAAGACAATTTCGGCGCCGACAGTGGTCTCAAGGCGGTCGCCGACATCATCCGGGCCGCGGCTCACTATCTCCGCGATGAGCATGACTCCAAAAGTCTTGGCGCAGCGCTTGTATACGCCGAAAACTACGATGGCTGGTTCGATGTATACGCGGCCGGCTATGGCACGTCCGCCCTCCTCGCTTATTCCCAAAAGGGTCTGCAAGCCGCGATCTCCATATTGACAAGCGGGCGGCAGACGGCGGAGAAACGAGGCCTTTTCCGGCTTGCCGAATTGCTCGACGCTTACGAATATCTGCTGCTTGTGCGTGAAGGCGATTTGAATGGCGCGCGGCGGCTGTTTCATCACAAGAATCTTAAAATCCGCTCCAAACCCGGCGTTCAGTCTCTTCCCGACTGGCGGCGTGATCATCTGATCGGGGTCGCGGATGGCTTGCTGGCGCTTGCAACCGGCAATCATGACGCTGCTTTCAAGGCGGCCAATTTCATCACCGAACTGGCATCAGCATCGGGCAACCGCTGGATCATGCTGGATGGCGAAATATTGCGGGCCCTCACGCTTGACGCCAGCGGCAAGTCCGCCGAGGCATTGGCTGGATTCGCCATGTCGATCGACCTGGCTGTCGCTCAAGGCGCATACAGACCGCTTCTCGATTTCGGCAAACCTCTGGAAAGATTGCTATCCCGGCTCTACCGGCACCGGCGGGAATTGCAACTCGGCAGCATCACTCACCGTTTTATCGCGGCCTGCCTGGAGCGTTTCAAGAATGGAGGCATCGACTTCGGGGGCAACGAAAACCTGCCTCTGCTGAGCCCGCGAGAACGCGAAGTACTGGAACATCTCGCCAGCGGGCTTTCCAACAAGGGAATCGCCCGGGCGCTTGACATGACCGAGAATACGGTCAAGTTTCATTTGAAGAACATCTTCGCGAAACTGGAAGTCAACAAGCGCATATTGGCGGTTGCCGCCGGGCGCAATCTGAGACTGATACCCTGACTGGCCGCGGGCTTCTCCGCCCGCGCGAACTTCCCGGAACCCGGATCGGGGCCACCGCAAACATGTAACTGCCCCACCCCATCAGGTGGTCAACCGCCTGCGCGAAGCCAACTCGTCTACCCGTTGGTGTCGTAGACGCTGCCATGGACATGGGGCGTAATCGTCCACGGGAACTTTGACTTGTCAGCTTCTGGGGCGCGGTTGAGACTCAAGTTCATCTTCGAAGGAGTAATAGGCCGATGTCGATCGATATGAATGTAAAGGTGATGTACCTGAATCCAATCGGAACCTCCGCCTACGATCAGGTATTCGCCGATATGGCTAGCGAATACAAATACCACGACACCACCGTGCATGTGACTTCCCTGTCCAGCGATTCGGTTCCTCCCACAATGACAAACCTTGAATACCGCGCCTACGAAGCGTGCATTTTCAATGAAACTGTAAAAGCGGCCCGATATTGTTCCGTGCACGACTACGACGCCCTAATTATCGGCTGCTTCTACGATCCCGCATTGCTGGCTGCCAGAGAGGTTTCCGGCGACACGATTGTCGTTGGTCCATGTCAGGCGTCCATCGCCGCCGCCCTGCTGCTGGCCAACAACTTCTCAGTCATCATTGGTCAATGGAAATGGGAACATCAAATGAAAAACGCGGTCCACGAATACGGCGGCAGGGACAAGCTGGTTTCGTTCGAAGCGGTGGATTTGCGTGTCGAGAAATTTCACCAAGACCAGGAACAAACAAAGGAGAAACTCGAACGCGCCGCGATTCGGGCGGTCGGCGAACTTCGCGCCGAAGCCGTCATTCTCGGGTGTACACTCGAAGTTGGTTTCTATCGTCAACTTCAGACCCGTCTGGCAGACCGGTTCGGCGCTTTCGTGCCGGTAATCGATCCTTCCATCGCCGCTCTCAAGGCGGCCGAAAACGCAGCTTTGGCCAAGCGCCTGGGTTGGTCGAACAGCAGAGTCTGGGGGATGCAACCGCCTCCGGAGCGTGAACTGACCGATTTCAGGCTATTACAGACCGATATCGAGTTCGGCAACACATTGATCGTGTAAGCGTGAGGAACGCTAGCGGCGGACACATTACCAGGCGGGCGCGCCCTGACCTCAAATGAACCCAGGCTCCGACTACCCCACCTCCCAGGTACCGTCGTCGGCGACTTATTCCGGCCGGCATATCGCAATGGTCATCGTCGGCGGAACCATCGCTATCCCAGCGTTTCTGATGGCCGCTACACTCGGCGCCTCCCTGGGCCTGCGCGACGCGATCATCGCCTTCTCCTGCGGTTGTATCGTGCTTGGCGGGCTTGCGGCCATGACTGGTCTGTGCGGTCAGAAATCGGGGCTTTCGGCCTATGTCTTGAGTGAGTTTGCTTTCGGGCGCTGGGGCGGCAAGCTTGCGAACCTGGCCGTGGCCTGTTCGCTGCTTGGCTGGTACGGGGTCACCGGAACCATGTTCGGCCGGGCCGGTGCGCAATTGGGCGAGACGGTTTTTGGAATATCCTGGCCGCTGGAAGCTTATGTGATCGTCGGCAGCGCCCTCATGGTCGGCGTAACTCTCTCGGGATTCAGAGGAATTGACAAGCTGGCGCTGACCCTCGTGCCGGTGATGGTCGTCTTTCTCGCCGTGGCGGCCAACCTATCCTATACCGGCATTGACGACTGGACGATACCCGCGGGCGGCGAGCCAATGAGCATTTACACGGCTGTCTCCGCCGTCATAGGAAGCTACATAGCCGGTGTAACGATTCAACCCGATTACAGCCGATTCGCGCGCTCACGCAAGGCGGCGACATGGTCAGCATTCCTCGCGCTTGGCGTCTCGTTTCCCTTTACCTTGTCGCTGGCCGCGATACCGGCGGTCGCCATGGGCGAGCCCGATATTCTCAATGTGATGATCCTGATCGGAATCGGAATTCCCGCGTTCGCCCTGCTCGTGCTGGCGGCATGGTCGTCAAATGTGTTGTCGCTCTATTCCGGCTCCCTCGCCATGGCGACGATATTCCGGGGTTCGCGGCTCCCGATGATCATCGCGGCATTCGGTTTCCTTGGCACGGTCCTGGCTTTGAGCAGAGTAGACGAATATCTGGTGGCCTATCTGCTTCTGCTCGGAATCACCATACCGCCTGTTTCCGCCATCTATGCTGTCGAGGCTCTGTTGTTCCGCACACGCTTTGACGAAGACGCCAGGCGGGGGCAACCACTTATCGTGGCTCGGGCGATGCTCGCCTGGCTGCTTGCGATTGTCGCAGGTTATCTGTCGCAGGAGGGAATATTCACCTTGACCAGGGTCGCCGCCCTGGATTCCATCTTGGTGGCAGCGCTGCTCACAGTGGTCCTCCGGCCTTTTGATCGACTTCACTCAAGAGCATTGGCTTCCCAACCTCCGAAGTGATCGAAGGAAGTGAGCGACAACTCCTTACCGGCGCAGTGTGCGCCCTCCCCCGCCGTTACTTCGCCGATGCGGGTCAAGGGCAGATTCATGTCGGCGGCGATTTCCATGAGCCGTTCTTCATGCGCCGGATCGGCGGTAAAGCACAATTCATAATCATCGCCTCCGGCAAGCGCGGCGCGGATGCGGGATTGCGGGGTTGCGCAACAGCGGGCCGATGGAGAAAACGGCAAGCGCTCCGGATCCAGCTCAATGCCCACCGAACTGGCCGCGGCCAGATGGCCGGCGTCTCCGAGCAGTCCATCGGAAACATCGATGGCGCAAGCTATCAAGGGCGCCGCCGCCAGGGCAAATTCGACGCGAGGCTGGGGCTGGAAATAGGCGGCGTGGAAATGCGCCAGACACGCAGCCGGCAAATTTTCCGGCGCGGCATTCAGTTCAATCCCCGGTGTGTCAATTCCTAAACTGGCAAGACCCAGGGCGCCATCGCCGGCCCAGCCGGTCAAATACACCTTCTGTCCGGGTCTGGCGCCATCGCGGCGCAGTTCGCGTCCGGATTCGCATAGCCCATGGACCTGTATCGCGATCTGCAACGGTCCGCGGCTGAGATCGCCGCCGACCAGCGAACAGCCATACTCTCCGGCCAGTTTGGCAAGACCGCGGCTGAAAGCCCGCAGCCATTCCGAATCAGCTCGCGGCAGGGTAAGCGCCAGCGTAAAACACAAGGGTTCGGCCGCCATCGCCGCCAGATCGCTTAGATTTACCGCCAATGCGCGGCAGGCGATCAGATTCGCTTGCGCTCGTTCCGGAAAATGCACGCCCGCCGCCAGCACATCGGCGGATACGACCAGCCGCTTGCCCGCGGGGATGCGCAGAATGGCGGCGTCGTCACCGACGCCAAGCTCGATTTCGGGGCGCGGCAGGCGCAACTCCGGCACGTCGAAATACCGGCGGATGATTTCGCGCTCGGTCAAATCCATGTTCAGCCGGCGGCGGCTTCTTGGCCGCGCAGTCGCTGCGCCAGCTTGTCGAGCACCGCGTTGACGTATTTGTAGCCGTCGGTGGCGCCGAAAACCTTGGCCAGTTCGACCGATTCGTTGATCACGACCCGATAGGGAATATCCGGCTGTCTGGCCAGTTCGAAAGCGCCCAACCAGAGCACGGCCTGTTCCACGGGATCAAGCCTTCTGCTGTCCATTACCGGATCCAGTTGCTGCTGGAGTTCGTTTTTACCTTCAGGTATCGCCGGAAAAAGTCGGTCGAAGTAATCCCAGTCGATCTGACCGCTGGCGTCCTCCCGCAACTGGCGCGCGATTTCCGCTGGATCGTTGTCGGACATGATCCATTGATAAAGCGCTTGCAGCGCCAACCGGCGGGCTCGGCGCCGGGGCGACAGGCGTTTGCCGCCCGCGACGCTCACGAGGACTCCACGCGGGCCATCAGGCTGACCATTTCCATGGCCGCGAGCGCCGCTTCCGCCCCTTTGTTGTCGTTCGGGCAAGAGCGGGCCTCGGCCTGCTCTATCGTCTCCACTGTTAACACGCCCAGCGTAACCGGCTTGGAGGACTCCAGCATTACCCGATTCAGTCCGCGTACGCATTCACCGGCCACATATTCGAAATGCGCGGTCTCGCCGCGGATAACCGCGCCGAGGACAATCACGGCGTCGATGTCCTTCCGCCGCGCCAGCGCCTGAACCGCGAGCGGCAGCTCCCAGGCGCCGGGCGTTTGGACAATTGTGATCCGGTCCCGTTCCACGCCTTGCGCCGCCAGGGTTTCCAGCGCCCCATCCAGCAGCCGTTCGACAATGAAGCCGTTGAATCGGCTCATGGCAATGGCGTAGCGCGAATTGCCGGAGCCTGGGTCTCCCTTGAGCATGACTGTCCCGCTCACTTGCCGGCTCCTTCCTTGCGCGGTTTCTTGAAACGCACGAATTCCTCCACTTCCAGGTCGAAGCCGGAGATCGCGTTGAAGCGCGCGGGATAACTGAGCAAGCGCATCTTGCCGATGCCCAGATCTCGCAATATCTGCGATCCGGTGCCGATGGTGAGATCGCTGCGAAACTCGGCGCTGCTGCCGCGGCGGTTGGCTGACAACACTGACGCCAGGGTCTGATCGATGCCCTGACCATAGTCCTCTCCGGACAACAATACCGCGACGCCCTTGCCCTCCCGGCTGATTCGCTCCAACGCGCTGCCGAAGGACCAGCTAATGCGCTCGCCGGTGAGCACTTCACAGACGTCACGCAAGGTATTGGGAATATGCACCCTCACCAAAGTAGGCTCATCCTTGACAATCCGGCCGAGCGCGAAGGCCAGGTGCGTGTTGCCACTGATCGAATCCAGATAGCTATGCACGTTAAATTCGCCGAAGCGCGTTTGCAGACGGTTGCTGGCGGTGCGAGTTACGGTATGTTCATTCGCCAGCCGATAGTGGATCAGGTCGGCGATGGTGCCGATCTTGAGTTCGTGCCTGCGGGCGAACTCTTCAAGGTCGCCACGACGCGCCATGGTGCCGTCCTCATTCATGATCTCGACGATCACCGCCGCCGGCGCATAACCCGCCAGCCGCGCCAGGTCGCAGCCGGCTTCGGTATGTCCCGCTCGCCGCAGCACGCCGCCGGGTTGGGCCATAACCGGAAAAACATGTCCCGGCTGGACTATATCCTCCGGGCGCGAATCGGCGGCTGTCGCCATCTGGATGGTGCGCGCGCGATCAGCGGCGGAAATCCCCGTGGTAACGCCGCTGGCGGCTTCGATCGAAACCGTGAAACTGGTTTTGTGGCTGGTGCGGTTATCGTTCACCATCAGCGGCAGGTTAAGGAATTCGCAACGTTCACGGGTCAATGTCAGGCAGATCAGGCCGCGGGCGTTCTTGGCCATGAAATTAATGTCTTCCGGGCGTACGCGCTCAGCCGAGAGCACGAGGTCGCCTTCGTTCTCGCGTTCCTCGTCGTCCATGATGACGACCATTTTGCCCTGGCGGATATCGCCGATCAGCTCTTGCGAGGTGTTCAGTTTCATCTTCTCTTGGCCATTCAATGTTCGGCGCCTGCTTGCAGCAGCCGCTCCAGGTAACGCGCGAGCAGGTCGGCTTCCAGATTGACCTGCTGTCCCTCGCGGTAGTGCCCGATAATGGTCTCCGCCCGGGTATGGGGAATGATGTTCACGCTGAAATCCGTCCCGTTCACTTCATTCACCGTCAAGCTTGCGCCGTCGATACAGATGCAACCCTTGCGGGCGATATATCTGGCCAGGGAATCGGGCGCCCGCAAGGTCAGTCGCAGGCTGTCGCCGTCGTTTTCCCGCCGCAGCAGCGTGCCGATTCCATCGACATGCCCGCTAACCAGATGTCCGCCGAGCCGGTCGCCGAGACGCATCGACTTTTCCAGGTTGACCCGCCGGCCTGCCTCCATCGATCCCAGTGTCGTGCAACGCAGGGTTTCGTTGGATACATCGGCGCGGAAGCTGTCCGCTTCCTGTTCCACCACGGTCAGACAGCAACCGTTTACGGCAATGCTGTCACCGATGCTTACATCGCGCAGGTCAAGCGCGCCAACTGCAATTCGCAAGCGATAGCCGCCGCCTTGCGCGCTGCGTTCGAGCAGCGTTCCCATGGCCGCCACGATTCCGCTGAACATGCCGTTGTCCTCATTCTGCCGCCGGTCGAGCGATAAGTCTCACTCCATTGCCGATAGCGCGGACTTCATCAATCTCAAGCGCGATGCTTTGCGCCAGGGAATCGGGACCGGGGAACTCCAGCAGGGGTTTTGCGTCGCTGCCAAGCAGGCGAGCGCCCATGTAGATGACCAGTTCGTCCACCAGGCCGGCAGTGACAAACGCCCCGCCCAGTATCGGCCCGGCTTCGACCAGGATTTCGTTACATTCAAATCTTGAAGCGAGGCAGTTTAGCACGAATTCGAGGCCTACCCGCTGTGCCCGCGCCGGCGCGGTGATGACTTCAACGTTCTCCGAATAGGCGCCGGCGGTATGCTTGCCGCGCAAGCTGAAGATTTTCACGGCGCCATCCAGAGTCAGAATTCGGGCCGCGGATGGAGTACGCAAGGCGCTGTCGAGAATCACGCGCAGCGGCTGTCCCGCTTCCGCAAGCCGATTTTCGGCCAGTTCCCGCGCTGTGCCTGATAACGCTTCGGGACGAACGTTCAATGATGGATCATCGGTGATGACGGAATCGATTCCGGTGACTATGGCGCAACTGCCCGCGCGCAGCAGTTGCGCGTCGGCCCGCGCTTCCGGATCGGTAATCCATTGGCTGGCGCCATTGGCCAGTGCTGTCCTGCCGTCAAGACTCATGGCGAGTTTGCAACGCACGTAGGGGCGGCTGGTCCGCATGCGCCGGGCATAGCCGGCATTGAGCGCCTGAGCCGCGCCGGCGAAATCCGCGAGCTGGAAAACCTCAATGCCGGCAGCTTCGAGTCGCGGGATGCCCGATACTCGCGGATTGGGGTCAAGACTGGCGATGACCACCTGCTTCACGCCTGCATTGATTAGCGCTTCGGCGCAAGGTCCGGTGCGGCCCTGATGTGAACAGGGCTCAAGGGTGACAAACACCGTAGCCCCGCTGCCGCCTTCCGGATCCGATGCAAGCGCGGCAATTTCGGCATGATCGTAACCGGCGCCGGCATGAAAACCTTCGGCCACGCGGCGGCTGTCCCGAACGATCACGCAGCCCACGCGAGGATTGGGCGCGCACGAGAGTACCGTGCGCGCGAGTTCAAACGCGCGTTGCATGTGTCCCGGCCAGCCCGACAAGACGCCGGTGCATTCCGCTGGGTCAATGATCCGCATATGCCGCTGCCTCCAGGAGACTAATGTCCCGAAAAACAAAAGCGTGGTTTTGTTTCGCTCCCGAATTCAATGGCTTGCTCCAGTCACGGAGCATAGCTCCGTGCCGTTGCGGCTGCGCTCGAAGCCGCGCTTCGAAAACGCTTGCCTGCACCCATCGAATTCGGCGGCACATCCCTGTGCCGCAGGGATGCTCTGACCAAGTTAAAACTCTCCTAACCGCCTTTCGAGAGACGCTCGATTTCCTGACGGAACTCGTCGAGATCGCGAAAACTGCGATACACCGAAGCAAAGCGCACGAAGGCGACTTCATCGAGTTCGCGCAATTCCCGCATTACCTCCTCGCCTACCACCCGCGAGAGGATTTCCCGCTCGCCGCCGGCGCGCAATTTCGCCTTGATCCGATTGACCGCGGCATCCACGCGCTCAATACTCACGGGCCGCTTTTCCAGCGCCTTCTGCAAGCCCGCGAGCAGTTTTTCGTCGTTGAAAGGCTCGCGCGAACCATCGCTCTTGATGATGCGAGGCATGACAAGTTCGGCGGATTCATATGTGGTAAAGCGTTCCTCGCAGGTGATGCACTCGCGGCGGCGGCGCACATGATTGCCATCGGACACGAGCCGGGAGTCGATTACCTTGGTGTCTACCGCGCCACAGAAAGGACAATGCATGATGCTTTGGTTCCGTTCAGGGGCTCCGCTCAGGCGACTCGCCGGTAAACCGGAAACTCGCGGCACAGAGCCAGAACTTTCTCGCGAACCTCGCCGATCAGTGTCTCGTTATGAAGATCATCGAGAATATCGCACATCCAGCCAGCCAGTTGTTCGACATGGCTCTCCAGCATGCCGCGAGTGGTGACCGCGGGGGTACCGATACGCAGGCCGCTGGTGACGAAAGGCGGGTTCGGGTCGTTCGGCACCGCGTTCTTGTTCACCGTGATATGGGCCCGACCGAGCGCGGCGTCCGCGTCCTTGCCGGTTATCCGCTGCCGAATCAGGCTAAGCAGGAACAGGTGATTGTCGGTGCCGTTGGAAACGACATCGAAGCCGCGGTCGATGAAGGCATTCGCCATGGCGCGGGAATTGTTCAGCACCTGTTGTTGATATGCCTTGAACTCCTTGCTCATGGCTTCCTTGAAACAAACCGCCTTGGCAGCAATGACATGCATCAGCGGACCGCCTTGTCCGACCGGGAAGACGTTGAAATTCAGCTTCTTTTCCAGGTTCGGATTTGATTTCGCCAGGATCAGGCCGCCGCGCGGTCCGCGCAGGGTCTTGTGCGTCGTGGTAGTTGTTACATCGGCGTAAGGCAACGGGCTCGGATACAGGCCAGCGGCGACGAGTCCGGCGACATGGGCCATGTCGACAACCAAATATGCGCCCACTTCGTCGGCAATCTCGCGAAAACGCTGCCAATCGATGATTCGCGAGTAGGCTGAAAATCCCGCCACGATCACTTTTGGCCGATGATCCCGCGCCAGATGCGCGACTTGATCGTAATCTATTTCGCCGGTTTTCTCGTCCAGGCCGTATTGCACCGCCTCGTAAATGCGGCCGGAAAAACTCACCGAGGCGCCATGAGTGAGATGCCCGCCATGAGCGAGGCTCATTCCGAGCAAGGCATCGCCGGGCTGCATCAGGGCGGCAAAGGCCGCCACATTGGCCTGAGAGCCGGAATGCGGCTGAACATTGGCGAAGTCCGCGCCAAACAATTCGCAGGCGCGATCAATGGCGAGCTGTTCGATCACGTCGACATGTTCGCAGCCTCCATAATAGCGTCTGCCTGGATAACCTTCGGCGTATTTGTTGGTCAGCACCGAACCCTGGGCTTCCAGCACCAAGGGGCTGGCATGGTTTTCCGATGCGATCAGTTCGATATGGTCTTCCTGTCGATTGTCTTCCGCGCGGATGGCCTTGGCCACGGCGGGATCGCATTTTGCCAGGGTGTCGGCCGGGTTGAACATCTACTACTCCTTGAGCGTAAAGCGGGGACGCTGATTATACTCGAAGCGAGCGCGCATCGGTTGGCGCAGTCGGCGATTGGCTTTGGACTCGCCCGCAACGGCCGCGCCCAAATTGGGAGTATTGCCGGACTACAAATCCAGTTCCTTGCGCAATTCGCGCAAGCGCTTGCGCAATTCGGCGCCGCTGAGTTCAGTTTGAATCTCCCGCGGCAGCGGCGTGGGACGCTCGATTTTCAATTCAGTTCCTTCGACGACCTGTCGGCAAAGATCGAGATAGTGATATTTGAATTGCGGAAAACTCACTGACTCGGGTTCACTCGCCAGCAAAGACCAGCCGGTGGCCCGACCGGCAAGATAAACCGCTTCGTGGGACCAGTCATGGTCCGCCTTGGGCGCCGGCGCCAGGCAGGCTTCTTCGTAAGCCCGGCGCAGCGGCGGCAGACCGAACAGGGCGATGTCCTCGCGGCAGGCGTTTACCATGTCGGCAAGCGTCGGCATGAACTCGTTCGATGCGGTCAATTCGGCGGTCGCCCGATTGATCTGCGCGGAACTGAAGCGCCGCAAGTGGCCGAGCCAGTATTTTTTTGCGCGATTCAGCGAAGCCTTGTCGGGGAAGGCTTTGCGATACTGGTTGTGATAGGCCAGTTCAAACTCGGCGAACATCTGGTTGACGGCATCGACCTGGTCGCGATTGCCGGTCGCGGCGTGACCGCCGGTTTGCTCTTTATTCCGCCCAGCTTCGGTCGGTGATGCGCTGGTGCCACGCGCGATCTTCCGCTCCGATTGCTCCAGCAGGGACTTGATCTCCCGCATCGGATTCCTCGACTGCCTGCCGCTGCAGGCGCTGCGCCCACAACTGCTTGATGCGTTGCAGGAAAATGGTGTTCCAGGACTCCCTGGCCTCGCCGTTCTCGCGCCAATAAAGCACAAATTCGGGCACTTGGCTCAATGCCCATTCCTCGTCGATCCGCGCCAGTTGCAGAATTTCCAGACAGGCCGCGCCGGGCAGCCAGTCTGGTACAATCGGCTTCGGCTCCAAGCCATATAACCCCGCGGCCTGCAACTTTTGCCATTGCCGTTGCACATGGGCGATGAACTTCGAATTCCAGGCGTCACGCGTCACGCCGCGCTCCATCCAGTACAACACGAATTCGGCCACGGCGTCTTCAATGAAATTGCGGTTGACGCCGTCGCGGACCAGAATCTCCAGCGCGACCTCGTCTGGCTGCCATGTCCAGTCCATGGCGCCGAAACGTTCGCGCGCGCCGGCGGCGGCCTGTTCCTCGCGCCATTGTTTCAGCACATATCTTTGAAATTCATTTCCCCAGGAAAAACGGGCTTCGCCGCGCTCGCGCCAGTACAAAACGAAGGGAGCAATCTGGGCGTGAATAAAATCTTCGGGAATGCCCTGCTGTTTATATTGTTTGATCCATTCCTTGTCCGGTTGCCAGTTCGGTGGAATCGGCCCGGTGGAACCGCGCCGCCTGCGCACCCGGCTCGATTGCCGCGGGGCGCTTTCCATGCGCTGCAAGGCGTACCAGGCGGCTCCCCGATCCTTCGCGTGAGGCTCGTAAGCCAGCATGTCCAGTTGCATCAGCCGCAGGCGGATACGGTCAATATCCGCCGGTTTCCAGAACGGAAAGAAACGGCCCATGTCGGCTTCATCCAGCAACACGAAATCGAGACCGGGATGAGACGCGAGTTGCTCGGTGGCGCGAAAAGTAAGCAACTCGGCGAGCACATGCACCATTACCGCCTCCTCCAGTCCAATGGTCGCCGCCAGCGCGGGGGATACCGCGAGCGGCCGGTCGGAGTAAAGGGAACCCAGCATTGGAGTTTCTGAAAAGTTAATGGGACGATGATTCGAGAGGGCAACCTTAACACATACCGGCCATGGTAATTCCGCTTGTTCGCGCGGTCTTGGCGGTATAGGTTTACGGATGGCAAATTAAAGCACGGACCGGCGGAGAGATGACTGAATATCCCGAACAACTGATCGACGGCTTTATCGCTGAACAGCGTCTGCCGGAAAGCTTTCGCGAGCAGGTCACATCATGGATTCTGCCCCTGGCCTGGATGCTGCGTGATCTGGCGGCGCGATCGAAGCATCCGCTCCGGATCGGCGTCACCGGCTCCCAGGGCAGCGGCAAGACCACTATCACGGCAATGTTGCCAAGGCTGCTTGCATACTGGGATGTGAGCGCAATGTCCTTGTCGGTGGACGATTTTTATCTGCCTCGCGCGCGGCGCCGCGAGCTTGCCGCAACAGTCCATCCACTGCTCGCCACGCGCGGAGTTCCCGGAACTCACGAACTGGAACTGCTGGCGTCAGTCATGGAAGCGCTCAGCGTGGCCGCGGTGGGCGATTCCATTTTATTGCCGGTTTTCGACAAGTCGCTGGACGATCGCGCCGCGCCATTAGATTGGCGCGACGGCCGGCCGGATATCATTTTACTGGAAGGCTGGTTTACCGGACTTGCGCCGCAATCCGCGGACGAACTGGAGCATCCGGTCAATGAACTGGAATCCGCTGACGATGCGAACGGCGCCTGGCGCCGCTTCGTCAATGTCAGTCTGGCCGAATATCACGAGCGGGTGTTTAGCAGGCTGGATCGCCTCGTTTTTCTGTGCGCGCCCGAGTTCGACAGCGTCTATCGCTGGCGCGGCCTGCAAGAGCGGAAACTGCGAGAGCAGGCCGGCGCGGAAGGTTCGGCGGTCATGAACGAAGCGCAATTGCACCGTTTCATTCAGCATTACGAACGCCTGACGCGACACGCGCTTGCCACGCTGCCGGATCAGGCTGACTGGATGTTCGTTCTCGATGAATCCCAGCAGATCGTCGCCAGGGTAGACCGCTTGCCGGATCAGGCGTTTTCGGCGAGCCGGCCACGCTGAGCGAACCGCGGCTGGATCCAAACTCTAAGCACCAGAACGGTAAGTACCATCGCCAGGGCGTGGCGCCACCAGGACCAGGTTTCGCCGTGCTCCATGGCCGACAATTGCAGTGGCCAGGAAAACACTGCGTAGAGTTCATTCAATAGCAGGCCGCAGGCAATGGCGGCGCCGATGACGCCAACCATGTAAGCGATAAGAGAGCGCGTTCCCATCTGTTCCTTGATCACGCCCATGGTCGCGATGTTGGAAGCCGGACCGGTCAGCATGAAGACCAGCGCCGCGCCGGGAGATACGCCGGCAAACAGGAAACCTGCCGCCACCGGAGTCGATGCGGTCGCGCAAATGTACATGGGCAGCCCCACGACCACCATGACGATCATGGCCAGCAGGCCATCGCCCCATTGCAGAAAGAAGGATTGCGGCACGAGCACGGTGATGAGCGCCGCCGCGCCCAGACCGATTACCAGCCATTTGGCGGTATCTGCGATCATGCTGCCAAAGCCGTAAGTGACGGCATTGACGAATCTCTCGCCAAGCGGCGGCATCTCCTGCTCTTCCTGTTGCGAAGAAGAACAGCAATGCCCCGTGTCCGTTTCCACTTCGGCGGATTCGTCTTCGCGGTCCATGGTATTGACCAGCAGGCCGGCGGTTATGGCGCTGAGAATTGCGCCAATCGGCCGGCAAAGAGCGAAAATCGGACCGAGCACGGCAAAGGAGAAGGAGATCGAATCGACTCCGGTCTCCGGGGTCGCCACGAGAAAGGACGACGTCGCTCCCTTGGAAGCGCCGGCCTTGCGGATGCCGAGCGCGGCGGGAATCACGCCACAGGAACAAAGCGGCAGCGGCGCGCCGATAAAGGCCGCTTTCACGACCGAGCCGGCGCCGGGCTGAGCCAGTTGACCCTTGACCCAGCGGTCGGGAATTACCTGCTTGATGATGCCGGCAAGCAGATAGCCCACCAGCAGCCAGGGGGCGCTTTCGACCACCAGATCCCAGAAAGATGCCAGAAATATCATGACGAAATACTCGATTCGGGTTTCGGTTGTGCTACTTGTCCATGCTCCAGGGCTTCCATGATCGAACAATGGATAGCGCTTTCAGGGCCGCCGCAGCAACTGTCGAGAAGAATTCCCAATGTGTTCTTCATCGACTCGAGTTCACGCAACCGGTCGTTGACTTCGTTCAACTTGCGGCGGGTAATCTCGGTGACCTGTTCGCAGCTATGGCTGTCCTTGTCAACACGTATGGACAGCAGCATGGCGATGTCTCCCAGGGAGAAGCCGACGTTGCGCGCGGTGCGGACGAATTCCACCCGCCGCAAATCGGTCTCGTCGTATTCCCTGTAGCCGCCTTCGCTGCGGCTGTTGTGGCTGACCAGACCCTGCTTTTCGTAAAAGCGCAAGGTATGCGGTGAAAGCCCGGTGCGCTTCGATAACTCACTGATTCTCATGCTCTACCAATCCCGGTTTTGCTGCCATGAATTGAAGCATAACCTTTGATCTACCTCTAAGGTCAAGCCTGCATTTTGATTTTTTTGCAATCCGGCCGGATTCGGAATCGAGGGCGAGCGAGTTGCGCGATCAAGCCGCCGAATTCGGTTTGCGCGCCGTCATGGAATGGTGACGGGCAGGCTTTCTATTGAGTACGGAAAGGATTTCGAGTTCGAAGTTCGGGAAAAAGCGCAAAATCCCGATCGCAGCTCAGCAAGGCTTCGACGCCATGCGCTACGCATAAGGCCGCGATACGGGCATCGTGGATGACCCCGCCAACCACATGCGGCCGAACCACGAAGTCCGCCAACACTTCTTCAAAACCGGTGATCTCGCCGATCATTAAGTTTGATGGGGATTCGCGCCAGGCGAGAAACTGGCGCCAGGCGGCAGCCGCGGGAGTGGCGAATTCCTTCCAGATTTTTCGATTCGTAACCACGCTCAAAAATTCGTAGCAGCAAGGCCAGGGAATCGCCCAAGGATCGTTTCCTTGCGCGAGTTCGGCCAGCAGCGAATATGCGGCTGCTCCATGCCGGGCTTCACGCCGGTGTGCGTAAACCAGCACGTTGGAATCGACGGCGATCAATCGGCGCCAGGCTCGTTGTAGATTTCGGCGCGCAATTCAGGCCAGGCAAACGCGTCGAGCGGATTTCGCGCATCGGGATTTCCTGCCCGCAGGTCCGGCAATACGTAGCTGTTCGCGGGTTTGGGCTCCGCCAACACCCTGCGCAGTCCTTCCTCGACCACGGCGCGCAAAGGCCGCCCGGATTGCCGCGCGTGGCGCTTGGCGCGCTTCAGCAGTTGGTCTTGCAGATCGATTGTAGTCTTCATCGACCCATACTAACAATATTTAAAAGTATGGGATAGCAATATAACTATGTTTGAAACAGTCCGTCGAAAATTTTTCAGCATCGAAGCAGACCGGTTCGAACCGGTTTTTCTTGACCCCGTGAGCCGGCTTTGGAAATAATTCGCTCGCTGGCAAAAGTTGAGAGGATAAAAATGAACAAGCGGTCATTTCCGATAGTTGTGTCCGGCGGCGTGCTGTTGTTGGCCGGATTCCTGGTCTCGCCCGTAAACGGAGCGGAAGAAGTTTCCTGGAGTTACGAAGGCGCCACCGGCCCCGTGCAATGGGGCGGTCTGGACGCTTCGTTCGCGGCCTGCGCCGAGGGGGCTCAGCAGTCGCCGATCGATCTGGCGGACGCGATTCCGGCGCAAGGCGGAACGCTCGAGGTCGACTGGCGATACACCGGCGCCGAGGTCGTCGACAATGGTCATACCATCCAGGTGAACGTGGGCCCGGGCAGTTCGATGCGTCTGGAAGGCCGGGATTTCTCGTTGTTGCAGTTCCATTTTCATCTTCCAAGCGAGCACACGGTGGACGGCCGAAGCATTCCCATGGAGGTCCATTTCGTGCACCAGGCCGCGGCAGGCGATCTCGCCGTCATCGGCGTCTTCATGGAAACCGGCGCCGGCCACGCCGCCATCGAGGAAATCTGGAATGCGATTCCCGACGCCGTCGGGGAGCCGGCAAGTCTTGCGGACTTCGATCCCAACGCCCTGCTGCCGGACGGTCTTGCCCATTCGCGTTATGCCGGCTCGCTGACTACGCCGCCCTGTTCTGAAGTGGTAAGTTGGGTGGTGCTGGATGAAACGATTGCCGTTTCCCAGGCCCAGGTCGACGCCTTCGCGGACTTGTATCCGATGAACGCGCGGCCGGTGCAGGCACTCAACCGGCGCTTTTTGCTGTCACGACCGGAAAGTCAGTAAACCAACGATCAGGGACCACAGTTAGTCCAGCTGGAAATTCGAGCTTCTGCGGCGGCGACGATTCAGTTGCCCAGCACCGAACGGATCCAGAGACCGATTCGCTCGATTTCCGGCATGCAGACTTCGTGACCCATGGGATAAGTGTGATATTCGGGCATCAGCCCTTTCTCTTCCAGACTCTCCTTTGCGGCCCGGCCGAGCAGTTCAGGCACCATCGGATCCATCAGGCCATGGCAGACCAGCGCCGGAAGGCCTTGCTGGACCGGTTGCATGGCAATGTTGTCGGCGGTGGGAAAGTAAGTGGACAAGGCGATGATGCCGCCGAGGCGCCGTTCGAAGGACAGGCCCGCCTCGAAGCAGACCGCTCCGCCCTGGGAAAAACCCGCGAGTATGACGCGCTCGGAGGCCACTCCGCGCTCGATTTCGCGCCGGATCAGGGCCTGGGTTTGCGCCGCCGATTCGCGCAGTCCCGCCTCATCGATACTGCGTACGTTGTCCAGCCGCAGGATGTCGTACCAGGCAGGCATGACATAGCCGTTGTTGATCGTCACCGGAATCGACGGCGCCGTGGGAAACACGAAGCGGACCGCGTAGTCCCGCGGCAGATTCAATTGCGGCACGACGGGAACGAAGTCGTTGCCGTCGGCGCCCAGGCCGTGAAGCCAGATGACGGAGGCGTTGACTTCAGCGGCTTCGGTGGAGAGCACCTCGACTACGGGTAGATCGCTCATTTGCGTTCCTGTGGTTCAGCGAGGGTCGAAGCATATCGGCGAGACCAACCTGCGTCCAGCCGGAAAAGGATGGATTCTGCGACTACGCGCAGAATGACAGACTCTTCACTATCACTCTGCGCACTCCCCCACCGTCATTCTGCGTGAAGCCCCTTTTCGTCATTCTGCGCGAAGCGAAGCGCAGTCGCAGAATCTCTCGAACGAAGCACAGCCTGGAAACCAGCCACTTCCACCTGAATCGGAACCGACGCACACCATTCATTTGCGGCGGGCGCTGGCCCTGACTTACACTCGCCGCATGAAACGCATCGCTGTATTGCTGCTTCTGTTTGCATTCGCCGGCGGCGTCCGGGCGCAGGATGTCTCCACGGAGGCGCTGCTCGGCACCTTCGAGGGACCATTGGTCATCGGCCGCGACAGCATGACGCTGGCCTTTACCTTCAGCATGAACGGCGACGAATTGCGGGCGCAATTGTTCAGCGCCGGCATGGGAATCTATGGTATGCCGGCGGACAGCGTAAGCATTGTCGAAAGCGCCCTGCGGATAGCAATTTCGCGGCTCGACCTCGAATTCACCGGCCGCCTGCGCCTCGACGAAAGCGGCGAAAGTATCCAGCGCATCGACGGCGACTGGTTTCAATACAGCGAGATGATCCCGGTGATCCTGCTGCCGGTAGGTGCCCCGAGTTTCTGAGGGTTGGTCGGCGCCAGGCAATTGCACCAGAACGCAAGGCGGCTTTCATCGATGAACGACAAGTACGACACTACAGGCAATGTCGAAGCGCGGTTCGAACCTGGTTCGAATGACCGTGTGCTGGCAAACTTACTTGGCGTTTCCAACGCGGAAGAAATGGACGATATCGAACTGGACTTGCTGAAACGGCTCCATGAAGACGTCCTTGGCTCGGTCGAAATGGGCCAACGCCTTACCGTTGCCAATATTCGTAAATGGCATCGCCGCTGGCTGGGAAACGTCTACGTCTGAGCCGGCCAGTACCGCTCGCTCAACCTAAGCAAGGAGGACTTTGTATTTGCCGCCAGCGGGCAGGTGCCGAAACTGATGGACAACCTGGACAAGGAGGTTCTTTCGGTTCGCACTCCCTGCGCGGGAATGTCCGAAGATCAACTCACAGAAGCAATTGCCATCGTTCACATCGAATTGATACTGATTCATCCGTTTCGGGAAGGAAATGGGCGGCTGTCACGCCTGGTCGCTAATGTTATGGCGCTGCAGGCTGGTTGGCGTCTATTGGACTTCACACCTTGGGACGAGCGAAGAGCGGGTTACATTGCCGCCATTCAGGCGGGACTTAGCGACTATGAGCCCATGAAGAGTCTGGTCAGGCGAGCTTTACACGAGGCGGCAAGGAACTGAGATGATTGATCCTTGCTTCAATTTCAGACACGGGCTTCCCGGTCTCGATCGCGGTCGAGCTGGCCACGCTGCGAATCGTTTGCCGCCTCGCTTTCGCGGGGTCGCGCAGGTGAGGATTTGTCTCGGAGAGCGTCTTGCGTTTCATTTGTTTATTGTATCTAACCAAGATGCGAACCCGCAACATATTACTCCCGCCAAATACGGGAGATCGTAAAGTTTGTTACAAAGCTCATGGACTCCGGAATCTGGAACTTTTGCACCACTTAAAGTCAACCATTCCGATTCCGAGTGAATTTCTAGACAATGGATCCTGCGACTGCGCGCAGGATGACGTGAGGCGGGCGAGGCATGCCCGCCCCTACATGCTCGATTTATCGTTTGTAAATCCGGCCGTCCTTCATTACGAGATGGACTTGCTCCATCAGCGAAATGTCGCTGGTCGGATCTCCGGGCACGGCGATGATGTCCGCGAGCTTGCCGGCTTCGATCGAACCCAGGTCGGCAGCGCGGTCAAGCAGGATTGCTCCGGGCATCATCGCCGAAGTCAGCGCTTCGATTTCTGGCATGCCCGCCTCCACCATGTAGCCGAACTCCTTCGCGTTGTCGCCATGAGGCGATACGCCCGAATCGGTGCCGAACACGATCAGCACGCCTTCCTCGTAGGCCCTGGCGAAAGTATCCTGGATTACCGGGCCGATTTCGCGCGCTTTCTGCCTGACGGTTTCGCTGAAATAGCCGTCGATTTCGGCCATCTCGGCGACGAATTTGCCGGCGATGATCGTCGGCACGAAGGCGGTACCCATCTCCTTCATCAGACTCATGGTTTCGAGATCCATGTAAGTGCCGTGTTCGATGGAGTCGACGCCGGCGGCGACCGCCCGTTTCATGCCCTCGGTTCCATGGGCGTGGGCCGCCACCTTGAAACCATAGTCCCGCGCCGTGCGAATGATCGCGTCGAGTTCCTCGTCGGAGAACTGGGCGTTCTGCCCGCTGGTGGCTTCGCTCAACACGCCGCCGGTCGCCGTGATCTTGATGAGGTCGGCGCGGTCCTTGTAACGTTGCCGTACGCCCTGGGCGGCATCCGCGGGTCCGTTGACGACTCCTTCCTTCGGCCCCGGATCGCCGGTCAACGCGTCGTTGACGCCGTTGCTGGGGTCGGCGTGGCCGCCGGTGGTGGCGAGTGATTTGCCGGCGGTCAGAATTCGCGGGCCGACGATATGTCCCCTGTTGATGGCGTCGCGCACATTAATCGAAACGTTATTGGCGCTGCCAAGGTCTCTCACCGTGGTGAATCCGGCCATCAGGGTCCTCTCGGCATAGCGAACCGCGCCCAGCGCGTAATCCGCCGGGTCGAGACGGAATCGATCGACGAACACCGTTGGACTTTGCTCCGACACGATGTGCACATGGGCATCAATGAGCCCGGGCATGCAGGTTGAATCGCCCAGGTCGACGGTGGTGGCGTCGTGCCGCCCTTCGTGGACCGCGGCGATCCGGTTGCCGCGAATCTCGATGGTGACGTTTTCATGCACCCCAAGTTCGACTCCGTCGATCATCCGCGCGCAATGGATGAGGGATTGCGCCATAGCGGCTGGAGCGCAGAGCAGCAAGGTTACAGGTAATAGCAGTGTTCGAATCATTCGCTTTCTCTCTTTTCCGTGAATGCAATGCTCATTTTAGTTGACTTTCATCAGGTCTTGCATGCCGTCCATGGCGCGTGTTTGGTGGCCAGGATTGGCCCCAGCCCCGGCATCCATGCCGGGTCGTTCGACCCTCGAAAAGCGTTGCTTTTCGTCTGCTTCGCAGACCGGGTGCTTGCCCTCATGAGGTCTTGCATGCCGTCCATGGCGCGTGTTCGGTGGCCGCGATTGGCCCCAGCCCCGGCATCCATGCCGGGTCGTTCGACCCTCGAAAAGCGTTGCTTTTCGTCTGCTTCGCAGACCGGGTGCTTGCCCCCATGAGATCTTGCATGCCGTCCTTGGCGCGTGTTTGGTGGCTGCGATTGGCCCCAGCCCCGGCATCCATGCCGGGTCGTTCGACCCTCGAAAAGCTTTGCTTTTCGTCTGCTTCGCAGACCGGGTGCTTGCCTCCATTTAGTCTTGCATGCCGTCCATGGCGCGTGTTTGGTGGCCGCGATTGGCCCCGGCCCCGGCATCCATGCCGGGTCGTTCGACCCTCGAAAAGCGTTGCTTTTCGTCTGCTTCGCAGACCGGGTGCTTGCCTCCATTTAGTCTTGCATGCCGTCCATGGCGCGTGTTTGGTGGCCGCGATTGGCCCCGGCCCCGGCATCCATGCCGGGTCGTTCGACCCTCGAAAAGCGTTGCTTTTCGTCTGCTTCGCAGACCGGGTGCTTGCCTCCATTTAGTCTTGCATGCCGTCCATGGCGCGTGTTTGGTGGCCGCGATTGGCCCCGGCCCCGGCATCCATGCCGGGTCGTTCGACCCTCGAAAAGCGTTGCTTTTCGTCTGCTTCGCAGACCGGGTGCTTGCCCTCATGAGGTCTTGCATGCCGTCCATGGCGCGTGTTCGGTGGCCGCGATTGGCCCCGGCCCCGGCATCCATGCCGGGTCGTTCGACCCTCGAAAAGCTTTGCTTTTCGTCTGCTTCGCAGACCGGGTCTCACCCATCTACAGCCATTCGCACTGTGGCTACTCGCTTGGGTACCTGGCCAACGGGTATCACCGCTACTACTGCCATGGACTCGACGTCCACCGCATAGGTGACATGGTCGCCCGCCGCTCCCATGTAGGCGGTCTTGCCGTCCGGCGTGAAAGTGACCCATTCCGGATGTTGGCCGACGAACACCTGGCCGATCTCTTCCAGATCGGGCAGTGAATGGATGTAGACGTGGCTGTAAACCTTGCTGGTGGACCATAGCGTACTGCCGTCGGGCGAAACGCCAAGGCCGTGGGCGGGCGCGCCTTGCAAGCCGTCATAGTGGGCTTCCTCTCCGGGAACCGGTGGATGTTCAACCCGCGCCACTTCCTGGCGGGTGGCGAAATCGACCACCGCGAAGCCGTGAAAACCCGACAATTGCACGAAAATGTTCTTCGTCGATCCGTCCGGGTTGGCATTGAAGGCCATGGGACGGATGCCGGAACTCATTTCCAGCGTCCAGGCGAGTTCGTCGGTAGCGGTATCGATGACATTGATCGTGCTGGTGTGAATCGAGCCGGCTACGGCATGCTTGCTGTCCGGCGTGACGTAAATATTGTGGATCGCGCCTTCCACCGGCAGCGTCTTGACGAGCTTCATGCTCGCCACGTCGATGATGTCCACCGATCCGGGCATTTCCATGATGCCGACGTAGACCTTGCTGCCATCGCCCATGACCGCCACGTTATTGGGCCGGCCGCTGAGATGGATGCGGCGCTTGACGCGCAAGGTGCGCGCATCGACCACGTCGAGCGCGTGCATGGCCTCGTTGGTGATATATAGCTGGCTGCCGTCGGGGGCGCCGACAATGCCATGGGGAATCTCGATGTCGGTGATTCTGCCGATGACTTCGTTGGTCTCGGGATCAATCACGTGGGAGTCATCGCCGGCGGCATTGGTCTGGATGATGCGCACCGCGAGTTCCGCCGGTTCGCGCCGCTCGGTCGCTCCGGCTACCCAATCGGCCATGATGCGCCATTCGGGATCGTCCTGGCTCTGGAAATGGGCGCCGCCGCCATGGAAGGGATCTCCGCCGGCGTCCCGCGCCAGAACATGCGTCAACAGCCTGCTGCTGAGCGGGTCCTCGCCAGGCCGCACCATCCCCAAAGCTGATTCGTAATTCATCAGCGATTGTTCCTCGGTCCAGAAAAACTCGCCATCCTCAAGTGACTGCAGGCGGAAATTGCTGGACCGGTAATGGCATTGAATGCAGCGCACATTGCCCTCCCGTTTCGCCAGGAAGATCGGCTGCACTTCGTTCTTGAAATAGTCGAAATCGGGAACGATTTCGCCGGACTGGGCATAACAGAACGTGCCGGTAATCAGAGCCGCGAGCAGGGAAGTGATGCGAATCAACATGACAAGCCTCCGGATCGGCCAGGGCCTTGAACTGATTGTTTTCCGGGATAGTAGGTAATAACCGGGGGAGTGTAAAACGAACAAACAACTGCCCCTGTCGGTCGTACCGTTATTATTGCCGCGAAATAACGGAACCAGCGGCACACTTTCCAATTGCATGGGTCGGAACTTTGCGATTTGCCTTGTGTCGAGTTAACTCGACAATTTAAATTTTGTCGATTAAACTCTACGAAAATGAAATTGCAGAGCCAACTCGACAAATGGAAAATGATCAACTGCTCGAAATCGCCCGCGACTGGAGCTTCTGGGACCACGAGCCGCCGAAATCCATAGCGCGGGCCATTGAATTGCCCAAGGCGCTGTCCAACCGCACTACTCTGGTCATCCAGGGGGTGCGCCGTTGCGGCAAGTCCACCCTGCTCACCCAGTTGATCGGCCGATACGGGCTGGAACGAAAAAACTGCCTGTTCGTCAACTTCGAGGATCCCCGACTCGCCGGCAACTTGAACTTTGAAGGTCTGGAGAATTTTACCCGGGCCTTCGCCGACGCCAGACCGGACGCGTCGCCGCTCACGGTTTTTCTGGACGAAATTCAATGGGTGAAGGGATGGGAGCAATGGCTGGGATCGAAGCTCGAACGACCCGGCCGCTTCCGGTTCGTGATCAGCGGTTCCAATGCTCATCTGCTTTCGGGGGAACTGTCCACCGTACTGACCGGCCGGCACATCACCGTCGAATTGTTCCCCTTCGATCCGGCCGAGTTCCGCAAGCTTCGCCCTGAAGGTTCGCTCGCCGACTATTTGCATCGCGGCGGCTTCCCGGAGCCGATCAGGAGCGCGGACGGAGACCTGCTGCTGCGCCAGTATTTCAGCGACATATTGCAGCGCGACGTGCGCGAACGGGTCGGCGCGCGGTCGTCGCGCAGCCTCAGGCAAGTCGTGCAGATGGTATTCGAGTCCGCGGGCTCCGAACTCAGCCTGCGCAGGATCGCCGCCGCCAGCGGTGTCGCGGTTGAAACCGTAGCGGCCTATCTCGAAGCCTGCGAGCAGGCCTACCTGCTTTTTTCCTGCCCGTGGTTCGCCTTCTCGGAACGCAAACGCTCTCACCGCAATCGCAAGTACTACCCCGTAGATACCGCCCTGTGGCGCGTTTCCGTGACGCGCGCGGGCCGGGACATGGGCAAGGCGCTCGAATGCGCCACTTTCGTGGAACTGAGAAAGCGCGGTTTCGATGTGTTCTACTGGCGGGAATCCGGCGAAGTGGATTTCGTCGTTCATTCCGCCGACGGACCGACACCGATCCAGGTCACTCTCGACGGCGCCGCCGAGCGCCACATGCGCTCGCTCGACGCCTTTCACGAAACTTTCCCCGGCGCCGGAGAAGCCGTGATCGTAACCATGGACAACTTCCCGGATGTCCTTGCAAACATCTCGTCCTTCAGTCCGGCGACGACGTAGCACAGGTTCGCGCGGTTATCGTTTCCGGCGCGCTACATCGGGAAACGAAGTAATTCTGATCCGGCGACGCGGAAATCGGGCCGTGGACGCCGAGATTGTTTCCTCGCTCAGGGGCCGGAATCGAAGCTTATCGGCCAGGTGGCGCCCGCGGGGGAGAATCTGCCTCCGAATGCCTTGATGAAAGCTGGTTCGTTTTCGAGCGCGGCGCGCAATTGCGGCGACAGGAAAATGCTGCCGCTTTCCATTCCACGCGGGCGATCGAATAGTTCCGGGCCAATCAGGGTTGCCGCCACTGGCGCTGAAGGTTCGCCGAAGACGAGCCCGAGAGTCTGGGTTCGAAGTGGACCGTCTTCCCGAATTTGCAAATCCCATTCCAGCAAGTTCAGGATTGGATCGAAGCGAATTTCGCCGGTGATGCCGAATCCGTCCTGATCGCCGGTTTCAATGGCGCCGGTACGAATTGGCGGTGGCGCGCCATCGACCAGTTCAGGCGTCACCGCCGGCGGCTGGCGCTGGGGATAGCCGGTCTCGATGGCATGACCAATGGCAAGCAGGCGTTCGTCTTCCAGGAATCCGGCAAGAAGTTCCATTCCGACCGGCAGACCTGAACCGCTGAATCCCGCCGGCAGCGACAATGCGGGCAGACCCGAGTTGGCGGCGATGCTGCAATTGTTGCCAGGCTGGGATTCGCCGATGAAAACCGGTACCTGGCCGATGGTCGGGTAGACGACGGCGTCGAGTTCGTTCTCCTCGAAAACCCGCTCAACTGCCGTTCGCAGTTCGGCTCGCGCAGCCAGCGCTTTCCGATATGCCTCCCCGTCTGTTTCGGCATCGCGGGAGCGATTCAACTGCCCGGCGACGGCCTGGTGGTAGAGGCCTAGATTGACGATGTCCGCCAGCCCCGTGATTTGCTCGCTGCCGAATTGCGTCAGATACCGGTCGAGATCGTTGCGGAATTCATGTCCGATCACGCCTGAGCGGCTGATCAAATCGGCCAACTCGATAATCTCAACCGAAACTACGGTCGCGCCCTGCTGTTCCAGCCAATCGAGCGCGTCTTCGATGACTCCGCGAGTGGCGTCGTCGGCGCGTTCGAAATAGCTGTCGAGTTTGCCGAAACGGAGACCTTCGAGGCTCGCCTCGCCAAGCCTTTCGCGAAAGCGCGGCGGGGGCATTCCGCGCACGGCCTCGGTCGCGGGATCGTTGGCGTCAAAGCCGGATACGATGTCGAGCACGATCGCCAGATCGTCGGTAGTGCGCGCCAGTGGACCGGCGGTGTCCTGGGTATGCGACAGCGGCATGACGCCATGAATGCTTGACAACCCCTTACTCGGCCGCAGACCCACGAGATTGTTGAATGCCGACGGAATGCGGATCGAGCCGCATGTGTCCGAGCCCATGCCGACCGCGCCGAGGCTCGCCGCTACCGCGGCGCCGGTGCCGCCGCTGGAACCGCCCGGCACGCGCCGGTAGTCATAAGGGTTGCGGGTCTGACCGGTCAAGGAGCTGACGCTGGTGATGCCATAGGCGTATTCATGCAGATTGGTTTTCGCCAGCACGATGGCGCCGGCGGCCACCAGCTTTTCGACCTGGGTCGAGGCGGCATTGGGAACGAAATCCGCGAGCGCCACCGAACTGCCGGTGGTAGGCATGTCCGTGGTGTTGTAGTTGTCCTTGATCAGCACCGGGATGCCATGCAAAGGCCCGCGGGGGCCGCTTTCCAAGCGTTCGCGGTCAAGCTCGGCCGCGATTTCGAGCGCCGCGGGATTGACCCGGACGATGCTGTTCAGCCGCGGGCCGGCACGATCGTAGGCATCGATCCGAACCAGATATTGCTCGACGAGTTTTACCGAATTGACTTCGCCGCTTGCGAGCATCCGTTGCAAGTCGGCGATCGAAGTTTCATTCACGGATTGTGCGCCTGCTTCAGGCCCCCAGACCTGCAAACAGGCGCACAGGAGCGCAATATGGAAAATCCCGCCATTCTTCATCGCAGGCGCGATTTCACAAGCCGATTACGGCCGGTCATTGCGGCATGCGGGCCGCCCGGATCTCGATTTCCACCAGCCAGCCCGGCACTACCAGTTCGGCAATCCCGAGGAAAGATCGCACGGGCTTGTTGGGATTTTCATCGGTGCCGAAGAATTCCAGATAGCCTTCGTTGAAACCGGTGTAGTCCAGGTAGCCGTTTTCATCGGCCACGGCGAAAACGCGCACTTGCACTACATCGCTCATCGACCAGCCCAATTCTTCCAGCGTGTCCTGGAAGCGGCTGAATGTGTCGATGGCCTGCTGCCGCATGTCGCCATAAGTGCCGTCCTCCTGCTGCCGGGCGCCGGAACCGCTCAGATACAGGGTCTCGGCGCCGGCCGGAATCGAAATGGCCGTGTAGAAAAGATTGCCTTCGTTATGGCGGGTGATTTCCTGGGCGCCGGCCAAGGGCGTGAAGGCCAGGGCCAGGATGACGAGAGCCGTTTTAAACATACGCATGGGTTTATCCTCAATTATTGATGGGTGGGTGCGGGAACTTCCGCTCCCCCGGCTTCTTCGCCGAGGAAACGCGAGGTAATCACTCCGCTGGTAATGGCGCCGTTGACATTCAGCGCGGTGCGCGCCATGTCGATCAGCGGTTCGATAGAAATCAGCAGCGCCGCCACGGTTACGGGAAAGCCCATTGCCGGCAGCACGACCAGCGCCGCGGCGGTGGCGCCGCCGCCGACTCCGGCAATGCCGAAGGAGCCGATGGCGATGATCAATACCAGGCTGGCGATGAACCCGATATCAATATCCACGCCCATCGTAGGCGCGACCATCACTGCCAGCATCGCCGGATAGATGCCGGCGCAGCCGTTCTGGCCAATGGTAGCGCCGAACGAGGCGGCGATATTGGCTATCGGCGGCGCTACGTTCAACTCCTCGACCTGGGCGCGAATCGTAAGCGGAATTGTCGCGGCGGAACTGCGGGTGACGAACGCGAAGGTCAACACTGACCAGACCTTCTGGAAATATTCACGGACATTGGCGCCGATCAGCCCTATCAAGAACGCATGGACGACGAACATGATGGCAATGGCTAGGTAGGAAGCCACCACAAATCCGATCAGGGTGACAATTGCATTGCCGTCGGAAGTGGCGATGACCCGGGTCATCAATGCCAGCACGCCATATGGCGTCAGCGCCATGACGATGTGCACCAGCTTCATGATGATGGCCTGGGCGGAATCCAGGAATCCGCGGATACGCGGTCCCTGTTCCGCGTCTTCCTCGCAAACCAGCAAGGCGGCGATGCCGATCAACAGGCCGAAAATCACCACCGCGATGATGGAAGTGCTGCGCGCGCCGGTGAGATCGTAGAAAATATTGCTGGAAATAAAGCTGACCAATAATTGCGGAAAGCTCAAATCGGCGATGGTGCTCTGGCGTGATTCGAGCACCTCGACCCGCGCCAGTTCCATCGGCCCGGCGGCGAGTTCACCGGCGTCGAGGCCGAATATGGAAGCCATGGCGATGCCCACCAGGGCGGCAATCATGGTAGTGCCCACCAGCAGTCCCACGATAGAACCGCCGATCTTGCCGAGGGATCGAATCTCCTGCACCTTTAGCACCGCCGCGATCATCATCACCAGCACCAGCGGCATGATGATCAGCCGCAGCAGGTTTACATAACCGTTGGCGATGACATTGGTCCATTCCAGTGTCTGGCCGGTGACATCCGAACCCGCGCCGAAGGCGAATTGCAGATAGAAGCCGTACACGATGCCGACCAGCAAGCCGGTCAGCACCCGGCGCGACAGACCGATACCGCGGCGCGTCAACTGAACAAGAAAGCCCAGCAGGGCGGCGAACAGGACGAGATTGAAAATAGCCATGGAGGACATGCGAATTTCTCCCGCCGGCCGCGCTGAGCGGGCCGCTGACCGCTTCGCGGCCGTTGTTAAGCAAGCTCTGCCAAATCAGAGCTTCCGTGCGGCATATGCATGCGCCGCCGACAGCCTTGCCGGAGCAAGACCGCGCGCTTCGGTGGAACCGAAGCGCGCGCAGGGTCGCGCACATGGAAGTACGCGATGAATTCGATGGCGTAAGTCACCGAATCCAGGAGCAAAACAAAACCACGTTCGTTTTGCGGCAATGAATAATTCCATGGCAGGAATTGTTCAGCGAATACTTCGTGTTACAAGCTGTTGATGTAGGCGATTACGTCGTTGATATCGTTTTCGCCGCTCAAGCTCGTGGTCATCACGCGCATTTGCGCGCCATAAACGTCCTGTGGATGCACGCCCCGGTATCCCGCCAGGAAATTCCTGAGCTGGGTGACCATATACCAGTCGTTTTGTCCCGCCAGGGCCGGCGCTCCCAGCGCCTCGTTGCCTTCGGCGTCCGCGCCGTGGCAGGTGGCGCAGCTTTGGTATAGCGCCCTGCCCGCTTCCAAGTCGCCACTGATCGTATCTTCCGCGGGAACGTAATTCCAGTTGCCTATCCACTCGATAATATCCTGTATGGACTCGTCCGTCAGCTTGGCAGCCATGGGCTGCATGGCAAGGCCTTCGATATCGTCCGGATGGGCGCCGCGGATGCCGGCTCGATAATTCTCCAGTTGCCGCCTCAGGTACCAGGGCTCCATACCCGCGAGCCGCGGCGCTTGCACGCCCTCGTTGCCGCGCCCGTCCGTGCCATGACAAGTAACGCAATAGCGGTCGTCCAAGGGTTCCTGCTCCGCGGCGGCCACTGCGCCGGCCGCGATGCTTATCAAAAAAGTTGTCAAAATCCAGGTGCGTTTCATCAGTCTGTCACTTGCCTCGGCGCGCGGATTCATGCCGGCATATCGCGCAGACGCCTGTCCAGATCGTTCATCGCCCACTGGGCGGACTGCAGCGTGCTTTCCATCCAGGCCGCATGCTTGCTGATCTGATCGCCGATCATGTAATGCCGGCCATTCAGCGGCGCCTGCAACAAGCGGAACATCGCTTCGTCCTCGGCGCTCCATGCGCCATCCAGAATCCGGGTCCAGTAACCGGCGCAGCCCAGCATATGATTCATGCGATGCCAGGCTACCGTTACCGGTTTCTCGACCAGATTGCGATAGCCGGGATGCACTTTTTCGCCGTCGGTCAGATGCGCTTCAATGCGCTGCTCCTGCGTCATGCGCGTGTGATACATGCCGCCGGAGAAATCGTAGCCAGCCAGAATCACCCCTTTGCGCTTGTGAATGCCGGCCACCGGATACCAGATCTGCCGGCTCGGATTATTCATCCAGGTAATGCCGCCGTAGATGTCCTGCTTCTCCCAGAAGCGCTCCTTCGCCTGAAAGGCGGCCTTGTAGGCCTCGCCGCGGCGTATGTATTTCAACGAACGCACATAATCGGCGGGGAAGTTGTGTTCAAAGCCGGTGACCAGATGGGAAGGAATACAGTTGAAACAATAATCCGCCCTGACCTGCCGCCGGGAGCCATCCTGGTCGTAAGCAACCTCCACGCCATCGTCGCGGACCTGGATGGAAGCGACCATGGCGCGATAATTGACGCGGTCGCCAACCTGGCGCAGGAATCCATCGATGATTCGATCCATGCCGCCGCGCGGCTGCATCAGGATGGGCCCGGTTTCGCCTTCGTTGGCGCCCATCAGACCCATGCCGAGGCGGGTTTTCAGTAAGTCCCGAAATGCAATGATGTCCTTTTGCACGCCATGTTCGATAAATCCGTCGGATGCATAGCCGGCGTTAAAGCTGCCCCGGTAAACGTCGTCCTCGTTCAGATCGCCGAATCGGCGAATCATGCCGAGCAGGGTTTCGGCTTCCCCATCGGTAAAGGGCGCGTCCATTTCAGTCTCGGTCATGGCCTTGGCCATCAGTTCGGCCATGAATCCACGCATATGGGTAGTGTATTCGACGTTGCGGACGGGCCTGCCGCCGAGCATGGCGTTGTCCTGCACCCAGCAGGTCTTGTTCTCGTTGACGAAAACTTCGAGTTCTACATCGAGTTCCTTGCAGTAACCGAGCACGGTGCGATGGGTACTGGGAATGCGCGCGGCGCCGGCATTGAAATACAAATGCGGCTCATCGTCGAATTCGCAATACTGGCGATTGCCGATCTCGTCGATCAGCGTGCCATGGCGAACCGTGAAGATGCGGCCGCCGCAGCGATGAGACGCTTCGAGAATGGTGCAATCCCAGCCGACCTTGCCGAGTTCGTAAGCTACCGTCAATCCCGAGAGACCGCCGCCGAGAATTATCGCGCTGCGGCCGTTGCCCGCGGTCAGATCCAGCGTCGATGCGCTGGCGCTATCCGGCAAAAGTCCCAACGCGCTGCCGGCCTTGACCGCCGCGCCGGCGCCGCCGGCCGCCGCGAGCAGGTTCAGGAATTCACGTCTGGATACAGGTCTGGTCACATCAGCCCTCTTTGCTGATGGCAAATTACTCCATTACGAATATGGTGGAAATGCGGTGAATTGCAATATCCCGACCGGATTCTCCCGGTTAACCCCGGCGGGCGTTGCCATGTGATAATGGGTTTTCCGAATTAGTAATTCTAGCAGAGGATACCCATGTCGAAAAACACCGAATTCCCGGAGCCGATCCGCCGCCTGCCTCCCCTTGATGGTCATGCGGGCGCCGTCAAACTCGACGCCGAAGGCTGCGATGTAGTATTCGCCACTTATCAGGCGGGTACCGTGCTTGAGCCCCATAGTCACGAAACGGACAACGTCGGCGTAGTGACCAGGGGCGCGATCCTGCTGACCATGGGCGGCCGCAGCGAGCGTATCGGGCCGGGAGACTGGTATCATGTGCCGGCCGGCACAATACATGCGGCGGAATTTCTTGAAGACACGACCGAAGTAGAATGCTGGTTTCACAAATGATTGGAAAACCGTTCGACAAGGACGCAATGGACCAAATCAAGCGTTAGCGGGCCGGCGAAGATTCGATTTCCGCCTTGGCAAGGGTGAGAACGGACGGTTTCGAAGCTTAAAGGAAAAGTTGGACAGAGACGCGCACACGCGCTCCTCCTCGCGGACCCGCCCGGTGCCACAAATCGCTGAAAATTTTCCGCATGAAAACTATTTTCCACGCTCCTCTCTGTCCTGCTAAGCTCTGGCGTCAATGTACAGCAACCAAGAGCACTCGATCATGACCATTCTCCATCGTGTATTGGCCGGCATTTTCGTTCTCGTTTTCTCGGGCGCCGCGCTGGCGTCGGAATTCGTCATGGCCGACCCGGAACAGCTCGGCATGTCCGCCGAGCGGCTGGAAGTGCTGGATCAGCGGCTGAAGGCCTTTGTCGAGGAAGATCGGATCGCCGGACAGGCAGTGCTGATATTGCGCAATGGCCAGATTGCGTTTACCGCCGCGAACGGCTGGCGCGACAAGGAAGACGGCGTGGCGATGACCGATGACACCATCTTTCGCATCGCTTCCCAGACCAAGGCCATTGTCAGTACCGGCATCATGATCCTGCAAGAGCAAGGCAAGTTGGATATTAACGATCCGCTTGGCCGTTATATTCCCGCATGGAACGACATGCGGGTCGCCGCGCCCGACGGCAGCGGCGGCTATGTGCTCGAAGACGCGGCCCGGCCGATCACGATTCGCCACCTGCTGACCCATACCGCGGGTATCGGCTACGGCAGCGGGCCTGCCCAGGACCGCTGGGCTGAAGCCGGCTTTCAGGGCTGGTATTTTGCCAATCGCGACGAACCCATCGCCGATACCATCGCCCGCATGGGTTCGCTGCCGCTTGATGCGCATCCGGGCGAGCAATGGATCTACGGCTACAGCACCGACATCCTCGGCGTCGTGGTCGAAAAGGCCAGCGCTATGGATTTGCACAGTTTCCTGCAACAGGAGATTTTCGATCCGCTCAAAATGCGCGACACGCATTTCTACTTGCCTGAAGACAAGCGCGGCCGCCTGGCCACGGTATATCGTCCCGGCGCGAACGGCGTCGAAGCGATTCCGGCCACAGATGGCATGCAAAGCCAGGGCATGTACGTGGACGGCCCGCGGATGAGCTTTTCCGGGGGCGCTGGCCTGCTGTCCACCGCGCGCGATTATGCCCGCTTCCTGCAAATGACCCTGAACGGCGGCGAACTTGATGGTGAACGGATCCTGTCGCGAAAATCGATCGAGCTTATGACCACCAGCCACCTGGGCGAAATCCCCTTCCGCGGCGGCCAGGGGTTCGGGCTCGGCTATTTCGTGCTGGAGGATCTGGGCGAACGCGGCAGCCTCGGTTCCGAAGGCGAATACGGCTGGGGCGGCGCCTATCATTCAACCTACTGGGTCGATCCGGCCGAGGAACTGGTTGTGGTGTACCTGACCCAGATCATTCCGGCAACCGGATTGAACGACTACAGCGCGCTGCGCAACGGCATCTACCAGGCCATCGTCGATTAAAGATAGCGGCAACCATAACCAGTCGGGATTCGCGGTTAAGCTGTTGCCGGCAATGGCGGAAAAAGGACCCGGCGCAAGCCGGAATTGGGATCGGACGGCGGCTGGCGAGGGCCGTTCGGCGCAGCCGACGAAGCATGGCTTCGGGAGCCGAACGGTTTGACAACAGCAAAGGCAAGCGTTTTCGAAGCGCGGCTTCGCGCCCACAGCGAGCGCAGCCGAGCTTCGCTCGGGTGAGACTCGGTCGGCGTAGCCGACGAAAAGCGCGGCTTTTCGAGAGTCGAACGAATCGACAAGGATGTCGGGGCTGGAGGCTGGGCCACCGAGACTGAAGGTTGGAGAAACCACCCAAGTTTCGCCGGGGACAGCATGTACAATCCAACAGAATGCGAGCGCCACGGTATCGGCGCCCGCGCACCGTATCGGAGAATCTTGAAAAATGCCCGAACAGCCAAAAATGTTCTTGCGGGCACTGTTCCCCACCTTCCTGCACGAAGCCTGGTATTCAGACTTCGCCGCCGAAAAGGAACAACTGATCCGGCGCATTCGCGAAATCCGCGAAGAAGATCAGGCGGGGCGGGAATATTCCGCCCGGCATTATCCATACGGCTTCACTTCCTTCCGCAGCCGCGACCGGCTCTATTCCGAGCCGGCATTTCGCAACCTCGTCGATTTCATGTTCGAAGTCGCTTACGACTATGGCCACAAGCAATTCTGGGACCTGGAGAATTTCGAACTGGCCATGACCCAGCTCTGGTGCAATATAAACTCGCGCTACAACTACCACCGCGACCACGTGCATCCCTATTCCCAGATCAGCGGCGTGTTCTACCTCCAATGCGAAGCCGGCGCCGCCCCGATCAGTCTGAAGGACCCGCGCCCCGCGCGCTGGATGGTGCCCGCCCCGCTGCGCGAGAACAGGGCGGAGAATACCCTGATTACCACCCTGCCTCCCGAAGAGGGCAAACTGCTGATGTTCCCGGCCTGGCTCGATCATGGCGTAGCGCAACACCACGACGATGCCGAGCGAATCAGCATGTCCTGCAATTTCGAATTGCGGCAAAAAAGTTCTTAACTATCCTCCGGGAACAATCGAGTTGAACACCGGCCTTGAACTGATTTTCAACTTCCGATTGCGGAACGGTTATTTGCAGCGATCGGAACCACTCCGCGCACCTTGGCGAACTATTCGAAAAAGTGGCGCCACCTCATGCTATGGCGCCAACCAGTGGTCACCTGCGCCCTAGGCCCGGCCCGGGTTTCCGCCTTCCAGATCGCATGCAAGCCCTTCCAGGAATGCTATTGAAATCTCTGCGGTATTCGCCGAATTTTCATGCTAATATTGCTCGCATGATCCACCGGCAAAGACATGTGCGGGAGATATCGCGGCGTCTTCGCAACTTCGAAGTCGTCGCGATTCTCGGACCGCGCCAGATCGGCAAAACCACCTTGGCGCGCCAGATAGCCGCAAGCTACCAAACGCGCTCGCATCATTTTGACCTGGAAGACCCGGTGGCCCTGACGCGAATTCAGGAAGATCCAAATCTCGCGCTCAGGAGTCTAAAGGGCCTGGTCATCATCGACGAGATTCAGCGGCTGCCGGATCTGTTCCCATTATTGCGGGTTCTTTCCGACCGGAGGCCCCGGCCGGCGCGATTCCTGGTCCTCGGCAGCGCTTCGCCGAATCTGCTGCGGCAGTCTTCCGAATCGCTTGCCGGCAGGATCAACTACTACGAATTGAACGGTCTGGGTCTGGACGAAACCGGATCTGACCGGCTTGCCCGGCGCTGGCTGCGCGGAGGATTTCCGGCGGCCTATCTGGCGCGGTCGCATCGCGATTGTTTCGAATGGCTGGAAAGTTTCTGCCGCACATTCGTCGAACGCGACCTGGCGCAATTGGGCGTGCGAACCCCGGGCGCCACATTGCGGCGTTTCTGGGCCATGCTGGCGCACCGGCACGGCCAGACCTGGAATTCATCGGAATTCGCACGCGCCTTCGGCGTCGCGGACACTACGGTTCGCAGATATCTCGACACCCTCACCGACGCCCTGGTCGTGCGTCAACTTCAGCCCTGGCGCGAGAATCTGAATAAACGCCAAGTGCGGGCGCCAAAAGTTTTCCTGCGCGATTCGGGCCTGACGCACCATCTGCTCGGAATTTCCGATGCGTCCTCTCTCGACGTTCATCCGGCGCGAGGCGCCACTTGGGAAGGATTGATACTGGAATTCGTCATGGAAAAACTCGCAGCCCCAGGGCGGGAGTTCTACCATTGGCGTACGCACACCGGCACGGAGCTGGACCTGTTTTGCCGCAAGGGCGGCGAGCGCCTGGGCGTCGAGGTGAAATTGACCTCTACCCCCCGGGTCACGCAGTCAATGCGCAACGCCTTGAACGATCTCGGGCTCGACCAACTGATCGTAGTTCACGCGGGCGATTCTTCTTATCCCCTGACCGGCGGGATTCGGACCGTAGCCGCAAGCCGGCTTGAGACGGATCTGTAAGACGCCAGACTCGCTTTCTGAAAAAAAAAATGGCGGCGGATTGCCCATCGCCGTTTATTGTTTCCGTTTGTCTGGCAGGCGACGAATCAGAAGGTCCAGCGAGCCCGGGCTTAGAGGCGGCTTCAGCGCGGGTCGTAGTGGCGCACCTTTGCAAGCAACTCTTCGTCCGGCCTGCCATCCAGCGACGCCACCCATCCCGTGATATCGGGCCGGCGTCCGAATACCGCGATCATTCTCCCATCGCGGTCGGGACCGGGAACGAGCCCGCCCCGAACCCGCCAGCCACATGCCTTCCCCGGGCGCAACGCTGCCGATGGCGCGGACATTCCGGGATAATTCTCGCGAAACACGGTCGCCATGCGCTGGCAAGCAGCCCAGGTTTCCCCGCCACCGGTCATGGTTTCCCGCGGCAAATCAGGCTGGGGAAAAGATTGTTCGTCAATCTCAACAGCCCAAAGCGTTCTGCGAATCGTTTTCAGGTCATCGGGATCGTGGATTTCCTCCTGTCGAAGAAATTCGGCCCAGGCACCATCGGGGGTGTCGCAAAAATAATGTGTCAATTCCCCGGAGGCGTTCCATCTGCCCTGGGGTTGAACCGAATTCTCCCAAAGGAACGGAAAGCGGGGGTCGGCATGGCGAAACGCGATCATGTGGCGGCAGGCATAACCAAGGTATGCGCGAGTTCCCGGACGCGCCTGGGACCCTCGTCTTCCGGAACCCAATTCTCGCCGAGTTCCTGTGCCGGAGTATTCCCGTTCAAGCGCGCGCGCGGACGATCGAACCAGCGCCGAATACCGATATCGTTGTACGCCCCCGCGAGGTCGCCAACCACGAACGCCAGCGAGTGTAGGCATGCCGCTATTCTGTCGGGTGTCGTCCGGTTGCCGGATATGTAGCGGCGAACACTGGCGCTCGAAATGCCAAGCAGTCTGGAGAGCAATTCCAACCCCAATGTGGAGTGCAGCGCGCGCCACTCGTGTTCGGGGGCGGGAGACGCGTCGAGAGCTTCGATTATTCGCTCCAGCAGCGCGGACAGGTTGTCCGGGTTCGGGCGAAAGGCGCCGCTCTTCGGCGAAGGCAATCCCAATCCGATTCCGGCATTCGCGATTCCGTTTTCCAGTTTGACGATGGCATGGTCGTCGAGGCAGGTAACGCGTTCGGACAACAGGCCCATCGCGTCCGCACGGCTTAGCGCCGTGTTGGCCATCGCCGCCAGATTATGGTCATTAAACGGTGGCTTAACGGTCGTGATATGGAGATTCGTCATGCTCCGAATAGTATCCGGCAGGAAAATTCAAGTCAAGGCTCCCCGCCGAAACCCCTCCAGGCGGGGCGACCGTGAACGTACCGCTTCCCTGTAGAACTAGTTGATGCTTCTTGGAGTGGGCTTCGAACTGGCTCATGCGCACCGTCCCTGGCGCGACTGTTTCGACTTCGATCAGCCTGTCAGTATGCCGCCAAGCTCTTGCAAAGCGTCCGCGATCGGCAGCGCCGTGATGCCATGGTCCAGGTAAAGCCGCGCGTCACCGCCATAGAACAAATAGCATTGCGCTTCCGGATAATCTTTCCGGAATTCGCGTAATGCGCGGGTGTCCTTCAATCCCGGATTTCGCGACAGCTTGACTTCGATCGCAACGAGACCGCGCAGGCCATAGAGTACGAAATCGACCTCGAGTCCCCCGCTCGTGCGCCAGAAATGAATGTCATAGCCGAGTTCGCGGTACTCGTTGACTGCCCGCAACTCCTGCAAGACAAGAGTTTCCAGCGCTGGCCAGTCGATTTCCGCCTCGCTGTCGAGAGGCCCGGCCGGGCGAATTACGCGAAAGACGCCTGTGTCGAAGAAAAAGAATTTCCTCTGGGAAACGAGCTTTCGTTTTGCGTGTCTGGAAAAAACGGGCAATGTCACCGCGATCAGCAGATCTTCGAGAATCGAGAAATAGTTTTCCGCGACCGGTCTCGATACGTTCGCTTCCCTGGCGACATTGCTGATGTTGAGAGTCTGACCTTGCGAGAAACTGGCAGTTTCCAGGAATCGCGAGAAGTTTCCGATGTTGCGGGTGAGACCTTCCTGTGCGACCTCTTCTCTCATATAAGTTTCCACGTACGATTGCAGATAGCGATGCGGGTCAGGGTCACTGAACCGTGCCGGCAATTGCCCGAAACGCAATGATTTGGCCAGATCGAAATCCACTCCCAGTTCTCCCGCTGTCAGCGGGAACATGTGAAAGGTTCGCGCGCGGCCGCCGAGCAGATTGACTCTCTTGCGCCTGAGCGACCTGGCGCTCGACCCCGTCAGCACGAAGCGCATTCCCCGAGATTCGATCAAATCGTGCACTTCGTTCAAGAGTTCGGGAATGCGTTGCACTTCGTCGATCACCACCCAATCGGAGTGACCGGGCGGGATCATTGTTCTCAAGCGGCCGGGATTCGCCGAAAGTGGAATATAGAATTCCGACTGCAACAGGTTGATGAAAGGCGACCGCGGAAAGTGCCGCCGCAGCCAGGCAGTCTTACCGGTTCCCCGCGGGCCGAGCAGAAAAAAGCTCTTGCAGAATTCAAGCGGAGACTCAAGAGCGCGTTGGAACATGAGCGCTGAACTCGATTTGGGGCATCGGATTCCGCGATTGCAGGCAAAAAATAGGGTTTTTTCACCTGTAAAATGAAAATAATCGGGAAATATTCATGTATAACTTGAAAATTGCATAATCTTGGATCGGTGAGCAAACCCGGATATTCCCCAATTCACCACTCTGAAAGCACGCAACGCCAAGGCGCTTGCTTGGCTGGCTGGATCATGGCGTCAGCCAGCAGCATGCCGATACCGAGCGCATCAGCATGTCCTGTAATTTCGAGTTGCGGCAGAAAAGTTCCGCTTGATCCACAAATAAAAACGGCGGTGGGAAGCCCACCGCCGTTTTTTTGTTTCCGACTGCCTTTTGGCGGATCAGAATCTCCAGCTCGAATTTGGTCTGATTCAGGGTCTACAAATATGTGTACCTGTTCCACAGCCGAATCCATATTTTCGAATTCCTTCTTCTCCTTCGGCAGAACTAGCACCATCGTCCTGGTCCACACTTTCGAATGAGAATGAATCCTGCAAATCTTCTTCTAAGTTTTCTAATTCTTCCCTAAGTCTATCCCATTCATCGAGACAATCCTGAATTGCTACCGGACCCAGATGCCCTGCCGTAAGTACGCAAAGTTCGTAATCCGACAATGTGTTAGCAGAGTAAGGAAAACTCATAGAAATCAGAAAAATCATGGACGCTAACATGGCCCCTACTTTGCATCCAGACACAGATTTCTGATATCGATCTTTCTTTTCCATTTTCTTCTCCATTTAGGTTCTTAACTGGTTGCCCGCCGAGCATCAATAGTGCCTTCTAGCGGTTCTCGGATACTAACATTCTCAAGATTTCCGCCCAAGATTGGTCCAGCACAAAAGCTCTTTCGAATTTTGACTTACACCACAACAAGAAACGGCGGTGGATTGGCCACCGCCATTTTGGCTCCGGTTTCCTATTGGCTGATCAGAAGCTGTGGTTGAACCTGGCGTAGATGCGGCGTCCACGGGGGTCGAATACGACTGCGTCGTAGTTCAGGCCACCGGATTCCCAATAAGGAATATCCGCATCGAACAGGTCGAGTACGCCGAAGGTGAACACCGTGCTGCCAAATGCGGCATTGTCCCAGTCATGGGTGTAGTTGAACTGCACATCCCAGGTCTGGTAGCTGTCCAACTTGCGCCTGACAAGTGACCGGACGAGATCGTTGCCGTTGGCATAGGTGGATTCGTACCGCAGATCCTGGTAGGAACCGATGTGGCGATTGATGATGTTCGCGCTGTACTGGTCACGCAGCCAACTGAAGGTGATATTGCCCTTGTTGTCCGGCAGGGATCGCACCAGGGCGCCATCGCCGTTGGTGCCCGCGGCATCGTTGATGCCGGTGTTCAACAATCCCAACTCGGTGCCGGGCACGTCGATCAGCTTGTATTGCCGCACATGGGTGTAATCGCTGTTTACGCTAAAGCGGCCAAGATCGGAATCCCAGGTGTAGCCCAGCTTGACATCGACGCCGTCAGCCTCGATGCGGCCTGAGTTGACAGCGCGCAAAGTCAACGTGATCAGGTTCGCGGTCTCGCTGGCCTCGGCCCGCTGGATGCCGTCGACCAGATACAGCAACGGATTGACGACGCAATTCAGCCTCTCATCGGAATCCCGCCCGAATTCAGCCTCCAGCGCATTCGGGTCGCAAGGCACGTTGGGCGTGGGCGAATCGAGTGAAATCGAATCGTTAAGAATGTAATTGCCTGGGTCGTTAACCACCTGCTTGAACCGCTCGACTTCAGGCTGGATGGCAAGATTGGGAGATTCCGGCAGTACACGGTCTTCGACCTCGAAACGCCAGGCGTCCGCCTGCACGCTGAGCCCATCCAGAGCGCCCGACGGCGTCCAGATGAATCCCATGCTGAAGGTATCCGCGTATTCATTGCCCACAGTGGGCGCCGGACCTCCGAGAGTGAAAGTCTGTTCCCATTCTCCGTTCGCAATGTTTGCCTCATCGAGACCGGCGCGAACGCGCTGGGCAGAAAGCGGGTCGCGAAATGTTACTGAACCCGCTTCAAGGCCTTCTTCGATGATACCGATATTCGGCGCCCGGAATGATTGGGAAAAGGAAGCCCGCAGCAACAATTCGTCTACGGGACGCCAACTGACCGCTGCCTTGGGAGAAATTTCTGAGCCGATGAATCCGCCGTAGTTTTCATAGCGAATCGCAAAGCGCGTCTCCACATTTTCCAGGAAAGGCAATGACAATTCGGCAAATACTGCTTCGGTAGTGCGCGTATTGTCGAAATTGAAAATACAGTTCGAGCATTCCATGTTCGCGGAAACGTAGTGGAACTCGCTCGGCACCCCATTTTCATAGTCGAGAATCGCGTTGGGAATGCCTGGAAAATTGATTTCCGGGGCAATGGACGTTGCTTTTCGTTCGCGATACTGGGCGCCAAACGCGACTTCCGCCTCTCCGCCGGCCATATCGAACAGCCCGCCGCCCACCACGGCATCCCAGACTTTCAATTTGTTGCGCTTGTCCGCCCGCAAGACCGTCAGATTCATCCAATCCATCAGTTCCTGGCTGTTGGCCAGATTCGGATCGCTGAACTGGGTCAGGAAGGGGTTGTAGAACATGCACCCGTCCTGACCGTGGTTGTTGCTTGTCAGCGCGAGCGCCAGACTTTCACGGGTATTGAATACGTAGCCGGGGAAAAAGGTCTGGTAGGCGAAAGTGGCGTATTCTGCCCAGGTGTTGGGTGCCGCGCCTCCGAAAATCGGCGCATTGATAAAATCGAAATTGGGATCGCCATTGGGCGTGCAGTTCGGACCTCCAAGACCATTCGCCGCCAACTCGGCCCGGCGGCGGTCAAATGCCTGGTAGGTCTGTTCGTTGCTCGTGGTCGACCAAGCGTAGCTGACATCGTAATTCCAGTCGCGGTCGTTGAACACAAAATCCCCGCGCATGCCAGCCTGGAACAGTGTTTCTTCGGTATTGGTGAAATTGGCCCGCTCGCCGTTCCGGGGAATATTGTCCCGGATTGATGTCCAACTCAGCGCGTTTATGCCGCCATTCGAAGCGGAAATTGGATGGTTGGGCATATCGGCCGCGGTCGGCCGGTCCAGCCCGATGTAGGGCGCGAAGTATCCCAGTTCAGTTTGTGAACCAAAGAAACTGACGGGAGCCGCCGCATTGGTCGAGCCGGGAGTGGCCAGAAACATCAGCGGGCCCCGGGTGTTGCTCGAACCTCCGGTATTGTTCAGCCCCCCTCCCTGTAGTTTGACCTCGTTTTCCATGTGGCTGCCGAAGGCATAGAATTCCGCAGTTTCGCTGAAGGTGTGGTCGAAAGACGCGGCAACACTCGCACGATTCATTTCCCATTCCAGAAAGTTGAAGCGCGCCGTATCTTCCCGGCAGGCGCCGCCACGTTCGCCGCGCTGCTCCCGCAGACGTCCCAACTGGAATGGAATGCCGCTGGTGCCCTGCATCGTTTCGCACAATGGATCGCTGTAAATCAGGGAGTCGACGCCACCCTCAGCCACGTTTTGCGCGACGATGTCGTTGTTGATGTAAGCGGGATTGACCGCGCTGCCGAACGCTCCAACGTTAAAAACGCTGATGGAAGAAACCGTATCGAGGAACTCGGAGTTTTCGTCGATGTGGTTGCCGTACTGGACGTTCAGAGGGTCGCGCTCGAACATTTCCGCGGAAATGACAAAATGGGTGTCGCCTTCGTCGCTGGTCCAGCCCCAGATGCCGCTTATGGTCTGATCGAAAACATCACCGGCGGATTCGACACCCTGGAGATCGCCGCGAATTTCCAGGCCTTCGAAGTCATTTCGCATGATGATATTGACCACCCCGGCCACTGCATCGGCGCCGTAGATTGCCGAACCGCCATCTGTCAGAACTTCAATGCGCTCGGTCATGATCTGCGGTATGGCATTGATATTAACGAACTCGCCGCCGGAAACCGAGGCGCCGGCGGTGGGCGCCATGCGCTTGCCGTTGACCAGCGTCAGAGTGGAGTTTTCGCCGAGGTTCCGCAAATTGACCATCGCGGTGCCTTCGAGTTGCGAACGGTCTCCCGAACCCGGATTTACGAATGAACCCGAGTTCACCTCAAGATTCTTGATTACGTCCCAGATTACCGCCGCACCCTGGGCTTCGATACTGTTCCGGTCGATCAACTGCACCGGAGACGGTGCATCCAGTGGGGTGCCACGGATAAAGGAACCGGTAACTATTACTTCTTCGATGGCCTCTTCTTCGCCCTGTTGCGCTGCAACAGGCATGGACAAGCCGGCCAGTACGGCGAGAGTGATCGCTTTGCGCGAACTTGGCAAATTGATTCGCATCTTGTTCTCCCCTTGATTATGAAACTATTGGATTTGGTAGTCAGCGCATCGGTCTTGATGCCGAAATCGCTCCGATTGTCAGTCTACTGCATTTTTCTCGCAGATAAAGATACTTAGAGATAAGTAATTTCAAATTTTGGGTAAAAGTGTTACGAATTTTCTCAATTTTCCGGTTGGTTGGCGGAATTCCGCTGGAATTTGAAACAGTGTGTAACCTTGCTGGCAACGGCACTATTGGAGAATTAGTCTTTCTGCCGTAAATTGGCGTCAACGGTCGAGAATTCGGCTGGTCTGGTTTCCTGATTCGAATTCCGGTTCTCGAAGGAGATTGATCAATGAAGAAACAACTGCTGCCCATTCTGTTGCTTGGGGTCGCGATTCCAGCGCTGGGCCAGTTGGCGACGCCAAATCCGGCCGGCCTCACATATGGCCATGTCCATTTGAATGTCGCGGACATGGAACTGCACAAGCAGATTTGGGTGGAACATTTCGGCGGCCTGGTTGTGGAAAAAGGCCCGCTCACCGCGGTGCGCCTGCCCAATATGCTGGTCGCTCTGACCGAACGTGAACCGACCATGGGTTCGCGGGAAACGGTCATGGACCATTTCGGATTCAAAGTCCGAGACATCGAACGGTTCCTGGAGAAATGGAGCGCCGCCGGCTATGAGGTCGGCCGTGTATTCACCGGCGCTGAAGGTCAGACCAATGCTTATGTCATGTTGCCCAGCGATGTCTATGTCGAACTGCAGGAAGATCAGTCATTGCACGTTGATATCATGGGCTATCACGTGCATTTCATGACGCCGGGGCATGAAGAACTGCTGGATTGGTATACCGACGTTTTCGGCCTTGAAGTACGCCCTCGCGGCACGCTCGCCACGACCACCAATGTGCCCGGAATGAATCTGAGTTTCAGTTCAAGCGAACAGGAACGCGCGGCCTCTCGAGGCGCGGCGATCGATCACATCGGATTCGAAATTGACGATCTCGAAGCTTTCTGCCGTGAACTGGAAGCCAAGGGCATCAAGTTCGATGTGCCTTTCAGAGAGGTACCGTCAATTGAACTCAAGATTGCATTCATCACCGATCCGGCAGGCGTCCGCATCGAACTCACCGAAGGCTACGACGAGTACTGATTAACGACTTCTCGGTTGCTCAAGGATGCTTCGAAAAAGGGCTGATCTGGACATCCAACCTTTGCGACCCGGATGAGGCGCTGCTGCTATTTGGCGATCGCGTCAACGAAGCAGATATGAAAACCGTGGCGGCGCGCAAGGGAATCGACGCGTCGTTTCTGGAAGACGTGCGCAAGGCCGGCTGGCGCGCGGGAATTCAGATCAGCATGTAGTTCGATATCCTGAACAAGCCGCGAAGCTGAGTGGAGAAAGCGTCAGAAAGAATGCAGAGCGGCGTAGCGATCACGGTGGAAGCCGGCATCGCCGAGGAATTGCTGGGCGACGCGGGCGCGCTTGAGGAAAAAGCCGATATCGAACTCGTCGGTCATGCCGATGCCGCCATGCATCTGGATGCCTTCGTTGCTGACCAGGAAGAATACTTCCGACAACTTGGCCTTGGCGGCGCTGGCCAGCTTGGCAATCCGGCGGTGGTCGCTTACCGGGTCATCCAGCGCGGCGAGGGCGGCGCGGAGGAGGGATTTGCTCAACTCAATTTCGCTGTACATTTCCGCGGCGCGATGTTGCAGCGCCTGGAACGCGCCGATGGGAACGCCGAACTGTTCGCGCTGGCGGAGGTAATCCAGCGTTCGCTCGAATACCTCTTCTATACTGCCGAGCATTTCCGCCGCGAGTCCGACGCGGGCAATGTCGAGCATACGATCGAGGTCTGCCGGGCTGGTAGCCGATTCTCCAAGTCTGCGGTCGGCGGATACTTGCACGTTGCTCAAGTGGAGGTTGGCGGAGTTGCGGCCGTCGACCATGATCGTGCGCGTTATCTCAAGGCCGGGAGCAGCCGCATCAATCAGGAACAGTCCCAGGGCTCCGGCGCCGTTCGACCCGTCATTGACTCGCGCGACGACGATAATCCGATCCGCCACATGCCCATCGAGCACGAAAGTCTTGGCGCCATTGAGCGCATATCCGTTCTCAGTGGCGAAAGCGGTGGCTTCAATCCGCGCAGGATCGTGCAACGCGCCTTCATCGAGCGCGAACGCAAGCAGTAATTCTCCCGCGACAACCCGCGGCAGTATTTCCGCTTTCTGCCGGTCGCTGCCTAGCTCAAGGATCGCATTCGCACCCAACAAGACAGTGGCAATAAGCGGGGAATCTACCAGCGTGCGGCCGGTTTCTTGCAGCACCAGCCCGAGACCCAGATGGCCAAAACCGTAGCCGCCAAATTCTTCCGGAACGGCCATGCCGCTCCAGCCGAGGTCCACCATCCGCCGCCACAAATCGCGGTCGAAACCATCCGGGTCCCGGCTGTCGCGCAATTTTCGATGCAGCGAAATCGGCGCCTGCTCCCGGCAGAAACCGCGGGCGGATTCCCGCAACAATTGCTGTTCTTCGCTTAGCAGCATCGAGGCAGCCATGGCGCTAGCGTTTCTCGCGCAGGATGCCGGTCAGATCCGGCAGATCAAGCACTCGCCGGGCAATCACATTGAGCTGGATTTCCGCGGTGCCGCCTTCAATGGAATTGGCTTTTGAACGCAGCCATTCCCGGGCCAGCGACAATTCTTCTTCGTCAAATCCCTCTCCTTCCCAGCCCAGCGCCCGGTTGCCGGCGGCTTCGAGCAGCAATTCGCAGCGGCGCTTGTTCAATTCGCAGCCGTAATATTTGAGCATCGAAGAAATGTGGTTCGGGCCGCCACCGGTGGATTCCTCGGCGCTGCGCCGCGATGTCAGCGCGAACGCTTCGGAGTCGATCTTGAATTGGGCGATGCGGTCGCGCAGCACCGGATTGGACAATCTCCCTTTATCGCCCCGGTATCGCATGGCAATGCTTTCCAGCGTGGTTTCCGACGCGCCGCCGCCTTCGGCCTGGCCGCCGGCGAGCCCGAAGCCGGAAATCATGGTGCGCTCGTGCTGCAACAGGCGTTTGGCGATGGTCCAGCCATCGTTCAGGCGGCCGACGATATTGGCCGCGGGCGCCTTCACATTGTCGAAAAATGTTTCGCAAAACGGCGAAGAGCCGCTGATGAGCTTGATCGGCCTGGTGCTCACGCCTTCGCTGGCCATGTCGAACAGAACGAAACTAATGCCTTGATGCTTGGGCGCCTCAAAGTCCGTGCGCACCAGGCAGAAGATCCAGTCGGCCTTGTCGGCGTAGGAAGTCCAGACCTTGGAACCGTTAATGAGGTAATAGCCGTCTTGCAGGTCGGCGCGGGTGTTGAGGCTGGCGAGATCGGAACCCGAGCCGGGTTCGGAATAGCCCTGACACCAGCGGATTTCGCCGCGCACGATTTTCGGCAGATGTTCGAGTTTCTGCTCGAGTGTTCCATATTCGAGCAGCACTGGCCCCAACATGCTGATTCCGAAACTCGTCAATGGCGGACGCGCATCGATGCGAGCCAGCTCTTCGGCGAGAATCCCCGCCTGGGCCGGATTCAGCCCGCCGCCGCCAAATTCGGCGGGCCAAGTTGGGCAGGTCCAGCCTCTTGCCGCCATTCGCTCCAGCCAGAGCTTACTGTCGGGGTTGACGAATTCGGCATCGCGGCCGCCCCAGACCACCTCTTCCGGCGGCATTGGCGCGCGCATGGAAGCCGGGCAATTCCGCTCCAGCCAATCCCGGGTTTCCAGCCGGAATTGCTTGAATTCGCCGCTCATGCCGGCGCCGCGACCAGCACTTGCCGCCCTTCCACATTACCTGCTTTCAAATCAGCCAGGGCGGCGGTGGCCTCGGCCAATGGCCGTTCGGTGATGCAAATGGGGTCGATACTGCCGGCGCGCACGAGTTCCATCAGTTGGGCAAAATCCTGCAAGCTTCCCACGTAGCTGCCCTGAATGATGCGGGCGTTCATGGGGAGAAAGGGAATGGGAATGTTCAAGGCGCCGCCATACAGACCGACCACCACGAGCCTGCCGCCCTTGCGCAGGCAGCCGAGACCGAAATTCACCGTTGCTTCGTTACCGACGAAATCAAGCGCCGCCAGCGCACCGCCGGTAGCCTTGCGGATTGCCTTTGCCGCCCGGGCTTCGCCGGAATTCCAGGTTCGCGTAACGCCCATGTCTCTGGCGGCTTGCAACTTGGCTTCGTCGATATCGACCACGATGGGATCAATTTGCATGGCGGAACGGGCGATCTGGATCGCCATCATGCCGACGCCGCCGGCGCCGATGATGACGATCTCGTCGCCGGGTCCGATTTCGCCGACCTTCTTCAAGGCGCCATAGGCAGTCAGGCCGGAACAGGCATACGTCGCTGCCAGCGAACCGGGAACGGAACCGCAATCAAACAGATAACGCGGATGCGGCGTCAATACATGATCGGCAAAGCCGCCGGGCGCGACAATGCCGAGCGCGCGGCCCGGCGTGCATAGCTGTTCCTCGCCACGCAGGCAGGACGGGCACTCGCCGCAGCCGATCCACGGAAACACGACTCGGCGATCACCGATGTTCACGCCTTCGGCATCCTGGCCCAGCGCAACGACTTCGCCATAGATTTCGTGACCGAGCACCTGACCTGGACGACCGACTTCAAGCTGCTTGCCGTGGCCGAGTTCGAACACGCCTTCGTGCAAATGGATATCGGAATGACAAACGCCGCAGGCAAGTGTCTTCAACAGCACTTCAGTACCTTGAGGGACAGGCGTCGCGCCTGCCTTTTCCGCTAATGGACTCCCGGGCGTAGTAGTCTGGTAGGAAATCATTGTGCTCATCTCATTCAAATTATTCTGGCAAAGGCAAGCGAAGCATTGATAATCGACGCGATCCCCGCTTGTCCATGGCGCTACGGGCGCGCGGCGGGAATGGGTAAGGGTACTGCAAAGCGCGGCTTTGTGCCCAGCCCGGATGCCGCCAAGCTAAGCTTGGCGGCTGCGTGGGACCCGGCGCAAGCCGGGACGAATCTCCACCGGCGGAAAACAACCGGAGCCGCTGGAATGCGTTGCCTATGCCGGCCGCTGATCCAAATCGGCAAAGCTGCCGCCGTTCTCGGCGAGTTGCTTCAGCAAATTTGCCGGCTCCCAGTTCTGTTCGCCGTGCCGGTTCCGGAATTCGAGAATCTTATCGTAGACGCTCTTCAACCCCACCTGGTCGGCATAAAACATCGGGCCGCCTTTCGCCACCGGGAAGGCATAACCGAACACGTATACTACATCGATGTCCGAAGCGCGCTGGGCGATGCCTTCTTCGAGAATTTTCGCGCCTTCATTGACCAGCGGGTAAATGCAGCGGGCGATGATTTCCGCCTCGCTGATCTCGCGCCGTTCGATGCCGAACTTTTCCGCTTCTTCGCGGATCATGACTTCGACTTCCGGATCCGAAACGCGCGCCCGGGTCTCGCTGTCGTAGCGGTAGTAGCCGGCGCCGGTCTTCTGGCCGAAACGTCCCGATTCCACGAGCCGGGTGCTGACCGCATAAGGCCGCGGATCGTCTCCCTCGGCCTTGCGCGACTGCCGCGCCTTGTAGCCTACGTCGAGGCCCGCCAGGTCGCCCATGGCGACCGGCCCCATGGCCATGCCGAATTTCTCCAGGGTGGAGTCGACCTGTTGCGGCGTGCAACCTTCCAACAGCAGCAATTGCGCTTCGCGGCCATAACCGGTGAGCATTCGATTGCCGATGAAACCATAGCAGACGCCGGACAGGGCGCAGACCTTGCCGATCCGCTTGCCCGTAAGCATGACCGTGGCGAGAACGTCATCGGCCGTTTTCGCTCCGCGCACGACTTCCAGTAGTTTCATGACATTGGCGGGGCTGAAAAAGTGCGTCCCCACCACATCCTCGGGCCGGGCGGTCGCGGCGGCGATGGCGTCAACGTCCTGGTAGGAAGTGTTGGTGGCGAGAATCGCGCCGGCCTTGCAGGTCTCGTCGAGCTTGGCGAATATTTCCTTTTTCAGATCAAGGTTTTCGAATACCGCCTCGATCACGATGTCCGCATCGGCAATGTCCGCGTAATTGGTGGCGCCGGTGATCAAGGCCATGCGCTTTTTCACATCGGCCTCGGTAAGCTTGCCCCGTTTCACCGTGATCGAATAGTTCTTGCGGATGATCTTCAATCCCCGATCAAGCGCTTCGTCGTTGACTTCAAGCAGCACGACCGGAATGCCTGCATTGGCGAAGCACATGGCGATGCCGCCGCCCATAGTGCCGCCGCCGATGATCGCCGCCTGGTTGATTTCCCGCACCGGGGTTTCGCGCGGCAAACCCTTGATCTTGGCTGCCTGGCGTTCGGCGAAAAAGATATGCCGCATGGCGGCTGACTCCGGCGAGGTAAGCAGTTCGATGAACAACTCGCGCTCCCGCTTCAGCCCCTTGTCGATAGGCAGATTGACCGCCGCCTCCAGACAACTGACGATGCGGTCTTGAGCAATCTGGCCGCGGGCGCGGGCATTGACCCGTTTCCGCGCCTGCTCGAAAAAGCCGGGCTCAATGGTGGCCGGATCGATATTGACGTCCCGGATGCGCTTCAGCGGAGCGCCGGAATCGACCAGGTCCCGGGCGTAACTGATCGCGCCTTCCACCAGGTCGCCGTCGATGATTTCGTTTACCAGCCCCATATCCCGGGCTTTCGCCGCGGCAATCGGATTGCCCGAAACGATCATGTCGAACGCGGCTCTGATTCCGGCTATACGCGGTACCCGCTGGGTTCCCCCGGCGCCGGGCAGCAAGCCCAGTTTGACTTCGGGCAGGCCGACCCTGGCGCCGGCGACGGCGCAACGGTAATGGCAGGCCAGCGCGACTTCGAAGCCGCCGCCGAGCGCGGCGCCGTGAATCGCGGCGATGATAGGTTTGCTCGAATTCTCCATGGCGCTGAGCACCTCCGACAGGCCGGGCTCCAGGGGCGGCTTGCCGAATTCGGTAATATCGGCGCCGGCGATGAAGGTCCTGCCTTTACAGCACAGCACGACGGCTTCGGATTTGTCTTTTTGCGCCTTTCTGACGGCGTCAAGAATGCCTTCGCGCACTCGCTGCGAGAGGGCGTTCACCGGCGGACTGTCGACGCTGATGACGCCGATCTTGTCCCGAATCGAATAGCTGACTGCGTGTGACATATTGGCTCCTGTAATTCTGTGGCCGGCTACGGCAGGGATTTCCGGAAGTACGTGGAAGTCAATAAACCTTGCGCCGGACGGCTGAGGCGGGCCGAATAATAGCACAGTAGCGGGGCTCTGCAGTTCCAAAGAGACCCAGCGACTAAATGGCAATCCTGCCATTTAGTCGCAGAATCTCCATCCAAATGCAGAGCCTATACTCCGTGTGCTAGATTGTGGCGCTTCCCAGCGGAGACCCATGCATGATCAGAGACCAGGAGACCTTGAACCAGTTGCTCGCGCTGATCGAGCGATTTGTGCGCGAACGGTTGGTCCCGGCGGAAAATCGCCTGGCCGAAGACGCGTGCGTTCCCGAAGAAATCGTGCGTGAAATGAAGGAAATCGGCTTGTTTGGCCTGACTATTCCGGAAGAATACGGCGGCCTCGGCCTGACCATGGAAGAGGAAATTCTCGTTTCGATCGAACTCGGCAAGACTTCACCGGCTTTCCGCTCGCTGATCGGCACCAATAACGGCATCGGTTCGGCCGCGATCGTTTTCAACGGGACCGAGGAGCAGAAGCGAAAATACCTTGCGAAATACGCCAGCGGCGAATGGATCAGTTGTTTTTGCCTCACCGAGCCCGAAGCCGGCTCGGACGCCGCCTCGCTGCGGACTACCGCGGTCCGCGACGGCGACCATTACGTGATCAACGGTTCCAAGCGCTTCATCACTAATGCGCCGGTCGCGCATACCTTCAATGTCATGGCGCGAACCGATCCGGCCAACAAGGGCGCCCGCGGCATTTCCTCGTTCATCGTCGAACGCGGCGCCGCTGGAATCACGCTCGGTTCCGTCGACAAGAAGATGGGCCAGGCGGGTTCGCTCACTTGCGATGTGATTTTCGAAGATTGCCGGGTGCCGGCGGAAAACATCATCGGTGAGGAAGGAGAAGGATTCATAACCGCGATGAAGGTGCTCGACCGGGGCCGGCTGCATATATCCGGCGTCGCCGTCGGTCTGGCCGAACGCCTGATCGCCGACGCGCTGGATTACGCCATGCAACGCAAGCAATTCGGCAAGCCCATCGCCGAACAGCAACTCATACAGGCAATGCTCGCCGATTCCCGTACCGAAGCCTATGCCGCGCGCTGCATGGTGCTGGAAACCTCGCGCAAGCGCGACGCCGGCGAGAACATCACGCTGGAATCGGCCGCCTGCAAATTGTTCTGCGCGGAGATGGTCGGCCGCGTCGCCGACCGCGCGGTGCAGATTCACGGCGGCTCGGGCTACATGTCCGAGTTCGCGGTCGAGCGCTTTTATCGGGATGTCAGGCTATTGCGTCTCTACGAAGGAACGAGCCAGATTCAGCAACTTGTTATCGCCAGAAACATGATCAGAAACGCCTGAGGCGCGGGCGCCAATCGAATCCTCGAACTCCGACTGATCTTCTTCGCCGTCGCGCGGACTGGCGTTGACGTTGCGGCGCGAGGCTGGTATACACTTCGATATACACATAAATAGGTGTAAGACGATGCGCACCAATATTGAACTTGACCAGAAACTCGTGCGGGAAGCACAGCGGTTGAGCCGGATCAAGACGAAAAGAGCCCTGGTTCACCAGGCGCTGCTGGAATTCGTAGCAAGCCGGAAGCGGCTTGACATCAGGGAACTCAAGGGCAGTTATCTGATCGACGAGGATTACGACTACAAGGCGCTGCGACAAACAGGCGGCTGACTCCGATGTACCTCGTGGATACTTCGATCTGGATAGATTTCGTCCGCGGTCGAGACGGGCAGCATGTCAATTTTCTTGAGGAGATACTGCCGAACACACTGGCCGTAGCGATAACGCCGCTTGTTTTCATGGAAATCCTCCAGGGCGCTCGAGACATCAGATCCTACCAGCGACTGGAAAAATATTTCGGCGGACAACGGTTTGTGGAATTCGACCGGCCCGCCATCAGCCACGCAGCCGCGGCCCGAATTTTTTTCGACTGCAAGAAGCAGGGCCTGACCATTCGCTCAAGCGTGGACTGTCTGATTGCACAATGCGCAATCGAAAATGACCTGACGCTCTTTCATCATGACCGCGACTTCCAACATATTGCCGGAATCGTACCGGCACTTCGCGAAAAAAGCTTTCTCAACTGAAATTCAATGTATTCCGGGCTCCGGCTTCGCACTGCGGTAACACGCAGCCACTCCGGCGGGGTCGATTTGGATGTGAGGGACGAAGGGGGCTAGAATTATCCGGCAGATCCCGGCGTGACTGAAAGGAACCTGACGATGTACAACAAGATTCTGGTAGCCATAGATCTTTCCGGCGATTCGCACAAGGTGATTACCACCGCGGTGCGGCTGGCGGAAGATCCGGCCAAGTTATTCCTGGTGCACGTCGTCGAACCCGTCGCGGCGGCCTATAGCATGGATCTGTACGCGGTCAACATTAATGAATTGCACGAGGAAGCCATAGCCTTCGCCGCCGAACGCCTGAAGGCCATCGCCAAAGAGGAAGGCCTGCAGGAAGATCAGACTTATACCCTGCCCGGTTCTCCGGCCGCGGAAGTGCCCAACCTGGCAATGGAAATCGACGCCGACGCAATCGTCATCGGCAGCCACGGCCATTCCGGCTGGAAAGCGCTGATCGGCTCCACGGCGATGAAGCTGCTGCATCACGCCAGATGCGACGTGCTCACGGTTCACGTCTGCTGCGATTGAAAAGCTTGGTGCGTCGCCTCTCCAATCAGGAGATTCTGCGACTCCGCTGCGCTTCGCGCGGAATGACGGAATGCCGTGTCATCCTGCGCGCAGTCGCAGGATCTCATTCGGCGCCGGCAGGCGCCAATCGATAACCGTTTCACTACAGGTGTTTTCGGAACCACTCCAGTCGCAGCCGGTTGGCCTTGACCGCGTTCTCGCCGCGGAAGCCGTGCTGGCCGCCAGGGATGGTGATGAATTCAGCTTCCACGCCCTGCTCCTGAAACTCCGCGTACATGTTTTCCGACTCGCTGATGGGCACGAGATCGTCGGCGTCGCCGTGGATCAGCAAGGTAGGCGGATCATCGGCGTCAGCGTGCAGAATCGGAGAAATCGACTCGGACAGTTCGGGTGAAAAATCGAGCGCCGGGAAACGGTCGCTGGGACCGGTAATCGGACGCAGGTCCACTGGTGGAAAATAGGCGACCACGGTAGCAACGTGGTTGTCGCCGCGCATGACCGGGTCGCTGGATTCAGGGTCGCCGGCATCCGCATCCAGGCCGATCATCAGCGAAAGATGGCCGCCGGCGCTGCCGCCGGTTACGCCGATGCGGTCCGGATCGATGCCGTGTTCCTCGGCATGAAGCTTGATATGGCGGATCGCCCGGCTGACGTCGGCATATGCTTCCGGCACCTTGAAGCGCGGCGCGCTGCCGTGATAGACCGGAATCATCGTGAAACCCGCATCGAGCATGTCGCTGAAAAATCCTTCGGCGAGGGTTTCCGGCGGCGACCAGCGCGAGAACCAGCCGCCGCTCATCATGAAGGCGACGGCGGCGCCGTTGGCGTTCTCCGGTTGCAGCACGTCGTAAACGAGCGCCATGCCGTCCTTGTGGCCGTAAACGACATCGCGCTTGATCTCGACCTCCGCAAGGCCGGCCCGGGCAAACAGCAGGCAGGCAAAAAGAAGTGCGAGCTGAATGGCTTTCCACATGATCTTGTTCCTCTGATATCCAATAGCAGGCGGCCACCGGCCACCCGAAAGTTACTTCGCCGTTATCGAAAACTCCCTGTCCAGCGCACTCCCGCTTGCGATAACGAAAACTGTTAATCTCGCAGCAGGTTGCCCGGCGAATATTGATCGGTGAGCACCCGCCGGCTCATGTCCCAGTCGACCCGGGTCGACATGCGGGCGGGATATTCGAGCAGCGGGATGCTGTATTTCTCCATGCTTTCCGCCAACCGCTGGGCCGCGCCGACGAGTTCGCCGCGCGGCGGCAATGCGCCGTCTCTGGTAATGATGATGCGATTGCCCGAGGTCGGCAATTTGAAATTGTAGAACTCGTTCCACACCCGCTGATAGGTGACCGATTCGTGGTCGTAGAGGCGGCTGGTGGAAAAGGTATTGGCGACGAGGACGCCGTCAGGATTCAGAATCTGCTTGACCTCGTCGAGAAATTCGCGGGTCAGCAGGTGTTCGGGAATATAGTCGCCGGTGAACGCGTCGAGCATGATGTAGTCGTATTTTCTGCCTTCCAGGACGGCGCGTTTGATGAATACCCGGGCATCGTTCACATGAACATGCATGTTCGCGGATTCCTCGAACAGGAAGAATTCCCTTGCCACGCTGACGACCGCCGGGTCGATTTCCACCACATCGATCAGCGCATCCGGAAAGAGGTCGCCGAAAGTCATCGGAATTGAACCGCCGCCGAGCCCGGCGACGAGAATCGATTCAGGCTCGGGAGTCAACAGCAGCCCCGCGAAACTCATGCGGGTATAGCTGAATACCAGGCGTTCGGGCTCATTGAGATCAATGCAGGTTTGATTGCGGTCGCCGCGATGCACATTGAAGATCAGGCAGCGGCGCGGCCCGTTCTGTTCAACGGTGATATCGCGATAGAGCGAGCGCTCCTGATGAATGACCTCGCCCGCCACCGGCGCCGCCAGCGCCAGCAGGAACAGGGAAATAACCATTCTAGGTCTCATGACTGCTCACCCGCAGGCTAAGGGAACCACGCATGTATCCGGCCAGAAGAATTATAGCCGCTGCGATCAACAAGGCGGTAACCGCGCCCCACAGAATCCGGTTCACCTCGAACCAGAGCACGAAATAGAAGGAAGTCCCCAGCGTGCCTGCGGCGCTGCCGATGGTAGACACAAAGAACAGCAGCCCGGCCATTTGCCCGCTATGTTCCTGACTTTCCACCAGCAGCCGCACCGAATACGGCGAGATCATGCCGAGCAGGGTAGTCGGCACCGAAAACATGACGATCGAAGCCAGCAGGGAGCCATAGCGGGCGTCTTCAACAGCAAGAAAAATAGGCCGCATGATTGCGTCCGCGAACAATATGATCGGCAGCGAAAAAAGCGCCGCGCTCACATAAAAACTCGCGAAGACCAAGGCGTTGGGATTGCGCATCGACAAGCGCCCCCCGAGCAGATAACCCACTGCCAGCGCCAGCATGAACACAGTAATGATGCTGCCCCAGACCGAAACGGAGCCGCCGAAATAAGGCGCCATGATCCGCGCCCCAAGCATCTCCACGGTCATGATGCAAAAGCCGCTGACAAAAGCCACCGAGGCCACAACAGGCCGGGGCAAGGGAGAGGACGACCCACCTTTCACAATGAACTTCCTGCCGATGAATGAGCGGGCAGACAAGTTATCAGACCACGCCAATCAATGGAACGATGTCCGGGTTCTGGAGGCGCATGAACCAACCGATGCTGGCAAAAGGGGGCACAAGGTATACGCCGACTGCGGCACCGATGCCCGAGCCGCCCCAATCCGTGACTGGGGCGGGCCGGGGAAGGGAGTAGAAGGCCGGTGATCGAGTCGGCTCAGGGGCTCCCGTGGGGCCAGGCGGGCATCGGGACGATTTCCTGCTCTATGGTTCCGAGGTCTTCAACCACGACCTCGACGACGTCCCCCACCTCCATGTTGCGCCGCATTCCCGGGACCACCGGCATCGCGCCGGTGTAGATCAGGTCGCCGGGCTCAAGCGTCATGTAGCGGGAGAGATAGCTCACGAGCCGGGCCGGACGATTGATCATCGTCGAGGTTTGTCCCTGAGAAAGAAGCTCACCGTTTACCCGCACGCTGATCTTGAGATCGCTGTAGTCGAGGCCCCTGACGATCTTGTTGCCAAGGCCAGCCCAGGTATCGGTCGCCTTGCTCACGAGCTTGAGCGGCCTCACTCCCCGATCGGACGTTACCCACGACAATTCCGTCCAGTCGTTGCCCGCGGCAACGCCGAATATGTAATCGAGGGCCTCGTTCTCGGGAATGTGGCGGCCGCCGCGGCCGATGACGAGCACGAGTTCACCTTCGGGAATCATCAACTCGGCCTCGGGCGGCTTCTGGACCTCGCCGCCATCCGGGCTCAGCGCCGAGGGGGCCTTGAAGAAATAGCGCGGATGCGGCACCTGTCTGGGCAAGCCGTCTACGGGATGGTAGTTGGCCGCGGCAGCCAGCACCTTGCGGCCCGGCTGTTCCGGGTCCACCGGCAAGCCCAGCTCGACATCCGCAAGATCGAAGCTGCGTCCGGTCGGGGCGGCGCCGCCTGCAACCGGGTCGCCGTCGAGCTCGCGGATCTGATCCCCTTCCAGCATGCCGAAGGAATAGCCTTCCGCGTTCTGGAAACGGACGTAAGCGCTAACGCCATCGGGCTCGGGAAGTGCGGGGCCCGAGACAGTTTCCCGCGTTACGCGCACGAGCTGATTGCTCACCATGCCGATGCCCTCGATCTCGACCTCGACGACGTCGTCCTGCCAGAGTTGGCGCCGGGTGCCGGGGAGTTGCGGCGGCGCGACCGTGCCGGTGTGGATGATGTCGCCGCGCTTGAGGGTAACGTAGTGGCTCAGCTTGCTGATGAGCGCGGCCGGACTGTTGCGGAAGTCCGCGGTTGTGCCCTGGGCGGCGACTACGCCGTTGAGCCTTACGGTCAGTTCGAGATCGCTCAGGTCGAGCCCCGTGACCACGTAGTCGCCCAGGGTGGCGAAGGTGTCACCGGCCTTGCAGAAGACATGGCTCGGCTCCTCGATTCCCCGCCGCTCCCCGCACCAGTCGTTCTCGCTCCAGTCGTTGCTGACAGCCACGCCGAAAAGATGGTCCATCGCCTCGGACTCAGGAATGTGCCGACCCTCCCGCCCGATGATGAGCGCAAGTTCGCCTTCGAAGTTGAAATTCGTGGCGCCGAAAGGAACCTCGACCGGGGCGCCGTTCCTCGCAAGCGAGGTGGTCGCCTTGCCGAACCAGGACGGATGCTCGACTGCGACCGGATTGCCGTTCGGGTTGTTCGAGTTCCCCGCGACGCCAAACACTTTAGGCACTCTGTCGGGATCCATGGGAATCTCGAGTTCCACATCACCCAGGGCGACCGTCCGGCCCGTCGGGCCTACGCCATCATCGAAGACCGGGTCGCCGTCGAGCACGCTTATGGTCTGTCCGTCGAGAATGCCGCTGTGAGTGCCGGTGTCGTCCGTGAAGCGGACATAGCGGGTCACCTCCTCGCTCTGGGCGACGGCGACATCAGCGACGCCCTGCCAGGCAAAAATCGCCAGGGGGACGAGCAGAAACTTGCCGGGAAATTGCCAGTATCGAATCAGTGTTTTCATCAATTGCGATCTCTTGTGGAATCGTCGATTTTGCCGCTCATGATCATTTCGCACATCCGTGCGAGCACGAAGGCCTTGTGCAGAAAACCGGCGAAGCGCTCGTCGCGGGTGTGGCCGTGATAGTAGCGGAAGTATATTTGCTGGCCCACAACAAGCAAGCGAAACAGGGCGAAGCAGAAATAGAAGGGGAAATTGTCGACCACGATGCCGCTACGTTCCTCAAAGCGGCTGAGGATTTCGGCTCGATCGGGAGCGCCCGGAACGTCCGTCGGCATGGTGCGCGCCTCTCGGTACCAGTCCGGATCGCTGGCCTGCACCCAGTAGCCCAGGGTGTAGGCCAGGTCCATCACCGGATCGCCCACCGTCGCCATTTCCCAGTCGAGCACGCCGATTACTTGCAGCGGATCCTCCAGCGAGAAAATCACATTGTCTAGTTTGTAGTCATTGTGGATCACGCTGGCGTGGCCGCTTTCCGGCGGCAGGTGGTCGCTCAGCCACTTGATAATCGCGTCGCAGTTAACGGTATCCTCGGTGACCGCGTTTTCCCAGCGCCGGATCCAACCTTCGACCTGACGCTGCGCATAGCCCACCGGGCGGCCGAAATTTTCCAGCCCGGCCTTGGCAAGATCGACCGAATGCAGGTCGCCGAGCACATCGAAGAAATTGAACAATTGCTGGCGGGTTTGAGCCGGCGAGAGCTTTAGTCCCGAAGGATATTCGCGGCGGATGACCAGGCCACGAATGTAGTTCATCAGATAAAAGTCGCAGCCGATGACGTCGTGATCGTCGCAAAAGTGCGCAGGTACCGGGCCGTAAGGGAACACATCCGTCAAGGCCGAAAGAATGCGGTATTCCCGCGACATGTCATGGGCCGATTTCACCTTGCTGCCGAACGGCGGCCGGCGCAGCACCCATTGTTCGTCGCCGCTGCTGAGCAAGTAGGTGAGATTGGAATGTCCGCCCGGAAACTGTGTGACTTCGAGTGCGCCTGCCGCGGCGCCGAGCACCGGGCGCAGATATTCCCGCAGCCGCTCCAGCGGCAATTCTTCTCCGGGCCTGATGCGGCCCGCCCGATCTTCGAGGTCGGCTCCAGTCACGGCAAGATTCAGCGATAGGTAATCATGGCTTGGGTCCCGGCCCGTTCAAGATGCGGCAGGCTGTTGAACTGCATGAGCGAGATTCTGCCATTGCCGTACTTGATTCGCGTAACCGAACTGTTTTGCACCATCCAGTTTGTCGCGATGGCCTCGGTGTCCGGATACCGCAACACTCGTTGCAAGGCCAGCGCGATAACGCCGCCGGAGGTCGAGACCAGCACTTTGCTGCCTTTCACATGGCGCGACATGATGCGATCCAGCACCTGGTGCACCCGCAACTGGAAATCGGGCCACCGTTCGAAATTCCTGGCATTTTCCGCCGGCGTCAGACGTCCCGCAATCCATTTGGCCGCGGCCGCCTCGAACAGCCGCTGAAACAGCGTCCGGTCGCGCACCGGCCATTCGGGCAGGGGATCAAAGCCCTCTTCCCGGGCGAAATCGCGCAGATACGACCGGATCAGCGGGTCGCCGTCGTATTCGTTGAGGGCGGCGTCCTCGCGCGGCTCCTCCCCGCCGCCCCGCACCAGACCGAGCAATTCTCCGGCGGTTTCGCGCTGCCGCCGCAAGCTACCGCAATACACGCAATCGAAGGTCTCGTCCGTCTCACGCCAATGCGCGGCCAGCTTGCGCACCTGCTCGTGGCCCAACGGGCTGAGCTGATCGTAGGACTCCGCTCCGAAGGTCGCCTGGCCGTGGCGAACCAGCACCAGTTCACTCATACGGCAGCTTGCAGGCGTGCGAATCGGCTGGTGTGGAAGTCTGCGTCTCCAAACAACAATTCCAGTCCGGTGACCTGGCGAAACAGATGCGCCAGGTCGAGTTCATCGGTCATGCCGATGCCACCGTGGATCTGCACGGCTTCCTGTCCGACCTTGCGGATCGCTTTGCCGACCCGGCTCTTGGCCGCGCTCGCCGCGGCGGCCTTGCTGTGAGCGGAATCGCTCGAATCGAGTTGCATAGCCGCCATCACGGTGATGGACCGCGCAAGCTGGCATTCCATGAACATGTCCGCCATGCGATGCTGCAAAGCCTGGAAGCTGCCGATATGGGCGCCGAACTGCTTGCGTGTCTTGCTGTATTCGACGGTTTTTTGCAGTAGTGAATCCAGCGCTCCCACTGCCTGGGCGCAAATCGCGACGGTAGCATGATCTACCACTTGCTCAAGCGCCTCGAACGCGCCGCCAGGCGCTCCCAGCCGCGCCGATTCCGGTATTTCCACTTCGCTGAATGTGATTTTCGCGGCTCGGCCGCCGTCCAGGTTGGCGTAATTCCGCACATGGACGCCATTTGCTTCGCGCTCCACAAGGAATACGCTGATTCCTTCCCGCTCGGCGGCGCCGCCGCTTTCCCGCGCGGTTACGAGAAGTTTGCCGGCGCTGGGGCCGTTCAATACGTTGACCTTGGTTCCATCGAGAATGATTCGCCCGCCTTCGCTCCTCGCGCTAAGGCGGACATTGGCCAGGTTATAGCGCGAACCGGATTCCGCCCAGGCGCAGGCCAATTGCAGATTGCCCGCCATCAACATCGGCAATAATTCGGCCTTCTGCCGTTCGCTGCCAAGCGCGGCCAGCAGGCGGCCCGACAGCACTACCGAAGCGAGATAGGGCTCGACCAGCATGGCCTTGCCGAACTCTTCCATCATCACCATCAGATCCACCGCCGAATCGCCGAAACCGCCGTCGGCTTCGCTGAAGGGCACCGTGAGCCAACCGAGCTCGGCGAACAACTTCCAATTTTCTTCGCTGTAGCCGGTTCCGCCCGCGGCAATTCGATTGCGGGTATCGAAATCGTATTGCTGCTGTACGAACTTGCCAACGCTCTCCTTGAGCATCTGCTGTTCTTCGGAATAGGAAAAATCCACTTTATGCCCTCTATGATTCAACGCGCCTACAAGCCCAGCACGGCCTTGCTGATGATATTGCGCTGGATTTCGTTGGAGCCTCCAAAAATCGACAGCTTGCGATTGTTGAGATAGACCAGTCCCTGTCCGGACGGTATGCCCGGCTCCAGCGGCGCGCCCTGAAAGCCTTCTTCAAGTTGTTCGGGCAGATACGGCAAGCTGTGATAGGCCGCGAGTTCGACAAACAATTCGTCGATCCGCTGGGCCAGTTCAGTGCCGACGATTTTCAGAATAGAGGATTCGGGACCCGGCGACTTGCCGACGCTCAAGGAAGCCAAAGTGCGCAACTCCGTATATTCCAGCGCTTTCAGTTCGATTTCCAGGTTGGCGAGCCGGTGACTGAATACCGGATCGTCGAGCAAGCTGCCGCCAAAACCGTCGTCCAGGCTGGCCGCGGCCCGGCGCAGCGCGCGCAGGCGCCGGGTGCTGCGCGGCACCAGCGCGATATTGGTGCGTTCGTGAGTCAATAGCACCTTGGCGTAGGTCCAACCCTTGTTTTCCTCGCCGATCAAATTAGCCGCCGGGACACGCACGTCATCGAAGAAAATCTCGTTGACCTCGGCGTGGCCATCCATCAGGTAGATCGGCTGGTGCGAAACTCCGGGAGACTTCATGTCGATAAGCAGGAAGCTGATGCCTTCCTGCTTCTTCACCGTGGTGTCGGTGCGCACCAGACAGAAGATCCAGTCGGCGTACTGGCCATAGGTATTCCAGGTCTTGCTGCCGTTGACGATGTAATCGTCCCCGTCGCGCACCGCGGAGGTTTTGAGCGAGGCGAGATCGGAACCGGAATTGGGTTCGGAATAGCCCTGGCACCACCAGACATTGCTTTGCAGAATATCCGGCAGAAAGCGCTGCTTTTGCTCTTCGCTGCCATAAGCCATCAACACCGGCGCCACCATCTTGATGCCGAAGGGCACCGGCTCGGGAGCGCCGATCAGGCCCATTTCCATGGCGAAAATATGCTTCTGAGTGGCGGTCCAGCCGGTCCCGCCATATTCAACGGGCCAATTGGGAGCGGCCCAGCCTTTCTCATGGAGAATTTTTTGCCAGCGGACGATTTCGTCCTTGCTCAAGCGGATGCCGGCATCGACTTTCTCACGCAATTCCGCGGGGAATTCGTTTTGCAGGAATTCCCGCACCTCCTCCCGAAAGGCAAGTTCTTCGGGCGCAAAATCCGCATTCACTTCGGTTCTCCCAAACTGATTTTCCCGACCTTGGCCCGTCGCTCCCGGTGGTAGCCGCGACGCCCGTACCGGGCTGCAAGGTTATCACGAGCGCGAAGCCGGCGCGAGGCGTGGATTACGGGTGTCAAAGCAAAGCAGAAATGTCCCCTTTTCTCCAAAGTTCAAATGTCTCCCTCCGGCCTTGCGTGGAGGGAGCGTAGCGACCGGAACGCAAGGCCGCGCCGCCGCTATCCGGCAACCGCCTCCGCATCGGTCTTGAACGAACGCCGCCAGCGGATCCGGCGGCGGCCTCCAGGTCGGCCGGAATGCCGCCGGCGAATGACGCAAATCCGTGGATCATGTCGAAATAAAATTCATGTTCCACCGGCACGCCATGCGCCGCGAGGCGCCTGACGAATTCTTCACCTTCGTCGCGAATCGGATCGAAGCCGGCGATCAACCCAGGGCTGCAACGACGCGGTGGTGCGCTGTCGACGCTTCCGCGAACCGTTCGCTCCTTGCCAATGGGGCTCGCCATTGCCGGCGGGACGCGCCTCGCCGCGAGCCAAACGGTGAACGCTGATGCAACGTGGGATGCATGACGCGACACTAGAGCACGATGGCGTTTTCCGCGCGCCGGAATCCCCGCAGCCAGATCACTATAATGACCAGCGCCATCGGAGCGATCAGCCAACTCATGACGTTGGATAAATCCTGATCGGTCAGGTCGCCGAAATCGATGATTACGTAAGCCGCAATGCCAAGCACGTGCGCCAGCAGATAATAGTTTATATAGGGCGCGCTGTACCGATCCAGCGTCCAGGGTGATTTCAGGAACAGCCAGCGCAGGGCAATGGCAATACCGAACAGATCGGTGGGCCAGAACAGCAACAGATTGAAATTGTGATGCAAATCCTCGTGACCGGACCAGAACCAGCTCCCTAGCATCAGACAGCCCAGGATGCCGCTGACAATGGAACCGAACAGGGAAAGCACGCCAAGCACCTGGTAACCCGTGGGAGAAAGCGATGACCGCCGCGGATTATGCGAAGCATCCATGAAGCGGCTGTAGCGGGGTTTTTGGGCGGTCAACAGCAGCCAGAGCGATAGGGACGCCGGGATCAGCACCAAAATCAGGAATGGATTCCATTGCCGGAGCGGCGGCGGGAATTCATCGACAACACGGGATTCGGACAACAGTTTCAAGCGTTCGCCGTCGAGCGCCACGTCACTGTCGATTTGCAATAGCCGCCGCCGCAGCGACAAGGGCAGAAACATGTTTTCCCACTCGCTCATGGCGCGGTCGATATTGCTGTTCATGCCAATGTCGAGCAGCATGGCGACCGCGGATAGCGATTCGTAATGCGACCTTATCACCTGCCGGTAGGTGATTTCGGTCATTTCGGTAAAGTGGCCGCTCAATCTGCCTTCCAGCGCTTCGTCGAGATAGTCGCGCAGGCGGGTGGTGCAGTTGTCCTGGAAATAGTCGTAGGCGTAGACCAGGTTGTCCGGCTCCAGATTCCACATCAGCCGATGGTACAGTCTGGCTTTCTCCGCGCTATTAAGGTTAATGCGATCCTCCCAGATCGTTCTTTCCTCTTCCCGATATTGTGCAAAAGCCTGCTCGGTCGGGACCGTGAACAGACGATAGTTCATATCTCCGAGGAAGAAGCGCAGGCCGAATCTGAGCATGCCGCCGCTGGCGTCGAACCCGCCCCAGTTGAACAGCACGTCAGCGCCGGTGGCGTCGTCACGCACGCGCAATGCGGTATGGCCGAAGTTGTCCCAGAGCCGATTTCCGACATCAATTGTCACCAGATAGAAATGCAGGCTGCCGAAGTCATCGGGCGCCGGGTAGGAGCCGATTTCGCTCAGGGGTGGAACGGCGGCTTTTGCGAGCGGCAGATACAGCAGCGCCAGCAGGATGCCCGCGTTCCGGAGCCGGCGGCGCACGGACTCCGGCGCGGCGCGCCGCGACTGCCGCGATGCGAAAGCCATGGGCAACTTCCTACAGTTCCCGCAGCCAGATATTTCGGAAGGACACGACCTGGCCATGGTCCTGAAGGCTCAGCGGCATTTTTCCGGTGCAGTCCTGCAATTGCTCGCTGGGATAGGGCGCGCATTGCGCTTCGTAGACGGGTTCGGGAGTGAAAGTGGCGCCGGCCAGCCGCACGTTGTTCTGCACCAGCACGCCATTGTGGAATACCGTCACCCAGGCCGGTGAGACGAGTTCGTCCTGTTCGAACACCGGCGCCGTGAAGACGATATCGTAACTTTGCCATTCGCCCGGCCGCCGCGCCGCGTTGACCAGTGGCGGCGATTGCAGATAGATAGATCCGGCCTGACCGTTGATATAGGTCGGATTTTCCCAACTGTCGAGAATCTGCACCTCGAACAGCCCGTGCAGGAAGACGCCGCTATTGCCCCGGCTCTGGCTGCTGCCGCTGATGACGTCGGTCGGACGCCATTCCAGGTGCAATTGCATGCTGCCGAACGACTCGCGGGTGCGGATCGAGCCGCTGCCGGGGGTTACCGTGGCCGCGCCGTCGGCAATTTGCCAGCGCGCGGGTTCGCCGTCCTCGATGCGCATCCATTGGTCGAGATCCGAACCATCGAACAGCACGATCGCATCCGATGGCGGCGCGCCGTTGCCCGGGGCGCTCACCAGTTGTGGTTCGGGTTCCCAGATTTCCCGATTTTCCGCGCCCAGCGCGATCACGGGGGCCGCGGCAAGAGCGGCAAAGGCAAGTATCAGTTTTTTCATCGTATTCAATCTCCGAGTATAGAGTTTTAGCCGAAATTTGGCTAAATCTTTCCGATAACTGGAGTTCTTCGTTGACTCCTGCTAACTTCGCCAAATGCGTCAGACGACGTGACGCTGAACGTGAGCAGCGTTAATTTTCGATAGTAGCATAGGACAAATTGACGTAACTCTACAACAGATTGGGTTTCATATTACCAAAACATGTAGGCTGCGACGTAAGAAATGATTCATCCGGAAGAATTGATTCTTAGAGATGTGCGATGCTTTCAAGGAGAGCAGCGGGGACGGTTAAGTCCAATTACTTTGCTGATTGGGGAAAACAGCACAGGAAAAAGTACGTTTCTTGGATGTTTCGATGTAGTGCATCAAATGTTGTCTCGGCTTCGCCGACGCAGCTATGGTTCCGCACCCAATTTCAATCAAGAACCATTTTCAATGGGATCATTCCGAGACATTGTGCGCTCAAGACGAGGCCCGAGTGGGCGGATAGATGAGTTTGAACTTGGTATTAAACTAAATAATTCAGAAAGGCCACATACTCCTGAAGAATATGTGATGGGATTTCACGAATACGGATCGCAACCCGTCACAGCATCAATTCTTTACAAATTTCCTCCTGACCATCATATCAAGATTAGTCAAAGTGGAAATGGGCTAACTAGCATTTCTATCCCAGGCAAACAAGTTGAAATAGGAATACCCTTCGAGATTGCACAGTTTCAATTGGATTGGCTATTGGGCAGCAAAATTGCGGAGAAAGACTTCCCTGAAGCCGGACCGATCATTAAATATATCCAAGAATTGTTAAAAATCGACCTAGAAACTGACTTTAGACATCGCCCAAATCGAATAGATTTTGGATATCCATTGAGGTCAGATTTGGTGTCTATCGCACCGTTACGGGCAAAACCTAGGCGCACATATGATCCAATTGGACCGGATGAAAGTCCTGAGGGCGATGACACACCATTGTTCATGATGAAGTTGCATCATCTTCAAACATCAAGGTGGCAATCTCTTCATGATGATCTAGTTGAATTTGGAGCAGGATCTGGGCTGTTTTCGGACATAAAAGTAAAGCGACACGGCAAACAGATTAGTGACCCTTTTCAATTACAAGTCAAAGTCCAAACAGGTCCACATGTAAATATGATGGACGTCGGCTACGGCGTCAGCCAAAGTTTGCCTATATTAGTCAAATTGCTAGCAGACCAAAAAATGCGGCGTGGCACCGGGCAAGCTGCGTATAATCATCGCACATTTCTATTACAACAGCCTGAAGTTCATTTACATCCCAAGGGGCAAGCGGAGTTGGCTAGCCTGTTTGTTAAGCTGGTCAAGAAAAGAAAAAGCCGTTTTCTGATAGAAACTCACAGTGATTTTGTTATTGACAGGATTCGTATTTCCGTGCGTCAAGGCCTCTTAAAGCCAGAGGATGTATCAATTATATATTTTGAGCCCAAAGGTAATACCGTAACATTAAACAATATTTCCGTAGATGAGCATGGAAATTTGCTAGGTGCACCCCAAGGTTACAGATCTTTCTTTTTGCGAGAAACAGACCTCTTGTTAGGATTTGATGACTAATCTATACCAATGTGCATATTAGTCGACACTAACGTATTGAGTATTTTTTTAGCGGAACCTACAAACGAAGAAGTAGCACCAATTCGGAATTGGCTTTTAAAAAAGGGTGGACAACTCGTTTATTCAACGGACGGAAAGTTTGCTAGCGAAGTTTCCAGAAATAATCGAATTAAATTAATGTCTTACGCTCAAGCGGGTATCGCAAAGCTGGTTCCAGCAGCAATTTTTGGAGAAGATGAGGGCTATTTGAAAAATGGCGGAAACCTAAAGTCTGATGATCCTCATGTTCTCGCCTTGGCCAGGTATAGTGGAGCGAGAATTCTCTACAGCAGAGACAAGAATCTCCGGGACGATTTTAGGAACAAGAAAATTATAGATAATCCTAGAGGCAAAATTTATTCTGATCAACGACAATCTCATCTGTTAACGAAAAGTGCTTGTAGCAGTATCAAGAATTAATTCCTATCAACTAGTAAGGTTCATTTCATCGTCCCAGGTCGCAATGATATCGCGCCGGGACTGATCTACGCATTTGTCGAGCCACTCCGGCTCGTATTGCAGGCCGTGACGCGCGAGCACTTCCGCCGGCACGCCGTCCCAGACGTTGGCCACATTTCCCTGGTAGCCAAGGTCCAGCAAGCCCTGCTCGGTAGTATAGTAGCCGGTCAGGGTCAGATCGCGCATCAGCGAGAAGAAGCGGATCCCCGGCCGCAACACGGGATCTTCCACATCGGTCCAGGCAATGCGGTCGCAGATCGCAAGCCGCTGGGGCTCGTCGATATTGACGAAATCCGCACCGAACTCGTTGACGGCGTAACTGTCGAGCCAGGCGATCCCACCCCGCACCGGCAGTTTCAGGTTCTCTCGATCCTTGACGATGAACTCCACGAAATCCGGCAACCCCGCGTCAAGGGCGCCGCCGTTGGCATGATCCGAAGGCAGGATGATGTCGCAAAGGACGGCTATCGTGACGAGTTCGTGCTCGCTGAACCAGCTCTCGGCGAACAGTTCACGATCACGCTGCTGTTCGGCCTCGGTGCGGCCGTAGGAATATTCCCGCGGCAGTTCGGTCCAGCTCACCCGCGCGCCGGAAGCGCAGCCCGCGGTCGCGGCGGCGCCCGCGGCGAGTGGCGCCAGCAGCAATGATTTCAGGGTCTCGCGACGGTTCATGTTCATGGCTTACAGGTTCCGCTGCCGCATCTGTTCGATGATGTAGTCGCTGGTGCGCCAGGCGAGGGAGAGAATCGTCCAGGTTGGATTCTTGTCTGCCTGGGAGACAAAAGTGCCAGCATCCGCGACGAACACGTTGTCGGCGTCGTGCAATTGTCCGTAGCGATTGGTGACCGAAGTGGCGGGATCGTCGCCCATGCGCGTGGTGCCGACCTCGTGGATGATCTCGCCGGGCTGGGTCAGACCGTATTGGCGTTCCGGGCCGGGTTTGCTGCCGAGCAGGATGCCTCCCGACGCTTCGAGCAATTCTTCCATGGTGTCCTGCATGTGGCGGGCCTGGTTGATTTCCTGATCGGTCCAGCGATAGTTGAATCGCAGCACCGGAATGCCCCATTCATCGACCACGCTTGGGTCGAGTTCGCAATAATTGCCGTATTGGGGAACGCTTTCGCCGCGGCAGGCGATGCTCAGGCGCGAGCCGTAGAAACGGCGGACATCGTCGCGCAGTCCATTGCCGTAGCCGCCAACCCGCTGCCCGAGAAACTCGTTGTATTGATTCGCGGCGAAACCGAAACCGTAGGATGGCATACCCATGCCGCCGCCGATCTCGAGATGATAGCCGCGGGCGAAATCGAGATTGGCGCCTTCCAGCCACCAGGGCGTGTACACATGCATGCCGCCGACGCCATCCTCGTTGTAGATGTCCCGGTCCATCAGTTCCGGCAGGAAAGCCGCGCGGCTAGCGCCGGTGGAATCGTGCAGATAGCGGCCCACATGGCCGCTGCTGTTGCCGAGTCCGGACGAGTGCCGTGCGCTGATCGAGTTCAACAGAATGCGCGCGCTGCCGCAGGCCGAAGCGGCGAGCACCACACTGCGGCCATTGATGCGCAGTTCCCGCCGGTTGCCGCGGTCAATGCAGGAAACGCCGGTGGCGCGGCCGTCGGCGCCGGTATCCACTTTGCGCACCATGGTATTGGTAAAAACATCGACCCTGCCGGTGGCCACCGCCGGATATATCAGCACCATGCTGGAAGAAAAATCCGCGTGCAGGGCGCAGGCGCGACTGCATTGGCGGCAATAGACGCATATGCCCCGGTCGTTGTTGATGCGCTTGGTGAGAATCGACAGGCGCGAAGGATACACGGGCACGCCGGCCTTGCGCGCGCCGCGGATGTAATACAACTCGTGCAGGCGCGGTTTGGGCGGTGGCAGGAAATAGCCATCCGGATCGTTCGGCAGGCCCTCGTTGGTGCCGAAAACGCCGATCAGCTTGTCGACCTGGTCGTAATACGGCTTGACGTCTTCATAGCCGATGGGCCAATTGTCGCCCAGCCCGTCGACGTCGCTCCGCTTGAAGTCAAGCGGCCCGAAGCGCAGGGAAATCCGGCCCCAGTGGTTGGTTCTGCCGCCGAGCATCCGCGCCCGCCACCACATGAAATCCGTGTCTGGCGCCGTGGTGAAGGGTTCGCCGTCGAGTTCCCAGCCGCCGATGCAGGCGTTGAAGTCACCGAAAGGGCGCAGCCGCGTGCTGGCGCCCCGGCGCGGCGATTCCCAGGGATAGCGAAACTGGGTGCGCTGGCTGTCGTCGGCCGGGTCGTACCAGGGGCCGGCTTCCACCAACGCTACCCGCAGCCCGGCCTGGGCCAGCCGCCAGGTGGCCATGCCGCCGCCGGCGCCGGACCCGACGACGATGGCGTCATATTGTTCGCTGGAACTCATGTACTTCGCTCGCGTTCATTCGGCAAGGGACGCTTGTTTAGTTCGTTGGCGCTTAGGATAGGCCGAACCCGGGTCGATATTCCTTGTCCAGCAAGGCGTTCGCGGCATCGTCGTTGGTAAAACGCATCGCCGCGCCGTCATATTCGAGCACCTTGTGCGCATCGGCCTGACGCACCGCGATATTGCCCAACAGCATGGTCTCGGTGAGTAGTCCGGCGTATTCGAAATCGGAAGTTGTGACCTTGGAACGGTCCTTGATGGCGTCGATCCACTCCTGGTAGATGCCGTTGGAGCGAGCCAAAGTCCGCGGCGGCGGCGGCGTTTGCATGTGCACCGATTCGGGAATCAGCACCGGATCGCGGCCATACACGCCATGCATCAGGGTTTTCCGTTCGCCGACAATGATTGCGCCGCCACCGTTTTCGCCAAGCTGTCTGCCGTTTTCGAGTTCGGCGGGGCGCTCGGGCAGCAGTCCGCCGTCATACCAGGTCAACTTTACCGCCAGCCTTGCCGCTGTCGCCGCGAACTCGAAATGAATCTTTGAAGCCAGCGGGAAACTCTCGTAATTCTCGCCCCAGCGAGTCGAACTGGCGCTGATTCGCTGTGGCAAGTCCAGCCCCAAAGCCCAGTAGGGATGGTCGATGATATGCGCGCCCATGTCGCCGACGGCGCCGGTGCCGAAATCGGCCCAGCCGCGCCAGTTGAATGGATGATACGTTTGGTCGAGATAAGGGCGAGTCGGCGCCGCGCCGAGCCAGAGATCCCAGTCGAGCGTTGTTGGAATAGCGGCGCTGCCTGCCGGGCGCGCGGCGCCCTGGGGCCAGATCGGACGATTGGTCCAGCAATGCACTTCGCGGATCTCGCCGAGTTCGCCGGAAGCCACCCATTCGTTGATGACCCGGGCGCCTTCCTCAGCGTGGCCCTGATTGCCCATTTGCGTGACGACATTGGTTTCCCGTGCGCGCCGGGCCAGGAAGCGGGCCTCGGCAACGGTGTGGCACAGCGGCTTTTCCACGTACAAATGTTTGCCGAGGTCCATGGCATGAGCGGCGATGGGCGCATGCATATGATCCGGCGTGTTGATCAGCACTGCGTCGATTTCCGGATTGCCGTCCAGCATGCGCCGGTAATCGCGATAGGTTTTCGCCCGATCCCGGAACGGTTCGGCGAATTCTTCCGCCAGCGTCGCCGCCAGCCGCTCGTCGTCCATATCGCAAATCGCGTAGATGTTCTCATGGGCAACTTCACGGATATTCGAGCTGCCCCTGCCGCCGGCGCCCACCGCCGCGATATTGAGCCGGTCACTCGGCGCAATGAATCCCTGGCCGCCAAGCACATAGCGGGGCACGATCATGAATGCCGGCGCCGCCGCCAGCAAGCTCCTGCGCTTGAGATCGACAGGCTCTAGCGCTTCCGGATTTTTCGACTTCATGCCCGCTGCTCCCCTGATGAAAACCCGTCAATCCTAGCAAAGTTGCAAGTTAGTACAACAGCAGTGGAGCAGCAGACAGGCGGAGAAATCTGGTTTCATTGGCGTATCGGATTCGGCGGGACAGATTCCAGTTCAGCAAACAGTTTGACCTCGGTGGCCGCGGCAGTAGTTCGCTCCATGATGAACTGATGTAACTGAACAACACTGATGTTTTGAGTCGCGCGATTCACGAGCAGGCCCGTGGCCAATCCGGCAAGCAGGGTCAAGCCGGCCGAACCGCCAAAAACCGCAATCTGGGATGCGGTTGCAACCGTTGCGCCGGTGCCGATTCCACCTTTTCCCCGGAGCGGGATCAATCGCAATCACGCGCATGTATGAATTCGTCCAAGCTGACAGTCTGCCGGTACTTGTCTTTTCCTTGCAGGGAAGGCGGCGGTAGTACTCGGCCTTCAGAGATTGTGGTCGCTATCAGTACGCGCAACAGATCCTGCGCTTAGGCAAGTGCTTCCTCCAAGGTTGCACCATCGGTCGCACCCCAACCAAAGTCGGGAAATGTCACAACATAACGACCTTCTCCATCGCGAACTAATTCACCGATTCTGATCGCCTATTCGCTATCAGGCTGAACCGGGCCGTTGTCAGAGGAGTAAGTGTCGTCAACTTATGGGTCGCCAATGCTCTTCGCCATACGTCAGCCAAGCATCGACTCTACTGCCGTTCCAGCGATAGCAGAGATGCCTGGCCTGTACCGGTATCCCCAGCACATCGGGCCAGAAAGCCGCAATGGCCTCACCTCCAGCGTACCGCACGCTTGGGTAGACGATGCCATCACTGGCATGTTTCCGGCGCAATTCGCGCGCCTTAGACTGCGCATCAGTGTAGTCGTCCGGGTCCAGCGACGACTGGAATTCCGGTTTGTCCCGCAGATCATGAAGTTGCGCGTCAACCCGCAGAATCAATTCTCGATAGCTGATCAAGGCAGGCGCCTCAACGGTTGATTTCATGAATCGCTCGAAATGAAACACAGTTTCAGCGAGCGCAACCTCGAATTTGTTCCCGACGTAGCAAACGCCGTAACTACCGTCACTGAAACGGCTGGGTCGCTCGGGCGAGAAATGACAAAAAGGGGCCATGGCTAAACTGGCTCCTGGCCCGGAAACCCGACGGTCACCGGGAATCAGTTGGATGGAGCCAAGCTCATCACGCACTCGCGAGTTGGACTTGGCTTCAGCCTCGCCAATCAGTTGCCAGTCGGCCTGTTCGGCAATATCCGAAAACAGATTGAGTGGCGGATAACTCGATCGGACCAGACGGCGTGCCCGCTTCCAGCGGACGCGGTTAAGTGGGGGAACTACCAACCGGCGCGCTCCGCGTCGAGATAGGCGCGAACGGCAGCCAAATCTGTAATGGATCCCGCAAGCAACCGGTTCATTGCAGGCGCCCCGCCGAATGTCTTGTTCGGCTTGCGCATCCAGGCGTAGCCTCGTGAAGGATCGGGAAACAGATAGCGCAGACTCTTGTGAATTCCCATCAGAATGGACAGGCGTTCGCGTGTGTCACGCGAAATCCTGGATGGATCGAACTGTCCGGCTTTCCAGCGGGCATAAGTTCGGGCGGCCGGATTGCCAAGCAAAACCCGTCCTTGAAGGTCACTCAAACCCCAACACTCAGCGAGGACAAAAAACGAACGCAACATGGCGCCGGTCTCGTCCTCGCAGATTTCTGCAACTACGGTAGTCGATGTCTCTGGTTTCGAAATCCTTTTTGGCATACGGCGAATTTATACGCCACGTTACTTTTAGGGAAATTTTAAGAAAAAATAATTGGCGTCGGGCAATTTGTCAGACTGTCGTCGAACACAGTGCTCTTTTTCCCGGGAGCGGGATCAATCGCAATCACGTGCATGTCGGGCATTTTCAATTCCTTGTGAACTCTGCGGGAGTCAGTTAGACAAAGCCCGGGCGAGATCGTCAAGGCTTTCGAGGTTGTGGGCGGAGCGGAAGTCGTCGACGTGGGGCAGCATGGCCTTGACGCCCTGGGCTAGCGGTTCGAAGCCGTCCCAGCGCAATAGCGGATTGAGCCAGATCAGGCGCCGGCTCGACTTGGCGAGCCTTTCCATTTCCGTGTCCAGGCGCTCGGCGTTGTCGCATTCGAGTCCGTCTGAAAGCACCAGGGTAGTTGCGTTCTGGGCGAGAACGCGGCGTCCCCACTGCTTGTTGAAGAGGTGCAGGCAATGGCCGATGCGCGTGCCGCCCGACCAGTCCCGCACCGCTTCGGCGACGCGTTCGAGGGCGGCGTCGACGTCGCAATGAACGAGTTGCCGGGTGATGTGGGTCAGCCGCGTGCCGAACACAAAACTGTGCACCCGGCGCTGGGCGGCGATGGCATGCATGAAATGCAGGAACATGCGCGAATAGGTGCTCATCGAGCCGGAAATATCGCAAAGCACCACCAGGGGCGGCTGACGCCTGCGACGTTTGCTGAATTTTAGCGGCACGCCTTCGGTATGGCGGATCAACGCGCGCAAGCTCGCGCGCCGGTCGAGAGTCTGGCCGCGCGGGTCGGGCCGGAAACGGCGGGTGGCGATGCTGTCCCTGGGCAGGCACAAATGGGCGATGGCCCGCTTCGCCTCATCGAGTTCGGCGCTGGACATGTCCTCGAAATCACGCTCGCGCAATACTTCGCTGACCGAACTCGTCAACATGCCATGCAATTCGAGCCGGTCCTCGGCGGGTTCACTGAGGCTGGCGCCCGCGCTCATGGCATCCGCGAGTCGGCGCCGCATCTCGGTCATTTGTTCGCGGTCTTCGCCCAGCACGGTAGGCAGCATGGCGCCGAGCATGCGGTCCATGAAGGCAGGGTTGCGCCAGAAGATGTGAAATGCCTGGTCGAACAATTCGCGCTGCTCACGTCGATTGACGAAGATCGCGAACAGGCAACTGTGAAAATCGGTTCGGCTGCCAAAGCCGACCAGATCGACCGCGCGGATGGCGTCGAGCACCTTGCCGGGGCCGACCGGCAAGCCGGCGGCGCGCAGCAGGCGGGCGAAATGCATGATGTTCTCATGCATGCGGCCACCATCGACTGGGTTTCCGGGAACTTGCATGACCTGGCTCAATTCGGCTGCAGTGCGAGTTCCGACTTCACTTCTTCCAGAATTCGCGCCGCTTCGCTGCCGCGGATGCGGGCGATGTCATCCTGGTACTTCAGCAAGGTTCCGAGAGTGTCGTCGATGGCGGCGCCATCGAGCGCGACCTGGTCGAGTTGCAGCAGGGCCTGGGCCCAATCGAGGGTTTCCGCCACGCCCGGCGCCTTGTACAGATCCTGCTCGCGCAGGCGTTGCACGAAGCCGACGACATGACGGCTTAACCCCGTATTCATTCCCGGCAGCCGGGCTTCGACGATTTGCAATTCACGCTCGGCGTCGGGATAGTCCACCCAGTGATACAGGCAGCGCCGCTTGAGGGCATCGTGAATTTCCCGTGTGCGGTTGGAAGTGATGACGACGATCGGCGCTTCGCGCGCCGCAATTGTGCCGATTTCAGGAATGGAAATCTGAAAATCGGAAAGTAGTTCCAGCAGGTAGGCTTCGAACGGTTCATCGGTGCGGTCGAGTTCATCGATGAGCAGCACTGGCGCGCCTCTTTCGTCTTCGCGCAGAGCCTGCAGCAAGGGCCGTTCAATCAGAAAATCGGACGCGAATACATCTGCCGCCAAGTCCTGCCGTTTCACCGCCCCGGACGCTTCCGCCAGCCGGATCTCGATCATCTGCCGGGCGTAATTCCATTCGTAGACGGCCGAGGAAACGTCGAGCCCTTCGTAGCATTGCAGGCGGATCAGCCGGCGACCGAGGCCGGACGCGAGCACCTTGGCGATCTCGGTCTTGCCGACCCCGGCCTCCCCTTCGAGAAACAGCGGACGGCCCATTTGCAGTGAAAGGAACAGCGTCGTCGCCAGCGCCCGGTCCGCGACATACTTGCCGTCCCGGAGCAGGCTCTGGACTTCCTCGATGCTGGCCGGCGCCGGCATACTCAAGCGCAGGCCGCCACCGCGCGCTGGGCCATGACCTTGACGAGGTGAGCGCGATATTCGGCGCTGGCGTGGATGTCCGAGTTCATCTTGTCCACCGGCGCCTCGAAGCCGTCGAGTGCGCTCGCGCCAAAGCCGGCCTGCAACGATTCTTCGATCCGAAAGGCCCGATGCGCGCAGGCCGTCGCGCCGGTGACGGCCGCTCGAGGCCCGGCCGCGGTCCTGGCGACGAAAACTCCGACAATGGCGTAACGCGAGGCGGGATTCTCGAATTTCATGTACGAAGCCGCTTCGGGTCGCGGAAAGTCCACCGCGACGACGATCTCGTCTTCCTCAAGCGCGGTTTCGAACATGCCTGTGAAGAAGTCCTCGCCGGCGATTTCGCGGCGGTTGGTGCGCACGGTCGCGCCCAGCGCGATCACCGCAGCGGGATAATCCGCGGCCGGATCGTTATTGGCGATGGAGCCGCCAAGCGTGCCGCGATTGCGCACGGCCGGATCGCCGATGTTGCCGGCGAGCGCCGCCAACGCGGGAATCGCTTCCCGCACCTCGCTCGACGCAGCCACTTCGGCGTGTGTCGTCATGGCGCCGATGGTGACGATATTGCCGTTGACGACAATGCCGCTCAATTCGGCAATGCCGCCGAGATCGATCACATCGGATGGACTTGCCAGCCGGTGCTTCATGGTCGGCAATAAAGTTTGTCCGCCGGCAACGAGCTTGCCGTCGGCAGCGTTGGCGATGAGTTCGGCCGCCTCGGCGACCGAAGCGGGTCGATGATAAGAAAATTCGTACATTGTGCTATCTCCTCCCGCTTTCGCTTAATTGGCGGACTGGCAGGCGCGCCAGACCGTTTCCGGCGTTGCCGGCATTTCGACATGTTTGGCCCCGATGGCATTGGCGATCGCGTTGATGATCGCCGGCGGGGCGCCGATGGCGCCCGCCTCGCCGCAGCCCTTGACGCCTAGCGGATTGTGCGGCGGATCGGTCGGCGCGTAGTCGATCTTGAATTCCGGCGCATTGTCCGCCCGCGGCATGGCGTAGTCCATGTAAGACGCCGTTACCAACTGGCCATCCTTGTCGTAATGGCAGCCTTCCAGCAGCGCCTGGCCGATGCCGTGGACGATACCGCCATGCACCTGGCCTTCGACGATCATCGGATTAACCAGCTTGCCGAAATCGTCCACCGCGGTGTAATCGACGATTTCCACTTCACCGGTCGCCGGATCCACTTCCACTTCGCAGATATGCGTACCGGCCGGGAAGGAGAAGTTCATCGGATCGAAGAAAGCGTTCTCGTCAAAGCCTGGCTCCACGCCTTCCGGGTAGTTGTGCGGCACATAGGCGTTGAAAGCGACTTCGGCGATGTTCATCGCCTTGTCGGTGCCCGCCACCGTGTAATTACCGCCGGCGAATTCAATATCGCCTTCGGCCGCTTCCATGGCGTGGGCGGCGATCTTCTTGCCCTTGGCGATGAGCTTGTCGCAGGCTTTCGCGATCGCCACACCGCCGACGGCCAGCGAACGGGAACCGTAAGTTCCCATGCCGAACTGGGTCTTGGCGGTATCGCCGTGAATCACTTCGATGTTCTCGAAAGGAACGCCGAGTTGGTCGCAGACGAGTTGGGCGAAGGTGGTTTCATGGCCCTGGCCATGTGAATGCGTACCCGTGAACACCTGCACATTGCCCGTGGGATTAAAGCGCACCTGGGCGGATTCCCACAGCCCGACGCCGCCACCGAGTTGGCCGACCGCCGCCGAAGGAGCGATGCCGCAGGCTTCGACATAGGAGGATAAGCCGATGCCGCGCAATTTGCCGCGGCCTCTGGCTTCTTCCGCCCTGGCATCGAATCCGGCGTAATCGGCGAGTTCCATCGCCTGGTCCAGGGCTGCTTCATAGTCGCCGCTGTCATAGCATTGCACAACCGGAGTCTGGTATGGGAAGGCATCCTTCGGAATGAAGTTGCGCCGCCTGATTTCCGCCGGGTCGAGCCCCATGTCCGCCGCACAGACGTCTACCAGCCTTTCGAGCAAGTAAGTCGCTTCCGGGCGGCCGGCGCCACGGCTGGCGTCTACCGGCGAGGTATTGGTGAACACCGCTTTGACCTCGGAGTAAATCAGCGGCGTCGTGTATTGCCCCGCAAACAGGAATGCGTACAGGTAACTCGGCACCATGGTCGCGAAAGTCGAAAGATACGCGCCGAGATTTGCCGTGGTAAGTACGCGCATGGCCAGGAACTTGCCGTTTTCGTCGAGCGCCATCTCCGCCCGGGTGACATGGTCGCGGCCATGGGCGTCGGACAGGAAGGCCTCGGTGCGGTCAGCGGTCCATTTCACGGGGCGGTTAACCTTGCGGCAGGCCCAGCCCACCACCAGTTCTTCCGCGTAAATGAAGATCTTCGCGCCGAAGCCGCCGCCCACATCCGGGCCGACCACGCGCAGCTTGTGTTCCGGCGCCAGTTGATTGAACGCCGCCAGCACCAGCCTGTGCACGTGAGGATTCTGGGTCGTCAGGTGCAGGGTGATTTCCTCGGTGCCCGAGTTGTATTCGCCGAGCGCGGCGCGGGGCTCCATCGGATTAGTAACCATACGGTTGTTGACGAGATCGATACTGGAAACCTTGTGCGCCCCCGCAAAAGCTTCGTCGTTCGCCGCCTTGTCCCCGAACGGCCAGTTGAAGCAGATATTGTTCGGAGCTTCTTCGTGAATCTGCTGCTGGCCGTCGTTCGCCGCGTCGGCCGTACTCGCGACCGCCGGCAGCGGCCGGTAGTTCACTTCGACGAGTTCCGCCGCGTCCCGGGCCTGCGTCAGAGATTCGGCGATTACAATGGCGACGTGGTCACCGACATAATTCACTTTGCCCTGGGCCAGCGCCGGATGGGCCGGTGCGCGATGCGGCTGGCCGTCGTCGCTGGTCACCGTTACTCCGCAAATCAACGGTCCGATGCCGTCCGCGGCGAGGTCATCGCCGGTAAGAACGGCTACCACGCCAGGCGCCGCCGTCGCGGCCGACGCATCGATGCCTTCGATTTCGGCATGGGCATGAGGAGATCGCACGAAGCAGGCGTAGGTCTGGCCTTCGACATTGATGTCGTCGGTATATCGGCCTTTGCCCAGCAGGAAGCGCTGGTCTTCCTTGCGGCGCACGCTGGCGCCGATACCATTCTCTTGCATGACTATTCTCCCATTGCCTGGGCGCCGGCCCGAATCGCCTTGACGATGTTCTGATATCCGGTGCAGCGGCAGATGTTGCCGCTCAGTTCCCGGCGCACGATCGCATCGTCCGGCTCATTGCCGTGACGGTTAACGATATCAAGCGCGGACATGACCATGCCTGGCGTACAGAAACCGCATTGCAGGCCATGGTTGTCCATGAAAGCCTGCTGCATCGGATGCAGCTCGGCGCCATTGGCGAGGCCTTCGATAGTGGTGACTTCGGCGCCATCGGCCATGACCGCGAGCATGGTGCAGGATTTGACCGACTTGCCGTCGATCATGACCACGCAGGCGCCGCATTGACTGGTATCGCAGCCCACGTGGGTGCCGGTCAGGCGGAGCTGTTCCCGCAGAAACTCCACCAACAAGGTGCGCGGTTCTACCTCGCCCGACACGGACTGGCCGTTGACCGCCAGATTGATTGTCGACATGTAACTTCTCCTCGTCTTTCAGAACCATTGGGAAAGGCCGCCGGTAGCGGCCCGATCCAGATTCGCCTCTAGTCTACTGCCCGCCGCCGCGCCATGAAAGCCCCGCCCGGTCCGCTCAGACAAACCAGTAGAACAATATCGCCACGAGCAGCAGAATCGCTCCGAAGCAGATAAGGATACGGGCCGCGGGCCGGGAACTGGCCTCCGGTTCGTCTGCTGTTTCGGCTTCGGCAAGCTCGGCGGACTCTTCCCGCGGCGCATCTTCCTGACTGGCAATCACTTCGCCGAGCCGGGAAAAGAACTCGTCGGCCAGCTTTTTCGCGGCGCCGTCGATCAGCCGCCCGCCGAGTTGGGCCAGCTTGCCGCCGACACTGGCGTCGAGTTCGTATATGAGTATGGTGTTTTCGCCATCGGCTTCTAGCGACACACGGGCGCTGCCATTGGCGAAACCAGCGGCACCGCCCTGGCCCTTGCCATGAAGGACATAACTGTTCGGCGGATCGAGATCGCTCAATTCGATGATGAAACTGAAACTTGCCTTGACCGGCCCGATTCGATTGGTAATGCGGGCGGTGAACTGATTTTCTCCGGTACTCTCGAAACTCTCGCATCCGGGAATGGCGGCCTTGAGCGCATCGGGATCGTTCAGCGCATCCCAGACTCGCCGACGTTCGGCAGCAATGCTTTGCCGCGCCTTCATTTCCATATTGGTGTTTCCCCCTGGCACCTTGCCGCGCGCAGACGAACGCGCACAGCATCTTGTCAATCGATGCGAACGGAGAATAGCATCCTCTCGCGTTAAGCAATACGATATCGCCCCTGAAAAAATTCCGCCACCACCGGCAAGGATTCTCCATGAACGGCGCCACGGCATTGATCGAAACCCTGGCAGATTGCGGCATCGAATACTGCATCGCCAATCCCGGCACTTCCGAAATGCACCTGGTGCAGGCGCTCGACAGCGTGCCGCGCATGAAATCGGTGCTCGCGCTGTTCGAGGGTGTTTGCACCGGCGCCGCAGATGGCATCGGCAGAATGACCGGCAAGCCTGCCGCGACCTTGCTGCATCTCGGGCCGGGGCTGGCCAACGGCATCGCCAATCTGCACAACGCCCGGCGGGCGAATACGCCGATGGTCAATATCGTCGGCAATCATCCGCATTACCACATCGGCTTTGATGCGCCGCTGACTTCGGACATTGAAACCCTGGCGCGCAATTATTCATGTTGGGTCAAATCCTGCTCCACCAGCAACAGCCTTGCCCAGGACGGCGCGGATGCGGTCAGCGCCAGCCTGCGCAGCCATGGCGGTAGCCTGGGACAGATCGCCACATTGATCATGGGCGCCGATGCTGCCTGGGGCGAAAGTAATGGGCCGGCGCAGTCCAATTCGCCACCTGTCCGCGCCAGGATTAACGAAAATACAGTCGAACAGATCGCCTCCCTGCTGGAAAACGGCAAGCCAAGCGCGCTGCTGTTGGAACATCACGCCGTTACACCGGCCGCATTGGAAGCAGCCGGCCGCATCGCCGCGAAAACAGGCTGCCGGCTGCTGAACGGCACCTTTCCCGCCCGCGTGGATGGTGGACCAGGCCGTATCGCCGTTGAGCGCCTACCCTATTTCCCTGAACAGGTACTCGCTGAAACCGGGGCCATCAAACAACTCGTACTGGCAGGCGGCGATGCGCCAGCGAGTTTCTTCGCCTACCAAGGTGTGCCGGGACGCCTGATTCCCGATGATTGCGCGGTCAGCCGACTCACCGCCATCGAAGAAGATGCGGTCGACGCTCTCGAACGTCTGGCGGAAAGAGTCGGCGCGGTAACAGAGACCGCGCGACGCTTCGAACACAAGGATATTCCCCTCCCTGATGGCCCCTTGAGCACGCGCAACATCATCCAGGCCATTGCCGCGACGATGCCGGAAGAAGTGATCGTCTGCACCGACTCGGGCGGCGGCAATGCGGCCTACCCCTATTGCCAGCATACGGCGCCCAATAGCTGGCTCAGCCTCACCGGCGGCGCCATTGGCCAGGGTGGCCCCGTCGCAACCGGCGCCGCACTCGCCTGCCCCGACCGGCCGGTGCTCGCGTTACTCGGCGACGGCGGCGCGGCCTACACCAACCAGAGCTTCTGGACTCAGGCCCGCGAAGGGCTCAATGTCACCACGCTGATATTCGCCAATCGAACCTACAACATCCTCAACGTCGAATACTCACGGCTCGGCATCACCAAAACCGGCGAAATCGCGGCAAGCCTTTTTGACATCGGCAATCCCGATATCGACTGGGTGAAAATGTCCGCCGGCTTCGGCGTTCCGGGCGCGAAGGCCGACACCGCCGATGAACTCGTGACTCTGCTGCAACGCGGCTACCGCGAGCCAGGCCCTTTCCTTATTCAGGCCAACGGCGAAATGCGGCGGTAGTAAAACTCACCGAGACTCTAGTTTCGAACTATCTCATTGACGGGGAAGCTAACGACTACACGGCGAAGCAGGCATTGATCATGCATGTTTTCACTTGGAAGAATCTTCGTCGCGTTCGCAACAGCATCCGTCGCGATGCGCCCGAATGATCTCGGTGCTGTCGATCGACGAGCGAAGCTCGCGCCGCAATGCGTTTGCGCGCTCCACAAATTCCTCTCGAGACAAGGGCCGGTCGGCCAATTCCCAGCGCCATCCTTTCTCTGTGTCGGGCGCGGATTCTTTTTCGGGTTTGCCGCCACGGCTCAAATTAGACGCCGCGGCGCGATTTTTTCGCCTCCTGGACTTGGACATCGGCCTTACCCTCTTCCAAAAACCGGGGAAAGCATAGTACCGTTTGCGCAATAGCACCAATAAGTTCGGCAATTCCCGTTATAGCGTCACTCCTCTCGCTAATCGCATGCCGGTGTCGCCTTGGACGAGTTTCTGCAACTCCGCTCTGCTCCGCCCAGAATGTAGATCGGGGGCATCCAACGCAAAAAAATTGTATCTGCGGGACTTTTCGCGATGACTTGACAATATTCCATCGATGGAATATATAAGCCATGATGACTTGGAATGTCGAGTACACGGATGAATTCGGAGGCTGGTGGTCAGGCATCGGGGAAAGCGCACAGGAAGAACTGACTGCCGTGGTCGAATTACTGGTGGAACATGGGCCCGAACTTCGGTTTCCGTACACTTCGAGTGTGGAAGGCTCCCATCACAGTCACATGCGCGAACTGCGCATCCAATGCGACGGTCGCCCTTACCGCGTGTTCTACGCCTTCGATCCCAGACGAACGGCGATATTGCTGATCGGAGGGGACAAAACCGGTGACGGCAGGTTCTACAAGCGAATGGTTCCACTGGCCGACCGGCTTTATGACGATCACTTGTGCGAACTTAAAGAGGAAGGGTTGATTGAATGAGTGGACGGCATCCTTTTGAACAGTTAACCAAGGACTTTACTCCCCGGCGTCGGGCGCGTGTAACCGCCCGCAAGGCGGAGTTGCGCGAAGCCATGCTTCTTCATGAACTGCGGGAGGCGCGGGCTTTAACCCAGAAAGCGTTGGGTGAAGTTCTCAAGGTCAAGCAACCGGCGGTCGCCAGACTGGAACGTCGAGCAGACATGTATGTTTCCAACCTTCGGGCATACATTGAAGCCATGGGCGGACAATTGAAAATTGTCGCCGAATTTCCACAGGGCAAAGTGGCTATAATCAATTTCTCCGAAGCCGGGGACGAAACGGCGTCAAGCTGAGCAAGTCGCCTACTTCCAACTGAAATCGCGTTGCATTCGGCCTACTCGCTTGTAAAAGGACTCGCAGTTGTCGCGGTCGGACTCGCCGTTGGGGAAAAGCAGGCTGACGATGGGAATGATCAGCAGCGGCAGCATCAGGGTCAGGAAGGACGGGTCGGACCATTCGCCAAGGTAGACGATCAGCTCATGCCACCATTGGGCGAAGCCGCCGGCGGTGGCGTTTTCCACGTCGTCGAACAGGGTGTTGAACAACCACATGGTCAGGCCTCCGGCGAAACCCGAGGCTATTCCCCAAAATACCGCGGCTTCGGTGGTGCGCTTCCAGTAAAGCACGTAGCCGATTGCGACCGCTGGCGGCACCACCATGGCAAAGCCGAGCAGTAGCAATTGCAGTACCGAAGTGATATTGCCGAGCCAGGCGATGACGGCGGCGGCGGAGCCGTAGACCACGGTGACAATCTTGTAAGCCATCAGTTTCTTCTCCGAGGAGAAGTTCTTCGACCCCGGCACCCAGTCATTTACCAGCATGGTCGCGCTCGCGAGCAGGATTGGCGCACCGGAGGAAATAACCGCCGCTAGCACCGCGGCCAGCGCGATGCCGCCGAGAATCTGCCCGGAATCCATGGCGAGCTGGGCGATGTTCAGGTAGCTCGACAGGCCCGCTTCGGAGCCATAGGTCGCCATGGTCAGAATGCCTATGAATCCCGCGACGAGAGGCATCAGAGCGGCGATGATTCCGGCCAGGAAAAAGCCCGGAATCAGGTATTCCTGGCGCGCCGCGCTGCTGGCGTAGTTGGCATAAACCGATGCGGCGGGCGTATGGATCGTGGCGGAGATGAACAAGGCGATGATCGTCGCCCAGCCGATACCGGTGAAACTCCACCAGCGCACTTCATCCTGGGACGCCTCCGCGAGCATGCCATTGGCGCTTTCCAGCACCGAATTCCACCCGCCCATGTTGTTCATGACAACCAGACCCACGAGTAGCAAGCCGAAAATAATCACCGAGCAATGCACGATATTGGTGATCGCCGTGCCGCGCAGACCGCCAAAAACGGTAAAGGAGATGATGACCACCGCGCCGATCAATACGCCGAGCCCGAAAGGAATGCCGGTGACGCCGCTGACGATGGAGCCGATGATGTAAGGTTCGATGATATTGACGATGAGATATTCCGCCTGGACGCAAAGGCTGGTCAGCCACTGGCAGCGATAGGATCCGAAACGGTAGTCGAAAGCCTGACCGACGCTGACGAGTTTCAGGCGACGGTAGGGAATGGCGAAGAACACTCCCACCAGGAACAACGCGGCGAAGGAATTCACGCCATACCAGAGATGGCCGATGCCTTCGGAGATTACGTCGCCGGCGACGCCGTAGGTCCCGGCCCCGCCGATGCGGGTGCCGGCGATGCCTGCGGCAAGCATGGCGATGCCGAGCGTGCCGCCGCCGATGTCCCAGTCGGAGGAACTGGTGTTTCGGCGATTCAGGTAGAGGCCGGCGGCGGCGAAAAATACGAGATAGGCGATAATGACGCTTGCGGTGATGCTCATGCGCTATTCCATTTTCTTTTGACTTCGCTGCCTGGCTGATCGAGCATCTGCTGCTCCCTGTCGCGGCCCGACGGCTCGCAGGCAGGCATACTACAACAATGGGGCGGACGCAAGTTTTGTCGCATCGAGCGCCGTCACCGGGTGGGGGCTTGGTACTGCAAACGAGGACGAAAAATGTCTGAATTACAACCCGGCTCGGATGGCTGGCTGGCGCAGGTAAGAGAGGAGCCGCTTGAACCTGAGCGGCCGATCATCGACCCGCACCATCATCTTTGGAAAAAGCGTTTCGGACGAGACTATCTGCTGCCGGAGTTTTGCGGAGATACCGGCAGCGGACATAACGTCGTCAAGTCGGTTTTTATGGAGTGTCGGGCATTCTGGCTGCGCGAAGGCCCGGATTATCTGCGGCCGAGCGGGGAAACGCGTTACATCACCGAACTCGCCCGGCAAAGCGACAGTGGTGGCGGACCCGTCATCGCCGGCATTGTCGCCCATGCGGACCTGCGTCTTGCGGATACTCCCATGCTCGGCGAATTGCTCGATCAGCACGAGGAAATCTGCGACGGGCGCTTGCGCGGCATACGGCAAAGCGCGGCGGTGGACCGGAAGGCGCCGTTGTTCATCGACGTACAGGCGCCTGAGGGTCTGTACGCCGATCCCCTCTTCCGCAAGGGACTGCGCGAGTTAGCCGCGCGCAACCTCGTTTTCGACGCTTGGCACTATCACCACCAAATGCGCGACTTCATCGATCTCGCCAGGGCGCTGCCGGAATGCACATTCGTGCTCGACCATTTCGGCACACCGCTCGGCATCGGCCGCTGGCGGCTGGATGAGATTTATCCGCAATGGAGCAGAGACTTAGCCGAACTGGCGCATTGCAAGAACGTCCACGCCAAGCTTGGCGGCCTGGCCATGCCCGACAACGGCTTCGGCTGGCACGAGGAATCCAGGCCACCGGATTCGGATGAATTCGTCGCGGTGCAGAAGCGTTGGTATCTGCATGCCATCGACTGTTTCGGCCCGGAACGCTGCATGTTCGAAAGCAACTTTCCGGTGGACCGGCTTTCGATCGGCTACCAGGTGTTATGGAACGGATTCAAGAAAATGGTCGCGGACTTCAGCGAAGAAGAGAAACAGGCGCTGTTTCACGATACCGCGGCGAAGGTTTATTCGATTTGAAGCCGGCGCCCGGCTCGACCGGGGAGCGATATTCGGTTATTTCTTTTCCGAACGATCGCGCAACCGCTTGATGACTGCGCTGGCGGCCAATACCACCCGGTGGCTCGCGTACACTTTCACCCGCACGAAAACCAGCGAATGGCCGCGGCGCAAAACCTCGCCTTCGCCGAGCAGCAAGTCGCCCACGTGGGCCGGCGCCACGAACTCGGTGTTCAGACTGATCGTGGCCGAACTCTCCTGCTCGCCGCCGCTGGCGCCGAGGCAGGCCGTGTAATCGGCGAACGTCATCAGGATGCCTCCGTGGATCGTGCGGTGCGTGTTGGAATGCTCTTCGCGGGGGCGGAAAGCGGTACGCGGATTAGGCCCGTCCATGTAAAAGAAGAACGGGCCGATGTTGTCCTCGGCGGTATCTCCCGGCCAATGCCGGTACTCCGCCGGAACGTCATAGTCCTCGGGCTTGAATGCCGGCTCCATCTTTCCGTTCCTTCGCGATGCCCCCGGGAACTTAGTCGGTGTTGTGGAATACCACGGTGAAGCTTACCGGCACGGCATTGCTGATGCTGGGCAGGCCCGCGACTTCGCGCAGGGCTTCCACACCGCTGACGAGGTCGAAACTGTTGGCTACGACAATGACCGGCTTTAAGGTGCTTACCTGGATGCCGTTGTCGGCAAGCCTGGTAACCATCACCTCGGCCTGGTAGCTGTTCGACTGGTTGCGCATGGACAGGACGAAACTGAAATTTGCCTGTGCGCTTCTCCCGACTTCGAGTTCGGCGAACTGGTCGATGTCGAGTTGCGCGGTCAGATCAGCTTCCGGGAACAGGTCGATTTCGAACAGCATGTTTTGCATGCGTTCGTCGCGGATCGGGATGAGCGTATTGATGCTGATCAGTTCGATGGTAATTTCGGCATTGCCCTCGTCGTCGATCTCGCCCGTTAGTCGGTCGAAAGTGTGAACTTCGCCGACGTGATCGGCCTTGATGGTGACGAAGCTCAAGGTCGACGCGTCGTTGTCGAGTTGCCAATGCGCCTGGGCGGAAAATGCGGCCGGCAGCAGCACTGAACAGGCAAGTAGTCGCAAAAGAGAGTTTGGCATTGTTGTCTCCCGGTATTCCGGCCGAAGGGCCCCGACTCAGAGCAGATAACGGTACTGTAAAGCGCTCTCGCGGGCAAGCGCGAGAGAGGCATGCCTTGTCTGTTACTAGTCTGTTAGATTGAATCCCACATCTGGGCCCACGGGAGGGTCCAGCCTTCGGCGCCCGAGGCCTCGGGCGCCGAAGGTGGCGGTGGACGGGCCGCAGGCATGCTGGTCTTTGGGACCGTGGGCGAGCGCGGCCGCCACCGTCTTTCCCGACATCCTGAACGGTTGCGTGGGCTACGGGCCCGAATGACAAGGTGAGGAGGACGGAAAAGATGTCTGAGTATAACCCGGATTTAGTTGGTGTCGATGTGTCGAAAGACTTTCTGGACGCGCATCGGCTGCGTGACGGCGTAGCAAAGCGTTATGCCAATGATCCCGGCGGGATCCGCGCACTGTTGCGTTGGATCGGGCCGCAGGTGCGCGGCGTGGTGTACGAGCCGAGCGGCCCCTACCACCGCGGTCTCGAGCAGGCGCTGTTGAACGCGGGCATGACAGCGCTGAAAGCGAACCCGCGGCGGGCGCGGGAGTTCGCGCGTGCGGCCGGGAGGCTGGCCAAGACCGACCGCGCCGATGCCGAATGTCTGGCGCGCATGGGCGCTGCGCTGCCCCTGCGTCCGGTCAAACCGCGCTCGAAGCAGCAGCAGGAACTGGCTGAACTTACCCTGCTGCGCGATAGCCTGGTCCGGCAGCATGTGGCCGAGATCAATCGCAGCAGGCAACTCCAGTTCGCCTATGCCAAACGCGTCCAGCAACAGTGCATCCGGCATCTGGCGAGAAAAATCGCCCAGTTGGACCGGCGCATCGCAGAACTGGCCCAGGCCGATCCCGACATGGCGCATGGCTTGGCCTTGTTGACCTCCATCCCCGGCATCGGCCACCAGACCGCCGTCATCCTGTTGACCGACATGCCCGAACTCGGACAGCTCAGTCCCAAGGCCGTCGGCAGCCTCGCCGGCCTGGCCCCGGTGGCGCGCGACTCCGGCTTGCGCAGTGGGCAGCGGCATATCCAGGGTGGACGACCACGTGTACGCCGAAGCTTGTACATGGCTGCGCTCTCCGCAATCCGTTGCGCGCCACCGCTGAAGATCAAATACCAGCGAATGCGAAACGCCGGCAAACCCCCAAAAGTCGCCATCGTCGCCATCATGCGCAATCTCGCCGTACTCGCAAACCACTTGCTCGCCGAAAATCGGCCATGGTCGCCAGAACCACCACGAAGAGCGGCTTGCGCCTCTTGATTACAGCGACTTCAGCACGGAGCATACAATCTGAATCAATACTTCACGTAACACGGTTGCTCGCCCGGATTGGGCACTTGCAAACAATGTACAATCACCGCTCTTGTGTGAAATGGCGCGATGCGACCCATGAAAGCATCCGAACCGCTGGTGAAACACCTGGTGCTGATCGGCGGCGGACATAGTCATCTGGCAGTGATTCGCAGTCTGGGCATGCGGCCGGTGCCGGGATTGATGGTAACGCTGATCAGCCGGGAAATACTGGTGCCCTATTCCGGCGCCCTGCCCGCCTTCATCGCCGGCCGCTATCAACCCGAAGACATGTTCATCGACCTGCGGCCGCTGGCGCGGTTCGGCGGTGCGCGGCTGATCCAGGCCGATATCGATTCGATCGATCTTGAAGCCCGCGTAATCTCGCTGCCGGAGCGGCCGGAATTGCCCTTCGACTTGCTCTCGCTCAACATAGGCTCAATTCCGGACACGAGCGGCATGCCCAGCGCAATCGAACATACCGTCCGCGTCAAGCCCATCGACGGCTTTCTGGCGGAATGGGAAGAAATTCGCGAGCAGGCGGTACTGGGCATGCGGCAAGGCACGGGTTACAAGCTCGCGATCGTCGGCGGCGGCCCGGCGAGCGTGGAGATGGCCTGCGCGATCAGGGCGCGGATCCTCAGGGACAGCGGCGCTACCGACGCCGAATTCTCGATCAGCATCATTTCCGCGGCCGACGAAATCCTGCCTTCGCACAATCAGCAGGTGCGGGATTGCGTACGGGAGGAATTGAAACAGAAAGGCATCGAAACGCTGACCGGACATCATGTATCCGGATTCGCGAAAAATACGGTGCTTTTTGAGAACGGCGGCGAGGACGGCAAAATCGAATCGGACTGCATAATCGTCGCCACCGGCGCCGCTATGCCCGAGTGGCCCGCGAAAGCCGGATTGGCGACTACGACGGACGGCTTCCTCGAGGTCAATCGGAATTTGCAGTCCACCAGCCACGAGTACGTCTTCGTCGCCGGCGACGCGGCAACGATCCGCGGCATGGAACGGCCCAAATCGGGCGTTTACGCGGTGCGTCACGGCAAGCCGCTCGCCCGAAACCTCTTGCGCTACGCCACCGGCAGAAGACTGGTCCGTTTTACTCCGCAAAGACATGCACTTGCCATGCTCAATCTCGGTGACGGCAGGGCGCTGGCTTCGCGCAACAATCTGTTCTTCCGGGGCCGCTGGGTCTGGCGGCTGAAGCACTGGATCGACCAGCGCTTTCTGCGCAAGTATCGCGATCTGCCGCGCATGCGGCACAAGCTGACGATCGCCAGGGGACTGGTGGATCGGCAGGAGGAGCGCGAACTGCGCCAGCACGCCTTGCGTTGTGGAGGCTGTGGCGCCAAGGTGGCGGGCAGCATCCTGCAGGAAGTGCTCGAAACGATTCCGGCCACCGCCGGCATCGTCGACAAGGGCGTCGAGGACGCGGCCCAGGTGCCCGTACCGGAAGGCTGTGAGTTGTGGCAGACGATCGATCAACTCAAGGCCTTCATCGACGACCCCTGGCTGTTCGCCAGGATCGCGACCCTGCATTGTCTCGGCGACATTCACGCCATGGGCGCACAGCCCGATTCCGCTCTGGCGATCGTCGGCGTGCCGTTCGCCAATCGTTCGATTACCCGCGGCCTCATGCGCGAACTGATGTTTGGCTGCACCACGACGCTGACCGAAGAAGGCTGCCGGTTGCTCGGCGGCCACTCGTCCGAAACCGAGGAACTGCAATTCGGATTGAGCGTCAACGGCCATGCCAAAGCCGGCAAGACCTTGCGCAAGCAGGGCATGAAACAGGGTGATGTGCTAATTCTCAGCAAGCCTATCGGCACCGGCACATTGCTGGCGGCGGACATGCGCTACCAGGCGGGCCAGACCTGGATCGACGGGGTGCTGCGTGGAATGCTCGTCTCCAATCGCGGCGCAGCCGCCATATTTTCCGAGCACGGCGCCAGCGCCTGCACCGACGTTACCGGCTTCGGCCTCGCGGGCCATTTGCTGGAGATGATCGTTTCCGGCCCGGTGCAACTGTATCCCGGAGACATTCCCGCCCTCGACGGTGCGCTCGAATGCCTGGAACGTGAAGTATTCAGCTCATTGCACGCCGACAACAAGTTGACTGAAAAAAATATCGATGGCGCAAGCAAATTGCGCGAGACCGCGCGCTATGAAATCCTGTTCGATCCGCAGACCGCTGGCGGGCTGCTCGCCGCGGTGCCCGAGGCGCGGGCGAAATCCTGCCTTGCGGCCCTGCATGAAGCAGGCCTCGAACAGGCCGCCATGATCGGCGCGGTGGGCGATGAGGCCGACGGGCCGGCAAGAATCGTTTTGACCTAAGGGAGCTCTGATCAAGTCAGAGCTTCCCTGCGGCACAAGGATGTGCCGCCGAATTCGATGGCGTAAACCATTGAATTCGGGAGCAAAACAAAACCACGCTTTTGTTTTGCGACAATGAAAAATTCCATGGAGGGAATTTTTCAGAGAATGCCTAAAGGCGCAGAGGAGAGACAGCGCATGTCCAGATTGCCGGTCCTTGTATTGATTTGCGCCCTTGCCGTGACAGCCTGGGCCCAGGATCCGGCGCCTCCGGCGGGGCCGGTGATCGATACGGAACTTGCCGCGCGCATGTTCCGGCGCGGCAATGTGTACAGCAACCTGGAGCGATACGAAGAGGCCATAGAAGAATACCGCAAGGCGATCACCGCCGATCCGAATTTCCCTGATGCGATCCGCAACCTGGCAAACGTATATTATTTTCTGGAGCGATACGACGAAGCGCGTCCACTGCTCGCCCGCTACGTCGAATTGCAGACCGAAGTCACCGCCGGCCTGATCGCGGCGGTATCCACGCTTGGCGAACTCGAACGGGCGGCGGAGGATTTCGAGGCAGCGCTTCCTTACGACCTGCGGGCCATCGAGCTTGACCCGGGCAACGACTCCCAGGTTCATGTCATGGCCAATGAGTACAACAACGCCGACGACGCGGACAAGGCGATCGAAGTGTATCGGGCCGGAATCGGCGTAATGCCCGAAAACGCATTTTACGACCGCAGCCTGGGACGAATCCTGGAACAGGAGGGCCGCCTTGAGGAGGCGCTTGCGGCTTATGAATCGGCCTTGGCCAAGGATCCGGATTCGGAATTCTACGCCGGACTGGTAGAGGCTACCCGCCGCCGGCTTGATCGCTGAGTTCGAGGGAATCCAGATAAATTTTCCGGTTTTCCGGGCTCATTCGCGTCAATTCCCGCATCCGTTCATAGAAAGCGGGCAGATCGTTGCCTGCCTGCCGCAGAATTTCCCGCAATTGCGGCGCCAGATCGTTGTATGAGCCGACGGTCGTGAGTTGGGCATTGTTCAGTGAGCGGGAAAACCAGCCGTCGTAGCCATTGTTACCGCCCCATTCTACTTTCAAAGCCTCGTATTCGGCCCGCATGCGTTGTTGCAGACCGGCTTTTTCCCGGCGCATATCCGCCTCGCTCATTTCGCTGCCGTACAATTCTTCGAAACGATCGCGAAACCCGGACACGAATTCCACGAAGCGCCCACGGCGTTCGGCGTCCGCCCGCGCCTCGTCGAGCAATTCCGATTGACTGCGAGTTTCCAGCCAGCGCCGCAGGCCTTCCATTTCGACCACCGTGGCGAAACTTTCGCTGAGAGTTGTGTCATCGGGCACATAGGCGACCTGGTGCGCGAGTTCGTGAAAAATCAGCGCCGCCAGTTGATGGTCGGGGCGTCCTACCACGGTGCTGAGCAGCGCATCGTCGAACCAGCCGAGAGTGGAGTATGCGTCGATTCCGCCAACGTAGACGTCGAATCCCTGCGCCTCCAGCTCGCCGGCGTAGACCTGCGCGTCGCTTTCGCTGAAATATCCCCGGTATGCCGCGCAGCCGGCAACGGGATAGCACCAGGTGACGGGCTCGACGGAAAATTCCGGCGCGGCAAACACGTTCCAGACCGCGTGTTCGCGGTCGAGTTGGACGAACTCGAGATAATTGTCGCCTGCCGGCAACATGAGTTCGGATTCGGCGAATTCCCGGGCCTCGAGTACTAATTGCAATTTCGCCGCCAGGACGGGCGCCAGTTCAGGGTCGGACAACAACTCGTCCATGTCCTGGCGCGAGGTAACGATTGCCAGGTGCCCCTGGGCGGCCTGCAGATACCAGGCCATGGAATCGCAGGCGGATAGCGTCAGGGCGGCTGTTATCAGCACCGCGGTTCTGGCTGCCGCGTGCGCCACTTACTGCCCGTGCTCCGTCAATTCGATCTCGAACAGATTGGCCCAATGCTTGCCGGTTACGAACAAGCGCCGATCCTCGCTGTCCCAGGCGATGCCGTTGAGCACGGCCTCGCTGCTGCCGAGATCGGTCCGGGCCGCAAGACCTGTCAGATCGACGATCGAATTCACCACGCCGCTTGCCGGGTCGATACGGACGATGAAATCGGTTTGCCAGACATTGGCCCAGATTTCGCCGTCGATATATTCGAGTTCGTTGAGCAGGTTAAGCGGCTGGCCCCTCACGGTGACCTCGATTGCCCGCACGGGGACGAAGCCCTCGGGGTCGATGAACTGCAGACTCGCGGAGCCGTCGCTCAGGATCAGATGCTCACCGTCGAAGGCCAGGCCCCAGCCCTCGCGCGCGTTATAGTGGGTTTCGAGTTGTTCGAGATTTGCCCGGTCGTAAACGAAGACCATATGCGCCCGCCAGGTGAGCTGGTAGATGCGGTCGCCGATCATTTCGATGCCTTCGCCGAAATAGCGGTCGGCGAGTTGTATGATCTGCTTGCGTTCGCCGGATTCCAGGTCGATCCTGGCGAGCCTGGAAAGACCGTTCTTGCCGGTGCCTTCCCAGAGTTCGCCGTCGCGATAGATCAGCCCCTGGGTGAAGGCCGTGATTTCGTGCGGATAGGTATTGACGACCCGGTAGCCGTAGAGTTGCGGCTCCTGGGCCGCGGCCAGTGACGCGGCCAATAGCAGCAGGACTAAAACGGTATTTCGACGCATAGCGCTAGACTATCCCAAGCCGGGTGTATTTGTTAGTCTGCGGGCCATCTCCCGTCAAGGCTCGAGAGCATGGTTCAGGATTGTCTTTTCTGCAAGATCGTAGCGGGCGAAATTCCTTCTGAACAAGTTTACGCCGACGATCTTGTCATCGCCTTTCACGACATCAGCCCACAGGCGCCGACCCATATCCTGGTCATCCCCCGCAAACACATCAGCGACATGAACGAGGCCTCCGCGGAAGACCAGGTCCTGCTCGGCCACATGATGTTGCGCGCCGCGGAGATCGCCGACGAGGCGGGCCTTGCGGAAAGCGGTTATCGTCTGGCATTAAATACCGGGCCGGACGCCAGGCAAAGCGTGTTTCATATCCATCTGCATATTCTCGGCGGGCGCCGGCTTACGGGTCAGATGGGCTGAATTTCGTCCGAGCCAGCGCCGCGAGAGAGTCCCGATTCGCCTTGAACATGCCTTGCTCGGTGATGATGCCGCTCACAAGCCGGGCCGGGGTTACATCGAAGGCATAGTTTCGCACGACGGTTTCTTCGGGGTACTGGCGGACTCGCGCGTTGGCTCCGCCTTCTTCGATGCCGCCAACTATTGAGACTTCTCTCGCATCGCGTTCCTCGATGGGGATCGGCTCCGCCGCCGAAGGCCAGTCGAAATCGATGGTCGAAATGGGCAAGGCGGCATAGAAAGGCAGATTGTTGTCCCTGGCCGCCAGCGCGACCTGGTAAGTGCCGATCTTGTTGCAGACGTCTCCCGAGGCGCTGACGCGGTCGCTGCCGGTGATGCAGATATCAACCAGTCCCCGGGCCATGACATGACCCGCGGCGCCATCGACGATCAGACTGTGGTCGATTCCCGCCTGGCGCAATTCCCAGCAGGTCAACGCCCCACCCTGGTTGCGCGGCCGGGTTTCGTCGACCCAGACATGCAAAGGCACTCCTGCCGCGGCGGCCTTGTAAATTCCGGACAGCGCCGTGCCCCAATCAACGGTGGCCAGAGCGCCGGCGTTGCAATGGGTCAGCACTTGCAAGGGCCGGTCTTGCCCGCATCGTTCCTGCCAGAGCCGGTGCAGGATTTTGCCGCCATGCCGCCCGATCGCCTCGCAACAGGCGGCATCTTCTTCGGCCAAACCCAGCGCGAATTTCAGCGCCTTCTCTGATGGGACACCCACCGGCGAATGCGCCGGCAACTCCCGCACGGCCCGATCCAGAGCCCAGCGCAGATTGACCGCGGTCGGCCGCGTGTCGCGCAATTGCCTTATCGCGGTTTCGAGCGAATTCGGGTCTTCGCGCAAGGAGAGATAAACGCCGAAAGCGGCGGTAACCCCGATCAGGGGGGCGCCGCGCACACGCATGGTTCCGATCGCCTCGCAGGCGTCCGCCAATGTCCGCAAGCGGCGGGTTTCGAATTCGTGCGGCAGCCGGGTCTGGTCGATGAAGCAGACCTGATCGTTTTCCGCCTCATACCAGATGCTGCGATATTGCCTGCCTTCGATCAGCATAATTCGAATTCGATCAAAGCCTGAATCACTCTCTCGTTACCCATGCGAGCGTTCTCATGGAAAGGAGACCACACGTAGCTAAACCACCCTCTCATTACCGCCATCCACCGGGATCTGGGCGCCGGTGGTGCGGCTGAACGCGGCGCCTGCCAGGACGGCGATCGAAGCGGCAACGTCGCGGCTGCTTACTTCAAGCCCGAGCAGGTTCGATGTCTTGTATTGTTCAACGTCCATGTCATAGCGCCGCGCCCGCTCGCCCAGCACTTCCTCCGTCCAGATTCCGGTGTCGTAAACCGCATTCGGATGCACGACGTTCACCCGGATGCCCAGGGGCCCAGCTTCCAGCGCTGCTACCCGGGCGAGTTGGGTAAGCCCGGCCTTGGCCGCCGAATACGCCGCGGCTCCGGGACCCGGCGCGGGCACATTCTTGGAAGCGACGAAGACTACGGCCGGGTCGAATCCGTTTTCCAGCAAGGGCAGGCAGGCGCGCAGCACTTTCATATGCGAGCCGAGATTCAATTGCATGGATTGCTCCCAGGCTTCGTCGGTCATGTCCGCCAGGCTCTCGCTCGAGGGGAAATTGCCGGCATTGCTGACCAGGATGTCGAGACCGCCGAAGTGCAGCACACCTTCGTTCAAGACCGATTGGACGGCGTCCGAATCAGTGACATCACAGCGCAGACACAACACCTCGGGCGACTCCAAACCCTCCATTTCCCGAATGTCCAACGCAATCACAGCTGCTCCGCGGCTGCGCATTTCCTCGACCGTGGCGCGGCCGATACCCGAGGCGGCGCCGGTGACCAGGGCAATCTTGCCTTGCTGTTCCGGCGCGGCGCGGGCCTTGGCGAGCTTGGCCTGTTCGAGTTCCCAATACTCCACTTCGAACAGCTTATCGTGCGGCAAAGCGCGCCAGCCGCCGATGGCCTCGGCCAGCTTGATCGCCCGAATTGTATGTGCGCTGATGTCGGCGACGATTTCAAGCCGCTTGCAACTCGGCGCCAGGTAAACCATGCCCTTGTCGCGCCAGACGCCGTAACGCGGCGCGGCGTCCAGACATTGATGATGTTCGCTGGCATGAGCTTGAAAATAGCGCAGGTATTCCTGCTCAAAATCACCAAGACCAGGCAACGGATCTGCATCGAAAACGGCGCCGAACGGCTTGGCGTGCAATGTGTGGTCCGGGGTGAGCGGGCCACGCCGGATCAGTTCGCCGCAATTGTCGAGTTGCGCGAAGGCGCAAGCTTCGGGAGAAGCTTCAAGCCTGACCAGCATGGGTGTCCCATGAATTTTTCCGGCGGCCTTGCGCAGGCGGCTGAGTTGCAGAGGTAAAACAGTGGGGGGCGGAGCAGTGGGAGTTCCATGATTTTCCTGATATTGCATGGGTGTCCCATGAATTCCTGTGGGTGTCCCATGAATTCCTGTGGGTGTCCCATGAATTGTGGGTGTCCCATGAATTCCCTGAATTGGTCGTGGCGGCGGATTCTCGGCTGGGGTTTTTGCTCCCGCGGCCGGCGGCTGGGCGCCCGCCCTGCGCAAAAGTTCGCGTTCGGCCCGGTCCACCAGTTCGATCATCGCCGAGTAGCTGCCCTCGGCGTCTTCATGAAAACTGAAGATGCCATGTTGCAACAGCACGATGCCGCGCAGGCTGGTCCAGTCCGCGCCGCGGGTAGCGGCGGCAACCTGCCGGGCAAGTATGAATCCGGGCATGATGTAGGGCAGCACCAATACTTCATCGCCGTACAATTCTCGCAGGATACTTTCGCCATCCGGTGAATTACTGAGCGTGACCACGGCGTCGGCGTGAGTGTGATCCACATAGCGATGCGGTATCAGCGCGTGCAGAATCGCTTCCACGGAAGGATTGGGCGCCGAGGGGTTGAGCGTAGCCAGCCGGAGCTGACGCATCATTTCACTGTCGCTGAGTTGTTCGAGTCGCGCCAGCCGCAGCAGGAATTCGAGATCGGTGGGCGCGAATCCGGCGGCGCCGATGCTTTTCAGATCCCAGCCGGAACCCTTGACGAATAGCACTCGCCGAGTTTCGCCGAACACATCGGTCGCCTCGCCTTTGACCGAAGTATTGCCGCCGCCGTGCAGCACCAGCGCGGGCTCCCGGCCGAGCAGCCTGGAGCTGTACGCACGAAGTTCGAGTTCATCGGCGCAGGCGCGGGCTTCGTGCTTGTTCCAGCGGCTTTGCATGCTGGCTCTGTTCAGGACGAACAGTCCCAAGGCTGTCTGCAATCATTAAGAACTGGCCGCATCGGGAATTTGCCGCTCGCGGAGCCGCTTGCCGCGGACTTTCAGTTCGGATCGACGATGGAGATATCCCCGATACCGGCCTGCCGGGCGGCGTCCATGATCATCACCAGAGTGGAAACGTCGGAAGTCGAGTTCGGCTGAATGATCACCGTGGCGCTGGGATTCTCGGCGCGCAACTGGTCGATATTGGATCGGATTTGGGTCGCGATGATAGGCCGCTGATTGCGATTGAGAATAATCTCGTTGTTAGGCCCTATCTCGAACAGGATATTGCGATCTTCCATATCCATTTCGGGTGGCGGTTGATCGTTATTGTTGTCGCTGCTGGCCGCGCTGATGGCGACTTCGGACAGAAATGTCGCCGTTACCACGAAGAAGATCAACAGGATGAATACCACATCCAGCATGGGTGTGAGATCGATCTTGGAGTCATCGGACTTGTGCTTGACGCCTACTTTCTTCATCGCGTTTTCCTGTCACGCCATCAATCAGCCGGAGTATAGCAGTCAATGCGCGGGAAGCAACAGTGCCGGCCGCGACGTCCGGCAAGTCGGGAAAATGTTTACTTTTTCAATGAACCGATGGCGTGCTTGGCAAGGCTTTTGAGTTGCCGCGCGCTCTTGCCATTGCGCGAGTTGACGCGAATGCCATACAAGGCGTTCATGAGGATGTCGGCCGCCAGATATTCGTTCACTCCTTTCTTCAGTTTTCCTTTTTCCTTGGCCTCGCGCAGACGCTCCACCAGCGCCTTGCGCAAGCGATCCAGCGAGGCGCGCAACACGCGCTTGATTTCTCCGTCATAATTCACGCTGGAACATAGCGAGTTGACCAGCAGGCAGCCGAGGTTGCGCTGTCGGACGGGGACGTTGACAACGGTTTCGTTGAAAAATGCCGTAATCGACTCCCAGGTCCCCATATCGGGATTCTTCAGCGATGCGGCCAGATTCCGGTCCAGCATTTCGTTGTAATGATTGACGACTATCTTGAAGAAAGTGTTCTTGTCGGTAAAGGAATTGTAAAGCGTGCCACGATTGATATCGCAACAATCGAGCAGCTTGTTGACCGAGCTCGCCTCGTAGCCTTCGCGCCAGAACTGTTCAAGTGCTCTGGCCAGCACTTCCGCTTCGTCGTATTCGATCGGCCTTGCCATGAGCGCCAGCCCGAATTGCCTAGGTAATTTTCCACTCTGGAGCGATAGTATTACCAATATGGCCGGGGCATTCCACCATTAAGGCGATTTTCCCGGCGAGCCAGCATCTCGCATCGGCCTAGTGTCGTGTCACGCGTGCCAGCATCAGAGCATCGGCAGCGCGTTAGCGCTAGACGCAGCCCGCAGGCAATACTTTCCAGTATTGACAAGGGCTGCGATGGCGCGCTGCCGACGCTCCCGAAGGGAATGCGCCCCTTGCCAATGGAGCTCGCCGTTGCCTGTGGGGCGCGCCTTGCCACGAGCCAAGGGGTGAGTGCCGATGCGACATGACACAACACTAGCTCAGCCTGACGTGGTTCGCCACCGGCATTCTCCCGCGAATATCGCGCAGTAGTTCCGGGTCCATTTCCGCTACGGCAATGTCCGGCCCCTTGTCCAGCCGGGTCAGAATCTCTCCCCAGGGATCGATGATCATGGAGTGTCCCCAGGTCTCGCGGGTGGGGCCATGTCGACCGCCCTGGGCAGCGGCGATCAGATAACACTGGTTTTCAATGGCGCGCGCCCGCAGCAGGCTTTCCCAATGCGCTGCTCCGGTCACCGCGGTAAAAGCGGCGGGTACCGTAATGATCTCCGCGCCCTGACTGAACAGGCGCCGGTAGAGTTCCGGAAAGCGCAGGTCGTAACAAACCGAAAGACCGAGCCTCCCAACCGCGCAGTCCACGCAAATCACTTCCGAGCCGGCTTCATAGCTGAGCGATTCGGAATATTGCGCCTGCCGATCTTCGACCATGACATCGAACAGATGGATCTTGTCATAGCGGGCCAGCAATTCGCCGCCGCTGTCATAGACCAGGCTCGCGGCGCGCACGCGGCCGTCTTCGATCAGATAGTCGGGATCCGAGACGCTTCTCCCCGGCCGCGACAGCAGCGGCGCGGTGCCGCCGACCAGCACGATGCCGTGGCGCCGCGCTTCGGCGGAGAGAAATGTCTGGATCGGACTTCCCGGCGCTCCCTGCCTTTCGCCGTGGCTGCGCATGGGTTCGCCTTCAAGTGCGGCGAACACTTCGGGCAACAGCACCAGTTCCGCGCCCCGGCTAGCGGCCTCGGCGATTAATTCGGCGGCATTCGCAAGGTTTTCATCGACATCGGGCCCGCTGACCATCTGGATCGCGGCAAGTTTGCGCGTCATATATTCAGTCCGTCATTCGTCGCCCGGGGCGCCGAAAGCCTGCTTGAATTGCGGTTCCAGTCCTTCCCACGGCCCCTCCAGGGTATAAACTGCGCTGGTCAGGCTATCTACCTGGTCGCCAAGGATCTGGTCGATCAGATAGGCGCCGACCGCCAGTGGCAGATTGCCGGTTATAAGGCCGATCCAGGGAATGTTATCGCTAACCGGCAAGGTCACGTACATTTCGCCGGCGATGGTCTCTGCTCCAAGATCAACGTCGCCGGTGATCTGGTACAAGCTTGAAGGTCCCGAGATCACGAGCTGATCTTCGATTCGCGCCAGACCGTTATTCATGTCCAGGCGACCGCTGATTTCATCGAAGGCCAGGCCGCGCCGCAACAGATCATCGCTCAGGCGCAGGCGGCGCATGATGGCGTCGAAATTGATGATACTGATCAGTTTCAGGGCTCCGCCGCCGGCATTCGTTTCAAGAAAACGCCCGTTCTCCACCAGCAGATCGATATTGCCGCTTAGCGCCGATCCGTGAAAAAAAGCCGGCGTTCCAGGCCAATGCAAGTCTGCCCCAAAGCGAGCGCTCTCGCTTTCAAGGCTGGCCGCGAAACCGCTATCGCGCAGTACCGCGGCGATGTCGTCCGCGAGAACCATACCCGCAAGTTCGGTTGCATGATCTTTGCCGTCATACTGCCAGCGTAGCCGCGGTCGGGGCATTTGCTCCGCTTCCTCCCCACCCGTGGGCAACAAGCGCAGGCCGCGAAAATCGAAACTGAGACTGGTAAAATCCGCACCGTCCGCGTCCGGTTCCAGCATGAAATTCCAGCCGCCCCAAGGCGTCTCGCCAATGGAAATCTCTCCTACGGAGAACCTCATGCGCGGCAACTCCCGCGGATCGACCCCGGCCAGCAGATCCACCCGCGGCGGTTCGAGCAATTCCCCCGCGTCCGCTTGCGCTGCCACTTCCCTGGCGGACTCGGACGCATCTTCCCCCTTGAAACGCAGGTGGTCCAGTTGCACTTGCAGATAGTCGTTCGCGTCGAAGGGAATCACGACCGCACCCTGGGCCGAGTCTCCCGCCAGCGCGGTCAGCAAGCTCTGATCCGACAGAGCGGTCCGCACATGCACATCCTCTAGCACCTGGCCGTAAACATCGAGTTCACCAACATCAATGTCCATAAAGGAAAAGACATCGATCAGGCCTTGGGGCGCCGCGGCTTGCATTCCACCAAATAATCCGGTCCATTGCTCAAGTACAACGCGCTCCAGGCGGCCATCCACCACCAGGCCCCCACTCGACTCGGTAGCCTCGCGGCGTCCGCCGCCGAGGCGCACCCTGCCCTGGCGAATCGCCGAGTCCTCCATTTCCACATTGAAGCGCAAGCGGGAACCGACAGTGCCGGAGACTAGCTGTCCGCCGTCGGCCAGGTCGACCTGCAAGTTGAATGGCAGTGGCTCGCCCGCCTGTTTGGCGAATGGTTCCGGCAAGGTGAGGAAAAGTCCGCCAAGATCGGTGCTGACGCGCAGCGAAGTGGCGCCGGCGTCCATCTGATCCAGGTGCAGTTCGGCGGCATAGAGGAACGAGCCCCTGGCATGGCCGAGCAGAGCTCTCGCAAAGCCGCTCTGCCGCGGCCATCGCATCAATTCGCGACGTTCCGCCCTGCCCCTGGAAACAACGGAAATCCGTTCCAGCACACCGCCTTCGCCGCGGCTTGAAACTTCGATCCTCGCATCGCCGCCGAACATTCTGGCTTCGAATCCGCCTTGTTCAATTCCCGTTCGGGAATCAAATATCAGTTCGCCGTTTACTTCCGCGAGATCGAGATCATACTGGGATATCCACAGATCATTGTCGCTCAGATTCAGGCGCAGTCTCATTTCGGTGCTGGCGTCCGGCCGGCCGACCGGAATTTCGAGTTCGAACTCGCCTTGCATGCTCCCCTGCATGCGCCAATCGGTCAAAGCGCGGCGCAGGCCTTTCGCCGCCGGCGCCGAATGCAGATAAGCCAGTCCGTCTTCCGATGAAGCTTCCCCCTGTCCGGATATCGTAAGCAGACTTGCGCCGGTTTCGCTGCCGCGAATCTTGCCTTCGATCACGGCTGCCTCCAGTCCGAGGCTATTGGCGTTTTCCGTGAAGATGTCCAAGTTTTCGTTATCGGTCAGCACCAGCATGCGGCTGCTTTCCAATTCCGGCCATTCCGGATCGAAGCGCATGGTTCCGTCCAGCCATTGGTGAAAACTTTGGAAAGTCTTGAATATCCGGTCAGAACCCTGCACGGTGGAACCGCGGAAGATGGCGGCGCTATTGCTGAACCGGCCATCGATAACCGCCCGCTCAAGAAACTCCATGCCGGCGCGCAAGCCATCTCTCACTCCCGGCCCATCCGGCAGAACGGGGGTCTTCTCCGCGGCGTTCATGTTCAATACGCCAACCAGCAGCTCCAACTCGTTCTCGCGCTGGCCGTCAGGCTGCTGGTCGAGGACCGAAGTCAATTGCAGGCGAGTTTCCAGCCATTCCGAGCGGCCAGCGAGCACGCTGCTAGCCAGCCTTAGCTTATGCCCCTGGTTGTAGTCGAATTCAAATCCTATGCTGCCGTTCATTTCGTCGTAAGCCCAGGTGGAGGTATACACCCTGGGGATATTGATGGTGAAATCAGTGGAATCGACTTCAAGCAGTCCGGTTGCGCGGCGAGCGTCCAGGTCCGCGGATACTTCCAGGTAGCCGGTCAAACCCGACAAGGCGGGAGAATTGCGGACCGAGGCGACAGCGCCGCCGCCAACGTTGGCCCGGACGCTTGCCAGTTCACCACTGTTCTCCCGCAGCGGCAACTGAAGCGCGACGTTCTCCAGCACACCCGCCGGTTGCAGTTGGGCCAGCAGATCTCGGGCGGAATCCGGCAACAGATCGAAAGCAGCCGCCAGCGAGGTCAGCATCGCCACATCGACCCGGTCGGCACGCAACGAAAGGTATTCTTCAGGCCGGTGAGCGAGATACAGGTTGGCGCGAGGCCAACTTGCGCCAGCATGGCTGAAGGCAAGGTCGGAAATGGAATAACTCGTGACAGCATCTTCCGAGCGCACTGCAAAAGCGCCTTCCAGCGATGCAAGCCTGGTAATGGTGCCTGGGTCAGAGCGGAGCGCCGCTGTGTCAAGCCTGGCCGTTATGACGACTCCACGCGGCTCACCCCGTTCGAAATTTACCCAGATATCGCCGCCGCCGGTCAACTCTTCAATGCTTACGCCGGCAATGCCTTGGCCGCTGAACAGATCGGAATAGTCAGCCGCGGGCACCGCTATGTGTAAACTGCCGTCGATGACGGACAGGTCGCCGCCTCGCACTTCCAGCGAAAGCGCGAGTTGGCGGCTTTGTCCTTCCGGGTTTATGTCAACGTGGAGAAAGTGGTTTCCGCCCCGATTCTGGATAGTTGCCGCGCCGTTAATGAAACGCAGCTTTTCGCCCGACCGGGTACGCACATTTACCACGACGTCGCGCAGGTCGAGTTGTGCTATGTTCACAAAAACCTGATACAAGGTGTCGGGATCAATCCCGGCGCCGCCTTGCATGGCGATGTCGCCGAGCAGCCAGCCACCGTCGCTGGTTTGCTCAAGTTCCAGTTCCAGCCGCTCAACCAGAAACTCCTTGAGCACCCAGCGCCGCTGCCAAAAGCTGCGCGCCATGTCCACGACCACAGTTCCGTGGTCAAAAACCAGGGCGCGATCCGGCGCCTGAGGCAAACTTGAGCCAGACGCCACCTGCATGGAAAGGCCATTGACTTCGATGACTGGACTGAAGCCACTGAAGCCGCCTTTTAGCGACTCCACCTGCACCGGTACGCCGACGATCTCGAAAATCTGGTTTTCGAAAAACTCGGCATAGTTGGAAATGGCGGGCATGAACTGCCTGCCGGCGCTGACATAGGTCGCCAGCAACACGACGGCAACTACCAGCAGCAAGCTGAACTGCCGGCGAATCGCCCGCGCGATCGTCCAGAGCTTGCGCTTCGATGTGGTTTTTTCTTCAGCCATACGGCGAAACGGCGCTCATTGACCGGTAGCGGCAGTTGCAAGCGCCGACCCGACAAGTATAGCACCACGCCCAGCGCTTCCCCGACGTTAATACCTTGCCGGATTACTAGTTGAGATCAAGCGAGCGGACGATTCCTCCAAGTAGAACCCACGCCAGCGGCCAAAGCAGTGCGCTGGTTATCGCTGGCGCCAGGAACATCATGCTGGTCCCCCGCGGCAAGTCGAACAGAAATTGCAGCCACTGGATCAGCAACAATTGAAGACCGACAATTACCAGCACCACACTGGCCTGTCGGGAGACACTGAACAGCCGCAGCCGCAATCGCAGCCGCAGCGCCAAGTAAGCAACCAGCGCCAGTCCCAACGCATGCAAGCCGAATAACGAACCGGTAAGCGCGTCGACTATGATACCTACCACCCAGGCGACGCCGATTCCTACCCGCTCGGGATTGTTGATCACCCAATAAATGACTACCAGGGCAACCCATTCCGGCCGGTAGTACATCGCCCATTGGGGCATCGGCACTATCGCCAGTAGACCGGTGACGATAAACGAAGAAACGATCAGACTGTTGAAACGCACCAAACCGGCCATTGACTGAACTTAGTTCGGTGAGTCCACAGCCGCCAGGCTGGATTCCTCGTCGGCGCCGGCGGCGGCGGCGGCTTCTTCCACGACCGCGGCATAGCCCGGATTTCCCGCGTCAAGCACGAGCATGACATGACGGGTACTGGACACCCGCGCCATAGGTCTGGCCTTGATCGTCGCGTAAGACTGATCTGGGCTCCGGCGCACGCTGATGACTTCAGCGACCGGATAGTTCTTGGGGTATACCAGACCCATGCCGGAACTTATCAGGGTGTCGCCGACTTCAATGTCCTGGGTTGGAAGAACGAATTCCAGATCAAGTTCCGTATCGTCATCCTGGCTGCCGCGGGCAAGCGCCCGCTCGCCGTTGCGACTTACTTCCACTGGCGTCACATGACTGGAATCGGTGATGATCAACACCCAGCTCGTGAAAGGCATTACCTGAACAACCTGGCCAATGAGACCATTGGCTTCAAGCACTGCCTGGCCCACGAACACTCCGTCGCGGCTGCCCTTGCTAATCAGAAAACGCCGTGAATACGGATTGGGAGACACATTGATGATCTCCGCGGGCAGCACTTCCTGCTCCAGCAAAGCCGAGGCATTCTGCAACGCGAGCAGCCGATTGTTCTCCACGGACAGGCTTTCCGCAAGCAGCAGCCGTTGCCGGGAAAGCAGCAGTTCTTCGCGCAGGCGGGCGTTTTCCTCCAGCAGGTCGGTGCGGCTGACCAGCAGTTCGCTCAGCGAATTACCGACGCGAACGGGCGTATCGGCGAGCCAATGAAAGGGCGTGGCAATCAGTCCGAGTGCCTGGCGCGCATGATCCATATAGCCGAAACGATTGTCCGCGATCATGATCAAAACAGACAGCAGCAGGAAAGTGGCTATCCGGTATTCCAGCGACGCATTTCTTGAAAAGATGGCAGTCTCTATCTCGGTAACCCTCTCGTGTCCAAAGGAATGTCCACGTTCCGGAACAAGTCTATAGCTTTCAAGCGCCTGATCTCAAGGAAATCCAGGTTCGGGAGCAGCAATCGTTCGTGATGATAAATCTCCATCTCGGGCCGATTGACCAGCTCCGAACTCTAACCCTTCACGATTGGAGGAGCTTACTCAAGCTGTAACCAATCGGATTCGTATCGATCCATCATTTCCATGGCTCTGCCGCCTCCTTTTACCACGCAGGTGAGAGGCTCTTCGGCGAGAACCACGGGAAGGCCGGTTTCTTCGGAGATCATCTGGTCGAGACCCTTGAGAAGAGCGCCTCCTCCAGCAAGCACCACGCCAGTCTGAGCAATGTCAGAGGCAAGTTCGGGCGGAGACTGTTCGAGCGCGCTTCTGACCGCCTGCACGATCGCCGCGAGCGGCTCCTGCAGGCAGTCCTTGATTTCATCGCTGCGCAAGGTGAATGACCGTGGAATTCCTTCGGCCAGATTGCGTCCGCGCACATCAATTTCCATGATCTCCGATTCCGAGGTCATGTAGGCATAGCCAATTTCCTGCTTGATGCGTTCCGCCGTTGCGGTGCCGATGAGGCTACTGTATTTGCGGCGGACATGGGCGACGATGGCGTCATCGAAGCGGTCGCCTCCAACCAGCACCGATTCCGCGTAAACTACGCCGTTGAGGGAAATTATGGCGATTTCCGTGGTGCCGCCGCCGACATCCACGACCATGGAGCCGCAAGCCTGTTCTACCGGCAATCCCGCACCGATCGCCGCGGCCATCGGTTCCTCGATAAGTTGCACCTTGCGGGCGCCGGCGCTGAGTACGGATTCGCGAATAGCCCGGCGTTCCACCTGGGTTGCCTTGCAAGGTACGCAGACAAGCACTCTGGGACTGGGCGGGAAGAAGAAATTTTCATGCACCTTGTTGATGAAATATTGCAGCATCTTTTCGGTGACCTGAAAATCCGCGATAACGCCGTCCTTCAGCGGCCGGATCGCGACAATATTGCCTGGAGTGCGTCCCAGCATGTGCTTGGCCTCCTTGCCTACCGCGGTTACCGACTTTTGGCCACCCTGGTCGCGAATCGACACAACCGAGGGCTCGTCAAGCACTATGCCCCGGTCGCGGGCGTAAATGAGCGTGTTGGCGGTGCCGAGGTCAATAGCCAGATCGTTGGAAAATAATCCCCTGATTCTCTTGAACATTTCCTATTTCCGGTTCACACCCGCGATTCTCCCGGGCCGGCGCCCGAATCCGTGGCGGATATCAAAACTCACAGATTATGAAGCTTTTTCCGCAAAGCTTCCATCGCGCCGCGTCGATTCGCGCGATTGAGATACGAATACGCGCAAATTCCAGTATAATTGCGCCTTCTTTCACCCAGGCAATGATCCCTCGCTCAAATTGGACAAGTCCGAAATCGACAAGATCGCCAAGCTGGCGCGGCTGCGGGTCAGTTCCGCGGACGCGAATGAGGTCACCGCCCGCATCGGCGAGATTCTGGCCATGATCGACCAGATGCAAGCCGTCGACACCGAGGGCGTTGAGCCCCTGGCGCATCCGCTGGACGCGGTGCTGCGCCTGAGAGCGGACGAAGTTACCGAAGTTGACCACCGGGATGAACTACTGGCATTGGCGCCTGCGAGCGAAAACGGATTGTATCTGGTTCCAAAAGTGATTGAGTAGCAAGAAGCCGAGCTGCCCTGTCAGACTTGTTCAGGCTTTACGAGTATCGATTAACACGAGATTGCAAAAGTCTATTCAGTCCGGCTCGGGCTATACGGGCTTTTGAGCGGCGCCGTCAAGCGGATTCCTGATGTTGCATCTGACTGTCACAGAACTGTCGGCCGCGCTTTCTCGCGGTGAATTCTCCAGCGTTGAACTTACGCGGATGTTTCTCGATCGGATCAACCTCCTGAATCCCGCTCTCAACGCTTATATCACGGTCTGCGAAGAGTCGGCGCTGGCGGCGGCGGCCGCGGCGGATCAGGCCCGCGTCCGGGGCGATGTACGGCCGCTACTCGGCATTCCGGTCGCGCACAAGGACATCTTTTGCACTCGAGGCCTGCGCACCACCTGCGGTTCACGGATTCTGCGGGATTTCCTGCCCCCGTACGATGCCTGCGTGGTGGAGAAATTGCGCCAGGCCGGCGCGGTCATGCTCGGCAAGACCAATATGGACGAATTCGCCATGGGCTCGTCCAATGAAACGAGTTTTTTCGGCAAGGTCGGCAACCCGTTCGATACGGGCAGAGTGCCGGGCGGTTCCTCGGGCGGTTCGGCGGCGGCGGTCGCGGCGGGACTTTGCCCCATGGCCACCGGCACCGATACCGGCGGCTCCATTCGCCAGCCGGCTTCCTTTTGCGGCATTACCGGATTCAAGCCGAGTTACGGCCGGGTGTCCCGCTGGGGCATGATCGCTTTCGCTTCCAGTCTCGATCAGGCCGGAACCCTGACCAAAACTGCTGCTGACGCAGCGCTGATGATGCAGGCAATGGCCGGACTCGATCCGCGCGATTCCACCAGTGTCGACCGGCCGGTTGAAGACTACACCGGCGAACTCGGCAGTTCATTGGCCGGATTGCGGGTGGGTGTGCCGCGGCCGCATTTCGCGGAAGGGCTCAGCCCCGGCGTCGAACAAGGGGTCCGCGAGGCGCTGGCGGAACTCGAACGGGCCGGCGCCAGCCTGATCGATATTGATCTGCCCAACAACCATTTGTCGGTGCCGGCGTATTACGTGGTCGCGCCCGCGGAAGCCTCGGCCAACCTGTCACGCTACGACGGAGTACGCTACGGCTATCGTTGCGAAGAACCGGCCGATCTCGAAGACCTTTATACCCGCACGCGCAGCGAAGGTTTCGGCGACGAGGTCAAACGGCGCATCCTGGTAGGTACCTACGCCCTCTCGGCGGGCTATTACGACGCCTATTACCGCAAGGCCCAGCGCATTCGCAGGCTGATCCGGCAGGATTTCATCAGCGCCTTTGAGCAAGTCGACGTGATCGCCGGACCCACCTCGCCCCATGTGGCCTTTCCTCATGGCGCCAAGGCCGATCCGGTGGAAATGTATCTCGAAGATATCTTTACCATCGCGGTCAACCTGGCCGGCCTGCCGGGCATTTCGATTCCCGCTGGCTTCGAGGAAGGAATGCCCTTCGGCTTGCAGATTATAGGACCGGATTTCGGCGAGGCGCGCATACTGAACGTAGCCCGCCAGTTCCAGCAATTGACTGACTGGCACAAGCGGCTTCCCGTATCCACCGCCGGGGAGAGTTGAAATGGAGTGGGAAGCAGTTATCGGACTCGAAGTCCACGTGCAATTGTCGACACGGTCGAAGCTGTTTTCGGGAACCTCGACGGCTTTCGGCGCCGATCCGAACAGCCAGGCGAACATTTACGATCTGGCCATGCCCGGCACCCTGCCGGTATTGAACGGCGAAGCCCTGCGGATGGCGGTGCGCTTCGGCCTTGCCATAGACGCCGAGATCGGCCGGCATTCGGTTTTCGACCGCAAGAACTACTTTTATCCGGATCTGCCGAAAGGTTATCAAACCAGCCAACTGGACTACCCCATCGTCGGCCGCGGCTCGATCGTCATCAATCTCGAAGACGGCTCTGAAAAACGCATCGGCGTCACTAGGGCGCACATGGAAGAGGACGCCGGCAAGTCCCTGCACGAGGAGTTCGCTGACGCGAGCGGCATCGACCTGAACCGCGCCGGCACGCCGTTGCTCGAAATCGTATCGGACCCGGACCTGCGCAGCGCCAGGGAAGCTGTCGCCTATCTGAAGAAAATGCATTCCATCGTGCGCTATCTCGGTATTTCCGACGGCGACATGTCCCAGGGTTCGATGCGCTGCGACGCCAATGTTTCGATTCGCCGTCCGGGCGCGGAACTCGGCACCCGCACCGAGATCAAGAACGTGAACTCCTTCCGCTTCGTGGAAAAGGCGATCAATTTCGAGATTCGCCGCCAGCAGGACGTACTCGAAGACGGCGGCACGATCATTCAGGAAACCCGATTGTACGATTCGGTCCGGGACGTAACCCGGCCGATGCGCGGCAAGGAAGTCGCCAACGACTACCGCTACTTTCCGGAGCCGGACCTGTTGCCGGTGGAAATCGGCGAAGATCTGATCGAACAGATCAGAGCGGAACTGCCGGAATTGCCGGATGCCCGCAAGCAGCGCTTCGCGAGCGAATATGGCTTGTCGGGATACGATGCCGGAGTGCTCATCGCCGCCCGGGAAATGGCGGACTATTTCGAGCGGGTGGCGAAACGATGCGGCGATGCCAAGTTGGCCGCGAACTGGGTAAGCGTGGAGTTGCAGGCGCTGCTGAATCGGGAAAATCTCGACATAGTCGCCTCGCCGGTAAGCGCGGATAGCCTGGCCGACCTGATTTCCCGCATCCGGGACAAGACGATTTCCGGCAAGATCGCGAAAACGGTGTTCGAACAGCTTGCCGCCGGATCCGAAAACGTTGACGAAATTATCGAACGGCAAGGTCTGCGTCAGGTCACCGACGAGGGTGAAATTGAAAAGCTCGTCGACCGGGTAATTGCCGAGAACGCGGCACAGGCGCAACAATTGCGCGACGGCAAACAGCAAGTGCTCGGCTACCTGGTCGGGCAGGCGATGAAGCTCTCCCGCGGCAAGGCCAATCCTGCCCAGGTCAATCAGTTGCTGCGCGACAAGCTAAAACCATAATCCCGGCGGAGTCGATCTTGAAACAAGGCAAAAAACGCGGCGCGGAACGCACCCAGATCGCAACTCGCGACGAAGAATGGTCTGACGAGCGCCTGAAGGGCTATCTCGAACTGTTGCCGCCAAGCGGCATGCCGCGGGATTACGCGATCCTGCTCAAGGCCTACCGGGGTATGACCGCAGATCTGTTCGCGCGTTTCATTCCTTTTTTCATTGAAGCGGGCCAGGACATCAATGTCCAACTGAGCGACGGCAGCACCTTCCTGGACCACGTCGTCGAACACCGAAAATCAGCCGAATACGCCGCCATTTTGAAACAAGCCGGCGCCAAATCGGGAAATATTGATTAGTAGTGTGCCGAGGCCCCGTCCGTCGCACCCGGTAAGGGGTATACGGTGTCCGCCGTGAATACGGCCCAGCCGCCAAGCACAGCTTGGCGTCGTTCCGGCTGCGCATGAAGCTTCGCTTCATAAACGCTTGCCTGTACCCCTGTAGGCTTCTCTGTTTAACTTTTCCTATAAGCTCAGGCTCGGCATCCCTGCCTCGCACGCCGCCGCATACCCCTACCGGGCGCGGCGGACTCACATTGTGCCTGACATGAGGTACGCCTCATAAACGCTTGCCTACACCCCAGTAGGCTCAAGTTCGGCATCCATGCCTCGCACGCCACCGCATACCCCTTACCGGGTGCGACGGACTCACATCGTGCCTGGTTTGGGGCTGGGCTCAGGAATAGATATCCAGTTTGCCGAGTTTGCCGGGAGTTTCCGAAAATACGCGGAAATCGCGATCCTGAGTGACTAGTCCCATGCATGAGATTTCGAGTGCGCTCGCTAGCTGAATCGCGTCCGGAGCGCGGAGCCGGGTCATGCCCCGAATTTGCGCCGCCCGGAATGCGATCGCCGGCGTCAAGTCTACGACGCGCCAACTCGGCGGCGATGTCAGCGCCTCGCGGTAAGTCTCGGCGAGCGTTTTGTTTCCCTGCCGCAAAGGTCCGGTCAGAACCTCGATCAGAGAAACCGTGGTAATCGCCAGCTCGTAGTCTCCGGCTTCCGCCCCGACAAAAATATTTTCATACCGGGCGGAGAATTCTGGGTGATCTTCGAGGTAGTAGATGATGGGCGCACTGTCCACGAGCAACCGGCCTCGGCTCGGCAGGTCGCCAACATCGCGCATCACCAACTGCGCTCATCTTCGATGTATTTGTCAATTTCGCCGTACAACCCCTCCGCCGAGCCGCGCAGTGAGGAAAGGCGCTTCACATCGTTCTGTTGCAGATGCGACAGGGGAACGATCGCGGCGCAGGGAACGCCCCGTTTCCGTATGATGGTGACCAGTCCTTCGGTCCGGGCCCGCTCAAGCAGTTCCGGCAATTTCTTTCGCGCTTCCTCGGCGCCAGTCTGATACATGCGGAAATCCTCCTGTACGGTTCGTACAGTTTACTTCCGGTCGACTATATTCTCAACTTCACAGAGAAAGGCACTCCGCACGCAGCGGGATACGCAATGGTAGACCGGCGTTTCGTCCAGAGAGACGATTGGAAAGCGGGGTTGGGCCATCTTTTGCCTGCAAGTCAGCTAAGGTCGTGCCGGTAGGTATAGTCGGGATGTTCCAGAAAGCCAGTTTTTAGGGGAATTTTCAATTGAATCAAATTCCAGCAGGTATTTCGACCTGCCCTGTTGCCACGGGGATTGGCAATGGGTGTCCCATTGAGGTGCCTAATTCGAAGTTCTCTTATGAGAATCGGAGAAAATCTTGAGCGGATTAGTATCTTCCAATCAAGCTCTTTTTCCTTGCTGTCCGTTCACAAAATTTATAAATGACATAACCAATCGTAAAATACGCTACGGAATTAAGAAGAACTATTAAGAAACTAGCCTGGTCAATGGGTTGGTTTTCCAGAATAACCATTCGGCCTAGCGTCACTCCTGGTGCAAATGGTAAATAACTAAAGCCATTAAATGGTAAAGCTGTTATGCTCACGAGAGCAATAAGGGCTCCCTGAGCTATCATCAGTAAAGTCCCTATCCGCTTAATTAGCAGTGCAATTCCCCCAATAGCTAACCCTAAGCCAACTAAAGATACTCCCGCAAATAGAGTTAATGGTATTAGGGTTGAAAAATTCAGATCTACCCAATTGCCAGTTACAAGCATGGCCAAATTTGCTACAACTACCATGATAGCAGTACTTTGCAAAATGCCAGAAATTATGGAAGCGAAAACAATTTGGGTCATTCCTTCAGAGCACAAGTAAAGCTGTTCTATATATCCCTTCTCGGTACTATCAGAAACAGCCTGGGAAGCAACTACTAAAAGCTGTGAAGAAAAAGTCCAAAGAACGAAACCGAAGAATAGCCCATGAAAGCTTTCATCTTGAGAATTCGGAACAAAGGATTTAGCGCCATAAAATAGGCCCAAATACATAACAGTAAAAAAGCCGAGTGATAAAAGCGTTTCCATCCAATAACTTATGGTCAGGCGGCAATCTTTTATAATTTCGTTAAATATCAGACTAGCGAAGCGATTCATCTACGAGTGATCTCCAATAAGCTGAACATAAGATTTTTCTAAAGATTGTTCTCTCAATTCCAGAGAGGTGGGCTTTATTCGAAGTCGGCTTGCTTCGGCAGTGATTTCCATGCCCGTAGTCGGATCACTATATTGGGCTACAAATTTATTGTCGGCATACTTGGTTACTGCGGAATTTTCACTAATTGCTTTTTTCAAGAACTCCAATTCATCCGCTGCCAATTCGCTCTCGCTTTCAAGGACTAATTCATATTTATGAAGCCTATTTCTAAACTCATCCATGCCGCCATCATATATAACCGCCCCACGATCAATAACTATAACTCTACTACAAACTCTACCAATAAATTGCAAATCATGTGAGGTAACCAATAGACAATTATTCTTATTAGTCGCTTGCTCAAAAATAAACTCCCTCATTTTCTCTACTGTGGCAACGTCAAGACCTAGAGTGGGTTCATCCAACAAAAGTAAACGAGGTTGATGGGCGAGTGCGGAAACCAGAGCGGCTTTCTGCCTATTGCCAGTGGACATCTTGCCAACATCCAAATTCTGATATTCATCAAGTCCTAAAGAGTTGACTAATTTATGCGCAACTTCCTTACAATCTTTCCATTTCCCTCCATGAATTGTTGTAAAATATTTGGCGTTCTGAAGGGCGGTTAGCCTCCAGTGCACATTGCGTGAGCCTTCAAGTACAGCACCAACGTGCTTTAAATACTTCGAAGAGTTTCGAATATTTTTATTTTCGAAATATATTTCACCGCTATCACAATCCAATAGCGAGCAAATGGATCTGATTATTGTTGTCTTTCCTGCGCCGTTGGCTCCCAATAAACCTACAACTTCGCCAGGATCGATGGAAAAAGTAACGGCATCCAGCGCCTTAATTTCACCAAAGGACTTTGTCAGTTCTTGTACCTTCAGCATTTAGAATTTCTCCTGGCGCGGATGATTTGTGAAATTGATCAGAGTTTGCATGTTGTGAATACTGATTTCGTTTTGTTATAAAATTGCACTAGTGTCCGGTTAAAACTCGACAGCGCCACGGTCTGATGGCAAACAATTCCCCGGGGCCGGTCGTTCGGCGCCTCGATGCGAGTCGCTGGCGGGTTGTGGGTATGCGGCGGCATGTGAGGAGGCATGGATGCCGAACTTGAGCCTACAGGGGTGCAGGCAAGCGGTTTATGAGGCGTAGCTTCATGCGCAGCCGGAACGACGCCAAGCTGCGCTTGGCGGCTGGACCGTATTTACGGCGGACGCCGCGTACCTACAACCCGGCAGCGACGGATTTCCCGCACTAAACTAAATTATTCGATGATTTTGGAGACTACTCCCGCGCCCACGGTGCGGCCGCCTTCGCGGATCGCGAAACGCAGGCCCTCGTCCATCGCGATCGGCGCGATCAACTCCACGTTCATCTTCACATTGTCACCCGGCATCACCATCTCCACATCGCCAGGCAACTCCACGTTGCCCGTCACATCCGTCGTGCGAAAATAAAACTGCGGACGGTAGCCCTTGAAAAACGGCGTATGACGGCCGCCCTCTTCTTTGGTCAGGATGTACACTTCCGCCTCGAACTTCGTATGCGGCGTGATCGATCCCGGCGCCGCCAGTACCTGGCCGCGCTCAACCTCCTCACGCTTGGTGCCACGCAACAACACGCCAACGTTCTCGCCCGCGCGTCCCTCGTCCAGTAACTTGCGGAACATCTCTACGCCCGTGCAAACCGTCTTCTCCGTCTCCTTGATGCCGACGATCTCAACTTCCTCGCCAACTTTCACCACGCCACGCTCAATCCGACCCGTCACCACCGTGCCGCGGCCCGATATCGAAAATACGTCCTCGATCGGCATCAGATACGGCCGGTCGATCTCCCGCTCTGGAACCGGCACGTAACTGTCCAGCGCCTCCACCAGCTTCTCCACCGAACCAATGCCCTGCTCCGAATCGTCGCCCTCCAGCGCCTTCAGCGCGGAACCGATAATGATCGGCGTGTCGTCGCCAGGAAAATCGAAAGTATCCAGCAACTCCCGCACCTCCATCTCCACCAGCTCCAGCAACTCCTCGTCGTCCACCATGTCCGACTTGTTCATGTACACGACGATGTAAGGCACGCCAACCTGCCGCGCCAGCAAGATGTGCTCTCGCGTCTGCGGCATCGGACCGTCCGCCGCCGATACCACCAGAATCGCACCGTCCATCTGCGCCGCGCCCGTGATCATGTTCTTCACATAGTCCGCGTGACCCGGACAGTCCACGTGCGCGTAGTGACGATTCGGCGAATCGTATTCCACGTGCGAAGTCGCGATCGTGATCCCGCGCTCGCGTTCCTCCGGCGCATTGTCGATCTCGTCGAACGCCTTCACCGAACCGCCGTAACGATCCGCGCAAATCTTCGTCAGCGCCGCTGTCAATGTCGTCTTGCCATGGTCCACGTGCCCAATCGTGCCAACGTTTACGTGTACCTTTGTTCTCTCGAATTTTTCCTTCGCCACGTTTCTTACCTCGTCAGGATTAATATCAGGATCTGGTCTCGTTGATGATGCTTTCGGCGATGTTGCCAGGCACTTCCGCGTATTTCAAAAATTCCATGGTGAAAGTCGCCCTGCCCTGGGTCGCCGACCGCAAGTCGGTGGCATAACCGAACATCTCCGCGAGCGGAACTTCCGCATTGATCACCTTGCCGCCTGGACTGTCTTCCATGCCTTGCACCATGCCGCGGCGCCGGTTCAAGTCACCCATCACATCGCCCATGTAATCTTCCGGCGTAACCACCTCTACCGACATCATTGGTTCCAGCAAGGCCGGGTCCGCTTCCAGCGCGCCTTTTCGCAGCGCCAGAGAGCCGGCCATCTTGAATGCCATTTCGCTGGAATCGACGTCATGAAAGGAGCCATCGTACAGGGAGACCTTCATGGCGAGCAATGGATATCCCGCCAGACAGCCGTTCTTCATCTGTTCCCGGATGCCCTTGTCCACCGCCGGAATGTATTCTCGGGGAATCACACCGCCGACGATCTCGTTCACGAATTCGTAATCGGCATCCGGGTCGAGCGGTTCCAGCCGCAGCCAGACGTGGCCGTACTGACCGCGACCGCCGGTCTGCTTGATGTGCTTGCCTTCGATTTCCACTATGCGGCGGATGGTTTCGCGGTAGGCCACCTGGGGCTTGCCGATATTGGCGTCGACGCTGAATTCCCGCCGCATACGCTCGACCAGCACCTCGAGATGCAATTCGCCCATGCCGGAGATAATCGTCTGGCCGGACTCTTCGTCAGTGGTGACGCGAAAGGATGGGTCTTCCTGGGCCAGCTTGCCGAGGGCGATGCTCATCTTCTCCTGGTCAGCCTTGCTCTTGGGCTCCACCGCCACCGAAATCACCGGCTCGGGAAAGTCCATCTTTTCCAGCGTGACGATCTTCGCCGGATCGCACAGCGTTTCGCCGGTGGTAACGTCCTTCAGACCCACGGCGGCGGCGATGTCGCCGGCGCGCACTTCCTTGATCTCCTCGCGCGAATTGGAATGCATCTGCACCATTCGCCCGACTCGCTCCTTGCGTCCCTTGAGCGGGTTGTAGACCGAATCGCCTGAGTTTATGCGGCCGGAATAGACGCGGAAGAAAGTCAGCGTGCCAACATAGGGGTCGGTGGCGATCTTGAACGCCAGCGAGGCGAATGGCGCTTCGTCGTCCGCCTTACATTCGGCGGGCGAGCCGTCTTCGTATACGCCGTCAATCGCTTTTACTTCAGTCGGCGCCGGCATGTAGTCGATAACAGCGTCGAGCACGGCCTGCACACCTTTGTTCTTGAACGCGGAACCGCAAAGTACGGGGACGATTTCATTGGCGATGGTGCGCTCGCGTATGGCGGCCACGAGGTCTTCCTCGCTAAGCTCGCCCTCGTTAAGGTATTTGTCCATTACGTCTTCATTGGCTTCGGCGGCGGCTTCGAGCAGGTGTTCACGCCATTCCTCGCATTGTTCCTGCAAATCGGCCGGAATATCTTGGTAAGAGAAGGTTGTGCCCTTGTCTTCGGTATTCCAGACGATCGCTTTCATCTTTACCAGATCAACTACGCCGGCAAAATTCTCTTCGGCGCCAATGGCCAGTTGCAGAGGCACCGCGTTGGCGCCGAGACGTTCCTTCATTTGCTCGACCACGCGCAGGAAGTCGGCTCCGGCCCGGTCCATCTTGTTGACGAATACCATGCGCGGCACTTCGTAGCGGTTGGCCTGGCGCCACACCGTTTCAGTCTGCGGCTGGACGCCGGAAGCGGCGCAAAGCACTACTACCGCGCCGTCAAGCACGCGCAAGGAGCGTTCCACTTCGATCGTGAAATCGACGTGTCCCGGGGTATCGATGATATTTATGCGGTGCTCGTCGTACTGCCGATCCATGCCATTCCAGAAACAGGTCGTGGCGGCGGAGGTTATGGTGATGCCCCGCTCCTGCTCCTGTTCCATCCAGTCCATGATCGCGGCGCCGTCATGCACTTCGCCTATCTTGTGCGAAACGCCGGTGTAAAACAGCACGCGCTCGGTGGTGGTGGTCTTCCCCGCGTCCACGTGGGCGGCGATGCCGATATTTCGATACCGGCTCAAAGGGTGCTTCCTGGCCACTATTCTGCCCTCTGTATATTCAAATTCGGATTCAGAAACGATAATGCGAGAATGCGCGGTTGGCTTCGGCCATGCGATGCACATCCTCGCGCTTGCGCACCGCGGCGCCCCGGCCGTCCGCGGCTTCGAGAATTTCGCCCGCCAGACGCAATGCCATGGACTTTTCGCCCCGCTTGCGCGAGAACTCCACCAGCCAGCGCATGGCGAGAGCGCTGCGCCGCTCGGCGCGAACTTCAACCGGCACCTGATAAGTGGCGCCGCCGACGCGGCGGGATTTGACCTCCACCATCGGCGCAATCGCGCTCAAGGCGTTTTCAAACATTTCCAGCGGCTCGCCGCCGGATTTTTCCGCGACGACATCGAGCGCGCCATAGACAATCTTTTCGGCGACCGATTTCTTGCCGTCGACCATCACATGATTCATGAATTTCGCCAGCGTCTTGCTGCCGAACTTGGGATCTGGCAAAACTTCGCGCTTTGCCGCAACTCTTCTTCTGGGCATGTCTGACCTCTATGTTTATTCAGGTTTGCCCGGGATAGTCTGTCCGGTCTTCCGAACCGCTACCCGGCCTTACTCAAATCTCATCTTTTCTTCGCGAAAAACTGTCGATGAGCCGGCTTTCCCTGCCTGAAATGCGTTGGTTGTGGGGTTTACTTGGGGCGCTTGGCGCCGTATTTCGAACGTCCCTGTTTGCGGTCCGCGACGCCTGAGGTGTCGAGAGCGCCGCGCACGGTGTGATAGCGCACGCCGGGAAGATCCTTGACCCTGCCTCCGCGAATCAGCACTACCGAGTGCTCCTGCAGGTTGTGCCCTTCGCCGCCGATATACGAAGTCACCTCGAAGCCGTTCACGAGTCGCACGCGGCAGACTTTGCGCAAGGCGGAATTCGGCTTCTTCGGCGTGGTTGTGTAGACCCGCGTACAGACGCCGCGCTTCTGCGGTGAGCCTTGCAGGGCGGGCACGCCGCTTTTGGCGGGTTTGCTCGTCCTGGGCTTGCGCACTAACTGGTTGATGGTTGCCATGTATGTCCGTGAATTTCGCCGTTCGCAAAATGAGGCGAGAGTGTAATGACCGCGCCTACTCCAGTCAAGCGGAAAGTGGCTTCGATCCGTCGCCGCCGGGCGGGGGGAAGTGCGGCGTCCGGCACACTTCCCGCACCGGTAGCGACGGATCGAAGCCACGGGTCAATCGGTCGAAACTGTTTTTGATTAGGCTTCCACTTCTTTTTGCATTTCTTCGGTGAATTTTGCTTCGAAGTCTTCTTCCAGTTCTTCAACGTAGCCTTTCTTGCGGGCTTCGTGGTAGGCCAGACCGGTTCCCGCGGGAATCAGGCGGCCGACTACTACGTTTTCCTTGAGGCCGCGCAGAAAATCGCGTTTGCCGGTTACCGCCGCTTCCGTGATCACGCGGGTGGTTTCCTGGAAAGAGGCTGCCGATATGAACGATTCCGTTGCCAACGAGGCCTTGGTTATGCCTAGCAGGACGCGCTCGAAGCTTGCTTCCCGCAATTCCGGCTCTTCCTCCTTGTCTTCCTCCAGCGCTTGTTCTTTGCGCGCCGCCACTTCTTGATTCCGCTCCCGTAGTTCCTCGTTGATCGCAAGGATCTGGGTGTAGGCGAGCTGCTCGCCCCGGATCAAGGTGGTATCGCCCGGATCGGTGATTTCAACCTTGCGCAGCATCTGTCGCACGATGACTTCAATGTGCTTGTCGTTGATGCGCACGCCTTGCAGGCGGTACACGTCCTGGACCTCATTGACGATATATTGCGCCAGGGTTTCCACTCCTTTCAGGCGCAGGATATCGTGGGGCGCCGGCGGCCCTTCGGACACGACCTCGCCTTTGTCAATGTACTCTCCTTCGAATACGGTCATGTTGCGCCATTTCGGAATCAGAGCCTCATACGGCTCAGTGGCGGCGCCATCGCCGCTGTCTATCGGCGTGATGACCAGCCGGCGCTTGCCCTTGGTTTCCTTGCCGAAGCTGACAGTGCCGGAAATTTCCGCGAGGATCGCCGGTTCCTTCGGCTTGCGCGCTTCGAACAGATCCGCCACCCGCGGCAGACCACCGGTAATGTCGCGAGTCTTCGATCCTTCCTGGGGCACCCTGGCAATCACGTCGCCGAAATGCAGCGCCGCGCCGTCACGCATGTCGATGATAGCGTTAGAAGGCAGCAGATAGTGCGCGGGAACATTGGTGCCCGGCAGGCAGACCGGCTTGCCCTTGGCGTCGATTACGTTTACCGCCGGCCGCAATTCCTTGGCCGAAGTGGCCCGCTCGTTTGGATCGATGACCGACATGCTGGTCAGACCGGTGATTTCGTCGGTCTGCTCGCGCACGGTAATCCCTTCTTCCACATGTTCGAAGGCGACCTCGCCGGCCACTTCCGCGATGATCGGATGAGTATGAGGATCCCAGCTCGCGACGACCTGTCCCGCTTCCACTTCGGCGTTCCTGCCGACGGTGATGACCGCGCCATAAGGTAGCTTGTAGCGTTCCCGTTCACGGCCGCCGGTATCGTTCACGATAAGTTCGCCCGAGCGCGATACCACGACCAGTTCGCCCTTGCTGTTCTCCACCGTTTTCATATTGTTCAGGTGGATCGAGCCGGTGGTTCGAACCTGCACCGAGTCGCTGGCGGTGGCCCGAGAGGCGGCGCCCCCGATATGGAAGGTGCGCATAGTCAATTGCGTGCCGGGTTCGCCGATCGATTGGGCCGCGATCACGCCGACGGCTTCGCCGACATTGACCAGATGCCCGCGCGCCAGATCGCGTCCGTAGCACTGGCTGCAAATCCCGAAGCGGGTTTCGCAGGTAATGGGCGAACGCACATGCACCTGGTCTACGCCGCAGGATTCCAGCCGGTCGACCGTGCGCTCGTTGATCATGAATCCCGCTTCGGCGATGATTTCGCCACTGCCGGGATCGATCGCTTCGCGGGCCAGCACTCGGCCAAGCACCCGGTCGCCAAGCGGGGCAATGATATCGCCGCCCTCGATGATCGGCGCCATGGTCAGGCCGTTGGCGGTACCGCAATCCTGTCCCGTAATGACCAGATCTTGCGATATATCGACCAGGCGCCGGGTCAGATAGCCTGAATTGGCGGTCTTCAGCGCCGTATCGGCCAGTCCCTTGCGCGCACCGTGGGTCGAAGTGAAATACTGGGAAACGTTCAGTCCTTCGCGGAAGTTCGCGGTGATCGGCGTTTCGATGATGGAGCCATCCGGTCGCGCCATCAGGCCGCGCATGCCGGCGAGTTGGCGTATTTGGGCGGGGGAACCCCGGGCGCCGGAATCGGCGTATACATATACCGAATTAAAGGATTCCTGCGTCTCCTCTTCGCCATCGCGATTGACCACGGTTTCCGTGGACAAACCCTGCATCATCGACCTGGCCACCTTTTCGTTGGCGCGGGACCAGATGTCAATCACCTTGTTGTATTTCTCGCCTTGAGTAACGAGGCCCGAGGCGAACTGATTTTCGATCTCTTCTACTTCCGAATTGGCTTGGTTGATGATTTTGGCTTTTTCGTCCGGAATCTCGAAATCATTGACGCCGATCGACGAACCGGAAACAGTGGAATACTTGTAGCCGGTGTACATAAGCTGATCGGCGAAGATCACTGTTTCCTTCAAGCCCACGTTGCGGTAACAGACGTTGATGATGCGCGAGATCTGTTTCTTCGCCATCTTCTGATTAACCAGGGAGAACGGCATTCCTTCGGGTACGATATTGAATAGCAGCACCCTGCCGACAGTGGTGTCGAACAACTCCGTGGTGGTTTCCAGCTCGTTGTTCTCATTCAGATTGGAACCGGTAATGCGGGCCTTGATGCGCGCATGCAGATCCACATTTCCGGTTTCATAGGCGCGCTGGACTTCTTTGGCGTCGGCGAACACCATGCCTTCGCCCTTGGCGTTGATCCGTTCCCGGGTCATGTAATAAAGGCCCAGCACGACGTCTTGGGACGGCACGATGATGGGTTCGCCGTTGGCCGGCGCCAGGATGTTGTTCGTGGACATCATCAGGGTGCGCGCTTCAAGCTGCGCTTCCAGCGTCAATGGCACATGCACGGCCATCTGGTCGCCGTCGAAGTCGGCGTTATAGGCGGCGCAGACCAGCGGATGCAACTGGATCGCCTTGCCCTCGATCAGCACCGGCTCGAACGCCTGGATGCCGAGCCGGTGCAAGGTCGGCGCGCGATTGAGCAGAACCGGATGTTCGCGAATTACCTCAGCCAGGATATCCCAAACCTCCGCGGTCTCGCGTTCGACCATTTTCTTGGCGGCCTTGATCGTCGTTGCCAGTCCGCGCGCTTCCAGCTTGCCGAAGATGAACGGCTTGAACAACTCCAGCGCCATTTTCTTGGGCAGGCCGCATTGATGCAGCTTGAGCGCCGGCCCCACCACGATTACCGAGCGGCCGGAATAATCAACTCGCTTGCCGAGCAGATTCTGGCGGAAACGCCCCTGCTTGCCCTTGATCATGTCTGCCAGCGATTTCAGCGGACGCTTGTTGGAACCGGTAATGGCGCGGCCGCGGCGGCCGTTGTCGAGCAGCGCATCGACAGCTTCCTGCAACATGCGCTTTTCATTGCGCACGATGATGTCGGGCGCGTTGAGGTCGAGCAAGCGCTTGAGCCGGTTGTTGCGGTTGATGACCCGGCGATACAGGTCGTTCAGATCGGAAGTCGCGAAGCGGCCGCCATCGAGCGGCACCAGCGGCCGCAGATCCGGCGGCAGCACCGGCAGCACGGTCATGATCATCCATTCGGGCTTGTTGCCGGATTCAAGGAAGGCTTCGAGCAGTTTCAGCCGCTTCGACAGTTTCTTCAGCCGGGTCTCGGACCTGGTGTTGGGGATTTCTTCGCGCAGGCGCATCACCTCGGCTTCCACGTCGAGATCCTTCATCAGCTCCTGCACGGCTTCGGCGCCCATTTTCGCTTCAAACTCGTCGCCCCATTTCTCCATGGCGTCGTAGTACTGCTCGTCGGTGAGCAACTGGCCTTTCTCCAGATGTTCGACCATGCGCGAGTCGGTGACCACGAAAGATTCGAAATAGAGAATCCGTTCGATGTCGCGCAAGGTCATGTCGAGCAGCAGACCGATGCGCGAAGGCAGCGATTTCAGGAACCAGATGTGCGCGACCGGACTGGCAAGTTCGATATGTCCCATGCGTTCCCGGCGCACCTTGGACAGGGCCACTTCAACGCCGCACTTCTCGCAGATCGAGCCACGATGCTTGAGCCGCTTGTATTTGCCGCAAAGACATTCGTAATCCTTTACCGGCCCGAAAATCTTGGCGCAGAACAAACCGTCGCGCTCTGGTTTGAAGGTCCGATAATTTATGGTTTCGGGCTTTTTCACCTCGCCATGAGACCACGAGCGGATCATCTCCGGCGAAGCCAGCGAAATGCGGATAGAATCAAAATCTTCGGACTGCGATTGCGATTTGAGCAGGCCATAAAGGTCTTTCATGCTTTCTCCTCCAGAGAGCTGACGGTGCTGTATTTGAAGCCGCGAGTAATAACTCTCATGGGTTCACTTGCTGACTTCCAGCTCCATGTCGATTCCGAGCGAACGGATTTCCTTCAGAAGAACATTAAATGATTCCGGCATTGCCGGCTCCATGCGATGGTCGCCATCGACGATGTTCTTGTACATTTTGGTGCGCCCCGCCACATCGTCGGATTTGACGGTAAGCATTTCCTGCAAGGTATACGCCGCGCCATAGGCTTCCAGCGCCCAGACTTCCATCTCACCAAAGCGCTGACCGCCGAATTGGGCCTTGCCGCCCAATGGCTGCTGCGTAACCAGACTGTAGGAACCGGTGGACCGTGCATGCATCTTGTCATCGACCAGATGATTCAGCTTCAGCATGTACATGATCCCCACGGTTACCGGGGTATCGAAGGTGGCGCCGGTGCGGCCGTCGAAGAGAACCACCTGGCCGCTTTCGTCCTTGCCGGCCATCTTCAGCATGCGCTTGATTTCCGCTTCCTCCGCGCCATCGAAAACCGGGGTCGCCATGGGCACGCCGTCTTTCAGGTTTTCCGCCAGTTCGATAATCTCCGCATCGTTCAGGCTCTTGATGTCTTCCTTGCGCTCGCCGACCGAGTTGTAGATTTCGTTCAGCAACTTGCGCAGCGAGGGAACCTTGCGCTTTTCGCGCAGCATCTTGTTGATGGCCTGCCCCAGTCCTCTCGAAGCGCGGCCCAGGTGAGTTTCGAGTACCTGGCCGACATTCATCCGCGATGGCACGCCGAGCGGGTTGAGAACGATATCCACGGGTTCGCCATTCTCGTCATAGGGCATGTCTTCCACCGGCATGATGGCTGAAATCACACCCTTGTTGCCGTGCCGGCCCGCCAGCTTGTCGCCGGGCTGCACGCGGCGCTTGATCGCCAGGTAGACCTTGACGATCTTGAGGATGCCCGGCGCCAGGTCGTCGCCCTGGGTGAGCTTTCTGCGCTTGTCTTCAAAGCGATCGTCAAGTTCAGCGCGTCTTTCCTCAAGTTGTTCCTGGGCGCGTTCAAGCTGCCGGTTGAGCTCGTCGTTCTTCATGCGCAGACTGAACCAATCCTCCCGCGGCAGATTGTTCAGGTAGTCCTGGGTCAACCGCTGGCCCGACCTCAGTCCAGGGCCGCCGCTGACTTCCCTGCCCTTGAGAGATTTGTCGAGACGCTCGAACGTAGCTCCTTCGACGATGCGGAATTCGTCGTTGATATCCTTGCGGATCTGGTCCAGTTGGTATTGCTGAATCTCCAGCGCCCGTTGATCCTTCTCCAGGCCGTCGCGGGTAAAGATCTGAACATCGATCACGGTACCCCTTACACTGGTCGGCACGCGCAAGGAAGTGTCCTTCACGTCCGAAGCCTTTTCGCCGAAAATCGCGCGCAGCAGTTTTTCCTCGGGCGTAAGCTGGGTCTCGCCTTTTGGCGTGACCTTGCCGACAAGGATGTCGCCGGCATCGACCTCGGCGCCGATGTAGACGATGCCCGATGCATCGAGCTTGCCGAGAGCGCTTTCCCCGACGTTGGGAATGTCGGCGGTAATCTCTTCCGAACCCAGCTTGGTGTCCCGCGCCACACAGGTCAATTCCTGAATATGGATCGTGGTAAAGCGGTCTTCGGTCACCACCCGCTCCGAAATCAGGATCGAATCCTCGAAGTTGTAGCCGTTCCAGGGCATGAAGGCGATACGCATGTTCTGCCCTAGGGCGAGTTCTCCGGTATCGACGGAAGGTCCGTCGGCGAGGATATCGCCGCGATTGACCACATCGCCCTGCTTCACCAGCGGCCGCTGGCTGATGCAAGTGTTCTGGTTGGACCGGGTGTACTTGGTCAATTTGTAGATATCGACCCCGGCTTCGCCGGCATCGGTCTCATCGTCGTTTACCCGCACGATCAGGCGCGCGGCGTCGACGCTTTCGATCACGCCGCCGCGTTCGGCGATCAGGCAAACTCCGGAATCCCGCGCTACGTTGGCCTCCATGCCGGTTCCCACCAGCGGTTTTTCGGTTTTCAGGGTCGGAATCGCCTGGCGCTGCATGTTCGAGCCCATCAGCGCCCGGTTGGCGTCATCGTGTTCCAGAAAGGGGATAAGCGAGGCGGCTACGGAAACCATCTGCTGCGGGGCTACGTCCATGTAGTCAACTTCTTCGCGCGGTTTCAGCGTGGTCTCGCCCTTGTAACGCACGGTGACCAGATTATCCGCCAGTTCCCCGCTGTTGTTCAGCGAGGCGCTCGCCTGAGCGATGACAAAATCACTCTCATCGATGGCCGAGTGAAAATCGATCTCGTCGGTCACTTTCTTTTTGTCGACCTTGCGGTAGGGACTTTCCAGAAAACCGTAATGGTTGGCTCGGGCATAGGTCGCCAAATTGTTGATCAGGCCGATGTTGGGGCCTTCCGGCGTTTCGATCGGGCACAGCCGGCCGTAATGCGTGGGATGCACATCGCGAACTTCAAATCCGGCGCGCTCCCGGGTGAGACCGCCGGGCCCGAGCGCCGAAACCCGGCGCTTGTGGGTGACTTCCGACAGTGGATTGTTCTGGTCCATGAATTGCGAAAGCTGGCTGGAGCCGAAGAACTCCTTGACCGCGGCCGCTATCGGCTTGGCATTGATCATGTCCTGCGGCATCAGACCCTCGGAGTCGGCCATGCTCAGACGCTCCTTGACCGCCCGTTCGACTCGCACCAGACCCACACGAAACTGGTTCTCCGCCATTTCACCGACAGACCGGATACGGCGGTTGCCGAGATGGTCGATGTCGTCCACCGTACCGAAGCCGTTGCGGATCGCCACCAGCGTCTTTAGCACATCGACGATATCTTCCTTGTTCAGGGTCATGCTGCCATCGGTCGTCTTGCGATTCAGCCGCCGGTTGAACTTCATGCGGCCGACATGGGACAGATCGTAGCGTTCGAGGTTGAAGAACAGGCTGTCGAAAAGTTTTTCCGCGGATTCGGTAGTCGGCGGCTCGCCGGGACGCATCATGCGGTAGATCTCGATTTTCGCTTCGAGACCGGAATTGGTCGTATCTATGCGCAAGGTATCCGAAACGAAAGGTCCGCAATCGAGATCGTTGGTGTAAATGGTCTGGAACTGGCTAATGCCTTCCTCGGCGAATCGCTTGAGCAATTCGACCCCGATTTCGGTATTGCAGGCGCCGATGATCTCGCCGGTTTCCTCATTGATTGCATCGACCGCGAGCGAAGTCCCGATCAGGAAATCCTCGGTTACTTCGAGTTTGGTCAACCCGGCGTTTTCCATCTGACGGATATGGCGGCTGGTAATGCGGCGCCCCTCCTCGACGATGACCTTGCCGCGTTTGCCCTTGATCGGGAACGAAAGCACTTCGCCGCGCAGACGCGATGGAACGAGTTCCACCGATATTACCGGCTCGTCGCCGCCGGAAATGTGGAAAGTATTGCGTTCGTAGAACATGGCGAGAATCTGTTCCGGCGTAAATTCCAGCGCGCGCAGCAGCACCGTGGCCGGCAGCTTGCGGCGCCGGTCGATGCGAACGTAAACGAGATCCTTCGGGTCGAATTCGAAGTCCAGCCAGGAACCGCGGTAGGGGATTACCCTGGCGGAATACAACAGCTTGCCGGAGCTGTGAGTCTTGCCCTTGTCGTGATCGAAGAACACGCCCGGCGAACGGTGAAGCTGCGACACCACCACGCGTTCGGTGCCATTGATGACAAAGGTGCCTGAGTCGGTCATCAATGGGATTTCTCCCATGTAGACCTCCTGTTCCTTCACTTCCTTGATTTTCTTTTCCGACGATTCCTTGTCGTAGAGGATCAACAGCAGCGTCACCTTTAACGAAGCCGAATAGGTAGATCCCCGCAACTGGCATTCCTTGACGTCGAACACGGGCTTGCCGAGTTCGTAACTCTTGTACTCAAGCGCCGCCTTGTCGGAATAGGAACTGATCGGGAACACGGACTTGAACGCGCCGTGAAGACCCTGACTCTTGCGTTCTTTGGTGGAAATCCCGGATTGCAGGAACTGCCGGTAGGAGTCCACCTGGATGGAAAGCAGATAAGGAATATCCATGGCGCTCGGCAATTTGCCGAAGTTCTTGCGGATGCGCTTCTTTTCAGTATAGGTGTAGGCCATATCGTGTTCCTGAATCTATGTAACCGCCGCAATGGCAATTCGCGGGCACGGGCGCGCTCCGGATCGATGCGGCATCGTCCGGAGCCTGCCAGTCGCGCTAGCTTTACTTGAGTTCAACAGTTGCGCCGGCTTCTTCCAGTGCTTTCTGCATCGCTTCAACTTCGGCCTTGGGCACGGCTTCCTTGACGGTGGAAGGCGCCCCATCGACCATTTCCTTGGCTTCTTTCAGTCCCAGCCCGGTGATGGCGCGAACTGCCTTGATGACATTGATCTTCTTGTCACCGATTGCGGCGAGCACCACATCGAATTCTTCCTTTTCTTCCGTCGGCGCGGCATCAGCCGCGGCAGCCGCCGCGGGCGCCGCGGCAACCGCGGCGGCGGCGGATACGCCAAATTTCTCTTCCATCGCCTCAACGAGCTGGACAACGTCCATAACTGACATTTCGGCGATTGCGTCTAAAACTTCTTGTGTTGACAGAGCCATTACTCCAATTCTCCTGATTCAGATTCGTTAGTTATCTCTGAACAATGCCATCCCGGCAATTGTTCACCATCGCAAAACAAAATCGTGATCTTGTTTTGCTCCCGATTTCAACGACTTGCGCCATTGCAATCGGCGGCACATCCTAGTGCCGCAAGCAAGCTCCGAATACTCGAAACTTGCTTGCCGCTGTTTGCGGTCAGGCCGCCTGCTGCTTCTGGTCCCGCACCGCGGCTACGGTGCGCGCCAGTTTCGCGGGTACTTCGTTGACCGTGCGCGCAACCCGGGTAATTGGGGCGAGCATAACGGTCATCAGCATCGCTCGCGCCTGATCCAGGGTCGGCATCTTGGCAAGTACGTCGATATCGCCGGCGGCAAGTAATCTGCCGCCGATAGACAGGGCCTTGATTTCGAAATGATCGTTTTCGCCGGCAAAGTCCTTCAGGAGCCGCGCGGCCGAGCCGGGTTCATCTTGCGAAAACGCAAGTATCGTCGGGCCGGTCAACGCATCTTGAATGCACTCGAACTCAGTGTTTGCCACCGCGCGTTTCAATAGCGAATTTCGCACCACGCGCAGATACACCTTGTTATCCCGGGCATTGCGGCGCAAGGCGGTCATCTCTTCCACCGTGACGCCGCGGTAGTCCGCGAGTACGACGGACAAGGCGTTGCCGGCGGCCTCGTTGACCTCGGCGACTATCCGCTTCTTGTCTTCCAATCCCAAAGGCATGTTCTCTGCTCCTGTCTTCGAGTACTTCATGATCCGGCGCCGATCCTTCGGTCGGGACCACCGCTTGCCGGCACAAACAGCGCCGATTGACGACAGGTGATTCGAATTCGAACGGCAGGTTCAAATCGGATTTCACCGTCTACGCAGGAAATTAAGGCCCATGGCCGCCTGCGATCTTTGACAGACTCATCGAAAATTCGATGAAGCTCCCATTTTCTTCGAACAATTCCTTCCAGCCGCAGAGCACAGCTCTGCGTCGTTCCGGCCGCGCTCGAAGCCGTGCTTCGAAAACGCTTGCCTCCACCCCTGGAATTGTTCTATTGCGCAAAACAAAAGCATGGTTTTGTTCTGCTCCCGGTTGCAATGGCTTACGCCATCGAAACCGGCGGCACATCCATATGCCGCGAAAAAGCTCCCAACAATCAGAGCTTCCTCATGGTTCAGAAGGCCAGCGAGGACTGATCTATTAACAGCCCCGGGCCCATGGTCGAGGAAAGTACGACCTTCTTTATATATATACCTTTGGCGGACGCAGGCTTCGCTTTCTTGAGATCGGTCAGCAAGGCTTCCAGATTTCTGCGCACCAGGGCGCCATCGAACCCGATCCGGCCGATGCCACCGTGGACGATGCCGTTGCGGTCGGTGCGATAACGCATCTGGCCAGCCTTGGCGTTGTTTACCGCGGTTTCGACATCAGCGGTAACCGTACCTACCTTGGGATTCGGCATCAGTCCGCGCGGACCGAGTATCGGACCCAGCGCGCCAACGACGCGCATGGCGTCGGGCGAGGCGATGACTACGTCGAAATCGAGATTGCCGCCCTTGATGGATTCCGCCAGATCTTCAAAACCCACTACGTCGGCGCCGGCCTCTTTGGCCTTGTCGGCATTGGCGCCCTGAGTGAATACCGCGACCCGCACTTCCTTGCCGGCGCCTTCCGGCAAGGTGGTGGACCCACGCACGACCTGATCGGATTTGCGCACGTCCACGCCCAGATTCACCGCAACGTCGATGGACTCCTTGAAGCCTTTCGCCGCGGTTCCGGTCAGCAGGGACACCGCCTCTTCCACCGTGTAGCTCTTGCCGGGAGTGATGTTCTCCGCGATCTGGCGTTGCCGCCTTGTCAGCTTGCCCATGTCAATCAACTCCTTCCACTTCGAGGCCCGCGCTACGCGCGCTGCCGGCCAGGGTGCGGACCGCCGAGTCCATGTCGGAAGCATTCAGGTCGGGCATTTTGGTATTGGCGATCTCTTCGAGTTGCGCTCGGGTGAGTTTGCCCACTTTTTCCGTGTTCGGCCGGCCGCTGCCCTTGGCGACTCCGGCGGCCTTGCGCAACAGCACCGCCGCGGGCGGAGTCTTGGTAATGAACGTGAAGCCGCGGTCCGCGTAGACCGTGATAACCACCGGCACCGGAAGACCGGCTTCCATGTTCTGGGTCTGGGCGTTGAACGCCTTGCAGAACTCCATGATGTTCACGCCGTGCTGACCGAGCGCCGGACCCACCGGAGGACTCGGATTAGCCTTGCCGGCCGGCACTTGCAACTTCACGTATGCCAATATCTTCTTGGCCATTTCTAAACCTCTGGGTTCAACCCCTAGCTCTTTTCCACCTGGCCGAATTCAAGTTCCACCGGCGTCGGCCGCCCAAAGATCAGCACGGCTACCCGCAAGCGGCTCTTTTCGTAGTTCGCTTCTTCCACGGTTCCGGTGAAATCGTTGAATGGTCCATCGGTGATACGCACCATTTCGCCGGGTTCGTAAATCGTCTTGTGCGCCGGTGTTTCCTCGCTTTCTTCCATGCGCCGCAGGATCGCCGCCGCTTCCTGATCGGTGATCGGCGCCGGCTTGTCCGCCGTGCCGCCGATAAAGCCCATGACTCTCGGCGTTTCCTTCACCAAATGCCAGGTATCGTCGTTCAATTCCATGTGAACCAGCACGTAGCCAGGGAAGAACTTGCGTTCGCTCTTGCGCTTCTGACCGGCTCGCATTTCCAGCACTTCTTCGGTAGGCACAAGCACCTCGTCGAAGCAGTCCTTGAGCGAAGAGCGTTCGATCCGGTCGAGCAGCGCCTGCATGGCCCTCTTTTCGTAGCCTGAATACGCGTGCACCACGTACCAACGTTTACTCATCGGTCCTGTCCCAAGTCGCCGAGCCCCGACCTGTCTGGCCGGCCCGTATCCCGTTACTGACGGTTGCTAACCTATGATGCTGGAAATGATTCCGTTCAGACCCCAGTCCAGCATCCAGAGAATGAGCGCCAGGACAAAAATGACGATCAGCACGATTATCGTCGTCTGCACCGTTTCCTGACGGGTCGGCCAAACGACTTTTCTGATCTCGATTCTCGCTTCCAGGCACAGGTTGACAAAGGCGCGGCCCCGTTCGGTCTGCGCCGCTATCCAGCCGGCAACACCGGCGAGCGCAAGCAGGCCGACCGTGCGAACCAGCAGGGATTCGGTGGAGAAATAACTGTTGGCGTAAACGCCGCCCGCGATAATCGCGGCGACGACCACCCACTTGATCCAGTCCGTTCTGGCCTGATCACTTCTTTCTGACATTTATTTTCGTATTCCGTGTCGAATCCGCTGCATTCGGCGGATTCGCCATCTGTTGGCAGGCCAGGAGGGAATCGAACCCCCAACCTGCGGTTTTGGAGACCGCTGCTCTGCCAATTGAGCTACTGGCCTAAATCTCTATATCCCACGTTTCTTTGGTACCCACGTCCGCCGCACCCGGTTAGGATATGCGCCAGACGCCGCATACCCATTACCCGGCAGCGACGGATTTCCCGCACAATCCCTGATCACTCGATAATTTTGGAGACTACTCCCGCGCCCACGGTGCGGCCGCCTTCGCGGATCGCGAAACGCAGGCCCTCGTCCATCGCGATCGGCGCGATCAACTCCACGTTCATCTTCACATTGTCACCCGGCATCACCATCTCCACATCGCCAGGCAACTCCACGTTCCCCGTCACATCCGTCGTGCGAAAATAAAACTGCGGACGGTAGCCCTTGAAAAACGGCGTATGACGGCCGCCCTCTTCTTTGGTAAGGATGTACACTTCCGCCTCGAACTTCGTATGCGGCGTGATCGATCCCGGCGCCGCCAGTACCTGACCGCGCTCAACCTCCTCGCGCTTGGTGCCGCGCAACAGCACGCCAACGTTCTCGCCCGCGCGTCCCTCGTCCAGCAACTTGCGGAACATCTCTACGCCCGTGCAAACCGTCTTCTCCGTCTCCTTGATGCCGACGATCTCCACTTCCTCGCCAACCTTCACCACGCCACGCTCAATACGACCCGTCACCACCGTGCCGCGGCCCGATATCGAAAATACGTCCTCGATCGGCATCAGATACGGCCGGTCGATCTCCCGCTCCGGAACCGGCACGTAACTGTCCAGCGCCTCCACCAGCTTCTCCACCGAACCAATGCCCTGCTCCGAATCGTCGCCCTCCAGCGCCTTCAGCGCGGAACCGATAACGATCGGCGTGTCGTCGCCAGGAAAATCGAAAGTATCAAGCAACTCCCGCACCTCCATCTCCACCAGCTCCAGCAACTCATCGTCGTCCACCATGTCCGACTTGTTCATGTACACGACGATGTAGGGCACGCCAACCTGCCGCGCCAGCAAGATGTGCTCCCGCGTCTGCGGCATCGGACCGTCCGCCGCCGATACCACCAGAATCGCACCGTCCATCTGCGCCGCGCCCGTGATCATGTTCTTCACATAGTCCGCGTGACCCGGACAGTCCACGTGCGCGTAGTGACGATTCGGCGAATCGTATTCCACGTGCGAAGTCGCGATCGTAATCCCGCGCTCGCGTTCCTCCGGCGCATTGTCGATCTCGTCGAATGCCTTGACCGAACCGCCGTAACGATCCGCGCAGATCTTCGTCAGCGCCGCCGTCAATGTCGTCTTGCCATGGTCCACGTGCCCAATCGTGCCAACGTTCACGTGTACCTTCGTTCTCTCGAATTTTTCCTTCGCCATTGTTGATCGCCTTTACTATCGCGTCTTTCGCGTTCTGTAACCTGAAAACCGGAAGCCCGGGAATGCCGTTCCCGCTGAACTCCGGATCGCTTCAAAAATTGTTGCCGCCGCCCGGCGCTTTCTTGTCACTCAATATTCGTCGCCTTTGCGTCCTGGCCATATGTGGTGCTCACATCCGGAGTCGAACCGGAGACCTCTTCATTACCAATGAAGTGCTCTACCTCCTGAGCTATGCGAGCCAATCGTTGCGCGGATACCCGGAAGCAAATTTTGGAGCGGGTAGCGGGAATCGAACCCGCGCGACCAGCTTGGAAGGCTGGGGTTCTACCTCTGAACTATACCCGCCTGCTGGAAACAACTCCGCCCCGCACGAGTTTCCAGTTGGTGGAGGGGGGTGGATTTGAACCACCGAAGCTTACGCGTCAGATTTACAGTCTGATCCCTTTGGCCACTCGGGAACCCCTCCCAAAAGAGCCCCAACCGGGCGCTTTCAGCCGACGGCTCTCACAGGAGGCGGCATTTTAGGGGAAATGTTCAGCGTGTGCAAATGTTTGACACGGATTTTCCGTCCCTGCCAACGCAGGGCTTTGGTCAGCAAAATCAGGCCATTGCGGTATGTTTTCGGGGTCTTCGATTTGGCGCTGCAGCCGCACTTCGGCAACACTGGAGGATGGCGCAATATAAACCGTTGCTTGCAGATCTTCTCTGCTGAATTCCGCGGCGAAATCGCTAGCCTCGAAGATGTCGGCGAAACCGCTGACATAGAGGCATACATTTTCGGCTTCTTCGCGCAGATGGGCCAACTCGGCGTCCCTCGCTTCGCTGACCAGTTGCAATCCTTCGTTGCGCAACGGCCGCGGTTCCGCGGCGGCCGGCAACTCCCGCGGGCGCAGCAGATTCCAGCCGATGTAGGCTATGTTCAGCAATAGCAGAAAAATAATGATATAGCGCAAGGTTCAGTCCCCCGGATGCGCACAGGCAATAGCCAGACCATCCAGAACGAGATCGGGGACGGTCACAACGCCTTCCCCGCTCAATTCCCGCTCCAGCAAGGCCGCGTCACCGCCGGTCAGAATCAGCATTGGACTTGCATCCGGCTGCGCCAGGCGCGTCGCGGCCATCCGCACGGCTCCACATAACATGAACAAAGTGCCATTGCGAACCGCGCTCTCGGTGTCATTGCCGAGCGCGATGGATTCGACTTCGCCGACCGGCGGCAGCCGGATGTCGGTATTCCGCAGCAGTCCGGCTCGCATCGTTCTCAGGCCCGGCATGATATAACCGCCAAGATGCAAACCATCCGCGTCAATCAAATCGATGGTAAGCGCCGTACCGCTATCGGCAATCAGGCAGCTTCCCTGGGCAAGCCCATAACCGGCGAGCATGGCCAGCCAGCGGTCGGCGCCCAGCCGCGAAGGATCGGGATACCGGTTGCGCACGCTTCCGCATGCGCGCGTAACTCTGGCGAAGCGCGGTTGCAGGCGCCATTCGCGCGCGGCCCATTGTTCCAGCTCAACTTCGAACTCCGCGCCCCGAACGTTGCTGACCAGTACTTCGCGAGGCCGGCCGCCGCGCGCAAGCGCCGACTCCAGTTGTACAAGATCGGCAACGCTGCTTGCCGCCGACCCGCGCCAACGCCATTTCAAACTGGAGTTGCCGGCATCGATTTCCAGAATCACGGTTTCGGACCGGCGCCGTGCCGGGACGGAAAAATGGTTCCGGAAACCAGCCGCCGCGTGCCGGTGGCGTTGCGCAGCAGCAAGGCGCCGTTCTCATCCACGCCAGCCACGCGGCCGATGGTTTTTTCCTCGCCCGCCTGAAATACCACATCTTGCTGAAAGTAGCGATCGAACTTGTTCCATTCATCCTGAAAAAAAGCGAATCCCTGTTCGCGATAGACGCCAATGTATTCGAGCAGGCGATTGAGTATGGCCGGCAGCAGGCCGGGCCAGTTGATATCGTCCTCGCAAATGGATGCAAGATCGATGGCGGGTTTGTCGATACTATTCATCAAATCGGGCGGGAAGCGCAGATTCAATCCGACCCCCACCACGACATGGCGCGATGCGCCGCTCCCGTGGGTTTCCACCAGCACGCCACCCAGCTTGCGATTGCCGCACAGCAGATCGTTCGGCCATTTCACGCTCAAACCATACACTTCCATGTCACTGAGTCCGGCGCGCACGGCCAGCGCGACGACCGGTCCCAGAGCCATCATCCTGTCCAGCTCCAGCGGTAATTCACGCACTAGCGAAAAATACAGCCCGGCGCCTTCCGGACTGACCCATAGATGGCCGCGCCGTCCGCGCCCGGCCGACTGTGCCTCGGCGACTACGAGGCAGTTGCCGGTCGTTCCGTCGTTCAGCCGGCGCAGGGCTTCATCACTGGTGGAATCAATCCGCTCGAAACGATGGATTTCGCCCAACGCCTGCCGCAAGCCGGGCGGCAGGTTTCCCATAAGCGAGTGTAGATCAGTTTCCGACATTTTGCGGATTGCTCCGGCAGGATTGCCGCCCAACCGAGGCGCCGACTATCTCATTCAGCGGTTTCAACGGCATCGTCAGCCGGAAGTTCCTCGCCTCGGCGAATTTTCGAAATCACCGACGCCGCTTCCAGCATGACCACGATACTGGCCGCCATGACCGCGAGGCTCAGAATCAGCAACAACCAGTTTTCGGATCGGTAATAATCGAACAAATACCAGCCGGCGGCCCAGAATGCCACGAAAACGATAAAAATCATCGGCGCAAGAGTAAAAATCGAAGGGCGGCCGAGCCGCATCAGGTACACCGACAGGACCAGCAAGGTGAGACTGGCGAGGATCTGGTTGGACGCGCCGAAGATCGGCCAGATCAGCATACCGCCGTCGCCAGGATACTCGCCATTGGTGGCGCCGAAGGCCAGGGTCAGACAGCAACCCACCGCCACCAGGGTGGACAGGTAATTGTTTTTCAGTAAGTTTATGGAATAGATGTTGCCCCATTCCTGGATGATGTAGCGTTGCAGACGCAGTCCGGCGTCCATGGTGGTGCCGGCGAACAGCACAACCATTACCGCCAGCATGGTTTCGGAAAAGGAGAAGGGAATGCCCCAGCCCTCGGTAATCAGGGCCGCGCCGCCGGCGATAAAGGCGCTCGCCGCGCCATCGCCGAAATTGACATAGAGATTGCTCCATTCAACGGTGGAAACGGCATACAGGGAACCGGTGGCGGCGGTAATAGTGATCAATGCCAGCGAACCCTCGCCGAGAGCGCCGAGATAACCGACGAAGCGCGCGTCCTTTTCGTTGTTCAACTGCTTCGAACTCGTGCCCGAGGAAACGATGCCGTGAAAGCCCGATAGCGCGCCACAGGCAATGGTCACGAACAGAATCGGGATCAGTGGCGGCGTGCCTGCCGCCAGGTTCTCGTTGATCATCGGCGCCGTCACGTCGGGCAAGGCGATGAAGACCGCGCTGTAAAGCACCAGCAGACCGAGCACGAGTTGCGCGCCATTGATGTAGTCCCGCGGCTGCAACAGCAGCCAGACCGGCAACATCGAGGCGATGCCGGCGTAGATGAAAAGTATGACGATCCAGTTGCCGTGCGGGCCGAGCAAGACACCATCCCAGCTAAGCTCCGTCTCAACCGGCCAAACCGTGCCCAGGTAAATGGTGAAATACAGAATGGTCACGCCGATCAGGGAGACCAGGAACAGATTGAATTTGCGCCGGATCAGCACGCCAACGGCGATCGCCACGGGAATCGCGGCCCAGGCCGGCACTATGGAAGTTTCGATATCGACCATCTCGCCGGCGATGATGGTGCCGAATACGGCGTTGACCATGAGTAGCAGCAGGAAGATAACTACCATGAACAGGGCGCGGGTGCGTGCGCCGACAACGTCTTCGGACAGGGCGCCCATGGATCTCGCGCGGTGCCGATTGCTCGCCCAGAGCGCGCCCATATCGTGCACGCCGGCGAAGAAAATCGAACCCAGGGTTACCCAGATCAGCGCGGGAAGCCAACCCCAATAGACCGCGATGGCGGGCCCGACAATTGGCGCGGCTCCGGCCACCGCGGTGAAGTGCGAGCCCCACAATACATACTTGTTGGTGGGGACAAAATCAACCGCGTCGTTGTAGCGATTCGCGGGCGTGACGTAATCCGGATCCAGCCGATATATCTTCTCGGCTATGAAGCGAGAATAGACAAACCAGCCAAAGGCGAACCCGACCAGTCCGAATATAACGATGAAAACCGAAGACATGAGGCATTCTCCCCAGATGCAGTTAGCCGGGGCATCATATCAAGTTGCCAGCGACAGACACAATCAGCGGGTAAGGTCCGGTCGGCGCGGCCGATCGGAAGCAAAAATTCCGAAGGGCCGAATGACTCGCCATGGGCGAGAACGAGCGTTTTCGAAGCGTCAGCGTCGAACGAAGTTGCAATGACGGCGAGCTACGCTTGGCGGCTGGGCGGCGGGTCCGGGGGTTGGCAAAACCGCAAAAGCCGCGCCAGGGGCGGTATGCTCCAGTCAGCAAGAACGTTGCGATCACCACAATTCAATTCTTGCCAAAGGCAATACTGAACAACAAAACATTCGCGCCATTCAGGACGACATGTCGTCGCTCGTTTTCAAGCGGGCAAGATCGGCGAAACTGAGCACCAGGTTGAGCCGGCGGAATAATTCGTAAGTCAGCCAGAAGCAGCCGGCAACGATGATGAGCAACATGCTCCAACGCATGACAGCGGCATAGAACAGGTTATCGAAAATCGGATACTGGAAAGTGAACTGTTGCAATTGAGCGCCCCGGTCAAGCATCCAGTGCCACGCGGTGTGGGCAAGCAGCGCCGACAGCAATATGCAGCCTATGCGTTCGGCGACCAGGAAGCGGAATAGCAAATTGAGCACCGGTATGACCAGGATCAGGATGAGCAGTTGTCCCAGTTCCACACCGACGTTGAACGCCAGCAGCGACGAGATCAGATGGCCGCCGGCGAATTGCAATGTATCGCTAAACAGGAAGGCAAAGCCAAAGCCATGCACCAGGCCGAAGCCGAAGGACACCATCCAGCGATGTTCCGGCCTTGAGCCGACGATGTTCTCGAAGGCCATGTAGACGATCGACAGGGCGATCAGCGTCTCGATCAGCGGCGGAAACCAGAGCACGCGCGGAGCGATGCCCATGGCCGACGCGATCAGGGTAATGGAGTGGGCGATAGTGAACGAGGTGACCACCGGGATCAGATGTCGGAGACTGCGCAGCGGAATTACCAGACAAAACAGGAACAGCAGGTGGTCGATGCCCTCCAGAATGTGCCAAAAGCCCATGACGACGAAACGCAGAGCGGCCTGATGCCAACGCGGATCGAGTTCGACCAGGCCGGGATTGCCGAGGTAGTTGAACAGGCGCTCGCCGCCGCCGGGCAGCATGAAGCGCAATACCGTGGTGGTCTGATCGGACAAGGCGCCGAGTTGCGGGTTGACCGAAAAATCCGCATCTTCCGATTCGATCGGATAGGTCACCAGCACGTCGAGCATACCCTGCCGCCAAAACAGGTTTACCTCGTCTCCGAGCGGCGGCGAGTAGACGTTTTCCAGCGCGCTTTCATAATCGGTGAAGGCGCGGCTCGACGGCAGCGACACCCGGACGGTTTCGAGAAACTTCTCTTCCAGTTCTACCCCGTTCTCGTAAAAGCTCAGGGATTCGGTGATATACACTCGCGCCGCGTCGCGCAGGGCGAAGTCGGCTTCGCTGATCCGCAGATAGCCCGGGCCGCGCAAGGGAAAACTGATCTCGCCGAAAGCTTCCATCGGAATGCGCAACAACGCGGTCAGGGTGTTGCCTTCGGGCTTGACGAATGCGTAGACGGTCACCCGGCTGGGAATGTCGTGGGCCGAAGCCGTCGCGGGGAAAATCAGCAGCCCGATCAGCATTGCGCCAGCGGTCAGCGGACCTGCGAAACTGGTGCGTCTCATCGTGGATGCCCCTCTTGTTTCTGGTGTCGATCGATTCGTCGGCGAGCAAGTATACTGCGCCAAAATCGGGCAGTATACTCGCTCGACGCGGGCCCTGAATTACGCGGGCGAATATGCTGTTGCGTTATTACCGCTGCTCGCATAGCATCGGGATAGATGTCTGACTAATAGCATAAGCAAGCTTTCCATTACCAAGAGGAGATCAAGAATGACTAAGATCAAACTGCTGGCCGGAATTGTCTTGGCTGCCGCCCTGATAGCTCTGGGGATCGGTCAAAGCTACATGCAGGCCCCGAGCGTTGCCGCCAGCAACGACGTCATGGCGCCGCACTTCCTCGTCGATCCGCTATGGCCGAAGCCGTTGCCCAACCATTGGGTGCAAGGCAATACCATCGGCGTTGATGTGGATGATCGGGACCATATCTTCATCGTCCACCGGAACACCGAATCCCAGTTCATGCGGGTGCAGGAGATCGGTCTGTACGCCGGCGTGGCGGAATGCTGCACTCCGGCGCCTCCCATTCTCGAATTCGACCTCGAAGGCAATCTGATCAACGCCTGGGGCGGTCCGATGGAAGGCGCGCCCTACCAGTGGCCCGAATCCAACCACGGTATTGAAGTCGCGCCCGACGGTAACGTCTGGATCGGCGGCAATGGCGGCGGCGACTCGCATGCGCTGGTCTTCACCCGCGACGGCGAGTTCGTTCGCCAGGTCGGCATTCCCGGTCAGGATGCGGACAGCAACAGCGAGACGCATTACGGCCGCATCGCGGAAATCGCCATCGACGAAGCAGCCGGCGAGGTTTATTTCGCCGACGGCTATACGCACAAGCGTGTCGCCGTGGTTGACCTCGAAGGCAACTTCCTGCGCTACTGGGGCGCCTACGGCAATCGTCCCGACGACGACACCGACGTAACCTACACTCCCGGCGTGCCGGGCCCGCAACAGTTCCGTGGACCGGTTCATTGCGCCGAGCCTTCCAATGACGGCCTGGTCTACGTCTGCGACCGCGGCGCCGACCGCATTCAGGTATTCCGCACGGATGGCGCTTATGTGCGGGAAGTGATTATCTCGCCGGCAACGCTGGCGCAAGGTTCCACTTGGGATATCGCCTTTTCTCCCGATGAGGAGCAGGAGTTCATCTACCTGGCCGACGGCCAGAACTTCAAGATCTACATAATCGACCGTGAGTCCATGGAAGTGCTGTACACCTTCGGCGACGGCGGCAGGCAACCCGGCCTGTTCTTCGCGCCTCACAGCATTGCCACCGACTCCCAGGGCAACATCTACACCACCGAGACCTACGAAGGCAAACGAGTGCAGAAGTTCCTCTACCAGGGCATGAGACCCGTCAGCGTTCGCGACCGCGCCCCGACCTGGCCGCCCGACGAGTTGTAAGCGTCTCGGGATCGAACAAAAAAGCCGCATCTTCCCGATGCGGCTTTTTTTGCGCCCGTTTGATCGCATTGCCTCCACATGGAGTGGGCGAGCCGCGGCTTGGGCGAGTCGATCCGGGTCCATCCGCGCGCTCGACTTCAGTTGGCCGCAACGATGGTTCCGGCCGCTTCGAGCCGAAGAAAATTCCTGAATATTCCCATTTTTTACCCCAATCTTCTCCTTGCTCCATGATCTGTTGCATTCGAGTTCCAAGACCGCGCTCGTTACAATCTCCACACGCTCGGAAAGCGCCGTCGGATGCCCCGAATCTATTCAATTCGGTTTCTCATGGGCATATACTGGCGGAGATTTCCATCTGCATAGCTCACGGGATATCGATATGAACATCAACAGATCGACCCTGATTATCGCTCTGGTCGCGGTGCTCGCCCTGGCGGTGCTGTTCGTCGGACAAAGCAGAATGGAGCAGGCGCCCCAGGCGGCCAACAGCGACCAGCTCGTGCCGAATTTCGAAGTGGATCCGTTCTGGCCCCAGCCCCTGCCCAATCAGTGGCTGCTGGGCCGCACAATCGGTGTCGCGGTGGATGCCAGGGATCACGTTTATATCGTGCATCGCGATTCGCCGGATATGTTCATGAACCAGGAATTGGGGCTGGATCTGGGCCGCGCGTCGTGTTGCACCGCCGCTCCGCCGATCCTCGAGTTCGACCCGGACGGCAATCTGGTGAATGCCTGGGGCGGCCCCGCGGAAAACGGCGAATACGAATGGCCGGCATCCAACCATGGCATCGAAGTGGCGGCGAACGGCGATGTCTGGATCGGCGGTAATGGCAGCACCGACTCCCATATCCTGGTATTCACCCGCGATGGGGATTACATCCGCACCATTGGCGAACCCGGTAATCCGCCGGACAGCAACAGCACGACGCATTTCTCCCGAGTCGCCGAAATCGCCATTGACGCTCAAGTGAACGAAGCCTACATCGCCGACGGTTACGGTAATCGCCGGGTGGTCGTACTCGACGCGAGCACCGGCGAGTTCAAGAATTTCTGGGGCGCCTACGGCAATCAGCCCGATGACGAGGCCGACAATACCTATGTTCCCGGCGAACCGTTGCCACAACAGTTCCGCCCGCCGGTGCATTGCGCCGAACCTTCGGCGGACGGATTGATCTACGTCTGCGATCGGGGCGCCGACCGCATCCAGGTTTTCCAGCGCGACGGCGCCTTCGTCAAGGAAGGATTGGTAGCGCCGGCTACCTTGTCGGGTTCGACCTGGGACATCTCTTTCTCCCACGATCCGGAACAGGAGTTCATCTATCTTGCCGACGGATCCAACATGCTGGTGCATATCCTCGATCGCGAGTCGCTGGAAGTGCTCTACACTTTCGGTGACGGCGGCCGCCAGCCAGGGCTGTTCTTCGGCACGCATAGCATTGTCACGGATTCGGCCGGAAACATTTATACGACGGAAACGTATGAAGGCAAGCGTGTGCAGAAGTTCATATACCAGGGTATGGTTGCGTTGGGCGACACCCGTCCCGGCGCGCCTTGGCCAACAGCGGAAATCAACTGAACCGTCTCCTCGCCAGGTCAGCCGGTCCGGCGGGGAAACTCCACCTGAAAGAGATACGATCCCATGATTGTTCGAAGCCTGTCGTTCGCCGTTGCGGCGCTGCTGAGCACGGTAGCCATGTCCGCCGAACAGATCAACGTGAATTATCAATACGACGGCAACCACCGCGCCGAACTGAGCCGCATGCGCGGAACCTTGCGGGTGGCGGAGTTTACCGATAGCCGCGAGCTGGCCGACGGCCGCCTGATCGTCGATAGTGATCCCCAGGGCGGCGACGGCTATCTTGCCGAAATGGAAATGGCGGCCCTGGTGCGCGCGGCGCTCATCCAGGGATTCGAGCACGGCAACGCCCGGCTCGTGGAAAGCGGCGAGGACTTCAGCATGGAAGGCAGTTTGAATTCAATCGAATCCGAGGTGATAGAAAGCGAAATTCGCTTGACCATGCGCGTGAACCTGCAACTCAACCGCGGCGGCCGCTCCATCTGGCAAACCAACCTGTTCGGCCGCGGCTCGGCCGAAGACATCGGCGGCGCCACCCACGCCGCCCTCACCCGCCTGATCCGCGAACTCATGAACGACGACTATTTCCTGATCGAACTCCAATAGCAGACCCACGGCAGCATCAGTATGTTCCGGCGCCAGAACACCGGGCGCTTTCCGCCGCTGCCTGACCCTATCCCGGCTGGCGCCGAGCCCCTTGCAGTCACCACCGCGCGCCCTCGAAGGCAGTTTCGGGTTCGGTTCCATCAACGAAATCGAATAGACATGGAGCCGGCGAACCCGAACGACTCGACATAAATATTGAGGCTGGAATTCGGTGAAATCTCGGGCATCGCGCCAGGGATGGCTGCGTTTAGCGCCATTATTGAGAAATAAAGCTTGTGCGCATAGAATCCCCGGACGCTGCCGTTGCCGCGCCCTGCCCGTCTGGCGTGACATCGCAAAGACTTTCCTCATGGATCAACCAGGAATTCAGGAGATCGGGAATGCATAAGTTGACAGGAATGCTGACACTGGGCGCGATCACGATGATGCTGGCCATTGCCGGAAATGCGGCGGACCGCATCAGCGATTTTTCCCTTATCGATCACCACGGCAAGTTTCACCAGCTCAGCCGCTATGCCGATCACGACGCCGTAGTGCTGATTTCCCATTTGCGTGGAGACCGCGATTCCCGCCGGGCGCTCGACGCTTTTAACGAGCTGACCTCCGATTTCGCGGATCGCGATATCGCCTTCTTCGTACTCGACTCAAGCGGCGAAACCGACAAGACGATATTGGGCAAGGATGCCGAGCGGAACGGCGTGGAAGTTCCCGTGCTGATGGACGACACCCGGCTTGTCGCGAAGCAGCTCGGCCTCAATCATGCCGCCGAAGTCGTGATTCTCGATCCCGAGAGCCGGGAAAGGGTGTTCAAGGGCGTCATCAACAACCGTTTCGCAGCGGAAGGCCGCTCGCGGCGCGCCAGCGAGCATTACGCCGCCGACGCCTTGCGGCAGGTATTATCGGGAGCTCAACCCGATGCGCCCGCGCTGGCAAGCGGAGCGGATGCGATTGAATTCGACCTCGATGCCGGCATTTCCTATGCGGAAGACATCGTTCCCATCCTGGAACGCCGCTGCGTAAGCTGCCATAACGAAGGGGGCATCGCGCCATTCGCCATGACCAATCACCAGATCGTGCAAGGCTGGTCGCCGATGATCCGCGAAGTTCTATACACCAAGCGCATGCCGCCCGGCCAGATCGACAACGACTATGTGCGCGACTTCAAGGAAGTTTCGCATATCACCGTCGAGGAAACGCAAACCCTGGTGCAATGGATCGACGAAGGCGCGCATTTCGACGGCGGCAAGGATCCGCTGCCCGGATTGCAGCCCGAACTCGTCAAATGGAGTTACGGCGAGCCCGACCTCGTGCTGCCGATTCCGGCCCAGCAGATTCCCGCGACCGGCGTTCAGGACTATCGCAATCTGACCGTACCGTTACCCATCGAAGAAGACATCTGGGTGAAAGCGGTGGAATTCGAAGCCGGCGACCCGACCGTGCTGCACCACATTATCGCTTTCGCTTACGGGCCGGACGGCCTGAATGAGTTCGAAGTGCTCAATCAAGGCATCGGCCTGGGGGCCTATGCCCCAGGCAATGAGATAAACACCTATCCGGAAGGCGCGGGCTTCCCGCTGAAGGCCGGCGGCGGCCTGTTCCTGCAAATGCATTACACCACTTCCGGCAGGGAAACCGTGGACGCCTCGGAAGTCGCCCTGTATCTGTGGGATGAAGATCCTGAGCGCACCGTGTTCGGCGGCTCCGCGGCCGAATGGCAGATCGATATCGCGCCACACTCCCGCCAGGAGATGACCGCCGCCAAGACTTTCCGGCAGGACGTCTATCTTTCCATGCTCGGGCCGCATATGCATTATCGCGGTTACGATGCCCGTTTCAGGCTGATACATCCGGACGGCGAGAGCGAAGAAATCCTCAACGTGCCAAACTACCAGTTCAACTGGCAGAAAGTTTACGACTTCAAGGAACCCCTGTTCGTTCAGGCCGGCAGTAAACTGGAATTCAGCGGCACTTTCGACAATACCGAGACGAATCCCTTCAATCCGGACGCTTCCCAGACCTTGAGCTGGGGTGAGCAGACTTGGCAGGAGATGTTCTTCGGATTCTTCCGCTATGTGGAAGCAGGTCCAGGCGAGTAATCCGAATCGACTCTGCCGAGCCGGTAAGATTTGATGACTTGCCACCTAGCCCGGATATTGCATGAGTGCGCCGGATTGGCCGGTGCATGCTGGATTTCTCGCGTCACCGACCTCCAAATAGTCTGATCCTGCAGTGACCGGCGCATGCCGGGCGATTTCCACACATCGACTGCGAGTGATATCACCTTGCTAGCGCTATGCTCAGGCGGCATCCTCGGCGCGGCGCGCTTCGGCGACTTCCCAGGCAGCCTGCATGCGAGACCATACCTCAGCCGTACTCCAGCCGATGTTTTCCAGCCTGACCGCAAGTGTGGCCGACAGCCGCACCTTGCCTGCGAGTACGCGGTTGAGTTGAAAGGTCGACGCGCCAAGCTGCGCGGCAGTTTCGGCGATCGTCTTGTCGTTGCCCCTCATCCATTCGCGCAATACCTCGCCCGGATGCGCCGGAAGTTGCAAGTTAGATTTGTTCATGGTCGTTTTCTCAATGGCAGTCGACAAGGTTGACATCAATCGCCTCGCCATTCTCGAAGCGGAACACGATTCGCCAATTACCGGTTATACGCACACTCCAGAATCCAGCCAAATCGCCCTTGAGCCGATACAGCCCCCATCCTGGGTTGCCACGCATGCCTGCGGGTCCATCCGATTGCGATAGCACTGTCAGGACAAGCCTGATTCGAGGCAGCATGGCAGCGTCAAGTCCGGTATTGACGCTTCCATCAGACATTCAGAATCGCCGTAGCGCCTTGTGGCGAATTCTCAATCCGCAACCGTATCGCAATGCGATACATTTCGGCAACGAGATTGCTCGACAAACGAGTTCGTGGCGGCGATTCGCCCTGAATCATATTTGACGGACTCGTTCAATAGCAGTTGATACGAATCTCCTGGATTACGCCCACCGAGAAAACACACGTATGCATCGTTCAGCCTGTCTCACAAAGGAGTAAGTTTACGCGAGGGCGCCAACAATCTTTCTTCTATTGACCAACTCCAGGCGATCACCTGGAGAGGGCTGGCCAGCAATTGAGAAATGCCTGCCACAAGCATAGAATCCCCATTCGCTAATCATTGCGCGAAACTATCAGGAATCCAGGCATGCAGAAGTTGACAGGAATGCTGGTCCTGGGCGCGGCGGCGATTTTCGCCGCCTGGCCTGCGCTGGGCGATACCGTTCTGCTGGAAAACGTGAACGGTTACACCCTCGACGGCAGCCGCGAACTCGTTCGATTTTCGGCGCTGCAATTCACCGACGGAGAGGTAGACCGCACATTCGGCGCGGACGATGTCCTGCCGGAGAGCGTGGACCGGCGCGTCGACGGCGCCGGCGGGACGGTGATTCCCGGCCTGATCGATGCCCACGGCCATGTGTACAGTCATGGCCGCGCCCTGCTTTCGGTGATTCTGACAGGAGCAGCCTCGGAGCAGGAAGCCGCAGGAAGAGTGGCCGATTTCGCCGAAGAAAATCCCGAAGTCGAATGGATCCAGGGCCGCGGCTGGAATCAGGTGCTATGGGAAAGCAATGAGTTTCCGAGCGCCGCGAGTCTAGATGCGGTTGTCAGTGACCGGCCTGTATGGCTTGGACGCGTTGACGGTCATGCCGCCTGGGCCAATTCGCTGGCGATGGAACTGGCGGGAGTAACGGCGCGAAGCGAAGATCCGGAAGGCGGTCAGATTATCCGGGACGCCGAGGGCATTCCCACCGGTGTTTTCGTCGACACCGCCATGGGTCTCGTTTCCGGAATCATTCCCGAACCCGGCCGCGAAGAGATCAAGCGGGCGCTTTCGGTTTCCATGCAGGATCTCGCCGGCTGGGGTCTGACCAGCGTCCATGACGCCGGTTCGGGCAGTACCGTCATCGCCTCGTTCCGCGAGTTGCTCGAAGCGGGTGAAATGCCGGTTCGTGTCAACCTGATGCTGGCGGCGAGCGATGAATTCTACGAGGAACGTCTGGCGGAAGGGCGCTTCCGCGATGACAACGACTTTTTTGCGATGCATTCGGTCAAGGTCGTGGGCGACGGCGCCCTTGGCAGCCGCGGCGCCGCCCTGCTGGAAGAATACTCCGACGACCCGGGCAATACCGGCCTGCTGCGCTACAACGATGAGCAATTGCAATACCTGATGCGCGCCGCGATGAACGCGGACTTCCAGGTCAACACCCACGCCATTGGCGATGCCGCCAATCAAATCGTGCTCGATTCTTACGAAATGTTGATCAGGGAGACCGGCAGCCGCGATCTGCGCCACCGGGTGGAGCACGCCCAGGTACTGACTTTCGATGACATTCAGCGCTTTGCGGAACTCGGCGTGGTTCCGTCGATGCAGGCAACCCACGCCACCAGCGACAAGAACATGGCCGAGGACCGGCTGGGGTCCGTGCGCATCCAGGGCGCTTACGCCTGGCGCAAGCTACTCGACACCGGCGTGAAAATCGCAAATGGCTCGGACTTCCCGGTCGAGCACCCGAATCCCTTTTACGGCCTGCACGCGTCGGTAACACGGCAGGATCAGCGAAACGAGCCCGACGGCGGCTGGTACCCCGAAGAAAACATGACACTGGAAGAAGCTTTCGCCAGTTTTACCATCGACGCCGCCTGGGCGGGACATCAGGAAGAAATTCTCGGAACCCTCGAACCCGGCAAGAAAGCCGACTTCCTGTTGCTCGACCGGGATCTGTTCGATATTCCCGCAAGTGAAATCTGGCAGATCCAGGTGCTCGAAACCTGGGTCAACGGCGAACGGGTATTTTCCCGCGCGGGTGAAGCCCGGTTGGCGCAGCCGACGAAAAGCACAGCTTTTCGAGGGCCGAACGACTTGCCAAGGATGGCAAGGCCGGGGACGATCGAAGCCGAATGATCCGCGCCAGGGATGGCAGGTAAAATTTAACTTGAGAGCAGAAACAAAATATGAGAATCGCCGAAACGTCACTATTGTTGTTGCTGATTTTCCTCGCCGCATGCAGCCCGGCGCCGCAAGGAGACAATGAGTCCGCGAATATGGAAATTTTTACACACGAGGAAGTAGTCCGCTGGCAGGAACGCGCCGCCAGGGTGGAGATATTGCGCGACCGCTGGGGCATTGCCCACATTTATGGCGAAACCGACGCCGACACGGTCTTCGGCGCCTTGTACGCCCAGGCGGAAGACGATTTCAACCGGGTTGAAACCAATTACATCAATGCCATGGGCAGGCTGGCGGAAGCGGAAGGCGCCGGCCAGATCTATCGCGACCTGCGCATGCGCCTGTTCATCCGTCAGCCGGAAATGGAACAACTTTACGATTCCAGTCCCGACTGGCTGAAGCAGTTGATGGATGCCTTCGCCGACGGATTGAACTATTACCTGCATACCCATCCGGAGGTGACGCCGCGGGTGTTCCGGCGATTTGAACCCTGGATGGCGCTGACCTTTAGCGAAGGCTCCATCGGCGGTGACATCGAACGCGTAAATATCGCGAGCTTGCGCGATTTCTACGGCGCCGGCGACATGATTGCCGTGGTCGACGATCAGGTGGTCGATATGGAGCCGCGGGGCTCCAATGGTTTTTCCATTGCTCCCTTCAATTCGGCGACCGGGAATGCGCTATTCCTGATCAATCCCCATACCTCGTTCTTTTTCCGCTCCGAATTGCATATGGTCAGCGAGGAAGGTCTCAATGCTTACGGCGCGGTGACCTGGGGACAATTCTTCATTTACCAGGGATTCAACGAAAACACCGGCTGGACGCACACTTCGAGCCGGGCTGACGCTATCGACGAATATCTGGAAACCATCGTCGAGCGCGACGACGGCTACTACTATGTATACGGTGACGAAGAAAGGCGGCTGCAGGAAAGCCAGGTCGAGATCGACTACCGCGACGGCGATGCGTTGAATTCTCGCGAGTTCACGGTATACCACAGCCACCACGGGCCGATCGTCAGGGAGCAGGACGGGAACTGGGTCGCGATCAGCCTGATGGAAGAGCCGGTGCGGGCGCTGACCCAATCCTATCTGCGCACCAAGTCACGCAATTACATGGAGTTCAATGCCAGCATGGAATTGCTGACCAATTCGTCGAACAACACCGTGTATGCGGATTCCGACGGCAATATCGCCTATTACCATGGCAATTTCATTCCGCGCCGCGATCTTTCCTTCGACTGGAATCAGCCCCTGGACGGCAGCAATCCGGCAACCGACTGGCAGGGCCTGCATCCGCTGGAAGAATTGATCACCGTGCTGAATCCGCCGAACGGCTGGATTCAGAACACCAACAACACACCTTTTTCCGCCGCTGGCGAATATAGTCCCCGAGCCGAGGATTATCCGCCCTACATGGCCAACAATCCGGAAAATCCACGCGGAATTCACGCCATCCGGGTGCTCCAAAACAAAACCGATTTCACGCTCGATTCCTTGATCGAAGCCGCCTATGACTCTCTGTTGACGGCTTTCGAGCCATTGATTCCGGCTTTGCTCGCCGCCGCTGAAAATGCGCCCGCGGACGATCTGCAAGAGCAGCTCGCGCTACTAGCCGGCTGGGATTACCGCTTCGGCGTCGATTCGGTCGAAACTACATTGGCGGTTTACTGGGGTCAGGCGTTAATGGACAGTGTCAGCGCACAGGCGAGCGCGGCGGGAATAAACATTTACGAGTATATGGAGGTAAACGCCGACGCCGAGCAGAAATTGAACGCATTGCGCGATGCCGTGACGGAATTGCGGTCTGACTGGGATACCTGGCTGGTCCCTTGGGGCGAAGTCAACCGCTACCAGCGCCTCAATGGCGATATCGTGCAGCAATTCAACGACGATCAACCCAGTTTGCCGGTAGGCTTCGCTTCCGGGCGTTGGGGCGCGCTGGCTTCCTTCGGCAGCCGCAAGTATCCCGGCACTGGACGCATGTACGGCACCAGCGGCAACAGTTTCGTCGCAGTCGTGGAATTCGGCAATCCCTTGCGCGCCAAGGCGATCACCGTCGGCGGCCTGCAAAGCGACCCGGCATCTCCGCATTTCGACGATCAGGCGCAAATGTACGCCAATGGCGAATTTCGCGATGTGCTGTTTTATCGGGACGATATCGAAGCGAATCTCGAACGCCGCTATCGTCCGGGTGATGCCCGATAGGCGGAGCCGACAAGAAGCTACGCATTTTGACCGCCGAACGATCGCCATGGATGAGAACAAGCGTTTTCGAAGCGTCGGCCTGGAGCGGGATTCGAACGCCTCCGGGCTGCGCTCGTTGGCCGGACCGGCAAGGTTGGGGGGTTGGCGAAATCTCAAGGGCCGCGCCAGGGATGGCATAAACAAACTCGACTGCTGGCTAAATCATTAACATGTTTCTATCAGGCCGCCATTTCCTGCAAATTCCAGGGCCGACCAATGTGCCGGAGCGGGTATCACTGGCCATGGCCCGGGCGGTCATCGATCATCGCGGCGCCGACTTCCCGGAACTTGCCTTGAGAGTCTTCGGCAATCTGCGCAAAGTATTCGCGACCGAAAATCCGGTATTGATCTTTCCCTCTTCCGGCACCGGCGCCTGGGAAGCGGCATTGGTCAATGCCCTGTCTCCCGGCGACAAAATATTGGTCTTCGAGACCGGGCACTTCTCCACGCTCTGGAAAGATCTCGCGCAAAAGCTGGATTTGCAAGTGATCTGGGTGGCAGGAGATTGGCGCCGAGGGATTGATCCCGAGGTGGCCGGGGCACATCTGCGGCAGGACAGCGGCATCGCCGCGGTGCTAGCCATTCATAACGAGACTTCCACCGGCGTCACCAGCGATATCGCCGCCCTGCGCGCCGCCATGGATGCCTGCGGTCATTCCGCCCTGCTGCTGGTGGATGCGATTTCGTCGCTGGCCTGCTCGCCGTTGCCGATGGATGACTGGGGCGTGGATGTGGTCATCAGCGGCTCCCAGAAGGGCCTGATGCTGCCGCCGGGGCTGGGCTTCAACGCCGTCAGCGCCAAGGCTCTCGAACGGGCGGGGCACTCGCGCGCGCGCAATGCCTATTGGAATTGGCAGGCAATGCTGAACAATAACCGCCAGGGCTATTTTCCTTACACCCCCGCGACTACTTTGCTTTACGGGCTCGACGAGGCGCTGAACATGTTGCTCGAGGAAGGCATGCACAATGTCTTCGCGCGGCATGCCCGCCACGCCAAGGCCACGCGGGCGGCGTTAGCGGCCTGGGGCTTGGAAAACGTCTGCGTTAACGCCCACGAATACAGCGATTCCACTACCGCGATATTGCTGCCGGACGGTCACGACGCCGACCGGCTGCGCAAGATTATCCTCGAACGCTTCAACATGTCCCTGGGCACCGGGCTTGGCAAGCTGAAAGGCAGGTGTTTTCGTATCGGACACCTCGGCAACTTCAACGACCTGATGCTCGCGGGAACCCTGAGCGGCGTGGAAATGGGACTGAAACTGGCCGGCGCGCCCTATTGCGCAGGCGGCATCAATGCCGCGCTCGATATTCTCGCCAACGGCGAGACAAACTGAGAATGGACATCATGGATCCTGCCTCCGCGGTCAATACCAGCGCCGCCATCTCCCTGCTTGGATTCGGCGTACTCATCTTCCTGTTGCTGTTCCTGATCGCGAAATGGAAATGGCACGTGTTCTTCGCCCTGCTCATCCCCATCATGCTGTTCGGGATTCTGCCTGGCATCCAGCAGAACAATTTCATCGACGCTTTCGAGAGCGGCTTCGGCAATACCCTGGGATCGATCGGCGTCGTCATCGTGCTCGGCTCGATCATCGCCGAAGCGCTCAAGCATACCGGCGGCATCCAGGTCATCACCCGTTCGATGGTGAATCTGGTGGGATCGGCGCGCATGCCGCTAGCGCTGACCTTGACCGGCTTCATCATCGGCATCGCGATCTTCTCGGACGTGGCCTATGTGATCCTCAACCCGCTGGTTCACTCCTCGGCCCGCACGATGGGTATCGGCATCGCCGCCATGTCCACCGGTCTCGTCGGCGCGCTGCAATTGACCCATGCCATCGTACCGCCGACGCCCGGCCCGCTTGCCGCCGCCGCGCTGGTCGGCGCCGATATCGGCAAGACCATCATCTACGGCGGTATCGCCTGCTTGTTCGGTTCCCTGGCCTGTTGGGCCTGGGGCAAGTACGTTTGCGGGCCGCGCGTGAAGACGCCGGCGAGCGATGAGTTCGGCAGCGTCGAAAGCAGTCTCGAAGGCGGCGAGAATCTGCCCTCGACGCTCAGCTCCTACACACCGATCGTGATTCCCATCTTGCTGATCGCGGCCCAGAGCGTGGTCTCGCTGGTGCTGGAAGAAGGTCATTTCCTGCGCACCGTATTCATGTACCTGGGCTGGCCGGTGGTTGCGCTCTCTATCGGCGTCTGGCTGGCCTATCGCAATATCCGCACTACGGAACACCGCGAACAATCGCGCGACGCCTGGGTTGAGGCCGCCTTGAAGACTTCGGCGATGATCCTTGTCATAACCGGCCTCGGCGGCTCGCTCAGCGCTATCCTGCGCGGTACTCCGGCGGTGGATTTCATCGCCGCGTTGTTCACTGATTTCGGCCTGCCGGCAATTCTGTTGCCCTTCGTCATCGGTATCATCGGCAACATGATCACCGGCTCGACCACTGTCGGCGTAATCACCGCGGCCGCGCTGAGCGCGCCCATGCTCGGCAATCTCGGCCTGTCGCCGGAAGCGGCGATGCTGGCCGGCGCCAGCGGTTCGGTCATCATAAAGTACGTCAACAGCAGCTATTTCTGGGTCTGCACATCCCTGTCCCGGCTCAGCGTGCCAGACGCCATCTTCAGTTATGGCGGCGCAACGCTGATGGGAGGATTGGTATCTTTTTCGGCAGTGTACGTGTTCTGGGTAACTGGATTAATCTAGTCCCGCCGGAACGTTGATTGTCTCATGAGGAAAATGTCATGCAGTTAAGCGATACAGGCTTGCTGAAAACCAGGGCATATATCGATGGAAGCTGGCACGACGCCGAGGACGGCTCGACCACGCCGGTGCTGAATCCGGCAACGGGTGAGACTGTGGCCGCGGTGTCGCGTTGCGGCCAATCCGAAACCCGCCGCGCCGTTGCCGCCGCTCATCGCGCGTTTCCGGATTGGCGGCGGCGCACGGCGGACGAGCGCGCCGCCGCCTTGCAGCGGCTGCATGAACTGATCCTGGCTCATCGCGAAGATCTGTCCCGGATCATCACCGTCGAACAAGGCAAACCCCTGGCCGAATCACGCAAGGAAATCGAAATCGGCGCGGGATACATAAGGTGGTTTGCCGAGGAAGCGCGCCGGGTATACGGCGATACCATTCCGAGTCCGCGCAAGGACCAGCGCCTGCTCGCCATCAAACAGCCGGTTGGCGTGGCTGCCTGCATCACACCCTGGAATTTCCCCAACGCCATGCTCGCGCGCAAGCTCGGGCCGGCGCTGGCAAGCGGCTGCACCGTGGTCTGCAAGCCTGCCAATGCGACGCCCCTTTCGGCTCTCGCCCTGGCGGAACTCGCAGCGCGCGCCGAAATTCCCGCCGGCGTAATCAATGTATTATGTGGGGACACCCACGCTATCGGCGCCGAACTTACCTCCAATCCCAAGGTGCGCAAGTTAACCTTCACCGGGTCTACGGCTGTCGGAAAGCGGCTAATCGAACAATGCGCCGCAACGGTCAAGCGCACGTCCATGGAACTCGGCGGCAATGCGCCTTTCATCGTATTCGACGACGCCGATCTGGACGCCGCGGTGCAAGGCGCCCTGGCCTGCAAATACCGCAATGCGGGACAAACCTGCGTCTGCGCCAACCGCATCCTGGTGCAATCCGGCGTGTACGAAGAATTCGCCGACCGGTTCGCCACGGCTTCGGCAGCCCAGCATATCGGCAACGGACTCGAAGAGAGCACCGTCATCGGACCGTTGATCGATCGCAAGGCGGCGGATTCCGTGCTTGAAATGATAGAAGAAGCCAGGTCGCTTGGCGCTGAAGTCGTAACCGGCGGCAAGCGCGCCGCGACAGGTGAGTGTTTTGTCGAGCCCACCGTGCTTACGCGGGTCGTGCCCGAAATGCGGGTTTTCCAGGAAGAAATCTTCGGCCCGGTCGCGCCATTGTTCGAATTCGAAACCGAGGAAGAAGCCATCGCCCTCGCCAACGATACCAATGCCGGGCTGGCGGCTTATTTCTATGCCCGCGACGTCGGCAGAATCTGGCGCGTGGCGGAAGCCCTCGATTACGGCATCGTCGGCATCAACGAAGGTATCGTCACCAACCCGATGTCGCCCTTCGGCGGCATGAAGGAATCCGGCTCCGGCCGCGAAGGCTCCAAGTACGGCATGGACGACTACCTGGAGATCAAGTACCTGTGCATGGGTGGCTTGTAAGCTCTTCGCGCAGGCGCGTTATCCCAACGCCATTTCCAGCACTCTGGCGACGTGCAAGGCTTCGCGGGAGGCGCCGTGACTGATCTGGCCGCGGCAACTGACGCCGTTGGCGACAATCAGGGTGGCTTCGTTCGAGGCCCGCACCGCCGGCAGCAAACTCAATTCCGCCATGTCCATGGAATAGTCGTAGTGCTCGGCCTCGTAGCCGAATGAGCCGGCCATGCCACAGCAGGACGATTCAATCACTTCCACTTCTAGTTCCGGCACCAGCGCCAGCGTCTGGTTGAGCGCCGGCATGACGGCGAAGGATTTCTGGTGGCAATGGCCATGCACCAGCGCCCGTTTTTGCTTTAGTGGCTTCAACTTCAATTCGAGTTTGCCGGATTCGTGTTCCGCAGCCAGGAATTCCTCCAGCAGGAAGCTGCCCGCGGCCAGTGTTTCCGCCTCCGGGCCCAATCCCATGACGAGATACTCGTCGCGCAGGCTGAGCAGACAGGAAGGCTCGAGACCAATGATTGGCACGCCACGCTCAACGAACGGTAGTAAAGTCTCCAGCATGCGCCGGGCCTCGGCTTTCGCCTCGTTCATCAGGCCGCTGCTGAGGAATGTGCGGCCGCAACATAGCGGACGGGAATCCTCGGCTGCCGCCGTTACCACGCGGTAACCCGCGGCCTGCAAAACCTTGCAGGCCGCATCGGCATTTTCGCGTTCGAAACAGCTATTGAACGTGTCGACCAGCAGCACCACTTCCCTGCCCTCGCCCGTGGCAGTCGCCGGACGAAACCGGTCGCTACGCCAGCGCGGCAGAGTGCGTTTCGCGCTTAACCCGAGCAACCATTGCGAAAGCAGCGCCATCCCCGGAATCCAGTCGCGCAGATTCAACAGTAGACCGAGCAGTCCGAGCCGATGGGCATAGCGTGGCAGCCAGGCAAACAGCCTGTCGCGCAGACTGATTCCGCTCGCACCGCGATAGTGATGCAGGAACTCGGTTTTCATCCGCGCCATGTCCACTCCGGTAGGGCATTCGCGCCGACAAGCCTTGCAACCCACGCACAAAGCCATGCTTTCGTACAATTCCTTCGATTGCAGCGCCTCCGGGCCCGTTGCCCCACTCAAGGCCAGCCGCAAACTGTTGGCGCGGCCGCGGGTCAGATGGATTTCCTCGCCCGTGACGCGGAAGGAAGGACACATGACGCCGCCCTTCGCCTTGCGGCAAGCGCCATTGTTGTTGCACATCTCGAGAGCGCGGTCGTAACCTTGCCAGGCGGACCAGTCGAGTGCGGTTTCGATCGGCTTGCATTGGTAACCGGGCGGATAACGCATGATAGTTCGATCGTCGAAGCGATGCGGATTGACGATCTTGCCGGGATTGAAGACGTTGTCCGGATCGAACCAGCTCTTCACCTGCTCGAAATTCCCGACCATGCGACGGCCGAACATGGGCTCATGAAATTCCGAGCGCGAAATGCCGTCTCCGTGTTCGCCGGAATGGGATCCCTTGTACTCACGCACCATTTCCAGCGCCTCTTCGGCGATGGATCGCATCGCCTTTGCGCCTCCGGCCTGTTTCATGTTGAGTACGGGGCGCACGTGCAGGCAGCCTACGGAAGCATGGGCGTAAAAGGTGCCCGTCGTGCCATGGCGCGCGAATACTTCGCTCAGGCGGGCGGTGTAGTCCGCCAGGTCTTCCAGCGCTACGGCGCAGTCCTCGATAAAGGAAACCGGCTTGGCGTCACCCTTCATCGACATCATGATGTTCAGGCCCGAAGCTCTGACTTCCCAGATCGATTTCTGAAAATCCGGATCGACCGCCTCGACCACGAAAGGCCGCGCCGTGGATTCCGGTGAATCCAGAGTCTGCAATAATTCCCCAAGCCGGCGCAGGGAGACGAGCTGCCCGGCGTGGTCTTCTCCGGCAAACTCGACGAGCAACAGTGCTTCCGGTTCGCCTTTGACGAATCGTTCCACGGTCGGCGCGAACAATGGGATTTCCCGGGCGAGTTCGATCATGGTGCGATCCATCAACTCGACCGCGGCGGGTTTGAGTTCGACGATATGGCGGACGCTGTCCATGGCGTCGTAAAAGCGCGAAAAATGGCAGATACCGAGCACCTTGTGCCGTGGAATCGGTTGCAGGTCGAGATGTATGCGCCGGAAGAACCCCAGGGTACCCTCGGAACCTACGAGCAGCCGCGCCAGATTGGGCCGGTCCAGCGTCAACTCGTCGATGTTGTAGCCGCCGACTCGGCGCAGCAGTGTGGGAAAGCGTCGGTGGATTTCTTCAGCTTCGCTGTCGCCGAGGTCGAGCAACTTCTCTACCAGTTCCGGCGGCATGTCGCCGTTTCCCGAATCCCCATGGCGCGAATAAGCACGGAAATGAGCCTTGACGCCGCCGGCGAGCACGGCTTCGATAGAGCGCACGTTGTGCACCATATTGCCGTAGCGAATTGAACGCGCGCCGCAACTGTTATTGCCGGTCATGCCGCCGATGGTTGCGCGATTGGCGGTAGACACGTCCACCGGATAGAACAGGCCGTGGGGCTTGAGCAACCGATTGAGCTGATCGAGCACGATGCCCGGCTGCACACAAACTCTGCGCGCCTCCGGGTCGAAGTCCGTGACCTTGTTCAGATGCCGGGTGCTGTCGAGAATCAGCGCTTCGCCGATGGCCTGACCGTTCTGGGAAGTGCCGGCGCCACGTGGCAGAATCGGTACGCCTTCATTTTCGGCAATCGCGAGCGCGGCCGCGGCGTCTTCCTCGTCGGCGGGCACGACCACGCCGACTGGCATGATCTGGTAAATCGATGCATCGGTGCTATAACGTCCGCGATTGAAGGCATCGAACCAGACCTGCCCCCTGATTTCCTTTTCCAGTCGGCGCTGCAATCTGTCGGAAGTCATCGCCGCGACCGCGCTGGCGCAGCCGGATCAATAACCGACCGCGGCGCCGTCTCCACGGCGTGAATCGGAAGCGCCGAGAAAAAGGCCGGCTTCCCGATCATGGTAAACCCCCATGGCCGCGCCTTGCGTACCCCGGGACATGAGCCGGTGACCCTTGGCTTCATACAATCGAACCGTGTCTGGAGACAGGCCATTCGGTTCCATCCTGGTCACATCGGGCAGCCATTGGTGGTGAATGCGAGGCGCTTCGACGGATTCGGCGATGTTGTAGCCGTGGTCAACAATGTTCAGGATCAACTGCAAGGTGGTATTGATAATGGTCTTGCCGCCGGGACTGCCGACCGCGAACAGCGGCTGACCGTCCCGCGCCACTATGGTTGGCGTCATGCTCGACAGCGGTCTTTTTTCCGGTCGAATCAGATTCGGTGGCGTGCCGATCAGTCCATTGGCGCTGGTGACGCCGGGAACGGCGTTGAAATCGCCCATCTCGTTATTCAACAGGTAGCCGCCGCCGGCAACCACGATTGCGGAGCCATAGCCAAATTCCAGCGTATAGGTCAGGCTGACCATGTTGCCGTCCTTGTCCGCCACCGAGAAGTGCGTCGTTTCCTCGCTCTCGTAGGCCTGGGCGAAAAGTTCGGGATCGCTGTTTGAGGCGCGTTCGAGATCGATGGTTTCCCGCAATTCTTCGGCGTATTGCCGGGAAGTCAGGCGATCCAGCGGCATGCCTTCGTTGAAGTCCGGGTCGCCCAGATGCTGCGCCCGGTCGGCGTAGGCCCGGCGCATGGTCTCGGTCAGCACATGCAGATAATCCGCCGAATTGTGTCCCATCGCGGCGAGATCGAATCCTTCCAGAATATTGAGCATTTCCACCAGCACCACGCCGCCGGAACTCGGCGGCGGCATACTGATGATTTCATGCCCGCGGTAACTGCCGCGGATGGGTTCGCGCTCAACGGCCTCATAGCGCGCCAGATCTTCTTCGGTGATCAGGCCACCGATATCGGCCATGAATCCTGTCAGGCGCTCGGCATTCTCGCCGGCATAAAATCCGTCCTTGCCATGTTGCTGAATCAGCTCCAGCGTATTCGCGAGATCGGGCTGAACCCAGCTATCGCCCAGTTCATATAGCGAGCCGTCGGACTTGAAGAATACCGCGGCGCTGGAAGGATATTGCCGGAAACGGCCCTGGCTGCGGGAGAAACCGGTCTGAAGCGCGTAAGTGATCGGAATGCCTTCACGCGCCAGCCGTACCGCCGGCGCCACCAGATCGGCCCAGGGCAGGCTGCCGAGTCGCTGGTGCGCCTGCCACAGTCCGGCGACGGTGCCGGGCACGCCGATGGCCAGCGGACCGAAATGATTGGAATTGGCGACAACCCGGCCATCAACGCCCAGATACATCTCTTCGGTGGCGGCCAGAGGCGCCTTTTCGCGGAAATCGAAAGTCGTGGCGTGGCCGTCACTGCCGTGATAGACAAGGAAGCCGCCGCCGCCGATATTGCCCGCGCTGGGCCAGGTGACCGCCAGCGCGAACGCCGTGGCGACCGCGGCGTCAACGGCGTTGCCTCCGTTCTTCAAGGTCTCGACGCCTACCTCGGAAGCCAGACGTGATGCGCTGCTGACCATACCGTTCTTGGCATAGCTCGGAGTACGGCCGCCATCGGCAAGCGCCTGGACGGCGAACGCCAACAGCATGAAGGAAACCAGAAACCGGAAAATTCGATGTTGCATCATGGAAAAACCCGCTAGGAAATAGTGGATTATACGTGAACTCTCGGCGTTCTCGACCACTAGTATCGGATAGACGAAGTGAGTGTCCCAGCTTGGTTTTTGCGCCACGTCCATATAGCATCCCGGTCGCCTCGAAAAACGACCACTGTACGACCGGACACTTTGTGTGTTCTATAACCGGACACTTTATTTGTTCTCTGCAATCGTGGTCCCCAGGGCAGACTTAAGTTCACAAATCTCCTATATTGTTGTCGGTGGATCGAATCCGTGAGGCTGAGACAATCCCGTTTGTGTGTCTCCCAGCGCGGCTTCGTGAGTTTCGGGTGTATCCCCGCAAGCGAAATCTGCCTGGAACATGGAATTATTGCAGCCATAACCAAGGAATATGACATGTTGAAGAAACTAACCGCGCCATTGTGGAATGTGTATCGGGACTGGAACGTCCCAAGCCGCTTGGCGCGCTTTGGCGGCTGGAGGGAGAGACGCAAACGGGCGGATGCCGATGACGGCGTCTATGACCACTCGGAGACGGTCAACGACTATTACGACCTGTGTACCGAATTCATGCAGTTCGGGTGGAACGTGTCCTTGCACTTCGCGCCGTTGAAACCCAACGAGAAATTGGAGGCGTCCATCGTCCGCCATCAGCGCATGATGATCGAGAAGCTGAAATTGCGCGAAAACATGTGGGTAATCGACGTTGGCTGTGGCATGGGCGGTCCGATGCGGCGAGTTGCCCGCGAGTCCGGCGCCAGGGTTCTCTGCGTCAATAACAATGAGCAACAGCTCAACAAGGCTCGGCAAATGAACATTGATGAGGGACTTGATCATCTGGCGGAGTACTTGCACTGCAATTTCATGGATATGGGCGCCATTGAAGCCGACTCGGTAGATGCGGGTTATGCGATCGAGTCCACCTGCCACGCCCCGGACAAGCAGGGCGCGTTCGCGGAGATTTATCGCGTGCTGAAACCCGGTGCCCTGTTCTGGGGCCAGGAGATGTGCATGACGGACAAGTTCGATTCCGAAAGCAGCCGGGACCGGGCCGTCAAGGAAGAACTCATGCTGGGAATCGCGCTAGACGGCATCGCCACCTTCGCGGAAGTGAATCGCGCGCTTGAGGCCGTTGGATTCCAGATCATCGAGGCTGCGGACAAGGGCGCCATGGATGGCCCCGGCACACCTTGGTATCGACCCATGGAAGGTCTCCACGGTTCGTTGTGGAGCGCAATTCGCAGGACACCGTGGGGCCTCAAGGCGATAATCGGCGGCTTGCGGCTGGCCGAGACATGCAGATTCGTTCCGAGGGGCTCGACCGACGTTGTCCGAATGATGAATCGAACCGCGGAAGCTTATGTCGCGGGTGGCAAGTTGGAGATATTTACTCCGCTGTACTGTTTCCTCGCCCGTAAACCAGGATAAACGCGGCCTGGCGTTCCGGCGCCAGATGCGCGCATCGGTTCCGAGCGCTACGCCCCAAAACGGAAAAATAAATCCGCAATCGGCAGAGATATTTTTCCCTTGGCGGGAATCGGGATACAGGCCGCGATTGCCAGTGTTTCTCGCGAGTGATAGTTTTCTTGAGATTCACAGCCAGGAATTGCCGCCATGACCAAATCGCCCATGAAACCGTCGCATCAGATCGGATTTTTGTTGCTCGCCGCCTTTCTGCTGGCTCTTGCCGGCTGTGGCGACAGCGGCGCGCCGGCGCAAACCGGCGCGCCCGAGACCGAGCCGGTTGCGGCGAACGATCAGCAATTGATTGAACGCGCCCGAGACATCCACAATCGCGTCATCGCGCTTGATACCCACGTCGATATCGATACTTCCAATTTCACGCCGGAAAACAACTACACCAGCGATCTGGACACTCAGGTAACCTTGCCCAAGATTGAAACCGGCGGGCTCGATGTTGTCTGGTTCATCGTCTATACCGGCCAGGGCCCGCTCGATGAAGAAGGCTATGCGGCAGCCTATGCCAATGCCATCGACAAGTTCGACGCGATCCACCGCCTGACGGAAGAGATCGCGCCGGACCGCATCGGACTCGCACTGACTTCCGATGATGTTCGCGAGATCGCCGCCAGCGGGCGCAAGGTCGCCATGATCGGTATCGAGAACGCCTATCCAGTCGGCCTGGACTTGTCCCGAATCGGGGAATTCCATACTCGGGGCGGACGCTACATGTCGCTGGCGCATAACGGACATAGCCAGTTCGCCGATTCCCACACCGGCGAGGCCAACAACGACTATCTGCACGGCGGCCTCAGTGAACTTGGCCGGGCCGCGGTTGCGGAAATGAATCGGCTCGGCATCATGGTGGATATTTCCCACCCGTCCGCGGAAGCCATTTCGCAGATGCTTGATATCACTACGGCGCCGGTTGTCGCTTCGCATTCGTCGGCGCGGGCGCTGACCGATCACAGTCGTAATCTGAGCGACGAATTGCTGCTGCGAGTGCGGGATAACGGCGGTGTGGTGCAGGCAGTAGCGCTGGATGTTTACATCAATGAAGCTCGCCGCGTGTATGTCGCCGAAGGCCGGCAACGGCTGACGGATGAAGTCGCCGCGGAAATGGATCTTGAACTATTGACCAGCGAACAGTTTGAGGCATTGGGCGCTGACGAGCGAATCGAATATGAGGCCGCGGTGACCGAACTGCAGACGCAGGTAAGGGCGCGATTCGGTCCGGAAGTGGGAAGCCAGGCGCCGCCGGCATCAGTGGCGGACTTGGTTGACCATATTGACTACATGGTAAACTTGATCGGTATCGAACATGTCGGCATCAGCTCGGATTTCGACGGCGGTGGCGGCATCGAAGGCTGGAGCGACGCTTCCGAGACCTTCAACGTTACCCTTGAACTCGTCACGCGGGGCTACAGCGAGGAAGAAATCGCCATGCTCTGGAGCGGCAACCTGTTACGGGTGCTCGATACAGTCCAGAGCGTCGCGGCCGGGGGTGGCTTCTAGCGACATTGCTTCGGTTCCGAATGCAATACACCAGATGGCGTCACCTAGCGCGAGGCACACTCGAAAGAAGAGGGCAAAGACTCATGACAAGCAGAGTAAGCAGAAGACAGCTATTGCTCGGCGGCTCGGCTCTGTTCGCCGCCAACGCCTTGCAGTCGATTCCGGGCGGCCGGATCTGGTCCGGTCTCGACCTCATGCAAAGCGCCCATGCGCAAGATGTGATTGCAAAGCCGGACCACATCATTCGCATGAATTCCAACGAGAACCCCTGGGGGCCGTCGCGCGTCGCCTTGCGCGCGATCTATAGCGCCATCGGCGAAGCCAACCTGTATTCTTTCTATGACAATCCGTTGCCGAAGCTGATCGGCAGCCAGCAGGATATCGGCGCCGACCACATCAGCCTCGGTTCGGGTTCGGCGGAACTGCTGAAAGTCGGCGGCTTGCTGGCAGGCATGCGCGATGGCTCCATCGTCATACCCCATCCCACGTTCGAGGACCTGCCGGCCTATGCCGAAGCTAATGGCACCGAGGTGATCCGAGTGCCCGTGGACGGCGACATGAGAACGGATCTGGAAGCCATGGCCAGCGCCATCCGCGCCGACACCAGGCTGGTTTATCTGTGCAATCCCAACAATCCAATTCCAAATATCATCGAAAAGAATGCGCTTAAGGATTTCATAGTCGAAATCGCACGTGATCGTATGGTGTTCCTCGACGAGGCCTATCACGAGTTCGTCAGCAACCCCGATTACAGCACCATGATGGACCTGGTGCGTAACGGTCAGCGAAACTTGATCATCACGCGCACGGCTTCGAAGATTCACGGCCTGGCCGGATTACGGGTGGGTTTCGCTTTCGCGCACCCCGAACTGACCCGGGAAATCAGCAGCCGGCAGACCGGTTTGCAGAATATAATGGGCGTGCGCGCCGCCTATGCCAGCTACCAGGACGAGGAGCATTCGAAATTCGTGCGGCGCACGGCGCGCGAGTCACTGGACATCGTCGAAAGCTATCTGCGCTCGGCCGGCATCAACCACATCAAGTCGGACGCCAATTTCAGTTTCATCGAAACCGGACATCCGATCGAACAAGTCCAGGCCCGTTTCATGGCGGAAAACATCCAGATTGGAAGACCTTTCCCCCCGTTCACCAACTGGATGCGCCTGAGCATGGCGAAGCCGGACGAAATGCGTTATTTCGTGCAGACTTGGCGGAAACTGTACGGCTGACCGGACCCGCGGAGAATTACAAGAACAGATAAGGAATCGAGGCATTGAAACGCGCCGCAGAACTGCCGCCGTTCCCGGAAGGTTGGTACTTCCTGGGTGACCGCAAATCCATTCAGGCAAAAAAACTGATTGAACGGACCTGGATGGGCGAGGAAATCGTCATCTGGTGCGACGCAAACGGGAACATCTGCGTCGCCGACGCATTCTGTCCGCATCTCGGTTCGCACCTCGGCCCCAAAGCCGGGGGCAAGGTGCGCGATGGCTGTCTTGTCTGTCCCTTTCATGGTTTCGCATACGATGCTTCCGGCAAATGCGTGGCAACGCCTTTCGCCTCGCCACCGGCCAATGCGCGGCTCAAGGTTTATGCGTCGCGGGAAATCGCGGGCATGGTGTTCGCCTGGTGGGGGCTCGAAGGCCGGAAGCCGCAATGGAGTTTGCCCGAGGCGCCGGATACCTCCGGATGGTGCGATGTCGGCTATCGACATTTTCGCTTCCAGGGCCACCCCCAGGAAACCGCCGAAAATTCGGTGGATCTCGCCCATTTGCGTTATACCCACGGTTACGACAATGTGTACCAGATCGGGGCAGTTGAAGTTGACGGCGCCTACTTGTTGAGCAAGTTTCATTTCACACGCGTACGCAACATCGCCGGAATCTGGAGCTTGACGCACGACGTTGTCGCCCATGCTCATGTCCATGGCCTCGGCTACTCTTACGTGGAAGTGCATGAGAGCACCATCGGCATGGACGTGCGCTTGTGGGTGCTGGCCACGCCCGTGGATGGCAAGGAGATCAATCTTACACTCGCTGGTCAGGTGCGGGAATTGCGTAAACCAAAACGGTTCTTTATGGGATTGAGATTTTTGCCGCCGCCATGGCGCGCTGGCCTGATGAGCCAGTTTCTGCTCACCAATCAGAAACTTGACGTAGAGCAGGACACCAGAATCTGGAACCGCAAGCGGTTCAGGGCGCGGCCTATACTGAGTCGGTCCGACGGTGAAATTGGGCTCTACCGCCGCTATTGCCGGCAGTTCTATATGGACTAATTTCTCCGAAAAATTCCGCCCTGGAATTTTTTTCTATCGCAAGACCAAAGCATGGTTTTGATTTGCTCCCGAATGCAATGGCTTAGGCCATCGAATTCGGCGGCGCTTCCTTGCGCCGCGGGGCGATTTCGATTCAATCGGAGTTTGCTGGTTGCGCGGCAGCTAACGGGCGCCGGTAGCCCTTGATCCTGATCTTGCAATGCTTGCTCGGGCTGAGCTTGGGAAAAGGACTGAGTTTGAGCTTGTAGTTCTTCGGAACCAATTCCATTTCGAGATGGCGCGCGATCAGTAAGACGTTGATCACCAATTGCAATTCGGTCCAGCGCCTGCCGCCGCAGGTATGCGTGCCGGTGCCGAAAGGCACATAGGCGCCGGTCTGCTTGTGCTCATCCCTTGGCGGGAGATAACGATCTATATCGAACTTTTCCGGATCCTTGAAATGCTCTTCCATATAATGCGTGGCCGTATAAGCGATCAGGATTTCGCTGTAGGCCGGTATCGGAAAACCGTCGATATCGAACGAATTCATTACCGTGCGCCGATGCACGTTGATCACCGGATGCAACCGCAACACTTCCATGGTGAAACGATGAGTAACGTCGATCGCTTCGGGTGTCAGCGCCTTCGCGTCCGGATCGCCGTTTTCGAATAGCGCATCGGCCTCGGCAATGATGCGTTCATGCAGATCGGGATTCGCCAGCATTTCGTAAATCAGGAACGCCATGGCGCTGCCGGTATAGTGACCGGCGATGAGCGCCGCGATAAAGGCAAATCCCAGGTTGGTCTCCGGCAGGAATTGCGGATCTGAATGATGTAATTCCATGAGATCGTCTACCAGATCGCGCCGCTTGCCCGCGCGTTGCGCCGGAGTATGGGTCGCATGAATCTGCGCATATAGATCAAGCACGCTTTGTTTGTATTTCTTCATCCGCGGCGTACGCAGCATGAATTTCGGAATTACGCCGAATACATGTACGAAAAGCGCGCGGTATTCGAACTTCCGCAGATCTTCAAGCAAATGATCCGGCGGCTTGATGCTCACGCTCAATTCAGCTATCTGCTCGCCGATCAGGCGCTGGCAGGAAGCTTCGACGGCAATGACGCTGTTCACTTTCCAGCCACTGAAGGTATTTCTCGCTAGCGCGAACACTTCGTGAATCCGATCCTCGACGACTACTCGCGAGTTGCCGTCGCGCATTGCCTTGCGCATGCGAAAATGATCGGCGCCATCCATGCTGGCAATCGACCTCGCGGTCCCCCATTCCTGCTGGAATTCCTCGAGATAGTCCCGGGTCCGCAACAGCAAGCGCCCTTTCTTGCCGGTCCAGAGATTCAGTTGCTGACTGGCTAACACGACCAACTTGCGGCCGCCGGCATTGATTTGGTAGACCGGACCGTGTTTCTTTGCCTGTTCGGCAAAAAACTTGGGCAGATTTCCATGCCGCATCGCGTGAGAGCGCAGAAAATCGAGCAGTCCAATTGAAGGCAGCTTCTTGCGGTGTCGCGTACGCAAGGCTTCCGGCGGCCGATACGAGCTTCGCACAGCTTCGCTGATAGTGCGCCCGATCAGATCCATTCCACTGAGCAACTCGATGCGCTGCTCTGCAATTTCAAATTCTTCCGGTTCCAGCAAGGCGCGCACACCATCGCAATTGTGCAGCAGGCCAATGATGGCGATATCGCGCGGATCGGGAATTTCATCGGTCAGCAGGATGCGCGTAATCCGCTGTTTGATCTCCTCTCCCGGAACGCCATCCACGCGCGGATAGCGGCGGCTGCGGGAGACTTTTTTCGAAAGCGACCAGAAACCGGCCGAGTCGAAGTCGAGAATTCCCATATTGACCAGGCGCGCGAACGCCTTGTCGCTTATTGTCTCGGCCCTGGCGGCTATTCGTTCGACCCAGAATCGAGGGCTATGGATATTCTCCTCCCGCGCGATTTCATCGAGTATGGGATCAAGAATGTCGTCGCCGGTCGGAGTCTTGTTTAGCAGACTGAGGGTTTCCAGATCAGTGTCAATCCGGTTCTTCAGAGACAGATCCATCAGAACTCCGCCGGCAAACGCACAGGACATTTCCCACTCGGGCACGGGAGCAAGGTACCCGGTGTTTTCATGGAGTAGCAAAAGTAATAATTCTTCGGCGAATGTCATTTCATTATTCTTGCGTTGTGAAACATGCTCGACTCGGCAACTAATCGAATGAAGTTGAGTAAAGCTTGAATTCTAGCCGAATTCAGCCAAGTCAATCCACGCAAATAACCGCCGACCGCCGCTATCGCGACCTTCCGGACCCATGCGGCGCAAGCGCTAGCCCGCGGCCGGCAGCGGCCGCCGCGAATGCCCTTTCGGCTGGATCAAGCCAAGATGCATGATCGAGATCGCCGGCACCAGGAGCATCAGGACAAAGGTGGTGATCAATACGCCTACACCGATAGAGGCGGCGAAAGGCAACATGAATTGCGCCTGGATGGAGCGGTCGAGAATCAGCGGCGTGAAGCCCATGAAGGTTGTCACCGAAGTCAGCAGAATCGGCCGGAATCGTCCCTTGGCGCCTTCGATTACCGCATTGCGCGGAGAGGCCCCGTCCAGCAACTTCCGGTCGATGAGGTCGACCATCACCAGCGAGTCGTTGACAATGACGCCGCTGAGCCCGAGGACGCCCATGATCGTGGTCGCGCTGACCGGCACCTGCAACACCAGATGTCCGATCATCACCCCGATCAAGCCGAAGGGAATGATCGACATGATGATGAAGGGCTTGGTGTAGGAACGCAGTGGAATCGCCAGCAAGGCGAAGATCAGCAGCATGGCGAGCGCGAAGCCGCGATATAGCGAGCCGAGCGAATCGGCCTGCACCTGTTGCTCGCCACCCAGGATGTAGCTCAGATCCGGGTCTTCCTCGATCAAACTCGCCAGAATCGTGCCGGTGAGTATGCCGTTGGCTTCTCCCGCCGAGATCAAGTCGGTGTCGACATCGCCGGCGACGGTGACGACGCGCTGCTCGTCCCTGCGACTGATCGCCGGCGGGGAATTGCCCGATGTAATCGTGGCGACCTGACGCAAGGGAACCTCGGCGCCCGACGGCGTACGGATAATATACTCCTCGATATCGGTAATCGCGTCGCGTTCCGCCTCGGGAAGCCGGGTGTATACGCGGACTTCCTCCCCATTGCGTTGCACTCGCAAGGCTTCGGCGCCGAAGAAGGCCGCGCGCGCTTGCGCGGCCAGATCCTGCAAGCTCAAGCCGAAAGTGCGAGCCTCCGGCCGCAATTTCAGTTGCATTTCGCGCACGCCCGGCGTGTGATCAGAGCGTATATCGAATACGCCTTCGATATTGCGCAGGCTGGCGACCAGGGATTCCGCATGCTCAACGAGCCGCCGCGGATCCGGATGGGACAGGATCGCTTCAATCGGATTGCCCAGATCGATCAACTCGCCACTGAATACGACGCCGCGCACATAAGGGAGAATGCCCACCTCGTCGCGCCAGGCCTGGGCGACTTCAGTAGTGGTGATGTCGCGTTCCTGGGCGCTGATCAACTTGAATTCCACGGTGGCGACATTGGCTTCGGGATTCAGACTGGGCTGCGACGCCACGCCGCCGCCTTCGAGCCTCGGCCGCTGCCCGACTATGAGAATGCTTCCGTCGAGCAGGTCGGGAGATCCTTCCGGCTGTTCCGCCGAGAGTCGCTCGATCACTCGCAGACCGGAGGCTTCCAGATCTCTGGCAACTTCCCAGGTTCGCGAAGCTGGGGTTCCGTCGGGCATTTCCAGCGAGGCGGTCACGAAATCCCCTTCCACCACATCGGCGAATATGACCGCGATCAGACCCGCGGGCACCAGTGAAACGCTGACGATGAGCGCGCCGATGGCGCCGGCGACGATCACCAGCGGCTGAGCGGTAGTGAACTTGAGCGCACGGTCGAGCGGCCCGTCGATGAAGGTTTGCAAGCCCCGGTCCACCATGCCTTGGGTGCCGGCGAAAAATCGGTCGACCATGTTGGTTGGACGCCAGTCCGGTCCCGGCAGATGCGCCAGGTGAGCGGGCAGAATGAACAGCGATTCCACCAGGGAGATCACCAGCATACCGATGACGATGATCGGCAGCGCCCGCCAGATATCGCCGATTCCGCCGGGAATGAACAGCAGGGGAATGAATGCCGCGATCGAGGTCAGCACGGCGAAGGTCAATGGGGTCTTGATCTTGCGCGTTCCGCGAATCGCCGCGGCTACGCCGGGCAATCCCTGTCTGCGTTCCTTGTAAATACTGTCCGCCGTCACGATGGCGTCGTCGACGATTATGCCGATCGCCAGCACGAAGACGAACAGGGAAACCGCGTGGAGGGCGACATCGAACAGCAACATGACCGCGAGCGCGCCGATAAAACTCGTGGCCAGACCCACGCTGACCCAGATCGCCAGCCTGATCTGCAGGAACAGCGCCAGCGCGATAAATACCAGCAACAAGCCGAGGGAGCCGTTCTTCAGCAACAAGTCGGCGCGTTCGGAATAAGCTCCCGATTCGTCGTTCCAAATGCTGATGCCGGCGCCTTGCGGCAGCGCGGGTTCGATCGCTCTAGCGAGGTGTTCATGGACCGCCGTGGCGACATTCATGACCCGTTCGTTTTCGGAACGGTAAACCTCGATGAATACCGCCGGTTGATTCCTGTGCCGCACGATGATATCGATATCCTGAAACTCGTCGCGGACCGTAGCGATATCGCCTAGCCGCAATACTGATCCGTCGTCCTGGGCCACGAGCACGATGTCCTCGAATTCCTGTTGCACGTAGCGCTGGCCCAGGGTCCGCACACGCACTTGCGCCTCGCTGGTGTCGATGCTGCCGGCGGAAAGATCCAGCGAATTGGCGCGAACGATATTCGCGATATCGTCCAGGGTCAGGCCAAGCGCGCGCAGCCGCTGTCCCGGAACTTCGATGGAAATTTCATATTCGCGAATGCCGCTGACTTCGGCCAGTGAAATTTCGGGCAAGGCGGTAATCTCGTCTTCGATCTGACGGGCCAGTTCCTTCAGCGATCGCTCGGACATGTCGCCATGGAGAATCATGCGGATGATGCTCTGGTTGCTCGTCATCTCGCGAACTACCGGCCGTTCCGCGCCGGCGGGAAAGGTCTGGATTCGGGCCACGGCCGATTCCACATCGCCGAGCGCCTGGTCCATATCGGCGCTGGAATTCATCTCGATCCGCACCGAAGCTATGCCCGGCGCGGCTACCGAACGCACCGCATTGACGTCTGCCAGCCCGCTGACCTGGTCTTCGATCTTGATTACGATGGATTCTTCGATTTCTTCCGGGTTGGCGCCCGGATAAGCCATGGAGACTTCGATAGTATAGAAGTCCACGATCGGCCAGGCTCCTCGTTCGAGTCCGGTCAGGGAGACGAGTCCGGCGGCGAGGATAACCAGCATCAGCAGATTGGCGGCAACGCCGTTGCTCGCCATGTAAGCGATAGGGCCTGGCGGTTCTCCCTGATAAGGATCGTTGGCGTTCATTACAGCGGCTCGGCCTCGGTCAGCACGCGCATTCCATCGATAGCGAATTGCACGCCGCCGGTAATCACCAACTGACCGGCCGACAGGGAACCGGTGACATACGCTTCATCGTCGGCGCGCTGGAAAATCCGCACCGGAACAATGCCCACGGTTCCGCCGCTATCAACTACCCAGACCTCATTGCCGGCGTGCAGCGCCGCGCGCGGAATCCGGTAAATGTTCGCCATCACGACGCCCTCGATCTCGACATCGACGTACTCGCCGACGAGCAAAGGCGGATTGCCTCCGGCCGCCGAGCCGTTGACCGGCGAACCGGCGGTAAATGGGTCAGGCACGCGAATGACCACGTCTACGGTTCTCGTCTGCGAATCAACCGAAACTTCGGCTCGGTCCACATAGCCGGTCCAGGTGAAACGCTGTTCGCCGTATTCGGCGATAACACGCGCCGCGACCTGCCGCGAGTCGTCACCCGCGCGCAGTTCCCAAAGTCCGGGAATCAGGGCGGCGTCGGAGTCAGGCAGGGATACCAGAATTTCCGCCGCATCCGCCGCGAACAGGCTTCCCACCACTTGCCCGGGCGCCACGATCTGGCCGGCATCGACCGATTCGACGCGTACATAGCCATCGAAGGGGGCGGTTATTTCGGTCCGGGACAGCGCCAGCCGGGCCTCGGCAAGCCGGGCCTGATCGCGCGCGAGAGCGGCCTCGGCGGCCTGCAATTGAGGCTGGCGCAAGGTTAGCGAACTTGGTTCCGCGAGCGAGTCGTCAGCCTGGCGCCGGGCAAAGTTTTCATATTCGTCCGCGGCAATTTCAGCCTGCTCTTCCGCTTCGAGCAATGCAACCTGCCTGGCCGCCACATCGGCCATGGCGACTTCGACCCGATACCGGTAATCCTCGTCTTCGATTTCAAACAGTGTCTGCCCTGCTTCCACCCGGCCGCCGCTCACGAATGCGGAATGTACGCTGCTGACCTTGCCGCCCACTTGCGGCGCCACATTGACTTCCCGCGCGGGCCGCACGGTTCCCGAACCGAACACGGGAATGGCGCCCGGAGAGGAAGTGATAGTGCCGGTCAGGGCAAATGGAATCTGGGGCGGCAATTCGCGGCTTTCCGGCTCGGGCGCCAGCGAGATCAGTAACATCGCCAGGCCCACCGATGCGGCGACAATGACGATAGCGGCGACAAATCCGGTTATTCTGCCCATGGCGTTCACTCGTTGGTTTGGATTGCAATCGCCCGCACAGGCGCGAAGAAAGGTGCGAAGAAAGGCGCGAAGTCTGCCCGGCTTTGCCGCAGATATTCAACATCATCGGCAGTCCAGGCGCCGCCGAGAGCCCGATGCAGCGCCAACCTGGCGAAACCAAGGTCGCGCTCCGCCGCGGACAGCGCCGCTTCCGCGCCGACCAGAACCTGCGCGGCGGTCAATACTTCCTGGTAACTTCCGACGCCGGCCGAATATCTCTGCCCTTGCAATTCAGATTCCGCCCGGGCTTCATCGAGGAAGGAAACCAGGATTTCGTGACGGCGGCGGCCGGCTTCGAATCCGGCCAGGGCAGCCTCGACTTCATTGACGGCGGTGACGACCGAACCTCCGTACGCGGCCGCGGCTTCACTCAATTGCGCTTCGGCCAGTTCCACATTGTCGCGCAGGCGCGAGCCCTGAATTGCCGGTCCAAGCAGGTTGACGCCAAGATTGCGGAACCATTGATCGGGATCGAACCAATCGCCTGCATCGGTTGCCTGCAAGCCGATGGAGCCCGACAGGGAAAGCGCCGGCAGCAATTCGGCGCGTCTGGCGCCGAGGGCGAAACGCGCCGCTTCCATGCGCTGCCTGGCGCTTGCGACATCGGGACGCTGAATCAGCAATTCCGCCGGTATTCCCGCCGGCACCGGCTCGCCGGCTCCGGCGATGGACAAGTCATCGGGCAACAAGGCGTCGATGTCGTTGCGGTATCCTCCGAGCATTATCCACAATCGCGCTTCCGCTTCGGCCAGCCCCGCTTCGAGTTGCGGCAGTCCGGCGCGAGCGTCGCGCAAGGCGCGGCGCGTGGCGTAGAGGCCCAGGGCGTCGACCAGCCCGCTTTCGTAACGCGATTGCGCCAACGATTCGCGTTCACCCAGGATTTCGATGTTTTCGAGCGCCAGCTCGCGTTGCCGCCGCAAATCCACCAGTTCCAGATATGTGCGGACGGTCTCGGCGAGCACGGAGATTCTCGCCGCGACATAATCCGATTCCGAGGCGAGTTGCTGTGCGCCGGCGGCGAGACGAGCATTGCGATTGCGGCCCCAGAAATCGACCTCGTATGCGAATTCGGCGCCGAAGGTGTATGTCGTCAAGCCCACGCGGTCGGGCAGCGAGAGCCCGAAAATATCAGTCAGTTCGGAACCGAGCCCGAGTTCGTCGAGTTGCGCGCCGATTCCCGCATTGGTGGGAATGTCGAAATCAACGGCGCCCGCGACAGGATTGACCAGGGGGTAGACGACGGCATCGGCAATGCGCGCCCTCGCCCGGGCCTGATCGACTCGCGCCACCGCCTGGGCAATGTCGAAATTGGATTCGAGCACGGCTTCCACGATTTGGTTGAGCACCGGATCGGCAAAGGATTCCCACCAGGCCACGGGTTCATAAGGAGTTTCATAAACAGATTCGTGGAGGGGTTCATCGGATTCGGCGCTTTCACGCACGGCGAATCGATCCGGCAATTCGACCTCGAGTTCCGGGGCAGACGGGAGTTGTGAACCCGGAAGCGTACAACCGGCGATCAAGGTCCCAGCCGCCAGCGTTAACGAGATTCTTCTTGGAATGATTCTCACCCAGGCAAATCCTTGGGTTGTGGATCCACAACGACAAAAAAGTATAACACCCTGTAAATGGATGCCGCGACTGCGCGCGGCATGACGGTCCCCTCAATGTCATTCCGCGCGGAGCAAAGCGCGGTCGCGGAATCTACGTCGCCGACAGTGTGCGCCTCGCCCGAGTTGGAGCGCCGTGTGTTACAGTTCGCAACCACAGCAATAGCAGCAAACCAGTCATGGAAAGAGCCGACATCGTAATTGCCGTCCTCGTGATTTATCAGCTCGTGCTGCTTGGTATCGGATTCTGGGCCTCGCGCCGAACCACGGACGGCAAGGATTTCTTTCTCGCCGGCCGCCAGCTTGGACCGGTGGTCGCGGCGATCAGTTATGCATCAAGCGCTTCCTCCGCCTGGACATTGCTGGGCCTGAGCGGAATCGCTTACGCGGCGGGAGTCTCGGCGATCTGGGTCGCCGCCGGCTCGATCAGCGGAATGTTCGTAGCCTGGTGGTGGATCGCGCCGCGACTGATGCAATACAGCCGCACCCACGACCATTTGACCTTGACGGACTTCCTGGCGCATGGCGCTGAAGGGAGCGCGCGGCGCGCCATCGTCTACCTCTCATCCGGGGTCATCATATTTTCCTTCGTGTTTTACGTTGCCGCTCAATTTCAGGGCGCCGGCAACATGTTTTCCTCCACATTCGACATGTCATTGCCCGCGAGCATCGCCATCGGCGCCCTGGTCATCATGATTTACACCTTTCTCGGCGGCTTCTGGGCGGTTAGCCTCACCGATACCTTGCAGGGAATCCTGATGGCGATTACCGCCTTGCTCCTGCCCGTGGCGGCAATGATCGCGGTCGGCGGTCTTGCCGGCCTCGCCGAAGGATTGCACGCGGTCAGCAGCTTGGAACAGGTGAGCTTTACCGCCGGAGGCGGTTTCTGGTTCGCCGCCGGCGTCATCATCGGCGGCCTCGCCATCGGTATCGGCACTTACGGCCAGCCTCACCTGCTGGTGCGCTTCATGGCCCTGCGCGATACCCGAGCGTTGTTGCAGGCGCGCTGGATCGTGGCTTGCTGGTATCTGGTGGTTTTTCTCGGCATGATTCTGCTGGGCCTGGCCGGCCGCATCCTTTTTCCTGAACTCGGCGACCCTGAAAACATATTCTTCAATATGAACGAAGAATTACTGCCGCCGATCATCGGCGCGGTACTGCTCGCGGCGGTACTCTCGGCGATCATGTCCACCGCCGACAGCCAATTACTCGTAGCAGCCGGCGTAATAGCGCACGATCTCGGTCTCGGCCATCTCGGCCGAGCTTCGCTGTTGCGGGTATCGCGGCTGGTGATCGTGCTGCTCGTGGCGGCCGCTGTCGCGGTTGCGCTCTACCTGCCCGAAAGCATCTTTAATCGGGTATTGTTTGCCTGGATCGCTCTGGGCTCCGCTTTCGGTCCAATTGTGTTTCTGCGGCTGGCAGGGTACGAAGCGGCGCCAGCGTCGATTGTGCTATCGATTTTTACCGGCTTTTCGCTGTCGGTGCTCTTCTATCTCATGCCTGACACGCCAGGCGAGATTCTCGAACGGCTGGCACCCTTCTGCTGCGCGTTCGCGGTGTTGATGGCTTCGACCCGTCGCCGTCGCGTGGCGGATAGTGCGGCGGACGCCGTGAATACGGTCCAGCCGCCAAGCGCAGCTTGCCGTCGTTCCGGCTGCGCATGAAGCTGCGCTTCATAAACGCTTGCCTACACCCCTGTAGGCTTCTCTGTTTAACTTTTCCTATAAGCTTTGATTGTGGGTCTTCATGAAGGCCCACCCCTCGGCGCCTTGCGTGGCGCCGGGGGTGGCGGTGGTCGGACCGTCTGTAGGCCGGGTTTTCAGACCCGAACGAAGTGAGGTCGCCACCGCCTTTCCTACTGTCCCGAATGGATACATGAGCATAAGGCTTCGGGCTCGGCTTCCTGCCTCGCACGCCCGCCGCACTATCCGCCACGCGACGGCGACTTACAAAGTGTAGAAACGCCACCTAGAAGTTGCAGTCGTTTTCCAGGAAATCGAACATCGCGGTGTAGAACTGCATGTTGTGATCGAATCCCAGCGTGTCGACAGTATGGGCGGCGTCGATCAGCTTCTCGTAGCGGAATGGCTTGTTCCGCCGTTCGAGCTCCAGCGCGAACAGGTCGCTATGCCGAATGGGCACGATCAGGTCACGGTCGCCATGGATGAGCAACACCGGGATGTTGACATCGTCCATGTTCGTGATCGGTGAAAGGCCGCCGCGGGTGCGTTGGAACATTTCACGGAAGCGGTAGTTCCAATTCTCTTTCGCGATAAGCTCCATGCTGCTCACGCCCGCCCCGGCAATGGAACACCGGTAGATATTCGGCTCGCGCATGGCGCCGACCATGGCTGAATAGCCGCCGTAGCTCCAGCCGAAAATCGCCATTCGATCCGGGTCGGCGATGCCTTGCTCCACCAGGAATTGCATGCCGTCATCGACATCGTCCTGCATCTTGTAGCCCCATTGCCGATCGCCGGCGGCGAAATAATCGTAACCGAAGCCGATGGAACCGCGAAAATTGGGTTGCAGCACCGCATAGCCTCGAGTGGCCAGCAATTGCGGCCATTCGTCCCAATAGGAGGAATTCCAATGCAACGAATCCCGTGACTGCGGACCGCCATGGGGATTCGCCACCGCGGGATACGGCGGCTCGCCGCCTGGAGGCAAGGTAAGCACCGCGTTCAACAGCATTCCGTCCCGCGCTTCGTACCAGATCACACGGCTTTCGCCGAGTTGCTCCCGTTCGATCGCGGTGGTCTGGCCCAGCAACTGAAGTTGCTGCTTGTCGGTTAGCAGATAATATCGGCCAGGCTCCTTGGGACCGGTCGAATGGATAACGATGTACTTGTCGTCCGCCGCGCGATCGTGAATGGCGTTGAAATTATCCGGCGGCAGCGCCTTGTCGATGGACCGCTGTAACAACTCGGCCGCGTCGTCGGTATAGTAGATTCGCGGAGCGTCGCCGACGAAGTAGAAACCCACCAGCCGCGGATCCTCCTCGCCATCGATGCAGGCCCGGGATATACACGCGGTTACGACGTTTCCGACGTCATAACGGTCGATGGCGAACAGCAATTCGGGCGCCGCTTCGGGCGTGGTCATGTCATACAGAAATATGCCTTCGGTATCCCGGTCCTGAGCCGACAGCATGTATACCTGGTTGGGTTCGCCAGGCACGAATCCGATCACCGACAATGGGCGGCGTTCGTCCACGTCGTAACTGAGCCATTCGTTCCATTCGGTTTCGTCCTTGAGCCGGTACTCCATGTATATCCGGTTTTCGTTGCGGGCCGCGACCGAGCGGATGCGCAAATCGCCATCGTAGTCGAATCGGTAATCACCGTAACTGGAAGACAATTGCAGCAGGGATTCGCTGCGCCCATCCTTGATGTTCACCCGGAAAATTTCGGTGCCGACATCATTCGAGCCGAACCATTCGATCAATACCCAGTCGTCCTCGTCGGGCAGGCGATGCACCAGGTTCGGGCTCGCCAAACGCTGCACCACGGTTTCCGAGGCGAAACGGGCAATATTGGACTTGCTCGGCAGTTCAATCCAGCGCCCGCCGTCGAGTCCCACCGACAGCAGCTTGTAGGCATAGGTCTTGACCCGGCCGGTCAGTCCGACTCCGGCCGAGTTGTAGCCGACGCGCCGGCCCGGCACTTCTACCGGCTGCCGGGTTCGCACGAGCAAGCGTTGGTCGTTGGCCCAGTTGATGCCGATGATGTTCATGCGTTCGGCGCCGAGCGTGTAAGGCGGCGCGGCCATGTCCGCGGTCCGGAAAACCTGGATGACGTAGCGTTCTCCCTGCCCCGACAGGCGTACTACCGCCAAATGCTCGCCGGACGGCGACAAATCCACATCGAGAACAATGGGCCGCATGGCGAATGCTTCCAACGGCGGCGGCTCCTGAGCCTGTCCCACCGCCGGCAGCAGCAATGCGGCCGCCATGCCGGACAGTTTTATCGTTGCGAGGAGTCTCTGACTGAAGCTCACGTCTTCTTTCCTCCGGTAATTTCCAGGTCAGGGACCTGTGAAGCTGTAGCTTGCCGATGCGAACAGGCGCCGGCCAAGGTACTGGTAGCCGGCGCCGATGGGTATGTTGTAACTGATCGGCGCGGTTGGCGAGGGCGAGAACCCGCCCCAACCCACCAGCGGCGGATTTTCATCCAGCAGATTGAGCAAGCCGAGTACGAGGATAAAGCGCCCGTTGGGGTCGGTGTAACGGGTCGACAAGGTATGGTACAGCCTGCTATCCGCCTGGTGGACGCTGGTTACGGTTTCGTCGCCCGGCAACGTGTAGGTCGGCTCCTCATCGGTAGACCCTATATAGTCCATGGACCAGGTGAAGGTATAGTCGCGCCAATCAAACCTGAGGTCGGCTTCACCGCGCCATTTCGGATAGGCGTGATGACCGATGTACTGAAACGGATCGGCATCGCCGGTTAAGCCATATTCGTATCCAAGCACCCGGGTCGCCAGTACGTCGAAACTCAAATCGCCAAAACTGAATTCCCGATCCGTGCTCAGCGAAATGTCATAGCCGCGGGATCCTTCGAGCGCTACGTTGACGTACGAGGAATTCACGAAGTCGAGTTCGCCGCTTTCGGTGCGATCCCCAACCAGGGCGCATTCCGGCGCCGAAAAACCGGGGGAGTTGTAACAGCGCGACAGCACGGTCCCGGCGCCAAGCCGTGATATCGAGTTGTTCAGATCGATATCGTAATAGTCCACCGCCAGACTCATATCCACGCCCAGCGCGGGCAGCAGGTCGGCCAGGTCAGGAGTCACCACCAGACCCAATGTCTTCGATTCGGAAGTTTCCGCGATCAATTCCAGATTGCCGCCGGTGACTACATTGATCGAAGAAGTAGCGCTATAGTTCGGCGGAATGACGCCCTGCTCTTCCAGACTCGCGCAATTCCGATAACGCTCGCTGCCGGTATCGATATCGCTCGACGGATCGCGGAAATTGTTGCAGGGATCGAAGCGGGAACTCGCGAAGCTGGTCTGGTTGGCCAAAAACAATTCGTACAGCGCCGGCGCCCGGAATGAAGTTCCCAGCGAAGCGCGCAGCCTGAACGTGGTATTTGGCGCATAGTTGACCAACGCGCGCCAGGTAGTGTCGTCGCCGTAGGAACTGTAGTCAGTCCAGCGATACGAAGTATTCAGGGTAAGTTCCTCTACCCACGGCCGTCCGCCGAGCAAGGGCAACTCCACCTCGCCATAGACCTCGCTGACCCGGTCGTCTCCCTGGGTGCGTCCGGCGCCGGTGAATCCCCATTGATTGTCCTGCACCGACGCTGCCGAAGGCCGGTCGTCAAGTTCGCGGCTACGCCATTCCAGACCAAGTACGCCGCGCGCCTCGCCGGCGGGCATGTCGAACAGCCGGCCTTCGAGATTGAACGATGCGGTAATCAGATCGTAATCCGTCTCCAGATGCTGAACTTCGCTGATGTAATCGGCGGCTGGCGAATCTATTGTTCCCCGGATTGCTTTCGGGCTGAACAGATTCAAGGGAACACAGGAAGAATCGACGCCTTCGGAAAATATCCTCGCGAGCACCGCATCTTCAAAATTCGAGGCGTAGTACATTTGCAGGGGATCGAAGGCGCATTGCAAACCGCCGTCCGGGCCGATAGTGCTGGACATCGCGCGAGCAACCTTGTCCTTGAGCCAGGAATCGTAACTCCAGCCGCCCCGACTCAATGAATAACCGACATTGAAATCCCAGGAAAAGTCTCCCCGGTCGCCGTCGAGCCCGAGATTCAGCGCGGTTACGTCGTTTTCCACATAGGTGACGGGATCAAGCATGTTGTAGCTCATTACCACAGGCTGGGCGATGCCGCCGACCACGCCGAAAGGATTGGTCGGATTGTTCGGGTGCACGAATGGAAAGAATTGCCGATGGTTGCCGGTGCTGACATCTTCACGGCGGCTGAAATAAAACTCATAGGTCGCGCTGGCAGCGCCCAGGGCTTCTCCCAGATTGATATCGAGCAGGCCGTCGCTGTAGATCTGCAATAGTTCACGTTCCGGCAGCAAATCTTCGATTGACCAGTTGCGGTCATCGCGCAACCCGAATTCCATCATGCGGCTGCCATCGGGGGCTACGGTTGCTTGCCGCCAGGGAATGCCGAGATTGAATAAATTGCCGCGGCTGTCCGGAACCATGGAAATCGGCGTCGCGGCAAGGCCGTAAACGTCGATGAATCCGTTCACCGAGCCAAAGCAGTTGCCCTGGGTAGGCGCGAATAACGATGGATGAATTCCGCCATTCGTCAGCGGCCGCTGATCGCAAGCGGCGAATTCGCGCTCGGCGCGCGTGACCGGCCCGAATTTGGAAGTCTCCAGGGCGAAATCGATATAGCCCCGGTCAAACGTGCGACCGTAAATCATGCTTACCGCGCCATAGTCCGCATCGTCCTGCCAATCGACTTCAACGACAAAGTCGTCAAAGCGGCGGCGAGTAATGATGTTGACCACACCAGCTACCGCATCTGCCCCGTATACGGACGAGGCGCCGTCCTTGAGCACTTCAATGCGCTGAACCGCGATAAAGGGGATGGAACCGAGATCGACGCTGGCGACCTGGCCGCGGGTGCCGGCGGCGGTAAAGCGGCGGCCATTGAGCAGCACCAGGGTGCGGTCCGCATCGAGGTTACGCAGGCCGAAAGTGCTGGCGCCGGGGCCACCGGAAACTACAAATCCACTAAAGGAATTGTCGATCTGCACGCCGGAAGCGAGGGCGCTGCCTTGCAGAATTTCCGAGACGTTATCGAGCCCGCTGAGCAATGCCTGTTCGTTGGTGATCACCGTCAGCGGCAACGAATCGGAATAGGCATCCCGCCGGATGCGGGAACCGGTAATGACGATTTCGTCGATTACCGGCTCGCCGATGGCGTCGCCGAGTATCGACGATGGCACCCCGGTTTCGTCGATCGTCTGTTCGTCGACATTCTGGTCGGCGGCGGGAGGCTGCGCTACCACGAATCCGCAAAAAAGCAATGTGCCGGAGAACGCAAGCGCGAACCGATTAGAAAATTTCATGTTCTTCCCCTACCTGTCGGCACTGGATTCCAACAAATTGAAGCTGCTTGAACTAATCGTCAAAGTGTTCTCCCAAGGCGACAAATTTACCATGTAGATTTCCGTCTGGCGCCTGAACTCCGGCTATTTTAAAGCAAAATTCACGGCGCCGCCGACGGCGCATGCCGGCAGCGTCAACGCACCGGACGCGCATGCGCCGAGCCGCGGAAGATGGCGTTCAGCAATATCACATTGAGCCCATCCAGATAGGCGCGCACGGTCGGATCCTGAGTAAAGGCGATCACTTGTCCGGCGCCCCGGGGCTGGGCCACGACGAAGGGTTTGTAGGCCAGTTGCCTGCGGTTTTCCTCCCACAGATAGCCACTGGTCATCAGTTCGTCCGGGCCCTGGAATCTGGCCACATTTACACCGTGATCGATACGGATCGGCGTGTAAATTTCCGCGCCCCTGACCAGGACGTTCAGCACCGGCGCGACACCCGCGCCGAGCCAGTGTTCCGGATGTACGTCTGCTTTTGCCAAGACTCCGGCGACCGCATCGGGATCGGCTTCCAGCGCGGTGATTCGCTGTGCGAACTGCTCTTCGCCGGTCAGGTAGCTTCCCGCCACCGTAGCCTCCTCCGCTTCTTCATCGCTGTCCCCGGCTTCCGTCACCGCGCGCTCGCGCCGAATCGCCAGCAGATCGACTTCGGGATCGGCCAGGAACCGCGTGGCATTGCCCATGCCGATCAGCACACCGCCTTCGCTCACCCAGTTTTTCAGGTTTTCGATTCCCGACTCTCCCAAGACGTCCCGATAGCTTCCGCCTGCAGTCAAGGGCAACAGCAATACCTGGTAGCGGTCGAGGTCGGCGCTGGCCAGCCGATCTGTCCGGATAGTCGTCACCGGATAGTCGAATTGGCGCTCAATGACAAAGCGCGTATTGCCGGCGCTGTAAGCGGCGGTAGGTTGGTCCCATGCAATCGCCACCTTTGGCGCATTGAATCGCACCACATTGCCACTGCCGAAACTGGGTCCGTCCGTTACCCAGCTATCGTTAACCGCGACCACTTCGGCGCCGGTTTCGCGAGCGAGCCCGGACATCGTCTCGAACAGATTTTCCGGATTGTCCGCCACATCGATGATGAGCGTTCCGGCCGGATATTCTCTCCCGAGATTGGTAAAGGCGAGATCGTTGCTCTTGATATCGAGGCCGGCAAGCAGACCTTTCGCCAGCAGCCGCGCCGCCGGCGCCGAACCCCAGGGAACCAGGTAGGCGACTGCGGCTTCGCCGCCTTGCACCTCGGCCGGAATGAACAGATCGGTTGCAGCGATCTCGAACTCACCCGTCGGAATCCGGTTGCAGATATTCATTTCGACATTGAACATATGCGGCAGCGACCATGCGGTGACGTCGTAGATCTGATCCGGCAGGTTGTTCGCCCGCCGCTGTTCCTGCTCGGCAAGAAAATCCTCTTCCATCGATACCTGGGGTTCGAGCAAAGTGCGCACGAATCGCTTGGAGGGCTGATCCGCCCTGATCAGATGACTGCCAGCCGCGTAATCGACGCCGCAGGCGCTGAACTCCTCGGCCGCGCGGAAGACCTCGACGCCTTGCCGTGTTAACAGTCCCGCGATGCGGGTTACCGCGGCCTGATCGGCCTGCGCCGGAAACAGATAGGCGCGGTTTTCCTCCTGCTCGCCTTCCTCGATGGCGGTGACCTGGTAATCGTAAAAATCGGTGAGGAATTTTTCCCGGTTGACGGCGACGGTTTCCGCCGTGGACAGCGACGTCAGGAAATGGTTGCGCACGGTATAGGCGTAGGTCAGGTCATTGCCATCGTATTGACGGAACACCAGGCCCCGGGAGGAAGCCTGCTCGTAGGTCATGGCGATGCCGCCGTAATAGGAGGGCCAACTCGCGCCATAGCCCGGATAGAACGCGTCATAGACCTCGCGAGTGAAGTAATCGAGACCGAACTGGTCGAACCATCTGGCATGGTTGCGGCCGAATAATTGCAGGCTTTCGGTCTGATCGGCGGCCAGGTGAGGATTGTAGGGAATCGCCTCGGGGGCGAAGAAATAGGTGCTATCCCCTCCCATTTCATGCGCGTCGACATAGACCACGGGATACCACTCCTGCAAGGCCGCGACGCGGCCCCGGGTTTCCGGCTGAGTCAGGATGAACCAGTCCCGGTTCATGTCGAACAGGTAATGATTGGTGCGGCCGCCGGGCCATGGCTCGTCATGTTCCGCCGATAGCCGGTCGGAATCGGGCCGCAGTCCGAGCGCGCTCGTGAAATGGTGCACGAAGCGGTCGCGGCCGTCCGGATTCTGCATCGGATCGATGACCACCACGGTGTCCCGCATAATGTCCGCGACACGGCTGTCGCCGCGTGACGCCAGTAGATGATAGGCGGTCAACATGGCGGCTTCGGTGGATGAAATCTCGTTGCCATGCACGCCGTAGGACAGCCAGGTGATCGCCGGCTGGGTCTCGATAATGGCTAGCGCCTGATCCGCCGGCGTTTGCCGGGGATCCGTCAGGCTTTGCATGCCGGCCTTTATGTCTTCGATCCGGGCCATGTTCTCCGCGGAAGAAATCACCGCATAGACAAGCTCCCTTCCTTGCCAGCTTCGCGCGTATTCGACGATTTGCAGATGCTCGGGCGCGGCATCCGCTAGAGCTTCAAAATAGCGGATCGCATCCCGATGCCAGGTAATCTGTTCGCCAGGCGCATAACCCAGCACTTGTTCGATGGTCGGGATCGCGGGATCGTAGTCCTGGTCTGTCCAGAACTGAAATTCATCCTGGGCAATCGCCACGCGAAAACAGGACAGCAACGCGAGCGCGCAGGCGCTGGCGTTAAATACGGATAGTTTGCGCATCATTGTTTCAATCTCTTCTTGAGCAGCCGGATTCGGCGCCCGTCATGGTTTGCAAGTTACAAAAAACCCACTCCTGATGAAGTGGGCTCTGGTAACCATCAATTTAATTTTATTGCGGCGGATTGCCGACCGGCGTTCCTTCCTTGCGCCATTCGCCGTACAGGAACTCTTCGGAGAATTCCGCGCATTTGAACTCCAGCAATTGCGCATTGGGTTCCATGCGCCGGTACAGCGGCAAGCTGATCTTCCACGGCGCGGTGAAGGTGTTGGGATCGGTCATGGTCGCTTCATAGTCGATGTGGTTAGGTCCCGCGTAAGTCCAGCGCTCTTCGACGACCATTTCCCAGCTATGGTGATTGCCCGCCCGGTCGAACCAGGTGTCGGGCATTTGGCCGGTCACTTGCACGACCAGGGTATCGCCTTCCCAATGGGCATTGGAATGCCCCATCCAGGCATCGACCTGGGAAGCGATCTCCGGCTGATCGACGTAGAGGATGCGATTGGCTTCGGCATACTCGTAGGCGATCAGGATCACGTCGGTCGATTGCACGATCTGGAACGGGAACGGCAGATAGTTGGCGCGCGGCACGCCAGGCATGTAGCACTTGGTCAGCGGATCGTTTTCCAGCGCGTTGGCGCGATTGGCGTCGCGTTGCCGCAGCCCTTGTTCGTTGTAGGGAATGCGTCCTCCTTCGACGACGCCGAGACTGGCCGGAATCGCCGAATGGGCGCCGAACAGCCCGGGATGCGGCCCCATCGCCGCGGCGTGAGGTTCGATATCGTAATGCGCCGAAGTGATCGCCTGCCAGATTCCACTAAAATCCGGCTTGCCGGAAGGCGTGCGCGGAATACCGTCGTCCTGCGCCAGGACCGGGGCCGCCAGCAACAGCAGCGACCAACTCAACATCGCGGCCAGCAACCCACGGCCTACATCCAGAATGTTTTTCATCAGGCTAGATTTCCTTAGGTTCAAAGTGAATTGGTATGCCGAACAGGTTCATCCATGGACTGGCTCGGCATTGCCTGCTCGCCACGCGGAAGCGCCGAAAAATCGGCGCGTTCCCTAATCCCGCTCGGGCAGTGATTCGCCCCGCGCCAGCCGTTGCTCGTCCATGCGCGCGCCGCGCAAGGTGTTTACCATGCCGTAATTGCCTTCATGACAGGCGTATTCATAGATCTGCCCCGCCACCTTGATCATCGGAACCACGGCCGTGATCCGGTCTGTAAAGGTCGACGGATCGTCGATAGTGAACTCGTACTCCACGGTGTCGTAGGCGGTGCGCGTGAAGCGTTCGGTCAATACCGCGTCGTAGTTTGTTCCGAGGCTGTTGAAAGTCTGGCGCATACCGTTGAAATGCTTCGTTTCCACTACCAGGGTGTCGCCTTCCCACCAGCCGCGGGAATCGCCGGACCAGAGCCGGATGTCATCGTGCAGCGCCGGCGTCTCCCCCAGCGGCACGATGCGGGCGTCGTGAATCATTTCGGTCATGATGACCGCGGTGTCCCGGTTCTGAAAAATCTGCAAGTTGTTGTTATACAGGCTGGGCACGAACGGCGGACCGGAATTGAAGCCAACTATGCAGCGTTCGGACAGGCCGCGGTCTTCAGGACCGTCTTTCGAGATGCCGCCGACTACATAGCGCACGGGACGCTCGCCCGGAATGTCGGGGCCAAGTCCGCCGAACTGCCGCGGCGCGCCTTCCACGGCGGGAGGTATGCGCCCATCTTCGGGATGAACGATGTGTGATGTGCGCACCACATCGCCAAGGCCGGCCATTTCAATCCAGAAATCGTTGTAGCCACCGGGGTTTCTGGTCGCCTCCGGCGCGTCCGGATCCACCACCAGTTGCGCGGCCCTGGCGTCGGCGGCGGCGCGATTCGCTTCGATCTGCGCCCGGCGCTCTTCAATCTGTTCCGCCGTCAGGAACCGCTGGGTTCCATAGCGCTCGGGACGCTGCATGGGCACATCGGAGGAAAAATTCCACACGCCTTGCAAGTCGGGCTGCCCCCATTCCGTGCGCGGGATCTGGTAGTCGCCGTTTTGGGCCAGGGCAAGGGAGCCAAGAGATAGCAAGGAAACAAGACCGAGCAGTGACATAATTTTCATGTTCATGTTTCGCCTCGTATTTCATCCCGGATGACTTCATTCAACCGACAAGTCTAACCTGCTGAGCCTCCACGTCAACGCCCCGTCGGGCATAATCGTCGAAACCGCGGCCGCGAATTTTTTGCTGATTTCTTTGCGATCTTGAAAATGCCTACTACGCTTATCACCAACCACCATGGGTTCAAACAGGAGGGCATACCCGATGGAAGCAGAACAGGAAGACATGTTACATTCTTTTGACACGCTGGCGGCAAGCAAGAAGCTGCGTTAAGCGGGGATGCCCATGGCGCGGGCGGAAACGGTAACCGAAGTGACGGCAATGACAACACGCAACCTGGTAACTCGCGATTATCTGAACTTGAGGCTGGGTCTGCTCGAGGGTGGATTGCGGCTGAACCAGGCCCGCTGGAGCGTTACGATCATTGCTTCGCAACTCGCCACCAGCACACTGCTGATCGGCTACCTCTCGCTTTCGGGCTAAACGCCGCAAGCAACAAAATTGCCGGCATAGAAAAAGGGCTCCCGAAGGAGCCCTTTTCCGTTGCGAATGATTTCCAGATCAGAAATCGTACACCACTCGAGCGTAGAGAATGCGGCCCATAACGTCCTGCAAGCCACCGACTACGCCCATGAACTCGGGCGAGCGCTGCGGTTCACGGTCAAACACGTTGCGCGAGCCGATGGTCATGGCCATCTCGCCGTCCATAAATTCCAGACCACGGTAGGAGTACGCGAGGTCCATATCGGTCCAGGCGTAGATTCCGGTCTCGAAGATTCCGCCTGGTCTATAGAACCCGCCGAAATTATCCATGTGGGAATAGGAAGGTCCGTCATACGGCAGATCGTCGATGTAGTGAACCGTCGAAACTACAGCGTGGTTGCCATTGGTCCAGCTCATGCGCAGATTCGCCTTCCAATGCGGCAACTCCGGCGCCGCTCCCGTGCCCCAGTTATACTCGCCGGCCACATCGCGAGGCGGGCGTTCCGGATCGCTTTGCACCAGGAACTCCTGAACGTAGGTGGCTTGCAATCCAAGGCGGAAGTCACCGATGTTGTCGAAACCAAAAGTATAGTTGGCGTCGAAGTCCATCGCCGTGACTTTCACGAATTCCGCGTTGATCGAGCCGCGGCAGCAGATCTGCAGAATCGTGGAGACGTCGCCCCGGGAACGGATGATTTCCGGGTTGGAACGGGGATCGCTCACCCAGGCCTGCAATTGATCGAGAGTCGGCTTGCCGTCGCCGGAAAATCCGGTCGCTTCCCTGAAAACCTCGAACTCCTCGTTAAGCAGGTCCTGGGCGTTCTTGTTGACAATCCGGTTCCGGAAGTCGATCTGCACCCACGTCGCGCTGAAATCGAAATCGTCGAAAGCGATATCGAAGCCAAACTGTTTTGAATCGGAAGTCTCGTTATCCAGATTCGGATTGCCGCCGCCACAGGTCGTGGTCCAGGCTTCGAAAGTGCTGAACGGGTCGCTCACCGTACCCAGTCCGCAAGTGACCGGATTCAGCAATTGCTCCAGCGTCGGCGCAATGAACGCCTCGCCCGTGGTGGCGCGCAAAGTGAGCCAATCGAGCGGAGCGAAAGTTACGCCGAATTCCGGAACCGTGGCGCTCTGGCCGGTGCTGAACTCCTCGTGGCGCACCGCCAGTTCCACTTCCAGGTTGCTGAGCACCGGCAACGCGAACTCGGCGAAAAATGCGTCGATGTTTCGCGATCCGCTGCTGGCCCTCTCCCTGTTCTCGCTACCGATCCAGGTAACGCCGGCCAATTCCTCTTCCGAAGGAATGTTGAGGTACTTGTCGTCGCGAAACTGGTAACCGACGGCCGCGCCGATCGGCCCACCGGGCAACTCGAAGCCACCCAATGGAATCTCGCCATTGAGAATGATGTCTACCGTGGTCAGCTTGTCCTCGATGGTTTCGATGCTGCGTCCGGCGACCGCGTTCATCACGTCAACCGAGTTGTTGTCTTCGGGGTTTACGATCAGGAACGGGCTGTAACAGGCGCTACGCTCGAATACCACATCACAATTCAGACCCTGGATCATCGCCGTAATGTCGTAGTTCTGGTTCGACATGAACTGAAGTTCGCGATAACCGTGGGTATAAGCCGCGGTGCCTTGCCAGCCTTCCAGGAACGGAACCGTAAAATCCGCCTCGAACGAATAGCGGCTGATATGGTCGATATTGTCCGACAGGTTGGCGGCGTCCGGCGAGTGGCCATGAGATCGGGTATGCGTCTTGTTGATGGGACGCAAGGTTCGCGCGACGACGTCTTCGTACAGGGGAATCCAGCCGTTGGGATGTACGATAGCATCTGCCAGACCATCGCCATTCACGTCGACATCCGGCCCATATCGATCCGGAAGCCCGTCGCCATTGTAGTCAACGCCGAAAAGGTTATCGGCCGGGTCGGCGCATACGAAGGGATTGAACCGATCGAACCTGCCGCCCGCGCACGCCCGGAACGGATTGCCCGGCATTTCACCGCGCACCGCCGGCAATTCACCAATGCGGGAGTTGCCCGGATTGGAAGTCGATGTGTATGTCCGCTCGGCGATGCGAGTGTGGTAGCCCTGGAAGGAAAGCGTCAGATCGTCGCTGACGTCGTAACTGAGGTTGGTGAACAACTGCGTTTTTTCAAGCGGCTCGCGCGCGCTGCGCTGGTCGCCGAAATCGAAGAAGCAGCTTGTTCCCAATCTCATGCCGTAAGCGTTGGAAGCCACGCCCGGGGTGTAGTCGGTTCTTTCCGAGCCCGGGGTACAACTCGGGTCGGCGGCGCGACCGCGGTCACCGGTATAATTTCCGTCCTCATCGCGAACCGGCACGAACCAGTTTCCCGGCGCATTCGACGAAATTACAAGGCCGGAGTTGGCCAGTAAACTTCGTTCGTTCCAGGCGAGCCGGCTGTTCTGGTGAAACTGGCCGGCCAACACGACGTCGACGCCGCCGAGATCGCCGCCCCACAAAAACTGCACCGAATGCTCATCGTAATCGCCGCGGGTATCGCCTTCGGCGAATGACTCGAGCCTGAACCCGTCATAAGACGTGTAAGGCACAAAGTTGACAACTCCTGACACCGCCTCGTTACCATACAGGGCCGCGTTTCCGTCCGCTACGATATCCAGGCGCTGAATGGCGATAGTGGGAATCATGGCAAGAACGTTCTCGTTCACGACACGCTTGCCATCGAGCAAAGTCAATGTAGACCTCGGTCCGAGACCACGCAAGTCAATAGAGGTGGAACGGGAATCCTGCCCCTGAATCGTGTTGGTGATCTGGGAAGCGTCGCCGTTCACGAATGTGAGTTGCGACACCACCTCGCCAAGGTTTAACGTGCCTTCGGCTTCGAGGTCTTCAGCGGTAAGCTGAACTACCGAAGACGCCTGGCTGAAGCCTTCCGAGCGCCGGATATAGGAACCCGTTACGATAACCTCTTCAACCGTGGCCTCGTCCTGCGCCAGGCTGGCGCCGGCGATCGGCAGCAGCGACAGCGATATGGCCGCGCAAAGCAGGTTTCGCTTTTGTGGAATCTTGATTTGCATAGTATCTCTCCATGGAAAATTCGATTGTTGTAAGAGCGAAACTGGCGCGGAACGCCGATTCGATCTTTGATCGCGGTAATCTCCCGCAAGGCGCTTCATTCGCCGATTGCCCAGGCAACTTGAACGACAAAGCCAGTACCTACTTGCAGATCAGGGTTCTGTTTTTTGCAATTTTTAGTTCCGTTTCAGCTGGTTTCCTAGTTAGTTTCGCCAGACTAGGCTATTCGTAATGAAATTACGCCGAGCGAGATTTCCCGCATCGCAGGATACTAAAAAGATTCTTGCGGCGGTGTCAAACAATAATTCCGGTGGAGAAATCGCCAAACGGGAACGAGCCGCAACATCAGAACTAGACGGCTGCCGTTGTCACTCTCACGCAAACACACTTCAACTGGACGGAGGGATCCCGCGTCCACGCGGACCCACTCCTTTCGGGGCAATCGTAACAGGGCCGGCGGCCAAGGCAAATTTTTTCGGGAAAATAGGGTTGGGCGCGCCAATGACGGAAGCGGAACACGGCGTCTCGACGGGGGCCAGTTTGGCGCAGCCTTGACTGCAGTCAGCTTTACCTTGAAAATTCAAAGTCTAAATTTAAATTTTCCAAGTAATAATGCGTAGACCCGGCTATCTGGCGCGAATCGACTCTCTATTCCGCACCCATCCGATGGTAGGCCTGCTCGGACCTCGCCAATGCGGCAAGACCACGCTCGCGCGGGAGTACGTCGCATTGCCCGGCGCGGGTCTGATGCATTACTTCGATCTTGAGGATCCGGACGATCTCAATCGACTCTCCGAACCCAAACTTGCGCTGGAGAAACTGCAAGGCCTGATCGTCATAGATGAGATTCAGCGCATCCCGGAACTCTTCCCGTTGCTGCGGGTGTTACTCGACCGCCGCCCGTTGAAACAGAAATATCTGATCCTCGGCAGCGCCTCCCGCGAGCTGATCCGCCAGACTTCGGAGTCTCTCGCCGGCAGGATCGGCTACCTGGAATTGCCGCCTTTTACAGCGGCCGAGGCGACGAATCCAGGCACTCTATGGCTTCGCGGCGGTTTTCCGGTTTCGTATCTTTCCGGGAGCGATGAGGACAGCATGGTCTGGCGCCGGAATTACATCGTCAATCTGCTTGAGCGCGACATTCCCGCCCTCGGCATCGATTTCAATCCAGAGCGCATGCGGAGGTTGTGGACAATGCTGGCGCATTTTCACGGCAAGGTGCTGAACCTGTCGGATCTGGCGCGTTCGCTCGACGTTTCCCAGCCGACGGTTCGGCGCTATGTCGAAATCCTCGAAGGCGCTTTCATGATCCGCCTGCTGCGGCCCTGGTACGCCAATCTCGGCAAACGCCAGGTGAAATCACCCAAGTTGTATTTTCGCGATAGCGGAATCCTGCACTACTTCCTTGGGCTGACGGATACCGGCTCGCTCCGGCGGCACCCAGCCCTCGGCGCCTCCTGGGAAGGATTCGCGCTCGAACAGGTGACGCGGATACTGGATGCCGGCTCGGACGAATGCTACTTCTGGGCCAAGCATTCCCAGGCGGAAATTGACTTGCTGATTGCGCACGGCCAATCCTTGCGAGCTTTTGAATTCAAGTATTCTTCTTCACCCAGGCAGACTCCATCGATGCGCACGGCGAGCAAGGAACTTGGCCTTGAGGAAATCACAATTGTATCTCCCGGTGAAAAATCCTACCCCCTGAGCGGGAACCTGCGCGTCACAAACCTGGAGGACCTGCGGCGATCCGCCGCAACGCCAGCCGCTTGACAAACCATAATGTAATGCTGTGAAACTATCGATTTTTCCGATGAAATCGTGCAGTAATATCAATTATCCAAATAAATCGAGATATGCTAGTTTTATGCATGAACAGTCGGGCGAGCCAACCCGGCGACCGAATCGAAACCTGACGCCAACTCAACCCAAGGAGCAATCATGCACGACACCGTCAAATGCCCGTTCACGGGCGCCGCGCAGAAATTCGCGGCCGGCTTCGGCACTTCCAATCAGGACTGGTGGCCGAACCAGCTCAATCTGAAGATCCTGCATCAACATTCGGACAAGTCCGACCCAATGGGCGCGGCCTTCAATTACGCCGAGGAATTCAAGAGCCTCGATCTCGATGCCCTGAAAGCGGACATCCGTGAGGTGCTGACGACCTCCCAGGACTGGTGGCCGGCGGACTACGGCCATTACGGGCCGCTATTCATCCGTATGGCCTGGCATAGCGCTGGCACCTACCGCATCGCCGACGGCCGCGGCGGCGGCGGCACCGGCAACCAGCGCTTCGCGCCGGTAAACAGTTGGCCTGACAACGGCAATCTCGACAAGGCGCGGATGCTGCTCTGGCCGGTCAAGCAGAAGTACGGCAACAAGATCTCCTGGGCCGACCTGATGATTCTTGCCGGTAATTGCGCGCTTGAATCCATGGGTTTCCAGACCCTGGGCTTCGCCGGCGGCCGGCCCGATATCTGGGAACCGGAAGAAGACATCTATTGGGGCGCCGAGAACTCCTGGCTGGGCGATAGCCGCTACAGCGGGGACCGGGATCTGGAAAATCCCCTGGGCGCGGTCCAGATGGGCCTCATTTACGTCAATCCGGAAGGTCCGAACGGCAATCCTGATCCGATTGCGTCCGGACACGACATTCGCGAGACCTTTGGCCGCATGGCGATGAACGATGAAGAGACCGTGGCGCTGGTCGCCGGCGGTCACACTTTCGGCAAATGCCACGGCGCCGGCGACGCGGCCCTGGTCGGGCCCGAGCCCGAAGGCGCCGGCATCGCCGACCAGGGGCTCGGCTGGAAGAGCAGCCACGGCTCCGGCAAGGCCGGCGATGCGATCACCAGCGGCATCGAAGGCGCCTGGACCACGAATCCGGTGCAATGGGACAACAACTATTTCGAGAACCTGTTCGGTTACGAGTGGGAATTGACCAAAAGCCCCGCCGGCGCGAATCAGTGGAAGCCTGTCGGCGACACCGGCGACGGCACGGTGCCCGACGCCCACGACCCGGACAAGCGGCATGCGCCGATGATGACCACGGCCGACATGGCCATGCGCATGGATCCGATCTACGGCCCGATTTCGCGGCGTTTCTTCGAAAACCCGGAGCAACTGGCGGACGCATTCGCCCGCGCTTGGTTCAAATTGACCCATCGCGACATGGGTCCCAAGGCCCGCTATCTCGGCAAGGAAGCGCCCGCCGAAGATTTCATCTGGCAGGATCCGATTCCCGCGGTGAATCACGCCTTGATCGACGATAAGGACATTAGCGCGCTCAAGAGCAGCATCCTCGATTCCGGATTGAGCGTTTCGCGGCTCGTTTCCACCGCTTGGGCTTCGGCCTCCACTTTCCGCGGCTCGGATATGCGCGGCGGCGCCAACGGCGCCCGCATCCGTCTGGCGCCGCAGAAGGATTGGGAAGTCAACCGGCCACAAGACCTGGCACAAGTGCTCGAAACACTCGAAGGCATTCAGCGGGAGTTCAACAGCGCCCAGGCCAATGGCAAGATGGTTTCGCTCGCGGACCTGATCGTTCTCGGCGGCTGCGCCGCGGTCGAACAGGCGGCGCGCGCGGCAGGCCAGGAGGTGAGCGTTTCCTTCTCGCCCGGACGCGCGGACGCGAGCGCCGCGCAGACCGACGTGGAATCGTTCGCCGTGCTGGAACCGGCGGCTGACGGATTCCGCAACTACCTGGGCGGACAGTACTCGGTTTCCGCCGAGGAACTGCTGATCGACAAGGCGCAACTGCTGACCTTGACCGCGCCGGAAATGACGGTGCTAGTGGGCGGCATGCGCGTGCTCGGCACGAACGCCGACGGCTCGGACCACGGCGTATTCACCGACCGGCCGGGAACGCTCAGCAACGACTTCTTCGTCAACCTGCTCGACATGAGCACGGCCTGGAGCGCGGTATCCGACGACGAAGACGTGTTCGAAGGTCGCGACCGCGCCAGCGGCGAACCGCGCTGGACCGGCACTCGCGCCGACCTTATCTTCGGCTCGAACTCCCAGCTCCGGGCGCTCGCGGAAGTCTATGGCTGCGCCGATTCGCAAGCCAGGTTCGTGAGCGATTTCGCGGCGGCATGGAGCAAGGTAATGGATCTCGACAGATTCGATCTGTCCTGATTCCGGGAAATCCGCAACCAGGGGCGGCGCATGCGTCGCCCCTGGTTTCAGGTTTTGCTTTGACCCCCCGATCAGTGCTATTTTCTCGCAATGAAGCGATGCCAGTCCGTAGGCTGACGCAAGCAAACGTCATTCACGAAGGAAGGCGGCGCAAGCAGGGAAAATGATCGATCTTGACTCCGCCCGAGCGATTCTGCGACAAAACGACCAGGATGGTCACACGGTGCCCACGAGGGGCCTCTATCCCTTCCAATGGAATTGGGATTCGGCCATAACGGCGCTCGGTTGGCTCACTTTCGACGAAGCGCGCGCATGGGAGGAGGCGCACACCATGTTTCGTGGCCAATGGGATAACGGCATGTTGCCGCACATCCTGTTTCATGGCCATGCGGAATCCTATTTCCCCGGACCCGAAGTCTGGGGCGCCAAGGCCGCGATACCTTCGAGTTCCATCTCCCAGCCACCTGTTTGGGCAACGGCGATCAACCTCATGTTGCAGCGATCCGGCGATGCCGCGAGAGCCCGGACCGAGGCGCGAGCGCTGCTGCCAGGACTGCTTGGTTATCACGAGTGGTGGTATCGCGACCGGGATCGCGACAACAACGGGTTGGTGCAAAGTTTTCATCCGTGGGAATCGGGAATGGACAATAGTCCTGCCTGGGACGACCCGCTTGCCCGTGTCCCGGAAGTCAAATGGAAGTATCGGCGCCGTGATCTTGGGCACGTCGACAAAGAGGAAAGACCGGGCAGGCTTGAGTACAACCGTTACCTGCATTTGATAGAACTTCAGAAAAAGAACGATTTCGATCCGGAACTCATCTCCGCTGCTTCGCCGTATCGGGTGGTCGATATCGGCACGGTTTCCATCCTGCACCGCGCCACCCGCGACTTAATCGAACTTTGCCGGATTTTCGGGCAAGATGCCGCCATTCCCGGCCTTGAATCCGAACTCGCCAGAACGCGGGCGGCGGTCAGCGCATGCTGGTCAGGCAGCGATCGTTGCTTTCTGAATCGGGACATCATCGCGGACGCGCCGCTAGCCGAGGTCACCACCGGTACGCTACTCCCGCTTTTCGGCTTGCTCGCGGACGACGAGCAGGCGGGGGCAATGGCTGCCCTGGTCGAGGAATGGCTCGGCGCAAGCAATTTCGGACTGTCATCGACTCATCCGGCGAGCGCCCGCTACGAACCTCAGCGCTATTGGCGCGGGCCTGTGTGGCTGCACATCAACTGGATGATCGCTGAAGGACTGCGTGCGTATGGATATGACGACCTTGCCGAACGGATCAGGAGTAACACTCGCAAGTGCATCGAGACGGCCGGGGGCTATTACGAATACTTCAACTCCGAAACGGGCGAGGGCTGCGGAGGCGGCAACTTTTCGTGGACAGCCGCGGTAGCCCTTTACTGGCTTGGCCGGTAACGCTCAAGCGCCGAACGCGATAGGAATGAGCCAGCCAATCAGCAGCATGGCCGCGAAAGCGGCAAGCAACGTAATGGTCTCGCCGCGCTCCCATACCCCGACGCCCCAACTCCGCTCCATTTCCCGCGTAAGGGCCGCCTTTCCGTCCGCGAATGCCGCCGCAAGCACGGCGACGCCGATGGTAACGGCGCAGCCTATGAAATTCCACCACAGCCAGAATATCTGCGGCTCCCCAAGCCAAAGATAGAGATTCACGCCTACCCCGGTCAGCAAGCCGGCATTGGCGCCGAACGAATTTACCCGCCGAAACAGGATCGCCAGCAGAAAAGTCGCAAGTATGGGCCCGTAAAATACCGAACCGATCTTGTTTATGGCTTCGATCACCGTCGGCGCGATACCGCCGCCAAAAACGGATAACAGGACGATCACGACGCCCCAGAACAATACGGTTACCCGCGACCAGAAAACGTAGCGGTCCTTGTCGAGCTTTTTCCCGGTCAGGCGCATGTAATCCTCGATACTGACCGCGGACAGCGAGTTGACCACCGAACTCAGCGACGACATGCTCGCCGCGAGCAAGGCTACGATCAGCAAGCCGATGAGCCCGTTGGGCATGTACTGGACTATGAACAGCGGAACCAGCGTGTCGGGCGCCGCCGGATCGACCTGGGCGAGGAAATCCGGGTTCATGACCGCGAACGTACCCAGCACCAGACCCGTGGCGCAGTACAGCAAGACCACCGGAAATCTGGCCAGCCCGTTGAACAGCAATATGCGCCGCACCGCGCCTTCGTCTCTCGCCGACAGCGTGCGCTGCGCCTGGGTCTGGTCGCAGCCATAGTAGGAAGCGTAGAGGACGATACCGCCGAAAATCATCGGCCACAGCCCCCATTCATCGCCCGCGAAGCCCCAGGAATCGGTACGCAGCACGGTCAAGCGGCTGGTGTCGATATTGGTCAGGAAAGCATCGACACCACCCATGTTGCGCAACGAAAACACCAGAATCATGGCTACCCCGAAAAATATCAGGATCATCTGCGCCGCGTCGGAGTAAACCACCGCCTTCATTCCGCCCTGGAATGAGTAAATCAGGGTAATCACTCCGATCACGGCGATGGCGGCATAAAAATCTATGCCCATGGCAGTGTTCAGAATGAGCGCGGTAGCGTAGATGGCGATGCTGGTGCCGAAAGCGCGGCTCACCAGAAAAACGAACGAGATCAGCAGTCGGGTCGAGATGCCGAAGCGGCGCTCAAGAAAATCATAGATGCTGACCACGCCGGAGCGGTAGAGCGCGGGCAGTACATACACCATGAGCAAAAGCATGGCGATGGGCACGGCGAACTCGTAGGACAGCCACACCATGCCGCCGCCTTCGCGCAATCCGACAAAGGCCGGCGCCGAAATGAAACTGATGGCCGAGAGTTGCGTGGCCATCGTCGACAATGTAAGCGGAAACACGCCGAGTTCGCGGCCGCCGAGAAAGTAGTCCTTTTTGGAATGCTGCTCCTTGAAGAAGTAACCCAATCCCAACAGCATCGCCAGATAGGCGAGGATGACGACGTAATCGAAAGCATTCATGGCGCTAGGGGTTCCTCCGCGACCGACCCCCGGGGGCCGCCGCTCCCGGGGGCTGGGCGGAGATCATCCGCCGGCGCATTATCCCCTAAAAGTCGTAAGTGACCCTGAGCGACGCCCGCCGCGGAAGAATAGGCCTGCCTACGAAGAACTGCGCGGGCTGGCCTGACTGCGCATTGCCCTGACGCGGCGAACCTTCCGTTATGCCCTGCTCGTCGGTCAAGTTGAAAACATGCAAACTGACGCGCATGGCGTCATCGTCACCAAAGTCGAACGAGTAGCCCGCTTCCAGCCGCCACAACCCGTAAGAGTCCAGGCTGACCGTGTTCGAGTCGTTGGCGAAGTTGCCGCCATGATAGTTGTACAACAAGGCGCCCGCGAAACCCTGATAGGCGAAACGGGCGCCGAGGTTGGCCATTTCGGTCGGCTGCCGCCTCAGTTCGTTGCCTACTATCGCCGGATTGCCATCGGCCTTGGTGAACTCGTGTTCGCGCAGCGTGATATTGCCGTTCAGCGAAACATAATCGTTCAGATACAGCATCACGCCCGCTTCAACGCCATAAGCCTCGGTCGATTGCAGCGACACATCCTCGATAATGTTACCGGGATTATTAGGATCGTTGATGAAATCGACGTTGCGCCGGTCATCCAGGGTCGATCTGAAAAACAGCGCCTGAGCCGTTATGGTCTGGTTTTCGTACTTTACTCCGGCCTCGATGGTATCGATGATCTCGCCCGCGTAAGAGGCCAGCCTTCCTTGATTGAACGGCACGCTGCGGATCTGCGGAAAAAAGAAACCGCGGGAAGCATTCGCGAACAAGTTGACCTCGTCGTTCAGCCGATACAGCGCGCCGGCGGAAACCGCCCACTCCGTGGCGCCGAGCGAGTCGCTGGTCAGCGAGCCGTCGGTATAGCTGACAGTCTCGATATTATTGCTTACGCTGGGATCGTTGCTCATCACGAAAGACGATGTATTGAACTGCTTGACATCCCCTTCCAGGCGCTCGACCCGGACGCCAAGGTCGTATGACCAACGGCCGGCCTCGATCTGATCGGCGATATAGAACGCCGCGCGGCGCGCGCTTCGATCGCGGTATCCCACGAGTCCATTGCTCTTCGCCAGTCCGTTACGGGTCCAGTGGTACACGGCGCCAGGGTCGGCGGCCGCGGCCAGTTGTCCCGAGGCGTCTTCCTCGACACCCATCAGTTCGACATCGACCAGCAGCGGCGCATTACGGAAATCGCCCAGATAGGTGGTGATGTAATTGAGATCGTCGGCTTGCGAATTCGAGAAAAACCCGCCGATGGTAAGGCCATGCTCGGCATCGCCGACAAGGAAGTTGCGACCCAGGCTCATTTCCGCCGACATGTCGGTCGCGTCTCGCCAGCGATCTAGCGTGCGATTACCGAACACGAGGTCGGACGGGGCCAAATTCCGGCCGGATTGGACATAGGTGAATCGGGCGCGGTCATGAAACGCGGAATCTATGCCGCGCCGGGAAAGATACTCGGCCTGGGTCTCGGGCGTATTGGGGCCAAGCGCGTCGCCATCGAGGAAAAGATTGAACTGATGATCGTAGCGCGCGTATCGCAGTTTCGTATTCAGCGTCCAGTCGTCGTTGATATCCCTGTCGAGCACGAAAGCGACCATCTGTCCCTGGGTGACGACGCCGTCGCCGATGGGGGTCTGGAAGCGGCCGCCCGGAGTATCGTATCCCAGGCCGATCGCCTCGACCGTATTCATGGTGAATACCTCGGCGCCGTCGTTGCCGCTGACCCGCTCCCGCGTCCGGCCATCGACGGGCAATGGCAGGAAGAACTGCACGCTGTCGTCGATCAACTGGGTGTAAAGGGTCATTGAGCCCGAGCCATCGTCGAACTCGTGCCTGATATTGCCTCGAAGCTGATAGCCCTGGGTGTCGAGGCCCGATGTAAGCGGACCCTCGTCGACGCGGTAGTATCCGGACAGCGCGTAGAAGGTGTTCGAGTCGCTGCCGCCAAGGGGACCGCTGAAGAAATAGTCGCCCCGGAATCTGCCTTCTTCGGCGGTTTCAAGCTGCACCGTACCGGCCGGCTCCGGTCCGCCGGTAGCTGAAATATAGTTGATAATACCGGCTACCGAACCCGGGCCGAACAAGTTCGAAACGCCGCCGCTCACGAACTCGGAGCGCTCAATGCCAAGATCGTTGCGAAAGTAGACGTCAAAGGCCGAAGAATTCAGACCGAAGGTCGTAAACGAGGGCATGCCGTCATATAGGAGTGGCGTGAACGAGAACTGGCCGCCAGACGGAAGCGCGCGGTGAAATACATTGGTCGCGACTTCGCCGCCCCCGCCCTCGGCGCTGATGCCCGGCAACTGGGTCAGGATATCGGCCTGACTTGATGAATTGAAAGTCCTGAGATCTTCCTCCGCGAACTGTGACACCGATTGCGGCGTGTCGAAGCCGGTCCGGGCAACGCCCGTGCCGGTCACCACGATTTCTTCGATATCGGAGTCTCGGTCCGAATCAGGCGCTTCCTGCGCCAATGCCGCGCAGGACCATACATACATGAATGAAGCGGACACTATCGCCGTCAGTTTAAAGTAACGCATATTCAACCTCCCATTTCCTTTGATTTTCTGTAAAGGAAATACTGTATTCTCTTGATGCTATACCCGTTGTGCGTAAATAACAATACCAAATTGCCAGTTATTTCAGTTTTATTTACGCATTTTGGGAGTATTTCGATTGCGCTAGCGGAAAAAGTACTTCGTGAACGGGAGCGCCGCGGCGCCTACCGAGACTGATTCCCCGCCAGCTTCCGCGGCGACGATAGCCGGCAAGGGGCGCTCGAAGGAACGCCGCCGCTGATCGAAGATTTCAATATGCGGGATGACTTTTTGCGTCAGGGCGCGGGGTATGCGCCCGCCGATGACAATTACCGCGGGGTCCAGCAAGGCCGCGGAGGCCGAGGCGATCAGTGACAGCGAGTCGCGCGTGCGCGCGATCCACTCGTCGACGCCTGGCCAGTCGGGATCGAAGTTCATGACGAGATCGGACACTGATCCCACTTCTATTTCGTGGCGGCAGATGAGTTCGCGCAACAGTTTCAGGTTCGGATGCGGATAGATCAGCGGCGGCAATAGCTGCGCGACCTCACCCGCGTTGCCGAAAGCGCCTCGCACGAGCTGGCCATTGTGAATGACCCCTCCGCCGATTCCGGTGGCAATGTAAAGATAAACAAAGTCGCGCGCCTGGCGGCCAACCCCGAACAGGCTTTCGCCGATCGCCGCGGCATTGCCGTCGTTCTCCACCCATACCGGAAGTTCAAGATCATGGGCCAGCACCTCCTCGAGGTTGATGTTGGTCCATTCTTCAAGCACCAGAGGCGTATTGACCTGCCCGGTCTCGCGCATGAACGTTCCTGGAATGCCAATCCCGGCCGCGAAAATCCGGTCGGGATCAATCGACCAATGCGTCTTCAAATCGTCGATCATGCGGCGAAGTTCAAGAACCACGGCATCATGCGACATGGTGGCCATGACGCGAGTCCTGCTGTCGATAATCCCGCCGGAGAAATCCATCAGAGTTACGGCCAGCGCATCCCAGAGAATGGCAACGCCGAACGAGTACGCATAATCGGACACTATCTCGACCTTGACGCTGAGTTGTCCCCGCTTGCCGCTTGAAACGCGCTCGCCAAGTCGCAATGAACCGCGCTCGATCAGGCGCGAGAGCAGGCGCGAAACAGTCTGTTGCGGGCGATTGATCGAGCGCGAGATTTGCGCCTGGGTCATGGCGCCTTGGCGCAGAACAAGCCCTGCAATGGTCTGTTCGACGTCGCTGTTCGGATGAAAGCGATCACTGCGGAAGTATTCTAGCGTGGTCGGATCAAATTCCGCGGCCGCCGCCGGTGCAGATTTTTGGGCGCTGATGAAACTCATATCGAACGCGATGCTAACAGGCCGGCGCGAGGGCAAACAACCCGGATAATTTCACTTTCTCCCTCAGCGGCGGGTGAAGCGCGTCAGCAAGCTCGACGTATCCCAGCGCCCGCCGCCCATTTCCTGCACTTCCCGGTAGAAGCTGTCCACCGTTCGCGTTACCGGCAATTCCGCGCCAATGCGCTCGGCCTCCCGCATCGCCATGCCGAGATCCTTGCGCATCCAGTCAACCGCGAACCCGAACTCATATTCGTCGCGCAACATGGTCTGATAGCGATTGCTCATCTGCCAGGACCCGGCGGCGCCCCGGGAAATCGTTGCCACCACCGCCTCGGCGTCGAGTCCGGCGCGAACCGCGAAATTCAATGCTTCCGCCAATCCTTGCACAACGCCGGCGATACAGATCTGATTGACCATCTTGGCCAACTGGCCGCTGCCGACGGGGCCGAGCAACTTGCTGAATGCGGCATAGGCCGCCAGCGCGGACTCGGCCCGTTGGTAGGTTCCCGGTTCGCCGCCGATCATGATCGTCAAGGCGCCATTTTCCGCTCCCGCCTGACCGCCCGAAACCGGCGCATCGAGAAAGCCGACCCCGCGTTTCCGCGCCGCCGCATCAAGTTCCCGCGCCAGGGTGACCGACGCGGTAGTGTGATCGATCAGAATGGATCCCGCATTCATGCCCGCCAGCGCCCCGGTCTCGCCAAGCGCCACCTCGCGCACGTCGTCGTCGTTGCCGACGCATAGCATTACCAGGTCACAGTCCCGCGCCGCTGCCGCGGGGGTCGGCGCGCCGCGGCCGCCAAATTGCTCACACCATTGCCGGGCTTTTTCCGCGGTGCGGTTGTAAACGCTAACCTTGCCCGCCTTCTGTTGCAGATGACCCGCCATGGGGAAGCCCATGACGCCAAGTCCGATAAACGCCAATTTCATGATTTCTCCTTTATTTCCAAGGGTCAAACATACGCCGCCCAAAGTAGTGGAAAACCCGCAGAATGCCACAAGGCTATTGCAAACGGTGGATGGGTTAGGGCAAGCGTGTTTTGAAGCAATTGCATTGAGCGTGGCCCGAACGACGCCAAGCCGGGTTTGACGGCGGAGTGGATCCGGCGCAAGCCGGGATTGGCGTTCGCTGGCGGCTGAATAGGCATATCCAACAAATTAATTTTCCACCTCGCGCCGGAAAATGGAGCGGCCCCCGGCGAAAGTTTCCAGCACCGGGATATCGGCGAGTTCCGCCGGATCCGCCGTCAGCGGATTAGCGCCGAGAATAACCAGGTCGGCGCGCTTGCCCGGCGCGATGCTGCCTTTTTCATCTTCCTCGAAATATTGGTATGCCGCGCCCAGAGTGACCGCATGGAGCGCCTCCGCCGCGCTCAGCCGCTGTCCAGGTCCCAATACGAAGCCGCCGCGAGTCTCCCGATTCACCGCGATGGAAAGCAACCGCATCACATCCGGCGGCACCACCGGCGAATCGTTGTGGATGGTGAACGGGATGTTCCGCTCAAGCGTGGCCCGCAAAGGTGAAATGAATGCCGCCCGCTCCTCGCCGAAACTGCGCCGGTGCCAGTCGCCCCAGAAGAACGGATGCACGGCGTAATACGAAGGAACGATTCCCAGCGCCGGCAGCCGGTCGAGTTGATCGGCTCGAATCAACTGAGCGTGAATGATGACCGAGCGGTGATCCGGCGGCGGCTGGCCGGCCAGCGCCGCGGCAACGCCGTCGATCATCAGTTCGATGGCGGCGTCGCCATTGGCGTGGGCCAGCACCGGCACGCCGCGGTCGAGCAGTCCGCCGATACGGTCGCGCCAGGCCTGGGGTTCATAACTGGGATAGGCCACATAATCTTCGGGGGCGCCTCGCGGACCTTCGGCGTACGGCTGCGATAGCCAGGCCGTGCGCCCCTGGGGCGAACCATCGAGAATGAACTTGACGCCACCGTTGCGGAAGCCGTTGGCGTATTCCGGGTCATGGCCGACCGCGGCCAGTTCCTCGTCACTCAAATTGTTTGCCGTGATGAAACTGACCAGGTCGACAGCAAAAGGACTCGCGGCGGCCTCCTCCCGCAGCGTTTCCACATAGGCTGGCGACAGGTTGCTGTCCTGGGCGGTAGTGATGCCATAGCCGGCATAGATGTCCATGGCCTGGCGGCGCAGTTCCCGGTAGCGATCGCGGGACAACGGCGGCCTTGCAAACAGGTTCATGGCGGTTTCTTCCATCACGCCGTTCGGTTCGACGCTGCCCGGGCGACGGCGGATAATTCCGCCAGGCGGGTCGGCGGTGTCCGCGTTGACGCCCGCCTGGGCCAGGGCCATTGAGTTCGCCGCCAGCAAATGTCCGGAAACATGGCGCAGAACAACCGGATGGTTCATCGCGGCGCGATCGAGATCGTCGCGGGTCGGGTGACGCTGCTCGGCCAGCAGCGAATCGTCGTAGCCGAAGCCCTGCACGAGTTCGCCGGGCGGAATTTGCCGCTCTTCGATGTACTCGCGCACAAGCCGCGCGACATCCTCGATTCGCGTGACTTCGCCGACCGGCGGCGGGAACAGCGCCACCAGGTCGAGATTGCGCGCTACCGCGGAGAAATGCCCGTGGGCGTCGATGAATCCCGGCAGCAGCGCGCGGCTGCCCAAATCCACGACTCGCGTGTCCGAGCCGATATAGCGGTCGATTTCTATCCGCGCGCCCATGGCAATAATGCGGTCGCCAACCACCGCCACAGCTTCCGCGCCGGATTCTTCCATGGTGATGATATTGGCGCCGCGGAAAACCAGATCCGCGCCAGCGCGTTCCGGTTCGTTGTTACAAGACGCCAACAGGACCGCGGTCAGGCAGCAGATCATTCGCGATGCGATCGGTTTCATGTTTTGCTTACCTCCCCCGATTTTTCCCTTGCTAGACCAGATCCGAGCGCCAATCCTGACGCAGCGCCCGCACCAAGTCGCCTATGCTCTCGAAGCGATCATCGGGATTTTTTTCCAGGCAGCGCAGGGCAATCTGTTCAAGCAGCCGCGGCACATGCATGGAAGTCACTTCCGAAGGCGGCGTCGGCGTATCCTTGAGTACGCTTTCAATTATCTGATGCAACTTTTCACCCCTCGCGGGCGGCTTGCCGCAAAGCGTCTCGTACAGTATCGCGCCAAGACTGAAAACGTCGGTGCGGTAGTCGATATCCGGATCCTGGTTGATTTGCTCCGGCGACATGTACCAGGCCGAGCCCTGGGCCTTGTGCTTGCCGGTGATGCTGACGTCGCCGACCGAGATCGCCGGGCGCCCGATGACATCGTTCATACCTTCACCCCGGGCGCCCCACACCTTGGCCAAACCCCAGTCGAGCAGCACCACCTCTCCATACGGCCCGGCCAGGATGTTCTCCGGTTTGATGTCGCGGTGCGCCACGCCGTGGGTATGGGCGTATTCGAGCGCATGACCGACCTGCATTACGACTTCCATCAATTGGGTCAGGTCATAGCGTTGCCGGTAGTCGAGAATTTCGCGCAAGGTATAGCCATGCACGAGTTTCATGGTAAAGAACGGATTGCCGCGGCCATCGCGGCCCAATTCGTAAGTGGGCACGGTATTGGGATGCTGCAGCATCGCCGAAACCCGCGCTTCCCGGATCAGCCGCTGCTGCTCGACTTCGTCCTGGGCAAATTCCGGCCGCAAGGTCTTGTAGCAGATAAAGCGCGATAGATGCTGATCCTTGCAGGACTTGATCAGCGATTTGCCACCCTCGGCAATCGTGCTGAAAAATGCATAACGGGTGCGCTGGTCGATCTTTTTCGGCAGGGTCTTGTCAGTCTCTTCCAGGAATATCGAGTCGTATTCCCTGGGCGGCTCGGGGAAATTAAGCATGATTCGAAGCCTGCTGCCCTGCTTCGGCAAAAACGAGTTTGGACAGTAACAGATATCAGGGTAAATCTCAGCCAAACAACTTCGTTGCTGCTTCGATGTTTAGAGTCGCGCGGGCGGGGGGCCCTGCGCGCGTCGTTGAGGCGGAACGAGCCATGGAGGGCCTACAGTGACGCCGAACCAATTTTCTACTCGACATGGATGTCGAACCGAAATTTGGCGGGCGGGGCCGCCGCGCCCACGCGGCCCGTCAAAGCCACACATCTGGCCGAGAATTCCTACTATAATCGCGGCGACTCCCAGCAGGCCGGATTCCGCTTATGCCCAGCAGCGCCAAGAACCTCGGCTATGATCGTGGCTCGCATACGTTCGTCGAAAGCGAGTTTCACGTTCGCTATGCCGAAACCGACAACATGGGCATCGTGCACCATTCGACCTACTTTGTTTATTTCGAGGAAGGCCGCAGTCAGTACATGCGCGACATGGGCAGCGATTATGCTCAGGTCGAAACAAGCGGCTATCAGCTACCGGTTACCGAGGCGCAAGTTCGCTTTTCCGGCAGCTTGCGTTACGGCCAGAAAGTGCGCGTTCGCGCCTGGATCGCCGAAAGCCTGAGCCGCCGCCTGACATTTGCTTATGAAATTACCGCCGGCGATGATCCCGAAGTGCTCGTTACCGGCTTTACCCGGCATGTCTGGACCGACAGCGATGGCAAGGTTACCCGGCTGCCCGAGATCTGGCGGAGCCATTTCCGGAAACAATCGAAAAATCCATCCTGATTGTGGATTCCGTTGCATCGCGCATGCCATCCCTGGCGCGACTTTGGTGGCTTCGCCGACCTCCAGTCTCGACGACCCGGCCACCGAGCACAGCTCGGCGGCGCTCGACCTGCGCACGAAGCTTCGCTTCGTAACCGCTTGTCCTCGCCCTTGTCGAGCCGTTCGACTCTTGAAAAGCTGTGCGTTTCGTCGGCTAAGCCGACCGGTTCTTACTCAGCGATTGCACCTGGTGGTATAGAAAATCCGTCAGTTGCTGCCGGCCGCGCAGATCCCGCATCGCGTTCCACGGAATTGGATCGCCGACCTCCACGCGCAAGGTCTGGCCAAACTTGTTGCGCGCCTCGTGGATCAGCAGCGCCGTGCGCAGCGGCTCGGCGATATGCGAGGCGATATGGAACTTGCGGCTGTTGCGGCCGTGAAAATAGACCGGCACTGCCGTCGCCCCGGCGTCGCGAATGATTTTCGCGGCGAAATTGGTCCACGGCGCATCCCGAACCTCGCCGAAACCCAGTTTGCCGGCGGTGGAAACCGCGCCCGAGGGAAAGATCAGCACCGGGATATCGTGATCGAGGGCCGCCAGCGCCAGTTGCCGGGAGCGGATATTGGTCTTTCGCGCCAGCGGCGTGGCGGTGAAATCGATCGGCAGGAAATACGGCGCCAGTTGCCGATCCTGGCATAGCAGGCTATGCAGCATGATACGGAAATTGCCGCGCAGCTTGACGGCGATATCGCATAGCACCATGCCATCGACCACGCCGAATGGATGATTGGCGACGAACACCAGCGGCGACTCCGACGGCAGGCCCGCCAGGGCCGCGCGGTCAATATCGATCGTTATCGAGGCCGCCTTCAGCCCCTCTTCGAAAAAATTTTCGACGCCGAGCTTCCTCCCTTTCAACCGCCAGTAGATTCGCTCGATCCGGCGGCGCCCAGAAAGTACTTCAAGCGCCGAAATCAGCCGCTGTTCCAGCCAGGAATCTTGCGGCTGCACATAGGAGACCCGGGGCGGGTCACGCAGATAACAGGCAAATTGCGGATCGACTTCGAGCGCGGGCGGCGGCTGCCTGGTAGCGTCCATACTTTCAGCCTTCGCGCGCGAGCAAATCGATGATCTCGCGAAAGTTGGCGTTGACCGGATAGTCTCCCGCGGTCCAGCCGAGCCGCAGAATGATCAGATTCAGCGAAGGAGCGACCATCATCACCTGTTCGCGATTGCCGCGGGCAAAGATCGCGTCTTGCGGCAAGTCGGCATAACGCAGCCTTTCGTCGCCGCTGTTGAGCCACCATTGATAGCCGTAGGCTGTTTCATTTGCGGAACCGTTGACCGACATGGCCCGGCGCACCCAATCCTCGGTGACGATGCGCCGGCCATTGATCTCGCCGCCGTTCAACATGAGTTGACCGAGCCGGGCCCAATCCCGCGCCGAGGCGTAAAAATACGAACTGCCTACCAGCAGTCCCGCGGCATCGGTTTCGAAAATGGCATTGCGGAATCCCATGGGGCGCCAGATGTTTTCGACGAAATCCTCAAGCGCCCGGCGCGGCGAATCCAAGGCGCGCTGATGCGCCAGCGCCAACAGGCTGGCGCTGCCCGAACTGTAACTGAAACGGATTCCCGGTTCACGTATGCGGCGGCCGCGCAAGGCGTACGCCCCCGCCGAAGGCACGGTGAACAGCATCAGGGTGACATCGTCGCCGGGGCTGTAATCTTCAATGAATTCGAGGCCGTCGGTCATGGTAAGCAGATCGGTCAGGCGGATATCGGCGCGGCTGTCGTCTTGCCATTCCGGAAATCCGGCCGGCTCATCGAGCCGCAGCAGCCCGCGCATCTCTAGATTGCCGAGCATGACCGATAGCAGGCTCTTGCTCATCGACCAGCCTAGCAAGGGCGTGGCGGGGCCGGATTCCTGGGCGTAGGCCTCCGCCAGAATGCGCCCTCCCCGCGCTGCCAGCAAGGCGCGCGTATTGCGTCCGGCCGCGTTGTCGCGCTGTAGCAGATCTTGCAGCAATTCGCGCACACGCGGAGCGGGTGGACCGGCATCGTCGCCGCGGGGCCAGAGTTCCCGCGCCGGCGGCAGCGGGTTCAAGTCCAGCGGGCCGCGCGGCGGGTTTACACCGTAATCCACGGCGCAGCCTCTGCCATCGACAAAACTCGCCACGCGCTCCGACAAGCCGAACAGCGACGCGGTCACGGTTTTTTCGCTGTCGTTCCAACTCACCGTTACCCGTTCCAGCAAGGGCGAATATTGTTCGAGATCGCCGCGCGCCTGTTCCCTGGAAAAGCCCGAAACATAGCGGGCGCTGCAAAGCAGCTTGGCCGCCATGCCGCTGCCCACGGGGGCGCCATGAACCAGATAGCCAGGCGTCAGGCCGATGCGCCAGGCGCCAAGCGCGAGTGCGAGCGCGATCAGCGCCAACGCCGCGGTCACTTTAATCCGCATGGTGGTATGTAAAATATCCGGTGAACATTTCTTCCCAGCTTTCCACGCCAAAGCGCAATTCGCCGTCGGGGTTGGGATTGTTGGGATTGGAAATCGAGTTGTCGAACGCGCCGATCACATGCAAGATTGTGCCGGCTGGAAGTTCGATCGGTTGATCGAGGCGATAGTTCGGCTGCCAGCCGTAATTGTAGGCCGGCACCGAGAATATCTCGCGCAGCGGCCCGCCGGGCGCCCGATAGGCGAACTTCATTTTCTTGCCGCGGTAATTCATCCGCGCGCGCACGCCCACAAGCACCGCTTGCCGTTCTAGCCGGTGGCTGGCCTGCAAGGGAAAGTCGGCGACATTGGCCGGCAGCAGGAACCGGGTGGAAACCGCCTGTGTGATCAGTTCCCGCTCCGGTGGCTCATCCGCGAAGTACAGGCCGATGCGGGTAATGTCGCTGGTGGACTGACCGTTGGTCACATAATGGAATTGCATGGATAGTTTCTCGCCCGGACCGATGGGGACTCCGGTTCCGGGCGCAAACTCACGCAGCAGATCCTGGCCCGGCGCATAGCCATCGAGAAAACCGCGGGAACTGTTTTCCTGCCGGCGTTCCGCGCCCCAAAAATCCTCGCCTTCGCCAGTAACGAAGATCATCAAGTGATGCAGCACCGATTCGTCGCCCGGAAGGTATTGCAGCGCCCGCACCCACTTTTTCCCCGTGAAGTCGGGATCGACTTCCTGATAGGTGTAGTCGAGCACTCCGGTTGGCGGAATGTCCTGCCGCGGCGCTTGCGCGATGTAATCGGGCTCGCCCAGTTCCCATTCGCGTCCGGGCGCGTTCGCCAGCGCTTGCAGCGGATCCTGTGCGCCGATTTCGCCAGGCGCGCCGGCGTCGATCCAGTTGATCAACACTTGCAGATCTTCGGTTTCGATATAGCGCGCATCCCGGGAATAACCGATATGCGCATCCACCTGCATGGGCGGCATGCGCTTGTTGAGCAGCACTTCGCGGATCATCGGCGACCAGCCGAGCAGCATCAGGTAACTGTCGAGCGCGAACGGACCGACGCCGCCGCGGCGATGGCACATGCCGCAATTTTCAATGATCAGCGGCGCCACTTCGGTGGCGTAATCCGGCGGCTCGGCGAGCATGGCGTCGCGCGAGGGATACGCAAGCGGACAGTCAGTCGACAGCGGCGCGCGGATGCTGTCGTCGATCCCGTCCGCGAGCAAGGCCTGCAAGGCGCGCTCGAATCCGGCGTCCGCCGCGCCCCGATAGAATAGCGACAGTCGTTCCGGGTTCAGTAGCACGACTTCGCCGGCCTGTTCCAGTTCGAGCGCGGCGGAGGCGAGTTGCCCCGCGTCATCGAGAATCGGCAACTCCAGTTCGACGCCGCGCAATTCTTCTCTTCCGAGTCCATGCGGGTCAATAAACAGGAAAGCGATTCCCCGCGCGCCGAACTGGCCGGCGAAACTTTCGAAATCCACTGACATGCCGGTCATCGCCGGGCAATCGGCGCTATAGGCCATGACCGCCAGCGCGCGCATATGGCGATAGCGGCTCAACTGGTGGAATTCGCCACGCTGGTCCAGCAGGGCGAAGTCATCGACGCGTTCAAGCGCCGCCTGGGCCGGATTGAGCCAGACCAGCGGCGCCAGCAGGAGACCGCATCGGCGGAGTATGTCAGGGATCATGGACGGCATCGCTTCACACTGTAACGCGTCGAGCGAATTAACGCGCAACTCTACTGGCCTTGGCCGAAAAATTCCATTCAGTCCCGGAGCGCGATTCCGCGCGCTATGACGACTGGGTGGATTCCGCGACTCCGCGTCGCTCGGCCTCGCGTATTCTGTTGCGTTGGGCATGCCGTCCCTGGCGCGAAGCGGGTGGCTCCGGCAACCCCCGGCTTCGCCATCCATGGCGAGTCGCTCGGATCTTCGAAAGCTACGCTCTCGACCGGCTTCGCCGACCGACCCTCACTCGCCGGGCGGAAGTTTCCAATCGCCGGAAGACTAGCGACAGACCGAAGCACAAAACGAAATAGAGCGCCGCGGTCGTTATCCATGCTTCAAAAATCGCCCGGGTCGAAGAGACGAGTTCCACCGTTTTGTAGGTAAGCTCCTGCACCGAAATCAGCGAAATGATCGAACTGTCCTTGACCAGGGTAATGAACTGATTGGCCATCGGCGGCAAAGCCTTGCGCATGGCCTGCGGCAGCACGACGAAGCGCAGCTCGTGCAGCTTGCCCATACCAAGCGAACGGGCCGCCTCCTTTTGTCCTGGTTCGATCGATTCCATGCCCGCCCGAACGATCTCGCCGACAAAAGCGCTTTCGAACAAGGCGAGAACAACTGTTCCCGACAACAGGGCAGGTAGCAGCCGCGGGTCGCCGACGAAAAATTCCCAGACGCGGGCGTATTCCCCTTGCGTGATTCCACGCGCCCATTGTTCGATTCCGAAGGCAACGATCAGTTGCTCGGAAAGAAAGAAATAGAAAATGAAAATCACCACGATCGGAGGGATGTTCCGCAGGCACTCGAGATAGGTTCGCGCCAGCAGATTGACGGTGAGATTGTTCGCCGTGCGCGCAACGCCGAGAATCACGCCAAGAACCAACGCCAGTATGCTGGCGTAAATGCTGATGCGTATCGTCGTGAGGAAACCGGTTATGAAGAGATTGGCGACCCATCCGCCTTCGAGTTCGTCAAACCGGAACATGTAGCCGGGAATGATTTCCCAGCGCCAAACATAGTTCAGTCCGCCGTCGATCCGCACCCAGACATAGGCGGCAAAACCCGCCAGCGCCGCCAATAGCGCGGCATCGATCCAGGTCAGACGCCTGAGGAAAGTTCGCATTGCGGATACCTTTTGATCTCCCCACCGCCATTCCGCGCGCGGCGTAGCCAAGTCGCGGACGCTCTCGAATTCCGCGGCCGCGCCTGCCATCCCTGGCGCGCTGTCGCCGACTTCGATTTATCCCGGTCTCGACGGCCCGGCCACCGAGCACGGCCCGGTGGCGCGCGGCCGGCGCGCGAAGCTTCGCTTCGTAATCGCTTGTCCGCGCCCATGCCGAGCTGTTCGGCCCTCAAAAAGCACTGCTTTTTGTCGGTTTCACCGCCCGGGCGTCACCCACTCCTCGGTTGTGAACCAATAATCGTAGCGTTCTTGCAGCCAGCCCGTGCGCCAATAATGCGCGATCCAGTTGTTGAAGAAGTTCAATGCGTCGGGGTCGCCCTTGCGCACGGCGAATCCTTCGCCCAACTGGCTGAACATTGCGTCAAAAGGAATGTACAAGGTGTCGGGGTAATTGCGGGCTTCTCGCGATGGCAGGGGCTCCGCGGCCATGGTTGCATGAGCGTTCCCGTTCACGACCTCCTGGACCACCGCGCCCTCGTCGTCGAACAAGAGCAGTTCCGCGGCGGGAAACCTTTCGGCGATCGCGCTCGCGGGAACCGCTCCCCGTCTGGCGCTGAAGGTCACGTCCGCACTGTTGAGATCTTCCAGTTCAAAGCCTTCCGTCAATTGTCTATTGGCAAGAATCGTCATGCCGGAATACGCATAGGCATTGGTAAAGTTCACGGTCAGGTTGCGCTGTGGAGTAACCGACATACCACTGATGATCACATCGAACTTGCCAGCCAGCAAAGCCGGAATGATTCCGTCCCAGGCGGTCGGCATGAATTCGACATCGACGCCCATGTCCGCGGCCAGTTTGCGGCCCACATCGGGTTCGAATCCAATCAACTCGCCGTTTCTGGCGCGCATCGACCATGGCGTGAACGTCGACAGGCCAATCCTGATCGCGCCGCGCTGCTTGATGGTTTCGATAACGCTTTCGGCCGCGATCGATTGCCGGGCATTCTGGGCAGACGCCGGAACAGTCGCGCCGAGGACCATTCCCGTCCAGATCAGGAGCGCGGCCAGCACATTTTTTCTGCAGTTCATCTTGTCCTCCCGGAAATGGCGTAATGTTTTTCCATTCGCGACGCCGCCACGGACAATGCCAGGGTAATCAGCAAGTACGCCGCCGCTATGGTGAACCATATCTCGAAACTCATATAGGTATCGGAAATGATATTCCTGCCGACAGTGGTCATCTCGACTACCGCGATCACGCTCACGATCGCCGAACTCTTGATCAGATGCACCGCCTCGCCGGTCATGGGCGGCAGCAGGAACTTCACGGCTTGCGGCAAGACGATGTGCCGGTATGCCTGCGCTGTCGACATGCCTAGCGATCGCGCCGCCTCAAGCTGGCCGCCATCGACCGACTTGATTCCCGCTCGCAGAATTTCGGAGACGAGCGCGGCATGATACACGCCAAGGCAGAGAACGGCCGCCGCATACCGGTCCAGGCCGAATATCGGCCCCAGAACGTAATAGAACAGGTAAAGCAGAACGAGCAGTGGCATGTTTCTGACAAATTCGAGAAACACTACCGCGATGGCGGTTCCGACCACCAGGTTCGACAATCTCAGCCAGGTAACGATCGCGCCGACGCCGGTCGCCAGCAAAAAGGAATGCAGGGAAATCTGCAACGTCGCGACCAGACCCAGAGCGATTTCCCCCCATTCGAATCCGTCTTCGGTAAAGCGGAACAGGTATGCGGGCACACGATACCATTGCCAGTTGTAGCCCATCGCCTCGGCGCCGTTCAGCATCAGTCTGACCAGCAGAAAGATCAGGACCAGATACAGCAACACCGAAAATGCCCGTGACCTGGCAATATTCGAAACAAGGCTCCATGCCGGCGCCCGCGACTGGCCGTTCGAACTCATGCTAGCGCTCCAGAATCCGGTCGAGAAATCTCCGGCAGCGTTCGCTTTGCGGATTCGAGAAGAATCTTTCCGCCGGCGCCGACTCGATAATCTCGCCCTGGTCCATAAAGATCATTCTGTCGGCGACTCTACGCGCAAAACCCATTTCGTGGGTCACGCAGATCATGGCCATGCCGCTTTCCGCGAGATCGGCCATCACCTCAAGCACTTCATTGATCATTTCCGGGTCCAGCGCGGAAGTCGGCTCATCGAAAAGCATTACGCCCGGTTCCATGCACAGCGAACGGGCTATCGCTACCCGCTGCTGCTGTCCGCCGGAAAGTTGCGACGGATATTTCTCCGCCTGGTCGAGAATATTTACGCGTTCAAGGTAGCCAAGCGCAAGATCAACGGCTTGCGATCTGGCCAGCTTGCGAACCCGGATCGGACCGATGGTCAGGTTCTCAAGCACGGACAGATGCGGAAACAGGTTGAACTGCTGGAAAACCATGCCGACCTTCATTCGAACTTTGCGGATATCGGTCTCCTTGCCGCCCAGTTCTTGCCCGTCGACGTAAATCCGCCCGGCCGAGTGCTGTTCCAGCCGGTTGATGCATCTGACGAGAGTCGATTTGCCCGAGCCGGAAGGACCGCAAATCACTACGCGCTCGCTCGGCTCCAGAGTCATACTGACGTTCGACAGCGCCTGAAAGTCTCCATAGAACTTGTCTACGTTCCGAAGTTCGATGACTGGATGGCGATCAGTCATAAGGGGCGCCCCAGCTCCATTTTTTCCAAGGATCGATGCATCGCGGCTGCCAGTGAACCTACACATTCAATAGCGGCATGTCCAATCCCGAAAGCGCGTGCAACGTAACACTTGCTTACAATTCAAGCGCTTCTGAGCCTGCTTGAGACTAGACGATTCGCGGCCTTGCCATTATCCTTTGGCTCTGCTTGCCGCCGGCTGCCGCACCTGTCGGCGATCGCCCGCGAGCTTTCCGCAAAGTACGAAGAGGAACAATTCGATGCGACGCATGTATAAATCAATGCTGGCGCTCGCCGCTCTGCTGCTGATGGCTGTTTCCCCGACATCGCAGGGCCAGGACGACCAACCTCGTTTTCTGTCCCTGACGCCGCCCGAAGGGCTGCCGATCATCCCTCTTATGGAAGGCTGGGTCGCCAACGAAGATGGCAGCACCACCATTTCCTTCGGGTTCATTAATCGCAATACCGATGAGGATGTCGAACTCCCGCTGGGCCAAAGCAACTACATCGAGCCGGTGGAGTTCGACGGCATGCAACCAACGCATTTCCCCGCGGGCCGCGGCACCGGCGTATTCGTCGTCACCCTGCCGCCCGATCAGGCGGACGTTGACGTCTGGTGGAACCTCAAGACCGGTGAAAGCGAAGTATTGCGGGTTCCCGGCCGGCGTGGCGCCTCGGCTTATGAACTCGATTTTGTCCGCCCGCGTCCCCAGGGTTCGCTGCAGCCGCTGGCCGCGTTCGGCGACACTGATCTGTCCGCCGGCCTGATGGCGAACATCTCCGATTACGGCGCTACCGTCAGCGTTGGCGAGCAGGTCGAACTCGTCGTCAATGCGCGCGATCCGGCGGAACGCGACCCCGAGGATCCGCGCTTCGGCGAACCGCTGAACATGGGCGTGGAGTTCAACAAGCACCAGGGCCCTGGCGAAGTGACATTCGAACGCGATCCCGGCGCGCCGGCGCCGGAAAATCCCTTCGATCCGGATGACCCGCGCTTCGAACGCTTCACCGGCCCCGCCGACAACGAGACCGTAATCGAAGGCGGCGCGGGCTCCGCCAGCGTACTGACCACGTTCTCCGCGCCTGGGAACTACATCATTCGCGCCGCGGTCGACGTGCATACGGCGCCGGACAGCTCTTATGGCGACCAGTGCTGCTGGACCAACGTCTATCAGCGAATAACAGTAACCGATTGATGTCTGTTTCAAATTGTTGCATTCGCCGGTGCGATAACTGCCGGCGAATCATGGACTTCGACCAGGGAAAAAACTAGTATTCGAAGGGCATTCCGTCAGAACGATAACGCTCATCCGAGGAGAACGATATGAAACTGGCGCAAGCTTTAGTCCTGGTTGGCGGGGCCGTCGCGTTCGGCGCTCAGGCCCAGGATCATGAACTTACTTATAACGGTGAAGTAGCGGGAATCATCAATGAAAATTGCGTGGTCTGTCACCGCGAGGGCGGTATCGGGCCGATGCAATTCGAGAACTACGACCAGGTTCGCCCCTGGGCGCCGCTGATCTCGTTCAAGGTGGCGAATCGCGAAATGCCTCCTTATGCCTACGACCACGGCATCGGCATCCAGCAACTGGAAGGCGACTGGCGGCTGGCCCAGGACGAAATCGACACCATTGTCGCCTGGGTCGAGCAAGGCGCGCCGCTGGGCGATCCCGACATCGTCCCTCCTGCTCCCGATCTGCCGGATCCGGACGCATGGAACTTCGAGCCTGAACTCGGCGCTCCCGATCTGATCATCCCATCGATCCCGATGGACATTCCCGCCAACGGCAATGACCTGTGGAGCAAGCACTTCGTTGAAAGCACCCTCACCGCGGATCGCTGCATCAAGGCGGTGCAGGTAAAGCCAAGGGGTGACGCCAAGGCAGTCGTGCATCACGCCAACTCCTATATCGAAGCGGAGAACGAAGACGGCGAGTTCGAGCGCTTCGGCCAACTTACCGAATATGCGATGGGCAAGTGGGGCGAATTGATGCCTGAAGGCGTGTGCCGAACCATCCCCGGCGGTTCCCGCGTTTCCTGGGACATCCACATGTTTCCCGGTGGCGTTGGCGCAATGGCCCAGGGTCAGGTGATCAAGGATAACGTCGTTGAAATCGGCCTGTGGTTCCACGATGCGGACTACGTTGAGATCGAGCAGCCCTACAAGCAGGATCTGCGTCTATATCCGATGCGTTCCGGCTACGAAGGCGGCCATCTGATCGTGCCTCCTCATGGCTACACCATGACCCAGGGCTTCCATTCCTTCGATCATCCGGTGCGCATCGATAGCTTCCAGCCTCATGGCCACCTGCGCATGAACGCCGCTTCTCTGGAGATTTTCTATCCGGAAACCGGCCGTACCGAGCAGATCAGCCAGATTTCCAACTGGAGCGCGACTTGGCACCACAGCCACATCTACGAACCCGACATGGCGCCGCTGCTGCCGACCGGCGCGATCCTGGTGATCAAGCAGTGGTACGACAACAGCGCCAACAATCCCAATAACCCCGACCCGGATCAATGGGTATACGGCGGCAGCCGCACCGGTGACGAAATGTCCCATGCCTGGATCGCCATCACACATCTGGACGACGAGGGATACGACAAGATCGTCGCCGACCGCGAAGCCAAGCAACAGCGTTCCCTGGCGGGTTCCGACTGATCTCGAAATTACCGGGAGCGGCCACGCCGCTCCGCCAGGTTCGATCAAGGCCGACCGGCGCCATCCGGTCGGCCTTTTTCAATGCTCGGCTGCAGATTCCACTGGCTCGAAAACAAGCGTAAACTCGGTCGGATTGGATGCGACACCCAACCGGTTACCGAACACGGCAGAAGGGCATGCATCGCGAGCAGCCTCACAAGCAGGATCTGCGCGCTTATCAACTGCTGTCGGGCTACGAAGGTGGCCAATTGGTCCTGCCCCCGAACAGCTACCTGATGACCCAGGGATTCCATTCCTTCGACCATCCGGTCCGCAGCGACAGTTTCCAGCCCCATGAGCATCTGTGCATGAACGCGGCAGCGCTGGAGATCTTCTACCCGCAAACGGGCCGCACCGAGCAGATCAGCCAAATCTCCGAATGCAGCGCGATCTGGCATCACAGTCACATATACGAGCCCGATGTGGCTCCCCTGCCGCCTGCCGGGGCAGTGCTGGTGATCAAGCAGTGGTACGACAATACCACCGATAATCCCAACAATCCCGATCCGGATCAGTGGGTTGCCTGGGGACAGCGCACCGGCGATGAAATGTCCCATGCCTGGATCGCCGTTACCCATCTGGACCAGGAGAGCTTCGAAACCATGGTCGCGGAACGCGAAGCAGCGGAACAAAGATCGCTTGCAAGCTCGGATTAACAATGTAACCGGCAATCGTTCGAGTTCCGGATCCGTTTTCGGCCGCACAGGGCAACGCTGGCATCACTGCGGATGGCAGATCGTCCCCGGCGTGGCATTGGCGACTTAAGCAAGCGGCGGCGGCCGCGGCAGTTCAGCCCCCCGGCCTGGCTCGGGAGCGCTCGGCTGGCGCATGAAGCTGACACTTGGTAAACGCTTGCTCTCGCCTGTCAAACTTTGTAACGGTTGTGTCGTTGCGAGGTGTTCTCGCGCTATGCTACAAACTTCCTGAAACACATTTTCCTGGGGAGCAACTCATGAAGATTCGTATTCTGGTGGGAATTCTTGCCACGGCAGCCCTTTCCACGGTGGCCCTGGCGCAGGAACACACGGAAGTCACGTACAACAGCGAAGTTGGCCGCATAATCAATGAAAATTGTGTGGTCTGCCACCGGGAAGGCGGCATCGGTCCCATGCAGTTCGAGACCTACGACCAGATCCGGCCCTGGGCGCCGCTGATCCAGATGAAGGTGGCGAATCGTGAAATGCCTCCTTACGCCTATGACCATGGCATCGGTATCCAGGAGCTGCAAGGCGACTGGCGGCTGGCCCAGGAAGAAATCGACACCATCGTCGCCTGGGTTGATCAGGGCGCGCCTTTGGGCGATCCAGACGTGGTCGTGTCGGCGCCCGATCTGGGCGACCCCTCCGAGTGGAGTTTCATCGATCAGTTCGGCGAGCCGACTGTCGTCATTCCTTCGATTCCCATCGACATTCCCGCCAACGGCAACGACATGTGGAGCAACCACTACGTTCCCAGCGGCATCACCTCCGATCGCTGCATCAAGGCGGTGCAAGTGAAGCCGCGCGGCGACGCCAAGGCGGTTGTCCATCACGCCAACTCTTCCGTGGAGATCATGCACGAAGACGGCGGCATGGAGCGCTACGGCCAGTTGACCGAGTACGCCATGGGCAAATGGGGCGAGATCGTTCCCGACGGCGTCTGCCGCACGATTCCCGAAGGATCCATGGTGCGTTGGAGCATCCATATGTTCCCCGGCGGCGTGGGTCCGACAGCCCAGGGCCAGATGATCAAGGACAACGTCGTCGAAATCGGCCTTTGGCTGCACGATGAAGAATACATCGAAACCGCGCAGTACAAGCAGGATCTCAAACTTTATCGAATCAGCGAACAGGACGACCTGGTCATCCCGCCTAACGGCTATCACATGACCCAGGGATTCCACTCCTTCGATCATCCGATCCGGGTCGACAGCTTCCAGCCCCATGGTCATCTGCGCATGAACGCCGCTTCACTGGAAATCTTCTATCCGGAAACCGGCCGCACCGAGCAGATCAGCCAGGTATCTAACTGGAGCGCCACCTGGCACCACAGCCACATCTACGAGGCCGATGTAGCGCCCCTGGTTCCGACCGGCGCGGTACTCGTTTTGAAACAGTGGTACGACAACACCTCGGCCAACCCCAACAACCCCGATCCCGATCAGTGGGTGTACGGTGGCAGCCGCACCGGTGACGAAATGACTCACGCCTGGCTGGCAATCACCCATCTCGACGAAGAAGGCTACGAGCAGCTCGTGGCGGAGAGACAGTCGGCCCAGCAACGCTCCCTGGCTGGGTCCGACTGAAAAATTACCCATGGACGGCTGCTTCGGCGGCCGTTCCATTTCGACATCCAAACCAGGCCGGCAGCGCAATGCTGCCGGCTTTTGTTATTCCGAATGCACAAACGCGCTTGAACTCAAGCCGCCAGCGCGCGTTCCAGCTCGCGAATCTCGTGTTCCCGGAATCTATAATCTTCCATCCCGGCCATCTCTTGCGCGCTCTTGAGATATTGCCGTCCAAGTCGGATATGAGACTTCCGACTGCATAGCCCAGCCAGATTCAGCAATGATTCCCATTCGATGGCGACCGCGCCCATGCGCCGGGCGATTCCAAGCGCTTCGTCCAGATCGGCCTTTGCCGCCCGGTAATCTCCCGTTTCCATCAAAAAGCGCGCTCGGCAATTCAGGCTCGCCGCAAGACAAAGCCATTCGCCGGCGTAGCGCAGAATCTCCACCTGCTGATCCAGACTTCGTTTCGCGTTCACGCGGTCGCCTTGCTGCTGCAAAATCATGCCGAGAATTGAAAAATCCCGATTGCCAGACAAAGCGGTATCCCCGGAAATCTGCCAACACCCGGATTCTCTTGCTGAAAAATCCACATGGGATTTCTCTGGAACATTCCGCATGGCTCCAGTTTCCAGCAAATAACGCGAAAAATAATAATTTGCCAGGGGAATATTTACTTCAGCGCCGGGTTCGGCGGCGGCTAAAACCTTATCTGCCCGCCGCAATAGCTTGCTGGCCTTTTCCACCTTGCCCCGAAGGAATAACACACTGGCGGACAGCATGTCACCGCTGACCGCAACCAGTGGGTCGCAATCGCGGGCAAGCCTTCGTCGAAAGCGTTTCGCCCAACGGGTAGCGTCCGGCAACCTCCCGGCCACGAGCAACATCGCGAGCAGCAGGCCGGCCGCGCTGACCGCTTGCGCCCAATGTTTCCGGTTCAAGTACCATTTCAGGCAACTCCTGGATAATTCGGTCGCCTGATCGATGTCGCCGAAGTTAGCCAGATTGACGGCGGCGCAGAATTGCAAGTCATATTTCGACTCTTCGCTTGACACGCCGGGATTGACTCGGGACCAGGGGTCACTAAAAAACTCGCGCAGACAAGCCTGATCCAGATAGCGGCAGCCGGAATTTGACAGAAAGAACTGCCCTTTTCTTATCCGCCGAAAATACAGTTCAAAAGCATCGTCCCAGGATTCGCCGCGCACGCCGCATATGACCGTCCGATAGAGCATATCCCGGTCTCGCGCGGACAGCCGGGAACGCATTTTCTTTTCCCTCATCCGGTCGAACAGCATTCGGTTGCCCGCCACCCATAGCGCGGGCAGTTCCCGTTTCAGATCCAAGGCAATCGCTTCGCCGGCGAATGGAGCCAATTCCAATATCATGCCTTGCCGCCGGCGCTGAACCCGGACAATTCCTGCCTTCTCCATAGCAAAGATTCCATAGCGCAGTTCCATTTGCGTCAACGATAATATCTCGCGGCTCAGGCCCTGTATCCGGCGATATCGGCAAGTCCCCAATATTTCCCTTAAACTCGCCGACCGCTTGTACAAGCTCAACAAATAGAAGAACTTTCTCTGCCCCTCCAATGGCAGCCGGGCAAGATAGTCCTGGGCCTGATGCGCGGCTCGTTCACTTTCGCCGCATTCTTCGAGCAGGGGCGCGAGTTCCATGTAATTGGCCAGGTTGCCGTCACTGACCATGTCAAGATGTTTGCCCAGCAGGCGCAAGCTCCGGGGCAGTCCCTCATGCTGGCGCAATGCGTGTGCGAACTGGTGCGGTTCGCCGTGAACTTCGTAGCAGAGCAGCAGGTTTTTGGCCGCTGCGTCGTCCAACCCCTGGAGTTCCATGGCAACCGCGCGCGGAGCCCCAATGCTCTCCAGATCGGCATTTTTGAGACGCGAAGTAAGTATGCAAAGGCCGGAGTTTGTCTTTGCCAGTTCCCGCAGCAGCAATGCCAGGGCGGAATCGCGAAATTGCCCGAAGCTCGGACCATATGCGTATTGCAGGTTCTGCACGCCATCGAGCACCAGCAAGGTCCGTTCCTTCCTGATCAATTGCAGCAACCGGATTACCTGGTTTTCCGGATCGTCCCGAGTCGCGCTTGCATCTCCAAGCAATGTCAGAGCGCAATCGAAAAACGCAGCGGAAGACGTAAACCCAGATGATTTATCCTGATTACCGTCGAACGACCAGGCAAATACGGATTCCGCGCCCCGATAGTTTTCCGAGTTCATGCGTGAAAGCCATTCGTTGACCAGCGCACTTTTCCCGATTCCGCTTATGCCGGTGAGCTGAACGACATTGGCCGCGCAATAATTCCAGGCTTCGCTCAAGGTATCGAGTTCTGATTCCCTGCCGAACTGCTTCCCGCTGGTCACAGGCAGATTGTTGCTTAATACTTGCCGCGGCCGGCGCAATCTTCTGCGATTGCGCCGATCAAGCGTCATTCTGATCTCTTTCTCGAACTCTTCGAATTCCAGCGTAAACAGGTAGGAATCGATTCCGAAAAGACTTCCAATCCGAAAGAAATGCGCATCCGGTATCGCATCGCCCGACCGCGTCCGGCTACCTGTTCCCCACTTGCTTACGGATTGGCGGGTAAGGCCAAGCACATTGGCCAATTGCTGGTTGTTGGTAATTTCCGGCCGGGCTTTCAACTGGTACAAAAGCTTGAGCTTCCTGGCCAGCTTAGGATGCTTTTTCATTTGCATTTGCTGCAGGACGGAGCAAAGGGCTGCCCTGTTGGTTCGGACTTGTATCCTCCACTTCGTGACCAAGCATAGTGGGAACCGCGGCGGCTTTCAATCACAATCCGCCAGTTGCCGCCGCGCTTCTCATCTTCACCTGCTAGTGCTAGATTGCCCAGTCCCTGACAACGCAACAATCGGACAAGGCAAATGAATATCATGCGTCTCTTCGCCTGCCTGGTGCTGGGCGGCCTGCTCGTCAATCCGACGCTTTCTCAGGAGCGCGGACCCATCGGTCCGAGCCCCTACCAATACAATACGGAAACCTGGATACAACCTTTTGCCGAGGCGGGATTTTCCTGGGGCGGCAATGCCGGCGTTTATGCGCAATCCAGCGATCGCATCTTCTTCCTGCAACGCGGCGAAACCGAGTTGCCGAATCCGATTCCGCCGGACTACACCAACTTCCCCGGTTCCATGGGCTGGAACGTGCTGCGCGGCCGCGGCCGGGTGTGGCGCAATTGCATTTATGTGATCGACAGCGAAGGCGAAGTGCTCGAGGTCTGGGACCATTGGGACCACTTGTTCACCGGTACCGATGGGCCCGGCCCGCATCGGTTGCGCATGAGCCCTTACGATGCGGAGAACCGGCTGTGGCTGATCGAGGAAACCGGCCACGTCATTTACGTATTTTCCAACGATGGCGAACAGTTGCTGATGACCCTGGGCGAGAAGAACGTCTCCGGCAATGACACCGTGCATTACAACCAGCCGCAGGACGTTGCCTTTCTGCCGGACGGCAAGATTCTGATCGCGGACGGCCTTGGCAACAAGCGCGTGGTAGTGCGCAACGCGGACGGCTCCTACCATGCCGAATTCGGCGAGGAAGGAATCGAGCCGCATCAGTTCGGCAGCGTGCATAGCCTCGCCCTCGGTCCGGACGACCGGCTTTACGCGCTCGACCGGAACAACCGCAATATCAAGGTATACCAGCAGACGGCGGCAAGGGACTCCGCCGAATATCCAGTTTACCAATTCGTCACGGCCTGGGAAGGACTCGACACGCCGCTGGATATCTCGGTAAGCGAATCCCATGCCTGGGTGACCGACAACGATCCGCCCAAGATCGTGCAATTCAATCTTGCCGACGGTGCGCGCAACTATACCTGGCTGTTGCCCGCGGAAGGCCATGACTACTGGATTGAAATGCACTCTTTTTCAGCGGATGAGGCCGGCAACCTCTATGGCGCGGACAACCAGACCGGGCGGCCACAGAAAATGACGCCTTTGCCCGACGCCAATAGCGAACATCTGGTGACTAGACCCTACGTGCCCCGCTAGCCAGCAAGCCGGGCGAAGCGCTTGCAGTAATCTTCCGGTTGGCGATAATCGGGAGACCGTTCCTGTGTGAGGGAATTCCGCCATGAATCGAATTTTCGGAACTTCCGCCGTTTTGCTTGCCTTGCTGGCCGCGGCGGCGCCGGCGAGCGCGCAAAGCGACTACGAGGCGCCACGCACTATCGATGGCTACCCCGATCTGCAAGGCGTGTGGGAAAACAACACCCTGACGCCGGTTGAGCGTCCCGATGCCTATGCCGACCAGGAATTCTTTACCGATGCAGACATCGCTTTCCTGCGGCAGCGTGCGCGGGAAATAAATGCCTCCGGGGAAGACGCGCTATTCGGTGACGGCGTGTTTGGCGCGGTCGTGAGTGGCGAGATCAACTCCTATGATCCCACCACGGGTAATTACGATTCTCAATGGATGGTGGATCGAATCGTCCATCGCCGCACTTCGCAGATCGTCGATCCGCCGAACGGCAAATATCCGCGGCGTACCGAAGCGGCGATCGCGGCGGCCAGGGAACTCGCTGAACGGCGGCGTCTGCATCCGGCGGATTCATGGACCGACCGCCCGCTCGGTGAGCGCTGCCTGTCGTTCGGCGCGCCGCGGCTGAGCTCAGGCTACAACAGTTACTGGCAGATCGTGCAGACTCGAGACACCGTGGCGATCATTCAGGAAATGGCTCACGACGTGCGCATCGTCCCCATCGTCGAGCAGCCCCATCTGACCGACAAGATCAAGTTATGGCACGGCGATTCCCGCGGCTGGTGGGATGGCGACACTTTGGTAGTCGAAACGACCAACTACTCGGAAGCCAGCAGCAACAACCCAGGCACCGAAAGAAAGGTGAATACCGAGCGGCTGACCCGGATCAGCGACGATCAGATCCTCTATCATTTCACTTCCGACGACCCCGGCGCCTTCGCCGCGCCCTATACTCGTGAACTGACGCTGGATTTCACCGAGGACAAGATTTACGAATATGCTTGTCACGAAGGCAATTACGGCATGTACAACATTCTCTCCGGCCATCGCGCCGAGGAAAGGATGTCAAGGGATGGCGCGGAACAATAAACCGCCTGGTTCGCGGATTCGGACAGGGCCGAAACTCCAATAATTCCTTTGTGAAATGAGGGCGGGCGGACTCAGACGAGTTTGACCAGGTGGTGGTGTTTTTTACCGCGGCGGATAACGAAATATTTTCCGCAAAGCGCAAGTCCCGGATTCAACGGTTCGTCGCCGGCGCTCTGACTCGCATCGTTAACCAACACGGCCCCGCTTCCAACCAAGTCCCGGGCGATTCGACGCGACCGCGCCAGGCCGCTTTCCACCAGCACGTCGAGCAAGGTGGTTTGCGGCGCAATTTCGGTGCAAGGCAGGCCGTCCTGTTCCAGTTGCCGCAGGTCTTCTTCGGGCAATCCGGAAACCTCGCCTGAAAACAGCGCCGCGGTAATCCTTTCCGCCGCGGCCAGTCCCTGCTCGCCATGCACGAGCCCGGTTACTTCCCGCGCCAGGATTCCCTGGGCCGCGGGCCGCGTTTGCGAAGCTGCGTCATCGCGCGCGATTTCCTCGATTTCCCGGGGCGAAAGAAACGTGAAATAGCGCAGGAAGTGGTATACATCCGCATCCGCGCAATTGAGCCAGAACTGGTAGAAGGCATAGGGAGAAGTCTTGGCCGGGTCGAGCCAGACGGCGCCCTTCTCGGTCTTGCCGAACTTGGAGCCGTCGGCCTTGGTGATCAGCGGGAAAGTCATGCCATAGACCTGTTGCCGGTGCAGGCGCCGGGTCAGATCGATGCCGCCGGTGATATTGCCCCATTGATCGCTGCCGCCGACCTGGATGGTGCAATCGTAGCGCTTGAACAATTCCGAAAAATCGTAGGATTGCAGGATCATGTAGCTGAATTCGGTGTAGGAAATGCCTTCGCCATCACGTTCGATGCGTTGGCGCACGGATTCTTTCTGGATCATGTTGTTGACCGAGAAGTGTTTTCCTACATCGCGCAGGAAACCGAGCACGTCATATTCCCTGGTCCATTCGAGATTGTTCACCAGCAATGCCGAATTGGCGCCACAGTCGAAATCCAGAAAACGGACGAGTTGCGGCTTGATTCGTTCGACCCAGTCTCCAATAATTTCAATAGAGGCGAGATTGCGTTCCGTGTCCTTGAAACTTGGATCGCCGATTAGGCCGGTAGCGCCGCCAACCAGGGCAACAGGCCGGTGACCGGCAAGTTGGAAGCGCCGCAAGGCCAGTAAAGGGAGCAAATTGCCGATATGCAGACTCTCGGCGGTGGGATCGAATCCACAATAGAGAGTGCGACTGTCGGCAGCGAGGTGCCGCTTGAGTTCATCCCCTCCCGCAAGTTGGGCAATGAGATTTCTGGCTTCCAGATCCGCGATTATCGATGCTTGCGCCATTTCCATGCCCCTAAAGCTAACGGGAACTTAAAGCGTTCCAATTCGGTCAAACGAGCTGTAGCAACCCAGGATTCGCTGAACTGTTCCTTCCCTGGAATCGTTCATCGCCGCAAATCAAAAGCGTGGTCTTGTTTTGCTTCTGAATTCAATGGTTGTCGCCACTGAATTCGGCGGTAGCCATGATAAATCAGAGCTGCCTTGATTTTGACCGCCCGGATAAGGCTGCCGATATTACATTATTCGGCTACCGAAATGGCAGCGTGGAAAGATGAAACACCTGCCAAAAAAGTGTAATCTTTGCCGCCTGACAGTAGGGAGCGCCGGCTGGACCCGGCGAATCGGGGGAACCGCAATCAGCATTCCATCCACGCAATGCCGCCCGCGAGGGGATGGCCGGCAGTTTACGGTGGCACTGATACCAGTTGGCGTGTTCGGGCTGTTTTGCATGACCTTGCTGCAGTCTCCGGCGGAAACCGAACCATTGACGCTGGCAGTGGCGCCCGAAATCAATATCGGCCCGCCGGCATTGTCTGAAATTCCCGCAATCGAATCGATCGAGCCGGTTCAGCCCGAACCGGAACCCGCGCCTTTTCAGGCGCTGCGGCAATCCAACGACTGGCAGTTCGTGGAAGTCCGCTACGGCGATTCGCTGAGCAAGCTGTTCGCCGAACTCAAGCTTGATCCAGCCGATTTGTCGCGACTGTTGCGCAGCGGCGAGGAAGCCAAGACGCTGAACGTCATGAAAGAAGGCTATAAGCTGGCCTTGAAGCTTGACGATTCCGGCCGCCTTGACGAGTTCCGGCTACTGCGATCCCCCCTCGAAGAACTCACCTTCACCCGCAACGGAGTCGAATACAGTGTCAAACGCGTGCGGCACACGCCGCGCATAGAAACCGAAATCAAGGGTGGAACCGTGTATAGCAGCCTGCTGGCGGCGGCGGAGCGGGAGCGGGTGCCGGCGACGCAAAGCATGCGAATGGTCGAAATTTTCGGCGGCAAGATCGATTTCATGCTAGACACGCAACCCGGCGATCAATTCACGATCTTCTACCAACGACAATTTCTACGGGACGAATACGTCGGCGAAGGAGATATGCTGGTGGCTCGCTTCGTCAATCGCGGTAAAGAGCATCTTGCGGTGCGCTATGAGAATCTCAATGGTCAAGTGGGCTATTTCAGCCCGGACGGCAACAACATGCAAAGAGGATTGATGCGCAATCCGCTTGATGTATTCCGCATCAGTTCGCATTTCAATCCGCGCCGCATGCATCCCATTCTCAATACCATTCGTGCTCACGAAGGCACCGACTACGCCGCTCCCAGCGGCACGCCGGTTCGGGCCACCAGCGACGGCAGCATCACTCGCGCCTCGCGCTATGGCTCCTACGGCAACATCGTGATCATCGCGCACGCCGGCGGCCTGGAGACTCGTTACGCCCATCTTTCCAGATTCGCCGAAGGCATGAAGTCGGGCAGGAAAGTCCGTCAGGGCGAAGTCATCGGTTTCGTCGGCGCTACCGGCAGCGCGACGGGACCGCATCTGCACTACGAAGTGCTAAAAAACGGCGTACCGCGCAATCCAGGCCGCGTTAACGAACTGATGCCTCCCACCCCCGGCATCGCTGATGATGAAATGGATCGTTTCCTGAGTCATACCGAAACCCTGCTGGCGCAATTCGACGCGCGCAAGCAGGAACTACTCGGGACAATCGCCGGGGTCAGCGCCGACTGAGCGCCTGGCATGGATCAAGTCGAACTCTATATCGGGCTTGTTTCCGGCGCCGGCATCCGGTCGAGGTCGGCGGAATCGGTGCGAGCGTGAACCGCGGCTAGATGGAAAAGGAGGAACCGCAGCCGCAGGTGGTGGTGGCCATGGGGTTTTGCACGACGAAGCGGGAGCCTTCCAGCCCTTCGACATAGTCGATGCTGGCTCCGACCAGATACTGGTAACTCAGCGGATCGACCAACAAGCTGGCGCCCTTGTTGCGGATGACGGTATCGTCCTCGGCCACATCTTCGTCGAAAGTGAAGCCATACTGGAATCCGGAGCAGCCGCCGCCGGTGACGAATACACGCAATTTCAGATCGACTTTTCCTTCTTCCGCAATAAGCCGATGCACCTTATCCGCCGCCTGGTCGGTAAAGTACATGGCTACGGGATCCTGGGACTGCACTACGGTCATATCTGCTCCGCCCGCCTTGACGCTTCCGCGCCATGGGCCTGAAATGCTTGATTCGAGGGGATATTGTAACTCAGCAGCCCCGCCCCGGTCAGCCAGGACGGACTTGGATCCACTTATCCGATGCTGGATTCCTTGTCCTTGTCGAGTTCCAGCAAGGCGATTTCCGGCTCTTCCTGATCCATGCGCGTCAGACTGCCGTTAACCGCCGAACCCATGACCATTTCGATCAGGTTATAAAACACATTGCCGTTGACTACGCCGCGCGCGGCCAGCTCCATGTGCTTGGACGCCCGTACGTTTCCGTTCACGCTACCGTTGATTACCGCCAGCGGCACTTCAACATCGCCTTCGATGGAGCCGCCCTCGGCGACTCGCAACTGGGCTTCCGAACCTTCTTCCGCCAAAACCTTGCCGACCACGCGTCCCTCGATGATGAGTTCGCCGTCGAAATGAATGTCCCCGTTTACCGTCGTGGTTGTCGAGATCAAAGTGTGACTGCCGGCATTGCTGGCCATGGCGCTTTCTGACTTCTTGTTTAACATGTTTATCCTCTGGTCGCTATTCAATAAAACTCCGCGCCACCGTATTCGCCAATGTCGCGGTGGACATTGTCGCCACCTCGATAGCTTACGGAACGAATCCTACCGGTAATGTAGCCTTTCCTTCGTCATTCTGGAAGTACTTGATTCGTAAAAGTCTGTCTCGCGTCGCGGATCCGCTTCAGGGCAAAAGACCGATTCCTTCCAATCCTTCGGATTCACTCCATCCAAACATGATATTCATGCATTGGATCGCTTGACCAGCCGCTCCCTTGACAAGATTGTCCTCCGCGGCCAGCACAACCGCCATCGCCGCGCTTTCCAGATAGCTTACGGATATTTCGCAGACGTTGGAGCCGCGGACTCCACGGGTCGCGGGCAATTCGCCCGGCGGCAGCACCTGCACGAAAGGTTCGCCGGCATAGCGCTGCTCGAACGCGCCTTGCAACAGGGCGGCGTTGCAGACGTCCCGGTCGCGCACCGGCGCATAGCAGGTGGCAAGAATGCCCCGGATCATCGGCGTCAGATGGGGCACGAAGGTCAATGTCACCGGCTCGCCGCCGCTAGCCGCCTCCAGTCCCTGAATGATTTCCGGATGGTGCCGGTGTCCGGCCACGGCATAGGCGCTGATCGATTCGGATGCTTCGCAAAGCAGATACTCGGCCGCGGCCTTGCGGCCGGCGCCGCTGACGCCGGATTTCGCATCGGCGATTAGCCGGGATTCATCCACCAGGCGATTTTCAAGCAAGGGCAGCAGGGCAAGTTGAATCGCGGTAGGGTAGCAACCCGGAACCGCGATCAGCCGCGCATCGCGAATCTGCCCGCGATTGACTTCGGGCAAGCCATAAACTGCTTCTTCGACGAGTTCCGGGCTCTCGTGGGCGGTCCCATACCAATGCTCCCAGCAGGCGATATCGCGAATGCGGAAATCCGCCGACAAGTCGATCACCCGGGCGCCTCCCGCGAGCATCCGCGCCGCGGAGTGCATGGCAACGGCATGGGGCGTGGCGAAGAACACCACGTCGCATTCGCCCAGGGCCGCCGCATCCGGCGCGCTGAAATCTAGGTCCAGGTGGCCGCGCAAATTGGGAAAATGACGCGCGACGGCAGTTCCCTTGAGTTCGCGCGATGTAACCCGGGTCACTACAACCTGGCCATGGCCCGCCAACAGGCGCAATAACTCCACGCCGGTGTAGCCGGTGGCGCCCACTATGCCCGCGCTAATCATGCTAGACTGATTCCATCGCCCGGCAGCCGAACGTCAGGGCCGTTCCGCCGCTTGAAAAGGCGGTTATCTTACACGAGTGAGACCCGGTCGGCACAGTCGTCAAAAAGCAACGCCTTTTGACGGCCGAACGACTTGCCAAGGGTGAAGACAAGCGATTACGAAGCGTCAGTTTGGCGCGCGGTCTGAACGATGTCAGGCTATGCCTGGCGGCTGGGGCCTTTAGAAACCTCGAATCCCGCGCCAGGGATGGCATGTACAACCGAACAGAATGCACGCGAAAAATGGAGCCTCCGCGACTCCGCTTCGCTACGCGCAAAATGACCGCGAGGGGTCGTTGATGCTCGGCGAGAAACTTCCATGCTCTGGCTGAAGTCCTTTCACATCATCGCCATGGTGTGCTGGTTCGCCGGCTTGTTCTATCTGCCGCGGCTGTTTGTCTATCACGCCATGAGCGAAGACCGGATCAGCCGGGACCGCTTCGCCGTCATGGAGCGCAAACTGTTCTGGGCCATTGCCACCCCCTCCGCGGGGGCCACGCTGTTGTTCGGTTTCTGGCTGTTGCTGGGCAACATGGACTATTTCATGGCCTGGTGGTGGATGCAGGTGAAACTGGCTCTGGTCGCCCTGTTGCTCGTTTACCATGGCATGTGCTGGGTTTACATGCGCGATCTGCGCGACGGCGACAACCAGCGCGGTCATACATTCTTCCGCGTGTTCAATGAACTGCCGGTTTTCCTGCTGATCGCCATCGTCATCCTGATCGTCGTCAAGCCGGTATTGTGATCGGCATGAAATCCGGCAAGCCCGTGGTAATCTGTTTTTCCGGCCTCGACCCGAGCGGCGGCGCCGGGCTGCAGGCGGATATTGAAACCCTGCACAGCCTCGGCTGCCATTGCGCTCCCGTGGCGACAGCGCTGACGGTACAGGACACGGTCAATGCGAGCCGCATGATTCCGGTAGATTCCGCTTTGATAGCCGAACAGACGCGCCGCGTGCTGGCGGACATGCCGGTGAAATGCTTCAAGCTGGGCTTGGTCGGCAGCGCCGGCGCCGCCAGCGCTTTGCGCGGATTGTTGCGCGAACACGCAGACATATCGGTTGTCATGGATCCAGTCGGCGCCGCCGGCGGCGGCTATACCTTCGCCGGCGGCGAAGTCCTCGCCGCCATGAGCAAGTCGCTGCTGCCGCTGGCTACTGTAGTCACGCCCAACTCGGTAGAATTGATGCAACTTGCTCCGGCGGCCGCATCGCCTGAAATCGCTGCCCGAGAATTGCTCGGCCGGGGCGCCCGCAACGTATTGCTGACCGGCGGCCATGAATCCGGCAACCACGTGGTCAATCGCTGGTTCCGGCCAGACCGCCCACCGCTGGCGTTCCACTGGCCCCGGCTGGAACATGAATTCCATGGTTCCGGCTGCACCTTGTCGACTGCGATTGCCGCCAATCTGGCGCTGGGAAATGAGATGGAAGACGCTCTGCGGCAAGCCCAGGAATTTACCTGGAACGCCCTCAGGCACGCCTTTAGGGCCGGCGCGGGCCAGCATTTGCCCGATCGGAGCCGCGCCCGCGAATCATGAGCTTTCGCGGCATTTATCCGCTCACGGACGATGCCTTCATGGACCGGCCCGGCCATGAGGAAGCCATCGGCGCGGTGACCAGGGCGGGCATCGCCATGCTGCAATTCCGCGCCAAGCATGGCAACCGCGAAAAGACCCGGCGCCAGGCTTCGCGCCTGCTCGCGATCTGCCGGGAGCGCCGCGTACCCCTGATCATCAACGACGATGTCGAATTGTGCGCGCGCAGCGGCGCCGACGGGGTTCACCTCGGAACCGCCGACGGAGACATCGCCGGCGCCAGGGCCGTACTGGGCGCGAAAGCCATAATCGGCGCCACTTGCCACGACTCGCTGGAGCTGGCGCGATGCGCCCAGGATCAGGGCGCCGACTATGTCGCTTTCGGAAGATTCTTCCCGTCGGTCAGTAAACCGGAAGCACCGCCCGCGCGGCTGGAAATTCTGGCGCAGGCCCGGAAGTCGCTTGATTTGCCGATAGCGGCGATCGGCGGAGTCAAGCCGGGGAACTCAAGCGTGCTGTTGGCCGCCGGCGCGGATTTGCTGGCGGTCATTCACGAAATCTTCGGCGCCTCCGATCCCGGCGCCGCGGCGCGCGAACTTGTTCGCGCGTATACGGCATTCTCCGGCCGTTGAATCCGGATATCCTCTTGGCGAGTCGGTTAGTCCCGCTATAACACCAGATGAACGACAATCATGATCGCCGACATCACCACCACAAAAGCCGCTTCGACGATCACCGCGAAATGGTTGTTGCGATGAAACAGGCCGCCGGATGCGAGAATGATCGCGACCGCGGCCACGGTCACGGCAATCATGAGCCAGTCCCCGGCGGCGACCATGGCGCCGAGCAACCATGCGAGCAGCAAAGTGCTGACAAACTGCGTCGAAAGCGCCTTTACAGCATGCTTGCCCGCGTCCGCGGATTGCAGATCGACACCCGCGCCTTGCGCCCATTTGGCGCCGAAAACCCGAGGCGAATACCACAATCCGCCAAGCATGAAACTCAGGACCGTTGCCACGACAACGGCCAGCCAACTTACTTCGGTCATCTCATTATCCTCCCGCGCCGATCATTCGATCGCTGACAATGTTTGAACGTCTGGCGCCTGCTGGTCCCGATCCGGATTTTGCATGTCGTCCCTGGCGCGGCCTGCCGGACTTCGATCAGCGCCGATCTGGCCAGTCCAGCCGCCGGGCATAGCTTGGGGCCAAGCACGAAGCTGGCGTTGCGTAAACGCTTGCCCTCGCTCATGGCAAGCCGTTCGGCCCTCGAAAAGCGCTGCTTTTCGCCGGCTTCGCCGACCAGGCCTCACCCTACTCCTACCATCCGACTGCCTGACCGTCCTTGCGATGGTCTGAACCGGCACGATAGATACCGTTCACCGGATGATCTTCGTCGATACTTTGCCGATTGAACAAAGGCGGCGTCAATTCAGGATCGCGAGTGAAAAGAATTCCTTGATAGCCGCCCACCGCGCCGCCGTCAACGCCGCGTACATTGTGTCCCCGCGCCCGCAGCGCGGACCCGACCAGTTCGAACAGATTGTGTTCCAGAGATAGTACATTGCTGTTCTGGTTGTGCGTAAAACGCGCCGCATCCGTGGTCATCTGCACGTTCATGCCGTGATCGATCACGTTGACCATATGCTGGGCATGGGTTTCAGGCTGCACGGCGCCGCCCATGTTGCCGAAAGTCATCAGGGGCTCCCCATCGCGGGTAACAAAGCCGGCGATGATGGAGTGAAACGGCCGCTTTCTCGGCGCCACCACGTTGGGATGATCTTCGTCCAGCGAAAAGGCGACGCCGCGATTGTGCAGGATCATGCCGTACGGTGGGATCGTCACGCCGCTGCCGTACACCGAGAATATGCTGTGAATCAGCGAAACCATATTGCCCCAGCGGTCAGCCGTGGCGAGATAGATCGTGCCGCCGCCGAGCCCGCCCGCGACCGCCGGTTCGGACGCCTTGTTCATGTCGATCCGGTCGCACAGGGACAACGCATAGGTCTTCGACAGCAGTTGGTTCAGCGGCGGCGGACTGAACAGTGGATCGGCGTTGTAGGCTTGCAGATCGGAATAGGCCAGCTTCTTGGCTTCCACCATGAAATGCCAGTAATCGGGGCTCGACGGCCCCAGCGCGGCCAGATTCATGCCATGAGCCGGCGCGCACATTTCCAGAATATTGAGCATTTCCAGCGCCGCCCAGCCTTGGCCCGGGGGCGGCAACTGATGCACGTCAAAACCGTGATAGTTGGTGGAGATAGGCTCCACCCATTCCGGTTCGAATTCCGCCAGATCTTCGCGGGTCATGACGCCGCCCTGGGACCGCACCTTGGCCACCAGAGCATCGGCGATGGCGCCCCGGTAGAACGCGTCCTTGCCTTCTGCCTGCAACAGCCGCAGGGCGTCCGCCAGATCCGGATTACGAATGATGGCATACAAGGACGGCACTTCCCGGCCATCGAGAAACGTCCGGGCCGAATCGGCATCTTCCAGCAATTTTCCGTGCTGACCCGCCAGATCCCGATGGCGCCGTTCCGATTGTCCCCAACCCTCTTCGGCGATACGCGCCGCGCGCTCGAGGGTTGCATTGAAATCCATGGTGCCGAAGCGGGTCAGCAAGGCATCGTAGCCCGCCACGGCGCCTGGCACGGTGGCCGAATTGACGCCGCGTCCCGGCACTCGTTCCAGGCCCAGTTCCTGCTTGAAGAATTCGGGCGTCCAGCCGGCCGGCGCCCAGCCGGCGGAATTCAGGGCGTAAAGCCTGCGGTCGGCCGCGCTCCAGACCAGCGCGAACAGATCTCCCGCCAGCCCGGTATCGTTTTGCGAAGTGACATCGAGCACCGCCGCCGCGGCTACCGCCGCATCGATCGCATTGCCGCCCTGTTGCAGAATTTCGAGCCCCGCCTGGGCCGCAAGAGGGTCGCTGGTAGCGACAATGCCATGGCGGGCGATGACCTCGGAACGGCCCTGACCGGCGAAGCCCTGGGCGCGGCTGCCGGCGACCGCGACGATGCCGGCGGCCGGATTCGACCGCTCCTCACTAGGTATGCCGAAGGCGTTGGGAGATTGGGATAGCGCGGGAGCCGCCCAGGCGGCCACTGCGCAAACAAGCAGGTTTCGGAGAGAATTCTTCATAATCAATATCAATGAGGGTGTGTCGTCAGGTGTTGCGCCAGCAGATCCTTGCCGTAATCGTTGCCGTTCGGTGTCCTGACCACGGTGTGAATATGGTCCCGCGTCGGTACGCCCGGCTGATTCTTCCGCAAGGTTCCGACGGGATTCTGGTGATCGAATTCGATCAGAATGACGGGGCTTTGAATGCGATAGTAGAACACGGCGTCGTCCGCGGCGCCGCCGCGCCAGCCGAACCAGGTGTCATCGATATGCGCGCCGATTTCTTCCATGGTGACTTCGGCGTGGGGATCGCGCAGGTTGCCGATGTATTCGCGGATTACCGCAAGCAGCGCCAGCTTCTGGGAACTGTCCAGGTCAGAACCGCGGATTCCTTCCGGATCCAGCGCCAGATTGTCCTGATTGGCGGCGGCCGCCATATTATTGCGCGTCTTGTCTGGATCAATTGTGGCGTCAGCCTGCTGCGCCGGGCTAAGGGATTGCATCAGCGCCAGACCCAGATCCTGTTCGCCTTGCAGGATGATATTGCCGGCATAAAGGCCCGATTGGGCCCGAACCGGCTCGCCACCCCAGAATGCCGGCGTCATCACCACCTGGTCGCCGAGCACGAAATAATTGATTACCAGGTGATGACCGTCCAGTTGCCAGCCCCAGGGTTCCGATTCGGATGGCATGCCCATGAAGGTGAAATAGTACTTCTCCTCGCCATAGCGAATCGGCTCGCCGTTCAATTCCAACAGGGTCTGCTCGGTGCGCATGATGCCGCGGGTTTTCTCGACTCCGGCAGCGCTAAGCGACGCATTCAGCAAATTCCAGGCGGCGGCTTTCTGTTCATCGTTCATCTCTTCCAGGCTAACGCCCCGGCGGGCGAAGATGCCAACATCCACATTGGACCAATCCCGCCATTCCGGATCTTCGATGGCGAAATGAGATCGGCTTAGCGTGGCGGTGTCTAGGGTGGCCAACAGCGCATTCGCGGCATCCAGCACGGGCGCCGCGGACACTCCGGTCTCCCGCAGCGAGAAAAGACCTTCGATCAGGCCGTCGGAGGTAGTCAGCCCGCGAAACGGCTCACCCATGGCTCGGGCAGCGCCACGCATGAAGCTGCCTTTCTGGTTCAGCAGCCCTTGCGGATACTGGGACTGGGACCAAGCGACGGTTGCGGTCAATCCCGGCAGTGCAAGCGCGAGCAGCAACACGCTGGCTGTTCTCTTCATCATTGCGCCTTGAGTCTTGCGACGTTGACTAGCGGAGGCTACCTGTTGCCGGTCGATTCCACAAGCAGTGTAACGCCCACGCCGCCGTCTTGCGGCGATGCCCCGCTTCGACTCAATGCCTGCTTGGCATGACGATCCAGGCGCCGGGCGCCGTTTGATTGACAGAACGGCCATTTCTATTCAGAACGAGGGCGACTCGGGCGGTTCGGCAATCACGAAACGATCATTGTCAATGGTTTCGCCGATCGCGAAATCCGTCCACAATGCCTCATTGGATTTTACGCCGTCGTAGAACAGCCGCACCCTGCCGGCCTGCTTCCAGGAAATGCCGGGTTTGGTGAAGTAATGCGAGTATCGCCGCTCGTGCCAACCTCGCGGCGTGGGGAAGCCGACGTAGACAATTGCGTTATCGCCTTGACGGATTCCGAACAATGTCGTCCCGCCTTCCGGGTCGAATACCTCGACCATGTAAGCCAGGGCGCCGTCAACCAGACGGTCGGGAACGCGTGCTTGACGCCAACCTTCCTTGAGCGCGCCACGGATCGCGCCGAAACCGAAATTCGCGCTCCACATGGCGTTGGCGGATTGATCTTCCATGACGCCGTTTTCCGAATAAGTGTTTTCGCCATCGAAGGCCATCAGCAATGCCAGATTTTCACCTGTCCATGCCTCTATTCGCACCTTGCCGCTGGCCTCGCGCGCGCTGGATGTGTCATCGGCGAACACGCGCCACATGGCGTATTTGTCCCACAACACCTCGCTGCCGTCGTCCCCCCGGGAGATGTTATAGCCGCTGAGAAACAGTGTTCGCGGACGCGAAAATGTCTCGCCCCCGGCAGCTTCCAGCGCCAGCGCTATGATGTCACGTCCCGTCAGTTCGGGGTTGGTCTGGGCCGCCGCGGGCAATTCATGCCGCCCGGCGGGCGCTGGAACCTGCCCGCCACTATCGCCCTGGACTTCATGCGTCCGGAAAAACGCTGTAGCCGCGGTCAATCCCAGTACAGCGGCCGCGGACAACCAGCGGCTGGAAAATAGCTTCATTCGTCAATCTGAATTGGTGCCGAATCAAGCCAGGAAGGCTACCTGTTGCCGGGCCAATCCACAAGTGCGCGCGCTCGCGACACATGTCCCACTGCTGCCGTTGTTTTGGCAGACCTGAACGATGCTGGCGCGGAGGTCGCGCGATGAGAGCGCGCAAGCGCTTGCCAGGCAAAGCTTCGTACGCGGCCCGAACTACGCCACGCCGCGCTTGTCGGCTGGATGCCTGAACGGAGCCAACTTCAAGCCGGGAAAGCATTCAGACAGCGCCGAAACACGCCCGGGAGGTTGGGCGCTGGTAAACATGGATGTTACTCGGCCATCACCGCGGCAAGTTTTTCGTCGCTGCGCCAGCGGCCGCCTTGCAGGCGCGCCAGGTAAACCAGGGCGATGCTGAATATCAACAAGGTAAAGACAATCCAGGACACCTGGGCGCTCAGCCGCCAGACCAGGATGATGAAGTACTGGATCACCAGCATGGCCCAATGCAAAGTCACTGAAGCAAGCATCAGCCAGCGCGTATCGCCGGCGCCGCGCAACACGCCGCCGGCTACCAGACAGGTAGCGTCGGCCATGGTGTAGCAGGACAGGCCGATCATCATGAAGCCCGCCAGCGCGCGAATCTCTTCGAAGTCTCCGCCCGGCGGAGCGAACAATTCGACCAGCGGGAAACGGAACAATATGTAAAGCACTGCCAGCGCCGCGGAATAACAAAGACCAAGCACGAGTCCGGCCCTGATTACCTGGTTGGTATGGTCCATGTCGCCGGCGCCGACGAAACGCCCGATCATGCTGATCACGGCGATGTTGAGTCCGATCATCGGCACGAAGGAAAGAATGTCCCAGTTGAAGACGATCGCCGCCGAGGCGCCGGCAACGACGCCATAGGACTGGAACATGAGCAGGAACAGGTTGAAGGCGGCCACGTTGAGGAACAATTCGACCGCCGAGGGCAATCCCAGCCGCAAGTATCGGCGCGAAATCCCGGCATCGAATTTAAAGGATTGCATCACTTTGAAGCGGACGCGATGGAAGGGGCGCATATAGAACCAAACGAACAGTCCCAGCGAAAAAAGCGTTGCGATATTGGTGCTGATGGCGGCGCCGGCGATGCCCATGGCGGGCAAGCCGAGGTGACCGAAGATCATCACATAGGCAAGCGGCACATTCAGGAGCAAACCGCAAATATCACAGATCATCACCACGCGAGTGCGGCCGATGCCGGCGAAATAGGAGGAAAAGCAGGTTTTCACCAGTGGCAGCAGCACCCCGGCCATGAGAATCAGAAAGTAAATCCGCTCAAGTTCGACCAGCCCCGGATCATGATCGAGCAGATTGAACAACCGCAGTACGCCAAAGGTGATTACGGCGAGCGGAAGCAGGCTCACGACCGACATGATCAGGCCCTGGGTAACGACTTTCGGACACTTTTTCAATTCACCCGCGCCGAAGTATTGCGCCACCAGCGCGTTGCTGTATGAAAACAGGCCGGTGAAAAAGCAAAATGAGAAAAACGCCGCGACCCCGCCGCCGAGGGCCGCCGCCATATGCGTGGGGCTGATCTGGGACATGAAATAGCGATCGGTGAAAATCATGACCGCGAAGGTGCCCTGTGACACCACCATGGGAACGGCGATGCGCACCATTTCCCGGAATGTATTCCGGTCAAGTTGGAAAAATGCAATTTGCATATCGATCTTTCTACGAATCAATTTGGCCGGAGCATATGGAGACAGCCCGGCAGTTTCACGAAATCTCAAGGAAGCCTGGATTTATCGGAGCTTCCGCGCGGCGCGCGATATCGCGCGTGATGAATTCGATGGCGCAAACCATTGAATTCGCTAGCAAAAAAACCAGGCTCGTTTCGCGGCAAAGAACAATTCCGTGAATGGAATTGTTCGCAAAAAATACTAGGGTAAACTGCCGGCTTCGAGCACTAAGCGCCAGCTTTGAGCATCGGCTGCCGGCGGCGGTAGGTCAAACTTCGCCAGAGCCATTCGCAGGGACCGAACCGGTAGCGGCTCAACCAAATTAGGCTGAACACGATCTGGAACAGCCATACTCCCAGCACGAACAGATACATGCCCGGACGCTCCCATGCGGCGAACTGGCCCAATCCAATTCCCAGAAAAACGAAATTGCACAGTACAGTTTGCATAAGATAATTCGTTAACGCCATCTGGCCGACATTGGCCAGAGCCGCTTGCAGGCGCGACAGCGCGCCGGAACGGCAAATCAGCATCACCAAACCGACATATCCCAGGGCGAGTGACAGCCGCCCCAGATCGTAGGTCGGCCGGTTGAAGGACTGCCAATGCGGTTGATAGCCGCTATCCACGAAGGTCATGGTTTCCCAGGCATTCAGCGGCAAGCCAATGCCGAAGCCAAGCAACATCAACAGCAGATAGAATCGCGTACCGCGCGAGGCATCGAATACCCGCCACTTCATCAAGGCCATGCCAAGCAGCATCATGCCGAGCGCGTCCCACAGGCCCAAAACCAGCAGGCCGACAGTCTGAAGGTAGATTGTCAGGCCAGCGGAAAATACAAAGTTGTCCAGATAGCCCGAGCGCCTGGCCTCGATTTCTTCTGCCTGGCCGGCTTCGGACAGACCCTGATCCGCAAGCATTGCGTCCCAGGTCTGCACCGCCTCCCGCTGTTGTTCGGACATTTCCACGCCGGGCGCAAGTGCTTGCGCCTCCGCCACGGCTTCACCGAGATACCGCAGAGTGTAATGCACGCCTACATGAATCAAGGTAGTAAACAGCAACACGCCAATGGCCCAAAACAACAGCGCTCTCGCGCTCAGACCGCGAAACAGGAACAACAGCAATCCGGCCACGCCGTAGATAAACAGGATGTCGCCAACCCAAAGCAGCGCATAGGCGTTGAACAAGCCGAACAGGATCAGCAAGCCGGTGCGCCGGTAATACATCCCTCGCACTTCGCCCGGGTCCGCGCCGGGTTTATTCATGAAAATCAGCAGGCCGGCGCCGAACAACATCGAGAAGATCGCTCGCATGCCGCCTTCTACAAATATCTCGGCGCCGGCGAACAAGGCGAAATTCAATCCTTCCGTGGCGCCGTCAACGCGGGGATCGGACAACGCTCCGAACGGCTGGGCAAACGCGAGAATATTGATCACAAGGATACCCAGCAGCGCGACGCCGCGCAGGGTATCGATGGACTGGATTCTGGCCTTGCCGCTGACCGGCGCCTGGATTGTGGGGCTGAGTTCCGACATCGACCGCAGCATAATGCTCCGATCCGGGATTTACAATCCAATTCCACGATGAATTTCGTGTTAGCCGCGCGCTCAATTCAGCCCGGCCCGGCGGCAAATCCCCAAGGATTGGCGGCTTTCGCCAGGTTCATTTGCATTCCCAACCAACCGCCCAAAAAAAACTTTATATATCAAACACTTAAAATTTGGCACGAAAAATGCTGGGAAACCTGTAAACGAATTGGAGGAACCCATGAGACCCGTTCGAAGAATCAGCTTGACTTCCTGGCTCCTGCGCGGATTGTTGCTGGTGGCAATCGCCGCCTGCGCGATCATCGGCGTAGCCGGTCTACTGCTGCCGATTGTTCCCGGCATACTTTTTCTGTGTCTGGCCGCATTGCTGTTGCGTCGCTTCGGCAAGGTCTGATCTATTGCCCGATATCGGCGCATTTGTTAACTTGCCGTGCAATCGAGTTGTTCGGAGGTTTCGCGCCATGCGGGTCCTGATCGGCCTTGTCGCAGCCGCCGCCCTGTTGTCCGCCGCCCCGAGCCAGGCGCAGGAACTGGTACCAACCGATACTCACGATATGCAGGTCGTCGCCGACGGCGTCTGGTTCGCGGTCGGCAACGGAGCCTTGTATACGATGAGCAACGCTCTGGTCATCGAACGGGACGAAGATGTGGTGATCGTCGATTCCCATGTCACGCCCGCGGCCGGCGCGGCCCTGCTCGATTCGATCGAGGTCGTTACCGACAAACCCGTGACCACGGTGATCAACTCGCATTTTCATTACGATCATGCCTATGGCACGCAGGCATTCGGGGACGATATCGAGGTGATCGGGCACGAATATACCCGCGCCAGATTGGCGAACGATCCGCTCAATGACCCTACTTATCTGCGTTCGCTGGGCCGTTTCGACAACACCGTGGCGGATCTCGAAGCGCGGCTGGCCGCCGCCGATGACGCCAGCGAACGGGCCAATCTGGAAACCGAATTGAGTTTCTGGCGCGCCCATGTCCGCGCCCAGCAAGAGACTGATCCGGTGGCGCCCAGTGTGGCGGTGAGCGAACGTATGACCCTTTACCGCGGAGGCCGGGAAATCCAGCTCATCTGGCTTGGGCGCGCGCATACCGGCGGCGATTTGGCGGTTTATCTGCCGGCGGAGAAAATCGTTTTTACCGGAGACATGATGCTGGGCCGTCCTTCCTACATGGGTGACGGCTATGTCGGCGAATGGAGCGCGACGCTCGGCCGGCTCAAGCAACTCGATATCGAACTCGTGCTGCCCGGGCACGGCGATGGCTTCACGGACCTGCGCGTAATTGACTATGTGCAGGCGTACTACAATGATTTGCACGCCGAAGCACTGCGGCTGAAAAACCAGGGCTTCTCCGCGCAAGAGGCCGCGGCCCGGGTCGATCTGCGCCACCACCAGGACAGCCTCGGCATCAGTGAACTTGGCGCCGATCTGTTGGCGGTGCAACGGATTTACGAATTGGCCGACGGCGTGGCCGAATAAACGAGGACATCATGAACAGCAATTGCGAAACCCGAATGCCGCGCAAACTCCCAAAGCAACTCGCAACCGTGACCGCCCTGACGGTATGGCTGCTCGCCCCGCCCGCCCTGACGCAATCGATCGACGACATCACCTTGAACGTATACAAGGAAGTCACTTGCGCGTGCTGCGTGGGCTGGATCGAGCACATGGACGAGCACGGTTATCAGTCCACGATCATCCATCCCACCGACCTGAACCGGGTCAAGCTGGATCTCGGGCTGCGGCCGCGGTTCCACTCCTGCCATACCGCGGTGACCGCTTCGGGCTATATCTTCGAAGGCCATATTCCCGAGAAATACATAGACAAGTTTCTCGCCAACCCGCCCGAGAACGCCCTGGGACTGGCGGTGCCGGGAATGCCCATCGGCGGGCCGGGAATGGAAATCGGCGATCAGTTCACGCCCTACCAGATTCTGCTCTTGCACCAGGACGGTAGCGCCAGGGTATACGCTGAGATCAACAGCAAGGCCGATCAATAGCGGCCCGCGCTAATCAACCAGCAGCCGCAACAGCGCATCCGCCACCGCATCGGGCTACCGCGCGGGCGAGTCGTGGTCGCGCCGGAATTGCATCGGATTTGCCCGCGCAAATGTTGGACATGCCGCCACAAAATGCTTATGCTTGCTGACTCGCATGCGCCTGTAGGCGGGGCCGAGTTGGGTCCGCTAGCCGGGCGCATGCTGCCATCGGCCGTAGCCGGCCAACGGAACGGTCAAATTAAATTCAAATTAAATTTCTGTTAGGGGAAAGATAATGTTTAGACAAAACAAAGCAGCCAGAGTTCTATCGCCCGCGATAGCGCTGGCTCTTTTGGTTCCCGCGATCCATGCGCCGCTTGCTCTGGCGCAGGAAGACGCGGCCGATCTCGAAGAGATCATCGTAACCGGTTCACGCGGCCGGCCACGAACCGTTTCCGATTCGCCAGTGCCTGTTGACGTGTTTGGCGCTGAAGATATCGAGGCGATTTCCTACACCGACACCAACGACATCATCAAGACGCTGGTGCCCTCCTTCAATATTGCCCGTCAGCCTATCTCGGACGGCGCGACGTTTATCCGTCCGGCGGAATTGCGCGGCCTGCCGACCGACAAGACCCTGGTGCTGGTCAATTCCAAGCGGCGACACCGGGCGGCTCTCGTCGCGATCGGCGGCTCCGGCACGCAAGGCCCCGACATGGCCACGATTCCGGCCGTGGCGATCCAGAACATCGAAGTGTTGCGAGATGGAGCGGCGGCGCAATATGGATCCGACGCCATTGCCGGCGTGATCAACTTCCTGCTCAAGGACAACCGGGAAGGCGGCAGCGTGACCATTGACGGCGGCCAATACCACGAAGGCGACGGCAGGTCCACCACCGTTCAGGGCAACATTGGCCTGCCGCTGGGCGATAACGGATTTATCAGCATTTCGGGTGAATTCCACGAATCGGACCAGACCACTCGCGCGGAACAGTATTGCGGCTCCTGGTTCTGTCTCGATCCGAGCAATCCGACTTACAACACATTCATCCAGAACGGCCGCGAAGACCGAATTGCCTATGCGACCGATCCGGACTTCCTGTCCAACATCTATCTGGCCAACATTGGCGATGGCGATGTGGTACAGCCCTGGGGTCAGCCGGATGCCGAAGCTGCCCGCGTGTTCTTCAATGCCGGCATTGAGTTGAACGACAGCAACGAACTGTATGGTTTCGGCAACTGGTCCGAAAGCTCAAGCAACGGCAGTTTCTTCTATCGTTATCCGTACAACGGCACCATCGAAGAACTGCGCGAACCCGACGGCTCGATCTATTTTCCGCTAGAGAAACATCCCGGCGGCTTCACCCCACGCTTCTTCGGCGAAGTATTCGACATATCGTTGACGGGTGGCATACGGGGCGAGATGGATAACGGCCTGACCTATGATTTCAGCGCCCGTAGCGGTGAAAGCGAAATCCAGTACACGTTGAGCAACACCATCAACCCCTCCATGGGACCGGAATCTCCCGTTTCTTTCCGCCCCGGCGACTTGATCAATAGCGAAACCCAGTTGCAGGCGGATTTCACCTATGAACTCGATAACGGCGCATTATTCGCATTCGGCGCAAGCTGGATGGACGAGTCCTACGAGGTAGTGCAAGGCGAGGAAGTTTCCTATCGCGCCGGCCCTTATGCGACGCCCGACCCGCACGGCTTCTGTAATGACGACGGCACCGAGACTGCCAGGGGCATGGAGGTAATCGCCGGCGGCTCCAGCCTGGATTGCTCCAACAGCGCCGATCCTGTGTATCGGGTCGTAGGTGTGGGCTCCAATGGCTTCCCCGGTTATTCGCCCGAATTTTCGGATGTCTACGCGCGTAACTCCGCCGCGGTTTATGGCGATATCAGCGGCGATGTCACCGACAATCTGTTTCTGCAAGGCGCGGTGCGCTACGAGGACTACGACGACTTCGACGCGGAACTGGTATGGAAACTGGCGGGCAAGCTCGATGTAACCGATACCTTCGGCATACGCGCCTCGATCGGCACCGCGTTCCGCGCGCCGACACCGGGTCAGCAAGGCACCACCAACGTGTCCACCCGGCTGCCCCAGGGCTTCCCGGTCGCGACCGGCCTGTTCCCGGCCGGCGGCCCGATAGCCCAGGCGCTTGGCGCTGTCCCGCTCACACCGGAGTTGTCGGACAACTACACGATCGGTTTTACGGCTGAAGTGAGCAATATCGACCTGACGGTGGATTTCTATCGCATCGACGTGCAGGACCGCACCCAGGCGGTATCCACCAGGAGCGTATCTACCGATCCGACTTCGGGTTCCGCGTATGAGAACTATCTCGCGCTTTCGAACGCGGGCGTAGTCGGCGCCGAGTCGATTGGCGGGGTGTTCTATTTCGCCAACGGCTTCAATACCAGCACCCAGGGTATGGACGTCGTGGCGACCACGCCGATCGAATGGGGCGACATGGGCACCACCACCCTGACGGCATCGTTCAATTTCACCGAGAACAAGTTCGACACCGACCCGAGCGATTACCTTAACGCCGAGAACCAATTCGATTTCGAAAACTTCGATCCGAACTGGCGCGGTGTGATTACCGCTCGTCACGACGTTAATGCGCTGACCCTGATCGGCCGCGTGAGCTACTATGGCGAGTCGACAAACTCCAACACCGGCGGTAGCCCGTTGCGGTATCAGACCCTGGATCCGGTCTGGTATACCGATATCGAAGCTCAGTTCCGGTTCAACGATATGTTCAGGCTGTCGTTCGGCGGCAGGAACATTCTCGATGAGTATCCCGATCGAGATTCGATTAGCGACTACTGCTGTGGCCGCTTGTATTCCTCGGGAACGGGAATGGATTGGCAGGGAGCGTATTACTACGGACGTCTGAGCGTGGACTTCTAGTAATCGGAGACTGGTTCAATCCAGTAGCAGGAAACGACAAGGGGCGGTCATTTGACCGCCCTTTTTTTTGGAACAAATATGGTGATAACCACAGTCCATACCTGATACATGATCGCGATGGCAACAATGCTGGCGCACTGCGTTTTCGCCGCTAGCAAGGCGAGCTTGGACCGGGATCAACTTAACGCGGTGCGGGCGGTAATTCGCGCGCGGTACGTCAGTAGCGAATTTAGGGTGAGAGCGATGACAACAGTAAAATCAAGTCCAGCAGCGCGGATTCACGGAGCTTCCGCTTTCTCGTCAATCTCGGCGCCGGCGCCCGGGCGGCGCCGCTCGCGACCTTGCTTGCAGGCCGGGCATCCATAGTCGTGCAAGCTCCGCGACCACTGCAACTGGATTACCATGTTTTTCAATATGCGGGAGTGGTGACAGTCGACAAGCCGCGCATCGCGCGGCTCGGCATTGCAATAGGCGATAGCGAAATTTACGGGAAAACACGATGAACCGAAGAAGCTTGCTTAGCGCTGGCGTCAAGGCCGGCGTTGCTATGTTCACCTTGTCCGGCGCCGCCCGCCGCGCTTTCGCGGCTGCTCTGCCGGTCAACATAACCGAGTTTTCCGCGAGCGATTTATCCACTGCCATCGCCGGTCGGGAGGTAAGTTGCCTGGAAGTGATGCAAGCCTATCTGCAACGGATTCAAGTCTATAATCCCGTCTACAATGCCATCATCGGCATGTTGCCCGACGATGAATGCCTTGCCCTGGCCGAAACCGCGGACGCCGAACTGGCGCGCGGAGAATATCGCGGCTGGATGCATGGCATGCCCCATGCGGTCAAGGATCTCACGCCCGTCGCCGGACTGCCTTATTCCAGAGGTTCGCCCCTGTTCAAGGATCGCATCGCCGAACTGGACGGCGCTGTCGCCGCCCGCATGCGCGCCGCGGGGGCGCTCTTTGTCGGCAAGACCAATGTGCCGGAATTCGGACTCGGCTCGCAATCCTACAATCCGATCTGGGGAGCGACGGGCTGCGCCTACAATCCGGCACTGACCAGCGGCGGCAGCAGCGGCGGCGCCGCCTGCGGCATGGCCACGCACATGTTGCCCATTGCCGACGGCAGCGACATGATGGGCTCCCTGCGCAATCCTGGCGCATACAACAACGTGATCGGATTCCGCCCCAGCGCGGGACTGGTAAGCGGCGACGATCCATTCTCCCGCGCCTTGTCGACTTCCGGTCCGATGGGCAGGAACACCGCCGATACCATCCGCCTGTTACATATCCTGGCGCTGGCGCCCGGCGCGGAACAGCCGGCGGCATTGCAACAGGCGCTGCCGAACCCGGATGAGTACCGACCGCTGCAACTGGCTGGCCTCAAAATTGGCTGGCTTGGCAGCTATGCAGGCTATCTGGCGATGGAACCGGGCATTCTTGATTTGTGCGAGAGCAATCTCGCGTTACTGGAATCCAACGGCGGCATAGTCGAGCCGGTAATGCCGCGCTTCGATATGGCGGAATTGTTCCAGTGCTGGCTGGATCTGCGCAACCAGGGGCGCATCGGCATGCGCGAATACTATGAGAATTCGGCAACGCGGCCGCTGCTGAAGCCCGAACTCGTCTGGGAAATCGAGCAGGGTTACCAACTAGACGCCGCGGACATCTATCGGGCCGAAGCAATCCGGCGGCGCTGGTACGCGGAAATCAACCGGCTGTTCGAGTCCTGCGATTTCCTCGTATCGCCAACCGCCCAGGTTTTTCCATTTCCCAAGACCACGCCCTGGCCCGCGGAGATCAATGGCCGGGCCATGGATACCTATCACCGCTGGATGGAAGTCGTCATTGGCGGCAGTCTGGCGGGAATTCCGGTAATAAATGTTCCCGTGGGCTTCGACGCCGAAGGACGGCCGATGGGGATGCAGGTCATGGGTCCCTTCGCCCAGGACCGCAAGGTGCTGGAATTCGCGCTGAGTTGGGAGCGGATTACCGATCATCTGGCGCGCAGGCCGGATCTGGCAGCGGTTTAGAATTCGCGGCAAGCCGCCGAAACTTCTGGTACTGATTCACTGATATCCAGGATTATGCGAAAGTTCTATTACTTGCTGGCGCTGCTGGTATTGCCGGCCATTCACTGCCGCCCGGCGCTCGCCGCGGAAGAGTGTCCCGAGGACCAGTATCAGACTTCGGTCGGCGGCTGTTACCCAGTCTGGTACGGTCAGACGGAAAACGGCGGTTATTACACTATCGCCATTCCGCCCGGCTGGACGCCAGACAAAGGGCTGGTCATCTGGAACCACGGCCTGGAAACCTATCTCGGCGGCGGCGATACGCTGGAATTTCTGGCTGCGTTCCTGCTCGGCCGCGAAGGAGAATCCGGCGTGGAAGTCAGCGGCCAGGTCCAGCCGAAACCCGGTCTCGGCGACGTTGCCGCCGTGGTGCTGTCCCAAGGTTATGCCATGGCCGCCTCCAGCTATCTGCAAACCGGCTGGGCGGTGTTCGATTCCCATTTGGCCAACCAGCAGTTGTACCGGCAATTCCTCGAAATCGCGGCTGATTTCGGTCCTGGTCCGCCGCAGCCGCTATATCTGCTCGGCGGATCCATGGGCGGCATCGTTAGCCTGCGCGATATCGAAGAGGATCTTATCCCTCAACCCGACGGCGCCCTGCTCGTCTGCGGCGCGGTCGCGGGCGCGGAGAACTGGCGCAATGCCTTTGATCTGCGAATGCTCACCGAAGCCGTGTGCGCGGAAGACGATGCCGGCGGTTTTCCCAGTCCATGGTATGAGGTTCCCGGGCTCGGAGCGGAACTCGAACTCCTGCGCACGCTCGACTCCTGCACTGCCCTGGCGGACCGGATCGTCACCGAACGGAAACACGATGAATTGCAGCGGGAAATCGACGATTTACGGGCGCGCAAGGAAGCCGCGGATGATTTGCTCGAAGAATTCGATCTGCAGCAGCGGATTGGCAGACGAGAGGTGGAACAGCGCCTGCTGCTGACCGCATGGGAGCAGCTTACATCGAACCAACAGGTCGACAACTACGAACGCATCCAGCGCTTCGCGCTGACGCGTTCGGCGTCGATGTTTACTGTCGGCATGTTCTATGGCGCATTCCTGCTGCCGCGGCTGATCAACGAACCAGACAAGTTGAACGGCAGCAATCCGTTCCACAACGTCAGCGTCGACTACGGCGACGCGCAACTCAATCGCCGCGTCCGGCGCAGCATCGGCCTGCCGGCCGCACGGCGGGCGCTGGCCGAGAGTTACACTCCGTCCGGCGCTGTCGGCGATACCCGAATTGTCTCCATCCACACGTCAAAGGATGGCATTGTTTGGGTGGAAAACCAGTCCGTGTTGCAATCTCTGATTCCGCGGGAACAATTGAGCGTGGGCGTGGTCGCCGAATCGGCGCCCTCGCATTGCGCTTTTCGCGAATCGGAAGTCATCGCGGCCTGGAATCTGCTACAGGACTGGGTCGAAGGCGGCAGCCAGCCGGACGCAAGGGACCTGCAGGACGAATGCCGCGCCGTCGTCTCCCGCTCCGAAGAAGGCGAACTGCCGCGCGACTGGGACCGCGCTCCCGATAACGAATTGCATGTCGGCAATCGTTGCCGCTACGCGCCTGATTTCGAAATCGGTTCACAACTGACGCTGTATCCCCGCGACGAAGCCGCCGGCAGCGTGGGAAACAATGTATATGATGCCGCCACCGGTGTAATTTCGGTCGGCGAAGCCGAAGTGATGCTCGATGACGGCATATACATCTTCGGATTCGACCTGGCGGTTTCAGACCCGGCCAATCTGGTTTTTTCGCCGCGCAATATCGACCAGATCGGGACCGCGAATGAAGTCTGGCAGCATCGCGCCTCCGTGGACGAACAGTTCCGCTTCTACCTGCCGGATCTGAGCGTGCGCAACGACCCGAACTTGGCGGACCGGCTTTTCAACGTCTACATGCGCGTGAACGAAGATCTGGACTTTGAATTCATCGATTTTGAAGTGGCCGGTTCCGAAAACTAGAGTTCTTCCGGCGCCTGGGACATAGCGCGAATGAGGTTCACGAACTCCGCATCTCTACGGATTTTGGGAGAACATTCGGGTAAAAACCCGGTAACCACGCCGATCAGATTAGCGGCAACAACGACAAAGGAAAGAGTCAATCTTCGGCCTTGTCGGTAAACCTCTTTACGACTCGGTCTACGATACCCATAACACTGGCGAGCACAAGAAAGCCTCCAACTACGTTCTGACCCTGACTACCGAGGTATATCGCTCCTACAATGGCAACCAAAGCCACGATTAGACCAATGAATTGGCCGCGACCTGCGTGTTTGATAGAAGCGTCGAGCGCCTTTGTTTCCCAGTTTGTTCTATGCTCGGCCTGCTTCTCGGCAAGCACCAGCAATCGCTCCGCGCTTCCGGGAAGCACCTCCTCATACTGTTGGTACAAATCCGGATGCGGCATTGGGCCGCTGAACTGGTGCAATGATGCACTCTGTGTGACTTTTAACTGGACATCTTTTGGGAGTTCTTCAAGAACGCTTTTCGGAATCGATATTCCCTGGTCTTCAATGCCCTCCAATCTTCCATCAGTATCGCTCGAATCATCCGGTTTTCCGGCAGATTCCCTTCATCGTCGGACATGCGAACCACGCTCTTTGGGGAATATGAGGAAGGCGGCGTACATGTCCATCGAAATCCGATGCATATCGACCATTTCAGGAGACGTTTGCGGGTAGGGCGTCGGTGTAAGGGGGCTCTCGGCTCCACCACCCATTAACGAAGACATCGCTCCATCCCAATACCCCGCAATTCTTGATCGAGGGTCAACATAACGAAAACGCGACACATTAGTTTGCATCCAAGCATCTCCTATAAGCATTGGGTCAAAATCGTAGTGGGAGACACGCGATGTGAGTACGTTCCGCCGCGCACTGCCATCGGTCTCAATTCGAATAGTAGTGGGCTTTGACGGATACTGTCAAAAGGCGTTGACGCTGTCGTCAAAGGGATTTTGGGTCCTTTCTCACCCTCTCGCCGCATTCGACAACCCGTTCGGCTCCACTAGCCGGCGCAATGATTGAGCCTGAGATTCTTCATCACTCGCCGTCGGTTCGGGGAAGTCGGTAAGCGATGATATAGCCGCCGTCGGGATCTTCCTGATCAGCGGGCAGGGCGCGAAATCCCGAGCCCGATGTCGAATTGAAGACTGGAACGGTCACCACCAAGGTCTGTTCGCCGGCCGGCGACAGATAGGTCATCGGCGTTGAATGCGCGGTAAACGGCAGGTCGGCGCGCCATAACTCCTCTCCGTCCATGATATGGACCGCGCGCACGGAATTGTCGAACGAACCGGAGGAGAAGATCAGGCCGCCCGCGGTGGTGATGGTGCCGCCGCTTTGCGGGGTGCCGATAGTCAACGGGACGCGTGTTGGAATGCCCCAGGGGCCGCTGTCCTTGGCCAGGCCTAGCGGACGCTCCCAGAGCAGATCGCCGGTTTCGAGATCGACCGCGGCCATGATGCCGTAAGGCGGCTGATTGCAGGGAATGCCAAGCGGCGACATGAAGCGCCGGGTATCGTGGGAATACGGCGTGCCCAACTGGTTGCCCTGGACGCCTTCCGGCAACTCGTCGCGCGGAATGAGAATCAGCCGGTTACCCACGATCATGGGATTTACCACCATGATGTTATTTACCTGATCGACGCTGACGCTGCCCCAGTTATGCCCGCCGGCATTACCCGGAAACTGGAAGATCGGTTCGACGCCCGGTACGGTGAAATGTCCTTCATAGCGCATCTTCTTGTATTCGATGCGGCACCAGAGTTGGTCGAAAGGCGTTACGCCCCACATCATGTTTTCGGTAATGTCGTCGCGGAAGTGCGGTAGCTCGGTGGAAAACGGCTGTGTCGGGGCGACATAGTCTTCGGGTACGCCGCCTTCCTGTGGCACCGGCAGTTCCTCGACATCGAAAATCGGCTCGCCGGTTTCCCGGTTCAGCACGAACACTTCGGCGCGCTTGGTCGGCACGAGTACGGCCTTTACCTTTTCGCCGTTATCGCCGGGCAGATCGATCAGCGTCGGCTGCGAGGGTACGTCCCAGTCCCACAGATCGTGACGCACGGTCTGGAAGGACCAGCGCACCGAGCCAGTCTCGCCGTCGATGGCGACCACGGAACTGGCGTACTGCTCGCTGGCTTCCATGCGATAGCCACCGAAATAGTCCGGCGTCTCGTTGCCGGTGGGCGCATAGATCAGCCCGAGTTCCTCATCGACGCTGAACAGGCTCCACACATTCGGTGTGCCGCGCGTGTAAACCTCGCCCGCCAGCGGTTCTCCATGTTCGCCGGGACGGCCCATGTCCCAGGCCCAGGCGAATTCCCCGGTGATGGCATTGAAGGCGCGCACAACCCCCGAAGGCTCGCCCACCGACTGGTTATCGAACACCCAGCCGCCGACCACGGCATTGCCGCGCACGATGCCAGGGGGCGATGTCTGGAAATTGAAAATACGCGGATCGTTGCCCATGTTGATGGTCAGATCGACCTCGCCCTGGTCGGCGAATCCCAGGCAGCGCTCGCCGCTGAGCGCATCGAGCGCGATCAGGCGGGTGTCGGTGGTTGCCGTAAGAATCCGTTCCCGACATTCACCCTGGTATTCCTGCGGCGCCTGATAATACGAAACGCCGCGGCAGCCGGTGGTGAAATAGCGCGCCATATCGAGATGCGCCGGATCGATCAGTGGATCGAACTGCCAGCGCAATTCGCCGCTGTCGGCGTCTAGCGCGATGACAACATTGCCGCCGGTACAAACATACAGCAGATCCCCGACTTGCAGGGGAGTCGCCTTGAAGGCGCCGCCCTGGCCGGTGCGATAAGTCCACGCCACTTCAAGATCGGCCACGTTCCCGGCGTTTATCTGGTCCAGCGGAGAGTAACGGCTGCCGCCCCGGTCGTTGCCGTAAGCAGGCCAGTCGGTGTGCGTATTTATCGTATTTACGCCGCTGCGCGGGGCGAGTTCGTTCACTTCATAACCGACGCCGCTCCAGATGACATAGGCCGCGACCAACGCGGTCACCGGTATCGACCATCTTGCGATACTCGATTGCAGCAATGGAGGCGGCGAGCCCTGATGCAGCGAGTTGCGAAACCACGGCGTGATAAACCAGAGGCCAAGTGCGGCAAACGGCAGAATGCGCGGCGCCAACGCCCATGGATCGGCGCCCGCTTCCCATAAGGACCAGACGATGGTGGCCACCAGAAAGCCGCCGTAAAGCCACGCGCCAGAGAGCTGACTGCGCCAGATCCGATGCGCGCAGGACAGCAGCACCAGGCCCGAGATTACGTAATACATCGAGCCCCCCAGAAAGACGAGTTGCAGTCCGCCGACCAGGAGCGGCGCGGCGATCAGGACAATGACGATGGGAAAAGCGCGCGGCGGCTTGACGGAATTGAACGTATTCATCGGCCGGTCACTCAAGGCAAAGGTCTTGGCCGACTATAACCAAATGTGGGTGTCCGGTGTAGTGTCCTGTGCACTGTCATTCTGCGCGGAGCGGAGCGTAGTCGCGGAATCTCGCGCCGAGCGGTACAAAGCGTGACTTGGGAGATTCTGCGGCTGCGCGCAGAATGACAGCGATTGGCGGTTACTTCGCAGGAATTTCTGACCTCCGCTGCTCTTGCTTGTGGCGCAATTTTTCCTGCCTGCGTTCACGCATCAGTTCGTCCATGTCCTGACCGATGTGCTGCTCGCCGCGTTCCCTGGCGAGATCGACCTGACGCTGGCGTTCGGCGAAACGGCTGGCGCGCTCCCTGGTTTGACGATCGTGGCAATGGGGGCAACTGATGCCCTTCTTGAAATGCGGGCTCTGCTTGTCTTCGTCGGAGACGGGCATGCGACAGGCATAAAGTCTAATGGGACACCCACTCAGAATGAAGCGAATGGGAAGTCTAATGGGACACTCACCCCGCGAGGATCGACATTCGAATCCAGGTTCGCAACTCGTCAGTCGCGATCGCCGCGTTCGGATTCTCGCTGTTCTTCCTTATGGCGGATTTTTGCTTGCCTGCGTTCACGCATCAGTTCGTCCATGTCCTGACCGATGTGCTGCTCGCCGCGTTCCCTGGCGAGATCGACTTGACGCTGGCGTTCGGCGAAACGGCTGGCGCGCTCCCTGGTTTGACGATCGTGGCAATGGGGGCAACTTACGCCTTTCTCGAAATGCGGGCTTTGCTTGTCTTCGTCGGAGACGGGCATGCGACAGGCATGGCATTGATCGTAGGAACCTTGCTCAAGCCGATGATTCACGGTCACGCGATTGTCGAACACGAAGCACTCGCCGCGCCAGCGTGAGTCTTCCGGCGGCACGTTCTCCAGGTAATTCAGAATGCCGCCTTGCAGGTGGTAGACCTCATCGAATCCCTGCTGTTTGAGCCAGGCGGTGGATTTCTCGCAGCGGATGCCGCCGGTGCAGAACATGGCGACTTTGCGATGTTTGTCCGGATCCAGGTTCTTGCGTGCGTATTCCGGAAACTCGCGAAAGGAGTCGGTTTCCGGGTTGACCGCGTTCTCGAAACTGCCGATATTCACTTCGTAACGATTGCGCGTATCGAGCACGAGTACTTCGGGATCGTCGATCAACTCGTTCCATCGATCGGGAGTGACATAAGCGCCGGCCATGTGACGCGGATCGATGTCCGGCGCCCCCATGGTGACGATTTCCCTTTTCAGTTTGACCCGGGTCCGGTAGAAAGGATTTTGTGCGCTGAAGGATTCTCTCGTGCGTAACTCGCGCAAGCGCGAATCGGCGCGAATCCAATCGAGCGCGGCATTGATGCCCGCGCGGGAGCCTGCAACCGTGCCGTTAATCCCTTCGGCGGCAAGCAACACGGTGCCCCGCACATCGTGGCGCAGGAGTGTGTTGAGTAGCGGTTCTCTGAGAGAGCGGAAATCGGGCAGCGCGGCGAACCGATAAAACGCGCTAACCACAATCTCGGATTGTGAGCTTCTATCAACACTCATTCGCTCGAACTCCCTGCGGCACAGGGATGTGCCGTCGAATTCGATGGCGCAAGCCATTGAATTCGGAGCAAAACAAAACGACGCTTTTGTTTTGCGATAAGGAAAATTCCAAGGATGGAATTTTCCGGAGAAACAAGTCAGACCACCGGCAAATGGCCTGGAGTACCCCATTCGACCCAGGAGCCGTCGTAGACGGAGACATCGTTCAGGCCGGCCTGATGGGCCGCCAGGGCAATCACGCAGGCGGTGATGCCGGAGCCGCAACTACTGATGAAGCGGCATTCGGGAGCGCCGAATTCAGCGAAAATATCGCGCAATGCTTCAGGCGGCTTCATTGCGCCGTTTTCCAATAGCCTGACGAACGGTAGATTGCTGGCATTGGGCATATGTCCCCCGCGCAGTCCCGGCCGCGGTTCGGGATCGACGCCCTTGAATCGGCCTGGCGAACGCGCATCGAGCACCCGGCACGAGTCATCTGCCAGTGCTTCCAGCACCATCCGGTAATCGCTGACCAGATGCGGCCTGAATTCGGCGGCGAAATCTCCATCCGCCTCCGCTTCCGCCAGCGAATCCGTCAGTGGCTGGTCCGCCGCGACCCAGGCGGGCAAGCCGCCGCTCAATACCGCGACATTGTCATGCCCCATGGCGCGAAACATCCACCAGGCCCTGGGACTGGCGTACATGCCGCTATCATCGTAGACCACGACAGCCGAATCGGCATTGACGCCAAGCGCCCGGGCTTTCCGCTGAAAGAGTTCGGGGCCGGGCAACATGTGTGGAAGTGAAGTATCAGGTTTGCAGACGTCCTTGTCATAATCGAAACGGCGGGCGCCGGGAATCACCTTGAACGGCCCTTCGGCGTTGATCGAGTTCAGGCCCGGCACAACCGGCGGAATCGAGGCATCGAGCACGAGCAGATTCGGCGCCCCGAGATTGGCGGCCAACCAGGAAACTTCGACCAGCGACGCTGGGACAACGAGCTTGGCATCTGAGGGGTTTGTCATATTTTCGCCATGTGTTCCGTACTTTTGAACAATCTTTGCGAGCACGGCCCGCCTCACCCCTTGTTTGTCCAAATTGTGCCGTCGGCGACCCTCCATGGGAGCCGTCGGCAGGCCGTGGCAACGAGGGCGCGTGACGATGGCTGAAAGAAGCCCGCGCAAGTCGGGAACATATTCAGACGGCGTCTGGAAGCGCCCAGGGAACGGGCAATCGCAAAAACGGAGACTACAGCAGAACGACGAATTCGGCCAGTTTGGCCAGCAAACGAGTACTGTTGCGCGGCCCGATGCGAATCAACTGCTTGTTCACGGCATCGGCGTTCTCAAGCTCCGAATCCGCGAACAGGTACATCACCGAAGGCTTCACCAACTGGAATGGCCCTTCGGCATCGGTTGCCCGCAGTACATTGTTGATCGCCTGGCGCAGCGCGTCATCGAAGTCGCGATCGCGATAGCCGATCTCGGCGTAAGCTTGCTGGAACAGCGGTCGTAGCAGCCGGTACAAGGTATAAGCCTGTTCGGTATCGACCGCTACCATGACGTCAATGAAACCGTCGAAGCGGGTATAGGCGTCGTCTTCCATCAGGAACAGGTTCTGATCTAGTTCGCGCACCGGCATTTCCACCCCGATGGGACGATAAGGCAGATCGGTTTGAGGAAACTCGTAGCGGCTGATGTTCTCCACGAAGACGACGAACTTGCGGATCAACTGATCGTCGGCAAGCAAGCGCAACAGCGTAGCGTCTTCACGCAAGGTCCGCAGCCGTTCGCGAACGAAACCATCGCTGTCATTGAGACTGGGTAGCGCGACTTCGGGCTCGGCCGCCGACGCCGATTCGGGTTCTACGCTTGGCTGTGCCGGCACTTCAATAACAGGTTCGGCTGCGGCGGCCGGCTCAACGGCGGTAACTGAGGATTGCGCGGGCGGAGTGATTGGCCTGACTGGCGCGGGCGCGGGTTCCGGCTCTATCGGAATCGGAGTGGGAGGTTCGATTACCCGGGTAATGGTTCCCGACGGCTCATCGAAGCTCAGACTCAGCCAGACGAGCGCGGCCAGCGACACGATCGCGACGCTGGCTATGATTAGCAAACCTGACTTTTTCATTGGCTAGCGCATTCTGTTGGTTTGCATATGCCGTCCTTGGCGCGACATGGGAGGTCTAAGTAACTCCCGGCCTCAGCGGCTCCGGCTCCCGCCCCGGCCCGGCGCCAATCACGGATTGGGGCCGCTTGGCCCGCGCACAAAGCCAGCTCTTCGCGAACTCTCGTCCTCGCCCATGGCGAGTCGTTCGAGTCATCGAAAGCGGCGCTTTCGAGCGGCTCCGGCTCCCGCTCCGGCCCCAATCACCGATTGGGGTCACTTGGCCCGCGCACAAAGTCAGCTCTTCGCAAACCCTCGTCCTCGCCCATGGCGAGTCGTTCGAGTCATCGAAAGCGGCGCTTTCGAGCGGCTCCGCCGACCAACCCTCACCCCTGCAACGGATATCAGATTTGGGGGAACCCCAGTTCACCCATGGTTCTCGCCATTACCTCGCCGGCGGTTTCCGGGTCGGTGTCCTTGTCAATCTTCAGAATGACGCCATCGGCGTCAATATAGTAAGTCCAGCGATTGGCGAACCCGACCGGCATCAGCGCCCCATAAGCTTCGACCATGTCCTTTTCCGGATTGGCCAGGACAGGAAAGCTGGCATGATTCTGTTCAGCAAAAGCGGTATTGTCTTCCAGCGAATCCACGCTGACCATGAAATACGCTACATCGTACTTCTGGATTTCTTCGGCACTGTCACGCAGCGCCTTGCATTGCATGGTTCAGCCGCTGGTAAAGGCTTTAGGGAAAAAGGCGATGACAACCGGCTTTTCCCCGACAAACTGGGAAAGGCTGTAAGTGTTGCCGTCAGAGCCCGGCAATGAAAAATCCGGCGCCCGGTCTCCTACTTCCAACGCGACTGCTGATTGACCAATCAGCGCCGCCGCGCTCAGCAGCAGCAAATAGGCCAGTCGGCTGGCAAATTTCAACATCGGTTTCCTCCGCTTGAGTTTCATACCGCAGACTGCGGTCGAACAGTGCTATTTGTACAACGAAACGGGAAATTTGTCCATGCCGTCCGCCTACCCCTGCGTCATTCCGCGCGGAGCGAAGCGCAGTCGCGGAATCTCCCTGGGCTTGCTCCATATCCACCGAGATTCCGCGACCGCGCGCGGAATGACAGTAGAGCGCGCGCCCCGCGCTCAGAACAGCGAATCCCGGCGGCCGCGCCGGTAATACTGCTGGTATTCCGCTTCGAGTTGCGCGATGCGGGCGTCGATATCCGCCAACTCCGCACTGGAAAGGCCATCGCCGCGATCACGGATCATGGTCAGTCTTTCGATGCCGTCGTTGATGGCGCTGGAATACCGCGTCAAGGCCATGCGCTTGTTGTTGCGCTGGGAATCGCGATAGCGCGGGTTCTCCACCTGCACGTTCACGCATCGCCGCAGCGCCTGGCCATTGGGTCCCGCAACCGTTCGGCAACGCATCTGGTTGAGGTAGCGCGGCACGCTGGCCGGGAAATAGTCATAGGGCGTGCCGGCTACCGCGCGCATCATGTAGATATCCAGTTCGGCCTTGCCGCGGAGCAGATCCGCCAGATCCAGCGGCCGCGTTTCCGGCGCCCGCTCCAGGGCAGCGATCGCGCGCCGGTAGATCGAACCCACATCGTCGATCGCCCCCTGAACGACCCAACTGCTATCGCCGAGTAGATCGTTCCGGATCGCTCTCATTGTCCAGCCGCCATACTCGCTGATCGCCGCCAGATGACGGCTGTCGGTCAATTCCCAGAGGCGGCTCGCCAGGTGAAAACGGAAGTGGTGCAGGTCGTCCACCGCTTCCCAGTCCGCCAGACCCTCGTTGCCCGCGATCATGGCGTCGATGATGCGCAGTTGCGACTCGCTGTAGAGGCCGTCATTGATGCGGGCGATTTCGAGCGCGTCGCCATAGATGGAAACGGATTGCTCGTAATCTTCCAGCTCAAGATAAAACCCGCCCAGTTCACCATATGCTTCCCGCAAGGCGGGATGATATACGCCGAGTTCGCCGCGCAGGTTTTCCACTGCCGTCTCGCGCCGTTCCAGCTCCCGGGCAAGGGCCAGGGATTCGTCGCCGGCGTCCGGCTGAACCGCCAGGGCAGCCTGCGCCGGCAGCGCCAGCAGCAATGACAACATTACGGAGTAGTCAAAAGATCGCGCCATGTCTTCTCATGTCTTCTATCGATCGCGGGTCGCATCGAACCAGTCAAATTTACCGCGATTCGGCGCCGGAATCACCTTTTCCCGCAAGCGCTGTGACAATATGCCACATGGATTTCGCCCCCGGCAAAACTATAATTTCCCCGCTTTCGCAACGACACCAGGATTGCCGTGATAGTGAAAAGAACAGTTTTCGGCGCCGCCATGGCGCACATTCTACTCACCGCAAGCGGGCCGCTTCTCGCCCAGAGCGAGGAAGTCAGTGAAATTCGCGTGGTCGGGCGGCAGGAGTTTCTCGAAACCCAGTTCAATGCCCAGCGCACGAGTTCCGGCGCGGATTCCGCCCTGCTCATCAACCGCGTGCCCGGCGGCGGCGCCAACCATAACGGGCCACTGACCGGCCAGATACAATACCGTGGCATGTTCGGCCCGCGCATAAACGTGCGAATTGACGGCATGCTGATTCATGGGGGCGGACCCAACTGGATGGCGCCGCCCTTGCACCACATTCCTTCGGCATTGATGGAAGACCTGGTAGTCGAACAGGGAATCGCTTCCATCTCCACCGGGGGCGGCATCGGCGGGGCCGCGACGGCTAGCTGGAAACGGCCCGCGTTCAATGACGGCGACGGCTGGGATTGGCATGGCGATTCCGAGCTGTCGGCCGGGTCCGCCGCCGGCAGTACCAGCGGTTCGCTGATTTTGGGCGGCAGCAACGCCAATCACCGACTCTACGGCATCGGTAATCTGGACCAGGGCGACAACTTCGAATCGGCCGACGGCGAGGTAGCCGCGACCCAATACAGCCGCGCGATTTACGGGCTTGGCTATGGATTCCGCGGTGGCGTTCATGAGGTGCTCATCGATGCGCATCGCATAGAGACCGAAGACAGCGGCACGCCTACCCTGCCCATGGACATCGACTGGTTCGACACCGATACCTTCAATTTTCGATATAACGGGCAACTCGGAAATCTCGGCGTCGAGATTGGCGTTTACCAGTCGAACGTCGAACATGGCATGAGTAATTTCCTGCTGCGGCCGGCGCCCGATTTTTCCAGCCTGCCATTGCCGCCATTCGTCGGCGACGACAGGCGCTTCGCGTTCGCTGAAAGCGAAGAATCCGGTTTCCGGCTGGCCTTCGATATAGAAGTCGGCCCGGGACTGCTCGAAGTCGGCGCCGAAGGCAAGGACGGCGAACACGACGTACTCGTCAGCGATCCGGATTTCGCGCCGTTCTTCGTGGAAAATTTCAATGGCGTTGCGACCGACAGCAAGTCCGTTTTCGCTCAATGGTCGGCGATTCTGAATAACGATTGGTACGTAGAATTCGGCGGCCGCGTGGAACGGGTGGAGATGAACGCCGGCGACGTGGACGCATTTCCCGCCCGGCTGGTCGACATGAACCCTGCCATGTGGGGCATGGGCACGCCGCCGCGGGCGGTATGGATGCTGCGCCAGGGCTTCAACTCCCGCGACCGCGAACAAAGCGACGACAATCACGACCTGGTCGCGAAAGCGCGATACCAGTTGACTGCCAACTTGGTGGTCGAAGCGGGGTTCGCCCGCAAATCGCGCTCGCCGCTCTACCAGGAGCGCTATCTGTGGATTCCGCTGGAAATCAATGCCGGCCTCGGCGACGGCAATAATTATGTCGGCAATCCCGACCTGCGGCCGGAAACCTCGGACCAGCTCGAACTCGGCCTTGACTGGAGCAACGGCGTAGACTGGTTCTCGCCCCGCTTCTTCGTGCGCGACGTCGACGATTACATCCAGGGCGTTCCCGCGACGCATATGGCGGTTGTCGGCGTCAGCCGCAACGCCAACGGCGACCCGACGCCGCTCATGTTCGCCAACACCCAAGCGGAATTCCGCGGCGTGGATCTGAGCTTCGGCTATACCTTCAACAGCCGCTGGCGCATCGAAGGCATGGCCTCCCATGTGAACGCCGAGCGCGGCGACGTTGCGGATTACCTGTATCGCGTCAATCCGGATAACGCCCGCGTTTCGCTGCTATACGAGACCGGCGGCTTCTCGGGCCGGATTGAGCAGGTTGTCGTGCTGGAACAGGACCAGGTATCCCGCACCAATACTCACGATCCGATGAATCCCAAGAACAATGCGGCGCCGACCGATGGGTACAATTTGACCAATATCTATCTGAATTGGCAAACCAGCCGGGAAATCACGTTCACCCTCGGCGCGGAAAACCTGTTCGATACCGACTACGTCAACCACCTGACCGGCTTCAATCGCGTGTCCACCGGCGTGGTTCCGGTAGGCAGCCGCATGTACGGCCAAGGCATCAACCTGTTCGGCCGCGTCCAGTTTCAGTGGTAGGGCGTCGCTCGCACCGGAACGAGTGCTCGGGCGCCGGAGGCTAGACCCTCCCGTGGGCCCGGATGTGTGAGTTAATCTAACAAACTGTTAACAGACAACGCATGCGTCGCCCGACCGGGGATTGCCACAATCAGAACGTAGCTATCGGGTTCAGTGGCGAACCAGTTCCGCCCGAAACACGCAGCGGCGCGGTTGTGAACAGAAACTCCGCACGGCCGTGGCGTTCCGCCTGAGCCGCTACCGCTTCCAGATCAAGATTGTCGAAAATGGGCATGCCCAGGGCGACCAGCACCAGGGCGTGTACCGGCGAGCCGTAGCCCTCGACTCCAGAAGGTTTCACGTCCAGCGCAGAATCGCTGCCGATCAAAGCCACGTCGCGATCCTTGAACCATTGCACCGTCGATGCGTGCAGGCCGGCGGAATTCTCCGCCAGATTCCACGGCCCAAGCGCTTCGCGCCGGGGCCAGCGTCCGGTGCGGATCAGCACGATATCGCCGGCGCCGACGGTGACGCCATGCAATTCTTCCCATTCATTGAGCCACTCGATAGTGATCGCCGTGCCGTTCTCAAGCCAGTCGATTCCGCGCATGGCGGGAAAATCCATGACGATGCCGCGACCGAAAATGCCGTCGCCAAAGGCAGTGATTGCCAATTGGGCGCAGCCTTCCTCGGTGACTTCGTCTTCCGAATAGCCGTTGTAGGTAGTACCGAACTGGAACCGATGACAAAGCGCGTCAAGATGCGAATGCGCGTAGCCATGATAGGAAACGCCGACGAAGTCTCCGGACCAAGGTCCGGGGCTGCTGCCGATCGAAGTCATGCGGTGATCGAAGGGACTAAAGTTATCCGCCGCCTCCTCTTCCAGTAACTCATGCGCCATCGATACCGAAACACCGGTCTGCACCAGCCGCGCCGCGGCCACCCGAGTTTCCTCGGTAATGAGATTGACCGTCCCCATCTGGTCGTCCGCGCCCCAGCGGCCCCAGTTGGACAAAGTCTCGAACCAGCCGTCCACCGTGGCCTGATCGAGCTGCTGGGCCGAAGCGGCGGGGATGAAGTGAAACAGGGCAATGGCGAGCAGCAAGGCCAACAGGCGAAAATGGATCATGATTTTGCTCCGATTAAGCCCACTTGCAGGGGCGAGGCATAACTCGCCAATATTCTCAAGTCTGGAGCCAGTATTCGCAAGATCGGTATTGCCGTCAATCTCTTCCAGATCTTCCGCTGCTTTTCGGAAAAACCTCAAATTCTTCCGGAGGCTAACTGTTTCTGATTTCCGTGCTTGCGCTTGAGGCGATTAAATACTTCTTCCGCCGGGTAGGATTCGTCCAGAGTAAAACCCTTGTCCAACTCCTTGCGGAGCGCTTCAAGCGCAGCTTCGCGCTCCTCCATTCGGTCCTCCAGCAATGAGTGCCTGTGCGCCATTGATGCTCTTGTTAGGCGTTGATCGGCAGAATTGTTCATGAAGCGGAAAATCCCTGATAAAGCGCCACGACAGGACACCCATTCCGATCCATGGGCGGCATAGCGGGGTGGGTGTCCTATGGTTTTATGTGCGGCATAGTGGCGCGGGTATCCCATGGATTTCTATGTGAAAGCGACGGTCAAGGTTTTGCGGTGTCTGGATGGGTGCGTCGCGATCCGCCACCGCCCCCGGCGCGGTGGCGGCAGCGAAAACTGGGGAATTTTCAATCGGCGCTTTTGGGGAGTATTACTGCGGCACTGACACCCTTGTCCGCCTTGCCCAGACGGGGATAGCCCAACTTCACCAGCGTGCGCCGAATCAAGCGGTAAATCCGCTCACGATCGGAGACGGCAAAATCCACCGCCTCGCTGCCCTGAACAAAGGCGCGAACCTATTCCAAACTCCGCACCCGTTCGGTTTGTAGCGTCACGATCATCCTCCGATGATCCCAAACGCACACCTACAGGTTCATGTCTCGTTGGATCTACCTCCCACGTTCAGGCTCATGTCTCATTGGACAAGGCTCGGGATCGACAAGTGAACGGCGCGCGCCGCCCAACGTGGGAGTCCCATCGGAGAAGCCGGAGTTCACCAAGGAACCGGTGGGGACACCACTAAAGAAAACACCCCGCACGGAGGGCGGAACGTCGGGCTGGATGGTCGTATTGGAGAAAAAAGCTCAGCTATCGAATACTGCGGTTAACGGTTTGGGAGGCTGTCCAGAGGCCGCCGGGCCGGGCGATGGGGCCGGGAGCGCTTGGCGGTACGGACGGAACGCGGCCTCTTTCGTGGGCATCACGTATCGCGATCCGTGGCCAATTAGGGCAAGCAGAACCGGCAACGTTTGTAGCCGCGGGCGATGCCTTCGTCAACTGTCCGGAACGGCACCAAATTCGTTCGGAGCATTCTTTTCCGGTGCTGGCAATGGAAGGTATGAAGTACGCGACTAGGACGATTTCCGAATACATGGTCGTCGCCCGGCTCTATTGCCGTGAATTCAAAGGTGAGTCCCCCGGCGAGTTCTCTGTCCTGGATTTGGTATGCCACCATTGGGTAGTGTTGCTTGTGGACGGCTTGACGGGAAAAGTCGACTTCCAGCCTGACGATTTTCCGCCCGCGAGCGGGCAGTGTGAACCCGTCAATGACGGCTATACGGCCGCCTCCCGTTTCCAGGGTGACGAAATGCCCGAATTCGCCGATCTTCTTCAGTTCCTCTAGTTTGGCGCCCTTGACAACGCTGTTGGCTACTCTCAAATGCAGTTTGGTGTCTTCTGGCAAGGCTTTGGCATCCAGTTGGAACCTGTTGACGGAGCATTGCAACCCACCTCGCATTGTGATGCTGCTACGAACCCTGCCGCCCGTGATGATTCGAATGGGCGAGACGTTGCGCTGACCCACGTTGTTGTCGAAACGCACCAACTGCGGGTGTGGTATTGCTTGGGGGAACATCCTAGCCGCTGTCGGATCATCGGGGCTCGTGGCCACAGCAAACAGGCACTCGTGGTCTACTACGGTGGGAGTCCAGGCGAAGGGGCCGAGCCTGGCGCTGGCGCCGCCATTGATACCTTGGGGAAGGAGAGCCGTACCCATGGATTGGAAGTCGTCCGGCCAGAGCATGCTCGTGCCCGGCTCGCAATGGAAGGCTTCGACGGAAACGTCGCCGGCCTTCTGGGTGCCGCGGTTTCCCACCGTGACATACACGTAGTTGTTGGCACCGACGATGGGTGCCTCGTGGCCATTGTCGGGGTTCTCTCCTGCCTTGTTCGGGGGATTGTTGCGCACCCAGATGTCGGGCGACAGCCAGTATGCGTTGGCGGGACTTGGGATATCGCCGGCATCACTAGGGTAGTCGCGCACAAACAGGTCAGTGGATCGGGGGTCCCCGGTCAACAGTGGCCCGAGGTCGCCGTGTTGGTGCCAGGCGATTTCCAATAGGATGTCGCGATCGTACCGATAGCCCAATTGGGTGTGGTCTAGCATGTTGTTCGGCGTTTTGCCGACGATATCTGGAGGAACGGCGACCATCGGGACATCGGGAGGAACGACGGCCGCACTAGAGCGTTCCCTCGAATCATGACTTGTCCTGATTGAGTATTGTGCGACATCCGGGTTGTTTTGCTGCCAGATCGCCCAAAGCCTGTCGATATTGCAGTGATGCAAGTAAAACAGCGGGTCGAGAGGCGATTGGCGTGTTGCCATGGTTCCGCCGGTCCAGGTGTGGCCGGGGACGTGACTACCGTATTCGATTGCCCGAAATCCGTAAAAGTCCGACGGTGTCGGTCTTAGCTCACCGACAACTTGGCGTAGATTTGGCAGTAGCGTGTTTACATTGGGGGAGGTACGTCGCGTGAATCCCCAATGATCGAAGTGTCCAATGTTTGTCTTGCCGCCCCGGTTTACGAGACGACCGCCAAAGAACGACTTCCACGGTTCGGAGTCCAGATTTTGTGAGTCTGATCGCGTCCAATCCCAATAGGGAAGCGTTACGCTCCGATCGAACTTTTGCAGCTCCTTCTCGACTGTTCTCAAGAAATACCTGTGCCACGGAAGGAAGGCCGGACCCCAGTGGATGCCGTCGTTGAAAAAACTTTGGTGCAAATTAACCCACTGTTGAATGAGTTCATCGCGCCAGAGGTAATTGAACGCGTTGGCGAGTTTGTTCAATTCCAGTTTGGTCAACTGCGTGAAGTCTTTTCGGTACATTGCTAGCTCATCCGACCTTGGGTGCTTTGGCCATTAAGACGGCACTATAGTCTATGCAAACTCGGCGAAACGGTCTACTGGCCTAACGGTGTCACCTTAGTCGCTGCTCTGATGAATGGTGGCTGGCCGTCGATGCAGCTCCGCCTTGCCATCCAACGCTCGCCGCTCTTGGGACCAATTAGTGCCCCAAGACCGCTGCATGAGTTTCCTGAGGCGCGTGCCGACGTGCTCGGCGGCGGGCTGGTTTTCGCGGCTTGCGTTCGTGGGCGATGCCCAGAAAGGAGGTAATCACGCGAGCACGTCGCAGCGCGGAGGTCGCGGCACCGGATCGCGGATTCCGGTCAAGTTTCAAGGGCCGGACGCAGCAGCGCAACCCGGACGAGCTCTCGGAGTTCGCGCTGGCGCACGTCGAGGGCTCGGCGAGGGTGGTCACCAAAGTGCGCGATGAAGTCCTAGAAAAGTGGCGCCCGGTATGCAACGGTGGGTCGATGTTATCGCACCGCGGAAGGGCAAGTGATCGCGGACCGAGGGAGCTCTTCCGGAACGCCGCGGCGCGTTCTTGCGGCACGAAACCGCACGCAGTCACCCCAAACCCGCCAAATGCTCCGAAAAATCCGTGCCGGCAATAGCTGGTGAGATATCCGGGTGAGGAGTCTTCGGGCGATACCCTGCCCCCAACGTATTTCCAAATATTCTTGTCAATTGGTTAAACGACTTTAGGGCACATCATGCGCCGCATTTGACATCTGCCTAGAAGGTTCCAGGGGGCTCTCCTTCACTTAAGCGATCGTATTACCGGCGGGTGTAGGGATTGGCCACGTCGCCGCCGGAGTAATACCAGACGCTCTTTGTCTGCAGATATTCCTTTATCGCCTCCATCCCGTTCTCCCGGCCCAGGCCGCTGGCCTTGTAGCCGCCGAACGGCGTCGTGTAGCTGGTGGAGCGATAGGTGTTGACCCACACGGTCCCGGCTTACAGTCGCTCCGACACCTTGATCGCCCACCGCAGGCTCTCGGTCCACACGCCGGCCGCCAGTCCGTAGTTGACGTCGTTGGCGATGGCGATCGCTTCCTCGTCGTCTGTGAAGCGAAGCACCGCGAGGACCGGGCCGAACACTTCTTCCTGGGCAATGCGCATGTCGTTGGTGACGTCGGCAAAAACAGTCGGCTGCACGAACAGACCCTGGTTCACATCCGGGGCCGGAACGCTGCCGCCACCCAACACCAGGCGAGCGCCTTCGTTCTTCGCGATCCCGATGTAGTCAAGGATCTTGCAATACTGAGGCTCGGTCGTAATCGAGCCTACCTGCGTTTCCGGCGACATGGGGTCGCCGATGCGCGCATTGCCGGCAAGACGGACAAGGCGCTCTAGAAAGTCGTCGTGAATGGAATCGTGCAAGTGGAGCCTGGAGCTCGCGATGCAGGTCTGGCCGCTGGCGGCGAAAATTCCGCTTATGGCGCCGTTTACCGCCTGGTCGAGGTTGGCGTCCTCGAAGACGATGTTCGCCGACTTGCCGCCCAATTCCAGCGTGACTCTCTTGAACCCGGGGGCCGCGTCGGTATTGACCCGTGCGCCGGCGGCCTCACCGCCGGTGAACGCGATTTTCCGCACCTTCTTGTGCCGCACCAGCGGTTCGCCGACTTCTTCGCCTAGTCCAGCGAAGATGGGACACCCACTCAGACGGCATAGCGTAGTGGGCATCTTATGGATGACCTCCCATGAATGACGGAATTGTAAATCTTGCGGATTCCTGATACGGTGCGGCGAAAGTATGAAATTTTCATATCTAGCGCGTATATGCCATGAGAACGACTCGCAAGACAATCACGGTGACCGATAAGCAGGATGCCTGGATCAAGGCGCAGATCAAGGCCGGTGAGTTCACCAACGACAGCGAATACATCCGCCACTTGATCCGCCAGGACCAATCCAGCAGATCGCGAATTGAAGCAATTCGCGCGGCATTGATCGAAGGCGAACAAAGCGGAGAACCTCGACCATTCGACCCTGAGCAATTCAAACAGGAGATGCGCGACAGGCATGGCAACGGAACTGCCTGAATATCGCCTTAGTCCTAAAGCGCGAGAGGATTTGGAAGCAATCTGGATTCATTCGCTATCGCATTGGGGCGCCAGTCGCGCTGAACAATATGTTGATTCCTTGGCTGTCGCGTTCAAGCGGCTGGCAGTTTCACCTGCGCTTGGCGAAGATTGCGAAAGTATTCGATCCGGCTATCGCAGGTTTCCGATCCAGAGGCACGTTATCTATTATCGCAAGATCGAATTCGGGATTGGGATAATCCGGATACTTCATGTCCGCATGCAGGCTTCATTGCACATCTGAAATTTCAGCCCCACGAGAGCGCCGAGACGCGCCGAGACGGGACACCCACTCCTACCCATCAACGCTCTGTTTGGTGTTAGATTTGTCACAGTCCCGGCAAGCAGGATCTGAGTAGACTGGAATGAACGGCAAAAAGGAATTGAAGAAACTGATCGGGGAGCCTTATTTTTCGCGCGGGGTCAAGTATTTCGCCTCTGGCAGAGTCAATAAATTCAAGGTGGTGAGCCGCGCCGAGATAATCGGCGCCGTGTCGGGTTCGGGAGGCCGCATATACACCGCGCTCATCACGCTCAAGGTGGACCTGAGGGGCTTGCTGACCGAGATTGAAGGCGATTGTTCTTGTCCGGTCGGCTTCAATTGCAAACACGTGGCGGCATTGATGCTGGCGGCGATGAATCAGTTGCCGGCCGAAATGTTCCCGCCCGAAGCAGGTGTTCGGCCACGGAACCCAGCGTTGCCCGGCAATGTGGATGTCTGGTTGAACGGATTGAGAGAAGCCGCGGAGAAAAGGCGGGAACTCGCGTCGGCCTTTCCCGTTGAAAAGCTGTATTACGTCTTCGGCGCCGAGAATAGAGCGCTCGTCACCCCCGTAAAGGCGCGACTGCTGAAACGCGGCGACTTTGGCAAGAATCCGCAGGAGTACTTGACTACCACGAACCTTTCTTATCCCCCAAGATTCATGACACTGGATGACGTGGGAATCTTGCAGAAACTGGCCGCGCTGAGAATGAGCTCCTGGAAAACCAGATTTGACTGGCCCGAGGGGGAGGAACTTTTCGCGATTCTGCAAGAGGTGATCGCGACAGGCAGGGCCCGGGGTTTCACACTCGAAGGACCGCGATTGCACTGGGGCCCTTCCCGGCAGGGCCGGTTCGAATGGCGGATGCGGGACAATGGCGATCAGCGGCTCGCCCTGGTCGGCGAAGACGGCGCGGCGATGGAAGTCCTGCCTTCCCCGCCGCCGCTCTACATCGATCGGGAAACCGGCTCCTGCGGTCCCGTGGATACCGGACTGGCTCACAAGGTGGCCGCCAAGGCGGCGGATGCTCCCGTGGTTCCTCCCCGGTTCGTTCGATCTTTGTCCGAGCGCTTGACCGCGGAAGGCCACCCGGTGCCGCCGCCGACCAGCATCAGTATGCGCGAGCGCAAGGTGGCGCCTGCTCCGGTCCTGTTGCTTGCCAGCCGCCGATTCCGCAAATCCGACTGGTCCGACTATCGGAGCTTTAGCAAAAGCAGAGAAATGCCGTTGCCGATTGCAAGGCCTTTCTTTCAATACGAAGATCACCAAGTCTTGATTGGCCAGCCGGGAGACCCGACCCGCAGGGATGGCCACGAAATCGTAGTCCTGCGCCGCGACGCCGCCAGGGAAGCGCGGGCGCTGAGCAGGCTGGCGGAAATCGAAGGAAATGGCGTCTGGAAAATAAGCAACCCGCGAGCAGAGGGCGCGCTGCCCGGCGAGGACGTGAAATCGGGAGATTTCCTGTTCACCGGGCCCGAGCGGAATTATACCGATCCGGACCAAGCAGCCAGCGCCGGACTGCGTTTCGCTCTTCACGATATCCCTGTCCTGCGCGAAGAAGGATGGCGCATCGAAACCGAGGACAGTTGGCCTTTTCGCTTTCATGAAGGCCCGCTGGATTTCGAAGCGGGCGCCGAGCGCTCCGGCGTCGACTGGTTTTCCTTCGCGCTGAAAGTAATAGTCGGCGACCGGGAACTGGACCTGCTGCCGACGATTCTCGAATTGATCGAAAATCTGCCGGTTGGCGACGATGGCGCCCTGGAGCGAGGATTTGATCTTGTCGAGCATCTTGGGAACATGGATTTCTACCCGCGGCTCGACGACGGCCTGCTGGTGGCGATACCGGGCAAGCGGCTGCTTCCCATCGTGCAAGCCTTTCTCGAAACCCACGGTCTCGACAAGTTTCATCTGGCGGAAGCGGGACGGGCCGCGGCCCTGACGGATGCTCTGGAAGGCTGCGGCATTCGCTGGAAAGGCGGCGAGGAACTGCTCGCCCTGGGCCGCAAACTTCGCGCGCTGGCCCAGGCGCCCGAAGTCGAACCGCCGGCGGCGCTGAAAGCGGAACTTCGCCCCTATCAGAAGGCGGGCTTCGGCTGGCTACGCGCGTTGTCGGAAACCGGTTTTGGCGGGGTGCTCGCGGACGACATGGGGTTGGGTAAAACGGTGCAGGCGCTGGCGCTGCTTGCGCAACGCCATCTGACGCGGGACAGCAGCCATCCGAGTTTGTTGATTGTCCCCACGAGCCTGATTGGAAACTGGCGGCGCGAAGCGGCGCGCTTCGCGCCGGGCCTGAAACTGCTGGTGCTGCACGGACCCGAACGCAAGCAATCGTTTGGCGCGATTCCGCATCATCATCTTGTCGTGACCACTTATCCACTGGTGCGGCGCGACCACGAATACCTGTTCGCGCAACAATGGGAACTCGCGATTCTCGACGAAGCGCAGGCCGTCAAGAATCCCGCCGCGGCAACCTCCAAACGCATCCGGGACATCAAGGCGCGACAGCGCATAGCCTTGACCGGCACGCCGATGGAAAACAATCTCGCCGAATTGTGGGCCTTGTTCGACTGGCTCGTTCCCGGCCTGCTCGGCAATCGCGCGGGCTTCGGCAAGGAATTTCGCACACCGATAGAAAAACACGGCGACCGGGCCAGACAACGGCTGTTGTCGGCTCGCGTGCAGCCCTTCCTGCTGCGCCGCAACAAGGAGGAGGTCGCTTCGGACCTGCCGCCCAAGACCGAAATCAACGAGGTCGTTCCGCTGGAAGGCGCCCAGCGCGAATTTTACGAGACCCTGCGCGTGGCGATGGACGAGCGGGTGGTGGAGGCGATTCGTAGAAAGGGATTCGAGGGATCGCGAATCACGATTCTCGATGCGCTGCTGAAACTGCGCCAGGTTTGCTGCGACCCCGCTCTGGTCAAGCTCGATGCCGCGCGAAAGGTGAAGGACAGCGCGAAGCGGGCGCGATTGCTCAAGTTGCTCGAAGAACTGATCGCCGAGGGACGCAAAGTACTCGTTTTCTCACAATTCGTCGAAATGCTGAAATTGATCGAACAGGATATCGGCAAACGAAAATGGGACTATGCAATGCTCACGGGAAAAACCAAATACCGCGATTCGCAGATCGAAAAATTTCAGCAAACAGACACGCCAATCTTCCTGATCAGCCTGAAGGCCGGCGGCACCGGCCTGAACCTGACCGCGGCGGATACGGTGCTGCTATACGACCCCTGGTGGAACCCGGCGGTCGAGCGCCAGGCAATGGACCGCGCCCACCGCATCGGCCAGGACAAGCCGGTTTTCGTTTACAAAATGATAGCCGAAGGCACGGTAGAAGCCGCCATACAGTCCATGCAGGAAAAAAAGCAGGCGCTCGCGGACGCATTGTTCGGAGAATCCCGCGGCGGCCCACTCGCTATCGCCGAGGAAGACATAACCGCCCTCTTCGCTCCGACTACCTGAGTCGGCGCGCCGGAGCGGGACGCCGAGACGGGACACCCACTCCAACCCATGGTCGACGTAGCATGGCGAGCGTCCTGGGGATGCGTCCGAAGTCAGACCCTTGTCCAACTCCTTGCGGAGCGCTTCGAGCGCGGCTTCGCGTTCCCTCATTCTGTTCATTCAATACAATCGACTGAAGCTATATTCGAGATATGGCTTGAATCATAGAGAGCAAAGCCACAGGTTGGTTTACTTCATTTCGCCGCGATCGCCTGCTCCATGGACAGCACGATATTCGAAAATCTGCCGTTGTCGAGCTGCGTAAGTTTTCTCCGCAAGCGATCGTCCGCCGTTATCAGCGGCCAGTTGTTGCCCATGGCGAGCGCAATGTACACACAGTCATACGCCGCATGATCCAAATCGAGCGCCAATTGGATTGTCGGCTCCATGAGATGCCGCGTCGGAAGAATTTCGACGTCGGATTGTTGCAGAATGCGGGCGGCCGCGATGGCTTCTCCGGGTTCAAGTTCCCCTCGCCGCGCTTTCTTCCAGAGAATATTGGCGCACTCCGCAATGATCAGGTCGGGCGCGGCGAGAGAGAGTTTTTCCTGAACCAATACGGCTTCGGCGGAATCGGTTTCATATACAACCCACTTGATGGCGACGCTCGCATCAATGACGAAACGGCTCAACGCGCTTCCCGCCCTTCCCGTTGCAGCACTTCCGCGGGCGTGTGCCGGCGACCTTTGGTCAATTCCCGCATCTGGGCCGCAAGGTCGGCAAAGTTCGGTTCCGTTTCGGCGGACAGCGCCAATCGAAGAATCTCCCGATGTTCCGCTTCGGTGGAGCGGCCATTGCGCGCCGCGCGTTGCTTGAGACGACTCACGAGATCTTCGTCGAGATTGCGCACCAGCAGATTCATGGCTTAACCTCCATTTTCACAAGAGATATATTTGATATCAATGATTGCATTCTGTCAATGGGAAGTTGTTAAGGGACACCCACTCCGGCCCATTGGCGGCCAAGTGGGGTGGGTGTCCTGTGGGTGTCGTCGTCGGTTCGCGTCGGCAGGTTCCGTTCATCGAGGGCACCAATTTATTCGGAGTACACCTTATTTCCGCCCTTGGACTGTCCAACGAACCAGGACCACCTCAGTCCTGTAAAACAGGACCACCTCAGCGCTCACGCAAAACCCCGCCTCCAGCGTGTTGTCCAACTCCCAGGACAGCATGAACCGGCTCGCCCAGTCCATTACCCCCACCAGATACGAAAAGCCGCCCCGCATCGGGATGTAGGTGATGTCTGCGCATAGCACCTCGCCGGGCGCGATCCGCTCCAGGTCGTTCAGCAGGTACGGGTAGATCTTGTGCCCGGGTTGCGCGCGCGAGGTGCGCGGACGCGGATACACCGTACGCCAACGCACCTCGGCCATGAGCGACCGCGCCAGATCCCGGCTCACGTCGTGGCCCGCGCGGCGCAGGTGTAGGCTCACGCGCCGCGTACCGTAGTACGGAAACGCCATGTACATCTCGTCGACCAGCCGCCGCAGAAGCAGCCGCTCCGCGTCCGGCGGCTTCGCTTCGCAATACAGCGACGCCCGGCTCACGCCGGTCAACTCGCACTTGCGCGACAGCGACAGGCTCCCGTCCGCCTTGATCAACATCACTTTCTCATCCCGTCCAAGCCCCGCGAACCCTTCAGAAAAAAATCCCGCTCCACTGTCAACTCGCCGATCCGCGCGTACAACCGCTCAATCAACCGTCCAGACTCCGATTCCCCGACGCCTTTCCCTGCGCGGAAAACCGCCAGCAGTCCCTCGTGGGCCTCCGCCTTCCACTTGCTCACTTGGTTCGGATTGATATTGTGCCGCGCCGCAATTACCCCCAACCGCCTCGTCTCCGCGCATCGCCTCAAATACCACCTTGCGCTTGAACTCCGCGCTGAATCTCCGCCTCTTCATCGGACAGCCTCCCGGTGCTCGAAAACTACCTTAACAGACTGTCTAAATTTGGCCGACCACTTCTCATAACCCACTTACGTCGAGGCCAGGGCAGGTCAATCCATGATGTCTAACTAGGGCCTGCGCGTCATTCACCGGGTCTTGAAGATTTCCTCCTGTCTTTATGTTTAACATTTTAACAATACCGGAAATATCGGCGTATTGGATTCTAGCTGGGGAATCGCTGTTCGCTTTTCGCATTTCAGGAGAGCTATGGTATTCTACTGCCCACTTCTCACTGAGACCACCGCTACTTGAGTTAGCTTCCCTCGATATTGGAACAATCCTTAAGTAAGAGAAATATTGCAGCCGCGCAACTCTTCGGTTCAAAATATGATCCAAGACGTGCCCTCGGTCCTCAAGTTCTCCGAACGCTTGCAAATACGCACTCCTATAGCCTGAGTAATCAACATGAACCCACACTTGCTTGGGATTATGAAGAATCGTAGACTCTGGGAGTTGCCATATAGGAAGGGCATCCTTTTGGGGGATGAAATAGGGCTCAACAAGAAGTGCCCTATTCGGTACTCCTGTTACTAACACATCAGCGACTTGTCCAATGTATTTTTCAATGTCGGCTTCTTCCTTAGCGGCAATAGGAATATGGACGGAAGCCGGTAAAGCGTATTTCGTGATGGCTATGTCTCTTGCGAACTGATCTACAATGTGTTCCTCTCTTACCATTGCCTTTCACCCGCCCATCATTATCATCCAACGGGCGGTGATACGCGTAGCACTCCAGCACAAACCACGCCCACACGCTCACCCCGTAGGCGGTGTTGGCAAACAGCCGCGCCGGTGGCGCCGCCACCGCCTCACTCGCCGGGCGCACTGACACCGCGCCCGGGTGCGAGGAAGATGGACCCGACGCACATAGGCCGAGACCTCGATCTCGATGAGCTGCGTCACCGGTGTACCGTTCGCCGCATAGGGCCGCGCGCAGTGTCGACACCATCGCGCCGGCGGCTCCACGACCTCCTCGACCACCGGCAACGCCGGGCGCGGTGTACGACCGTGCCCCGGCGCCCCCCGCTGCTGCCCCCGCGACCTGCCCTCGCCCGGCGCAGTGACCGCTGGGCCGCCTCGTTGCGAACGACAACGGCGCTCGCTGCGCCGCCCATACATCGCCTGCTGGAGCTGGCGGTTCAGTGAGCGAAGTCGCTTCACCTCGCCCTCGACCTCAGCCACCCGCGAGTGCAACGCCCGATTCTTCATCCGCGGCCGGTCCGGGGAGCTGCGCTCATCACCGCTCAGCGCCGCCAGCCGCGCGTTCAACGTCTCAACCTCCTTGCGCAGCGCAGCCGCTCGCGAGATGTCGGCTCCAAGCGCCTTGACCTCCTCGTGCTTGCCACGCTCCCTCGCGCAGGCCCGCTCGTGCAACGCTCCCTCACCAGCTCCCAGCGTTGTGCCTCGACCCGTTGTTGCAGCGCCACGCACCGCGAGCAGCCCGATTCCTTCGCCGCCGCGTCGACCGCCACCGCACCGGCGCCGCTTCGCGCAATGACTCCCTGTTCACATCCCCTCGCCATTCATCCTGTATACCGAAATCCGGAATCAGTGTCCAGCGAACCCGCCGCGCGTCGATGCCGCTACAAATCTGGCCTCCACGCGACAAACGAACGATTACCATGTCACTAGGCGTTCAGTAGAGCTTCAGAATCGGCGGGGGTGCACTAAAGTGAAGTGATTTCAGCCGCTTAGATGCGCTCGGATGCGGCTCCGTCACCTGCCAGATCGTCCCGTTCGGCCCGACCAATTGCGCAAGTTGTATCCCCTTCAGATCGTCGCGGATGTTGCGCCACGTATCCGCGCACGCATGCTCGGCCATGCGCTCGAGCAACAACGCGATACAACAGAGCCCGTCGAGTACGGATGCGAGTTCAAGGTCATCGTGACCAACAAGCGAATCAGTCCACGCAAGGTCGTGCTCTTCCACGAAGGGCGGGGCTCGCAGAAGGGCATCTTCATCGAGCTGAAGACGCACTGCCAGATGGGCTACGTGCCGGTCAAGACGCGGGTTGGGAACCAGTTGTACATGTTCGCCGGCATTCTCGCTCACAACCTCACTCGTGAGCTTCAGATGCGAATTAATCCGCGCGAACGCCGTAAGACGGCGAAACGTGCCGCCTTGTGGTGCTTTCGCGAAATGGAGACCCTTCGCCGCACCCTGATTCAACGGGCCGGGCGTATCATTCGCCCCGCCGGCAAGTGGGTCCTGTCAATGAACAGTAACGCAAGACTCCAAGGAGACCTGCGTCATGCTCTCGCAATTTTAAACGCCAGCGCCTGAGTCACTACGAAATCCCCCTTTTTTTTGCAACAATCGGGTCTACGTGGCGCTCAGGACTTCGCCGATGCCGGAGCGACTGCTCAAGTTACGCGTGGCTTGAGTGGGAATTAGGTATAGCTATGCATCCCGTGCTTGGTCGAATGCTTCAATTTCTGATGACAAATTCATGCGTTCGAGACGTGCAGATATTGCCAGATCACGTTTGCCAGAAAGCGCGGCAGCACGCTCCAGCTTTCGCAGGCCTCGCGCGAGGAACGATTGGGCGTTTACAGAACTACCCGTCCGCAATAGCTCTGTGCCTTCTTCGAGCAGTGATAGTCCGTTTCCCTTTGAGCCAAGCAGCACAAGGCACAGTCCCAAGTCGGTTTTTGCTTCTCCAATGCTGGATGGGTTTGCTCCTGTCTTCTCCCGCAATTCCAAGGACTTCTCGAAGTCGCGCTTTGCGTGCCAGAGGTTCCAGAACTTCCCAAGCCGGGCTGTCTGCATGAATGCATGTCCCCTAATGGCTCTGGAACCTTGCTGCGCATCAGCATCACGCCCAATCGCTAGAGTTGCGAGCCTTATGGTTTGGTTGTAATGATAAAGTTTCCGTTTTCTGGAATACATTCGATGCGCTACCGAGTAGATAGCACTTGCACGCGCTCCAAGTGGCTCGCGGACATCCTGAGCAATTCGGAAGTCGGGCTGTCCCTGCATATCTTCTCGCAGAGCCAGTTGGGAGTTTACAGCTGCCAAGGGTCCCATCCAGACATGTCCATGCAGCCCGAACCAGGAAGCTTTGCCAGCCCATAATCCAAGCGCGCGGTCCCAGAGGGGCGCGATGCTCGGGTCGGAAATCGCAGTACCCTTATCATCCATCAGTTCGCGCATCGCGGCCCAGAGCCTGCACAAGGCTACGCCGTGTGGCATCTGCAGCATATCGGTGCCTACGATGCGATGGCCAGATGCGACCTGGTCGAGGAGACTGGTGGCCTTCTCGGGGTTGATGTTCTTCTTTTCGAAAGGACGTCGGCCATCAAGAAAATGTAGGGAAGGGTTTGAAAGTTCTTGGTCCATTCGACAGCGGGAGCGCCTTAGCGATAACCATTCTGCCAAGCGCGACAGTTTTTGGGACTGGATCAGGGGTGTCCCGCTTTCCAAGCTACGACAAGTGTTCACAAACTGCGTGTAGAGATCTTGTTCATTACCTGTTTTGTAGCGCTCGGATGGTAACCTCATTTTCAGCAGATCCATAGCATCTTTAAGCTCATCCTGGGGTTTCCTGTTGTCGAGGTGGAGTACGAGAATTGGTTTATTAAGCATGGCAGCGGCGAAAAGCTCGAGTTCGAGGTAGCTGGCCAAGACTGGGTTACTGTCATAGTCCACCCCGGAGCCGTGCCGACCGGTCAGCAAGAATACGAAGAGGTCACATTTCTTCACGCCGTCGAAGCAGCGGTCCACGACTGTGTCTGCGTCAGGCTCTGTGGTTTCGCTCCCCTGTGGCCAGGAGATCTCGTAGGCCCAAAGTTTGACAGGCAAGCTGCGAGATGTTTCGATGATGCGCTTACGCAGCGGTACCGGAACCCGACCAGAGCCGAAATCTTCTACAAAGACCGAGGAAAGGAACACACTAGGTTTGTCGGATGTCATGGAATGTCGTTCGCTAACCTGATTGTAAGCATTGTAGCGCCCCAGAGCCATTTTTTCGGGCGCGAACTATAGCGCCTCGATAGTTAACACGAACCCCCGGAGGGCGATCCCTTCGGGGGTTCATCGTATCTACCTTGTTTCCAAGGAGTTACGCTCCTTCCCACATTCTCCTCGATTCTCCGGTTCGGAAAATCCACGCGGGGTCCCGGTTGTGACCGAACGCCGCCAGTGGACAACACCCTCCCTCTAGAAAGCTGGAGGTGACGTCATAGAGGATCAGGGTGGCCTCGTGCACAGCGACAATCAAGATGAGAAACCGCATTGCCTCACGATAAATGCTCCCTTGAATTGAGGCGTTGCCTCATCTGAAATGCTCCCCAGGACGGTTGCTTTGGGGGCATTGGAATGAGGAAAGTGAGCATGACCGCAAGAGACGAACTGGTTAGTGCCCTTGCACGACGTTACGCGGTTGCCGGCCGCGCCGAGAAGACGCGCATATTCGATGAATTTGTCGCCGTCACCGGCTTTCACCGGAAGCACGCGATGCGGTTGCTGCGGTGCGATGCCAAAGCGCGGCGGTCGGAGGCGAAGTCGACTCGGCGAATCTATAACGAGGCGATCCGCGAGGCGATCGTCGTTCTGTGGGAGGCTTCGGACCGGATCTGCGGCAAACGCCTGAAGGCATTGATACCGACACTGGTCGAAGCAATGGAGCGGCATGGCCATCTGAAACTCGGTCCGGAGATTCGAGCCGCGGTGCTGGCAATGAGTGCGTCGACGATCGACAGGTCGCTTCGAGCAGTACGGGAACAAGCTGGCGGTCGGCGGCGCCGTCGGTCGGTATCGCCATCGTCGGTCCGCCGAAGCATTCCGGTGCGTACCTTTGCGGACTGGGAGGATCCGCCGCCGGGTTTTGTAGAAGCCGACCTGGTCGCGCACTGCGATCCGGTTGCTAACGGGAGCTTCATACAGACGCTGGTTATCAGCGACATTGCCACGGGATGGATCGAGTGCGCGCCGCTGCTATACCGGGAGCAAACACTGCTCCGAGAGGTACTGGGTGAGATCCGCAGGTTATTGCCGCTCGAACTGCTCGGCTTCGATACGGACAACGACAGCGTCTTCGTGAACGAGACTGTGCGCGACTACTGCCGGGACTCGGGGATCGTTTTCACCCGCTGCCGTCCGTGGCACAAGAACGACCAAGCTTTCGTCGAGCAGAAGAACGGTGCAAGTCGTTAAGGGACACCCACTCCGGCCCATTGGCTGCCTAGTGGGGTGGGTGTCCTGTGGGTGTTGTTTTTTGGTCCAGGTCACGGGACTGGGCAAGATCAAAGGCCATCTGCATGCCAAGCCACGTCTCGGGCGTAGAGCCGAATGCTTTCGACAGCCGGTAAGCCATTTCGATGGAAACGGATGCCTTTTCGTTGACCAGGTGGGAAAGCGTCTGACGGCCGACGCCAAGCCGTCTGGCGCCTTCCGAAACTGACAAGGCCAACGGTTTCAAACAATCCTCTCGCACGATAGCGCCAGGGTGTACAGGGTTATTCATTGTCATGATTGATTATGCCGATGGGGAGGATGACGTTCCAACCCTTGGCCAGTTTCCCCTGACCCGATTTTGCGCCGAGAGCATATCGTGCCTGGGGTGGCATTAGCTTGCGAAATCCTTCAAGCACATTGTCCACAATACCCAGTCGTTCTTGTTCACGCTCTAGCCAATAGCCCAGCGCGCCGGCGGCCGTGGCGTTGCCGAGAGCGCGTGCAAAGTGGACCAGTGCTGCCGCATCGACCCGAGCAACCAGGTCCAGCGAGTTGAAGAGTTCCTCCGCGCCTCCGGCGAGGTCATAGCGGTCAAAGACATCCGCGATAGTCCGCTCAATCGTCGTCACACTTACATCCATTCCCAGACGGTCGACAGTCGTGAGGCCGTCCGCCATCGACCCATCCCGTTGGGAGATGCCGCGCGGTGGCTTGACGAAACGGCAGGCGAAGCCGACAGCCTCGAACATACCTGGCTCGCCTTGCGCAATGACCTGCACGTCATGCCCCTCCGTGTAGGCGCAGCCGTGCAATTCAAGAGCCGAGTGATAAGCAATCACGCCCCCGCGGCGCAGACGGGAGGCAGCCAGGAAGCGGTCGACCGACCATTTGCCGGCATCAGCGTGTTTTGGCACAGACGCGAAGACGCCGCGCGCAATGCGCCGGATGTTGCCGGCTTGAAGATGCTGAACGAGCATCGCTGTGACTACCCTGTCTTGAGGGCGACGGCCAACAGCCGCAGCGTATTCGGCGCGGCTGAAGACCGGGTGAGCGCTGAAGAAGGGCGCAGATACGAGCTTGGACATGGCAGTTAGAGCTTTTTTCTTTTATCTAATCGACTGTGGCTATATATGATATATAGCTTGAACCGTCAAGAATAAAGTAAAAAGGTAAGATCATCTAGTTTTTGAAGTTACCACGAGATACCCACTCCGACTCATGGGTGGCAGAGCGGCATGAGTGTCCAACGGATGCTCGTCCCACGGATGCTTCCATATCGGATAAGATAAACTCGATCTGATCTAGTACCCTATGCCTGCCCTATGTTGAGTTTCGCTGCCGCCTAAACACTTTCGAGCTGGTGTATGACTAAATTAATCCTGCAAAATGCAGGCGCCATACTCTTGAGCTTTTTTGTGGCGCTCCTGTTATTGGCTTGCATTGAGTGGGTAGGCGCGGCGGTACTCCACCCGTTTCCAGCAGACTTTGCGGGGACGCGCGAAGAGGTGATGCAGCATGTGGCAATCTATCCAACCTGGGCACTGTTTGTTGGAGGGATTGGTTGGGTGATTACGATGATTACAGCCACATGGCTGGCAACAAGACTTAGCTCAAACCGGCATCCAGCGTATGGTATTGGAATAGGACTATTACTGTTGGGTGGCGCTATATTCAATATGGCAATATTGCCCTATCCATTATGGTTCTGGATTCTCTGCCTTGTCTTACTGCCATTGGGTATCTATTTTGGCGTCCGCCTTGGGATGCAAAATTCCGCCCGCAAATAATCGATCCCCACAGAAGGGTAGGTGTCCTATGGACGCCGGCAAGAAAGCCAACACGGTCCGTTGGCGACACAGAATGTCAGGCGCCCCATGGATGCCAGGATTTTTGATTTATAGATTCAGAATCCCTGTGAGGTTTCTCGCTGCGTGGAGAATGCGTACTATCAGCAAATCGTTGCCGACTGATTTGAAAAAGATAAGATATTTGCCATGCGCACTTACTCTCATCCCTCTTCCAAGTTCCGGACGGGTCGGGTAGGCGTCGGGATTGTCCAGCAACTTCAGACAATTTCCTTGCAATTCTGCCACGAAGCTCGCGGCTCGCTAGGGATCGTCCTGAGCTATAAAGTCGCCAATATCTTCCAGGTCTGCTGCTGCTTTTCGGGAAAACCTCAAATTCATCCGGAGGCTGACTGTTTCTGATTTCCGTATTTGCGCTTAAGGCGATTGAATACTTCTTCCGCCGGATAGGATTCGTCCGGAGTCAGACCTTTGTCCAACTCCCTGCGGAGCGCTTCAAGCCCGGCTTCGCGTTCCTCCATCCGGTCCTTCAACAATCTCAAGGCATCGCGGACGACCTCGCTGGCGGTAGCGTATCGTCCAGTCTCGACTTGCTGGCGGATGAAGGATTCGAAGTGCTTTCCGAGGGCGTAACTGGATGGCATATTCACTTTCCTCACTCAACTGCTAAATATTATCAAATATTGATAGCTCGAGTAAGACCCTTCCCCGCAGCAGCCTGATCATCGCAACGGGATAGCCACTACTGCCCATGGGCAGCATTACCCCTTCACATAATCCCGCCTGTCTGCTTAGATTGTACCCCCCGACAGGAGGATCGAAATGAATATGCGCAGTATTGCCATCGCCGGTTTGTCGCCGGTAGTTTTCCAGGCGGCGCCGGCCATCGCGGCAGAGCAGGACTTCCACGACATCGCGGCGGCGGTTTCCACGGAGCGTATCGAACAGGACATCCGGACTCTGGCCGGATTCGGCACGCGCCATACCCTGTCGGAAACCGGCTCGGACACCCGCGGCATAGGCGCGGCTCGCCGATGGATCGAAGCCGAATTTAACCGAATTTCCGATGCCTGCGGCGGCTGCCTGGAAGTTTTTACCGTCAGCGACGTCGTTTCCGGCGAGAACCGCATCCCCGACCCGGTCGAAGTGGTTAATGTCATCGCACTGCTGCGCGGCGAAAGCGAGCCGAACCGGATTGTGATGATGTCCGGCGATATCGACTCGAGGAACAGCGACCCGATGGATTTCGAAGCCGACTCACCCGGGGCGAACGACAACGCCTCCGGCATGGCCGGCGCCATCGAGGCGGCGCGGGTGTTGAGCCAGTATCGTTTTCCTGCCACTGTCGCCCTCGTCGGTCTTTCCGGCGAAGAACAGGGCTTGCATGGGGGCCGCATTCTTGCGCAATACGCCATCGACAACGGCTGGAATCTCGATGCCGTGCTCAATAACGACATGATCGGCAACATCACCGGCGTCAACGGCGTCAGCAACAACACTACCGCCAGGGTGTTTTCCGAAGGCACGCGCTATGTGGAAACCGCCGACGAAGCCAACCAGCGCCGCTTCCAGGGCGGGGAAGTCGATTCTCCCTCGCGCAATATCGCCCGCTATGTCGATGCCATGGCGGACCGTTACATCCCCAATCTCGACACCATGATGATCTACCGGGTCGACCGTTTCGGCCGCGGCGGCCATCACCGGCCCTTCAACGAAGCCGGTTTCCCCGCGGTGCGGATCATGGAAACTAACGAAAATTACACCCAGCAGCATCAGGACATTCGCGTTGAAGACGGCATCGCTTACGGCGATGTGATCGAGCACGTGAATTTCGAATACGCCGCCAAGCTTACGGCGCTGAACGCGGTCACTCTGGCCGCCATGGCCTGGGCGCCGGCGCCGCCGGCCGATGTCGTCATTGAAGGAGCGGTGCGTCCAAGCACCACACTGAACTGGGAAAGAGTTCCCGGCGCCGCGAGCTATCGGGTGCATTGGCGGCTGACGACTTCGCCGACCTGGGATTTTCAACGGGACGTCGGCGATGTGGACAGCTTTACGCTGGAAAACATCGTCATCGACAACTACTTCTTCGGAGTGTCCAGCGTGTCGGCTGACGGTGTCCAGAGTCCGGTGGTTTTTCCCGGCCCGGCTGGATCGTTCGACTGATCTCCGATCCCTCGCAAGGTTGCTCCAATATGTCAATCAATGACGGAAAAACTTCTCTTCGCAACATAGGATACCGACTGATCTATTGCGCCCTGGTTTGTCTGGGCGCCGCCATTCTGCTCTGGATAGCAAATAACGTCCTCATGCTTTTTCCTGATGCGGTCAATCTTTCTGCGCTTCTCTCTAGTATTGACCAGAGCGCCATGTGGCTGGCCCTCTCCGGGCTGGTATTATTCATGTTTATCGCCGAGTTAACCCTAATGTCCTATGCCATGTACAAGGTCTGGAAGTTGCCAAGAATTATTCAGTATGATGGCAACTCCTACTACAAGGTAACCGGAAGTGACAAAAATCCAAAATCGAAAGTACGGGCGGCCCTTCCTGAAATTCTTGCTTTCGACAACATGAACATTATCAAGCGGAAAATCAATTTACCAAATAGCTTCAGAATCGATCTTTTAATCGAGGACAGCGAGGATATGAATGCTTATACGTTGGGCTTGGAAACCCTGGCGGGAGGGAGACACGCAATCTGTTTGAGTACGGCATTGCTCAAAGAGATGTCCAGCGCTAGCGTCGCAGCCGTCATTGGACACGAATTGGGGCATGTTCATCATCAGGATTCTGCCACTAAACTCTTTATGAACTGCTTTCGATCTTTAGTATCGATGACTATATTCGCGCCTGTGTACATGATTTTTTTCACCGCATTCATTCTTCATTGGATTTTCCGCTTTCTTCCCTTTTTGGGTATGTTCAGCAAACTATTTCTATTCTTGATGGGATTGATTACCATTATTTTGAGATTCCTTGAGCTCATTGCTATGTGGCCGGCAAGGTTATATGAACTGCATGTTTCGCGTCGTTCCGAGTATCTTGCTGATGCCATCGCTGCCGCAAGCGTGGGCCCTCTTGCGATTTGCCGAGTTTTCTTTTATCTGGATAAAAATGGTGTTTCGCAGAGAGTCAATTCCCTGTATGAGTTGACTGATACTCTGAAGATATTGAACTCTACTCATCCTCCCAATGACCAGCGCATCCTCGCCGTTCAGAACCGCGTATACTCAAAATCCATAGGTAATCTAGTTAAAGTGTGAAAAGTCATGGCTGTTTTTGAAACTAATTCTAGCTCCGAAGAGAATCAATTGCTTGGCATTAAGATCGAGTATCATAAGGCTGATATTGCTATTCGAGAATTTCTGGAGAAGTGTGGCAATTCGGATTATTACGAAAAACAACCGTCTTTTCTGCTTTTCGTTGCCGCTATCGCATTCGTGATTGCTGGCGAATTGGCGTTGGTGTTTTATTTTCTTGGCGAGAGCCTCGGGACATCCAGTGCACTTTATGCGGCCATTACTGCGATAGTTTTCATCTTTTGCAGTTCATTCGGTGTTGCGTTTTCGCATGCCAATACGTCGCGGAATCTGCCGCTATGGAGGCGATTGATCGGGATATGCGGGATGCTTGCCTCGCTATGCGTCTTCCTTTACGGTCTAGGCATACTATCCGGATGGCGTTCCGACACTGTTAGCATGGGCTTTCAATCTGTCATTTCCGGTTATGGCTCGATGGCAGATGTTCCGGTTTTTGCCACAGCTCTTGTGAATTTCTTCGGGTTCGCGCTACTTACCTATGAAACGAGAACGTATTTGTGGGCCAAATATTGGGGCTATCGCGAACTAGTGGAACGGTATGATAAAGCGAAAGCATCTTTTGTTTCCCTGAATATGGCGGAGGCCGATGAAAATGAGTAACGGACGGGATGAACTAGTTTCGCTCACTGAGTTAAAACATGCACCGGGCATCGTCGAGTTATTCGAAGAATTGCCAATGAGATTCGAATCCTATTTCGACGAGGTTTACCACTCCAACCCAAACTATCCGTCTAACCCTGCAGAGGCAGGAATCATTGACGCAAAACAATCACCACCAGCCCCTTCATCAGAAAGCAAAACTCCGACTGACGCATTATCAGGAAACTACATAGAGTCTCTTTACGGTCATGCGGAATCTTTTTTTGAGATTACTATAGAGAATTGCAGAGAAAAATTTGATGTAATAAGACAATCTATTGAAGATCTATTGGCATCAACCAATCAAGTTTGGCGCTATGATTGGAAGGCAAGCCGGATGAAACTAGAGAAAGCGATAGATGATTGGCGATCGAGTCACCAAGATTGCGAGATGTATGCGCGCAATAATGAAAAGGTAATCGGCAACAGAATGCTCAATCCAAAACCTCGATCAATGATGCTTTTTGTTTGCTCTGTATTGTTTATCGTGGTATTTGAATTTGTTTGGGTGTGGTATTTTTTGTCCGAACAACTTGGATTTTCGGCTGCAATAAGCGGGTCCATGGGTGCAGCTACAGCCGTCGTATGTATCGCTGGTCTGTATGCGCTTTCCTTGGCTAATGTTGAGAAAGATGTAGACTCAACCAGGAGAAAGATTGCATTCGGTTGTATTGGTTTTTGTATTGCATTGTTTTTGTTTAGCCTTGGACTTCTTTCAGCCTGGAGAGCTGATTCTACGAATAATGGATTTGCCTTTATTATCGACGGATATCGATCAATGACGCAACTAGACGTGTTTATTACGGCATTGATAAATCTGAGTGGTGTAGTGCTCTTGACCTACGAATTCAAAAGATTAATTTGTCCATATCCGCTCTACCATTACGGGGAAAGGGTAAAGAAAGTTGCTTACAAATATGAAAAGGTAGAGGAAGAGAAAGCTAAAATGGAGAAGAAATTGAATGCAAGAGAAAGAAAGATTGAAGAAACTGAAAATGAAATCAAAATCCTTCTAGATAAACTTGAGCAGTTAATAGATGGTGCCGAGAGTAATATTGGAACCGCCGCAAGAAATCTTGGCAAAAAGGTATCAGAGATTCGAAAAATATATGTCGAGAAAAACGTCGAATTTCGAACAGTTGACGCATTTCCGAAACCCAAATGGTTCACGGAAGAATCCGACGAATTCACCTTACGAAGCATCAAAATTGATCAGAAAATTGATGAGCTAATCAAGCATCTCAATAAAAAGTCGCATACAGATTCGTGGAAAAAACAAGCAAGGTCGCAATTGGAAGGTTGTGCTAATTCTGCAAGAAAGGAAATCAATGAAACAAAAATTTGGATAGAGCAAATGACCACTAACCAGCCTGAACTGTTAAATCCAATCAGTAGTCATCATACCTAAGCGAGAGTTGAGCGTCCTGCCCGCCAACACATTCGTCGTCAATGTGAGTGTCAAAACGAAGTCGGGCAATATACTCTTCCGCGTGCTCCTTGAACAGTCGTTCGTACCTTCTAACATTGATTTCCAAGCCGAGAGGTTCGTATTCAAGCGGTATGCCTCGCTCATTAACCGTTATTTTATAACGCAACATAGCTGGCCCTCGCGCATTTCTGGGATACCCCAATGGCGGTAATCGTCTGATTGACGGTGCAGCGCAATCGACGAGATCAACGGTCAAATCACCCGAATCGGGATTCTCTCCTGCTTCTGGACTCAGTTGGCCTGAGGCCAGTGTGTCCAGAATGTCCCTTTCGGTCGAAGCATCCACGGTTCTTGCTTCAAGCGACGCTGCGATACCATTGACTGTTGGACTATCTGGCGATCCAGTGTCAGCCTCACCGAGCCGTTCCGATCCTTCAGCTTCAATCGATTCTTGTGTAGAACAATCACGACCATCAATGCTCAGCAATCTGAAGTCCACCGAGGCGTCTGACCCATCGAAATAATCGTCCCAAAATTGGATGAGTGCTCGGCGTCGTTCGGTTCCCAAGGAAAAACAACTTTGTACAAGATATATTTCGAAAGAAAAACGCCCCATATCTAACCAATCCTCTCGCCGTTCGGGACGGTAATTATTGAAATTCAAGCCCTGTCTGTAATGGGAATAGACTGGCGAGTTTTGTAACATGTCTGACAAAATCAGAAACCTTATCCGTCTACTGCCCCGGTCGATCTCCAATCCAGCAATTTCTTCAATATTTTCAATAATTCGAGAATAGGTCTGTTCTTCTCGCTGAGATTCACTAACCAGTGCAGTCCGTACTTTCTCCACGGTTTCCTTTAGCTCTTTATCGTTTTCCCATAAGTTCTCGAATACCTCCTCAAATCGTTCGTAGCGGGATGGCAGCGTACTATATTGCTCGGGATCTGTACCCCACAGCGCCTGTCTAATTTCCCGCGGAATCTGACCCATAGTCACCGGTACGCAGAATGTACCGATATTTCTGGGCACCCGATCATATGGATTCAGTGTATACAAGCTAAAGCGGTCAAACCTTTGAGCTTCTTGCAGGCCATTCATCGTACTTTCCAGCAGACTATCTGGATAGCTGCTCAATTCCACGGGAAGGGGATCTGAAAAGTCGAATAACATGACCGAGCTCGTTCTAGTGCGCGACCCATCAAAAGGACAAGACTGATTGTCCAACTGAGCGACTTCGTTCAACTCATTGAGTAAATTCTGTTCTATTCGATCATTTCGGATTACGATCCAGGCGACAAAACCAATCAAACAGAATGCGCCAAAAATCAATGCGATCGCTTTCGGTAGATCCTTGTTGTCCATGATCCCCGTATTCCAGCTCAATAAAAGTAAGTCGGGCCGCCTGGCAAATTGCGAAGATTCCCCGCACGGAGCGATGCCAAGCATCATAGCAAGGCCTGTTTCTCGTATACAACTTCATTTTGTAGCGGTGTAGTGGAAAGGTGGAGTTATCCGATTTCAAGATGACCTTTCCATAGTTCTTTTCTCGGCTGCATGTGCGGAGCGAACCGAAGCATGCGAGTTGATTTCGTTTCAGAGCAAGAGGAAGCAGTCACGAAGGAGCAGCCCATCCGAGCACCACGCTGAACTGGGAAAGAGTTCCCGGCGCCGCGAGCTATCGAGTGCATTGGCGGCTGACGACTTCGCCGACCTGGGATTTTCAACGGGACGTCGGCGATGTGGACAGCTTTACGCTGGAAAACATCGTCATCGACAACTACTTCTTCGGCGTGTCCAGCGTGTCGGCTGACGGTGTCCAGAGTCCGGTGGTTTTTCCCGGTCCAGCGGGTTCGTTCGATTGATTAACGAGGATTTGGGGAAGGATAGATTCTGCGACTCCGCTGCGCTGCGCGCGGAATGACAGGGAGGGGAAGGCGCCGCGCGCAGAATGACAGGGAGGGGTAGACGCCGCGCGCGGAATGACAGGGAGGGGGAGGCGCCGCGCGCAGAATGACATGGAGGGGAAGACGCCGCACACAGAATGACAGGGAGGAGGAGGCGCCGCGCGGAATGACAGGGAGGGGGAGGCGCCGCGCGCGGAATGACAATCGGGAAATGCTGGGGTAATCTCGGCGGATGCCCGGCGTAACGCGGTTCTCCTGCATGTCGGCGCATATCTGAAGTGCCCAACCAACAGAGGTACGCAAAATGAAAGCGATTCGACCGATTACCCGCACCGCTTGCCTGTTGATCCTGTCAGGCGCGGCATGGAGCCAGGACACGATCGAATGGACCACCCTGGGCAACGACTTCGCGCATACCCGCTCTACCCCGGCGAACCAGATCACGCCGGAGAACTTCGGCGATCTCGAAGTCGCCTGGATCTGGGACGGCGCCAGCTTCGAGGCGCAAAGCGGCCGCTCGACGCCGAGTTATGTCAATGGCCGCCTGTATACGGTAGCCGGCGCGCGCCGCCATGTGGTGGCGATCGATCCCTCGACCGGCGCTACCATCTGGTCCTATCGCGAGCCCGACACCGGCCGCTGGTCCTATTCCATGCGCGCCGACTATGGCAAGGGCGTGGGCTATGCCAACATCGACGGCCGCGACGTCATTTATATCATTTCGCCCGGCTTTTTCCTGACCGCGCTGGACGCGGTGACCGGGCGGCCGCTGGAAGGCTTTGGCGGCCAGATTTCGGTTGCGGGCTTTCCGGAAACCGGCGTGGTGGACCTGCTCGCCGACCTTGGTCACCCGTATGATCCCTATGCAGGAATCCCGCTGGAGCGCGGCTATATCACCGCGTCTTCGCCGCCCATCGTCGTCAACGACGTGGTCGTGGTGGGCAATTCCGCGGAACAGGGCTATAACCAGTCGCGCATCGAGAACGTGCCCGGCGACATTCTCGGCTACGATGCACGCAGCGGCGATTTTCTGTGGAAATTCAATGTCATTCCGCGGCCCGGCGAATACGGCCACGAGACTTGGGAAAACGACGCCTGGCAGTACACCGGGGACATCTCTTCCTGGGCGCCGATTTCAGCCGACTCCGAACTGGACATGGTCTACATTCCCACCAATGGGGTAACCATTGACTATTACGGCGGCCACCATCCCGGCGACAACCTGTATGGCACCAGTCTGATCGCGCTCAACGCCGCCACCGGCGAGCGCGCCTGGCACTTCCAGATGGTGCATCACGACATCTGGAACTATGACACGCCGACCGCGCCGATCCTGCTCGATGTGACCACCGATTCCGGTCCGGCCGCCGTCGTCGCGCAAGCGACCAAGCAAGGCTATGTATATACCTTCGATCGGGCAACGGGAGAGCCGGTCTGGCCTATAGAGGAAGTGCCGATGCCCGCGTCCACGGTTCCCGGCGAACAACTCTCGGCAACCCAGCCGATCCCAACCAGGCCGGCGCCGTTCGAATACGTCGGCTCCAGCGAGGAACTGCTGACAGACTTCACTCCGGAAATCCGCCGGCAGGCGCTTGAGGCAGTGTCGAATTTCATCATGGGGCCGGTTTTCAATCCGCCCATTTATCGCAATCATCCTTCCGGCAGGGCCGCCGCGCTGATGTGCCCTTCCGGCGCGGTCAACATCACTCATCCGCCGGTAGCGGATCCGGACAGCGGCGTGATGTATATCGTTTCCCGCTATAGTTGCGGCGCGCGCACTCTGGTCAGCGGCGAGGAAGCGGATACCTATTACGAAGAACCTACCGGAGTGACCCTGTCGCGTTACGCCGCGGGCAATGGCGGGCCAACCCCGCGCCACCCGGCGGGAATTCCCTTGTGGAAGCCGCCCTACAGCCGTATCACCGCGATCGACATGAACAGCGGCGAACATCTGTGGATGATTCCCGCCGGCTTTACGCCAGACCGCATCCGTAATTTGCCCGCTCTTGAAGGCGTGGAAATCGGCAATACCGGTTCCGGCGCGGTCGGCCCCATGGTGGTCACCGGCAACATGCTGATCTACGGCAATGTCACCGGCGACGGCACGCCGCATCTGTTCGCGCTGGACAAGATGACCGGCGAGGAACTGGCCCGGGTCGAGGTTCCCGCGATCAGCCGCTATGGCATGAGTTCCTGGGTTCACGAGGGAAGGCAGCATGTTATTCTTCAGACTGGAAGCTCGCTGACGGCCATGGCATTGCCTGAATAAATCCGAACTTAACCGGTTGAGGAGTAAGCAAATGAAGAAACCTTTGATTGCAACTTTCGCCGCTTTGCTTGTCGCGGTTTTTTCGCTTTCCACGCTGCATTCCCAGGAAAACGAAATGAGCTTCTTTATCACCAGCGTGGGCTCCGGCGACGGCGCCAATCTCGGTGGTCTGGCAGGCGCCGACGCGCATTGCGCGAGCCTGGCGGAAGCGGCCGGCTCCAGCGGCAAGACCTGGCGCGCCTATATGAGCGCTCACGCCAGCGATGGTTCGCCCGCGGTCAATGCCCGCGACCGCATCGGGTTCGGCCCCTGGTATAACGCCAACGGCGTCGAAATCGCCTCCAATCTCAACAATCTGCACGGTCCCAGCAACAACCTGAACAAGCAGACCGCGCTGACCGAGAATGGCGACCTGGTCAACGGACGCGGCGACGATCCCAACCAGCACGACATCCTGACGGGTTCCACGCTGGACGGACGCACTGTCGACGATGGCGCGAACCATACCTGCAACAACTGGATGTCGAACGGAGAAGGATCCGCCCATGTCGGACATTTCGACCGCACCGGCGGCGGCCAGAACCCCACTTCCTGGAACAGCGCCCACGGCTCGCGGGGTTGCAGCCAGGCTGATCTGGTAGGGACCGGCGGCAACGGTTATTTCTTCTGTTTCGCCATCGACTGATTCGATCAGACGAACGATGCCCAGGAAGTCCGACTCTCCGCGGCAGGAAAGAAAGACTGAAGAAGGTGTGGCTGGCGGCAGCCACGCCTTCTTTGTCTCCGACAAATGGAAAATCCGCTACTGTCATTTTGCGCGAAGCGAAGCGTAGTCGCAGAATCCACCAGTCCGGCGCCATACAAACTGATCGGTATAAGCTCAATGGAATTAATCGATGATTAAGCTCTACGGATTTCAGCAGTCGCGTTCCTTCCGCGCCTTGTGGACGCTAGAGGAAAGCGGGCTCAAATACGAATACATCCAGGTCAAACTGCGCACTGACGCCGAAGTTCCCGACAGCGCAAAGAATCCGAAATATCTTGCGGTGAATGCACAAGGCAAGGTGCCGACGCTCGTCGACGGCGACCTCACTTTGACCGAATCCGTCGCCATCCTGTATTACATCGCGCGTTCGGCGCCCGAATCGGGTCTGCTGCCGAACGCCAGCATGGATGTTTACGCCCGCATCGACGAACTCGCCTGCTTCGTGCTCGCCGAGCTCGAACAGCCGCTGTGGAGCAAGGGCAAGCACATGTTCGCCCTGCCCGAGGAACATCGGATTCCGCAGATGTTGGAGATCGCGGAATTCGAGTTCGCCAAGGCGCTGAACGCCCTTGAACATCTGCTCGATGACGGGGAATACGCGGTCGGAGACTCGTTTACGCTGGTTGATATCCTGCTCGCCCACACCTTCAACTGGGCGATCCGTTTCGAATTCGATCTGCCGCGAAAGTACATCGATTTCCGCGATCGGCTTTATAGCCGGCCCGCATGCCAGCGGGCGCTGGAGGTCATGCAATAAGGTCAGTGATCATCCATCGTCATTCCGCGCGCAACGAAGCACGTGACTCGGGGCATCCTTGCCCCTCGCCCCTGCGGGGCGGGGCGATGCGCCGTCCAAAATGGCAATCCTGCCATTTCGTCGCGGAATCCACTGTTCCGGTACTTTGCCCAAAATGAGTTTCGCCGATGTTCGATAGTCTCGCCGCCTACCTTCAAGCCGCGCTGACCAGCCGCCGCGCGGACCGGCAGCAGCGCCTGAACCATATCGGCATTGCGGTTGCCTCGGTCGAAGGCCGCTATCTCGTCTCGGCGGTTCTCGATAACGCCCCCGCGTCCGCGGCGGGCTTGCGCCGCGGAGATCGCATTATTTCCGTCAACGGCGAGCCTTTCCACCCGGTTTACTCGTTCAATCCCCGACCACCGGCGACACCGGAACCCGACCGTCGAATCTTCCGTCTGATCTTTTCCCGCGGCGGTGCGGAACAGGAAGTGGCAGTCTCGACGGTTTTCAACAATCTGTTCGACAGCTACCGCGGCGCCGTCGAGGCTAGCGTGCAACAGTTCAACCTGGGCAACAAGGTGATCGGCTACGTGCGGCTGTGGGGCATCAGCGGCAACGCCAACGATCTGGTGGTACTGCAACGCATCATGGCGGATTTCAGAACCACCAGCAGTCTGATCGTCGACTTGCGCAATGCCGCCGGTTATCTGGGCCCGGAGCATCTGGCGCTGTTCCTGCCAAGCGATTTCGGCGACTACTATTCCAACTCGCTGACCTTGATCGTCGACCAAACCACAGCCGGCGCCGCCGAGGCATTTGCCAGGGAGCTCTCGCAACTTGAGCGAGTCACCAGCGTCGGTTCCCCTACCGCCGGCGGCCTGCAACCCGAACTGCCCGCCGACTGGCCGCTCGACTCACGCTCGCCCAATGACCCCCAGTTCGAAGCCGCCCTGGGCTTGCTGGCGGGCCTGTTCTGATGCGGAACTATTCCGCGCTCTCGGGCAGATCAGTGAGTATGCGCGCCGCCGCGACCGCGCGAATTCCCTCGGCGAGCGGAAAACTGTCCTGTCCCGCGTGAATCACATCCAGACTTTCGAGTTCCAGGTTCTTGAAAGCATTGTGCATTGAGCGAGTAACCGCGGGCGCACTCGTGCGCTTCACCTCGAAGCCCCGGAGGCATCCACCGCCGTGTATGAGCAAGTCGATTTCACCACCAGAATGGGCGGCCCAGAAATAGCACTGGCTTTCATCGGCGTCGAGCGCCCGTATGATGTTCTCAATCACAAATCCCTCCCACGAAGCGCCGACTTTTGGATGCCGTTCGACCTGTTCCTGAGTATCGATGTTAAGCAGGCGATGCAACAGTCCCGAATCCCGCACATAGACTTTCGGAGACTTGACCTGACGTTTGGCAAGATTGGCGCTCCAGGGCTTCAGGCTGCGGACCATGAACGTTGACTCTAACGCATCGAGGTAGCGCCGAACCGCATGGTGCGAGACCCCGAACGCGCGGGCAAGTTCCGACCCATTCCAGATTTGGGCGTGATAATGCGCGAGCATCGCCCAAAATCGCTCCAGGGTCGCGCCCGGAATCGCAATTCCAAGTTGTGGGATATCAAGTTCCAGGAATGTCCGCACGAAGTCGCGACGCCACCGGACACTGGCTGTGTCGTTGCGAGCGGTGAAGGACGCCGGAAAGCCTCCGCGGAGCCAGAGCTTGTCCATCTCGGCCGACCCGGTCTCGGCGAGCGAAAGACATGGCAGTTCGTAATAGGCAACCCGACCCGCAAGAGATTCCGAACTTTGACGCAACAAATCGGGCGAGGCACTGCCCAGCACCAGAAATCGAGCTGGCAATGGCCTGCGGTCGGCAAGTACGCGCAAGGTAGGGAACAGTTCGGGCCGACGCTGTACTTCATCCAGAACCACAAGTCCGCGCAAGGAAGACAGCGTCAGCATGGGGTCGGCAAGTCGCGCCAGATCTTCCGAAGACTCAAGATCGAAGACATGGGCAGGCTCCCCGTACCGCTGGACAACCTGACGGGACAGTGTAGTCTTGCCGACCTGCCGGGCGCCGATCACGGCGACAACAGGGCTGTCGCGCAGTAGTTCTTCAACCTTCAGCAGATGCGCCTTGCGTTCTATCATTAGCGCAACTCCTATTTCGCCAATCGCGTCTAACCTGAATTTCCACAACCTGCCAACGAATATTAACAGGAAATTTGGACGAGCACCGTCCAAATTTCAAGTCAAATATAGAATAGTGACGAGCGAACACCTTAAATAGCTCATAGCACGAATTTCCGAGGCCCGATTTTCCAGTCGCCGGATATTTTTTGGCGCGTCGCTCATGGCAATTGCCCTCCGATCCTATGTTGGTGAAATACACCAATTATCGTCTTATCTCACCAATTACAGGACAGAAAGCAAGCGCCGCGCAAATTCGCGCCATTCGGCCCGATCCGGGTCCGGCGGATGATGCAGTTTGATATGACAATAGCGGTAAAACGTTTCGAGATTTTCGAGTGCGTAGGGACCGCCGCCATGCTGCAATTCGTGGATATGGTGCGCTTCCAGCTTGCCGGGAGGGTCGCAACGGCGGCAACGCCAACCGTCTCGGTCGAAGCAATCCCGCCGCGCCCAATCCCAGCGCGGCCCCTTGATCGCTTGATGGAATTTGCTTTTGCTCAAAGCGGAGTCAATTCAATTGTTCCTGCCGGTCAGCGCCCAAATAAGACAGACAACCCAACCGATCAATGTCCATCCGACAAATAGATTTACTACGGTAATAGCCGTAGCTTGAGGATGCTTTCTATTGGCAATCAGAGCTGGCAAAAAATACAGTAGTAACGCGGAAATGAATACAAATATCAGCGGCAGTTCCATTTCTAAAATCCCTTCTTCCTCAAGTTATGAAATTTCCTCGCCGCCGGTCCTGCTTAATCCGCTTGCTTCAGCGGTAGGCGGCGGCGATAATTTACTTCTACAGTGCGGACATATCTTCGCTTCGCGCTTGATCTTCTCCGCGTAATGCGGACAAGAAATCCTGTTTTCTTGGTCTATATTGCCCAATAGAAGCGCGTGAACAAGCGCAAGGAAGGATCAGGCATCCATACAGAAACCAGCCAAAACCGCTATAACCCTTACTTGAAGCAATCATCGCAACGATGATGCCGCCGATGATCCAAACTAGAAAAAATTCCATCAATCACCGCTCCTTAGATGATGTATTTTCGATAAGTCTGTAATCAATGCAGGACGACGGCGGTCCCGGATAACTGCAAATCAGTATTCTTGTGAGTTGACACCTGTAATATGTCATATTACATTCATCGGTGATTCTCAGTTTCAAAAGCAAGTCGCTAAAGCGCTTCATGCAGCGAGGGGATGAGAACCGTATCCATGCGGAGCACCGGGAGACCGTGCGGGACATACTCGCCCGTCTTAATGCGTCCACCGCACCTGAAGATATGGATTTGCCCGGTTTCGGATTGCATCCACTCAAGCAGGATCTTGCTGGCTTCTGGGCTGTGACGGTCCGCGCCAATTGGCGCATCATTTTTCGATTCGAAAACGGTGATGCGTACGACGTGGATTATCTTGATTATCACTAGTGAGGTTTTCAATGTTAATGCACAATCCTCCCCATCCAGGCGAAGTCATCAAGCGCCAATGCCTGCAACCTTTGGGATTGACTGTTACCGAGGCAGCTCAGGGCCTTGCGGTATCGCGCAACACTTTGTCGATGCTGTTAAACGGTCGCATAGGGATTTCCCCGGAAATGGCTATTCGTCTCTCGCAGGCTTTTGGCGGCAGTCCGGAAAGCTGGTTGCGCCAACAAATGCAGTATGACCTCTGGCAAGCCCAGCAGAACCGGGAAAGCGTCCGGATTCGAAAGTTTGCCGAAGCCGTCTAGCCTCAAATTATTGCGAGGCTGGAGCGCTGCCATATCGTCCCTACAGCCTGATTTAGCGGAATTTTCCCAGTATACTGAGCGGCCCCTGGGGCGGATGGCCAAGGTCGTACCGCCTGCAAAACAGCAACCAGCCAGAACTCAGGAGTCAAGCAATGCTCAAGGCCTATAACCGGTTCTATATCAACGGATCATGGCAGGAACCCGCGGGACGGGGACTGCTCGAAGTCATCAATCCGGCGACCGAGCAGGCGTTTGCCACGATCAGTCTCGGCACGGCGGAAGATGTGGACGCCGCGGCGAAAGCCGCACGGGCGGCGTTTGACGCCTGGTCCTGCTCCAGCGTGGAAGAGCGCATCGAGATCATCCAGAATATCATCGCCGGCATCAAGGCTCGCGCCGGCGAATTCGCCACGGCGATCTCTGATGAAATGGGCGCGCCCATGCGCCTGTCGAGCACCGCCCAGGTGGGCAGCGGCATCGGCCATTTTCAGAGCATCATTCCCATCTTGCAGCACTATCGATTCGAGGAGAATCGCGGCAACTCGCGCGTTGTCAAGGAACCTGCCGGCGTCTGCGGGTTCATTACGCCCTGGAACTGGCCCTTGAACCAGATCGCCTGCAAGGTTGCGCCGGCGCTCGCGGCGGGTTGCACAATGGTGCTCAAGCCCAGCGAACTCGCCCCGGTCAGCGCATACCTGCTAGCTGAAGTAATCGCCGAAGCCGGCCTGCCCGCGGGCGTTTTCAACCTGGTGAACGGTGATGGTCCTACCGTTGGGGCGGCGATTTCAGCACACCCAGAGATCGACGTGGTTTCCTTCACTGGCTCCACTCGCGCGGGCCGTGAAGTTGCCCGCAATGCCGCCGAGGGCATCAAGCGCGTCACTCAGGAACTCGGCGGCAAGTCCGCCAACATCATTCTCGATGACGCGGAAGACTTCGCCAGGGCAATCAGCGGCGGCGTGGTCGGCTGTTTCGGCAATAGCGGTCAGTCCTGCAACGCGCCCACGCGCATGCTCGTTCCCGAATCGCGGATGGAGGAAGCCGTCGAGATCGCTCGTGCCGCGGCCGCCAAGGCAACGGTGGGTGATCCCAAGGCGGAAACCACGCGGATGGGTCCAGTGGTCAGCGAAGCGCAATACAACAAAATCCAGGGCCTGATCGAAACTGGCATCAAGGAAGGCGCGAAACTGGTGGCCGGCGGCCCAGGCCGGCCGGACGGCCTGGAAAGCGGCTACTACGTTCGGCCCACGGTGTTCGCGAACGTATCCAACGACATGACCATCGCGCGCGAGGAAATCTTCGGCCCGGTGCTATGCATTCTCGGCTACAAGGACGACGAAGACGCCATAGCGATTGCCAACGACACTGAATACGGGTTGTCCGGTTACGTATCCGGCGAGCAATCCCACGCGGACAGTATCGCCCGGCGGCTGCGCACCGGCAACGTACATATCAACGGCGCCGGGCCGGATTTCGCCGCGCCCTTCGGCGGTTACAAGAAATCCGGCAATGGCCGGGAATGGGGTGTCGAAGGATTCGAGGAGTTTCTCGAAACAAAGGCGATAATGGGCGCGGCATAGCGGTCAAGCAACCGTGTTGCCTGAAGTTGTGACTTAGGTTGTCCCCTGCCTGCTGTCAGGTATTTGTAATCAAGTGGCGCAAGCGGCTATGCGCGATGGTTCGGGCGACCATGGCCGATTGCCGGGCAAGCAAATCGCGCGCAAGCACGACGAGATTGCCCATGACGGCGACGCTGGCGTATTTTGTCCGGCAACGCGTTCTCCATTCCGCGGTGGAACGGACCGCTTGGCTCGTTCACCACGCCATCCACTTGTGACCCGGCCCAGCGCGGCAACGCGCGAACCCCCATGGACCCCCGGGCGCGTCGCTGGCAAAGCTTCCGCGCGGCGCCATCGCGCGGCCGGTGGGCGTCCAGCTAGAGCTTTGACCCATCGACGCCGATATGGTTTGAGATTTACCCGGACATCCTGTCCGTCCTTCTCATCCGGTTTTTCAGGCGCGAAGCCCATACATCGGCTCTGCCTATCGGGAAAGACGGTGGCAACTCGGCTCGCCCACAATCCTTTCGACCAGCATGCCCGCGGTTAGATCGCCGCGGCGGCGAGGCTGCTGCCCTGCGGTTCCTTCCGCTGCCGGATTTCATATCCTGCTTGCGGCGATTACTGGTCAAGAACCTGCAAAATGATGTCGCCGATTTGCAGGTCGAAGTATTCGGGTTCAACGACTTCGATCAGGCCAGCGGCCAGAGCTTGACCGGGATCGACGACAAGTTGGCGCGGCGCCAGTCGCAGTTCCCGCCATTCGCCGTCTTCCAGCTGAAATCCGGAGGCGACAAAAGCGCCCGGAAAATCTCCGGCCAGCACGTATTCCAGGCTGTCGTCCGCATCTAGATCAGCCTGGAAAAGATATAGATTTTCGGGTTGTTCGGATCGAACAAATCCAGCGACGATGGAAGTCTGCATCGCCTCCGCGAGTGCGTCGGGAATCGCGAACGGTTCGGGCCGGTAAGTTACCCAGCCCCGAAAATCGAACCGCTGCAATGATTCCAGTGTAAACATGGCTGGCCTCGCCGGTTCGAGCGCCAGTTGCGCGAGGTCTGGATTCGACTCCCGGTTTTCCTCGACTATGTCTTGCATCCAAAGATACGCCGGTCGGCCCATGTTTTCCCGAGCATCGAAGAAATCGAAATCCTCCAGGGCGATCTCGCCCCGCTCGGCGCGTCCCTGCTGACTGGCGAGCGAAATCTTGCGGAAATCCAGCAATGGTGAATTCAGCAGCAATATCAGAATCAGCATCAATTGACTCATGGGAAGATTGACGTGCGCGAGCTTGCCGGTCCACTCCTCGCGGAAGCGCGCCACGCTGCCGGCATAGCCAAATGAGAACAGGGTAATCAACAGGCTGATCAGCAACGCCCAGCAGCGCGCCACGGTCCAACCGTACTGATCGACCCGCAAGTAAAGTCCATACAGCGCCAGCACGGCGATAACGGGAAGTAACACGATTCCCAGGCGCAGCAGGCGATGCAGAAGCAGCGGATAGGGTTCCCGGTCCCCTTGCTGATATACCGCGTTCAAGGCAAACAGGGACAACAGGTTCAGCGCCATGAGCAGCGCGGTGCCGTTGCCGGTATCCCATAGCGGTTCCAGTCCGGTAAATGGCAGAGCGCCGATAAACAGCACGGAAACCGTAAGCACCAAGGGCAGCAGCAACCACATCAGGCCTTGCAACAGGCCGGTTATTCCGCCGATGACATTCGCCAGACCGCGAAAGATGAAAATGCCCAGTCCGACCACTACCGAAAGAACCGGAAACAGAAACCAGTCTTCGGTGAAAAGATCGATAAAGAAGTCGATACCGATCACCCGGAACAGCTCGCCCCAAAGCATCAGCACGCCGGTTACGCTCAGCGCCAGGGCCGCGGACAGCGCCGCTACCAGGGCATTGCGCCAGGAATCGGAAAATATCTCCGCATAATCCGGCGCCCGGCCGAGAACGAGCGGGCGCAGGAACAGCAGCGCCAGGAAGCAGCCGAGAATCAGCGGCAGGATATAGGCGGCAATGATCGACCCGACCGGAAATGCGCCAATGGGCGTCGCCTGCCAGCCGATGTAGGCGGCAAGCAGGGCCAGCGTCAGGCAAAACAGGCCGACGATGGCCGCCGTCTTGGGCAAGGCGCGATCCTCGAGACCCAACAGCAACAGTAGCGGCAGGGCGGCCGCTATGGTCCAAAGAGGAAAATTGACCACCGGAGTCTGGCTCGGCCAGACTTCGTTTGTGGCCGCCCGCCAAAGCAGAAACAAGGCAATTCCCTGCAGCAGCGAGATCAGCAGCATGAGAATTAGCCGCGGGCGAACCGCGATTAGCGTTTGTTCTTTCATTTCCGAACCCCCCTGGATTTCAGCATGCCACGGCTGGAAGCTTGCCCTGTCCGTTCAGGGCGCCACCGGAATGAACTGTTGAACGCGCCGCCCTTCCTGTTCGGCCACAAACACATTGCCGCGAGAATCCACGGCAATGCCATGAGGCAGTTCGAACTGCCCCGGATAGCGCCCCGGCCCGCCGCCGAAACTTGCCAGTTTCTCGCCGCTCCCGCGATCGAGCACATCCACCATGACGCTGTTTTGATTAACGACATAGATGAAACGCTGCTCAGGATCGGGAGAAAAATCGAGCACCACGGCATTGCCGCGCACTCCGCTGGAGCGTCCCACCGGATCGCTCAGGGCCGAAAAGCTGACGGAAATATTGCGAATGAACCCGCCCTGACGGTCGAACACCTGAATCCGGTCCGCGCGGCGGTCGCAGACGTATATCAGCCCGTCATTGGCGACGCGAATGCAATGTGGAAGCTCGATTATGCCTTCTTCACCGGGGTCGCGGCGTAACCGCCACTGCCGCAGGAAGCTTCCGTCGCGGTCGAGCACCGCAATGCGGGCATTGCCGCCCGGCAATTCACCGTCGGCGACATAAATGTCGCCATTGCTGTCCGTGTCGATGGCCGCCGGCAGGAAGAATTGACCACGGTTGGAGTTGAGTGGCTCGCCCTGGCGGCTGCCGTCGGAGGAATCGAACTGTCCCGATTCTCCGATCTGCAACAACAGCCGGCCGGCGGCGGGATCGTATTTCTGAATATGACCGGTGGCCGCGGCGATAATCCAGAGATTGCCGTCGGCGTCCGCGTGGCAATCATGCAAGCGGCCGCCGAGCAACTCCGGATCGCCCCAGCCGCGCACGACTTCGCCCGCTGGATTCAGTTCGATAACAGGCGGCGCGAGAATCGCGCCATCGAGGTCATCTTCGACTACGTTCCGACGGTTCAGCAGGTAAACGTGGTCACGGCTGTCGATGCAGATGCCGCCGAGACCGCCGGTCAGCCAGTGATCGCCTAGCGGCAGTTGCGGCCAGGCCGGATTCACCCGGAATTCCAGCGATTGCGCCGGCGCGGAGGCGGCAGCCGCGGTCAACAGCAAGCCGATGATCGCGGCAAGACATTGCCGCCGGCAGCAATATTTCAGTTCGTCGATCATTATGCTGTTTCCGGTCTCTCCCGATGCAATGGCGTGCGATTGTTTGCCTTTGCCTTATTCCAGACTGGACCGCGCCTGAATCCAGAGTCTCAAGGCAACGGCACTTCTTCGCTTTCCGCTTGCCTCGCGCGCGAAAATGCGGCAACCGGCTGTTCGGTTCGCACCTGTTCCAGCCAGAACACGCCGTCGAACGGCCGGCTGTTGCCGCGCGTGCCAAGGAAGTCCATGTCACCGTCTCCGTCGAGATCCCGAGCGATGAATTTGTCGAACATGCCCCGCACGCGCCGGGAAATATCATGCCGGGTCCAGGCCGCTTTCGCATCGCCGGGATTTTCGAACCAGCCGAGCCGGCCCAGCGGATCGTTCAGGTCGATATCGCCGTCACCGGTGCGAAGGCCGCGGCTGTAACTGCCCGCCATGACGTCCAGGTCGCCGTCCCCGTCGATATCGGCTACTTCCATGCCGGTTATGCCGTCCGGGGCAAAGCTGCCGATCGTGTACGCGTTCCAGGTATCGCCCTTGCGCTCCGGCTGCTCGATCCAGACCATTTCCCGGGCGGCGGCGCCCAGGATATCGAGTCGCCCGTCATTGCTCAGATCGGCGTATTCCAGGTTGAACCCGGCCATGTTGGCGCCATTGATGCCTATCGCGTGTTCAACGAAACCCAGTTCGCCATCATTCAGGTTTTCGAAAAACACCAGCCGGTTGTCGCCTCTCGCGCCAACCACGATGTCCAGATCGCCGTCGCCATCGAGGTCCACCGGTTCCGCATTTTGCGGAATGCTATAGCGGCCGAGTTCCCGGCGCTCCCAGGAGTCGCCCTGCAACGGGTCGCCGTGCAAGCGATATAGTTCGACCGGGGTGGAGCGGGCATAATCGTCCGGTCCCGGAGACTGGGCGCCCTTGTTTGGCGCGATGACTTCGGCAACGCCGTCGCCATCGAGGTCGGCGGCGAAAACCCGGATATAGGAGCCGCGGTCACGGGTCATCGGCAAAATCAGCCGCGGCCAATGCTCTTCGCGCGCACCGGCGCCGGGATTTTGCAAATAGAGAATGTGCGCGAGTTCCGCGGCGACGAGCACGTCGAGATAGCCGTCCCCATTCATATCCGCGAGGGCGGCATCCTCTGGGGCCGGCGCATCCGCTCCTTCGGCAACGGTGATATTGGTCCAGCTTTCGGGCGATGCCGAACCGAAGGCGATTCGCACATGGCCGGCTAGCGGCGCCACGAAGCCGGGAACGAATCGCGCCGAATCGTATTCGGCATCGGATTCGTGCACCGAAACCACATCCTCGAATCCATCCTTGTCGAGATCAGCCATAACCAGACCGTCGCTGCCGCTGAAGGGCACGCCGGTGATTTCCGAATCGTCGATGATATGTTCGCGCCAACTGATGAATCCGCCATCCGCGGCCGTGGCGCGGGTGGGAGTAGCGCCAACCGGCGTCTGCGCGCAAGCGGCCGCGGCGCAAAACAGCAACGCGGCGGCCAAACAGGAAACAGGCTTGATCATCTTCTCTCTCCCGATAGCAGGCTGATGGTATCAGAAATACCCTGGCGTCCAAGAGGTTCGGGAAATCGTGGACGCGGTGGCTGAATGCCCGGATAATTGCGCCCCACACTCGCCGGTTTCGGCCATGGCCTCGAACAAGTTCCGTTTCGTTACCGTCACCGCGGTCGTGATCGCCAACATGATCGGCACCGGGGTATTCACCAGCCTCGGTTTTCAGTTAATCGACATCCGCTCGGGCTTCGCACTGCTCATGTTGTGGGCGATCGGCGGCCTGGTAGCGCTGAGCGGCGCCCTGACTTACGCCGAACTCGGCGCGGCCCTGCCGCGCTCCGGCGGCGAATACAATCTGCTGCGCCGGATCTATCATCCCGCCGCCGGATTTGTCTCGGGCTGGATCTCCACTACCATCGGTTTCGCCGGACCCACGGCGCTGGGCGCGATGACTTTCGCCGCCTACCTGGCTTCGGTCTTTCCCGGCGGGTTGGATAACGACATGCGCAAGCTGGTGGCCGCCGCGCTGGTAGTCGTCATGGCCCTGGCCCACGCCACCAATCATCGCACCAGCGGCGGTACGCAACTGGCCTTTACCAACCTGAAGGTATTGGTGATCGTCGCTTTCTGCCTGCTGGCGCTAATCGTCACCAGTGAACCGCAACCGGTGAATTTCGGTCCACTGGCAAGCGATGGCGCGATTCTGACCAGTTCCGCCTTTGCGATAGCGCTGATCTACGTCAGCTTCGCCTATTCCGGCTGGAACGCGGCCACGTATCTGAGCAGCGAAATCGACCAGCCGCAGCGGAACCTGCCCTGGATTCTGATCAGCGGCACCTTGGTAGTGACGGTCTTGTATCTGGCGCTGAATTTCGTATTTCTCCATGTCGCGCCGATGGACGCGATGGTGGGTCAGGTAGAAGTAGGCGCAATCGTCGCCGAGACGGCGTTCGGCAGGGCAGGCGGCCAGTTCGCCGGCCTCGTGTTCGCCCTGCTGCTGATCTCGACCGTCAGCGCCATGACCATGGCCGGGCCGCGGGTGATCCAGGTCATCGGCGAGGATTTTCCGGCGCTGAGCTTCTTCGGCCGCAAGAATCGCCACGGCATCCCCGCCCTCGCCATCTATATCCAGTCCGCCATCGCGCTGGTTTTTATCCTGACTTCCACTTTCGAGTCGGTACTTGTCTTCGCGGGATTCACCATGGCGCTGAACACCTTTGTCGCGGTTTTCGGCGTGTTCGTGCTGCGCTGGCGGCAGCCGGATCTGCCGCGGCCCTATCGCACTTTCCTGTTTCCGCTGCCGCCCCTGATCTACCTCACGGTGACCGGCTGGATTCTGACCTTCACCTTGATCAACCGCCCCGTCGAGGCCCTGTTCTCCCTCGGGGTTATCGGCAGCGGACTACTGTTCTATTTCCTGACGGTGAAATCCTGGCGCTGAATGCGCTTTGCCCAAGACCCGCGGGCGGAGCGTCAGGCCTTCTCGGCAGGCCCTGGGGCCTTCATGCTTACCCCGGCAGCGCGGGCGGTGCTATATTGTCGCTTGTTCTGCATTCCGCAAAAGCCGATTCCCGTATCGGAGGATCTGAATCATGAGCAAGCTCCGCATTGCCAATCTCGCGTCCATTCCAACCTTGAGCGCCTTGCTGTTTGGCCTGTTCGCCGGCCAGCTTGCAGCACAGGATTTTCAGGTTCACCCATCGACCCAGGACCCGGCGGTGCTGGTGACGCTGGACACGCTGGCGGAATGGGAAGAAGAACTTTCCAACTGGGGCCGCTGGGGTCCCGCTGACCAGCGCGGCGCCCTGAACCTGATCACTCCCGAAAAAACCGTACAGGCGGCTTCCCTGGTGCAAGCCGGCGAGACCGTCACCTTGCAGCATTTCGTGCTCAAGGAGCGGGCCATGGACAGCCAATCCTTCGGCCCCTACGAACATTGGATGAGCCGGGTTGATCCGGTCACCGGCGAGCCTTCTTTCGCCCTGGACGAGATTCAGTTCTCGCTTCACGATGGCATGCTTTCCCACCTCGATGCGCTATGCCATTACCGCAAGGAGATCGATGGCCGCTTCGTCATTTTCAACGGCTACGACCAGAATCTGACTGTCAACGGCTGCGCGGATCTGGCGGTGGACCGCATGGGCGCTTCCTATGTGACCCGGGGCATACTGGTGGATATGCCGCTGTTGCGCGGCGTCGCTTATCTGGCGCCGAGTACGCCGATCTTCGTGGAAGACCTCGAAGCCTGGGAGGAATTCGCCGGAGTGACGATCGGCAGTGGCGACGCCCTGCTCGTACGTACCGGCCGCTGGGCGCGCCGGGACGATATCGGACCCTGGGCCTATGGACAAGGCGGCGCGGGATTGCACGCTTCGGTGCTGCCCTGGCTGCGCGAACGCGATGTGGCGATCCTCGTTGGCGATGCGGTAAACGATGTGCAGCCATCGGGCGTGGAAGGCATCAACCGCCCGATTCACCAGCTCACGCAAGTGAACATCGGGCTGCCATTGGTGGACAACGGCTACTTGCAAGCAGTGGCGGAAGCGGCCGAGCGGCATCAGCGCTGGGAGTTCATGGTTTCCATCCAGATCAACCAGATCGAGGGCGGAACCGCCAGCCCGTTCAACGCCAACGCGACGTTTTGATTGGAGCGAATGCAGGCAGTTACGAAGTAGCCGCGTCGAGCGCCGACCCGAATTCGGCTGCCGCTCAACGATCCATCCCGCGCCTTCACCCGAGGCGACCCCGGCGCAGGCCAGCAGGGCCGAAATAGCCAGTGCCGGAGGCAGTGCGTGTTGTTACTTCGGCATGGTTCTCGCCAGTCATTTTGCGCGCGCCATTCGGCCAATTGCTGAGCAAGACGCCGCGGCGCTGAACCTGATTCCCAGAGGATTTATTGACAGCGGCAGGCGCTATAGTTAGAGTTGCGCCCCGCGCCGGTCGTCCCCAGCGCCGCTATCAGCAAGCCCCCAATGCCCAGGTGGTGAAATTGGTAGACACGCTAGCTTCAGGTGCTAGTGATCGAAAGGTCGTGGAGGTTCGAGTCCTCTCCTGGGCACCAGAATCCCGCCTCGAATAGTCAATTGCGTGGACAGCGATCGCTTGGTCTGAATTGCTAGCTATTGTCGGCGCCGAGGCGCGGCGGGAAGCTATTTGACGAAAGCCGCAAGCTGCTGCAGCAGCGTATTTCAGCCATCTTCGCGCCCGCTTCGCATGGCGCGACCGCCGATCTTGGGCTTCACGCCCGGTTTACGCCCTTCATTCCCGCTCGGTCTGTAGCGAAAATTTCACTTCGCCGGAGTATTCAATTGGGTCGTCGCCGACGATGGCGGTCCAGTGGACGGTATAGTCGCCGTCGGCAAGAGGCTCCATGATTTCGATCATGAGATCGTCGGCGGCCATGGTGTGCAGTCCGCGCAGCGCATGTTCGCCGGCGGGACCGGTCAGGCTCAGGCTGCTTTGTTCCACGTTGGGCAGCGCGTCGTAATACAGCCGCAAGGTGCGAGGCATTCGAGTCTGAATGGAATCGGCCGCCGGCTCGGAATTGACGAGCGGGGTATAGTCAGGCTCGCCGGCGCAGGCGGCGAGCAGCGCGGAAACAACTGCCAGCAGGAATCTGTGCATGTCTGGACTCTGCATTTTGCTGAATTTGACCGACTGCCGACAGGCAATCACGAGGGGGAGTTTACCTTGCTCCGGAGGCATTCACCATCTGCCCGGAGTCGGGATGAGCCGGAGACGAAGCGCTTTGCCGCTATCGTCGCCCCGGGTCGCTCACAACAGCTTCGCGTGCATCGCGCGGGCGCGCTCCATTTCTTCGGCGAAAGCCGCAAGCCGGTCGCGGATTTCGTCTTCGCGCTTGCGTTTTTCGACCAGCAATCGAAGCTGATCCCTCGCCTTCCTCCTTGCCGTCTTGACTGCGTCCTGCACTTCGGCCTCGCTGTTCTGTGCTAATTGAGTCATTCCTGATAACCTCAACGGCCGTTCGGCCCAGGTAAGATTCGATGCCGGCCGACCGTTAGATCGCGTATTCCGCAATCGTTCCGTTGGGCGATTTGACGGTCGACGAGATCAACATATAGTGTTAAACAGGCAAAGTCAAACCATACATATTGAATTTTCACCGCGTCCATGACGGCCGGAACTATGCATTAGGAGTTGAATTGAAGATGGATCAAGACAGGCAATTGCGCATCGGTGTCGATCTCGGCGGCACCAAGATCGAAGGCATCGTATTGACCGCGGCGGGCGAAGTGGCCGAACTGGTGCGCCGGCCCACTCCGTCATCCTCCTACGATAAAGTGGTGGCGGAAATTTGCGGGCTGATCAGGGAATTACAGAAAGGGCGGCGGCTGAAAGTGGGAATAGGCACGCCTGGCGCGCTGGCGGCGCCGTCGGAAACGATCAAGAATTCAAATTCGACCTGCTTGAACGGTCATCCGTTGAAACGCGACGTCGAGCAGCAACTCGGACAGGCGGTGCGGATGGAAAACGACGCCAATTGCTTTGCCTTGTCGGAAGCCCATTACGGCGCTGGGCGGGACTGCCGTTCGGTATTCGGCGTTATCATCGGCACGGGCACCGGGGGCGGTTTCGTCGTGGATGGCAAATTGCATACCGGCCCCAACCGCATCGCCGGGGAATGGGGGCACAATTGCATCCCCGCCAATGTACGCGGGTCCATCGATTTAGATCGAAAATGCTATTGCGGCCGCTTGAACTGCATTGAAACCGTGCTTTGCGGCAACGGACTCAGGCGCACGTTCGCCGAAGCGGGCGGCGCGGAACTCGAAGCCGCCGAAATCGCCCGGCTGGCGGCAAACGGAGACGAGCCGGCCGCCGCCTGCCTGACACTGTATTGCCGCCAGCTCGCGCAATGCGTCGCCACCATTATCAACATGATCGATCCGGAGATGGTCGTATTCGGCGGAGGACTGTGCAATATCGAGCAGATTTACCAAGTGGTTCCAACAATGCTTGCCGAATATGTTTTCACCGACAACCTGCTGACCCGAGTGTCCCCGCCTCGCTTTGGCGATGCCAGTGGGGCGCGGGGCGCCGCCTGCCTGTGGAGTCTGGAAGAGTGAGGACCGGTCGGCGTAGCCGACAAGAAGCGTAGCTTATTGAGGTCCGAACGACTCGCCAGGGATGGCGAGGCTAGGGGTTGGCGAAATCACAATAGCCGCGCCATGGACGGCATGCACGAACAAGGGGAATGCTGGTATCCGGCGGGCGGTCAATCGAACGGGCGCCGCAGGATTATGGTTTCATCCCGGTCGGCGCCGGTTGAGACGATATCCACCGGCGCCTCGACGGTATCCTCAATGAAACGGATATAGGCGCGGGCGTTGGCGGGCAGGTCATTCAGCTCACGGACGCCCTGGGTCGATTCGGACCAACCGGGCAATTCTTCGTATACCGGTTGCAGCCGGTCATATTGTTCGACCGCCATCGAATCGCCGAGCGGCATGCCATCTTCATCGCGATAGCCGACGCATACCTTGAGCGTCTCCAGTCCGTCAAGCACATCAAGCTTGGTCAGGCAGAGGCCGCTGACACTGCTGATATGGCAGGCCAGCCTTACCGCGGCGGCGTCAAACCAGCCACAGCGCCGGCCGCGCCCGGTGGTGGCGCCGAACTCCCGCCCTACATTCGCCAAATGCTCGCCGGTCGCATCGAACAGTTCCGTGGGAAAGGGACCTTCGCCGACTCGGGTGGTATAGGCCTTGGTCACGCCGAGCACACGGTCGAGATAAAGCGGTCCGAATCCGCTGCCGGTGGCGGCGCCGCCGCTGGTGGTATTGGACGAAGTGACGAAGGGATAGGTGCCATGATCGATGTCGAGCAGCGAGCCCTGAGCGCCTTCGAACAGGATCTTGCGCCCGGCCTTGCGATGTGCGTGCAACTTCTCGACGGTATCGGCGATCATCGGCCGCAATTCCCTCGCTTGCGCAAGCAATTCATCCCGCGCATGGGCAAATTCCACCGGCGCGGCCGCGTAATAGTTGCGCAACAGGAAATTGTGGTAGTCGAGCAATTCTTCTAGCTGGCCGGTAAAACGGGCTTCGTCACGGCTTACGGCTAGATGGATGGCGCGGCGCCCAACCTTGTCTTCATAGGCCGGTCCGATCCCGCGGCCGGTGGTTCCGATTTTTTCGCCGCCGCGCCGGGTGGACTCCCGCGCCTGATCGAGCGCGATATGCGAAGGCAGAATCAGCGGGCAGGCGCCACTGATGCTGACCCGTCCGCGCGATTCGATGCCGCGTGCTTCCAGGCCTTGCATCTCCCGTAACAACTCCGCCATGCCCAGCACAACGCCATTGCCGATGATGCAATGTACGTTGTCGCGCAGGATGCCGGACGGCAGCAGATGGAGAACGGTTTTTTCGCCATTGATGACCAAGGTGTGACCGGCGTTGTGACCGCCCTGGAAACGGGCGACTACATCTACCCTGTCCGTCAGCAGATCTACGATCTTGCCCTTTCCTTCGTCGCCCCATTGGGTCCCGAGCACTACGAGGGTTTGCGCCATTGGCTGTTCCGTCTTCCGTCAGAATTCCTGTACGACCCACTCGCCTTGTCGTAGCAGCAGGTAGCGGTCGCAATTGAGTTCACGGGCCGTGGCCGCGTCACAGGCGCCAGTTACATCGGCAATTACAATTTCGCCCAATTTTCTCAGTTCCTCCGCTTTCGCCGACAAATCGGCGCTGTTACTGTCCGGGGTCAGAATGCCCGGCCGGCGGCGGAATTCTCTCGCGGTCAATCGCGCCAGGGTCTTCAAATCGCTGTCGAAGCCGGTCGCGGGCCGCGCCCGCCCGAATACGGCGCCGATATTATCGTAGCGGCCGCCCTTGGCGACGGCGCGGCCATAGCCCGGCGTATAGGCGGCGAAGACAATGCCGGTGTGGTATTGATAACCGCGCAATTCGCACAGATCGTAGCTCAAGGGCACAGCCGGAATGCGTTTTCTTACGCCTTCATCAATCGCGATCAATTCGTTCAGTTCCGCTTTAACCGCGGCAGGCGCATTGGCGAAGGTCTCTTTTGCCCGATCAAGCACTTCTTCGTTGCCGCTGAGACGCACAAGCCGGGCAAGCATCCCGCGCAACGCGGCATCTTCCACATTTTTGGAGAGCAGCCGATCGACTTCGCCATAAGCCTTGCGCTGCACCGCCGCGAACAAGGTCTCTTCGGACGCGGTATCCATGCCAGCCGCCTGCAACAGCGAACGGTAGATTCCGACATGACCGAGGACGATGTGCACATTGTCAACCGCCGCCTGTTGCAACATGGCGCACATCAGGCAAATCACCTCGATATCGCATTCGACCCCGGCGTGTCCGTAGAACTCCGCGCCGACCCGGATTGGCGCGCGGGATGTCTGCATGCCCCGCGGCAAGGTGTGCAACACGCTGTCTGCGTAGCACAGGCGCACGGGGCCTTCGCGATTGAGACGATGGGCATCGATGCGTGCGGCCTGGGGCGTGATATCGGCGCGGATGCCCATGAGCTGGCCGCTCAACTGGTCGATCAGCTTGAAGGTATGCAAGTCGAGGTCGTGGGAGGAGCCCACCAGCAGCGAATCGAGAAACTCGATCAGCGGCGTAATAACCAGCTCATAACCCCATCCGCGATAAAGATCGAGGATCTCGCGCCGCAGACTTTCCAGCTTGCGGGCTTCTTCCGGCAGAATCTCTTCAACGCCGTCGGGCAGCAGCCATCTTTTGGCGGAACTCATGCCATCAACTCTTCAATTGATCAGATACAACAAAACAGCCCCGGCAAAAAGGAATCCCAGGCCCGCCATGCGAATCTGTCGCTCGGGCGCTTCGCTCAGGGTCAGCACCATCCGCTTCCACAAACCCGGACTGATCGCGGGCAGCAGGCCCTCAATGACCAGCAGCAAACAGAATGCCACCGCGAGATCATGCCACATGAGAGAATTCGGCTCGTCGAATGAAATCCGGCCGCCAATCAGCCGGCGGCCGGAAACGGCAAGAACTGGCCCGCGACGGATTGGACAGCGTACCTGTTATTGTTCTGGTTGGCCGTTGTCGAGATCCTTCAGATATCTGAAATATTCACTGTCTGGATCCAGCAACAACACATCCCCCTTGTTCTTGAACGTTTCGCGATAGGCGGTCAAGCTGCGGGTGAAGGCGTAGAATTCCGGATCCTTGTTGTAAGCGTCGGCGTAGACCGCGGTTGCGCGGGCGTCGCCTTCGCCGCGAATCTGCTCGGCGTCGCGATAGGCTTCGGCTTCGAAGATGATTGCCTGCCGGTCGGCGTCGGCGCGGATGCCGATGGCGAGCTCGTCGCCGCGGGAACGCAGTTCCTGGGCTTCCCGGTTGCGCTCGGTAATCATGCGTTCGTACACGGAATTGCGCACGTCCGCGGGCAAGTCGATGCGTTTTACGCGCACATCGATGACTTCGATGCCAATATCGACCGCGGAATCCATGTTCAGGTTCGCGGTCAGATCAAGCATGAGCTGATCGCGTTCGCCGGCGACGACTTCCTGCAAAGTGCGCTCGCCGATCTGGTCGCGCAAGCCGTCGTTGACACGTTGCGCGAGCAGCGAACCGGCCCTGGACACTTCGCCCTGGGTGGAAACGTAAAACTGGCCCACGTCAATGATTCGCCACTTGGCGTAGGAATCGACAACCAGGGCTTTCTGCTCCAGCGTAAAAAAGTCCGCGGGCACCGAATCTTCAATCTGGATGCGCGCGTCAAACTTGCGCACCCGATTCACCCAGGGAATCTTCACGTGCAGCCCGGGCTGAATATCGGCGTTGACGAGTTCGCCGAAGCGCAACATGACGGCGCGCTCGGTTTCGCGCACCACGAACAGGCTGTTGGCGGCCAGTATCAGCAGCAGCGCCGCCAGCCCTATGCCGTAATATCTTTTCATGGTCTCGTTACTCCACTTCTGGCGTCGGACAGGCGCGACGCGTCAACCGCCCCGCCACTGGAAACGTTAGGCAGATACGGCGCCAACTCGTCGGCGAAGTCGCGCCACTCCGTTGCCGAGCGCGGCCGGGCCGCACCCGTGATGGACGTGTTCTGTTCGAGAATCTTGTCGAGCGGCACGTAGAGCATGTTGTTGCCGCCCTCGACATCGATCATGATCTTGCTCGACGCCGTCATCACGTCTTGGATCGAATCGATATACATGCGCTGCCGCGTCACCTGGGGCGCCTTCTGGTACTCAAGCAGCAACTGGTCGAATCGCGAGGCGTCGCCTTCCGCCCGGGCGATCACATCTTCCTTGTAGGCGTTGGCCTGTTCGATCTGCCGCTGGGCCTCGCCGCGGGCCTCGGGAATGATGCGGTTGGCGTATTGTTGCGCCTGATTTTGGGCTCTTTGCTCATCCTCCCGCGCCTCGATTACGCCCTCGAAGGCCGGTCGCACGGCTTCCGGCGGATTAACTTCAGCGACGTTGACCTGGTTGATGAAAATGCCGGTGTTGTACAGATCCATGTAATTCTGCAGGCGTTCGTGCACATCGGCCGCCACGATAGGACGACCCTCGGTCAGAATCTGGTCCATGAAATTGCCGCCGACCACGTGCCGGATCGCGGATTCCGCGGCATTGTCGAGACTGCGTTCGGGATCCTGCACGGCAATGACGTACTTGACCGGATCGACGATGAGGTATTGCACCGTCACCACGATGTCGATGATGTTCTCATCGGTGGTCAACATCGACCGGTTCTGATACTCCTTGTCGTTAAGTTCCGAGACGTTGACCTTGTTGACCTCGTCGACAAGCGGCGGGTTCCAGTGCAACCCGGGGGTTACGGTATTGTCGAGCACGCGCCCGAACCGCAGCACCACGGCGCGCTCGGCTTCGTCGACTATGTAAAAGCCCAGGAATCCCCAGACCACGAGCGCGACGACGACGAATCCCGCCAGCAGGCCGCCGGACAAGCCCCTGCCGGACTTCGACTTGCCGCCGCTGGAGCCAGTCTTGGAACCGCCGCCGAAGATGCTGAAGCGGCTTAGCAAATTCCTGATTATGTCATCGATATCGGGCGGACCCTGGTCGCCGCCACGGCGGCCGCCGTTGCCCCAGGGATCGGGGTCTTTGCCATTGTTGCCGGGTTCATTCCAGGCCATTTCACACTCCGTCGTCCAGCTTGCGCCATAACGATTGTCTAAAAGCGGAATTCTAGCGAATTTTGGCGCTCAGACACAGTGCCAATAGTCAAAGCTTTCCGTTATTCGAGTCGGCAGCCTTCAAGCGCCGCGATGCGCCGCGCTTCGGTCGGACTCAGGCGCGCCAGCAAATGGAAATTTCCCAGTTCATCGACGCGCTCTTGCTGAATGCAGCCGCGCGCCAATAGCCGCGAGCGCAGTCCGGCCTGCCGCGGCGACAACACCAGCGCCTGCTGCACCATATCCGCGCCCAGCAATTCACCGAGGGCAACACGAAGTTCTTCCTCGCCGGCGCCGGTAAGCGCGGACATCCACACGCGAATCGGCCGGCCTTCCGCGTCACGGTCGATGCGCGGCCCCAAACCCGGGCGCAGATCAATCTTGTTACATACCTGTAGACACGGGATGTCTCCGGCGCCGATTTCCCGCAGCACGGCGTTGACCTGCTCAACGTTTTCCTGGCGTCTGGCGCCCGCCGCGTCCACGACATGAACCAGCAGTTGCGCCGCCACGGTCTCTTCCAGGGTCGCCTTGAACGCTTCGACCAATTGATGGGGCAGATGGCCGATGAAGCCTACCGTGTCCGCCAGAATCGCCACGCCATACGCTGGCAGGCCGATGCGCCGCAGCCGCGGATCCAGCGTCGCGAACAATTGATCGGCGGCGTAGCCGGCATCCCCAGTCACGCGGTTGAACAACGAAGTCTTGCCAACGTTGGTGTACCCGACCAGCGAAATCGTCGCCAGTTCCGCTCGCTTGCGCGCGTTACGGCCAAGTTCGCGCCGGCCATGAACCCGCGCCAGGCTTTTGCGAATGGACCTGATGCGTTGGCCGATCATGCGCTGGTCCAGTTCGAGCTGCTTTTCGCCAGCGCCGCGCAGTCCGATGCCGCCCTTTTGCCGGTCCAGATGGGACCAGCCGCGCTTAAGCCTCGTGCTCAGATGGCTTAACTGGGCCAGTTCGACTTGCAGCTTGCCTTCATGGGATCTGGCCCGCTGGGCGAAAATATCGAGAATCAGGCCAGTTCGATCCAGCACCCGGCAGCGCAGCCGCCGCTCCAGGTTACGCTCCTGGCTCGGCGTCAATGAATGATTGAACAATACCAGCCTGGCATTGTGCAGTTGCCGGACTTGCGCCAGTTCCTCCAGCTTTCCCGCGCCCAGAAAAGTCGCCGATTCCGGCCGGTCACGGGACCCGGTCAGGATTGCCACGGGCTCCGCGCCAGCGGAAATCGCCAGTTCCTCGAATTCGGTCAGATCTTCTTGTTCGGCCTGCGCGAAGATATCGATGTGCACCAGTACACAGGTCTCACCGGAGTCGGGACGTTCAAGAAACAAAGAGTTGCCTCAAGCCCGAGATAACAGGAATTCAATCAGCGACCTGGCGCTGGTTAACCCTGGCTTAATGCTCAGCGTCTTCATCTTGATCATCCGCCGGGAGGTTGACCTGTATATTTACCATCCGACCAGGCACCACCGTGGAAATAGCGTGCTTGTAGACCATTTGGCTAACGGCATTTTTCAACAATATCACGAACTGATCGAAAGACTCGATCTGTCCCTGTAACTTGATGCCGCTTACCAGATAAATCGATACGGGTACGCGATTCTTTCGTAAAGCATTCAGGAACGGATCCTGTAAGCTATGTCCCTTGGACATTCTTGTTCTCCCAAAATTACCTGCGTTCCTTGCAGTACACATTGTTTTCAGGGAAATTCCCTGATTACCTGATTACCAGATTGCGAGCGAATCCAGAAATTTTAATACTTCATCCAGAATTCTATCCGGATCGTCGTTGAAGCGGTGCAAATCGGGCCAGCCGCGCAACCAAGTCAACTGTCGTTTGGCCAGCTGCCGTGTCGCGGCAATACTCGTTTCCACCATCTCCAGATAGCTGATCTCTCCTTTCAGGTACCGCCAGACCTGACGGTAACCCGCCGACTTCATGGATGGCAAGCCGGAATGGAGGTCATTCCGTCGAAAAAGGCCTTCCACTTCCGCCTCCAGCCCGGCTGACAGCATTTGCCTGAACCGGGTTTCAATCCTTTGGCGCAATTTGCTCCGCCGCGCGGGATGAATCGCCAGACAATGCAAATTACAAAACGTAGACCGGTCTGGGCGATATTTTTTTCCCCTGTGAAAGCTGGAAATTGTTTTCCCGCTTACATAATAAACTTCAAGCGCTCTTTGCAACCGTTGCTGATCGTTGGGATGAATCCGGGCGGCAGCCTCCGGATCGACTTCGGCAAGCCGGCAATGGATCGCCTCCCAACCTTCCCGCGCGCCTTCCTGTTCGATTTGACGCCTTACCTCCGGATCGGCCGCAGGCATGGCCGCGAGTCCTGTTCGCAGCACCTGGAAATACATCATTGCGCCGCCAACCAGGAGCGGCGTTTTGCCCGCGGCGAGAATGTCGCTAATCTCGACCAGGGCGTCAGCACGAAAATCCGCCGCCGAATACGGCTCGGCAGGGTCGCGAATGTCAATCAGACGATGCGGCGCCAACGCCAGGGTGCGCGCATCGGGTTTGCCGGTGCCGATGTCCATCCCTCGGTAAATCTGGGCCGAATCCACGCTGACAATCTCCAGCGGCCGGCGCTGCGCCAGTTCCACCGCGAGCGCGGTCTTGCCAACCGCGGTGGGTCCGGCGAGACAAATCACGTCTGCTTCCGCGTCCTTGAACTGGCGCTGGGATGAAACCAAGCTAACGACCGCGCAGAAACAGCTTGTCCAGTTCCGTCATGGATTGCCAAACCCAGGTGGGCCGGCCATGATTGCATTGACCGCTGCGTTCGGTGTCTTCCATATCCCGCAGTAAAGCGTTCATTTCGTCGATGCCGAGCCGGCGATTGGCGCGCACCGAACCATGGCAGGCCATGGTGGACAGCAATTCGTTCTGGCGGTTTTCCAGCCGGTCGCTGGCGCCGAATTCGAGTAAGTCCGACAGCACGTCTCGCGCCAGTTGCTCAATGTCGGCATCTTTCAGCAAGGCCGGAATCTGGCGCACGACGATGGCTTCCGCGGCAACCCGTTCCAGTTCCAGCCCGAATGCGAGCAGGCTGTCGCGATGGGTTTCGGCGCATTCCGCTTCGGCTTCGCTGACCGCCAGCGACAGCGGCACGAGCAAGGTTTGCCGCTTGAGCCGTTCCTCCCGCAGCGCCTGCTTGAAGCGCTCATAGGTAATGCGTTCATGCGCGGCGTGCATATCGACGATGATCAAACCGTCCTTGTTTTGCGCCAGAATGTAGACACCATGCAATTGCGCAATAGCATAACCCAATGGCGGCGCCTCCTCGTCGCCACTGAACAGTCTGGCGTATTGCTCCGGCGCGCCTTGCGTCGAGCCGGCCGGCGCCGACTGCATCGAACCGCGATACTCGGCGCCCGCCTCGCGGACCGGCCTGAAATCTCGCAGGGGCAGGAAATTCTGGCCGTTGGCGCGTTCCGGGGCGGTTTGCGCCGCATCCGGATTGGTCTGATCCGCGGCCTGGACCTCCGGCTTGATGTCCGCCAGCTCCCGATGCAGGGAACGAAACAGGAAATCGTGCACCAGCCGGCTGTCGCGGAAGCGCACTTCGTGCTTGGTCGGATGTACATTCACATCGACCGCGGCGGGGTCCAGTTCCAGGAACAGCACGTAAGCCGGATGCCGACCATGATATAACACATCCTGATAAGCCTGCCTGACCGCATGGCTGACGATCTTGTCGCGCACGATGCGCCCATTGACATAGAAGTATTGCAAGTCCGCCTGGCTGCGCGAAAACGCCGGCAGGCTGATCCAGCCTCTGAGATGTAATCCCGCGGCGCGCTGATCTACCTGGACCGAGTTTTCCTGAAAGGCAGGACCGCAAACCAGGCCAATGCGGCGCCGCTGTTCCAACTCGGTCGCCGCCGGGCGCAATTCATGCACGGTACGCTGGTTGTGACGCATATTGAACTGCACGTCAAACCGGCTCAGCGCCAGACGTTTGAGCACATCGTCGATGCGGCCAAACTCGGTTCTTTCGGTTTTCAGAAACTTCTTGCGCGCCGGCGTATTGAAAAACAGGTCGCGCACTTCCACGGTAGCGCCGACGCCATGCTGACAGGGTTCGAGGGCCGCCTCCATCTGCCGGCCTTCGGCCCGCACCGCCCAGCCGGTATCACTGCTGGCGTCCGCCGCCCGGGAGGACAGTTCAAGCCTCGATACCGAACCGATACTGGCAAGGGCTTCACCGCGAAATCCGAGACTAGCTATCGCTTCCAGATCCTCGGGCCGGGAAATCTTGCTGGTGGCATGGCGGCTCAAGGCGAGCGCGAGGTCGTCCCTGTGTATGCCGCTGCCGTCATCGCGCACCCGCAGCAATTTCTTGCCGCCCTGTTCCACGTCGATGTCGACGCGCAGGGCGCCAGCGTCCAGACTGTTCTCCAACAACTCCTTGAGTACCGAAGCCGGTCTCTCGACTACCTCGCCGGCGGCAATCTGATTGGCGAGGCGCGGATTCAATCTGTTTATGCGATTCATTCAGTTTTCTCTGAAAATTTCATCCAGGAAATTTTTCATTACCGCAAAACAAGCATGGTGTTGTTTTGCTCCCGAACTCGGTGGCTTGCTCCAGTCACGGAGCATAGCTCCATGTCGTTGCGGCCGCGCTCGAAGCTTCGCTTTGAAAACGCTTGCCTTCATCCATCGAATTCGGCGGCGCATCCGTGTGCCGCGCGGAAGCTCCGGTAAATCAGAGCTTCCTTAACGGGGAATTTTCAATTCACTGCCCACGGCGATCCGGTCGCTGGTCAGATCGTTCGCCTCGCGCAGGCGCAACAGGCTTACCGAGTAGCGGTTCGCGATTTCGGATAGTGTATCACCTCGCCGGACCACGTAGGTATGGGCAGGCGTTGCTTCGGCGGCGCCGGCCTGTTCCCGCGCGCCGATCAGCGCCGATGCCATACTGGCTACTTCATCGGTCGAAGGCGCTGCCGCCCCCGCTCCGTTCGTCTTCCGCCAGGCGACCAGGGTTCCTTCCGGAGCGCGCTCGCTGAAATAACTCATGATGCCGGCGGCGAAAGCGCCGGCCAGTTGTCGTTGAAACGACGCGGACTTGAGTTTTTCCAGTTCCGCGGGATTGGTCATGTAGCCGGTTTCGATAAGGATCGAGGGGATATCCGGCGAATTCAACACTTGTAACGAAGCCTGTTGCACTTTATCCCGGCGCAGTCGCGTTACGTCGCCCGCGGCTTGCAGAATATGGGCGCCGGCAAGCTGGCTCTGTTCCAGGCTCCAGCCCATATGCACCGATACCAGCGTCAGCGCCACATCATCGTCGAATTCACCCAACCGCAGATCGCTGTCCACTCCCGCGATCAGGTCCGCGGTGTTTTCCTTGCGCGCGACCCGACCGGCGTTTTCCCGGTCGGCGCGGTCGCCGGACAGGGCGTATATGGTCAGTCCGCTGGCGCTGTTCGAGCGATAGGAATCCGCGTGGATAGCGACCAGCAGATCCGCCCGATGGCGCCGGGCGATCTCGGCCCGGCGCCGCAGCGCGACCGAGTAATCGCCTTCGCGGATCATTACCGGCCGATAGCCCGGCGTCGCCAGCAGGCGGTCGTACAGATAGCGCGAAATCGCAAGCGTAATATCCTTTTCCTGATTGCGGCCTACCATGGCGCCGGGATCTTCGCCGCCATGGCCGGCCGAGATTGCCACGACGATCTCGCGCAAGGGATGCGGCGCCGTATCGGCGATAACGGGCGCGGGCGCGGCGGTTGCCGGCGCGAGAGTTTCCCCGGCCGGCACCGGTTCCGGCGCGATGTGGTACAGATCCAGCACCAGGCGGTCGCCATATTGCTGAATCGGTGGCAAAGTGAATCCCCGGGGCTCCACCGGAGCGGCCAGCTCGACAGCGAAGCGCAAGCTGCCCCGCGGCGCTTCCACCAGGCTTAGTCCGGTTACCGGACCGTCGTCTAGCCGCAATTCGCCGATATTGTTGATGGATTCAGCGATCGTCGAATTTTCCAGATCGATGAGAATTTGTCCGACCTGATCGAGCCGGATCAACTGATAGCTGACTTCCCCGTCGAGATCGAACACGATCCGGGTCCGCTCCGGCGCGCGCCAAACCCTGACGCTTGCCACTTCCGCGCCTTGCGCCTGGCCGCCGGGCGCAAGACATAGTCCCAGCGCGCAACTCGCGGCGGCGGACAGAAATATCAGTCGATGGAAGAATACCGTCATGGCGGCGTACAGCGTGTCGGATTCCAGTGTTCTAAACATCGACCCCGCCCCGCAGTTTCTTGACTATTTCAGCCCCCGAACCGGAGCGCGCCGTGCATTCGACATCGCGCCCCACGCCCGCCCTGCGCAGTTCCACTTCGATATCCGCCTCGGGAATCCGCGCGCCGCCGCGCCGCGCCCATTCAAAAATGCACAGGCTGTTGCCCGAAAAGTAATCCTCCGCGCCAAGGAATTCCACTTCACCGGGGTCGGTCAGGCGGTACAGATCGAAGTGGTAAATCCGGTGTTGGGCAAGTTCATAGGGTTCGACCAGCGTATAGGTGGGGCTTTTTACCGGTCCATCGAAACCGTAGCCGCGCAAGATGCCGCGCGCCAGGGTAGTCTTGCCCGCGCCGAGATCGCCGTGCAGGTGAATGACGGTCGCGCTCGCGGCCTTGGCGCGACCACTGGCCATGGTGGCCACCGCCAGACGCCGGCCCAAGCGCAAGGTCGCGGCTTCATTTTCCAGCCGTCGGGTGAATTTGCTCATAAGCACTTAGCACGGATTGACGAGTTGTCTGATAAAGGGCATCAATTCGGAGGCGATCAGACCGCGCTGGCCGGCGTCGCGCACGGCCAGATCCGCGGCTTCGCCATGTACGCAAACCGCGCAGCACAGACTGTCTTCTAGGGACAGACCCTGCGCGTGCAGTCCCGCAATGATACCACTGAGCACATCTCCCATGCCTGCGCTGGCCATGCCCGGATTGCCTTCGGAACACAGCTTGAAGCGCCGCGGCCGGCCAGGCGCGCAAATCAGGCTGCCCGCGCCCTTGAGCAGGCAACAGCCGCCGAATCGGCGCTGCAATTCGGCGACCGCCGCGAAGCGATCCCGCTGCACTTCCTCGACACTGGTCCGCAGCAGCGCGGCGGCTTCGCCTGGATGCGGCGTCAGAACCCAGCCGTCGTGTTGTACTTCGGCATCGGGCACGGCCTTTTGCGCCAATAGCCGTAACGCGTCCGCATCCACCACCAGCGGAATGCCGCGCGTTGATTGCGCCGCCAGCACGGCCTGCCACAGATTCCGCGACCAGTCGCCGAGCCCTAGCCCCGGGCCGATGACGATGGTGCTGGCCCGGTCGAACAATGCAGGCAGATCCACCCTGCCATCTTCAGTACCCGTGACCATAATCTCTGGACGCCGCGCGAGCAAGGCCGGGCGGTGCTCGGATCTGGTCACCACGCTGACCAATCCGGCGCCGCTGCGCAACGCGGCCTCCGCTGCCATGATTATGGCGCCGCCCATGCCATGATCGCCCCCGAGCAACAGCACGTGACCATTGCTGCCCTTGTGCGCCGCGGGTTTGCGCTGGGGCAGGAAAGCGGCGGTGGAATGAATATCGATACGTCTGACTTCGGCTGCCGTGGACCCGCCGGCGCTATGAATCTTCGCCGGCGCGTCCAGATCGTCGAAAATCAGTTCACCGGTACAATCCGGACCCTGATGTGTGAGCAGGCCCCGTTTCATGCCGATGAAGGTAACCGTCAGCTCCGCGCGCACCGCGGCGCCCAGGGGCGCACCGGTATCGGCATGCAGGCCGCTGGGAATGTCCACCGCCAGAACTGGCAGATCGCTGCCGTTGATCCATTCGATTGCCTCCAGCCAGGCATCCGCGGCGGCGCGATTCAATCCGGTGCCGAACAGGGCGTCTACGACCAGATCAAAATCCTGCCATTGCCGGGACTGGAAATCCGCGAACGAACACATGGCCGCGTTTCTTGCCGCCGCCATGCCCCAGGCGCGAGCGGCGGCCCCCGTTAGCTTGCCCGGATCCAACAGGTATACCACCTGCACTTCAAGGCCCAGCGCGGCGGCAAGCGCCGCGATGACATAGCCATCGCCGCCGTTATTGCCGCCGCCGACGAATACCAGCAGGCTGCGGGCGCGCCGCCAGCGCTCCTGCAAGCGGGAAAAGGCCGCGGCGCCCGCCCTTTGCATCAGCTCGAATTCGTCGATGCCGAGTTCTTCCAGGGCAAGCCGGTCAAGCTCGCGAACCTGCTCCGCCCGATACAGGGCTCGCGGAAGATTTTTGTTCAATGATCCACCTGAATGGTCTGAAATCTGACGCGAACGGTATCCGTGTCTGCATCGGCAACAGTTTGATTTTACAGCATCGCCTGCAATCTAATGCTTCGGGCCGAAGAAATCCGGCGGCGTCAGCCGCTATCCATATTGACGCCAATTTCAATGGATAACAATTTATGCGAACAAATATTCTAGTCAGCGGCTGATGCGTGGACTGCGGCGGAACTGTCCGAAACTCGTATTTCGCTGTTATAGGTCTCACTGTGAAAATTAGGAGAAGTGGGAGCGGTGGCCTATAATTCGCTGACGCGATTTCCCTCTGCCGGGAATGCGGGTGTCGGAGTGTAGCTCAGCCTGGTAGAGCACTGCCTTCGGGAGGCAGGGGTCGCAGGTTCAAATCCTGCCATTCCGACCACTTCCCGATTTTTCGATTCGTGCGGAAATGTGGCGTTCCGGTGCTCAAACGCCGTTTACGGGACTCGAAAATTCAAGGCAGGAACCGTTTGGAAAATCCTTGAATTGAACGCCATGCAGATGGTCCGGAAATTGAACATGCGGCGATTCTTCCCCGGCGCCGCGGCCGCATTTCTCATCGCCTGCCTGATCTGGCGACCGGCGGTTGCCGAAGACGGATCCATCGACGAAGCCAACCGGCTGCTGCGGGTGACGGGTACGGGCGAATTGTTCGAATCAGCTTCCCGGCAACAAGCCAGGGATATCATCCGCACCTATTCCCTCATCGTCGCCAGTTCCGCCGACCGTTCGCTGCCCAAGCATGTCCGCGACGCTATCACCGAATGTTATAGCCGCAACTACGCTTGGGAGAATTTCGCCGATGGCATCGCCCGTATCCTGGCCGACCATCTCAGTGAAAGGGAATTGACGCTGCTGATCGGCATCTACCAGAATCGCGGCTTGCCGCCGATGGAAATCGAGACTTTCCGCCAAACCGTGCGCAAGGGCGACGCCATCGCCGCGGCCAGCGCCGAGTATATTTACCGCAACAGCACCGGCTGCGTCGGCCGGGACGCTCGCCTGATCAAGCGCTTTCTGGCCGAATAATGGCCCGAGGCTTGGTAGAGCGCTCCCGCGGAGATTCCGCGACTCCGCTTCGCTCCGCGCGGAATGACGGTTTTGAGGCCTACACGGCGTGAGTCGCCGTCGGGTCGACCCGCACACCGCATTGAGTTGACCGCGGGTTTGCCGCACAATACTTATCCCCATTTGAAACGCGACTTGTAATCCAGAGGATTCCATAATGCACGTTCGCACACCTGTCACTGCATTGCTGATTTCGGTTTTCACGCTGGTTCTCGCCGCTTGCGGCCCTCGGTACCAGGTTGACAGGGAAGCGCTGGAAAGCGCGGAGATCACCAATTTCAGAGCGCCGGAAGAAATGGTTTTCGCTAGCGGCCAACCCACATCGGAACAGATTCAGACCTTGGCCGACGCTGGCATCCGCCACGTCGTCAGCTTGCGCGCCGATGGGGAAATCGACTGGGATGAATCCGATCTGGTCAATTCCGCCGGCATGGAATTCCATTCCATTCCCGTCGCCGGCGCTGACGGCGTCACCAGCGATAACGCCCAGACACTGGATCAATTGCTCGCGCAACTCGACGGCCAGCCCGTGCTGCTGCATTGCGGTAGCAGCAACCGCGTCGGCGCCCTGCGCGCGATGACCGCCCGAGACGGCGGCGCCAGCCTGGAGGATGCCCTGGCCGAAGGCCGCCGCTGGGGCATGACGCGCATGGAAGAAACCGTGCGCGAAATCCTGCAATAGCAACGGCGCTACGGTTAAGGTGAAAACATGAACACCGCCGCCGAGGCCGCCAACGGCCGGGCCGGGGACTTTAACCGCCCCGCCATGTTCGCCGCCGCTGCTGGAGCGGCCGGCATCTGCACTTATCTGGCCGCTTTACACGGCTGGCGGCAGGCCGCCCTGTTCGCGGTCGGCCTGGGCGCCGGTATTGCGCTATACCATGCTGCCTTCGGCTTCACCGCCGCCTGGCGCGAAGTCATCAGCAGCGGCCGCAGCGCCGGCCTGCGCGCGCAGATGATCATGATGGCGGTGGCGGTGCTGGTATTCACGCCCTTGATCGCCCAGGGCGAGGTCGGCGGCATCAGCTTGCGCGGCAACGTTTCGCCATTGAATCTCGCCGTGATCTGCGGCGCGTTCATGTTCGGTCTTGGCATGCAACTTGGCGGCGGCTGCGCTTCCGGCACATTGTTTACCGCCGCCGGCGGCAATGCGCGCATGATCATCACCTTGGCGGCCTTTGTCGTCGGCTCGGTCGTCGGCACCTGGCACTGGTCGCTATGGCAGGATGTGCCCGGTTTCGCGCCGGTATCGCTGGCAGGCAATTTCGGCACGGGCGGCGGCATTTTGTTGAGTCTGCTGCTGTTCGGCGCGGTTTGGCTGTTTGCCGCGCGATACGAGAAAGCCCGACATGGCGCCATCGAACGGGAATGGCGGCCGATTTCGTCCCGCGCCTGGCTCACGGGGCCCTGGCCGCTGCTGGCCGGCGCCCTGGCCCTGGCGCTGGTCAATATCGCCACCTTGCTGCTCGCGGGGCGCCCTTGGGGCGTAACCTCGGCGTTCGCTCTCTGGGGCGCGAAAATGGCGGCGCCGCTGGGCATCGACGTTTCGCAATGGGCTTACTGGCAACGCCCCGCTCTGCAGGCCGCGCTGGATGCCAGTGTTTTCAGCGACATCACCTCGGTGATGAACTTCGGCATCATGCTCGGCGCTCTCGTTGCCGCGACCGTGGCGCACAAGTTTGCCCCCTCGTTGCGGATTCCGGCGCGTTCGGTGCTGGCGGCGGTAGTCGGCGGACTGCTGCTCGGCTACGGCGCCCGCATTGCTTTCGGCTGCAACATCGGCGCCTATTTCAGCGGCATCAGTTCCACCAGCATGCATGGCTGGCTATGGTTCGCCGCGGCGTTTGCCGGCAATATTCTGGGTACCCGGATGCGACCGCTGTTTGGATTGCGCTGATGATCAGCGACTCGCCGCTTGCACTATGAACGCAAAACTACCCCCCGACCCAGCCATCGAACAGGACAGAAAGGAATGGCTGGAGGCGATAAAGAACGTCCACGAGCAATACGGTCCAGCAGGAGTCGGCAGCATTCTTGACAGTTTGCGAGACTGGCGCTCCCGCGAATGCCCGGTTCCGGCAATCCTGCCGGCCTTCAATACGCCCTATGTGAACACGATTCCGGTGCAGGAACAGCCGGAGTATCCCGGCGACCGGCAAGTCGAACAACGGCTGGAAAACATCCTGCGCTGGAACGCCATGGTCATGGTACTGCGAGGCGGTGACGCAAAACTGGGTCTCGGTGGCCATATCGCCACCTACGCATCGGCCGCCACACAGTTGGAAGTCGGCTTCAACCACTTCTTCCGCCGGCAATCAGCGGACTACGGCGGCGATCTGGTGATTCCGCAGCCACACGCGGCTACCGGCGTCTACGCCCGATCATGGCTCGAAGGCGTACTCGACGACGCGCTCATGAACAACTACCGCCGCGAACTCAAACCCGAAGGTGGTCTTGCCTCCTACCCCCACCCTCGATCAATGCCGAGTTACTGGCAGATCGCCAATGCATCCATGGGGTTGTCGACGCCAACGGCAATCTATCAGGCGCGCTTCGCCAGGTATCTTGAGAATCGCGGTCTGAAGCCGAAACGGGGCGGCAAGGTCTGGTGCTTTATTGGCGATGGCGAAACCGACGAGCCGGAAGTCCTCGGCACGATCAATATCGCCGCCAGGGAAGGTCTGGATAATCTGATTTTTGTCGTGAACTGCAATCTACAACGGCTGGACGGACCGGTGCGTGGCAATGGCAAGATCATCCAGGAACTGGAAGCTTCTTTTCTCGGCTCGGGCTGGGAAGTCATCAAGGTCATCTGGGGCGGCGGCTGGGACCGGCTGCTCGCCCGCGACGTAAACGGCGCCTTGCGCCGACGCATGGAAGAGTGTCTGGACGGCGACTATCAGCGCTATTCTGTACTGCCCGGAGATCGGCAGCGGGAACTCTGGGTAGACGGCAACCCCGAACTCGAAGCGATGATGAACGCTCTCACCGACGAACAGGTGCGGGAAATCAAGCGCGGCGGTCAGGACGTAGTCAAACTCTACGCCGCCTATGAACGCGCGATTCGCGCGCAGAAGCCCGTCGTTATCCTCGTCAAGACCGTCAAGGGCGACGGCGTGGCCGGCGCCGCCGGCAGCAATGCGGCGCATCAGAAGAAGAACATCAGTCCGGATCAGCGGGTCGAAATCGCCCGTTCCCTCGGCATTCCGCTCAGCGATGAGGATGCGCGCCAAGCGGCCTACTACCGCCCGCCGGACGCAAGCCCCGAAGTGCGCTATCTGAAAGCCCGGCGGCAGGCTCTGGGCGGAGCTCTGCCCGCGCGCAATAGCGAATGCGCCGCGCTTGCGGCGCCGCCGCTGGAGGTCTTCAAAAGCCTGCTTGGCCGTCTCAAACGGCCGCAATCCACCACCTTGTGCCTGGTGCGGATACTTTCGATTCTGCTGCGCGAGAAATCCCTGAAACGCTATATCGTGCCCATCGTCCCGGACGAGGCGCGCACATTCGGCCTCGAAGGCCTGTTCCGCATCGCCGGAATCTTTTCCCTGCAAGGCCAACGTTACACCCCGGTAGACGCCGAAACCGCCATCGCCTATCGCGAGGCGGAAGACGGGCAGATTCTGCAGGAAGGCATCTGCGAAACCGGCGCCATGGCGTCCTTCCTCGCGGCAGGAACAGCGTGGTCGATTCACGGCCTGCCGATGGTGCCGTTCTATTTCTTCTATTCGATCTTCGGCTTTCAGCGCGTGGGCGACATGATCTGGTCCTGCGGCGACATGCTTTGCCGGGGCTTCCTGATCGGCGGCACCGCCGGGCGTACTACGCTGAACGGCGAAGGCTTGCAGCACCAGGACGGGCACTCCCAGATTTTGGCCAGTACGGTCCCGAACCTGAAGAGCTATGACCCAGCCTTTGCCTATGAGATGGCGGTGATTGTGCGGGAGGGCATCCGGCGCATGTACGAGGAGCAGGAGAACGTTTTCTATTACATAACCGCCTACAACGAAAACTACCCGATGCCAGCCCTGCCGGAAGAAGAGAATGCGCAAGAAGGAATTCTGGCCGGGGCGTATTTGTTCGACGCGGATGCGCCCGCCGCGGGCTGCGCGGTACATCTGCTCGGTTCCGGATCGATCATGCAGCAAGTGTTGCAAGCTCGGGAACGGCTGCGGGAATGGGGCTATGCGTCGGCGGTCTGGAGCGTTACCAGCTACAACGAGTTGTACCGGGAAGCGGAATCCTGTGAGCGGCACAATCGTCTGCATCCCGCGGCGCAACAGCAAACCCCGCGCATTCGGCGCCTTTTCCCCGACTCAGACAGCGTGGTAGTCGCCGCCACGGACTACATGAAGGCGTTGCCGAATTCCATCGCCCGCTGGATGCCGGACAACTACCTCGTGCTCGGCACCGACGGCTACGGCCTGTGTGAAACCCGGGCGGATTTGCGTAACTGGTTCGAAGTCAGCGCGGACTATGTCTGTCAAGCCGCCCTGGTGGGACTGTATCGAGCCGGGAAAATCGACGCGGCCGAGTTAGCCTCGAAAACCAGCGAGCTGGAAATCGATCCGGGGAAAATGGACGCCGCCCAGCGCTAGCGCGCTGCCGATGCTCTGATGCGACATGGCGCGCATGAGACGACACTAGTGCGTCATCGAATACATCAGGTAGTTGATGCCCAGCCGGTACGCTGAGTTGGCGTAGCGGGTCGGATAGGCCGGATGATAGGTGTGCTCCCAGCCGTCGCCCATGTCCGAGTTCCAATTGATCAGCACCATGATCCGGCCGGCGTCGTCAAGAATCGCGTGATTGCTGGCGTGGTCGATGCCGCGTTCGCCGAAGTCGTCGGTGCGATATAGCGCCGGGATCATCTGCGGTCCTTCGATATCGTAGTAAACGTGAAAGATTTCGTGATCCGGCGACAGTTCAATGATCTCCCGATCCGGGAACACCTGGCCGAACGCGGCCTGGAAATTATCCCATTCGTTCTGACCCCAAAAGTCGTCGATCAGCAGAAAACCCCCGCGCAGCAGATATTCGCGCAAATTCTCGATTTCCGGCGGGCTCAGAACAATGCCGCCGTTCTGCCCGACTTCGAGCATGTAAAGGAAGGGATAGTCGAAAATGCGTTCGTCATCGATTCGCATCACAATAGGATTACTCATGACGCGGATATTGGTCAGGCGCGAGACACCGCGCAGAAAATTCTCATCGGCATCCGGAAAATCAATCGCCCATGCGCCATAGCCGAATCCGCGGCCGTAGTAGCTGTCAAATTGTACGCGCACGAAATTGAACTCGCCGGCGTTGTCATAATCGATTTCGAGATTCTGGCCGGAGGTGACGCCGCAAAGTGCGAACAGCAATGCAACAAGTATCGGTTTTCGCATGGATACATCACTTGAATTGAATCGTGCCTGCCATTCCTGGCGCGAGACTTTTGACTTCGGTTTGCCCCAGCCTCGACAACCTGCCGAACCGCTCGACTCTCGAAAAGCGTTGCTTTTGGCAGGCTGCGCCAGCCTAGTCGCACCCAAGTGTGTCCGCATTCCGCGCCGGTTGCAACTTTGCGCTGGCCGGCACACCGCCGCCGCGGCTAGCGCAATTGCGCGCAATAGTCCTGTTCTTCCGCCGCGGCAGTGAACCAGAGGTAGTCGTGTTCGGCGATGCCGCCGAAACGTTCGAGATAACTCACCGGCACGAATTCGTCGGGCTCGACTTCCAGGAAAGCCAGAGAAACGATTTCCTCGCGGCTGATCCCGGCATCGAGCGCGAGCAGGAAATTGGGTACGCCGAGATCCTGTCGCGTGTGGTAATTACCCGCGATCAGCAGCGCCGCGCCTTCATCGTTCGCCAATGAGCGCAAGGCCTCTGCCATGGCCAGATCTCGAGTCTGCTGCACTCGCACCATGGCGGGAAACTGGCTCTCGGGCAACAGCCCGCAATGGCTCTCGTCGATGTCGGCAAAGAGCTTGTCCGTAGCCGCCTGATCGAACACGTCGTCGGGCAGGGCTGGACCTGCCCCCTGATAGATATCCATGACCGCATTTTCATCGATATTCGCGGCCGCCAGGGGTAACCCGGCATCGAGACTTGCAAGCAGCAGCGGCGAATAGAACTCCCACTCCCAGCCCTCGTCCCAATCGAGCCACTCCCTGAGTTCCTCCGTGGCGACGAATTCGCGGCCGGCGACGCCTGCCAGTTTCGGCGCCCGGGAAGCGTCGATCATCTCGAAAGCGACCCCCGACACCGCATCGGCCGCGATCAGCGATTCGAGCACCGCCGATTGCAGGCGATGGTGGTCGGCATTGTCGTGTTTCTCGCCCAGCAGCAGGAAACGCGCCTCGCGCAAGCCGGAGAGCAATTCTTCCGGGGTTACGAACTGTTGCAGGCGGCTGTCCCAGATGCGCCCCGCCAGCGCATGATCGCCATGCAGGGGCGAGACCCAGATGCCGGACCAGGTATCAGAAAATTCGGGCGACCGCGCTGTGCAGGCAGAAAGCAGCAGCACGGCCAGGATCAAAAATGGAATTCTAATTCGTGCCTCCCATCATCAGCCATTGTTCGTAGATCTCATCGCTCCAGAATTCCTGGAACCAGGCGATCACCGCGAGTTTCTCCTCATTATCCAACACTTGCCCGAACCCGGGCATCTGCCCGCCGAGCGATTGTCCGCCCCTATCGATCACCTGCAACAATACCGAAATCGGGTGGTGCCAGGTATGGGCCGAGCCGTTCAGGGGCGGCGGCGGAAACGATCCGTCCGGCAGCCGCTCCCGCCAGTCGGCGGCAGTGCCCTGCGCGGCGTCGCCGTGGCATTCGGCGCAATGTTCGGCAAATACCGGCGAGCCGGCCGCGGCCAGTTCGGCGGCATACCAGCGCCCGGTCGCGGGATCGATCCGGTCGAGCGGTACGCCTGGGTCGCCACAGGCTGCAATCAGGGTCAACAAAATAATCGCGACCGAACGTCGCGCCAGACAATTTCGGAACAAGCGAAACCGAACGCTTATCGATCGCAAAGACAAGGAATCCATGTCGATGACTATCGGAACCTATACCCAGCCATCTTAACACCAACCCAATTCACATAATTCGGCCACTCATTTTGATACCTTCTGTTTATGAAATCTGTGCCTTTCAGCAGGCCAGAAATTCGCTGATGAACTAACCCGGAATATGGAGACCACTCATGCCGGAGAAGATGAATTTGGCGAATGGACAAGCAGCAATGAAACCAGCCTGTCGCCGTCGCTGCCTTTTGGTTGGCCGAGACCGTGCGCAACGACGGCGGCATCGACTGGGCCATGCGTGAAAACGCGCGGGCACACCTTCGCCGCTTGGAAAGGCGCGCCTTGCGCGGATACGGCTATCCGCCCGACAAGCAGGAAAAGGCGACAAACACGGTGCTTGAACAAGCGGAAATTCTTTCGGCTGGCTGGGCAATCTGATTGCGCCGATTTTCCCTCTGTTTCCTCAATCCCCACTGTTCGGAAAATCGAACTCCACCAGGGAGGCATTTCCGCGTTTGATTTCGGACCAGTGATCGATCGGCAGCGACAGTTCGACCAGACCGCAGGTGGGAATGTTGGCGATATTAGCGTTCGACATTTCGTTGGCGAAGTCGGTGATCGTGGGATTGTGGCCGACCAGCATGGCGCAGTCGCAATCTTCGTCGACCAGGCTGGCAGCCTTGAGATACATGGATGTGCCGCAAAAATAGAGATCGGGATTGCTGACTACATCGTCGACGGGAAAACCGATTGCCTCGGCCATTAGTTTCGCGGTGGAGCGAGCGCGCACGGCGGGACTGGAAATGATGCATTTGACGTTGGAATCGCGTTGCAGAAAGCGCCTGCCCATTTCCGGCGCCTGACGTTCGCCGCGGGCGGCCAGCGGACGCTCGAAATCGCGCAGCTCGGGATAGTCCCAACTGGACTTGGCATGACGCAACAGGAAAAGCGTTTTCATTTCTGCTTAGTCGGCAGTATTGGCCACGGTATTAACTAGCCTCTTTGGTCGACGCCGGCAAATACCGATGTAAATGGCGAATTGCCGGCGGGACTTGTAAAATCCGCCTTCCTTGATTCATGGAGCCCTATCTTGCTCAGATCAGCCGCTATTCCCCTGCTCACCTGCTCCATTCTGTTCAGCCCGGCCCTGAAGGCCGCGGAAGAAGACGAAGAAGAAAGCCCGCTGACCAGCGAAATAGAATTGGGCGCCATCTATACCTCTGGAAATACGAACGATGAGAATATTCAGTTCAGAGGCGCTGTCAACTACGCTCTGGACGGTTGGGATCTCGGCCTGACCATCGACGGTTTTCGCTCCTCCAAGGAGGACGAACTCGCGGCGCAACGGGTTTATTACGTCTCCGAGGCCAACTACAACGTCAACGAGCAAAGTTTCGTGCTGACCCGGCTCGCCCACGACGATGACCGCTTCAGCGGTTACGAAGGCCAATCCGACATCTCTCTGAACTATGGTCGCAATTTGCTCGTAGATCGGGAGGACATGGGTTTGACGCTGAATATCGGCGGCGGCTATCGCCAGTCGCAAACGCTGGGAGAGGACTTCGGCGAAGCCATGTTCCGCCTGGCCGCGGATTTCAATTGGGAACTGTCGGATTCCGCCGCCTTCCTGCAGGAATTCAGCACCGAAGCGGGCGAGGAGTCGAGCATCTTTCGCGCCCGCAGCAGTATCGAGGCGCAAATCGTGGAAAATCTGCTGTTACGCTTCTCGGTAAATCTGAAACATCAGACCCAGGTGCCGGCGGGTCGCAAGAAAACCGACACCGAGACCAGCGTAACCTTTGTAATGCGATTCTGAACATGACTGCAACAAAACCTTCTCCGCGTCGGATTCAAAGCATCATCGATGGCAAGACCAAACCGGTCGGCTCGCTCGGCAAGCTTGAGGAACTGGCGGCGCGGATCGCCGGGGCACAAGGTACGCTAGCGCCGGTGATGGAACGCGCGGCGCTGATCCTCTTCATTGCGGATCACGGTATTGCCGAGGCAGGAGTTTCGGCATACCCGCAAGCAGTCACCTTACAGATGGCGCGCAATTTCCTTGATGGCGGCGCGGCCGCGACTGCATTCGCGCGAACTCTTGATATCCCCATGAAATTGGTCGATGCGGGAATGCGCGAGCCGCTGGCGCACCCGCTGCTGCTCGACCGGCGCATCGCCGCGGGCACAGCCAATTTCGCCGAAAGGCCGGCGATGTCGAAGGAACAATGCGAAACGGCGCTGGGATATGGCCGAACGCTGGGCCGGGAGATCGAATGCGACGCGCTTTGTCTTGGTGAAATGGGGATCGGCAATAGTTCTTCGGCGACTATGCTCGCGCACAAATTACTGGGACTGCCGATATCCGAATTGACCGGTCCGGGCGCTGGACTCGACGATGCCGGCATCGAACGCAAGCAGGATATTCTCTTGCAAGCCGCGGCGCGCACGGCCGGCAACCTCGGACCGAACGAGGCGCTGACAGAATATGGCGGCTTTGAAATCGCCATGTTGACCGGCGCCATGCTCGGCGCGGCGCAACGCCGCCGGATCGTTGTGATCGACGGTTTCATCGCCACCGCGGCCGCGCTGGCAGCATTGCGAATCGATCCGGGCTGCCGCGCACGGCTGGTATTTTCACATCTCAGCGCCGAGCCTGGCCATGCCATGATGCTTGCGGAATTGCGAGCAGAACCATTGTTGCAACTCGGCCTGCGCCTGGGCGAGGGTACCGGCGCGCTACTTGCCTGGCCCCTGCTGCGCGCCGCGGTGGCAATACTCACCGGCATGGCCTCTTTCGAAGAAGCTGGCGTGAGCGGCAAATTGCCATGAATCGGTTGCGTGAAGAGCTCGCCGCCTTGCTGTTCGCGATCCAAATGCTCACTCGTATGCCGATCCCGGCATCGCTCGATTTCAGCGAAGAGCGGCAACGCAACGCCATTGGCTATTACGCCCTGGCCGGCGCCGGCGTCGGTTTGGTTACGGCCGCGGTATGGTGGGTAGCGCAGTGGATATTTCCACCACTGATTGCAGTGTTGCTGTCCATGCTGGCCGGCCTGATGTTCACCGGCGCCTTTCACGAAGACGGGCTTGCCGACGCCATGGACGGCCTCGGCGGCAAGGACGCGGCCGCAAGCCTGGCGATCATGCGGGACAGCCGCATCGGCGCATATGGCGCCGTGGCGTTGATCTCGGCATTGGGCATCAAGGCTGCCGCGTTGCTGGCGCTGCCCGGCGAGTTATTGCCCATGAGCCTGCTGGCGGCGCATGCGGGCAGCCGGCTTTCGGCCGTCTTCGTCGTCGCCAGCAGTTCCTATGCGGGAAGCGAAGTCGATTCCAAGCCGACGGCGCGGGGCATCGATGCCGCCGGCCTGATCAAGTCGGTATTGACCGGGGCGGCGGTGTCCGCATTCGGTCTGGCGGTCATACCAGCCAGTGCGTTGCTTGCCGGAATCGCGGGACTGCTACTGGGCCACGCCGCGAGCCGGCTGCTATACGAACGCAAATTGCGCGGCTATACCGGGGACTGCCTGGGAGCAACCCAGCAATACAGCGAACTCGGCGTCTATCTCGGCCTGCTGGCCGCGCTGTAAACCGCCGCGGCCGGCAGGCCCAGAGCTTAAATCGCGTTCCAGGTCGCCCGCAGGTAATAGAATCCGCCATTGAAGCTGAACGGTGACTGTTCCGGATAAATCAGCCCCGCCACTTCGCCGTGGGGATTGGTCGACGGATACTCGTCGAACGCATTTTGCAGTCCGGCCATTATTGAAAGCGATTCGTTCACTTCATATCCCGCCTCAAAGTCGAATACGGTAGACGGTTGCGGATAGAACGCCACGGTTTCGTCGTTGGTAGGCGCATCGTAATACTCGCCGTAATTGCGTACCCGGGACATAAAGCGCCAAGCGCCGACCCGGTGAGTCCAGGTAGCGGTATAGCGCATGTCGGGGCGCCCGCGTTCAATCTGCAACTTGCGGTTTTCGTCCGTAAATTCCGGATTGAAGTCGCTCAGTTCCACATCGGACCAGTTGGCTACAAAAGTGAAAGTGGAATCGCCCGATCCGATCTCAAACGGCGCTGAAGCAACCAGGTCGATACCGGATGCCTTGACAGTCTGCTGGTTGGAAAAGAAACGCACCGATGCGAAGCTGCTGGCGTCCGAAACGCCGGCCGCCAGCAGGGATTGGGTGTCCTCCGGCGTCAGGTCGAAGCGGCTGGTAAAGGAGATTCGATCCGATATTTCGATGTTGTAGTAATCCAGCGTTACATCCCAGGCGCCGGCATTGAATACCAGACCCAGGGTGGTATTGACCGATTCCTCCGGAGTCAGCGCCGTGGCGCCTTTCTGTATGGCGATGGGGTTGGTTGGCGGCAGCGTCGCGATGTCGGACAACATGCCGCCGGAAAATTCCGTGGTCACGTTTCGCAGATTCGCTTGCCCGCCTGTCGGTACGCGAAAGCCGGTGCTGACGGCGCCGCGAATCGCGACATTGTCCGCCACTTGCAGCCGGGCCGCGATTTTACCGTCCAGAGTGTTGCCGAAGTCAGCATAGTTCTCATAGCGCAGTGCGCCACCGACCAGCAAAAATTCGTTCACATTGGCCTCGAGATCGACATAGGCAGCCACGGAACGCACGGTGTTTTCCCCGGCGTCTCCCGGCTGAAATCCCGGAAATCCGTTGGAGCCCACGCCAAAGCCTTGCGCCGCCAGATTGGGATCGATGAAGAAGGAGTTGGGCTCGCCGTTGCGGATGCGGAAAGTCTCATCGCGGTATTCCAGACCCGTTGCCACGTTCACATTATCTACGCCGGAAGGGAAGTACTGTCTGGACAAATCAAAGTTCACCACCCGGTCGGTTTCGATGTAGGCGCCGGCATCGTAGTAGGTGGGAATATCGTTACGCTGAGACAGCAATTGCGGATTGATGGTGTTGTATATATAGAAATCCGCGGTGCTTTGGCCGACCGACGCGCTGAGGTCGGAGAACCAGCCGGAATCGAGTTCGCCGCGCACGCCACCGGCCAGACTGATGTCATCGACATAGCCGCCGAATTGCGGCGTAAATCCGCCAGGAAACTTCTCGATCAGGGAATAGCAGCCGGGGTTGTTGCGGATGGCTGCAAGCGCATCTGGATCAGCCACGTAGTTTCGAATCCTGACCGCGGGACAATTTCCGGACATATCGCCCGTAAGGTCCGCCACCTTTACCGTTCTGGTAATTCCGTCCATGGCCAGGACCGGCGAGCCATTGCCGTAGAGAAGCGCGGCGCCGTCGTCGAGATCGCCCTGCCCCGGGGATTCCAGGTCGCCATCGTCGTTCCTGATGAAAACCTCGTTGCGGTTCGCGTCGAGCACCGGTCCGCGGAACACGCCGCCGCGGGTATGCGGATTACGATAATAGAAACCGCCTTCCACCTGCCGCTCGGCCCAGTTGCCGAACATGTAGGCCTCGCTGCCGTTGCCGAGGTCGATGCCGAAGTTGCCGAACACCTTGAAGTCGTCGGAAATCTCCGGCGCCCCCCAGATCTGGGCGGCAGGCTGCCGCACGTGTGAATTACCCGCGTTAATCAGGCGATGACATCGACCGGTACGGGAGAATCGTCCGCGGAGCGATCCCGGCGACGGGAGCCGACCACCAGAATCTCTTCCGCGGCTTCCGCCGATTGACCCTGATTGACGGGCTGGGCCTGAGCGGTGTCGGTGAGGAAAAATACAAGGAGAGCGGCGGGTATTATCAGGATCAAGCGGTTTATTATTTTCATTTTTTTAACCTCCACTTATAAGGTTTTATTAGTTTTTATTCTTATTGACGAAGCTAATCCCGACAATCCCCATTGTCAATTGAGATACGCTCCGAACCCGCGGAGTAATTCAGTATTTCAAGCGCAGTGGCAGGCCCGCGGCGAGGAAAATGACTTCGCCGGCGATTGCGGCGAGGCGCTGGTTCAAGATTCCCTGTTCATCTCGAAATTCGCGTCCGAGCGGCGTGGCGGGAACGATGCCGAGGCCAACTTCGTTGGTGACCAGGATCAGTTCGGCTGTTGAATCTCCGACGGCCGCGAGAAGCTGATCCACTTTGATTTCGCAGCCCCCTTCCTCGTGTAGCAGATTGGACAGCCACAACGTCAGACAGTCCACCACCGCCACATCGGCCGGCGCCAGTTCCGCGATTGCCGCGGCTAATTCGAGCGGCGCTTCCACGGTAGTCCAATGCGCTCCCCGGTCGCGGCGATGACGCGCTATGCGTTGCCGCATTTCCTTGTCTCCGGGAACCGCCGTCGCGATCAGCACGGGATTCTTCGATTTCTCTTCCGCCAGCTTCATGGCGTGCCGGCTCTTGCCGGAACGGGCGCCCCCAAGAATTAACACGGTCTTTTGATACATGAATTGATGAACTCGGTTGGCAACGGGCGTAGACTGTCCGCGTCGGCAGATTCTATCGCGTTTGCCTTCTTCAGGGACTTGAATGCCCCGCAAACCGGTTCCAAGAGATTCAGGTCCAGGAGAAATCCGCCATGACCCCCGTCGCCCGCGTCTACCTCGCCATCAATTTTCTGTTCCTGCCGTTGAGCCTGCTCTGGCTGTTGCTGAGCATCGACGATATCGCCGTCTCCTGGGCCGCGCTGGCGTCCGCGCCACTACAATTGGCGCTGTTCGCATTGCTGCTGGCCTGGTCGGTGGCCGGAGCTTGCGATTACTTCTTCAGCGCCAGCAACCTGCGTCGAAACTATCCGGTGCTGGCCAATATCCGCTACATACTGGAATTTTTCCGCCCCGAGATTCAGCAGTATTTCATTTCCAACAATCTCGAAGAACGGCCTTTCAGCCGCGAACGGCGCAATATCGTCTACTCCCGCGCCAAGAACATGACCGACACGATTCCCTTCGGCACGCAGCGAAACTTGCTCGAAGACGGTTATCGCAACTTGCAGCATTCCCTGCTGCCTACTCATCTCGACGAAAGTCACGGCAGAGTGGTGTTCGGCGGTCCCGCCTGCAAGCAACCCTACAATGCATCGAGAATGAACATTTCCGCCATGAGTTTCGGCGCTCTCAGCGCCAATGCGGTAATGGCGCTGAACAAGGGCGCCGAACTGGGCGGCTTTGCCCATAATACCGGCGAAGGCAGTATCAGTCCCTACCATACCAGGCACAATGGCGACCTGATCTGGCAAATTGGCACCGGCTATTTCGGCTGCCGGCAGCAGAACGGACGCTTTGACGCCAGCGCTTTCGGCGAGCGCGCCAACGCGGACCAGGTGAAGATGGTGGAACTGAAACTATCCCAGGGCGCCAAGCCGTCCCACGGCGGTGTGCTCCCCGGCGCGAAAGTCACCGCGGAAATCGCGCGGATTCGCCTGGTGGAAGCGGGCAAGACCGTGCTGTCGCCGCCCCGGCATCAGGAGTTCGAAGATCCCATCGGACTACTTGAGTTTTTGCAGAAACTGCGCGAGCTAAGCGGCGGCAAGCCGGTGGGCTTCAAACTCGCGATCGGCAAGCCCAGCGAATTCAACGCCATCGTCAAAGCGATGCTGAAGACCGGCATCCAGCCGGATTTCATAACCGTCGACGGCGCCGAGGGCGGTACCGGCGCGGCGCCGGTGGAATTCACCAATCGGCTGGGAATACCCTGTCTGGAAGCCACCAACCTGGTTAGCCAGATTTTACGGGGAGCAGGATTGAAGCAGGAAATTCGCGTGATCAGCTCGGGGATCACGGCCACCGGTTTCGACCTGCTGGAAAAGATCGCCCTGGGGGCGGATGCGGTCAACGCGGCCCGCTCAATGATGCTGGCGCTCGGCTGTATTCAGGCCCGCGCCTGCAATACCAATCGCTGCCCGACCGGGGTTACTACCCAGAACAAGGCTCTGGCCCGCGCCATAAATGTCGACGAAAAAGCAAAACGGGTCTACCGCTTCCAGCGCGCGACGGTGGAAGCATTCCTCGAACTCTGTGGCGCGATGGGGTTGCAACGCCCGGATGAACTCAGCGCCGAACACCTGTTCATCCGCCGTGACGACGGCATTCGTACCTACGCGGACATCCATTGTATATTGCAGCCCGGTCAACTGCTGTCGGACAGCGATGTTCCGCCGTTATTCCGGCGCGACTGGGAAGCGGCCAGTCCAGACAGATTCTGATACCGGCCGCTTGTAGCCATCAAGGCTTTACTGGCGAGTGCCGGAAACCGCGATATCGCCAAAATCGGAACCGAAGGAACCTTCCAGCGCATCACCGTCAACGGCGCCGCTGAAGTCAAGAACCACGGTTTGTCCCTGGGCGTCGATTTCGGCGGTGAACGTCACGTTCTGACCGTCGTACATGACGTCGGAGACCGGCGCTTCGCCGAGGGGAGCCGAGAACATGCTGCCGGTGCCATCTTCATTCAGCGTCAAGGTTACCGGGATCACGCCCAGCGGGGTGTTCATATCCACGCCCCACATGCCTACCGCGGGCGGTGGACCGCTGGCGCAGCCGGCAAGAATCATCAGGCCCAGAAACAGGCTTCCGCCAGTAATTCTGTTCATATGCATACCTACTTGGTTTGAAAGCTTGGCGCGATGCGTTCGATTCGAAAGTCGATTCCGGTCGCGTACCGCTGCGCCTATTGTCCGGTTAATTGCGCACCCGTCAACCGTTCGCTGCCGAATTTCCACATTTTATGTTTGCCGCAAGGTTGGCGCCTTGCGGCTAGCGCACGGCGGGCCTTGGCCCGGACTTACAGTTTCGCACCAAGGGATGGAGCGGACTAATCCCTCTTGGCAATAGTCGCTTTCACCCATCAGGGAGCGCTCGTCACTTCATCCTTGCTTGAGTCGGCGACAAAAACCTGTGTCATTTTGATATCCAATGCGGTTGAGATCGCTGTATTTTCGCCGGTTTCCGGATCGGGATGAGCGTCGGCCAATCGACGCAGCGCCTTGTAGAGTGAGATTCCCGATATTTGCCCATTACTCAAATGATGCGTTGAATCGTTTCGAATGAGTTGATAATACCAGGTGTCCACATCGGCATAGCCGGCCAGCAGCCCGGTTGCGCCGTCGTTTGTCAAATCGAGCTGCAGTCGCGCATCGCGAAAGAGTTGTATCGAAGGAACATTCAGATTCATCCAGGGGATCACCAGGTCGTCAACAGGTTCACTGGTGAATACGGAATCGACAATCTTGCCTTGGGTCCGGCGAATCAGACTTTCACCCCAGCGTCTGTCGACTCTTTGTGTGCCGCCGGGCATGACCCTCTGCCCGGTAGCGTCAGTCAATAGTCGATCCATTCCCCGGTACCAGGTAAGCGTTACGGCATCGTCATTCTCAAGATCATCAACGCCGGTAAGCTCAATCATCATTCGGTTGTATACGCGATCGAGAATAGCCTTGTTCTGAAAAATAAACTCGACGCCGTCCGGTCCGCGGAAACCGATGATGCAACCGACAGCGCGATACACCTCGTTATCGATACCGGGAGTGCCATCAGGGTGGGTGAAGTCTTCCGGCCCGGTCTCTCCATCCAGGTTCAGACCCCAGGACAGTTCACCTTCCACTTCAAGAAACTCGAACCCGTCCGGCTCCGTGGTCGGATGCCAGGTTTCGATTTCCTGCTTCAGTTGAGTCTCTTCCACAGAAAGAAATTCATGTGCGGGAAACAGTTGTTCGAATTGTTCGCGCGGGCCGTCATTGAAACCGCGAGGACATTCCTGGCGCCCATCCGCTGTCTGATAAACGGACCAGAACAAGTCGGTCATCACATAGGCAATCGCACCGTCACGTAAACGACTGTCGTCGGCCTGCACGCCGGCGCAAGCGATCGTCAGCAGACTTGCAAGGAAAATCGGCGTCCGGCTCATCAGAGTATTCCATCCATAAAATCGTCACGCAGCCAGAACGCTTTCAAGCCGTTGCGCTGGCCTCTCCATTCCCCGGTGCCGTCACCGTATACGTCACCCGGCAGTTCATCCCCGCCGAACAGGTACACCGGTCTGCCACGATAAGACCAGACTCGCAATGCTCCCGGTTCGCCTTCAACCGCCAATCGACCGGTGTCCGGGTCGATAGTCAAGATGCGCCAACTGCGATTCATACTCGTTTCATCGGCTCCCGCCAAAACGTAGGGCCAATGTTTCAAACACTTCTCGGGATTGCCGCCGCCGCACATGGCAAGCCTGTAGACCTGGGTGTCTTGCGGGTGGTCACATGCGAGCTGGTCCGCGGAATCTTCACCGCAACGATAAACGTAAATCGTTCTGCCGCCGGCATCCGCCAAAACCTCTCCGGCAATAGTGGATTGCACGGTAAAACCTTGCGGGTAAGCCGGCGCCTTTTGCGTGAATACATTTTCCCACATGGCGTCGTCGCTGCCCTGCTGGCTCCAGGAACCTGTATCCAGAACATGGGTATACAGCGACTGGCCTCTGAAGACCCATTGGCGCACACCAGGCGAGCGCTCCAATATAGACCATTCACCCTGAGCGCGGGCCAATCCCGGGGCGACGACAGGGCGCCGGTTCACCAGGCAGGCATCATGGCAATTCGTCGTCGTGGCGGTGTCGCCGCTATACGCGTATACCGCCTCATTCTTGTCCGTGGTGAGCATCCGGCCGATCGAAGTCGTTCTGACGGCAAAGCCGGGAGGAAGCAGCGCAGGCGGCCCGATGGGAACGCGATAGGCCGGAGAGTCGCCGCCGTAACGCCGCGTCGTACCGCCGATTACATCGCCGGGCTGTTCATCGCGAATGGACGTATACAGCGGCTGCTCGTCGAATGCCCATTGCCGGCTGCCATCGTTGCGCTCAACGATCGTCCACTTGCCGACAGGTTCCGCATCGTCGCTTGCCGGCGCCGGCGGCCACAGATCCGCGCAACTCAAACGCTGGTCGAGCTCAGGCAGCTTGATACCGGGAGGATACGGACTCATGAGTCCGGCGGTCTCGGTGAGCACTTCGTCGTAGCACTGCGGCGTGCCGGGCGGTTCTCCGCTGTAGCCATTGCGAAGTTTGTGCAGCGGCCACTTGTAGAGCGTCTTGCCGGCGCTATCGGCGAAGACCGGGCCATCCAGTTCGGTCAACTCGACATGGAATTCAGGGGGTGTGGGAATATCCCTGTAAGCTTCGGTAAAGAATTCCTCGTCTGCCGCGAGAACGGTGGAGCCGGTACCGGCGATGACCAGCGCCATGCAGATCTTCAGGAGGGTTGGACAAGATGTTTCAGACCAGAATTTCACCGATCTCACCCGAGGTTGTGTTGCTCTTGTCTCCCCAGGACTCGATTTCCAGTCCCATCAGGCGTTGAGCGGTATAACCCAGGCGACAACCCGGCGATCCGGCCCCATCGATATGCAATCCTGTCTTTACCCGGCCGCCGGCGGTCCCCGCACTGAACATGGGAATCCCGTCTATGGCGTGAGTCTTGGCGAAAGACTGATCTGTCGTGCAGTAAATCAGGGCGTTATCCAGCAAAGAGCCGTCGCCCTCCCTGAAACTGGCCAAAGCGCCAACATAGTAAGCCCACTCTTCCATGGCGCGGCGAGTGTACCAGGACACATTGGGCTGATAGCCGAGTTCGCTGTCTACCGCTTCTTCATGAGTCGCCGTGTGGTGGGGTTTGTCATAGCCCGGTTTGGTAGTGGCGGAAAACGCGGACGCATAAAACATGTTGAATACGCGAGTCTGATCGCAGGCAACCGCCATCAGCATCAGGTCGGTCATCATCCGGTGACGCTTCGATACCAGATCGGCATCGAGTCCGGTCGGCAGGTCTTCCGGCGCTGCACTGACGATGCAAGCTGCGCGAGGATCCGGTTTCGTCAATTGCAAATCGAAGCGCCTTTCAAGGTCACGCAATCCGGTAAAGTATTGATCCAGTCTTGCGCGATCCGCCGAACCCAAAGATTTTTCCAGCTTTTTGGCATCGTCCTGTACGGCGGAGAGCGCGCTCTTTCTCACCATCACCCGCGGGTCCGGGGTAAAGGAATCGGCGTTGGGATCCTGAAAATCTTCTCCGAACAACCGCTGATAAAATCGGAGCGGCGACCATTCGGGAACATTTACCGAGTTACCGCCTTCGTAACTGAAGCTGTCCCGCATGTCACCGGTCGCGGTTGCGCTAAGGCTGCGGAATCGAGTGGCGTTGCCGATCTGGCGCGCAATGGAAACATCGATGGTTTCACCAGGGCGATTTTCCGAGGTCATCGGTGCGATGCCGGAGCGTAAAACGACCCAGCCGGAGTGATGACACAAATTGGGCGCGTCATCCTTGAATACGTGAAAATTGGTGTACAGGTTTATGTGCTTCTGAATCGGCGCCAGTGCTGCTATTTCTTCCGGCAGATCGAAATCCGGCCCTGTTTTTTTCGGCACGAATATCGATTCGCTCATGCCGAGACCCCAGGACCAGGTGCCGAAGCGCATGGGGATAGGAGCGCCATTGGCCAATGCCGACCCGTTCTCGTTCAGGAAGACATCCAGCAATGGCAGACCGACGGTGATCACACCGCCATTCAAAGCTCCTTTCAAGAATCTGCGTCGATTGAATTTGCCCATGATTTCACCGTTGCGGCGGCGGGCCGAATTCAGGCCCACTGAATCGGTATGGCGTTTCACTCGCATCTGAACCGCTTATATTACCTTGAATTTCACCCGGCGATATAGTGGAGAACGCCTCGCTGAGCGCGACATCGCGCAACAGCGCACTCAGTTTGTAACCATTGGCGACGAAGCGGTTTTCAAACCAGCTAATGATGTCGCGGTCGCGACGTAACGACACCGGACCGCCGGTTCCGTAGGCATAGAGGCGATTCACCAGACAGTTCGAGAGTTTCGGATGATCTCGCATTGCCGCTGCCAGCCCATTGGCATCGTCGTAGAGTACGCCATCCAACTCACCGCTCAAGTCCAGCGCCGCGCCGTTGTCAGTCTCCCGGAAACGCCCCGCGCCATCGAAATTTTCCAGCGCAAGCCCGATCGGATCGGTAATGAGATGACATCCCGCACAAGACGGGTTGGTATTGTGTACGTCGAGTCGCTCGCGCGCCGTGGCCGCATGCTCGGCTTCTTCCAGCAGGGAAAAATCCACGTTCGGAGGTGGAGGAGGCACGACCTGGCAAAGGAAGCGCTCGCGTAGCGCCTGCCCCCGCAGTGTCGGTGAACTGCGCACCGCATGGGAATTCGCGGCGAGAAAGCTGACTTGTGTCAGCAATCCGATGCGCGGGCTGTCCGCGTCGAATTCATAAGGGGTCCAGCCGTTGCCGGCGGGAATGCCGTAGACAACAGCCAATGCCGGAGACATGAACGTCTTGCGCGTGGTGAACAGATCACGATAATCCGATTCCTGGTGAAGCAGGTGATCGATGATGGTTCGCAGTGTCTGTTCCCGCGCATCCTGCAAGGTGGACCCGGTTACCATCGGATAGACAATCGGATCTTTTGCCAGACTGTTGAATTCATCGAAACCGAGCATGTCATCGAAGAACGCACGCATACCCGATTCGAGTCTTGCACTGGACAGCATCCGCTCAACCGTAGCGCTCAGCCCTGCCCGGGTATGTAATTCTCCGCTTTCCGCCGCATCCAGCAAAGCATGGTCGGGAGGCCCGTTCCACAGGAAAAAACTCAAGCGGGAGGCCAGGGACCAGGCGTCAAGTCGCTCCAGTCCCGGGCGGCCCGGATGGGGTTCCGCCTGATCCACGATGAACAGGAATTCCGGGCTGATCAGTATGGATTCCAGCGCCAGGGCCAATCCCGAATAGAAATCTTCCGTTTGTTCCGCCGCGTAGCCGGCGATATCGACCAACTCGGCAAGCCGAACGTCCTCGAGAGTCTGGCGATAAAGTAGTCGACCCGTCTCGCGCAAAAACAGTTCGGCACAAGCCGGATCGGCTTGCTCCGGAGATTCCGACCGGCAGGGGATCAGAAAATCACGATGCGCCTCATCGACCGCTTTTGCCGCTATTGACGTCGCGGTCTGCTGTATTTGAGAAACCTGGTCGGAAGTAACGCCAACATAGGCGGCGCCGGAAGCCAGCAGGCCATCGGTCCTGGCCATCGGTGGAATGGGAGGGAGTATGCTGGCGCTGATGTCCTCGCCGAATACCTGCGCAATCGTATTCGCGTATTGGTCTCCGGTCATCAGGCGCGTTCTGAGTACCGAGGCAGTTTGCGGAGGCTCTGCCGGAGTAGCGGAATCACGCTCGCAGGCAGTCAGCGACAGCGTTGCAATAATTGCAATTGCACCGGCTGGTCGCGCCAGTTTACTGGCAAACGAAAGGGACAAATTGAATTGCCTCATTTGCTGGTAAGGTCAAGCGGAGCCCACGGCACATTATCGGGCAATTACTCCGGATGAGCAAAGATTGTCAGGCGTTAATCGCTAACGTTGACGCGCTACCTGCCCGGCGGTCACGACACCCGCTGAATTGTCCCAGGAATTGCGAATGTAACTGGCGACCGCTGCAATTTCTTCATCATCGAGCAAGTATTGGAACTCATCCATGGGCTCCCTCCATTTTTGCGGCAACGGATATCCAGGGGGCTCCGGCCCATAGAGGATGGCATTGATCATGGACGCCGGATTCGAGGACTGCACAACCAGACTGCCCGCATTAAGCCTGGGCGCCATTTCCGGATCGCCCTCGCCGGTTGGAAGATGGCAGGCGCCGCAGTGGAGATTGTAGATCGTCCGGCCGCGACCCATGATTTGCGAATCCGGCATTCTTGCCATGGGCTCGTCAACAGCAGGCAGGCTCTTGAGGTAGACCGCCATGGCATTGATATCGCTGTCCGACAGAAATCGCGTGCTGTTCATGATGACCTGGTTCATTGGCCCGAACGATTCCAGAAACTCGTTTCGCGCGGACTTCAAGTAGTTTTCGATATCCTGTTGTGTCCACAATCCGAGGCCGCGCTCTGTTGCGGTAAGATTGGGTGCGGCCCAGGGCCGGTGCGCTCCGTTTCTGACACGGTCCAGGTACTCGCCGCCACTCATGTGCAACTCTTTTTGCTCTGCTCCCAGACCGTTTCGCGGGGTGTGGCAGGCGCTGCAGTGAGCCAACGCTTCAACCAGATAGGCGCCACGATTCCATTCATCGGTTTGATCTTCGTTCGGTTCAAATGCTCCCGGTTCGAAATAGATTGCTTTCCAGAAGGCCATTAGCAGCCGCAAATTGAATGGGAACGACAACTCATTTTCCGGCGCCGCCTGATTTACCGGTGGAATACTTTGCAAATATGCATGGATTGCCGCGATGTCTTCATTGGAAATCCTGGTGTATGCCGTGTACGGAAACGCCGGGTAAAGATGCTCATTATTCGGCCGGACTCCGTGCCGCATCGCATTTAAAAAATCCCGATCGCTCCAGTTGCCGATTCCGCTGTCCGCATCGGGAGTGATATTGGTTGAATACAGGGTGCCGAAAGGAGTCTCGAACGCCACACCGCCGGCCATGAATTCACCTGCGGCCGTGGTGTGACAACTCGCACAATTGCCGGCGATCGCCAGATATTCACCTCGCGCCAACAGCTCATCCGCGCTGATATCCGGGATGGCGATCGGACCGTTCTCCACGCTCACATCTGAACGCAACAGAGCGAACGTCAGGACAAGCATCGCAACCGCTATCAGAATTACGATGTGGCGCAAGGAAAGTGACAAATCAAGTACTCAATCCGGGTATTTCCCAGGATAGGCAAGCAATGCCGAACAGTTGACCATAACAGCGAATTCGACCTGAAAAGTCTAGTCGCAATCGTGCTTCGGCGTCAGTCGCGGCCGCTGCCGCCCATGGGGCGGGCCGCGCGCCATGCCGCGAGGTCAGCAACTCGTTCGATGTTTCGTATAAGTATGGTAGCGTTATCGCAAGATCGCGTTGTGCATCCATTGGGCGGAGGGCAGACAATTGAAAGCATATCGGCGCCTCGGGAACCTCAAAAGAGTATTTTGCGTGCTGGCGGCAAGCCAGGTCATCGCGCACTCTCCGCATCTCCTTGCACAGGCTGCCTATACCGACGAAGAACTCCTGGCTGCCGAACGCCCCATTGCCGCCGGTCACTCTTACTGGATGGAAGAACTGACCTTCATGGAAATTCGGGATTTGATTGCCGATGGGACTACGACAGTCATCGTTCCGACCGGCGGCATCGAAGAAAACGGTCCGTATCTGGCGACCGGAAAGCACAACCTGATTCTCGAAGCGACTTGCCCTGCCATCGCCGAGAAACTGGGCAACGCCCTTTGTGCGCCAGTCGTTAAATTCGTGCCGGAAGGAAACATCGACCCGCCCAGCGGCGCCATGAAGTTTCCTGGCAGCATCAGTCTGACCGCGGCAACTTACGAGGCGTTATTAACTGACATTGCGCTCAGTCTGAGACAATCCGGTTTTACCGACATCGTCCTGATCGGCGACAGTGGCGGAAATCAACTCGGTATGGCCAATGTCGCGGCGGCATTGACTACACAATGGCAAGACGGGAAGACGCGAATCCACTTTGTCAGGGAATTCTATAGTCCGGGCTGGGAAGAAACGGAGCAGTATACCGAGCGGCAACTTGGCGTTGCCGAATCAGGACACGATGGGTATCACGACGATATCTGGGTGACCGCGATGATGATGGTTACGGATCCCGATCAGGTTCGATTCGACCAACGGGTCGATGCCGGCCTTGCATCCATCAACGGTGTTTCTATTGTTCCCTTGGAAGAGACCATAGAGCTTGGCAGGAAAATGGTCGAATTTCGCGCTGAGTTCACCGCAGACGAAATCCGCAGGGTCATATCGGCATCCAGGGATTAATCGGGTACTGCCACGGTGGGCATCAGAATCCGCCGTTAATTCGAATCAGCCAGAAAACTGTCGCCCTGCAACCAGCGCGCGGCCGGCCAGGCCAGCAATGCCCCGATGGGCGGGGCGGTCAGATATAACCAGAGCAAATCGAGATTCTCCGCCGCGAGCGCCGGGCCGATCGAGCGGGCCGGGTTCATCGAGGCGCCGGTGACGCCGCCGCCGAACATGCTCAGCAAGGTTACCGTGGCGCCGATGACGAGCCCCGCCATGGTTTTCTTGCCGCCATTGCCGCTCAGCACGTTGAAGATCACGAACATGAGCATAAAGGTGAGCAGGATTTCGAACAGAAAACTGCGCGGGACATCGATCACGGTCGCCGTCATGCCATAGCCGGAATGATCGGGAAACAGCAGCCGCAAGGTAAACGCGGCGACGATGGCGCCAAAGCATTGCGCGGCGATATAGGGCAGCAGCAGGTTGCGCGGCAGGCGGCCCGAAGCGCAGAAGGCGATGCTCACCGCCGGATTGATATGGGCGCCGGAAACATTTCCCAGCGAATAGACCACGGCCATGACCACCATGCCGAAAACGAGATTGACGCCAAGGGCGCCGAAGCCGACGTTGAAGAGGTCGTTCGCGACCACCGCGCCACAGCCGGTGAATACCAGTGCATAGGTACCCACTGCTTCGGATCCGAGAATTTTCCAGTTCATCGTCTTTCCCCGCTTTGGCTGTCCCCGATCTAACCCAAAGGTGTCCTCGTTCTGGCCGGATGGGTGTCCCCGTTTTGTCCCCATTATGCTGTTTTGGCCGCCCGTTTCGGCGGTTTCGGCCGCATTATCTCCGACATCCGCCTCGCTGTCGCTAGAATCCCGTTCCCGGTTCCATTATTCTGTCCGTTGTATCGAAAGGAGGAAAAACAGTGGCCAGATTCATATTGAATGGAGAAATGCGGGAACTCGATATCGAGCCCGAAATGCCCTTGCTCTGGGCGCTGCGTGACGAACTCGGCATGACCGGAACCAATTTCGGCTGTGGCATCGGCAATTGCGGCGCCTGCACGGTACATGTCGACGGCAATGCGCTGCGCAGTTGCGTCACGCCGGTTAGCGTGGTCGAAGGACGCGACATTACCACCATAGAAGGACTTGCTTCGGTGGCGGGCGGCGCCAATGACCTGAGCCCGGTGCAACAGGCCTGGATCGATTACCAGGTGCCTCAATGCGGCTATTGCCAGTCGGGCATGATCATGGCGGCCACCGCCCTGTTGGCGCGAAATCCCGCGCCCACCGACGAGGAAATCGACGCCGGCATCACCAATATTTGCCGCTGCGGCTCCTACCCCCGGGTGCGCAAGGCCATCCGCGCATTGGCGAGCGTGTAAGGCCAGGGCAAGTGGTTTCGAAGGCGCGGCCCGAGCGGCGCCGGGCCGCGCCCGGCGGCTGGACCGAAATATATGTCACCCGCAATCTCCCAATAGGAGAAAATGATGAACAAACCAAAACTGAACCGGCGCAAGTTCCTTCTCGTTTCCGCCGTTGCCGGCGGCGGCGTGCTGATCGGTTACGCGGCCACCCGTCCGAGCCGGCACCGGCGCGCCAACGACAGCCTTGCTAGCGACAACGAACGTTTTGTCACTTCCTGGATTCGCCTGCAGCCCGATAACCGGATCACGGTATACGTACCGCATTCCGAAATGGGCCAGGGCATCCATACCGCCCTGGGCCAGATGGCGGCCGACGAACTCGACGCCGCTTGGGAACTTGTCGACATCGAACAGGCCCCGGCTACTGATCTGTTCGCAAACGACGCTATCGTCAAGGGTTTCGGCGGGGAACTGCTGCCCCCGTTTCTGATGGGCCTCGTCAACGCCAGCGCCCTGACCGTGGCCCGGATCGCCAATCTGCAAATCACCGGCGGCAGTTCCTCGGTGCGCTATACCGGCGAGAACACCATCCGCGTAGCGGGCGCCGCGGCAAGACAGATGCTTCTGCAATGCGCCGCCGACCGCTGGGGTGCGGCAGTCGATGAATGCACCACCGAACTGAGCCATGTGCATCATTCCGCCAGCGGCCGCTCGATTCCCTATGGCGATCTGGCCGAGGCCGCAGCCGAGCTCGAACCACCCGCCGAGCCCGTTCTCAAGGACCGCTCACAATTCACTATCATGGGCAAAGCCATCTCCAGACGCGATATTCCGCCGAAGGTCGACGGCAGCGCGCCCTATGGCATCGATGCCCACAGCGAGGACATGCTCTACGCAGCCCTGCGTCTGGCGCCAGTGTTTGGCTCGAAACTCGCCTCGGTGGATGCAACTGAGGCGCTAGCGCAACGCGGAGTACGCAAAGTGGTCGAACTCGAAGACGGCTATGCCGTGGTCGCGGACAACTACTGGCGCGCGAAACAGGCGCTTGAGCTGGTCAGGGCAGAGTTCGCGCCGACCGCAAACGATGGAGTCTCAAGCGCGGAACTGGCGCAAAGATTTGACGGCGCACTGGCCGAAGACAATGGCTCCAAGGACTTCGAAAGCGGCGACGCCGACGCGGCGCTGGAAGACGCACAGGACGTGTTCGAAGCAAGCTACCGGGTGCCCTACCTGGCCCACGCCGCCATGGAACCCATGAATTGCACGGTGCATATACAGGGCGACCGGGCCGACCTCTGGACCAGCACCCAGGACGCTCTCGGCATCAAGGGCCGGGTTGCCAAAGTGGCGGGCCTGAGCGAGGACGACGTCACCTTCCACCATAGTTATCTCGGCGGCGGCTTCGGCCGGCGCCTGCCGTTCACCTGGAACGTGATCGATCACGCCACCCTGATCGCGATGGAATTCGACGTGCCGGTGAAAACGATCCTCACCCGCGAGGAAGACATGCGCCAGGACTATTACCGGCCCGCGGTGCATAGCAATCTCAAGGCGGCATTCGACGGCGAAGGACGCGTGACAGTCTGGCATAACCGCTTCACCGGCCCGATCCAGGTGCCGGGCGCGGCGCATATCCCCTACGCCATCCCGAACCAGTCGATTCGCGTCGTGGATGTGGACACTCACGTGCCTATCGCCTCCTGGCGCAGCGTCGACCATTCCCAGCAAACTTTCTTCATCGAATCCTTCATCGACGAGATTGCCCATCGCGGCAGAACCAATCCCTATCAATTGCGCATGGAACTGCTGCAGGACCATCCGCGCCATCGCAATGTGCTGCAAGTCGCGGCGGAGTCGGCGGGATACGGCAGCGGGCTGCCGGAAGGCCGCGCGCTGGGCATCGCCGTGCAGGAAAGTTTCGGCAGCATCGCCGCCCAGGTCGCCGAAGTCTCTATAGGCGAAGACGGCCGTCCCATCGTACACAAGGTTACCTGCGCGATGGACTGCGGCTGGGTGGTAAATCCCGACACCGCCGAGGCCCAGATCGAAAGCGGCATCATTTTCGGCCTCACGGCGGCGCTTTACGGCGCAATCACCATCGAGGACGGCCGAGTCGTGCAAGGCAATTTCCCGGATTACGAGATGTTGCGCATGACCGACTCGCCGGAAATCGTGGTGCATCTGGTGGAGTCGGGCAATGCGCCTGGAGGCCTCGGCGAGCCGGCGACACCGCCGGTAGCCGCCGCCGTCGCCAATGCGATCTACATCCTTACCGGCCAGCGAGTGCGCGAGCTGCCCATCGGCGACCGCGATTTCTCAACAAGCAGATCGCTCGCCGGCCGCATCTAGTGCAGCCGCTTGCTGAAGCGGGATATAGAGGCGATTGGTGGAAGGAATCCTGCGACTGTGCGAACAGGACATCCATCGAATTGTCGATGTGCCCACCAGCGGAACAAAGCTCCCGCGACATTCGCACATGGTTCCGCCCGCTGGAATCGCCAGTTCCATCAACGTCTACAATCTGAATATTCCGCGCAATATAGATTCCAGCGACCCTGAAAACCTGCACGATCTCGAAGCCAACCTGCATGGTGGCATGCCGATGTAGAAATTTTGGACAATTCGCGAGTCGAATCGGGTCTGCATTTGAAAGATAGCGCAAAGGAAGCGAAGTTTGGTGTTCTTGGCGAAGGAGTTGAGGGGCATCTGGAGAAGATGGGAATCGCGCTGTGAATTCTTCTTCCCACACTATGAATGCGGAGTTATCGATTTCACTATCTGCACCAAATATGGTACGTTAGGCCGTGGACCGGAGTAAGCGCTTGCCCGCGCGGTTTTTCGCGACCGAGGGTGGCCGGATGCCTGTTCGCGATTGGCTGCTCGGTCTTTCCGATGCGGACAAGAAACGCATTGGTGATGATATTCGAGCGGCCGAGTTCGGGTGGCCCATCGGGATGCCCGTATGTCGCCGAATGAAGGGCCACGAGGGGCTATGGGAGGTTCGGACGGACTTGCTGGATCAAAGGGCCGCGCGAATTTTGTTCTGTGTCTTCGCGGCTGAAATGGTGCTGCTTCACGGCTTTATCAAAAAAACCAAAAAGACACCCAAGTCCGATCTCGACTTGGCGGGGAAAAGAATGAGGGGCTTGACATGAGCGAAGACATCGAAAAAGGCCATCCGGGGCAGTACTTTGACGAGTTCCTTAGGGAACAAGGCATGTATGAGAGTGCGACCGCGCAAGCCGTGAAGCGCGTACTCGCCTTTCAGCTAGCCGAAGCGATGAAAACTCAAGGAATCTCGAAGGTAGAAATGGCGCGCCGGTTGAGCACAAGCCGGTCGCAGGTCGATCGCCTACTCGACCCCGGTCATGAAGGAGTGACCGTTGGTGCACTGGCGCGCGCCGCCAAAGCGGTCGGCCGCGAACTTCGAATCGAACTCGCATAAGAGTAAGGAAATTTGTTGTGAGCGAAGCGTTCGATTCCGAGCGATGCGTCGTTCATTACTCGTCCGGAATGAACTTTCTGTTTACCAGGCTCCCCCGAATCCTACGTCCACCGGGTTGCAACTGGATGAGCTTGCCTGGCTTGTCTGGGTCGCCGACATACACAGGCTCACCTGCGGCATGACGCTCTCGAACAATATCCAGCCTTTCTTCAATTGGTTTGCCACGCTCCATTCGCTCGGCTAGCGCTTCTCTGAGAATTCTATCTTTGTGTCTATTTACCATGCAACTGGTTGGTTTTTCGACTCGGCACATCTGATTCCACGTTTCGCTGGACAAGAAGTCAAAGCAATGATCTCCCCCTCGACCGTGGATTCCAAGTTTCTTGCATGAATTTTTCGACAAGCAGATCGCTCGCCGGCCGCATCTAGTCCAGCCGATCTCGACTTGGCGGGGAAAAGACTGAGGGGCTTGACGAGCCGCGCGCACTAGAGGTATTACTTTAATCACATTTGTATTAATGTGATCGTCATGAGCACAATTTCCCTCAAAGTGCCGGATACCCTCGAAGCGGAGCTTTGCGCGGCTGCGAGCCGTCGGGGCGTCAGTAAGTCGGCGCTGGTCCGTGAGGCGATTCAGTCGTATCTGCTTACCGCGGAGAAAGCGAAAAGGCCTGAATCCGCCCTTTCCCAGGTCGCTGACCTGGTGGGCGCTTTTTCCGGGCCCGCGGATCTGTCGGTGGGCAAGAATCATCTGGATGGTTTCGGTGAGTGAAACCGGAATCATCCTGGACACCGGGCCTCTGATAGCGCTGTTGAACGGCAACGACCGGCATCACAAGTGGGTTCGCGAAACCTGGAGCCAACTCTCCTTTCCGCTGCTCGTTTGCGAGCCCGTTCTGGCGCAGGCGCATTATTTGGCCCGGCGCCTCGGCCCCGGCGCGCAACGAGCGATTATGCAGTTCTTCGAGCGCGGGATGTTCCGGTTGTCATTCAGTCTTGCCGAAGAGCTGGTCGCGGTAGGCCGCTTGTTGACGAAATACGAGGACGTTCCCATGTCGCTCGCCGATGGCTGTATCGTCCGCATGGCTGAACAGCAATCCCGCAGTGTGGTTTTCACTCTGGACAGCGACTTTGCCGTTTATCGAAAGCACGGAAGTCAGCGCATTCCGCTCCTTTCTTCGGTAATTTCCTAGCAGCCCGAAGTTTCGCGACTTCGCAACCGGCGAGATATCTTGTCCTGCCTTGCCCTAATCCAGCCGCTTGCTGAAGCGCAGGACCGCCAGGGTCAGGGCGACCGCCGTGAATGCGGCGAGCGCGAAGATTTCCTGCATCATCATGGAGACGTCCACGCCACGAAGGACGATGCCGCGAATCAAGCGGTTGAAATGCGTCAGCGGCAGCACTTCGGCGATGCCCTGGGCGATTTCGGGCATGCCTTCAAAGGGAAACATGAATCCCGACAGCAGGATCGAGGGCAGGAAGAAAAAGAAGGTCATCTGCATAGCCTGAAACTGGGTGGCGGCAACTGTCGAGATAAGCAGACCCAGCGACAGGTTGGCGGAGATGAAGATCAGCGCCGCCAGCAATACCTGCCATTCGCTGCCCATGATCGGCACGGAGAATATGACGCGGCCAACCGCCAGGATGATGACGAGCTGGATCAGCCCGATGACGATGTAGGGAACGATTTTTCCGAGCATCAGTTCCACGGTCCGCACCGGAGTATTGATCAGCAACTCCAGATTGCCCCGCTCTCGCTCGCGCACGATGGCGACTCCGGTGAACAGCACCATGGTCATCGTAAGCACCACGCCGACCAGGCTGGGCACGATATTCACCGCCGAACGGCGCTCCGGGTTGTAATAATTGCGCACCTCGACCATGCGTTGCCGAGGCTGCAATCCGGATTGGGAGTCGAATTGCAGCGGGATCGCCGCCAGCCCCTCCGCCACGCCGAGGATGATCGGATCGGTCCCGTCCACGAGCAGTTGCAATGCCGGCCGGTCGCGGGAAATCACCCGGCGATCGAAATCGTCCGGTATGGCGACGCCTACCGATACCGCTCCCGCATCAAGCAATTGCACCAGTTCCTCGACGCTGGCGACGCGCTGGCGCAGCGCGACGACCTGGGTAGCGCCCAGGTCGGCGATGAGTTGGCGCGAAAGATGGGAGTCGGCTTCGTCGACGTAGGCGGCGGTGAGATTGCGCACATCGGTGTTGATGGCATAGCCGAACAGCAGCAACTGGATCAGCGGGATGCCGACGATCATGCCGAAGGTGAGCCGATCCCTGGACAATTGCAGCAACTCCTTGTGCATGATGGCGAATATGCGAATCAGGGATTTCATGGTGCGTCCGCTGCCTGGGCTTCGGACTCAACTTCGCGCAATTCGGTGACCGCCACGAAGATATCTTCGATGTCGGGAAACACCTGGCCAATATCCGCGGCAATGCCCGCGTCGCGCAAGGTTTGGGAGACGACGGCGGCCGGATTGGCGATATGTTTCGGAATCTGCACTCGCAGCCGCGCGCCGAGCCGGGTCAGACTGACGATTCGCGGAATTTCGCGCAGCGCAAGATGCGCCGCGTCGGCGTCGGCCGCTTGCACTTCAATGACATGAGTGCCGATGTTTTCGCCCAGCGAACGCGGCGAACCGTCTGCCACTTTCACGCCCCGGTCGAGGATCGCCAGCTTGTGGCAACGCACGGCTTCATCCATGTAATGCGTGGAAACCAGTATGGTGGCGCCCTGCTCGGCGAGTTCGAACAGGGCTTCCCAGAAATCGCGGCGATTGCTTGGATCCACCGCGCTGGTCGGCTCGTCCAACAACAACAGGCGCGGCCGGTGCATGGTCGCCGCGGCAAGCGCGAGGCGTTGCTTCTGGCCGCCGCTCAAGGTGCCCGCGCGTTGCCGCTGGCGCTCGGTCAGACTGAAGCGGCTGAGCAGTTCGTCCATGCGCCGGCGGCGTTCCCGCCGCGGTATGGCATAGACTTCGCCGATGAATTGCAGGTTCTCCTTGATACTGAGGTCTTCGTAAAGCGAGAACCGCTGGGTCATGTAGCCGATTTCCCGCTTCAGCGCTTCCGCGTCACGTCCGGCGTCTAGCCCAAGCACTTTGGCCTGACCGGAACTTGGCGTCAGCAATCCGCAAAGCATGCGGATGGTGGTGGATTTGCCGGAACCGTTAGGCCCAAGGAAGCCGTAGATTTTCCCCGACGGCACGTCGAGATCGACATTATTGACCGCAACAACGGCGCCGAAGCGGCGGGTAAGGCCGCGCGCCTGGATCGCGTAATCGCCGTTACCCTTCATCTCGATAACGCTGGGCGACGAACTGCCAAAAAACTTCGCCATACAACGCGGCACAGGGATTTGCCGCCGGAATCGATGGCGCAAGCCATTGATTCCGGAAGCCAGGCGAAACCGTGTTTTGCTTTGCGTGATTGAACTATTTCAGGATGAAATCGTTCAATCATTGGTAAACAGCGCCTGCACCGGAAGTCCCTCGGGCAGTCGCTCCGGCAAATCCGGCATTCGCACTTCGGCGAGAAAGGAAAGGCGCCCGCGGTCCCGTTCGGTTAGCGCGAAATACGGCGTGAAATTCGCCTCGGCGGCGATGCGGCGAATCGTTCCATTCAGGGGCTGCTCAATGCCGTCGACGGCTATGCGTATGGGGCTCCCGACTCGCAAACCCGCCCGCAGCGGTTCGGGTATGTAAACCCGCGCGTAAGGTTGTTCGCCGGTCAACAGTATCGCGACTACGTCACCCGGTTGCGGCCGTTCGCCAACTTCGAACGGCAAGTTGTCCACCAGGCCATCCACCGGCGCCGCAACGTGCAGGCGTTCACGGTCTAGTTTGAGCGCATCGAGTTGCGCCATGGCCTGGCTCAGCAAACCGCGCGTTTGTTCGATCTGTTCGGGTCTGGTGCCAGCTTCCAGTTCAGCCAGCCGCGCCGAAACAATCTCGATCCTGGCGCTAGCGGATTCAAGCAGATTGCGCGCCTGATCGACACTTTCCTCGGAGGTCAGATTGCGTTCCCGCAATCCGGTCAATCGATTGAGTTCGCGCTCGCGAAAATCGCGTTCGATCTCGGCTTCGAGCAAGCTGGCTCGAGTAGCTTCGATGGTTTCGATCCGGGGTCCGTTGATCTGCTCTTCGAGCAGCGCTTCGATACGAACGATATTGGCTTCGCCCTCGCGTAAGCGGATATCGAGCCGTGCGGTGTCCTGCCGCAGAATCAATGCGCCGGCCGCGAGTACATCGCCTTCCAGCGATGCGATTTCGACGATGGACTCATTCGATTCCGCGACCACTTCCACCCGGTCGGATTCGAGTTGTCCATAAGCCTGCAAGGGCGGCTCCTCGCAGCCGGCGAGCGCGAGCAAAGGAAAAACGAAGAAAACCTGCCAAGTCTTCATTGCGGATTCAGTCGCGCCTCCCCTGGAACGGCATCCCTGACTTGCGAGTTCCTTGTGCTTCCAGCCCCGATATTTAATGTGAGGCGGTGCGCGATGTCAAAAGAGTTGGAGCCCCCGGAACCTGTGTCGAATGTCCCGCTGAAACCGCCGCTGAAACCGCTCAGAAGGTATAGCGAATTCCCGCCGTAAGAGAAGCGCCCCCGATCCCATCAAGTTCGATTGGCGCTATTGACGATGCGCCCAATACGATGGTTGGAACAATGAATCCGGGGCGATTGTCGGTAAAATTTGAAATTGCCGAGGATTCGAACCGGCTCCACCGAAGGGTCGCGAACGCCGTCACTTCTTCAGTCAGCGCACGGTCAATTCCCGCCAGAAACTGAAACCCCAGGACATTGTCGCTAGATTCGGCGTCAATGGCCCTAATGCTCCTTAGGGAGATCCAGTCTGGATTGGACACGAAATCCGGCATCGAGATGGGGTCAAGCGGCGGAACTGAAAACGAAACCTCGATTCCTTCCGCGATATACCGATAACGGATTTGGGCCACTCCGGCCCCTACCCCGATATAAGGTTTCCAGGAAACACCGGTTTGGAAACGGTATATGGCATTGAGAAAAAGCTGGTGCGAGTCGAAGCTGGCGATTTCATGTTTCGGTGTCTCGGCAGGGAAACCGAATGGAATTTCGATCAAGCCGCCTATCGCGCCGACGCCAAAACTTGAATACGGGTTTGAAAACGGGTTCACGGGCTGAGGCAGAGATTGCCCGTCATGCGCGCGGCTGAAATATTCCAGTTCGAGCCGCCAGCTTGCCCATTCGAGCCCGATACTTGCCGAACTCGCGACTGCATTGGCAAGATCGAACTCCGAGGCGATCGGCTCCAAAGATAATTGGCCCGCGCAGGAAACAGAGCCGGGCGTCCTATTGCAATTTAACCTGCCGGGAGCGATCAAGCTCATTTCCACCTGCTCTTCGGCAATCCCCAATCCCAGCGAGACATAGGTTTCAGCGGCGAAAGCGCCGCTCGTGAAGAATGCTGGCGCTATTCCAGTCAGCATCGCCGTTCGCAAAATTGTCATGCTCATCTCCCTGGATTGGTCATTACCTTGTGAAGTTAAAGATATACATTGTCCGCCACGCGCCGCGCGCCGCTCGAAAATGCGTGCGGATTGTATAACGGATTTCTGTGGCGCGGCGCGCTGAGGTCAACCCTCAGCACGTCCGTCGTAGTTCAAAATGAGACTGTCGCAATGGCATTGACCGTAGCGCCGAGCAAAGTAGAAAATTCCGGGCCGTCTCAAATGCGCGGGAAACATGCGCCGCGAATCGGTGAGTCCGCGGCCGGCAACTGCCTCGCCGGCCGCGTGCTACAATGCCTCTCCCCGTAAGGAGGCGGCAACATGACTGTTCTCGTGCTCGGATTAATCCTGTTCCTCTTTCCCCACACGTTACGGGAAATGGGTTTGCGCGAAGCGCTTGCCGGCCGCTTTCCGTCTCCCGGCGCCTACAAGGGCGTTTACAGTCTGATCACTCTGGCCGGACTCGTGCTCATCATCTGGGGCAAGTCCATCGCGCCGTTTGTCATGGTCTGGGAGCCGCCGTTCGGGATGCGTTACCTTTCGCATTTCATCATGATGCCGGTGTTCTTGCTGGTTCTGGCCGGCGTCATGCCGATGTCCTGGCTGCGCGTGACTCTGCGCAATCCCATGCTGCTGGGCGTGACCTTGTGGGGAGCGGCGCATCTCTGGGCCAATGGCGACCTTGCTTCCATGCTGCTGTTCGGCGGCTTTACCTTGTGGGGCGCGACAAAGTATTTCAGTTTGTGGGGAAGCGCCGGGATGGCGGCATTTGAACCGCGCATGCTGGTCTGGGACATCGTTATCGCCGGACTTGGCATGGTGCTCTATTTCACCCTGTTCGTGTTCCATGGCGACCTGTTCGGGGTAGGCCTCGTCCTGTGAGGTTGCTGGCGCTCGCGCTGCTGCTGCATTTCAGCCTTGCGGCAGAGTCGGCGGAAGACCATTCGGCATTCTGGAACGGCGTCTGGATCGCCGAAGGCGCCTTGTTTTCGGTGGAAGTCGCTGTCAAGGATGGCAGCGTCGAAATTCGGCAAATTGAATCTCTCGGCTTCCAATGGTCGAGCAGCGCCGGCAGCGTTTCCGGCGCGATCCTGGAATTTGAAGTCAATTACGCGGGCGTGTCCGGCGTGATTCGGGCCCGGCTGGAAGAAGCCAACAAGGCCATCGTGTTCGCCCGAACCTGCCAGCCTGACTTCATGGTGGTCTGCCTGCTGGCAAAGGATCGCCAGGCCATATTCCGCAAAGTCGGCGAATAGACTCGCGGATGTTCTCTCGATAGATCTTTCCCTGCACGCGCCGCAGCGACGCTCCGCAATACCGGAAATTCGTCAGCAGTTATCCTGGACTTGCCGGATATAGGCGATGATCTTCCACACATCGTTATCGCCGTCGGGAAAATTTTCGCCGAATCCCACCATGCGCGTATCCGGAATGCCTTTCTTGATCACGCGGAAAATCTCCCCGTCGTCGCGAGCATGGGTCCACTGGCAATCGAACAGAAACAGTGCGTCGGCCTGATTGGGCTGCTCCTCGATCAGGTTATGGCAGAAGCTTACGCAGGAACCCAGAAACAGATTCTGGCCCCTTTGCAGCGCGGCGGGATCGTTGGCGTAGCCGGCAACAATAATCTCCGGTGTCGGCGGCAGCGGCGCCGCAACCGGCGGCTCGCTTTCCCCGCAAGAGGCAAGCATGGGCAGACTCAGCAATAGAATTTTCAGCGCGTCGGGCAAGGCGATCGGCACACCGGGCAACTTGCCGGAGAATCGGTAGTTGCAAGTCATCAAGAGGATTCCGGTCCCAGTGGCTTGAAGGTGGCGAGCAACTGCGGCAACAGGGTTAGCGATCCCACCAGGGCGACCAGCATGGCCAGGCTCGTCAACAGGCCGAAGATTCCGGTCGGAATGAAATTCGACAACACCAGGATCGAGAACCCGGCGACGATGGTCATGGAAGTGAAATACATCGCCCGGCCGATGCTGTCGTGGCAGAAATACATGGTCTTGCGGTAATTGCCCAGGCGCGGAAATACGCGCCGGAATCGATACATGTAATGAATCGTATTGTCGACGCCGATGCCTACCGAGACCGCCGCGATGGTAATCGTCATGATATCGAGCGGAATATTCAGCCAGCCCATGACGCCGAGCACGACAGCGGCGGCGATGGCATTGGGAATGATGCAAAGCACCGCGATCAGCAATGAGCGGAACAGCACCAGGAACATGAGCATGATGGCGAGCATGACCACGCCCAGGGTCAGAATCTGAGACTGAAACAGGCTTTGCAGCACGTTGTTGTACATCACCAGCAGACCGGTCAGGCGCACCTGGTCCGGCGCGAAACCGAATTCTTCTTCCAGCCCGGATTCAACCCTTTGCAGCAGTTCATTGCGGTTGAGAGCCGGCGCCGATTCGCGCACACGAACATTGAAGCGCAATTCGTTGTCGTCGATCAGCACGAACGGGTCGAGTACCGCCTCGCGCAGGGTTTGCGGAATGCGATTGTACATCACCGCCCAGAGCAGTCCGTCCACCGGTTCGTTGCCGTTGAGTTGTTCCGCGAGTTGCACGACGGCGCCCAGCGACAATACCTTGCCGGTATAAGGATCGGCGTCGAGATATTCGTGAATGGCTTTCACTTCGGCCATGCGCGGCGCGGTAAACCAGTAGGCATCGTCCGCATCGTCACCGAATCCGCTGCTGCCGAAGCCAGCGTCGAAAGCGTCCTCGAATGCGATCTCCTCTTGCGGCAGGGTGACTATGGCGTCGAAAGACAAGGTGCCACCGAGCTGTTCGTCGATCAGGCTCATGCCCTGGTGAATCTCGGTGGTGTCGCGGAAGTAATCGATAAAGCTGTTCTCCACTCGCAGCCGGGTCAAGCCGGTCACGCCGACGGCCAGAATCAGCGCATAGATCACGAATACCCAGCCGCGCAACCTGTCGGTAAGCCGCGCCAGCGCCGAAGTCAGATTCAGCCGCAAGTCCGAAGAGAGCCGTGAGCGATCCGCCGGCAGCGTCGACATGATCGAGGGAAATAGCGTGAACGCGACGATCAGCGCGGTGGCGACTCCCATCATCATCATCCAGCCGAAGGTGATGATGGGCAGAATGCCGCTGACGATGAGCGAGCCGAAGGCGACGATGGTTGTCAGCGCGGTATACAGGCAGGGCCGAAACATGCTCAGCACCGCATGGCGCAGCATTTTGCCGTGGCGGCTGAAATGGCGGGTCGCGCGCAATTCCCGGTAGCGCACCGTCAGATGCACGGTAAGCGAGATCGTGATGATCAGCAGCAGGGAAACGAAGTTCGACGAGACCACGGTTACCCGCCAATCCATCAGGCCGAGCGTGCCGACCATGATGGCGCTGGCGGCGACGCAACAGAGCAGCGGAATCACAATGAAGCGAATCTTGCGGAAGATCAGGCCGAGGGCGACGACGATCAGAATCAGTACGGCGATGCTGAAGCTGCTCAGGTCGCCGCGCACGAAGGAGATCAGGTCGTCGGCGATCATCGGCGCGCCGCTGAGATGGATGCGAGCGCCATCGCGATAGCGATCCAGGGTATCGCGCACCGAAGCGATCAGTTCATGCTGGCGGGCGTTGACCTCGACGCTGTAATCCGCCCAGACCGCGTCGATTTCGCGTAATTCCGCCAGCCCTTCGGCATCGATCGCGCCGTTCAGCCGCAGTTGCCGCAATTCGCTGCGGCGATCAATCAACTCCCGGGCGTTCTGGTCTATGGCGATGCTGACCTGCATGCCGGCGCCGCGGCCGTCCGGGCTGATCAGGGCGTCGCGATAGACCGGATTTGCCATCATCTCCAGCCGCGCCGCTTGGAGATCGACGCCCTCATCGAGCAGGGTCAGGTAATCTTCGGAAATCCCGGTCAGCGGCGTGTCGGCGAATACCGGCACATTGAGAATGCTGTCTACTCTTGCGACACGATCGACCGCGAGCAGGTCATTGTGCAGCCGGTTCAACTTGTCGAGTTCCGGCCGGGTAAACAGGTCGCCTTCGGGAATATAGGCGACGACGACGAATTCGCGGATGCCATAGCGGTTTTCCACCTGGCGAAAGAATTCCCAGTCCGGATCGTTTTCCAGCAACAGCGAGTCGGCGGATGCGTCAAGCCTGAAGTACTGGGTGAACCAGGCGAAGAAGGCTACGATCAGAACGGTAATGCCGATGACCAGCCAGGGTCTGCCAAATACCAATTCGCTGTAGAGTTTGACAGCTCTGGAAGTCATGAATGGTCAGCTTGCGCCTCGATCAGGGCCGCAGCTCGGCCTCCAGTTCCAGTCGCCGCGCCCCGGCGAGAATGCCGGCAAAGGCGTAATTGCCTTCATGGCAGGCGTATTCGTACATGCGTTCTTCCGGCGCCTTGCGATTCATGGCGACTTCTCCGGTCCAGGGCTGAGTATAGGTTAGCGGATCGTCGATGGTGAACCGATAGCGGATCTTGTCCGGGCCGAGCAGTTCGAACTCCTCGCTGATTATCACCGCATGGGAACTGCCGCGAAATGACTGCTGGGGATGGAAGTCGCGCGTTTCCACCTTGAGCGCATTGCCTTCCCACCAGCCCACGGAATCGCCCATCCACTTGTCGAAATCGTCTTCGTGATGATTGTCGTTCAGACGAACGATACGCGCGTCATGCACCATTTCGGCCAGAATCATGAAATATTCAGGCGTCTGCACGATCTGGTAGTTGCTGTTGTAGAGAATCGGCAACATGGGCGGCCCGGATCCGGAACCGAAGGTTAGCAGGCAGCGTTCCGCCAGCGGCCGCAAGGGGTAGTCGTCAAAGGGCTCGACTCCAGGCCGGCTGCGCCAGACGGTTCGCTGATCATGTCCGGGCGCGCCGCCTTCAACGAAGGGAATCTGGCCGTCGGGCGGATCAATGATAATCGAAGTTCGATACTCTCCATTGATCTCAATGGCGTCGTCTCTCGGATCCCACCAGAAGCTGTTGTAGCCGAAATCGGCGTTGCCGTCAGTGGGAGGCCCTCGTTCCGGGTCGATCGGCTGAGCCAAAAGGTCGTAGCGATTCCGCCATCCCTGCTCGACATCCAGCGCCTCTTCGGGAGTCAGAAACCCTTTGGCGCCGAACTCTTCCGGCCGCACCAGGGGCGTTTGCGAAGAGTTTGTCCAGATGCCTTGCAGATCGGGCTGACCGTCCGCGGTGCGTGGCGGCTCCCAGTCCTGCTGCGCCGCCGCGGCCGCCGGCAGGGCAAGGCAAAACGCGGCGCCGATTATCTTGGCAGTCCAGCTCATGACTAGCTCCGAAAACAGTCGTGTCTGAATTGTAACGAGCATACTCTGAAGCGGGGCATAGCCTCAATAGCGGTTTCGGCGCGGAACGGCGCCGAACCGACTGCAACAATCTGTTACCGCGGCAATTTGCCGCTGGGAAGCGAATTTCGAAATTGGTAGGATTACCAGTTGCGAATGGCCGGCTGCGCCCGGTTTTTTCGAATTAACCAGACAGCATATTTCAGGAGCGGACAGTGAAGCGTTTGATTGGCCTTTTCATTTCCTGCGCATTGGTGCTTGCCACCAGTCCGGCCATGGCCGACGGCTGGCTGCGATCGATTCCGGAATTTGAACTTACCGATCACCTGGGTGAGGTACACACCCTCGATACCTACAGGGATTACGACTTGGCGGTTTTTTATGTGCAGGGCGTAGGCTGCCCCATCGCCCGCCTCGCACTGCCGAATTATCGCGCGGTGCGCGAGGAGTTCGGGCCAAAGAACATCGCTTTCGCCATGTTCAATTCCAATATCCAGGACGACCTGGCCCGCATCGCCCGGGAAGCCGAAGAATTCGGCATCGACTTTCCGGTCATGAAGGATCAGGATCAGACGCTGGCCAAGGCGCTTGGCGTGGAGCGAACCGCTGAAGTCTTCATCGTCGATCCGCGCACCCGCGAAGTGCTCTACCGCGGTCCCATCAACGACCAGTTGGGCTATGAAACCCAGCGCAACGAAGCCCGCGAACACTATCTTACAGACGCGCTGAACACAGTACTGGCCGGCGGCGTGGTCGATATGGAGAACATTCCCGAGTCCAAGGGTTGCCTGGTCGCCATTTTCTGATGCGGGCGCAAGCAGGCCTCGCTTCATTGCGCAAGCGGCGCCGGCCGGGCCCCAGGAATTGAACATCTCTCGTCGCGAATTCGCGATATATCTTGCTTCCCTGATTGCCACTGGAACAGCGCATCCAGATCAGCAACGATGGCTGGAACTGACTGACCGGAGGTCCGGCAACTCTGGCAGACACATTGTCGCGCCGGGGTCTGCTCGGTACGGACCTGCGGCGCGAAATCGCCGGGTCGCTCGCCTCTTTGCCTTGAAGGAGGACAAGAAGCAATACTTGACAAAAATGCTGTCGTGACCATCATTAGCGCTTCCCCCAATCCAGAACAGGAAAATCATGGCCAAGTATCTGTTTCGAACGAGTTACACTCAAGCTGGCGTAGCCGGTCTGATCAGGGAAGGCGGAACCGGGCGTCGCGATGCGCTCCAGGAAACCATTGAAGGACTGGGCGGAACACTCGAGAATTTCTATTACGCTTTCGGCGACGATGACCTGCTGCTGATTGCCGACCTTCCCGACGACGAAGCTGCCGCGGCTTTCTCCATGTTCGTCAACGCTGCCGGTGCGCTGACGGTTTCATGCACCGTATTGATCGAACCGGAAACGATCGACGGTTCCATCAGCAAGAACGTGGCGTACCGTAAGCCCGGCGATTAAGACAAGCTTTCGGTCAGAGTCCGGCAAAGCGCTCTGGCCGAAATCCGATGCTTCAGGCATGCTAGCGGCATGTTTTCCGCCGATGTCGCCGTTCCACTCTGGCTGTATCTGATTCTGCTCCCGCTGGCCGCCTATGCGCTGGTCATGAGTATCTTGCTCCCTGGCGTGCGCTGGTTCTTCCGACGGCGGCTTAATCTGGCGGTTGACCGGATCAATTCAAGTTTGCAGATCAAGATCCGCCCCTTGCAGCAAACCCGGCGCCAGGTGCTTATCGAACAGTTGATCTTTGATCAGGATGTGCTGGCGATGCTGGAGAAGACATTCCGCGAGCAGGACATCCCGCGGCAGGTATTACAGCAGCGCGTGCGCGCCTTCGCCCGGGAGATCGTGCCGGCGTTCAACGCCAATCTCTACTACCAGGTGTTCTACCGGCTTGGCAAAATTGTTTCGCGCTTCATCTATCGCATTCGCGTCGGCGCATCGCATGTGGAGAGACTGCAGCAACTCGACCCGGAGTCCACGGTGGTGTTCGTCATGAATCACCGCAGCAACATGGACTACATCCTGGTCAGCTATCTCGCCGCGGAGCGGGCAGCGCTTTCCTATGCGGTAGGCGAATGGGCGCGGGTATTTCCGCTGGAATCGCTGATTCGGTCCATGGGCGCGTTTTTCGTGCGTCGCGAATCCCGTGACCCGCTCTATCGCAAGGTGCTCGAACGCTATATTCATCTGGCCACTGGCAACGGTGTGTGTCAGGCGGTGTTTCTGGAAGGCAAGCTGAGCCGCGACGGACGGCTCGGCGAAGCCAAGCTCGGTTTTCTCGATTACATCCTGCGTCATTACGATTGGCGGCGCGACCGCGGCGTAGTTTTCATTCCAGTCGCTATTAACTACGACCATATCCTCGAAGATCGCAATCTGCTCGATTGGGACCATCTCGCGAAGCACCCGTCAGCCATCGAACATCTCAAACGGCTGGCGCGATTCCTGCGCCGGAACCTGTTCTGCAGCCGCCAGGAACGACTTACTCGCCATGGCTATGCCAGCGTCAACTTCGGCGAGCCGCTCGACATGCGCGAGTATTGCCGGCAGCGCGAACTTGACCTGCATCATCTCGAGAAAGAGCAGCGCATCCGCCATGTGGCGGAACTTGCCCAATTGCTCATGCGGCGCCTGCATCATGTCATGCCGGTATTGCCCGCGCCACTGGCCGCCCTGGCGCTACTGCGGCAACCGAACGAAGCGATGACTTCGCTGGAGATCGCCGGCGCCTGTGATGACATCATTGATGATTTGATCGCTCGGGGCTCGCCGATGAGAAAATCCGAAAAACCGCGCCAGGGCACCATGCAAAATGCCTTGCGCCTGATGCTCGAACACGGACTCGTGCTCGAGCAAGACGACCACTACCGCATCAATCCGGAAAACCTGAGGTTGCTGGAGTTTTATGCCAACTCAATCCGGCCCCCTGACGCGAAAATAGCCGACTGAAGATTGCATGGATTCGACCACCGGGCGCATAGCGAGTTTCTGCCTGAGGCGGCGGCGTACACTGTTTATGCTTGGCCTCATCGGCAGTCTGCTGCTCGCTGCCGGCATGCTTCGGCTGGGCTTCGACAGTTCGCTCGATGCACTGTTGACGCGCAGTGATCCTTATCTGCAAGAGCTTGAGTTGCTCGAAGCGGAATTCCCCGATTCAACCGAGATTATTTTTGCCTTCCTGGCTCCCGTGGGCGAAACCCTGTTCAACCCTTACCACTTGCAAGCAATTGACGAATTGCGCGAGCGCTATCTGGAGATTCCCCTCGCGGGAAGCCACGCTTCTCTGCTCGATTACTATTCTCCGCGCAACCTGAGGCGCCTGTTTACACGCGATTTCCGGGAATACAGCGATCTTGAACTGGCCGCATTGGCGCGAACCGCGGCGACGGATGAGCTGCTGACCGGCAATCTGCTCTCGGCCGATACCAGTCTGGCCTTTACCCGCATCCGCCTTAACGCCGGCCTCGCCAGCGACGCGCAGCGGCTTGCCGCCGCGAGCGAAGCGCTGCGTCTGCGGAACGAATTGCAGGATATTTACCCGGAACTCGAAATTTATGTCAGCGGCGAAGTATTGCTGGAATTCTCCAGCCGCCAAGCCATGCTCGACGACCTCGGCGGCCTGCTGCCTTTCGTGATATTGGCCTGTGTTCTTTCGATTTGCGGATTCTTCCGTTCGGTCCGCGCGGGCTTGGCGATCCTCGCTCACACGCTGCTGACCTTGCTGTGCGCCTTGGGCGCCCTTGGCTTGAGCGGTTTCTCATTCAACACGGTGTCGGCGATATCTCCGGTCATCATCGTGATCATTTCGGTGGCGAGCAGCGTCCATGTAATTTCTATCTATCGCCAGGGCTTGTTGCGACGGATGACCGCGGAGGACGCGATGCTGTTCAGTCTTATGCACAATATCCGTCCGGTCAGCCTGGCCGCGCTGACCACGGCCATCGGATTCGCTTCCCTGAATCTGAGTTCCTCGCCGGCGATACAGGATTTCGGCAGCACCGTCGCCGTCGGCATCGTGTTTTCCTGGCTGCTTACCGCTGCGCTGCTCCCGGCATTGCTTATCTGGCTGGTCAAGAGCGGCAATGGCGATGGCGACTTGCTGCAAAAGGCAATGCAACAAGCGATCCATATCGGCCGCCGCCGGGATCGGCCGCTGTTCTGGTTCTGCACGGCGCTGGCAGTGATCGGGGTGAGCATGCTGCCGCTTAATGAAACCGACTTCAACCGCCTCGATTTCATCAACGACGTCGCCAACTTGCGGGACTATTTCGAGGCCGTGGGCGAGCGTCTCGACCGCGGTCCATCCATTAGCTACGCCGTCGATGCAGGCAGCGACGACGGCGCCATCGACCCCGCCTTCCTCACCCGCATGGAAGCCTTGCTCGAATGGCTGAATGAGCGGGAAGAAATCGAATCCACCGCGAGCGTGGTGGAAATCCTGAAAACCGTTAACCAGATGCGCTACGACGATGAAGCCGCCTATCTGCTGCCGGATGATGCGGAGACCATCGACAACTATCTAAGTGCCTACCGGTTCGCGCAGAACCCTGATTTTCCGCTATCGCGATTCCTGAACAGAGACCGCTCCATCGCGACCTTGACCGTCACCGCCCGGCCCCTTTCCAACCAGGAGGTGCTCGACTTGAACGCTTTGATCGACGCGCGATTCGAGCAAACTTTTGCCACAGCCTCCTTGCTCCACGGCAGTGATCTGCTGGTGTTCGCGCGCATGGACGAGCGCGTTACCGTCGAACTGCTGCAAGGTTATTCGCTAAGTCTGACGCTGATCACGCTGACTTTGATCGCCGGCTTCGGCAGCCTGTATTTCGGCATACTCAGCATCATTCCCAACTTGTTGCCGGCGGCCATCGTGTTCGGCTTCTGGGGATTGCTGGTTGGCACGCTTGACCCATTCGTGATGATGCTGTTCAGCATAAGCATCGGTCTGGTGGTCGACGATACCGTGCATGTGTTGACCCACTATCTCAGTGAGCGGAGCAAAGGCGAGGCGGTTTCGCCTGCCATCGCCCATTCCATCCGCACCGCCGGACCGGCCCTGACCATTACCACGCTGGTGCTTACTCTCGGCGCGACTTTCCTGATGGCCGCGAGCACCTTCTATTTTCAGCAGGCCGCCAGATTACTGGTTCCCATCGTGGTGCTGGCCTTGCTGCTTGACGTGTTTTATCTTCCCGCCATATTGCGACGGTTCGACAATTGGGTGAGGCCCGGTCGGCGCAGCCGAAAAAGGCAGCGCCTTTTTAGGGCCGATCGGCTCGACAAGGGTGCGAACGAGCGTTTTCGAAGCGTCAGCTTCGAGCGAAGTTCGAACGGCGCCGAGCCATGATCAGCAACTGGGCGTCGAGACTGGGGATTGTCGAAGCCCAATCTCTCGCGCCATGGACGGCATGCACAGTCCAGCGGAATGCAAGAATCCCGGCTGGTCCGCAACGTACGACCATACGTCTAAGCGATGAATGCATCCAGGAATTCCGCCGTAGTCTGAATGCAAATTCCATGCGTCTGTGCGGGGTGGTTCATGAATCGCCCGAAGTCCCTTAGATCACCCGTCAAGAGGTGGGTGGCGTTACAACTCAGCGCCGCCAGGAAAATGGGCTGATCCTTGTCGGCGAGTCCGGCAAGACGCCGAGCCCCCGCGCGATGGGAGGACAGGTTTAAAACCGATTCGATTGTCGCCAATGCCGCAACCGACCGGGGGAATTTTCGTTGCAGGTTGCGACGAGCTTCTTCTACCGCATAGGAACTGGAATACAACTCCCAGTGGCCCAGCGTTCCCAATTCAACGACCAGCGCGGCTTTTCCCCCTGGACTATGCGCGGCGGTGAACAGAACGTTGGCATCGAGAAACAGCCGGTTCATTTACGATTTTTCGTGGCTTCAACGAATCTTTTTCGATCCCGATCGTCAAGCCGATCCGCCTGATCCCATTCCGCCACTTGTTCGTCGCTGTAGCAATCGACTTCTACTACAAGAGCCGGCTTCAATACGATCTCGTTGCCTTTCTCTACGAGCAAAACAGGGTCGCCCCCTTTAATGCCCAATCGTTTCCTCAAGCGCGCCGGCAGCGTAATCTGTCCGCGGCTGGAAACTATTGCGGTTTCACTCATCGCCCTCACTCCACAAGACTCTGCTGGAAATGTAGAATATCATTTTTTCCGTAATTCCGTAATGTGGAAAATCAATCGTCCTGATACATACCGTTGGAGATTTTTCGGTGTTGGCATTCTTGCTGGATGTGTTTTATCTTCCCGCGATATTGCGACGATTCGACGAATGGCGTAGCCCCGCACTGGCGGGCTGGCCGCCTGCCAACCCGGAGAAAACCTGCAATGAGCGATATCGAGAAAAGCGGCCGAAAAATCGAAATGAACCGCAGAACATTTGCCAAACTGGGCGTTGGCGCGGCCGCGGCCATGGGCGCGGCCTCGCTGGCGCGAGCGCAATCCCCCGCCTCTGCGCTCGAATCCGAGTTTGTAATGGAATTGCTGCTCGACGTGGCCGAGCAGATCGATACCGGCCATACCCGCATCGCGCCGGTCATGGGCGGGACTTTCAGCGGACCCGTCCTGAACGGAACCGTTCTGCCCGGCGGCGCCGACTGGATCACCCAGGTCTCGGGCCATACCGCGCTCGACGTGCGCATCACCCTCGAAACGGATGACGGCGCCCATATCTACATGACCTATCGGGGCATCGTCCACAACGGCGAGAACGGACTCTATTGGCGCGTGACGCCGCTGTTCAGCACGACTTCGGAAGAATACGACTGGGTGAACCACATCATCTGCGTAGGCAAGAGCAAGCAGGTGGAAGGCAAGGTCGCCTACGATATTTTCAGGATTTTGTAATTGCTAAACGTTCCTGGATTAGTCGGGCCGCGAGCTTCGGATAAATCGGGCAAGCCGTCCATGGGGCGAATCTGGTAAATTCCGCCGGCCCCGGTCTCGACAGTCCAGCCGCCGAGCGAAGCTTGGCATCGTTCAAACTTCGCAAGACGCGGTGCTTCAACAGCGTTCGCTCTCGCCCTTGTCGAGCCTTTCAACCTCGAAAAACGAGGCTATTCGCCGGCTTCACCGATCACATCTCACCCACCCGCCGCCGGGTGGGCGGTTTCAATCTCCCTCTACGCGGCCAAGCTTGGGTCGGCTCAGTCCTCGCCGCTTTGATTCTCGAATTTCCAGCGAACAGCGCCGAAGAACATTTCATCCCAGCTTTCGTTGCCCCAGTCCACGGCGCGATCAGGGTTGGGATTGTTCGGGTTTCTGGCCGAATTGTCCCAGGCCGCCACGGCGGTGATCTTCGTGCCGGCGGGCACGAACTTGGGCTGCTCGTAGGTGTAGCTCAATTGCCAGTTGTAGTTGTACTTGGCGATATTGATCAGTTCCTCGCTGGCGCCGTCGGGATAATCCGCGTAGAAGCGCATGTACTTGCCGCGAAAATGCATGTGCGGCAGATAGCTATATATCTTCGCGTCGCGCTCGATAACGATACTGGCGGTCTGTTCGAAGGCCGGATCATGGGGCGGAATCGTGGTCCAAGTGTTGGGAAAAACACAGGCGCACCGTCCGCTCATTCTTTCTTCGGGCGCCTCTCCTTCGGGGTAGAACCACAAACCCAGTTCGCTGCGGTCAACGGTCTCGCGGCCATTTGGGGTGTAATGCATATTGAGATGAAGCAGGGAGCCGGCTTTCAGCAGACCGCCAGTGTTCGGCGGCGCCAGATCCGGGGTGTCTCCGGGAATGTAGGCCGTAATATCGGCTTTATCCCGATTGCCATCCCCGCCGAGAAAGCCGCCCCTACGGCCGATCTCTCCCGGGAAATCCAGACGGTTTACCGTGTGGTGCAATACCGTTCGATCACCGGCGATGATCTGGCTGCCCCGCAGCCAGCGATCCTGTTCCATCTCGATCGGGACTTGCACGTTTACGAATAAGCCGTTACCGGTAGCCGGGACCGTAGTGGCGGGAATTTCCAGCACCAGATCAGGCTCGCCGAATGCCCATTTGGACTCGGGCCAGGTCAACTCGGTCAGTGGATCGCTGTCGCCGTCGATCGGCGCGCCCGCCTCTACCCAGGCGATGATATTGCGCATGTCTTCGCGGCCGATCAGCCGGTCATTGATGAACTCGCCGATGTGGCCGTCGATCTGCCCCGGGGGCATGCGGCGGGTCATCAGTACTTCGCGGATCATCGGCGACCAGCCGCGCACCATGGTGTGACTGTCCATGGCGAATGGCGCCACGCCGCCAGCGCGATGGCAGGCGGCGCAATTCTCGGCTAGCACCGGCGCGATATCCTGGCTATAGGAAGGAATTTCCTGGTCCGGGTAGCTGACCTCGGCGCCGGCGGTCGCGATCCAGGGAGTGCTGATTTCTTCGCCGGCGAGGTATTCGTCGATGGCGGCTTGCGCGCCGGCCACCGATCCCCGGTATTCGACGATGAAGGACTTCGGATCAAACAGCAACACTTCGCCGGCGCGCTCGATTCCCATGGCTTCGGAGATGACCTGAGAGTCATCCATCAGCACGGGAATTTCGGTGTCCCACTGGTCGAGTCTGATCCGCACCGCTTCCCGATTGGACCGACCCATGGGGTTGATCATCATGAACTCGACGCCATGTGCGTCATATTGTTCATGCAGCTCCAGGTATTGCGGCAGAGCGGCCTCGGCCGCCGCGCTGTCGTTCGCCTGCACCAGGAAGGCGATCAGTTCGTGGTCTCCATACCAGCTCATGCCATGGTGATAGCCCGCCTGGTCGAGCAGCGAGAAATCACCGACCCGTTCTTGCGCCGCCGTGGCCGCCGCCAGGGGCAGCGCCAGCAGGGGCAACAATCGAAACATGCCGGATTTGATCACTGGGAAATCCTCTATGAATTTGTTGTGCCGCGCCCCCCACGAAAGCCCAACGTTAGATTGTACGGAGTCCACGCACGGGCATCAACAAAAGTTCCGACCAGCGCCTCGGTCGAAGAGAATCCGGCCTGGCCGGCGACACCCCGGGTTAGCCTGGCTGGCGTCGCCGCTCAAGTCCTTGTGATCAAGCTGTCCATCACGTTTCCTCCGAACAATTCCATGCCGGCAATTGTCCATTGCCGAAAAATGAGCGTGGTTTTGTTTAATTCAGGATTTCAATCGCTTGCGCCATCGAATTCGGCGGCACATCCATGTGCTTCGCGGACGCTCCGATTAGCCAGAGCTTACTTGATTCGAGATTGGCGCCAGCTAGCTCCGTTTTGGATCATTGATCATCGAATGCAGCAGGCGCACGTCAAAGTAGGTCAGCCGATTGCGGATCCTCAGCAAGTTCTGTTGAGTGTCGCTGGACAGGCGACCTCGAAAACCTCGGTGCAATACCCAGGCGGTGAAACTTTCGGCGAAGTCTTCCATCTCATTGGTCATAGCGTATTCGGTAACGTAAGCCCCGTTGTCCAGGTCTCGGGCCCTGGCCCACGCGTTCTCATCCCACCATCCGGAAACGGCGTAATAGAAAACGTGTCCGAGTTCATGCAGCAACAGTTCTTCGAACTCCGGTGTGAACTCGTCGTGCGAATTCTCGTAATATTCACTGGGCATGGCTATAACGTGACTGGCCCGGTAATCGCCGCACCCTGTGTGGTTCAAGTCCAGGTTGCAGTATCTTGGGAAATATCCGCCGGTGCCCGCATCGCTGATCGTCAATCCGTTTGGAACCAAGTGGTGAATGAACGGTGGGAGTTGCGCCCAGGTCATGCCGACACGCCAGGCATATTCTTCCGCGCGACTCCCCAGATTGTCGTTACGCTTTCCGGTACTTACACCCAGCCGACTAGCTGCTCCCGCAACAGTGACCTCATAACGATTGTACAAGTTCCGCGCTACTGGAACCTCCGCCACCGCATACGGCTTTGCCAGGCTAAACTCGGTGATGGCGCCCGCCCAGGAGCATCCGTTATCTGGCTCGTAGTACGTACCTTCACCAACGCAATTGGCGTAGGCAGATTGTGAGAAAAGCATGTAAAGGAAAAGAAGCGCTAATAACACGCGCATGAAAGTTACCCCCCAAGTCAAAAAAAAGCGGCTATTGTACACGAATCGGATTCAGAGGCGGCAGTTCAACAAAATGGTGAATCGTTAAACCGGTTTGCCAGGTCATGCAATCTGCCGCACCAGCGCGTGAGCGTCCCGGAAGGGATCGTGTTCCAGGTTCAGCGAACGCTCGGCAGAGGTTTGCAAGTCGATCTTTACCCCCCGGTCGATTTCGTCGAGAGAATCTTCCCGCGGGAAGTGGTTGCCGGGGACCGTGACTTCCTTCCGGGCCGGTCAGGGGCGGCAGTATTCGCGTTATGCGCCACTCAAGACGGCAACCTTGTCAAATTGCGCTATTTGGAGGCGATGGCAAGATTGAGCGTATTTCCCGCTCGATAGAGCATTTTCCGCCTAGATACAAAACTAGTTTGAAGCGCGTATTGCCATGGGATACGCAAGAGCCTTCGAGGTCAAGACACATCTGTCCCGCCCGCTCAATGCAGTCGAACGTGGTGAGACGATTACGATCACCGAACGGAACCAGCCTGTGGCGCGACTGCCCCCCTGAATCGGCGGATCGGCGGATCAGCGGCGAGCAAATGCGGCCATAGCAAACATCCGCCAACCGCGGAGCCGAATCGGCTGATCCGATTCCATTGCAGAAATTCTGTCAATACCGGAATAGCGACCGCCCGCGGCACTGGATCGAGCGCTCAGGCAGCCGGGTTGGAGCAAATTGCAGTGCTTGCCTGAGGCGCGGCTCTGGAACCTGGTTAGCGGCGCCTCTGTTCTACAATTCTCTTAGCCATTCTGAGATCGCCTGGCCGATTTCATCGGGAAAATCTTCCTGCGGAAAGTGGTTTCCGGTCACGGTGACTTCCTGCTGGGCCGGCCAGGAGCGGCAGAACTCGCGCTGGACGCCGATCAGGATGGCGCCGGGTTCGGCGTTGATGAAAAGCTTCGGCACGTCGGATTCACTCAGCCAGTCGGCATAATCCTGCACCACCCGCACGACTTCGGCGGGCTCGCCGGCGATGGGAATCTGCCGCGGCCAGGTCAGGGTCGGGCGGCGATCCTCGCCGGCTTGCAGGAAAGGCCGGCGGTAGACTTGCATTTCTTCATCGGTCAGTTCGCGCAGCACCGAACCCGGCAGCACCCGTTCCACGAAAACGTTCTTCTCCAGCACCATGTCCTCGCCCGCCGGAGACCGGAAGCCTTGAAATACGCGGCGGGCGGCTTCGGGCCAGTTTTCCCAACTTGCCACGGGCTGAACGATAGCTTCCATGTAGGCGATGCCTTTTACGCTGCCAGGATGACGGCGGGCCCAGTCGAATCCCAGCGCGGAACCCCAGTCGTGAATGACCAGGGTGACATTGTTCCCGACGCCCAACGCGTCCAGCGCCGCATCGAAGTATTCCCGGTGTTCGAGGTAGGTGTAGCGATCCGGACCTGAATCTTCCAACTTGTCCGAATCGCCCATGCCGATCAGATCCAGCGCGATGCAACGGCCCTGATCTTCGAGATGCGGCATGATATTGCGCCAGAGGTAGGAAGAAGTCGGATTGCCATGCTGGAACACAATTGGATCACCGCTGCCCAGTTCCACGTAACTCATGGATTTGCCGTTTACGGTGATTTTCTTTTTCGGGTGCTCCCTGGCGCTGATCATTGAACTTCTCCGGTCGGCAAAAATGTCGCCAGCATAAAGACGATCAGCAGTGTTTTCAATATCCGCACAGATGACCCTTCCCGGCGCCGATGGGGTGAGACTCTGCAAAAAGCCGTGCTAATGAAGAACCGAATGACTCGACAAGGGTGCGGACAAGTGTTTGCGCAGTATCGGCTTCGCGCGCAAGCCGAACGCTACCGAGCCGTGCCCGGTGACTGGGCTGTCGAGGCTGGGGATGGGAAAATTCGCGGTTTTCGCGCCAGGCATGGCGCACGCCAAACTTCATGATTTCACTTTCCCATCCGCGGATGAAAGAGGCATCGGACATTCGACGTCTCCGATATTTGAACGCTCCCGATATATTAGATATTCTGCCTGCGCGATCATTGCAGGCCACGCTTGAGGTTGATTTCGATGACAATGCAAAACACGCCCCTTCTCATGTCCCGCATTCTTGGCCGGGGAGCGCTGCTCGACCCGGAAGTGGAAGTGATCACGATGCAGGCCGATGGAACCCACCGGCAGTCTCTCAAGCAAACCTGGGACCGGGCCAATCAACTGGCCCACGCGCTGGCTGGGGCCGGCATCGGCATCGGTGACCGCATCGGCAGCTTCATGTGGAACAATTATCGCCACCTTGAGCTGTACCAGGCGGTTCCCTCAATGGGCTCGGTGTTGCATACGCTGAATATCCGCCTGTCGCCGGTCGATCTCGAATACATCGTCAATCATGCCAATGACCGCGTGATCTTCGCCGACGAAGATTTGCTGCCCTTGCTCGAACCGCTCTGGGACAAGCTGCCCGGCGTCGAAATGCTGGTCATCTGCCGCCATGGCGAAGGCGGCGAAAGTTCCTTCGGGAACCAGGTCGATTACGAGGATTTCATTGCCGGCCATCACACAACTTATCCATGGCCGGAAATCGCCGAAACCTCCCCCATGGGGCTGTGCTATACCTCCGGCACCACGGGCAAGCCGAAAGGCGTGATGTACACCAATCGCTCGACCTATCTGCACACCTTAACCGAATGTCTGACCGACTCGATCGGACTTTCCGCGCTCGACTCTTCGCTGGGAATCGTGCCCATGTTCCACGCCATGGGCTGGGGCTTGCCGTTTTGTGCTTCCATGCTGGGCTGCAAACAGGTCATGCCGCACCGGTTCATGATCCCCGACGCGTTTCTGCGCCTGATGCAAGACGAAGAAGTAACCATTTCCGCCGGCGTGCCCACCATCTGGCAAGGCGTGAAAGCGACGCTAGAAGCCAATCCCGGCAAGCACGACATTTCCAGCGTGGGCCGATTGACCTGCGGCGGTTCCGCGCCGCCTCCCTCGCTGATTCGCTGGTATTGGGACAACTACGACATTGAAATGATCCAGGGTTGGGGCATGACCGAAACGAATCCCCTGGGCACGCTGTCGCGCAAGCTGTCCAAGTACTCCCAGCGGGGACTGTCCGAAGACGAGCAATTCGAGAACGTGGCCAAGGCCGGATTGCTGATGCCCGGCCTGGAAATGGAGATATTCGACGAAGAGTGGAACGCCCTGCCCCATGACGGCGAAACCGTGGGCGAGCTTTGCATCCGCGGCCCGTGGATCGCTTCGGAGTATTACAACGATCCCCAGCCCGACAAGTTCCACGACGGCTGGCTCGTTACCGGCGATGTCGCCAAGATCGATTCCGAGCAGTATCTGCTGATCGCGGATCGGTCCAAGGACCTGATCAAGTCAGGCGGGGAATGGATCTCCTCGGTGGACCTGGAGAACCACATCGTCGCCATGCCGGATGTCGCCCAGGCCGCGGTAGTGGCGCAGCCGCATCCGAAATGGGACGAGCGGCCGGTGGCCCTGGTCATCATGGCCGAAGGCAAGGAACTCGACCCGGCGGCGGTAATCGACCATTGCGGTCAGGCATTCGCCAAGTGGCAATTGCCCGATGAAGTCATGGAAACGGACAATATACCGTTGACCACCACGGGCAAGATCGACAAGAAAGTTATCCGCGCCCGCCTGGCCGACGAAGGCTATCGGTTGCCCGACCTGCGCGGCTGACCGGCAATTTCCGGCGTGATCGGCTCCGCTGGAGTCCAGCCCGGATCTATTGCCGCAAGCCGGGATCGGTAGGCGCGTAATCCAGGCCTTCGACTTCGGCTACCCGCGCGCCGGCGAGGATGCCGGGCAAGGCATAGTTGCCTTCGTGACAGGCATATTCAAATACCGTTTCGCCGGAGTCGACCATGGGTAATTCGCCGCTCCAGGGCTGACTGTAATTTTCCGGGTCTTCCACTGTGAACTGATACAGAATGGTGTCTTCCGCCACTCTGGTGAACCTTTCCACCACTCGCATGCTGGATGAACCGTAGAATCGGTGATCCAGCGAGGAGCGCAGGTTCTGCTGGGGGTGGAAATTGGTCGTCTCCACCACCAGGGTATCGCCTTGCCAATAGCCGATGGAGTCGCCGAGCCAGGGATACAGCGGCGGGTCGCGGTGCGCGCCGTTCAGCCGCACGATGCGGGCATCGTGGTTCATTTCCGCCATGAGCACCACGTGATCTTCGGTTTGCACAATTTGCGTAAGGTTGTTGTATAGCACCGGCAGCTTGGGCGGTCCGCCGGACGATCCGAATCCGACCATGCAGCGTTCTCCCAGCGGCCGCGCTTCGGGGCCGTCGTAGGACTGGCGCCGTTGCATGGCGGCCGCGTAATTGGCCCGGCCCTGATCGCTGTATGGCAGCCGGCCATCCGCTGGGTCCACGATTATGGATGTACGAATCTCTCCGCTGACTTCCGCGAGTCGATTGCCCGGGTCCATCCAGAAGGTGTTGTAGCCACCGACGTTCTGGCCCGCGGCCGGCGCTTCCCGGTCCGGATCGCTGGGTTCGTTGCTGCGTTCGAATCCAGCGGCGACCATGGCTTCGATGCGCGATGCTTCTTCGCGGGATATAACAAGCTGGCCATTGAAGCGTTCCGCGCGTTCCAGGTTGGTCTGGGTAGCAATGGACCAGAAGCCTTGCAAGTCCGGCGCTCCGAATGCGGTGAGCGGGGCGACATATTCGCTTTCGGCCGCTTGCAGGCCGGACATGAACGCAACGGCGACCGCAATGCAGACATACTTTCGCATGATTTGACTCCAGCGCCCTGGGTGACGCGATTGCTCGGCCGGCGCGGCTCAGATCTCGCGCGCGATCAGCAATTTCATGATTTCATTGCTGCCGCCATAGATTTTCTGGATGCGGCTGTCGGCGTACATTCTGGCTATGGGAAACTCCATCATGTAGCCATAGCCCCCGAAGAACTGCAAACACTCGTCGACGATCTCGCATTGCTTCTGGGTAGTCCACCACTTGGCCATGGCCGCGGTAGTAGCATCCAGAGTTCCGTCCAGCAGGCGCCGCACGCAATCATCGACGAAGACGCGCGCCAGCCGGGCTTCGGTGTAGCGTTCCGCGAGCTTGAACTGGGTATTCTGAAAATCGAGGATGCGTTTGCCGAAGGCCTTGCGTTCCTTCACGTAGTCGGCAGTGATGCGCAAGGTCTTCTCGATAGCGGCGACCGCGCCGACCGCGATGATCAGGCGCTCTTGCGGCAATTGCTGCATCAACTGGATAAAACCCTGACCTTCCTTCTCGCCGAGCAGATTGGCCTTCGGCGCCCGCACATCGTCGAAGAACACTTCCGCCGTATCCGCCGCTTTCTGGCCGAGCTTCTCCAGATTGCGGCCACGCGAAAAACCGCCCTCGCCTTCCACGCCTTCGGTTTCGACCATGACCAGGGAAACGCCGCTGGCGGCTTCGGACGGATCGGTCTTGGCCACCACGCAGATCAGATCGGCGTTGATGCCATTGGTCAGAAAAGTCTTCTGGCCATTCAGCACATAGTCACCGCCATCGGCGATGGCGGTAGTGGCCACGGCTTGCAGGTCCGAGCCCGTGCCGGGCTCAGTCATGGCAATCGCCGCCACCAATTCGCCACTGGCCATCTTCGGCAGCCAGCGCTGTTTCTGCTCCGCGCTGCCATAGGCGTTGATGTAATGGGCGACGATGCCGGAATGCACGCTGTTGCCGAATCCCATGATTCCATTAAACGCCAGCTCTTGCAGCAACACCGCTTCGTGGCGGAAGTCGCCACCGCCGCCGCCATGGCATTCCGGAATGGACGCACATAGCAGACCGGCCTCGCCGGCCTTGCGCCAGGCTTCGCGGTCGACGCGGCCCTGCTTCTCCCATTTGGGCATCAGCGGCGCAAATTCCTTGCGCAGGAAGCGGCCCGCCGCCTCGCGCAAGATGCGCAGTTCTTCGTCCATCCAGGGTGCTTCGTTGGGATCGGTCAACATGGCTTGGATTCCGGCAATTGCGTCGCCGCGGCTCAGGCGGCCAGACGATCGGCGCGCTCGACGATCATGGCATTGGCGGTGCCGCCGCCTTCGCAGATCGCGATCAGGCCATAGCGGCCCTGGCGCCGTTCGAGTTCATGCATCAGCGTTACCATCAACTTCGCGCCGGTTGCACCGAGCGGATGACCCAGAGCCTGGGCGCCGCCGTTCACGTTCAGGCGCTCGATGTCCGCGCCCAGGGCTTTGGCCCAGGCCAGCGGTACCGAACCGAAAGCTTCGTTGACTTCATACAGATCAATTTCATCCACAGTGAGCCCCGACCTTTCCAACACCTTTTCGGTTGCGGGAATCGGGCCTTCCAGCATGACTACCGGATCGGAACCGACCACCGCCAGCGAGTGAATCCGGGCGCGGACCGGCAGATTGAGTTCGGCCACGGCGCGCTCATTGGCGATCATTACGGCCGCCGCGCCATCGCTGATCTGGCTGGCGGTGCCGGCGGTGATCACCCCCTCTTCGCGCAGGGGATTCAGCCCGCGCAAGCCTTCCAGGGAGGCATCCATGCGGATGCCTTCATCGATTTGGTGCAGGTCGCGAGTGCCATCTTCGAGTTTGATCGGGACAGGCAACACTTCGCGTCGGAAATACCCCTCCCTTGTCGCTTGCGCCGCGCGCTGGTGGCTCAACAGGCCGAACTCATCGAGTTCCTCACGACCGATGCCGTATTTTTCCGCCAACAGTTCGGCGCCGTCGAACTGGGAAAACTGGATGCCCGGATAGCGCGCTTCGAGTCTTTCGCCCTTGGGCACGCCGCGGCCGTGTTGCAGACCGTCACGCACATTGGAGCCAATTTCCACCGTGCTCATGGCTTCCACGCCGCCGGCGATCACCACATCCTGGGTTCCCGACATTACCGCCTGGGCCGCGAATTGCATTGCCTGCAGGGAAGAGCCGCATTGCCGGTCGACGGTAACGCCGGGCACTTCCAGGGGCAGCCGCGAGGACATGGTGACATTGCGCCCGAGATTGCCGGCCTGAGCGCCGTTCTGCATCACCACGCCGAAAATCAGGTCATCGACGCAAACTTCCGGGATGCCGGTGCGTTCGATCAGTTCATCGACCACCATCGCACCCATGTCCACCGGATGAACGCCGCTGAGGCGCCCTTGCTTGCGCCCGGTGGCGGTGCGCACGCCGCCGACGATATATGCTTGAGTCATTTCTTCCACCTTTTTCGAGCCGGCCGCCAAATCCCGCGGCGGCCGGGAAAAATTGCCGTTTCAAATTGCCGGCATGCGAATGCCGGCGTCGAGCCGTATGGTTTCAGCGTTCAAATAGGAGCATCTGACGATATGCGCCACTTCGGCGGCAAATTCCTCAGGCTGACCCAGCCGCTTGGGAAACTGCGTAATGGAGACGAGCGCCTGCTTCAGTTCATCCGGCGCGGCAGCCAGCAAAGGCGTTTCAAATACGCCCGGCGCCACGGTCATCACGCGAATGCCCCGCTTCGCCAGATCGCGGGCGATGGGCAGGGTCATCGCCACGATGCCGCCCTTGGATGCGGCATATCCGGCCTGGCCGGTCTGACCGTCGAAGGCGGCAACGGACGCCACATTGACGATGACTCCGCGCTCCCTGTCGCTACCATCAGGTTCGTTTTCATTCATGACCGCGGCGCACAGCCGCAGTACATTGAAAGTGCCGATCAGGTTGACGCGCACGATATGTTCGAATCGCGCCAGCGGCATGGGACCGTCACGGCCCACGGTGCGGGCGGCGCCGCCGATGCCGGCGGAATTGACATTGATGTGGATGGCGCCGAAGCGCTCGCCTGTGGCGGTGATGGCGGCGGCTACCGAATCTTCGTCGGTGACGTCGCCAGCATGCCAGATCGCCCGCTCGCCGAGTTCCGCGCCCGCCTGCCGCAGCAATTCCTCGTTGCGGTCGAATAGCATGACATTGGCGCCAGCCGCGAGGAAGTTTCTGGCCACCGCCAGACCGAGGCCCGAAGCGCCACCGGTTATGAATGCCGTCTTGCCCGCCAGTTCCATTCGGAAAGCCGCCTTGATTGAACGAGGCTGCAAGCATAGTGCATCGCCTTGCCCGCAACAAGACGACACAATTCGTCAAACGATCGGCGCCAAATCCGAGGGGGGCGCCCGCCAGCCAATCATTCGTTGAAGACTTGTTTCAGTTCTATCTTTGCGCTATGGTCTGACTTGGTCAGACCAAGTAGATAATCAATAGAGAGTCTTATGTCAACCGTGCTAACCCTCAGTGAAGCCAAGGCGAAGTTTTCCGAAGTAGTGGAACGCGCCAGCCTGGGCGAAGACATCATCATCACTCGAATGGGGCGCACCATCGTCCGCATCACGCGTTTTGAACCCGCGAGTCCGAACCGCCGCCTCGGCCTTTTGCAAGGAAGAATCCGACTGGCGGAAGATTTTGACGAGTGGCCTGAAGATATCGCCCGCGACCTGGGCATTCGCTGAAGCCAATGGGCTACCTGCTGGATACCCACTCCCTGCTCTGGGCGCTTGGCAAACCGGACGCGTTGTCGGACTCGGCCAGGACCGCAATTCGTGATGCCAATAGCATTATCCATGTCAGCACCGCATCTTTGTGGGAATGCGCTATCAAGACATCCATCGGAAAACTGCAACTGCCGGAAGAGTTCTTCGATGCGGTCACCAGGGCTGGCTTTGAAGAGCTACAGATCAGGATTGCGCACTTGAAGGTTTATGGTGGATTGCCGATGCATCACCGAGACCCGTTCGATCGAATGCTGGTGGCCCAGGCCACAGCGGAATCTCTGACGCTGATCAGCCAGGATTCGAAGATGACGAAATATGATGTCAATATTTTGAACTGAGTCAGACAGGAGTTCGTTATGGGGCCGCTTGCGGGAATTCGTGTTATTGAGTTGGCTGGCCTCGGGCCGGGCCCGTTCTGCGCCATGATGCTTTCCGACCTCGGCGCGGAAGTGATCCGAATCGATCGCCTGAATTTCAAGGGCGCGGGCGACCGGGCCAACGTACTGTCACGAGGGCGCAGATCGCTGGCGCTGGATTTGAAATCCACCGCCGGGATGGAAACCACGCTGGCAATGATTGGCCGGGCCGACGCGCTGATCGAAGGTTTTCGGCCGGGCGTGATGGAGCGGCTTGGACTGGGGCCTGAAGTCTGTCTGGAACGAAATCCGCGGCTGGTTTACGGACGCATGACCGGTTGGGGCCAGACTGGTCCCCTGTCGCAAGCCGCCGGCCATGACATCAATTACATATCCATCGGCGGCGCGCTTGGCGCCATGGGCTATGCGGACCGTCCACCGGCGCCGCCCCTGAACCTGATCGGCGATTTCGGCGGCGGCGCCATGTATCTGCTTTGTGGTCTGCTCGCGGCATTGTTGGAACGCAATCAATCCGGCCGCGGCCAAGTCATCGACGCCGCCATGACCGACGGCACGGCGAGCCTGCTGAGCCCATTCTACGGCCTCATGGCCATGGGCATGTGGACCACTGAGCGCAATAGCAACCGCCTCGACGGCGGCGCGCCTTTCTATGGCAGCTATGAATGCGCCGATGGCAAGTATATTTCCGTCGGTTCGCTCGAACCCCAGTTCTATGCCTTGTTGCTCGAAAAAACAGGCATCGAGGATCCCGGGTTCAAACAGCAATATGACCAGCAGAGTTGGCCGGCGCGGCGGGAAAAACTTGCCGCGATCTTTCGCGCGCGCACTCGCGAGCAATGGTGTGAACTGATGGAGGGGACCGATGTCTGTTTTGCTCCCGTACTCGATTTGGCGGAAGCGCCCGATCACCCGCACAATAAGGTCAGGGAAACGTTCGTCGACTTCGAAGGCGTAGTGCAACCTGCCCCGGCGCCGCGGTTCAGCCGCACCCAGGGCGAAATCCAGTCACCGGCCGCCCTGGTGGGGGAACATAGCGAGCAAGTGCTCGCCGACTGGGGATTCGAGAGCGAGCACATCGCGCAATTGAAAGCGGCCAACGCAATTTGATGGATAATTCAGCTAGTTCCAGTCAACTGTCATTCCGCGCACGGCGAAGCGGGTGAAGACAAGCATTTGCGAAACGCGAGCCTCGCGCGCAGCCGCACCGGCGCGGAGCTATGCTCCGCGACTGCAGCGGGGGATCTTCACCCGAACGCAGAGCATCCGCGATTAAATCTGGAGAGAAGCGTCCGTGTCTTACCAGACCATTATTTATGAAGTGAAGGACTCGATTCTCGGCCTGACCCTGAACCGGCCCGACAAGCTCAACGCTTTCACGGTGCAAATGGGCCATGAACTGATCGAGGCCTTCGATCGCGCCAGCGCTGACGACGACGTCAGCGCCATCGTCGTCACCGGCGCCGGCCGGGCCTTCTGCGCCGGCATGGACTTGTCCGGCGAGGGCAATGTCTTCGGTCTGAACGAAGCGTACGAGCCCGACATCAGCGATCTGCGCCAACGCCCGCGCGACCCGGAGATCGAACAGGGCGTGCGCGATCTCGGTGGGCTGCTTGCGCTCGCCATCTTTCGCTGCAAGAAGCCGGTCATCGCCGCCATCAACGGCCATGCCGTGGGCATCGGCGCCACCATGACCTGCGCCATGGATGTGCGCGTTATCTCGAAAGACGCCATGCTGGGATTCGTTTTCAATCGTATCGGCATCACGCCGGAGGCGTGCTCGACCTGGTTTCTGCCGCGCATCGTCAACATGGCGACCGCGCTGGAATGGATCTACCGCGCCGATCTGATAAACGCAAAGGAACTGAAGAAGCGGGGGTTTGTCACCTACCGGGTCAAGAGCAAGAAGGTGCTCGAACAAGCGTACGATCTGGCCGGGCGCATCGGCCGGCACAGCCAGGTCTCCGTCGCGCTGGCGCGGCAGATGATGTATCGAAACGTTTGCCTGCCCCATCCGCGCGCGGCGCACGAGGTCGAATCCCTGGCGATTTACTATCAGAGCCGCACCAGCGGCAAGGAAGGCGTTCAGGCCTTCCGGGAGAAGCGCCCGCCGCGATTCGACGATAAGGCATCCTCCGATATGCCGCGGTTCTATCCCTGGTGGGACGAAGCCGAAGATTGCTGAAGTTCTTATGTTACTTCGTGAGATATGCGGGCAACGGTCTTGCGCAAGCGGGAAAGGCCGATGTATAACTTGACAACTGCTCTATTGTCTCAGCGGCAGAGTACGGGATTCGGCCAAGGAGTGACGCCATGATCATCCTGCAAAGCACTTTCGATCTGCATCCGGATAAAGTCGACGAAGCCCTCGAGTTGATGCGGGAAATGATGCGCCTGTGCCGGCACGAACACGGCTGCCGGCATTACCGCTACTTCCAGGGAATTGCCGATCCCGGCGAGGTCTTGCTGCTACAGGAATGGGACGATGCCGACAGCCTGCAAGGTCATTACGAAACCGACCACATGGAGAAATTCGTCGGCAAACTGGGGCCGCTGTTGCGCAGTCCCATTACTACCAGAAGTTATGTTTCACAGAACGAGGAATCCGTACTGGGCGCGAGCGAGGAAAGCGCCAGGGAAACCCATCAGGCGATTCACTAGTTTTGCCGAATAATTCAATCCTGGAATCGTTCAGCTACGCAAAACAACAGCGTAATCCTGTTTTGCCGCCGGATGCAGTGGCTGCGCCAGCGAATGTCAAAGCAATTCAGAAATGTCCCCTTTTCTCCAAAGCAGAAATATCCCCTTCGGCCTTGCACGCAGGGAGCGTGGCGACTTGAGCGCAAGACCGCGCCGCCGCTATCCGGCAACCGCCTCCGCATCGGCCTTGAACGAACGCCGTCAGCGGATCCGGCGGCGGCTTCCCTGGGCCGGGTGGAAGCTCTGACGAATCAGCGCTTCCTTGAATCTTTGCGGGCGATTTCCTGCTTGCCGAATTTTCCGCCGTCGAGCCGCGCGAAATAATCTTTCGCCGCGGCCCGCACCCGCGGCGCCAGCACCAGAGTGGAAAGCATGGTCGGAATGGCCATGGTGGCATAGGCGCCGTCGAACAGGCTGACCACGGCTTCCAGTGAAGCCACCGCGCCCACGGTGATCAGGGCCACATAGGCCCAGACGTAATATTTCTCCCGTTCGGTACCGAACAGAAAGGCCATGCATTTGCCGCCGTAGTAGGAATAGGTAAGCACCGTAGTCGCGCCAAGCACCACGACCATGAGCAGCACCAGCCAGGAACCAAAGCCGGGGAAGGCCTGCTCGTACGCCAGCGAAGTAAGAGTCACGCCGACGGCGTCTTCCTGCCAGACGCCGGTGACGAGTATCGCCAGCGCCGTGCAGGTGCAGACGATAAGGGTGTCTATCATCGGCCCGAGCATGGCCACCAGACCTTCGCGCACGGGCTCGCTGGTTTTCGCCGCGCCGTGGGCCAGGGACTCGGTTCCCAGCCCGGCTTCATTGGAAAAAACGCCCCGCTGCACGCCGATCAGGATCACCGCGCCGATGGCGCCGCCGGCCACCGCCTCGCCGCTGAAGGCATCGCGGAAGATCAGGGCGAAGGTGGCCGGAATCTGCGCCGCGTAGCGGAACAACAGCCAGCCGGTGATCACGAAATAGAACAGTACCATCAAAGGCACCAGCCGGGCGGTCCAGGCCGAAATGCGCTGGATCTTGCCGATGATGATCGCAAACATTCCGGCCGCAAGCAGCAAACCCAGGACGAGATCGAAGCCGAAATGATCGTCGGCGCTGGCCAGGCCCGCGGGAATCCCGATCACGTCGCGCACGATCTGCACGAGTTGATTGATCTGGAACACCGGCAAGGTGCCGAACATGCCCGCCACCGCGAACAGCCCGGCGAGCGGCATCCATTTCCTGCCCAGGGCTTCGCGGATGACATACATGGGACCGCCTTGCAGCTTGCCCTTGTCGTCTTGGCCGCGATACATGACAGCCAGGCTTGCGGTATAGAACTTGGTCGAGGTGCCGACCACGGCGGTCACCCACATCCAGAACACGGCGCCCGGACCGCCGAGCGTGATCGCCAAGGCTACGCTGGTTATATTGCCAAGTCCGATGGTGCCGGCCAGAGCCGTGGCCAGCGCGCGGAAGTGACTGATGTCGCCGGCGGCATCGCCCGAATCGTAGCGGCCGAGCAGCAGATCCACGGCATGTTTCATGTAGCGAAACTGCCGCAGCCGCGAATGAATCATGAAAAACAGCCCGCCGCCAACCAGCAACACCACCAGTTGCGGGCCCCACATGAAATCGGCAAAGGCGCCCAGCGCCCATTCGATGCTTGCCATGGCGGTCAGCTTGCGCCTGGACCAATTGGTGGATGAACGTCTATTGTTCGGCTGCCAAGGGTGCGGAAGAATCTACCTCGAGCGTACGCGCGCCGGCCAGTATCGCCGGCAGCGCATAGTTGCCTTCGTGGCAGGCGTATTCGTACAGTTCCCCGGTATACATGGGTAACTCGCCACGCCAGGGTTGGCTGTACAGGTCCGGGTCGTCGATCTCGAATGCATAATGCATCTTGCCGTCCGCGACTCGGGTAAAGCGTTCGGTAAGCGTCATTTCACGCGAGGTCAGGCGCTCCTTCGCAACTTGCCAGGGATGGAAGTCGCGGGTTACGACGACCAGGGAATCGTCCTCGTAGTAGCCGATGGAATCTCCCAGCCATTGCTCGAAGGGCAGATCACGGAATTCCTGGCCGATGCGCACGATACGCGCGTTGTGCACCATCTCCGCCAGCAGCACGACATGGGTCGGCGACTGCACGATCTGCATGTGATTGTTGTACAGGCTGCCGAGAAAAGGCGCGGTGGAAGCAAAACTCATCAGACAGCGGTCGGATAGCGTGCGGCCTTCCGGGCCATCGCTTTCGCCGAGCTCCTCATTATCAAGCCCAGGGGGAAACTGATTACGCTGGGCGCGGCGCTCTTCCTGGCCGTTCTCGTTCCAGGGAATCTGGCCGTCGGGCGGATCGACGATGACCGAAGTGCGAAACATGCCGTTCATCCGCGCCAGGGCATCGCCCGGCGTGATCCACCAGCCGTTGTAGCCGCCGACGTTATGCGGACCCGGCGCTTCGGCGCCGGTGGCCTCAAGCGCGGCGATGTAATCCGGCGTTGAAACCATTTTTCCGAGCATGGTGGCTTCGTCGATTTCCAGCTCGCCCGCATAGATTTCCGGCCGTTCAAGCGTGGTGCGGGTCTTGAAACTCCACACCCCCTGCACGTCGGGCACACCCCATTCTGTGCGCGGATGCTTAAACTCTTGCGCGTCCTGGGCGAACACGGCGCCGGTAAGTAAGGTCAAAGCCAGCGGGGCCAGCCGGCGAAAAACTACAGTTAACATGGTTCGGACCCGCGGTTCGAGACAAAGCAAAGGGGCACAGCTTAAAGCAGCGGCCGGGAAAGAGGCAAATACGATCAGCCAAGGAAGGTCCCTGCCGCGGGATTTCCCAAGCGAAGATCAACTGGCTTCGGAATTGCGTTGAAGCCGTTCGCGGATTTCCGATTCCGGCAATCGACAGCGCGGATGTGCAGCGATTCCGGCAAGACCCTCGTGCAATTCCTGGCTACTTGTGATGCCGTGCTCGAATATCCGATCAAGTAGCCAAAGAACGCCATGGCAACAGACATCTGCTTCCTTGGCTTCAGCGAATGTTGTCGCCGAAGCGGAACTGTTCGTTGGGCTGGCGCTGTTGCAAATGCTCGATGAAGTAATCCCAGCGGCGCTTCATGAAATAGCGCGAGTTGAGGAAACTGTGGCCGCGATTGGGCAACACGATGAGATCGAAATCCTTTTCCGCCCGGATCAGGGCTTCGACCAAGAGCATGGTGATTGACGGATGCACATTGGGATCCATCAGGCCATGAGCCAGCAGCAACTTGCCTTGCAGATTCTCCGCCAGTAACTGGTTGGCCTGGTTGTCGTAGTTGGAAATCGCCATGCCTTGTACCGGGTCGATCTCGCCACTGTATTCCAGCAGTCCCTGCCAGCGTTCGGCCCAGTCGTCCTCGTAGCTGCGGCTGTCGTGGTTGCCGGCGCTGGACACGGCGACCTTGTAGAAATCCGGATAGCGCAGGATACCGGCGGTAGAGGCGTTGCCGCCGCCGGAATGACCCCAAATGCCGACCCTGTCCAGATCCATCCATGGATGCCGTTCGGCAAGTTGCTGAACCATCAGCACCTGGTCGGGCAGGCCGTTGTCGCCCATGTTGCCGTAATAAATATCGTGGAAAGATTTGGAGCGGCCGGGCGTGCCCATGGCGTCGACTTCAACGACGATAAAACCGAGTTCGGCCAAGGCCTGCTTGTCGCCCCGCGAAGGCGCGAAGCGGCGGCTGCCGACGCTGGAACCCAAAGGCCCCGGATACAGATAGTTGAGAATCGGGTATTGCCTCGATTCATCCAGATCGGATGGCAGGTACATCAGCCCATGCAAGTCCGTAATCTGATCTCGGGCCTTGACCACAAATGGTACCGGGGGATTCCAGCCAGCCTCGCGCAGGCTCGAAATGTCGGTCTGTTCCAGCGTTGCAAGCAATTCTCCGTCGCGACCGCGCACGACCGAAACCGGCGGCGTATCCGGAGTCGAATAGGTGTCGAGAAAATACTCGCCGGAGTTCGACCAGCTTATCGCGTGATGGGCGGATTCGGGCGTCAGCAGTTCGGGAGCCCCGCCGTCCAGGCTTGTACGATACAGGTAGTAGAAGTATGGATCGCTGCCCGCGACATTCGATGCCAACAACCAGATCTGTCCGGATTCGGGATCAACCTGCTGGATGTCCAGTACCAGCCAGTCGCCTTCGGTAATGCGATGTTTCAGTTCGCCGCTGTCCAGGTCGTGCAAGTACAGATGACCCCAGTTGTCCTGTTCGGAGAACCAGATGAATTCGCCGCGGTCGTGCAGCACCTGCCAGTTCTCATCGATGAAACCGGCCATGTAATGCGTTTCGGCCTCTTCACGATAGATGTCGCGCACGCTGCCGTCATGGATGTCGGCCACGCGCAGTTGCGCCACCTTGTGATCGCGGGATGAGGAAATGAAGGCGAGCCGTTCGCTGTCGGCGCTCCATTGCACATCCAGGAATACGCTCCCGTCGCCGGCGATGTGATCGCTGGTGGTCGAGCGATGCGAGTCGGGCGGCATGTCGAGGAAAATGAGACGGGGCTCGGGCTCAAGGTGAATGACCAGTCGCTCGATCATGAAAATATGTTCGTCGCCGGGGAGTGGATACTTCCAGATGTCGAATTCAGGGCGTCCGACCCGGGTATCCCAAAGCACGAAGTCACCGACTTCGCGGCCGTCATGGCGGAAGGTGGCGATCTTCGTCGAATCCGGCGACCACTTGAGCACGGGGCCGTCACTGCGAATCCAGCCGGCATTATCGGTGGCGTAGCCATAGTTCTCTTCGCCGTCGAAAGTCAACTGGGTCAGCCCACCGCTCGCGGTATCGCGGACCCACAGATTATGATCGCGAATAAAGGCCGCGCGGCTGCCATCGGGGGACAGGAATTCATTAGCAGGACTGCGTTCGAGTTGCCGCGGCGCGTAATCCTCTTCCATCGCCAGCACATAGCGCCGGCCGCCGTAGTTGAACCTCACCTGGCTGCCGTCTTGCGCCAGGCGGATACCGGTCAGCATCAGTCCATCGGAGTCGACTTCCCGCTCCAGCAAGTCCGCCAGCGCCGCCGCGAGGCGCTCGTTGTCGATCAATTCACGCCGCTCTCCGCTCGCCGGATCGAACAGGAAATAGCTCTGCACGCCAAGGTCGAAGCGGCGATAGACGAGCTGATCGTTTTCCTGCCAGTAATGCGCCGCGATGTGACCGGCAAGCAAGGGCGCGGTATTGGGACCGAGCATCCGTTCCGCGCGCTGGTATTCAGCTTCGCTGGCCGTCCCGATCTCGAGTTGGGGTGGCTGATCGGGAGCGCAGGCGGCAGTTAGGCCGATCAAGCCGGCGAAGCAGAATCTGGCTGTCCAGAAGAATTTTTGGCGCATCACGGTTTTCTCAAAGCAAGGAATTCAGAATAAGGTTGGTCGATTCGACGATACGTTGATCCCGCGGGCGCAGATCCGGCTCGAAAGCCTGGCCGGTCAGGTGCTGCATGCCGCGGATGTAACGGACGGCGATCTCGTTGGACTGTTCTTGGGTAAATTGCTGGTCGCGGCTTTTCACCATGCCACGGGCAAACTCTTTGGAGAAGGAAACCGGCTGGCCATCGCGGCTGAGGATTTCGCCGTTATCGTCCAGACGCCAGAATCGACTTGAATCCATGGTAAAGAGTTCGTCGGCGACAACGATTTCGCCATCGCCATTAAGGCCATGCTCGGTCTTGGTGTCCACCAGCACCATGCCCTTGCGGGCCAGATAGCCTGAAACCAGGCCGAAGGCCATCAATGAAGAATTGCGGACCTGGGTGTATTGCGCTTCGGTGCACACTCCGGCGCTGATCAGCGATGCGGCGTCGGTGGTGGCGTCCACCTCGGCCTTGGTGCTCGGCGTGTCCATCAGATAAGGCAGGCGTCCATTCGGCACAAGTTCGCTGGCGACCAGGTCATGGCCGGCATAGGTAAAATGACTCAACCCTTCCTCTTTCGCCTGTAGCCAATGCTGGTAAAGCGAAGTGGACGTGCTCGACACCGCCATGTACATCCGCAGTACGTTCTCAAGACCGAACAGGCGCAGGTTTTCGGCGGGAATCACCGTCGACGCCGGATGTAATCCCGCGACTTCGAATTGCGAGCTACCCAGCACCGGCGCCACCAGATTCAGCATATGATCGTGATTCAGCGCCAACACCTGATCCTTGAACGGAATGGCGCCGCGATTGACGTCGTGGGTGGAAATGCGATTGTTGCGAAACATCAGCCGCAGCGGCCGTCCGCAGCGGCTGCTCAGTTTTTCGCCATATACGGAATCGGAGACCTTGCCTTCCTGCACCGTGACGCCGCGCAGGCGCGGCAGTTCGCCGTCGTCGATAAGTTGCCGGATCGGGCGGCCGGTATTTACGCGCGAACCATATTCGGCGACCAGCTCCCGAATTGATTTTTCATCCAACATAGAAGTAATTTTCCGCGGACGGGACTAAATGGTGCCGCCACCAAGAGTCGAACTCGGGACCTGCTGATTACAAGTCAGCTGCTCTACCACGGCTGAGCTATAGCGGCACGACGATCAGAATGCTGCGCGGTCCGACTCGAACCAACTCATAGAAAATCCCCGCGCAGCCGGACGGCAGATATTACAGAATCACTCCGCTGCATTCAATATCCTTCACTTGGCTAATCTGGAGTACAGACGTGGTTGGCTAACCGGTAAAGGCCAGATGGACGAAATTCACGATCACCTGGTCGGTCGGAATATCGATTGTCAGGCCGTGGGATTCGTCATTCATCTTGCGTGGCATCCTGCTGCCGGCCCAATATCCGGGTATTTGCGGTTCGTCAATTGCGCTCGTTCAACAAGCCTCTATTTTCGCTACCATCCGGCAGCGGGGAGCTCGCAACTTCAGGCAGGTCACGAGTCCGCGCCAGATAGCGGCGAATGTACAGTTTCGCCAAACTCGTCCACAAGCTGAAAGAAACTGATAGAAACGGCGAACTGTAGCGCCGGTTCTACGCTTCGTTGCTCCAAACGAAATTGTTCGCCGCCATGAAGCCGGCGATGCTGCCGCAATCGAAGCGGCGTCCGCGGAAGCGCCAGGCAAGCACCCTCCCTTTCCGCGCCTGGGTTTTCAGCGCGTCGGTGATCTGTATTTCGCTGTTGCGTCCAGGCGGGGTCCTGCGCAGGATATCGAAAATATCCGGCGTCAGCACATAGCGCCCGATTACCGCGAGATTACCCGGCGCGTCCGCGGGATCGGGCTTTTCAACCATGTCGGTCACGCGATACAGGCCGGGACTCCGTTCCTCGCCGTCGATGATGCCGTAACTCGATATTTCTGCCGGCGGCACTTCCTCAACGGCGACGATACTGCAATTATGCTCGCTGTATAACTCCGCGAGTTGCGCCAGCACCCCAGCATCTTCGGTCACGCAGAAATCGTCGGCGAGCAGCACGGCAAAGGGCTTGTCTCCGATCAGGGTTTCGCCGCTGAGGATGGCATGTCCCAGGCCCCTTACCTCAAGTTGCCGCGTATACGAAAAATGGCATTCGCGCACCAGGCGGCGGGTTTCCGCAAGCAACGATTCGCGTTCGGAACCGGCGATTTCGCGCTCGAGCTCATAGCTGATATCAAAATGGTCTTCGAGCGCCCGCTTGCCCCGGCCGGTGACAAAGGCCATATCCGTGATGCCGGCGCGTGCGGCTTCTTCCACCCCATATTGGATTAGCGGCTTGTTGACTATGGGCAGCATTTCCTTTGGCATTGCCTTGGTGACGGGCAGGAAGCGGGTGCCGTAACCGGCCGCGGGGAACAGGCATTTGCGGATAGCGCTCATCATTTGCCCTTGTTCGAGTCTCGACCGTCCAAGCCTCAAGCGCAACTTGGCGTCGTTTGGCCCGCACCCGAAGCTTTGCTTCGTCGGCTGCGCCGACCGGGCTTATTGCTTTCAATTTGTTCAGTCATGCCATCCCTGGCGCTACTTCGAGACTTCGTCAGGTTCCAGTCTCAACATCCTTGTCGAGCCGCGAGGCCCTCGAAGCTCTGCTTTTTATCGGCTTCGCCGACCGGGCTGCTTGCTTTCAATTTGTTCAGTCATGCCATCCCTGGCGCTACTTCGAGACTTCGTCAGGTTCCAGTCTCGACATCCTTGTCGAGCCGCGAGGCCCTCGAAGCTTTGCTTTGTCGGCTGCGCCGACCGGGCTGCTTGCTTTCAATTTGTTCAGTCATGCCATCCCTGGCGCTACTTCGAGACTTCGTCAGGTTCCAGTCTCGACATCCTTGTCGAGCCGCGAGGCCCTCGAAGCTCTGTTTTTTGTCGGCTTCGCCGACCGGGCTGCTTGCTTTCAATTTGTTCAGTCATGCCATCCCTGGCGCTACTTCGAGGTTTCGCTAACTTCCAGTCTCGACATCCTTGTCGAGCCGCGAGGCCCTCGAAGCTCTGCTTCGTCGGCTTCGCCGACCGGGCCTCGCCCATATCGATCCTCGTAGCGGATTATGTCGTCTTCGCCCAGGTAATCGCCTAGTTGCACTTCAATGATTTCGACCGGTTCTTCGCCATCGTTACGCAGGCGGTGCTTGCTGCCGAGAGGGATCATGGTGGATTCGTTTACGCCGAGGACGAATTCGCGGTCGCCGCAGGTCACCACGCCGCGGCCGCGTACGACAGTCCAATGTTCTGCGCGATGCTTGTGTTTTTGCAATGAAAGGGCGGCGCCGGGATTGACGATCAGATGCTTGACCTGGAAACCGGATCCCACGGCCAGACTTTCATAGCTCCCCCAGGGTCTTTGGACCAGACGGTGATGTTCGGCTTCGGTCCTGGCCTCCCGCTGCATCTCGCGCACGATTTCGCCGACCTCTTGCGCTCGCGCGCGGTCCGCGACTAGCAAAGCGTCCGCGGTATCAATGATGAGCAAGTCGCGCAAGCCGAGCGCGGCGATCAGGCGCTCGCCAGCCTGAATATGGCAGCCGCCGAGATCGCGGCTGATGACGTCGCCACTGACGCTGTTGCCTAGCGCATCTTGTCGCGTATTGCTCCAGATTGCATCCCATGCGCCAAGATCCGACCATCCGGCGTCGAGCGGAATCACCGCGCCGCTGCCGGTATGTTCCATCACGGCGTAGTCGATGGACAGACCACGACAGGCAGCGAATGCATCGTCTGGATAGCGGTTGAAGTCTTCGCCTCGTTGAATTTTTTCGTGGGCCCGGCGGCAAACAGCCAAAATGTCCGGCGCATGGCGCTCCAACTCGATGAGGTAGTTACGGGCGCTAAACAGGAACATGCCGCTATTCCAATAATAGTCGCCGGAATCGAGAAAGCTTTGCGCCTTGGCCGCGTCGGGTTTTTCGACAAAATGATCGAGTTTGCCGGCGGAAGTTCCGGCCAAGTTCTCGCCCGAGGCAATATAGCCATAGCCCGTGGCCGGCGCGTCCGGCACAATTCCGAAAGTCACCAGGTAATCATTTTTCGCCAGCTTTTCAGCTTCGCCGATCGCCGCGAGCAGGCGTTCGGGAAAGCCGATCAGATGATCGCTGGGCAATACCAGTAACGCGGCGTCAGGATCAGATTGGGTAGCTTCCAGCGCGGCCAGGGCCGTGGCCGGCGCGGTATTGCGCGGCGCCGGCTCTAGCAGGATGCGGGCGCCGGCGATATCAACCTGCCGCAATTGCTCAGCCGCCAGAAAGCGATGCCGTTCGTTGCAAACCACGACCGGCGCCCCGGCAATGCCATCGACACGCAGCAGAGTTTCCTGAAACAAGGTGCGCTCGCGATCGGAAAATGCTATGAATTGTTTCGGCAGCGCTGCCCGCGAAAGCGGCCACAGGCGCGTTCCGGCGCCCCCTGCCAACACTACTGGAATCAACATGAATGGCCCCCGCTAGGCTGCCCGGCATAATAGCAGAATCAGCCCTTGCAGTTGCGCGCACGCTCGGCGGCGAACAAATTTCAGTCGATTATTTGACTGGGTCAGGATAAACTCGCAGCCTCGAAAAGAAGCGGCGGCGCGTATGACAGCTACACCCAGTTCGGCCAACCATTTCCTGCAGAAGCGTTCCTATGAGTACGAGGAACTGCTCGACTGCGGCTATGGAAAACTGTTCGGCCCCGGTAACGCGAAGCTGCCGGTTGGCAATATGCTCATGTTCAACCGCATCACCGAAATCAACAAGCAAGGCGGCAATTTCGGCCGCGGCCAGATCAGCGCGGAACTCGACATACGTCCCGATCTTTGGTTCTTCTCCTGTCACTTCCCCGAAGACCCGGTCATGCCCGGCTGCCTGGGACTCGACGCGCTATGGCAACTGGTGGGTTTCTATCTGGGCTGGTGCGGCCATCCCGGCAAGGGTCGTGCCCTTGGCGCTGGTGAGGTAAAATTTACCGGTGAAATTCTGCCGACCGCCAAGAAGGTGCGATACGATCTTTCCATCAGCCGGATAATCAGGCGCAGCCTGGTCATGGGCATCGCCGATGGCACCGTCTCCGCGGACGGCGAAACCATTTATACATCCAAAAGTTTAAAGGTTGGGCTATTCACGCCGGAACACTCTTTTCAATAGCGACTAAATCAAGAGGACTCTATGCGACGCGTCGTGGTGACCGGAATCGGAGTCGTTTCCTGTCTGGGCAACGACAAGACTTCGGTGCTGCAATCCCTGCGGGAGGGTCGCAGCGGCATTAGATTCAATCCCGAATATGCCGAAATAGGCATGCGCTCCCAGGTCAGCGCCCACATAGACATTGATCTGAAAGCGCTGATCGACCGCAAATTCCTGCGCTTCATGGGCGAAGGGGCGGCTTACGGCCATATCGCCATGGATCAGGCCATTGCCGACGCCGGCCTGGAGTCCGGCGAGATTTCCAGCGAGCGGGTCGGCATCGTGATGGGCTCCGGCGGCGGTTCTCCCAAGGATCAACTGGAATCCTTCGACATCATGCGCGAGAAAGGCATCCGCCGAATCGGACCTTACCGAGTACCGCGGACCATGAGCAGTTCGGTTTCCGCCTGCCTCGCCACCGCTTTCGGTATCAAGGGCGTCAACTACACGATTTCTTCCGCCTGCGCGACCAGCGCTCATTGCATCGGGCATGCCGCCGAACTGATTCAGTTGAACAAGCAGGATCTGGTTTTCGCCGGCGGCAGTGAAGAAGAACATTGGACGCTCGCGCATATGTTCGACGCCATGGGCGCTTTGTCTACCGGCTATAACGATACTCCGGAAAAATCTTCCCGCGCCTTCGACCGGGATCGGGATGGCTTCGTCATCGGCGGCGGTGGCGGAACGCTGGTAGTCGAGGAACTTGAGCACGCGCTGGCTCGGGGCGCGCGGATTTACGCGGAACTTACCGGCTATGCCGCCACCTCCGACGGATACGACATGGTGGCGCCGTCCGGCGAAGGCGGCGCCCGAGCCATGCGGCTAGCGTTACAGGGCCTGGATGGCGGCGTGGACTATATCAATACCCATGGCACCAGCACGCCGGTCGGCGACGTATCCGAATTGAACGCGATCCGCGCGGTATTCGGCGACGAAATTCCGGCGATCAATTCCACCAAATCCCTCGGCGGGCACGCCTTGGGGGCGGCCGGCGCGCACGAAGCGATTTTCAGCCTGTTGATGATGGAATACGATTTCGTCGCCGAGTCGATCAATATCGACAACCTCGACGAGCAGGCCGAGGGCCTGCCGATCATGCGCGAGCGCCGCGATAACGCAAAGCTGAATCGCATTCTTTCCAACAGCTTTGGATTCGGCGGAACCAATGCTTGCCTGGTGTTTGATCGTTATGCGGCCTGATGTGAGCAGACCCTCCGCCGCCCTTCTCGCCGTCCTGTCGATCCTGGCCCTGGCGACAATTCCGGCGTTGGCGCAATTGCCGGTACGATCCAGCGATCCTTTGGCAGGGGACAGCCAGCAAGCGCTGCCGATCGACGAAGCCTTCCCCTGGTACGTCAGCGAAGCGGCGCCGGGCCAATTCCGCGTAATTTTCAATCCCGCGCCGGAACATTATCTGTATCGCCACGCTTTCGGCTTTCGGCTGCAAACCGGCGACGAGGAGCTGCATCTGGATTTTCAATTGCCGCCGGGATTGGAGAAAAACGATCAATTTTTCGGCGCCGTGGTTGCTTACTATGACCAGCTAACGGTAGAACTGGATATCGCCCAGGACGTGACCGCGGGCGCCCTGCTGCTGATCGAATTCCAGGGCTGCGCCGACTGGGGCTTCTGCTATCCCCCGCAACAAACGCAGTTCGAACTGCCCACCCGCTGAGTGCGAAAAAATAACTGCACTTCTGTTCATTTTCTGAGAAAATGCGCCAAAGTTATTGCAATTGGCGCTGATTGGCGTCGAAATTAGCAGTTCTGGAATTCTGTTATGGCGAAAATCCTGGCCTTGCACGGCCCCAATCTCAACCTGCTTGGGCATCGTGAGCCGCATATCTACGGCTCCGACACGCTTGACGACATTAACAAGCGCCTTGCCGGCCAATGCGCGGCCGCCGGCCATGAATTCGATGCCCTGCAAAGCAATTCAGAAGGCGCGTTGATCGACCGGATCCAACTGGCCCGCCTTGACGACACCGCTTTCATGCTGGTGAATCTCGGCGGCTTCACCCATACCAGCATTGCCATCCGCGACGCCATACTGGCCGCGGCCGTGCCGTTCATTGAAGTGCACTTGTCAAATCTTTTCAGCCGCGAGCCGTATCGCCACAAATCCTGGTTTTCCGACATCGCCGTGGGTTGCGTGATTGGTCTCGGCGCCCAGGGCTACGAACTGGCGTTGCAGGCTGCCTGCCGCAGACTTGCCAACTGATCGGAGCAAAGGGGGGAACGATCATGGACATTCGCAAGGTAAAGAAGTTGATTGAACTGCTGGAGACTTCCGACATCGCGGAAATCGAGATCAAGGAAGGCGAGGAAGCGGTTCGAATCAGTCGCGCATCAAGAATCAGTCCGCCGATTGCCGCGGCGCCGGTTGTCGCGGCGGCGACTGCACCGGCCCCTGTACCTGAGCCGGCCGCGCCAGCCGCGCCCGCGGTCGAAACCGGCAACGTAGTTGACTCGCCCATGGTGGGCACTTTCTACCGGGCGCCGGCGCCGTCTTCGCCGCCCTATGTTGAGTTGGGCCAACAGATCAAGGAAGGCGATGTAATCGGCATCGTGGAAGCCATGAAGATGATGAACCAGATCGAATCCGAATTCTCCGGCGTGGTGGACGCGATTCTGGTGGAAGACGGCAAACCGGTGGAATTCGGTCAGCCGCTGGTGCGGATCGTCTAGGCACTTTTTATTGTTCAGGAACACCGCCGTGCTGAAAAAAATCCTTATTGCCAACCGTGGCGAAATCGCCTTGCGTGTCCTGCGCGCCTGCAAGGAGCTCGGAATTGGGACGGTCGCGGTGCATTCCACCGCCGACACCGATCTGATGCATGTGCGCCTTTCGGACGAATGCGTCTGCATTGGACCACCCAATCCCAGCGACAGCTATCTGAACATTCCGGCCATCATCAGCGCCATGGAAGTCAGTGAGGCCGATAGCGTGCATCCCGGCTACGGCTTTCTCTCGGAAAACGCCGACTTCGCCGAGCAAGTCGAGAACAGCGGCTTCGTTTTCATCGGCCCCAGCGCCGAGACCATCCGCCTGATGGGCGACAAGGTATCCGCCATCCAGACTATGCGCGAGGCCGGCATACCCACGGTTCCGGGCTCCAACGGACCGCTTGACGACAATCAGCAGCGCAGCCTGGAACTCGCCCGCGAGATCGGTTATCCGGTTCTGATCAAGGCGGCGGCCGGCGGCGGCGGCCGCGGCATGCGCGTGGTAAATCACGAAAACAATCTGCTGCAATCGATCTATGTCACCCGCACCGAAGCGAAATCCTTCTTCGGTTCCGACTCGGTCTACCTGGAAAAATATCTGGAAAATCCGCGCCATGTGGAAATACAGGTAATCGGCGACGGCATGGGCAATGCCCTGTATCTAGGCGACCGCGATTGTTCTTTGCAACGCCGGCATCAGAAAGTGATCGAGGAAGCGCCAGCGCCCGGCATTCCAGAAGCGGTGCGGCAAGAAGTAGCCGAAGCCTGCATCAACGCCTGCCGCCGGCTGCGGTATCGCGGCGCCGGCACGCTGGAGTTTCTTTACCAGGACGAGCAGTTCTATTTCATCGAAATGAATACCCGCGTGCAAGTTGAGCATCCGGTAACCGAAATGGTCACCGGATTCGACATCGTCAAGGAACAGTTGCGGATTGCCGGCGGCGAGCCCCTGTCCGCAAGCCAGGACGATATCAAGTTCAGCGGGCATTCGGTGGAATGCCGCATCAACGCCGAAGACCCGGCCAGTTTTCTGCCAAGCCCCGGCAAAGTGAATCTGTTTCATTGCCCCGGCGGGCCGGGCGTACGCGTCGATTCCCATCTTTACAGTGGCTACTCCGTGCCACCGCATTACGATTCCCTGATCGCCAAGGTCGTGACCCACGCCCAGGACCGTGAACAGGCGCTGACGCGCATGCGCATCGCGCTGGAGGAGCTGCTGATCGACGGCATCAAGAGCAATGCGCCGCTGATGCGGGATCTCGTCACCGATCCGGAAATTCGCAAGGGCGGCTACAATATTCATTATCTGGAAAGCAAGCTCGGCCGCTGATGCCCTGGCGGCAACTGAAGCTGCGCCTGTCAGCCAGCGAATGCGAAGTCGCGGAAGCCTTGCTCTGGCGTCATGGCGCGCTTTCGATAACTAGCGCCGACGCCGCGGGACAGCCGCTGTTCGAACTTGCGCCCGGCGAAGTAAAACTCTGGAACCGCGTTACCTTGATCGGCCTGTTTCCATTTGAGACTGGACTTGACCGACTGTGCCGGGAATTGCAGGACGCCTTGCCCAATAGCCCGCGGGAAATCGAAACGCTCGAAGAACGCCAATGGGAGCGGGTCTGGCAGCAGGATTTTCGACCCATGCGATTCGGCGAACGATTGTGGGTCTGTCCTTCCATCCATGTCCTTGCCCCGCCTGATCCGGACGCGGTCAATGTCATGCTCGATCCGGGCCTGGCATTCGGCAGCGGAACCCATCCCACCACCGCGATGTGCCTGCGCAAGCTGGCGCAATCCCGGCTCGAAGGACTTGGCGTGATCGACTACGGCTGCGGCTCGGGCATACTCGCCATTGCCGCGGCCCTGCTCGGCGCCTGGCCGGTGTTCGCGGTGGATCATGACCCCCAGGCCTTGGCCGCCAGCCGCGAGAATTGCCGCCACAATGGACTGCAAGAGCAACAGGTTATCGTGGCCGGGCCTGAACAGCTCCCCGCCTTGCAAGTCGACCTGCTGCTGGCGAACATCCTCGCTGAACCACTGCTGCAACTGCGCGGACGCTTCAGCGCCCTGGTCAAGCCGGGCGGTATGATCGTTCTGTCCGGAATAATGGAAGAGCAGGCGGAACAATTGCGAAAGGCCTATAGTGAACACTTCGATTTTGAAGCCACGTTGCTGGATAATAATTGGGTCTTGCTGAGCGGCCGGCGCGAAGCGTGAACCCGAATATCAGCCCGGCCTGCGGATACGGCGAAGTCCCGAACAAGTTTGACAGCTATTCGGCTGTTATAGTGGAATCCCGCGTTACCGGAATTCGTGATTGAAAATGCGGGCGACGCATGTGTAGTTCCAGCCGCCGAGCACAGTTCGGAGTCGCTCCGGCCGCGCGCGAAACTGTCGTTTCGCAATCGCTTGCCGTCACCCCTTTAGGCCGCGAACAGGCGATCGGATTGGCTACATAATGAGTTTGAACGTCACCCGCTGTCCAAATTGCCGCTCCACTTTCAATATCAGCCGGCGACAGCTTGAATCCTCCGGCGGACTGGCGCGTTGCGGGGCGTGTCTGCGAGTATTTCCCGCCGCGGATAATCTGATCGAATCCACCGGAGATACCGACTCCGCGGAATCGGTTTTCATCGGCCGCGCGCCAGAGGAATACTTCAATCCAGACTCGTTCGTGAACCAGTCCCGCAACAACGGGGAACAAGAGTCCGCGGTGGCGCGCGGGGATCCGAACCCCGCGGGGGCCATGCAAGCGTCACCCGCGGCGGACGCAAAGTCACCTGATGAAGAACCTCTCGAATTGCCTGAATTCAAGGAACAGTTCGAAATTCTGCCCGAGGACGGACGCGAGGCGATCAAACAAGCCAATCCCGCTCTTGAGCTGCAATCTGGAACCAACTTTAATTGGGGCGCGTTTGTCGGGCAAACGACGCTGGCGCTGATGCTACTGACTGCGCTCGCGGCACAATACCTCTGGCGCCATCTACCGGTCTACAGCCAGGTGGATTGGCTGCGCCCCGGCTACGCACGGATCTGCGCGCGGGCCGGCTGCGAACTGCCGGTCTATTCCCGCGTCAGCCAAATCCGCAATGACAATACCGCCTTGCGCACACACCCGGATTATCCGAACGCTTATCTGCTTGCCGCCCAGTTCCACAATGCCGCGCCCTTTCCGCAGCCCTTTCCGGTACTCGTGCTGCGCTTCTCCTCGCTCGACGCCCGCACAGTGGCGATGCGCGAGTTCGCTCCGGCGGAATACCTGCATCCCGACCTGCTGGCCCTGGAACTGATGCCGCCGAACTCGCCGGTGCAAGTCGAACTCGAAGTCATTAATCCGGGACCGCGGGCAGTCAGCTACGAAATTTCGTTCAAGGCGCCGCATTCGGAGTAATTGCTCTTTCGCAAACCGGGGTGTGCCGCTATTATCAAGTTCAGAACAAGCTCTAGTCTTTCCCGCGCATCAAACAACAAAACCAAGCGGGTAAAAAATGCAGGAACAGCATGAAACATCCCGGCGTCGCCTCGGCGATGCGAGACGCGGACTCCGCGAAGTCCAATTCCGGAGGCGCCTTGCGTGACGAGGTGCATAACTCCGTAGATCACTATTTCGACAACATGGATCAGGAATTCGTCACCGATCTGCACCGGCTGGTAATGTCCGAAGTCGAAGCCACCCTGCTCGCCAACGTCATGCGCCGCACCGGCAACAACCAGTGCAAGGCCGCCGTGATGCTGGGCCTCAACCGTGGTACGCTACGCGCCCGTCTCAAGCAATACGGTTTGATCTAGCACGCAAGACAATGACTGCCGAGAATTCTGCCCCGGTGCGCAGAGCACTGATTACCGTTTCCGACAAAACCGGCCTCGCGCCATTCGCCGCCTCCCTCGAACGGCTCGGCATTGAAATACTGTCCACCGGCGGTACGCACCGGATGCTGCGCGAAGCCGGTATCGCGGCGATTGAAATTTCCAGCTATACCGGCTTCCCGGAAATGATGGACGGGCGCGTCAAGACCTTGCATCCGAAAATTCACGGCGGCATCCTCGCCCGGCGTGATATCGATCTGGCGGTCATGGAGCAACACGACATTCCGCCGATCGACCTGGTGGTGGCTAATCTGTACCCGTTCGAACAGGCCGTAAGCCGGCCGGGATGCGAACTCGCCGAAGCCATCGAGAACATCGACATCGGCGGTCCAACTTTGTTGCGGGCAGCGGCGAAGAATTACCGTTTTGTCGCGGTCGTGGTGAATCCTTCGGATTATGAGCGCCTGACCGCCGCCCTCGAAGCTGGCGCCGGATCGCTCGACGAAGCTACTCGTTTCGAACTCGCTGTCGCCGCTTTCGAACACACCGCCGCCTATGACGGCATGATCGCCAATTATCTCGGCGCCCGAGTTGGCGTGGATGGCGAGGCCGACCGCTTCCCGCGCACTTTCAATCGCCAGTTCAGCAAGCAGCAGGAACTACGTTATGGCGAGAATCCGCACCAGGCGGCCGCTTTCTACCGCGACCGCAACCCTGCTGCCGGCAGTATCGCCGGCGCCCGGCAATTGCAAGGCAAGACCCTTTCGTTCAACAACATCATGGATGCCGATGCCGCACTGGAATGCGTCAAGTCCTTCCGTGAGCCGGCCTGCGTAATCGTCAAGCACGCCAACCCTTGCGGCGTGGCGGTGGCGGAGACTTCGCTGGCGGCGTACCAGGCGGCATTTCAGACCGATCCGACATCGGCTTTCGGCGGCATCATCGCCTTCAATCGGGAGCTTGACGAGGAAACCGCCGCCTGCATCGTCGAACAGCAATTCAGTGAAGTGATCGTCGCCCCTTCGGTGTCGGAACAAGCGCTGGCGGCCACGAGCGCCAAACAGAACGTTCGTGTGCTCGCTTGCGGACAATGGCCCGAACAACGACCGGCCGGGCAGGATCTGAAGCGCGTCAACGGCGGCCTGCTCCTGCAGGACGCCGATGTGCAGGAAGTCAGCGAAGACGAACTCAACATTGTCAGCCGGCGGTCGCCGGACGAGAGCGAGATGCGCGATCTGCTGTTCGCCTGGACCGTGGCGCAATACGTCAAGTCAAACGCCATCGTCTATTGCCGCGGACTCAGGACCATAGGCGTTGGCGCGGGCCAGATGAGCCGCGTCTACAGCGCCCGAATCGCCAGCATCAAGGCCAGTGACGAAGACCTCGAGGTAGCCGGCTCGGTGATGGCCTCGGACGCTTTTTTCCCGTTCCGGGACGGCATCGACGCCGCAGCGGCCGCCGGTATTACCGCCGTGATCCAGCCCGGCGGCTCGATGCGCGATGCGGAAGTGATCGCCGCCGCCGACGAACACGGCATGGCAATGGTATTCACCGGCATACGCCACTTCAGGCATTGAAGAAAGTGCTCCAAGACTGTGCGCGGGAGAATGGACTTATTGTCATTCTGCGCGTAGCGGAGTCGCAGAATCTACTGTTATGGCGTAGTGTCGCAACTGCCCCGCCATCAGCACCGAGGATGATCGTCAAATGAAAGTACTCGTAATCGGTTCCGGCGGGCGCGAGCACGCCCTTGCCTGGAGATGCGCCCAATCGCCCAGGGTGGATAAAGTGTTTGTGGCGCCGGGAAACGGCGGCACCGCGACGGAACCCAAGGTCGAGAATATTTCCATAGGCGTTACGGATTTCGCCGCCCTGGCGGATTTTGCCCGGGAACAGAATGTGGCCCTTACCATCGTGGGCCCGGAAGTACCGCTGGTTGCCGGCGTCACCGACTATTTCCAGCAAAGAGGATTGCCATGCTTCGGCCCGGTGCAGGCCGCGGCGAGGCTCGAAGGGTCGAAGTCCTTCAGCAAGGATTTCATGCGCCGCCACGGCATTCCCACGGCCGCCTACGAGGTCTTCACCGAGGTTGAGCCGGCCGCGGCCTTCGTGCGCGCGCACGGCGCGCCCATCGTGATCAAGGCCGACGGCCTGGCCGCGGGCAAGGGCGTCACCGTCGCCCAAACTGAAGACGAAGCCATCGCAACGATAAAGGACATGTTGTCCGGCAACCGCTTCGGCGAAGCGGGACATCGCGTTGTTGTCGAAGAATTCCTGGCCGGCGAAGAAGCGAGTTTCATCGTCATGAGCGATGGCGCGAATATCTTGCCGATGGCCACCTCCCAGGACCACAAGGCGCGCGACGACGGCGACAAGGGGCCCAATACCGGCGGCATGGGCGCCTATTCTCCGGCGCCGGTGGTAACCGATGAAGTTCACGAGCGCATCATGGACCGGGTGATCCGCCCGGTCATCTCCGGTATGGCGGCGGATGGCCATCCCTATGTAGGCTTTCTGTACGCGGGCCTGATGGTCTCGCCTGATGGCGAGGTCAATGTAGTCGAATTCAATTGCCGCTTCGGCGACCCGGAAGCCCAGCCGATCATGATGCGCTTGCGATCCGACCTGGCCGAACTTTGCCTTGCGGCGCTGAGCGGCAACCTCGACAAGGTCACGGCGCAATGGGATCCGCGCAGTTGTCTTGGCGTGGTGCTTGCCTCGGGAGGCTATCCCGGAAGCTATGCCAAGGGCGCTGTGATCTCGGGCCTGGACCGTGAGGCGGGCGAAGGCCGGAAAGTCTTTCACGCCGGCACCGTACGCGAAGCTCCCACCGCTCCTGGAGGTGACCATGTCATCCTCACCAATGGCGGCCGCGTACTTTGCGTCATGGCCCTCGGCGATGGCATCGCCGCCGCGCAAGAGGCAGCCTATGAGCTCACCCGAAGCATTCATTGGGAAGGTGTTCAGTACCGAAGCGATATCGGCTTTCGCGCCGTGGGCCGGGAGAAGCGCTGATTCCGCCTGAATTGCAGAATCTCCGATTCTGCTAGAATGCGGGCATGAGCCGAACCTCCAACCATACACTTGTCGACCGTTTGCTGATCGGATTCGATGAGGCGTTGCGGACCTGTGTGCCGGGTTCCAGCCAGGCCGGGAGAGAATCTCCCGGGCAAGCCCAGCCCGAAACCGAACTTGACGAGTCCCGGGCGCGCGATGTGGCCGGGCTCATGCGCATCAATCATACCGGCGAAGTCTGCGCCCAGGCGCTGTATCGCGGTCAGGCCGCCACCGCCCGTCTCGGGGAGGTTCGCGCAGCCATGGATGAAGCCGCGGCGGAGGAAATCGACCACCTGGTCTGGTGCGAACAACGGCTCGACGCACTCGGCTCGCGTCCCAGCCTGTTCAATCCGTTGTGGTACGGGATGTCTTTCGGTCTAGGTGCGATTGCGGGCCTGGCCGGTGACCGCTGGAGCCTCGGTTTCGTCGCCGAGACCGAAAAGCAAGTCTGCGAACATCTCGAAGATCACCTGCAAAAATTGCCTGAAGATGACCGCAAGAGCCGCGCTATTCTCGAGCAGATGCTTATCGACGAGGAGAAGCATGGCACTACCGCCAAACAGGCCGGCGGCGCCGACCTGCCAGCGCCGGTGCGCTCCGCCATGACCGCCATGGCGGGGATAATGAAGCAAGTGACGTACCGCATCTGACATTCCCCGTCCGCGAACCCGCTCGAAGCCACCGACCCAGCCGCATGGACAGAGATTCTGCGTTTCCGCGTGCGCCGGAAAATTGGCAGCGGCGAGCCTCACACTGCTTCAATGATGGGGCATTGCCCCGAGCAGCGGAAGCTTCTTGCGGCGGTGATAGGTGAGAGCCATCGAAATGCAGTGTTTCAACGGCACAATCGGGAGTTCTGCGTTCTTGTGCAAGACTATCGCGCGGTTGCCCTCGAAAGTGAGCGCGTCGCGGTAGAGTTCTTTGAACGTATCCACCAACCTGGTGCCGCAGTGAAACAACAGTTTGCATTCGTCGGGATGCGATGCCTTCCAACCCAGTCTTATGGTGCTGCCGATTTTCGTCACATAGCTCGGCTCGCCCCATTTAAGAGTTTCCTCCACTTCACCAACTTCGGCCAATCCTGCCGCAGTATCGAACACGAGTTGGCGCAGCCGCATGGTCAGCTTTCGGACTTCCGGAGGGTAGGTATCAAAGACAGCGGATACTCTCGCCCCGGGGTTTGAAACATACGTCACGGCCACGGTTTACCTACTGGTTTTCTTCCACGATCTCGTAGTTGTGGGTGATTTTCACGCCGCCCTGTTTCAGCGTGATCGAAGCCGAACAGTATTTTTCGGCGGACAGTTCTATCGCGCGGGCGACTTGCGCTTCGCTGAGATTTTCGCCGGCGATGAGGAAATGCATGTGGATCGATTCGAAAACCGCGGGTACGGCGTCGGCGCGCTCGGCGCTGATGCGGGCTTCGCAGCGTGTGATCTTCTGCCGGGCCTTGCGCAATATGGTCACCACGTCATAGCTGGAACAACTGGCGACGCCGAGGGCGACGAGTTCCATCGGCCGCATGCCCATATTGCGGCCGCCGCCTTCCGGCGCGCCATCGACAACGACCGCGTGGCCGCTGTCGGACTCCGCCACGAACATAACGTCCTCGACCCAGTTCACTCGTGCTTGCATAGTAGACTCTCCAGATCAATCCTCGCCGCTGACCGCGCCGCGCAGCATGTTTCGCAATTCGGCGCCCGGTTCGGGAGCGCGCATGAAGGTTTCGCCGATGAGAAAACCGTAAACGCCCCGATCCATCATCATGCGCATGTCGCCCGACCCACCGATGCCGCTTTCGGTGATGAGCAGGCGGTCGGCTGGAACGTGTGGGAGCAGGTCCAGGGTGATGTCGAGGCTGGTATGGAAGTTGCGCAGGTCGCGGTTGTTGATGCCGATCAATTCGCAATCGAGTCGAAGCGCGCGCTCGAGTTCCTCGCGGTCGTGGACTTCCACCAGTACGTCCAGATTCAGCTCGGCGGCGCAGGCGGCGAGTTCTGCCAATTCCGAGTCGGTCAGCGCCGCCACGATCAGCAAGATGCAGTCGGCGCCGGCCAGGCGCGATTCGGCAATCTGGTAAGGGTCGATCATGAAATCCTTGCGCAGCAATGGCAGCTCCGCGGCAGCGCGCGCCGCGCGCAGATCTTCGAGACTTCCCTGGAAAAATTTCTCATCGGTAAGAACCGAAAGGCAAGCGGCGCCCGCCTCGGAATATTCCACGGCGTGGCGGCCGGCATCGAAGTCTTTCCTGATCAGCCCTTTCGACGGAGAAGCACGCTTGATCTCGGCGATGACCGCAGGCTTGCCCTTGTCGATTCGATCGCGCACGGCGCCGGCGAAATCACGCGGCGCCAGCGCACCGGTCAGCTCGGCTTCAATACTGGCCAGCGGACGAGCCGCTTTGGCCGCGGCTACCTCGTCTCGCTTGTGAGAGAGGATTTCCGCAAGAATGCCGACAGAGTTCATGATCGCCTCTCGCTTCAGGCGCCAAGGGACTGGCCGAGGGACTGACTTAGCTCCACCAATTCCCGGAACTTGTTCACTGCCATGCCGCTCTGCTGGATGGCGACGGCTCTGGCGACGCCCGCCGCCGGATCTTCGCTGAGCCCGGCGGCGTAAATCGCGGCGCCGGCATTGAGCGCGACGAGTTGTGCGGCCTTTTCGTGTTCCCAGGCCAGCGCCTTGTTGACCAGTTGCAGGCTTGCCGCCGGACTGTCTACGCGCAGGTCGTCGATGTCGCTGGCCTGTTCCAGCCCGAGCGCTTCCGGAGTGAGTCGGTATTCGCTGATCTCGCCGCTTTTCAATTCGCCGACCCTGGTGGCGGCGGCGATGCTGATCTCGTCGAGTCCGTCTTCCGCCGCCACGATCAGCACATGCTCGCTGCCGAGTTCCCGCAGCACTTCGAGTAATGGCGGGATCCAGGCGGCATCGAATACGCCCATGAGCTGGTTCGGCGCGCCCGCCGGATTGGTCAGCGGACCGAGCAAATTGAATATGGTGCGCACGCCGATCTCGCGCCGCGCCGCGATGACATGCTTCACGGCGCCGTGATGAGCCGGCGCGAACATGAAGCCGACTCCGACCCGGTCGATCAATTCGCCAACCTGATCCGGCCCCAGCGCGAGATTGTAGCCGGCGGCTTCCAGCACATCCGCGCTGCCGCTCTTGCTGGTTGCGCCGCGATTGCCGTGCTTGGCGACTCGAGCGCCGGCGCAGGCGGCGACGATCGCGGCCGCGGTGGAAACGTTGAACTTGTTGGCGCCGCTGCCGCCGGTGCCACAGGTATCGACGAGATGCGAGCGGTTGCCGACCGTCACCGGCGTCGCCAGTTCGCGCATGACCCTAGCCGCGCCGAGAATCTCCGCCGCCTTGACGCCTTTCATCTGCAGACCGACAAGTAGCGCGGCGTTTTGCGCGTCGGTGGTTTCGCCGGACATGACATGGGTCATGACTTCGACCATTTCCGGTGCGGCCAGATCGCCGCCGGCGGTCACGCGCCTGATCGCATCTTTGATGTCCATTGGGTTTCCTCCAGGCCTATGTCCCGCTACCGTTTTCGGTTCGTTCGAGAAAGTTCCGCAACAGATCGTGCCCGAATTCACTGACTATCGATTCCGGGTGAAACTGCACGCCTTCCACATCGAATTCCCGATGCCGCACACCCATGATCTCTTCGCGCTCACCGCCGATTTCGGTCCAGGCGGTGACTTCCAGGCAGTCGGGCAAGGTCGCTGCCTCGATCACCAGTGAATGATAACGGGTTGCCGTGAACGGCGATTCCAGTCCTGTGAATACTCCTTGCCCGGTATGGTGAATCTTGCTCATTTTGCCATGCATGACGCGGCCGGCGCGCACGATTCGCCCGCCTAACTGCTGGCCGATGCTCTGATGTCCCAGGCATATGCCGAAAATCGGAATCTCGCTGGCGAAGCGTTCGACCAGCGCCAGGGAAATCCCCGCCTCGTCCGGCGTGCAGGGCCCCGGCGATATCACGATCTGCCGTGGTTGCATCCCGGCAATCTGCTCAAGACTGATCTCGTCATTGCGGAACACTTCCACCTCGGCGCCCAACTCGCCGAGATATTGCACGACGTTCCAGGTAAAGGAATCGTAATTGTCGATCATCAACAACATGGGTGTCCCATCTTTGCAGGCGCCGCACATGCTATCAGAATTCGCGAGAAGGCAGTCGCTGCGCGGAAAATAACCCTGCACTGCCATCAATCCAAAAAGCGGACATATTAGCGGATATGAATCGCGCAGAAGATATAGCGCTGATGGAACCGATGCGAATTCGGGAGGATTCGCCGTACCGCGGCGAACTGACCGAACTCGCCTTTGAACTGGCAGCAAAGTCGGCGGGATTCACCAAGAGCATTCAGGATGGAATGAGATATCCGCTGGCGACGCTTGTGCGGTCCATGAACTGCTACTACTCCAATCTGATCGAAGGGCATCACATCCATCCAGTCGATATCGAGCGGGCCATGAACGAGGACTACACCAACGAGCCCGAGAAAAGGGATTTGCAATTGGAAGCGCGCGCGCATGTCAACGTTCAGCAATGGATTGACGATGGAGGATTGGCTGCAAGCGCTTGCGGAAGCGAAGCCATCCGCGAGATTCACCGTCGATTCGGGGAACTCCTGCCGGATGCATTGCTTTCGGTGGATGATCCGGAATCGGATGGGCAAATTCGCATGGAGCCCGGCAAGCTGCGCACTCGCGATGTGAAGGTCGGCCGCCACGTCGCGATCAGTCCGGGCGCACTTCCGCGCTTCCTCGCCCGATTCGAAAAAGTATATGGTGGTCTGGGCAAAGCCGAAACCATTCTGTCCGCCGCCGCGGCCCATCACCGGTTTGTCTGGATTCACCCATTCCTCGACGGCAATGGCAGAGTCGCCCGCCTGATGTCCTATGCGTCCTTGCGCGAAGCCCTGGACACCGGCGGACTTTGGTCAATCTCCAGGGGGCTCGCGCGGCGGGTACAAGACTACAAGTCTCATCTGCAAGCTTGCGATTCAAAGCGCCGGGGCGATACGGACGAGCGTGGCCACCTGAGTGAGCGGGCCCTGATCGACTTTTCTCGTTTCTTTCTGGAAACCTGCCTCGACCAGGTTCAATTCATGATCGGGCTCGTACAACCTGAAAGGCTGCGCGACCGCATCCTGATCTGGACGGAAGAAGAAATTCGTGCGGGCCGGCTACAACCAAAATCCGGCGTCATCCTCGAATCCGTACTTTTGCGCGGGGAATTGCCTCGCGGCGATGTGCCCGCGTTAGTCGGAACCGGAGACCGACAGGCCAGACGCATCGTATCGGGGTTGATCGAAGCCGGGCCCATAACCTCCGAAAGCTCACGAGCGCCTTTGCATATCGCCTTCCCCGCCAGACTCGCCGGCCGCTGGCTTCCCGGATTGTTCCCTCAATAAGGGCAACCTGTTAACCATGGGAATGCAGGAGAACGGAAGGCATTCGCACGCCTGGGTCATAGCACCCGATGCGAAGAGAAAATCCCGTCGCCGGCATTTTCATACCAAACTATCGTCCGTTGACTGGAGGAGCCCGACAACACGTCGAGGTCACCGTCACCATCCATATCCGCCGCGCTGACAATCGGGCCGTATTCGGCAAGCATCGTGATTATTCGCTTCGGCGAAAATTCCCCGCCGCCCAAGTTCTCCGACCATGCAATGGCTCTGGAAGAGGCCGAAAGCACATCGAGGTCGCCGTCACCGTCCAAGTCCGCCGCGTGAACGCTTCCGATGCCGCCGACGACGTACGTTACGATCTCGCGGCGCGGTGAAAACACCCCACCACTCCGATTCTCGTACCACACAATCGTGCCGTTGGAACTTGAGGAGTAGGTGGGATATTCGGAGGCCGAAAGCACATCGAGATCACCGTCGCCGTCCAGGTCGGCCGGGAAAATGTGCCCAACTCGGTCAGCATCCGACTCGATCGCCCGTTGTGGGGAATACTCGCCTATACCCAGATTCTCGTGCCAACTGAGTAGCCTGCCGTGGGCGGACATCGACAGCAAGTCGAGGTCGCTATCGCCGTTCATATCTGCCACTTGAAACTCCACCAATCCCTCAAGATCGGAAACCAGGACCTGAGGCGATGAATAGATTCCCTGTTCGCGGTCGTATTCAAACCACGAAATTTCCCCTTCTTCAGAGGAAGAAGAAACCACATCCAGATCGCCGTCTCCGTCAAGGTCCGTTACACGAACTTTGGCAAAACTCCCGGAATCTGCCGAGTGAACCTGCTGTGATAAAACAAACCTGCCACCCTGGTTTTCAAACCAGTGAATACTTTGAATCCCATCCGTTTGAGCTGCATCCAGCAATACATCGAGATCACCATCGCCGTCCAGATCGGCCATGTCCGCAGCCGCGGCTCTGCGAGCGGTCAGCGCAATGTGGCGTCCGGATGAAAACTCTCCATTGCCCAGATTTTCCAACCAGGCGATCGTGTTATCCCAGCGGTGACTGGTCTGCGATAATACGTCTACATCGCCGTCACCATCCAGATCAGCCGGAATAACTCTCCTGGCCGTACCTTGAAAATCCCTCGCAATGGCCCGATGCGATGCAAACTCTCCTCCACCCAGATTCTCGAACCAGGCATTTTTTCCATCGCTTGAGGAAGTCCATAGCACATCGAGGTCGCTGTCGCCGTCCAGATCAGCCGCGCGAATGATTCCGACGCGGTCGGCATCTGTCGTAATCAGCCGCTGTGGTGAGAATCGCCCCTCTCCCTGGTTCGAGTACCACGCAATTTTGTCATCGTCGGCGGAGGCCCACAGCAAATCGAGGTCGCCGTCGCCATCCAGATCCGCTGGACGAACGCTAGTTGCGCCGTCGGAATAAGCCGCGACATCCCGCTGAGGCAGAAACGAACCGCCACCGGCATTTTCGTACCAGATTATCCTGTTGTCTCTTATTGAAAGAGACAGTACATCAAGATCATTGTCTCCATCCAGGTCGGCCAGGTGAACTCCCCTGGCATTATCGGTATCGGCGGTGATATCCCGACGTGGCGAAAACTCCCCATCGCCGAGATTTTCATAAAAAGAAATTTGGCCGGAAGGATCATATGCCGCAAGTACATCGGCATCGGCATCGCCGTCGAGGTCCGCCGCACTAACGCTCGTTGCGTTGTCTGTGTCTGCATCCGACGCGACCATCCGATGCAGCCAGCGCTCTCCACTGCCCCTGTTCTCGTACCATGCGATCCCGCCGTCGCCCACGGAGGCAGATAGTGCGTCCAGATCGCCGTCGCCGTCCAGGTCGGCCGCGAACACATCGTGTACTGGAACGGAGTCTGTAGCTATGACCCGCCGCTGCGAAAATTCCGATCCAAGGTTTTCGCGCCAGACAATCTGGTCATCGTCTGCAGAGGATGACAGCAAGTCCGGATCACCGTCGCCATCCAGATCCGATAGATGAAGGCCAAGTATGCTGGTTGCTTCGCCTATTATTTCCAGCCTCGAGGCAAACTCTCCGCCACCCTGGTTTTCGTGCCAGACGATTTTGCCTTCATTCGCATTGTTCGAAGCCAAAAGTACATCGAAATCGCCATCGCCATCGAGATCGCCTATTGCATTTGCGCCAATCGTGCTGCGAGCGGTCAAATCCCGCTGTGGCGAAAAGGTCTCAAATCCCAGGTTCTCGTACCAGACAACTTTGACGTCCCACTGCCCGGAGTGACCCAGGCCGATATAACTGGTGAACAACACGTCGAGGTCGCCGTCACTGTCCAGGTCCGTGACGCCGACGTTAGATACTTCCCTTAGTCCCGTAGCGATAATCCGGCTTGGCGAAAACGCTCCGCTACCAAGATTCTCATACCATGCGACCGAATCATCCGACAAGTATGACGGGTATGTGGTTAACACATCCGTGTCACCGTCGCCATCAAGATCCGCTGCGCGAATGCCGGAGAAATTCTGGACATCCGTTTCGATAATCCGCCGAGATGAAAATGCTTCGCCGCCCAGATTTTCGTACCACGCGATCGAATCTTCCGCCGAAAACGTGGATAACACATCCCTGTCACCGTCGCCGTCTACATCCACGGCGCGAATTCCGGAGATATTCCGGGCATCCGCATCAATCACCCGCTGCGGCGAAAACTCTCCGCCGCCCGAATTTTCGTACCACATCAACTCGCCCCTGGTACCAGAGGCTGAAAGAACATCGATGTCGCCGTCGCCATCAAGATCCATTTCATGGACGAGATCGGCCCTGTCGAGGTCCATCGTGATGACCCGCCGAGACGAAAATCCGCCCTTCCCCAAATTCTCGTACCAGAAAATCCCGTCGTCCAGCCGCGACGCGAGTATCACGTCAGGGTCGCCGTCGCCGTCCAAATCCGCAAATTTCACCCTCGTCAGGACATCGGTGAATCTCGCAATGATCCGCTCCGGTGAGAACGTCCCCCTTCCGAGGTTTTCGTGCCAGGCGATTCTGGATTCATCGGCGTCACGTGGATCGGAAACCAGAAACACATCAAGGTCACCGTCGCCATCGCCATCCGCCGCGCGAACACACAATGAGGAGGCCTCATTTGCCGTCGCAATATCTCGACTGGCCCAAAGCAGCCCGCCACGCAGATTTTCGTACCACACGATCTTGTCGTTACGACCGTTCAAGGCCAGCAGCACGTCCAGGTCGCCGTCACCGTCAAGGTCCACGGCTTGTATGCTTGTGGGATTGTGGCTGGCCTCGGAAAAGTCACCCCCCGTAACGGAGCGGGACGCCGAAAACACCCCTGCTCCCATATTCTTGTGCCACTTTAGGGAACTCCACGGCGCACTGACAGCGTCGGGCGTCAGCACATCGGGATGTCCGTCACCATCCAGGTCCGCTACATGAATGTTTCCGCCACTCACCGTATCCGTCGCGATGTGCCGGGTCGACGAACGCGCCCAACGATCGCAAGCCGGATTGGGGTTCATCGAAATCGAATCCGCACTGCCGGCGAGCACAAGGTCTGCCACCGGCAGAAGCGCCATTGCGAGTATGGAAAAAATGGAAAACCGCAAAATCTTCGTCATATGAATCAATCCATTCCCTTTCATCGCAATGCAAGGCAAAAAACCATGCGGACGGAAACTTGCACCCACGCGAAACAGGCTGGCAGAGCGCGCGGGTCCGGCAATGACGATCACTGGTTCATTGGCAATCTTCTCGGGTTCATCACAAAACTACTCGGCTTTCGCAGACGAACAAGGGACATCGATCGACCGCGGAAATTCAGTAAAAGAATATTGAGCGCACGCCTTCGGGACCCAGCGCTCGATGCGACGTAAAAATCCCGCCGCCGGAATTTTCATACAACACTCTGGTCCGTCTGCGGCTCAAAGCAGACAACACATCGAGGTCGCCGTCACCGTCCAGATCCACCACGGTGACATCTCCAACATTCAGAGCAACCGTGGTGATTATCTTTTCCGGAGAAAACTCTCCGGCACCCAAATTCTCGGACCAGGCGATCTTGTTGTTGTCGGCGGAGGCCGACAACACGTCCAAGTCACCATCGCCATCCATATCCGCCGCGTAAACGTTTACTTCGCCCTCGACAATCATTTCGAAATCGCGGCGCGTTGAAAATACCCCGCCGCCCTGGTTCTCGCGCCACGCGACATAGTTGCTATTGCGACGGGAGGCGTACAGCACGTCGATATCATCGTCTCCATCCAGATCCACCGGCAGTACACTTCCAATCGAGTCGGCATCCGGTTCGATCATGCGCCGCGATGAAAACCCGCCAACACCCAGATTTTCATACCATTCGATCTTTCCTTCTAAGGAGTACTTCAGCAAGTCGAAGTCGCCGTCGCCATTCAGGTCCGCCGCTAACACATCAGAAAAGCCCTCGGAAAGCCTCACCAAAACCCGCACCGATGAAAACACTCCCCGTCCACGGTTCTCAAACCACGCAACCTCACGTTCATCATTTCCTCGTTCATCATAGAATGAGGTATACACATCCGGATCACCGTCCCCATCAATGTCCGCAACGCGAGCTTTGGACATATACCGGGAATCCGCCGCATGGATTGAGTGCGACAGAAAAATCCCATCGCCTTGATTCTCATACCAGTCAATACTTCGAACGGGATACAGTGACGTCAGCATGACATCGAGGTCACCGTCACCGTCCAAATCGACCGCGTTTGCGTTCAAGACGCTGCGGGCGGTCTCCGCGATGAATCGCTGCGACGACAACTCTCCGTCGCCCAGATTCTCCAACCAGGCAAGCGTGGTGTCATAACTTTGAATAGTTTGCGTCAATACGTCAAGATCGCCGTCGCCATCCAGATCCGCCGGGAGAACACTGAATCCGAATTCACTCGTGATGGCACGATGCGGCGCGAAATTTCCATCGCCGGGATTCTCAATCCACGCGCTCGCAAAATGTTCCGGGGAGGCCCATAGCACATCGAAATCGCCGTCGACGTCCATATCAACCGCGCTAACGCTTCCGACCTTGCTGGCATCCGTCGTGATCAGCCGTTGCGGCGAATACTCACCGGCTCCCTGATTCGAGTACCACGCGATCATGTCTTTGTCGGGGGACGCCGACATCACGTCGAGGTCACCGTCACCATCCAGATCGGCCGCGTGGACATAGGTCACACCATCGGAATTTGCCGCAACCGTCCGTTGCGGTGAAAACCCCCCGCCACCCGTGTTTTCATACCATATGATTCTGTTGTCTGTCGGAGAATTCGAAAGCACATCGAAATCATCGTCGCCGTCCAGATCGGCCAAGTGAAACCCCTTGGCGCTGTCGTCGTCCGCGGTGATGTCCCGACGCGGCGAGAATTCCCCGGCGCCGAGGTTTTCGTGCCATGCGATCTTGCCGAAGGGATTGAATGCCGAAAGCACATCGATATCGCCATCGCCGTCAATGTCCACCGCGTGAACGCCTGTCGCGCCTTTGGCATCCGCCGTGATGATTCGCTCCGGCGAGAACTCTCCCGCGCCCCGATTCTCGTACCACGCGATCTCGCCGCTGCCAAAGGAGGCGGACAGCACATCCATGTCGCCGTCCCCGTCCAAGTCTTCCGCGAATACATCGTGGACAAGAGCGGCATCCGCCGCGATGACCTGGGGCTGACCAAAATACCGCCGTTCCTTGTTCTCGTGCCAAACGATCCGGTCTCCCCCGGCTGCCGACATCAACAAGTCCGGATCACCATCGCCATTGAGATCCGATAGATGAATACTCAGGATAAAACGACCTTCAGGTCCATATTGCCGGCCCGATGAAAACTCCCCACCGCCGAGGTTTCGGTGCAAGAAGACCTCGCCCTCTTCGGAATTGCGCGAAGCGGAGAGCACATCGATATCGCCATCCCCATCCACATCGCCCATCGCGGTTGCGCCTATCACATGTTGTATCGCCAAATCCCGCTGTGGCGCAAACGATTCCATACCAAGATTTTCGTACCAAACCACCTTGGCTCCCCACCGCATTTGGGATGTGGTCAATCCCAGCAGGTCAAGATCGCCGTCTTCATCCAAATCCGCGACTCCAATGGTGGAAGGTGAAACTCGCAGCTTCGCGACGACAGGTCTCGGAGAATACGCGCCGTTTCCCAGATTCTCGTACCACGCGACCGAGCCGTCCGACGAAAATTTGGCCAACACATCCAAGTCGCCGTCGCCATCCATATCCGTGGCGCGCACGTTGGAGATGTTCTGGGCATCCACGTCGATCATTCGCCGCGGAGAAAACACCCCACCACCCAGATTTTCGTACCACACGACTGAATCTTCGGGGGAAAATGCGGACAACACGTCCCGGTCGCCGTCGCCGTCCAGATCCGCCAAACTCAGATCGGTGAAATTCCGGGCGTCCGCGTCGATCACCCGCAGCGGCGAAAAAGTTCCGCCGCCCAGATTCTCGTACCACACCAGCCCGTCTTCGGCCGCCGAAGCTGCAATCACATCGGAGTCGCCGTCGCCATCGAGGTCCAGGGGGTAGGCAAGCTGGAGCATTGCGCCATCCGTTGCAATCACCCGCTCGGACGAAAATGTCCCCCCGCCAAAATTCTCGTACCAAACGATGCCGTCATTCAATCGCGAAGCACGAAACATGTCGGGGTCGCCGTCTCCGTCCAAGTCTGTAATAGTCACATGTCCATGGCTTTTGCCGTAAACAAAAATGAACCGCTCCGGAGAGAACACCCCTCCACCGAGGTTTTCAAACCAGACAATTCTTGCCGGGCCGGTATCCAAACCCGGATCGGCGCTCACCACAACATCGAGGTCGCCGTCGCCATCGAGATCCGTCGCGCGAGCGGTCGCATGATATGCATAGACCTCTGCAATGGCGCGAGCCGCCGAAATCTCACCGCCGCCCAGGTTCTCATACCAAACGATTTTGCCTGTGCCTCTGGCAGAAGCGATCAACAAATCCAAATCGCCGTCGCTGTCGAAATCCACTGCTTGGGTGCTTTCGGGGGTGATGCCGTAACCGTCGTTGTCGTTATCGGCATCCGTGGTAATAATCCGGGGTGCTGAAAATAGGCCTGCCCCCAAGTTCCTGTGCCACTGTAAATCGTGGGACAACCAACCGGAAGAGTTCGGCGCCAGCACATCGAGATGGCCGTCGCCATCCAGATCCGCCAATTGAATTTCTCCCGCGCACACCGTATCCGTTGCGATCGATGGCGGCAGGGAAAACGTCGCGCCGCAATCCTCGCTGGGATTCATCGAGAAAGCGTCCGCAGCTTCGGCGCGCACAAGGCTTGCCGCCGACAGCAGCGCGATTACGCAAACCAGGTAAGTGAATTCAGGTATTTTCTTTGTCATGACTATCGACCCTTCCATTGTTGCCGCGATTCAAGATTATTGAACAAGGCAGACGGAAACTCGCGCCCACGCGAAACAAGGTAGCAGAGCACGCGGGTCCGGCAACGACGATCACGAGTTCACTGACAATCTTCTCTGGTTCATCACAAAATCAGCCGGTTCCTGCAGAAAATCGCCCTGTTGCCGCCATAGTTTCCCAAGCCGAGCATGAAACAAGCTGAGTCTGTATGCAGACGTTTGATCTTCTTTCAAATCAAGCCTGGAATTACCCCTGAAGCGGGCAACGCCGATGGCTTCCGCCGAATACGAATTTCGTTCAAGAACGAATGATGGTCAAGCTTTGACCGTCATGTGGTTCCGGCAGGATTTGCGGCTACGGGACAATCCCGCGTTAAGCGCGGCGGCGGCAGCGGGGGCGGTGCTGCCGGTTTACGTTCTCGATGACGAAAATGCCGGTGAATGGAAGCTGGGAGGAGCTTCGCGCTGGTGGCTGCATCATTCGCTCAAGCGGCTCAATGAGTCGCTGCATGGCAAGCTCTGGGTCTTGCAGGGCGATGCCGGGCGGGAGTTGGCCAGACTTTGCCATTCGCTGCCGGTAAATGAAGTGGTATGGAACCGGTGTTACGAGCCCTGGCGCCGACAGCAAGACGAACAGGTTGCCGCGGCCTTGGGCGAAGCGGGCATCGAGACCGAATCGTTCAACGGCTCGCTGCTTTGGGAGCCTTGGGAATGCGGCAAGAAGGACGGCACGCCATACAATGTGTTTACGCCCTTTTATCACAACCTGCTCAATTCCACCTGGCCGAATGAACCGGCCCCGAAACCGCGAGATCTGATCCTGGCGGAATGTTCCCAGCCTCTGGATCGAATTGAAAAACTCGCACTTAAGCCGCAGATTCCCTGGGATGCCGGCCTGGAGGCGCACTGGACGCCGGGTGAGGCGGCCGCGCGGAAGCAATTGCAAGACTTTCTCGGCAGAAACGTCGAGGTATATCGGACAAAACGCGATCTCCCGGCCGAACCGGCAGTTTCTTCGCTTTCGCCATATCTGCATTTCGGCGAGATCAGTCCAGGGCAGGTCTGGCGGGAAACCCATGCCGCCGCAGCCGGCGACGGAGCGAACGCCTATATCCGGCAATTGTGCTGGCGCGAGTTCAGTTATCACTTGCTCTACCACTATCCACACATGATCGACCAGGATTTAAAGTCGGTGCTGGAAGGGTTTCCGTGGCGCGACGAACCCGAACCGCTGCGCTGCTGGCAACACGGCAACACCGGCGTGCCCCTGGTCGACGCGGGCATGCGGGAGTTGTGGAAAACCGGCACGATGCACAATCGCGTGCGCATGATAGCCGCATCTTTCCTCACCAAGAATTTGCTCATCCACTGGCGGCGTGGCGCGGAATGGTTCTGGGACTGTCTGGTAGACGCGGATCTGGCGAACAACAGTTTCGGCTGGCAATGGGTGGCGGGCTGCGGCGCGGACGCCGCGCCCTATTTCCGTATCTTCAATCCGGTGCTGCAATCGCGCAAGTACGACCCCGAAGGAGAATATTTGCGGCGCTGGCTGCCCGAATTGAGCCACTTGCCCAACCGTCACATCCACGCCCCTTGGGAGGCCGGGGCCGAGGTGTTGCGCCAGGCCGGCGTGAGCCTCGGTTCGAACTATCCCGCCCCGATTGTCGATTTGCGCGCATCGCGCGAACGGGCGCTGGCTGCTTGGCGGACATTGCGGCAAGGTCGAATTTAGGAAGTGCGTATTTGTTTTGCGGAGGTGAACAATTACGCGTTGGAATTGTATTGAGAATGATATAGCGGTCAGTCGTCGAGGCGCAGGGAAGCTGCCGCGAGTTGGGCGGCGCGCATGATGGCCCGGGCCTTGTTGCGGGTTTCCTCCCATTCCATGTCGGGCCGGGAATCGGCGACGATGCCGGCGCCGGCCTGGACATAGAGTTTGCCGGCCTTGATTACCGCGGTACGAATCGCGATGGCCATGTCCATGTTGTCGTTCCAGCCGAGATAGCCCATGGCGCCGCCATAGATGCCGCGCTTGTCCGGTTCGAGTTCGTCGATGATTTCCATGGCGCGGACCTTGGGCGCGCCGCTCAAGGTGCCGACCGGCAACGTGGCGCGCAATACGTCTAGCGCGCTGCGGTCGGGCCGGATCTCGCTTTCGACGATGGAAGCGATATGCATGACATGGGAGTAGCGTTCGACAAACATTTTGCGCGGCACCCGCACCGAGCCGATCTTCGACACGCGCCCGGAATCGTTCCGGCTCAGGTCGATCAGCATGAGATGTTCGGCCAACTCCTTTTCGTCGGCGAGCAGTTCCTTCTCAAGCGCCTGGTCCTCGTCCGCGGTAGCGCCGCGGTGGCGCGTGCCGGCCAGCGGACGAACGGTGATCTTGCCGTTTTCCACCCGCGCGAGGATCTCCGGCGAGGCGCTCACGACATGATGATCGTCGAGGTTGAAGAACACCATGTAGGGCGAGGGGTTGAGATGACGCAAGGCGCGGTAGAGATGCAGCGGTTCGCCGCCAAAATCCGCCGACATGCGCTGAGAAAGCACCACCTGCATGCAATCCCCGGCGACGATGTAGTCCTTGATTCGCCGTACCGCCCGCTTGAAGTCCGGTTCCGGAAAATGATGGCGGTAGTCGCCGTCTTCGATGCTGCCGACCTGGTTCGGCGGCAATTGCGCGCTGCCGCCAAGACGCTGCTCGAGTTCGTCCAGCCGCTTGAGCGCGGCCGCGAATCCGCCGGGCTGTTCGGGATCGGCATTGATCACGATCGACGCCGTGCCCATGAGATTGTCGAAAATGACGATTTCATCGGCCACCATGAGCAGGATATCCGGCGTGCCGATTTCGTCGCGGCCCGCGCAAGGGCCGATCCGCGTTTCCACATAGCGCACGGTATCGTAAGCGAAGTAGCCAACCAGGCCGCCGCCGAAACGCTGATTCCGCGGCGTTGACGGCGCGCGAAACCGCGCCTTGTACTCGGCGATGAAGGGAAATGGATCGACCGATCGGTGTTGTTCGACTACCTCGCCATCGGTTTCCACCGTGAGGCGGGTCCCGATCACACGCAACACGCTGCGGCAAGGCAGACCGATGATGGAGTAGCGGCCCCATTGTTCGCCGCCTTGCACCGATTCGAAGAAAAAGCTGTACGGACCGTCGGCAAGTTTGAGGTAGGCGCTGAGGGGTGTTTCAAGATCGGCCAGCACCTTGCGCGACACCGGTATCCGGTTGTAGCCCTGCCCGGCTAGTTGCTGGAAACGCTGTTCGTCCATCAGGTTTCCCGGCTCCCGCGCGCGGTCGTCGCGGGCGGAGCATGTCTCTTTGCAGCCGCCGGTCCCGGCATTATTGTCGAGCCGTTCGAACCTCGAACAGCCGTGCTTTTCTTCGGTTTCGCCAACCGCGCCTCAACCAGGCGCGGCTCGGCGTCGCCCGGAGCCGCGGACAAGACTATCGCTTGGTAACCGCTGGCCAGCGCCCCCGCGAGGCTGGTTATTCGACGCCTGTGGGGAATCATCGGCTCAATGGGGTCGGGCCTGTTCCAGTTGCGCGCGCATGGCGTCGATGGTCGCTCGATAGTCGTCGCTGTTGAAGATGGCCGAGCCGGCGACGAACATGTCGGCGCCGGCTTCGGCGATGGCGCGGATATTTCCCACCCCGACGCCGCCGTCGACTTCCAGCCGGATTGGATTGGCCGCGCCATTGACGATCGCCCGCGCCTGACGCAATTTGTCCAGCGTGGAAGGAATGAACTTCTGCCCGCCGAAGCCCGGATTCACCGACATCAGCAGCACCAGGTCGAGCTTGTCGAGCACGTATTCGAGGCAATGCAGCGATGTAGCCGGATTGAACGCCAGTCCCGACTTGCAACCCTGGTCACGTATCAATTGCAGACTGCGGTCCACATGCCGGCTGGCTTCCGGGTGGAAACTGATATAGCTCGCCCCCGCGTTGGCGAAATCCGTGATCAACCGATCCACCGGCGTCACCATCAAATGCACGTCGATGGGAGCGGTTACGCCATGCTTGCGCAAGGCCTCGCAAACCATCGGGCCAATGGTGAGATTGGGCACGTAGTGGTTATCCATCACATCGAAATGAATAATGTCCGCCCCCGCCTCAAGCACCGCGTTGACTTCATCGCCAAGCCGCGCGAAGTCCGCCGAGAGAATTGAGGGCGCTATGAGGAAATCGTTCATGCGGGGAACTCGGATGGTGGCCCTTGCGCCACATATACCGGCGACAACTGACCTGCGAGCCTCGACCTGCGATCCGGCAGCTTGCCGATCTCGCTTCTCGGCCCACGTTCCCCGGAAAGGAACACGCTTCGCAATCCGGTTTCGACCGTCGCGGCCCCCTTGCGCGAGTTGACCGCCAGCGCGGCTAATTCCTTGCGCATATTTACTTCCAGCCAATGCAGGCGGGCTTGCGGATAGAACACCACCAGCACCAGGGTCACTATGTTCGGGCTATTATGGGCAAGCAAGTCAAGAAAGTTCATTCCGACGCCATCCTGGACTGCCTTCGGAAGCGTGCGATGAGTTTAGCACGGCGCCCGCGGAGGCACTCAATTTTCCGGCAAATTCGTTGTTCCGGCATCAGCGCCGCGCATTGAGTTCGCGCAGCCGCTCGGGCGTGCCGACATCCGCCCAGTCACCGGAAAAAAGTTCGCCGCCGACCTGGCCGCGGGCCATGGCCGCGCGCAGCAACGGCACTACGGATAGCGGTTGGGGTTTCAGGCCAGCGAACAGATTGCGATGCATGACGCTGATGCCGGCGAAGGTATATGGTCTCGCGCCGGCGCCATTGTGGTCGTATATACGCCCATCGGCTCGCAGGAAGAAATCGCCGTTCGGCTTCGACGGCGAATTCGGCGCCAGCACCAGATGCGCCAGCGTTCCCGTCCCGTCCACCGGCCGCAGACCGGCATAGTCGAATTCGGTCCAGACATCGGCATTGGCGACGATAAAGGAATCGCCTTGCAGCAGGGGCAGCGCCTGAATAATGCCGCCGCCGGTATCGAGCAATTGCCGTTCCGGCGACCAGGCGATTTCCAGCCCGTAGCGGGAACCGTCGCCAAGAACCTCCTGGATCAGATCGCCCAAATGGAAAAGGTTGACCGCCACCCGGCTGACGCCAGCGCGGGCCAGACGCATGAGTTGATGTTCGATGAGCGCGTGTTCGCCGACTTTCAGCAGCGGTTTGGGTACGGTCGCGGTAAGGGGCCGCATGCGTTGGCCAAGCCCCGCCGCGAGCAGGATCGCTTGCATTAGTCCGCCGGCCGCAGCGTCGCTAACGCGCGCGGCTCGAGATCCCGGCGAAACCAGGAGAGTAGCGGTTCCATTTCCGGATACTCCTGGGCGACTTCGATGAAATATTCCATCACCAGTGGAATATCGGCCAGAAATCCGGGTTTGTGATCGCGGATCGTGAGCCGGCAAAAGATGCCGAGCACCTTCAAGTGGCGCTGCAGACCCATCAGATCGAAATCGCGCCGGAACTTCGCGGCGGATATTTCCGCGACAATGCCCCGGGATCTGGCGCCTTCCAGATAATAGCCGATCCATCCATCGAGCCGGTTCCGATCCCATTTGATATAGCAGTCCCGCAATAGCGAAACGGGATCGTAACTGCAAGGGCCACTGACGGCATCCTGAAAATCAAGAATCCCGGGACGTTTCGGCTCCGCGTCCAGCAACATCAGGTTGCGCGAATGATAGTCGCGATGCACCGCGACCTGGGTTTGGGCAAGCGCGGCTTCGCAAAGAAAGTCGAAGCAATTGTTAATGATTTCCAATTGCCTGGGGTTGGGCTCGACTTGCAGCCAGCGGCGGCAGAACCAGTCGGGAAACAGTGACATTTCCCGCGCGAGTTCCGTCTTGTCATATGGGGGAAGCTGGCGGCAGTCCACTTTTTGTTGCAAGTCGAGCAGACTGTCGATGGCAGCCCGGTAGAGCCGGTTCGCTGATTCGGTGTCGCCGGTTTCCTGCGTCCGCAACAGATATGAGAGAAAAAGTTGATCGCCGAAGTCCTCAAGCAGCATATAGCCCTGTTCAAGATCCACGGCCAAAAGGTCCGGGGCGCGCAGAGAAGCATCCCGCAACAAACCGCCAACTTCGACAAAGGGACGGCTGTCTTCTTTTTCCGGCGGTGTATCGACGGCGATATACGAAATCCCGCTGGCCGGGCGCGCCCGGAAATAACGCCGGTGGCTGGCGTCGCCGCTGACAATTTCCAGTGCACCCAGTTCCGGGGCATGCGGCAGCATTTGCCGCAGTCTGGCCCGGGTCCAGGCCGTCAAGCCCGCGTGGCGGCTATCTACTTGCTTCATTGGCTCCACTTTCAGCTATTCTCATTTTGGTCGAATGCGCGCCAAGTCCCAAGCTCCGGTCGCTTTCCGTCGGCTACTGAATTAGACTTGGCTAACCAAGTGCATGCCTTCCTTGGCGCGAGAGAGTGGTTTCTCCAAACTCCAGCCTTGCCAGTCCAGTCACGGAGCATTGCTCGGCGCCGCTCGGCACTGCACACGAAGCTGGCGCTTGGTAAACGCTTGCTCTCGCCGCTGGCAAATCGTTCGGCCCGCAACAAGCCGCGCTTCTTGTCGGCTTCGCCGACCGGGCCTCGCCCTTGCATTCGGACTTCGTTCCATTATGATGCCGTTGCCCGGCCCTGCCGCGCTGGTACCCCGCTGTCAGGAATATCGACCTCCCATGCAAGCTGCTGAACCCGGACCCAGAATTTTGCTGGCCATTTCGCTGTTTGCCTGTTGCTGGCATGCGGCCGCCGCCGAACGACAGTCGATAGCCGCGGCAGAAGCTGAGCGCTTGGATTGGGTACCGGTGGAAGCCATGTCTCCGGAGCAGCGCGCCGAGCTGGCGCCGGCCTGCTGCGGCGCGTTCATCGATAGTAGCAGATCGGCGGCTGGCGGCCCGGAAGACGATCGGACCAGATTTACCGCGGCACAAGGATTTACCCAGACCGACCCTGACACGATCAGCATCAGCGGCGAAGTTACGGTCCGGGAAGGCTCGCGCAGGATTGTCAATGACGGCGCCACGGTCATCGACAATGCCGCCGACGTCTTCGAACTCGAAGGCAATGTGGAATTCCGCGAACCCGGCATCCTGCTGCGGGGAAGCTCGGCTTTCATCGACAACGAAAGCAACTTGAACCAGGTGCGATCCGCCCGCTATGTGCTGCATGAAACCGGCATCCACGGCAGCGCCGCCGCCATCGTCCACGACAGCGAATCCGGCCGCATCGTCCTGGAAAACGGCGAATTCAGCCGTTGCGAACCGGTCGATCCGTTCTGGACCATCGCCGCTGACGCCATGACGCTGAATCCGGAACTGGGGCGTGGCAAGGCTCGCGATCTGCGGCTGCGTCTCGGCGAAATGACGGTATTCCGTTACCCGTACAATCTGACCTTTCCTTTGGGGGATCAACGGGTCACGGGCTTCCTGCCGCCAAGCACGGGTTCTACCCGCAGCGGCGGATTCGATTTCGAACTGCCCTTTTATATGAACCTGGCGCTCCATTACGACGCCACCGTCATGCCGCGGCTGATCAGCGACCGCGGCGTCATGCTCGGCGCCGAGTTCCGCTATCTCGCCGACTGGTCGATGAATACCGTGAATGTGTCCTGGCTAGGCAATGACAAGCAATTCGATTCCGATCTTGCCGATATGCCCGGATCAGGCTCCCCGCCAACCGAAAATCGCTGGTTTGCCGGTTTCCAGCACAACGGACTGCTCGGCGAAAACTGGCGCACCATGTTGGATTTCACCGCGGTCAGCGACCGGGACTGGTTTATCGATCTGGCCGGAGGCGGCCTCAACGTCACCGCCCGGAACCATCTGAACCGGCAGGCGCGCCTGAGCTATCGGTCCGCCGCCGTGCAGGCCGATCTCGATGTGCAACGCTTCCAGATCATCGATCCCCTGATCGACGCTCTGAACATCGCCAAACCTTACGATCGCCTGCCGCATTTCCGCTTCCGCACCGGCATCGATCTCGGGGCGAATCTGCGCTTCGGCCTGTCCGGTCAGGCAGCGCATTTTGACCGCAAACTGGACGAGAGCCTCATTTCCAGGCAGAACATCGAAAACGGCGCCCTGACCACGGGCCGCCGCGTCAATTTCTCGCCGCGGCTGGATTGGGCACTGGAAACCCCCGGCTCGTTTCTGCGCGCGGCGGCCAGTTACGAACATCTGAGTTATCGACTCGAGCGGCAGGCGCTCGGCAGCCCCGCCAGCCCGAGCCTGGGTCTGGCCGGCTATAGTATCGACGGCGGACTGATCTTCGAGCGCCAGCGGCAAGGCGAAAACGGAATGCAGACTCTGGAGCCACGCCTTTTCTACCGGTACCGGCAATATCGCGATCAAAGCATGTTGCCGCTGTTCGATTCCGCCGAAATGAATTTCGGATTCCCGCAATTGTTCCGCGAACGCCGCTTCAGCGGCGGCGACCGTTTCGCCGACGCCGACCAACTCGGGATTGCCGTGACCAGCCGCCTGCTCGATAGCGACGGCCGCGAACGCGCCCGTTTCAGTTTCGGCCAGGTTCGTTATTTCCGCGACCGCCTGGTCAGCCTCGCCGATCCCTTGCGTCAATGGCAGCCGCTTTATTCGCCGGTCAGCGATACTTCGGCATTGGTGGGAGAGCTGGAATATCGCTTCCGGCAGAACTGGCGAATCGGCGCCGATGTACAATGGAACGAGCACCATGGCGAAGTCGACGAAGGCAGCTTGCAATTGCGCTATCAACGCGACAGCGAGCGCCTGTTCAATTTTTCCTGGCGTCATCGCTCGCTGTTGCAGGCTACTCCTTATCTGCTCCGCGCGGGCATCGATCCCGATATCAGTCAAACCGACGTATCCGGCGCCTGGCCGCTGTCGGCGAACTGGAAATTGCTGGCGCGATGGAATTATGACCATGCCAATTCGCGGAACCTGGAAGCGTTTGCCGGTGTCGAATATCGTAACTGTTGCGCCACGATCCGCGTAATTGGACGGCAATGGCTTGACGAATATGAATTGTTTGTCCCTAATGTCCCTTCCAACCGCGGCGTTTTCGTGCAATTCAGCTTGCACGGCTTCGGCAATCTTGCCGGCGGCGGTTTGAGCGATTTGTTGAGTGACGGAATACAGGGGTTCAGAGATCCGGATTATGAGTAAATTCCTGCCAGCCGGCCCAGGGCCGGCATTTGCCTTGCTGACCGCGCTGCTGTCTTGCGCTCTATCGCCCGCCCTGGGCCAGGAGCGGCAATTGCTCGACCGCATAGTGGCCATCGTCGATACCGGCGTGGTGCTGCAAAGCGAGGTCGACGCACGCCTCGCGGACATCTACGCCAATGCGGTGCGCAACAATCAGCCGCAGCCAGACCTGGAAGATATCTACGGCGATGTGCTGGAAGCCCTGGTGCTGGAGAATCTGCAAATGCAGATTGCCGAACGCGTCAATATTCGCTTTGACGACGATACCATTAATCGGGTGCTTGGCTCGATGGCGCAAAACAGCGATATGACCTTCGATCAATATGTAACCACCCTGGAACGGGCGGGCGTCTATCTGCAAACCCGCGAGCAAGTGCGGCGGCAGATGACCTTGCAGGAATTACAGCGAGGTCTGGTCAATCAGCGCATCCGCATCACCGACCAGGAAATCGAAAACTTCATCAATTCCGAGATGGGCCAGGAACTGATGCAGCCGGACTACTTCCTGAATCACATGGTCGTGCCTTTCAGCGCCGAGGATTCGGATGATTTGCGGCAACGGAAAATGATTTACGCCGGCGAAATTTTGGCGCGCCTCGAAGCAGGAGAGGATTTCGCCGCGCTGCGCGCGGAAGCCATGCAAAACAGTCAATTTCCGGTCACGGCCACCGATTTCGGCTGGCGCAGGCTCGATCAGATCCCGGCGCTGTTCGCGGACGCAGTGGAAGACATGGATGTCGGCCAGCTCGAAGGACCCTTCGAGGCAGCCAATGGCCTGCACATAATCCAGTTGGGCGATCAGCGTGGCGGCACTTCCCAGTTCGTGCAACAGACCCATCTGCGCCACATCATGCTCAGTCCCAACGAGATCCGCGACGATCAGCAGTCGCTGGCGGAAATCCGGCGCCTGCGTCAGCGTATTGTGGACGGCGAGGACTTTGCCGAGATCGCTCGGCAGAATTCCGACGATGCCGCATCCGTGGTTGCCGGCGGCGATATCGACTGGATCAATGAAGGCGGCATGCCGTTGGAATGGGAAATCGTAGTAAACGAAATGGAAGTCGGCGATCTCAGCGAGCCGGTGCGCACCGATACCGGTTGGCACATTATCGAATTGCTCGGCCGGCAGCTATCCGACCTCAGTCAGGAATTCACCAGATCCGAAGCCGAGAACGTTCTGCGCAACCGCAAATTTGACCTTGAACTGCAAAACTGGCTGATCGAGATTCGCGAGGAAGCATTCGTCGAATACGTCGATTGAGAACTTGATCTATTGGTTTATAGACTCGCGCTGACACCTGGCGAACCGGCGGGCATCGGCCCGGACCTGTGTGTGCAACTGGCCCGTAACCCACCGGCCAACGTTGAACTCATCGCTTTCTCCGACCCCGATCTGCTGCGCGAGCGCGCAGCCGCGCTGGAATTGCCGCTCAAGCTTGCGCCACCCGGCGCGAGCGCGCGCGCCTGTGCTCCGGGAGAATTGCGGACGGCGCCGATCCGGCTGCCGGCGCCGGCGATTGCGGGCGAACTGAATCCGGCAAACTCCGGCTATGTGCTGGAAACCTTGCGCGTAGCCACCCGCCAGGTTTTGGATGGCCGCGCCGACGCACTGGTTACCGGCCCGGTGCATAAGGCCGTCATTAATCAGGGCGGCTACCCGTTCTCCGGCCATACCGAATTTCTCGCCGAGATTTGCGGCTGCGAGTCGAGCGTCATGATGCTCGCTACTCCCGGCCTGCGAGTGGCGCTGGCCACGACCCATCTGCCCCTCAAGGAAGTATCCGCCGCCATTTCTCGCGAACGGTTGCTTCAGGTGTTAACTATATTGGAGCGGGACTTGCGCGTCCGCTTCGGCATTGAGCGGCCCCGCATCCTGGTCTGCGGATTGAACCCCCACGCCGGCGAATCCGGGGAACTCGGCAGGGAAGAGCAGGAAGTCATCGAACCCGCGCTGGCGGAGTTGCGCGCTTCGGGCATGGAGCTCGCCGGCCCCTTGCCGGCAGATACCTTGTTCACTCCGCGTTACCTGGACCATGCGGACGCGGTGCTGAGCATGTACCACGACCAGGGACTGCCCGTACTCAAGTTCAAGGGTTTCGGCAAAGCCGTCAATGTCACGCTCGGCCTGCCCATTATCCGCACCTCGGTCGATCATGGCGCCGCGCTGGATCTTGCCGGCAGCGGCAAGGCCGATAGCGGCAGCCTCCGTTTCGCAATTGAAACCGCGCTGGAAATGTTGCGCGCTGGCGATCCCGAGTGAACGGCGCGGGCGGCAGGCACCGGCCGCGCAAGCGGTTTGGACAACATTTTCTGCGCGACGCCAGCTACATCGGCCGCATTATCGCGGCCATCGCGCCCGGCTCCGGCGATCATTGCATTGAAATCGGTCCGGGCGACGGCGCGCTGACCCTGCCTCTGGCCAAGGCCGCCGGCCGGCTCGACTGTATCGAACTCGACCGTGATCTGGCGCGGCAGCTCGAATCGCGCTTCCGGGGACAGGAAAACGTGCGCATACATTGCCGGGATATTCTGAAATTCGATCTGGGGGAACTGGCAGGCAACGGCAGCGGTCTGCGAATCGCCGCCAATCTTCCCTACAATATTTCGACGCCGGTGCTGTTTCATCTGCTCAAGATGTCGCGCCTGATCACCGACATGACTTTTATGCTGCAACGGGAAGTCGTGGAACGCATGACCGCGGCGCCTGGCAACCGGGACTATGGCAGGTTGAGCGTAATGCTTAATTACTATTGCGCGGCCGAGCGGCTGTTTCATGTGCCGCCGGAAGCATTTCGGCCGAAACCGAAAGTCATGTCCTCCGTCGTGCGGCTGCGCCCCTACCGGCCGCGGCCGCTGCAAGTGGAGGATGAGGCCTGTTTGGCCCTGGTCGTTCGCACCGCTTTCGGCCAGCGCCGCAAGACCTTGCGTAATAGCCTGAAGACGATTGCCGCCGGAAACGTGCTGGAAAAACTGCCGGTGGACCTCGGCGCGCGACCTGAACAACTCGGTCTGGCAGACTATGTCAACATCAGCGACGCCATTTCCGCGGAAGTTAAAGAATGACGAACCCGGCCGACCACATAGAGATCGCTCCGATAGCCATGTATCTCGAAAACCAGTCCGACCCGGAAGCCAGCCGCTATGCTTTCGCCTATACCATCCATATCACCAATACCGGGAGCCAGCCGGTGCAGTTGCTGTCGCGTCACTGGTACATCACCGATGCCCGAAACGGGGTTGAGGAAGTTGAGGGGCCGGGCGTGGTCGGGCTACAGCCGACCATAGAACCCGGCGAAACCTTCCAGTACAGCAGTGGCGCGATTATCGAGACGGAAACGGGAACCATGCATGGCAGTTACCGCATGGTGACCGCGAATGGCGAAAGCTTCGACGCACCGATTCCGATGTTTCTGCTGGCGCCGCCGCGAACGATACACTAGTTTTCCGTGAACAATTCCGTCCGTGGAATTGTTCATTGCCGCGCAACGAGCGTAGTTTTGCTTTGCTGACGAATTCAATGGCTTGCGTCATCGAATTTTGCGCGCACTGCCATGTGCGCGATTCCGTGGGCGCTCCGGTTTCACCGCGGCGCGCGGTATTGCCGCGGCAACAGTTTCGGCGGCACATCCATGCGCTGCGGAAGCTCCGCTAAATCGGAGCTTCCTCAAGCAGCGGCAAGGGGTCAGGAACGCCGAACAAGGAATCAGGAAATTATGAGCAATTACGCGATCGGGGATATCCAGGGTTGCTACAAACCGCTGAAGAAGCTGCTCAGGAAGATCGGTTTTACACCTGGGCAGGACCGGCTGTGGTGCGTGGGCGACCTGGTCAACCGCGGGCCGAAATCGCTTGAAACCCTGCGCCGCCTGCGCGACATCGACGATTCCCTGGTGGCGGTCCTCGGCAATCACGACTTGCACTTCCTGGCGGTCCACGAAGGCTGCGCCCCCATGCGCCGCAAGGACAGATTGCGCGAACTGCTGGCGGCAAGTGATTGCGACGACCTCGCCGATTGGCTGCGGCTGAAGCCGCTGGCGCATTACGAGACCGTTGACGCCGAAGACGGTCCTCGCCCCTTCCTCATGGTTCACGCGGGATTGGCGCCGGGGTGGTCGATCGGGAAGACGCTTGCCCTGGCGCGGGAAGTCGAAGCCGCCCTGCGCGACAAACCGAGAAAATTCCTGTCCCACATGTATGGAGACGAGCCGGACCTGTGGGATGACGGCCTGAGCAAGCAGCGCCGCCTGCGCGCGATTACCAATTATCTGACCCGGATCCGCTTCTGCGACAGCGAGGGACGATTGCGGCTCGACCTGAAGGAAGGCATCGACACCGCGCCTCCCGGATACGAACCCTGGTTTCGCTGGCAACGAGTCACCAGGGAAGCCGATATCGTGTTCGGTCACTGGGCCGCTATTGTAGGCAAAACCGGTCAGGAGCGAGTTCATGCACTCGACACCGGCTGCGTCTGGGGCGGCACGCTGACCGCCATGCGGCTGGAAGACGGCGTCCGGTTTTCGGTACAGGGCTGAAGAGCGAGGCCCGGTCGGCGCAGCCGACGAAGCAACGCTTCTAGAGCCGCACAACTCGCCAAGGGCGAGGGCAAGCATTCGCGAAGCGCCAGCTTCGTGTGAAATCCCGAGCGACGCCGAGCTATGCGCGGCGACTGGACAGGCACGGCTGGAGTCTATCGAAACCGCCCGAATAGCGCCATGGACGGCATGCGCCAAATCCTCCGCCGAGCGCCGTATAATATGGGTTCATCTGGAACGTCAGGATTCTTCGTCATGAAAACCTATCTGGTAGGCGGCGCCGTGCGCGACAGGTTGCTCGAACTTCCGGTCCTGGAAAAGGACTGGGTGGTCGTTGGCGGCGATGGCGCGGACCTTGAGCAGCGCGGCTTCCAGCAGGTCGGCAAGGATTTCCCGGTCTATCTGCATCCCAAAACCAGGGAGCAATACGCCCTCGCGCGCCGGGAACGAAAAATCGCTCCCGGCCATACCGGATTCGCGTTTGCTACCGGCGCGGAAGTAAGCCTGGAAGAAGATCTTGCGCGGCGCGATCTCACTGTCAATGCCATGGCCGAAACCGAAGATGGCGAGTTGATCGATCCGTACGGTGGCCGCGAGGATCTGGAGCATCGCGTCCTGCGCCATGTCTCACCGGCCTTCCGCGAAGATCCGCTGCGAGTATTGCGGGTCGCCCGCTTTGCCGCGCGACTACAGCCTCTGGGTTTTGGCGTTGCGCCGGAAACCATGCAATTGATGCGGGAGATGGTCGGGCGAGACGAACTCGCCGAATTGACCCGGGAGCGAGTCTGGCAGGAGATTGAACTGGCGCTGGGCAGCAAATCTCCCGCGGAATTCTTTCGCGTACTGCGTGAATGTTGCGCGCTGCAGGTTATTCTGCCCGAAGTGAATCGTCTTTTCGGGGTGCCGCAACCGGAAAAATATCATCCGGAAATCGACACCGGCGTCCATACGCTGATGTGCGTGCAAGCGGCGGCGCGGCTCACGGACGATCCCATCACGCGATACGCGGTGCTGTTGCACGATGTCGGCAAGGGCGTCACCGACCCGTCAAAGTGGCCGAGCCATCACGGCCATGACGCGCTCGGCGTGCCGCTGATCAAGGAAATCACCCGGCGGCTGGGAGTCCCCCGAGAATTCGCACAAACCGCGGAGGCCGTTTGCAAATATCACACCTTGCAGCACCGCGTGCAAAGCTTGCGGCCGGCAACCGTTTTACGGCTCTTGACGGGTCTCGACGCAATCCGCCGACCGCAAAGATTCGAACGATTCCTGACGGCCTGTCTGGCCGACGCCCGCGGCCGCACGGGCTTCGAGGAATGCGAATATCCCCAGAACGATTTCCTGGAGCGCATGCTGGCGGCCGTGAATTCGGTCGATGCCGGCAAGCTGTTGCGAGACAGACCGGCAGCGGATGCCGGGGAACTCATCGCCCGCGGCCGGATCGACGCCATTCGCCAGGCCCAGACTGAATTCGTTCATTGATGGCGATGGGACAATCTTCCTCAACCGAAGCGCCGGTGGCGTTGATCACCGGCAGCGCCCGGCGCATCGGCGCCGCTATCGCGCGCAAGTTTCATGAGCGCTCATACCGGGTTTTGCTGCATTGCCGGAATTCGACAGCGGAAGCCAGTGCGCTGGCGACGGAATTCAACGCGCGCCGGGCATCGTCGGCGGCGGTACTAATCACCGACCTGGCATCCGCCGATGGCGGCGGGCAACTCGCGCAACAGGCGCTAGAACAGTTCCAGCGAGTCGATGCGCTCATCAACAATGCTTCGAGTTTTTACCCTACACCCTTCGGCAAAGTGAGCGCGGAACAATGGAATGACTTGCTGGGCAGCAATCTGCGCGGCCATTTCTTTCTCAGCCAAGCGCTCGGAAAAGAATTAAGTTCACGCGGCGGCGCCATAGTCAACATCGGCGACATCCATGCGAACCGCCCCCGGCGCGGCTTTTCGGCCTATGCCATAGCCAAGGCCGGATTGAGCGCGATGACCCGGTCGCTGGCGCTTGAACTCGCGCCTTCGGTACGAGTAAACGCCATCGCCCCCGGCGCCATTCTCTGGCCTGCTCACCTGGCGGACGAATCAAATCCGGAAATCGCCGAGGCGCGGCAACAAGTCCTGCAATCGATTCCCCTGCAAAAACTGGGCGACCCAAATCAAATCGCCGATCTTTGCTGGTTCCTGGCCGTCGAAGCAAGCTACATGACCGGCCAAACCGTCAGAATGGACGGCGGCCGATCCCTGCATCCTGACTGATCGGCGCGCATGCATCTCATTTGTGACAAGGCGCTATCTGTACGACTAATCCTGTAAAGTTAAGCTGCGACAATTCAATAAACAATTTGTTATAATTTATTCTATCCTTCCGGTTGAAACGGGGAAGTATAGTAGTTATTTGATCTGCCAAAGCTACAGCAATCATTATTGATATTGCTCTTGTTTTTGTTCTTTCTTTTCCAAAATGAAACCAAAGTTTTTACATTATATTTGCTTTGTTCGTTAATTTTTTCAATTTATTGCTTGCACATCATGATTAGGATTAAAGATGCATTATCAGAAATATTATTTATCTAATAAATGGTTGTTTTTATTAGTAATCAATGTTTCAATACTCTTGGATATGTTGACAACCTTGGCCGCTTCTCATGGTGGATTTGGCTATGAGCTGAATCCATTTTTTAGAGATATCAATAGCTTAATAATCGCGAATCTCTTTATGATGATCGTATCTTCCTTGATCTTTCTTTGGGTTTATCCAGACGAAAGCCGCCTTTCCAGCATAAGAAATATGTCATACAAAGAACTTATTGGAATCAATTTTAGCAGCTCAATAAGATCAATAGCTGATCTTTTCAAAAATGAAGATCTCAAATCTGTTATGGTATACACGATGTTGGCATTACTGCTAGCAAACTCCTTTGTTAAAATTTTTGCAGCACTAAACAATGTGATCGTTATTCTAACTGGATATGGTTTTGCACATGTACTTCACATTATTGGCAGTTTAATTTCTATCGAATTTGGTCAAGAAACGTTATATTTTTCTCTTTACATTTTTTCATTTACATTTGGTTTCTTATTATCTTTTTTCGGAGCTAAGAAGTATATTTAAAAACCAGAAAACGTGAAACCATCACTTCAAAGCAATACTGCTGAGAGTGATCCAGTCATACTGGCAATAGTTCCAGCATTATGCTACAAAAATTGACCTCAATTTCATGTATCAGCACCATATTTTGTTCCTAACAGAATCTCACTTGAGAGATTTCATTCAAACCGAGAAAGATTACATTTCACCGATCCGGCGCTGGCTGCCGTGGCCATCGGTTTCACTCCCGACTGCTTGCTCAACGACCTGAAATATCTTGGTTTTTTTCGAGTTAATGGTGCTCCGGAACCCGTCGGTTTACGCCCGTGCCTGCGATGCCCGCGTATAACACTACCGGGACAATACCCTCGAGTTCGATTTGGTGGTTCAGAGTTGCGCGGCGACTGGTGGGCTCTGGAAGTCAAGCTCGAGACAGGCTAGGTTGACGCCGGGGCAATGACGTTGCCGAGATTTCAGGATCGGCTCGGCCCGAGAGAAACCGGCGAACCAGGAACGTTGGGTGTGATCACGAGCTCCGGCTCCGCCTGCGAGCACCCGGATGGCATCGTCGTTATTCCTGTTGCACCCTTGGCCCCGCGCCTGCGATGCCCGCGTCTACCATTACCGGGACAATACCCTCGAGGTCGATACGGTAGTCCAGAATCGCGCCGGCAACTGGTGCGCACTCGAAGTCAAACTCGGCACGGGCCAAGTAGACGCCACCGCGGAATCCCTGCTGAAATTTCGCGACCGGCTCGACTTGGACGAAGTTGGTGAGCCGGGTATATTGGGGGTCATTACGAGTTCGGGCTACGCCTATCGGAGACCGGATGGTATCGTCGTAATTCCTGTTGCCACTCTCGGCCCCTGACCCGGCAAGTCGAGTTCGACCGGCGTCAAGGGTTGACGGGATTTATCGAAGTGGGTCCATAGTTCGGCGAAACTGCTGCCATCGGGTTCCAGCTTTCTGTCAGGCAACAGTTCCGCGAGCGGACAAAGGATAAAGGCGCTGTCGAGTACTTCCTGATGGGTAACCGTCAGCGAGCCGTGAGCTCCGTCCACCGCGCCGGGAACGAAGACGTCAACGTCGATGGGGCGCGAGGAAAAACTCGGTTTGGCGGGGTCGCGGCCCAGGCGTAGTTCGAGTTGCTTGAGCCAGCAAACTACGCCAGGCACGGCTTGGTCCGTTTCGGCAAGCGCCGCCAGATTGAGAAAATCGGCCCCGTCGAAACCCGCGGCGGCGCTGCGGTAGACATTCGAACAACGCAGCGGACCGAAGCTTCGTTTCAGTTCCGTCAGCGCCCGACGAATGTTGACGGCGGCATTCTCATTGCTGCCGATGCAGAAAACCAGCAATGGCACGATTCAGTCTTCCGCCGAACTGTCCGGTTCACGCTGTTCAACGGTAGCTCCCGCGTCATTCGCCCGCATGACCGCTGCACCTGGATTGTGACGCTCAATGATCACTCCGGTGTCCTTCGAGCCGGTTATCGCGCCGGGTTTGCCGACCCGCAAGCGCAGCCAGGGCACCGGAAACTCATCCAGGATGATTCCGGCGATAGCCTCGGCGAGAGCTTCCACGAGCATGAAATCCGATTTGGCGACAAATTCCGCGATTCGATGGGAAATCGCCTTGTAATCCAGCGCGTCCGCGATGTCGTCCGACCGCGCTGCGGCGCGGATATCGCAACCAAGGTCGAGATCGATGCTGACGATCTGCTTGCGCTGCCGCTCCCAGTCGAAGATGCCGATGATGGTCTCGACTTCCAGTTCCCTGATGTAAATTTTGTCCAATTTTGCCCCTGTTGCCGATATACATGAATCCGTATTCGATCGGCTTTGACTAACGGTAAACATAAACTGTACGCCGGGCGCGCTGGCCCGGATGAATATTTCAAGTCATCGCCGTATTCGTTCAGATCGCCGGCAAGGACTCCAGCGGCCAACGTGGCCGCACCTGGATTTCGAGTCCATCGCGTTCACCGGCCAGCAAGCGGCGGCTGCCGGCGTAGGCGATCATCGCGCCATTGTCGGTGCAATAACGCGGCGCGGCATAATACACCGTATCGGCGCCTAGCTGCCGCTCCAACACCTGGCGCAACCGCAGGTTGGCGCTCACGCCGCCAGCGATCACCAGCGACTCCAGGCCCGTTTGCCTGATCGCGCGTCGGCACTTGATCGTCAGGGTATCGACCATGGCTTCCTCGAAGGCCCGGGCGATGTCCGCCCTGGTCTGGTCGCCGAGCTCCCCTTCGCTTTCCCGCTGTTCGGCGATCACCGTGCGCACATGGGTCTTCAAACCGCTGAAACTGAACTCCAGGCCGGGACGCTTGGTCATCGGGCGCGGGAACTCAAACCGGCCGGGATCGCCCCGCTGCGCCAAACGCGCGAGATGCGGACCGCCCGGATAAGGCAAACCAAGCATCTTGGCGACCTTGTCGAAAGCTTCTCCGGCGGCGTCGTCGAGGGACTCGCCGAGCATCTGGTAACGTCCAATGCCATCCGCCCGGACCAGTTGGCTGTGGCCGCCGGAAACCAGCAACGCCAGGAACGGGAATCGCAACTCCTTGCGCGGAGCGTCGCGGCTTTGGCGGCCATCGGCGTCGCGACCGACCCGATCCGAACCGCGCGAGACGGGCGAATCGTCGCCTCTGGCGGCGTTTTCAAGTAGCGGCGCGAGCAGATGTCCTTCCATATGATGCACGCCGAGCGCGGGCACATCGAGACCCGCGGCCAGCGCGCGACCGACGGAGGCGCCAACCAGCAAGGCGCCAACCAGACCCGGACCCGCGGTATACGCAATGCCGTCGATTTCGGACAGCGACAATTCCGCTTCGGCTAGCACTTCGCGGATCAGCGGCAAGGTCTTGCGCACATGATCGCGGGAAGCGAGCTCCGGAATCACGCCGCCATAGCGAGCGTGGATTTCCACCTGGCTGTAGAGGCCGTCCGCCAGCAGGCCGCGCTCGCTGCAATACAGGCCGATGCCGGTTTCGTCGCAGGAAGTTTCTATGCCGAGAACAATCAAGGTCTTTCTCGCCTTATGCCCAAGCCGCCAGCAAAAAGGCCGGGACTTTCGTCCCGGCCTTTTAATACTGCCTGGGTATGGCTCAGGTGAGAACTTTCATCCTCAGAATTCCACGCCCAGATTGATGAACACATAGCGTCCCAAGGCATCGAAGAATGCCGGGAAGGTATTGCCGTTACCGGGCTGGGTGCCAGCATCGGAACTGACCTGCGGGTCGGTGTCGAGCAGATTGCTGACGCCAAGGGTGGCAGTGTAGTTCTCGGCGGCGCTCCACTCGGCGGTAAGATCCCAGTAAGTCTCGGCATCGAAATTGATGCTGTTTCCGCCGAGGTCAGTGGTCTCACCCAGATAGCGCATGCCGAGGGCGACTCGCACGTCGTACTCGGTGTACAAGGTTGCCTTGTAGTTGCCGCTCCATTCAGGCAGAGGATTCTTGCCGCAGGCCAGACCCCAGTTGCCGTGGCAATCGGTGGTCGGTTCGCCCGGCAGTTCGATGAAGCTCGACTCAAGCAAGTTGGTGGTCACGCCCTGAAGCTGCATACTGCCAAGTGGGGTGTCAAAGCTGTAATCGAAAATGATATCGACGCCAGTGACAGTCTCCTCGCTGATGTTGGTGGTCTGGGTACTGATGTAGCCACCGGTCAGCCAGAGCGAGCCCGTGACCGGATGCCGGCTGATGTTGTTGCAGAACGCCGCGACACCGGTTTCAAGACACTTGTCCAGCGAAGTGGCCGCCGGAACAGAACCGATACCTTCTTCGAGATTGATGTCAAAGTAGTCCAGCGTCAAGGTCAGCCCATCGATGAATCGCGGCGTAAGCACCATACCCGCGGTAATGGATTCGGCTTCCTCGGGCGCAGTCATCGGATTGCCGCCGAAACGGATATTGTACTGGTCGGCGGGCGACTTCAGATCGGTGCCATATAGCGCGGCGGGCAGCCCGGTGTTGGCGCACTGAGCCTGGGTCGCGGTCATATTCAGGCCGCAAGGATCGTCCGGCAGGTCCGTCAAGCTGTCGCCTTGGGCGGTATACAACTCCGCCAGGTTGGCGTGGCGAATCGCTGTCTGGAACGAGCCGCGGATCGCGATATCCTCGCTCGCCCGGAAGAACGCGCCGAACTTGTAGGTATCGGTGGTCTGGCCGGTCGAGTAATCCGCATAACGGTATCCGGCGTCGAGACTCAGGCTGTCCATTACCGGAATTCCGAGTTCCACGAAAAACTCGTCAACATCATAGCCGCCGGACAAGGGTATCGCCGCACCGCCGGAACCGGAGCGGTCACCGGCGATGCTGGGCGCGTCGGGACTGAAGTCCGTCTTCAGTTCCCTGGTTTCCCAACCAAAGGCCGCGGAAATGGGACCCGGCGCTCCTGGAATGGTAATGGGAGTTTCGCCGGAAACCACGCCTTGCAGGATGCGCTGCTTGCCGGAACCGCGAATGAATGTGGACTGCGCGATATAGCTTTGCAATTCGGCGCCGCCGTCATGGATGGCTTGAATGCCGCCATCGCCGGGCAGGCCACCACCGAACAGGTTGTAGGGAATGCAGTTCGGGTCGGTGCCGTTGAGGGCCGAGACACAAGTGGGCACGCCATTGATGTTGACTACGTCGACAGCGCGGTTGATGTTGGTCACCGACAAGTCGTTGCGATACTCCTCGATGTAATCGACTTCGGACAATTGATAGTTGACGTCATATGTCCAACTGCCGGTAATGTCGCCGCGTACGCCATACACCTGGGTGACATTGTCGTAGTTGGTGATGCTCTGTCTCGGCGCGCCTTCCACATTGCGCTTCAGCGAGTACAACGGTGCGTTGTAGCCAATGATATCGCCGTTGGTTACCGCGAGATCCAGAGCGGAAATGTAGCCGAGCGCCTCGGCGCCGCTACTAAAGTTGGGCGCATGATCGCCGCCCATGCCGATCCAGTCGCCGCAAGCCACCTGATATTGCTGCGCGGAAAGCTGGGCATTGTAGCAAGGCAATTCCGATATGTTGCCGAAAGTGCCCGAATATGCGATTTGTGCATTGGACTCGGACGACATCGAACGCAAGCTGGCATAGAGTTCGGCATTCTCGTTGATTTCGAACTTGCCGAAGAAGCCGGCATTCACCCGATCGTCGGGGCGCTGGAAAAAGTTGGTCGGATTGTAATTGAAAGTCTGTCCGGCCCGGGGTACGAACTCATCGCCTTGCACCTTTACGTCCAGCCGCTCGACTGAAGGATCGACATTCTGGTAGCCGTAGGCGCCATACAGTCCGAAATCGGCCCAGCGGCCGGGAGGAATCGTCGAGGAGCCGCCGCAGGCGCTCTTGCCGCCCGTGAGAGCGCAGGCGGATATGTCATAGTCGCCTTGCAGGATTGGCTGAGTATCGGTCTTCTCGATATAGCCGGTGATGTGGCCGCGGCCGTCAAAGGCCGAGCCGCCGAAGGCTATCGCCAACTTGTTGGTGTCACCGGTTGTGATGTCCTCGTCCGCGAGCGCGTAATCAAACGATCGCACCAGATCCCGGAGTTCCCCGTTATCGTTGGTGTGCTGATAAAAGCTGTGGGTATAGCTTGCCTTGAAACCTTCGAACTCGTCGTTAATGATAAAGTTGACAACACCGGCCACGGCGTCGGAACCGTAAACCGAGGATGCGCCGCCGGTGAGTACGTCTACGCGCTCAACCAGTAACGAAGGCACGGCGTTGAGGTCGGCGCTGTTGCCGCCGCGGGTAGTGCCGGGCGCCATGCGTTGACCGTTGATCAGCACCAGGGTGCGTGAGGCACCCAGGTTGCGCAGGTTAACCGTCGCGGCGCCTGAGGCGCCGTTGGACGCCGTGATCGCCTGCCCAGGCGAAATCTGCGGCAGATCGTTCAGATAATCCTCGACGCGGGTGATGCCGCGGTCGGAAATATCTTCGATTTGAATCGTGGTGATTTGAGAAGAACTGATTACGTTTGGGTTACGAATACGCGAACCCGTCACGATCACTTCTTCCAATTGCTGGGCCTCCTGACCCTGAGCCATGGCGATTTGTGCGGTGCCAGACCCCATTACCAAAGCGCCGCTCAGTAGCAACGCCCAACGCTTGTTGGATAACATTTCCATCCCCTCCAATGAGAATTACCTGATAGTTTTTACGCACCTTTTTAAGGGCGATGCGCGATTATTACACAATTTTGCCCCATTCCACCTTTTTTCTGTCCTTTTCCTTCTGATCCTTGAATAGGGAGCGGCGCTTCCTCCTTAGTGAAAATGACCAAATGCCCAGTGACGAATACATCACTTCACAGATGCGCGGCATAACCAAGATAGTCCTAAATCCACCATTAATCGAGAATGATTTCACGGATGCGCAATTGACTGGACAAGGGGGCTGTGCGCCGCTAGTGGACGCGGCTCGCCGATTGGACCTATCGCGGCGCTTCGCGGAGGCTATTCAGCTCAGGCAACGCAGGCACGGCGCTTCGGCCGCGGAGATGTTGTGGAGTCTGATCGCGTCACTGGCGTCGGGCAGCGGTGCGCTTTCGGATGTGAACGCGCTGCGGGCCAATGCGTTGGGTTGCCGTGTGTTGGGGCTGCGGAGCGACAATCAAGATGAGAATCGCATTACCTCAAGTGAAATGCTCCCTTGGCTTGAGGCGTTGCCTTATGTGAAATGCTCCCCAAGACGATTGCTTTGGGAGTATTGGAATGAGGAAGGTGAGCATGACGGCACCGGAAGAATTGGTTAGTGCCTTGGCACGGCGGTACACGGTTGCCGAACGCGGTCGAGCAACTCGCGCGGGATCGCGTCCAGATCTGTGTCCGATCCCAGCGACACGACCGCCGCGCGATCCTCCTTCGGCGGCCGGGCGAACTCGGCGTTGAATGCCGGCAGGTAGCTTTCGCGCAGTTACTGGTTCGCCGCTTCCATCTCCGTAATCTCCAGCAGCGCCAGTTCTTTCATCAGCCGGTCCTGATGTGTTTTAAACACCCGCTCCGAACGGCCCCGCGCCTCCGGCGAGTACGCCGGAATCATGTCGATGCCCAACTCCGCTTTCATCGCCAGTCTGATCTGCGTCAGCCGATCCTTGTTCACCTTGCCGCCCGCCTCCGGCGTCAGCCAGTAGTGCGAGGCCTGGTCGGTGTACAGCGAGCAGCTAAGGCCCCTGGCCTCAATCACCTCGCGCTGCTGTCAGTACCGCAGAAATACTCCCCAAAAACGCCGATTGAAAATTCCCCGGTTCGCGGCGCTTGCCTCGACCTGCACAGCGACAATCAAGATGAGAAAGCCCGAAGCGCGCGTTGGAAGAGAGGGCGTAGCCCGACCGGACAAGGCGTGCGGAGGCGGAGGTCAACTCCGCCGGGTTGATCGCGACAAGGTGGGATAGTTTGTACCGTCTTTTTTCTCGGGATGGATAACTATGCCGCGCAGTCACATTACAGATCACCAAGTAGGACCTTACATGCGAACTCGACAAACGAATCCACCGCTTGCACCTGCGTCATACGCCGCTCCGCCCACATCGCGTACGTGTCTTCAAACTCTTCCAATCTCCGATCCTGCTTCCGTTTCGCTAAGTTGATATAGCCTCCTGGTCGATTCGAGAAACAACCACTGTACAACCGGACAATTTGCGTGTTCTAAAACCGGATACTCTATTTGTTCTCTACAGTTCTATACATTTTGTCTTGACACGGTGATCTCTGTATCATAAGATTGCCATTCGCCTTTTTTTATTAACTTAAGGAGCAAAAATGAGCGAAATACGAGAATTGAATTTTCATGAGATTTATGCTGTTAGTGGTGGTGATAATGACGACGAGTCTTTCGGTCACAATAACGGTACTAATATCGGAACTAATATCGGAACTAATAACGGTACTGATAACGATAGTGATAGTGATAATGAAAGTAGTGATAAAAAAATAAATCTAACTGGTAGTAGATATAATCACACCACTTATGGGCAAGAGTTCAACCCAGCAATATTGTAGAATATCCAAGCCTTAGGAGTCCCGGGATAGCTGTTTTAATCAGTCATTCCCGGGCTCCATTTTCAATAAACTGTATACTGCAAAACAATTTTCCTAGAATCAGCAACAAGATTTTTTGCCATGTAAAAGTTTTTAGTGGATTCATGTTGTAAATCAAAAAAAATATCAAATACTAACTTTATCTAATTGTTATTTTTCTTGAAATCTTTATATTCACATTATAGTTTCAAATAATGTGAAACTGCATCGATTCCGACTTGATATATGCTGTATTCGTGTTCAGTGCACCAAAATTTAATCCCATTTTCGCTGCTCAGATCTAATCTTACAAAACTTGGCTTCCTTTTTCTTCGTAATGGAAAGATAACATCAAATGGAGCGGTATTTTGAAGGTATTTCTAAAAAATGGAACTTCGGAATGTGGATTGGATTCGTTAGTAATGATTGCCGAACACTATGGTCATATCTTTTTCGATTGCATAACGATATTGATGACTAATCATCGTGTGTTATTTGCATTACTGTAATTAGTTATCATTTGGCAAATCTCAAATCTTTTTTATGCTTCCCAATTCCATAAAATTTCGTAATGCAAGTAATATAGGGGATATCTCTGTGATGAGAGACATTATTGTTTTCCTATCTCGGATCAACAGAGTGAAGTTGATTCTTGCATTGTTGGCAGGTAACTATATTGTCGGATGGATCACATGGGGATTGCTATATCTTTTTGAGCCAGAATTTTTAGAATCAGCTTCCATTTATGATGAGTATTATTACTCCATACCTTTGAATTGGCGGATTGCTATTGATGTGATAATAGTTCCATTTCTGGAAACAATAATTTTCCAATTCATCCTTCTAATCATTGTAAAAAAATGTTCTGACTGGATAACAAAATCAAATAACTGGACCTATCCTTTCTATATCACAAGTTTATTGTTTGCCGCCATTCACGCGACAGATTACGGTCTCAACTACTATGGTTTATTGAGAGCACTAGCAGTAATTATTCCAGGTTTCATGCTTACTATTTTGGCCATAGTGGAGTTCGAAATAGAAAAAGGACATCCAATTCTTTCCGTGTGGATCTTGCATGGTCTGGTTAACCTTTTGCTAACATTAGAAGAACTTATCTTTTTTTGACAAGAATTATTTGAATCTCCCATTTGTTATGAAACTTCGCGTCTTACTCCGGCGAATTATTTTTCGGCTTTGAAACCTTGAAACTTGTTCTGCAAAATCAAGCCGCCGAGTGCGGCCTTGCGTCTTTGGTGATGGTGGCCCAGCACCACGGCCACAAGATCGATCTGAACGCCATGCGCCAGCGATTCGGTTCATCGCTCAAGGGGGCGCGACTGCGCGACCTGATGAAAACCGCCGAACAGCTTATGCTAGGTTCGCGCGCCCTGCGGCTCGAACCCCAACGGCTGAAGGATATCGCGCTTCCCGCGATTCTGCATTGGGACATGGATCATTTCGTGGTGTTGAAGGAAGTCCGACGCAACCGGTTCGTCGTGTTCGATCCGGCCCGCGGCCGGACAACCTACTCTCTTGCCGGAATATCGAAACACTTCACCGGCGTTGCGCTGGAGGTGACTCCCACCACCGAATTTCAACCGATCGTGGCCCGCACCAAAACCCGGCTGCGCAGTTTGTGGACACGCCTTTCCGGACTGAAGCGATCTCTGACGCAGATTCTGATTCTGTCTATCGTGATCCAATTGTTCGCCTTGGCGTCACCATTCTATTTGCAACTTGTCATCGATGAAGCGGTGACCCGGTTCGACACGGATCTATTGTTTCTGCTGGCAATCGGTTTCGGTTGCCTGTATCTGATTCAGGCGGTTACCGTCGCGCTGCGATCCTGGGTGATACTGCTGCTGGGCCAGTCCATGACGTTCCAAATGGCGGGCAATGTGCTGCGGCACCTGATCCGATTGCCGATGACCTATTTTGAAGAAAGGCATGCGGGAGACATCATTTCCCGCATGGGTTCAATAAGTCCGATACAGACAGCGCTTACGCAAAGCATGATCGCGGCTCTCATCGACGGCATCATGGTTATCGCCACCATGATCCTGATGCTGTTCTACAACTGGAAACTGGCATTGGCCTCTTTCGCATTCACGGTTGTGTATCTGCTTATCTCACTCGTACTGTTTCCCTTCATGCGAAGCCGGCAAGAAGAACTGATTGCCGCGTCCGCAACCGAGAATACGCATATCATCGAGACCATTCGCGCATCGCGCGCCATCAAACTTTTCGGCAGGGAAGTCGAGCGCGAGAATGCCTGGCGTAATCTTTACGCCGACGTGATCAACGCCGGCATTTCCTATGGCCGGCTGCAGATCGGCAACCAGTTCGCTTCCTCTTTGTTGCTCGGCCTGCAAACCGTGCTCATCGTCTATCTGGGGGCGAAGTACATTTTGGCGGGAGAGATGAGTATCGGCATGCTGTTCGCTTTCATGTCGTACCGGCAAAACTTCGCGGCCACGGCCAAGGGTCTGATCAACAAGGGCATCGAATTCCGTATGCTGGGATTGCACCTGGAACGACTCTCCGACATCCTGCAATCGGCCAAGGAAGACGGTTTGGACGCGCCGGTCTCCGAACTCAGACAAGTACAAGGCGGGATTGATATTGAACGAATCAGTTTTCGTTACGATGCCCATGAACCGTTTCTTCTCGAAGACATTTCTCTTTCCATTCAGCCGGGAGAATTCATTGCCATTTCCGGTCCCTCGGGTGGCGGCAAGACGACTCTACTAAAAGTGATGCTGGGTTTGCTCAAACCCGAGTCGGGAATTGTCCGGGTGGACGGATTGCCATTGCATTCCCTGGGCTTGCGCAATTGGCGGACCGCGGCGGGTGTGGTCATGCAGGACGATCAGCTCCTGTCGGGTTCCATCGCCGACAACATCGCCAGTTTCGACCCGCAAATCGACATGCAGCGGGTGATCGAATGCGCCACGCTGGCGCAGGTGCACGATGACATCAGCCGAATGCCCATGCATTACCTGTCGACGATAGGAGACATGGGCGCCGCCCTTTCCGGCGGCCAGCGGCAACGACTGATGTTGGCGCGGGCGCTCTATCACAAACCCCAGGTGCTTTTTCTGGACGAAGGCACGGCCAATCTTGACTTGCAGGCCGAGCGGCAGATCGCGCAAGCAGTCTCGCGGATGGAGATCACCCGAATCGTGGTCGCCCACCGGCCTGAATTGCTTAAACATGCGGACCGAATCTTCGCGGTTGTTGACGGCAAACTGATCGAGGAAAAGAAACCCGGGTGACGCGGCTCCGAGCCGTGCCGGGATAGTGAGGCTAGATGGAGATTTTTCGCAAAGAGGCGGCTGAGCATCAGGGGAACCGGTTGTTTGGCGATGTTGTGCTTGCCACCCCCGTTTCAACTTGGGTGGTCACATTGCTGATTGGCGCCATCGTGGCCGCGATCGTTGTGACCCTGTTGGCGGGCAGCTATGCGCGCAAGGAAATCGTTTACGGTTGGCTGAAACCCGACAAGGGCCTGGTCAAGGTGGTTTCGCCGCAGCTTGGCACGGTCACCGCCGTGCATGTGACCGAAGATCAAATTGTCAACCAGGGAGACGCGCTTGCCTCGCTGAATCTGGATACGGCGTTCGCCGGAGGCGAAGGCGTTTTCGGGATCGCGTTGACGGAAATCGAAGCGCAAATCGCCGAAAGGAAAAAACTGCTGCCGCTGACCGAGCTGAGTTTTGAGCAGGAATCAAAGGAACTGCAAAGTCAAATCGAGTCCACGCAGGCGGAAGTTGCGTCTCTGAAATCTCAGCGGCAAGTGCTCGACGAACGCATCCATACCGCGAACGCGTCGCTGAATCGATTCGAGTTGTTGGCAAGCCGTAACGTGGCTTCCCGCAACGACGTGGAGCGGCAACAGGAGATCGTGCTTGCCTTGCGGCAATCCGATGAACAGATTGCTCAGCGGATCGAAATCAAGCTGGGAGAATTGGCAACCTATCGACTGCGGTTGGAAGGCGTTCCGGTCAGGCGGCAGACCGCGCTGGCGGAATTAAGGTCAGGACTGTCCAGTCTGAGGGCGCAACTGGCGCGGGTCGCGGGACAAGGGTCCATCGTATTGAAGGCGCCGGTTGACGGCCGCATCGCCGCGTTGCCGGTTTCCAGCGGACTGAGCATGCGCCCGCAGCAACTTGCCGTGTCGCTGTTGCCGCGGGGCGGACGGCTGGAAGCGGAGTTGTTCGCGCCAACCCGGGCCGCGGGGTTCATTCAGATTGGACAGACCGTGCGCCTGCAATTCGATGCATTTCCCTATCAGAGATTCGGAGCCGTCGAGGGGGAAATCGTTTCGGTGTCCCGGACGATATTCGAACCGGCGGAGCTGCCCGTTTCGCTCAATGTCGCCGGTCCCGTCTATCGGATCGTTGCCGGCATTTCCGCGCAGCATATGGATGCCTATGGAGAACGCTTTCCGTTGCAGGCGGGCATGACCTTGAGCGCCTACATCATCCAGGAAGAAAGAAAGCTCTGGCAAGTGCTGCTGGAGCCGCTGCTCGCCAGAATTCGATCTTCGCAATAACCGCCTGACGCCCGCATAATCAAAATACGCTGGAAATCAGTGTTTTTTGTTGAAATTTCAAGTATAACCCACGAGGAATATCCGTATTCTCGCATATAGAATTGCCAACTCTCTCAACCTCCTGATTCCCGGATAAGGACCGTCCAAGGCTTATCGAGCCTGGACTTGGCCGTTTTTCGTCCCAACGCTGGCCTCGGCGACGGGGGCGGCAGGAAGATTCTCGGATTTTGCCGGGATTTGGCCGTGGTTTTGGGTCTTGAACCCGTATTCCTGGATTTGCGAGCGCCGGGGCGCCCGCCGCTGCCGGCCGAAGTCACGCATCGCCGTGCGTTGCTGTTGCTATTCGAGTTGCCGAGTGGCGTACAGCAGCCAGTCGAGGCGGAAGTTCGATTTGGCGAAATCCAGACGTCGCCGTCTGCCGGTATGCACCAGTCTGGCCACGGTGCGGATCAGCGTACGCAGACCGTGGGTACGGGCCGCGACGGGGAGCAGTTCGTATTGCACGGCGCGCAGCAGCAACTGGGCGATCTGGCCGCAGGCGTAAAACGCCTGGTTGGCCAGGAACCGACGACAGGGCGGGTGATGCAGGTCCAGATCGATCAGCGGACCCTTGAAGGCATTTTCGTGTCCCTGCTTGCCGCGATGCCGCCGCACCAGTTCCGCCACGTCCAGATCGTCGCGCGAGACCAGGATCACGGTATACGCCGGCGTCAGCCGAAGTTGCGGACCGTCGTACAGACGCCGCACGACGATGTAGTCCTGTGTCTTCCAGCCACCGGGGCGGTAACGCACGCGCGTGGCCGACTCGCCCAGTCCAATATCTTCCCAGGCGGACTCGTCCAGGCCCTCCACCACGTCCAGAATCGGCCTGCGGTACACGGCGTGGGTAACGCTCACCGAGTAATCCCAGCCCCGCTTCGCGCAGAACCGTACGAAGTCGCCCTGGTAGTAAGCGTTGTCCGCGCACACCCAGAACGGCGTGGCGTCTTCCAGCAGCGGCGCCACGTCCGACTCCAACTGCTCGCGCCAGCCTCGGGTCACACCCACGCCGCCCGGATGCAACCGGCCGCTGACCCACAACGACCCTACGAACACGCCGTGCAGCCAGTATTGCATCGTCCCGTCATAGCCCTTGCCCGCGCTTTCGAACAACGCCCCGTCCGATCGCGCTGCCGTCCACAAACACCGGCACATAACCTCGCTCCCCAACCTCGTGCGCGACCACCATCGGCGCCAGTTGCCGGGAAAGGTCGCGGGCAACCCCTTGCAAGGCGTCCACCCCGGCGGCGCCGAATCGGGAAAGGTATTCGCCCAGCCGACGACCGGACGGCGCCCGCCGCAGCCCCAACAGTTCGCAACCCACCGGATCGACGCGCAGGGCGTCCAGATCGGACAGCGCACCGTTGCCCGCCGACAGCGAGGCTACCAGGCTCCAAAGCATCTCGCCGTCCGAAGCGCCGCGGTCCCGCCGCTTGAGGCGAACCGCCTCCGAAAGGCGCCGCGGCAAACCCAACTCCCGCGCCGCCCGCGCCAGCAGCGCCCAGCCGCCCTGACCGGTCAATCGCGCATCCGTAAAGTCGATCTCGATTTTTGGCGGGTTTGGGATTATCTTGGACATGCGGCGCACCTGTGGGTTGATGGTTTCGTCACCAGGCATTTTGCCATTTTCACCAGGCAGGTTGCGCCGCTCCTCTATCCAGCTTCAATCCTTATCCGGGAATCAGGATCCTTTTGTGTTGTTACGTGGCAGCGACCAGAATTTGATTTTGCAATTCGACTTGGCGGGCAGTAAGATATGCGCCCTGAATTTTGGCCCCCGTTGCGGGGCTTGCCATACAAGGTGCCGAATGCCTCAAGTCAAACTGAAAGAGAACGAACCCTTCGACGTTGCGCTGCGCCGCTTCAAGCGGTCCTGTGAAAAAGCTGGCATCCTGGCGGAAGTGCGTCGCCGGGAGTTTTACGAAAAACCCACCTCGGTACGCAAACGCAAGGCGGCTGCCGCGGTCAAGCGCCATCAGAAGAAACTGCTGCGGGAAAGCCGCAAGCTGCAGCGTCAATACTGACCCTTAGCTTCCCCCCTGATTCCGATCCGATCGCACAGGCCATGAGCCCGTTACAAACCCAAATTCGTGAAGCCATGAAGGACGCCATGCGCGCCCGGGACAAGCCGCGGCTGGACGCCATCCGCCTGGCGCTGGCGGAAATCCGCAAGGTGGAAGTGGACGAACGGATCGACTGCGACGATACCCGGATTACCGGTATACTCGATCGCATGGTCAAGCAGCGCAGGGATTCCATCGCGCAATTCGAGGCTGGCGGGCGCGGCGACCTGGTGGCAACAGAACAAGGCCAGATCGACGTCCTTCAGGAATTCCTGCCCCAGGCGCTGGCGGACGAGGAACTGGCCGCCATCGTAGAGGACGCGATCAAGCAAGCCGGCGCGCAATCCATGCGCGACATGGGCAAGGTAATGGCTCTGATCAAGCCACGGGTGACCGGACGCGCCGACATGGGTCAGGTCAGCAAACAGGTGCGCCAGTTGATCGGAGGCGGTTAAGCAGCCGGCGGCAGAGACAGGCGAACCGCCGCCAATGCGGGGTTTGCGACGTCATATATAGGCAGGGATGCCGGAATTGAATGTGCCGGGGCCCAGGCAAGCGTTTATGACGCGCGGCTTTATGCACGGCCGAAACTTCGCCAAGCTGTGCCTGGCGGCTGAATGTATCCGCGGCGTTCGCCATAAACCCCGCACCGGCGCCGGCTCCTCGGAGTGTTGCGGAATGTCGCTGCCTGACGCGAATCTGGCATTGGAGTTCACCGGGCGATGGCTGGTTTGATTCCACAGAGTTTCATCGACGAACTGCTTAACCGCGTCGATATCGTCGAAGTAGTCGACCGCCGCGTAACGCTCAAGAAAGCCGGCAAGAACTACCAGGCTCGCTGCCCCTTCCACCAGGAGAAAACTCCATCCTTCAGCGTTCAGCCGGAACGGCAGTTCTTCTATTGTTTCGGCTGCGGCGCCGGCGGCAACGCGGTCGGTTTCGTCATGAAGTTCCACAATCTCGGCTTTCCCGAGGCCGTGGAAGCGCTGGCCCGCGATGCGGGCATGGAAGTGCCGCGGCAGGACAGTCCGGCGGACGCCCGGCGCGGCGCCGAACAACGCGCGCTGTTCGAGTGCCTGGAACAGGCGAACAAGTACTACCAACGCCAGTTGCGGCAACATCCAAAACGCAGCCGCGCCGTCGACTGGTGCAAATCCCGGGGCATCGATGGCTTGATCGCGCGTGAATTTCAACTCGGATATGCCCCGCCGGGATGGGAGAACCTGGTGCAGGCATTGGGCGCGGATGAACCGGCGCGAGGCAAATTGCTGAAAGCGGGCTTGGTAATCGCTCGCGAAGCCGGGGAAAAGGACGATCCCGACAAATCGCGGATTTATGACCGCTTCCGGGATCGCGTGGTATTTCCGATTCGCGACAGCCGCGGCCGCACGGTGGGATTCGGCGGCCGCGTACTCGACGACAGTGCGCCGAAATACCTGAACAGTCCGGAAACGCCGGCGTTTCAGAAGGGACGCGAATTGTATGGGCTATACGAGGCGCGCAAGAGCAAAGTCGGCAGGTTGATGCTGGTGGAAGGCTACATGGACGTCATTGCTCTCGCCCAGGCCGGTATTCGCAATGCGGTAGCCACGCTCGGAACCGCCACCAGCGCCTGGCAGGTGCAGCGAATGTTCCGGCAAGTTCCGGAGATCGTGTTCTGCTTCGACGGCGACGCAGCCGGCCGCCGGGCGGCATGGCGGGCGCTGGAAACCACGTTGCCGTTAACGGCGGACGGCAAGAGCGCCAGATTTCTGTTCCTGCCGGAAGGCGAAGATCCCGACAGCATGGTGCGCAAACTGGGCGCGGAGAAATTCCAGCAACTTATCGACTCCGCGCAGCCGCTGGAAAGATTCTTTTTCGATCACTTGAGCGAAGATCTCAACATCGATTCCATCGAGGGCAAGGCTGCGCTTAGCAGCAAGGCCATGCCATTGATCCGCAATCTTCCTGAAGGCGTATATAAACAACTCATGATCGACCGGCTCGCGGAAATCGCCGGCGTGGATCGGGAGGCTCTGTTGAAGCTCGCGCCAACCGCGCGCGGTCGCGACAGCGAACCACCGCCCTGGCCGCGGGAATCCCCGAACCTGGAGCCGCCTTATCAGGCTTCGGATTTCCCGAGCCAGCATCGCCGGGCCGGCTCACTCATGGTGAAACCCAAGAGCCTGATCGCGGTTGAATTGCTGCTCAGAGCGCCGCGGGCAGCCGTAGCGGCCTCGGAGGCAGAAGCAGAAGATCTTTCGCTATTGACCGGTTCGGACGAAGACGGAACGGTTTTGCTCTCTGAACTTATTGAAATGGTATTGAAAGACCCCAATAGACAGCGACTGTACTTTATTCTGCTGAACCACTGCTACAAGAGAGACAGTGTCAGGGGAATGCTGACTCTGGTTCTGACCGGCGAAAAGATAACTCCGCCTGACGGTGTGGCGGACGAGTTTCTCGAAATTGTTCTGAGATTGCGATCCCAATGCAAGAAAATGCTCGAAGGGAAACACCGGAGGGATCAATTGCGCGCCAGAACTGCCGCTAAAAGGTGAGGGACGGTCGGCGCGGCTTCGAGGACCGAACGATATGCCATGCGCGAGGGCAAGCGTTTGCCAAGCGCCAGCTTCGCGCGCGATCCCGAGCGGCGCTGGGCTATGCTCGGCGACTGGACTGGCAAGGCTAGGGGTTGGAGATACCCAGGGAGTCGCGCCAGAGATGGCATGCCGGGGTTCTATTGGAGTTATCAAAAACCTGGAAATTTCTCGTATACACCACAAACTGCCACGGTTTATAATGGTCGGCTACCTTAAATCCGCGCAGCTTAGGCCATGCGCGATACAAGTAGGGAATTCATGACAGAGTCAATCACCCCGCTCGCTCCAAAATCCAATCTGAAAGCACTGATCGCCAAGGGTCGGGAGCAAAGCTACCTGACCTACGCGGAAGTGAACGATCATCTGCCCGAGCAGATTTCGGATCCGGATCAGGTTGAAGACATCATCCAGATGATCAACGACATGGGCATCAAGGTCTACGAGACCGCGCCGGATGCCGATTCGCTGATTCTGAACGATGAAAGCGACAGCAGTACCGACGACGTGGCCGCCGCCGAAGCCGCCGCCGCGCTTGCCGCTGTCGCCAACGAAGCGGAAGCGGGACGAACAACGGATCCGGTGCGCATGTACATGCGCGAAATGGGCACGGTTGAACTGCTTACTCGCGAAGGCGAAATCGTCATCGCCAAGCGCATTGAAGAAGGTATGCGCGAGTTGATGAAGGCCATGGCGTGCTTTCCCGGCGTGGTCGAACACGTGCTGAATGAATATGAAACGATCAGGGACGAAGATCACCGTCTGAAGGAATTGATTTCTGGCTACCTCGACACCGAGGAGGAAGCCGCCGCCAGCGCGATTGAAACGAATGCGGCCGCCACCAGCAAGGACGATACGGATGACGATGACGAAGACGCGATTGTCGGGCCCGACCCGAAATTGGCGCGCATTCGGTTCGATGCCTTGCGCCGACAATATGAACGCACCTGCGAGATAGTTGGCAACTTCGGCCGCGACGACCAACGCTCGCAGACCGAACTGGAAGCGCTTGGCGACAATTTGCGCGGCTTCAAGCTGGCGCCGCGCCAATTTGACCCCTTGCTCGCCGAAATTCGGGGCATCATGGGCCGGGTGAAGCGCAACGAGAAGTACATCATGACCTTGTGCGTCCGCAAGGGCATGATGGACCGAAGGGAATTCCTGACCGCTTTCCCCGGCAACGAGGTCAACGAACAATGGATTGGCCTGCATATCGACGAAGCTGGGGCAAATGTGCGCCTGCTGCGCAAAGTCAGGCCGGAAGTGCTGCGCACGCAGAAAAAACTGCGTCTGCTGGAAGAGGAATGCGGCCTTACTATCGCTGAAATCAAGGACATCAACCGCCGCATGGCGATCGGCGAAGCGAAATCGCGCCGGGCCAAGAAGGAAATGGTCGAAGCCAACTTGCGGCTGGTCATTTCCATTGCCAAGAAATATACCAACCGGGGTCTGCAATTCCTCGATCTGATCCAGGAAGGCAACATCGGTCTGATGAAAGCCGTCGACAAGTTCGAATACCGTCGCGGCTACAAGTTTTCGACTTATGCGACCTGGTGGATTCGGCAGGCGATCACGCGCTCCATCGCCGACCAGGCGAGGACCATCCGCATCCCGGTGCATATGATCGAAACAATCAACAAGCTGAATCGAATTTCGCGCCAGATGGTGCACGAAAAAGGCCGCGAACCGACACCGGAAGAACTCGGCGAACGCATGGAAATGCCGGAAGACCGCGTGCGCAAGGTCTTGAAGATCGCCAAGGAGCCGATTTCCATGGAGACTCCGATCGGCGATGACGAAGACTCGCATCTCGGCGACTTTATCGAGGACTCCACTATTGACAATCCGATTGACTCTTCGGTTGGCGAAGGCTTGAAGGAGGCTACCCGCGACGTGCTGGGCAGCCTGACCACGCGCGAGGAAAAAGTGCTGCGGATGCGCTTCGGTATCGAAATGAATACCGACCACACGCTGGAAGAAGTCGGCAAGCAGTTCGATGTGACCCGGGAGCGCATTCGCCAGATAGAAGCCAAGGCGCTGCGCAAGCTGCGGCACCCGTCCCGCTCGGACCATCTGCGCAGCTTTCTCGACGAATAAGCTCGCCGGGTGGCGAGCTCCTGCGGCGGACACAGGGCCTATAGCTCAGTTGGTTAGAGCACCGGACTCATAATCCGTTGGTCCCAGGTTCGAGTCCTGGTGGGCCCACCACTCCTTCGCTACGCTCAGTCCTGCTGAACCTCACCGGACTATCCCAGCCGCCAATCGCAGATTGGCGCCGTGGCGCGCGCGCAAAGCTGGCGCTTTGCAAAGACCGCGCGCTCCACCCTGCTGGGCCCACCACGCCTTCGCTGCGCTCAGTCCCGCTGAACCTCACCGGACTATCCCAGCCGCCAATCGCAGATTGGCGCCGTGGCGCGCGCGCAAAGCTGGCGCTTTGCAAAGACCGCGCGCTCCACCCTGCTGGGCCCACCACGCCTTCGCTACGCTCAGTCCTGCTGAACCTCACCGGACTATCCCAGCCGCCAATCGCAGATTGGCGCCGTGGCGCGCGCGCAAAGCTGGCGCTTTGCAAAGACCGCGCGCTCCACCCTGCTGGGCCCACCACGCCTTCGCTGCGCTCAGTCCCGCTGAACCTCACCGGACTATCCCAGCCGCCAATCGCAGATTGGCGCCGTGGCGCGCGCGCAAAGCTGGCGCTTTGCAAAGACCGCGCGCTCCACCCTGCTGGGCCCACCACTCCTTCGCTACGCTCAGTCCCGCTGAACCTCACCGGACTATTCCAGCCGCCAATCGCAGATTGGCGCCGTGGCGCGCGCGCAAAGCTGGCGCTTTGCGAAGACCGCGCGCTCCACCCTGCTGGGCCCACCACGCCTTCGCTGCGCTCAGTCCCGCTGAACCTCACCGGACTATCCCAGCCGCCAATCACAGATTGGCGCCGTGGTGCGCGCGCAAAGCTGGCGCTTTGCGAAGACCGCGCGCTCCACCCTACTGGGCCCACCACGCCTTCGCTGCGCTCAGTCCCGCTGAACCTCACCGGACTATCCCAGCCGCCAATCGCAGATTGGCGCCGTGGCGCGCGCGCAAAGCTGGCGCTTTGCAAAGACCGCGCGCTCCACCCTGCTGGGCCCACCACTCCTTCGCTACGCTCAGTCCCGCTGAACCTCACCGGACTATCCCAGCCGCCAATCACAGATTGGCGCCGTGGCGCGCACGCAAAGCTGGCGCTTTGCAAAGACCGCGCGCTCCACCCTACTGGGCCCACCACGCCTTCGCTACGCTCAGTCCTGCTGAACCTCACCGGACTATCCCAGCCGCCAATCGCAGATTGGCGCCGTGGTGCGCGCGCAAAGCTGCCTTTTGGGGTAACTACGGTGCCGCCTTGCACCAGCAGATTCTGCGCCGCCAGACCCGTCGGCAATCAAAGCAACGCGAATATGAGCGCCTTGGCTGGCAACGTTGATTGCTTCACGGGCGCCTCCTGGCGTATCGCCAAAAGTGGCGGGATTACCTGTGGCCAGTCCCACAGCTCTTATGACTTTCCGGAAAAAGTACTACACTCCGGCATCTGGGGGAGCCATTGACCTGAATCGCGTTCTACCCTTCATCAATAGATATTCAATCCCGGAGCCAGATCATGAAGAAATTACCAGCTTTCATTTTCGCCATCTCGTTCAGCTTCGGCGCGCACGCTGATCCGAGACTATATGTTTTTGACTGCGGAGGTCTGTCATTCCCTGATGTCAGCGCCTTCGGACTCGGCAATGACGAAACTTCGGTAAGAGAATTGTTTGTGCCATGCTATCTGATCGAGCATGACGACAGACTGATGATCTGGGACGCCGGCCTCCCGCTCGATGTAGTGGGACCGAGACAGGCCGACGCCACGAGCTGGTACGAAAACTCGATCGTCGATCAACTAGCGGCGATGGATATTTCTCCGGACGATGTCGATTTCGCCTCATATTCGCACTTCCACTTTGACCATGTCGGCGCGGCCAACGCATTCGCCAACGCAACGCTGCTGATACAGCAAACGGAATACCAAGCCGCTTTCGAAAACCCGGAAACCAATCCGGTTTTCAGACCGGCGCTCTACAGCGACCTGGCGGATTCGGACAAGATCATGCTGCAGGGGGACCACGATGTTTTCGGCGACGGCAGCGTGATGATCATTTCCGCCCCAGGCCATACGCCTGGCCACCAGGTGCTGAAAATCGAACTGGAAAACTTCGGTCCACTCGTGCTGTCGGGCGATCTCTATCATTTCGAGGCCAGTCGCCGCCTGCGCAGGACTCCGGTATTCAATACCGACGCGGAGCAAACGCTGGCCTCCATGGACAAGGTTGAAGCATTGGTCGAGGAGACAGGCGCAACTTTCTGGATTGAGCACAATCTGCAACTGGCGCAGACGCTGAATCTGGCTCCAGCCTTTTACGATTAGGCGAAATGCAGGCTTTCCGGCGAATAGCGGGGTCCGCTCGGCTGGTCGATCCGCGCCCGGCTGGTATACGACTTCCGATGAATATGCTGTAGTATCAATTCGATCCGGAACAGATTCTATTCGGAGCCCATTCCATATAGCCTCGAGGAATGCGATTGTGAAGATCAAACGACAGTTTTTGCAGTGTTCAGGATTCGCCCTGGGTTTCGCATTGACTGCGGGATTCGCGCAAACGCAAGCTCAGCATGAAAACGAGGTCACGTATAACCGCGAAGCCGCCAGAGTCATCAACGAGAACTGCGTTGTCTGCCATCGTGAAGGCGGCATCGGCCCCATGGCGTTCGAATCCTATGAACAGGTTCGGCCCTGGGCGCCGCTGATCCAACTCAAGGTCGCCAACCGCGAAATGCCTCCTTACGCTTACGACCATGGCATCGGCATTCAAAATCTCCAGGGCGACTGGCGCCTATCCGCCGACGAAATCGATACCCTGGTTTCCTGGGTGGATCAGGGCGCATTGCTTGGCGATCCGGATATCGAATTGCCGCCGCCTGACTTACGCGATCTGGATGAATGGAATTTCGCCGATCGACTCGGCCAGCCCGATCTCGTCGTCCCGTCCATACCCATCGACATTCCCGCCGCGGGCAATGACATTTGGCACAAGCACATCGTACCGAGCGGATTGACCACGGACCGCTGCATCAGGGCAGTGCAGGTCAAACCGAAAGGCAATGCCGCGACCGTGGTGCATCACGCCAACTCCTCGATGCAGACGCTCAATGAAGACGGAAACCTCGAGCGAATGACCGAAGGGATGCTGACCGAATACGCCATGGGCAAATGGGGCGAAATCATGCCCGAAGACGTTTGCCGCGTATTGCCGGCGGGAGCGCTTGTTTCCTGGGATATTCACATGTTTCCCGGCGGAATCGGGGCAACCGCGCCGGGAACGGTAATCGAGGACAATGTCGTTGAACTCGGATTGTGGCTCCATCCGCAAGGATTCGAGGAAACCGCCGCATTCCAGCAGGATTTGAAATCTTACGAGATCGGGATTCCGCGCAGGGAGCGGGAATACAACCTGGTGATTCCGCCGCACGGCGAAATCATGACCCAGGGCTTTCACTCTTTCGATCATCCGATTCGAATCGACAGCTTCCAGCCGCACGGACATCTGCGCATGGTGGCGGCTTCGCTGGAGATCTACCACCCGGATACCGGCGCGCTTGAGCCGGTCAGCCAGATTTCCAACTGGAGCGCGACCTGGCATCACAGCCATATCTTCGACCCCGACGTGGCGCCCCTCGTTCCGGCCGGCGCGGTGCTGGTATTCAAGCAGTGGTATGACAATACGGCCGCTAATCCCAACAATCCCGACCCGGATCAGTGGGTTTCCGGAGGCAACCGGACCACGGATGAAATGACCCATGCCTGGGTTGCCATCACCCATCTGGATGACGAGGGGTATCAGAGGCTTATGGCCGAACGCGAGCAGGCCGCGGCCCGCGATCTCGCCGTCGCCGGGCAAGAGTGAAGAGTTGCCGCTGTCCGTTCATTTGACTACTTGCGATTCTGCGTGCTGTCGATACATAATGCTAGCCCAATCGAAGTAAATAGCTTGGAAAAGTTAAAGGCGGTTTAAATCCGCCTTTAACTTGTACTGTAAACATGGAAAAAAGTATTTCAATTATTGTCGCGAGATGCTTAATTGTCTCTCTGATTATTATATGTGGTGTATTCATATACGTCGGATTCCCAACCAGTGATTTTTATCCAATTACTTATATTGCTCTTGCTTTTTTTCTATTACTTATGTATTTGCTTTTCCAAGAGAAAACTAGAGCATTAACATCGTATTTGATACTTTCTCTAATTCTTCTTTCATATTTCACCATCCAGATTCTAGATGCGTTTTCGGATATATTCCAATCCTAGGAAATGGTTAATACCTGTATCCACAAATGTATCGATACTCTTGGACGTACCGACAACTGCGATCAGTTCCTCTTATGGATTTGGGCATGAACTAAGTCCATTTTTTGATGAAATTGGGAAGAGATTAGAGTCCTCCGGGTTTTGCAAACTGTTATCGACGGAGTCGAAGTTCTATTGGTAACTCGCGGGAGATCATGGTGAAACGGATATGCGGCTCGCTGCTGTTGCGGTACTTGCTCGTTGCGAGCGGGGCGATGGCCCAGGACGATCCCGTCTCCATCCGGGCAGGCGTGCTGCTCGATGGTGTTGGCGGCGTCCGGGAGAATGTGACCATCTCGATTGAAGATTCCCGTATCGTCGGCATCGACGGCAGCCCCGGCCCCTACACCTACGATTTCAGCGACAACACCGTGCTGCCGGGAATGATCGATAACCACGTGCATATCGGCGCCCATTTCAACTCTCAGGGCCGCTATGGACCGGAGCCCGGGCAGACCCCCGAGCAGAGCTTGCTTTATGCGGCCGAAAACGCTTATGTGACACTGATGGCCGGCTTCACCACCGTGCAAGGGGTCGTCTACCGCAACCACTAAGCCGGCTTATTCCTCGAACCGCCGATCGCCTCGACAATCGTTCCATCAACACTCGATTACATTGACCGGAATCTCGATGACGTTTACCGCCAGTCCGCCGCGGGACGTCTCCTTGTACTTGTCCTTCATGTCCCGACCGGTGTCGCGCAAGGTCTTGATTACCTGATCCAGCGAGACGAAATGCTTCCCGTCGCCGCGAAGCGCCAGACGCGCGGCGTGGATCGCCTTGATCGACGCCATCGCGTTGCGTTCGATGCAAGGCACCTGAACCAGACCGCCCACCGGATCGCAGGTCAGCCCCAGATTGTGTTCCATGGCGATTTCGGCCGCGTTCTCGACCTGTCGCGGCGATCCGCCGAGTACTTCGGCAAGCCCGCCGGCCGCCATGGAGCAGGCCGAGCCGACTTCCCCCTGACAGCCAACCTCGGCGCCGCTGATGGAGGCGTTCTCCTTGAACAGCACGCCGATGGCGGCGGCGGTGAGCAGGAATCGCGCCACGCCATCGTCGTTCGCGCCGGGAACGAAGCGAGCGTAGTAGTGCAGCACCGCGGGAACGATACCGGCCGCGCCGTTGGTCGGCGCCGTCACCACCCGGCTGCCCGCGGCATTTTCCTCGTTTACGGCCAGCGCATATAGCGTGACCCAATCCAGCGCCGTGAGCGGATCTATCAGCGAAGACTCGGGATTGGCCAGTAATTGTTCGCGCAGCCGGGGCGCGCGCCGCGGCAATTTGAGTCCTCCGGGCAATACCCCTTCGCTGTTACAGCCGCGATCGACGCATTCCTGCATCGCTTCCCAGATCTTGTGCAAACCCTGCCGCGTTTCTGTCTCCGGGCGCCAGGCCTCCTCGTTGGCGAGCATCACGGCGGAGATGCTCGAACGGGAAGCGTCGCAATGCGTCAGCAGTTCGGCCGCGGTCTTGAAAGGAAAGCGCAGCGAGCGAGCGTCTTCGGCGAGCGAATCGGCGCCGGAACCGGAATCATCGAGCACGAATCCGCCTCCCACCGAATAGTAAGTTCGATCGAGAATTTCCCTGTTCGCTTCTCCAAAGGCCGTGAACTGCATGCCGTTGGGATGCAGCGGCAAAACCTTACGCCGATTCAGCAGCAGATCTTCCTTCTCGTTGAAAGCAACCGCATGCTCACCATTTAGCCGCAGTGACCGATCACGCCGAATTGCCTCGACGCGTCCGGCGATTGCGCCCACGTCCACGCTTTCCGGCTGCTCGCCTTCCAGACCCAGCATAACCGCCTTCGGCGTACCGTGCCCCCTCCCGGTAGCGCCCAGCGAGCCAAACATCTCGGCCTTGACGCGGGCGACCTCCGGCAAAATCCCTGTAGCGCCAAGACTGCCGACAAACATCGCCGCCGCCCGCATGGGGCCGACGGTATGGGAACTTGAAGGCCCGATTCCGATCTTGAACAGATCAAACGCGCTTATGGCCATTCCTTGCTTCCTTGTCCGTTGCGAAATTGCTTGGGAAAGCCGGGTCGGGAATCAAAGCTGCCCGGCGGATTGCAATGATATTCGAAACCAACTTATCCGGAAAAGTCCGAACTTGTCTCTCAAGCAGGTAGTAACAGACCAGTCAATTATATAGACCGGTCTGATTAGTTTACTGAAAGGGGCAGAGCCGTGCAGTTCATTGGATCATACCAAGCCAAAACCCGCCTTCCGGAGTTGCTTCGCCAAGTTGAGCGAGGAGAGAGTTTCACCATTACCCGCCGCGGCATGCCCATCGCTCGAATCGTCGGAGTCGAGGAGAATTTCGAAGATATTCAATCGGTCATCAGTCGCTTGCGGGCATCCCGCGACCGGCGGCAAACTGTTCCGGTCGGTGAACTGATTGCCGCCCGGGATCAAGGACGAAAGCCCTGATGTCTTTCGTGCTTGACGCATCGGTCACGGCCTGCTGGTGTTTTCCTGACGAGCAGTCGGCTGCCGCGGATGCCGCCATGCGAAGGCTGCTTGACGAGGAAGCGCTGGTCCCTCCTTTGTGGGCCCTGGAGATTCGCAACATTCTACTAGTGAACGAGCGCCGGGGCCGCATTGAGCCCGAGGACTCCAACGCCTTTCTCCGTGATATTTCCTTGCTGCCAATTCGATTCCGCACTGATGCGGATCCACAATCGCTTCTGGAACTCGCCCGCAAGCACAATCTGGCGACCTACGACGCCTCCTATCTCTGCCTCGCCGTGCAGGCCTCCGCGCCAGTGGCGACCCTGGATCGTTCTCTTGCCCGAGCGGTTCAAGCAGAGGGACTGCAAGTCATCGCCGCATAGCGTCGTCGCGCAGGCTAAGCCCAGTCAGCGAAATCACGTCGCTCAGAGCTGTCAGGCTCATATATTGACAGTCGTCGCCGAGCTTGCCGCCGCCTCCGAGCTTGAACGGCGGTAACATCTCCTTGAGCACCCCGTCATCGCAGCTCAACGCCAGGCCGAATCGCATGTTGACCTTGCGAATGCCGGCAGCGAGAGCCGGCTCGCAGGCCGCTTCCCGGTTGTCGGCGAAGTCGGCGGGGAAATCCGCTCCACGCGGGGAAGATTCATCGACGATTTCCTTGCCGGTGTCGCCATGGAATCCCATGGCCATAGCGGGAAGAAAAACGCGCGGCTTGTGCGTTGAAGCCGCCAGCGCCGCGGTCAGCGCCCGGCTGAGTTCACCCGGGAGTCCTTGATCAGCCGCTTGCATGTCTCGCTCCAGCGGTTTGCGGCAATGTTGGCTCCCGCGAGATTGACGACCGCGTCGAGTTCGATGACTGGGTCCAGCCGGATTTCCCGCTTCTCCGCCGAATAACGGAAAGCCGTTCCCGAATCGTCGTGGGCGGGCGCAAACATCCGATGTTCCGGTCTTTCCAGACGCTTGCGGAGCGCGCCGCCGATCAGGCCGGTCGCTCCGGTTTTGAGGGTATTCTTGCAGTTGGCGTTAATCGAATCTGTCAATTGCTACGTCTGAACCATGGCGGATTCAGGATGAGGAAATCAATCCCCCTCGATCTGGTTGCGGGGTCTCAATCCTCGAACCGCGCATAGCGCTTGAGCGAACGCGGGCCAACTTCGGCGCTGTAAATAACGCCGTCCGCATCCGCGGCTACGCCTTCGCCGCCGCTGCTTACGCGATAGGGGCCATTGTTCGCGTCGAATGGATCGGGAATGAAGGCGTGCACTTCGCCGGTGAGGGCGCTGCCGACACGGATGCCGCGCAGCCATTCTCCGCGTCCACGCTGTTCGTTTGATTCCGAATCGACGCCGTAAAGCACATCGTTTTCGTCGATGAAAATTCCGCTCAGGCGGCTGAACTGATACCACTCATCGAGCAAATTGCCGTTCTGATCGAAGATCTGGATACGGTTGTTACCGCGGTCGGCGACGAACAGCCGGCCCCGGGAATCCATGGCCAGGCCATGCGGGGCGTTAAACTGGCCGGGCGCCGAGCCGGGCGTTCCCCAGTCCATCAGATAATTGCCGTTGGCATCGAACTTGACGATGCGTCCATTGCTTTCGCCGCCGTGACCATCCGCGACGAAGATGTCGCCATTGGGCGCCACATGAACATCTGACGGCATATTGAAATGACTCTCGTCGGTTCCAGTTACGCCGGGGGTGCCGAGCGTCATTAGCCGGTCGCCTTCGGGGCTGAATTTGACCACGATATGACCCTTGCCTTCGATGCCGGGAGGCAGCGTGAACGGCGCATCGGTGACCCAAATGTTGCCTTCGTGATCGACATGAAACCCGTGTGGAACCGCGAAGATGCCGCCGCCGAAACTTCTGACCATTTCCCCGTCGGAATTGAATTTCAGCACCACCGGCAGATCGGATTCGGCGCAGCCCCGAATCGGGAATGCTGGCCGGATGGAATCCGAGCCGCAGCGTTCACCGATCCAGACGGATTTACCGTCTGGATCGATATCTACCGAGCTGGTGGCGCCCCATTCCCGGCCGGCGGGCATATTGGCCCAGCCGGTGTAGATCTGGTAAGGATTAGGCAGATCATTGACCGGTTCCATATCGGCCTGGGCCAATGCGGCGCTGACGAGTGTGGACATCATAATCGACAGGGAAATCTGAATCGTGGCTCTCATCTGGACTTTCCTCGGATTACTGGATTCTTGTCGGAAGCCGCGAATTTCGCAGCGCCGAAATTAAAACACGCATCCCCGCTTCAATGGTAGGGGCGAGGACAAGCGATGTTTTCGGCAATGCGGGGACAACCCATGCGCCGCTCGTCAGTTCAGTCGCGCCCCGCGGCTTCGAGACCTAGTCGCAAAGCGCTGGCCGCTCCGGCCGACAAGCCGCCGTCAGCGCCGACGGTCACGAAGCGGAATCCCTGCCCTATCCTCTGTTGTACCGATCCGGCGCTCGTTGTAATCGCGCAGGGCACGTCATGTTCGAGGCAGGCGCCAAGAACGGTCTGAATAGCTTCCTCCACTTCAGGCGCGGCAGGACTGGCGTAGCCCATTGATGTGCTCAAATCCGACGGCCCGATAAATATACCGCCCAGGCCGGGAACGGTAATGATCTCGTCAATATTCGCAACGCCCTGAGGGGATTCGATGAACATGATGGCAAGCAATTCACCTTGGGGATCAAGCGGCCAGACGTCGGCTTTGGCCATGTAGTCGGGAGTTCCCCAATACCAGACGGCGTTGGACGGATTGCGTCCGCGCAGTCCCGCCGGTTCCATGTCCGCAGCCCCGCTCACTTGCGGATAACGCGTCGCGCTTACAGCGAGTTCAGCTTGCTCTCGGTTATGGATGGCGGGGAACATGATGCCGTAAACACCCACGTCCAGGACCTGTTTGGCCTGGGCTATCAGCTCCTCCGCTCCACCCGCCGCCGGAATTCGGACGAAGGGCACTACATCGGGTTGCAGATTTCCTTTCTCGATAATCGAACGCTTGTTGGTCATTCCGAGCAGGAACAACCGCAGGCGCTCGACATCGAAAGGCGCGTGCTCCATGTCGATCATGATGAAGTCGAGCCCGGAACTCGCGAGCGAGCGCGCGTTGTTCAACGAATAGTCGAAGGACAGCAGCCCGAACGCAGGCTGATCATTGTCGAACAATTCGATCAGCTTGTTGATCCGGGTTCCCGACTGCGCGGCGACTGTAACAGATACGCCCAATGCGAACATCAGCGCCAGAGCTTGCGATATTGCCCGTATCGGAGTTTTCATAAGTAGCGATTCCTTCTGTTTGGCGATTGCAGGCGCACAATATCAGATTGTGGACAGATTCCACTCGATTAAGTTACCTGGCGGCTGGGCGACTGCGAGTGATCCGGCGCCAGCCGGGAAAGCGCTCAATCAGCGGCCGGCGAGAAAGTCTGGGAAGCGGCAGCTTCGCGCGCGACCCGAATGTCGCCAGACCGCGCTTGGCGGCTGCAAAGCGCTGGCAGTCGGGACGCTCGCAAACTTGGTCTCTAGAGTTGCACGACAGCGTCGGTGAAGGCGCCCATGACTTCGCCCATGCGGGGCACCCAGCGCATAACAATCAGCAGATCGTTTTCCTGATCGATCCAGATGTAGTTGCCACCGGCGCCGCTGGCGTAGAAGGCGCTGGCCGGCGCATTTTCGACCGCCTCCTGATCGGTATTCAACCACCACATGTAGCCGTAACGCTTGAACGCCGGCGACGACTGTTGCACGGCATCCACCCATTCCCGTGAAATGAGCTGTTTGCCGTCCCAATTGCCGTCGCGCAGGAACAGATAGCCGAAACGCGCATGGTCAAGAGTACTGATGAAAAATCCGCCGCCCCAATGGGCGCCGCCGGAAGGCGATTGCATGCGCTCGCCGTCAATCTCGACCCAGGAATTTTCGTAGCCGTGCCATTCCCATTCCTCGCTGGCGCCGATGGGGTCCATGACTCTCTCCCGCAGGACGCCGTCCAGGGGCTCGCGCCAGACGTTTAGCAGCGAATAGGCAAGCATGTTCACGCGCACATCGTTGTACTTGTAGAAAGTGCCAGGCTCATGCATTTCACGGTTGATCGCGATGGCCGGATCGTAATCGTGGGGCCGGTCGGCCCAGTCCGGCTTGCCCCATAGGGTCCCCGCCCAGTCTGAGGTCTGGTGCAGGAAATGCTCCCAGGTGATGGGCGCGTTATGGGGATCTTCAAAACTCTGATGGGGAAAATAATTCTTCACCGGATCGGTCACATCCTGGATCAGACCGTCATCCACCGCCAGGCCGGCCATGGTTGACAGATAACTCTTGGTGACGCTGAAAGTCATGTCCTCGCGCTCGATATCACCCCATTCGGCGACGATATAGCCATTGCGCACGACCAGTCCAGAGCCCTGTTCCCGGCGTTTTACCGGCCCGAGGATGCTGAAATGGGGCTCGCGGCCGAAGCCGCGCTCGATGAACTGGGCCATATCGCGGGGTTCGACCACGGTATTTTCCTTCGCCAGTTGCACCGCTTCCGCCAGTTTCGCACTGTCCATGCCTGCTTCTTCCGGCGCCCGCCGCTCCCATTCCCCTGGCGGCGGAAAGTAAATGTCCTGGGCGAATCCCGTCTGGGCCGCCAGGGAAAGAAGAACTGCGTGAATCAGTATTCGGAAAACTTCGCGGTACGTGTTCATCGGAAACTCCAGACGCGTTATTCGGTGACAATCACCGTGATGTAGCCGTCGTGGTAGAGACCGCCATCATCGGCCCTGCCCCAGAGAACGTAGGCGCCGGGCTCGTCGAACGTGGCGGTTACCGCGTAGATGCCATCATCCGGAATCGGCGGCGGCAGGAACAATGCGCCCCAGGGCGAATTCGCGCTAGTGCGGGTATCTTCCCAGACTTTCACCTGGGGTGGATCGAATGTGACATTGCCGGGGCCGCGATACTTGTTCCAGGAGAAATACAAACCGTTAACCTTGTCCACGGTCACCCTCGTGGGTGGGCTGGTCATGCGGCGTTGCATAACCAGTTCTGGCGTAACGAAGGCCGAAGCCAGCGGTCCGCCGGCGAACTCGGCGAAGCGCCGCGCCTCTTCCACCGGGTCGGTGGGCGTGGGCAGGCCGTCATCCACCACAAGAGTATCGATCAGCACCGGCTCGCCAATCAAAACCGTGCGGATGTCATCGCCCTGGACGGTGACTACCGGTGGTTCGTTAGCGCGGGACTCCGGACTGCTGGTGCCGGCGCCGAGAGAACCGGTTTCCGAGGCAATCACCATGTTGTCCACCAGGTAATCCTCGCGCAAGGTGGCATAGGCTTTCTTTTCGACCCCGTTTACCGTCAGGGTCCAGACCAGTTCCCGGTCGCCCCAGTCGGCCGGCACCGCGACTTCAAAAGTAAAGCGGTTGCGGCGCGGCAGGAAATGCTCTGGCTGCCCCCGGTCCGCCTCCCCTGGCGAGAAAAAATTGTGTTCGCCGACGAGAACGTCCGGAGATTCTTTCCAATTCTCGTTCATGTAGCCGAACATCATGTTGAAGCCGCCTTCGTCATTGGGGCGCCAACCCTCGAATGCCGGCTCTACCGGCTGGCCGCTGAGATAGGTCTGGGCGGCGGCGCCGCCGGTAACGAAAACCGTGAGCAACAGCGCGGCGAACAATTGTCGGGACGCGCCCGAATAGCTTGAGACAGGCATCATTCTCATAATCCTCATTTGTCAGTCTGAATCAGTCCGAAGACACCGCGACAGAGAGGTCCGGCACGGGCGCGACCATTGGAGCCGCGCACAAGGGGCAGCCGATAACATGGTCGTTCGGTCCCAGGTCAAGCATCTGCCGGCGCATTTCCATTTCTTCCGCGAATTGCTCGTCGGTGAGCTTAACCCGCATGCCCAGATCAATGAACATATTGGTCACCGAGCGGTTGCCGGAACCCTGCCAGTTGCGTGGATCGGGTACGTTCGGATTGGTTTCGGTATTGTTCATGTAACCGACGATATGCAGGATCGCGCCCTTGGGCAGTAGCGGCTGGGCGTGGTCGGCGTAGGCATAGCCGCGCACCCAGTTGTGATCGTAACCAACGCAGGACAAGGTCTCCGCGGTATAGCCCCAGATGGCTTCCAGGCACATGCGTTCGCCCGGCGCGTGCAGATGAGGCTCGAAAGTGACGATCTTGATGTTGTCTTCCAGCGCCACGTAGGCGTGCAATTCCTGGTTGTTCCGGTTGCCGGCGATGCTGATGTCGACGCCGTTGCCGAGACCCAGCCGGGCGCGCTCATACTTGGGCTGATAACCGACCGGATGGAAACGGAAACCGATTTCCAGATGGCCGGTGGTGTCCTGGCCGTTGGAATGCAAGTGGACGGAGTCGGACACGACGTAGGCGCCCGCGCGAAGCAGCCTGCCGGCGTCCTCATCGAAGATATCCGGATTGCGGCCTACTTCGTGCACCGGCCAGGAAGTGACGGTATCGTCGATGCGCTGGCCGCTGTCGTCGATCTCCGCGGTGCTCCAGATCATGTGATGGTAGATGTAGCGCCCGCCGACGGTCTCGCGGCCGGTTCCGGCCTGGTAGTTGACGTCGTTGACTTCGACGATCTCAACCGATTTGACGTAGCGGTCTTGTTCCAGCGGTATGGCAACCCGGTCGATTTCGCCCCACCAGTCGGGAGTTCCCGCGAGCTTGGTGACGGGATTGGTGCTGACGATCAAGTCGGGCTCACCGGCGGTCCATTTGATGCTGTCATCGAAGACCAGCGGTTCAGGAGCATTGGCGGGATTGCCCTGGGGCGCGCCGGAACGGGCCCAACTGGAAATCGCGGCGATTTCTTCGTCATTCAGCGAAGGATCGAACTTGAAATCCTGGATACCGATGTTCTTTTCGACATACCAGGGAGGCATGGCGCCAGCCCGGTCGCGCAGACCGGTCTTGTATTCGATCAAGCCCGCGAAAGGCGCAACCTGCTCGTAGGTAACCAGGGGCATCGGGCCGACGCCGCCGATGCGGTGACAATTCTGGCAACTCCTTTGCAATATCGGTTGTATGTCCTTGTGGAAGGTAATTTCATCTTGCTGACTGAATGCGGCGAATGGCGCCAGCAAAAACAGCAACGTTAGCGGGAGACGAGCGAGGTTTTGCCGGATTTGATGCAACATGTTCAGATCCTCTTGCAGATCACAATTTTGCATTCGCGGGAAAATCGAGCAGTGGCTCCTGATTCTATATGATTCCGCGGCGTTCATGAAACCGCCCAGGCAGCGAATGCCCCGCCCGATTTATCGAGGGGGCGCATGCATCATTCCAGCCGCCAGTCCCGACGTCCTTGTCGAGCCGATCGATTCTCGAAAAGCCGCGCTTTTCGTCGGCTACGCCGACCAGCGGAGCTCGCCCCGGCGCGGTCTGGCGTCGCCAGGTCCGCGCACGAAGCTGTCGCTTGGCAATCGGCTGCCCTCGCTCTCGCTCAGAAAGGATTTATTCAAGCCTGGTAGGTTTCCTTCTCTTCGGCGGTGACTTCCTTCATGCTCAACTTGATGCGTCCGCGAGCGTCAAGATCGAGCACCTTCACGAGTACCTCCTGACCTTCCTTGAGATAGTCGCCGACGTTTTCAACCCGTTCCCTGGAAATCTGGGAAATATGCACGAGGCCATCCTTGCCGGGGAGAATATTGATGAAGGCGCCGAAATCGACAATCCGGGCTACGGTGCCGCTGTATAGCTTGCCGACTTCCGCTTCCGCGGTAATTTCATTGATCCGGTCCAGCGCCGCGTCACGGGACTGCGCGTCTTCGCCGTAGATTCGCACGACGCCGTCGTCATCGATATCGATGGCCGCGCCGGTCTCCTCGGTAATGGATCGAATCACAGCGCCGCCCTTGCCGATGACATCGCGAATCTTGTCCTGGTCGATGCGAATCGTAGCCATGCTCGGCGCGTTCTCATTCACCGTGGCGCGAGCTTCGGCAATCACCTTGCCCATTTCACCGAGAATGTGCTGCCGGGCCTCGTGGGCCTGGGCCAGCGCGGTCTCCATGATCTCCTCGGTGATTCCCTGAATCTTGATGTCCATTTGCAAGGCTGTTACGCCCTTAGCCGTGCCGGCCACCTTGAAGTCCATGTCACCAAGATGATCCTCGTCGCCGAGTATGTCGGTCAGCACCGCGAAGCGTTCGTCTTCCTTGATAAGTCCCATGGCAATGCCGGCCACCGGCGCGCGCAAGGGTACGCCCGCGTCCATCATGGAAAGGCTGGACCCGCAAACCGAGGCCATTGAACTGGATCCGTTGGATTCGGTAATTTCGGACACTATGCGAATCGCATAGGGAAAGTCTTCTTCCGCGGGCATCAGCGCCGCGACGCCGCGTTTAGCCAGGCGGCCATGACCGATTTCCCGGCGTTTCGGCCCGCCCATGAAGCCGGTCTCGCCGACAGAGTACGGCGGAAAGTTGTAATGCAGCATGAAACCTTCCTTGTGCGAGCCGGCCAGTCCCTCGATCAATTGCGAATCGCGCACCGCGCCAAGAGTCGTAACTACCAGGGCCTGCGTTTCTCCACGCGTGAACAGCGCCGAACCGTGAGCCTTGGGCAGAATGCCTACTTCCACTTCGATCGGGCGCACCGAGCGGGTGTCGCGACCATCGATGCGCGGCTCGCCGTCGAGAATGCGGTTTCTTACCGTACTCTTCTCCAGCGCCGCGAAAGCTTCGCGCACGTCGGACTCGCCGATATCGGCATCGGCGTCCACCAGCGCGGCAACGGCTTCCGATTGCAACGCGCCGGTCGCATCGTAACGCTCCATCTTCGTGGAAATCTGATAGGCCTCGGCGACGCGTCCGCCGAACTGTCCGGCTAGCGCTTCAGTCAGCTTCTCGTTCCTTGCGGCAGGCGCCCATTCCCATGCTGCTTTGCCGGCCTCATTCTTCAATTCCTCAATTGCATCAATGGCCACCTGCATTTCCATTTGAGCGAAAAGCACGGCGCCGAGCATTTGATCCTCGGTGAGTTCATTTGCCTCTGATTCCACCATGAGGACAGCGGAGCGGGTTCCCGCCACCACCATGTCCAGCTCCGAACTCTCCAACTGATCGAAGGAGGGATTAAGTACATAGCCGGTGGCCGAGTCGAGTCCAACTCGCGCCGCGGCGATAGGTCCCGCGAACGGTATGCCCGAAATGGAAAGGGCCGCCGAGGCGCCGATCATGGCGGCGATATCGGGATCGTGATCCTTGTCCGCGGAAATCACTGTGCAGATTACCTGCACCTCGTTGAGAAAGCCCTTGGGGAACAAAGGCCGGATAGGCCGATCGATAAGACGCGAAGTCAGCGTCTCCTTTTCGGTAGGCCGGCCTTCCCGCTTGAAGAATCCACCGGGGATTCTGCCCGCGGCATAGGTCTTTTCCTGGTAGTTTACGGTCAGTGGGAAGAAGTCGGCATTAGGCGAAGCTTCTTTCCGGCCGACCACTGTTGCCAGCACCTTGGAGTTGCCCATGGTGACGGTAACGGAGCCCGTTGCCTGACGGGCCATTTTGCCGGTTTCAAGGGTGACCGTATGGTCGCCGTATTGAAACGTCTTTGTAGTGATATTGAACATAAGTTATTCCTGTTGGCCGCCTCGCTTGATGCGGCCGTTGCGTGTTTGTGTACTGATTTACTAGCGGCGCAATCCGAGCCGCTTGATCAGCGCGGCATAGCGATCGACATCTTTGCGCTTCAGATAGTCGAGCAGTTTTTTCCTGCTACTGACCATCCGGATCAAACCGCGGCGTGAATGGTGATCGTGAACATGCTGCTTGAAGTGAGCTTGCAGGTCGTTGATGTTGGCGGTCAGCAAGGCGACCTGCACTTCGGGGGAGCCTGTGTCTCCCTCGCCCGTCGCGTATTCCTTGATGATCGTTTGTTTCTCTTCAGTCGATAAAGCCATTTCAGTCTCCGAATTCAATATGCCTGCGTTGTCGTGCGAGCCGCGCTGGCGCGGCCGGCCGCGAAACGGACGTCCCGGTCCATCCAGTCTGACCGCGCATATTGGCAGTCCACTGGCCGTCCCAAATCCCTTCCGGCGTTTCAGCCGGCGGGCTCCGAAATCAGGCGCTTGGGCGCAACCTTGCCATCTTCGTCGATGGCGCCGATGCCGATAAAGCGCTCCTGGTCACATGTCTTGTGGTACATCCTTACCATACCTTCCGCCGGCAGATGGCGCACCAGCACCGCCTGACCGCTGCGAATCTGGTTCGCCGCGATATCCGGCAACATCACCGCCGGCAGATTGGACAGCGGCTGGTCGATGGGCGCCAGATAGCGGTCAATTCCCGCCATTCCCTTGCTTTCCTTCTCCTGCTCCAGAAAACTGGCGGTAACACAGTCTGCTTCGGTGAAACCCCCGGCCTGCAGACGCCGCAAGGCGACAATATGAGCTCCACATTGCAGTATTTGTCCGAGTTCGTCGGCAATGGTGCGTATATACGTACCCTTGCTACAGGCCAGTTCTATTTCAAGCTCCGGCGCGGCGAAGTCCGTAAGCGCGATTTCATAAATTTTCACCGTCCGCGGCTCGCGCTCGACGACCTTGCCGCTGCGCGCCAGTTTGTATAATGGCGTTCCCTGCACTTTCACCGCCGAATACATTGGCGGCACCTGCTCTATCTCGCCGCGGAAGCGGTCAAGCGCCTGCGTCACCTGCTCCGGAGTAACCGAAAAATTCTCGCGGACAGCGATCGTTCTGCCTTCGCTGTCGCCGCTGTCCGTGCGTACGCCGAGCTTCATTCGCGTCCGGTACTTCTTGTCCGAATCCAGCAGAAAACGGGAAACCTTGGTCGCCTCGCCGAAACAAAGCGGGAGTACGCCCGTCGCCAGCGGGTCAAGACTGCCGCCGTGACCTGCCTTGTTAGCCTGGAAGATCCGTTTCACCTGCTGCAACGCGGAGTTGGACGATAGTCCAGGCGCCTTGTCCAGCACTATCAGTCCATTGACATCCCTGCCCCTGTTTCGCCGTCCGCGCATTCAGCCTTCCTTCGGCATTTCGGGGACAATCACGAATGCCGTTCCCGATCCGACGCCAACGCGCTGTCGATCAGGTCGTCCAGCTTGCGGCCCCGCTCCACGCTGGCGTCGTAATGAAAACTCAGCTTCGGCGCAATGCGCGTCTGCAGGCGCCGGGCCAGCAGGCTTCGCAAATAGCCGGCGGCGCCGTTCAATGCCGCCGTACTTTCCCTACCGGCAGCTTCGGATGACTGCTGCTCGACATTGCCGCCGCCCAGCGAAGTCACGAAAATCTTGGCATAGGCCAGATCCGGGGTTACTTCCACGCCTGTCACCGAGACCAGGCCGATGCGCGGATCATTCATTTCGAACTGAATCAGCGAGGCGAGATCTCGCTGAATCTGATCCGCGACTCTCTGGGCGCGGGAATTGTTCTCCATCATGCTATACATCCCGGACGGCCAAGCCCGGATAAACCGTCACGTAAGCCGTTACAGAGTTCGCGTCACTTCGGTGGTCTCATATACTTCGATCTTGTCGCCTACTTGCACATCCTTGTAGTTGCGCACGCCGATACCGCACTCCATGCCATGCCGAACCTCGCTGGTGTCGTCCTTGAAGCGGCGCAGGGATTCCAGTTCCCCTTCGTAAATCACTACATTGTCGCGCAACACGCGGATGGGCTTGCTGCGGTAGACCGTTCCCTCCACTACCATGCTGCCGGCAATCTGTCCAAATTTGGGTGAGTTGAATACATCGCGCACTTCGGCCACGCCGACGATTTCTTCACGCAACTCCGGCGCCAGCATGCCGCTCATGACCGTCCTGGCATCGTCGATCACCTCATAGATTACGTTGTAGTAACGCAACTGCACCGTTTCGTTCTCGATAATGTCGCGCGCCGCCTTGCTGGCGCGAACATTAAATCCGATGATCATGGCATTGGAGGTGGCGGCGAGGTGAGCATCGGTTTCGGTGATGCCTCCGACCCCTGAAGATACGATATCCACCTTGACTTCATCGGTATTCAGGCCGGTCAGAGCGCCGTTGATGGCCTCCAGCGATCCGCGCACATCAGCCTTGAGAACGATATTGAAAACCTTGATGCTATCCTTGCCCATATCCACCAGCATGCTCTCCAGGCTGGCCTGCTGCCGGGCCTGCAAACTTTCCTTGTACCGGGTGCGGCGAAATTCGGCGACTTCGCGCGCCTTGCGTTCGTCGCGAACCACGACGAATTCATCCCCGGCGTCGGGCACGCCGTTCAAACCGAGAATTTCCGCCGGTATTGACGGGCCGGCGGAACTCACGCTCTTGCCAAGCTCGTCCATAAGCGCGCGCACCTTGCCGAACTCAAGGCCAGCCAGCACCACATCGCCGGCATTGAGAATCCCGTTTTTCACCAGCACCGTGGCGACAGGTCCACGCCCCTTGTCGAGCCGGGATTCAATTACCACGCCCTGACCGGGAACATCGGCGTAGGCCTTGATATCCAGCAATTCCGCTTGCAGCAGTATCGCTTCGAGAAGCTGGTCGACACCTTCGCCGGTGTGGGCGGAGACAGGCACAAACTGGGTGTCGCCGCCCCAGTCCTCCGGAATTACCTCCAGCGCCGCGAGTTCACTCTTGACCCGCTCAATATCGATGCCTTCCTTGTCAATCTTGTTGATCGCCACTACCAGCGGCACTTCCGCAGCCCTGGCGTGTTGCACCGCTTCTTCGGTCTGGGGTTTGACGCCGTCATCCGCCGCCACCACCAGCACGATGACATCGGTGGCCCTGGCGCCGCGGGAGCGCATGGCGGTAAACGCGGCATGGCCCGGCGTGTCGAGAAAACAGATCATGCCGGCATCGGTTTCCACATGGTAGGCGCCGATATGCTGGGTGATGCCGCCGGCTTCGTGACTGGCCACGGAAGCGTTGCGGATATAGTCGAGCAGCGATGTCTTGCCATGGTCGACATGTCCCATGACGGTAACCACCGGCGCTCTTGGTTGTTCGATCTTGCCTCGCTCCAGGGCGATGGATTCAGCCAATTGTTCTTCGATGCTGTCCTCCGAAACGAACCTGGCGCGATGGCCGAGCTCTTCAATCACCAAGGTGGATGTATCCTGGTCCAGACTGTGGTTAATGGTTGCCATGACGCCCATATTCAGAAGAATCTTGATGATCTCGGCGGACTTTACGGACATCATCTGGGCGAGTTGGGCAACGGTATTGGCCTCGCCGATGGTAATTTCCCTTGAGATGAACTCAGTCGGCTTCTCGAATGCGTGTTGGGAGGACATGCGCGACTTGGCCTTGCGGCCCATTCGGCGGCCCCGGCCGATATCGTCGATATCTCCGCCTTCCAGCACGAAATCGTCGTTTACATGTATGGTTTTCTTGCGCTTCTGGGCCGGCGCCTTGGTCCGCGAATGTGGTTTTCGTTTCTCGACCGGATCCGCGATTCCGGGTTTGCCTCGGGCGCGGCGTTTGGCGGGCGCCTTCGCGCCTCGGCCGGCATCGGCATCCGGCGGTGGGGTTTCAACCGGCACGGGTTCGGCCGGCGCCGCTTCCGGCACGGGCTCTTGCTTCTCTACCGCGCCGGCAGCCGCTTCCGCTGCTTCCTTTTTCTCTTCCGGTTTGGGCTCCTGCACCGTCTCCCTGGCTTGCGCGGTTTCCGTTTCCCGCGCCGACTTGAATTCTTCGGCTTCCGCGGCCGTTGCGTCTTCGGCCTGGGCGGGATCTCGATCGATCGCGCTGCGCTTTACATAGGTGCGCTTGCGCCGCACTTCGACATTTACCGTCTTGCCGCGTCCGTGAGAACCCGCCGTTCGCAGAGTGCCGAGTGTCTTGCGCTTGAGCGTGATCTTGCGTGGGGCGGCTTCTTCTTCGCTGCCATGACCCTTGCGCAAAAATACCAGCAGTTTGGTCTTGTCGGCGTTGGAAATCAGATGATCCGCATCTGTATGAGGCAGACCGGCTTCCTTTATCTGGGATAGCAGTTTCTCTACCGATACGCCTACCGCGCCGGCGAATTCACGAATACTTACGTCTGCCATGCAATTGCTCCAGTTGACTCCAGCCTCACGCCGCCCTAGGCAAACCAGGGCGCCCGCGCCGTCATGATCAACTCGCCGGCTCTCTTTTCGTCCAGACCTTCGATGTCGATCAACTCGTCTATGGACTGTTCAGCCAGTTCCTCCATGTTCAAAATGCCTTTTCTTGCCAGTTGCAGCGCCAGTTGATCGTCCATGCCCTCCATGGTCAGCAGATCCTCCGCAACGTTTGCCGCGGACAAATCTTCCTGGGAGGCAATCGCCCTCGTAACCAGCGCATCCTTGGCGCGATTGCGCAATTCACTGGCGATGTCTTCGTCGAATCCGTCGATCGCCAGAATTTCCTCCAGCGGCACATAGGCTATTTCTTCCAGCGAGGTAAAGCCTTCCTGCACCAGGACTTCCGCCAATTCCTCATCTACTTCCATCGATTGCGTGAACAGGTCGATCAAGGTGCTCGATTCCTGTTGCTGTTTGATGGCGGCGTCCTCGACGCTCATCACATTGACATTCCAGCCGGTCAATTCACCCGACAAACGCACATTCTGACCGTTGCGCCCAATAGCCTGGGCCAGGTTTTCCTCTTCCACCGCGATATCCATGGTGTGCCTGTCTTCATCCACGATGATGGAAGCCACCTCGGCCGGCGCCATCGAGTTGATCACCAACTGCGCCGGGTTGTCGTCCCAGGGAATAATGTCGATACGCTCGCTGGCAAGTTCGTTGGATACGACCTGTACCCGCGAACCCCGCATACCGACGCAGGCGCCTACCGGATCAATGCGTCCATCATTGGTGCTGACCACGATTTTCGCCCTCGACCCGGGATCACGCGCCGCGGCGCGGATCTCGATGACCTGTTCGGATATCTCCGGCACTTCAATCTTGAACAGGGCCATGAGCATCTCCGGCGAAGTGCGGCTCAAAAACAGTTGCGGGCCGCGCTGTTCCGAACGCACATCCACCAGCAGCGCCCGCAGTCGGTCGCCCATCCGGAAACTCTCGCGGGGAATCATTTCTTCCCGCGGCAGGCAAGCTTCGGCATTGCCGCCGAGGTCAACGATGACGGCGTCCCGAGTGACCTTCTTGACCGTGCCGTTGACCAATTCGCCGACCCGGCCCTTGTATTCCGCGATAACAATTTCGCGCTCCGCCTCGCGCACCTTCTGTACGATTACCTGCTTCGCGGTCTGCGCCGCTATGCGGCCAAATTCCACATTGTCGATCATGACTTCCCAGCTATCGCCGAGTTCCAGCGCGGAATTCTTGTCCTTCGCCTGGGCCGGAGTCAGGTGAGGGCCTTCCTCGAATTCTTCATCCTCTTCGTCGACAACGGTCCAGACTCGATAAGTCTCGTATTCGCCGGTCTTTTGATCGACGGACACCCGGCAGTCGATGTTGTCCCGATCATGGAATTTGCGGGTGGCCGTGGCCAAGGCGGATTCGATAGCCTCGAAAATGACACTCTTGTCGAGTCCCTTCTCATTGGACACGGCGTCGGCGACCATCAGAATTTCTTTGCTGTTCATCATTTCTTTTTCACTCGCTTCGAACCCCGTCGCTTGCCGGCGCGGGGCAACGCGGCATCTGCCGCCGGCGGCGCCAGCTCGGCTCGCTCAATGTCGACGTGTCGCATTTCGAACGCATTGCCTTCCACCAGTAAAATCACCTTGTCCGCCATAACCTTTTCAATCGTTCCCCTGAACCTGCGTTGCCCATCGACAGGAACCCGCAAGCGCAAGTCCACCTCGTGTCCGAGATAGCGCTCGAATTGCGGCAAGGTGAACAGCGGACGGTCGATTCCCGGAGACGAGACTTCCAGCGTGTACTCCCCTTGAATCGGATCTTGCACGTCCAGAATCGCGCTCACCTGCCTGCTCACTTTCTCGCAATCGTCGATCGTTACTCCCGACATGCAATCGATATAAATGCGCAACGTGACGCGTCGACCATGGCGCAATTGTTTAAGACCCCATAATTCCAGGCCCAGCGCTTCGATCGTCGGCGCGATTGCCTTGCCTATCCGCACATCGCTCTGGTTCAATTGCGTTTCCCCTCGCCCGCTCCAGAATTCAGCGCCATTACTGCGCAAGCTTGACCATTTCTCCAGACACAAAAAATGGGCCAGCGGCCCACTTCCTGGAATCCTTGTGGCTGTTCACTCCTTTGCGAACAGCGCAAGGTATAGTCAACCTGCTAAAGGAGCCATCTACACATATCTCTCCAAAATGAGCGCGTTACTATCCGATCTGGAGGGAGCCCGCGTCCGTAAAACCGGGAATTGTACCGAAAAGAACCCTGATATGACAGTAGTTCGGTCGAAAACTTGGCCGTGGGCGCTGTCGATATGCTTGCGGACTATGCCGCTTGCTCGGGTTCGAGGCGTATCGTGGCGATATCGACGCCGTGGAACTACTGGCGCCGCGCCGAGCTGGCGTAGTGAAGCAGCAGGCGCAGCGGGGTCGTAGTCCAATAACGACGGCCAGGTACGCTTCAACTGCCGGCCCCGGTATCGCAATGATTACGGCTACCAGCTTCGGCAGGAATGTCGGCGCCGCCAACGTCGACGGGGTTTTGGCCGCAAGTCGCGGGAAAGCGAGTGGTTAACGAGCAAGGTAGCGGCATTTATCGTCGTGGCGGCCAGATGGTTGCCGGCGTTGACACAGACAGCCTGACCGGCAGAACCGGGAGATTCAGCTCGACATTGGGAATGAGCCTATCCGAGAGGCCTGCGCCCGGGAATGGTTACACGAATCCAGGCGCTGGCAAGAAAAAAGCCGGCACCAGCAATGGGACCGGCTTTATTTTTTGGTAGCGGGGGCAGGATTTGAACCTACGACCTTCGGGTTATGAGCCCGACGAGCTGCCAGACTGCTCCACCCCGCAACAAATACCGAGCTTGGTCAGAACCGGTAAGTATAGGGAGTTGGCCGATGAGCGTCAATAATTCGACGAAATTTCGGGCTCCGGCTGGCTTCGTGACTTGCCGGGCTGCCTTAGCCCAGCACATCCTTGCCGCCATCGTCCATTTGCCGCGGCCGCTGCCAGTACGAATACTGGGGAGTCCAGTCGTCGAAACCCATACCTGCCATGGCGAGCAGATTCCAGGTTGAACAATAAAGATCGCCGGGGCCGAAAATGCTGGAGTTAAGGCGAATGATCTTGTCGCCTTCGCGCTTGTAAGTCACGACTCCCGGATAGTTTTCGCTACCCTCGCTTACAGTCTGCTCCTTGATGTAATCGCCACCGCCATGGGAGGCCAGGCGGAAGCGCCAGCCGCGGGAGTTTGCCATGCGCCGTTGCAACTCGGGCGCGTCCTTGGACACCAAGGCAACGGAAATGGCCGACTCGAGATGCGAAAGAATGCCGTTCAGGCCGTCCGCCCACATGGTGCAGTAGCGGCAGCCCTGTCCCATGTTGTGGATCAGCAGCAATTTGTCCCGCCCGGCGAACAGGTCGAGCAAGGTGGTCTCGCCGGTCTCGGTGGCGAAGCCGTAGTTGGAGACTTCATCGCCGGAATTGCTCCGCTGCAGGGTTTCGAGTTCCTGTATCGAGTTGAAAATCTGCTGCTGAAGTTCTTCGATGCGTTTGCTTGACATGGTTTGAGTCTCCCCTGCATATAGACCTTCGTGAGATGCGATTATGATTGTGTTGAAAAACCTGCGTCAACGCTGACTTGCCTTGGCATTCGCTCTGATTAGTTGATGCCGGCCACTAGACACGCTTGTTTGGATCAATTTTTGTCAACTCTTGGGGATTCCATGTACTGAAAAGTCCTTATTTTTAGTGTGCGCTGGCGCTACCAGAATCCGTGCACAAGCGCGTCACTTTTTTGCGCGGACATTCAATCGTCAAGCTCGTGGACTATACCCGCAGGCATGGTTATTCCGCCCCTGCCGTCACCAACGCCGCCCGCCGCCAGAACATCCCCGCCTTTCGCGAAAAAGGTGTCTGTAAGATTGGGGAGAGTTTTGAGTTTCGAGCTAACGGAGATTGACGAATCGACGCCGATCCCCCAACCTCTTTCACATCCAGGAGATAACTCGCCAAAGTTCGACCCTCGTCCTTCGACTTGAGGGCGTGAAAGATCGAGATCAACTCCGACCAATGGCGAGCGACGCAGGGCTGCGAGAACCCCGCCCGGCTTTGGCTTTCCGTCATTGACCAGCTTTTTTAATGTTTGCCGAGCCCCTGATTCAGAGTGGATCTATTTGTTGTCTATTTCCAGATAGTCGATCGTTCTTACGATATCTTCACGCTCGCTGAAAGAAGCCATGTTCTTGGCCATCTAACCGCTGTCGACGTTATTCTCGATAACTTGGAGTACCTCTGGCAAGCCCTTATAGACTTTCCATGGAACACCCACCCTTGTTCCTGCCCATGCTTCGCCCACCCTGGTCGCGGAACCGTCGCCCCCGCCCAGAACTATTTTTACCGATTTCTAGGTTGTTCCGGGAAACTGTGTCTAGACTGCAATCGTGAGAGATCACCACGTTCAAGGAACCACGAAATGGAAACCATTATCACGCTTCTGAAGGATAACGCGCTCGTCGCGGTAATGTTCTTGATCACCGCGCTGTACCTGGGCGGGGACAGCCAGGCCATCCGCGCCGACATAACCTCAATCCGCGCCGACCTGACCACAATTCGCGCCGAGATGGCCGCGAATAACCAGGCGATCCGGACCGAGATGGCCGAAGAATTCAAGGCCGTCCGCGCGGAAATCGCCAACACCAACGAAAGACTGGCGCGGGTGGAAACCCGGCTGGACAGCATCGAAGACAGACTCTACATGGATACCGCGCGCCCATCCATGTAATCCGTGTGTGTTTGAGTTTGGTGCCGAAGGCCGGACTTGAACCGGCACGGCCGTGGGCCACTACCCCCTCAAGATAGCGTGTCTACCAATTCCACCACTTCGGCATTTGAAACTCAGTTGTCGGTCCTCGGGACTGCCGGCACGTCGTCCTGGGTCGGTTCTTCGACCAGCGGCAGCGCATCGGGGCTTGCCGGGATCAGATCCAGCAGCGGCAAGGCGTCATCCGGCGGCGCATCCGCCCCGGCGTCGAGCTGCGGCAATTCGCCCACCGTCGTTTGTTCGAGCACGGACTGTTGTAACAATTCCTCGTTGACGATGGGCTGACCGGACGGATCGACGAGTTGCGACTGGCCCCGGGCGTAGATCGCCAGCATCAGGCTGGTCGCGTAAAACACAACCGCGGCCACCGTGGTTGCTCGCACCAGGAAACTGCCGCTGCCGGACGAACCGAATACGGTTTGTGAAGCGCCGGAGCCGAATGACGCGCCGGCATCCGCGCCCTTGCCTTGCTGCAGCAGCACGAGGGCGACAATGGCCACGGCCACGACGACGTGAAGGACGACTATCAATGTTTGCATGATCAGCTACTCGCAATGGCACAGATGGTTATGAATTCTTCCGCTTTAAGCGAAGCGCCTCCGACCAGACCACCATCGATGTCCGGCTGGGCAAACAGCTCCGCGGCATTGGCGGCATTCATACTGCCACCGTAAAGGATGCGGACAGCGTCGGCAATCTCTCCGTCCCGCCGCGCCAGACGCCCCCGCAACATGGCGTGCATTGCCTGGGCCTGCGCCGGCGTCGCGGGGGTGCCGCTACCGATGGCCCAAACCGGCTCATAGGCGATCACGGCGCCGCGCATGGGGTTAATTCCGACCCTGTTGGTCACGGCGTCAAGCTGGCGCGACACCACCGCTTCGGTTTTGCCGGCATCCCGTTCCTCTCCCGTTTCTCCGACGCACAGTATCGGGGTTAACCCCGATTCGCTGGCGGCAGCGAACTTTTCCGCCACCTGAACATCCGCTTCGCCAAGCTTACCCCGGCGCTCGGAATGACCGACAATAACGAACTCGGCGCCGCAATCCATCAGCATGGAGGCGGATATCTCTCCGGTCATCGCGCCTTCCGCCAATCCGAACAAGTTCTGCGCTCCAGGGCGGATATTGCTCCCGGCCAATTCGCTGATCACCTCGCTCAGATGCAGGTGCGCCGGGCAGACGGCGATATCGACCCGGTCATCGAAACTTTGCAGGGCTGGCTTGATGGCATCAAGCAATTGCCTGTTTCGTGACCGGGAGCCATGCATCTTCCAGTTGGCAACGACGAGTTTGCGGCGCATGTCCCATGCTTCCGGGGACATGAATCCAGCCCGCGGACCGTGAAAAACGGGGCGCCAATACTAGCCGAGACGCCGCCGCCGCGCAATCGAAATCTGAAGTCGAGGCTTCCCCGCGGCGCAAGGATGCGCCGCCGGGTTCGATGGCGTAAGCCGTTGAATTCGGAGTAAAACAAAACCACGCTCATGTTTTGCGATAGAGAAAAATTCCAGCAAGGAATTTTTCGGCGCAACTAGTCGGCCTGATCAGCGACGAGTTCGGACAATTCGTTGGCAAGTGACTCGACGTTGGCGGCGTCTTCGCCTTCGACCATTACGCGAACGACGGGTTCGGTGCCCGACGGGCGCAGCAATACCCGCCCATTGCCGCCAAGCTTGCGTTCGACTTTCGAGATCGCGGCCTGCACCGCTGGGTTAGCGGTTGGATCGGCGCCATTGGCGACCCGGACGTTCACCATCGATTGCGGAAACTTCCGCATCCCCTGGCACAGTTCCGCCAGGGACCGGTCGAGCCCGATGATCGCGGCCAACGTCTGCAACGCGGATACGATGCCGTCGCCGGTAGTGTTCAGATCGGTGATGATGATATGACCCGAGGATTCTCCGCCGAGACCCCAGCCGCGGTCGGCGAGTTCCTGCATGACGTAACGGTCGCCCACATGGCTGCGGGCGAATGGAATTTTCAGTTCGCCGAGGGCGAGTTCAAGTCCCAGATTGCTCATCTGCGTACCTACTACGCCGCCGAATTCGAGTCCTTCGCGTTGCCGATGATGTGCGATCACATAAAGAATCTCGTCGCCATCGACGATCCGGCCGCGATGATCGACCATGATTACGCGGTCGCCGTCGCCATCGAAGGCAATGCCGAGGTCCGCGCCTTGCTCCAGTACCTTGCTTACCAGTTTCTCCGGCATGGTGGAGCCGCCTTGCTTGTTGATGTTCAACCCATTGGGCGATACGCCGATAGCGCTTACTTCGGCGCCGAGTTCCTCGAACACATTAGGGGCGATATGGTAAGTCGATCCGTGCGCGCAATCGACGACGATCTTGAGCCCGGTCAATTTCAGGCTTGAGCCGATAGTGCTTTTGCAAAACTCGATATAGCGCCCGGCCGCGTCGGTTACCCGGGATGCCTTGCCAATGGTCTGCGAGGAAACCGTGGTGACCTCCGTTTCCAGTTCGGCTTCAATGGCGAGTTCAATGTGATCAGGCAACTTGGCGCCCTGACCGGAAAAGATCTTGATGCCGTTATCGTGGAAGGAATTGTGGGAAGCGCTGATGACGATGCCGGCCTGGGCGCGCAAGGTGCGCGTCAGATAGGCGATGGCCGGTGTGGGCATTGGACCGAGCAAGCTGATGTCGACGCCGGCGGCCGTTACCCCGGCTTCTAGCGCCGCCTCGAACATGTATCCCGAAATGCGCGTATCCTTGCCGATCAGGATATTGTTGCGGCCCTCGCCGATTCCGCCGAATACCTTGCCGGCGGCCCAGCCTAGCTTCAGCATGAAGTCCGGCGTGATCGGCGCGGTTCCCACCCGGCCGCGGATGCCATCTGTCCCGAAATAACGTTTGCCGTTGCTGCCCATGGCGAACCTGTTCGCTCAGCGATCTCCAAGCAAGGATGAGTGTACTCCAATCGCATCCATCGTGGCAGCCACATCGTGGCTGCGGACGATAAGCGCGCCGCCGTGCAAGGCGAGAGCGGTGGCGGCGATGGAGCCGGTCAGGCGCTGTTCCGGCAATCGTCCAGTTGCCGCGCCGATCATGGATTTTCGTGAAACCCCGGCCATCAGGGGATAGCCAATTTCGGCGAATCGGCGCAGTTCGCGCAGCAAGGTAAAATTATGCGCGCTGGTTTTGCCGAAACCGAAACCCGGGTCGACGACAATGCCTTCGGGATCAACGCCGGCTGCTACCGCCGCCGCCGCGCGTTCCCGCAGGAAGTCAGCGACTTCGGCCACAACGTCAGCATACTCGGGCTGCTCCTGCATGGTGCCCGGTTCCCCGCGCATGTGCATGAGACAAACCGCCATTTGCGTCCCGGCGGCAGCTTCGACGGCGCCGGACCGGCGCAGCGCGCGCACATCGTTGATCATGCCGGCGCCGGCCGCGGCAGCCGCCAGCATGACTTGCGGCGTGCTGGTGTCCACCGACACAATCACATCCAGGCGTTCGACCAATGCTTCCACTACTGGGAGCACGCGGTCCATTTCCTCCTGAGGAGATACCCGGCCAGCGCCGGGCCGGGTCGATTCACCGCCGACATCGAGCAGCCGGGCGCCTTCGGCAAGCATGATTTCCGCCCGCCGCAGCGCCTTGTCGAGATCGACGCTGAACCCGCCGGCGTTCCCGGCGCCGAGAGATGCGCCATCGTAAAAGGAATCCGGCGTCAGGTTGATAATGCCCATGCATGCCGGGCGTGACAGGTCGAGCCTGCCCTGGGCGGTGCTGAGCGAGGTGGTCATTCGATCTGGGACGATTAATGCTCCGCCGCGGCATCTCCGATCTTGCCGGTTGGGCCTGACTTGGTCTTGGTCTTTTTTGGCGCCGGCTTGGCGCTGTCGCTGGCATCGCCGTCATCGGACCAGTCCGCCGGCGGCCGCGGCTTCTTGCCCTCCATGATGTCGTTGATCTGATCGGAGTCGATGGTCTCATACTCCATCAGGGCGTCTTTCATCAATTCCAGGATGTTGCGATGCTCTACCAGAATCTCCTTCGCCCGGGCGTAGCATTCGTCGATGATCCTGCGCACTTCACGGTCGATGGCGATCGCGGTATCAACCGAAACCGTCTTCGCCTGGTGCGCCGCGGAACGGCCAAGGAAGACTTCGCCTTCGTCTTCGGAATAGAGCAGTGGACCGAGTTCGTCGGTCAGACCCCACTTGGTCACCATATTGCGGGCCATTTCGGTGGCGCGCTGAATGTCGTTGGAAGCGCCGGTGGTGACGCCTTCCTTGCCGAGGGTCATTTCCTCGGCGATGCGGCCGCCGTAAAGGCTGCAGATCTGACTGAGGATGGAGCGTCTGCTAATGCTATAGCGATCTTCCTCGGGCAGGAACATGGTCACGCCGAGAGCGCGGCCGCGGGGAATGATGCTGACCTTGTACACTGGATCGTGTTCCGGCATCAGCCTGCCGACGATGGCGTGGCCCGCTTCGTGATAGGCGGTATTGATGCGCTCCTTTTCCGACATGACCATCGATTTGCGTTCGGCGCCCATCATGATCTTGTCCTTGGCCTTTTCAAACTCTTCCATGGTCACCAGACGCCGGTTGGCGCGGGCCGCGAACAGCGCCGCCTCGTTCACGAGGTTGGCCAGATCGGCGCCGGAAAAGCCCGGCGTGCCGCGGGCAATAACGGAAGCTTCGACGCGCTCGTCGATAGGCACGTTGCGCATGTGCACCTTGAGAATCTGCTCCCGCCCGCGGATATCGGGCAGCCCCACCACGACCTGGCGGTCGAAGCGGCCCGGACGCAGCAAGGCCGGATCAAGTACGTCGGGACGATTGGTCGCGGCCATGACGATAACGCCATCGTTGCCTTCGAATCCGTCCATTTCGACGAGTAGTTGGTTCAGCGTCTGTTCGCGCTCGTCATGACCACCGCCTAGACCGGCCCCGCGATGACGGCCCACGGCATCGATCTCGTCGATGAAAATGATGCAGGGCGATTGTTTCTTGGCTTGATCGAACATGTCGCGCACCCGGGAGGCGCCGACGCCGACGAACATTTCGACGAAATCCGAACCGGAAATCGAGAAGAACGGCACCTTGGCTTCGCCGGCGATGGCCTTCGCGAGCAATGTCTTGCCCGTGCCGGGTTGGCCTACCATGAGCACGCCGCGAGGGATGCGCCCGCCGAGGCGCTGAAACTTGTCGGGCTCGCGCAGAAAGTCGACCAGTTCCTTGACGTCTTCCTTGGCTTCGTCCACGCCCGCGACATCGGCGAATGTCACCTTGATCTGGTCCTCGCCAAGCAACTTGGCCTTGCTCTTGCCGAAGGACATGGGACCGCCCTTGCCGCCGACGCCGCCCTGCATCTGCCGCATAAAGAAGAAGAACAGCGCGATGATGATTAGTACCGGGAATCCGGCTATGAACAATTGCGCCCAGAAGCTTTGCCGCTCCGGTTCGCTGCCAACGACTTCGACACCGTTTTCGAGCAACTCGTCGAGTAGACGATCATCGCCGATCGAAGGGAGAATCGTGCGGAAGCGGGAGCCGTCGTTGCGAACGCCGGTGAGATTGATGCCCGAGAACTCTACCGTATCGACGCGCCCGGAGTTCACCTCGCGGATGAATTCCGAGTAGATTACCGTTTCTTCGCTGGTTCCCTGATTGATATTGTTGAACACCATCAGCAATACGCCGGCGATGATTATCCAAAGAATCAGGTTCTTTGCCATATCGTTCAAGGCTGTGCCTCCTCCGGGGTCTGACCCGGCCCGCATCCCTGCCGTTATCCGTCAAATGCGGCGGAATTCTCATTCTGCCCACGAAAATCGCTCGCGAGCAAGTACATTTCGTTCGAACGCGCCCGGGACGAATCCGGTTTTCGGATCTTCACGGCCCCGAACCAGAACTTGAGAGACGCCCGGTAATCTTCGCTGCCGGCGCCCTGGAAGACTTTCACGAGCAAGCTTCCACGCGGAGCGAGTATACGCACCGCGAAATCACGCGCAAGTTCCGCCAGGCTCATGGCGCGTGGTTGATCGATACTCTTTACCCCACTCATATTGGGGGCCATGTCGGAGATTACAAGGTCGGCCGTTTCTTTCCGAAGCAGTTCCAGAACTCGCCCCAGCACTGCTTCGTCACCGAAATCGCCCTGCACGAATTCAACGCCGGGAATTGGCGCCATGGACAACTGATCAACGGCGATCACGCGCCCGCCGGCGCCAGTCGACTCCGCCGCGACCTGGGACCAGCCGCCAGGCGCGGCGCCAAGATCGACAATAGTCATATGCGGCCGAATCAGGCGATCGCGGTGCTGAATTTCGAGCAGCTTCCTGCTGGCCCGAGAGCGATAGCCCCGTTCCCTGCTGCGCTTCACGTGCACATCGGAAAAATGCTCTTGCAACCACCGCTTGCTGGACTTCGACCGGCTCACGGATCACCACCCTTTACATTTTCGATACCCGCCCGCGGCACGCGGATGCGCCGCCGAATTCGATGGCGCGGGCCATGGCATTCGGAGCAAAACAAAATCACGCTTTTGTTTTGCGACAGGGATAAATTACAGCAAGTGATTTCCCGGAGAATCTAGACATGCCTGACGGTATCGATTTCATACTCGATTCTGCCGGCTGGCGCCTGCACCGCGATTTCGTCGCCCTCGCGCTTGCCCATCAGCGCCCGGGCAATGGGCGACACTACCGAGATTTTGCCGGAAGCCACATCGGCTTCGTCTTCGCCGACGATCTGATAAGTCACGCTTTCCTCCGTGTTCAGGTTGTACAGCGTGATGGTGGAACCGAAAATAACCTTGCCGGAATGTTCGATCCGGGTAATGTCGATTACCTCGGAATCAGCCAGCTTGCGTTCGATTTCGGTGATGCGCCCCTCGCAGAAACTCTGCTGTTCGCGAGCGGCGTGATACTCGGCGTTCTCGCGCAGGTCGCCATGCTCCCGCGCTTCGGCGATCGCAGCCGAGATAGAGGGGCGGACCACGGTCTTGAGATGCTGCAGTTCTTCCCGCAACTTCCTTTCGCCCGCAACTGTCATTGGCACTCTACGCATGAGTGAACCTTGCCTGTACTGCCTGGTGAGATTTCAGCCGAGTTTTGCGTGCAATTGCTGAATCGTGTAAACGGACATGTTGTCACCGAACTTCAAGGCTTCGCACACCGCGAAAGCTCCCGCAATCGTCGTGGTACAGAATACATCGTGACGGAGCGCCGTGCGCCGGATCGTGGACGAATCAGCGATCGCCTGTCTACCTTCCGTGGTGTTGAACACCAGTTCGATTTCATCGTTTTTTAGCATATCGACGATATGCGGTCTACCTTCCGCGACCTTATTCACCCGCTTGACAGGAATACCGGCTTCTTCCAGCACCCGGGCGGTGCCTCGGGTAGCGGCCAATTTGTAACCGAGATCGAGCAATTCGTTGGCGACTTCGACGACATGGATCTTGTCCGGGTCACGTACGCTAATGAACGCGGCGCCCGATTTTTCGATGACAGCGCCAGCGGCAAGTTGCGCCTTGCCGTAGGCTTCGGCGAAAGTGGCGCCGACGCCCATCACTTCGCCGGTGGATTTCATCTCGGGACCGAGGATCGGGTCCACGCCGGGGAACTTGTTGAACGGAAATATCGCTTCCTTCACCGCGAACGTGGCCGGCGTGATTTCCCTGGTGAAACCCTGCTCTGCCAGCGTCTTGCCGATCATGCAGCGGGCCGCCACCTTGGCCAGCGAGGCGCCGATGCACTTGGAAACGAAAGGCACCGTGCGGGACGCCCGCGGATTAACCTCGATCAGATAGACCTCGTCGTCCTGGTAAGCGAGTTGCGTATTCATCAGACCCACCACGCCGAGTTCAAGCGCGAGGGCGGATACCTGCTCACGGATTTGCTGCTGCACGTTGTCAGGCAGATTGTAAGGCGGCAGGGAGCAAGCTGAATCGCCGGAGTGAATGCCCGCCTGCTCGATGTGCTGCATGATGGCGCCGACGATAACGCTGGCGCCGTCGCTGACGACATCAACGTCGATTTCGATGGCGGAACTGAGAAAATAGTCCAGCAGCACCGGGCTTTCGTTGGAAACCTTGACCGCATCGCGCATGTAGCGTTTCAGTTCGGTTTCGTTGTAGACGATCTCCATTGCCCGGCCGCCCAGCACCCAGGAGGGTCGCACGACCAGCGGATAGGAAATGTCGCGCGCTGCCCTGAGTGCTTCCTCGACGCTGCGCACCGTGCGATTGGGGGGCTGCTTCAAATTCAGCTTGCGGATCAATTGCTGAAAGCGTTCCCGGTCCTCGGCGCGGTCGATGGCGTCCGGCGGCGTACCGATGATCGGCGCACCGGCGCGTTCGAGTTGTTTGACCAGATTGAGCGGAGTCTGTCCGCCAAATTGCACGATGACGCCCTCGGGCTGTTCCAGTTCAACAATTTCCAGCACGTCCTCGAAGGTGAGCGGCTCGAAGTAAAGCCGGTCGGAAATATTGTAATCCGTGGAGACGGTTTCCGGATTGCAGTTGACCATGATGGTCTCGTAGCCGTCTTCGCGCATCGCCAGCGCGGCGTGCACACAGCAATAGTCGAATTCGATGCCTTGCCCGATGCGGTTCGGCCCGCCGCCAAGCACCATGATTTTCCGGCGCTGGGAGGGATTTGCTTCACATTCTTCCTCGTAGGTGGAATACATGTAGGCGGTAGTGGAATCAAATTCGGCGGCGCAGGTGTCCACTCGTTTGAACACCGGGCGCAGATTAAATTCGTGACGCCTGGCTTGTACCTTGTCCTCGCTGGTAGCCAGCAATTGCGCCAGGCGGCGATCGGAAAATCCCTTGCGTTTCAGACGCAACAGTTGGCCTCTGGAGTAGTCTTCCAGCGCGCTGCCCGTCAATGCCAGTTCCTGTTTGACCAGATCCTCGATCTGGACCAGAAACCAGGGATCGATGCCGGAAAGTCCGGCCACCTTCCGCACCGTCCAGCCGTGGCGGAAGGCCTCGGCGAGATACCAGAGCCGCTGCGCGCCGGCTTCGGTCAGCTCCCTGGTCAGTTTGACCTTGATGTCGTTGGCGCCGCGGTCGAGTATCGGTTCGAGACCGCAGACGCCCACTTCCAGCCCGCGCATGGCCTTTTGCAGCGACTCCTGGAAAGTGCGTCCGATCGCCATGACTTCCCCAACCGATTTCATCTGGGTAGTAATGCGATCATTGGCTTCGGGGAATTTCTCGAAGGTAAAACGAGGAATCTTGGTTACGACGTAGTCGATACTGGGCTCGAAGGACGCCGGCGTGACGCCGCCGGTAATTTCATTGCGCAATTCGTCGAGGGTATAGCCGATAGCCAGTTTCGCCGCCACCCGGGCGATGGGGAAACCGGTCGCCTTTGACGCCAGCGCGGAGGAACGGGACACGCGCGGATTCATTTCGATGACCACCAGCCGGCCGTCGCCCGGATTTACCGCGAACTGGACGTTCGAGCCACCGGTTTCGACTCCGATCTCGCGCAGCACGGCGATCGCCGCTTTGCGCATGATCTGATATTCCTTGTCGGTCAGCGTCTGAGCGGGAGCGACGGTGATCGAATCTCCCGTATGAACGCCCATGGCGTCGAGATTTTCGATGGGGCAGATAATGATGCAATTGTCGTTGCGATCCCTGACGACTTCGAGTTCGAATTCCTTCCAGCCTATCAGCGACTCGTCGATCAGCAATTCATTGGTGGGAGACAATTCCAGGCCGCGGGAACAGATTTCCTCGAATTCCTCGCGGTTGTAGGCGATACCGCCGCCGGTGCCGCCAAGAGTAAAGGACGGTCGGATTATGCAGGGGAAGCCGACCTTCTTCAGCGCCGCGTACGCCTGCTCCATATTGTGGGCCATGCCGTGCCGCGGCGTCTCGAGACCGATGGCGGTCATGGCCTTGTCGAACAGTTCCCGATCTTCCGCCTTGTCGATCGCTTCGCGGCTGGCGCCGATCAGTTCCACGCCATATTTCCGCAATACGCCCATGCGATTGAGATCAAGCGCGCAATTCAGCGAAGTCTGTCCACCCATGGTCGGTAGCAGGGCGTCCGGGCGTTCGCGTTCGATGATCTTCTCGACCATGGGCCAGGTAATGGGTTCGATATAGGTAGCGTCCGCCATCGCAGGATCGGTCATGATAGTGGCGGGGTTGGAATTCACCAGGATAACGCGAAAGCCCTCTTCCTTGAGCGCGCGGCAGGCCTGTACGCCGGAGTAGTCGAATTCGCAGGCCTGGCCAATAATGATGGGGCCGGCGCCGATGATCAATATGCTCTTGATGTCAGTGCGCTTGGGCATGGCCGGTCATCAACTCGATGAAACGATCGAATAGGGGCGAGGCATCGTGTGGACCGGGGCTTGCCTCGGGGTGACCCTGGAATCCGAACGCGGGTTTTTCCCGATGGGCAACGCCTTGCAGCGTATCGTCGAACAGCGAACGATGTGTACATCTAAGGTTTTCCGGCAAGCTTGCCTCGTCCACGGCAAATCCGTGATTCTGGCTCGTGATCAATACCGTGCCGTCGTCCAGATTGCGCACCGGGTGATTGGCGCCGTGGTGGCCATGGGGCATTTTCACCGTGCGCGCGCCGCAGGCCAGACCGAGCAATTGGTGTCCAAGGCAGATACCGAATAGCGGAACGCCAGCGTCGAGAAATTCCCGCACCGCGGAGATGGCGTAATCACAAGGCTCCGGGTCGCCGGGACCGTTGGAAAGGAAGACGCCGTCAGGCTCGAGGGCCAGCACTTCTTGCGCCGGCGTCATCGCGGGCACCACGGTCACCGCGCAGCCACGCGCGCTGAGCAAGCGCAAGATATTCTGTTTGACGCCGAAGTCATAGGCGGCGACGCGAAAGCGGCTTGCGCCCGCGTCTTGATAACCGGCGCCAAGCGTCCAGCTTCCCTGGTTCCATTCGAAGCTTTTTTTCACACTGACCTCCCGGGCCAGATCCATTCCCTTGAGACCGGGAAAGGCGCGGGCTTCGGCGAGCGCGCGTTCCGTTCCGCCGCGTTCGAGTTCAGGACCCGAAAGCAGGCAGCCATTCAACGAACCCTTCTCGCGCAACAGGCGAGTCAGTCGGCGCGTGTCGATCTCCGCGATTGCCACAACACCCTGATCCTGGAGAAAATCCTGCAGCGTCTGCTGACAGCGAAAATTGCTGGCCAGCAATGGCAGATCTCGAATGACGAGTCCGGCGGCCCAGGCCTTGACCGATTCGTTGTCCTCGGAATTGGCGCCGGTATTGCCGATATGGGGATAGGTCAGAGTAACGATCTGACGGGCGTAGGACGGGTCCGTCAATATTTCCTGATAACCCGTCATCGCGGTATTAAACACAACTTCGCCACTGCTGCATCCTTGCGCGCCAATGGCTACGCCTTCGAACAGATTTCCGTCTTCAAGGGCCAATATCGCGGGCTTTTCCAACTTTCGCTCCATTCAGCGATGTGAAACGCAGGCACAAAAAAAACGGAATGGAGATTGCTCCAGTCCGCTTTTGGGGCAGTCCGCGAAGAGACTGCTCGCACAGGTTTCAGCATTCCTCATACTGAGCGGGCATTGTAAGAAGGTTCACTGCGCTTGTCTACTTCAAACCACGAGTTTCAGTTAAGGCGAAACCCTTGGGAAGGTTCACCGCGCTTGTCTACCAATCCATCTGTTCCCGTTCAGGCAGAGGTGGCATCGATCACATCGGTCATGGAATACAGGCCGGGCGGTCTGCCGGCTACCCAGCGAGCGGCCCGCAGCGCGCCGTAGGCGAAGGTCATCCGGCTACCGGCCTTGTGACTGATCTCCAGCCGTTCGCCGGGCCCGGCGAAAATCGCGGTGTGCTCGCCGACGATGTCGCCGCCGCGCAGCGTGGCAAATCCGATCGCTTCGCGGCTGCGTTCATCACCGATTCCCTGCCGGCCATAGACAGCGCACCGGTCAAGTTCACGACCCAGGGATTCGGCGACGGCCTGTCCCATTGCCAGCGCCGTGCCCGAAGGCGCGTCCTTCTTATGACGATGGTGTGCTTCCATGATTTCCACGTCGAAGTCGTCGCCTAGCGCCGCGGCCGCCTGTCGCAACAATTTCAGGCTCAGATTGACGCCTACGCTCATGTTCGGCGAATGCAGCACGGCTATGCTTTTTGCGCAAGCAGCGAGCAGTTTCTCATGCTCGGCGCCGAGCCCCGTCGTGCCGACCACAAGCGCCGATCCGCGTTCACTGCAAAATGCGGCATGAGCGGCTAGCGACGAAGGACTGGTGAAGTCGATCAGTACTTCGAAACCGCTTTCGCATCGAGCTAGAGAATCCGCGGCAAGCACGCCCGCGGCGCGGCCGGCGGCGAGCAATCCCACGTCGAGTCCGAGCGCGGGGTCGCCGGGTTCAACCGTAGCAGCGCTCAGTCGAAGATCCGGACCGCCTTCCATGATTGCCTTGACCAGGCTTTTGCCCATGCGCCCTGCCGCGCCCGCGATCGCTATTTTCAACATGACTGTCGGATTTCCAAAAGGAATTGGCTCGCTATGCTAACTCCCCTTCGCGGCTAGCTTCAATACGCCTTGCGCGCACTCCCACCAAGCGGGATGTGCTCGAAGAACCTTCGCCAAATGTCTTGGGACCGCGATACTTTTCGCCAAAAATTGGTGGTATCGAAAATAATTCAAACAATGAAAAAACGAAAAAAAAGGCTTAACATCGTATGTTGATTTTGACGGGATTGTGAGGCAGACTTCGAGAGGGTAAATAGGGTCCGTTTCGTGGGATAACTGATAGATATCATCGGCACAGCCGGGTTTTTAAATAAAATTATCGTACCTGTCCAGCAAAATGAGCGCTTCTGGTATATCACAGAGTAACAATGCAGAGCTGGATTGGGACGCCTTGCTGTCCGGTTTGTACAATGAAGTCTTTCACTTTGCCCTCAACCTTTGCCAATCCAGGGCGCAGGCGGAAGACCTGGCGCAGGAGACCTTTCTTCGAGCCTGGCGCTTCCAGCATACCTTGCGCAAACCCGATTCGATCAAGGCTTGGCTGTTTACCATACTCAGGCACGAAAACAGCCGCCGCTTCGAACGCTACCGGTTTGAGTCGCAGAACATTGACGACCTGGATGCAGCGGGCGCTCACTACTACGAACCCGACTGGAGCGCCGAATCCCACTTGTTGCAACGAGCGATCGCTGAACTCGGGGATTGCTATCGCAATCCCCTGATCCTGCAAGTTTTCGGCGGTTATACCGGCAAGGAAATCGCCGCCAGGCTGAATCTGAATAACAGCACTGTCGGGACGCGGCTGTTCCGGGCCAGGGCGGAACTGAACCGGAAGTTAGCGCGGAATTCCTGAATCCTGCCGCCAAATGTCTACCCACCGCGACGGGTCATGGCAATCAGACTTACAGCCGAAATTTTAAACATGGCTCGGCATTTGCGGCGCAAGACGCGGGTACTGCCGCCGACCCTGTGCCTTATTTGCCGCCAATCGCTACGGAGGGGCTATAGCCTTTGCCGTGATTGCGAAGCGGAACTGCCCTGGCTTGGAGACACTTGCGGCCGATGTGGGGAAGAACTGACCGAGCCCGGGACTGATATCTGTTCGCGCTGCCGGCTCGATCCGCCGGAATTCGACTCATGTTATGCGCCGTTCGCATACCGTTCTCCCGTGGACAAGCTGATTGTAAGCTACAAGTTCAGCGCGGATCTCGCAAGCGGTTACGCCTTGAGCCGGATATTGGCGCGGATCATGGCGCAGCGCTGGCGCAACGGCAGGCGCCCGGACGTATTGCTGCCGGTGCCCCTGCATGTGTCCAGACTTCGGCAACGGGGGTTTAATCAGGCGCTCGAGATTGCGAAGGTAGTGTCAGCCGAAAGTGGAGTTCCACTGCGCGCCCGCGGCCTGCGCAAATCGCGGCCAACGCCACCGCAGACCGAAATGCGCAACGCCCGCGAGCGCGGCGCGAATATCCGATCTTCATTCGAGCTTGGGCGATACGACACAATCGGCAAGGCGCGGCGAATCGCACTGGTCGACGATGTGGTCACCACCATGAGTACCGTGGCGGAACTGGCCCGAATGCTCAAACAGGCGGGAGCGGAACAAGTGGAAGTCTGCTGTCTCGCCCGCGCTGAGTGAGGCCCGGTCGGCAATGTCGACAATTAGCAGTGCTTTTCGGGGGTCGAACAATCCGACAGGGACATCGGGGCTGGAAATTGGAGAAACCAGAAAGTCGCGCCGGGGATGGCATGTGCGAACAAGCTGGAAGCAAGAAAACTAGAACTGGTATTTCAGCCGGCCATAAGCCACGCGCCCATTCTGATCGAGGATGCGGGTCGCGGAGTTGAGGATCTGCATGGTCTTGCGATCGAATACGTTCTGGATGCCGAAGGAAATCACCGCGCGATCATTGGATCCGGCCGCCATGCGATAGCCGTATTCGAAGTCGACCGTTGTGATGTTGTCGACCAGATCATTGATTTCTTCCATTCCCAATTCGGACAAGTCGCGCGAGGAATCGAAATAGCGCGTTATCGCGCTCGCGGTATGATTGCCGAACTCCCAGCTCAACTTCAGATTGCTGCGCAAGTTGGGGCTGGTCAGTTGCTGCGCCGACAGATTGCTGCTCACTGCCTCAAGCAAGCCTTCGGTCTTGTAGAAATCCTGCACGTAGCTCGCCCTGGTGCTCAAGGTAAACTGTCCAAATCGGTTCGTATTCCAGGCATAGGCCGCGCCCACATCAAAACCGCTGCTGCGCAAGTTTGGTTCCGACAGGGAGTCCTGCAACGGCATGGCGTCGAACTGGCTGCGCCAGACGTTGGCATCGAGCTTGAGGCCTTCCATCGGCGTGGTTTGCAACCCGATACTGTAGTTCAGGGCATCTTCAACAAGGCCGTTTCGCAAATCCTGGGTTTCGGCCGTTCTGGCGACCTTGATAAGGGCGCCGGAATTATCGGGCAAACCGGCCGGAGCGATGCTGAAACTAATCATCGTGCGTTCCGTTTCAGTTTCGGCGATTTCCTGTCCATAGACGGACAGCGCTGGCGCCAGAGCGCCGAGCAGAACCAGCCAGAATGCGCGTAGAGGATACATGTCAAACCGCACCAACTTCACCGAAATTCAATTCTCACCCAAGACATCGCGGACACAAACGAATGCGCTAGCTCCTATATAGGGCCATACGGCGGAAAATTTTACAAGGGTTTATTGCAAAGTCAATCTCTGTCGCGACCGCTTTGAATGATTCTGGCATGCTCCTTGTCCGGTAAGTTTTCAAGCAGTTTCGCCACCGTTCTTGACTGGCCCGGCGGAACCCAGTTCGGCGCTAGTTCCGCAAGCGGCGCCAGTACGAATTCGCGCTTGGCGAAGCGCGGGTGAGGTAGCTGCAATTCAGATGTATGCATTGTTCTGGCGCCCCAGAGAATCAAGTCAAGATCCAGCGTTCGAGGCGTATTGCGCGCGGCGGCGCGTTGGCGTCCAAATTCGACTTCGATGCGCAACAAGTGTCGAAGCAGAATAATGGGCGACATTTCCGGGGCCGGCCATAAGGCCGCTGCCGCATTGACGAACTCCGGCGCGCCCGGCGCGCAATCCCGGGGCATGGTAAGGTAAAGCGAGGAACAGAGCGGTTTTGACGTGCTGAGCCGGCGCAATTCCGCCAGCGCCCGCCGCACCATCTGTTCAGGCGACCCGCGGCGACCTGGCAGGTTGGAGCCTATGGCGACAATCGCGGCATCATCGAACTCCGCGTTAGCGGCGGCCGGTGGCTGACAACTCATGTACGGCATCCACGAAAACGGCCACGTTATCCGGGTCAACCTGGGGCGTTATGCCGTGGCCGAGATTGAATACATGGCCGGGACCGGAACCGAAAGAGCGCAGGATTGCATCCACTTCGCGGCGGATGACATCTGGCGAAGCATACAGCACCGAAGGATCCATATTGCCTTGCAAGGCAACCAGGTTGCCGATGCGCGAACGCGCCCGACCTATATCCATCGTCCAGTCCAGACCCACGCAATGGCAGCCGCTGGCCGCGATCTCCTTAAGCCAAAGTCCGCCCTGCTTGGTAAACAGAATGCAAGGAACGGTCCTGCCTTCCCGTTCACCGATCAGGTCATTCACGATCTGCCGCATGTAGGGTAGGGAAAACTCAAGATATGCCGGAGTCGAAAGAATGCCGCCCCAGGTGTCGAATATCTGCACCGCCTGAGCGCCGGCGCGAATCTGCGCATTGAGGTAGCCGGTTACCGCTTCCGCGAGTTTGCGCAACAACAGGTGGCCAGCTTCGGGTTGGTCATAGATGAACTGCTTGGCGCGCCGGAAATCCTTGCTGCCACTGCCTTCGATCATGTACGTGGCCAGCGTCCAGGGACTGCCGGCAAAACCGATCAGCGGCGCCCTGCCGTTCAATTCGCGCCGAATCAGGGAAACGGCGTCCATTACGTAGCCCAGGTCACTCGCGGGATCGATGGAGGGCAATGATTCCACGTCCGCCGCGGTCCGAATCGTCTTGCGAAAGCGCGGCCCTTCTCCGGCGGAAAAATAAAGCCCCTGTCCCATGGCGTCGGGAATCGTAAGAATGTCGGAAAACAGGATTGCCGCGTCGAAAGCGTAACGATCCAATGGCTGCATGGTGACTTCGCAGGCCAATTGCGGGTTCCGACACAGGTTCATGAAATCACCCGCGCGCTTGCGGGAAGCGCGATATTCGGGCAAATAGCGACCTGCCTGGCGCATCATCCACACCGGCGTTACATCGACCGGCTTACATGCAAGCGCCCTTAACAGGCGATCATTCCTGAGTGTCAAGGGCTAGGGATCTCCCAACTTGCCGGCGCGGCTTATTTCCGAGTGTACATTGCTGATACGGCGAATCCAGGGATCCAGATCGTCGAAGCTGCCGGCCAGTCGCGTCTGGGCATGTCTGGCGGTCTCCCAGTCGGGATAAATGCCATCGACCACGACGAACCATGGTCCCCGGCCGCGGCGAGTCTCGTAATAGCCGTGAATCTCCCCGAGCGATGACGCGGCGATGAATTCCCGCACGCCCTCCTCGGACGTCGACCCGAGGATCTGCACGGTAAAGTTGTCTGGCGGCGCATCCAGCAGCATTTGTTCAAATCTGGACAGGATCGGAGATTCATCCTCCGCTGGCGGAGGGTTGGTGGAATCGACGAGTCCGGCAGCAGCGGGGTTAGCGGGCGCCGGATCGGCTGCTGGTAAGGCAACCGGCGCGCGCGCGGATGTCGCGGGAAGGGAAATCCGCTGTATCTCGCTGCGTGGGACTTGCGGAGACGCCGACGATTCCGGCGCGTCGATCGGCCAGAACGCCACCACCGCCAGCGCCAGACTCAGGGCGAAAGCCTGCCACAAATAGCGAATCTCGGGCCTTTCGGTTGGCGGCTTGGCGTTGCGGCGCCGGCCGAATATGAGGCCAACAGCCGGCACTTCGTCAGAGTTCAGCAGCGCAGCGGTCAACACGTTGATCTTCGCCGGAATTCCTTCGGATTGTTGCAGCACGTCAAGCCCGGCCTGGGAAGACAGGGGCAATTTGCGGCCATAGCCGGCTCGGGCAAGTTTGAGATGAATATAGTCGGCGATCTCCACCCGATTCAATGCCGGCAAATCGTGCAGAGCAAGTTTGGCGCGGTAGCGCTCGCGCAACCGGGTTCGCAGCATCACCTCGAGTTGCTCTTCGCCAAGCAGCGCCAAATGGATCGCCGACCAGCGATTGGCGAGCAGCCGCTCTACCAGTTTCATGCAATCGGAGCCCAGTTCGTGCGCATTGTCCATGACCAGCAGGATCGACTTGCCGGACCGGGTCTGTTCGATGGCGTACTCGCTGAGGGATTCGAGTCCGCGCGTGAGATCGCCGGGCGGATCGAGTTCCAGGTCCCGCAATAAGTCATATAGCAAACGCTGCGCGGTGGTGAAGAGATCAACCGAAATCAGCACCGGCCTGACATGACTCCGGGCGCGTTCGCACAGACGGCAGGCGAGGCGGGTCTTGCCGCTTCCCGGCGAACCGATGATGGCGTCGAGGGAGATATCATCGCGCTCGCGATCCAGAACCTGGTGTACCAGATTGTCGCGGTTGCCGCCGCCGAAAAAGTCATCCCGCTGAATTTCCTCGTCAAAGGGATCATGTTTCAGCCGCAACTTTTGAATGTAGGATTTCATGATTCAATGACAGAGCCCGGCTTGCGCCGTCAGCGTCTGCGCCAGCAGGCGCGGCTCCACTTCGTCCGCTATTTCCGCCCTCCCAATGCCCTTCAGTAGTACGAAACGAATTTTGCCCTGCTCGACCTTCTTGTCTGAGGACATAAGTTCCAGATATCTGTCTATGCCTATATCGGCAGGAGGGATCACGGGCATACCGAAATCTTCTTCCAGCACTACCCGGATGCGGCGCGCCGACCCGGCTTCCAGCCAACCCAAACGATGCGATAGATCGGCCGCCATTACCATGCCCGCGGCTACGGCCTCGCCGTGCAGCCAAGCGCCATAGCCGGCAGCGGCTTCAATGGCGTGGCCGAAAGTATGACCGAGATTGAGCAAGGCGCGGACGCCGGACTCCCGTTCGTCCCTGGCGACGATATCGGCTTTCGCGCGGCAGCAGCGGGCCACGGCTTCGCCAACCAGCCCGGGCTCAAGCGCCAGCAGGCCGGTGGCGTGTTCCGCCAGCCAGACAAAGAATCCGCTGTCGTTGATGAGTCCATATTTGACCACTTCCGCCATTCCCGCCTTGACTTCCCGTTGCGGAAGCGAATTCAGCGCCGACAGGTCGGCGATTACGCAGGCGGGCTGATGAAATGCGCCAATCATGTTCTTGCCCAAAGGGTGATTGACGCCGGTTTTGCCGCCTACGGATGAGTCGACCTGGGCAAGCAGGGTCGTCGGCGCCTGTATGTAACGCACGCCTCGCAGCCAGGTGGCGGCGGCGAAACCGGCGATGTCGCCGATTACTCCGCCGCCCAGGGCGATCAGCGTGGACTTGCGGTCGAATCTGCCCGCCATGAGTTGGTCATGGATTCCGCTGACGGTAGCCATGGTTTTGTGCTGTTCGCCATCGGGAAGAATGATCGGGGTTACTTCAACGCCTTGCAGCACATCAAGCAGCCGGTCCAGATACAGCGGCGCCACGATATCATTGGTGATGATCGCGGCCCGGCCGCCGCCCAATGCTTCGCGCAGCAGGCTGCCGTCGGCAAGCAGGCCTTCGCCGATATGTATAGGATAACTTCTGTCGCCCAAATCTACGGTCAATGTTTGCATGGCGGTGAATCTCTTCCGGCGGCTGCACGCTCCATCCGGTACCGGTTCAATTCCTGTTTAACGGCCTTGCTTACCAAATGCGGGTGTCTGCGCTTGGCCTCGACTCTTATGTCCGCCAGTTCGCTGTAAATCGGGTGGCGGACCTCGTACATCTCACGAATGCGCTGGTCGCGGTTCGGCGTTCGCAGCAACGGTCTGTTTTCGTCCTTGAGCGTCCGCTGCAGTTGCTGTTCGAGCGAAACGAACAGGTAGACCACGATGCCGCGATCTGTCAGCAAGGTCCGGTTATCGGGATTGAGCACGGCTCCCCCCCCGGTCGCCAGCAATATTTCCTGTTGTTCCGTTAACATGCCAATCATGCGAGTTTCGCGGCGCCGGAAACCGCTTTCTCCTTCCACGTCGAAAATCCAGGAAATGCTCGCATTCGCCGCTCTTTCGATCTCGTGATCGGAGTCCAGGAACCGGAGATCGAGTTCCCTTGCCAGCAGTCGTCCCACGGTAGTCTTGCCGGCGCCCATGGGGCCGATAAGAAAAACGTTCTCGGTGTCTTTCATGCGGTTTCGCGTTTGGCCATTCGAACGCCTGCCTCTGCTCGGCAAAGGTACAGATAAGCGCGCAATGGTAAACAATTTCCCTTGCCAACGCATCGCCGCGGGTGCACTGGGGGGACGGGCTCAGAGATTGGCCTGGATGATTCCGGGAGTGACGAAAATCAGCAACTCGGTGCGGCGCGTGTCGGAAATGGTTCGTTTGAACAGCCGTTCCAGGTACGGAATATCGCCCAGCACCGGCGTTTTCGACTCGGTAGTTGTTGCCTCTTCACGAAAAACACCGCCGAGAACTATAGTTTCACCGTCATCGACCAGTGCGCTGGTAATGACCTCGTTGGTATTGATCGATGGCGCGCCGCTGGCCGTGGGTGAAATCGAATCCTGGCGAATTTCGAGTTGCATGTTGATCTGCCCGTTTGGCGTGATCCGGGGCGTGACCCGCATCAGCAACACCGCGTCCTCGAATTGGGTAACCGAGCCGCCAGCGGTGCCGCCAGCCTGGGACTGATAGGGAATTCTTACGCCCGAGCGGATTTCGGCGGTGACCTTGTCCTGGGTGGTCACTTTCGGTCGAGCGATGATTTCTCCGTAGCCGCTGCTTTCGAGAGCGGCCAGTTCTAGCTCGATCAAGTTGCTGTTATCGGCGAAAGCGAGCGAAAAGGAGGAAGTGGCCGTCAGGCCGAGATCCAGCGCCAGTTCATCCTGCAACTGTTCCGGAGCGATTCCCTGGGCGATGCCGTAGCGAAAGTTGCTGCCCGCGCGCGGTGATCCCGCGGCGCCCCAGCGGATGCCGAAGTCGCGGAAATAGTCAGTGGAAACATTGACGATGCGGGCTTCAATTAGAACCTGCCGCACCGGAACGTCCAGCCGAGCCAGCAAATCCCGCATCGCCGCCAGGTTCTGTTCCAGATCCTGCACAATTATGGTGTTGGTGCGGACATCGACCGTGGCGGAACCACGCGGCGAAAGCAGACCGCGGCTGCCGCCCGAGGATTCCTCGACTTGATCCGCGCCGGTCCCGAGCATGAGTTGGAGCAAAGTCGCGGCGTTGGCATAGTTTACCCGCAACAGTTCGGTCATCAGCGGAGCCAATGCCAGCGCCTGCCGGCCGGCTTCGAGTTCCCGTTCCCGCTGCAACGCCATTTCTTCGGCGGTGGATACGTACATGACATTGCCTTCCATGCGATGAGCCAGATTGCCGGCCCGCAAGATCAACTCCAGCGCCTGTTCCCAAGGCACTCCGTCCAGTTGCAATGTGATATTGCCGGTTACCGTTTCACCCGCGACCAGATTGAAGCCCTGCACATCGGCGAGAATCTGCAAGGCAGCGCGAATGGGAATATCCTGAAACGACAGGCCGGTGACTTCCGCGGCCGCTGGCGCGGCAGTCTGTTGGGCAAGATTCGAAACCGGCGGCGGCATGACGAACAGCAGCACACAGAGGAAACAATGCAAAAGCGGCCGATGTGAACGCCCAGCGCTGACAGTCATCGGTTTTGCTCCCATCGCAGCAGCAATTCCTGCCGCACTGACTCCCCGGACTCACCGATTTTCCATTCGATCAACTCCACTCCCAGTTCCGTAACCCGCTGAACCTGCCCCTGATTGCGTCCCAGATAATCGCCTTGCTCAACGCGATGCACGGCGCCGCCTGGATCCCGCACCAGTCCGGTATAACCCTGCCGGTGCGATAGCAGTCCCACCAGACGCAAAGTGTCCAAGTCGTATTCCCTAAGCGGCTGCCGTATGGCGGGCGGCTGCTCCCGCCGGGACGATACAGGCATTACGACGGGTGCGAATGGATCGCGTCCGTTGGCCGCGGCATAGCCGTATCGCGCCGGTTCATGAAATTCCGGGAATTGCGCTGGCGCCAGACTGGATCGCCGTGGAATCGCGGCGGCAGTTGTTCCGGGAAACGGCCGGTAACGGTAGGTGCGGGCCTGCAGCGAAAGTTCCAGCTTTCCGGCGGACAGTTTGCCAAGGGAAAAATCATGCAAGGTGACGATTCGGCCCAAGGCCGCGACTTCACTGAAAAATGCGCCGATATCGTGATAGCCGCCCACGACGCGAATATCGATGGGTTGTTCGACATAGTGAGGCCGGTCAAGTTCCGCTGCCAGCCCGATAGCCCTGATTTCCAGCCCGAACATCAGGCCGAGAACTGCGATTTCGTCGATCAGGGAGGGTATTTCGCTTTCATAAGGTAATTGCCGCAGCATCCGCATGTAGGGTTCCTCCACTTCCCGCGCCCGCTGCCGGTAGCTATCCAGTCCCGCAACGCTCGTTTTGAGGTGCTCGAGTTCCGCGGTCAAACCCGCCGCCGCCAAATCAAGCCGCGCTTTTCGCACTTGCAAGTCCCGCAGGAGCAACAGATATCCACCGGCGAGAAGAGCAATCGTCAACAGCAGGATTACGCTCGCCTTGACCGCTGCCGGCCAAGCGCCGATACCCGCTGGAGCGGCGAGTTCGCGCCAGTCAAATTGGTGCAGGTCGCGAATGATTCCGGCAAGGAAAGACATCTTTTTCAGTTCCTGGCCTCATTCAGCAGTAATTCCAGATTGAAAGCGTATAACGCGGCCGGTGCGCCAGCGGCTGGCGCCGCTTCGGCCACGCCGGCAAGTCGCGCCTCGCGGATCCTCGGCGATGCGGCGAGATTCCGCATCAGCTCGGCAATGGCCGCGTGAGAACTCGCCAGACCTTCGATCCGCACATTGTCGCCATTGCGCGTCAACTGGCGGTAATGGGCCGTACCCGGTAACAGCAGCGCCAGTTCGGAGAGAACTTCCGCCGGCAATGGACGGCTGCGTTGCAGGCTGTTCACCACTTGCATATGCAAGGCCGCATCCTCCTGTTCCTGTCGCAGGCGCTCGGCTTCAGCGCCACGCGCGCCAAGCAGGCCGATTTGCGTCCGCAGACGATGATTCGCGGCCTTATGGGCGCTTATGCTGGCATTCAAATTGCGGTCGAGCAGCAGTAGCAGCGCGAGACTGGACAACATCAAGGCGGTCAATATCCGCAAGAAGCGTCGCCGGCTCCGATCCCGCAATCGTTCCCTCCAGGGCAGTAGATTAATCATCGCCGTCCCCCGGAATAGCCAGTCCGGCCGCGAGCAACAGCGCCGGGGCATCCGTGACCATTGCGTTGCCGCCCGCTCGTGAAAATGGATTGGCCGCCTGCACCGGCATGGCCAGGGAATGCTGCATCTTCTCCGCCAGCCCTGCCGCCGCGGCCGCGGCGCCGCACAACAACATGCTCGCCACATGGCCGTGCCGGGAGGAGGAATGGAACAGTTGCAGGACCTGTTCGAACTGTCTTGCCGCGGATTCGGCAAAGGACGCCGTGCTCCGCTGATAAGGCATACCGCCGTCAAAGGGGCGTTCCGCGCAATATATCGAGCGGCCGTCGGCCAGCACATGCAGGCAGATCTTGCTAGCGCCGATATCGGCGATCGCCATCAGCCCATCCCTGGCATTGCGCCGCGCCAACAGGCGCCAGACCCGCTCCATCGCGTGGTGCTCCACATCCACCGCCGCGGCTCGCAATTTGGCGCGCTCAAGGGCCTGCTCATACGCGGTGACAATTTCTCGCCGGCAAACCGAAAGCATTATCGATCCAACATCGTTTCTGTTCCCGGAAAGTCGCCGAAAATCAATGCACACTTCGTCGAGGGGATAGGGAATATAGCGATCGGCTTCCACTACGATCTGCGCCTCGATCTCGATGTCCGTCATTTCCGCATCCATTTCCAATGTGCGTTGCATTACCGCCGATGACGGTACGGCCGTGACGGCGTCTCGGACCGGCGCGCGCAGCATGCGCACCGCTTCGGCGATACATCGACCCACCGTGTCCGCATCGCGGATGGCGCGCTCGGCGACAGCACCCGGAGGCAGTGGCCGAATAGCGAAATCGGGCCGGGCTCCGGGCTTCCCCGGCCAGCGCAGCACCTTGACCGCGGCGGAGCCGATATCGACCCCGAGCGGTCCGCGGGCGACACGGCGCGGCGGCAGTTCCGGCATCAAGCCGGCAAGACCAAATGACATTGGCGCTTCCTGCAGAATTTCCGTGACCCAAGGTGTAGCAGCAAGCGGCGGAAAAGGCATGAAACCAGACGAAAAAAGTTGGCGGGCGGAATTCGAGGCATCGAAACCGGCGGCAAAGGCGGGTGGCGGGGTGTATACTCATTAGCAGTTGCGCCGCTTAACCGATTCCCCGGACAGGTTCCCGGCCCGGACGCGAATCTCTGACGCGGCACGGGATATTGCGTGAACGCCAGATTGAAACCGTATGTGAAGTGGGGTGGCCTGTTCGTGCTTGCCTGCGTGGCCGGCATTTGCATGGTTGCCTCCGCGGCCTATCTGTACCTGGCGCCTTTGCTTCCTTCCGCCGAAACTTACCGCGACGTGCAGCTCGAAACGCCGCTGCGCATCTACACCTCCGACTTGCTATTGATCGATGAAATCGGCAACCGCCGCGACCCGGTGGAATACGAAGACCTGCCGCAGGTACTCATCGACGCGCTGATAGCAAACGAAGACGTGCGCTTTTACTCGCATCCTGGCGTCGACGCCCAGAGCCTGCTGCGCGGATTCTACGGCTTCATTACCGGCAACCGTTTCGGAGGAGGCAGCACCATTACCATGCAGTTGGCGAAAAACCTTTCCTTCGACAGCGACAATGTCTACATGCGCAAGTTCAAGGAAATTCCGTTTGCGCTGCAGATACAGCGGGAATTGACCAAAGAGGAAATCCTGACCCTGCATCTGAACACGATCTATTTCGGATCCGGCGCCGACGGCATCGGCGCCGCTGCCTCGATCTATTACGGCAAGGATGTCAACGAACTGACCCTCGCCGAAGCGGCCATGATGATCTCTCTGCTGCCCTGTCCTTCGGCGTGCAATCCCCTGGCCGACCCGGAACGAGCCTTGCGCCGCCGCGAGACCCGGCTCGCCAACATGTTCAGGGAGGAAATGATCAACGCGGAGGAATTTGAAGTCGCCAAAGCCATGCCGGTGACGGCCAGAAGACGCAGCCGAAACATTGAAGTGCCGGCGCCGTATGTGGCGGAAATGGTCCGCCAGGAGCTTTATGAGCGTTTCGGTGAGAGTACCTATACCCAGGGTTTTGAAGTCATCACCAGCATCGATGGCGACAAGCAGTTAATGGCAAACAAGGCTTTGATAAACGGGCTCGAAAACTACTACGACAAACGTCACGGCTATCGAGGGCCGGCGGCCAATTATCCGGCCGACTCGGTGGAACCGCTGCGGCAATGGTTGCGGGAACTCGAAGGCGTTCCAACCTACGGCAAGCAGCGGCCCGCCATCGTAACCGGGGTGCAATCGCGATCCTTCACCGCCTTGCTGCAATCGGGAGAAGTCATTACCGTGCCCTGGCAAGGCATCCGCTGGGCCTACCGGTTCCGCAACCGCAACGAGGCCTGGCCACCGCCCCAGGCTGCCGGAGACGTCGTGGCCGCCGGCGACCTGATTCGGGTTCGGGAAGTGGAAGGGGAATGGCAACTGGGACAGGTGCCGGATATTCAGGGTGCGCTGGTATCCGTATCCCCCAATGACGGATCGATCCTGGCGCTGGTCGGCGGCTACGATTTCCGGCTCAGTCAAGTGAACCGGGTTACCACGCCCCGGCCGCCGGGTTCCAACTTCAAACCCTTCCTGTATGCCGCGGCGCTGGCCAACGGATATTCACCCGCCAGCAAGATTAACGATGCTCCATTCACGCGCGGCGACTACCGCCCCAGCAATTACGAAAACAATTTTCTGGGACCGATCACCTTGCGCCATGCCCTGCGGGAATCGCGTAACGTGCCCGCGGTGCGCCTGTACGATCAACTCGGTTCGGCTACGGTGCTTCCGTACATCGGCAGGTTTGGATTCCCGACCGAAAGCTTTCCCGCCAATGACCTCACCGTGGCGCTTGGCAGCCAGGACACCGAGCCGCTCGATATCGTCGCCGGCTACGCGGCAATCGCCAATGGCGGCATTAAAGTCAATCCATGGCTGGTGAGGCAAATTTCGAATATCGCCGAAGGAGTGGTATTTCGCGCCGAACCGCCGCCGGCATGCGAGGATTGTTCCACCGAATTCGGCGCCGCCTTCCCGCCGGCGGCCCCCCAACGCGTCATGGACGAGCGTGTCGCCTTCATTCTCGGCTCCATGTTGCGGTCGGTGATTGAAGAAGGCAGCGGCGCTAGCGTACAGCGGGAAATTGACCGGTCCGATCTGATGGGCAAGACGGGCACCACCAATGGCCCGCGGGAACTCTGGTTTTCAGGTTTCAACCAAAATCTGGCCACAACAGTGTTTATCGGCTTCGACCAGCCTGAACCGCTGGGCGAAAGGGAACAAGGCGCCACGGTCGCGGCGCCGATCTGGATCGACTACATGAAACAGGCGCTGGAAGGAGAACCGGAAAGCAGTCCGGGCCGGCCGGATGGCATTGTCGACCGCCTCGTCGACCGTGGTACCGGCGCGCTCGCCACCCCCGGCGATCCGAACGCGGTATTCGAGTATTTTCTGGCTGAAAACGCGCCTGAAATCAACGCCGAGCAGGCAATCGGCGCGGAAGCGGACGCCGACGAACAGCAACCGCTCAGCACCGAAACGATCTTTTGAATTATCGCGCGTCAGGCCCGGCGGTCGCCGAAACGCCGCTTGAACCGGTCCACCCGGCCACCGGAGTCAAGAATCTTCTGCTTGCCGGTATAGAACGGGTGGCACTGTGAACAGACCTCGATCAGGATATCCTTGCAAAGCGTGGACCGGGTCTCGATCACATTGCCGCAACTGCAAGTGGCCTTGATTTGCGCGTATTCCGGATGAATTTCTGGCTTCATGAGCTACAATCTCAAATCTGATGCAACCGCGCGAGGACGTCGATCCGCGATCCCAGCGGGGCGAGCATTCTAACAGGCCGGGGCGCGTTAGCAATATCCGCGACGGTTCCAATCATTGAAATTTTGATATTCGTTTTTAAAAGTAGCCGAAAGAATGGAAGAAACTAAAGAAATTGGCGCGGCGCTTGAAGAATTTCGGGAATTGCAATCCCGGTACCCGGATCAGGCGCAGCAAGACAAGGTAAATACCCAACCTATAATTGTCAGTCGTTTTTACGACGCCGTCACGAGCTTTTACGAGTTTGGCTGGGGAACCTCATTTCACTTTGCTCCTCGCTCGAGCAATCGTAGCCTTGCTGCCAGCCAGCGCGACCAGCAAGAAGAAATCGTCAAGCTGCTGGGGCTTGAAGCCGGAATGATCGCGGGCGATATCGGCTGTGGCATTGGCGGACCGATGCTGCATATTGCGAAGGTCAGCGGCGCCAGGGTGGCTGGGGTCAATATCAGCAAACACCAGATCCAACGCGGACGCGCGCTCGTTGAAAAGGCCGGTCTTGAGCAAAGCTGCGAGTTCATACAGGCGAATTTTCTGGACTTGCCTTTCGCGGACAATCATTTCGATGCCATGTATTCGATCGAAGCGGTCTGCCACTCCCCCGACAGAGTCCAGGCATTCGGGGAAGTTTTCCGCGCGTTGAAGCCAGGCGGCAAGTTGGTGATTTTCGATTGGGTGCTTACCGAACTTTATGACGATGGCGACCCATGGCACAGGGACGTTCGCGGCCGGGTCGAATTCGCCAACGCAACGCCGAGCCTTTTCACCGCCCAGGAACAGATCGACAGCATCAGGCAAGTGGGCTTCGAGATACTGTGCGCTGACGATCATGCGCGCAATTCCGATCCGGAAACCCCTTGGTATTGTTCTCTCGAAAGCAGGGATTTATCGATCTCTTCCCTCGCGCGCATGCCCCTGGGAAGATTTTGCACCGCCAATGTCACGAGACTGCTCGAGTGGCTCCGGATTGCGCCTCCGGGCGCCAGCGATGCGGCAAAAATGCTGAACATCGCCGCGGATGCACTGGTGGAAGCGGGGCGACTCGGCATTTTTACGCCAAGCTTTCTGGTTCAAGCGCGGAAACCGGAATCGGTCCGAGAACCGTAGCAACTTCGCGGAGAAACCGGGAACACATGAAATAGCAACTGTCGCCCGCATGACCTGCTTCCGGTGCGACATTCCCCGCCTTGGTCGGATTGAAATGATTCAAATGCAATTGCCGGTCCGGCGGCTCGAACAATAAGTCAATTTCCGCTGGATTGCCGACCGCGGAGTTTCCCGCCAGCTCGTTTCCCGCGCCATTGGCAACTGGATACTCCGGTGGCGGCGAGATACAGAAATTCCCGGGAACAGGAATTACCAGGAATAACGCGCACTTGCCGCAAATAATGGACCGATATTCCGCAGGTGCCGATGGTAGCGGCAATTCCTGCCGCAAACGGGCGCTATGACTTCGTCCTGAGCCGTTCGTGGTTGCGCACCACCTCGTCCATGATGCGGCGGAAAACGTCTCGCACAAGATTCGGATCCAGCTTGTTTGCTTCGCTCAGAGCGGTCAGGGCTCGCAGTTTTTCTTCCTCTCGCCGCGCATCGAGCGAGGTCAATTCCCGGCTGGCCTTGAGCAGCCCAATTTCGTAGGTCAACGCGAAGCGCTCGCGCAACAGTTCGACGATGCCCCGATCGATTGCGTCGATCCGGTCCCTGATCTCGATCAGTTCGCCTGGTATGGAGTCTTCCCCGCTCATCTCAATTTTCACCGTAGTTATAAAATCACTCGCCGGCACGGTTGTTCGCGGATGTATTTGGAACTAATATTCCCTGAACCGTTCCCACCATGGAATCGTTCATTACCGCAAAACGAGCTCGGTTTTGTTTTGCTCCCGAATTCAACAGCTTACGCGATCAAATTCGGCGACGTATCCATGTGCCGCGCGGCAACTTCGATAAGTCACAGCTTCCTTTACATTCCACGACGCTGACTGTTCCGGTTTCATGCATGCCAGATAAAGAGGACTCGAACCACGGTGACCTCATCCTCCGCGTTGCCGTGCCGCTGCCTCTGCGGCGTCTATTCGACTACCTGCCGCCGGCGGGAGAACAGGTTACAGGATTCCGCCCCGGCTGTCGCATCAAGGCGCCATTCGGCTCCCGCACTTTGATCGGGTACTTGCTGGCGAAGGGCAACCACAGCGAAATCAGTCGCGGCCAGCTAAGACCCGCACTTGGCATGATCGATTCCCGGCCATTGTTCAGCCCGGCGCTGCTGGAACTGCTGCAATGGAGCGCCGATTACTATCATCATCCAGTTGGAGAGGCGCTGGCCGCCGCCGTACCCGCCCTCTTGCGCCGGGGCGCGCCACTATACGACGAAGTCACGGTCTGGTCTGCCGCAGCCGGGTCATTACCTGGCCGGGCCAGGCGCCAGCGGCAATTGCTTGAATTCATTATCCAGAAAGGCAGCATCACCCGTTCCGAGCTGGACGAGGCCGGATTCAGTCTGGAATTGCTGCGGCAACTGGCGCGCAATGGCCTGGTGCGGAAGGAATCCCGCATCGCGCAAGCCGCTCCCGGTTTTCGTCCCTGGCGGCCCGGAAGCGCTGCCCGGCCGCCGCTGAACGCGGAACAAGCCGCCGCCGTCGAAAAGTTCCGCGCCGCCGGAACGGGATTTCGCTGCGCCCTGGTCAATGGCGTCACGGGTTCGGGCAAGACCGAAGTCTATATGCGGCTGATGGAAGAAGAACTCGCCGCCGGCCGCCAATGCCTGGTGCTGGTGCCCGAGATCGGCCTGACGCCTCAGACCATAGATCGCTTCCGGCAGCGATTCTCCTTACCGCTGGCAGTAATTCATTCCGGCTTGAGCGATCGGGAACGCCTGCAAGCCTGGCGGCAGGCGGCCGAAGGCAGCGCCGCCATCCTGATCGGCACGCGCTCGGGAGTGTTCACGCCCATGGCCAGACCGGGCCTGATCATCGTCGATGAGGAGCACGATGCCTCGTTCAAGCAACAAGAGGGCTTTCGCTATTCAGCGCGGGATTTGGCCGTCATGCGCGCCCGCAAGGAAAACATCGGCGTCGTGCTTGGTTCCGCCACGCCAAGCCTCGAGAGCTTTTACAACGCCGAGTCAGGCCGTTTCCTGCGGTTAGACTTGCCTTATCGCGCCGGCGATTCGGTCCCGGCGCGCCTGCAGCCACTGGATATCGCCAACCAGCACCTGCCCGGCGGGCTGTCGGAACTCGCCTTGATGAAGATCGGCCAACATCTTGAAGCAGGCAACCAGACACTGGTATTCATCAACCGGCGCGGCTTCGCGCCGATCCTGAATTGCCTGCTTTGCGGCTGGACAGCGCAATGCGGGAATTGCAGCGCCTACCTTACGGTGCATGCGCAGCCGCCGCGGCAGCGCTGCCATCATTGTGGATCGTCGCTGGCGATTCCCGAGCGCTGCCCGGTATGCCGGCAGGCCGATCTGGGCACATCGGGACTCGGCACCCAGCAGATCGAAACGCATCTGCAAAAGGAGTTTCCGGCAACGCCAGTGCTGCGCATCGATCGCGATTCGACTCGCGGCAAGGACAAGTTCAGGAAATTGCTGGCGGCTGTAATCCGGGGTGAACCGGCCATACTCATCGGTACCCAGATGCTGGCCAAGGGCCACCATTTTCCGGGCATCACGCTGGCGCTGATCGTCGATGCCGATAGCGGACTGTTTTCACCCGATTTTCGCGGCCAGGAGCAGATGGCGCAATTGATTACCCAGGTTGCGGGGCGCGCCGGGCGAGGCAGCGGGCGTCCAGGCGAAGTGCTTGTCCAGACCCGGCGCGCCGAGCACGAAACTCTCCAACATATCATCGGATCGACTTATTCCGAGTTTGCCCGGCACCTGCTCGCGGAACGGCAGGCCGCCGGCATGCCGCCCTATTCCTATTTGTGCCTGGTCCGAGCCGAATCGCGGGACCGGATTGCGGCACTGGCCTTTCTGCGCCGGGCGCGGCAAGGTATCGAAGCCGTCCGCGGCGCGCAACAGATTCATTTGACCGGCCCGCTGCCGGCGCCAATGGAAAAACGGCAATCCCGCTATCGCATGCACTTGCTGCTGCGCGGCCAAAGCAGGCCAAAACTGCATGCGGTGCTAGATAGTCTGTTGCCCCAACTCGACGAATTGCCTGCTCCCGGCGGTCTGCGCTGGCAGGTCGACGTCGATCCTGTCGATTTGCTGTGACGCGAAATTAACTCACAATCCGGATTGGCGACATGCAACAATTGCCGGGAAGGAATTGTTCAGAGAATACTCAGATTTTCGGTGTAATTTGCCGACACTATACAATGCGAATGAGGTGAAATTCATTCGCCGGACCCTTCAGGAAGCGCAACTGCGCCGAGGAAAATTGTCAGAGAGATGGCACGCAAGAAATCACAATCGTTTCCTGCCGGGATTCTGTGGCTTGCGCTGGCGGCGTCAGCCGCCTTGCTGGTTTATCTCGTGCTGTCGCCCCCGGGCCCGGAAGACGGCGAAGTCTTGCCGGACAGCGCCGACAATACCGGCGGCGCGCTGGAATTCGAATTCTACGACCGGCTGCGGCAGAACGAGGTTGAAGTAAACGTTCCCGCGGGGGAACCGGTTGAACCCGGCGCGAACGAGATCGAGCAACTGGCCGGACAATTGACTCCTACCGCCCAGATGCAGATTGAAATCGCCTCCGAGACCCTTGAACAGATAGCGGAATCCATCGTCACCGGACTGGAAGCGCCCGTTCCCGATTCGGTAGCGCCGCCCGAGCCGGCTCCCGCGACGCCATTGGAGCCCCAGCGCCCGGCGGAAACGGTGCTGACCGCACCGGAGCCAGCGTCGACGGATTCCCGCGGCCAAACGGGTACGGTGTTGCAATCCGGCGCATTCAGGCAACAGGAATTGGCGCTTTCGGAGCTGGAACGGCAGCGGAATCTCGGGCTCGATGTGGAAATCATGCAACGGCCCGGGCAGAACGGCGCCATGTTCCTGATCCAGTCCGGTCCTTTTGACTCGGCGGAAAAGGTGGAAGAAGCGGAGATGGTGTTCCGCTTGCACAATATCGAGACCGCCCGGCGAGCATTGCCTTGACGCGCGGATCGATTCCCGCCACCGTTAACCAAAGCCGGCAGCGGCGATATTGATTTTTTCGCCGCGACCCCAACTATTGCTAGCTGGACCGGCCAGGGCGCAAGCGGCAGCCTGGCGGTCGCATAGCCGGCTGATCGCTATCACTGGAGAATGGGATTGGATCAATATAGAGGCACAACGATCGTTTCGGTGCGCCGCGGCGATAGCGTCGCGATCGGCGGCGACGGACAGGTCAGCCTTGGCGACACCGTGCTCAAGGGCAATGCGCGCAAGGTGCGCACCTTGTACAAGAATTCGGTGCTGGCGGGATTCGCCGGCGGCACCGCCGACGCCTTCACCTTGTTCGAACGCTTCGAAGCCCAGTTGGAACAGCATCACGGCAAACTGCTGCGCGCCTCGGTGGAACTGGCGAAGATGTGGCGCACCGAGCGCGCCCTGCGCCGGCTCGAAGCGCTGTTGCTGGTAGCGGACCGTGAGACTTCCCTGCTCATCACCGGCAACGGCGATGTGATCGAACCGGAAGATTCAATTCTCGCCATCGGTTCCGGCGGCAATTTCGCCCTGGCGGCGGCCCGGGCGCTGTATCGCAATACGGAACTCGGCGCCCGGGAAATTGTTGAACAAAGTCTCGGCATCGCGGCGGCTATCTGCGTTTATACCAATGACAGCCTTTGCATCGAAGAACTGCAATTGTCCGAATAACAGGCGGCAATCGGGCCGGGAACAGCATTCATATGTCCATGATGACACCGAGAGAAATCACCTCCGAGCTGGATAAGCACATCGTTGGTCAGAACGATGCCAAGCGCGCGGTCGCCATAGCGCTGCGCAATCGCTGGCGGCGCCTGCGGCTCGACGAAGAAATGCGCAATGAGATCACGCCCAAGAACATTCTGATGATCGGTCCCACTGGCGTCGGCAAGACCGAGATCGCCCGCCGCTTGGCCAGACTTGCCCGGGCGCCTTTCATCAAGGTGGAAGCAACCAAGTTTACCGAAGTCGGCTATGTCGGCCGCGACGTGGAGTCAATCATTCGTGATCTGGTTGACGACGCGATCAAGATGCTGCGGGACGCTGAAATCCAGAAGGTAGAGAACCTGGCGATGGACCGGGCCGAAGAACGCATACTTGATGTATTGCTGCCGCGGGCCAGGGAGCAGGAAGGCGAACAGCGGGAATCCAGTACACGCCAGCTCTACCGGAAAAAATTGCGCGAAGGCGAACTCGACAAGCGGGAAATCGAACTGCAGCTCGCGGAGCAACAGACGGGAATTGAAATCATGACTCCGCCTGGGCTGGAAGACATGACCAGCCAATTGAAGTCCATGTTTTCCAGCATGAACAGTGGCCGCAAGAAGTTGCGGCGGATGCCGGTCAGCACCGCGCTGAAAGCGGTCACCGAGGAGGAACAGGCGAAACTGATCGACGAAGAGGATATCCGCAGCCGGGCCGTGGAAGTCACCGAGCAGACCGGCATCGTTTTTCTCGATGAAATCGACAAGGTAACCAGCCAGCACGAATTGACCGGCGCCAGCGTTTCCCGCGAGGGCGTGCAGCGCGACCTGCTGCCGCTGATCGAAGGCTCCACCGTCAAGACCAAGTACGGCATGGTGCGAACCGACCACATCCTGTTCATCGCTTCCGGAGCGTTTCACTTTTCCAAACCTTCGGATCTGATACCGGAACTGCAAGGACGACTGCCGATCCGGGTGGAATTGAACGCGCTTACGGTGGAAGATTTCGAGCGTATCCTCGAAGAACCCGATGCGTCCCTGACCGAGCAATACCAGGCTCTGCTTGGAACCGATGGCCTGGGCCTGAAATTCGCCAAAGACGGTATTCGCACGATCGCCGAGATCGCCTGGCGCGTGAACGAGCGCACCGAGAACATCGGCGCGCGGCGGCTGCACACGGTAATGGAACGCCTGCTGGAAGAAGTCTCTTTCGGCGCGCCCGACCTGGCGATCGGCAATAACGGCAAACTCGTAATCGACAGCGCCTATGTCGAAAAACAATTGGCGGACCTGGCCCAGGACGAAGATCTCGCTCGCTATATTCTGTGAAAGCACCTTCCGAGGCGCTTGCCTTTCGAGGTATCGGATCCACACCGCGCCGGGCATCGCGGATAATGAGCGGCGGCCAGCACACGACAGATCGACGACCGACAGCGACGACCGACAGGACACCCATCCATATGACCAGGATTCCCGCAGGCGTCAAACTGCATTCCGGTTCGTCCGTGCTGGAGTTGAACTATGCCGAAGGCGGCGACTGCGAGCTCGAGGCTGAATTCCTGCGCGTGCACTCTCCTTCCGCGGAAGTGCGCGGCCACGGCAGCGGCCAGGAAGTGCTGCAAACCGGCAAACGAAATGTGCGCCTGACCCGCGTCGAGCCGGTCGGCAACTACGCCGTCAAGCTCACTTTCGACGATGGCCACGACACCGGCATTTATAGCTGGGACTATCTGCATGAGTTATGCTCGCGCAAGGAAGAACTCTGGCGCCAATATCTGGACCGCCTGCGCGAAGCCCGGGCCAGCCGCGATCCGGTAAAGGCGGACGTGCAGGTGCTGAAATTCAGGCAGCCCGAATGACCAAAAGCAAGACCGCAAATTTCGGCTACCGCAAAGTGCCGTTCGAAGAACGGCAGACGCGGGTGAACGGAGTGTTCCACTCGGTTGCCCGGCGTTACGACTTGATGAACGATCTCATGTCACTGGGCAGCCATCGCCTGATCAAGCGTTTTACCCTGGAATTGAGCGCATTGCGCAGTGGTCATTCGGTGCTTGATCTCGCCGGTGGAACCGGCGACATGACCATGCGCTTCGCACCGCTGGTGGGAGCGGAAGGCAGGGTCGTGCTGGCCGACATCAACGAGGACATGTTGCGCATCGCCCGGGATCGCGTCATCGACCGCGGTCTGGCCGGCAATATCGACATCGTGCGACTCAATGGCGAGGAACTTCCCTTCGCCGACGCCAGTTTCGACTGCGTCTGCATTGCCTACGGCTTGCGCAACATAACCGATCAGCCGAAAGCGCTCGCGTCCATGAACCGGGTGCTCAAGCCCGGCGGGCGCGTGCTCATCCTTGAATTTTCCCGCGTCAACAATCCATTGCTTGGCCGCGCCTATGACGCCTGGTCGGCCATGTGGCCCGCGGCCGGGAAGCTCGTTACGGGCGATGCCGACAGCTATCGCTACCTGGTCGAATCGATTCGCGTGCATCCGAACCAGGAAGCCCTGCTGGGCATGTTGCAGGCAGCAGGATTCGAGCAATGCAAATATCACAACGTCATGGCTGGCGTTTGCGCCGTGCATGTCGGCCTCAAGCCGACCGGCGAGCCAGTCTGATCCGCCCCATGTCTCTTTCCCTGGCCGGTTCGGCGCTATTGTTTCCCGTTGAAAAACTTGTCAACGGAGTGATCGCCCAGGACCCCCACGCGGCGGAATATCTCTCGCGCTTTCGCGGCAAGCGGGTCGAAGCGCAAACACCGCATACCGGTCTGAATGTGCTGTTCGATGCAGGCGGCGTCCGCTTGACCACGCTCGACGCGGAAGCGCTGAACGAGCCAGCGGATGTGACCGTTCGGGGCTCGGCGCCGCAACTATTCGGATTGCTTACCGACAGCGAGCGCCCGTTGGCCGATCGGGAAATTCGCGTTGAAGGCGACGCCGAACTGCTGCTCGACCTGCAAGGCGCGCTCGACGAAATCGACGTTCGCTGGGAGGATTACCTTGGTCCCATTCTGGGCGACGTACTTACCGGAGGACTCAGCAGCGCCGTCACCGACGCCCGTGACCTGACCCGTATGGCCGGTGGCAATATCAAGCGCAACCTTGAAAACTTCGTTCAATACGAAGCCGGCGTCATGCCCACTCCCGAGGAAATAGCGCATTTCGCCGAGCGGGTCGATGAATTGCGGCTGAGCCTCGACCGCCTGCAGGCGCGCATCGAAATCCTGCAGCGTGACGCGCAATCCGCTGAAACTTGAATCGGTGGCGATCCGATGCCGCGTTCAGGCGAACATGCAAGAATTTTCCGACTGTTTCACTCGGCCGGGGACATTGGCGTCCAGAAAAATACCTCCCAGTCGCGCAGCAGCTCCGCCCCCTCGTAAACGGGATCGTCTATCGATCTGCCCGATTTGGCGGCCCATTGCTCCAGCATGGGTATGCGCGCGTCACCGACAATCTCGGTGGCCGTCATCGCATAAGTCGCGTCGCCGATTCGCAGCCATCCGTCTCCACCGCGATCCCTAACGCGCTGCGCCCAATAACCTCCATCCGGGCGGGTGGCCGTAATCACTCCGTCGGGAGTGCCGACAAACGAGAGATAGATTACCAGCGACGGGAAGCCGGCCTGTTTCATGAGAAGCGGCCCGGGAATATCGTTAAGTGGTGTGAAGTCGCTCGGAGCCGGGGTGATCGTCCCTCCGATAATTATACCGGGCGTGCGACCAAGTCCCTGATTGGAGAGATAAGGCGCCGTGAAAATCCAGGCCAGTATTCCTGTGAGGAGCACCACCAGCGTGGCGACTCCGGCGGTCATGCTTTTACTCATGGCTGCCCCATTGGTCAGAGTTCAGGACAGGCACGGTATAAGGGATAAATCATCCTTGTCAAGACAAAGCCGCTCTTAACAGACAAAGCCGCTCTGCGCGCGTCCAGGAGGATGGATTCCGCGACTGCGCGCGGAATGACGCCTGTTTGCCGCCGTCCCGTGATGACTATTTTCTGTCATTCCGCGCGGAGCGTAGCGGAGTCGCGGAATCCACGGCATCGGCAATTCCGACGCGTTCAAGTTCCCGCAGCTATCGTGCAGTAGACCTTTCGTTGTAATCTCCGGTAGTTCCTTCGATCTATTTCAGGCGGACGATATGACCCTTCGACGCTTTGTATCGAACCGTACCCTTCCCGCAATCTGTTCAGCATTGCTGTTGCTTGCCGCTGAAAGCGCAACTGGACAATGGCCCATACCGGAAGAACTGCAGGCGCAGGCGAGCGCGCTGAACGACGATCAGAGGGAATTCGTAACATCGGGCGCAATCCTGGACTTTATTCCGGAGCGGCAGCTCGAACACGAACTCGCCACGCGTGATGCGGACAGTCTGCGATCCCTGATGGGCGACCTGATTTCGCTGGCGGACCGGATGGAGTACGACCCGGAGCGGGACATGGGCGCGGCGCCGCTCAACCTCACTTCCGAAGAATTCGGCGAACCCCTGCCTACCCCGCCGTTGTTGCGTGATTTCGAGCGTGAGCCGGGTCCGTTCGGCGTACACCGATACCTGTTTCCGGAATCCGGAGTGCCCACGTTCGGCGGCGCCGACGTCGCCATCTGGCCGGAAGACCTCGTCGCGGGAAACGTGGATGTGGCGATCATCGGCGTGCCAAGCAATGCGGGCAGCGGCCGCCGCGACTCCGGAAACGGGCCGAATGAAATGCGCGGCCTGAACACCATTGCCATGCCGGACATGCAATCGCTGTTGAAGCCATTGGAAACTCTTTCCGTGGTCGACTACGGCGATTTCGCGGTGGATCGGATGAGTACGGAAAGAAGCATCGGTCACGTCGCCGCCAGGGTCGCGGAAACCGCGGAAACCGACGCCATTCCGATGCTGGTCGGCGGTGATACTTCCATGCTCTATCCCGGTGTAAGCGGCGTTGCGCGAATACACGGCGCCGGGAGCTTCGGATTGCTGCACTTCAGCGCCCATCCGGATGTCGAGCGCAACGACGACCACACGGTTTCCGACCGCCAGGCGCTTTTCCTGCTGCTGGACGAGGGCGTTGTGGAAGGCGGCGAAACCATCCAGGTCGGTCTGCGCGGACCCGCGGTAGATGCCGACACCTTGCAGTGGCTGCGCGACAACAACGTGCGCTACCACACCATGGCCGAATTCCGGCAACGCGGGTCCGAGGCGGTCATGCAACGGGTGCTGCGGGAAGTCGAAAGAGGTCCTGAAGCGTATTTTGTCTCGATCGACGTCAGCGTCATCGACCCGGTCGAGATGATTGCCGCCGGACGCGCGACCCACAACGGCCTGGGCCTTGATGAACTGAACAGAACAGTGCGCCACGTATGCGCGGCCAAGGAGATCGTGGGTTTCGAGATTACCGACCTGGCCCCGATGCTGGACTTTTCACGATTATCGGTAATGCATGCAAATGCGGTGCTGAATGCATGTCTGGCCGGCATCGCGGTGCGCAAGGCCGGGCTTGACCCCGACTACGTCCATCCCCTGGCGCTCGATCATGGCCAGTAACAGTTTGCGCCCGGCCTGCCGGCGCCGGAGTCTTGTCATGTCATTCGTTTCGGTTGAACTTCGCGCGGCGCTTCTCTTGTTTGTTGCGCTGGCCGCGCCGATTGCCCTGGCCCAGGATGACGAGCCCATCACTCCAGAGCACGTGGTCGGCGCACAGCCGTATCCCTTCGACACCGTAGACCCGAGAGAAGAGGATCGGCCGCCCATCGACCTGCCCGACAGCGTGGCGCCGAAACTCGAGTTGTTGACGCCGGAACAAATCGAGTTCCTCAGGAGCGACGATGCGCGCGCCTTCACCGGCCCGGCCGGGGAAACCGTCGAGGCGCTGGAGGAACGCACCGCGGAGGAAGTAAGGGCGTGGGTCGAGGCCATGCAGCAGGCAGTGGATCAAAGCCGTTACGTCGAAGGAAGAGACTTGCCCAACATTCCCTTCAACACCGGATCGCCCGAGTTCAATGCCTGGCGATTATTGCGTCCCCGTTCCATGGACCCGCGGCGGGAGCCCGGGCCAGTCGAGCTCGGCCGCTACGGCGGCAGGGGTGGTCCGCCTACCTTCGGCGGTTTCCCCCTGGCGCTGTCGCCGGAAGACCTGATCGCGGGCGAAGTCGATGTCGCCATCCTGGGGGCGCCTCTGAACATGGGTTCGGGATGGCGCGACTCGGGCGAGCGCGCCACGGTCGAGCTTCGCCTGCACGGCCGGCTCATGGGCTCCCACGACCAGTACGTGCAGATCCATCCGTCCCGGGTATTGAATGTTGTGGATTACGGCGACGTTGCGATAGACAACAACAGCACCGAACGCTCCATGCGTCACGTACGCGAAATCGTTCGCGAGATCGCGGAGACCGGCGCCATACCCATGATCGTCGGCGGCGACCACTCCCTGGAGTACCCCAATGTCGCGGCGCTGGCGGACGTGTACGGCAAGGAAAACGTATCCGTCATTCACTTCGACTCGCATTACGACGCGTGGTGGGGCGACGCCCACCTGATCAGTCATGGGTACCCCGTGTACCGGCTGATCAACGAGGGGCATGTGCGGGCCGCGGACTATATCCAGGTCGGACTGCGTTCAACCGGGCCCAGCAAGTCGGGTTTCAACTGGATGCGGGAACAGGGCATGCGCTATCACACGATGGCCGAGGTCGAGTTGCGGGGCTGGGATGAGGTGCTTGACCGGATTGTCGCCGAGGCCAGCGAGGAGGGGCGCAAACTGCATATCTCTTTTGATATAGACGTTCTCGACCCGGCATTCGCGGTGGCCACCGGCACTCCCGTTCCGGGCGGGCTCACCATGCGGGAATCGATCACCATCGTGCGCCGCCTGTGCGCGGAGTCCAACGTGGTGGGTTTCGACCTGGTCGAATTTCATCCCGCGCTAGATCCGACCTACGCGACCGCGCTCAACAGCGCGCATATCATAAAGGCCTGCCTGACCGGGATCGCGATGAACAGGGAAGGGATGACCGCGGAGCACTACCTCAGCCCCGTGTCGTCCGAGCACGCCATCGACGACTACTACGGCGACCAGCAGGAGATTCTGGACGCGACCCGGGCCGAAGAAGAGGCGGAGGAAGAAGAGGAGGATCAGGACTAGCCGGGCCGGATGAGCCATCCCGTCCGGCGCCCTGATTCGACAGTCAGATTACCGCGTAGAGCAGGAAAACCAGGATTGCCGCGCCTAAAACGCACCTCAAGTACCACCAGGCCGGTTTTTCGAACAGATTAATCGCCCAATGGATCAACGCCCGAAAATTGGAGCGTCCGATCACTGCGATCAGAACCGCTTCCGCGAGCAATATGGTCCCGACTACTGTCAGGAAACCGGGAAATCCCGAGTTTTCGGCAGAGAACAGCAATGCTGTCCCGAACACTATGGTCAGGCCGATGAAAAATACCTGGAACCACAGCGAGTCGGAGTATTTTCGAAGAATTCGAATGGATGCGTCTCTATTGAAAAAGGCAAACGCCAACACGATCAGGCCAACGGAACAAACCAAGAGAACTATGGAATACATTCGGCTCTCCCGCGCTTTGCGGTGTGATGGCAGGACTAAAGTCTAATGGCCTTGCACGCGGGGTCAACCGGGCCGGCAAGCAACATCGAGCCTTCGACTCTGTTGTCGATCCATCGCGGGAAGACGATCGGCAGTCCTTCAACCGCGCACCGCAATACGGCCGCCGCGGTAAACAGCGCGTCGAAATCGTCTTCGCTGGCCTGCGCGGGCGCCAGGTCAGGCAATTTAACCCGGCCATCGCGCACCCAGTTCGCGGCGGCAAATCGCTTGCAAGCCTCGATTCGCTGGGCGTTATTTCTCTTGGCGATTACCAACCGCGCCGTGGGCAAGTCTTCTGCGAGCACCGCGCCATAGGCCAGACCGGGATAGGTTTCGGCGAGCAGAATATTGTGTTGCGGATGCCCGCACCGCGCATCGCCTTCGAACGGCCAGACCGCGAAGTCGCGGGCCTCTTTCAGCATCGGCGCGAGTTCGCGCCAAATCTCGCGGGTGCCCGAGCCCACCGACCCCGGAATCCCGCTAACGGCGAAGATCGGCTTTGCGGTAGTGGCCGCCGCCAGCCTGCGATGCAGGTTGTCGCTGGTCTTGCCGGTGAACGATGTCAGTCCTCCCGGTCCCTTCCCCACCGCGAACCACGGCCGGCGGGGACTCCAATGATCCGGACTCGCAACGGTCTCGAAAAATCCGCTGTCCGGATCGATACGATTCAGCCATTGCACGAAGTTCTCCGGCGGCGGGCTGTCACAGTTCTCAAGCATGAGCCGCCAGAAGCCGCGCGAGACTCCCATCCCCACATCCACGCCGATGAGCACCTTGCCGGGAAGCGTTCGCGCCAGCGCCAGCATCGAAACAAATCTCCACCCACCTGGCGGTTCCGGCGGCTTGGTCAGGCGTCGCCGGCACAGGTCGGCCAAATATACACACCGCTTTTCGGGCGATTTGCTCCAGTCAGCGGAGAGGAAAAATGACAGCATTTCTCGAGTTTGGAAATTTCGTTCAAGCGGAACCGGACAACGATTCGGCCATAATCACGACACCGCTGCAATCCCGACACCGCTTGTTGGAATCGGGGCAAAATCTTTCCTCGACCGCCGCGGCGATTGCACTATACTATTTTCTCATCCAGGGTAATTGCCGAAATCCGCGACGGCGCTGATGTCCCCCAAAGCGGTGAGCAGTATATGGGCAAGAGACTAAAACGTTCGCGGCTGTTGGCAATTCCCTTGATCGCACTGAGTTCAGCCGGCGGCGCGGTAGGACAGGAAAGCGAGTTTGAAGACATTCAGGAAATTGTTATTACCGGCGCGTCGCGCACCTATTCGGCGTTGCGCACGACGCAGTCTATGCGGGACCAACAGAATCCGCTTACTTCCGCGCTTTCCGTCATCGACAATCTGCCCGGGGTCAACGTGACCGAAGGCGACACTTTCGGATTCGACGATTGGTCGACCACTGTCAATCTGCGAGGTTATCAAACCAACATCAGCGATCAGCAGGTGGGCACTACCATCGACGGGTTTCCGAACGGCGACTCCAACTACGGCGGTGGCGCCAAGGCCAATCGATATATCGATTCCATGAATTCAGGCGGCGTCGAGGTTAACCAGGGCATCGCATCGATCGGTACGCGCACCACCGAATCTCTGGGCGGCACGCTCAACTTCACCACCGACGATCCGGCTGAAGAACGGCGCATGCGGATTCAATTGTCGCGAGGCGACTTCGATTCCAGGCGTTATTACGGCCGCTACGACACCGGCCGCATCCTCAATGACTCCACTCTGGCCTGGGTATCGTTCAGCCACAACGAGGCGACCGACTGGATGGAAGGTTCCGCCCAGAATGAACGCGACCATTTCGCCGGCAAGTTCATCACGGAAATGGACGACCATACCTTGACCGGCTACTACGTCCGAGACGATATCCACGAAGATAACTACCAGAGACTGTTTTCGGCTGAAGAATTCGCCGCCGATCCGCGTTGGGACCGATTAATCGGCGAGTGGGCCGACATACCCTATGTCAATCAGCTCTACCGCCGCGGCTGGTCGCAACTTCGCGAGAACAATTTCGGTTACCTGAAGCTGGAGGCCGATCTCAAGGAGCGATTCAGCGTCTCCGCGGGCCTCTACATGCACGAAATGGACGGCCGCGGCGACTGGATGCCTCCCTACATCGCCGACGTGACCGATGATGCTGGAGGCCCCGAGTACGAACTGCAAGGAAATTTGCCTGTCCTGAGGCCGTCCAATATCGACCGCATCTACTTCGTCGATAGCGGTAACGTGAGTCTTTCTCCCGCGCCCGGCTGTGTCTCTTCGATTACGTTTCCTTACGGCGGCGCCGGTCCCGCACACGATCCGGCCTGTTATCCGGCCAACGCTATTCCGGTGCAATCCTATCGACACACGCATTATTCGCGCAATCGCGGCGGCGTTACCGCTGACTTCTCTTGGGAAGTCGAATTGGGCGGCTTTGTAAACGTGGTCAGTGGCGGTTACTGGTTTGAAGACTCCCAGCGACACGAATGGCGCGACTGGCACCGCATCACCGACGCCCGCGTCGGCTTCGGCTTCGACGAGCGCGCCTACTGGCGCCAATATGATCGAATCTTTCCGCGCGAAACCGCCATGTGGTACTTGCAGGACCAGATAGAGATCGGCGCCTTGACCGTCAGTTTCGGCGTCCGTCAATTCGACGTGAAAAACAAGCGCGAAGACTTGTTCGACGCCGGTGATGATATCGGCTTCGATTCCAGTTCCGACGCGCTGCTCAGCGGCGGCGCGAGTTATGTAACTCCCGTCGATGGATTGGAACTGTTCTTCGGCTACTCGGAGAACATCAAGCCGACATTGGATCTGGTGCTGGAACGGGAAATCCGCGGCATGATCGAGCCCGAAACAGCGAAAAACCTGGAGTTCGGCCTGCGCTACGTCGGCTTTCGCATCGCCGCCAGCGCGGTGATTTTCGACAACGAATTCAACAACCGGCTCGAGTTCTTCGATCCGCTGGCCGCGGCCAGCGGCATTCCCAACTACGAGATCGGCCAATCGGGCCGTTATGACAATGTCGGAGGCGTCGGTTCCAACGGATTCGAATTGGCGGCCAATATCGAGATCGGCGAGAACTGGTCGGTCTACACTTCCTACACCAATACCGACGCAATTTATATCGGCTCCGGCCTCGGCCCCGAAGCGGACGCCGCGCTGGGCATCTTCCCCGGCAACCGGGTTGCGAGTACGCCGGATTCAATGTGGGTGCTGACGCTGAACTGGAATCGCGGGCCCTATTACGCCGGCCTGTCCAGCAAGAAAGTCGGCGACCGATTCGTGAACCGCGGCAATAGCTGGCTGGCCGAACAGTACACGGTTTCCGATCTATACCTGAAGGTACGCGGAGAAGGTTTGCCGGATTCCCCGCGGAGCTTCGAGTTCGGCATCGTGATCAACAATCTGTTGGACGAGTCCTATCTGGGCGGCATCTCCGGCGGCATCTCCGGCGCGGGCGCTTGGGGCGCATGGATCGGGGCGCCGCGCACAGCGGCGTTTATCGCGACGATCGATATCTGAAACACCCTCCCAAGGCGCGCAAGGCAGTGATGAGGGCGCCGTCGCGTGAACTCCCGTGAGGAGCCGGCCCCGCCACCCCAACTTGTGAGCCCCCAGGGCAGGTGGTATCTTTGCTGGCCCGCTCAAGACAGCGAACTGCACGCTGATCGTGACCTACCTGCCGCGCCTGATCAAGGTACTCAATGTCGTCGCGAAATTCCGGCTGGATGAATTCCTTCGGGGTCGACGCCGGCTGCGCCTGCTTCGCTTACTGTTGTTGCTGTATCGCGCGCCTTTCAGCCTCGGCCGCGCGCCCGCCGGCGACCGCAATGCCCGGCTGCGGCAGGCGATGGAGGAGCTCGGACCGGTCTATATCAAGTTTGGGCAATTGCTTTCCACGCGACGGGATTTCCTGAGCCAGGAACTGGCCGATGAACTGCAATTGCTGCAGGATCGGGTGCCGCCCTTCGAGCAGCCGCCGATAGCAGACCGGGCCAGCGAATTGCTGGGCATTCCCGCAACCGAGGTGTTCGCCGAACTTGAGTCCGAAGCGCTGGCCTCGGCCTCGGTCGCCCAGGTGCATGCGGCAGCGCTTCACAGCGGCGAAGAAGTCGTGGTGAAAGTTATCCGCCCCGGCGTTGCCGAAATCATCGGCGCGGACATCCATCTGCTGAAGCGCATCGCCGCGCTTATCGACCGTAACTTCGCGGCCGGCCGGCGCCTGCGCGTGGTCGAAGTCGTGCGCGACTATGACAAGACCATCAACGACGAACTCAACCTGCTGCTCGAAGCGGCAAGCACGAAACGTCTGCGGGCCAACTTCGAGAATTCGGACATGCTCTATGTGCCGAAGGTGTATAGCGAATTCAGCCGCCGCGAGCTGATGGTAATGGAGCGCGTGCATGGTATTCCGGTCACCGATGTGCCGGCGCTGAAAGAAGCTGGCGTCAACTTGCGCAAGTTGGCGGAAAACGGCGTCGCGGTATTTTTCACCCAGGTGCTCGAACACAATTTTTTCCACGCCGACATGCATCCGGGCAATATTCTCGTAAGCCCGGAAACCCCGGAAAATCCCCGCTATATCGCGCTCGACTGCGCCATCATCGGTTCCCTCACCCGCGCCGATCAGGACTATGTGGCGCGCAATCTGCTGGCGATATTCAAGCGCGACTATCGGCGGGTAGCGGAGTTGCATGTCGCTTCGGGCTGGGTATCGCGCAAAACGCGAGTGCATGATTTCGAGTCCGCCATCCGCAGCCTGTGCGAACCCATATTCGAGCGGCCGCTGGGCGAGATTTCCTTTGCCGGCCTTTTGCTACAATTGTTCATCACGGCGCGACAGTTCGATATGCAGGTGCAGCCGTCGCTGGTGCTGTTACAGAAAACCCTGCTCCATATCGAGGGCCTTGGCCGCCAACTCTATCCGGAGTTGAACCTGTGGGAAACCGCGCTGCCGTTTTTGGAAGCCTGGGAGAAAAAGCGGCTGAGTCCGTTAACCTGGCTGGAACAGGTTCGGGAAAAGCTGCCGGACTGGGTGAGCGAAGCGCCGTTGCTGCCGCAAATGGCCATTGACGCGGCTACTCGATTGAGCCAACTGGTCGAAGTCGGCGAAACGCTGATCCGGCGCCAGGAATTGGCGGTCAGGCAGCATGTGCGCAGTCGGCGGCTGGCGCGGCGCGGCGGCTTCATATGCTTGCTGCTCGCGCTGCTCGCGCTGATTCCGGCGGTCGGCGCGGCCTTGCAAAGCGTGCCCGTTGCCACCCTGGTGCTGGCGCTGGCGGGTCTGGCGCTGTTATTTTTCGCCCGTTGAGAGGATACTGCGGACATGTCCTGGCTGGATGAAGTGAAATGGAATGAGCAGGGTCTGGCGCCGGTCGTCACTCTGGAAGCCGCCACCGGCGAATTGCTCATGCAAGCCTGGGCGAACCGCGAGGCATTGCGGATCACCGTAGCCGAAGGGCGCGCCGTGTACTGGTCGCGCTCGCGAGCGTGTATCTGGCGCAAGGGCGAAGAATCTGGCCATGTTCAGAAATTGGTCGGCGTGTTGCTCGACTGCGACGGAGACACCATCTGCTACCAGGTGGACCAGGTGGGCGGCAGCGCCTGCCACACCGGTCGCCGGAGCTGCTTTTTTCGCAAACTGGATAATGGCGGCTGGCGCCTGATCGAGGCCAGCGCCGATGGAAACTGAATCGGGAACTACGCATGAGCGGAAGTGACACGCTGTCGCAACTGGAAGCCACGCTAGAGGCGCGCAAGTCGGCGACGCCGGATGAATCCTACGTGGCCAGCCTGTACGGAAAGGGATTGAACAAGATCCTGGAAAAGGTCGGCGAGGAAGCGGTCGAGGTGGTGTTAGCGGCCAAGGAAGCCGAATGCGCCGGTGAAAGCTCGCGCAAAGCGCTGATTGCCGAGACCGCCGACCTCTGGTTTCACAGCATGGTTATGCTCAGCCACCTTGGCGTGAGCCACCGCGAAGTGTTGGCCGAACTGCAAAAACGATTTAACATGTCGGGTCACGAAGAGAAATCTTCTCGCAAGCAATGATTTTCGGCCGGGCAGCATAATCGTCCGTCCGGAATGGAGGTGCAGAATGGGTATCGGCGGAATAAGCATCTGGCAATTACTCATCATTCTATTGATCGTGGTCATGCTGTTCGGCACGAAGAAGCTTCGTACGCTCGGCTCTGATCTTGGCGGCGCATTGCGCGGATTTCGCAGCGCGATGAAAGACGACGATGCCGACAAGAAGGATGAGATCGAGGACCATACTGCCGGCGCCGAAACTGTCAGCGCCGCAACTGAAGCTGCCGAAAAAAAGTAGCATCCTTTCCTGACCGCTTCGGCGCGGGCTTTGTAAATGCCCAGTATTCATCCGACTGAACTGCTACTGATACTGGTGGTCGCACTGCTGGTTATCGGACCGGAGCGGTTGCCCGCGGCCATTCGCACGGCAAGTTTGTGGTTCGGCAGATTCCGGCGCAGTTTCTACAAGGTCAAGGCCGAAATCGAACGCGAACTGAACGCCGACGAAGTGCGGCGGCAATTGCATAACGAATCGGTGCTGGCGGATATCCGCGAGGTCAAATCGGACGTGGAGAATGCTGCGTCGGACGCGCGGAGTGTCGCGTCGGACGCACGCGAATCGGTGAACAAGATCGTTAACTCGAAGGATTTCGACCCCGGCGCGTCGCCGGCCACGGATGAGCGACTGCGGAATGCGGCAGCGGAGCGGGAAGCCGCGGTCACCGGAGCGGGAGCCGACCCAGAGCTGACCGAGTCCCCTGAATCCGATTCCGATCCGGCGCGGGCGACCGGCGCGGCGCCCCTATCCGGAGATCCAGCCGAATCGGCCGCCCTAGACCCTCTACCCGCGGAGACGACGCCCGCACCTGATCCGGCCGTCGACGCGCCTAGCAGTGAACGCGGCAGATGACCTCGGCTGAAGACGAAAAAGAGCTAACCCTGATAGACCATCTGGTCGAACTGCGCGATCGGATCATGAAATCCCTGATCGCCGTGGTGGTGCTGTTTCTGGCGCTGTTCTATTTCGCCAATGACATTTACACCTATGTCGCCGCCCCGATGATCTCCGCGCTGCCGGAAGGCTCGACCATGATAGCCGTGGATCCGACGTCGCCCTTTTTCGCGCCTTTCAAATTGACTTTTTACGTTTCCCTAATGATCGCGATGCCCTACATCCTTTATCAGATGTGGTCTTTCATCGCGCCGGGTCTGTACAAGAACGAGAAGAAACTGGCCATACCCCTGTTTGTTTCCAGTGTCATGCTGTTCTATTCGGGCATCCTTTTCGCGCGTTATGTGCTGTTCGGCATCGTGTTCAGGTTTTTCATCTCCGTTGCCCCGGAAGGTATTCAGGTAGCGCCGGATATCAGCAGCTTTCTGAGTTTCGCGCTGACCATATTTCTTGCCTTCGGCTTGGCTTTTGAAATCCCCATCGCCGTGTACCTGTGCATCTGGGCAGGGCTCGCGGAACCTGAATCATTGACGGCAAAGCGGCCCTATGTGGTCGTAGGCTGCTTCGTTGTCGCCATGCTGCTGACTCCCCCCGACCCTTTCACGCAGTCCATGCTCGCTATCCCCATGTGGGCGCTGTTTGAAGTGGGAATCATCGCCGGCAAGATGGCGCGCAAACGCCAGCGGGAACAGGAAGCCGAGGAAGAGCACGCCACCTGACAGGTCGTGGGAATTTTTCGGATGGGTGTCCTCTCCGGTTCCCCATGCTGTTCTATTTGGGCATCGCCCCGCTAAACCAAATGTACACTTGACGTAGTATGTATGACGTCCTAGAATTCGCTCGTGATTCAATCATTCAGGGATAGCAAGAGTCGCCGACTGTTCGAGGACGAACGGATTAGGGGTTTTCGTGGCCTTGACTACGAACGAGCGCTCATGTTGCTGGATGCATTGGATGCCGCGCCTTCTCTGGCTCCTCTGGGCGTTCTGCAGGCAGTTCGACTTCACGCGCTTGCCGGAGACAGACGGGGGCAATGGTCAATGACGGTAAATGGGCGATGGCGGATAACTTTTCGATTCGATGAAGGCAATGCTCACGATGTCGCCATTGAGGACTATCACAAGGGGTAAATCTGGAGTAAGCAAGTGGTGCGAATAAAGACTCATCCAGGTCGCGTTTTGCGCGAGGAATTGGCGGCGAGAGGCCTGAACGCCAACCGGCTTGCGCTGGCAATTCGTGTGCCGTCAAATCGGATAACAGCCATTTTGCGGGGCAAGCGGTCGATCACAGCAGAAACAGCCGTGCGCCTCGGCCGCTATCTCGGAACCGGAGCGGAATTTTGGATGAATTTGCAATCAAAACATGACATTTCTGTTATAGAGCACGCGAAAGGTGTCCTGATTCAGGAAGAAGTTCCGGCGGCGGTATCTTGACCAAGGCGCGTAACGGTCCCTTCAAATAGTGGAAATTCCACATTGGAAGCGGCTCTAGTCAGGGATTACGGTCAATTGCCTGCGCTGCGCCTAGCGGAGGATGAAGGTTACCGGCCCATCGTTTTCGAGGGCGACTTGCATGTTGGCGGCGAAGACGCCGCTTTCGGTTGCGGGATGGCGTTGGGTTGCCATTTTTACCATGTGCGCGAACAACTGTTCGGCCGCGGCCGGCGCCTTGGCGCCGGAGAAACCGGGGCGCAGACCTTTGCTGGTGCTGGCTGCAAGCGTGAATTGGGAAACCAGCAAGAGCTCGCCGGAAATGGTTCGAAGATCCAGGTTCATCCTGCCGTCCGCGTCGGCGAATACGCGGTAGCTGAGCAGCCGGTCCACCATGCGGCCGATAGCCGTCTCGTCGTCCTCGCGCTCGAAGCCGACCAGGGCCAGCAGGCCCTTGCCGATTTCGGCGTGAGTGGCGCCGCCGATGCTCACGCGAGCCCAATTGACGCGCTGGATGAGAACGATCATTGTTCGTCTCGACCGCGAATGGGGTCGCGCCCGCCAGCGGATACCATGTCATGCAGCCGGATAAGGACAATCATCGCTGAGCGCGCCGCCGGAATCAGCTTACCGGTGAAAGATCGCGGCCGATTTCGTCCGTCGCCTTTACCAGGCAGTCGGTGATCGCCGGCTCGCTGGCGGAGTGGCCGGCCTCGCGCACGATGAACAGTTCGGAGCCCGGCCAATGCCGATGCAGGGAGCTGGCGTTGTCCAGCGTGCAGACCATATCGTAGCGCCCATGAATGATATGCCCCGAAATATCAGTGAGCCGCCCCATGTTTCGCAGGATCTGATCCTCCTCGATGAAGCCCCGATTAATGAAATAATGTGCTTCGATGCGAGCCAGCGCCAGTGCCCGATGGGGGGAAGTGAATCGGGCCAGACCGGCGGGATCATGACGCAAGGTGGCGCAGCTTCCCTCCCAGGTTGCCCAGGCCTTGGCCGCGCCCATGCGCGCCAGTTCGTCTTCGCCGGTGAGGCGTTCGTAATAGGCTTCCAGCAGGCGATGGCGTTCGCTCTTGGGAATGGGACGCAGAAATTCTACCCAGCCATCGGGAAAAATGCGATTGGCGCCGTCCCGGTAAAGCCAGTCGAGGTCGCGCTGGCGGCAGAGGAAAATACCGCGCAGCACCAGGGCATTCACGCGCTGCGGATGAGCCTGGGCATAAAGCAGGCTCAAGGTCGAGCCCCAGGAGCCACCGAACAGCACCCATTGTTCGATTCGCAGATGACCGCGGATCTTCTCCATGTCGGCGATCAATTCGCCGGTGTCGTTTTCCCGCAATTCACCGTGCGGCGTGGAGCGGCCGCAACCTCGCTGATCGAAAGTGATGATGCGATAGAGTTCCGGATCGAAGAAGCGGCGGGAATTTGCGTCGCAGGCGCCGCCCGGACCGCCGTGCACGAACAGAATCGGGATACCGTCCGGGTTACCGGCCTCGTCCAGATAAAGGCTATGCAGGTCGGAAACCTTGAGATTGTGTCTCTGATAGGGCTTCAGTTCGGGAAATAGGGTCAGCACTTGCCGGTCCGTCTCAGTCGCTTCTGCAATGTTAGGGCAATTCGGACTGCAATCGCCAGTAGTGCGGCATTATGCGCTCGCGGCGTTGAGCCGGGAGCGGCCGGCGCGGCGGCGTTCGCTTTCGCGCAGCAATCTTTTGCGCAGGCGAATCGACTTCGGCGTCACCTCGACCAGTTCGTCAGGGCCGATGAATTCCAGCGCCTGCTCCAGACTGTGCGTGATCGGCGGCGTAAGCATGATGTTCTCGTCACTCCCCGCCGCGCGAATGTTTGTCAGTTGCTTGGCCTTGGTGGGATTGACCACCAGGTCATTGCCGCGGCTGTGCAGGCCCACGATCATGCCTTCGTATACATCCACGTTCGGGCCAATGAACAAGCGGCCCCGATCTTGCAGATTGAACAAGGCATAGGCCAGCGAGCGGCCGGCGGTCATGGAAACGAGCACGCCATTGTCGCGTTCGCCTATTTCCTCGTCGCGGTACTTGCCGTAATGGTCGAAGACATGAGTCATGATTCCCGTGCCCGAAGTCAGCGACAGGAATCGGGAGCGGAATCCGATCAGACCGCGAGTGGGAACGATGAACCGCAGGCGTACACGGCCGGCGTCATCGGGCCGCAGATCTTCCAGTTTGGCGCCGCGGCGGCCGAGTTGATCGATCACCGCACCCTGATGCCGCTCTTCGCAGTCGATCAAAAGCGATTCGTAAGGCTCGGTCTTGCGCCCTCTCAGTTCGCGCACAATGACTTCCGGGCAGGATACCGCAAGCTCGAATCCTTCCCGGCGCATGTTTTCGATCAGCACCGACAGGTGCAGTTCGCCTCTGCCGGATACGACGTACTTGTCGGGAGACGAACCCTGCCTGACCCGCAACGCGACATTGTGCAGCGCCTCGCGGCGCAGGCGTTCGCCGAGATGGCGAGTTGTCAGATAGACGCCGTCGCGGCCGGCGAACGGAGAGGTGTTTACCTGAAATGTCATGCTGATCGTGGGTTCGTCCACTTCGAGTGGCGGCAACGCCTCGACATGGCCGGGCTCGCACAAGGTATCCGAGATTTGCAGGCCATCGATTCCGGTGACACAGACAATATCGCCGGCATGGGCCTCGGCCACATCGATTCGTTCCAGCCCCAGGTGGCCTTTTACCTGCAATACCCGGCCGGCCCGTTCGCGGTCATTGCGGTCAATTACGACAACCTGCTGGTTGGTGGCAACGCGGCCGCGGCTGACCCGGCCAATGCCGATCACACCGACGTAGCTACTGTAGTCGAGTGCGCTGATCTGCATTTGCAAGGGCGCGTCCGGCGCTACATCCGGCGGTGGCGCGCGCCGCGCGACGATCTCGAACAGCGGGTCGAGATTGCGCGCCATCGCATCGGGCTCGAGTCCGGCCGTGCCCAGCAATGCAGAGGTATAGACAACCGGAAAATCGAGTTGCTCGTCATTGGCGCCGAGCTGGTCGAACAATTCGAATACTTCGTCCACAACCTCGTCGGGCCGCGCGCCGACGCGGTCGATCTTGTTGATCACGACGATGGGATTGAGACCCTGGTCGAATGCCTTGCGAGTAACAAACCGCGTCTGCGGCATGGGGCCGTCCACCGCGTCCACGAGCAGGAGCACGCTGTCCACCATCGACAGCACCCGCTCCACTTCGCCGCCGAAATCGGCATGGCCCGGTGTGTCAACGATATTGATGTGGTAGCCACGCCAGTCGATAGCGGTATTCTTGGCCAGAATCGTTATGCCGCGTTCCTTCTCCTGATCATCGGAATCGAGAATGCGTTCCGGATTCCCGCCATGCATGCGCAGAGTCCCCGACTGTTGCAACAGTTTGTCGACCAGCGTGGTCTTGCCATGGTCCACGTGGGCGATGATGGCGATATTGCGGATCGATTGGATCACTTCAAGTCCAGCACAGCGACATTGCTGAAGCCCGCGTCACGCAAGTGGGCGGCATGCAGGCGGCTGATCATGCCGCGTTCGCAATAGAGCAGGTAGCGCGAGCTCTGATCGAGCTTCTCGAAATCGCCGCGCAGGCGATAGAACGGAATGTGCAGCAACCGTGCGTCGGTCACGACGATTTGCGCCAGCGGACGCGCGCCCTGTTCCGTTTCGTGGCGGATGTCGATAACGATATCTCCAGGTCGCGGCGCCGAAGTCGCGGCGATTTCATCGGCCCCGCCACCCTCGTCAAATGCAATTTCGGTGATAGGCTGGATCGACGCATTGGCGAGCGCCTTGTCCAGAATCGCGAAATCGAAACGGGCTTCTTCCCGTTCTATTCGCCCCAGGCGCGCCCTTGTCGTCGGTTTATCGGAAATTACCGCGCAATACTCGGGGATATGGCGCGAGAATTCCTCGGTGCCGATGGCGCGGGCAAGATCGATGATTTGCTGTTTGTCCGATGTCGCCAGCGGGCGGATTACCAGGTGTTCGGCGACGTCGTCGATCACGGCGAGATTGGTCAATGTCTGGCTGGATACCTGGGCCACGCTTTCGCCGGTTACCAGCGCTTCCGCGCCGAGACCGGCGGCGATGCGGTCGGCGGCCCGCAGCATCATGCGTTTAAGGATGACTCCCATTTGCGAGTTTTCGACCTGGCCGAGAATCTCCTGAACCACTTCCTCGAACGGCACGGTGACGAACTTCACGCGGTGTGAGCTGTGATATTTCATCCATAAGTACAACGCCAGTTCCCGCACCGCGAACCGGTGGGCATCGCCGCCGAGGTTGAAAAAACAGAAATGCGTCAGCAATCCCCGGCGCATGACCTGGTAGCTCGATACCGCCGAATCGAAACCGCCAGAGATCAGCGACAGCACCGAGCCTTGCCCGCCGAGAGGAAATCCGCCGAGTCCTTTGTAGCGGCCGAGAACGACATGCAACTCCTCATGCCGTATTTCCAGTGACACCAGCACGTCCGGGGCGCTCAGATCAACGCCGGCGGCTTCGGTCCGCTGCTTGAGTCCGGCGCCGACAAATACCTCGACATCGACCGAACGAAACGCATGCCTGCCCGTGCGTTTGCAGCGCACCGCGAAAGTCTTGCCGCGCAGTCGTTCGCCGTAGCACTGTTTGGCGATTTCGAGAATTCCCTCGAAGTCCGGCAGCGGGTATTTCCTGACCTGGAGAACAGAAGCTATTCCCGGAGTCAGGCGAAGTTTTTCCAGCACTTCGGGGCCATCGTCCGCGGATTCTATTTCGACTTGTATCAAATCCCACTCGCCGCTGACGCGCAAATTGTCCCCGAAGCGCTGCAGCACCGATTTGATGTTCTTGCGCAACAACCGGATCTGCCTGCGGCGCACGGGACGGCTCTTGATAGTGATTTCGGGAAAAAGTTTGACCAGAAACAACATTGCGTTTAGCTGACGATCCTCATGCGTTCAGCGGCATTGCCCTGAAATAGCGCGCCACATCGAACGAATTTTAGAAAACGCACCAGAAAAGTGCTACCATTGCCTGGAATGCGCGAAACTGGTGCACCGCCGGCGTTGCGATTCGAAAAATTGAACCAAAATGAGCTTTTCAATGCCGCCGAATGGTGGCACATATCTTGCTCATTATCAGACACAACCCAAGCCCCGACTTGCTCATGATAACCGATGCGACTGGCGGTCTGGCGGCACAGCAATCGAAAAACGAGGAGATAGTTCGAATATGAAATCGAAACTGGAATACATCTGGCTTGACGGCTACAACCCCACCCAGAATCTGCGCAGCAAGACACTGGTGCAGGACGACTTTGACGGCAAATTGGAAAGTTGCCCCCAGTGGTCATTTGACGGCAGTTCTACCATGCAAGCCAGTGGCGACGATTCTGATTGCCTGTTGCAGCCGGTAGCGATCATTCCCGATCCCGACCGGGCTAATGGTTACCTGGTCATGTGTGAGGTGCTGAACGCCGATGGCAGCCCGCACCGCTCCAATGGCCGCTCCACCATCGATGACGATGACGACGACTTCTGGTTCGGTTTCGAACAGGAATACTTCCTTTGGGACCCCGCTACCAATGCGCCCCCCGGATTCCCCGCCGGCGGCTATCCCGGACCCCAGGGTCTATATTATTGCTCGGTCGGCGCCCTTAATTGTCATGGCCGCGACGTGGTTGACGAACACCTTGATCTGTCACTCGAAGCCGGCATAAATTTGGAAGGCATCAACGCCGAAGTGGCCGCGGGACAGTGGGAATTTCAAGTATTCGCGAAAGGCGCGAAGCGCGCCGGGGACGAAACCTGGCTTTGCCGCTATCTGCTTGAGCGTACTGCCGAGCGGCACGGTCTTGCGGTCAACTGGGAGCCCAAGCCACTGGGCAGGGACCTCGACTGGAATGGTTCCGGCATGCACGCCAATTTCTCCAACGCCGCGATGCGCGACGTCGGCGACGAAGAAATCTTCACCAAGATTTGCGAGAACTTCGGCAGGAATATCGATCGGCATATCTCGGTTTACGGCGCCGGCAACGATCAGCGCCTGACCGGCCTGCATGAAACTCAGGCGATCGACGTGTTTACTTACGGCATTTCCGATCGGGGAGCGTCCATTCGAATTCCAGTGGCCACCATTCAGGCCGGCTGGAAAGGACGGCTGGAAGATCGCCGCACCGCGTCCAATGCCGACCCGTACAAGGTTGCCGCCGCAATCATCAGGACTACCAAGGAAGCGCTGGCCGCATAAGACTTTGGTTGGGTCCGGTTCCGGCCGGACCCGCCCGGTCGCGCCTTGCGCGGGACAAGAACCTGTGGAAGGGCGTATCGAATACAAGCGGTTGCTGGACAGCCTGACCACCGCGGTGCTTTTGCTGGACGAAGACCTGCAAATCCGCATTGTCAATCCGGCAGCGGAAGATCTCATGGCGATGAGTTCTCGCAAAGCCGTCGGGCTCTTCCTCGGTGAGGTATTCGTGAACGCTACGGAAGACATCGAAGCAATGCGGGAGGCATTGCTTGTACGCAATGGCTTTACCAAGCGGTTGGCGCGGTTGCATTTGCCTCTTGGCAAGGCGGTGGAACTCGACTACACCATTACGCCTATTGATCTCGACGGGGAGTTGTTTGCATTGCTGGAAATGAATTCCCTGGAATACTCCCAGCGCATCAATCGCGACCATTTCTTCAGTTCCACCCAGGCCACCACCCAGGAACTGGTGCGAGGCCTGGCCCACGAAATCAAGAACCCGCTCGGCGGCTTGCGCGGCGCGGCCCAGTTGCTGGCGCGGGAATTGCCCGACGAGGAATTGATCGATTACACCAATGTCATCATCGACGAAGCGGATCGCCTGCGAAATCTGGTCGACCGCCTGACCGGCTATCGCAAGCCGCTGGAAAAGCGCAGCATCAATATTCACGAAGTCGTCGAACGGGTGCGGAATCTGGTGGAAGCCGAGATCGACGGCCGCGGCATCCATTTGGTCAGGGACTACGACCCCAGCATCCCTCCGCTGATGGCGGACCCGGAACAGCTCATTCAGGCGACGCTCAATATCGTCCGCAATGCCATGCAATCGCTGTCGAGTCCGGACGTGAAGCACGACCTGGGCACCATAACCTTGCGCACTCGCACAACGCACAAAGTGACTTTCGGCCCCCGCTCGCGTCAACCGGCCGTAGCCGTGGAAATCATGGACAACGGTCCCGGCATTCCCGAACATCTGCGGGAATCCATATTCTTCCCCATGGTGACCAGCCGCCCGCAAGGCACGGGACTGGGGCTTTCGATCGCCCATGCCATCGTCAGCCGCCACCAGGGCCTGCTCGAATGCGAGAGTGAATCGGGAAATACCTGCTTTCGCCTGTTGCTGCCCTATCAGCGCGAAGCGCGGATCAGACGTCAGCCGGAGGCCCAGTCATGACCGCGACCCAATCCATTTGGATTCTCGATGACGACCGGTCGATCCGCTGGGTGCTGGAAAAGTCCCTGAACAATGCGGGCCTCGACACCATCAGCTTCGACAACGGCGAGGAATTGCTGCAGCGTCTGCGCAACGGGGCGCCGGACGTCATCATCAGCGATATTCGCATGCCGGGGATCAGCGGTCTGGAACTGCTCTCCGCGGTCAAGTCTTCGCACCCAGGATTGCCAGTAATCATCATGACCGCGTATTCGGATCTCGACAGCGCGGTCATGTCTTACAGCCGCGGCGCATTCGAATACCTGCCCAAGCCCTTCGACATCGAAGACGCGATTGCCGTGACCCGCCGGGCACTGGAACACGCCAGGGAGCGGGAGGAAGAAGCAGCCGCCAACGGCGGCCAGACGGAACCGGTGCAGGAAATAATCGGCGAAGCTCCCGCCATGCAGGAAGTATTCCGCGCCATCGGCCGGCTGTCGCATTCCAATATTTCCGTGTTGATCAACGGCGAGTCAGGCACCGGTAAGGAACTGGTGGCGCGCGCCTTGCATCAACATAGTCCCCGGAGAGACGGACCCTTTGTTCCCTTGAACGTGGCGGCCATCCCGGCGGAACTGATCGAATCGGAATTGTTCGGTCACGAAAAAGGCGCTTTTACCGGCGCCACCCAGCAACGCACCGGCCGCTTCGAGCAGGCCAATGGCGGGACCTTGTTTCTCGACGAGATCGGCGACATGCCGCCGGATACACAGACCCGCCTGCTGCGCGTGCTCTCGGAAGGCGAGTTCTATCGCGTCGGCGGCCACATATCGGTGAAAGTGGACGTGCGTATTATCGCCGCCACTCACCAGAATCTGGAAGATCTCGTGCGCAACCACCGGTTCCGGGAAGACCTGTTCCATCGTCTCAACGTGATCCGCATTCACGTGCCGAAACTGAGCGAGCGGCGCGAAGATATCTCGCGCCTCGCGGCGCATTTTCTCAGCCGGGCGGCGACCGAACTTGATGTAGCGACCAAGGTGCTGCGGCCGGAAACCGAACAGTACCTGCAAGGGCTGAGTTGGCCCGGCAATGTGCGTCAGCTCGAGAATTTCTGCCGCTGGATTACGGTCATGGCTTCAGGCCGCGAAGTGCATGTCAGCGATTTGCCGCCGGAATTCGCCGAGCATCGCGAGCAGCCGGGCGCCACTCGCAACTGGACCCAGGCGCTCAAGTCCTGGGCCGACGAACAGCTCAAACAGGGCAATACCGGTATTCTGGACGAAGCGACACCTGAATTCGAACGCGCGATGATCGACATCGCTCTGAAACATACCGCTGGACGCAAACAGGATGCCGCCCTGCTGCTGGGCTGGGGCCGCAATACCCTCACCCGCAAGATTCACGAACTCGGCTCCAGGTGATGCCCGGCCGCGCTGCCGACCAAAAGCAATGTTTCTAGATCCGAACGGCTCGGCAAGGGCGAGGACAGGCGTTTACAAATCTTAGGTTCGTGCGCGGGCCGGAAGCCACCGAGCCGTGCTTGGGTCTGGCCCGGTCGGCGTAGCCGACGAAAAACAAAGCTTTTCGAGGGTCGAGCGACTCGGCAAGGGCGAGGACAAACGTTTTCGAAGCACGGCTTTGAGCGCAGGTGGCACGACGTCGAGCTGTGCTTGGAGGCTGGACTTTCGAGACCGAAGGCTGGGTCGACAAGTTCGAGGGATTGGCGCAACCGAAGATGTCGCGCCATGGATGGCATGATAGATCACGCCAGAACCACTCACATCGTCGCTTAACGCATCTATGTAACGCTCGTCCTCAACGATGCGAACAGGCACTCCCCTTTGTGGCCCCTCGCAACGTGCAGGCCTCGTCGGTACATCGCTTCTGCATGAATTGCTTTAACCGAAGACAAAATCAGCTAATGGCGCCGAGGGCGCGCGGCGTATTCTGAAAAAGGTCCAGCACAAGCTGGGAGAGCATTCACACAACGAAGTAGATCGCACGGAGGTTGGGGTACGCGACGGCTGGTCCGACGCGTACCTTACTCTATTCAGGCGGAGCCGTTTCCTCCGGATTGGGCGGCGGGCTGCTGGGCCTGGGCTTGCTGTTCCGCCTGTCGCCGTTTCTGTTCGGCGTAGACAGCGTCAAAGTTGATCGGTGACAGCATGAGCGGAGGAAAACTGCCCTTGGTCACGATGGAATCGATGGACTCCCTGGCATAGGGGAAAAGAATGTTGGGACAAAGCGATGCCAGCACTTGTTCCAATTGTTCGGGTTGCATATTGGCGCAAGCAAATATGCCCGCTTGCTGGACTTCCACCAGAAACGCCGTGTTTTCCTCGATCTTGGCTTCCACGGTCAAGGTGAGTACCACCTCGTAGGCGTTTTCCTGATGCTTCTCCGAGCGGCTTTTCACTTCAAAGTTGATCTTCGGACTCCATTGTCCGGCGAAAATGCCGGGGCTGCGCGGCGACTCGAAGGAAAAGTCCTTCAGATAAATTCGCTGCAACGCGAATTGCGGAGCGTTCGGATCCTGTTGCGGTTGCTGTTGCGCCGCCTGTTGGGGCGCGCCGGTCTGCTGGTTCTGTTCGCCTTGCTCGTTCGATTCGTTCTCAGCCATGTTAGCTCCATGTTGGACGGCGCCAGGCTTCGGCCCGCACCGCAGTTACTTCTGAATTAGCGGGAAGGACCGCGCGGTCCATTCCGAAATGCCGCCGGCCAGTTTGACGGCGTTGCCGTGACCGGCCTCCTCGATGCTTTTGATTGCCGCGCCGGATTGCTGGCCCATCTTGCAAACGATCAGCTTGGGCTTGTCCTTGTGCTTGTTCAACTCGGCCATCCGCTGCTTGAGCTTCACCAGCGGAATATTGATCGCGCCGGCGATATGACCCTGATCGAACTCCTTCTTGTCCCTGACATCGACAACTATGGCGCCTTCGCGGTTAATCATCATGACCGCCTGTTGCGGGCCGATGGATCGGGACGCGGCGCGCGAATGATAAACGATAATTGCGAGCAGAGTAACCACCCACATTCCGGACAGAATCGGGTGATTGCTTATGAATTCAATGAATTGCGCCATTCCGGAAGCGATTGCCTATGGTATCCGGGCGGGGAAAATCCGACCCTGTTGGAACGGGCAGGAAGTATACACTTCCCGTCGCCCATACGGTAGGGAGTGGAATCTCACTCGGACCAGGCGTAAAGCATGAGAGGGACTAAATTGTACATACTATGAAGGAGAATCACGGAAAGGACCGGAAAGCCACCTCCCCGCGCGCGTTCGACTATCGCCAACAGGGTGAGTGCGATTCCCGCCGGAATTCTTGCCGCGGCGTGCAACAGCCCGTAAATCGAATAGGCGTTTTCCGCATTGCCGGCATGCATGGCCGCGAAAGTCAGGCTGGTAATCAGGAATGCCGGAAGCCAGCTATCTGATTTCGCAAGCCATTCGGTCAATTTCTTTGTCAATAGCAAAAGCGCCAACTGGAACATCCACGTTTCCAGTATCGGAGCAACCACCAGAAGCACCAGGAGTAATCCTAGCGGTGGCAGGGATTCAAGAAAATCATCGCCCATCTCATTTTCGTCAAGAATTCCAAATTCAAACAATGCGATCAACGCTGCGATAATGGTGGTGTCGAATAGCAGAGTTACGAGCCACAGCAACACGATCAGCCTGAGCGTATGAAATTGAACTAATCTGGAAACGAGTGCTGTCACGATACTTCCTTCGGCGCGGCGGGCGTGATTCTGCCTATTGCTCTGGCGCGACGCAAATCAACCGGGTTTTGCTCGCCTTGTTCATGCCCGACTCGCGGTCGGTACAGGCAACGTATTTGCTGCCCTACAATTCAATCCTGCAATAAGGGATAATCCGCGCTTCTCTCCAGACTGCCCATAGCGGAATCGAACACCTGCCATGAAACGACGCAAGACCGCTGTTTTATTGATTCTCGATGGCTGGGGTCATCGCGATGAAAGCGATTACAACGCCATCCATGCCGCCGAAAGCCCAGTGTGGGACGAACTTTGGCAGAAACAGCCGCACACTCTGGTGCGCACTTCGGGCGAAGCCGTGGGCCTGCCGGCGGGACAAATGGGCAATTCAGAAGTCGGTCACATGAATCTCGGCGCCGGGCGCGTGGTCTATCAGACCTTGACCCGCATCGATCGCGACATCGCCGAGGGCGGATTCCCGAGTAATCCCGCCCTGACCGCGGCGGCGGACAAGGTTGCCGAGGCCGGTTCGGCGTTGCACGTGATCGGCCTGCTTTCGCCCGGCGGCATACACAGCCATGAAGATCAGATCATGGCCATGCTCGAGCTGGCGCTCGAGCGCGGCGTCGGCAGCCTGTATCTGCATGCCTTGCTCGACGGACGCGACACGCCGCCGCGCAGCGCTTTGGGCTCACTGAAGAAATTCGAGGCGAAACTCGATGACAGCGGCAGGGGCAAGCTGGCTTCGATCTGCGGACGTTTTTACGCCATGGACAGAGATCAGCGCTGGGAGCGCGTCGAGCCCGCCTATGCGTTGTTGACCGAAGGCAGGGCGCCCTTCAGCTTTGCGGATGCGGAATCGGCCCTGCATGCCGCCTACGAGCGCGGGGAGGACGACGAATTCGTCCAGGCCAGCCTGATCGGCGAAACGGACACACAAATTGCCGACGGCGATGCGGTCGTGTTCATGAATTTCCGCGCCGACCGCGCGCGCCAGCTTACCCGCGCCTTCGTCGAAGACGATTTCAGCGGATTCACGCGCAAGCGTCGTCCGCGCCTGGCGGATTTTGTCATGTTGACCGAGTACGCCGCGGACATCCCCGCGACTTGCGCCTATCCGCCGGAGGAGCTGAAAAACGTCCTCGGCGCCTGGCTCGCGGACCAGGGCGGCTCGCAACTGCGAATCTCCGAAACCGAAAAGTACGCCCATGTCACCTTCTTTTTCAATGGCGGCCGGGAAGAACCCTTCGCCGGGGAAGAGCGAGTATTGATCCCCTCGCCCAAGGTCAAGACCTACGACCTGAAGCCGGAAATGTCTGCCTTCGAGTTGACCGACGGGCTGGTGGAAGCGATTCGCTCCGGCGATTTCGACGCGATCATCTGCAATTACCCCAATGGCGACATGGTCGGCCATACCGGCGATTTCGATGCCTCGATCAAGGCGGTCGAAGCCGTCGACCAATGTCTTGGAATGATAGTCGAGGCGGTGCGCGAAACCGGCGCGGACCTGCTGATCACTGCCGATCACGGCAATGTAGAGCAGATGCGCGATGCGGAAACCGGGCAGCCGCTGACTTCCCATACCACCGGCCCCGTGCCGCTGATTTACGTCGGCGCCAACGAACTCGAATTCACCAGCGAAGGCCGCCTGTGCGACATCGCGCCGACCATGCTGAGCCTGCTCGAATTGCCGATTCCTGCCGACATGAATGGCGAAGTATTGCTGCGTAAGCCAATCAGGTCGGTGGCAGTGTGAATACTCCCGGGTTTCATGGCTCGCGGGGAGATTCTGCGACTTCGCTTCGCTCGCGCGGAATGACGTAAATACGGCTGTTGCCATCCCATCACTCCTTTTCCATAATCGGGCGGACTCATTCGCTCAGGTACACGTCTACCTGCGAGGCGCACAAATGAACAAGACACGCATTTTCGGCGCGCTGGCGTTGCTGGCGGCGCTTGCGGCTTGTGATCAACCAGCGACTCCCGAGGAAGCCCTTATCGTTTTCGCGGACCAGGCCGCCGCCGGTGAAGCCGACTACGCCACCTGGTGCGCCGCCTGCCATGGCGCGCAATTGCAAGGCAGCGCCCTGGGCCCGGTACTGTCCGGCGCCGGTTTCATGGGCCGTTACGGGCAGCAGACGCCTTTCGATTTTTTCAATTACCTCAAGGGCAGCATGCCGCCGGGAGGCAATGCGGGCATCAGCGACGAGACTTATTTCAATATCGTCGCCCACATGATGCGGTCCTTGGGCGTGAGCGACGCCAATCCGGCGCTCGACGCGCAAGCGGACTACGCCATGCTCACCAACAGCGAAACCGGCAATCTTGTGATCGGGCAACGGGAACCGGAACGGCCGACCGGAGTGGTGCGCGCCGGAACCGTGGAGAATTTTGCGCCGATCAGCGATGCGATGCTGATCGACCCGGCGCCAGGTGATTGGCCCATGCTGCGGCGCAATTTCCAGGCCTGGAGTTATAGTCCGCTTGATCAGATCAACGCCGAAAATGTCTCGGACCTGCGGCTGGAATGGGTCTGGAGTATGCATGAAGGCGATTCCGAGCCGGCGCCGCTGGTTGCAGGCGGCGTCATCTATCTGATCAACAGCAGCAATATCATTCAGGCCCTCGATGGCGTTACCGGCGAGTTGATCTGGGAACACCACGCCGGCCCCTTCGACAGCAACGACATGCGCAATATCGCGATGTACGAGGACAAGATCATCCATGCGACCACCGACGCCCGCCTGCTCGCCCTCGACGCCCGCACCGGCGAGCCGCTATGGGAAACCGAGGTGGCCGACAACAGCAAGGGATTCCATAATTCCAGCGGGCCCATCGTTGCCGACGGCAAGGTGATCCAGGGTTTGGCGGGCTGTTCGCGCTATATCGAGGAAGACTGTTACATCAGCGCCTATGACGCCAATACCGGCGAGACTCTCTGGCGCTTCAACACTGTCGCGGAATCCGGCGAGCCCGGCGGCGACACCTGGGGCGATATCGCCGACCTGTTCCGCGCCGGCGGCGAAACCTGGATTACCGGCAGCTACGATCCGGTATCGAAACTCACTTTCTGGGGCACCGCCCAGCAAAAACCCTGGATGCCGGCCTCGCGCGGCCTTTCGATCAACGACGCCGGGCTGTTCACCAACGCTACTGTCGCCATCGATGTCGACAGCGGCGAGCTTGACTGGTTCTTTCAACATGTGCCGGCCGAAGCGCTCGATCTCGATGAGGTTTTCGAACGCGTACTGATCGACCGCGGCGACGACAAACTGGTCTATTCCGTCGGCAAGCACGGCATCCTCTGGAAACACGACCGCGAAAGCGGCGAGTTCGTCGGCTACAAGGAAACCGTGTTTCAGAACGCCTTCACCGATATCGATCCGGTGACCGGCGCGGTGACCTATCGCGATGACATCCGCAATGCGCAACTCGACCAATGGATTTCGGTCTGCCCGAGCACGGCCGGCGGCAAGGACTGGCATTCGATGAGTTATCACGAACCGAGCGCGGCGCTGGTGATCCCGCTCAGCCAGTCTTGTCTCGAAATCTCCGCGCGCGAAGTTCCGCTTGTGCATGGCGCCGGCGGCACGGCGGCGAACCGGCGCTGGTTCGAGATGCCGGGCTCAGAAGGCAACATGGGCAAACTCGCTGCTTACGACGTCGACAGCATGAAAGAAATCTGGAGTTACGAGCAGCGGGCGGCCTTGCTGACCGGTGTGATCACCACGGCCGGCGATCTGGCTTTCGTCGGCGACCTCGACCGGCGCTTCCGCGCCTTCGACGTGCGCAGCGGCGAAGTCCTGTGGGAAACCCGCCTCGGCACCTCGGTGCAAGGTCACCCGGTCACTTATGCCGTCGACGGCAAGCAATACATCGCGGTGACTACCGGCCTCGGAGCGCGGGGCGTGAGTCCGCGAACGGTTCCTCGCGTGGTCGCGCCTGATGTGCGCCATCCGGCCAACGGCAATGCCTTGTATGTATTCAGCCTGGGTGAAGATTGACGGACTTGCGGCTCGAACCGCGCAAGATGCAGGAATTGCGCGAGTGCAATGGCTATCGCCATGCCGTCCCTGATCGATTGCAGAGAGCATGGCCCGGGGAAATTCCCAGTCAGTCGTCGTCAAGTTCCGGTTCGAGTTCCACCCATTGGCGGTCGGCCTGCTCGATGTATTCGAGCATGTTCTCCTTCCAGCGGGCGTTGATACGGCGACTGTAATTCAAATACAGCTTGCCGTCGTGGATGGTCCATAGTTCCGGTTCCGTGCTGGCGGTATCTCCTTCCGCCATGGCGTAGGCGCAATAGCCGCCGTACTGGGGCGCATAGGCTTCGGGGTTCGCCTGGAACAAGTCGAGATTCTCCTGCGAGGCGAATTTCCAGGCGGCGCCTTTGTATTGCATGCTGAATTGATTCGAGCCCTCCACCGGTTCTCCCTCGGTGAAATAGGCCACGGCGTCATAGCCGCTGATAGCCTCGTTGCTGAACAGGCCGGTGTATATCGCATCGGCCGCCCGGGCCTGCGTGGCGAACGCAAGACCCGTCAGCCAAAGGACGATGAGCAATCTTTTCATGACAGTCTCCAATTCAGCTTGCGGAGCGGAAGAACTTTGCCAACTCGTCCCGGCGCAGCCACATGATGAAGATTGTCGCTATGAACACGCCAACGGCCAAGGCAAACAATTGTCCGCCGTCCTGGTCTCCCGCCTCATTGATGACCACGCTGACGCCAAGCGGCGTAAAGAGGTGGAAAAAGATTGCGCCACTGATGACGGCGAAGCCGATCAGCGCTCCCAGCGATTGCGTTTTGCGGATAACAAGCAGAATTGAAGCCAGCAGTTCGATACTGCCTATCGTGTAACCGCCATAGGCGGCAAAGCTGGAAGCAATGAAGGCCGGCAGGCCGATCGAGCCCATCCAGTCGCCGATGGTGGTGAAAATGTGGATGGTCTCGAATGAATTGGCGAACTTGAAGAACAGCGACTGCACGAAGACGATCACGACGAATATCGCCAGTGCCCAAGGCAGGTAGTACATGATTCTTGCTCTTTCCATTGAAATGTTCCCTCTGAGGAATTGTTTTGAATCTACCTCAATTCAATATTTGGGAACTATCCGACAATTTCCAGGCAATATCCAGCCCGACCGTGATTTGTCTTAAACACCGTCCAGATTGCTGGCACAATGAGCAGCCATGGGCGAGCTGACCGCAAACGAAACCGAAGCCGAAACCAAACCCCGGGTCGAAGCCGACGTCAATGTCGAAGTCACCCGCTGCGCCAACTGCGGGGTGGCGCTCCTCGGCCAATACTGTTCCGATTGCGGCCAGGAAGACCGCGAAGTGCGCCGTCCGTTCTGGCGCATTCTCACGCAACTTTTTCATGCGGTTTTCGAACTCGACGGCCGCGTATATCGTTCACTGTTCTTTCTTTACACTCGTCCCGGCTTTCTCAGCACCGAATTCCTGAACGGCCGCCGCGCGCGATACACCCCACCCCTGCGCATGTTTCTCGCTTTAAGCATCAGCTATTTTCTCATCGCTTCGCTGGCGGGAACTTTTGGCAACATTGTTTTTAACGAGGTGGATATCAATGCATCAGGGAACGCCGAAGTTCTGGACTCAACGGAACCGCCGCGGCCTGGACAACAGATTCGGGAGGCGCTTGGGAACGATGTCCCCCCGGAAAACGGACTAGCCGACTTGAACCTTGACCCGCAAGAGATGCGAGCCGCGCTGGATGCCGCCGAAATACCGTTTCTGCCGACGGCGACGGGTGAACGGCTGAAGGATTTTCTGGTGGATCAGACGGTGAGCAATCTAGTCGAAGCCCGTGACGATCCGCTCGCATTTTTCAGGGATTTCTTCAGCGAATCACTCGAATACGTGACAGTCTTCATCTTGCTGATGATGCCCATGCTGGCGCTCGTGCTGTGGATGCTGTTCTTCTTCAAGAACCGCTACTACGTGGAGCATTTCATTCTCACCTTGCACAATCACTCATTCCTGATCGTTTCGGCCTACCTGTTGGCATTGACGGGAATTGTCACCAGTCGATTGCCCGGGCTTGCCGATTTAATCAAATGGGTGGATTTCGCCATCGTCATGTGGGTCCTGATCTACCTGTATCTGAGCCTTAAGAATTTCTATCGCAGCGGTTACTTCTACAGTGGCCTGGTCTATCTGACCGCTTCCATTATCTATGGAGCGTTGTCGACCACGGGCTTGGTGGTATTTTTGCTAGTCGCGTTCCTGTTGTACTAGTCGCGGCTTTTGAATCTGATCGGAATCAAGGCCGGAACACGTTCCTGGTAGTCCCGGTAGGATGGGTACTTTTCGAGCGTGATGGTCTCGGTGAGTTGAGTCGAGCCGAGGAAAAGCAGGTTGAGAACGATGGCGCCTGCAATCGACCAATGCAGCAAAGTTCCAGTGGAGGCAATGGCGAACAGGTAGATCACCCACCACATGCTGACCTCGCAGAAAAAGTTCGGGTGCCGGCAATAAGCGAATAATCCCGTAGTGTTGAATGGTTCGGTGATTTCTTCGCCGGCCTCGATCTTGCGCTTCTTTTCCTGCTGGAAGTTCCATTGCTGCTGATCGGCGACAGCCTCGCCTACCCAGTACATCAGAAACAGCGCCGTGGCGAGTGCGTCGACCCAGTTCAGCGGCGCGCCCCGGTTGAGCCAGACATGATGGATCGGCGAAGTGAATAGCCAGACGATCAGCATCTGCCCGAAAGCGATGAAAGTGCAATTCATCAACTGGAATCGCAATTCTCCCATCTTTTTCCGCATGTAGATCCAGCGATAGTCCTCGCCGCCCAGCTTGAACCCGCCCTTGCGCCAGTAGTTGTGGGTGAGACGGGCGCTCCAGAGCGTGATCAGCACGGTCATGAGATTGAGCCGCGCTGATTCGTATCCCGCATCGGCCGCCACGAGCAGGCAGAAAATCGGCGGCGCCAGGGCCCAGAATCGGTCAACCCAGCCATATTCCCGTGTGAGCAGCGACAGCCCCAGCGCCAGTGCGCCGATCAGAATCGCCAGATCGAGCGCGGCGCCGAACGGCGTGCCGGTTAGCGGGTGCGGGATCAGGTTCAGGTCGAACATGACGCAATGATAGACAGTTTTCCCGCCGCGCTAAAGCGCCGCGGATAGCGAAGCCGCCCAGATTGGATAGGAATGCTTTAACAACTTGACCAGCGCGGCATTCCCGCATACCCTAGCCAGGTTAGCTAGATAATCGCCGGAGCAGCGCCATGCAGATCAATATGCACCAAGCCAAATCCCAACTCTCAAAGCTGATAGCAGCCGCCGAAGCCGGCGATGAGGTGATCATCGCGCGAAACGGCAGGCCGGCGGTAAGGCTTGTCCCGCTGTATTCCTCCAAATTCCGCTTCGGCGCCCTAGCGCATCTGACGACCGCGGTGCCGGATTTCGAGGATAGCCTGGATGAAGACGAACTGCGCATGTGGGAACGCGACTCTTGAAAGCGGTATTGCTCGATACCCATGCCTGGATTTGGAGTTTGATGGCGCCGCGCCGCCTCGGCGGCGCGGCCGAGGCGGCCATCGCGGCGGCGGATTCTGTGGTTGTCAGTCCAATCAGCGTTTACGAAGTAACGCGAAAGGCGAAACTTGGCGGATGGCCCGAGATCTTTCCACATCTTGATGAACTTGTCGCGGAGACCGAAACGCTGACAGCGCCTTTCACCCGCGCGATAGCGGCTCGCGCCGCGCTCCTTGCCTGGCGGCATCGCGACCCGTTCGATCGATTGATCGCGGCTACCGCGATCGAATTGCGCTACCCGCTGGTGTCGAAGGATGCCGAATTCGATTCCCTCGGCGGCGAAACCGATTGGCCGGGGCGCGTGTGGTCGTAGTGTTGAGTTGAGCGGTGTTCTTGCAGTCGCTCTGCAGCGCCGCATATCACGCGGCCCCGGCCTTGAGCGCATCTTGCAATCCCGACCCGCGGAAAGTTTCTCGCTCGGTCGCAGACTTGAGCCCCTCACGGGAACCATGAATCACGACCTTTTCGCGCGCGCGGGTTGCCGCGGTGTAGAGCAATTCGCGGGTGTTCACCGGCGAATCGGTAGGGCCGGGTATGCACGCGACCTCTTCGTATTCCGACCCCTGGGAGCGATGCACGGTGAGTGCGTAGAAGCTTTCGTGCGGCGGCAGACGAAGCGGTGTGACCAGTCTTACCTTGCCTTTTGCGTCTCGCAGATCGGGAAACCACACTTTGTTTGAGTCATCTCCGCAGTTGACGACAATCCCGGTATCACCGTTGGCGAGTCCGCCGCCAGGATCGTTGCGTGTCACGATAATGGGTCGGCCCAGGTAAAATTCCTCTCCAGCCGAGACGAGACCGAGAGAGCGCAATCTTTGTTCCACCTGGCGATTGAAGCGTTCGGAACCGAAAGCGCCTCCGCGGTGGGCGCATAACGCCATGAAACGCCGGAATGGATTTTCGCGCGATTCGAATTGCGCGGCGTTGTCCATGGACCGGAATCGCTCGACCAGGGGAGCGTAATGCTCGCGAGTGAATCGCTCCGCTAATTCTTCGAAGCCCGCGCTGTCGTCCAGGACTTCGAAACCGACGGACTTCTCTTGCGGCTGCTGAAGCGCCTGCTCGACTGCACCCGAATTGCCGCTTTTGATCGCCGCGGCCAGCCGCCCTATCGCGCTGTCCGGGCCGAAGCGCCAGTTGTGTTCGAGATTGACAACGCAGCGCCTGAGCGGCGAGCGCTCGCTTGCGGCCGCGCCGCGGATATCGGCGAAGACCGAACCGGGCTCGACCGAGGAAAGTTGGGAGGCGTCGCCAAGCAAAATGAGCCGCGCCCGGGCGGGCAGAGCTCGCAGCACCCGACTCATGAGATGAATATCGACCATCGAGGCTTCGTCGATGATGAGCGCCTTGGCGCGTCCTCTTTCGGCCTCGCTCTGCATTAGCCAGCGATGCACGGTGCCGACTTCCACGGCGAGTTCATCGGGCAAACCGCCACCTCCATGCATCTCGCGCAGGGACTCACGGGTCGCTTCCTGCAAGCGGGCGGCGGCCTTGCCCGTGGGCGCGGCGAAGACGATATCTGTTGCCTTTACCTGGCCCACTCTCGTCAGCGCCATCATGATCCTGGCGACCGTGGTGGTTTTGCCGGTGCCGGGTCCGCCGGAAATGCAACACAAATGGCGGCTCACGGCGACATGCGCCGCCTTGCGCGGCAGGGCGTTGCGCGGGTCGCCCCCGAACAATTCATCAAGCGCCTTTTGCAACTCGGCGGGTTCGGGAGTCTCGCGACAGGCGAGTTCGCGCAGACGGGCCGCCACTGAACGCTCGCGCTGCCACATGCGATAAAGGTAGAGCCGTCCCGCGGCGTCGAGTACCAGGGGCCTGCTTGCCGCGGACTCCGGTCCGGCGACGGCCGGGCTTGCCGCGAGCCGCGCTCGCCAGTCTTCCAGTTCGGGCAGCAGCAAATCTGCAGAGACAGGCTCGGGAGTTCCGGGCCAATGGCGGCCGGCGACTGCTTTCAGATCGATGCAGATATGACCTTCCCGGGTATTCCGGCTCGCCATTGCCGCCGCCAGGGGCACGTCGCCATCTTCGTCGCCGGTGAGTTCGGCGATCAATGCCGCCAGATACCGGTCGATTTCACCGATGTGGCCTTGCCGGAACAGCGCTTCTACGGCGTGAGGAAGCGTCATGATCCGTCGCCTTCCATACACTTATCGAGCGCCTCGATGCATGCTTTCGAGGGCCGGTCGAACCAGACGCCTCGCGACATGCCGGCGGCGGGGTTCATGCCGCGCAGAAACAGATAGAAGGCCCCGCCGATATGCCGTTCGTAATCGTAGTCCGGCAGGCGCGTTCGCAAGTAACGGTGCAGCGCAAGCAGATAAATCAGATATTGAAGCTGATAGCGATGCTCGCGCATCGCGACGCCAAGCCGCTCCGGTCGGTAGTCTCCCGCATTGTCGCCGAGCCAGTTCGACTTGTAGTCGAGGACATACCAGCGGCCGGCATGTTCGAACGTGAGATCAATGAAGCCGCGCAAGTAACCGTTGATGGGGTGGGTGTCCCATGATTCCGGGTGGGTGTCCCATGATTCCGATGATTCCGGGTGGGTGTCCCATGATTCCCTCGAGTGGGTGTTCCGTGTTTTTCGCCTTGTTTTTTGCCGCCCGTTCGATTCTCCAGCGAGCAGGTTCGGGTAGCCGTGGCGACCGAGCAGTTGGTTTAGCGCGCAGGCGCGCAGGCCGCTGACCGGGAAGAAGAATTCGAGTTCGGTAAGATGCCGGTCGATATCGGCGAGCCGAAAGCCGCCTTGTCCGGGTTCCCGCAATTCAGTGGCGCGTCCGTTTTCGATCATGGTCCGGGCGGCGTCCTGCCATTTGGGTTCGATGCCCGCGCGTTCGAGTTGTTCCTTGCAGACCTGACCGACTGCACGATCCGGCGCTTCGTCGAGAATTTCGAAGATCCTGTGCAGGCAAGTGCCGACCTTTATGCCGCGGGGAAAGTTGAAAGCATTGAGTTCGACGGGTTTTTCTTTCAACTCGCGCTGACCGGGTTGGGAGATCGAACTGCCCTCGGCCTCGTCGTGATCGGGCGCTCCCGTTTCGATTATCTGATAGGTCGGGGCAGCCGCGGCATGTTCGGCCGCCAGCGCGGTGAAACTTGTCATCTGGCGAATGCGGCGCAAGGGTCGGCTGAATTCGCGGCATTCCAGCTCCTGCTGAGACTCGTCCACGGCTCGCGAAGCGGATACGGCAATTTCGTCCGCCAACTCACGAATCCGTATAGCATCGGGGCACTTGTTCGCAACTGCCTCGATATCTTCCCGGAACTCATCGCGACTCTTTTCGAGAAAATCAGTTCGGATGCCGCCATGAGTTTCCACGACTCCCTGTGGTACCGCGAAACCGGTTGCCGGCCGCACGCCGTCCAACTCGGAAAGCTGCTTATCGTGCTGTCCGTTTCTGTGCATGAGCCAGGCCAACGGCGGCAACCCTTTGTCCCCGCCACTCGTGATGCGGGTCCAGGCGACGACACAACGATGCCTGGCGCGGGTCAGGGCCACGTAGAGCAGCCGGACCGATTCTCCGAACTCTTCGAGTTCGCGAATACTCCAACTCGAATCGTCCGGGGCAAGATCGAGAATGGGTGGAAATCCGGATTCCTCGCGGACGTGGTAACTGACGGGAATGTCGGGATCTTTATTGATTTGCCTGCCATGCCAGACAAAAGGCAAGTACACGATCGGGAACTCCAGACCCTTGCTGCGATGTATCGTGCGGATTCGCACCAGGTCTTCGTCGCTGTCCAGGCGCAGCGTGACGGCGTCATCCGCGCCTTCCAGCACCGTGGTCTGCCCGTCAAGCCGCTTTCTAAGCCAGGCCAGCAGCCCGGCGGGGGAAAATCGATTCTCGGTCTCCGCTTCCTGCAGCAATTCGGTCAGGTGATACAGATTGGTTATGCGGCGCGGCCCATCTGAATAGGCCAGCAAGTTGGCGGCGCCATTATCGGCGTCCAGGATTCCGCGCAACATCGCCCCGACGCCTCGCGCGAGCCAGATCAGGCGCCATTCCCTGAACCGATCCACCCATCTATTCCAGGCTTCGTCTTGCTCGATCAGTTCAAGCAACTGTACATTGTTCCGGTGAAAAACATCGGCGGTTAGAGCCGCGCGCAGATAATCCTGGCGGCCCGGATTGACGAGGGCGAGCAGTAGGCGATGAATCTGTTCGGCCTCCCCCGCCTCGAACACGCTGGCATCGTCTACCTCGACGCACTTGCCGCCGCGCCGACGCAAGGCCCTGGCGATCGCGCGTCCCTGGTGACGCGTGTTTACCAGAACCGCTATATCCTTGGCCCGCAGCGGTTTTCCGTCGATGCCGGCCTTGCCGGCGCGGGCCGATTCGAGCAATTCGATGATTTCGTTCGCGGTTTCGTTGACGACGATCTCAACGGCGGCGCCGATGTTTTTCTGATCTTGCAGCAGCCAGAAATCAAGTGGAGTTTGAATTTCGCCATCGACTTCCAGCCCGATGCCTTTTCCACGTCCCGGTTTCGCGGACGTGAAAGAGATTTCCGGAATGGTGAAAGCCAGGGGAACATCGAAAATGGCGTTTACCGCATGCACCAATTCGGGCCGGGACCGCCAGTTGTAGCCGAGTTGCAAGCCCGAATCCACTCCTTGCTGCGCTGTGAGATAGGCAAAGATGTCGGCGCCGCGAAACTCGTAGATCGACTGTTTCGGATCGCCGACGATGTATAGCGCGCAACTTTGCTCGGGTGTTTCCGGCGATTCAGCCGAAGTTGAACTTCCGCGGCTGGTGTAAATGCAATCGAATATTCGTTCTTGTGTCGGATCCGTATCCTGGAATTCGTCAATCAGCGCGACCGGGAAGCGGCGGCGCACGTTCGCGGCCAGTCTTTCGCCGTTCCCGTTACGATTCTCCAGGGCCTGCCGCATTTCCGTGATCAGATCGTCATAGCCGAGGCGTCTTTCGGCGCGAATGACTCGCCTGATTTCTTCAGGGGTTTCCTCGATCAGCAGTCGGCGGGTGTCGCGCAGCCAGCCATTGTAGTCTTGCGAGAGCCTCGAACAAGCTTCCGCCAGTTCATCGAAGGCATCGAACAATGGATTGTCGGGCAACTGCTGTCCTTTTTTACATTTCTCCGCGGTGTTTCTGCGGCCCAGATAATGCGCCAGTTGCTGCGTACCATCGATATCGACCGGCAGATCGTTGGTGGCGAAAATTCTTTCGATGCGCTGTATGTGAGCGTCTATTTTCTCCACCGGATAACTTCTTCGGTTGAGCGCGCCGGTCGTGCGCAGGATGGCGCAATACGCCTCATGCTGTTTTTCCCAGCAAGCGCGCACTGAATCGACAACTTTCCCTAAGGCGTTTTCCGCGGCTCCAGGATCAATCGGCGCTTCGGGAACGCCTTTGGAATCCTTCAGGTTTTTCGATCGTAGCGAGCCGACCCATCGCGCCAACTCGTCGGGGAGGAATTTCTTTCGCAGCAAGTGGTTGGCGAATGTCGGTGAACAGTCCCGGAATCGGCGTTGCCAGATGTCGCGCACGACGTTTTCCACGATCCCGGCGCCATCGCCGACCAATTCGAATCCGAACGGAAATCCGGTTTCGAACGCGAATTCGGCAAGCGTTCGCTGGCAAAAGCTGTGTATGGTGAACACATTGGCCCGGTCGATGTCGAACAAGGCCGCTTCGATTCGATTTCTGACCTGCTTTTCATCGGGTTCTTCAGCGGCGGCCCATTTCTCGAGCAGTTTGCTTGCCTGATCGTCGTCGGCGTCGGCGCAATTTTCGACTCCTTGCTGGATTTTCCTGAGCAGCATGCGGATGCGTTCACGCAACTCCGCCGTGGCCGCCTTGGTGAACGTGACGACGAGAATGCTGTCCAGTTCCAGACCCTCCTCGACGACCAGCCGGAGAACCAGCGTGGTAATGGCCCGGGTCTTGCCGGAACCGGCGCTGGCTTCGATGAGCTTGCGGCCGCCGCTCAGAGCCGTATCGATCGGTGAATGGAATGTTCTTGCGTCCGTCACGAAGTCCTCCCGGCCAGCGGCAACAGCAGCAGTTCCGACAGATCCAGGAATTCGTCCGAAATGGGATCTTCGCCGCCATCAAGACTCCAGACGAGACGGTTATACCGTTCATCGCATTCGGCGAAAGCCGAACCGAAAGAAGTGCCCAGCCATTTCTGCCTGGCTTTTAAAATCGCCCTGTCGGATTCACCTCTGGCGCGTTCGCCGGCATAAACCCAGGAAGACTCGGGGAAGAATCGCAATGGCGCCGTCAGTCCGCTCCACCAGATCTCAAGCCATTTCCCGATGGATTCGGTGTCGGGGTCGGGCGGCTCTATCGTGACGACTTTGGTCTGGCCTCTGTCCAGATAAACAACAACGGCGGGGAGGGGAGATCTTCCGTCCTGCATCAGGGCAAGCTGACGGATGCAGACCGCGATCCTGTCACTTGCCCGCAATCGACCGTTGCGCCACCAGACCATCCGCTCGGAATCGACGTGCGGGACCACGCCGCTCAGATGGAATTCGCCGATTTCAAGTTCAAGATTCACCGGCGCCGCCGCGAGCGTTGCGGCATAGGGAATCAGTTCCTGCCGCAGTGCGTCGACAACGGTATAGGCATCGTCATAGGCCAATTCGCCGAAACTGCCATAAGGCATATTCCCGCGCGCCAACAGCAGTGATTTGACGGCTTCCGGCGCGGCGCGTTCTTGCCGGTCTTCGCCGACCCTGCTCTGAATTTCGTCCCGCAAGCCCCAGCGCTGCAGACCATCCAGTTGCAATGGCTCCGTTTCATCGACGGCCTGTTCTTCTTCGCTTAACCTGATGCCGAAACGCTCTTTCAGGAAACCCCGGGCCGGATCGGTAAAAAATCTCTCCAGTTCGGCCAGAGATGTTTTTCGGCGCGAAACTTCCGGTTCAGGCAATCTGCTCGCGAAACGGTGCGAGGCGTTACTAACCGGGCGGCGTAGAGTCTTCGCCGCATCGAGCATGGTTCGCGAATAACTGAAAAGTCCATTTTCGCCGGAGAAGTAACGCGCACTGAACGGTTGCAGGGGATGTACGATCCGCGGCGGATCCAGCGGCGCCTGTTCGTTTTCGTCAGTCTTGCCGGCCGTGCGTGCGGCGGGAAAGCGCACCGTAAGATAATCATGCAGTTCGTCAACCAGGACCGATGGCGGGATTTCGGAATCGTCGCGCTGATCGCGTCCTGTGTAAGTGACGATGAAGGCGCTGCGCGCCGCGAGCAAGGCTTCAAGAAAGGCGAAGCGGTCTTCGTGGCGGACGTCGCGGTCCCCGGGGCGAAACTTGTCCTGTTCGACCGGATCGAAAATGTAACGCGGCGAATTGCGCGGAAAACCGTCGTCGTTCATGCCCACGGCGCATACGATTTTCGCCGGCAGAACCTGCCCCGTCGCAAGCTTGCCGATGGCCGCGCCGTCGGCAAGCCGCGCCGGGCCGAGCGCGGGGCCGGCAGCGGCCTCCTTGAGCGCCTGCCGCACTACTTCAAATGAGATCGGGCAGTCTATCCGGCCGGCCTGACCCGAGAAGTTGTCGATCAGATTGCCGACATTTTCAAATTCGTCAGCAGCCTCGCGCATTTCTTCGAACCCGGGATAAGCGCTACGGATCGAGCCATTGTCAAAGAACTTCTCCAACATCCCGCGTAATCTATCGGTCCATTGCTTCGCGCTGCGCGACCTTGCGGCTTGCTGACGCAATTCGATCGCGGCAAAACAATAGGTAATGAATTTCCCCAGCGTTTCGTAGTTTTCTTCGCCCGCTTCGAATCCCCCTTCGCCGCGAATGGAGCAGGGAGCGACGCCGAGAGCGAGATCATCGGTATCGCCCGCCGCATAGCCCATCAACAACCTATTCAATCCTTCGCGCCAGGTATTGCCGGGCATTGCCGGCGCCTCTTCGCCACCAGTGGCCACGCCGCGGCGGATACCCGCCTGTCTGACCCAGTCGCGAATTGCCGGGAGATTGTTTTCCGCAATGCCGAAACGCGCCCGCAATGAAGGCGCATCGAGCGGCGCGAGTACAGCTTCGACTCCGTAACGTGTGCCCGGCAAGGACAGAAGATCGAAAAACGCGCGTGCGGTCGGCGAATCCGCCGCCCGGAACCGTGACAGCATAACCGGAATACGTCCCTCGGCTTCGAACACTACCTCGATCATCGGGCCGTAACGCGCCAGGTTTGGGGTCAGGATCATGATGTCCGCCGGCTCGATATCGAGATTTTCGTCGAGCAGGTCGAGCAGGCGGTCGTGTAACACCTCGGCCTCGCGCATAGCCGAATGACAGCAATGGATTTGCAGTGAATTGTCGGGCGGAACGATATCGCACTCGGCAGCCTCGGCGGCGTCTCGTACTTCCTGAATATCGCCTTGCACCGCGGCCAGCCGGGTTTCGTTATCGGCCTGCAGGAAGACTTGCCGCTCTTCGACTTCCTGAGCGATCAGGGTTTCGAAAGTGTGACGTCCGGCGCGCCCCCATGCGGCCAGTAATTTGTTTCCTTCCTCGAAATGCTGCTCTTCGGAATTCCCGTCTTCAGCCCGATAGCGGATTTCTCTTTCCGTGCGCAGGTCGCTCCAGTATTCCGAGCTTGGATTGAACAGGAAGACATGTAACTCGATACTTCCGGCGAGTTGCCGCAGAAGCCGCAAATAGGAAGGTGACAAGGCCGAAACGCCAAACACAAACGCTCGCCGCGGCCATACTCGCGGTTCAAATCCGCCGGCATGTTCCCGCTCGAACGCATCCAGCGCATGCACCCAATGCCGTTCGGGAACTTTCTTCGCCAGCAACCGCCACAGCCGCGCCTGCCAATGTGGCGTCTCGCCTCGTTCCCAGTCGCGAATCCAGTCGTCCCGGAAGTTGATGCAACGGTCGAAGACACCCGCCAGTTTGTCGGCGAGTTCAAACCTCTTGCGTTCATCGCCGTCGGCGAGAAACCGGCGCACTTCCGCGGCATCGGCGCCTTGCGCGAAATCCGGCAGCGACTCGAACAAATGCCAGCGCAATGTGTCAGGAGAAAATCCTTGCGCTTTCGACAAGGAAGGAACTGCGCCGCGCAGAATCGACCAGGCAAACGCCGCCGGCTGCTCGAAACGGAGATTAGCGGCGATGCCCAATTCGCGGGCGAGTTCGAGCCGCAGCCAGTGCCCCATGGTCTGGTGCGGCACAACGATGCGTTCGGGCGTGAGGGGTTCGGCTGGATCGGAGGCAATCAGCCTGGCGAGATCTTCAGCCAGTAGTTCCAGCCGGTTGGAATGGTAAACACGCAATTCTCAGCACCGACCGGCGCCGGGCAACTCCCGTGCTTCGCTTCTGGACGGCTGTCCTGACAGCGCGAGATCTTCACCGAGCCGGCCATGACATTCCAGACAATTCATTTTCGAGTCGGCCATTGCATTGAGGCATGCAATAAACGAAGAATACTGATCACATCCTCGGTGATTTCGCAGACCAATACATAATTTTCGAGCACAACAAACTCACGAGTGCCGCCAACTCGTCCTCCACGACCCAACATTGGATGATCGGCAAGTCGCATGGCTTTCTCCGAGAACAATTCGTCAAGCGCTAGAGCCACAGTGGGATTATCCAGTTCAACGTAGTCGAAAATGCCGGCCCGATCAGCTAGCGCTTCCGCTGTCCATAGCAGTTTCACGCAGATTCATTCAGTTTACGACGCAGTGCGTCCCTGCGTTTGGCGAATATGGATTCTACTTCTTGGTTTGAGATTACGTTGCCTTCCCTCGTCGATTTCAACCCTTCTGCTACTTGCTCCCGAAACCAGGCGTCGTAGTCTTCGGCCTCCTTTTCGCGGCGTACGATTTCCCTCATGTAATCGCGCAGCAACTGCGCGCCACTGCGGTCCATGGATTTCGCCGCCAGAGCGAACTTCGCTTTCAGTTCCTCGTCGACTCGAAAAGTGAAAGTGGCGTGATTCATGTACATGTCTGTAATGTAATTTTAACGTGCAATGTAACACATTGTGTGTTTCGGTCAAGGATATTCCTCCATCCACTCCCTTCAATTGCGCCGCCCGCGAGCGCGTCATATTATCGGCGCGAACGGCGGCCGGACCGCCTTCTTCCGAAGGAACGAAAAATGATCATCTATGGTGTCGCCCTGCTTTCCGCCTGCCTGGTTGCGGGCATGCTGATCGGCGAAGGTCTGGGCATTATTCTGGGTGTGGAAGCGAACGTCGGTGGCGTGGGCATCGCCATGCTTTTTCTCGTGCTGGCGTGCAACTCCGACCGATTCAGCACCTTGACCGAAGGCGCGGCCGGTTCCGGCGTCAAGTTCTGGAGCGCGATGTATATCCCCATCGTCGTCGCCATGGCGGCGCAGCAGAATGTGGCTGCCGCAATTGACGGCGGCGTGCTTGCGATTACCGCCGGCGTCGCCGCGGTGGCGGTCAGTTTCGCGCTGGTGCCCGCACTCAGCAAGATTGGCACTGGACAGGATCCCGCCGCGGACAAGGAGGAAGGCGCGCCATGATGGAATTGCTGGAAACCGTATTCGTTCGTAACAATCTTGTCGTCGCCTTCGCCGTAGTCGGCGTCACGATCTGGCTTTCGTATCTGCTCGCCAACAAGCTCACCGCCGGCCGCATTCACGGTTCCGCCATAGCCATCGCCGTCGGTCTGCTGGCGGCCTGGTATGGCGGGGTCGCCACCGGCGGCAACCGCGGCGTGGCGGATTTCGCCCTGCTCAGCGGCATCGGCCTGATGGGCGGTGGCATGATGCGCGACTTCGCCATCGTCGCCACGGCATTCGGCGCGCAATTGAGCGAATTAAAGAAAGCCGGTCTGGCGGGCGTGATCTCGATCTTCGCCGGAGTCATTGTTTCCTTCATTGTCGGGGCGGCGGTCGCGGTGGCGTTCGGTTACACCGATCCGACCGAGGTCACCACCATCGGCGCCGGTGCGGTGACTTACATCGTCGGTCCGGTCACCGGCGAGGCCATCGGCGCTTCCGACGCGATGATTACCCTGAGCGTGGCCGCGGGACTGGTGAAGTCGATCCTGGTCATGATCGGCACGCCGCTGGTAGCGCGCTTCATCGGCTTGAACAATCCGCAGTCGGCGATGGTGTTCGGCGGCCTCATGGGAACCACGAGTGGCGTCGCGGCGGGACTGGCGGCAACGGACCCGAAGCTGGTGCCTTACGGCGCCATGACGGCGACCTTCTATACCGGCGTCGGCTGCCTGCTCGGGCCTTCGATCCTGTTCTTCATCGTCGACGGTATGTTCTAGGGAAGCGCTGATTTATCGGAGCTCCCGCGCGGCACAGGGATGCGCCGCCGAATTTGATGGCGCAAGCCATTGAATTCGGATGCACCACGAAACCACGCTCGGTTTGCGTTAACGAACGATCCCATGGATGGAATTTTTCAGAGAAAAATCAATCAGCAATTGGAATCAGCATGTCACATCATGATTTTCATCATCTTACCGAAGGCAATGCGCGAGTTGCGCTCGTTTCCGATACCGCAACTTACACATACGGCGAGGTGAACTCGCGCATCGATCGTTTCGCAACCGGATTGATCGGCGGCGAGGACGATCTGCGGGAAGAGCGAATCGCGTTTTTTCTGCTGGCGAGCCTCGACTATGTCACCTGCTTGCATGGCGTCTGGCGAGCGGGCGGTATCGCCGTTCCCCTGAATGTGGCCTCGGCGGTCGCCGAACTCGAGCATTATCTGAGCAGCGCCCAGGTCACGCGCATGTTCGCGCAAGCCGGAGCGCCGGACGAACTGCGCGAGCTTTGCGCCTCACTCGGCATCAAACTATTGACCGTGGACGAAGTGCTGACGGACGAAGCGGGTGACTTGCCTGAAATCGATCCGGGACGCCGCGCCATGATGCTGTTTACCAGCGGCACCACGAGCAAGCCGAAGGGGACCGTGAGCACCCACCAGACGATTCGCGCCCAGATCACCACCTTGATCGACGCCTGGTGCTGGACCGAGGACGATGTGATCCCCCTGTTCCTGCCGCTGCACCATATCCACGGCATTATCAACATTCTCAGTTGCGGACTCTGGGCCGGGGCAAGGGTGCATCTGTTCGCGGGGCTCGATATTCCCAGGGTCACCGCCGAAGTCGCGGCCAATGTCTACAACGTCTTCATGGCCGTGCCCACAGTCTACGTCAAGCTGATTCAATACCTGGAACAACAGGACGAACAGGAAGTCGAAGCAGTCTGCGCTGGGTTCAAGGCCATGCGGCTGAACATTTCCGGCTCGGCGGCCTGCCCGGTCAAACTGTTCGAACAATGGCGCGACCTGACCGGCCAGGTTCTGCTCGAGCGCTATGGCATGACCGAAATCGGCATGGGTATTTCCAATCCCTATGTCGGCGAGCGGCGCGCGGGTTATGTGGGCCAGCCGCTGCCCGGAGTTGAAGTGCGACTGTTCGGCGAAGATCACCGGGAAATTCACGGCGAAGGCAACCCCGGCGAAATCCGCATCAAGGGCGATAACGTATTCCTGGAGTACTGGGGCAACGAGGAAGCCACCAGGAAGAGCTTCGTCGACGGCTGGTTCTGCACCGGCGACATGGCGGTGATCGAAGACGGTTATTACCGCATCATGGGCCGCACCTCCGTGGACATCATCAAGTCCGGCGGCTACAAGCTTTCCGCGCTGGAGATCGAAGGCGTACTGCTGACCCATGAAGACATCGCCGAAGTGGCGGTAATCGGCAGTGAAGACGAAGTCTGGGGCGAGGCCGTCACCGCCTTCGTCGTGACGAAGAACGGCGCCGACCTGGATTACGCCGAGTTGAAAAACTGGTGCAACGAGCGCATGTCGTCCTACAAGATTCCCAAGTACGTCAAACGGCTTGAAAGCTTGCCACGCAACGCCATGGGCAAGGTCACCAAGCCTTCACTGAAGTCGATACCGGTGTGATCGGACGATGAACTTTGAACTCTCGCTGTCATCCTGCGCGAAGTGACTCAGGGCATCCATGTCCCTCGCCCCTGCGGGGCGGCGCTTTGCGCCGTCCAAAATGGCAATCCTGCCATTTAGTCGCAGGATCTCTTCTTGACGGCAGAAGCATTGCAATTCAGGGGATAGCGAATGAAACGCAGAAACTTTCTCGGGGCGGCGCTGGCAGGCGCCGCCATGTTGCCCACCCTGGCCAGGGGCCAGCAGGACCTGGCGCCGGCGGCGCCAAGAGACTGGTCGGGGCGGACACCCCTGCGCTATCCCGACCCGGACCTGGTGGCGCTCGACGATCGTTTTCGTCCTTACATTCTTTTCAACACACCGATCCAGCGCTTGCATACCGGCACTTTATGGGCGGAAGGCCCGGCCTGGAGCGGCGTCGGACGTTTCCTGGTGTGGAGCGACATCCCCAACAACCGGCAATTGCGCTGGCTTGAAGACGATGGCCATGTGACCGAATTCCGCAACCCTTCGGGGCACAGCAACGGCAATACCTTCGATGCCCAGGGCCGGCAAATCTCCTGCGAACACGGCGGCCGCCGCGTAGTGCGCTACGAACACGACGGCTCAGTCACCGTCATCGCCGACAGTTACCAAGGCAGCCCATTGAATTCGCCCAACGACGCCGCCGTGCATCCCGACGGCAGCATCTGGTTCACCGACCCGCCTTACGGCATCCGCGGCAACTACGAAGGCTTCCGCGCCGAGCAGGAGCAGCCGCTCTCGGTCTATCGAGTCGATGCCGCCTCGGGCCGCATCAACCGGGTAACCGATGACATCGACGCTCCCAATGGCCTGTGCTTCTCGCCCGACTATAGCCTGCTCTATGTCGCCAACACCGGCGCCGGCCGAGACATCCGCGTATGGGACGTCGATGGCGAAAACCTGCTCAACGGCCGCGTATTCGCCGAACTCATCGACCCGACCACGGGCGATCGCACTTCGGCCGATGGCATGCGCTGCGACGTCGACGGCAACGTCTGGGCTGGCGCCCGGCCCGGCGTGCAGGTCATCGCCCCCGACGGCGATACCATCGGCATCGTCCGCCTGCCCGAAGTCTGCGCCAACGTTTGCTTCGGCGGCGCGCGCCGCAACCGCCTGTTCATGACCGCAAGCCAGTCGCTGTATTCTGTTTACGTGGGGGTGCGGGGAGCGGGGTACGGGTAAGGGCAAGCGTTTATGAAGCGTTAGTTTCCTGCGTAATTCGAACGCCGCCAAGTTGCGCCTGGAGGCAGGATGAAAACTGGTTGGAGCAAGGTATAGTCCGTTTTCCGGGAATGCGCTCACTTTGGAGTAAACTTTCCCTGGCTGACGCGAACTGAAAACGAATTCCGACTCCTGGCCGAAATGCGTAGTATCCTTGCAAATTAAAAATCAGTTTTTTAATATTCAAGGATGATTCACCGCCGAACCCTTGAACAACTTCGTACAGCCCTGCATAGACAGGCCGTAGTTGCCTTGATCGGGCCGCGTCAGGCCGGCAAGACCACGCTTGCGCTGGAGTTGGCGGCGGAGGCAGATGCACTCTATCTCGATCTTGAAACTCAGGCCGACCGGAACAAGTTGGCCGACTCGGCGCTGTTCCTCGAAGACTTTGAAGACCGTCTGGTCATACTGGATGAAATTCACCGGGCCCCGGAGATTTTTCAGGAACTGCGAGGACTGGTGGACCGCGGCAGACGCAAGGGAATCCGGACCAATCGTTTTCTCGTTCTCGGCTCCGCTTCCATCGATTTGCTCCGTCAATCCGGGGAAAGCCTGGCGGGGCGCATCGAATATGTGGAATTGAACCCACTCGACGTGCTTGAAGCGGTTTCCGACCACCGGGAACAAACGAAGCTCTGGATACGAGGCGGCTTTCCCGACAGTTTTCTGGCCAACAATGATAGCGACAGTTTCGCGTATCGTCAGAACTTCATTCGCACCTATCTTGAACGTGATATTCCACAGTTTGGAGTTCGCATTCCGGCCGGGACGCTGGAGCGGCTATGGACAATGCTCGCCCATAGCCAGGGGTCCCTGCTGAACGCTTCGCGACTGGCGGCCGGCCTGGGAATTACGGCGCCGACCGTCAGCAGCTATATTGATCTGCTCTCGGACCTATTGCTGGTGCGGCGGCTCCCGCCTCATTTTGCGAATGTGAAGAAGCGGCTGGTGAAATCGCCAAAAGTCTACGTGCGGGATAGCGGACTGGTTCACGCCTTGCTCGGTCTGACCGACATCAACGAACTATCTGGACATCCCGTAGTAGGATCAAGTTGGGAGAATTTCGTAATCGAGAATTTGCTTGCCGCGGCGCCGCTGCGCACCCGGGCCGGCTTTTACCGGACAGCAGCCGGAGCCGAAATAGACTTGCTGCTTGCGCTGCCCGGCAATGCCGGAGTCTGGGCCATCGAAATCAAACGGGGACTGGCGCCGAGTCTTTCCAGAGGCTTCCATAACGCCCGTGCCGACCTGAAGCCGGACAAGTGTTTCATCGTTAACTCCAGCGACTCGCGCCATCCCGTCGCCGACAATGTTGAAGCAATCGGACTGCGACAAATGGCCGAGATGTTGTCGCAGCTACAATAGTAACCGCCGGTTCATCGTTGTTCGCGCCCTTCGCTCTGCAGCACTTCCGCGGGCGTATGCCGGCGGCCTCCGGTGAGTTCGCGCATGCGCGCCAGTTCGCTGTGACCGAGTCTTGCTTGCAGGAAACTCGCCGGTAGCGCCAGCAGTGCGTAGCAGGCGATGGCGACCAGCAGGCTGGTGTTGATTCCGCTCCACATGGAGATGGCGACGGCGAAAACGCTGGCGAGAACGCCGGTGGCGCCGTTCATGCCCCACATCCAGGGCAGGCATTGGCTGGAATATTCGCGGAATAGCCGCAGGCCGAGGGGAAAACACATGCCCATGGGCAAGGCCGGCAGGCTAACCAGGGCGATCACGATCAGGCAGCGGACGAGCAGGCCCTGGTGAATCGTCGCGGTGATCAACGGACCGGCGATGACATAGATCAGCGCGAGCAAGGAAACGATGGTGGCGGGAATCAGGAGGGTCCAGCGCGAGCCGCTGCCGACCTGAATACGGTCGGAAAGAAAGCTGCCGGCGCCGGCGGCGAGAATCATCGAAAACAGCAGCACCGCCACGGCGTAGACCGGATGTCCGAGGTAGACCGAAAAGCGTTGCATGAGCGGGATCTGCACCATCATGAAACCCGTGCCGATGCAGGCGAAATACAACAGACCACTAAGGAAGATTCGATTCGGAATCTTCGGCTTACCGGCGATGAGCAGCGGGGCGACGATGACGAGCAGCACGCCGGCCAACGCCATCCCGCATAGCAGCATCAAGGTATAAGTCGCGAGCAGATTGCCGCCGGCGACGATGCCCAGATCTTCGAGTTCCTCGCCGGCATTGAACAACGCGGCCGGCTTCAGAATATTGAAGAAGTAAGGACGGCTGTCGGTCGGCGGCGTAAAGTCCAGGTATTCGTGCTCGGTGGCGGTCAGCAATTGCTGTTCATCGGTGGCCGCGAGCACATTGCGGACCAGGGGATTGGAAGACTGCTGCCGAGGCGAATGCAGGATGGTGAAGCCGTATTCATCCGCCACCCGCTCGATGGTATCGATATCCGCCGCCTGAAGCGGTTGAGGCGAGACGAGCAAGGTCGCCACGGAAAGTCGCGACACCAGGGCGATATGTTCCGCGGGCTGTTCGATGCCGCGGCGCAGCAACGACATCGACGCGAGCGAGACTAGCCGGTTGGTTTCAGAAAGCGCATCCGGGGAGTACCAGCGCGAGACACTGAACAGTCCGTTCGGATTGAGCTGATCGAGAAAAACCTGCCAGCCCTCAACAGTGTAGAGACCGTTTTCGGACAAGGTAAACGCCCCCGCCCCGGTTGCCGCCCAAGTGTCGATAAGCGACATCTGAATTACGTCATAGCGTTCTTCCGCCCGAGTCAGATACGAACGGGCCTCGTTGTGCACAAACTCGACTTTTTCCTGATCAAAAAGACTCACGAAATCTCGGCGGTCTTCGCGCAATACCCGCAAAACCGCCTCGTTGATCTCTATTCCCGTGATGCGTGAACTGCCGGCCCAAAGCGCGGTGAGGATGTCCCGGCCACCGCCGACGCCAATCACGGCGGCGCTGCCGCCTGGCCGGATATGATACGGCAGCGAAGTCACACCGAAGCGGGGCCAATCGAGATTTGCCCGGTCACCGTCCCATTGCGTTAGCGCGGTTCCCGCCTCGCCGTCGATCAGCATCGCTTGGCCCAGCATACCATCAATCACCGGCGCGCCTTCACCCGGCCCCCAAAAGAAAGGCCCCGCTTCTATATAGGGAAAGACCAGAACTTGGCCATGTACCGTCCAGTACTCGAGCGTGTCCTGCTCGTAGCTGATCGGATTGCCCTTGGGAAAGAACACCCGGAAGCCCTGCACGCTGGAATGATTGACTACGGCTCCAACTACCACCGCCAAGCCGATTGCGACCCAGATCGGTGATTTGCCGCTGCCTTTGGCGATACCGAAAAGGAAAACGCCTATAAAAGCGATGGCGGCGGTAACAAATGTAGCGCTGGTAATGTCGAGCGCGTTGAGCAGCGGCAAGCAGAGAATACTTCCTATTGCCGCTCCGGCAAGGTCAACCGCGTAAATCAGGCCACTATTCCCTTTCACTTGAGTTAACGCTACGGTGACTGCAACTCCGCTGAAAAAGAATGGAACCGCTACCGCTACGGTGATCAGCGCCATCTTCAATACGCTGTTAAACGTCCAGCCATCGCGAATATCGAGTGGCGTAAAAATCACGGCAAGATGGCAGACGATGGCGCTCGCGCCGAAGAGAATTGAATAGCGGAAGAGATTGTCGAGGGAATTGTCTGTGCCGAATCGGCTTGGCCGCAAATACACCCATAGCGCCCCCGCGGCCATGCCGAACATGGCCATGGAAACCGCGAAGAACGACAGGTGGTACCAAGTCACTACCGACAACAGCCGGGTATTCAGAACTTCCAGCAACAGCGTCGCACTGGTAATGAAATAAAGTCCGAGTAGAAACGTCCGGTTGGTGACAGTCGCGGTTGTTGCCTTCATGGTCAGTCCTATTAAGTTAGGATCAAGCGTTGGCGCCCCGCGATTGTCGCCTACCGGCCAGATGCAAGACAATGCCGAAATACGTGGCGGCCAAAACAAATTGCCCAAGTAAAGTTAGCCGGGAGGCGGCCGGCAGCGTCGAGGCGTATATATGGCCTAGCGTCACGTCGCCGAAAGCCGAAAACATCAGCATGGGCGGCGCCCCTGGGTCGAACACTTCCGCCTGCGGGTCATCGGGAATCGGCAACCAGACCCGCCAAGCCAGCGCTTGAACGACGAGCAAGGGGATGTAAAAGGCAAGCTTGTGCCAAACCGAGGCATCGCGCAGCGGATGCCGTTCGAGCAATACGCCGAACAGCAGCAACACCACAGGAAAAGACCAGAACACGATCCGGTCGGTATGGAATCCGGTGAACAACGCAAGCAACACACAGCCGCCAAGAAAAACCGCGATGTCCTGGTTCTCGGACAAAAAATCCATTAGGGAACGCCAAGCGAAAAGCAGCACGAACGGAATCACGCCGAAAGAAGTGAGCCAGGCGAGCAGAAAAATATCCGGCTGGGTAACGAGTCCGGAGATCACTCCACGCATTTGTCCCAGATAGCTGTACGCGCCGGTACCGTCAACCAATACATGAACCAGCACCAAGCATACGCTGGCGGCCAAAATCGGCAACGCGCACAAGCCGACCGAGCGCCACGAGCGCACAAGCAGAAACGGTGGTGTCCGCCGCAATCGAAAGCTTAGTGTGAAGACAAACACTAGCAATCCGCAGAGCGCTATCTCCCGAAAAAGTACGCCAACCACGCTCAGGCCGGCCACGGCAAGGCTCCAACGCAGATCGAACCGGGAAATTGCCCGGCCCAAGTACAGCAACAACACAATAAAGAACAGCGCCGGCGGATCGGAGTAAGCGGGAATGAAATGCACAAAGCGATAAGGTGATTGAGACGCGCAAACCAAAGCTAGTATGAGCAGCAACGCGGTATCGGCGCCAAGCTGGCAGGACCGCAGAAAAAGATAAAACACCGCCGCCATGGCGATGGCGAAGATCAGATTGAGAAGTTTGAAACCAAAAGCTATATCATGCGGGCAAAGTTTGCCGACAAGGAATGGCAGAGCCACGCGGTAGGCAAATGGCCGCAATGCGGAAATGGGTTCTCCCGCCGCCACTTGTTCAGCCATTGTGAAATAGGATTGGGAGTCAGAAGGATGGCCATCGTCAATCGAAATCGGCGCCTGCGTAAACCCGAAGTACGCCGTGGTCATCGCGATCAAGAAGACTAAGACAAAGTGAATTCTACGTAGTTCCGTTTCCGGCATGCTTTCAATTCTGCCTAAATCGCTCGATTCGCAATCCGCAGCGCTACTGTTGGCCTTGCACTTGCTAGCTCTGTCATGGTTTGCCCTGACCAATCCCACCTATATCTGGGATGTGGTTCCCTACATGGCGACGACTTTCACCGCCGTAGCCGACAACTCCGCAGCGATGCACGAGGCGACTTACGGCTTGCTGCGGCAATCGCTCGAAACGGCGCAATTCAACTCCCTGATCGGCGGCGAATACGCGGCCGCGATGTATGCGAGCCCGGAAAATTTTGCTAGTCAGCTTAACATGTATAAGATCAAGCCACTGTATGTGGTGGTCTTGCGAGGGCTCACGGCGGCCGGGGTAAATCCGGTCGATGGCATAATCTGGCTCTCGCTTGTTCCGAGTTTGCTGATCTGCGTGATCCTCTTCCTTTGGCTGCGGAATATGACCGGCCCCATGCAGGCGGCCCTGACCGTCATCCTGTTCTCCTTAGGCGCTCGTATGTTCGACCTGAGTCAGGGGCCAGTGCCTGACAGTTTTTCCGCATTGGCGGTGATCGCTGGGCTCTGGTGCTTGCTGGCACAGCGGTGGATTGCTAGCGCGGTGGTCTGTTTTTGTCTTTCGATCTGGATACGCACTAACAACATTCTGTTTGTCGCACCATTGCTTCTGTTGCTCTGCTGGAACCATCTGCACCGGGATGAGTCGATGCAATCCAAAGAGTTCTATTGGTACGGCGGCGGGTTGGCGCTCAGCGTCCTTTCTTATTTCTGGATTAGCACCGTCTTCGACTACGAATGGTGGCGACTGTTCTATCACACACTGATTGAATCGCAGATAGATATTGGCTCATTCGCCGAACCGTTCTCCGCAGCGCTTTATCTCGATGTGCTACGCGGCGCCGCCTTCCAACTTTTGGCCCGCGGAGGGGTATTCGCCACAGTGCTGCCGCTGTTTCTGTTGCTCTGGTTGATCGCCTGGGCTGGCACATGGCGCGGCAATCTGGCCAATATTCTCAGACCGAAAAGACCAGTATCCCTGGCCGATGTCAGTCTGCTCTGCCTAGTTGTATTCGGCGCATTTCTCGTCCTGTTTCCGTTGATTGCCGAATTCGATCGCTTTCTGACACCATATTACGCTGTCATCACCTTGTACGCGGTAAGCCTTATTTCCAAAGAGCCGGCGGCGATCAGCAGTAACTAGCGCACACTAGACAGTAAACCGTCGAAGTGAAGAAACTAGTGATTAACGGTTGAACGCGCGGCACTCAATCGCGCATAGAGAAATTTTCGTATTGGTGTTTCAACGTATTTATAAATTATTTGAGACGCAATTAGTAGCACTGCAATTAACAGTGTCAAATGTATGGGAAAGGGGATGGATTGAGGGACTATGTCCCAAAACTGTATCATTTCCATTAAGGGCCAATGGAAGCAATAAAGTACATAGCTTATGCCGCCGGCCCATAAACAAAATTTATAGAGAGTTCCGCTCGGATACCAGTTATACCTCACCATCGTAAATACCAACAAAGTACACGCTGGGACCGCTAGAAAAAACACACTGTATTGATATGGAACATAACGTTCTCCAATTACATTAATTGTCAGATAAAAAATGATTGCCAACAATAGTGGAATAAGACCTGGCTTACTGTTGGTAGTGATCTCTGGTAGCAAAGCGAAAGCTTTATAAAGCAACATACCAAATATGAATTCAATACCGCGAATAGCAGGATTGGTGTACACCGGCACATTCAGATTCATGATATTGTAGCTTTCAGCGCTAGGCAGAAAATATTGTATTAGAGCAAATTGCAATATGTATCCAGCGACGAAAGCAATAAGAATACGTCGAAGAGTGCTAATTGGCCGCAATAAGTATAAGAATATCGGAAATATTAGATAAAAATAAATTTCTAATACCAGCGACCATAGCGGCCCATTAAATACCATCTTTAAGGTTTCAATACTTGTAACAGATTGAGTAAAAGTCAAATGCCGCAATAGAGCAATCGTCCAAAACGCACTATCTTTTTGCTGGGGCAAGTCATAGGAAATTTCAAAAGGTCTTCTTACTTCGGCAAAGAACTGCTCATTCAATGTGTTGTATCCAAACACGACAAAAGATGCAGCCACGAAAATGGAAAGAATATAAATCGGGTAAATTCGAATAAATCGATGAGCATAAAACTTTTTGTAATCCGAAAGAGTTTTTAGATTCGGATAGTTATAAGTAATAATGAATCCACTCAAAATAAAAAACCAAGAAAGCGCAGTGGTTCCCAGTGATCCGTAAATTACAAAGTGTCCGAAAATAATTTCGTAGTGAACTAATACGACAAAAAGTGCGCCAATCAGTCGAAACATATCCAAAATGGGAATTACTTTCTTGTGGTTTATACTCATAGAAAGAAACTCTTTTTTTGCAACTTATGGCTCATTAATTGTTGGCTAATGACTGATTGCCGAATTTCCGCCAAGTGTTAGGTAGAGATATTTGCGTAAAATCAGTTAACACAAAATTGATCCTGTTTATCTCGCCTAGTGTTATTCTTATCCTTTCTATTTCGACTGCTTTGCCTTGGTTTACGAAAAAGAGCCTTCCATCCATCATTCTTGACGATATTGTAACAGTCGAGAAATGGGTGATAGTGCTGAACAACGATGTTGTTACTGTAACCTTCGAACCCGAAGTCAGTAGGCACTTTGTCTTTAGGATAGTAGGCGGTGCCAAATATCCAATCCAAAAAATTAAATTCAGCAGCAAAGTTTTTGTCAATGGCTTCAGGATGATTCGAATGATGCCAACGATGAAACTTTGGATTACTCATAAAATATCCGATCCAATGAGGATCTGAAATGTTGGCGTGGCTATAGCGTCCCCAAAAATCATTTAAGGCAATAAAAATGAATACAATTCCTGGGTCAGGTTGAAAATATGTAACCAGGCACAAGTAAGGAGCGGCAAATAGAGTTTTGTCAAAAATATGAAAACGACTAGTCGAGAACGAATCTAAGTTCAGAGAACTGTGATGAACCTTGTGAAACTGCCAGAGCATTGGAACTTTATGGCACGCATAATGAGTGACATAAAAAGTGACGTGGCCGAACAACATCACGCATAAAACATTGACAGACCAATGGGCATCAATTAACGCGCCACGAAGAAATGGTCCCTCCCCTCCATGTTCTCGAGTATAGGTGGCTAACCAGGCAGCAAAAGCGGCGTTCAAAAAGGTCCATAAATGTACTCTGTGATACGTATGTATCAGGTCATTAATCATACCGGGCCGGAGAAATTTTTGCCTTTGTTGAGGGACAATTCTTTCCAGAATCGGAATAATCCATATCCAGCCCCATATTGTGAGCATTTGGAAAAATTCTTGTGTTGCTGATGAAATTGGCACCTTTTTTACCTCGAAAGAATCATTGAAAACACTAGTTTCCTGTCATAAATAGAATAAATTTAAATGATTGGAATTCATATCATTCTCAATTAGTAATACTTCGGCTGCGAGTAAATCCGGCGCAGATCGAACTTCGTGTACATCTTTACGGCGTCCCTGGCCGGACGGAACGGCGCCTTCCGGGGAAATAGCGAAAGGCAGAAATCGGCAGCGGCCGAATCTAGTGCGTATACCGTGTTCGACAAATTCAAGCCTAAGTCCTCTTCCGCATAAAGCTTTCGTGACTTCGCGATCAGCCCATGCGCGAACTCGGCGAAAAAACGTCAGTCCCGGCGCTCGTCGGCGTCGGCCATTGTATAGCGCTGGACACCGTTGTACCGGACCAAGAGTCAATGAAGCGATATTCATGGAAGGAAATTCATGGTCTGGGAATACAAGGTCGTTCCGGTGCATATACGGTCCTCTTTACGCCAAGAGCTTGCCAAGAGTCAATTTTGAGGATGCCCACTCAAGTCGGGGGTACCCGATTTCCACTGTATCGTATTGTGATCAAAGGTAATATTAGCCTGTCCCGAACATTTAGCAAGACAGTAGTGTCGCAAATTCTTGCTTGAACTAACATACTTTATTTCCGAAGCTTGAGCCTGCGGAATGCGCCACGCGACAGTTTACTGCATTAAGAGTGAATCTGACCAAGGAAAGTCTTAGCCTTATCCAACGAGACATGAGCCTCTTGCGTGGAATCTTGGATCATAGGAGGGAGATCGTGATACCACAAACTGAACGGGTTCGCACGATGGAGGATGTGCGTGCGATTCTGACGGGCAGCCAGACTCTGGATTTCGACGGTATGGACCGCGAGGCCACCTGCGATCGGGTGGGACTCACGTTGGTCCGCCTAGCCTATGACCGGCTGGGCGAACGGGACAAGGGCCTGATCAAGCGCTTCCTGGAGAAGATCACGGGTCTGTCGCGGGCACAGACATCCGTCTGTTGGCGCGAGCGGACGAGGGTTTGGACAACATGTCCGGGCCCGCAACGCGGGCGGTGCTGCGGCGCCAGTACCTGGTCCACGGAGATGATCGTTTCGAGCAGCTGGCGAGTTTGTCGAACGGACACCTGTACAACCTGAACAGGTCCCGCACCTGCGAACGGATGCGCAAGCGCTGAAGCCGCACACGGACCGAGTCCGGTCGCGGTCAGCGACCTGCGGGAGCTGGACTCGCTCGACCCACCGGGATGGTTGAGCGTGAACTTGGTGAACAAGGGCGATCTGGATTGCGCCAGGAAAGTGAATCTGATCAATCTGGTGGACAGCGTGACCCAGTGGGGGCACTCTTAATCGTCTTCGCGTGGGCACTGCGGCAGACAATCCTGTTGGTCACTTTGTTCAGCATCTGTGGCATGGGAGTTACCTGGTGTCATCATTTCGTTTTTCAGTAGAATTGTGTGGATTTCTATCGTCTTGCCGAATCTACCGAGGGCACTTTGTTCGTGCATTTTCCGGAAAAACCGCTCGACGATTTCCAGCGTGAAATCGTGATCGGCCACTTCCCAGACGCGCCTGTTCGCACTAATCTCCGCGAAGGCGAATTGGAATGAAGGGCTTCTGGACTGATTTATGAAATCCATCGCGATCAACCCGCGCGACCCGGCCAACTGGATAGTCGGAATTTCAGTTCTTATCGTCGGCGTCAACGGAATCTTGTTCCGGGGACACGAACTCGACGACGGCTTGATCTATGCGAGATACATCCAAAATCTGATTTCCAGAAACGGTCTGGTTTACAACGCCGGCGAATACGTCAATGGACTGACCTCACCCTTGTTCGTCTGGTTGTCGCTGGCGCCGGCGTATCTCTTCGGCGACGCGCGTCACGGCGCCATGCTGATTTCGGTGTTGGCGGCCATGGGTACGGTCATCATTTTCTACCGGTTTCTAACACTGTTTATGGCCGAGCGACGAATCGCCGCGCTAGCGTGCCTGTTCGCGGCGGGTTCCGGAATGACATATATCAATCTAGGCATGGAAACGAGCCTTTTCACATTCATGGTCGGGCTCTGTATCTATCTATATTTCAAGGACAATTTTTTCCTTCTCGGAATCTGTATTGGGCTTGCGATTCTTACTCGGCCCGAGGCTGTCTTTCTCGTGCCGGCAATGGCGTTGAACACTTGGATTCATAACCGACGATGGCCTGATCTCCGATGTTACCTCGCGCCGACAATCCTGGTGTCGGCGCAACTCATTTTCAACGGCCTTTACTATGGCGCTCTACCGCCGTCATCCGGAGTCGCCAAAATCGCCCAAGGCGCGATGGGCCATTGGGGGTATAACCGCTTTCTGTTGAGCCTGGGTGAACGCTTGCTCCACGGCTTCGGCCTACCCCATCAAATGCAGGTGTTCGGAACCTATGTGATTCCAGTCATGCTTATGATACTTGCTTCACTTTCTCTGCTGCTCGTTCAGGCGCGACAATATCTACTGGTTTCAATTAGTTTCTTGGGGCTCTATACGGGATTTTTCACGAGTCTGAACATTCCGGGTCAATGGTGGTATTACGCGATCCATTTCTCGATATTCTCCAGCCACATGGTTCTTGGAATATATTGGCTTTACGGCAAAATAAAGATCATTCGCAAAGGCTTTTTCCGAATCTCTTTCATCAACCTTTTTGCCTTGATGCTGATTTGGCAGGGAGCTATAAATCTGACCTTGCATGGCAGAACCGTGCGCGAGGACTACAGGCAATTCGGATTATGGATCGCCGAGAATACTCCTGCCGATGCGTCGATAGCATTGGCGGAAATTGGCACGGTTGGCTGGTATTCCGAGCGTCGGATCATCGACATTCTGGGCCTTGTTACCAGCGACAATGCGGGTTTTGTTGCGGAAGGCGATTACAACAGTTGGCTGGAATTGCATCCTCCGGATTACATTCTCGCTCGCGAACCGCCGAGATTCTTCGAGCGTGCGGTTACATTCCTGCAAACAAATCGTCCCGAAGCTCTGATCGAAGTATCCGATTTCGAGTTTCCAAACTACAAATTGTATTGCTATTTGTGTGCCGAAAGTTGGTAGTTTTAGATGAAGATTACTCTAAGAACAATAATGAAGAGCGCGAATAAACGGCTGCTTTCCAGATCTAATTCAAAAATGACGGCGCAGATCTTTTATATTGCCTAACGAAAAGAATACTTCCTAAGAATAGCGCTAGCATTCCCAACACCAGTAAAACCAAATTAAATTCAAATAGAAAATATTTAATAGAGCTTAGCTTATCTTGATTAGTCGGAACCAGACTGGAGGGAAGAATTGAAACTACAATTGGATCTGAGAGAATATTTGCCAGCCTTTGGGGGTTCGTGTAAGAAATTTCTAATTCACTATGCGCTTCAAAGACAGACATATCTCGATCTCTAAGATATCCAGTAAGTATGGATTGTGTTGTCGAATTTTGCGCATACCTTTCAGGTAAACCGATAGTTACTGAAGTGTGCGCTGCCAACATCACTCCATAACTTACTACAAGCAGCCATCCCAAACCCCAAAGTACATTACGACTTTTCTTTAGCTTGATCATATCGACTAAGCATAATAAATTAACGCAAATACCAAGCGAAAATATAGATAAATATCTATTGGCAGGTGGAACGCCATAGGCTCCCCGAAAATATCCCATTGCAAGTATTTGACATATTACAAAAGCACCTAAAATAATGTAAAAAGTATGGGTGCGATCACTAAAGATAGATCTGAATAGAAATATCAGGAAAGGAGCAAATACGAACATTCCGAGGGGATTACCTAATCTGAATGGCCACCAAAAAGCGGCTGCAGTTGAAATTGAAAAATCCAGAATATTTCTTGCTCTATAAATATCATCAGCAGAAGTCTCTGCCCGATAGAGAATCATCAGCAAGAAGATTCCAATTGCAGTTAGTGTGCTTACTAGATCTTTACGTCTAAATGAGCCAGCATTTATCGCATTAACTGCTATTCCAATTATGAAAGCAGGTAACACAAAAGCTCCCGGAGTCATAGATAGATACGAGCAGAAAGCAAATAGATATCCAAGAAAATACCTGGATTCAGATAGCGAAAAAATTGCAATAGCAGCGAAAAACAGCATGAAGTAGAATTGAGTCTGAAATGCTACTAGCACAGACATCCATGAAAATGGTATTGAAAACATAATTACAATCGAAAATATGGCGAACAGATCAATATGTTTTACTTTATCGCGAACCAATGTATATACGATGAATGCTCCTGTTAAGGCATGCAAAAAGGCGCTTAAAAGCATTTGTAGTTCAGGGTCCCATCCACCATTCAATAGAAAAAATGCTAAAGCACTCAGCCGTGTTAATACGATTCTATGTCCATTATGTGGTTCGAATAAGTTTGCGACTTCATATTTCCCTTTTAAATATGGTGCGTAAGTTGCGAATGCTTCCGCATCCCATTCGTCATAAAATGGAATCGAAAAGCCATAAATATCTATTGTCAATACCATCGATGAAAAAATGATCAGAAACGTTCCAGAAATTATTGTATATTTCGAAACCATCGAATTATTGTAGTAAACTTTTAGTGAAGTATTCATCTAGTAAATTCTGTACAATTGGAAGACTCGCCAAGCTGGCATTTTGCCCACTGGCACTTTAACGCGAAGATTCTGTACCCGTATGGTAACAACATATTCATTAGTAGTAAGTTATGCAATCTAATCTGGGCAATGATTTCACGATGCCACTGAGATTTACTAGCATCCATTGTTTCTTCGCATCTGCGGATAGTGTGATCGCGGAGTGTTTTATGTCGCGATTTTTCCGCCGATGCCCAGGAAAGACGATCTAAAATTGGCAGTCACCGGAAGGATTTAATGTATTTCAAATTGGCATTGATGGTCATCGGAGCAACTTGGCTGGTGTTTCTCAGTGGGCTAATGATTACCGATGTCTGGGACGAGACAGAAATTATCCAACAATTCTCCGTGAATCCGCGTGGGCTGAGTCTGCTTGAAATCATAATCTCGATTTGGACATTTGAGCGGCCCCAGGTCACCTGGCGCCCACTCGGCACAAGCCTCCTGTACAGCTTCGCCATGCTGTTCGACGCCAACTTTGTCTGGCTGCGTTATGCCAACGCCTTGCTATTGCTGGGTTCAGCGAGCCTGCTGGCGAACTCTTTGACGCGCAGATATGAAGTCGACGCAAACCGTGCAATGGCTTTTTTCACTGTCATGCTGTTTTCGGCTTCAAGCTTGATCATCGCGAGCTGGTTCGTGAATATTTTCGACGCCCTGTGCCTGTTCTTTCTCGCGCTGGCTCTCCAGTCCTATGTGAGCAACCGCTTGCTTGCCTGCGGCGTCAGTTTCTCGCTCGCCGTGTTCTGCAAGGAATCCTACGTGCTGGCCCTGCCGCTGTTCGCCTGGTTGCTCTGGGAAGATATGGAATCAACAAGCGCCGGAAAGGTAAAGCCAAGAATCTGGCTCATATTCTCGGTCGTGGCCGTTTCGCTGGCTTATTGGGGGCTGCGGCAACAATTCGTGCCGCTCGGTTCCGCGACTGACATTCACGGCCTGCGGTTCAGTCTCTATGTGCCTTCAAGCGCGAGTTTCGCCAGCGGTTTCGTTGCGCAGACATACACTTTTCGGCCCGGAATCGCGATATTCTGGATCGGCGGCGGCGCCTTGCTGTTGGCCTTCTGGGCCGTGCGGGGATTAAGAGCGAAACTGACGGCGCTGGCGATCCTTGGCATGAGTACTGTCGTGTATCTGGGCATGTTCGGCTTTCAGACGGAGCATCTGATGGGCGCCCATCATTTCGTCGGCCGGCTGTATCTGATTCCGTTTACACTATGCCTGTTCGTTCTGTTCGCCTCGAAGCCGCCGCCGGCAGCGGTGCTGGCGCTTGCGCTACTCAGCGTATGGGGCATGGGCCGAACATGGTCCCGGCATGTCGAGTTCCAGCAAACTTTTGCGGAAGTCCATGCCCTGGCGGAAGCAAAGGAAGATATCCTGACCGTGCATTATCCGCAAAAACCGATGCAGGACCTCAGGCGCGGTCTGCGCTACGGGGACTACCCCGACGCCGACATTCGCATTAATGTGGTAGAAGGCGGAATCGATGACTATTGAAACCGGCAAGGCAACTGATGAGAACGCGCATCTGTTCGTCGACCTCGACGAAACCCTGATCCGCACGGATCTGCTGTTCGAATCGCTGCTATTGCTGATCAGGCGCAATCCGCTTTACCTGGCCGTCATTCCCTTCTGGCTGTTGCGGGGCCGCGCCTGGCTGAAACATCAACTCGCGCGCCGGGTGAAGATCGACCCGGCCGGACTTCCATATAACGAGGAATTCCTGGCCTGGCTCAGGGTGCAACGGGCGGGGGGACGGGCGATTACGCTGATATCGGCCTCAAATCAATCGTATGTGAGCGCCGTGGCCGACCATGTCGGACTATTCGACGCCGCCATCGGCAGCGATGAGAAAACCAATCTCAAAGCGTTGAACAAGTTGCGGCGCATAGAAGAGATAGGTCGAGGCGAACAGTTCGCCTACGCCGGCGATTCGCGCGCCGATCTTCCCATCTGGGCCAGGGCGGGGCAGATCTTGCTGGTGAACGCCGGTCCGTCGGTCCACAGCCGAATTGAGAATAGCCCGGCCGAAGTGTTGCGGTTCGATTCAACCCCCACGCTGTTCGGACCGCTGCTGCGGGCCGTGCGGCCCCATCAATGGCTCAAGAATACGCTGCTGTTCGTGCCGCTGATCCTGTCCCATCAATTGACGCAGCCGGAATTGCTGCTCGCCGCCACAATCGGCTTCCTGTGTTTCTGCCTGTGCGCATCGAGTGTTTATATCCTCAATGACATGCTCGACCTGGAAAGCGACAGAGTTCACCAGACCAAGTGTAATCGGCCATTTGCATCGGGAGAATTGCCGCTTGCCGCCGGTTTCGCCGCCGCGCCCGCGCTGTTGCTCGGGGCTTTCCTGGTCTCGCTGCTGTTGCCGACAGATTTCCGTCTCGCGCTGCTGATCTACTGGCTGCTGACCTGCCTGTACAGTTTCGCGCTGAAACGGGTGTTCCTGCTCGACGTGGTCACGCTGGCGGTTCTCTATGCCTTGCGCGTTGCAGCGGGCGCGGAGGCGATTACTATAGTGACCACGAACTATTTGATCGCCTTTTCACTCTGCTTTTTCCTCGGCCTGGCCATGGTCAAGCGGGTCACGGAACTCGTCAACCTGCAAGCCGCGACAGCCAGCGCCATCGGCGGACGGGCCTATCGCAAGGCCCACGAGCCGCTACTATCGATAATCGGCGTACTGGCCAGCGTCATGTCGGTGGTTGTATTCGCGTTTTACATCAATTCTCCAGCGACCACCCGGCTCTATAATACGCCTTTAATACTGTGGCTGATTTGTCCCTTGTTGCTCGTCCTGCTCGGCCGCATCTGGAGACTGGCTCGAACCGGGCGGCTCAACGAGGATCCGGTACTTTTCGCCGTAGAGGACCGCATCAGTCAATTTATCGTGCTCGGCACCGGCATTCTGATCTGGCTCGCGACTTGAGCCTGGCATGCAGTGTTTTCCAATTCGGAGATGAGCCTGTAATTGGATCCTGACCGAGCTGTGCCGCAGTTTCGGGGATGTTGGCTTTCAGTACCCGACATGCTGAAGAATTTGTTGACTTTCGGCAAGGCGAATTTGAGTCGGCGGGCATCGGCGCGTAGTTGCCGGCCCTGTGGAATTGTGGGCGAGAGGCGCGCGAGTGTGGGCCGGCGGTGTGCAACGCTCGCGTTGCGCACGGGCGGTCCACACGTCCCGCAGGGCGCGCGCCGGTCCGCAGGACTCGTCCACAAATCCACAGGGCGCCCCGCCTTTGTGAAGATTTTTCCGGCGATTCACGCGACCGCGGCGCCTGTCCGGCCGACGCCGATGTCCCGGAACAGCTCCCGCCGCGCCTGGTTTACCGCTTCGACTGCCTCCAGATCGCTTCTCTCCACGGATTGGGCCGCAAGCGCCGCCAAGCTCGTCCCCTCGACGAGAAAGCGCTCCGCGTCCGGCAGCGATTCGAGTTTCTCGCACGGCGTCATCACGTCCGCGTCGAGATAGCGCACGCGTTCGCGACCCTTGGCGTCCCGCTCCACGGTGGGAAACAGGCAGGGGCGGTGGAAGTTCAGCCAGGGCGTCAGCGCCCTCGCGGTGAATCGGTTGACGCGGTCGGCGAAACAGCACGGAATATGGTCGTAGCCGAGCCACTTGCGCACCACCGCAGCGTTTTTCCCCTCGACCAGCGCGTTGTCGTTGCTGCGCCGTGGCCGCGACTTGGTGAACTCCTCCACATGCAGTTTGTCGAGCAACCCGGCGACGCGGTGGTTGATGTACTCCGAACCATTGTCGGCATGGAAGCCCCGAATCCGAAAGGGAAACCCCGCCAGCGATTCCGCAAGCGCCGGCAGCAGGAACCGCTCCGAAATCGCCTCCACGGCGGCCACGTGCTCCCATTGGGTCACACTGTCCACCAGATTGATCAGATACACGCCCTTGGCGCCGTCCAGATCGCCCTGGTGCACCGTGTCCACGCGCAACCAGCCCGGCCGGCCGCGCGGGTCCGGCTTGCGCCGATCGCCAATGGCCACCGGCGTCGACCGGGTGCGGTCCCACCGCTTGCGCACCAGTCCGTAGGCGCGGGACTTGCGCAGGTTGTACAGGTGTCCGTTGGACAAACCCGCGAGCCGCTCGAAACGGCTGTCTCCATGCATCCGGTACTGCCGCCGCAACACCGCCCGCGTCGCGGGGCCGGACATGTTGTCCAGACCCTCGTCCACCCGCGCCAGCAGGCGGATGTCCGCGTCCGTGTAGCGCCGCCGGAACGGTCGGGACGGCGGCTTGCGGCGGCGGTCCTCGATGCGGCCCGTCGCCCGGTATTGCGCGACCAGCCGCGTCAGTTGCGCGCGCGACAGGCCAGTGATCTTCTCCAGGTAGCGCTTGACCAGACCCTTGTCCCGCTTGCCCAGCTGATCGTAATCCAGACGGACCAGCGTGCGGCGCACCAGATCGTAGGCGCCCTCGCGGTCCACACCGTCGAAATCCAACGCCTGGCTGCCCGTCAAAAACGCACGCACATCCTCCAGCGTGCGAACCCGTTCTGTCTGTAGTGTCACGATCATCCTCCGATGATCCCAGAAACCACACTACAGGCTCATGTCTCGTTGGAACGACAGACTCGCTTCAGGCTCATGTCTCATTGGACAAGGCTCATGCTTGAAGCCGGCAAAAAAGAATGCCATGCTGCCCCGTGATCGGAAGCATATCACCATGAAAAAACTGCCGATTTTTCGCGCTGGAATATTCTTGCTCTTGCTTGGTTTGGTAACGCCGCTGGCGGCACAGCCCTACCCCAATCCTTGGCGGAACGTGGAATGGGGCGAATTGCCCGACCGCCGCACCTGGGGCGCCGTAGGCGATCTTGATGTGGACCCCGACGGAGAGCATATCTGGGCCGTGGTGCGCTGCGACGCCACTGCCCGCGACCGATTCGGCAACGAGTGCCTGGATTCAGATCTGGACTCGGTGCTCAAGTTCGATGCCGAGGGCAATGTCGTGGAAAGTTTTGGCGGCGGCTTGTTCATCTGGCCCCATGGCATCGACATCGACGAGGACGGCAATGTCTACGTGACCGATGCGGCTTCCGACGCCAATATTCCCGATGGCGACACTCGCGGCCATCAAGTAGTGAAATTCAGCCCCACCGGCGAAGTGCTGATGGTGCTTGGCACACCGGGCGAGCAAGGCAGCGGCGAGAACCAGTTCACCTCACCCGCGGATGTGGTGATCGGCGACAACGGCGATATCTTCATCGCCGACGGCCATAACACGCCCGGCAACAACCGAGTCGTGAAATACGACCGCGACGGCAATTTCATCAAGACCTGGGGCAAGACCGGCTACGCGCCGGGTGAGTTCCGCGTGTTGCATACCATCGCCATCGACCAGCGCGGCCGGATTTTCGTGGGCGACCGATCCAACAACCGTTTGCAGATCTTCGATCAGGACGGCAATTTCATCAGCCAATGGACCCAGTTCGGGCGTCCGAGCGGAATCTTTTTCGACGAACACGACCGCATCTACGTGGCGGATTCCGAATCGGACATCGAGCAGAATCCGGGCTGGGAAATGGGCATTCGCATCGGCGACGCCGAACTCGGCTGGGTCGATGAATTCGTGCTGTATGCGCCCGGCGACCCCCACGTCATCATCGGCAACGGCGCCGAGTTCGTGGCCGTGGACGCCGCCGGCAACATGTACGGCGGAGAACCTATCCCCCGCAACCTGCAAAAGTATATCCGCGTGAGGCCGTAGCTTTCGGTAGGGGCGAGCAACCGTGTTACGTGAAGTATTGATTCAGATTGTATGCTCCGTGCTGAAGTCGCTGTAATCAAGAGGCGCAAGCCGCTCTTCGTGGTGGTTCTGGCGACCATGGCCGATTTTCGGCGAGCAAGTGGTTTGCGAGTACGGCGAGATTGCGCATGATGGCGACGATGGCGACTTTTGGGGGTTTGCCGGCGTTTCGCATTCGCTGGTATTTGATCTTCAGCGGTGGCGCGCAACGGATTGCGGAGAGCGCAGCCATGTACAAGCTTCGGCGTACACGTGGTCGTCCACCCTGGATATGCCGCTGCCCACTGCGCAAGCCGGAGTCGCGCGCCACCGGGGCCAGGCCGGCGAGGCTGCCGACGGCCTTGGGACTGAGCTGTCCGAGTTCGGGCATGTCGGTCAACAGGATGACGGCGTTCTGGTGGCCGATGCCGGGGATGGAGGTCAACAAGGCCAAGCCATGCGCCATGTCGGGATCGGCCTGGGCCAATTCTGCGATGCGCCGGTCCAACTGGGCGATTTTTCTCGCCAGATGCCGGATGCACTGTTGCTGGACGCGTTTGGCATAGGCGAACTGGAGTTGCCTGCTGCGATTGATCTCGGCCACATGTTGCCGGACCAGGCTATCGCGCAGCAGGGTAAGTTCAGCCAGTTCCTGCTGCTGCTTCGAGCGCGGTTTGACCGGACGCAGGGGCAGCGCAGCGCCCATGCGCGCCAGACATTCGGCATCGGCGCGGTCGGTCTTGGCCAGCCTCCCGGCCGCACGCGCGAACTCCCGCGCCCGCCGCGGGTTCGCTTTCAGCGCTGTCATGCCCGCGTTCAACAGCGCCTGCTCGAGACCGCGGTGGTAGGGGCCGCTCGGCTCGTACACCACGCCGCGCACCTGCGGCCCGATCCAACGCAACAGTGCGCGGATCCCGCCGGGATCATTGGCATAACGCTTTGCTACGCCGTCACGCAGCCGATGCGCGTCCAGAAAGTCTTTCGACACATCGACACCAACTAAATCCGGGTTATACTCAGACATCTTTTCCGTCCTCCTCACCTTGTCATTCGGGCCCGTAGCCCACGCAACCGTTCAGGATGTCGGGAAAGACGGTGGCGGCCGCGCTCGCCAACGGTCCCAAAGACCAGCATGCCTGCGGCCCGTCCACCGCCACCTTCGGCGCCCGAGGCCTCGGGCGCCGAAGGCTGGACCCTCCCGTGGGTCCGGATGTGGGATTCAATCTAACAGACTATTAACAGACAAGGCATGCCTCGCCCGCATCGGAGCAATATAGAGTAAGAATCCGCACAGTGTGAGTCGCCGTCGGGTGGGGTTGTGCAGCGGCATGCGAGGCAGGAAGCCGAGCTTGAGCCTACATGGACGTATTTACGGCGTCCGCTGCACAACCCCACCCGGCGGCGACGGTTCGAAGACTGCTATTGCGCAACCCAGGGGGGTTCGATCAGCAACTCGGGGTCGGCGTCGGGTTTGGGCACGAACTTCTGCGAGCGGCCGTATTGATTGTCGCCGCCGATCAGGTTGCCGTCCGAATCCACCGTGAAGGTATGCACCTCGAGATAGCCGTCGGGCAAGTCCGGCGGCACCAGCCAGGTGTACTTGTAGTTGCCTTCGAAATCATAGTTGATGAAGCGTAGCGGACCCAGATCCGTGATCCAGATGTCGTCCTCGTTGACGATAATATCCAGCGGCAGAGTCAAACCCGGGAAATCGCGCAGGAACTCGACCTCGGCCGGGTCGTCGGTGGTCTGATACACGTTTACCCGACCACCTGCGCGGTCGAGCGCGAAAATCAGGCCGTCCGGCCCGATTCCCAATGCATGCAAGGTGTTGAACTGGCCCGGCCCGTCACCGAAGCCGCCGAACTCGCCGAGATAATTCATGTCGTTGTCGAAGATGATGACCCGGTGATTGTCGAGGCCGTCGGCGACCAGAATGCGGCCGTCGGGCAGGAAGGCGACGTCCTGTGGCCGGCCGAAATGGCTCTCGTCGGCGCCTGAAACACCCTTCTCGCCATAAGTCGCCAACACTTCGCTGCCGTCGTTGGCGATCACATAAATCTGATGGAATGTTTCGTTAACCAGCCAGATTCGACTTTTCGGATCATAGGGGCTGATGCGGACGCGGTGCGGTCCTGGCCCGTCCGAGCCTGCGCAGAGATAATCGAGATGGTCCCAGATTTCCACGACTTCGCCGTCGCCGTTGAGAATGTAGAGGCAGTTCTGCCAGTGGCGGCGGTTGACCTCGCGCAATACGTTGAGCCCCAGCGCGCCGGCGTAGCCCGGAAAGTCTTCCGGGACGGGGTACGGCAGAATCGTCTCGCCGCGCTGGGCGATGATGATGCGGTCCGGCGATTCCGCCCACACTCCCGAGTTGCCCCCGAATGCGAAGCCCTTTTCCTGAAACGGCTTATGCCACCCGGAAATGATGTCATACGGGCTTTCGCCGATGGGCCCCCGGGCATTGCCCTGCTGGGCCAGCGCCGGCGCGGCTAGCGCCAAGGCGATAGCGCAAAGGATAGTGCCGAGCGTGTGTACCAATGAAGATGTCGAATGCCGCATTGCGCGCACCTCTTTGTTAGAGCTTCGCAAATCATTACAGGCCCGGAAACGGGAGCACAATCATGCCAACGTTTGTGGTTGGGGACAACGGCGACGGCTACGGCGAATTGGTTTTAAAGCTGTTTTTCATGGTTTTCTCTTTCCCCGACTGTTTTTCATGCTTTAATACAGTTTTTCACGCCCCACTAGGAAATCGTAATTATCATATAGTTTTTCACAAAAATGAGCATTGAAGAACATTTTTCACAAAATGTGAACGTATTTCGACAATTTCCTCCGTTGAAAGGCGATTTCACGCTCGCGGGATACGGTGCCCTGATTGGGTCACACTCGCTGTCCGTGCCGGCGCCAGACCGACTTTGCGTCATTGGCCCCAAACACAGAAGGTATGACCAAGGCGACTGGCGCGTATTCACACCGCGTCATGAACCTGAAGATTCCCTCAAGGGTCAATTGACGTTCGCTTTAAAGTATGAAGGCGTGGATCTGACGGTTCTAAAGGCGTTGTTCGATCAAATCGGCTCCCGGGAGATAGTCGACATTGTTGAAGCGGAACCCACCGGAGCCTATAGCCGGCGTATTTGGTTCCTTTTCGAATGGCTTACTAATCAGACACTGGGTCTCGAAGACGCTGGACAGGTGCGATATGTCCCGCTGATGAATGAAGACTTGCAGTACGGAGCAACTCCACGCATATCCAAGCGACACCGAATTCAGAACAATCTTCCGGGAACGCGCGCATTTTGTCCGATGATTAGGCGCACCGAAACTCTAGATCGGCTAATCGCCAAGCGGCTTTCCCAAACCGCGGAAGAGTTGATCGGGAAAACCCATCCCGACCTGATCAGCCGGGCAGCGGCATTTCTTCTGCTGGAAGATACGAAAGCCACCTATGCCATTGAAGGAGAGTATCCAGCGCGGAATCGCATTGAACGATGGGGCAACATAGTCAGCCAAGCCGGAAAACGGGAGCTAAGCATCGGCGAACTCGAATATCTGCAAACGATGGTAATCCCCAATGCGCGCTTCATCACTCCCGGATGCCGTGTTGAAGGCGGGTTTATCGGAAGCCATGATCGGGCGACGGGCAGGCCTTTGCCGGTTCACATCTCGGCGAAACCCGAAGATCTGGAAAGCCTTCTCGGAGGATTATTGGAAACATACAATCTCTTGGCTGACAGCGACTTCGACATCGCGCTCTCGGCTGCGTTGATTGCATTTGGATTCGTCTTCATCCATCCATTCGAAGACGGAAACGGCCGAATACACCGTTACCTGTTCCATCACGTTCTCGGCGAGCAGGGATTCGTTCCCGAAGGTCTGGTATTTCCCATCTCGGCAACGATTCTCGATAGAATCCGAGAGTATGCGAAAGTCCTCGAACATTACTCGAAACCCAGGCTCGATCTGATCGATTGGCGCCAGACACCGAGGGGAAACGTCGAAGTGTTGAATGAAACGATCGACTTGTACCGATACTTCGATTGCACCAAACAGGCGGAATTCTTCTTCATGTGTGTGGAGGAAACAGTCACCAAAGTCTTGCCGGAAGAGATTAACTACTTGCGACGGTATGACCGTCTGAACGAATACCTCAAGACCGACGTTGAAATGCCGGACAGACTTGCGGATCTGCTGATCAGATTCTTGCGCCAAAATGACGGCAAATTGTCGAAACGCGCCCGCGAAAAAGAATTTTCCGAGCTGACCGAAGAGGAAGTAAAGGCCATCGAAGATAAGTACAACGAGGTGTTTCCGCGTATCGAAAATCGCTTGCCGGAGTCGAATATCTCTCCAAAACAAAGATAACAATCGATTTTTGGACACGTTTGGCAGCAAGTCTCACTTTGCAGGGAGATCCCGCGACTGCGCGCAGGATGACCTGGGGGCGCAGGATGACAGGGAGGCGCGGTATGACCCGGAGGCACAGGATAACCCGGAGGCACAGGATAACCCGGAGGCGCGGGATGACCCGGAGGCGCAAACGCAGACTCTCCCCGTCATTCTGCGCGGAGCGGAGCGGAGTCGCAGAATCCAGCATTCAGGGCGCTGCTTTCACGTACTTGTCGTACCACGCCAGATAACGTTGCAGCCGGTCGAGCTGGAAGGCGGGCTTGCTGATGCCGTGGAACTCGTCGGGATAGACCACGAGTTGGGTTTCCACGCCTAGCCGGCGCAGCGCCTGATAGAGTTGCTCGGAGTTCTGGATCGGCACGTTCCAGTCGTGCTCCCCGCCCATGATCAGGGTCGGCGTGACGACGTTCGCCACATCGTTGAACGGCGACATGCGCTCCCAGCCCTCGGCGTTTTCCCAGGGAAAGCCGACCTCGATTTCCCATTCGTACTGATAATGGTCGTGGCCGTAATTCGCCCGGTACAGCGCCATGCTCGCGCCGGTTATCGCGCCCTTGAAGCGGTCCGATTTGGTGATCACGTAGTTGGTCAGGATGCCACCATAGGACCAACCGCCGACGCCGAGCCGGTCCGGGTCGGCATAGCCCTGTTCGATGGCGTAATCCACCCCGGCCATCACGTCCTCGAAATCGTTCACGCCCCAGTCCGCCCAGATTGCATGGGAGAAATCGCGGCCGTAACCGGACGATCCCCGCGGATTGGTCAGCACCACGACATAGCCATTGGCCGCGAATAACTGGGCTTCGAAATTGAAGGCGAAATCGTATTGCGCGACCGGGCCGCCGTGAATGCGCAACAAGGTCGGGTATTGGAAACTCTCGTCGAAACCCGGCGGCTTGAAGATGAATCCTTCCACCTCGGTGCCGTCGGCGCTCGGAAATCGCGCGTTCTCGACTTCCGCAAGTTGCAATTCGTCGAGCCAGGGTCGGTTGGTGAAGGTCAATTGCCGCCGCTGGTCTCCGGCGCCGTAAAACACTTCGGCCGGCATATGTGGCTCGCTGACGAGGCTGGCGATCTGTCCGTCGTCGCTTTGCGACCAGCCGCGCAAGCTCAGCGGCCCTTCAATGATCCGGCTGAAACTCTCGCCTGAGGTATCGATGCTCGCCAGGTGGCGTTCGCCGCTGTCTTCGAGCACGAACAGCACTTCGTCGCCATCCGGAGAGAAGCGGGGCGAGGACACGTTGCGGTCCAGGCGTTCGGTGAGCACCCGCGCCGGGCCGCCCGCGGCCGGAGATATCGCCAGATTGTCGATGGCGTACCAGATGATCTCGGGTTCGGTGACGCTGGTATGGGCAATAAAATTGCCGTCGGGACTCCAGGCCGGCGAGCCGTCGGCGCCGGGATTTTCGGTGACCTGCAACAAGGTAGCGCCGGCGTCGGGACTATCCGCCGAAACCACCCAGATATCGGTGTTGTCGCTCAGGTCGGGTTCTTCGGTGCGATTGCTGACGAAGGCGATCAGGCTGCCGTCGGGACTCCAGGCCGGATCCGAATCGTCATAGTCGCCCGAGGTGATCTGCACGGCTTCCTGTTCCTGGCCGGGCGCCACGTCCTGGACGTACAAGTGCGTTCGCCGACGGTCTAGATAGCCGGTGTAATCGCGCTTGAACTGAATGCGGTCGATCACCCAGGGCTTTTCTTCGTCCTCGTCACCTTCCGTTTCCTCTTCCGGGTCGCGGATCACCAGAACCAGCCGGCTGCCATCGGGCGACCAGGCGTAGTCGCTGACGCCCTGTTCCACATGAGTGAGTTGATTCGCCTCGCCGCCGCGTCGGTCAAGGGCCCAGACCTGGGACTCGCCGTCGTTGCGCGAGGCGATGAAGGAAAGAAAACGCCCGTCGGGGCTCCATTGCGGATTGCTTGCCGACGAACCATCGCCCGTCATGGGCAGCACGGTGTCGTCGGTGGTAGACGCCATCCAGATGCGGGAATCGCTCCCGTCCTCTTCCAGGCTGGTCGTACCCACAATATAGGCGACCCAGCCGCCATCGGGGCTGATTACCGGGCTGCCAACGGATTTCAGTTCAAACAGGTCTTCCGGCTTGAGCAAACGGGTCTCCTGGGCGGAGACGCCTGCCGCTGCAAGCGCAAGCAGGCCTGCGAACAGGCCGGGAATAAATTTAGTCATGATCTCGCGATCCTCTTGTTCAGTCTGGCAGCCTGTAGGCGACCAGAGCGCCGGGAAAATCGGTGCGCGAACTGCCTATCTGCACCACGATGTACTGCCGTCCGTCATGCAAGTAACTCATTAATCCGTATTGACCGGGAGCGGGCAGCGGCACACTGGCCAGCACTTCGCCGCTCATCTTGTCACGGGCATTGAGCGTGAGCGGCCCATCCGGCGCCATCTGCGCCATGCCTTCGCTCATTGCGCGGGCCTGGACCAGGATGTCCGGCGTCGCCATTTGAATCGACCAGCCTTCGCCGCCGCTGTTGGGGATATCCACGCCTTGCAGCAATTGATGATTGCGAATCGCTGCGCGGGTTTCGCCCACCGGCACGGACCAGAGCTTGTCGCCCGAGTTCATCTGGTAGGCGGTCAACTGATTGTGCATCGGCTTGAATACGGGTAGACCCTCGATCGTCGGCAGACCACCGCCGCCGCCCGGCAGCCAGGCCGCCACGGTGCGGCCGGTGGTGGGCGTGCTGTTCGGCGTGGCGCCGCCTTCGCCCGGTTCGGGATAATTGGGGTTGTCGCGATCGATGCCATTGGTGGGCCGCATGAATCCCGGCGCGCCGCAACTGCGGCGATGGGAATTGAACATCATGCCGGTTGTCGGATCGGCGGTCGGCGGATGCGGAATGATATTACCGCCGCCCTGGCAGCCCACATTGTTGATCCAGGGGCCGTCGTAACCCTGCGGCAACGCCGGCACATATAGCCCGCCGAGCCGGAAACCGTTCAGGATTACCTGGGCTTGTTCGCGCAATTCCGGGGTGTAATCCATGATGAACTCATCGGTGATGCCGTCGATGACGATCCGGTCCACCGGTTCCGGCCAGGTGGGATAGGGCTGGGTCGGCGAGGTGTAATTACCGGGAACTTCGGTTTGCAAAACCTCCCGGTCCTCTATCGGCCAGATCGGTTCCCCGTTTTCCCGGTTGAAGGCGAATATCAGACCCTGCTTGGTGTTCTGGATCACCGCCGGAATCGCCCGGCCATCGACATTGAGATCCATGAGTATCGGCGCCGCCGGCAGATCGTAGTTCCATTGATCGCTGCGATGAATCTGGAAGTGCCAGGCCCGCTCGCCGGTGGCTACGTCGAGCACCAGCAGGCTGCCGCCGAAGAGATTGTCGCCGGGCCGGTGACCGGTATAGGACTGCACCGTGGAGGCGTTGGTCACCATGTAGACCAAGCCGAGTTCGGGGTCGGCCGAAGCCGGCGCCCAGGTGGAGATATCGCCGGAGAAGCGCCAGGCGTCGTTATGCCAGGTCTCGTTGCCGATTTCGCCGGGCCGCGGAATGACATGGAATTTCCATAGATTCTCGCCGGTGGCTGCGTCGAAGCCCATGATGTCGCCGGGTACGTTCTCGATGCGCGTCTGGCCGTAACTCGGCTGATGGCCGACCAGCGTCACGACTACGCCATTGACGACGATGGGCGGAGCGGAAGCGGTAACCATGCCGAGTTCGCGCGGTATGCCGTAGTCGGGATCGTATTCCCCACCGGCGGTTACGTAATCCTCCCAGGGACCCCAGCCGTCCACCAAATAGGGAAGCAGGTCGACGACGCCGGTTTCCGGAAATCCGCCGACGGGAAAGGCGGAACCCCAGTTTTCGAGCGGGCGGCCGGTCCTGGCGTCGAGCGCCCAGAGGAAGAAGCCCGGCGTGGTGATGTAGATCACGCCGCGGCCGTCGACTTCGCCGTAGGACACGCCCTTGCCGTATGCCTGGCGCGGCGAGCGCTGGTGGCGGATCGATTCCGGCTCGCGGAAGGTCCAGAGAGTTTCTCCGGTGGCCGGATCGATGGCCACCACCTGACGCCGGGGCGTAGCCACGGTATAAAGGACGCCATCGACGTAAATCGGCGTGGAGCGGGAGAAATAGTCGACGTTCGGGCCGAAGTTGTCGCTGCGCCAGATCCAGGCCTGTTCGAGATCGGCGAAATTCCCAGCGTTGATCTGGTCGTTCGGCGTATACCGCGTATGGCCGATATCGCCACCGAGATAGCGCCATTCGCCGTTCTCGGTGCCGGTGAGCTGCTGCGCCTGGGCAACGCCCGCCAGCGAAAACGCCGCCAGCAGCGCCAGCGCGGAACCTGCCATTCTGGAAATCATCGATATATCTCCCGATTGCCGGATTTGCGTGGGCGAATGCCCCGATTAAACCGACCATCGAGAGTAAAAGTTAAATCCCGGAATGTCCACGTCTGACCGTGGGCTTGCCCCAGCCCGCTCAGCCGACGATCTTCAGACTCGTGTGTATTGCCAGCATGTCGAAATCACCATCCCGATGGAGCACGGCTACGTTCGCATCGATCGCGACCGCGGCGATTAGACAGTCGACAAGTTTGCGCACCGTCGCCCCGTCCTGTCGGCAGCGGCGATACAGCGCGGCCGCCCGCTCGTAGTGGGCGGGCGTGGTGGGAAGAACCGTCGTTATCGCGAGCAAGCGGCGCAGCGAACGCAGATGCTCTTCATCGCGAGCCCCCGCGAGCAATTCCATACGGATCGCGTCGCAGGTGGCGATGTCGCTGTTTAGCGCGGCGTTGACTCGGCGGCAGACGCTAGAGTCAGTGTCGCGAAGAAACTCGACCCATGCGGACGTGTCGACAAGGATCACGACAAGCGGTCGCGGCGCATCTCGTCCAGATTGCCTTCCCAGCCCGATCCTCGCATCTCGCGCGCCTCGGTCAGGCTCAGCGGTTCCTCCGACAACATGCGCAAAGCCAGGTTAACCGCTTCGCGCTTCGTGGTCAGACTATACCGGCGCATGACATCGGCACAGGCATTATCGTCGATATCTATATTTGTGCGTGACATGTGTTCACCATACACCTTTGATATGTATTGGGCAAGTTCATGGGTTTTCCTGGCGGTTCGCATGGTTGTTATCAGCGCACGAGACGGCGCCAGCCGATGACGATCGAGGTAATGGAAAAGCCCAGTCCGGCCAGGCTGAGCAGGATGACTGTCAAATCCCAGAGTGGGCGGCTTTCCCGCAGGAACTGGAAATCCAGGCTGTGCAAGCCGTTGAACAGCCATCTCTCCAACCTGCCGCGGCGAGTCAGGCGGTTGACCACCTCGCCGGTAAGCGCGTCGATGTGATACCAGGTGGCTTCGGCGTCGTCGAATCGGGCGCGGAACACCGGCAGCGGCTGGTGCATGAAGTGCCGGGAGTAGTAATACTCGTCGTCGCCTTCGAGCAGTTCGAGGCTGGCCAGCGTGGCATCGGGCAGCAGCCCGGGCACGGCGCCGCTTATTCTGGCGGCAAGGTCCGTCTGCCGACCCAAACCGAAATCCGGCAGGCGTTCTCCCGAGGCGAGCGTGCTGACGCTATATGGCTGTCCTCCCAGGTAGAGCCAGTCGACTTGCTTTACCGGCCCGCCGGCGGGGGCCGGAAGGGAAAAGTCGCTCAGGCGCAAGGAGAATTGACCCTGGTAGCCTGCGATCTGCGGCAGCGGCGATGTGGCGGGAGTGAACACGCCAAGGGGATTCATCGACATCAGCCCGCTGAACAGGAACGTAGCTATGAATGCCACGCAGCAAAGCCCGCCGATGTGATGCCATTTCATCACCCCGGCGTACGGGCTGGCCTTGCGTTCCCCGTTGCGCGCCCCGTTGTGCGCGAACAGGCGCAATTGCAACAGGCCGATAACGGCGCCGGTCACGAGCGAGACCAATCCGATCACGGACAGCCAGATAACGAGTTGCGCCCAGAATCCGGAAAACTGCCGGATCGCCAGCGGGTAAATCCAGTGGATCGTGGAGCCGGGCCAGTTCCAGAACCGCTCCCGGCCGGTGGTGTCGCGCACCACACGGCCGTCGCGCTCGGAAATGTAAAGCACCGTGCCCGCGGCATCGTTGAGCGCCACCTTGTGCAGCGGGCGCGATGGATTGAGCGAGGCCGTGATGGTCCATTGGTCGATTTCGATCAGCCCTTCGTATTCCGGTTCGGCCACGCCCGAGCGCAATCCCGAGGCAGCCGCGACCGCCATGGCGCCGCGCTCCCCCAGTCGATCCATACGCTCTCCGGTATCGGCAAAAACCGTGGCCGAACGTCCGTCGACCGCCCCGAGACGATAAACCGGCCGGTCGGCGAGCATCGCGAGGCTGAGCGATTGCCAGTCGGTAATCTCGCCTGCGCGCCGGGCGGCCTCGAACGGGGTCAGCTCGACTCGATCCCGCTGCAGCTCAGGATGCGCCGCCACGGACTCGGCGTACGTCAGTTCGGGATAGTCGACATACATCATGACGATGCCCGAGGCGAACCAAAGCGCGAAAATCAGACACATGCCGATGCCGATCCAGCGATGGGCGAGAAACAGCATTCGCTTCCAGTTCATGGTTTTTCCTGACTACCGGTCAGCACAATTTGTAACAGTATGAAGGCGATTTCTCACTTACCATTTTCCACCTGATATGGCGATCACCAGCAACGTTTCGGCGTCTGCCTTTTTCGGAATTCTATCTTTGGGATTGTCGTTCGCCACAAATTATTGAGGCAAGGATGAGGTAATGGGAAGCAAATTTCGAAATTGGGCTTTCTTCGGGATACCGGTGCTGATGCTCGGACTCGGGTCCGCGGCGTTCGGCCAAGACAATATCGGCGAAGAATCGACCGTCGTCTATCCTGCCTCCTATTTCGAAGAATTTTCCCCGATCACCGCCCAGGACATGCTCGACCGAATCCCCGGCATGTCCTCCAGAGGCGGCCCCGGTGGCGGCGGACCGCCGCGCGGTTTTTCCGGCGGACCCGGCGGCGGGCCGTCCAACGTGACCCGGGGAGGACGCGGCTTCGGCGGCGGCCGCAGCGGCGGCAACGAAATCCTGATCAACGGCAAACGCACCGCGGGCAAGAACAACAACACCACCAGCATTCTCGACCGCATCACCGCCGACCAGGTCGAGCATATCGAAATCATTCGAGACACCAGCGGCTCGCTCGATGTGCGCGGCTCCGGCCAGGTCGTCAACGTGGTGCTGTTCGAGGAACTGTCGGACACCAGCATCTCCTACGACGTCAACATGGACCGCTATCTCCGCGACGAAGTGCGGCCCGGCGGCAATTTCGCCCTCAGCGGCCAGTCCGGTGGCCTGAGTTACGTAGTCAGCGCGAGCGCGACGCCCCGTTATTTCGAGCAATTCACCTGGGAAGATTCGATTCTCGGCGATTACTCACCGAACGACTACATCTGGGAAGAGCGGACCACGGATTCGATTACCTACGACTTGAGCACGAATCTGGATTACCAGTTCAGCGCCAACAGCAGCGCGCGCCTTAACGCGCTGTATTCGCAAAACGACCGGCCCCAGTCGGTAATGCGCTATATAACCGACCTGAAAGTCCAGCCGAACGTGCAGGACATCGAACGCGAGGCCATTCCCGGAGAATCCAGCAGTTGGGAGATCGGCGGCGACTACGAATATCTGGCCGCCAACAACTCGCGTTTTAAAGTGTTGTTCATCGCCAATGAAAACGATAATTCCGCACTACGCGAGCGCTTCGACGTGCTTGCCGACGGCGAACACAAAAACCTTTTCCTCAGCACCGATTCCCTGATCACCGAACGCATCGTCCGTGGTTCCTACACTTTCGACATCGGCGCCAACATGGATCTGGAACTGGGCGCCGAGGGCGCCCAGACCGTGCTCGACTCAAGCCTTGCATTGGGCATCGCCGGCTCCGGAACGCCGGCGGATCACGTCGGCGGGCTGGTTCCGGTATCCATTGCCAACGCGGTTTCCGAAGTCGAGGAAGTCCGCTACGAGCCTTTTGCCATCCACAATTGGGTCATCAATCCGCGCATGACGCTGGAATCTACCCTGCTATACGAAAGCTCGACCATCAGCCAGACCGGCGACTTCAACAACTCGCGGGACTTCGAGTTCCTCAAGCCGAAAGTCGACCTGCGCTACAACCTGACGCCGCAACTGCAACTGCGCGGCTCGATCGAACGGGTCGTGCTGCAACTCAGCTTCGCCGATTTCGTCGCCGCCAACGACGACCAGGACGACGATTCGAACACTCAGGCGGGCAACGTCAATTTGCGTCAGGAATGGCTGTGGAAGTACGATTTCAACGCCGAATACCGGCTACCGAACGATTACGGGGTGCTGGACGGGAATCTCTACTATCACGCGCACCACGACAGAATCGAGCGCATCGACGTCACCGTCGACGAAGACAACCTGCTTTCGGCAAACGGCAATATCGGCGACGGCAACATGTGGGGCTTCCGCGGCAACGCCGCCATCCGCATGCGCATGTTCGACATGCCGAACCTGCAGTTGACCGCCAGCCTCACGGTGGAAGACTCCGCCATCATGGACCCTTTCCTCGGCTACGAGAGGCGCTTCCAGAACATGGCCCGCGGCTTCAATTCCTTCGGCTTCCGCCACGACATTCCGCGCTGGAATCTCAACTGGGGCGGCAGGTGGATGAACCGGCACGACGGCAATATCCTGCGCATCGACATCGACGATATCGAGTACGCCAGCGGCGACCCGCGCGGCTCGCTGTTCGTCGAATACATCGACAGCCGCGGATTGACCTGGCGGATCGAAGGGCAGAGCCTCACCAACCCGGAAAGTTGCCGCGAGCGCCTGCGCTATCTCGGCAGGGTTTCCGCGGGCATCCTCGAAGAAATCGAATATCGCTGCAACTACTCCGGCCGCACGCTGAACTTCAAGGTCTCCGGCACTTTCTGATACGGAAGTCGTGGTCGGCGCGGTTCGTTCTCATGTTCCACCGCGATAGCCTCTTGTCACGGCGCCAAAACCAACTGGAATCCGCGCTCCGGCTGGAATATGCTCGCGGCCATGACTACGCTGATCTACCCGACCACCAATTTTACCCGCACCGAACAAGTCAACATCGTCCGGGGCGACGGCATTTACGTGTACGACGCATCCGGCAAGCGCTATCTCGAAGGCCTCGCCGGCCTGTGGTGTTCCGCGCTCGGCTATGGCAACAGGGAGCTGATCGAGGCCATTACCGCGCAACTAGCAACTCTTTCTTTTGAGAGAATTTGAAAATGAAATTCAAAATTGGCTTGGCCGAGGATTGTGACTGGTTGGCCGATTTTTATGATAAAACTTCGTATGGAGGTGAATGGACCGAAACTGATATCTTGTATTATGCCTCCGATGAGAATGAGGTTGTTGGGGTGGTGCGTATTGCACAGGAATGCGGCATCCAGGTTCTTAGGGGAATGCAAATACTTAATAGGAGGCAGGGAAATGGCATCGGAAATAAACTAATGGAATTTCTGATAAAAAATATCAGTACTAATCCGATATATTGTATTCCGCACAGTCATCTCGAAACATTCTATAGCAGGTTTGGGTTCAAAAAAATCGAGAACATCGATGAAATCCCAAAATTTTTAGTGTCTAGGTTCGCTGAGTATAGATCGAAAGGCATGACTGTATCTGTCATGCTAAGAAATTGACATAACCAATTTCGTTTTCAAAATTCAAATTGAATCTCGTAGTTCTGTTCCGAATATTCTTCTCTAATTGCAACAATATTTCATTATGAATGCGGCTCTGGACACCCGCGGCGGATCGATCGATGCCTGGGCCGAGGCAACCTGGATGCTTGAGTACGACGTGACCAATGCGGGCAGCTACGACCCTCCGGGCGGCGGCTGTTCGTGTCGTTCGAACTCAGGCGGTAAAACACTACAACTAACTGGAATCCGCGCTCCGGCTGGAATATGCTCGCGGCCATGACTACGCTGATCTACCCGACCACCAATTTTACCCGCACCGAACAAGTCAATATCGTCCGGGGCGACGGCATTTACGTGTACGACGCCTCCGGCAAGCGCTATCTCGAAGGCCTCGCCGGACTGTGGTGTTCCGCCCTCGGCTATGGCAACAGGGAGCTGATTGAGGCCATTACCGCGCAGCTCGAGAATCTTTCCTACAGCCACATGTTCGGCGGCCGTACGCATCAGGTCGGCATCGACCTGGCCGAGCGGCTGGCCGCCATGCTGCCGATCGCGGACGCGAAGATCTTTCTCGCCAATTCAGGCAGCGAAGCCAACGATTCGATGATGAAGATGCTGCGTTATTGGGCCAACGTGACCGACCAGCCGCGGCGCAAGAAAATCATCGCTTTCGAACGCGCCTATCATGGAGTCACCCTGGCATCGGCGGCGTTAACGGGTCTGCCGGTCAATCACATGCATTTCGATATCCCGGTCGACGAACTCGGCATTTTGCGCGCGGAAACGCCCCATTACTATCACGGCCACCGAAACGGCGAGACCGAGACTGAATTCGCCGAGCGACTGGTGGCGGATGTCGAGCAACTAGTATTGCGGGAAGGCCCCGAAACCATTGCCGCCTTCATCGCCGAACCCGTCGGCGGCGCCGCCGGCGTCGTGGTTGCCCCCGATGCCTATTTCCCCGCGCTGGGCCGCATGCTCGAACGCCATGGCATCCTGTTCTGGGCCGATGAAGTTATTTGTGGATTTGGCCGCACCGGCAACGTATTCGGTTCCACCACCGTCGGCATTCAACCGCAATTGATGAGTCTGGCCAAACAGATGTCCTCGGCCTATGTCCCTATCAGCGCCGCGGTTATTCCGGGCTCAATGTACGAGGCCATGGTGGAGCCAAGCAACCGGGCCGGCGTTTTCGGCCACGGCTTCACCTATAGCGGCCACCCCGTCGCCTGCGCGGCAGCGCTCAAGGCGATCGAGATCTATGAGCGCGACGGCCTGTTCGCCCATGCCGCTGAAGTGGGCGCCTACATGCAGCAAAGATTGCGCGAATTCACCGATCATCCGCTGGTTGGCGAAGTGCGCGGCAAAGGTTTGATCGGGGCAGTCGAACTCGTCGCCGACAAGGCCGGCCGCATTCCTTTCCCGGACGGTCGCGCTGGCGCCATTGCCATGCAATACTGCAAGGAGCAGGGCTTGTTGATCCGCGCCGTGGCCGGTAACTCCATCGCCTTCTGTCCGCCGCTGATCATTACGCGGGAGCAGGTGGACGAAATGATCGAACTGTTCGACCGCGCCCTGGTCATGGCAACAGCGGCCATACAACGGGAGATGGCGTAATTCGTCAAGGAGGCCAGGGTCGATCGGAGCTTCCGCAGCGCATGGAAGCGCCGCCGCATTTGATGAGGAACGCCATTGAATGCAGGAGCAAAGCAAAACCGCGTTTTGTTTTGCGATAATAAAAATTCCAGGAATGGAATTGCTCGGAAAAAATCTAGCGAGGAATCCAATGCAACATTTTACCCCTGAACCGACCAGCAGAAATTTGGTCCTGCCATTAGGCCTGCTGTGCGGCCTCATCCTGGCCGGATGCGGCCCGGCCGAGCAAGGACCGCCCGCCGAGGTGGATCTGATTCTGACCAATGGCAAGGTGCTCACGGTCGATGAGGACTTTTCGATCCACGACACCGTGGTGGTCGATGAAGGCCTGATCGTCGCCACCGGCGACGCTTCACTGTTGCAAGACTACAGCGCCGCCGAAGTCGTCGACCTGCAAGGCAAGGTCCTGATGCCGGGATTCGTCGATTCCCATACCCATATCCGCGGACGGCCGAATCACTATATTGATCTGACCGAGACGGGCTCGGTCGTCGAGATCCAGCAACTGGTGGAGGCCAAGGCGGAACAAGTCGGGGCCGGCAATTGGGTTACCGGCTACGGCTGGTCCGAGGACCAGTTGACCGAAGGCCGCCGGCCCCTGCGCGACGATCTCGACGCGGCGGCGCCGGATAATCCCGTCATCCTGACCCGCGCTGGCGGCCATAGCGCCGTGGCCAACAGCATGGCGCTGGATCTGGCCGACGTCACTCCAGATACGCCGGACCCCGAAGGCGGCGTGATCGAGCGCAATCCCGACGGCAGTCTGAACGGGGTCATTCGCGAACGGCAGGGAATCGTCAGCCGGCTGGTGCCGGACGCGACGCCGGATGAGTTGGTCGACAGCCTCGAAGTCAACCTGAATAACCTGCTCGCCGATGGCATTACCAGCATCATCGATGCATCCAAGGCGCCCGCGGAATACGCCATGTGGGAAGGACTGTACGACAGCGCGGAATTGCCGCTGCCGCGGGCCGCGCTGCAGTTCCAATGGTACGATCCACCGGCCATCGCCGCGGTCAAGGCCAGGGTCGGCGAGGGTAACGAATTTCTCAAGGTCGGCCCGATCAAGGTCTTCGCCGACGGCGGCTTTACCGGCCCCGCGGCTTTCACGACGGAGCCATACCGTGACCAGGGCGATTATCGCGGCTATCTCGACATGCCGGAGGAAGACCTGATCGCCCATCTCAACGAGATCCACGACGCCGGCTGGCAAATGGGCATTCACGCCATCGGCGACGCCGCCATCGAACTCGTGGTCGATATTCTGGCGGGCGCCCTGGAGCGCAATCCGCGCGAGGACCACCGCCATTTTCTGAACCACTTTTCCATGCGGCCTTCGGACGCCACCATGGAAACCATGGCGCGGCACGGGATTGCCATTACCCAGCAGCCGAATTTCACCTATACTCTGGAAGGACGTTACGTGGAAAATCTCGACGGCTGGCGGCTGCAGCACAATAATCCCCTGCGCTCGCCGATGGACCATGGCGTGACGGTGGCGATTTCAAGCGACATCCTGCCGATCGGCCCCATGGTGGGGCTGTACGCGGCAGTGACGCGCAAGGGCATGACCGGTGCGGTCTATGCGGAGGAAGAAAAAATAACAATGGAGGAGGCAATACGAGGCTATACCCGAACCGGGGCCTGGCTGCTGTTCGAGGAGGACGTGAAAGGCTCGCTGGAGCCCGGCAAGTACGCCGACATGATCGTGCTCTCGGACGACTTGCTGACCATCGACCCCGAACGGATCATGGACGTGGAAGTAGAGCAGACCTGGCTGGCGGGACGCCTCGTGTATACCAGCCAATGAGCATCTCGACCGATATACAGATCGAATTCATCGACATAAGCAAGTCTTACGACGGCAAAACCATGGTTCTGCCGAACCTCAACATGAGCGTTCGCAGCGGCGAGTTTCTGACCTTGCTGGGACCGTCCGGTTCCGGCAAGACGACCTGCCTGATGATGCTGGCGGGATTCGAAACGCCGACATCGGGCGAAATCCGCGTCAACGGCGAGTCGGTGCACAACCTGCCGCCGCAAAAGCGCGACATGGGCATGGTGTTCCAGAATTACGCGCTGTTCCCGCACATGACCGTTGGCCAGAACCTGTCCTTTCCGCTGGAAGTCCGCGGCATGGCGCCCGACGAACGCGAGCGCCGGGTAAAACGGGCGCTGGAAATCGTGCGTCTGGAAGGCTATGGGGACCGTCGTCCAGGCCAGTTGTCCGGCGGCCAGCAGCAACGGGTGGCGATCGCCCGGGCGCTGGTGTTCGAGCCCGGCGTGGTGTTGATGGACGAACCGCTCGGCGCTCTCGACCGCCGCCTGCGCGAACAGTTGCAACTCGAAATTCGTTCGATACAGCGCGAACTCGGTGTGACCATGGTCTATGTTACCCACGACCAGCAGGAAGCGATGACGCTGTCGGACCGCATCGCGGTTTTCAATCACGGCGAAATCCAGCAGGTGGCCGCGCCTGAGACGCTCTACGAGGAGCCGGCTCGGGAGTTCGTGGCGCGATTCGTCGGCGACAACAATCTGCTGCGAGGCACGGTGCACTCCGTGGACGGCGAGATCTGCAAGGTCCAAGTGGGCGAAGGACTGATCGAGGCGTTTATGGTCGAACCGCTCGAAGTCGGCGCGCAAACGGTGCTGGCGATTCGCCCCGAGCGCGTGGTGCTGTCACCGTCGATGGAATACAGCAATACCGTAACCGCCAGTGTCGACGACATGGTTTTCCAGGGCGATCACTGGCGGGTCAGCGTCACGACTTTCGGTCAACCCGAATTCGTCGTCAAGATTCCCAATTTCATCGGCCAGGGCGGCATACTCCCCGGCGACCGCGTGCGCGTAGGCTGGACGGCGATCGACTGCCGCGCGCTGCCCGAGGAAAACCTGAAGGCGGCCTGAACCATGCGAGGCGAATTCCAACCAACCGTCATTCCGCGCGAAGTCGCGGAATCTCCGCCGAGAGGCCCAGATCCACGATCAGGGTCGGGGCAATGCCAATATGAGAATTGAAGGCTATTCCAAGGCTCGTGTGCTGCTAATGCTTTTGTTCGCGATATTTTCCACCGCAGCTGGCGCCCAGACATTGACCCTGGTTTCCTGGGGCGGTTCCTATGCCCGATCGGTAGAGCGCGCCTGGGTCGAGCCGTTCATGGAGGAGACCGGGATTACCGTGCGCGTGGAGGATTACAACGGCGGTCTGGCCCAGATTCGCGCCCAGGTCGAAACAGGCAACGTGTTCTGGGACGTCGTCGATATGTCGACGCCCGACGCGGTGAGAGGCTGTGACGAAGGCATGCTTGAGTTCATTCGGCTGGAAGATCTGCCCCCTGCCCCGGATGGAACGCCCGCCAGCGAGGATTTTCCCCCCGGTAGCCGCTCGGAATGCGCCGGCGGCGGTATCGTGTCGTCGACGATCGTTGCTTTTAACAACGAACTGTTCCCTGGCGAAAAACCCTCCACGCTGGAAGATTACTTCGATCTGGAAAAATTTCCGGGCCGCCGAGGCATGCGGCGCGTACCCGTGGTCAATCTGGAATTCGCGCTGATGGCCGACGGCGTGCCGCTTGAAAGGGTCTACCAGACGCTTGACACCGATCAAGGCGTTGCGCGAGCGTTTGCCAAACTCGACACGATCAAGGACCAGATCGTGTTCTGGGAAGCCGGCGCCCAGCCGCCGCAGATGCTGGCGGATCAAGAAGTCGTCATGACCACGGCCTATAACGGCCGCATATTCAACGCCCAGATACTTGAAAACCAGCCGTTCACGATAATCTGGGATGGCCAGGTTCAGGAAACCAGCGGGCTGGTAATCGTACTGGGAACGCCGCGGCTGGAAATCGCCGAACAATTCCTCGAATTCATCTCGAGCTCGGAAAGCCTGGCGGCGATCAGCAAATATATTTCCTATAGCCCCACTCGTAATTCCGCCAATGCACTGGTCTCGACGCATCTGGACACCGGCATCGACATGGCGCCACATATGCCCGCCGCCGAGCAGAATATGCGCCGCGCGCTGAACAGCGACTGGCTCTGGTGGGCCGACAACAGGGACGAAATGAATGAGCGCTTCGCCGTATGGCTAGCTCGCTGACCAGCAGACGGCTACGCGCAGCCCTGCTGGCGGCGCCGCTGTTCGTGTTTGTCTCCGTGACGTTTATCGCGCCGCTGGCGACAATGATGCTGCGTAGCGTCTACGAGCCGGTAGTCGCCGAATCCTTGCCGGAAACCCTGGCGGCGCTGGCGGATTGGGATGGCCGGGAATTGCCGAATGAAGAGACTTTCCGCGTTGCGGGAATGGAATTTATCGCCCTGAACGAGCGCCGCGCACTGGGCTCGGTAGCGACCCGGGTCAATCGGCTCGAAAGCGGCATGCGCAGCACCATGCTCGGCGTCGCCCGCGAGCTGGCAAACGATCCTCCGGCCGGCGCCTGGCGCGAAGCCATGATCGCCGCCGATGAAGACTGGGCCGAAGTTTCGAGTTGGCTGGCGGTTCGCCGGGCGGGCGAGCGCATCACACCAAGACACTATCTGAACGCTCTCGATCTGGACCGGGGCGCCGCCGGGGAAATCGTCGCCCAGCCCGAGGACCGGCGCATCTACGTTACCTTGCTGTTGCGCACCTTCGCCATCAGCGCCGCCATAACCGGAATCTGCCTGCTGCTGGCTTACCCCGTCGCCTGGCTGCTGGCCCATGCGCGGCCGAGCCGGGCCGGACTGCTGTTGCTACTCGTGCTGGTGCCGTTCTGGACTTCGCTGCTGGTGCGCACGACTTCCTGGATCGTGCTGCTGCAAAACCAGGGAGTGATCAATGACCTGCTCGTGGTGCTGGGAATTCTCGCCGACGAGCAACGCCTGTCGCTGATCTACAACATGACCGGCACCATCATCGCCATGGTGCACGTGCTGCTGCCGTTCATGATTCTGCCGCTGTATTCGGTCATGCGCACGATTCCGCCGCGGCACATGCAGGCGGCGGCTTCGCTGGGCGGCTCGTTCTGGCAATCCTTCCGCCGGGTTTACTGGCCGCAGTCGCTGCCCGGCGTAGCCGCGGGCTCGCTGCTGGTATTTATTATGTCCATCGGCTTTTACATCACTCCGGCCCTGGTCGGCGGCCGCACCGGGCAACTGATTTCGAGCATGATCGCCTACCACATGGAACAATCGCTGAACTGGGGCCTGGCGGCGGCGCTCGGCGCCATTCTGCTGTTGCTCGTGGTGCTGCTCTACCTGATTTATAGCCGTCTGGTGGGAGTCGACAGGATGAGTCTGAGCTGATGAGCGCCGCGAAGAATCCTGGCGATTCGAGACTGCGCCGGTGGCTGCATGTCGGCTTCTGCGCCGCGGTGCTGTTTTTCCTGGTCGCGCCGGTGCTGGTGGTGATTCCGCTCAGTTTCAACGCCGAGCCCTATTTCACTTTTACCGAAGGCATGTTGCGGCTGGATCCGGACGCCTGGTCCCTGCGCTGGTATCGCAATGTGTTGGAAGAAGGCCGCTGGCTGCCGGCGCTGGGCAAGAGCCTGACAATCGGCATTGCCGCCACCGTGATAGCCACGACGCTTGGCACGCTGGCGGCGCTCGGCTTGAGCAGCCCGGCGATGCCGGGACGTGGAATGGTGACGGCCCTGCTGATCTCGCCAATGGTGACGCCGATCATCATCACCGCCGCCGGCATGAGCTTCTTCTACTCCGACATGGGGCTCGGGCAGACCTATACGGCGCTGATACTGGCCCATGCGGTGCTCGGCGCGCCTTTCGTGGTGATCTCGGTCAGCGCGAGCCTCAGCGGCTACAATCACGATCTTAATCGAGCGGCGGCCAACCTCGGCGCCAACGGCTGGACAACCTTGCGCCGAGTGCAACTACCGCTGATCGCGCCCGGCGTGTTCACGGGCGCCTTGTTCGCCTTTGCGGCCTCATTCGACGAAGTGGTCGTGGTGCTGTTCATCGGCGGGCCGGGACAACGCACCATCCCGCGCGAGATGTGGGCGGGCATCCGCGAACAGATCAGCCCGGAAATCCTGGCCGTAGCCACCTTCCTCATCGTCTTCGCCATCCTGCTGCTGGCCGCCGTCAACTGGCTCCGCCAGCGCGATTACGTGCGGGCCGGGTAGTTTATAGGCTCCGAACGGGGCCGCGAGTGGGAGTGCTTATGCGCTTAATCTCACCTCGCCATCCATGGCGAGGTTCGAATCGGGTCGCCGCTGCTTTAGATCCAGTCGCCGAGCATAGCTCGGCGCCGTTCCGGCTGCGCTCGAAGCTGACGCTTCGAAATCGTTTGCCTCCACCCATCCATGACACGCAACGGCTCCCACGACGCGCATAAGCACTCCCACTCACGCCCCCTCACACCGTGCTAACTTCATACGTTCGTGGTTCCGAAACAGGGTGGTTGGGCTGAAATTCAGTAAATTATTGTCGCAGTCAGTAGAGTCGCACTACTATGACCGTCTGCGATTAAATATCGGGGTCAAACCGATGCAAGACAATGACAGTTACGAGCAAATGCAGGAAACCCTCGCCCTGTTGAAGATTCTCGCGCAAGGAAGAGAACAGATCGAAGCAGGCAAAGTGCGGGAAGCGGCGGATGTGATAGCGAGCCTTCGCGCACGGCGCTAACCGATACTCCCATGGCTACCGTCCGTCATCGCCATAAGTTTCCTCCCTGCTCCATGACGTCGACCCATCGGTCTTGTCGGTTACGAGCTTGAGTGGGCCGGCATTATCGTCGGCGGGTGCCAGTTCAGCGGCTCGGTCCAGAATCACGCGTAACTCCCCATGCAGCGATCGGTGGTGGCTATGGGCAAGAAGCTTGAGAGCGCGCATGGTGGTTGGCGGTACGTTTCGAAGCGGAAGACGATGTTGTCGATGATTTACAAGATGGGGATGAGCGCCGAGAAATCCTGGAAGCGGCTACGCGGCTTCCGGCAACTCGGCAAAGTCATCGAGGGAGTGAAGTTCAGGAACGGCGAAGAGGAAATGAGGAAACTCACTCTTTCAAGAAAATGCTGGGAGTTTACTGTCTAATACAGAGGGTCGGTTCTATTCAGATTTGTATCTCTAAACAATTGGCAGTTCGATCAGTACCAATGTTCCGTGACGTTTATCTAAATTCTTCAAAGCAATAGACCCGTTGTGACCTTCAATGACTTGTTGGCAAAACACTAGCCCAACGCCTGTCCCAGATGGTTTGGTGGTATAAAATGGTGTAAACAGGTTTTCAGGATTCTCAATTCCTCCACCGGAATCTGTAATTTTTACTATTACTTTAGAGCCTTCAACAGCCCATTCGAATACGATTGGCCCTCGTTTTTCATCACGATGAGTATAGTAAATCTCGTTTGCTTCAGAAGAATTTTTCAACAAGTTTATAAATGTCTGTTCGATCTGAGAGGAATCAAGATTTAGCGCAACCGGATCTCCGTTGATGCGAATTTCTTCGTGAGGAAAAAGTTTTACCAAGTCTTCTATCAGTCGTTTCAACTCTATGGTTGATTTGTTTGGTGCGGGTAACACTGGCACAGAATTATACCTGTCAACAAACCTGGTAATCGATTCTGCCCGGTTGGCTATTATCGAAATTCCATCAACTAATTCTTTGCCTAAAATTGGGTCTTTTTCACGTTTCTCAACCTGCTTCTTTAGTGTGTCGCTTAATGACTTAAGTGGAGCTAAAGAATTATAGATTTCGTGACTTATTACTCGAACCAAACTGCGCCATGCTTTAAGCTCTTCCAGCCTAAGGATGCTCGAGACATCAGTTAGAAATAACAAACTGTGAGTGTCTCCGCTTTCAAAAAAGCGCTCAAGATGTAGCCGAAAGCGTCCTTTTATGCTCCTAAATTCTAGATACTCAACCCTAGTTTCTCCTACGCGCATTTGGTTAATCAGCTCAAGGAGCTGTTGGTGGCCATTGTGTGACAGATTAGATAGTGCGTCTTCGCTGAGACTGACGTCATTGTCAATATCCAGTAATGCCCGGGCAGCAGGATTCGTGAGATTGATTCTGTCATTTTGGTCCCATGCGATAATGGCTACATCATATTGATCGACTACTTTCTGTAGAAGGAGTTGGCTCTCTTCAGATTTAAGTCTTTGTTTTTGTAGTAATCTTGCCAGAGAGTTTATGGTGCCAATAAGTTCTTCATAGGCGCCTTCGGTATCACGAGACAGTCCTCTAAATGAGTAGTCTCCTGCAACGATAGCATCAAGTAAGTTATGGATGTTGTAATAGTAGTGTTTAGCTTTTCCTCGTACTGTAACTATCCAATATGAACTTAGTAGGAACAGCATTATTAGTGCGAATCCGATGAAATAAATTGATACTTCAAAGTACCACATACAAAAGATCAAAGCAGAAGATGGGAGGGCGCTTGATAAAAACGTTAGCAAGGCAAGATGATTTTCAACTGCTTTCAGTTTAAGGTTGATTTGTGATCTTGACAAGATTGTGTATTCCCAGAGACAGAAATTCAGAGTTCATGTTTTTTTAAATGGCGATAGAAAGCACTCCTGCTAAGCCCCAGTGATTCCGCAGTTTCCCGATTATTTCCTCTATAGATTTTCATTCTTTCATAGATTATCATTTTTTCGAGGTCGACAAGGGTAAGATTGGGGTTTTCAAGAATATCCAACGTGGGCATAGCGCTATTGGAAGTTCCTTTGATCAGCCCCAAATCTCTGTCGGTTATTCTTTCTTTTGTGCAAACGATCGTGGCTCTTTCCATAACATGGGAAAGTTCGCGTACATTTCCTGGCCAAGGATATTCGGCTAGTGCCACGATGGCGCTGTCATCAAGGGTTAAATGAGCCTTGGAGTATTTCATTTTTTGATCTTCCAGAAAGAATTCAGCTAACGGTATTATGTCATCTCTCCGTTCATGCAGCGAAGGGACTCGAATGGTAATGGTATTGATTCGATACAAAAGATCCTTCCTGAACTCTCCTGCTTTAACTGCTACATCAAGATCACAATTTGTAGCACTAATTACTCTACAGTCGGTTTCCTGCGTGCGAGATGCCCCAACTTTCTCGAAATTATGATCCTCCAGTACCCGTAGTAGCTTTGCTTGTTGTGAGTAAGGTGTGTTTCCGATTTCATCCAGAAATATTGATCCGCGGTCGGCCAGCTCAAATCGCCCAATTCTATTCTCACGCGCATCTGTAAAAGCACCTTTCACATGCCCAAACATTTCACTTTCAAATAAAGATTCCGATATGGAGCCCATATTGACACTTATTAAGGGATAGGTCTTTCGTGGTGACAACTGGTGAATTTGATGTGCTAGAAAGCTTTTTCCTGTTCCATTTTCTCCTGTGAGCAAGATGCTGGCATTGCTCTGGGCAACTTGTTCAACTTGATCTATGAGTTCATCCATGATCTGGGAATGATAGATTTTACCTTTATGAACAGCATTAAGTTGTTTGCGTAAGATCTGATTTTCTTCCTCTAGCTTCATTGATTGCGTTTCAGATTTTCTCATGCGAATTTGGTTAGAGGTGATTGAAAGCAAACGATCATTGTCCCAAGGCTTCTGGATGAAATCCCCCGCACCACCTTTAATAACAGAGACAGCTGTTTCGATGCTCCCCCACGCTGTCATTACAATAATGGGAAGTTGCTCATCAAGGTTTCTTAGTTCCCTGATAAGGTTTAGACCTTCTTTTCCCGATGTAGTACCTTTTGAATAGTTTAGATCCATCAAGAGCAGGTCAAAGCTGGTAGTTTTAACCTTTCTTATGACTTCATTCGGAGTGTGCGCGGCAGAAACATTATAGTTTTCCGTTTCGAAAAGATAGGTTAGGGCGGACAAGACATTTGGGTTGTCATCTGCGATAAGGATTTGATCTTTCATAATGTGAGACAGATTACGTTATGGGTTGTGTATATTATCGCACATCAGAATCTTCACCGGACTTTGTCCCATAATTCTAGACACATTGTACTTGAAGTTTCGCAAAGGATGCCGTCATCTTGTCTGAGTATTGATAATACTATCGGGCACGCTTACAGTAATGGAAGTGTGTCTATTTTTGCCTTAGCGTAGGAAGGCTCAAGCAGCCGGCGCGGATTGGGATTTGTCAATTCTAATAGGATTGTCAGAAACGATTTGCCCATCAAATAACTCGACATACCGTTCCGCCCGTTGGGCTGATTTTAGATCATGAGTTACCATACAGATTGTAGTCCCTCTTTTATGTAAACTCTCTAGGAGTTGCATTACAGACTCGGCATTTTTAGAGTCCAGGTTACCACAGGGCTCATCTGCCAGTACAAGTGACGGATTTCCGCTAATGGCTCTAGCTACCGCTACTCGCTGCTGCTGTCCTCCTGAAAGTTGGGACGGAAAATGATCGGCGCGGGACATCATATCAACGATATCCAATGCTTCAGTCACAGTCTCCTGAATTTTTACTGTACTTAGATCGGAGCGATAGGTCAAGGGTAATTCAATATTTTCGTAGACTGTTAGATCGCTGATTAGATTAAATGATTGGAAAATGAAGCCGATTTCCTGGTTTCTTAGTCTTGCTCGTTCGTCGCGACCCAAGTTAGACGCGTCATGGTTAGCCAATAAATACGTACCTGATGTTGCAGTGTCCAATAAACCCAATAGTGAGAGGAGAGTGGATTTACCACAACCGGATGGTCCCGCGATAGAGATAAACTCTCCTTTGACGACTTTTAGATTGATGTTCTGCAGCGCATGCGTTTCAAGGGTTTCAGTCGAATAAACTTTGCTTATGGACTGTAATTCAATAACATATTCATCAGACATGTCTCGTTCACCTCACCTAATTAGTATTCTATCATGATTATCCCATGAGCTTGAGTCTGATATTATAAACCGGTCACCTGCCTCAGCTCCTTCTAGTATTTCAATGTAATTGCTTGAGGCTTGTCCGTATCTAACCTGAATACGTTCAGCAATGTCTTCTTCATCATTAAGTCGATAGATGTTTGCTGGGGTAAACGCTCTGGCAAAAACCGGCCTCCTAATATAAAGAGTCTCCGAAATATCCGATATATTGATTGTCCCTTCTACATTCAAGTCTGGTCGGACTTCTGCAGGTAAGTTCTCCAAAAATTCGATTTCTATCAACACAGAACCATCAATTACTGTTGGATCAATCCTTGAAACAATACCTTCTATTACGCTAGTTCGTGTATCGATTAATGCAGGCATACCAAGCTGTATGTCGTTAACCTGTAATTCCTGTATCTGAATCTCTGCCACTAATTGATCGGGTTTTGCAATTCGGGTTATATTTTCGCCACGAATGATCTGCTGCCCGAGCTCTAAGGACATTTCCTGCACTGTTCCCCCCACATTGGCGCGTATACTCAAATTCGCAACCTGTTCTTCAATATTGTTCAAATCATTTTCCGCTTGAACTAACCTTGCTTGCTCAGCTTCTTGATTGGCGCGAGTGGATTCTTCTTTCTTCAAAAGTCGTTCTTTTTGGACTTCCCAGAACTGCAATAGATTTCGAGCGGAGAGCTGTGTTTGCTCAAAGTCTAGGCGTGACACAATTTCAGACCCGTTAACCATCAATTGAGACTTTGCATCTAGGTCCATCTGTACTGCTTGGAACTCTATCTCCGCTGTGGCAGCGGCTGCCTGTAGGCCCAGCAACTCAGATTCATTGGCTACACGGTTTGCTATACTTTCAGCGCGCTTCGCCTCAAATTCCAACTCTGCGTCTCGTAGTTGTCTTAGTAATTGGCGGTTTGCCAGTTCGACCAGAATATCCCTTTCTTCAACACGATCGCCTGGTTTCACAAGAACTCTCACCACACGGCCTTCCGATTCCGCACCTACCCAGTACACGTCTGTTGAGCTTAGCTGACCATAGCCCCTTACCGAAACGATTAGGTCGCCATACACAACTTCGTCGGTTAGCAATTCGTCCGCCATGACGAAAAATGTGACGTCTCGATATTGCTGGACGAACACTGTAAGAGTGGCGATGCAGATTGCACCAATGATCAAATACCAATATCGCCGGTAGAGAGGTTTGTTCATTTGTGCCTTGACTACGTCCATAGGCGAATATCAAGCAATTATCATGCCGAGAGTATAGCTATTTGTATTTATTACTTAAAATAGCGAAAACTATAGTGACAGAAATGTTAAGGGTTTCGATTTTGGTTGCAGTTATGGCACGGTGATTCCCAATAATGGGAAAGTGGTAAATTCTTTTCCGATCTGTCTGGTGTTTTTAGTCACCTCGCGCTTATCGTATATTTTAGCTTGTTCTTGTCCATAAACTCCGTTTTTTGATCGATTTTTCCCTCACCGATGCCGTCCGAACGGTGACCGAAACGCACATCCTCGCTCCGGCGGACATCCGCCTGCTGTACGACGGCGTCCGGGTGCTTTTGGGCTTGCTTTGGGAGGCGCGCGAAAAACTGAGCGGGGAAACGATATGTTTCGTCGATCGGCGCCGATCGGCCAAGCGATGCCATCTGCGGATCCGCACGGAACGGGGGAAATATAATCGCGCCCGGCTGTACCGCAAATTCATGCGGCTGGCGGTCGACACGTTGGACTATCTGGAGGCGGCCCGACCGGCCGTGGCGGCCTAGGAGGAGAAATGGGCGAAACGCCGGCTCGGACGAGCCGAGCGGTACGCCATCCTGCTGAAAGCGGTGGTAGTCCAGACCGCGCGGCGCGTTGTTCTCGGGGAAAGTGTGCCGGCGGCGGAGAAGACCGTCAGCCTGTTCGATTCGCACACGGACATCATCCGCAAGGGCGGGCGCGAAACCCGCTACGGCCACAAGATGAACCTGGCCACCGGGCAAAGTGTCCTGGTACTGGATGTTGTTGTGGAATCCGGCAATCCGGCGGGCAGCGCCATCTGCCTGCCGATGCTGGAGCGGCATTGCGAACATTATGGTCAACCCCCGACCTATGCCGCCTTTGACGGCGGCTACGCGTCGCGGGACAATCTGGCGCGCGCCAAAGAGCTGGGCGTGAAGCACGCGGTGTTCAACAAGAAGCGGGGGCTGAAACAAGAGAACATGACGCCATCGCCCTGGATATTCGCCCGGCTGCGCCGCTTCCGTGCCGGCGTCGAGACCGACATCTCCTGGCTGAAGCGCTGCTTTGGCCTCGCGCGCTGCCGCTGGCGCGGTCTGGCTCGACTCAAGGCCTGGGGGCATTCGGCTGTCTTCGCGCACAACCTGGTGTGGCTGGCGCGGTTACGGCCCGGATAATCAGCTAAAAACGACCAAAACCGATTAGTCCAGTACCGAAACCGCCCACCGGGAGCTTGTTTCGGCCTCGGCGTGGTCCGGTCGGCGCTGAACCTCGGGATCACGCCGAAAACGTTGCAATCCCGCGCTGGAGCGAGGAACAGCCGTCCGCTCGAAACACGACCATCACGAATCGGACGGCATCGGCAAGGGAAAAATCGATCAAAAAACGGAGTTAATGGACAAGAACTAATTATGAACAATTGACTTTCCCACATGTGGGAAATGCTGACATGTCTTGTGCCGTAATTGGGAATATTACTGGTCGTGCTTAATGGTGGATTACTGAATGATCTTTAAACCAGAAGACTTATACAGAGTTGGCACAAAAACTGCATATGGTTTATATGCAATAAAAGCAACGCTAAAGAAACCAATCTAATTGCTGCATCGGTATTTCACATTTTTAGCAGTTAAAGCTTTGAATTGTCCTTTTTGTGAAAGTTAAGGAGGAGGTTATGAGAAAAAGAGCTTATAGCAAAATATTGCCGTTTTTGTTTATACTTCAATTTGTCCCCGGATTTAGCATGGCGGAAGACATTGCCATTGGTAGTGAGACCATAGATAAGTTGATGGGTGAATGGGAGGGAGCTATGACTTTTCCAACTACCAAACTTGGAATTATCTGGCGATTTGAGAAAAACGAGAGAGGTGAGATCATAGGTTCAATGGGGCGATATATTCAAGAAATTGCTTCTGTGCAGATGAGAAACCTTCTTATCACCAACACTAATATTTCCTTCGATATACCTGGGGGCAGTTACTCAGGCAAAATTTTAGACAATAGGATTTCGGGGCAATGGGATGAAGGCAAATTGGTACCAATGGACATGACAAAAAAAGAAGTTGTTGAGCTCAGTCGAGAATCAATGGAGAGACTAGAAGGAGTATGGACAGGCAGGGCCAATAGTACTAACTTGGAGTTTCAGTTTTCCATATCGGAAAATAGGTTGGAAGGGGCATTGGATACAAGACGATTTCTGGGCCTGGGCCCCAAAGATTTGCTTGTCATCGATATCACTCTTGAGGGCAATGAGCTCAGTCTTCGAGTTCCTCGACTTCAGGGAGAGTACGTAGCTATTTTATCCGAGAGAGAGGCGAAGGGAGTATTTACTTATGAAGGCGAAGCATATTCCCTAACAATTACGAGAAGTGATATCTAACCTGAACTATAAGAGAAGCCTTCTGGTATTCGCTAGCTGAAACAGTCAATTCGCAAGTGTTCAACTATTATGATAAATCTGCTAGGTTTAAAGTCGGACATTAAATACACATTTAGAAGTCTCGCCAAAAGCCCAGGTTTTGTATTCATTTCAATTTTTGTGCTTGCTGGCAGTTTGGGTTTGAGTGCTTTTACTTTTACAGTTGGATACACTGCATTCTATAAGCCCATCCCATTGACCAATGGCGAGTCCATATACCGCTTGTGTGCTGGAAGCAATGCTGGCCATTGTGTGGATTTTAGTGCTTTCGATTTTGACCAAATAAGAAATGAATTGACGACTCTGGAAAATATCGGAATCTACAGGGCAACCACTGTTTTTATAGAACATGAATCTGTAACTCGAGAAGTTAATGCCGCTTTCACTGAGTGGAATATGTTCCAGTTATCTGAAAGTCGAGCATTCCTTGGAAGAGTGTTGCAAGAGTACGACAATGAGGAAAATGCTGAACGTGTCGCGGTGCTGGGTTATGATGTTTGGCAGAGCTTCTTCAGCTCGGATCCGGATATTGTTGGACAAGCCATTTCTGTTGAGGGCATACCCACCACGATAGTAGGTGTAATGACTAACGGATATCGGTTTCCTGCAATTTCTCAAATTTGGCTTCCTATTTCTCCACAACTTTTAAATCCTCTTCAGAACGAGCCGGATGGCGTGCAAGCATTCGCCCGACTAAAGCAGTCTGAAACGATTGGAGCAGCGAATGGGGAGATTGACAATCTAATCAAAAGAGTTCGTCAGTTGTATCCGCTTGAAGCAAACTCCAACTATTCAGAACGGGAACTACTTCTAGTAAATAGTGCCGGAGCGGCAAGGATTACTACCTATCCTATGTATTCAGTTAGCGGATTTCAGGGAGCAATGATAACAGGCGCACTTAACCTGGCTGCAGGGTTAATATTTCTGCTCGCTTGCATAAATGTAGGAACGTTGCTTCTAGCAAGGACGAATGAGCGGCTAAAAGATATTTCAATAAGAGTAGCTTTGGGAGCGTCGAGACATCGCCTGATGTTTCAGGCTATGGGGGAAAGCATAGTTATCACAGTGATCGGAGCTGCTCTTGCTATTCTGCTAGCGGGGGCTGGCATGGAATTACTCAATGTTTTCATTGCTTCCTTCATGGTCGGTGATGTTGAGTTCTGGTTTGATTTTAACCTCGATGAATCCACTGTTTCTGCGGTGGCGTTCTTCGTCATAGGCACTATCCTTATCACCAGCGGTATACCTTGTTGGAGAATAATTAACGGGAATTTTCATACGGTAATGCAAGACGGGACTCGAGGCGCGGTGGGACTTAAATCAGGACGAATCAGTCGATCACTTGTCATGGTGTCAATAGTGTTAGTAACAGTTTTGCTCTATGTGGGAACCTTGTTTGGAAGTTTAGCTCTTGTACTAAGAAACAATTTGTCAGAGGGAGGGGGTGAAAATCTGATTGCGACGAATGTGACTCTGAACACAGATCGATATTCTGCAAATCAGAGGCAGCAGTTTTTTCAATCTTTTCAGTCAAGGTTGCTGAATGATTCAGATGTTTCTGGAGTAATACTAGTGGGTACAACAGATGGTTTCACTATAGAACCAGAAGGTTCAGGAGCAAGATCTGATATAGATTATCTAAGCGTTGGTGGCGATATAGTATCCGGGTCATTGGATATAATTGGCTCACGATTGCAAGAAGGTAGGCATCTCGGCGAAATGGATAGTTCGAGCGGCATTCCTACAGTAACGATCAGTAGGTCGTTAGCCCAGCGACTGTGGCCAGAGAATTCAGCAATTGGGCAGCGACTACGAATTGTAGAGGCTGGGAATGGATTCAGTCCGTGGCGAGAAGTAGTTGGGGTTTTGGCAGATGACAATTTGGGCTCAGATCAGGCAATCTTCATGCCGGAGCCCGATAAAATCTATTTACCATTTAGTCAGTACGATATAGAGACTATGTCTATTATTGTCAAATATCTAAATAATCCAGACAAGGTTTCGTCCCTGATGGGTGAAACAATAACTCAATTTAATCCAGAACTAACTGTGCGGATCATTAATATGGAGAATGACCGCAATTTGGTGATTAATGCTGTAGATTCTGGTGTAAATCTAGTAGTTGGCATCGGAATATTTTCTTTTCTGATGGCAGTAACAGGCATATTTGGTTTGACCAAGGGCTCCATCAACCTTCGTACGCAAGAAATTGGGACGCGACGAGCACTCGGCGCGAGGGATAGGAGTATTACGCGAGATTTTCTCAAGATAGGCAGCAAGCAAGTGCTAATCGGGTTTGTAATTGCCATGGTTATAGCGTTTCCGGTTACTCTCGGCATATTTCTGGTGGCAGGCACTACAGTACTTACAACGTTGTTGTTTTCAGTGTTGGGGGTAATAACAGCGCTCTATGTCACAGTGTTGGTCGCCATAATTCACCCGATAAGAAAGGTTCTGGAGATGGAACCGATTGACGCGCTAAGACATGTATAGCTCTAAATCGTAGTTTTAAAGTCTGGTTCTAATTGATCGTAATTACATGAATTGGCTTACTCAGTTTATCTAACCTTCATGGATATGAGCATCTATGACTTGTTTTGGTATGCTAACATCATGATTTCATTGAAGGAAATGAGTTTTACTTATCCAGGATTGGAAGCGTCGTTTATCGACCGTGTTAACTTGGAATTAGGATCTGGAATAATTTGCGGCTTGCTCGGACCTAATGGAGCCGGCAAGAGTACTCTATTCAAATTATTGTCAGGTTTACTAAAACCGCAGAATGGTAGCTGCAAAGTACTGGGCAGTTCACCGTTTCAAAGGAACCCTGAATTTCTGTCGGATCTTTTTATTTTGCCCGAGGAAGTATTTGTTCCAGCATTAAGCTTGAACAACTATGTGAAAATCTATGCCCGATTCTATCCAAAATATGATGACAGTGTATTCAGAACTCTAATAGGCGAACTTGGAATTGACCACAACAAGCAGTTGACTACTCTGTCATTGGGACAGAAAAAAAAGTTCATGCTTTCGTTTGGTATAGCCGCGAATACAACACTTTTGATAATGGACGAGCCTGCTAGCGGCCTTGATATACCTAGCAGGAAGCAGCTCAAAAATATTCTGGCTCGTCATCACAGCGAATCACGGAGTTTCATCATTTCCTCACATCAGGTTGGCGATATTGAGGGGCTTATTAACTCAGCTATCATCATTTTGTCGGGAACTATCTTATTGAATATAGGCATGGAAGAAGTAATTCGGAAATTGGAATTCTCCGTCGAGAAAAATGTGCCTGACGACTGTTTGTATGCTGAAGCGACTAGCAATGGATATTCAGTAGTTCGTAAAAACAATGCTGACAAGGAAGGTCGATTGGACTTAGGTTTGCTATATGGCTTTGTAACTACTGAACCTGATAAAGCCAGGCTTGCCCTCTTAGGTGGTCAATCTGGGTGAAGGGTTTACACCAATATATTTCTCCAAGGCGCTTTTTGGGTTTGATTCAAGCTGACATTAGTCAGCGTTGTAAAACAGTAATTATAGCAACAGGTGCAATAATAGCGGTTCTCTTGATTGTGCATTTTTCATTCGCATTGATGGCGCCAGGAGCAACTATTTCGAATGTAATCATTCTTTTAAGTCTGATAGTTGTAGGGCTCCTTTTTACAAATACAATGTTTACGGAAATTCATCATCCTTTAAGGTGTTATCAATATCTCACTTTACCTTGTTCTAATGTGGAAAAGTATTTCTCTAGGTATTTGATTAGTGGCCCTTTTTTTCTGATTTACGCAGTTTTTTCAAATTGGGCGTTTCAAGTTGCTGAGCCATTTTTTAGGTTCATTTTTTTCGGTTACTTTGCTGGCTTCGAAACACCACGTGATTTCCCGTTCTATGAACTTCTTGGTCTATATATGATGGTTCATGCCTGTGTTTTGTTTGGCGCCGTATTTTTCAGGTCATACAGCTTGCCTAAAATGGTATTGGCGATTTGTTTATTATTGTTTTCTTTGATATGCACGATGACATTGTCGCTGAAAATATTTTATTCGAACTATTTTGATTCCGCGTTTAGCTTGAATATTGACGTTGAAAGAATGGTTCGACTACTGGAACACTTGCTGAGTGAAATCGATACTTACTCCTACATTGTTTTTTCTGGATTGATATGCGTCTACCTTTATGTCGTATATCTTGGTTATATTGCTTTCAAGGATCACGAAATCTGATTTGCAGTTAAGAGAAAATAATGAAAAAAAGCAAAAAATATTTGCATACCTTGATTCTATTTTTCCACATCGCCGTGTTCACATCGGTGGGTATCTCAAGCAGACTTGACTTGCCAATGGAGGGCAAACCTAAAGTAGATGAGCTATTTGGCAATGCGTCGGCTCTAGTAGGTTTTGATAAAATTTATGCTCGTGGCAACTTCAATCTAGAAGTGTTGGAAGATAGTGACTATTCGATCGAATACTCGGCGAAGAACAGCAAGGGTGACTTCACCGCTATGGTGATTGAGTCACAACTCTATTTGGAAAAATTCACAAGCTTGAGTCTCGACAAAGTAGTGTCCGTTCGGTTGAAAACTCCACAGTTAAAACAACTACGAGCAGACTCATTAGTAAGATTGGATGTTGAAGGATTTGAGGAGGAGATGTTGTACATTCAGTTAACACGCGTAAATGTAACCTCTTTGAGAAACAGCCAGTGGGGCGAGCTTAGTTTACAAGCTGAGGAAAGCGGTAAAGTATCCCTTCTAGGCGTTTCGACGAATGTGCTGAATATGGAAATCGACGGAGAGACAGTTATCGCAATCCTGGAATAGGATTTAGTGGATCCGGAGACGCGCGGCCAGCGCTGCTGGATGCACAAGCCGGGCAACGTGCTGAACTATTTGCCCAAGTCGAGCCAGTTGAAGGCGAAGGAGGGTCTGCATGAGATCTGGAAGGCGGAAACCCGGGACCGGGACGAGCGCGCTTTCGACCGCTGGCTTGTGTGTTATCAAGACAAGTATCCGGAGGCCGCGGGCTGCCTGAGCCGGGACCGGGAGGAACTGCTCGCGTTTTACGACTTTCCGGCCAAACACTGGACGCACCTGCGCACGACGAACGTGATCGAATCGGCGTTCGCGACGATCCGTCACCGGAGTTCGCGCACGAAGGTCTGCGTGACGCGGAAGACGATGTTGTCGATGATTTACAAGATGGGGATGAGCGCCGAGAAGTCCTGGAAGCGGCTACGCGGCTTCCGGCAACTCGGCAAGGTTATCGAGGGAGTGAAGTTCAGGGACGGCGAAGAAGTGATCAGTGAAAACAGCAGAGAGGCCGCATGACCAACTGCCGTACACCAGATTTGACTATATCTCCTGTAATTCCGCAAGTCACTTACGACCGGTTAAACCTTAATGTCTCATTGATAGATACAGAGGAATGAGCCAGTCTTGGCTTAAGCGGCATCGTTTGGCCTTACGGAAATGCGGCTTCATTGGCGCGGGCTATGTCCATGTAGGCGTTCTTGAAGCCCGGCAGCAGGTAGCCTTCGCTGATGAGTTTATCGGTGGCGGCTTCGTATTTTTGCAGGTAGTCGCCGAAGGACTGGTACAGGCCCGCGACCGAGTTTCTCAGGTCGCCGGATTGCACCGCCGCGGCGGTATTGGCCGGGAACGGGATGTAGCCGCCGGCCAGCCGGGCCAGGGAGCGCTCGGCGCCGGTTGCGGGGGCGCGCAGGTTCCACGGGGTGAAAGTCGCCAGGGGGACTGCCGTCAGGGGCGGCAGCACGGTGCTTTCAGTGAAGTCGTTGTTGTCGGAATTTACCGCTGGCGCCAGCGCTCCGTACAGGTGGTCGGAAGACTGCGGATGCCGATCAACGATGCGTTCGCTGCTCCAGCGTGGGCCATAGTCGGCATGAGCCGGCCGATAGAGCGCCGCGGGGTGGTTCACGCCGCGTAACGGAGTCCAGACCGCGCGATTGATGCGGCCGTCTGTATGGGAAGGCGCCAGCGTGCCGTCGGCGATGCGCGGATAGCGTGATTCGGGCGGCTCCTCGCCATCCGCCACCCAGCGGTACATGGCGACGAGCAGGGAATCGGCTATCGGCGCCCACAAGTTCGGATTCCTCGGCAATTGCGTATTGACGTCTTCGCGCGGCGTTCCATTGCCCGAGCCGTGCTGGGAACCGCCGATGGTGTAAAAACGCACGTTCGGCGGAATATATGCGTCCTCGCTGCCATCGGGCGTGGTATGTGGCAGCGAGCCCGCGCGCACCCAATACTCATTGGAGGTCTGAACGTGAAACACCAGCGGCACAGTGCCGCTGGCCCTGGTGCGGCGCAGGATGCCGTCGTTGCGGCCGGTCCATGGGTCGGTGCTTTCGCCATAGGTGAAGGGGAACAGGTCGTTCGGGTACAGGTGATTGGAATGTTGTCCGTTGGTGCGGGTGGGCATGGCGAAGCGGAGGTTGAACATGCCGTAGCCGCCGCCGGCGATCACCGGAATTACGCCGTCGAAAACCTTGCGCGATTCGAGGTCGGCGTTGAAGCCGTCGTACATGAATTGCCGCAACAGCCGCCCGCTCTGGGAATTGCCCCAGGCCACAGTGTGTTCGATGTCGACCAGGCCGAGTTGCGCCAGTTGCTCCTCGCCTTCGCCGCCATAGCGCATGAGCGAGACGAAATCGCGAATCGCGGCCATGCCGGCGCCCGCCAGAACCGGATCGCGGGCCTCGTAGATCAACTCGTAGATCATGCCGGGCTCGAAGCCACCGTCCAGCGCGAGGTTGACGATGGGCTGACTGCTGTCCGGCTCGTCGACGACCGACAGCTCAAAACGCGAACGTTCGATCGGGATGCGCGCATCGGCCTGGTATTGCCGCCGGTTCAGACTCGCCTCGCGCAGGCCGCGCTCGGTCGGCGCATACGCCAGATGTCCGCCGCCTGCGATGTTTACCTCGTCCGCCGGGCTGTTGACGATGACCTCGTAGCGGACGTCGCCGGTAATGGGATCGTCGACCGAGCCGACGACCGGTGCGTGCAGGCGCAGGCGACTTGGTCCCGGCGTGATTTCATTGATCCAGCCGGTGACGAGATAAGTGAAGCCGAGGCCGGCCAGCGGATGATCGAAGGAAATTTCCGGCGCGACGCGCGAGCCGCCGCGGTTATTGACGTTGTATAACAGGCCGCCGTTGGCGATGTCCGCCGAGGGCGCCAGCACCCTGAAATCGGCGGAATACTCGACCATGCCTTCGCCGTTGCGCGGCGCGTAGGCGATGTCGGCAATCATGGCGTTGCCCTTATGTTGCGGGTCAAGGCTCAAATGCAGAACTCCCTCGATCACCTCGTAGGTGAAATCGTGCTGTGCGCTTTCCAGCGTTTCGCGGCTGGTGATTTCGATGCGGTCAACAGCGGCGAACAGCGGCGCCGGAAGCAGGAGAAATACGAATAGCAGTCGGCGTGGCAAGCTCGTCATGGCGGTCACTCCACAGTATTCGGAAGAGAATCAGTAGAACGGGCCGATCATTTCAAAGCCGGATTACTGGGTCAAGACTGGGCCGAGCGGTGCTTCGCCCCGGAGATTCTGCGACTACGCTTCGCTGCGCGCAGAATGACGAGGATGGAGTACCCCGCGCGGCCACCCTATGTCATCCTGCGCGAAGTCGCAGGATATCTTGGGGGATTCTGATAGATTGTTCATGCCATCCTTGGCGAGGCTATGTCAGTTTCGACAACCCCCGGTCTTGCCTTCCGTGGCAAGCCGTTCAGCCCTCAAGAAGCTGCGCTTCCCGTCGGCTGCGCCGATCGGGCCTCACCCTGCGCGAAGTCGCAGGATATCTTGGGGGATTCTGATAGATTGTTCATGCCATCCTTGGCGAGGCTATGTCAGTTTCGACAACCCCCGGTCTTGCCTTCCGTGGCAAGCCGTTCAGCCCTCAAGAAGCTGCGCTTCCCGTCGGCTGCGCCGATCGGGCCTCACCCTGCGCGAAGTCGCAGGATATCTTGGGGGATTCTGATAGATTGTTCATGCCATCCTTGGCGAGGCTATGTCAGTTTCGACAACCCCCGGTCTTGCCTTCCGTGGCAAGCCGTTCAGCCCTCAAGAAGCTGCGCTTCCCGTCGGCTGCGCCGATCGGGCCTCACCCTGCGCGAAGTCGCAAGATATCTTGGGGGATTCTGATAGATTGTTCATGCCATCCTTGGCGAGGCTATGTAAGTTTCGACAACCCCCGGTCTTGCCTTCCGTGGCAAGCCGTTCAGCCCTCAAGAAGCTGCGCTTCCTGTCGGCTGCGCCGATCGGGCCTCACCCTGCGCGTAGTCGCAGAATCTCGGCATCTAGCGTACCGCTTCGACGCGGCCGATGATTTCGAATATGCGTTCGGCATTGGCGCCGAGATCGACTACTCCGACTCGCGATACCGAGCGGACATCCATGCGCGTGCCGGCATCGGTTTCGCGCAGCCTGACCACGAGATCGTCCTTGAAACCGAACCAGAACGTGGTTGCGACTGCCTCGATTTCGCCTTGCTCGGGATCTTCGCGCACGAGTTCGAGCCCCATGTCGATAAGAACGCCACGGACGAGTTCGAACATTTCGTCCCGCGGCAAATCCATGTCCAACGGCCTCAGGTCGGGATAGCCTTCGCGTTGCAAGGGGCCGATCGTTTCGCTGTCGTAGAAGAGCGGGTTATCGCCTTCGCCGCGCAGCGACGCGACCACGGTGAACTCGGGAGGATCATCGATATCCGTACTCACGTTGTGAATCGGAGCCACGGTAAACGCCGACGCCACCGCAACGCCAAGATAGGTAGCGGCCAGCAGGGAAATCGCGGCGCCCGGCGCCGCCAGCGGCGGGCGCTCACCAGCCTTGCTGTGGCGCACCAGGGCGATGACGCCCAGAATCAGGCCGACAATTCCCATAACCAGGCCCAGGGGCGCGAGCAGCAATCCGATACCGAAAGACCACAGGCCAATGCGAGTGCCGAGCCCGCCGAGCACGGGAAGGAGAATTGCGAGCAGGCCGAGCCCCAAAGAGAACGCGGCGAGCTTGCTTCTTCGATTTGTTGATTGATTCACCTGACGGCGCCTCCCCTGTCGGTGCGATTCTGCAATGTAAACTCAAGGACGCTCTGATTATGCAGAGCTTCCGCGCGGCACATGTCCGCGTCGTCGAATTCGACGGTGCGAGCCATTGAATTCGGCGGCAAAACAAGACCGCGCTCATTTCGCGGCAATGAACAGTTCCATGGGCGGAAGCATGCGCTTTCGAAGCAATACTTCGAGCGCGGCCGGAACGGCGCAGAGCTGTGCTCTGCGACTGGATTGGAATTGTTCAGAGAGAACTTAAAGAAATCCGGGCCCGGAGTCTAGTCCGCATGGGGAGTGGCGATATGAACTGGAACCTCGTCATACCTGGTTCTGGGAACGATGGCCGTCAGCGCGGAACCGAGCACCAGCACCATGGCGCCGCTGATGGAAATCCAGCCAAGCCGGTCCGAGAACGCATAGGCCGGGTTCACCAGCACCACGAGTTTCAGCGAACCGATGGTAAACAGCGGCGCCAGAGCGAGCACGGCGCTGACCTTGGAAGCGTCCCAAAATTTCAGCGCTTCGGCGAAACAGCCATAGGCGATCACGGTATTCAGACAGGCGAAGGCCAGCAAGGCGAATTGCAGGTTGGACAAACCGAGCAGCGAGCCAGGTTCAATGAATGGCAGCAGCACCAGCGCGGAAAACAGATAGATAAGCAAGAGCATCTGCGCCGAGGTGAAATCGGAATTCAGCTTCTTCTGTAAAAGCGCGTAAGTCGTCCAGGTAAACGCCGACGCTACCACGATCAGCACGCCAATGGTCTGGGCGCTTTCCAGATCGAATAGTTCCGCCAGACGATCATGAAAGAACAGCACCAGGCCGATCACGATCAGCGTGGTCCCCAGTTTCTGGGCGATGGTGAATGGCTCGCGATAGAACAGCACGCCGCCGAAGATCAGGAACAGGGTGGTTAACTGGATGACGGCTTCGGCGGTTTCGCCATTGATGAAATTGAGGGAAAAACTGAACAGGTAGTAATTGCTGCAAAGCCCCGCCGCGGCCAGCAGCAGCCACCAGCCGGTGCTGCCGCGCAATTGCCGGGGCGCGGGTAATCTCCCCTGCCATGCCAGCCAGCAAACGAGAATTGCCGCCGCGAACAGGAAGCGGTACCAGACAATGGTCTGGGCGTCCATGTCGAGCAGCAATTCTTTTAGAGTTACCGGCAGCATTCCCCACATGCCGGCCGCTACCAGGGACAAAAAGAACCCGGCGACGGGATTTCTTGCTTGGCTTTGCATATATTCTCGCGGATTCCTGGAATCCCCTCATTCAGGCCGGCGCCGACTATCGCCCCAGGTTTCTATAGACGACGACATTACGTGTGGACGAGCCGATAGCGGCGAGGTCGATATCTCCATCGCCATCCATATCGGTCGCCGCGAGGCCGGATACCGCCACCCCGGTATCCAGATCTTCCCGGCGCCATCGCTCGGCGCGGTCGTCGTAATAATAAATTGCCAGTTGGTGCGGTTCAGAGCGCCCTCCAACGATGATCTCGTCGACATCGTCGTTGTCGAGGTCCGCGGTGATTAACGCGTGACCGCCGGCAAGGCTGTCATCGATTTCGATCCGGTTCCAGGGAAACTCGTCGCCCCGATAAACGACTACTCGGTTACCATGCCAGGGCTCTACCGTGGCGATGAAACGCCCGCCGCCGGGAAAACTTCCCGCGTCTACTTCACTGGAGCCGATATTGGGCCGTTCCGGATCTTGCAGACCCTCGCCGACTTGGGTTTTCGACACCGCCTGACCATTCGTCGCGAGTTGGAACAGATGCACGCCGCCGAAACTCGCCGTCAGCAGGTCTTCCCGTCCGTCGCCGTCCCAATCCACGCTGCTCATGCCGTGCGATAACTCCAGGCCGTGGTCGAGAACCACGCCGTTCCAACTCTCTACCGACAAATCTTGCGGCACGAGATAGGATTTTAATTGCAGGCCGACATCGTAAAGCGGCGCGCTTGCGCCGATGCCGACAATCGGCAGATTCACCAGTTCCTGCCGTCCGTCGCCGTTCACGTCGGCCCAGCGGATTCGATGAGATGTCGGAATCTCGTCGATGTAATGCGCCTGCCATTCTTCATTGACCATGGGGTCGCCGGGATTCTCAAGCCAATGAATCACGCCGCCGCCGGTGGAATTGCCGAGGCTGAAATCGTGCGCCAGCGCCAGATCCGTGTCGCCGTCGCCGTCAATGTCCAGCGGCGCGCTGGAGATGTTGCCCTGCATGGTCGAAGTGACCGCGTATTTGTCCCAATCCGGATTGCGGAACCAGGCCAGTTGCCCCGGGTTCGTCGCCCACGCGACGACGTCGGTCAGGCCATCGCCGTCGATATCGGCAAAATCCACGCCGTAACCGCCCTGGAATTCGGTGTCCAGCACCAGCCGCTCAAATTCGGGTAGATCCTGGGCCTGCACACCTGCCGCGATGCAAAGCGTGGCCGCGACGCCAAGCATTGCCCGCATGGCGTCAGCCGCCTGGGATCGCGTTCCTGAAATACGGAAAATTTTCATGAAAATTTTCATGCCGGAGCGTCACTCGCAGTCTCGATTTGGAAGGGCGAATCAAGTTACTGCTAATGCTGCCGCAAAGCAAACGGAAGTTTTGGTTTATCGGAACTTCCGCGCGGCACAGGAGAGTGCCGGCGAATTCGATGGCGCCAGCCATCGAATTCGGGAGCAGAACATATCCACGCTCGCGTTGCGGCGACTAACAATTCCAAGGCTGGAGACAAGCGTTTTCGAAGCGCGGCTTTTGGCGCGGCCGGAACGGCGCAGAGCTTTGCTCGGCGACCGGATTGGATTGCCCGGAGAATTCGACCGCTTTCCGGTATTCAGCTCATATAGCGGGAAAACCGGGCCTGCAGGAACTCCATCTGGTCCGCCAATACGCTATGGTTGGACAGATAGAGAAACTCGTACTGATTCGGCGCGAAAGGCACCGCCAACAGTTGCATGCCGGCTTCCTCCGGCGTGCGGTCGGCCTTGCGATTGTTGCAGCGGCGACAGGAAGTCACGACATTGGTCCAGCTATCCTTGCCGCCCCGGGACAGGGGCAGAACATGATCGCGGGACAGGTCGGCGATCGCATGGAGGTTGCCGCAATACATACAGAGATTCTGGTCGCGGCGGAACAGGAAATTGTTTTCCAGCGGCGGCTGGCACTGGTCCGCGTGCACCTTGCCTTCGCAGGCAACGATGCTTGGCAGTTTGAGCACCGTACGCTGGCCTAGCCGATTAAAGCCGCCGCGAATTTCGAGCACAGCGTTGCCCATCGACCAGATCACCATCTCCTTCACCAGGAGCGTGGCGGTCTGCTCTCGCGTCAGCCAGGCGACTGGCGCGCCGGCCTTGTTCAACCTTAATACTTTCGCGTTCATGCAAAATTCCTTGTCGCGATTGCAAAGCCGGTCGAGCACAAGGCTCGAAGCTTATATCGGCTTGAACGCGGTGGATTGTAACCTCCCCCCGCGCTTTGTCGAGGTCTAAGGAAAATTAACCCGTCGCCGTCGGGTCAGGGGAAGTGCAGCGGACGCCGTCAATACGTCCGTGTAGGCTTCGGGCTCGGCATCCTGCCTCGCACGCCCGCTGCACTTCCCCTGACCCGACGGCGACTCACGTTGTGCAGGCCCTTCATACTGTCATTCTGCGCGTAGCAAAGCGAAGTCGCAGAATCTCCCCTCCCTGGCGCCTGGACTGCGCAGGCTGCTGCTGTTCCGGTTAGGCTTGCCCTCGTATGGGTTGAACTCAAGCGGGAGGTTTCATGAAAGGGGATATTGAGAAGCGTGACGAACCCTTGCTGTTGATCGGGGATCGGCTTTCGATCGGAACCTTGCTGCGTGTGTTCCGCTTCAAGATCGTTGTCACATGGACGTTGACCACGCTGGAAACCGCGATGCTCGCCTTTTTCCCGCTGCTGATGGGGCGCTCGATCGACGGCTTGCTGGGTGACGAATACACGGCCTTTTATCAACTCATCGCGGCCATGGCGGTACTGATCGTCGTGGCGACCGGGCGGCGCGTGTACGACACGCGCGCTTACGGCTCGATGCGGGTCGCGCTGGGCCGGGCCCAGGCGCATCGCGCCGGGGAGGAAGCGGTTTCGGTCACCAATGCGCGCGTGCTCATGGGGCGCGAACTGGTGGATTTTCTGGAAGAGGAGGCGCCGCTTTCGATAACGGGGCTGATTCAGGTCGTCGTCGCCATCGCGGTGCTGTTCAGCTTTCACGGCCTGCTGGCCCTTGCCGCCAGTATCGCGGCCGCCGTCATGCTGGGAATTTACGGCCTTTCGGCGCGCCGCTTTTTCACGCTGAATTCCGATCTGAACGAGCAGACCGAGGCCCAGGTCGCAACGCTGGAAAGCCGGGACCTGAGCAAGGTTACGGCGCATCTCGTCGGGCTGCGCCGGCACGAAGTGCGGCTGTCGGACACCGAATCCGTGGTCTACGCGCTGATTTTCGTTGCCCTGCTGACCATGCTGGGTTTCAATCTCTGGTTCGCGGCGACCCAGACCGACGCCACTCCCGGCGAGATATTTTCCATCGTCACTTATTCCTACGAGTTCATCCAGATGTCGGTGATCCTGCCGATGGCCTTGCAGAATCTGACCCGCCTGGCGGAAATCACGGAACGCATCAACAAGACGGAAGCCGCGGCCTGAGATTCGATTCGGCGCCGCCGGCGCGCGCATGAAATTTCATTTCAAGGGCGCGGCCCGGATTGTTATAGTGGCTGCCCCGGAACAGAATCAGCCCAGGGCGATTCAGGAGAGAGAAAAGATGTTGAGATTCTTGAAGTGGCTGGCAATCGCCATCATCGGCACGGCGCTTGCCATCTGGATTTTCCTGTTTGCAATGCGTTTCAGCGATGGGCCAGTCGCGATCATTCCCGGCGGTCCGTTCCAAAGCGGCGAACCCACCCCGATACCCGGCGACTGGAGCTTTCTGCGCGATCGCATGGAAGTGGAATTCCAGACCATGGATCCGGCGACCTCCCGCACCGTCTGGGTCGGCGTACACGACAGCCGGCTGTTTCTGGTCAGTGGCTATATGACGAGTTGGTATGGTGGCATCTGGAAGCAGTGGCCGCACTACATGGGCGACGATGCGCGCATCGTGCTGCGAGTCGACGACAGCCTCTACGACCTGCGCCTGGAGCGCATCATGGAAGGTCCCGATATAGTGCCGGTGCTCAACGTATTCGCCAGCAAGTATGGCGGCGCCGAACCGGGCGCGGTGACCTCGCCCGAAGGCGTTACCTCGGGGTCCGTATGGATGTACGAGGCCGTGGCAAGATAGTTCAAAATCGCTCTGACCTTTATATACCCCCCTATTATTCAATAGGTTACATATATCTTAATGAATCAGGGACTTGATTTACTGATTCAGGTCCGTATACTGATCCAGTGTCAATTCAAAAGGGCCTTCCATTCCGCGAAGGCCCTTTTTTGTCCGTAACCATTTACACAAATCCACGGCTGACTTGATTCGCCGCCAAGGGCGCGACAGTTGGTCGAAGGCCGATCTGCGGTTTGAAAAACGCGAAGTAGGAGGAGAAGAAAATGGCAAGGTATTACGCAAGCAATCCAGTAGACGGACTCGTCCCCCTCAATGGCGAGACCCTGATGGAAGCAATCGAAGACGCGGCGGGACGCGACTGGAAATTCGCGGATGGAACCGTTCCAATTCTTGACGGCAGCGCTCAGCCCGTGGCCTGGATGGATCCTGAAGATTGTGCCTGGACCCTCACCCCGCCCGCCGTCTGGTGGCCGGCGAAGTCGAATTCCGATGATGCACGGGAAAAGAACATCAGGCACTAGTGTCGTGTCATGCGTCCCATGTCGCATCAGAGCATCGGCAGCGCGCTAGCGCCAGGCGTGGTCCGCCAACGACTATGCCGTCGGCACGGACTGCAACGACGCGATGGCGCGCTGCCGACGCTCCCGAAGGGCGTTCGCGCATTGACACGAGCCAAGGGGTGATCGCTGATGCGACATGGAAAGCATGACACGGCACCAATCGCACGGCGCGAACTGGACGCTCGCGCGGCGCCGGCCTGGCTTTTGGCCCGTTTGCCGGTGTGTCCGCATGCTCGCGCGGCATCTGCAATCGTGTCATGATTTCGATTAAAACGGTCAGTTCAGACGCGGAGACGCAATGATGATCAAGACTAGTTCCTTTCTCCGATTTCTGCTGCCGGTGGCAGTGCTGGCGCTTGCCGCCTGCGGCGAGACTCCGACCGAATCCCTGGCGAGTTTCGAGGAGACCTTGCAAACGCAATTGATCCAAGCGAGTCCCGGCGATGTTATCGAGGTGCCGACCGGCGTGCATGAGATCTCGCGCAGCCTGTCGCTAACGGTGCCCGGCGTGACTATCCGCGGGGCGGGGATGGATCAGTCCGTGCTTTCATTCCGCAACCAGATTCAGGGCGCCGAAGGGCTGCTGGTCACGGCGGATGATTTCGTGATCGAGGATCTCGCCATCGAGGACACGGTCGGCGATGCGCTAAAAATAAACAACGGCAATAACGTCGTCATCCGCCGGGTGCGCACTGAATGGACCAATGGGCCGGATCCCGAGAATGGCGCCTATGGCATTTATCCGGTGCAGTCGCGCAACATCCTGATCGACGGGTCGATCGCCATCGGCGCGGCGGACGCAGGCATTTACGTCGGCCAGTCGAGCCAGATAATCGTGCGCAACTCCCGCGCCGAATACAACGTCGCCGGCATCGAAATCGAGAATTCGACCTTTGCCGATGTCTACGACAATGTGGCCACCAACAACACCGGCGGCATCCTCGTGTTCGACCTGCCCAATCTCGAAGTCCAGGGCGGCCAGGCCACGCGGATTTTCAACAATCTAGTCGAGTCGAACAATACGGCCAACTTCGCCCCAGCCGGAGCTATCGTCGGCAATGTGCCCGCCGGCACCGGGCTACTGGTGCTCGCCAACGACAACATTGAAGTGTTCGAGAACCGATTCGCCGGCAATAACAGCGTCAACATCATGGTCTACAGCTTCGTGCTAGGCGGCCGAACAATCGACGATCCGAACTACGACCCCTATCCCGAACAGATTCACATCCACGACAACGTCTTCGAGGGCGGCGGCACACTTCCGGCCCATACATTGCTGGCAGCATGGCACGAGCAGACCGGCGAGAATTCAGCGGATATCGTCTGGGGCGGCCTGACAAAGGAAGGCGCGTCAGTCGAGAACCTGATCTGCCTGGGCGAGAACGCCGGCCAGTCGTTCATGAACCTGAATGGCGGCAGCGACCCGTCGCAGGTCAGCACCGACCTGTCCCCGCATCGCTGCTCCTTGCCGCGGCTGGCGCCGGTAGAGCTGGAAACGCCGGGGGATTGAAGAGATTAATGTGTGCGATCGAATCGTTCTGACGAGGCGTGACGCGGGTCGATTACCTGGACTTCTCGAAAATCCGCCAAAACCGGCCGAGGTATTGCCTGTCGCTGCCCGGCAGCGCGATTCGCGAATCAATTTGACAGCTGAACGAACACAAGCATCCCGAGCAAGCCGCAGTCAGGAATGAGAATCGGTCCCGCGCAATTTGCGCCAGCCGCCGTTGGCGGCCCAATAGCCGAGTTGCGCGAGCACGATCAGCGCGATGAATAGCGGGAAGCTGCCCCAGTCGCGCCCGACGCGAAAGAAGAATACCGCCTGATAATCGCGCGCATCGATTGGATGGCGGGCGGTAACGATGCCGATATAGCTGCCTTTTGCAACGAACTCGTGGCTGGCGCGATAATAGCCGCTTGGCTCGATGGAGGCTTCCTGGTAGTACACAGTGAGCGGTTCCAGATCTCCCATCGCCACGATGTCGTCCCAGCCGGCGAAGCGGCCGATGCCAGTTTCATCGCGGATGATGCGGAAGTCTACATACATCTCCCGCAAGAGATCGTGCAGATATTCCATGACGAAGATTGACCGCGCAACTCCGGGAACGTCCTCGCAATATTCGGCGGCGCCATGCGTTTCGGGCTGAAAGATCGTGAAATGCGCGGTCAGAAAGTTGATGTCGATGACACAGAGGTCATCTTCGAGGGCGACGCTGCCATGGGCCGAGGCAGGACCTGCCTGGCCCGCGGCGAGCAGACCGGCGAAAAGCGGGGCAAGCAGCAATCTTCGCATCGAATGCCAGCGGCCCCTTACCAGGGAATGACGGCGCCGTCATAGCCGTAGAAACCGCCAGACTCCGCCTGCCCCGCGCGATCGATTACCTGCAACATGCCGCTGACGCTGGTAGTGGCGTCGATCATGGCGTTGGGTCCGCCCATGTCGGTTCGCACCCAGCCCGGGTGCAGGGCCACGGAGACGAAGTCATCGTTCGCCAGGTCCACGGCAAGGCTTTTCACCGCCGCATTCAGGGCGCTCTTGGAACTGCGGTAGGCATAGGAGCCGCCGCCCCGGTTGTCGGCGATGGAGCCCATCTTGGAAGTGATGAAGACGAGTTTTTTCCCGGCACCCTCGCGCAGATTCGGCAGCAAGGTCTGGGCCAGCAGGATCGGGGCGATGCAGTTCACGCGCATGACTTCGGACCAGTTGTCGCCTTCGAGTTGACCGATTGCAGCGCCGCGGGGGCCGTACACCCCGGCGTTGTTGATCAGCACGTCGATCGTCAGTCCATCGAGCTGCCGGCCGAGAGCGGCGATGGACTTGTCGTCTGCCACCTCGAGTTCCAGCACCTGGAGATTCTCGTGCGTGTCGTACAAGCCGTCGAGTTCACTCATCGAGCGGTCGCCGCGGCAGGTGGCGATTACATTCTCACCCCGGCCCACCAGTTGCCTGACGAATTCCAGGCCCAGTCCGCGGCTTGCGCCGGTCACCAGGTAAGTAGCCATGTCTCCTCCACCCGCTCGGGAAAGGCGCAAATCTACTAGCATGGGGCAAGACAGTCAAAGATGGATCCTGCGACTTCGCGCAGGGTGAGGCCCGATCGGCGCAGCCGACAAGAAGCAAAGCTTTCTTGAGGGCCGAACGACTTGCCATGGATGGCAAGGCTGGGGCCAATCGAAGTCAATGCGCCCGCGCCAAGGATGGCATGAACAATTTATCAGAATCCCCCAGGAGATCCTGCGACTTCGCGCAGGATGACATGGGTGTGACCGCGCGAAGTCGCGGAATCTCCTCGCTGGTCCTTGCCCCGAATGGCGGGGTAACATCCCCGCATGCGAACTTTCCGTCTGCTCGCGCCCGGCTTGCTGCTGGCATCCGCAGCCCTGGCGCAGGATGCCGAGGAGGTTGTCGTCATCGGCGTGGCGCCCGCCGACTCTGGCATGGAATTGCGCAAGATTCCCTATCCGGTGCAGACCGCCGATGCCGAGGATCTCGCCAACGCCGCCGCGACCAGTCTCGCCGATTTTCTGCGCGGCGCCTTCGGCAGCGTTTCGCTGAACGATGCCCAGAACAATCCCTTGCAGCCGGACCTGCGGTATAGAGGTTTCACGGTTTCTCCCCTGCTCGGCCTGGCCCAGGGCATGACCGTTTATCAGAACGGCATACGCATCAACGAGCCCCTCGGCGACACGGTCAACTGGGACCTGCTGCCGCAATCCGCGATCGACAGCATCGCGCTGACGGGAGGCGCCACGCCGCTATTCGGCCTGAACAGTCTCGGCGGTTCCATGGCCATCGACATGAAGGACGGCTTCGGGTACGAAGGCTTTGGCGCCGACCTCAGCGCCGGCTCCTTCGGTCGCAGCCGCGGCAGTCTCGAATTCGGCGGCAACAATGGCTCATTCGCCTACTACCTGAACCTGGAAGACTTCCGCGAAGACGGCTGGCGCGACCATTCCGAATCCGACGCCTTCAACGCGTACGGCACACTCGGCTGGCGCGGCGATACCGGCCAGGTAAATCTGAACTACCAGCATGGAGAATCCGACCTGATCGGCAATGGCTCCTCACCGGTGGAATTGCTGGAAATCAACCGCGCGGCAATTTTCACCGGCCCCGACATCACCGCCAATGACATGGACATGGTAAGCCTGGAATTCCGCCGAGTAATCAGTGCGCGCAGCAGCATCGGCGGAAACGTTTTCCTGCGCCGCAACGACACCAGCGCCTTCAACGGCGACGCATCCGAGTACGATCTCGAGGAATTCGAGGAAGACGACCTTTCAGGCACCGGCATCCTGTCCGACGAGGCGATCAACAATCTCAGCGACCGCAGCCAGGAAACCCGCGGCGCGGATTTTCAATGGACTGCGGCAACAAACCTGTTCGGCTTCAGCAACCGCGTCGTTGTCGGCGCGGCCTGGCATCGCGGCGAATCCAATTTCGACTCGGTGGTGGAGTTGGCCGAGATCGACCCCCACAGCCGCCTGACCACGGGGCTCGGCACCGGCACATTCGTCGACGAGGACGCCACCCTCATCACTACCGAAACCGAATCGAGCAGCATCTATTTCACCTCCACGACCGACCTCGGCAACGCCCTGGCGCTGACCATCTCGGCGCGCTCGAACCACACCGACGTCAATCTGCGCGACCTGTCCGGCGAAAGACCCGAGTTGAACGGCAATCACGGCTTCTCGCGCGTCAATCCCGCCATTGGCCTGACCTGGCAGGCAAACGACGAGCATAATTTCTTCGCTTCCCTGAGCGAGTCGAATCGCGCGCCGACGCCGATAGAACTGGCCTGTAACGAGTATGTCTACGATCTGGCGGTGGAATACGCCATCGCTGACGGGGAAGAAGCCGACGACGTCGAACTCGAATGCCGCTTGCCCAATGCCTTTCTCGCCGACCCGCCGCTGGAAGATGTGGTCGCCCGCGGCCTGGAATTGGGCGCTCGCGGCATGCTCGATGACAATACGAGTTATGGCTTGAGCCTGTTCCGCACCGATAGCGAGAACGATATCCTGTTCCAGACCACCGGCCGCGCCACCGGCCTGTTCGCCAATGTCGATCGCACCCGCCGCGAAGGCATCGAAGGCAATCTGGCCGGACAGATGGGCAGCCTGGACTGGTTTGCCGCTTACAGTTATGTCAGCGCTACTTTCGAGGATGATTTCCAGGTGTTGAGCCCGAACCACGACTTCGCCAATGACGAAGGGGAAATTACCGTGCGCGCCGGCGATAGCATTCCCGGCATTCCCGCCCATCAGTTCAAACTCGGCGCCGATTTCGCGCTGGATGACCGTTTGACCTTGGCGCTGGACTTGATCGCCAATAGCGGCCAGTACCTGCGCGGGGATGAGTCGAACGAGCTTGACGAAATCGACGGCTATACCCTGGTCAATCTTGGCGCCCGCTATCGCCTCAACGACAGGTTGCTGCTATACGCCCAGGTCCACAACCTGTTCAATACGAAGTTCGAGACTTTCGGCCTGCTCGGCGAAGAGCCCGGCGAAGTGGAAGTGCCCCTGATCGAAGACTTTGAAGTTCCGATTTTCCTCGGCGCCGCGCCCCCCAGGGCCGGATTTCTCGGGCTGCGTTACCGCTTCTGATCTCGCCTCAGGTGGCGGCAGCTCCGGCGAAGAGCTCCGACCCCAGCCGTACGCCGCGGCAGCGGATATTGCCCCGCGCCCGCAGAATGCTGATGCGCGGCCCTCCGCCCCCGTCTCCGGTAAAGCTCAATTGCAGGCGCAAGGCCGAATAAGGGCAGCCACTGTTGCCGCGCTGGAACAGCACGGCCAGACTGTTGCCGGTATTGGCCGCCAGTTGCAGCCGGCGCAGCACTCTGTGCGAGAGCCCGTTTTGCCAGGCAATTACCAGGCGGCAGGATCGCAGTGCCTTTTCCATACTCCATAAGGCATTGCGCAAAGAGACGCCCGGCGCTATGACCAGCATTTTTTCGATATCGACTCCGGCCTGGACCAGAGCCGGCGCATACGGCGAAACAGGCGGACACACCCAAAGCACCCATTGCCCCTGCCTGGTCAGCGTTCGCATCAAGGGAATCAGCAATTGCAATTCCCCCATGCCGCGGCGGGAACAGACGATTTCCAGCAGACCCCTGGGCGGCCAGCCGGCGGCGGGAAGAATCCCGTCCAGATCGGGATATCCGGTACTGATGCCCTGCTCGCCCTGGCCAGCCGTGCAATGGCCCCGCCATAGGTCGGGAATATCCCGCAGCAAGGCATCAATGGCATCCTGTTTGCAGCCGGGCCGGCTGCCGGTAACGGACATTTGCAGGCTCACTCACCAAAATACTGTATATGTGTACAGTATATGACCTGAAATTCCCGTCAGGCAAGTCCCGAAAGCGCGATCCCGGCGCCAGTTCCCTTAATCTGGACTAAAGCAATAGCGAAACAAGTCGTTAAGCGCATTGAGGAGTTAGGAGATCTCAAATGCGCAGTGGACCAGATATATTCTGGGTTTTAACCATAATCTTCATCGTTGGAGTGCTTGTTCCTGATTCCCGGATAAGGGTTGTCCCAGGCTGATTGAGGCTGGTCTCGACCATTTTTCGTCGCGGCGTCGTCCTCGGCGATGAGATCGACGGGAAGATTCTCGGATTTTGCCGGGATTTGGCCGTGGTTTTGGGTCTTGGACCCGTATTCCTGGATTTGCGAGCGCCGGGGCGCCCGCCACTGCCGGCCGAAGTCACGCATCGCCGTGCTTCGCTGTTGCTATTCGAGTTGCCGAGTGGCGAACAGCAGCCAGTCGAGGCGGAAGTTCGATTTGGCGAAGTCCAGACGTCGGCGTCTGCCGGTATGCACCAGTCTGGCCACGGTGCGGATCAGATGGCGGATCAGCGTACGCAGACCGTGGGTGCGGGCCGCGACGGGGAGCAGTTCGTATTGCACGGCGCGCAGCAGCAACTGGGCGATCTGGCCGCAGGCGTAAAACGCCTGGTTGGCCAGGAACCGACGACAGGGCGGGTGATGCAGGTCCAGATCGATCAGCGGACCCTTGAAGGCATTTTCGTGTCCCTGCTTGCCGCGATGCCGCCGCACCAGTTCCGCCACGTCCAGATCGTCGCGCGAGACCAGGATCACGGTATACGCCGGCGTCAGCCGAAGTTGCGGACCGTCGTACAGACGCCGCACGACGACGTAGTCCTGCGTCTTCCAGCTTGCGGGTCGGTGCCGCACCCGCGTTGCCGACTCGCCCATTCCGATGTCTTCCCAGGCGGACTCGTCCAGACCCTCCAGCACCTCCAGAATCGGCCTGCGATATACGGCGTGGGTAACGCTCACCGAGTAATCCCAGCCCCGTTCCGCGCAGAACCGTACGAAGTCGCCCTGGTAGTACGCGTTGTCCGCGCACACCCAGACCGGCGTGGCGTCTGCCAGCAGCGGCGCAACGTCCGACTCCAACTGCTCGCGCCAGCCCCGGGTCACCCCCACGCCGCCCGGATGCAACCGGCCGCTGACCCATAACGGCCCTACGAACACGCCGTGCAGCCAGTATTGCATCGTCCCGTCATAGCCCTTGCCCGCGCTTTCGAACAACGCCCCGTCCACCTCGATCGCGCTGCCGTCCACAAACACCGGCACATAACCTCGCTCCCCAACCTCGTGCGCGACCACCGTCGGCGCCAGTTGCCGGGAAAGGTCGCGGGCAACCCCTTGCAAGGCGTCCACCCCAGCGGCGCCGAATCGGGAAAGGTATTCGCCCAGCCGACGACCGGACGGCGCCCGCCGCAGCCCCAGCAGTTCGCAACCCACCGGATCGACACGCAGGGCGTCCAGATCGGACAGCGCACTGTTGCCCGCCGACAGCGAGGCTACCAGGCTCCAAAGCATCTCGCCGTCCGAAGCGCCGCGGTCCCGCCGCTTGAGACGAACCGCTTCCGATAAACGCCGCGGCAAGTCCAGTTCGCGCCCCGCACGCGCCAGCAGCGCCCAGCCGCCCTGACCGGTCAGTCGCGCATCCGTAAAGTCGATCTCGATTTTTGGCGGGTTTGGGATTATCTTGGACATGCGGCGCACCTGTGGGGTGATGGTTTCGTCACCAGGCATTTTGCCATTTTCACCAGGCAGGTTGCGCCGCTCCTCTATCCAGCTTCAATCCTTATCCGGGAATCAGGAAGTGCTTGTCACCGGCCTTGCCCAAAGCGCACTGATGTGAATCGGGCGCGGCCACTGATCCGGATCCCGCAATTTCAGCCACTATCCCCGCGATAAAAAATACGTTCGGGCGTCGCCACCGCGTCCAGCGGCACGTCCCAATGCCTGACTGGCAACGATTTACGCAACTGACATTCATGCGCCAAGCCGACCAGTATGGGCATTGCCTCGGGGCTCGCCAAACGAAAAGCGAAAGCCCGGTCGTAGAAGCCCTTGCCACTGCCGAGCCGTGAACAATCCCGGGTGAAACCGATCAGCGGCACAAACACCAGATCAAGCGACCCTGGCGCAATATGCGTTCCATTAACGGGCTCGGGAATTCTCCAGCGGTTCTCCGCCAAGGGCGAACCAGTCTCGTAACTGATGAAGTCGAGTTCATGCTCTCCGGCTATCACGGGCAGGTAACAGAATTTCTTTTCGTCGAGGGCGTGCCGCAACAGCGGGCCTGGAGAGATTTCCCCCGCTACGGCGACATAGAACGCGACCCGCGCGCTTTCGCGGAAAAAGGCCTGTTCACGAATTCTCTCTAGCAGGGCCGCGGCAGCGCTGTCTTGCCGCTCGGGCGAGAGGCCGAGTCTGAGGCGGCGCAAATGGTGGCGCAACGCCTCCGGCTGGTCTTGCGTCATTGCCGACCGCGTCAATACCGGGAAGGGACCGGCATTGCTCCCAAGGCTGTAAGGTAGTCCCCCAAGACACCGCTACCAAAGTTGCCCTGAACCCTGTGGTTCAGGTGGTGGCGCTCGCGAAGCATAAGGCTTTCCGACAGGCGGACATGCACAACAACTTCTTTCGAGACTGCCTCCGATTGGAAATATATCGGCTCAAGAACATTTTTGGTTGGCAAATGCCCCAGGGAACCAGAGCCACAGTATATATTGGCTACGCAGCGGTGGGGAAGTGTCTGGCGAAATCAGTCTTGCCGCTGCGCTTCGCCAGCCAGAGCGCGCTCCAGCTTGTCTTCGAGTTCGGCCAGGCGATCCTCGTCAAGGGCTGGGCTGCTGGCAGGCGCGGCGTCGCTGCTCGGCTTGCCCAGCAGTTCGTGGGCGATGTTGAGCGCCACCATGACGGCGATATGCTCCCGGTCCAGATTGGCGCCGCGGCGCTGGATACGATACATCCGCTCGTCGAGGTAGCGGGCGGATTCAATCAGGGCGCTTCTTTCTTCGATCGGGCAATTCACCCGATAACTCTTGTTCAGAATAGTAAGCAGGACGGAGTTGTTGTTTTCGGTCATATCGTTCAACTCTGGTACAGCATCGCGTACAGAACGGAGATGCAGTCGTCAGCCATGTCGGTTCCCGGCGGACTCAAGCGTTTTCCAGTGCCTTCAAGCGCATCAGGATAGCTTGCAGACGCTGCTTGGCTTCGCGGTTCTTGTCCAGCAATTGTCGGCGCTCCGACCGCAGGGTCTGCTCGTTCGCCTTGAGAAGCTGATTCTCTTCGCGCAGTTCACCGCAAAGATCGATCAGGGTATCGACCTTTCCATGCAACGCTTCGATTCTATTGTCCATCGGGTAAGCATCCGGCTTGCACCATCCCGCGACTATAGAACCGCCCGCGTAGCGGGTCAATAACAGGACCGGTTATCGCCTTGGGTTTGTCGAGAGTTCCGGCTATGCTTACTGGCGCGACGCGGAGAAACCATGACTATCGATTCACGGGAATTCAGCCGCCGCCGGGCGGCGCTTATGGAAGGCATGGAACCGGGCGGCATCGCGCTGCTGACGGCGGCGCCGGAGCAGGTGCGCAGCCGTGATGTGCATCACGCCTATCGCCAGGACAGCGACTTCTACTATCTGACTGGCTTTACCGAGCCCCAGGCGCTGCTCGCGCTGGCGCCGGAGCGCGAGGAAGGCGAAGTAATACTGTTTTGCCAGCCGAAAGACCCGCACAAGGAATTATGGGAGGGAATCCTGCTCGGTCCGGATTCTGCTGTTGCAACGCTTAACGTCGATCAGGCTTTTTCCATCGCCGAAGTAGATCACATCGTGCCTGAACTGATGGCTGGCCGGGAACGGGTTTATTCCCGCATCGGCGCCGATCCGGATTTCGACGAAAAGGTCATGGGCTGGGTGCGCGGCGCCCGTGAAAAGGCCCGCCTCGGCGGACCGGCGCCGGGACAATTCCTGCTGCTCGATGAACTGCTGCACGAAATGCGCCTGTTCAAAAGCGAGGAGGAAATCCGGTTGCTGGAAAAAGCGGCGCGTATTTCCGCCGAAGGCCATCGGCGCATCATGCAATTTTGCCGGCCCGGTATCCATGAATACGAACTCGAAGCGGAACTGTTGCACAGTTTCCTGCGCAACGGTAGCCGCGCCGCGGCCTACGGCTCGATCGTCGGCGCCGGCGCCAATGCTTGCATTCTGCATTACGTCAGCAACGAGTCCCGAATTCAGGACGGCGACCTGGTACTGGTCGATGCCGGCTGCGAATACCAGTATTACGCCGCCGACATCACTCGCACATTTCCCGCGAATGGCCGCTTCAGCGCCGAGCAGCGCGAGATCTACCAAATCGTATTGCGAGCCCAGACGGCGGCCATCGCCGCGGTGCAGCCCGGCGCGCCTTGGGACGCGCCCCAGCGCGCTTCGGTTCAGGTTATCGTCGACGGACTGCTGGAACTGGGTCTGCTGTCCGGCGCCGCCGATGAAATTATCGAAACCGAGGCATACAAGTCTTTTTACATGCACCGGGTGGGACATTGGCTAGGCATTGATGTGCATGACGTGGGCCGCTACAAGCACGGCGAAGACTGGCGGCCCTATGAGCCGGGCATGGTCACGACCATCGAACCCGGAATTTACATCGCGCCGGACAATGAAGATGTCGCGCGACGCTGGCGCGGCATCGGCGTGCGCATTGAAGACGATATACTCGTAACTACGAGCGGCAATCGTATTCTTAGCGAAGGCATCCCCCGCGCCACGGAAGAAATAGAAGCCTTCATGATGGCCGCCTGACCACTGTCATGCCCCTTTCCGAGTTCCAGCACAAGCGCCCCATCGTGGTGGTCGGCGGCGGCATGACCGGGGCGAGTTTCGCGCTCGCGGCAGCGGGGCCGGATCATCCGGTAATGGTGGTGGAGGCCATTGCTCCCGGCGGCGCCGGAGGCGGATTCGACGCCCGTTCCACGGCCCTTTCCTGGGGTACTCGCCGGATATTCGAAGCGCTCGGCGTGTGGGACGATCTGGGCGCCGCACCTTGTCCTATCAAACGCATTGAAGTGTCGGATCAGGGGCATCTTGGCGGAGTGAGCTTCGATCATCGCGAACAAGGCCTCGAAGCGCTTGGTTATGTGGTCGAGAACCATGCGCTCGGCAGTGCGTTGCAGGAAAGGATCGCGGCATCGGAGCAAATCCAGATGCTTGCTCCGGCCAATGTGATTTCAGCCAGACCGGTTCCCGCCGGCATGGAACTGACCATACGCCAGGGCGATGACGAACTGGAAATAACCGCGGCGCTGACCGTGCTCGCCGACGGGGGCAAGTCCTCCATCGCCGGGCAGCTCGGCATCGGCCGGCGAATGAAGTCCTATCAACAATATGCCTTGGCGGGCAATATCGCCCTGGAAAAACCGCATCGCAACATAGCCTACGAACGCTTCACCAAACACGGGCCGCTGGCGGTGTTGCCACTGCCGGCACTGGACGGCGTTCATCGCGCCTCACTGGTCTGGACCTTGCCCGAGCCGCTGGCGCGGGAAAACCTGGAACTGGCGGAGGATGATTTGCTGCCGCGGCTGCAACGGGATTTCGGGCCCGGCATGGGCCGCGTGACGGCCATCGGCGGACGGGGCTGCTTTCCGCTGCGATTAAGTCGGGCTAGCGAGCAAGCTCGCCCCGGACTCGTGCTGCTCGGCAATGCCGCGCATACCCTGCATCCGGTCGCTGGCCAGGGTTTCAACCTGGCCTTGCGCGATTGCACGGCGCTGGCCGGCATCGTGCGGGAAGCGGCTGATCGCCGGGAATGGCCGGGAGATATGGCAGTGCTGCAGCGCTACCTCGACCAACAGGAATTCGATCAGGAAAAGACCATCCTGTTCACGGATCTGCTGGTCAGTCTGTTCTCCGGCAATGCAACCGCCAAGGCGCTGTTCCGGCGGCTGGGACTACTGGCGCTGGATCTGTTCCCGCCAATGCGCCAAAGCTTCGTCAAAAACGCCGTGGGGTGAAGGCTGGTCGGCGCCAGCCGATCAAAAGCGAAGCTTTTGAAAGCCTGAACGACCCGACAAGGGCGAGGGCAAGCGTTTACGAAGCGCAGCTTCGTGCGCAGTCCCGAGCGGCGCGGAGCTATGCTCCGCGACTGGACTGTCGAGACTGGGGCTTGAAGAAATCGAGTAGTCGCGCCAGGGAAGGCATGTTAATTCTGAAAGAATGCACGAACCCGGTCGGCGCCAGCCGATCAAAAGCGAAGCTTTTGAAAGCCTGAACGACCCGACAAGGGCGAGGGCAAGCGTTTACGAAGCGCAGCTTCGTGCGCAGTCCCGAGCGGCGCGGAGCTATGCTCCGCGACTGGACTATCGAGAATGGGGCTTGAAGAAATCAAGTAGCCGCGCCAGGGAAGGCATGTTAATTCTGAAAGAATGCACGAACCCGGTCGGCGCAGCCGATCAAAAGCGAAGCTTTTGAAAGCCTGAACGACCCGACAAGGGCAAGGCCAAGCGTTTACGAAGCGCAGCTTCGTGCGCAGTCCCGAGCGGCGCGGAGCTATGCTCCGCGACTGGACTATCGAGACTGGGGCTTGAAGAAATCGAGTAGTCGCGCCAGGGACGGCGCGTACAAACTGAGTCGAAAGCACATTGCCCGGTCATTCTAGTGTCATGCGTCCCATGCCGCATGTCACAAAACTAGCCTCCGGCGTTCTTGTCCACCACGGTCATGCCGAGCCAGTCGGCCACCAGCGCAGGCTTCTGTTCGCCCTCGATTTCCACGGTCACCGCATGGCGCAGCAGGAAATAACCCGACCTCTTTTCCTGGGCGGAAGTGAGCGTGAACCGCGCCCGGACGCGCTGCCCGGAGCGCACCGGATGCACGAAGCGCACCCGGTCGAGACCGTAATTGATGCCCATCACGGAATGTTCGAGTTTCAGACCGCCGCCGCGGGAACTGAAGGCGCTGAGCAGGGACAAGGTCAGAAATCCGTGGGCGATGGTGCCGCCGAAAGGCGTCTGTGCGGCGCGTTCGGCATCGACATGGATGTATTGGTGGTCGTCGGTCGCATCGGCAAACTGGTCGATCCGCTCCTGCCCGATAGTCAGCCAGTCGGTCACGCCGACTTCTTGCCCGACGTGGTCCTGCAAGGCATCCGCTGGAATCACTTTGTTCATGTCATCCTCTCCGCCAGTGCAAAGCCCGGCAGTCTAGCAGCATCACATCTCAAGCGGTAATTCGAAGCATCAAACGACCCGACACGGGCGAGAGCAAGCGTTTACGAAGCGCAGCTTCGCGCGCAGTCCCGAGCGGCGCAGAGCCATGTTCGAAGCCGTTCCGCCCCAACGACTCGAAAAGGCACTCCCCCCTCAAGTCCCCTTACATCGTGCAAGACATATAGTTCATTTACTTCGATCTGATGGAAACATGTCTGCCTGATTCACACAAGTTACAATGCGTTCATGAATGAGGGCGCGGAAAAGTTCGATCTTGTCATCGCCGGAGGCGGTATCGTCGGCGCGACGCTGGCTTGTTTGCTGGATGGGCTGGAATTACGGGTCGCGTTGGTGGAACAGCGGCTGCCGGATGAGGGCGAGTTGCCGTTTCAGGAGTCTGATTTACGGTTTGATCCGCGGGTTAGCGCTTTGAATGAGTCTTCGCGGCAGGTGTTGGGGGATGTTGGCGTTTGGAGTTGGATTCAGGGTGTTCGCAGTTGTGATTATCGGGAGATGCGTGTCTGGGATGCGGAGGGGACGGGATCGATTCATTTTTCCGCGGCAGCGCTGGGGGCGGATAGTCTTGGCGCTATTGTCGAGAATTCCATCGTGCTGGCGGGGATTTATGAACGCCTGCGCGGGCAGGACAATCTGAGTCTTGTATCGCCTTTCACGAGTGCCGCGCTGGAATCCGAAGATGGTGGCGAGTCGGTGCTGATCGGTGAATCGGGGCGGCGTTTGCAGGCATGTCTGCTGGTGGGGGCAGATGGCGGAAATTCGGCAATTCGCCGGCTGGCGAATATGTCCAGCACGGAATGGGACTATGGTCAGGCCGCGCTCGTGACGACAGTCAGAACTGCCCGGTCCCACGAGTTCACTGCCTGGCAACGCTTCCTGGAGACCGGCCCAGTGGCCTTTCTGCCACTTGCAGCCGCGGGAGAAAGCGAGTTCCGGCATAGTTCCGTTGTCTGGTCGACGCAGCCGGACGAGGCGGAAAAGCTCTTGCGGTTACCGGATGAGCAGTTTCGCGCGCGTCTTGCGTTCGCCATCGAACATCGTCTTGGCGAAGTCGAATGGAGCGACCGGCGCTTCCGTTTTCCTTTGCGCCAGCATCATGCGGACAGCTACGTAAAGGACAACATCGTGCTCGCCGGCGACTCGGCGCATACGATTCATCCTCTCGCCGGCCAGGGCGTGAACCTCGGCATCAGGGACGTGGCGGTGCTGGCGGAAGAACTGCGCGCCGGCCTCGCTGCCGGCAGGCGTCTGAATGACCCGGTCGTTCTGCGCCGCTACGAACGACGGCGCAAGTCCGACAACCTGGGCATGATGTGGGCCATGGAAGGGCTGCATCGGCTGTTCGGCGCTCAGCCACTGCCGCTGCGCTGGCTGCGCAATACCGGCCTGAACCTGGTGGACCGCGCCGCCCCGCTGAAAAATTTTCTCGCCCGCCGCGCCATTGGCGCATAGCTCACTTTACGGCGAAATTTTATCGAATCGCGGTATACTCCGGCTCGATTTCCCAAATCACCTGGAGTGACTCCCGAGGAAAACCTTTTTCTCGTTACTGGCCGCCGGCTTTCTGCTTTGCAATGCAGCTCATGCCCAGCTCGACACCGCCGCGCTTGAGCAGGCGATGGCCAATCCGGATCGCCCCCAGGCGGACAAGGACCGGGACGCCAGCCGACAGGCCCCCGCCGTGCTTGAATTCCTCGGCCTGGAACAAGGCATGACCGTTATCGATCTGGTCGCGAGCGCCGGCTGGTATACCGAGGCGCTGTCCTACGCGGTTGCAGACAGCGGACATGTGTACATGCAGAATCAGGATCCCCTGCCCGGTTTCCTGGAGCGTCAGATTGATACGATCAACGACAAGCTGGCGCGCCTTTCCAACGTCGAACATTGGCAGCAGCCGATCAACGACATTCCGGCGGGCTCGGTTGACTTCGCGCTGACCGCCCTGAATTTTCATGACCTATACAATCCTGATCCGGAAGCTGCCCAGGGGTTTCTAGCCTCGGTTGCGCAGATGCTGCGTCCCGGTGGAATTTTCGGAGTAATCGACCACGATGGCTCTGCTGGCGCCGATAACGTCGCCTTGCATCGCATCGCGTACGATGATCTGGTCGCGTCCCTTACGTAAAGCGGCGACTTCGAGGTGGCAGAGAACAGCGACCTGCTCGACAATCCGGACGATGACCATACTCTGGGCCCGTTCGATCCCAATCTTGGCAGAAATACCGACCGTAATCTGCTCAAGCTCGTCCGTCAGTAGTCTGCGCGGATAAAATTCAAAGGGGACTGGAAGCCGACCCCCCTTTCTTTATCTCCTCTCACCCGTTAGGGTTAGCCTGTCGTGGTCCATGCGACCTTTGTTTTCGATCTGAATCCAGGATCAGCAAGCTATGGCGGCTGAGCCTCCCTCCAATCCAGTTACCCGCTTTTTGGCGGTGTTCCGATACAGCGCGCTGGCGATGCGCATCGTCTGGGATACCAGCGCAGCGCTGACGCTGGTAATGGCTGTTGTCACCATCGTCAACGGCGTACTCCCCGCCTTGATTACGTTCATCGGCGGATTATTCGTCGATGCCGTGGCCACCGCCATTGCAGCCGAAAACGCTGCCGCGGTCGTCCAGGCAAGAGCCGATGTGCTGTTCTATGTGCTGGTGGAAGCCGGGCTGGTGGTGTTGATGACGGGCGCACAGCGAGCCAACACTGTCAGCCGGTCGATCCTGCAAGTTCTGCTCGGCAACAAAATCAACGTCATGATTCTGGAAAAGGCGATGACTCTGGAACTGAGTCATTTCGAGGACGCCGAATATTATGACAAGCTGTTGCGAGCCAGGCGCGAAGCTTCGAGCCGCCCGCTTGGCCTGGTGGTAAAGACATTCGACCTGTTGCGTGACCTGATCGCCCTGTTGACCATCGGCGCCTGGCTGTTTCAATTCTCGCCGTGGGTAGTCGTGTTGCTGGTCCTCACCGGCCTGCCCGCCTTCGTCTCCGAAGCCAATTTCTCCGGACAGGCGTTTCGCGTTATGCGCCGCCGTTCACCGGAACGGCGTATGCAGTTCTATCTGGAAATGGTGCTGACCCGGGAAGACGGGGTCAAAGAGGTCAAATTACTGCAATTGGGCAAGCTGTTTTTGCAGCGTTACGTCAACATTTTCCGCAACATATACAAGGAAGATCGCAGTCTGGTGTTGCGGCGCAACTTCTGGGGCTACCTGCTCGGCCTGCTTTCCAGCGCCGCCTTGTACTTTGCCTATGGCTGGGTCGGTTTCGCGGCAATCGCGGGCGCGATTACTATCGGCCAGATGACCATGTATATCGCCCAGTTCCGGCTGGGCCAGACAGCTATCAGCAATAGTCTGGCGGCGGTGAACGGTATGTACGAGGACAACCTCTATCTGTCCACCTTGACCGAATATCTGAATCACGAAGTGCCGGAGCCCACGGGAGACCGGGACTCGGGTCCCGAACCGGACGATGGGGTACGCTTCGAAAATGTCAGTTTCAGTTATCCGGGCAGCGTCAAACCTGCCCTGGACAATGTGTGCTTGCATATCCGGCCGGGCGAGAGCCTTGCCATCGTCGGCGAAAACGGCAGCGGCAAGACCACCCTGATCAAGTTGCTGAGCCGGCTGTACACGCCTTCGGCGGGTCGCATCGTCCTGGAAGGGCTGGAACTCTCGGAGTGGGAAATCGAAGCCTTGCGCCGCAAGATCGGCGTGATTTTTCAGGATTTCGCGCGCTACCAATTGCCGGTCGGCGAGAACATCGGCATCGGCGACGTGGAGGAACTCGACAATGAGCCACAAGTACGCGAAGCGGCCCGCAAGGGCATGGCGGATGTATTCATTCACCAACTTCCCAGCGATTACCGCACTCAACTCGGCACCTGGTTCAAGGATGGCAAGGAACTTTCCGGCGGCCAATGGCAGAAGATCGCGCTGTCCCGGGCATTCATGCGCAACAAGGCGGATATCCTGATTCTGGATGAACCCACCGCCGCCATCGACGCCCGCGCCGAAGCAGAAATCTTCGCCCATTTCGGCAAGCTGACCGCGAACCGGATTTCGATCATCATCTCGCACCGCTTTTCCACGGTGCGTATGGCTGATCACATCATCGTGCTGGACCAGGGCAAAATCACGGAAGAAGGCAGCCACGCGGAACTGCTGCGAGCAGACAATCAGTATGCCAGACTGTTCAAATTGCAGGCGAAGGGATACCAGTGATGGAGCCGGTATGGGTGTATTTTCTGGTCGGCGCGGCGGCCTGTTTTTGCGGCACGATTCCGTTCGGCCCGATCAATCTGGCGGTAGTCAAGGCCACGGTTGACCACGACCGTGGCCGCGGCGCGGAACTCGCGTTGGCGGCAAGCATCGTGGAAATCGGCGAAGCAATCATTGCCATCTGTTTCGGCCTGGTGATCAGCAGTTTTCTGCAAATGAATCCCTGGCTTCGCCTGGGGATAGCCCTGGGCTTCTTCGCGCTTGCCGGAATCCTGCTCGCCCGCAAGCCCAGGACCGAACTATCGCAAGCCCCTCCTTCCCAAGGCTCCTACTTCCGCCGCGGTTTGCTGATAGCCGCATTGAACCCGCAAGCTGTCCCCTTCTGGATCCTGGCTCTGGCGGTAATCAGCCAATACTTCGCCTTCAATTACCAGGGTTTCCTCCTCGCCGCCTTCCTGGCAGGCGTGTTCCTCGGCAAGCTGGCAGCCCTGAGCGGCTTCATAGCTCTGGCCAGCTACCTGAAATCCCGCCTTCAATCCGCGGCCAAACTCGTAAACCAAGCTCTGGCCCTGGTTCTTGTTTTAATCGGCCTCTCCCAACTAAGCGAGTTTTTACTTTGAGTCAGGTTCGAAATCGGCGCGCGCGGAAAAGAGTTTGTTTTGGCGATAAGGTAATCTCGGTAAATTTGGGCGTCGCCGCAATCACCGAAATGCCGGTAGTGTTTTGTCTCATTGGACAAGGCTCCGGTTTGCGAATATAAAACAAGTTGGATACGCTGCCCGTAGCCCGTCCCGAATCGGGGATGGCCCGGAACCCCAACGTGAGGAGAATTCCATGGCAACCCCATCCGGCCCGGGCAAACCCGGAGAAAGCCTGCGAGACAAGGCCGCGCGCAAGAGCGGGTTGGCCCGTGTCAGAGCGCTGAAACGAATCGAGCGCGCGCGTACCCGGCTCTTGGTCTGTTTCTGGACATTGCCCGTTTACATCACAGGAGTTTGGCTGCTGCTCGAGGAACGACGCGAAATCGATGTCTTCATGCTCGTATACATTGCAATCTGGTCCGGCTTCGCCCTCGATATGGCGCGCCGCAACTGCCCCGGCTGCGGCCGACAATTTTTCGTGCGCAATATCCTGATAAATCTGATGATCCGCAAATGCGTGCATTGCGGAATTCCCCTGCGAGAGGTCCCCAGCGGCATTGAATAAGTCCAGGAACAAGGCAAAAGGATCTTGAATCATGACTTCCGCCGCCGAGCCAGCAATCTCATCCCCAGGCGCCAGTCCGCAAATGGCCGGCGCGCGTCGAATCCTGCAAGAAACCTTCGGCTTCAGCGAGTTCAGACCCGGCCAGGAAGCCGTGATCAATGCCCTGCTCACGGGCCGCAACGCTCTTGCCGTCATGCCAACCGGCTCCGGCAAATCGCTCTGCTTCCAGATACCGGCTCTGCTGCTCGACGAGTTGACCATCGTGGTCTCGCCCCTGGTAGCCCTGATGCAGGACCAGGTGGCCGCGCTCAAACTCGCCGGCGTCGCCGCCGACGGCATTCATTCCGGTAATGAGCGCGGCGAAAACATCGAAGCCTGGAAGCTGGTCGCGGCAGGCGGCACGCGATTACTTTACATGTCTCCCGAACGGCTGATGACCGAGCGCATGCTGGCCGCGCTCAAGCGCTTGCCCGTCAAACTGTTTGCGATTGACGAGGCTCATTGCATATCGCAATGGGGACCGGCCTTCCGTCCCGAGTACGCCGACCTGAGCCGGCTGCGGGAGTTGTTCCCGGACGTTCCCATTGCCGCATTGACCGCTACCGCGGACGAAACTACTCGCGGCGATATCGCCAAGCGTCTGTTCGGCGGCCATGTCGAACAATTCGTGCTCGGCTTCGACCGCCCCAACATCCGCCTGACGGTGACAATGAAACGCGAATGGAAGCGCCAGCTTGCGGATTTTGTTTCGCGCTTCGAGAACGACAGCGGCATTGTCTATTGCCTCTCGCGCAGAAAAACCGAAGATTGCGCCGCGATGCTGGCCGGGAAAGGAATACGCGCCCTGCCATACCACGCCGGCATGAGCTCTGAGGAACGGGAAGCCAATCAAAACGTTTTCATGACTGAACCCGGCGTGGTCATTGTCGCCACTATCGCTTTCGGCATGGGCATCGACAAGGCCGATGTGCGTTACGTCTTTCACGCCGACCTCCCCGCCAGCGTGGAGGCCTACTACCAGGAAATCGGCCGGGCCGGACGCGACGGCGCGCCGGCCGAAGCGCATATGCTCTACGGACTTGAAGACATCAGAATGCGGCGCCAATTCATCGAAAACGAGGAAGCCGGAGACGAGCGGCGACGGCGGGAACACAAGCGGCTCGACGCCCTGCTTGGCTATTGCGAAGCGCCGGCCTGCCGCCGCGTGGCCTTGCTCGAATATTTCGGAGAGCGAATCGAGCCTTGCGGCAACTGCGATGCTTGCCTGACGCCAGCGGAACGCGTGGATGGAACCGAGGAAGCTTGCGTGATTCTGCAGGCCTCGCAACAGTCGGGCGAACTTTTCGGCGCGGCGCATCTGATCGACATTCTGCGCGGGGCCCAGACGGAAAAGATCACACGCTTCCGCCATGAGCGTCTGGCCTGTTTCGGCGCCGGGGCGCAGCGCAGCGTGAACGAATGGCGCTCGCTGATTCGGCAGATGGTCGCGGCCGGTTTCCTGCAAATCGATATCGCCGGTTATGGCGGCATCAAGATCACCGCCAAAGGCCGTGCTCTGATCCGGGGCGAGGGCAAGTTCCTGTACCGGAAAGACACGGTAGTTCCGCGCAGTTCGAAATCCGAGCGGCGGCAGGCGCGGAAACAGGAACAACTGTTGGCGGGACAGACTTTGACTGAACAGCAAACCGCTCTGCTGGCCAGACTCAAGGCATTGCGGCTGGAGTTGGCAAAAGAGCGGGAAGTTCCCGCGTATGTGGTTTTCGCTGACCGGACATTGATCGAAATAGCGCGGCGGCAGCCGCGCACCGAGGCGGAATTCGCCACCATCAGCGGCGTCGGCGCCGTCAAACTCGAACGATTCGCCAAGTATTTCCTGGCAGAGATTAATGCTTCGCTCGACGACGCCACGGGCAAAGAGGAAGAGCCGATCCAATACCGGCTGGATTCGCGCGACGGCGACGGCGCGGCAAGTCGGCCGTCGGGCAACTAAGGCTGAGCCGGACTGTTTTCCTTGTCTGGCCCGATTGCAATCGCTCCCCCGATTTTGGAAACACGGCCGTTGAGTTCGTAAACGCTATCTTCGAGTCGGCCAACGCCTTGCTGGAGACCTGCCACATCTGCTTGCAATCCGGCAACGTCAACCTGGAGTGCGCCTATATCACCCTGGAAACTGGTCACATCTGCCCGGACGTCGGCGAATCCCTGATTCATATCCCGCCTTATGCCTTCCTCGGACGCCTCGATCTGGTTTTGCAAATAGACCACGGCCAGCAACAACGCGGCAAGATTCGGCAGATTGCTTTGGCTCAATCGAACAATAAGATTTTCCCTATCGACCATTCCGTTCTTCTTCCGGGCTCGATCTGGAAGTCTAAATTCCGCGACCTCCGTTCCTTATCGGAGTTCAAGCCGCGCCTTTCTGCTGAGAACAATATAGTCAACCTGGCGAGATGCCGCCAACTTTCAGCGAAAAAACCGCGCAACGAACTTAAGCCTCGCGGCTTAGGAACTGGTCGATTCTGTCGGCGGCGAGGCGGCCTTCGTAGATGGCGCGAACTACCAGGGATTGGCCGCGGCGGCAGTCGCCGGCAGCGAAGACCTTCTCCACGCTGGTGCGGAAATCGCCGTAGCCGGCCTGGTAGTTCGAGCGCCGGTCGAGTTCGACGCCCAGTGGTTCACTGACATAATGTTCGGGGCCGAGGAAGCCCATTGACAGCAATATCAGGTCGGCTTTCCAGAACTTTCGGGTATCGGGAATTTCCTGAAATTTCGAATCGACCTCGGTCGTGACGATGCCGAGCAGGCGGCCGTCGTCGCCGCGCACGAACTCTTTGCCGGAAATCGAATACACCCGGGGATCCTGGCCGAACTTGCGGGCGGATTCCTCGTGGCCATAGTCAACGCGAAAGATGATCGGCCATTGCGGCCAGGGATTGTCCGGCCCGCGGTCGCCGGGCGGCCTCGGCATGATCTCGAAATTGACCAGCGAGCGGCAGCCATGGCGCAAGGATGTGCCGATGCAGTCGGTGCCGGTGTCGCCGCCCCCGATAACTATCACATCCTTGTCTTTTGCGCTGATGTAATCGCCGTCGGCCAAATTGGAGTCGAGCAGGCTTTTGGTGTTTTTCAGCAAGAACTCCATGGCGAAATGTACGCCTGATCCTTCCCGCAGCGGTATATTCAGATCCCGCGGCGTCGTCGCGCCGGTTGTCAGCAACACCGCATCGTTCTCATCGAGCAATTGCCGCGCGTCGATGCCGTTGGCGCCATTGCCGCCGACATCGGCATTGACCGCGAATTCGACGCCTTCCTCGCGCAACAGGTTCACGCGCCGGTCGACCAGATCCTTCTCCAGCTTCATGTTGGGAATGCCATACATGAGCAGACCGCCGATGCGGTCGTCGCGTTCGTAGACCGTTAGCTGGTGGCCTTGCAGATTCAATTGCGCCGCCGCGGCAAGTCCGGCCGGTCCGGAACCGACCACGGCCACCTTGCGGCCGGTATCGGCGGCGCGAATATTGGGCGTGACCCAACCCATCTCGAAACCCTTGTCGGCAATGGCGCATTCGATGTTCTTGATAGTGACCGGAGGTTCGTTGATGCCGAGCACACAGGCGCCTTCGCAGGGGGCGGGGCAGACCCGGCCGGTGAATTCGGGAAAATTGTTGGTCTTGTGCAACCGGTCGAGGGCATCCTTCCATCTGCCCTGGTAGATCAGATCGTTCCATTCGGGAATCAGGTTGTAGACCGGGCAGCCGTCGTCGGACTGGCAGAAAGGCACGCCGCAGTCCATGCAGCGGGCGCCTTGCACTGTCAGCAGCGAATCCCGGTGGTCGGTATAGATTTCCTTGAAATCCACCAGTCTCTCGAGCGCGTCGCGATACGGCTCGGTTTCGCGCGCAAATTCCTTGAATCCGGTCGGCTTGCCCATTTTTTATGTCAAATTTCCGTTTTCCCCGCCGAGGCAGGAGCTTGTTAACTTTTCTTCTCTGAATAATTCCGCCCTTGGAATTGTTCATTAACGCAAAACCAGAGCGTGATTCTGTTTTGCTCACGAATTCAATGGCTTAGACCATCAACTCCGGCGGCGCATCGGTGTGCCGCGTGGAAGCTCCGCTAACTCAGAGCTTCCTTTCGAGTAAGTTCGCTCAAGCGGCGGTCGCTGCTTTACGTTCGGCCAACACGCGCTTGTATTCGGTAGGCATAACCTTGACGAATTCCGCCAGGCTGCGTTCCCAGTTGTCCAGCACATGCCGGGCCACGGTCGAGCCGGTATACCTGGCATGGTTTTCGATCAAGGTCTTCAGTTCGAGTATATCTTCCGCCGCGGTCAAGATTTCCAGGTCGAGAGTGCCCATGTTGCATTGCGCGGGCAAACGCTCTTCAGGATCCCAGACATAGGCGATGCCGCCGCTCATGCCGGCGCCCATATTGCGCCCGACTGAGCCAAGCACGACGACGCGGCCGCCGGTCATGTATTCGCAGCCGTGATCGCCGATACCTTCCACCACGGCGTTGGCGCCGCTGTTGCGCACCGCGAAACGCTCCGCCGCCACGCCGCGGAAATAGGCTTCGCCGCTAGTGGCGCCGTAGAGTACGACATTGCCGATCAAAATGTTTTCTTCCGCCCTGAATGTGCTTTCCCTCGGCGGATAGATCACCAGTTTTCCGCCGGACAGGCCCTTGCCGACATAATCGTTGGCGTCGCCTTCGACGGTGATGCGCACGCCCTTGACGAGCCAGGCGCCGAGACTCTGGCCGGCCGAGCCGCGCAGGCGAATGTCGATGGTGTTGTCAGGCAGCATCTCTTCATTCCAGCGGCGCGCCACTTCGTTCGACAACATGGTGCCTACCACCCGATTGATATTCTTCACTTCGCTCTCGATCAGCACCTTTTCGCCACGTTCGAGCGCCGGCGCCGCGAGTCTGATCAATTCGTTATCGAGAGCCTTGTCCAGCCCGTGATCCTGTTCCCGATTGCAATAGACATCCGTGTCCGGGAACATGATCCGAGCCGGTTCGAGAATCGCGCTGAGATCGAGCCCGCTGGCCTTCCAGTGATCGATCGCGGCGTCGGTTTGCAACAGGTCTACCCGGCCGATCATCTCATTGACCGTGCGCAGGCCGAGTTGCGCCATGATGCCGCGCAATTCCTCGGCCACCATGAACATGTAATTGACCACGTGCTCGGGCTTGCCGCGGAACTTGCGGCGCAGTTCCGGATCCTGGGTGGCGATTCCCACCGGGCAGGTATTCATGTGGCATTTGCGCATCATGATGCAGCCCAGGGTGATCAGCGGCGCGGTGGAAAAGCCGAACTCCTCCGCGCCGAGCAGGGCGGCGACAGCCACGTCGCGGCCGGTCTTGAGTTGACCATCGGTCTGCAACACGACCCGCGAGCGCAGATTGTTCATCACCAGGGTCTGGTGGGTTTCCGCAACGCCGAGTTCCCAGGGCAGGCCGGCGTGCTTGATCGAAGTCAACGGCGAAGCCCCGGTGCCGCCGTCGTGGCCGGCAATCACGAGATGATCGGTCTTGGCCTTGGTCACGCCGGCGGCGATGGTGCCGACGCCGATTTCGGACACCAGCTTGACGCTGATCCTCGCCCGGCGGTTGGAGTTCTTGAGATCGTGGATGAGTTGGGCGATATCCTCGATCGAATAAATGTCGTGGTGCGGCGGCGGGCTGATCAATCCCACGCCCGGCGTCGAATGGCGAATGCGAGCGATGTTCTCGTCGACTTTGCGGCCGGGCAATTCGCCGCCTTCGCCGGGCTTGGCGCCCTGGGCGATCTTGATCTGCAATTCGTCCGCATTGGCCAGATACCACATGGTCACGCCGAAGCGGCCCGAAGCGACCTGCTTGATCGCCGAACGGCTCGAATCGCCGCTCGGCATCGGTTCGAACCGGGCCGGATCCTCGCCGCCTTCGCCGGTATTCGACTTGCCGCCGATGCGATTCATGGCGACGGCCAGGGCCTGGTGGCTTTCATCGGAAATCGAGCCAAAACTCATGGCGCCGGTGGCGAAGCGTTTGACGATCTCCCTGGCGGGTTCGACTTTATCGAGGGGAATCGGCTCGTTCACTCCCGCGCGGAATTGCAGCAGGCCGCGCAAGGTCGCGCGTTTGGCCGCTTCCTCGTTCGCGAAGCGGGCAAAGGTGTGGTAAGCCTCGGCATTGTTGCCGCGGGCGGCGATCTGCAAATTGAAGATCGTGTCTGGATTCCACATATGGGTTTCGCCGCCGCTGCGCCAATGGAAATCGCCGGGATTGCTCAATACCGGCAGGCGCTCGCTTTCGCGCGGCGGGAAGCCGATGCGGTGGCGGCGCAGCAATTCGGTTTCCAGCACGTCGAAATTGACGCCTTGCACGCGGCTGGCGGTGCCGGTGAAGCAACGCTCGATGATTTCGTCCGCCAGTCCCACCGCTTCGAAAATCTGCGCGCCCTTGTATGACTGCAAGGTGGAGATGCCCATCTTCGCCATGACCTTGAGCATACCCTTGGCGACGCCTTTCTTGTAAGCGGCCACAAGCGAGTCTTCATCGCGATAGCCGTCTCCGAGCAAGCCATCGCCATTGGCCTCCCACAAGGCTTCGAAAGCCACATAGGGATTGATGGCGTCGGCGCCATAGCCGGACAGCAGGCAGTGATGATGCACTTCCCGGGCTTCGCCGGTCTCGACGATGATGCTGATCTGGGTGCGCTGGTGATTGCGCACGAGGTGATGGTGCACCGCCCCACAGGCGAGCAAGGAACTCAAGGGCACACGGTCGCGGGAAATCGCGCGGTCCGACAGGACGATGAAGGAATAACCGTCGTGAATGGCGGCGGAAGCCTCGTGGCAGATGCGCTGCAGCGCGTCCTGGAAGGCGTTTTCAAGCTCAGGGCCGCAATGGCCGTCGTAGGTGATATCGATGACCCGGCTGCGCATGCCGCGGTAATCCATGTCGCGAATTTCCGCGAGTTGACGATTGGACAATATCGGATGGTGGATGCTCAGCCGGTGCGCCTGTTCGCGCGTGCTTTCGAGCAAATTGCCTTCCGGGCCGATGAAGCAGCGCAGGGACATCACCACTTCCTCGCGAATCGAATCGATGGCCGGATTGGTGACCTGGGCGAACAACTGCTTGAAATAGTCGTAGATCATGCGCGGCTTGTCGGACAGGCAGGCCAAGGCGGTATCGTTGCCCATGGAGCCGAGCGGGTCCCGCGCTTCGGTCACCAGCGGCAGCAACATGAACTGGATGGTTTCGCTGGTATAACCGAAGGCCTGCATGCGCGACAGCAAATCTTCGCCGATCAGCGAATGAGCCGCGCTGCCTTTGGTGAAATCCTGGGCAAAATCCTCGAGCACGACCTTTTCGGCCGCGAGCCATTCTCCATAAGGCCGCCGGCCGCAGATATCGCTTTTCACTTCCTCGTCGGGAATCAGTCGGCCCTGTTCGAAATCGAGCAGGAACATGCGGCCCGGCTGCAGGCGTCCCTTGGCTCTTATATTGGCGGGATCCACCGGCAATACGCCGACTTCGGAAGCCATGATGCATTTATCGTCGTGAGTGATGTAATAGCGGCTCGGCCGCAGGCCGTTGCGGTCGAGCACGGCGCCGATATAGTGGCCATCGGAGAATACGATCGAGGCCGGGCCGTCCCAGGGCTCCATCAGCGCGGAATGGTATTCGTAGAAATCCTTGCGCGTCGGTTCGATGTTGCGATCCGACTGCCAGGCTTCCGGAATCATCATCATGGTCGCTTCCGCCAGCGAGCGGCCAGTGAGCAGCAGCAACTCAAGCGCGTTGTCGAATGCGCCGGAGTCGGAAACATCGTCGTCGATCACGGGAAAGACCGTCGGCAAGCGGTCGCCGAAAGCCTCGCTGGCCATGGTGCCCTGCCGCGCCACCATGGAGTTGACATTGCCGCGCAAGGTGTTGATTTCACCGTTATGGCTCATGAATCGATTGGGCTGGGCGCGATCCCAGGACGGGAAAGTGTTGGTGCTGAAACGGGAATGCACCATCGCCATATGCGTGGCGAACTCGGGATTGATCAGATCCTTGTAAAAAGGAAAAAGCTGCCCCGGCTTCAACATGCCCTTGTAAACGATGACCTTGCTCGACAGGCTGCAGGCATACAGCAACTTGCGTTCGGTCAGCGAGGCGTCGTTGCGCAAGGCGTGGGTGAAGCGCTTGCGGATTACGTACAGCGCGCGCTCGAAGGCGTCCTGTTCCAACCCATCCGCGGCGGCAATGAACAGTTGTTCGATGCGGGGCTGGGCCGCTTGCGCGGCAGGGCCGACATTGGCGCCTCCGGCGTCCACCGGCGTCAGCCGCCAGCCGACCAGGGTCTGACCTTCGGCGGCGATGACTTCGTTGATGAATTTACGGCATTGAGCACGTTCTTCGTCTATGCGCGGCAGGAATAGGTTACCGACGGCGAACTGGCCGTCCGGCGGCAGATCGCTACCGAGTTCGGTACGGGCGATCTTGCGGAAGAATTCATGGGGCAAGCCGACCAGAATCCCGGCGCCATCGCCGGTGTTTGCCTCGAAACCGCAGCCGCCACGATGATCCATGCGCGAATTGACATGGGATGCGTCGAGCATGATCTGATGGCTGGGTCGGCCCTTGATGTCCGCGACAAGGCCGACGCCGCAGGAATCCTTCTCCAGCGCGGGATCGTAAAGCCCCGACTTTTCGGGATATCCGACCGCTGGCAATTTGCTCATTGAATCTCCGTCCGGTCTCGTTCCGGAAAAACTCCGAGCAATCGGAACTTCTCCGTGGCACAGGTATGTGCCGCCGAATTCGATGGCGCAAGCCATTGAATTCGGGAGCAAAACAAATCACGCTCGTTTTGCGGCAATGAAAAATTCCACGGATGGAATTTTTCAGAGAATACGCTATTTCACTCCCGGCGCGGATCACTTTGCCTGGGAATATTCATAAAACGGTGCTTGATTCGTCCAGACCGGCATCGCCAGCGGAATGGAAAACCTGTTCTGGGGCTTCCGATTCCGCACGTCCGAGAGGGCCGCCCAACATAACACTGGCACAAAATTTGTCAAGCTGGCAGCCGATCTCCGCACATACCGCCGACGCCAAGCAAGACACATAGCAACGCCGCCTGCCCAGAGGGCGCACAGCTACGAATGTCCGCATGCGCGCCTTACTGTTTAATTAATGTTATTGCTAGGGTATTCGCCGGGTGCTAGAAAGGTACGGATTCCTCCGCCAAGAACTTTCCAGCCGAGACCTTTGCGATTCGATCGAACTCAAGAAAACTAATGATTCCAATACACACCTGAATCTGCGGGCTTGCCCCGGCGGCCCCTTCAAAGGACTCGAAAACGTGGAGTACCAAGAGAGAGGCGCAGTCATGATGATTAATAGAATCCCCGCAAAGCGCAAACTGATGGCGAGTTGTATTTTTGCCGCGTTGGCCGGCAATAGCGCCATTGTCCATGGGCAGGACAATGCCACCGAAATAGAGGAGGTCATTGTTACCGGCTCCCTGATCAGAGGAACGCCTATCGACGCGCCATCTCCGGTCACCATTGTCGACAGATCCAATATCGAGCAGCAAGGCGCCGCCGGTATCTGGGACGTCATCAAGAATCTCAACATCAACCAGGGTTCGACGACTCATACCAACGGGAGTTCCGGCAACGGAATTTCCGGGGCCACTTCGAATATCAATCTTCGAAATCTCGGCACTAACTCCACCCTCACGCTGATAAACGGAAAACGGGTTACCCCGGTGGCCGGCGTAACTCTCGACGGCAGCGAGTTCGTCGACTTGAACGCGATTCCGATCGTGATGACCGAGCGCATAGAAGTGCTGACCGACGGCGGTTCGGCTCTCTATGGCTCCGATGCGGTCGCCGGCGTGGTTAACGTCATCATGCGCACCGACTTCGAAGGGCTGGAAGTGTACGGTGACGTGCAGCAGATCGCCGGTGAAGGATCCACCATGGATCAGACGGCCAGTGCGATCTGGGGGTGGAGCAGTGACGATCAGGCCACTCACCTGGTGGTTGCCGGAGAATTCTTCGAGCGAGACGCCGTGCCCGCGGCGGCCGCTTCCAATTTCGGGCCAGATTCCATGGTGATGGAAAACAACACCCGAATCATCGCCGTGCCCAGCCTGGGATTTTCCGTAAATCCGGCATACATCAACCAGGAACTGACCGCCCTGAAGGCCTCGGCGGGGGCTTCGGGAATCGAGTACACAGACCCTCTCTGCGAACAAGTCGGCGCCCAGATTTCCACGCGAAACAGCCGGGACATCAATCCGGAATCGGGCTGTTGGGACGATGTGTCGCAATACGAGTACCTGTTGCCGGCGCAAACCCGATCTTCGGTAGTGCTTTCTTTCGATCACTCGTTCAGTGAGCAATTCAACTTCTACTCCATGCTCCAGGTTTCGGATCAGAGCACCAATCGATCCGATGACGGAACCGTCAACGTGGTCGGAATCGGTCCCTACCACCTGCCGCCCTACGGCACGACCAATCACCCGCTGGGGTCGGCGGCGCAATTGGGCGCATTCGCACATGTTGCCGGAAACTCCATTCCGACCATCACCAACGCCCCCATCGACGCCGCCAACGGCGGGCCCGGATCGCCCGCATTTGTCGAATACATATCCGAGTACCCCAGACCGGGCGACCGAAGTTACGAAACTACCGATTTGCGGCATGAATCGTTCCAGGGAGGTTTCGATGGCGACTTCGACTTCATGGATCGTCCAATGAGATACGACGTGTCCTACGCCTGGAGCCGAAGCGACGTTTACCGCCTGGACAGATCCTTCCAGCGAGACCGCATGGAACTGGCGGCAAACGGTCTGGGCGGGCCGAACTGCACGCCGAACGGCATTCCGAATTTCAATCTGGATTCGGAACTGTATTGGCAGTTGGTCGGAGCATCGGTTTTCCTGGTCGTGGCGCCTTCCTACCCGTGGATGATGCGGGAAAGCATTTCCCAGGCGCTGACCAGCAGCAATCAGGGGCAGGGCGGCTGCCAATTCTTCAATCCGCTGCTGACCTCCGTAACCGACCCGAATTTTGCCAACAGCACAGAGTTGCTCGACTGGATGTCGCCGATAGTGCCGGTATCGGATCGCACCAATACCCTGGGCGTCTTTGATGCGCTGGTTTCCGGAGATCTTTTTGAAATGAGCGGCGGCACGGCGGCATTCGCTCTGGGCTACCAGCATCGGGACTTTCAGCAGGTCAGCCGCTCCTACCCGCTGATCGAACCGGGCCATCCCAATGCCATCCTGTCTTACGGCGAGGGTCTGACGGAAGTCGCCGAAACCTACTATGTCAGCAACGACAACAATTTCGGCGGCTATATCACCCGGTCATTCGACAACAGCAGGAAAGTGGACGCGATGATGGCGGAAGTTTCGCTGCCGTTTCTTGAAAACGTGGAGTCGCAACTGGCCGTGCGCTATGAGGATTACGGCGGCGCGATCGGCGGCGAATTGAGTCCGAAAGCGGCGATCAGTTGGCGGCCGCGCGAAGACCTGCTGCTGCGGGCTTCGTATTCCCAGTCGTTCCGGGCGCCGAACATGGAATTGATCTTCGTCGGCCGGGCAAGCGCCGGTCAGTCGTTCATCGACCCCCTCGCGCGACAGGAAGTGCGCGCCGGCGTATTACCGGCAACGGTAGCCAACGGCGAGTCCGAGCGGCTGGTCAACTTCGGCATCCCAAGCCCGAACCTCGGTAACGAAAGGGCTGACACCTACAGCGCCGGATTCATCTGGGCGCCGCTCGAGGGCAGTCTCGAAGGCGCTTCAGTGCAGATGGACTTCTGGCGCTTCGACTTCGTTGACCGGGTAGTCTCGGAGCAGCCTTCGTCCGTGGTAGAGGCCGAAGTCGCAAGGTTCGATGCGGCAGTCGGCAATCCGAGTAATTACGTTACCCATGATTCGCTGGCGGACGGCGCGCCGGCTCCGTTCACTCCCTGCAACCCGGATGAGGTGGCGGCCCAGTATGGCGCCAACTCCGATGAACGTCTCAACTGCGTGGTCGACCCAAGGCTCTACATCGTTCCCAGGGTCGAGCGGAAGTTTGCCGACGCCGACCTGGTATCGGTGGAACTCCAGTCGGTCAACGCCGGTAACATCATCAGCGATGGCGTGGATGTCCGCGTCGGCTACACCTGGGCGAACGACCTGGGTGATTTTCGCATCGGGCTGGACTACACCCATGTGCGGCAGTATGAAATTGCCGGCCTGCCAGGGTTCGACAACGGCTTCAACGGCACTGGCGTGACCGATGCCGCCGGCACCACGGGCGACGGCGGCGCCACCTTGCTGTCGCTGCCCGACAATCGCGGGTTCATAACCTTCAACTGGAATCGGGGCGATCACAGCTTTACCGCGATCAACCGTCATATCGGCAGCTACGAAAACCTCGGTTACGACGCCGTGGTTGTCGACGGCAACGACCTGATCAGATCGCTTGCCAGCCGGACCGTAGATGCGTATCAATCCCTGGACATGCAGTATTCCTACACTCACGACTGGGACAATCCCCGTTTCGGCTCGTCGGTATTCACCCTGGGCGTACTGGATCTGTTCGAATCGGATCTACCCTACATCGAGAAAGGCGACGATACTTCGCTGGAAAATTTCGATCTGAACACATTCGATCCGAGAGGCAGACGCATCTATGCACGGGCCCTGTTCAGCTTCTAAGAAAGCTCCGAGTAATCGGAGCTTCCGCGCGACAAACGGATTTGTCGCCGAATTCGATAGCGTAAGCTATTGAATTCGGGAGCAAAAAAAACCACGCTTTTGTTTTACGTTAATGCACAATTCCAAGGATGGAATTGTGCAGAGAAGACCGAAGCAGCAGGCTTGTTTAATTATCGCGGTTTCGAATGAAACACGGGTTTGGTAGGCTGGTGCTCTTACCCGAAGGCGTGATCTCCAGAGGGCTTGAACCATGAAAAAAATCCTGTTGGCGGTGACATTCCTTGTTGCTGCGCAATCCTTGTACGCTCAGGAGCGAGTCGGCGATTTTGCCTTGCTCGACCAGAACGGCAACTTCCATCAAATGGGGCGCTACAACTACCAGGATGCGGTTGTGCTGCTGGCCCAGGGGGCCGATTGCAGTTCATTTGCCGCCACGCTGGCGCAATACAGCGTAGTCGACAACAAATATTCCGGCAGCGGCTTCGAATTCATGATGATCAACGTCACCGGCGATCGGGACCGCGACAGCGTGCTCCGGCAGGCAACGCAATACGGTGCGGATCTGCCGCTGCTGATGGATGAGAGCCAGGTCGTTTCCCATGCGCTGGGAGTGACTGGCGTCGGCGAAGCGGTGGTGCTGGATCCGGAACGTTTCGAAGTACTGTATCGTGGCTCCGTAGGGGGGCTGGATCCGGCATTGCGCGAGATTTCCCAGGGCATGGACGTGAGTGGCGCGGCAACGGAATTCAATGGCTGTGAAGTAGATTTCTCCGCCATCGAGCAATATGACGACGGCGCTTCGGTTTCTTATAGCCGGGACATCGCCCCGATGCTGGTGGAAAATTGCTCGAACTGCCACCGCGATTTGGGTATCGCCCCATTCGCCATGGACAGCCACCTGATGATTCAGGGCTGGGCTCCGATGATCCGCGAAGTGGTGCTCACCAAGCGCATGCCGCCGGGTCAGATCGACCCCCATATCGGCGATGTAAGAATCAATCGCAACCTGTCACCGGAGCAGACCCAAAAGCTGATCAGTTGGATTGACGCCGGCGCGCGGAAGGATGCGGGGCCGGATCCCCTGGCGTCCGTTGACTGGCCGGACACCAAGTGGCCATTGGGCGAGCCTGATGTTGTCGTGAACATCCCGCCCCAGGAAGTTCCCGCCGCGGGAGTGATGGAATATATCTGGGTGGATTCGGGCTTTGCGTTCGAGCGGGATAGCTGGGTCAAGGGCGCCGACCTGATCCCGGGAGACAGAAGCGTGGTTCACCACATTCTCGCCCGCGCGGTGCCGCCGGGCATGTCCGGCCCTGAAATCGGCATTTGCCCCACTCCCTGCGAAACCGGACAAGGATCGAGAAGTCCGGAAGAGAGAGGCATCAATCTACCCGCTTACATCCCCGGCAACAACGCGAGATTTTTCGAGGAAAATACGGGCCAGTTCGTGCCGGCCGGCTCAAGAATGGTGTTTCAGATGCACTACACCACCAATGGCAGGGCCACGACCGATAACTCGGAGTTCGGCGTCTATTTCTACGAAGCCGGCTTTACTCCAACGGAAGAATTGCAGGATGGCGGTGTGATGGCCAATGATTTCCTGATTCCCCCCAACGCGGGCGACCACGAAGTGGTCCGCGCGAGGGTGATTCCCCAGGATGCCGAAGTCATCAGTTTTTATCCGCACATGCATGTCCGCGGGAAGCGGATGAAATGGACGGCCATTTATCCGGACGGCACTCGCGAGCCTTTGTTGTCAGTGCCGAATTATGATTTCAACTGGCAGATGACCTATCACCTGGCGGAACCGAAGTTCGTTCCGGCCGGAACCACGATCCTGGTCGAAGGCGCATTCGATAATTCGCCGACCAACCCCGACAACCCGGACCCGAACGCCTCGATCACCTGGGGCGATCAGAGTTGGGAGGAAATGTTCATCGCCAACATGCAGATGAAGTACGTCGATTCGGGAGCGCCTTGAGTTTTTCCTGAACTGCTTCGCTTCTTGCGTCGTGCGGAAGCTCCGATTGCCCGGAGCTTCCGCCGCCGCAACGCTTATTCCACCGAGTTGTATCTGTCGATGAGGTAGCGGTCGAGTTCATCGAGTTGGTCCTTTCGATAGAGCGACCCCTGCCCAACTTCTGCTCCTATGAACTGATGCTGCCGTGATTCGATCTCGTAGCGTGGCCACGTTGGCAGGTCCGGCCCGTTAGGATTGCCTGTTGCGGCGAAACGGGACCAGTAGTCATTCATCAGGCGGGCAATGTCCCGATCCGTTTCGGCAGCGTTTTCCGGCAATTCGTCGAAGACATAGCGAAGCTCCATGGCATGGGGAGAGCGTTCCGCGGGATTTTGCAGATTGCGGGTAAACACGTACATGAAGCTGTCAGCCCCGGTTTTCGCCATTGCCTCGACGACTTCCCGGGTGGGCCGGGCAAACCAGGAGTCGGAGTTGTAGTCGACTTCAACTGTGTATACGTCTTCATCTGAATCCGCGACATAGTAATCCAGCAGTTTGCCGGCGAATTCGCCAAATTCGGTTTCTCTGGCTGCCCGCTGTTCGGATACTGTTGTGAAAGCCTGTTCCCGCCTGACAAAGAGCAATCCTTCGCCATCATTGCTTCCGGCAAGCAAAGGTACTATGTTGTGAGACCCTTCCGCGAATATTCGCGCGGGCGAATCGGGGAACATCCAGCCGTCTTCGACCAGCGAGACCTGGTGCTGCAGGTTCAGCACGTCATCGGCCGCGAGCGAACGCATGGCCGCGAGCAGATCACCGTCGCCCGCGATCCCCAACTCGTTCAGCTTGGCCGCAATGGCTTGCTGGCCGCGGGATTCCGCGCTGTCCGAGAGGCCGTTATTGCGCTTCAGATGGGTCATGTTTCCGGTAGTAACCCAAACGCTCTGGCCGATGGCCTTGTGAAACAGTCCCGAGGCGAGCGGGGTCGCCAACAGGGCGTAAACACTGGCGCCTCCGGCCGACTCGCCGAATATTGTGATGTTGTCCGGGTCTCCGCCGAATCCCGCGATGTTGTCCCGCACCCATTCCAGCGCCGCGATGTGGTCGAGAATTCCGTAATTGCCGGAGACCTCGCGCTCCGATTCCGCCGACAGCGCGGGATGAGCCATGAAGCCGAACGCGCCAAGACGATAATTTACCGAAACCAGCACGACGCCGTTTTCGGCGAAAGCTTCGCCGTCATAAATGCCGGTTATTCCGGTGCTGAACGAGCCCACGTTGGCCCCCGCGCCGCTGGACCAGCCGCCGCCATGAATCCAGACCATGACCGGACGACTTTCGTCCGCCGTTTCCGCATCAGTCCAGATATTCAGATAAAGGCAGTCTTCGCTCATGAGCGCGGCTGTCCGCTGCTGCATGCAAACGGGCGCGAAGGAATCCGCTTCGAGCACGCCCTTCCAGGGAATCGGCGGCCGGGGCGCTTGCCAACGCAGGTCTCCCACCGGCGGCGCCGCGAACGGTATGCCTCTGAACACCCGGACGCCACTGTCGAGTTCGACTCCTGCCACGAGTCCGGACGTCAGTTCTACCGGCTCCTCGACGGCATTGGCGCCGGACCCGGCGAAAGCGAAGAAAACGGTCAATGCAAATGCGAACGGCAGTCTGTTGAATTTCATGCTCATGGCTCCTGTCGGGCGTATCCGCGCTCAGATACGCAAGATCTGGTTTACAGAGAGTAAGTTAAGCCGGACATGGATTCTCCGGAAGTGTGTACAAAATTTGCTTTTCAGTTAATTAACTGTTTAATTTAACCCCAGCCGTCTGCTTTCGAGGTGAGAAATGACTTCGAGCAATGTCCAGACGAAACACCCGCTTGGCCGACCCCCGGATTCCGCGAGCGACCCTGTCAGCGATCGCCTGTTGCACGCGGCGAAAGAATTGTTCAGCAATTACGAATACCGGGCGGTATCCATCCGGCAGATCGCGGCGCTGGCCGGCGTCAATACCGCAATGGTGCATTACTATTTCGGAGACAAGGCGGGGCTGTACAGAAACATGATGGAGAAAGTCTCCCTGCCCGTCGAGGACGCGCTCAGGAAGATTGCCGCCCGCGACGATCTTTCCATCACCGAGTTCATCCGAGTGTGGATGCGGGCGATGTACGACAATCCCTGGTACCCGGTTTTCATATTGAAGGAAGGCGTGCTCGGCCAGGGTCCGGTTCATCAGTTTACCGCGACCAGGCTCGGTGAAGTCATGGCGCCGGCGCTGCGGAAAGCCCTGGAGAACGACCGGCAGAACGGCCGTCTGCGCAAGGAACTCGATCTGAAACTCGTAGCGATGTCTCTGGTCAGTTTGCAGACCTATCCTTTCCTGGTCAGGCCATTGCTGGAGAAATCCCTGGGAATCTCATTCGATCAGGATCAATTCGACACTCTGTGCAATCACACGACCGATATCTTTCTGCATGGCGTGCTCGAATACGAGGGAAAGCCCGGTTCATTGGCCTAGCCGACTCGTTTCGAGCGTTTAATTTCTTTCGTTGAGTCGCCGATTTTCCGGTGCTACGGTGACTCGCATGATTTCCGCAAAATCCATGTTGCCCGGCATTATTCCGTTGCTGGCGCTCGCCCTGGGCGCAGGCGCACAAACGGATTATGAAGTCCCGAAAACCGAATTCGGCCATCCGGATTTTCAGGGAGTCTGGAACTATGCCTCGAATACCCCGCTGCAACGCCCGGAAGAATTAGGCGAAAAAGCGTTCTACACACCGGCGGAAATCGCGAAACTCGTGGCAGAGAGGGAAGCCGCGATAGCCGCCAACACCGAACGAACCACCGGCGGAGGCAGACCCCAGGCCGGCGTCGGCGGCTATAACGATTTCTGGGTGGAAAGCGCGGGATTGCAGGAGAATGTGCGAACTTCCCTGATTACCTATCCCGCGAACGGCCGGTTTCCGCCGCTAGCGGAAGGCGCGGAGGTTCAGGAAAGCGACGCGTCAGGAGTTACCGAGATTCCCGGTGAACGTCCCGTCCGTTTTACCGTTGGCGGAATTTCGAGCGACGGGCCGGAAGACCGGGGTTTGTCGGAACGCTGTCTGGTCGGGTTCAATTCCGGTGCACCGATATTTCCCAGCCTGTACAACAACAATATTCAGATTTTCCAGAACCGGGACCATTTTGTCCTGCTTACCGAAATGATCCACGACGCCAGAATCGTGCCCATCGGCGAACGCCCGGCGCTCGATGACGGCATCCGCTTGTGGTCGGGCGATTCCCGCGGTTACTACGAAGGCGATACCCTGGTCGTGGAGACCAGGAATTTCAATGCGCTGACGGGCAGCTTCATGGAACCGAGAATCGCCTATGGGGATTCATTCCACAAGGTGCTGACGGAAAAGTTCACCCGCGTCGCCCACGACACCATCGAATACGAGTTCACCATCGACGACCCGGCCACATTCAGCGACAAGGTCACGGCGCTGATACCCATGACCAAGGTTGCCGGGCATCTTTATGAATATGCCTGTCACGAGGGTAACTACGGATTGACCAACATTCTCCGTGGCGCCCGGGTAACGGATGCAAACTGAAGCGCAGCTCTCCTACTGAATCCGGCACCGTTTCTAAGCCCGATTGTTCCCGACGGGCGCGACAGCACGGCGATGCCTTGCAGCAGGCAAACAATTAAGCAGATTTCGGAACATGGGCGGTGAGAATTTCATTCGGATATCCATGTAAATGCGAATAATTATCACTTCCCGACATGCTTGCAAATAGACGATAAATTGGCATCGGGCATTGCTTGCCAATCGATAAAGCGTGCATTACTCTTGTTCGGCAAAAGGCTTGCTTGATCGCACACAGCGACATGCCTGAGTGGAGCCAAAAAGAAGATTATCAAACCTCACGGTGCGCTCCACCAGACAATTGACTCACTCCCAAATTACGGAGGCGAATGCAACCCGTGAATCCTCAACTAACTCGACGACGCTTTATCAAGGGCGTAATAGCCTCGGGCGCCGTGGCAGGCACGACTTCGCTGTGGTACGCAGCGAACGGCCAGTCCCGTCCCGCTGGGGCGGTGGAGCGCATGATCCGGCTCAACGTCAACGGCCAGGACCGCACCGTCGATGTGGCGCCCCAGGAAACCCTGGCCTCCACCTTGCGCTACAAACTGGGCCTCACCGGCACCAAGCTGGGATGCAATCGCGGCGAATGCGGCGCCTGCACCGTGCTGGTGGACGACGTTCCCACCTATGGCTGTTCCGTTCTGACGCATTCCATGAAGGACGGACGCATCGAGACCGTAGAAGGGCTGGAAGCGCCCGACGGCACGCTGCATCCGGTGCAGCAGGGATTCGTCGATGCGCTCGGTCCGCAATGCGGCTATTGCACGCCGGGCCAGGTAATGGCGGCGGTCGGACTGCTGCGGGCAAACCCGAATCCCACCCGGCAAGAAGCGCGGATGGGCATGGCGGGCAATATCTGCCGCTGCGGCTCCTACGACTCTTACCTCGACGGCGTCATGCGCGCCGCTGAAATAGGATAATCATCATGGCCTATATGCATATCGGTAAAGACTTCGTTCCACCGGACGTGACCGGCAAGGTCACCGGCCGGATCAAGTATGCGGAAGACTATACCCGCGAGGGCATGGTTTACGCCCGCCTGCTTACCAGCCCCATTCCCCATGCGCGCGTGCTCGAAATCGACGCCGCCGAAGCGCTGGCGATGGACGGCGTATACGGCATCCTGACGGCCGACGAGGTTTATCCGGACGGAGAACCCCAGTCTACCGGCTTGAAGATCCTCACCAACCATCCGACCCTGGTCGGCGAACCGATTCTGGCGCTGGCGGCGGTCGACGAAAAGACCGCCGAAACCGCTATCGCCGCGATCAATGTGACTTTCGAGCGGCTGCCCTTTGTACTCGACCCACTCGACAGTTTGCGGGAAGGCGGCCCGAATGCCTTTGTCGACGGCAATACTTTTGGTCGGCAAGGATTCACCGAAGCGAAGTGGTCTTCGGATCAGGTGGCGAGTTTCCGCGCCGGCAACGCCCCGGCGGAGGACGCGCCTACCACGGGTCCGATTCCCACTTTCGCTTATGGCGACCTCGAAGCCGGGTTTGCCGCCGCCGCGGACGGATTCGTCTACGAGGGCAGCTTCACTACCGCCGGTTATCCGCACCATTCCATGGAGCCGCGCAGCGCCATGGCCTATTGGGAAGACGGCAAGCTCTACCTGCATGGCACTTCCCAGAGCCTGACCGCGCTGGCCAACGACATGGCCGGCATCATCGGCGTCGCCAAGGAAGATCTGGTCTTCATCAACGCGGCCACCGGCGGCGGCTTCGGCCAGCGCGCCCGGGCCGGTAGCATTCCGAGCATGGCGATTCCCGCCAAGATGTCGCAGAAGCTGAACCGCCCGGTGATGATGCGCATCACCCGCGAGGAAGAGTTCACTATCGGCGGCGCCCGGCAGGGCTTCCAGGGCTGGATCAAGGTCGGGTTTCGACCGGACGGCGTGATGTCCGCCTGCGACATTTTCGTCGTCTCCGATAACGGCGGCAAAGGTGGAGGCGCGGACGCTTTCTCGGCGGCGGACTGCATTAGCATCCTGTACCAGACCGAAGCGGTGCGCTTCCGTGGCGCCTCGGTCGCCACCAATACCGCCCATCGCGGCGCCCAGCGTGGCCCGGGTCAGAATCAGATCGCGCCGATCATCTCTCCGATCATGGATGCAGCGGCGGATGCGCTCGGCATGAGCCGGCTCGATATCCGCGTGGTCAACTCGGCCCAGACGGGCGATGTCGGCGGGCCTCAGCGCCAGCCCCTGACCAGCGCCTACATGCCCGAAGCCCTGCAACAGGCCGCGAATGACTTCGATTGGGAAGGGCGCCAGTCGCGCCGCCGCCAGCGCAACGGCAGCAAGGTGACCGGCCTCGGCATCGGCCAGGGCTATCACAACGCTGGCCGCAGCGGCATGGACGGCATCGTCATGATGGGCGCCGACGGCAGACTCAAGATTCACAACGGGGTCGGAAACCTGGGAACTTATTCCTATGCGTCCACCTCCAGAGCCGCGGCCGAAGCGCTGAAGATGCCCTGGGAAAGCTGTGACATCATCACCGGCCGCACCGACTATCATCTGCCCATCACCTCCCCGCAGGACGGCAGCAACTCCATCTTCACCAATACCCGCACCTGTTATGGCGCGGCCATGGACATGCTGGCGAAGATGAAGGAAATCGCCGCGCAAGGTCTGGGGGGAGAACCGGCGGATTACGACATCTCCGATGAGCGCGTGCATCGGATCGCTGACGGCGGCATTGGCATGAGCTACGCCGAAGTCGCCCAGCGGGCGATGGAACTCGGCGGCAAATTCACGGGCGAAGCGGAACTGCCCGAGGAACTTGCGGAATGGACGCAGATCGCCGCCTCGCGTCTGGCCGGAACCGGCTTCATGGGCATCTACCATGATCCGGCCCATTCCAATAACCCGCCGGGATTCACCGTGACCTGCACCGAGATCGAACTAGATCTTGAAACCGGCAAGTACGAAATCCTCGATATGGTCAGCATCGGCGAGTGCGGCACCGTAATGCATCCGCAAGGCCTGAAGAATCAGCTCGTCGGCGGCGCTGTCTGGGGAATCGGCCTGTCCGCGCTGGAACGGCACCTGTATGACCCGCAGAACGGATTGCCGGCCAGCACCGGTTACTGGCAAAGCAAGGTGCCCACCTATCTCGACACGCCGGCGAGGATCGAAACCGGCTGGGTGGATCTGCCCGACCCGGAAAATCCGGTCGGCGCCCGCGGCATCGGCGAGCCTACCCAGGGTTCGGTATCCGCCGCCCTGACCGCTGCGATTTCGGACGCGCTCGATGGGCACATCTTCGGCGCGGCCCCGATTACAACGGATATGATCATTAACCACGTGGCGGGCACCCAGGAAGACGCGGTAGCCCTCGCTCAGAATAACTTCCGAGGTTGATATGGTAGCCACATCTCATGACGTAATGCCCGACATCGAGCTTTATCAGCCCGCTGATGAAGCGAACGCGCTGGAACTGGCGGACTCGCTGGGCGCCGACGGCTGGCTGCTCGGTGGCGGACAGGATACCTACGGCTGGTTGAAAGATCGCAACAAGTCTCCTGCCGCGATGATCGAACTGACCAGGATCGATGCCTGGAAAGGCGTGTCCGAAACCGGTGATGGCATCGAAATCGGGGCGGTGACAACCCTGACCGAAATTGCCAATCATCCGCTGATCCAATCGCGTTTCGGCCTGTTGGCCGAAGCCGCCGGAATCGTGGCGAGCCCGCAGATCCGCAACGTGGGAACGCTGGCGGGCAATCTGATTCAGGACACCCGCTGCTGGTACTACCGCCGCGGACTGAGTTGCTATCGCGCGGGCGGCAACATCTGTTACGCCGATTCGCCCGAGGGACTCAATCGGGAGCACGCGCTGTTCGGTTCCAGCCGCTGCGTCGCGGTCAGCCCTTCCGATACGGCGCCGGCGCTGGTGGCCCTTGACGCCACCATGGTGGTGAGCAGCGTGAGTGGACAGCGCCTGATCGCGGCCGAGGACTTTTTCGTCGGCCCGGCGCGGGACATTCTCAACATGACCGTGCTCAACGAAGGCGAGATTCTAACCGCGGTGCGTATCCCCAATACCTGGGCCGACGCGGAGTACTACTTCGAAAAGGTCGCGGATCGCAACGTCTGGGATTTCGCCTTGGTCAACATCGCCTCGGCGATGCGAGTTGAAGGCGGCGTAATCCAGGACGTGCGCATGGCCTGCGGCGCGGTGGAATGCGTTCCCCGCCGGCTGTCATCGGTTGAGAACCTGTTGCGCGGCCAGACCCGCTCGGAGGAGCTCGGCGTACAAGCCGGGGATCTCGCGGTGCAAGGGGCGCGGCCTTTGAACTACAACCATTTCAAAGTTCCCTTGATGGCGAACCTGGTGAAGCGTGCCGTGCGGGGGTGAGGCCCGGTCGGCGCAGCCGACAAGAAGCAAAGCTTCTTGATGGCCGAACGACTTGCCATGGATGGCAAGGCTGGGGCCGATCGAAGTCTAAAAAGCCGCGCCAGGGACGGGTGAAGGCTGGTCGGCGACAGCCGATCAAAAGCGAGGCTTTTGAAAGCCTGAACGACCCGACCAGGGCGAGGGCAAGCGTTTACGAGGCACAGCTTCGTGCGCAGCCCCGAGCGGCGCAGAGCTGTGCTCTGCGACTGGACTGGCAAGGCTGGGGCTAATCGGAGTCTAAAAAGCCGCGCCAGGGACGGGTGAAGGCTGGTCGGCGACAGCCGATCAAAAGCGAGGCTTTTGAAAGCCTGAACGACCCGACAGGGATGTCGGGGCTGGGGCTAATCGGAGTCTAAAAAGCCGCGCCAGGGACGGCATGTACGATGCAAGGGACGTCTCAATGAGAATTCGAAAATCCTGAAAAGAGGTCTATTGTTGTGGAAGAAGGAATAGTGCGCTATCGGCGGGACGTATGGGGTGAAGAAGTCATCCTTGGCGTCTCGTGGGATTTGCTCTGGGTGGTCGCGGTTGCCGTGCTGGTGCTGCTGGCTGCTCACGCCATCGTCATGGCCGTGCTTGTCAACCGCAAGATGGACAAGCCAAGCGCCGACGGCCGCCGCGTGTTGCGGCATGAAACCATCGACCGGTGGTTCCACTGGATCATGGCGGTCAGCATCCTATTGCTGATCTTCACTGGTGTCGCTCCCATCATCGGCCTGCGCATTGCCTGGCTGGAAATCCACTGGATTTCCGGGTTGATCCTGACTTTCGTGGTTGTTTTCCACATCATCCGTTCCCTGTTCTGGCAGGATTTCAAGTCGATGATCCTGGGGCCGCGCGATTTCGGCGAGCCATTCGATTCGGCGAAGAAGCCCGGCAAGTACTCGTTCGAGCAAAAAGGCATGCACTGGGCGGTGACTATCGTGGCGCTGACCGTGATCGTGACCGGCATCCTCATGTTTGTGCAAATCGACACGCCGTTCTGGGACCGCACCAACAGCATGCCGGAAGACCAGCTTGGTCTGGTATTCCTGCTACACGGCCTGTCCACCCTGGCGCTGGTGGCCCTGGCGGCTTCGCATATGTACTTTGCGCTGCGGCCGGAGAAGATTTTCTACACCCGGTCCATGCTTACCGGCTGGATCTCCGAGGAGGAGATGGCGGCAAACCACGACACCACCCGCTGGTCTCCGAAAGAAGCCGATTGATACCTGCGATCTGCATGGATGCCCTTGCCCGTCATTCTGCGCGTAGCGAAGCGAAGTCGCAGAATCTCCTTCATCAGCCCCAATCCGGGATTGGGGCTGAAGTTTTTATCTGCAAGAAAACCGCCGGAAGCAAAAGGTTCCCACTGTGAGCAAACTCGAAGACGATATCGAAACGATAGAAGCCGGCTATGAGTTCCTGCTGGCCTATGCCGCCCAGGGCCGCCCGGCCCAGGCGGAAACCGGCCCGGGGCCGCATGCCCGCCCTACCATCGAAGGCATGAGCAAGGCCGTGCAAAGCCTGCGGGACGCCCTCGGCGATTCCGACAAGGAATTCGAACGCGTCATCGCCGAGGACTGCGCCAAGGCCGGCGCCGCGATGCGCTTCATCCTCGCCCAGGACAAGATCGGCTCGGAGATGGTCGACAACCTGAACGCCTCGATCCACCTGCGCGCGGTGCTGACCGACCTGTTCCTCTATAGTGAAGTACTCAGGCCGCTGCCCCTCGACACCGCCCAGGGTAATGTCCAGACTTTCGATCCTTCCTCCGCGAATTGACCGGATAGTTGCGCATATAAATCTATATTGCGCAAATCCCACCTGAATTATTGCGCGATTTGTTTTATTTTGCGCGAATAGCTTGTATATTGCGCGTAAATATTTACGCGCAATAATTTGGTGAGCAAAGTGGCGAGACGAATCGGTGCGGTGGACCTGCAAGCGATCGAGGCGACCGTGCGGCAGGGTGGAAAGAGCTTGACCGTGTCGCAGATCAGCGAGGCCCTGGCATCGCCGCCGCCGCGCCGCACTCTGCAATACCGCCTGAAGCATCTCGTTCGCGGCGGGCGTCTGGCGATGGAAGGCGCGGGACGCGGAGCGCGATACCTGGCGCCGGTTCGGTACGCCGTCTCGGCTGGTCCCGCCAACTGGCGGGTTGCCACACCGGAGGTCCCTGCCGAGCCGATTCTGCGGCTTTCGGCGGCGGGCGCCGAAATACAGTCGATCGTTCGGCAACCTCTCGACCAAAGAGAACCGGTCGGCTACAACCGGGACTTCCTCGATTCGTATCGGCCGAACCAGACTTTCTATCTTTCGCGGGAAGAGAGAGACGAGTTGCGTCAAATCGGCGTTTCGAAAATGGTCGAAGAATACGCGGCAACCCACGCCAAAAAGGTGCTGGAACGGCTGCTCATAGATCTGACCTGGAATTCGAGCCGCCTGGAGGGAAACTCTTATTCCATGCTGGAAACCCGTCGCCTAATAAGCCTTGGAGAAGAAGCCGAGGGAAAGCATTGGGGCGAAGCCCGGATGATTCTGAACCACAAGGAAGCGATCGGTTTCCTGATCGAAAACAAAGATGAAATCGGCTGGAATCGATACACGATTCTGAACCTGCACAATTTGTTGTCTGAGGGCTTGCTCGATGACTCAGATGCAGAAGGCAGGATTCGACAAACCGAAGTCGGCATATCAGGCTCGGCCTTCAAACCGCTGGGAGTGCCGCAAATCGTGGAGGAATGCTTCGACCAGCTTCTCACGAAAGCCGCCGCTATAAACGACCCCTTCGAAAAGGCATTCTTCGTACTGGCGCAGCTTCCCTATCTACAGCCTTTCCTGGACGTAAACAAACGGGTGGCGCGCCTGGCCGTGAACATCCCCTTGCTCAAGTTGAATCTCACGCCGCTTTCCTGGGACCGTGTGCGGAGGGAGACCTACATCGCAGCCTTGCTGGGCGTGTACGAATTGAATCGAACCGAGTTGCTGCGGGATTTGTTCATCTGGGCCTACAAGCGCTCGGCCGCCAGGTACGAATCCGTCAGGTTGGTTGTGGGCGACCCGGACCCGTTCAGAATGAAACATCGCGATTCGATACGCGGAATAGTCAGCGCCATAATAAGAGAACGCATGGACCAGAAACAGGCGCTGGTCTACATTCGCGAATGGATAGAGCGGAACATCGCCCCGCAAGACGCCCAACTGTTCCAGGAACACATCGAACGCGAACTGCTCGCCATGCACGAGGGAAGAATCGCCGGCTTCCGTCTCAAACCCGCGGAATTCGAGGAATGGCAAAAAATCTGGAATGCCTGATGGGCGTTATGCTTAGCCCGATAGTCAGACCACCAAGGCAAATTCAGTCGTTTTTGGATATCTTTTCCTGTTCTTGCTGCCTTTCTTTGTACCGGAGCCACAATCGAAACATGGCAACCAGCGAACCAGCCAGTCCGAAAGGCAAGCTCGCAATCACTTGACCCGTGCCAAAGGCGATGAATCCGCAAAGAACAAGCAGGCCGATGCTAGTGGTCCAACTCGACAAGATTCGCAGGCGATCGTTGAAAATTGCGCCTTTCTGCCCCTCGTGGCGTATTTGCTGCTCTTTTTCAGCAATAACAAGTATCCGCTCGGCGGCGCCAGGAAGGATTTCCTCGTAGCCGCGAAACGACTCCGGAGGAGGAAGCGGACCGCGATGCACACTCGTAACTTCACTCGTAACCTCGATCGGAGTGAAACGAGATAGTACTTCGACCCTGGAATCCTCGGGAAGCTGCTCAAGCTTCCGCTTGATATCTTCAACTTCCGTCGGGAGCGGAATTTCTTTGTCTTTGGGCATGTTGCCTGGCAATAATAGACGGGAGAACCTGAGATATTGCCGAATCGAAGTAATCGCGGATCCGAGCCGCATCCGCGACAGGTCCGTCATCGGCCAGATCGGGGAAATCCAGATCCAAATCCTCCGCCGGAGTCCAACAATCGGAAAAAGCGTCCACCAAGCTCTGTTCCGTGTACGGAAGTTTAGGCACCAGCATGGCGCCTTGGGTTGTGTAGACTATGAGATGGTCTTGTTGATGAATCATAACCGCTGATGGCCAATTTGCTTTTGCTAATCCTGTCATCTGATCCATCGTGCAGCAACCGCCCTCTTGGCGATCTCGCGCCTGCACCCTAGCGTGAGGCTGTCGGTGCGGGCCTTGCCGCTCAACTGTTTGCCCTCTGGCTCGGGATACTTCATCGATGTGACAAGATCGACCACCCGTTTCGCTCGATGATTTGTGTCCATGCCTCGATTTTCAGCGGCAAATTCAGTTCCAGCGAACTATAACATAAAAATTATATTACACGGCGGCTCAGCCTAGTCCAACAAGATATAAGCCTGTAGCGTGGTGTTTGGGATCATCGCTCGGCTTCCCGATATGGCGCGATCCGGCAGACTGCGGGTGATTCCGACCCGTTCAAGCTGACATACCGCCATTCGCTCCGTGCCGGGGTCGGCGCCGTGGTAAGAGGCCGCATGAACCAAAGGCCGGCGCTTGCCCACATCCGCGAGTGGATAAAGCGGAACATCGCCTCGCAAGATGCCCAACTGTTCCAGGAACACATCAAACGCGAACTGCTCGCCATGCACGAAGGAAGAATCGCCGGCTTACGCCTCAAACCCACGGAATTCGAGGAATGCCAAAAAAATCTGGAATGCCTGATCGGCTTCGCTATCGTCGAACTAGTTGCAAAATCGAGGAGGTGTGACGTGCTAACGGTGGATCTGACGAGGGATATTGAATTCGGCTCTCAATACTACCTATGGGTGGTGTTAAATCAATTTGTATTCTTGATGTACGGGAGGCTTCGAGCTTGCCGGGTCTACCGGCACCGGGGTTTTGAGGACGAGTTTGCCGTTTTCGACGATTGCGACTTTGCTGCCGTAAAAGGCGGCTCGGCGATAGGCGGTCTGGGCGGCTCTTCGCAATGCGGCTTCGACGCCATCCAGATCCGTTTCAGGACTGGGCGGTTTCGACTTTCCCGTTGATTGGGAATTTCGGGCTTTCATCGCTTGCCTCCGTTGCTTAGCAGAACCGGTTTAGACCCGGAATTATCGTATATTCTCCATTCGTCCACCAGATCCCGATAGATATTCTCGAAGTTTTGCCAACCAGCGTGGAAGCGTCGGCAAATCACCGACTCCGGCACATCGTGTCCACCTTCCGACACGCGCTGCCGCACACGGCTGATGGCCACATCCGGGTCGGACAGGCGCAGGTAAAAGAGTTGGACAAAGAAGCCGCGTTCGCGCCAGTTCGGGATTGATCGGGAGTAGCCGAACCCGCTCAGAGTAGTCTCGAACGCAAAGCTCTTTCCGCTTGCGACATGTTCGTGAATTGTTTCGAGCAACAATCGCCCAGCGCGGAAATTCACCGCGGATTGCTCGAACGGACTTAACCCCGCCGCTATCGAATCGGCATTGACGAATGCAGGGCAGCCCACCTCATGCGGCAAAAACTCCGCCGCGAAAGTTGTCTTTCCCGCGCCGTTCGGTCCGGCGAATATCAGTATCCTTTTGGCTTCCGACATTTCCCACTTTCCCAAGAATTAACTGCCACGTTCATATGTCCTGTTAAGGTGAACTCAGACTACAAGCTCAGACCCCCATACATTCCCGTGCGGGCGGAGATTCTGCGACTCCAGTCGCGGAGCCTAGCTCCGCGCCGTTACGGCTGCGCGCGAAGCTTGCGCTTCGCAAACGCTTGCCTTCACCCACTTCGCTTCGCGCAGAATGACGGTGGGGACTTGCGCAACCTGCTCTCAGTCACAAGCTCTGCTGTGGTTATCGGCGGAAAATCCCGGTAGCATCCGCAGCCGGTTAGTATGCCCAATTCCGAACTTCTTTAGCGAGCATTAGCAGTAAATGATTGAATATCCATCGCGCCTCGACCTGGCTCGCCTGCCGACGCCTTTGACCCGGATGGAACGGCTTTCGACCGAATTTCCCGGCGTCGATATCTGGCTCAAGCACGACGAAATGACCGGTGTCGAGGTTTCCGGCAACAAGGTTCGCAAGCTCGAATTCATTTTCGCGGAAGCGTTGGCGCAAGGTTGCGACACCGTCATCACCTGCGGCGGGGTGCAGTCGAATCATTGTCGCGCCACCGCCGTGCTCGCCGCTCGTCTCGGGCTCAAGGCGCATCTGCTGTTGCGCGGCGAACGCCCGCCCGAGTTGTCGGGCAATCTGCTGCTCGACCACCTCAGCGGCGCCGAAATCAGCTACATTTCCCAGGCCGACTGGAACACGCACGAGGAATACGGGCGTGAATTGCAAGACGAATACGAACGCCGGGGCCCCCGCGCCCTGTTCATCCCCATCGGCGGCAGCGACGCCATCGGGCTATGGGGATACATCGCCGCCTGTGAAGAATTGCGCAAGGATTTCGACCGTAGCGGAATCGAACCCGACGCCATTGTCGTCGCCACCGGCTCCGGCGGCACCCAGAGCGGCTTGCTGGTCGGCCGGGAACTGTTCGGCTTGCGCGCCGGGATAGTTGCCTTCAACGTCTGCGACGACGCAGCCTGGTTCGAGCAAAAGGTGCGCCGGGACGTGGCGGCCTGGAGCGAGCGCTACGATGCCTCGTTCGACGTTGAAGGTCTGGCTATCGCTACAATTGAAGGTTACCTAGGTCCGGGATATGGCGAAGCGGGCCCGGAAGTGTACCGGACCATCGCCTCCGTGGCGCGCCGGGAAGGCATTTTCCTCGATCCGGTCTATACAGGAAAAGCCTTTAATGGCATGTTATCGGAACTTCGCAAGGGAGATAGCGGATGTCTGGCCGGGGCCGGCACCGTGGTTTTCATCCATACCGGCGGCCTGTTCGGCGTATTTCCGCATCAGCGGCAGTTCAAGGAAACTCTGATTGATCAGAGTTTCCAAGCGGCGCATGGATGTGACGCCGAATTCGATGGGTGAAGGCAAGCGTTTTCGAAGCGCAGCTTCGAGCGCAACCGCAACGACACGGAGCTATGCTCCGTGACTGAAGCAAGCCTTTGAATTCGGGAGCAAAGCAAAACCACGCTCGTTTTGCGTCTATGAACAATTCCATGGGTGGAGGCAAGCGCCTTCGAAGCGCGGCCGCGAGCGAAGCTGGAACGGCGCGGGGCTGCGCTCCGCGACTAGTTGGAGGCAAGCGCCTTCGAAGCGCGGCTGCGAGCGAAGCCGGAACGGCGCGGAGTTGCGCTCCGCGACTGGGTGGAAGCAAGCGCCTTCAAAGCACGGCTGCGAGCGAAGCCGGAACGGCGCGGAGTTGCGCTCCGCGACTGGGTGGAGGCAAGCGCCTTCGAAGCACGGCTGCGAGCGAAGCCGGAATGGCGCGGAGCTGCGCTCCGCGACTGGGTGGAATTGTTCAGAGAACAAGTTAGTTTCCGCAGGAATCAGATCATGGCTAGATTAGTCTTGCTACTTTCGTTCGCTGCGCTGGCCGCTTGCGAGCCGGGCGCGGAATCCGACACGCCTGCGACGCCGGAAGTCCAGCCCGCGCCACCGGCGGCGGAAATCGAAGCCGATGTCCCGGAGGAAGCTGGTAGTTATGCCGATGGCGTCGCTGGCGCCACCGCAACCGAAGAGCCGGCGCCGGGCAATTTCGTCGACGGTGAATTCGAAGCGATACTGCTTTCCAACACGCGGCAACTGGTCACCGAAGGCCTGCGTTCGGGCGAAGGGTATTTCAGCGCCGACGGCGAACGTTTCATTTACCAGTCGGAAGTGCCCGGCGACAATCCTTTTTACCAGATTCACCTGATGGACCTTGCCACGGAAACCGCATCCGTGGTCTCGCCGGGCATTGGCCTTACCACTTGTTCCTGGGTCCATCCGACGCTCGACCGCATCATGTTCTCATCGACCCATGAAGACCCCGACGCTTTGGGGAAACAGGCCGAGGAGATCGATATCCGGCAAAGCGGAATCGACCGTCCCTATGGCTGGGACTACGATCGTCATTACGAGATTTACCAGGCCGACAGCGATGGCGGCAACCTTATCAACTTGACCAATGCCGATGGTTACGACGCCGAAGGTTCGTATTCCTCCGACGGCCTGAAAATCCTGTTCGCTTCCAACCGGGAAGCGTACGGCCGGCCCTTGAGCCTGGCCGAGCAAGCCTTGCTGGAAGACGACGCGTCCTATTTCATGGACCTTTACATCATGGACGCCGATGGCGGCCACGTGACCCAGCTCACCTTCTCACCCGGCTATGACGGCGGGCCGTTTTTCAGCCCCGACGACAGCAAGATCGTCTGGCGGCGATTCAATCCCGACGGCAACAGCGCCGAGATCTGGACCATGAACGTCGATGGCGGCGAAGCGCGGCAATTGACCGCCGAAGCCATGGTGGCCTGGGGACCGTATTTCCATCCGAGCGGCGAATACATCATCTATTCGAGTAACTTGCTGGGACACGCCAATTTCGAACTGTTCCTGATCGATGTCGAAGGCAATGGTCTACCGGTGCGCGCCACCAATACCGAAGGCACCGATATCCTGCCGGTATTCTCGCCCGACGGCAGCCGCCTGGCCTGGAGCACGACGCGCACGCCGGACGGCGCCGCGCAAATCCACATCGGCGACTGGGATCACGCCGCGGCAATGGAGTTGCTTGGCCTGAACTGATCTGGAGCGCCATATGCGGAAACCGTCCCGAAATCTGCTTGCCTGCCTGCTATGCTGCCTGTCCCTGACGGTCGCGGCGCAAGCGGCTTTGGCGCAGGTAGCCGATTCGCAATTTCCGGGGCCACCGGAACCCATTCACCATGATCTGCAAGTCAGGCTCGATCCGATGGCCGGCGAGATCGAGGTGCTCGACACCGTCACCTTGCCGCCCTCGCTGGCAGGAATCCCGGCCGAATTCAGGCTCAACAGCAATCTGGAAGTAACGCCGGGTGAAGTAAACCCGCAATCCGCTTTCGGCCTGCCCGCCGGCGTCCTGCTCAACACCATGAGCGGCGAAGTCGCGCCGACCGATGCCTATCGGGCCGAAATCGGCGCCGACGGCAGTTTCACCGTCAGCTATCGCGGCCGTATCGCCGAGGTCGTGGCGCAGCAAGGCGCGGAATACGCCCAGAGCTTTTCCGAAACCACGGGCATCATCGATTCCCGCGGCGTGTATCTGAGCAAGGCGAGTTACTGGGTTCCTGATTTCGGCGATTACCTGGTCAGTTTCGATCTGCGCGTGGATTTCGCCGATTCGGCCCGGGACTGGCTCGCTGTCAGCCAGGGCGACCGCTTTGGTCCGAACGGCTGGCGCAGCGGCGACCCGATGGAGGAAATCTACCTGATCGCCGCGCAATTCACCGAATACTCGCAAATGGCCGGCGATGTCGAGGCGCTGGCCTATCTGCGCACGCCGGACCCGAATCTGGCGATCCGCTATCTCGACGCAACCGAGCGCTATCTGCAACTTTACGAGCCCATGCTCGGCGAGTATCCCTATTCCAAGTTCGCGCTGGTAGAGAACTTCTGGGAAACCGGCTACGGCATGCCTTCGTTCACCTTGCTCGGCTCCCAGGTGATCCGTTTCCCTTTCATTCTCGAATCGTCCTATCCCCATGAACTCCTGCACAACTGGTGGGGCAACGGCGTCTATCCGGACTACGCAAGCGGCAACTGGAGCGAAGGGCTGACGGCCTATCTGGCCGATCACCTGTTCCGCGAAATGGACGGTCGCGGCGCCGAATACCGCAAGGACATGCTCGCGCGTTATCGCAATTACGTCGCCGAGGAAACCGATTTCCCGCTGACCGAATTCACCACGCGCGATTCGGCGGCCTCCCAGGCGGTGGGATACGGCAAGACCCTCATGCTCTGGCACATGTTGCGGGTGGACCTCGGGGATGAGTTGTTTCTCGAAGGCCTGCGGCGGCTGTACGCAGATTATCGCTTCCAGCGCATCGGCTTCACGGGCATCGCCGAGTTGTTCTCGGAGGTCGCCGGCTTCGACCTGGGGCCGTTCTTCGCGCAATGGGTCGATCGCACCGGGGCGCCCGAGATTTCGGTGAGCGTAGACGAGGTGGGCAACAATCAGGCGCAGATCCTTTTCGCCCAGATCCACAGCGGAGAGCCCTATGAATTGAACCTGCCGCTGGCGTTGTATTACGCCGGCCAGGAAGAGCCGGAAATTCATTTCGTGCGCCTAACGCAAAAACTCGAAGGCGTAGTCGCGCCGGATTACGACCGCCTCGAAGCGGTGCTGGTCGATCCCTGGTTCGATCTCTTCCGCAAACTCGACCGGGAAGAAACCCCGCCGACGGTGGGTGAGATGTTCGGCGCGCAGGAAATCGCCTTCCTGCTGCCGCGCGAGAACCGCGAAGAGTGGCGGCGCATGGCGGAAGCTTTCGCCGCGGGCGTCGATGCGCGCATCCTGACGGAAGAGTCGATGAGCGCCTTGCCGCCGGACCGCTCGGTGTGGGTGCTCGGCCGCGAAAATCCCTTCGCCGATGCGGCGCTCACAGCCGCGGCGGCCTATGGCGCGGCGGCGGGCGCCGAAGACTTCGTTCTCAACGGCCAGCCGCTGCCTTTCGCCGACCGCAGCACCGTGATCATCGGCCGCCATCCGGCCAATCCGGAACTCGCCATTGGACTGATCCACGTGGACGGCATGGCAGCCATGTCAGGCATGATCGAGAAACTGCCGCATTACGGCCGTTATTCCTTTCTGAGCTTTTACGGCGAGGAGCCGACCAACGACGTCTCGGGCGTCTGGAACAGCCCGGACTCGCCCATGCAATGGCTGCGTCCCGGCCTGGCGTCCGCGCCCGCGTTTACGCTGCCGCCGCTGCAAGCGCTGGCGGAGTTGCCGCCAAAGTATCTGCCCAGCCAGTTTCTGCGCCACGCCGAATATCTGGCAAGCCCCGCACTGGAAGGCCGCGGCCTCGGCAGCCGCGGCCTCGATGCGGCGGCGCTGTATATCGCCGACCAGTTTCGCGCCGCCGGCCTGCAGGCGATCAACGGCGCCTTTCTGCATCGCTGGCGCGAATCGGTAACAGGCGCCGGAGAACTGGAGTTGACCAATGTCGTCGGGCTGCTGCCCGGGGTCAACCGGGAACTGAGCGCGCAGCCGATCGTGGTCGGCGCGCATTACGACCATCTCGACAGCGCAGGCGGCGAGATTTATCCCGGCGCCGACGACAATGCATCAGGCGTCGCCATCCTGATCGAAACCGCGACCAAGCTTGCACGCACATTCAGTCCCCAGCGGCCGATCCTGTTCGTCGCATTCACGGCCGAGGAAGCGGGATTGCTTGGATCGCGACGCTTTTTACAAGAGCCCCCCGGCGGCTACAGCGATTTCTTCGCCATGATCAATCTGGACTCGGTGGGCCGCCTGGAAGGCCGCAGCTTGCAGGTGTTCGGCACGGAAAGCGCGTATGAATGGCCCTTCATGGCCCAGGGCATCGGCTTTACCATCGGTGTGCAATCCGAGTTTCCCGCGGCGGCTATCGCGAGCAGCGACCACGCCAGTTTCCTTGAGGCCGGCATCCCGGCGATTCATCTCTTCGCCGGCACGCATGCGGATTTTCATCGCCCGTCGGATACCAGCGACAAGCTCGATACCGCCGGCATGGCGGATATCGCCTTGTGGCTGGAACAAGCCGTGGTTTACCTGGGAGATCGCGAGGAGCCTTTCCGCATCACCCTGGAAAATGCGCCGGCCACGCCAGCTCGAGCCACCGGGCCCCGCGGCGCGGCGCTCGGCGTCGTACCGGACTTCGGCTGGACCGGCGATGGCGTTCGCGTCGACGGCGTTACCTCAGACAGCGCTGCAGCGGCCGCCGGATTGCAGGCAGATGATATCCTGCTCCGCTTCAATGGCGAAGAGATTGACGACCTGCAAAGTTATTCCGACTTGTTGAGAGCGGTCGAACCTGGAGATTCCGTGCGCCTTGAGATTCGCAGGCAACTATTAGTATTGCAACTGGAAGCCGTGCTTGGCGCGCGATGAGCTTATATCGCCGTTGAGATTACCACTCCAGCCATGATTACGAGACTTGCGAAAATCGTTAACCGCCAATGCAATCCGCTTTTTGCGTCAGCCCAAACATATTTTTCTTCTTTTACGAAGATCGCATGATCGAGCTTTCTGATCCTCATCGAACATTGCCCTCTTTCTGTTTGTCCGCAGCCCTAATTGAAACACGGCAATCAGGTAGTGAAATGATGGAAATGAGGCAAAACAGCGAGCGATTGTGATGAATCATGACCGTTCGAATTCGAGTCTGTCGCCTGCTCCGAAACCATCGGATGAATGAAATAGATTGTGACGAATCCGAAGCCCCGATAGCGGGCGTATTTTGGGATGCTGTATAGTCGCCTGAACATGTTTTGTGCAATGAACTTCCGGACCTGGCCCAGCCTGCTTCACTCATCCACGGTTCTGCTCCTTCTCATCGCCGCGAGCGTGGCCGCGGCGCAGACGCCGCAATTGACTCGCGTCGAAGAGGGCGAAGCCAATATCCAGCTCGATGGCTTCGTCGACGAGCCGGTCTGGAGCCGGATCCCCGTTGTTGACGGCATGCGGGTGATCGATCCGGACACGCTGGCCGACGCCCCCTACGAAACCCATGTCCGCATGTTCTATACTGAACGAGGCATTTATGTCTCGGCGATCAATTTCCAGCCGCCCGGCACCCTGCTGGCGCGCATGACCTCGCGCGACACGCAACTCGACCGCGATGGCTTCGTGATCGGCCTCGATACCTCCGGTGAAGGGCTGTACGGTTATTTCCTGCGCCTGAACCTGGGCGATTCAATGACCGACGCCACTTTGCTGCCGGAACGGCAGATGAACATGCAATGGGACGGTTCCTGGAATGGCGCCACCCAGGCGTTGGAAGACGGCTGGAGCATCGAGTATTTCATTCCCTGGTCGATGGTGGCGCTGCCCCGGGCGGGAGATACACGGCAAATCGGCATCTATCTGGAGCGCCAGGTGGGACATCTCGGCGGCGAAGCCTGGTCCAACCCGGCTCTGCCGCGCACGATCAACCAGTACCTGTCGGCGTTCGAGAAATACGAGTTGCGCGATATTGAACCGCGCCGGCAACTGACCTTCTATCCCTTTGCTTCCGGCATCTACGACGGCATCAAGAACGAAGCGGAATACAAGACCGGCGCCGAGATTTTCTGGCGCCCGACCACCAATTCGCTATTGTCGGCGACCATCAACCCGGATTTCGGCAATGTTGAATCGGATGACGTGATCGTCAATCTGACCGCGTTCGAAACCTTCTTCCCGGAGAAGCGAGCATTCTTTCTCGAAGGCCAGGATATCTTCAACGCCACCGGGCGCACCGGCGGATTCCTGCGCGGACCTTCCGGCCCGCTGACGCTGCTCAATACGCGGCGCATAGGCGGCGCACCGCAATTCGGGGATATTCCGGATGACGTGACCGTGGTGCCTACCGATGTGAGCGACCCCACCGATCTCCTCGGCGCGGTCAAGTTCACCGGTTCGATCGGCAACTGGCAATATGGCGCTTTGTTCGCCACCGAAGACGACACCACCATCGAAGGCACACTTGAAGACGGCACTCCGGTCGGCATCCACGCCACTGGACGAGATTTCGGCATCGGCCGGCTGCTATACGAGGACACCAGCGGCGGCGGCCGCCGCTCGATCGGCTGGATGGGAACCAATATCTCCCATCCCGAAGTCGACGCCACAGTCAACGCTATTGACTGGGGCTGGTTCTCCGCCGACAATCGCTGGGTAGTCGACGGTCAGCTCATACACAGCGATGCCCATGGCGTTACCGGCGCCGGCGTGTTCAACGACGTCAGTTTCCGCCCCCGGCGCGGCGTTAACCACTCGCTGCGCGCGACCTTTCTCGACGACGAACTGGAAATCAACGATCTGGGCTTCAGCCAGCGCAACGACTCGGCCAACCTGGATTACGCCTATTTCCGCATCGAATCGGATATTCCCGGCCTGCGCGACCGCACGACCGGTGTTTTCCTCACCAATCAATGGAATACCCAGGGCCAGCCCGTGCGCCTCGGCGCCTTCTTCAACCGCAGCTACACCTTTCTCAACAGCGATAACGTCAGTTTCAGCCTGCGCTGGTTTCCGGAGCGCGTCGACGACCGCCTTGGGCGCGGCAGCGGTGACTTCGTGGTGCCGCATCGCTACGGCTTCAATCTGATGTATATGACCGATGTGGCCCAGCCACTGTCCTGGACTATTGGTGTAGCCCTGGAGCAGGATGAACTCGGTCCGCCGCGCAACTCGATTCAGGGTGGGCTGGCCTGGCGCCCAATCGACCGTTTCTCGTTCGATATGATGCTCAACTACGAAGACCGGGAAGCCCTGCTTGTGCATCGCGGCGACGGCCGTTACACCAGTTTTGAAGCGCATCAATGGTCACCCCGGATCGAAACCAACTATTTCATCACCGCCAAGCAGCAATTCCGCCTGACCTTGCAATGGACCGGACTGAAGGCCTATGAGGACAGGTTCTGGCGGGTTAATCCGCATTCCCGGGAATACCTGCATGAAGTCGCCAAACCGAACGACACCCCGGACGACTTCGTCATCAGCCGCATGACCTTCCAGGCGCGTTACCGCTGGGAAATCGCGCCTTTGTCGGATCTGTTCGTGGTCTATACCCGGGGCAGCAATTTGCCGCGCAGCAGTTTCCTCACCTTCCAGGACATGCTGGAACAATCCTGGGACATGCCCGTAGTCGACACGCTTGCCGTAAAGCTGCGTTATCGATTGGGTTCATAATCCCGGCGGCGATAAAAAAGGAACAGTTTTTCGGCTACACTGGCGTTTCAATCGAGTCGCGAGGACTCCCGATGCCCGCGTTCCAGTTGCGAATCCCCTTTCTTGCCGGTCTGCTGCTCATGCTCGCTTCCGTTCCCGTCCATGCCCAATCCGGGAAAATCGTCATCGCCCATCGCGGCGCCAGTGGCTATCTGCCGGAACATACTCTGGAAGCCAAGGCCATGGCCTATGCCATGGGCGCGCACTACATCGAGCAGGATCTGGTCATGACGCGCGACGATCGCCTGATCGTGTTGCACGACATTACCCTCGACCGCACCACCGATGTGGCCGCCAGGTTTCCCGGCCGCGCCCGCGCCGACGAACGCTATTATGCGATCGACTTCGATCTCGATGAGGTCCGGCAATTGCAAGCCACCGGAGGTTCCCTCCTGGTCGACGGCGAACGCCGGGCAGGCTACGCGAACCGCTTTCCACTGGGGCGGTCGACCTTCCGCGTACCGACTTTCGAGGAGGAAATCGAACTGATTCAGGGGCTAAACCATTCGACCGGACGCGACGTGGGCATTTACCCCGAGATCAAGCAGCCGGAGTTCCATCGCGCCGAAGGCAAGGACATCAGCAGCGCCGTGGTCGATGTGCTGAAACGTTACGGCTATACCGAAAAATCCGACAAGGTCTTCCTGCAAACCTTCAGTTACCCGGAATTGGAAATCATCAACAGCGAGATCATGCCTCGGGCAGGCATCGATATCCGGCTGATCCAGCTTGTTCGCGATCCGAACGCCTACCCCTGGATGTTCGAGGCGGAGGGCTTGCGCATGCTCGCCGAACACGCCGATGGCATCGGTCCGGCCCATCCCTTGATCATCGATCCGCAATCGACGCCTGATGCCTTGCGCTTCACGGATCTGGTGGAACGCGCCCATGCCGCCGGACTCGATGTGCATCCCTATACCTTCCGCGCCGACCCCGGACAATTGCCGGCCTATGCGGAAAGTTTCGACGATCTGCTCGAGCAGCATTACTTCAGCGCCGGAGTCGATGGCCTGTTCACCGACTTCCCCGATCTGGCGGTGCAATTTCTGCAAACCAGGTGATAGGAAAAAACATCTGAGTTATACTGTATATCCATACAGTGTAAGGGGCTCGATATGGCCAGCTCGCAAGCTCGCCTGTCCCCAGCTTTCGCGCCGCGTCCGGCTCCCCCGCGGCGAGGCGGGAAGCAGCCAGAAAGTCTCTGGTACGCCTTGCACCTGCCCCAGTTGCAGGCGCTGACGGAATCCCGCCGCCGACAATGCCTGCTCGCATTGGCCGGATTGATGGAGAGTTACAGCTCCGACATCAACCTGCATGAAACGGCGCTGGTATGCGAAGTGCGCAGCGCCCTGCGCTATTTCGGCGGCATCGACGCGATCCACGAAAAACTCGGCGCCGCCATAAAACGCCAATTGCGCGAATGGGAGCTGCCCAAAGAATTTTCCCATGCCGCCGCGCCGACCATAAGCGCCAGCCTGCTGCTGGCCCGCGCCGGCGGCGGCAAGGCGGTATATCGCCGGGCGAACCTGCACGCCGTCCTGCAAGGTCTGCCGGTCACGGTGCTGCGGCCCGACCGCGAACAAGGCCGCCGGCTGCATAACATGGGCATCCGCTATCTGGGCGATCTCTGGCGGCTGCCCGTCGGCGGCCTCGTCACGCGCTTCGGCAGCGCCTTCGTCGATCAACTCGACCGGGCCCTCGGCAAGACGCCGGACAAGACCTCGAAAACTATGCGCAAATACGTCGCGCCGCCTTCGTTCCAGGGCGAATTCGAACTGCCCGCCGAATCGCTTGATCTCGACCGGCTGTTGCCTGCGGCGGCAGTATTACTCAAGCGACTATGCGAATTCCTGGTTCAACGCGATCTCGTCACCAGCCGGCTCGAATTCAGCCTTTTGCACGAGCGGCAGGAAGCCACCGCGGTGCGCATCGAACTGCGCCGCCCCGGCCGCTGCCGGGAACATTTCATGATGTTGCTGCAAACCCGCCTCGGCGAACTCGAACTGACGGCGCCGGTGGCGGCGCTACGGCTGATGGTCAGCCGCTTCGACGCCTATCTCGACCGCGACCTGCAACTATTCCGTAACGACAAGGCCACGGGCGCCGATGAGGCCGGCCTCGATCATCTGCTCGAACAATTGCAGGCCCGGCTCGGAGAAAGACGGATCCGGGGCATTGAGGCGGTAGCCGATCATCGCCCGGAATACGCCAGCCGGGATTTCGATCATGCCGAAGGCGGCAAGGCCAGGCCGGATACGCCGGTGGCCGGGCCGCCGCGCCCCCTCTGGCTGCTCAAGGAACCGCGCCGGCTCGCTTGCCGTGACGGGCAGCCGCTGTATCATGGTCCGGTCTCGCTGCCAAGCGGTCCGGAGCGTATTGAATCCGGCTGGTGGTCGGGCGATGATGTGCGCCGCGACTATTACATCGGCGAAGAAGAAAACGGCTGCCGCCTGTGGATTTATCGCGAACGCGACGGCGGGCGGCGCTGGTATCTGCATGGCTATTTTGCCTGATTTACAAGGAAACGAACGCAATGCCCGAAGACCTCATGAAAAGAAACCCCGTAAACTGGTTCGAGATCTATGTCCAAGACATGGCGCGCGCCAGGAAATTCTACGAAATCGTCCTTGGCGTCGAATTGCGGCCCATGGAAACCGATCTCCCCATGTGCGGATTCCCAGGAGGACCGGACGCCCATGGCTGCACCGGGGCGCTGGTGTATTTCGAGGGCATGCCCTCCGGCAACAACAGCGTAATGGTGTATTTCAGTTGCGAGGATTGCGCCGTCGAAGGCGCACGCGTGGCGGATGCCGGCGGCAAGCTCGAACGGGAAAAGATGTCCATCGGCCAATACGGTTTCATCACCCTGGCCTCCGATACCGAAGGCAACATGTTCGGTTTGCACTCCCTGAGGTAAACACGATGAGAGCGATTACCCCATTTCTATGGTTCGACGGCAACGCCGCGGAGGCGGTCGAGTTCTATTGCTCGATCTTTCCCGATTCGGAAATTACCCGCATTTGCCACAAGCCCGATGAACCCGCCGCGGGCTCCGTGCTGACCATCGAGTTCAAATTGAAGGGAGGGGAGTTCATCGCCCTCAACGGCGGCCCGCAATTCCAGTTTTCCGAAGCGCTTTCGCTGATGATCGCCTGCGATACCCAGGAAGAGATCGACTATTACTGGGACAAGCTGGTCGAAGAAGGCACACCGCTCGCATGCGGCTGGCTGAAGGACCGCTACGGCCTCTCCTGGCAGATCACCCCGGCCGAATTCTTCGACATGATCGATAGCGAGGACAGGGAACACAATTCCCGGGTCATGGCGGCGATGAACACCATGATCAAGTTCGACCTCGAGGCCTTGCGGGCGGCGAACCGGGGCGAGTGATGCCGGCAATTCTCCGAACAATTCCGGTCCAGTCGTAGAGCACAGCTCTGCGCCGTTCAGGCTGCGCTCGAAGCCGCGCTTCGAAAACGCTTGCCTTCACCACCCATGGAATTGTTCTCTGCCGCAAAACGAGCGTGGTTTTGTTTTGCTCCCGGATTCAATGGCTTGCTCCAGTCACGGAGCATAGCTCCGTGTCGTTGCGGTTGCGCTCGAAGCTGTGCTTCGAAAACGCTTGCCTTCACCCATCGAATCCGGCGGCACATCCATGTGCCGCACGGAAACTCTGATGAATCGGAGCTTCCTTACATGAAGTCCCGGGACGAGGTTTCCATCTCGCCCAGCCAGTGACTCAGGTCGGTCAACCGGTGGGCGATCAGATGGATCACGTCGCCGCTTTGCTGCACGTGTCCGATCACGCCGAGCAGGCGCGCCCGCCGCACCACCGGGCGCTGCCGCTCGCTTAGCGTGGGCCAGACCACCACGTTGACCGTCCCGCTTTCGTCTTCCAGGGTGAGGAAGGTGACTCCCGAGGCCGTCATCGGCCGTTGCCGGCAGGTCACCAGCCCGGCCACCTTGGCCCCGCGGCCATCGCCGGTCTCTCCGAGTTCTTTTGCCGGCACGACCTGGAAACGGTCGAGACGTTCGCGAAACAGCGCCAGCGGATGCCGGCGCAAGCTGAAACCGGTGGCGCCGTAATCGGCGGCGATGTTCTGCCATTCGTCGGGCACCGGCAATAATACGTCGATTCCCGGAGTCTCGGCGCCGAAACCGATAGCGGCGAACAGGCCGTCGACGGCCCCCGTTCCCGCGCTGTACCAGAAAGCGCGATGTCGGTCCCCGGCGAGTTCGCGCAAGGCGTCGGCGGCGGCCAGCGCTTCCAGATCCTTCTTGCCGATACCGCTGCGGAACACCAGTTCCTCGATGCCGGCAAAAACTCCGCCGACCCGAGCCTCGCAAATCGCCTCGGCTGCCTTTCGCGACAGGCCCTTCACCTGGTTGAAACCGATCCGCAGGCGCGGCTCCAGCACTTGCAGCGCATGTTCCCGCGGCCGCGCGAAACCCGCGGGTATCTCCAGGCTGCAATCGGCCAGGCTGTGATTGACGTGGACCGGCAGCACTTCGACGCCATGGGCGCGGGCGTCGCGGATCAGTTGCGGCGGCGCGTAGAACCCCATCGGCTGGCTGTTGAGCAAGGCGCAGCAGAAGGCCGCCGGATGATAGTGCTTGAGCCAGGACGAGACATAAGCCAGCAAGGCGAAGCTCGAGGAATGGGATTCCGGGAAGCCGTAATCGCCGAAACCGAGGATCTGGCGAAAGAGCCGCTCGGCGAACTCCTGCTCATAACCGCGCTCCAGCATGCCCTGGATGAGTTTCTCGCGATACGGCTCGAGTCCGCCCTTGCGCTTCCAGGCGGCCATGGCGCGGCGCAACTGGTCGGCCTCGCCGCCGCTGAAGCCCGCCGCCACCATGGCCAGTTTCATGACCTGTTCCTGGAAGATCGGCACCCCCAGCGTGCGTTCGAGCACCTCCTTCGTTTCCTTGCTGGGATAGACGATTTCCTCTTCCCCGTTGCGCCGGTTGAGATAAGGGTGGACCATGTCTCCCTGGATGGGTCCGGGACGCACGATAGCGATCTGGATCACCAGGTCGTAGTAATTGCGCGGCCGCAGCCGCGGCAGCATGCTCATCTGGGCGCGGGATTCGATCTGGAACACGCCGATGGTGTCGGCCCGGCCCATCATGTCGTAGACCTGCGGGTCTTCCGCGGGAATGCGGTCCATGCTCAGGGCTCGGCTGCTATAGGCGCTGACCAGTTCCAGGCACTTGCGAATCGCGGTAAGCATGCCCAGGGCCAGCACATCGACCTTCAACAGGCCGAGGGCTTCGAGATCGTCCTTTTCCCACTGGATCACGGTGCGATCCGCCATGGCGGCGTTCTCGATCGGGACCAGTCGGGTGAGCGGACCCCGGCTGATGACGAAACCGCCCACATGCTGTGACAGATGCCGGGGGAAGCCTTGCACAGCCCGGGCCAGCGCCAGCAGCATGCGCATCCGGGGGTCGGTATAGTCGACATCGGCATCAGCGAGTTGCTCTTTCAGATCCGCTCCCCACCAATGGATCGACTTGGCGAGATGATCGATCCGTCGGGGCTCCAGCCCCAGCGCCTTGCCCACGTCGCGCAGCGCGCTCCGGGGCCGGTAGCAGATCACCGTCGCCGCCAGCGCGGCCCGGTCGCGACCATAACGCTCATAAATGTACTGGATGACTTCCTCGCGCCGTGAATGTTCGAAATCGACGTCGATGTCCGGCGGCTCGTCGCGCTCCCGGGAGATGAAGCGCTCGAACAGCAGCTCGATCCGGGACGGATCGACTTCGGTGATCCCCAGGCAATAGCACACCGCCGAATTGGCCGCCGAGCCCCGCCCCTGGCAAAGAATTCCGCGGCCGCGGGCAAAATCCACCACGTCATGGACGGTGAGAAAATAATGCTCGTAACGCAACTCGCGAATCAGCGCCAGTTCCTTCTTCACCAGCAGGCGCACCTTCGCCGGCGCGCCTTCGGGCCAGCGCCGCCGCATTCCCCTGATTGTCAGCCTCCATAGCCAGCCATGGGCGGTATAGATCTCGGGCACGAGTTCGAGCGGATATTCGTAGCGCAACTCATCGAGCGAGAAATTGCATAGCCCGGCGATTTCCACCGTCGCCGCGAGCAACTCCTGTGGATACAGCCGGGCAAGCCGGGCGCGGCCGCGCAGATGCCGCTGGGCGTTACATTCGCCGTCGAGACCGAGTTCAGCGATGGTCCTGCCGAGGCGGATGGCGTCGAGAATATCCTTCAGCGGACGCCGTTCCCGCACATGCATACAGGCGCCGCCCGCGGCGCACAAGGGCAGGCCATGGCGTCGTCCGAGTTCGCGCGCTTGCCGCAGCAGGCGGCGGTCGTTCCCGCGCAACAGCGCCTCGACGGCAATCCAGGCCTGCCCGGCAAATCCCTCCCGCAGCCAGACCGCCTCCTCCTCGACGGCATCCCGCGGCCGCGAAAAACCCGGTAGCCACAAAAGCAGGCAGTCATCGGGCCGGTTCCGCTCGAACATGGCGCGGTCGATGCGATAGTTGCCCTTGGCGCTGTTCCGCCGCGCGCAACTGATCAGGTGACTCAATGCTCCGTAACCCGTGCGATTGCGCGCCAGTACTATCAGCCGACAGCCTTCCCGCAAGCGGAATTCGGCGCCCACGATCAGCTTGAGACCATGCTCCTTCGCCGCCACATGCGCCCGCACCACTCCGCTCAAGGAACATTCATCGGTAATCGCCAGCGCCTGATAACCCAGCGCCCGGGCGGTCTCCACCAGTTCCTCGGGAAACGAAGCGCCGCGCAGGAAACTGTAATTGGAAATGCAATGCAGTTCCGCATAGGCCGGCAGGGCCTCCGGCGCGTTGGCGGGAGAATCAGCGTAACGGGACTCCGCCGCCGTGAACGAATGCTCGAACATGCCGGTTCCGGATTGAAAATACTGTATTAATGTACAGTATTCCAGAACCGCTGGGAACCCGCATGCGGAGACCCGCCGGATTGCTCCGGTTGGCCTGGGGGCCCAGTCCGGCCACTCAGGGGCCGGCGCGGAAAGCTTACAGCCGGTAGCGGATACCGAGTTCGATGAAGTGGGTCTTCTGTTCGGTAAACGCATTCACGCTGGCGTTTTCGTTCAAACCGGAGAACTCGATGTCGCCACTGGCCTGATAGCGGTATCCGAGTTGAATCAGAGTCGAGTCGGAAAGTTCCCAGCCCACTCCCCCGCCGATATGCCAGGCGGTGGTCGTATCCTTGGGCGAAAGTTTCGGCACGAAGCCCGGAGGTAGTGTAATTATGGGGAGATTATTGGCCGTGGAGATCGCATTCGCGACCACCTGGGCGAGCCCGTTGGTATCATATTCGACATCGCCGAAATCGACCTCAAGCTGACCGTATCCCGCGCCGATATAAGGCGTCCATTGACCGGCGGTATCGAAGTCGTACCAGACATTGAGCATGGCGGCGGTCTGGGAAGCCGATCCGCTTACGGCAAGTTCGGTGCTGCCCGTCAACTGGAAGTTGAGAGTGGGAACGGCAACATCGTTGTAAAACAACTTGCTGACTTCGGCCGAGGCATGAAATCCCTCCACCTCGATGCGAAGACCGCTTTCGAAAGCGTAACCGAATGAACCGCCGATCTTGTAGCCGGTATCGTATTCATTCAGCGTGGTTGCTTCGTAACCCAACCGAATCGGCGCGAAATTCTCGCCTCCGGTAACGGATTCGGTATCGTCGATGAACATCAGCGGGATGTTGGCGCCTAGGTACCAGCCGCCTTCGCCGGACTGTGCTCTCGCTTGAGAAACCGGCAGCAGGGAACCCAGGGTAATGGATAACGCCAGAAAGGCGAATGCCCGGCCAAACACGTTTCGATCCATGTTCATGATATTAGCTCCTCAAATACGAATGTGGTTGCGCCTTTCGGAACGGCAGCGAAAAGAATGACCGAAATTCGACCTAACCGCAATTCTTGCCAACCTGAAGAAATTGGCGAACGTCGACGCCGTCGATGCGCCTGCCGGTGATTCGCATTTGCGATTGCGGACGCTATCATTCCTTATCTGATAATTATAGGGAATCCGCTCATGAATTTCGCATCCCGCTCACGGACCCGGATAGCATCCGGTTGCTGCTGCCTGCTGCTCGCGGGACTGGCCGCCTGCAGTCCTCGCTATGACGTTCTCATCACCGATGGCCTCATCTACGACGGCAATGGCGGCGCGCCTTTCGTCGCGGATATCGGTATCACCGGAGACCGGATCGCGGCCATGGGCGAACTCGACGGCAAGGCCGGGACCTCGATCGACGCCAGCGGGCTGGCGGTGGCGCCGGGGTTCATCAATATGCTCAGTTGGGCCACCGATTCCCTGCTCGTCGATGGCCGCGGCCAAAGCGATATCCGCCAGGGCGTAACGCTGGAAGTATTCGGGGAAGGCCGCTCCGAGGGCCCGCTGAGCGAGGCCATGCAAGCGGAAAGCGCCAGTCCCTGGGCGGGAGAATGGACAACGCTCGGAGAATACCTGGAATTCATGGTCGAGAAAGGCGTTTCGCCCAATGTCGCTTCCTTTGTCGGCGCGACCACGGTGCGCGTGCATGAACTCGGCTACGAAGATCGCGCGCCCAGCGCTGACGAACTCGAACGCATGCGCGATCTGGTGCGGCAGGCCATGGAGGAAGGCGCCCTCGGCCTGGGCTCGTCGCTGATCTACGCGCCGGCGTTCTATGCCAGCACCGAAGAACTCGTGGAGTTGGCCAAGGTCGCGGGCGAGTATGGCGGCATGTACATCTCCCACCTGCGCAGCGAGGGCAACCGGTTGCTCGAAGCGCTGGATGAACTGATTCACATCGCCAGGGAGGCGAACGTTCCCGCCGAGATCTACCACCTGAAAATGGGTGGGCGGGAGAACTGGAACAAGTTCGACGATGTCGTCGCGCGGGTCGAGGCCGCGCGCGCCGAGGGATTGCGCATCACCGCGAACATCTATACCTACACCGCCGGCTCCACCGGCCTGGACGCCGGTATGCCGCCCTGGGTGCAGGAAGGCGGTTATGACGCCTGGGCCCAGCGCCTGCAAGATCCGGAAATCCGCGCTCGGGTGCTGGAAGAGATGATCGCGCCCACGGATGAATGGGAGAATCTGCTGCTGGCCGCGGGACCGGAAGGCACCTTGCTGGTCGGTTTCGAGAATCCAGAGTTGCGCGTCTATGCCGGCATGACCCTCGGTGAAGTTGCCGCGGAGCGGGGAACGAATCCGGCGGAAACCGCCGTTGACCTGGTCATCGAAGACGGCAGCCGGGTTCAGGTAGTATATTTCCTGATGTCGGAAGAAAACGTGGCCAAAGGCATTGCTCTACCCTGGGTGAGTTTCGCCTCCGACGCAGCCTCGATGGCGCCGGAAGGAGAATTCCTCGACCAGATGACCCACCCGCGCGCCTACGGCAACTTCGCCAGAGTGCTTGGAAAATACGTAAGGGATGAACAAGTCATCACCCTCGAAGACGCGATTCGCAAACTGAGCAAACTGCCGGCCGAAAACCTGGGAATCCGCGACCGCGGCGAGCTGCGCGAAGGCTTCTACGCCGATATCGCCATCTTCGACCCGACCGAGGTGCGGGATCACGCCACCTACGACGCTCCGCACCAATATTCGACCGGCATGCGGCACGTGCTGGTCAACGGCGTCCTGGTACTGCGCGACGGCGAACACACCGGCGCCCTACCCGGCCAAATAATAAGAGGCCCTGGATGGGTTGGGCTCTCAGCAAGCAAAGCTTACTGAGAGCCCAACGACCTGCCATGGGGGAGAACAAGCGTTTTCGAAGCGCGGCTTCGAGCGCAGGCCGAACGACGCCGAGCCGCGCTCGGCGGCTGGACTGTCGAGATCGGGGGTTAGTGAAACCACGAACGCCGCGCCAGGAATGGCGTGCACAATCCAAGTCAATAGCACTAAGCCCGGTCGACAAAGCCGATAAAAGGCGCAGCCCCAAGAGCCGAACGGCTCGACATGGGGGAGAACAAGCGTTTTCGAAGCACAACTTCGAGCGCGGGCCGAACGACGCCGAGCCGCGCTCGGCGGCTGGACCGGCAAGGTTGGGGTTTAGCGAAACCACAAACGCCGCGCCAGGGATGGCGTGCACAATCCAAGTCAATAGCACCAAGCCCGCTCAAGCGCAGCGAGGATTTATTGCCTATTGTTCGTCTTCCGCGTCGAGGCTTTCCTGCACCCTGGCGCCGCGGATGATGTTGACCATGCCGTAATTGCCTTCGTGGCAGGCATACTCGTATAGCTGACCGGCTACCTTTGTCATCGGCACGATCGCCGTAATCTTGTCGGTAAAGGTCGATGGATCATCGATAGTCCACTCGTAGTCAACCGTGTACTGATCTATGCGGGTTAACTTCTCAATCAACAACTTGTCGGCGGAATGACCGAAGCCGCCGAAGCTTTGCGTCATCCCATTGAAATTGCGAGTTTCCACAACCAGGGTGTCACCGTCGTAGTAGCCCCGGGAATCGCCGGACCACAGACCGATGTCTTCGTCAAGTGGCGGCTGCTCGCCGATGGGCACGATACGCGCATCATGAATCATCTCGGTGAGGATGACGGCGGTATCCTTGTTCTGGAAAATCTGCACGTTGTTGTTGTACAAGCTGGGCATAAACGGCGGGCCGGAATTGAAGCCGACGATGCAGCGTTCGGATAGTCCTCGATCTTCCGGGCCGTCCTTGCCGATGCCGCCAACCACGAATCGCACCGGCCGTTGTCCCGGCACGTCATCGCCAAGCCCGCCGAAGACAATCTCCACGCCTTCCACCGGGGCCGGCATCTGCCCATCGGTGGGATATACGATATGCGATGTGCGAATGCGGTCGGTAATACCGGCGCTTTCGACCCAGAAATCGTTATAACCGCCCGGGTCCTCGGTAGCGACGGGCCGCGGTACGGCCTGATCGGAGGCGGCGTCGGCCGCGGCCAGACGGGCGCGCAATTCCTCGACTTCCTCGAGCGTCATGAACTCGCGGTTGCCAAAGCGTTGAGGGCGATTCAGCGGCACGTTGGAAGAGAAGTTCCAGACGCCTTGCAAGTCGGGGTGTCCCCATTCCGTGCGCGGCGCGACGTAATCATACTGCGCCAACGCCGACGCGGAAATCAGCAACAAAATCAGGCCGAAAATCTTATGCATGGAAAGCAGCGCTCCACTCTCAAGCAAAGAGCTTCACCGTAGACCCTTTCCCACCCCGAATCAAGCAGGCGCTTCCTGTTAAACTCGTCGAACTCGCACAATTTGGGCCGCCGCCGCGAACTTAATTACTCAAAAAGTCTTGCCGATGGTGAAGATTACGGCCTGGCTGGCGTCGGGATTGCCGTTGGCGTCGAACTGGCCGTTGCCTGCGCCGAACTCGTCGCTGCTGAAGATTGCCGCTACGCCGAAATCGATCTCGCTGACCGTGAGCCCATAGCCGATTTCGATGTAATTGCCGTCGAAATCGCCGCCGAACTGTCCAATCGTCCCATACAGTCCATTTTCGGCGCTGATCGTCGCCGCGAGAAAATTGTAGTCCTGTTCCGGCCCGTCGAAATTACCGTAGGTGCCGAAGGAGTATTCGATTCCCAGCATGCCGTAACCGAAATTCAGGTTGAGTTCTTCGTAGGTGTCGTCGAAATCGCCGGTGTAGTAATAGCCGGTGAAGCCGACGCTCGCACTGAAGCCTTCATCGGTCTCGATGCCGTAGCCGAAGTAACCGTCAATTTCCAGACCATCGCCGACATCCGCCGTCCAGCCGCCAGCGTAGAAACCGCCATTGGTGAAATCGATGCCCGCGCTGCCTGAAGATTCCTTCTGCAGCAGTCCTCGATAGTAGTACTCGGAGGCCCATCCGATGTTGTACGAAACTTCCTGCGCATTGGCGGCGCCGGTAAAAGTGAAGCCGGTCAGCAGCAAAGCCCCCGCAGCCAGTAAAGTAGCCCTTTTCATAACTTCCTCCAATTAATGCCAGTTGACGCATGCCAAGCGCATGCGGGGAACAACAAATTATTCCTGCGCCAATATGTGCAATCTTCAGGCCAACATTCAAAATTGCAATGAAATCAGGCGTCTTCCCGGCACAGGTTAGTTCATCCGCAAGCGTTGTGCATCAAAATGGTGCGTACCCTTCTCTCTGCACCAACGGATCGCGAGTAATTCCTGTAGCGCCGACCTCAGTGTTTTCCAATTCGGAGATGAGCCTGTAATTGGATCCTGACCGAGCTGTGCCGCAGTTTCGGGGATGTTGGCTTTCAGTACCCGACATGCTGAAGAATTTGTTGACTTTCGGCAAGGCGAATTTGAGTCGGCGGGCATCGGCGCGTAGTTGCCGGCCCTGTGGAATTGTGGGCGAGAGGCGCGCGAGTGTGGACCGGCGGTGTGCAACGCTCGCGTTGCGCACGGGCGGTCCACACGTCCCGCAGGGCGCGCGCCGGTCCGCAGGACTCGTCCACAAATCCACAGGGCGCCCCGCCTTCGTGAAGATTTTTCCGGCGATTCACGCGACCGCGGCGCCTGTCCGGCCGACGCCGATGTCCCGGAACAGCTCCCGCCGCGCCTGGTTTACCGCTTCGACTGCCTCCAGATCGCTTCTCTCCACGGATTGGGCCGCAAGCGCCGCCAAGCTCGTCCCCTCGACGAGAAAGCGCTCCGCGTCCGGCAGCGATTCGAGTTTCTCGCACGGCGTCATCACGTCCGCGTCGAGATAGCGCACGCGTTCGCGACCCTTGGCGTCCCGCTCCACGGTGGGAAACAGGCAGGGGCGGTGGAAGTTCAGCCAGGGCGTCAGCGCCCTCGCGGTGAATCGGTTGACGCGGTCGGCGAAACAGCACGGAATATGGTCGTAGCCGAGCCACTTGCGCACCACCGCGGCGTTTTTCCCCTCGACCAGCGCGTTGTCGTTGCTGCGCCGTGGCCGCGACTTGGTGAACTCCTCCACATGCAGTTTGTCGAGCAACCCGGCGACGCGGTGGTTGATGTACTCCGAACCATTGTCGGCATGGAAGCCCCGAACCCGAAAGGGAAACCCCGCCAGCGATTCCGCAAGCGCCGGCAGCAGGAACCGCTCCGAAATCGCCTCCACGGCGGCCACGTGCTCCCATTGGGTCACACTGTCCACCAGATTGATCAGATACACGCCCTTGGCGCCGTCCAGATCGCCCTGGTGCACCGTGTCCACGCGCAACCAGCCCGGCCGGCCGCGCGGGTCCGGCTTGCGCCGATCGCCAATGGCCACCGGCGTCGACCGGGTGCGGTCCCACCGCTTGCGCACCAGTCCGTACGCGCGGGACTTGCGCAGGTTGTACAGGTGTCCGTTGGACAAACCCGCGAGCCGCTCGAAACGGCTGTCTCCATGCATCCGGTACTGCCGCCGCAACACCGCCCGCGTCGCGGGGCCGGACATGTTGTCCAGACCCTCGTCCACCCGCGCCAGCAGGCGGATGTCCGCGTCCGTGTAGCGCCGCCGGAACGGTCGGGACGGCGGCTTGCGGCGGCGGTCCTCGATGCGGCCCGTCGCCCGGTATTGCGCGACCAGCCGCGTCAGTTGCGCGCGCGACAGGCCAGTGATCTTCTCCAGGTAGCGCTTGACCAGACCCTTGTCCCGCTTGCCCAGCTGATCGTAATCCAGACGGACCAGCGTGCGGCGCACCAGATCGTAGGCGCCCTCGCGGTCCACACCGTCGAAATCCAACGCCTGGCTGCCCGTCAAAAACGCACGCACATCCTCCAGCGTGCGAACCCGTTCTGTCTGTAGTGTCACGATCATCCTCCGATGATCCCAGAAACCACACTACAGGCTCATGTCTCGTTGGAACGACAGACTCGCTTCAGGCTCATGTCTCATTGGACAAGGCTACCTCTATACAAGTAGCGGGACGCTACCGTATGCTGCCCGTCTCAAGCGATAACACCGAATGAGGCGAACTGTCATGTCGATACCAAGCTCACACCCAGTTCAATTACCAAGAATTCTGCTCGGCGCCCTGATCGCGCTTGGCCTGAGCCTGCCCATCCTCGCCGCTAGCGCCTGGCCCGAAAGCGAGGACGGCGCCATCGGCGCCGGTTTCACTCAACAAGGGATCGAGGAGCTCGATGCGGCAATGCGCAAGATCGTGGCTGATCAGGATGTAGCCGGCATGGTCTGGCTCCTCGCCCGCAACGGCAAGGTGGCGACCTTCGACAGCGCCGGACTTGCCCGCATTGACGACAACGCGCCGATAACCAGGGACAGCCTGTTCCGCATCTATTCCATGACCAAACCTGTCACCGGCGTGGCGCTGATGATGCTATACGAAGAAGGCCTGTGGGAGTTCGACGATCCCGTCAGCAAGCATGTGCCTGAATTCGCGAATCTCAAGGTCATGGTCAGCTATGACGAAGAAGGCAATGTCGAACTGGCCGAGCCCTCGCGCCAGCCCACCATGCGCGAACTGCTCAACCACTCCGCTGGTTTCGGCTACGGCCTCAGCGGCCAGGATCCGGTGAATGCCGCATTTCGCCAAAAGCGCGCCCTCGCATCGAACGACCTCGGCCAGTTGATCGAAAACATCGCCGATATCCCGCTGCTGTATGAACCCGGCGAGGCGTGGTATTACTCCATTGCCGTCGATATCCAGGGCTATATCGTGCAGGAGCTGTCCGGCATGCGCTTCGGTGAATTTCTCGAACAGCGCATGTTCCAACCGCTGGGCATGAACGACACCCGCTTCTACGTGCGCGAGGAAGACCGCGGCCGGTTTGCCGAAGTGCACCACTGGGACGAGGAACGAGGCAGTCTCGTGCAACGCCCCCACCGCACCGACCGGCCCACCTATTTAGATCCGGGCCGGCTTGAGTCCGGCGGCGGCGGGCTGGTGTCGTCTACCCGCGACTACGCGCGTTTCCTGCAAATGCTCGTCAACGAAGGCGAGCTCGATGGAGTGCGCATGCTGACCCCGGAATCCGTGCGCATCATGCGCACCAACAGCTTGCGGGATGAATTGCTGCTGGGCGGAGGCGCCGGCCGGCCTGGCGCGCCGGGTATCGGTTTCGGCGTCGATTTCGCGGTAATTTTCGATCCCCAGGCGGCGAACAGTCCGCAAGGAGCGGGAACCTATTACTGGTCCGGAGCGGCTGGCACCTGGTTCTGGATCGATCCCGTGCACGACATGTTCTGGGTCGGCATGATCCAGGCCCAAGGCGCGCGGCGACCCGGCGCGGCCAACATGCGCAATGTCGCCAGAGACATCATCTACGACAGCCTGATGCGCCAGGGAAGCTCTGATTAATTGTAGCTTTCGCGCGGCAAATGAATGTGTCGCCGACAGTCTTGCCGGAGCAAGACTGCGCGCCGCGGTGAAACCGCAGCGCCCACGGAGTTGCGCGCATGCACGTGAGCGATGAATTCGCTGGCTCAAGCCATTGAATTGCTGTGCCAAAAAACTACGCTCGTATTGCGGCAAAGATAAATTCCATGGGTAAAGGCAAGCATTTTCGAAGCGCGGCTTCGAGCGCAGCCTGAACGGCGCAGAGTTGTGCTCTGCGACCGGACCGGAATTGTTCAGAGAATTGCCAGGTATTCAGGGCAGCGGTATCTCCGCGGCATCAGGCACGCCATAGCCCCGCTGAACGGCGGGGCGGGCGGCAATGCGCACATACCAATCCCGCAGACGGGGAAATTGATCGAAATCGATCCGCTGCCATTCGAAGCGGGAAATCCAGGGCCAGGTGGCGATGTCGACGATGGAATAGTTTCCCGCGATATAGTCCCGGTCCTGCAAGCGCCGGTTCAGCACCCCATAGAGCCGCTGATTCTCCTTCGCATAGCGTTCCTCGGCATAAGGCGCCTTGCCTGGATTGAATTTGAGAAAGTGATGGGTCTGCCCGAGCATGGGACCGACATGGCCCACCTGAAACATCAGCCAGGCCAGCGCCTGCCAGCGCTCCGGGCCCGGCGGGCAGAGCAACTTACCCTCGCGCTCCGCCAGGTATAGCAAGATGGCTCCGGACTCCATCAGCGTCACATCTTTCTCGTGATCGACAATCACTGGAATCTTGTGGTTGAGCGTTAACGCGTCGAATTCGGGTGTGTGCTGATCGCCCTTGGCAATGTCGATGGGAATCACCCGGTACGGCAGTTCCAGTTCTTCGAGCACGATGGAAACCTTGCGCCCGTTGGGCGTATTCCAGGTATAAAGATCGATGCCGACGTTCTCCGTTTGCTGCATACCGGTTTCCTCAAATCGTGGCGGCCGGAAGTTCATTTCCGGCTCGGAAGCTTGTCGTATTCATGGCGTGGACCGATCTGGACCCAGATGATCTCGGCTTGTTCGATTGCTCCAGGCACGCGATTGCCGATGCTTGCTCTTACCGAATAAACGGACCGCCTCCTGCTCACCCGTTTGAATTCCAGGCTTGGGTGATTCGGACTGATTTCGAAAAAGCGAAGGGCTTTCTTAGCTTGCTTGCGAACGTAATCTGGAAGGCGCCGACCGGCAATCCAGAAATTGGGCCGTGCAATTGATCGCGTCCTTACAAGTCGTCCGCATTCAATGGCTGGGTTCGACCGACGTTATGTTCGGACAGCGCCTCATCCGCCAATCGGCCCAGCAGTTCTTCGGATTCCTGGCAGGCAACAAGTTCCGCCCATTGCCGCTCGGATCCCGGTTCCGCAAGCAGGAAGCGGACAAATCTGGGCTGATCGTCCTTTGGGAATTCGAACGCTCGCTCCTCGAATTGGAGAATACAATAGTCGCGGCCACTGGTCATGCCTGAAATTTTCGGAGATTCGCATCCTGAAAGTTAATTGGTGCGTGAAATTGCGCAAGTTCGGGAGACTGCGTCTAACTTTTGTGGTGGGCAGGACGGGGCGGTGAACGATGCTTTCCGATTGAACACCGCCGTACTGCGCCAACCGGATTATCATTCCCCTGAAAGGACTTCATCATGAATCGTTTACTACGCATTTGGGCCAGTTGCGCCTTGCTCTCCCTGTTCACCGCCTGCGCGGCGAACCCTGAATACATACCGACTTCGCGCACGCCGACTTACGCGGAAGTCGCCCAGCACAATGCAGTCGTGCCGCGGAACCTGCAACTCGTTTGCGACAGCTTGTACAACACCGGCTCGTATATCAAACGACGTGTCTGCTGGCTGCGTCAGGACATGTATCTGCGACAGAATCACCGCGATCGAATATGGATGTCTAACTTGCCCGCAGATTCGCAAAATCCGGAGGTTCGTGAAGATCTATTCGATCAAATTCCGCTGCCAGAGGATATTTTAGACCTGTAGCGCAATTGAACAGCATCACGCGCTCGTCGCGGCGGATTCGCCCGCCGGCCAGTTCCTGCTTCAACGCGGCCAGGGTCGCGGCGCCTTCCGGGCAAAGCAGAATGCCTTCGCGGCGGGCGCATTCCGCCTGGGCCGCGAGGATGTCCTCATCGCTGACGGCGACCGCGAAACCGCCGCTTTCGCGCACGGCATCGAGGATCAGGAAATCGCCGACCGCCGCGGGCACGCGGATGCCGGCGGCGACCGTATGGGCGTCCTGCCAGGGTTCGGCGTGGCGACTGCCGGATTCAAAAGCGCGCACCATCGGCGCACAGCCTTCCGCTTGCACCGCGACCATGCGCGGCCGGCGCGAGCCGATCCAGCCGATGGCTTCAAGTTCGGCGAAGGCTTTCCACATGCCGATCAGGCCGGTACCGCCGCCGGTGGGATACAGGATGACGTCGGGCAATTGCCAGTCGAGCTGTTCGGCGAGTTCCAGACCCATGGTCTTCTTGCCTTCGATCCGATAAGGCTCCTTCAAGGTCGAAGTGTCGAACCAGCCCATCTCCTCGCGGCCTGCGCCGACGAACTTGCCGCAATCGTTGATATAGCCGTTGGCGAGATAAGTATGGGCGCCGAAGAAAGCGGTTTCCTCGATATTGATCTTTGGCGTATCCGCCGGGCAGAACACCCAGGTGTCGATATCCGCGGCCGCGCAATAGGCAGCCAGCGCCGCGCCGGCATTGCCATTGGTGGGAATCGCCATGCGCCGCACGCCAAGCTCCTTCGCCATCGCCACCGCTAGCGCCAAGCCCCGCGCCTTGAAGGAACCCGTGGGCAGACGGCCTTCGTCCTTGATCAGGATTTCGGCGCAGCCGTATTCCTCGCGCAACTTGTGGGCAGGCAGCAGCGGCGTCATTATCTCGCCGAGGCGCACCACATTCTCGGAACGGCGCACCGGCAGGAATTCCCGGTAGCGCCAAAACTCCGGCTCGCGGTCTATCAGTTGTACCTTGCTGATGCCTGCCGCCAGCGCTTCCAGGTCATAACGCACCAACAGCGGCTTGCCGGCCTCGGACAAGCCCTGCAAGGTATCCGCCGGATAGCGCTTGCCGGTATAGCTGCATTCCAGATGCGTGACGAAAGTCGGATATTCGATCATGGTTGTTTGCTCATTCTGTTTGAACGTGCATGCCATCCCTGGTGCGACACTATCGACTTCGACGACCCCTGGCCTTGCCATCCATGGCAAGTCGTTCGGGCCTCAAAAAGCGTTGCTTTTCGTCGGCTTCGCCGACCGGCCCTCACTCAACTCGATTCGAGTATTTGTCGCGAAATCTTTCGTACAGTTCCTGCTGAGTGCCGAACAGGTCGATGTCGCGGCCCTGGATATAGGCGCCGAGCACCTGGCTGGTGCGCATGTCGAGCGCGTCGCCGATGGATATGAACAGAGTCGCGTCCTTGCCGGGTTCGAGCGAGCCGACGCGGTCGTCGACGCCGAGAATGCGGGCATTGTTCAAAGTAACCAGGCCCAGGGCGGCTTCGCGGTCAAGCCCGTGGGCCGCCGCGGTGCCGGCGAAAAAAGGCAGGTTGCGCTGGGATTGCAACTCGGCATCGCCGCCGCCGATTCCCACTTCAATACCCGCCTGCTGCAAGAGGAACGGCATCTTGAACGGTGCATCCACGTCATGCCACTCCATACCAGGCAGCGCGTGTACTTGCTCGTAGATCACCGGGATGGACTCCGCCAGCAGCAGATCCTTCACCTGCATCGCCTCGGCGCCGCCGACCAGAACGATGTTCTGCACACCGTAGGAACGCGCGAATCGCACTCCGCTGATGATTTCCCTGGCGTCGTCGGCGTGCAGGAACAATTTGCCGCTGCCGTCGAACAGGCCTTGCATGGCGGCGAGATTGAGATTGAGCGGTTCGCCGGTGTATGCAACCGCATCGCGGAACAGGCTGTGCAGTACTTCCACCTGGGCCTGATAGTCTTCGTTTTCGACCCGCTCGAACCGGCCGGTATCCGGATTGCGCCGGTTGCGTTTGAAGCCGGGCCAATGCAGGTGCTGCCCGTCGTCAAGCACAAGCGCGGCGTCCTCCCAGTTCCACCCGTCCAGCATGAATATGGACGAACGGCCTGAGATCATCCCGCCTTCCGGCGTAACCTGAGCGGTGAGAATGCCGTTAAAGCGCGTGGCCGGTATCAGTTCGGAATCGGTGTTGTAGGCGATGGCGGAACGAACGCTGGCATTGATATCGCCTTCTTCCACCACATCGTTGGTCGAACGGACGTTGGCGACTTCCAGCAATCCCAACGTGGTGTTCGGCAACACCAGTCCCGGATAGATGTGACTGCCTTGCACATCGATCACCAGATGGCCGCTGGTGTCGATGCCGTCGGCGGCCGAGCCCACGGCAGTGATGACGCCTTCGTCGAAGGTGATTACGCCGTCGCCGATGACGGCGCCGTTGCCGACATGAATGATGGCGCCGACCAGGGCGATGGGTTCGGCTTGCGGTGCCGCGGGGGCCGGCACTACCGCCCTGGCGGCGAAGGCCGCCGAGAGCAGGACCAGAGTGCAGATTATCTGAATCGAATTTCGCATTTTTCCTTCCCCCTATTCGCCGCGATTCGTTATGGAAGCGATGATGCGCGCCCGCTCGGCGGCAATCGCCTCGCGCAGAGCCCTGTCATCCTCTCGGTCGAAATACGGCGCGCCTTCAATCCAGGTCGTCTCCGCCACGGCATAGACCGACAGCGGATGATCGGACCAGAGCACGAGGTCCGCGTCCTTGCCCGGCCGGATGCTGCCCATGCGGTCGTCGAGATGCAGCAGCATGGCCGGATTGAGGGTCACCATCTTGAGCGCGTCAACTTCGCTCACGTTGCCGTATTTCACCGCCTTCGCGGCTTCCTGGTTGAGCCTGCGCGACATCTCCGCGTCGTCGGAATTGATGGCGACGACCACGCCGGCCTGTTGCATCAGCGCGGCGTTATAGGGAATCGCGTAACGCACTTCCCACTTGTAGGCCCACCAGTCGGAGAAGGTCGAGCCGCCGGCGCCGTGCTGGGCCATCTTGTCGGCGACCTTGTAGCCTTCCAGGATGTGGGTGAAGGTGTTGATGTTGAAGTCGAACTGCTCGGCCACGTGCATGAGCATGTTGATCTCGGACTGCACGTAGGAATGGCTGGTGACATACATGTCGCCGTTGAGCACTTCGAGCATGGCCTCGTGCACGAGATCGCGCCGAGGCGGCGTTGTCTGCCGCTGCTGTGAAGCCGGCAGATCGTTGTACTCGCTCCAGGCCCGGCCGTATTCGCGCGCCTGGGAGAAGGCGTTGACGAACACCTGCTCGACGCCCATGCGGGTCTGCGGGTACCGCACCGATGCGGGATTGGTGCTGCGCTTGACGTTCTCGCCGAGCGCGAACTTGATGAATTCATCGGCGTCCTCGATCAATAATCCATCGGACGCCTGCCCCCAGCGCATCTTGATAATGGCCGATTGGCCGCCGATGGGATTGGCGGAACCGTGCAGCAACTGGGCCGCCGTCACGCCGCCGGCGAGATTGCGGTAGATATTGATGTTTTCCGAATCGACCACGTCTTTCATTCGCACCATGCTCGAATTGGTCTGGGTCTCGTTGATGTTGAACAGGGCGATGTGGGAATGCTCGTCGATGATGCCGGGGGTGACGTGCTTGCCGCTGCCGTCGATCTCCATGGCGCCGGCGGCGTCCAGACCTTCGCCGACCGCTTCAATGCGACCGTCGCGCACGAGCACGTCGGTAACAAGTGTGCCCTGGTCTTCATTGGTCCAGACCGTGGCGCCGCGAATGACAAAGTCCCGGGCCTGGGGCATTTCGGTGCGGCCGTAAGCGCTGAAGGGATACAGCACCGGCGAAGGCAATTCGGCAACCTCGACAGCTTCCGCTTCCGCCTCGGTCCCGGCGGCGTCACCGACCCGGCTCAATTGCCAGGAAAGCGATTCGCCCGCGGGAGTGAACGCGTTGCCGCGCCAGCCACCGGCATCGCTCCAGCCGGTCAGGCGGATGCGATTGCCATCGTCGTCCCAGGCGAAATCGAGCGTGATCAGATCGTCGAACAGTTCGATATTGGCCGAACTCGAATCGCCGTCCAGGTCAAGCGTCGCCTCTGCGTCGGCGCCGTCGAATTCGATCTCGAGCATCCGGGTTTGGCCGCCGAGTGCAAGCTCGTAGCGACCGGCGTTCTCCTGCCGACCCGGATTGATCAGATAGCGATTGCCCTGGATCCAGCTTTCGAGCAACACATTGTCTTCATCGAGCAATTCGCCCGTGGTAACGAGAAAGTTCGCCAGGGCGCCGGGGGCGAGTTGGCCGACGAGGCCGGAGACGCCAAGGATTTCGGCCGGAACCGTGGTCAGCGCGGCGATGGCGGCTTCCGCCGGCAGGCCGTTACTCACGGCCTTGCGCAGATTGGGCCAGAAGTCATCGTCCGCGCCGAAACTCGTCAGCGAGAAATCGATGCCCTGCTCGGCCAAAAAGCGCGGATTGAAAGGCGCCAGTTCCCAATGCTTGAGCGCTTCGAAACTGACCTCTTCGGCATCGAGCGGGTCGGCCACTTCAGGCGCTTCGGGAAAATCGAGCGAAACGATCAGGCTGGTGCCGGTGGCCGCAATCTCCTCCGCCCGCCGATAGCTGTCGCCGCTGGTCTTCAGCACGTATTGCACGCCGAAGCCATCGCCCATTCGATCGGCGGTCAGCGCTTCCTGCCAATTTTCGACTTCCATGATCTGGGGCAGATCCTGCACCTGGTTCCAGGCCTCGAGCGTGGCGTCGGTAAAGGGCCGCGGCTCCTGGCCGCCGAACCATTCGGCGTCCATATAAGTCTGGCGCAGCAGCGCGAACGAACCCATCAGCGAGGTAGGCATGGCCTGGATCGAAGTGCCCTTGTCGAGGGAGTAATGCGCGGCCGCATCGGCGACCACAATGGCCTCGCTGGCCCTTTCGTCGCCAAGCGTGATCAGGGCGGAAGTACCGCGGGCAATGCCATCGGGGCGCAAGCTCAACACGGTAGTGAAGCCGCGTTCGCGCAGGTCCTCGCGTTCGTCCTGGTCGGGCACGAAAGCGGCGGCAGCGCGGAAGTCGGCGCGGATGGCGTCGTTGACATTGCGCGCGCGATCGTCAGGCTGGAGATTCTCCCCACCGCCGTTTTCGTCCAGCGGTCGTTCGAGTTCGGGAACGCCGTAGTCGGTATAGATATCGATCAGGCCGGGATATACATACTTGCCGGCGAGATCGATAGGAAAATAGCCGTCGGGCACATCATCATCGTCATTGATCTCGACGACGCGACCCTCGCGAACAAGCAGATTGCCTCCGGCAAGAATACTGCCGTCCGGTTGATAAATATTCGCGTTGCGAAACGCATAGGCTCCGGCGCGCTGGTCGGCAATGCCGTTCGGTGTAAGGTTTTCCTGGGCGGACACCGGCAGGCAGGCGAACAGCGCGGCGGCCGGCGCCAGCAGTCTGATGAGCATGGGTCTGATCCTGATTATTCGAGTGAGTTGAATGTTAGCGCGTTTTGGGGCCTTGCGGGGCCATGAGGGCGGAGTGTCTTTTCCTGATTTGCAGGCCAACGACACGATTTTCCGAAGTATCCGCGGCAGGCAGCAGAGTCTAACCGCAAATGATGGGACACCCACCGAACAATGAAATAATGGGACACTCACAAAACAAATGATGGGACACCCACCGAACGCAAATAATGGGACACCCACCGAACAATGAAATAATGGGACACCCACTATTAATGGCTACCCACCGTTAGTGGCTCCGATCCGTCGCCGTCGGGCTGGGGGGTATGCAGCGGGCGTGCGAGACAGGAAACCGAGCCCGCAGCCTACATGGGTGAAGGCAAGCGGTTATGAAGCGTAGCTTCATGCGCAGCCGGAACGACGCCAAGCTGTGCTTGGCGGCCGGATCGTATTTACGGCGTCCGCTGCATAACCCCCAACGGCGACGGATGGAAGCCTCTTCAGGCAAGCGCCTCGATGGGTTCGAATCGGCCTTTAAGGACTGTTTCGGAGGTGCCGGGTTGCATCCAATTTTCTATGGTGGTGGCGTAAACCTGGCGGAAATCGACAGTGTGTTGGAGATTGTCGCCGTCTACCAGTTCGGTGAGACTCGGGGGCGCGCCATAGTGGCCGGCGGCGACGGGTTTGCCGGCGAGGAACATTACGTTGGCCGAGCCGTGGTCGGTGCCCAGGTTGGCGTTTTCGGGCACGCGGCGGCCAAACTCGGAATAGACCAGCACCAGTACGCGGTGGGCCTGGCCGATGCGTTCGAGGTCGCGGATGAAGCCGTTGATGGCGTCGGCGGTGTAGGCGAGGATGCGCCGGTGCAGGTTGACTTGCTGCACGTGGGTGTCGAAAGCGTTGTTGCGATAGGACACATGATAGATCCGCGCCGGCAGACCGGCATCGATGCAGGCGGCGACCTTGGGCAAGTCCATGCCGTTCAGGCCATAGTCTATCGGCGTGCGATAGCCGGCCCAGGCGTCACGGATCTGGGCCGAGGCGGTCAGCGCGCTGCGCGCCACATCGTTCAGGAAAGCACGGGTCGGGTTGCCGGCGGACTCATCGACGCGTTCCATCAGCGGCTGCTGGGTGCGAAAGGCGCGGCGCTGGAATCGGTCCGGATTATCGAACACCACCGGCGTATGCAGCCGGCTTTTCACCGCCAGCGATTGGGCGGAAGCGATATTGATCAGTACGTCGGCGCCAGCGGCGCCGTCAAGCGCATCGGCGAGGCGGCCAAGCCAGCCGAATTCGTCGCCCCGGTTCGGCGCGGCGGTATGCCAATAGGCCATGGAAGTGAAATGCGAATAGGACGGCTGCTCGTAGCCGCAGCCGTGAACGATGGCGAAATCGCCGGAATCCCACAGCCGCTCAAAGCCGAGCAAGCCGGGATTGAGACCGAAATGGTCGTCAAGTTTGCGCACTTCATCGGGCTTGATGCCGATGGTGGGCCGATGCCGGTAGTAGGCGTCATCGCCGTAAGGCACGATGGTGTTCAATCCGTCATTGCCCCCGGAAAGTTCCACACTAACCAGTATGGGCTGCTCGCGATCGGCCTGGGACCAGGCGCGGGGGCTAAATAAGGGTGCGGCGGCCAGGGCGCTGACGGTGGTCAAACCGCCGGCCAGCACGCTGCGTCTACTGATCCCCTTAGCGGGGGAGGGCTTCCCGACCATGATCTTGCCTCCGAAATTCGTTGATTTCAATTCAGTTGATATTCCGGACGGCTGAGCAGCACGTGCAGCAATCCCCGCAGGTATTCTTCCATATAGCTGGCCGCGGACGCGATATCCGCGGTGCCGAGTTCTGCTTCGAGGTAATCGGCCATCGCCGCCATGGTGGCCGGGTCCGGCGGCACCGTGAAAAAGCGTTCGGTCAGATGCGCCACCACCTCCCGCGGCGTTTTCAGACCCGCGGACTCGACCACGCCGGCAAGATCAAGCCGGGCCATATCCCGCGGAATGGGCTTGACGCGTTCTACCGCCATCTGCCAGCCGCGATAACTGCCATAGCGGGTATTGAAAGCCTCATCGGCGTCCGCGAGCAGGTTGGAAGCGGCCATCTCATTCATATCGGGGCCTTCTTCGGCCATCACTGGCGGCAATGTCGCCGACGATATGTCCATCCCGCGGCGCAGCTTTTCATGCACTCCCAGGATACCTTCGCCGCCATAGCCGGGATGGCGATCCGGCGGCAGAAAGGCGATGTCGGGGAAGACCACGTCAAGCACGAAATTGCCGCGCTCGAACAGCAGACTCGGAGTTATCCAGGCCCGCCCTTCGCTCCAGCCGGCGACGGTAGGCGGATGCATCAGCCGCTGGCCCAGGGAACCGGTAACGCTGTTGAAATCCGGTGTCCCCGGAATGCTGTCAAGACCGAGCATGCGATACGTGGAAACGACGTATTCTACCGGCCCCTTGATCCGGGCGCCGATCACTTCCGGCCGATAAAAATCCCGCGACAGGAACAGGTGCTCCATGAACGCCGCGATATCGTAGCCGGAATCTTTCAGCCAGGCGCCGAGTTCCCGCGCCGAAGCTTCGTCCAATGCATCACTGACAAAATAGTTGTAAATCTTGCCCGCTATGAAATCCGCCGTCGCGTCCTGTTCGAGAACGATATCGATGACTTCGACGCCATCGAAGTTGCCTTCCTGGCCAAGCACGCGCTTAACGCCGAAGTCGTGATCTTCGGTGACGACATGAAATTCAAGATCCTGGTAGTTCCAGCCGGTAAACGCCCGGGCGGCCTCGCGCACGTCGGCCTCGCTGTAATGCCCAACGCCCATGGTGAACAGTTCCATGATCTCCCGGGCGAAGTTCTCGTTCGGCGAACCCTTGGTGTTCACGCCGGCATCGAGAAAATTGAGCATGGCCGGATCCTGGGCAATGCCGATCAGCAAGCCGCGGAAATTGCCCAACCCCTTTTCCTGAAACAGATTGAGTTGCTTGAGCATCTTGCGATAGTCGCGCACCTTGTTTTCGTTGGTGGCGAAATGGCCGTGCCAGAACAGCGCCATCTTTTCTTCCAGCGGGCGCGGGCTGTTGAGCATGCGCTCGGCCCACCAGTACGTCACGCGATCGGTTTCCAGCCGGCTCGCGCGGAGCCAGTAGAAGAACTTGTTCACCACCGGCTGTATTGGCCGATCCCCGCCGGGTTTCACCTCCACCCCGAGTGCGTGACCCTGCCGGCGCGCCAGTTCGGTGGTCGCCGGGCGACTCGGTGGAAAGGGATCAAGACCTTCGTCGAATATGCCCGAATGATCGAACTCCGGCAAATCGGCGATCGGCGAGCCCTCGAAGTAGACCAGCCGGCGCACCGCTTCGCGTGGGGTCATGGCGGCGAATTCCGCCACCTCTCGCGGCAGGGCGCCGAATCCGGCGCGCTCAAGCAAATGTCTGGCGGTGGTCTTATTCCACTGTATGGGGCTGATGGGTTCGAAATCGCCGTTCGCCGCCAGCGGCAGCAGGGCGAGAAGAGAGACTGCACTGAACCTGAACAGTAATCGGCGCATGATCTTTTCTGGCTTGTCCGGGGTGAACGCCGAATATAGCCACAGGTGTACGCAAGTGTCCAGACTTGGGCTTACCAGGCTCAGTCCTCATGGTGACTTGATGGCACTCCGTACCTAGCTCCCACCGGCAAGGTGGGACTGATTCATACCAAATTAGTCGTCTATAAGAAAAATTTGGTTGCCATGGTCGAATCCACCTCCCAAAGTTGTTGGGGTAATAATCATAATAATGACCCGAATTGCGGGAGGAGAAGAAGATGGTTAGAAATTCAGCTCTAGAGAAGGCGCCCAGACCATTTTTTGACACCCTGGAACATACGGACAGTCCCTGTAATAACCCTGTTACGTCGTCAGACGTAGAAAAAATCCTGGGAAAATGCAGTTCTGAGGCCGCGGAGGATTACCAGGTAGCGACCGAATTCATTTTTGCCTACAGGGGGGGTTTTGAGGGGACACCCACCCATTTTTTGAGGGGACACCCACCGTTTTTTGGATATTCGGTTTTGAGGGTTTTTGAGGGGACACCGCGAGTCAAACATGCCACCCTGATTGGAGAGGAGGGACCCTATCAAGTATTTTTTGCCAAGTTTGGCTATTTGGGGAATCCGAACTATATATATCTGCACAAATTCCTGATGATCCCGAGGCAGAGGATGACCCAGCCCCGCTCCAAGATCGTGTCGTTGACAGACACGTCTTATTACCATTGCATCTCCCGCTGCGTGCGGCAGGCCTGGCTTTGTGGCGAAGACTCGTATACCGGCAAGAACTTCGATCACCGCAAGCCCTGGCTGCTGGATCGGTTGCGATTGCTGGGGGAGATTTTCGCCATTGACATTGCCGCCTACGCGGTCATGAGCAATCACTATCATGTGGTGTTGCACGTGGACCAGGCGCGGTCCCGATCCTGGGGTCGGGATGAAGTGATCCGGCGCTGGCGACGATTGCACATGGGCGACCCATTGGTGCGCCGCTACCTGCGAGGGGAGTTGCAAACCGAGGAGGAGTATCGACGATTGGATATGATCGTGGACATCTGGCGCGACCGTCTGATCTCTCTCAGTTGGTTCATGAAGAGCCTGAATGAATATATCGCCCGCAAAGCCAACCAGGAGGACGATTGCAAGGGGAGATTCTGGGAAGGGCGGTTCAAATCTCAGGCATTGCTGGATAACGCCGCCCTGCTGTCGTGCATGGCCTATGTTGACCTGAATCCGGTTCGGGCCGGGATCAGTACGACGCTCGAAAGCTCGAACTTTACTTCAGTTCAGACGCGAATCCGGCGCATTGCGAAGGAAAGATGCGAAGATAACGCGCGGCCGCTTCCCAGGCTGATGCCGTTCCGTTCTGGAGTTGAACCGGATGACAAAACAGCCACTTTGCCCTTTGATCTGAAGGAATACATCGAGTTGGTGGATTGGACCGGCCGCATTGCGCGGCGAGACAAGACAGGCCATATTCCGAAAAACACGCCGAGGGCACTGTCCGCATTGCAGCTGACTGAACGCCGATGGCGGATGTTAGCGCTGGAGATCCAAAAGGAAGCCATCACGATGTTCAATGGTCTGGACAAGCTGGCGGCGCGAGAAAAGAGAGGAGAGAGAAAGGCAGCGTAGACCGCGAAAATACCAATTTGATGTCTTTGCGGGCAGACCTGTTCGTGCGCGCGATAAATTCCCTCCGATTCGTGTGTAGTAGATAATCTCCCAATTTCTGGATCGATTATTGAAGGAATCCAGACAGCAGTCGGGTGGGTGTCCCATTCTAGTGTCTCCGAGGTGGGTGTCCCGCCGTGTCCAGGTGGGTGTCCCGCCTTGTCCCTTGGTGGGTGTCCCTTCACTCCCGCTAGGTGGGTGTCCCGCCGTGTCCTCCTGTATTCTAGGGATTGGTGGGTGTCCCTTCACTCCCTAGGTGGGTGTCCCGCCGCGCCCGGTGGGTGTCCCGCCGTGAAAAGACGCCTCTTTCTGGTCATGTTCATACTTCCCCTTAGCATTGGAGCGCACCTTTACGAGCTGTGGGACCAACTCACTGTGCTTACATAGCATTCGTATGGCAACGCGGAGTGTAAGGAACCAGAAAATGGAAGCCATGGAAAACCGACTTTCCAGAGTCGAACAAAGACCAGGCAGGGATTCTCTCCGGCCTGACATGTAATTCGGTATACTGCCGCCTGAATTCGTGTTTAGAGAATTACCATGACCTTTTTGACTTCACCCGACATGCGCGGCGGCTTGTTGCCGCTGCTTTTCTCGTCATTATTGCTGGCTGCTTGCGGGGCGGAAGAGACCGCGCCGGCTCAGCCCGAAGCCGCGCCGACGCCTGAAACCGCCGACGCGACGCCTGAACTCGGCAGCTTCGGCATCGATCTCGACAACCAGGATGCTTCGATGCCCCCCGGGGACGACTTCTTCCGCTTTGCCAATGGCTTCTGGCTCGACAATTTCGAGTTGCCGGCCGATCGCAGCGACTACGGCTCCTTTTCGGTGCTCGCCGACCGCTCCGACGAGCGCGTTCGCGGCATCATCGAAGATCTCGCCGGCATGGAGCCCGCCCAGGGATCGATCGAGCAGAAAATCAGCGATTACTTCCAGAGCTATATGGACACCGGGACGCTGAACGAACTCGGCATCAGCCCCTTGCTTGCGGGTCTGGCCACGGTCGACGCGATCTCGAACATGGAACAACTGGTAGCCGCCTTCGGCCGCTCCCAGCTTGATAACACCGCGAGTCCTTTCGGGTTCTTCATCGCCGCCGACCGCAGCGACCCGGATCAGCATCAACTCGTGCTCACGGTATCGCAATTGAGTCTGCCGGACCGCGACTACTACCTCGTCGACACCGACGACTATCAGCGCGTGCGCGAGGAATACATCGCCCATATCGCCCGCATGCTCGATTTTGCCGACATTTCCGATTCCGCCGCCGGGGCCGAAGCCATCCTCGCGCTGGAAACCGCGATCGCCGAGCACCTGTGGCCGCGAGCCCAGCGCCGCGACCGCGATCTGACCTATAACCCCATGTCCTGGGACGAGTTTGTCGCGGTATATCCCGGCTTCGACTGGGCGCTTTATTTCAGCGCCGCCGGCATCAGTGACCTCGACAGCCTGAACGTGAATTTTCCGAGCACCATGGCGCCGGTCATCGCCCTGGTGAACGACCTTCCGCTCGAAGACTGGAAGAGCTATCTGAGTTATCGACTGATCGCCGGCAGCGCCGGCGTGCTGTCGGAAGAGATTGATCAGGAAGCTTTCCATTTCTATGCGACAGTGCTGCGCGGGGTGCCCGAACAGCGCGAGCGCTGGGAGCGCGGGGTTGCCCGGGTCGGCTCACCCAACAGTCTGGGCGAGGCCGTCGGCCAGATTTATGTGCAGCGGCATTTTCCCGAGTCGTCCAAGTTGCAGATGCAGGATCTCGTTGAAAATCTGCGCGCCGCCTTGCGCCAGAGCATCGAGGAGAACGACTGGATGGGTCCGCTGACCAAGGAAGAGGCTTATCTCAAGTTGGAATCCTTCCGGCCCAAGATTGCGTATCCCGATGTCTGGGAAGACCTTTCCGCCATCGAGATCGCGCGCGACTCGCTGTTCGAAAACGCACGCAATGTCCGCGAATTCCGCTACCAGGAAGAAATTGCGCGCATCGGCCAGCCCACCGACCGCGAGGAATGGGGCATGACGCCGCAGACCGTAAATGCCTATTACAGATCCTCGTTCAACGAGATCGTATTTCCCGCCGGCATCTTGCAGCCGCCCTTTTTCGACCCCGCCGCCGACCCGGCGGTAAACTATGGCGGCATCGGCGCCGTGATCGGCCATGAAATGGGTCACGGTTTCGACGACCAGGGCTCCAAGTCCGACTGGGCCGGCGTCCAGCGCAACTGGTGGACCGACGAGGATCGCGCCAATTTCGAAGACCAGGCTACCACCCTGGCCGAACAATATGCCGCGTTCGAGCCGGTGCCGGGCTATTTTGTCGACGGCAGGTTTACCCTCGGAGAGAACATCGGCGACGTCGGCGGTGTGTCACTGGCCTATCGCGCTTATCGCATGTCGCTCGACGGCGAGGAGCCGCCCGTCATCGACGGACTGACCGGAGACCAGCGCTTTTTCCTCGCCTGGGCCCAGGTCTGGCAGCGCAAGTATCGCGAAGACGCCTTGATCCAGCGGCTGACTTCGGACCCGCATTCGCCGGCGGAGTTTCGCGTCAACGGCGTGGTGCGCAATTTCGACGCCTGGTACGAGGCTTTCGACGTGCAGCCGGAAGACGATTTGTACTTGCCGCCGGAAGACCGCGTGACGATCTGGTAGGCGGTCATGAACCTGTTCAATCGTCTCGTCGCGCTCGCGCTGCTGGCGTTCAGCGGCGCTGCCGCCGCCCAGGACTATGATGTCCTCATTCGCGGCGGCCGCATCGTCAACGGCAGCGGCAATCCCTGGTTCGAGGCCGATGTTGGCATCCGCGGCGACCGCATCGCCGCTATCGGCGACCTCTCGGCAGCCGCTGCCGCCACGGCCATTGACGCTACTGGGCTGGTGGTGGCGCCGGGGTTCATCGATCCGCATACCCACGCCATTCGCGGCATCTTCGATGTGCCCACCGCCGACAGCGCCCTGTTGCAAGGCGTAACCACCTTGACCGAAGGCAATGATGGCGCTTCGCCCTGGCCGGTGGCGGAGCATTATCGGGAAATCGAGGAATTGGAAATCAGTCCGAACTGGGCGGTATTCGTCGGCCAGGGTACGATCCGTTCGATCGTGATCGGCGCCGAAGATCGCGACGCCACCGCGGTCGAGCTTGAGCGGATGAAGGAAATGGTGGCCCAGGCCATGGAACAAGGCGCTCTCGGCATTTCTACCGGCCTTTTCTATGTGCCCGGCAGTTTCACTTCGACCGGGGAAGTAATCGAGCTGTCACGGGTGGCGGCGGATTACAAGGGCATCTACATCTCCCACATGCGCGAGGAAGCCTCGCAACTGATCGATTCGGTCAACGAGACGATCCGTATCGGCGAGGAAGCCGGAATTCCGGTGCAAATGACCCATCACAAGGTCATCGGCGCGCCGAACTGGGGCGCTTCGGTGGATAGCCTGCGGTTGGTCGACGAAGCCCGCGCCCGCGGCGTGGACATCACCATCGATCAATATCCTTATACGGCATCCCAGACGGGCATCAGCGCGCTGATTCCGCAATGGGCCCAGGAAGGCGGCAACGATGCGCTGGTCGCGCGGCTCGACAGCGACGAGACCCGGCAAACGATCAAGAACGCGGTGGTAGAGCGCATCCTGTTCGACCGGGGTGGTGGCGATCCGGCCAATGTTTTCATCTCCCGCAATAGCTGGGACCCTTCCATGGCCGGCAAGAATCTGGCGGAATTGACCATGGAAGCCGGTATGGAGCCGACGCCGGAGAACGCGGCGGAAATAGTTTTCGACATATTGCGTAATGGCGGCGCCACCGCAGTCTATCACGCCATCGGCTCGGACGATGTAGATCGCATCATGCGGCATCCGGCCACCGCCATCGGCTCCGACGGACCAATCGGCATCTTCGGCGAAGGCGCGCCGCATCCGCGGCAATACGGCGCCTTTGCCAGGGTGCTTGGGCGCTATGTGCGCGAGCGCGGCTTAATCACGCTGGAACAGGCGGTCCGCAAGATGACCAGCATGACCGCCCAGCGCCTGTCGATACACGACCGCGGCCTGCTGGCGGAAGGATTCTTCGCCGACATCGCGATCTTCGACCCCGATGAGATCATGGACCGCGCCACTTTCGAAGATCCACATCAATACGCCGTGGGCATGAAATACGTGCTCGTGAACGGGGAGGTAGTGGTGCGGGAGGGTGTTCATACCGGCAACCGGCCAGGTCGAATCCTCCATGGGCCCGGTTACATAGGAGATCAGTAAGCCCATCTGGTAATGGATCTTCGACCTGAAGGCGAATTTCGCCAACTTTCGGTTTTTCGGCCCGATGCCGGCGCGCTTTCAGCCTTCGGAATGCAGCGAAGTCCAAGGAGATCAGGCCATTCGGCGATTGGCACGTAATTCGCAGGTATTTCTCCATGGATTGTAAGGAAAATCGCTGATTGCACTGGAGAACATTAATGAAAGTACTGTCCACGTTCGTGACAATCATCCTGTTGCTGCTTGCCGTAGTGCTGCTGCTACCGGTGATTTCAATCGGGCTGAGCCTGATTGGCGTCCTGGTTGTCGTTGCAATCTGGGTAACTCCCATGTGGATTATCGCCACCTCCGAAAAGACTACCGGGATGGAGAAAATCGCCTGGCTGCTGGCAATGATCTGCCTTTCGTGGTTCGCTTGGGTGTTCTATTTTCTGATTGCGCCGATCAAACCGAAACGACCCGAGTACGACTATTACTAGCGAGCCCGCGAGCTCGGAACCGCGAAAGCCGCATTGGTGCTTTCATCCGCGGCGATTAAAGGGAAGGACGTGGCAACAATCATCAAGGCCATCGATCTGGTCAAGCGCTACCCGCTGCCGGAGGACAAGTCGCGTACTTTTGCCGCGGTGGACGGCGTGTCCTTCGAGATTTTCGAGCGCGAGATCTACGGCATTCTCGGACCGAACGGCGCCGGCAAGACCACTACCCTGGAAATGCTCGAGGGGCTGAATGATATCGACGGCGGTTCGGCATTCGTCGATGGCATCGACGTTGCCAAGGACCCGTTCAGCGTCAAGCAGATCATCGGCGTGCAATTGCAGGCCAGTGAATATTTTGACAAATTGAACTTGATCGAACTGCTGGACCTGTTTGGAGCGCTGTATCGGCGCGATATCGACGCCATGGCGTTGCTTGCCAGCGTAGACCTGGCCGAGAAAGCCAAGGCGCGGCCCGACAATCTGTCGGGCGGACAGAAACAGCGTTTCTCTATCGCTTGCGCGCTGGTCAACAAGCCCAAAGTGCTTTTTCTCGACGAGCCGACCACCGGGTTGGACCCGCAGGCCAAGCGCAATCTTTGGGATCTTGTCCGGGAACTGAATGGCGTCGGCATGACCATAGTGCTAACCACGCATAATATGGAAGAGGCCGAATTTCTGTGCGGCCGCATCGCCATCATGGATCACGGCAAGATCGTCGCCGAGGATACGCCGCAAAGCCTCATTCTGAAACATGCGCCGGATCCGCCGGAGGCGCCGCTGCACGGTAATATCGAAGATGTTTTTCTGGCTCTGACCGGCCACGCCCTGCGGGACTGAAAGGATTTACCTATGTTGAGCAAACTGCAACGGCATCTGTCAAAAGTCTTCCTGAAAATTTTCTTGCGTGACCGGCAATCCATTTTTTTCAGCCTGTTCTTTCCGATCATCTTCATGAGCGTGTTCGGCTTTCTCAACAATGGCGATTCCGAGCCCGTCAGCCTCGGCCTGGTCAATAACTCCGACAGCGGCGTGGCGGCGGATTTCGTCAATCTGCTGATGGAAGATCCGCTTTTCACGGTAACCGCCGGAGCCGAAGCCGACTTGCGGCAACAATTGATCGCCGGTGATCAAATGGCGGTTCTGGTGCTGCCGGCGGACTTCAATGAGCCGGGCGCCGCGCCTCGCGCCGGAACGCAACTGCGTTTGCTGACGGACGCGGCTCAATTCCGGCAATTGGGTCTGATCCAGCCCGTGCTGGAACAAAAGCTGATCGCCATCGAGCGCCAGTTCCGAGGCGTCGAAACAATGTTTTCGCTGGCGATCGAAGATGTGCAGGCGCGCTCCCAGCGCTACCTGGATTTCCTGCTGCCGGGACTGCTGGCCTTTACCCTGATGCAATTGAGCATTGCCGGCTCCGGATTCAATGTCGTGGAATTCCGGCGCAAGGGCATACTTAAACGCTTGTTCGTCACGCCTATACAACCCCGGGATTTCGTTACCGCGATCGTCGTAGCCAGACTGGGCATCGTGCTGCTTCAGTTGAGCTTGCTGCTTGCTTACGCCTTGTTCGTACTCAACGTGAACATTGTCGGAAACTTCGTCGAGTTCTATCTGGTGGTGATATTCGCCAGCCTGGTATTTTTGAACCTGGGCTTTTGCGTAGGCAGTATTGCCAAGACTCAGCAGGCGGTCATGGCGATAGGGAATATCGTCATTTTCCCGCAGATTTTCCTGTCCGGTGTGTTCTATCCCATTGAAGCCATGCCGGCTCTGGTGCAACCCATTGCCCAGCTTTTGCCATTGAGTTTTGTCGTTTCAGGGCTGCGAGACATCGCCGTTGACGGCGCCGCCTTGGCGGGAATTGTTCCCAGTCTGCTGGGTATGGCGATCTGGTTCGTGCTCGGCTTCGTACTCGCCACCCGGATGTTCGTCTGGAAGGACGTAGCCATCTGAAGCGGCGCGGTTACAATCTCGCCGGGATTGCTTTATATTTTCCGCACTAGCCGGCGGAGCACGGCAAAGCCGCCGGACGAGGCCATCAATCTTTCAACAGGAGTATGTCGAGAATGAAGAAGCTTCTGCTAGCGCTCGCAGGTTTGATCGCATCCAGTATGTTTATTGTGGCATCGGCTCAAGATGAGCCCACGCCGGAACAACTGGCCGCGGATGCCGCGGAAACCCGGCAATCCGTGTTCAAGCTGTTCCGGTTCAATATCGGCCCTATTATCGCCATGACCCAGGGCGCGCCGTTCGATGCGGAGCTGGCCGAACGCAATGCCCGCCGCATTGCCTCCATCGCCCCCATGATCCCTGACGTGCTCGGCGCCATGGACACCCGGGGCTACGCTATCGAAACCGAAGCCCTCGACCTGATCTGGGACAATATGGACGATATCCAGGTCAAGGCCCAGGCTCTTATCGACGCAGCCAACGAGTTCGCTGACGTGGCGGCAGGCGGCGATATGGCTTCCACTCTTGGCGCGGTGCGCGGCTTGGGCGGCGCCTGCGGCAATTGCCACGAAACCTATCGCGAAGACAACGACTGACAAAAATAGGCGCCGGCTCGCGCCGACGCCATGCCCACTCAGGAGCAAACAGTCCGCGCGGCCACGATTCCGCGCGGACTGGTCCTGCCCAGTCTTAGAAATACCGGCCCGGTAACACCGCGGGCACTTCGAATCCCGGCTCCACCGGCGTCCCGAAGGTCACCGTCAGGGGATTGGGCGGCCTCGCGATCTGGTACTGAATTGACGACCCGCGCGACCCGCTCGGCGAATACCCGCCGCCGATCGCCTCCATTTCTTCCTGGTCAAGTTCTCTCATCTTTCGACTCCTTTGCTAGTATAAGATTCGCAGCAAAAATGTAGTCGAGAATACCTGGCGTTGCTAATTTTTGCGTGACGTCTTCAGCGCTCAGGAGCGAGCCGGCGGGGCGCCTCTGCGGGGGCGGGTCCGATAGCGGCGCCAATAGGCGATGACGGCGACGAGCCAGCCGATCAGGAAGGTGGCCGACACCATCAGCGCGGTTCTGAGCACGGCTGCCCAGGCATCATGGCTGGCGGCGACGCCGCTGCCGAGGAAACTTACCAGGAACACGAAATACAGCATCAGCAGATTGCTGCGAAAGCCGATGTACTTGCCGGTCTGGCGGCGCCACATGGCGTTCGGAATCAGAGTCGTGGCAAAGCAGGTGGCAACAATAGTCTGCAGAATGAGTGTGTCGGTTGGCATATAGCTCTCCTTTTGATGGCGACTGCCGTTGCCGCCCACTCCCTTATCTATCGCCCAATGCCGAATTCCGGTTAGGCCGGAATGCCGGCGGCGCCAGGTTTTGAAGTTCAGCGGAATACTCAGCTTCGCAACGCTAGTCAGCGTCCACGTACCTATCTAGTCGTAAATCGCGATTTCCGCCAAATTTCCGCTTAAATCAGTCCTCCTGCCGGCGCCGGGTAAAAAATGCCGCCAGCGCGTCCCGGTCTGCGTCGGTCAACTTACTGGTGTTGTATTCGAGAACCTCGTTCATGTCGCCGCCGACGAATTCGCCATCGGGCTTCAGGCCGATCAGCAGGAACAGGTCGAAACTGTCAAACGTCCATTCCTCCATGGCCACCGCGTCGATTGCCTCTATCGTGTCCTCGCCCAATTCGGCGCCGGCGAATTCGCGGCCGCCGATGGGAATTCCCAGGCTGTTGCGGGGCGTATGACATTCGCCGCAATGGCCGAGATTGCGCGCCAGATAGGCGCCGCGCTCGACGAGTTCGTTTTCGAATTCTTCCGCCGGCGGATCATTCAGGCCGGCCAGCACATTCCAGCCGGCGACGGCGGGCCGAATCAGCCACCAGGGCGTTTCGTGCGCGGGCGACTCGTGCCTTACCGGCTCCAGCGACATCAGCCAGGAACCCATGTCCAGCACATCCTCGTCCGTCAGGCCGGCATAGGACCGGTACGGAAACGAAGGAAAATAGAACCCGCCCGACGGGCCGCGGCCGTGTTTCATCGCGCGCAGGAACTCTCCCGCGCTCCAGCCGCCGATGCCGGTGTCCGCGTCGGGCGTGATATTCGGCACATGAAAAGTACCGAAATTCGATTCCAATCCCAGACCACCGCTGAAAGTCTGTTCGTGTTCGATGCCTCGATGGCAACTTATGCAACCCCCGGCCGTCATCAGATACTCCCCTCGCGCCAAGGTTCCCGCGTCATCGGAAAATTCCAGCTCATCCTGGATCGAAGGCGGAGCGAACAACATTGCCGCCAGCACAAATGCGGCGACCCCCACCAGCAACAGAATCAGCTTGTTTGATTTCATTAGACCAGCTCCGTCAACATTTCTTTCCGAAAAGTTTGCATCGAACCGCCGTCACGGATGCGACGCGGCCAATCGGGATTGGCGATCAGCGCCCGGCCGACTGCAATCAGGTCGAATTCTTCGCGCTCCATGCGCCGGACCAACTCGTCGATGTCCGCCACCTGGGCCTGGCCGTCGCGATAGGTGGCGACGAATTCTTCGGTGAGTCCCACGCTGCCGACACTGATCGTGGGCCGGCCGGAAAGCTGCCGCACCCAGCTGGCCAGGTTCAAGGCGGAGCCATCGAACTCCGGTTCCCAGAACCGGCGCGTGCTGCAATGAAAGATATCCACGCCGGCATCGATCAAGGGTCGCAGAAACTGATCCAATTCCTCCGGATTTCGCGCCAGACGCGAGTCAAAATCCTGTTGCTTCCATTGGGAAAACCGCAGGATGAGAGGAAACTCGCCGCCGATTTCCCGGCGTATAGCGCGCACGATGCGTTCGGCGAAGTGGGTGCGATTGACCAGGGAACCGCCATAGTCATCATCGCGCTGGTTAGTGCCTTCCCAGAAAAAATTGTCGATCAGATAGCCGTGGGCGCCATGCAGCTCAAGCGCGTCGAAACCCAGTTCGAGGGCATCCCGCGCCGCATTCGCATAGGCTTCGATCAGCTCATCGATCTGCGTCCGGGTCAGCGGCTCCAGCACCTTCTTGCCCGGCCGGATCAGTCCCGAGGGAGTGGCGCTTGGATAATCCGGCCAGGGACCTTCGCCGGGCTTGCGTATGGCGCCGACATGCCACAACTGCGGCGCGATCTTGCCGCCGGCGCCATGCACCGCCTCCACCACCGCCCGCCAGCCTTCCAGCGCTTCATCGTGAAAGCGCGGGACATTGACGCCGGATGATGCGGCCTTGTGGGGAACCGTCGTTCCCTCAGTGATGATGAGCCCGACTCCGCCTTCGGCGCGGCGCAGATAATAGTCGCGCACGTTTTCATCCGGCACGCCACCGGGCGAAAACTGCCGGGTCATCGGCGCCATGACGATGCGATTGGCGAGTTCCAGCTTTGGATGGAGGAAGGGTCTGAATAAGGGGCCGAAATTCATCGTCGCTCCGCGGCAAAAACTGCCTCGATTCTAGTTTTTGCCGTGGGGGCTGTCGACCTGGATCCGGCGGCCGGAAACAGTTTCACGCAAATACAGGGTCTTTTCCCAAATCTGATCTATAAAGATTTCACCGCAATACAGACGATGGGAGACCAAGCCATGAAAACCCAATTGCAACTGAATGGAATAGCGCTCGTGCTGGCAGCCGGTTTGTGCGCCGCGGCGCCCGGAACGGGATCCGACGGCGATATCGAGCGCTTCGAGGACGACCGAGTTCAAGAGAACCGATGGATGGTTCCAGGCGACAATCAGGGATTGACCGTCTGCCGCTACCGTTCCCGCGCCGGAAACTGCTTTCGGCTCAAGGGGCATAGCCGTTACGGGCCTGGCGACGCCATGTTCGCGCCATTAGGCAGCGAAGCGAGCTTTCGCCAATTCACCATTGAACTGCTACTTGATCCGGGCGAATTGAAAATATGTGAAATCGCGGACAACTGGAGTCCCTGGAAGGCGGTTGAATCTTCGCCGCGGACGCACAAGCAAAGCTTTCTGGAGGAACGCTTTTGCAGCCCCGGGATCGTGTCCGACGCCCCCGCATGTCCCTGTCGATCATTGCGCGAGTCGAGAACGCGGAATATATCGAACCCGACATGACCTCTTGCCTGCCCGCCTGTTACCGACGCTTGATTTTGCGAACTTGCCGTCACATGCTAGGGCATCGGGTAAGGAGACAACGTATGAAAGTTACAAGGATGCTGTCGATCCTGTTTCTTGGCGCTGGTCTGTTGCACGGTTCGGCGCAAGCATTCGAACTGAGTTTTCCGTCGCCGTTACGCAATAACAGCCACACCTACTACGCGCATTTGCCGGGGATGCTGCCCGGCGGTCACAGCTTTTTCGAGGGCTTTATCCGCTCGCTGGCCGTGTGGATGGACGCGTCAGGAAATATCAGGCTCTCGGCGATAGACGAAGAACGCGAGGCATGCAGCGATAACAGCATCGGCAGCACCCAGAACGGGGTTAATACGGCTACTTTTTCCGACTCTTTCTGTGGCGATGACAGCTATTTCGCCGGTCCGACCGTCGCCGACGCGGTGACTCAGACTTCCTGGAATCCATTCGCCATTCTCGAAAGCGATATCATATTTAACGAAGGTCGCAAGCCCTTGTTCGAGACAGTCGAGCACTACTTCCATCATGTCGCGGTGCACGAGATAGGCCACACCCTCGGATTCGGCCATAGCGCGGTGCGGTCGGCGATCATGGTGTCGCGTTTGTCCCATGGCCGGCGCGATCCGGTGCTTTCCATCGACGATCGCTGCGCGTTGGCCATGCGTTACGGCAACCCGGCGGATTGCCCGATACTGCTAGGCGAAGGACTCGCTACCAATGGCCGCGACACCAATGCGCGGTTCGTCGGCGGCGCCACCACCGATCGCGGCTGGAGTTTCCACCAGCAATTTGAGCCATCGGACCGAATCACGATTTATGGCACCGTGGTAAAGGACCGGTCCCACGCCCGCCGTCCGGGAAACTTGCACGTGGTTGCCTCGACCGAAGACGGAGTGCTGTTCGCGCGTCACGCCGACGGCAACTTCCATCCGCTCGCAGACGTGGAAAGCATTCCTTCGGCCGGCGAACTCAAGATCGATCTTTACGCCCAGGATCTCGTGATCATAGGAACGCGACATTTCGGACGGGAACCCTCTGTTGGCCCATTGATCGGAACCGTCTATCAGTTGGTGGGCCAGACCGTATACTTCTACCTGGCCTACTCGCTGGATGAGGAACCGGGTGTGTACTACTACGGCAGCGAGCCGATCAGGGTTAGCTGGAGCGACGACTGATCGACCGCGCTCAAGGCGGAGAAATCACCAGACGGAAACCGATGCCGGGATTGCGCACACCGGGATCGACCGCCCCGCGCACGGCGGCGCGAACGTTGTTGGCGGCATCGGCGTAGGAACCGCCGCGCATGACGAACAGGGCGTCGCCGCCCAGGCCGAGCGCATCGTCGGCCGGATCGAAGGGATAGCTTTGCAAGGGGCTGGCGGTCATTTCCCAGACATTGCCGGCCATGTCCGCAAGCCCGTAACTGCATTGCGGACAGGCCCCCGCGGTCACTTCCCGCGCACCGCCGCCGCCGAAATTGGCATTGCCGCCGCCAGGCGCCGAACCCCACGGATAGATGCGGCCGTCAGCGCCCCGCGCGGCCTTCTCCCATTGCGCCTCCGACGGTAGGGAGACGCGCCAGCCGGACTCCAGCGCCTGCCGAATAGTCGCGGGAGTGGCCGGCGCGGAAAGCATCCGCGCGCCGAGCCAACGCCCGTAGGCCAAGGCCTCGGGCCAGGTCACGCCGGTTACCGGAAAGGCGGGCGCGCCACCGCGCGCCGCGACCCTGCCGCCGGATTGCGCCGCGAAGACATTGAATTGCGCCACGGTGACTTCGTATTTGCCGATATAGAACGCCGGCAATTCCGGATTGCCCTGCCGCCTGCCCGCCGACCAGCGCTCGTTCTCATAGGCCATCGGATCCTGCAGCGGATCGCTGCCCATGATGAAGCTCCCGGCCGGCACTTCGACGAATCCAAGCAGGTCTTCGCCAGGTAGCAGCCAGGCATCCGCGCGAAAGCCGTCAAGACCGGAAACCTGGCCGGCGTCGGTCTCGGCTTCGGGAGCGGACGCATTGCGGTACAGCCAGAAAAAGATAAAAGCGACAATAATCGCCAGCAGAACGAAGCCGGTGTGGCCGCCGCTCGAGACCGGCGCGGTTTCGTTAGCAGGACTGGTGTTCATGTGCGGTGCTCCACGCAAGCAAACTGCCAGTCGTGGTCACAGGCGCGCCGGTACAGTTCGGCCAAAGGCATTTCCATCAGGTTCAGTCCACCCTCACGCAGCAGCAGGCGCAGATCCAGATCCCCCGGCGGTAGACGGTACAACGCGTCGGCGCGCAGCAAGTTCTGGCAGGCGGCCATGGATTTCAACTCGCAAGCGCGAGAGAAGAACTCCAGGGAAAGTTCCATATCCGCGTCAACGATGCGGCCTTCCCGGAAATGCGCTCCCAACTCATTGCAGGCCCAGGCAGAATTGTCACTGCAATAGGTCGACTGCAATTGCAGTAGCCGGTTACAGGCATTCGGCAGTGATTCCGCGCAAGCCTGCCGCCAGAAAGGAATACTGTCGCCGGTATGGCGGCTGTCGGTCTTGCCGGCGAAGGAAACTCCCGCGAATACCGTCATCCATAGCGCCATATGCGCCAGATTGGCGCGGGATGGATTCCAGTCACGCTTCCACAGCATCGCCCAGGACTCGGACGGGATCGATTTCACCGCACGATCAATGGCGATCACGCTCAGATTGAGCAGGGGCACGCAAAGCAGCTTGTCATAGAAAGTCGGCGCGCCCAGCGCCCCGAGCAAGGTGTACAGGCCGAACACTCCGAGCCCGTAAAGCACGCCGAACAGCGCCTTGCCCAGGGGCGTGCGCGGCGAAGTGGAGGGGTCGGTCACCAGCAGGTGCAAGCCGAGAAAAACCGCCGCGGGAATTTCCGCATCGATGAAATAGGGCACTCCGGTAAAGGCAAAATAAAGCGCGCTCATGACAAACAGCGATATCGCCGCCATACCCGCCACCAGCGTGATCGAGAAGAAATACATCACCACCAGGCCAGCCAGAAAAAGGAAGGCGTAAATATTCGGCGCCAGGGTCAAGGTCGAAGCGATTTCCTGCCCCCAGGTCAGCCCGGTCGTGCCGGTAACGATCAGCGCCAATGAAAACAGGCCAAGCGCGAACGCCGAAGGGTTGAAAATGTGCACATTGCGACCCTCCCGGCGCCAGCGCACATACTCCTTGCCCATGAATCCCGCCGCCAGCATCAGGTATTGCAGATAGAACCAGTCGTCGCGGAACCAGAGAAACAGATTGATGCTGAAAATGATCGGAAAAGGCCCGAAGCCGAGCAGATATTTCCGCTTGCGCGACCAGGCCAGCAACATGTCGAAGCCGTAAGCGAACAGCAATTGCGCTGCCAGCAGCCAGAAATGATCGTAAACCGGGCCCCAGTAATAGCCCCAATACAAAAATACACTGCTCTGCACCAGCGCCTGCACATAATGCTGTGGCCGCAACAGCAGGCGAATCGACGGATACTCGCCGCTACGCCGATTCCCGATCCACTGCCACCCCAGCCAGAACAGCAGCGCCGCTCCGGCGCCAAGAGTGGACGCAAGGAGAACTTTGTTTTCCTGTACTCGCGGCAACAAACTCAGCAGCAACAAACCACCGGCCATCAGCGCCGGCAGCGCGAGAATCCTCTCACCGGAATGCAGTTCAAGACGATCTTCCTTCAAAGCTTGCCGGCGCAGGCGTTTGCTAACTGACTTCGGCACGGAATCCAACCCGGGAGGCGTCAAATGCGAAGCAACGAAGATTAAACCACGCCATAAACCAATTCAAAACCTCACAATCCGCCAAGCACCGGCTGAGGCAACTCAATGATTGGCGGTTTGGCGGGCGGGACAAGTGTCTGGCAACATCGAGCGCGGGCTGGACTCTGTATGATGCAATAGCGGCAACAACGAAACCTTGAAAAAAGGAAGTAACCAGCGTACTTTCTGGCGTTGGCATTCCTTTCCGGCATTCAACTGACGTTTGGAGGTTCCCATGACCTGCAATATCACCGGCAAGACGCTCGCCGCCATCACCGTCAGCCTGCTCTCCTGTCTGGCGCTGGCTCAATCCGAGGACATTCCGCGCACCGAATACGGCCATCCGGATCTCCAGGGTACTTATACATTCCGTACCCTGACGCCCCTGAACAGGCCGTCCGAACTCGAACATCTCGAAGTGCTGACCGAAGAACAAGCCGCGGAATGGGAAGCCTATGAGAACCGGCGCCAGAACCGCGATCTCATCATCGACAGCGTCGGCGGCGCCGGTTATCCGCCAGGCGTGATTTCCTATAACGAATTCTGGTATGAGCGCGGCAGCGAGACCATTTACGACCGTCGCACCTCGCTCATATACGATCCTCCCAACGGCCGCATGCCGCCATTGAACGAAGCCGGCCAGCAACGGCGCGCCAAATATCGGGAAATGATCTTTAACAGCGCCGGACCTGAAGGCCGCACCACGGTAGACCGCTGCATCACCGGATTCGTCGGCGGACCGCCCATGATTCCCGGTTCCTATAACAACAACATGCAGATCGTCCAGACCGAAGATACCGTTATGATCCTGAACGAAATGGTGCATTCGGCCCGCATAATCCGTCTCGACAGCGAACATCACACCAGGCAACTCAAGTGGGAAGGCGACTCTATCGGATACTGGGATGGCGATGACCTGGTGGTCCATACCCAGCACTTTTATCACCACTACAACTTGCGCGGCATGTCCGACCAGACCGTGGTAGAAGAACGATTCCGCTATGTCGACGAAAATACTATCGAGTACGATTTTACGGTAAGCGACCCGCTGTCCTGGGATGTTTCCTGGTCGGCCAAGCTACCCTTGCGCAAATCGCCCGACCCGGTATTCGAATACGCCTGCCACGAAGGCAATCACGGCCTGCATGGCATCCTGGCCGGCTGGCGCCGATATGAAGTCATGGGCTTCAATGGCGACGGCTCTCCCAGAGGCGTCCAGGGTGACGTCGAAACCGACGAAAACTAAATCGTGAAGCAGGCCGGAACCCATTACCGGTTGCGGCCTGTTTCCTGCTCGGCACTGTTCCGGAACCAGGCTGCAATGCCCAAATTCAGCATCCGGCAGCCAGCAGCCGCGCCAGGCCGATAAACGAGGCTGGCTATGTCGCGCCAGGCACTTTCGATTCTGATACTGGTTGTGTTCGCGGCCAACGCGGCAGCGGCGGTCGAGTTCGTTGAAATCCGTTCCCGGCTCGATCCCAACGCGATCGAGATTACCGGCGTCGATGTGCTGTTCCTTTACGACGAGGGCACGGCCGCTCGCATCCCGGCCACGAAGTCGGCCTGGTACGCCGATCGCCGGGCGCTGACCAGGGAACTCGGCGCAGTTTTCGACCTGGTCAGCACCTTCATTCCCCAAGGCTTTGACTCGGAACGCCTGACTCTGCCCGAACGGGCCGAGAACGCGGTCCGGGTGCTGGTCTTCGCCGAACACGACGCTTCCGGCGCCCCGCCGGTGGACATTACCGGCATGACCAATGTACTGATCGAAATCGATCCGTTCGGAATTCGGGTTTCCGGCGAGTGAAGCCGTCACGCCATTTCCGGCCGCTCTACATCCATCGACAAGAGACAATCAAATGAGATCAGCCCGTTATTTTTTGACCTTCGCGCTGAGCCTGATCGGCGCCCAGGCGCTGGCCCAAAGCAACCCCACCGCTGAATTGCTGAGCGAAGTTATCCGGGTCAACACTTCCAACCCGCCCGGCAATGAAGGCGCGGTAGCTGAATTGCTGCGGCCGAAGTTCGAAGCGCTCGGCTTCGAGGTTTCGATCATCGAGACGCCCGCCGCCGGCAAGGCGCACTTCATCGCCAGGCTGCGCGGCGACGGCTCGAAGCGGCCGATCCTGCTCGCCGCCCATGCCGACGTGGTCGGTGTGGAAAGAGACCTGTGGACCCAGAATCCCTTCGGTGGCGACATCGTTGACGGCTATGTCCATGGCCGGGGAGCGATCGATTTCAAGGGCGGTCTCGCCGTGTTCGCGGAAGCCGTCATGCAACTCGCTCGCGACGAGGTCTCCCTGGCGCGCGATGTAATCTTTCTGGCCGAGGCAGACGAAGAAGGCGGCAGTTATGGCACAGGCTGGCTGGCCCGCAATCACTGGCACCTGATCGACGCGGAATTCTCCCTCAACGAAGGGGGCTGGATCATCAAGCGCGATGGCTCGGATGAGGTGCGCTATGTGAGCATCTCAACCGCGGACAAGTTCTCGGTTACTTTGCGAATTACCGCCGCCGGCCACAGTATTCACTCTTCCATGCCGCGCCCCGACAATGCCATTTTCGCTTTGGCGCGAGCGCTGGAGCGGCTGTCTGAATACGATTCCGGCGTGCAACTGATTCCGATAACGCGACAATTTTTCCAGACTCTGGCGCTAACCGCCGAGGAACCGGAGAAAATCTGGTTCGAGGATCTGGTCGCCGGAACCGACGCGGCGCGGCTGGCCCGGGCGGACCGGCAAATCAGCGTCGATCCGCTGTTGCGCGCTTTCATGCGTAACACCATAGCGCCGGTGATCATCGAAGGCGGTTTCCGCACCAATGTCATACCCGGCGCCGCCAGCGTGCTAGTCAATTTCCGTCTGATTCCGGGAACCGACGTCGCGGTATTCATCGAAGAAGTGCGGCGGGCGACTGCCGATCCGGCGATTATCGTCGAAATTCTCACCGGCGCCGATGAAAGCCAGCAAGCGGCGCTGGCCAGATTGCAGCAACGCTCCCGGCAAATGCCGTCGCCCGAAGACACCGAGCTGTATCAGGCTTTGGCGGCGTCCGCCAGACAGCAATATCCGGAAGCCCTGGTAACGTCCTACCTGTTCCAGGCCGGCACCGACGCCGGCGCCTGGCGCAATCGGGGCGTTCCGGTCTACGGCATCTATCCCTATCCCATCGACCAGGAAGACCTGTCGCGCATGCATGGCAACGACGAGCGCGTATCGGTGCAATCCCTGGCCGAAGGAACCGAGATGATCTATCGGACTCTGGTTAACGTGGCGGGAGCAAACTGATTCGCGTCCAAAATACTTGCTTTCCAGCAGAACTGCCTGCCATCCCTGGCGCGGGTTTGGCGACTTCGACAGGCCCCGGTCTTGCCGGTCCGGCCACCGGACATAACTCGGTGGCGCTCGGCCTGGGCATGAAGCTTCGCTTCACGATCGCTTATCCTCGCCCTCGGCAAGCCGTTCGGCCCTCTAATAACGTAGCTTTTTGCCGGCTTCGCCGATCAGACTTCAGCCAATGAAATATGCGCCGTTGAGCAGGAAGTGTGTGCCGATGCTGGCGAAATAGCCGATCGCGATGGCCCAACTCCATTTCAGGTGCGCGAAAAAGGTGTAAACGCCTCGCGCCTGACCCATTACGGCGACCCCCGCGGCTGAACCGATCGACAACATCGAGCCACCGGCGCCCGCCGTCAGCGTAATCAGCAGCCATTGCCCAAGATCCATTTCCGGCGCCATCTCGAGCACGGCGAACATTACCGGGATATTGTCGATCAGCGCCGAGGCGAATCCCACCAGGATATTGGCTACGGTCGGCCCCAGATCCACATAGGTGAATTCGGAAACCACCGCCAGATATCCGAACGCGCCGAGCCCGCCGACGCAAAGAATGATGCCATAGAAGAAAATCAGCGTATCCCATTCGGCGCGCTGCAAGTTGTGAAAGATATTGTAGGGCTCGTTGCCCGCCTCGACTGCGTCGTGATGCATGGATTCCCCGAACAGCGCCATGTCGCCGGTAGCCAGGGAATCGACCCTATCCGAACCCACATGACCCGAATCCCGCAATTGCAGGTAATAGCCATAAAGTTTGAGCAAGCCGAGACCGGTCATCATGCCCAGCACCGGCGGCAGATGCAGGAAGTTGTGGAAACTCACCGCCATGACGATGGTCAGCCCGAACAGGCCGACGACAACCCAGCCGCCATATTTGACCTGGGCCTGTTCCTGGATCGCCGCCGGCTTCTCGTTGGATACCGCCAGACTAATGATGCTCGCGGTAACGACCCAGTTGACGATCGAAGGAATCACCAGCACGAAAAATTCCTGGAACTGCACATGACCGGCCTGCCAGATCATCAGCGTGGTAATGTCGCCGAAGGGGCTGAACACGCCGCCGGCGTTCGCCGCCACGACCACATTGATGCAGCCCAGCACGACAAAGCGGGTATTGGCGCCGCCGAGCGAAACCACTACGGCGGCCATCAGTAGCGCCGTGGTCAGGTTGTCCGCCAATGGCGACATGCAGAAGGAGATCAGTCCGGTAATCCAGAACAGCCGGCGCAGGGAATAGCCGGAACTGACCAGTTTCGCGCGTAAAAGATTGAAGATGCCCCGCTCTTCCATGGTGTTGATATAGGTCATGGCCGCGAGCAGAAACAGGAACAGCTCGACGAATTCCAGCAGATTGTGCCCCACTAGCTCCTCGGCCAGTTCCGTCTCGCCGGCGGCGGCATAGGCCAGCGCCACCAGCACCCATATCGCCCCGGCGGCGACTACCACCGGTTTCGATTTGCGCAGATGAATGTTTTCTTCGCTGATCACCAGCACATAGGCGAGAACGAAGATCACCAGAGCGGCGATTCCCAGGCCGCTGGCGGACAGATCCAGCGTGGCCGCCGCTTCCGCCGCGAACCCCACTTGGGCAAACGAAATCAGGAACAGAAACAGGCCGGCATGGCTAGCCAATGAATAAACACGCGTCATCGAACGGACTCCAAAGTTAAACCCACAAATAATAATACGCACATTCTACAATTCCGGTTCGCGAAACTCTCGAAAATCCGGACCAAGAGGTAAGAAGCCAATCCCGAAGCGGCAATTAGTCGGCAATACCCCTCTCATAGCACACAGGAAGAGGCAAGCTGAAAGGTATTTTAAGAAATCAGGCAGCAGCTTTTTCGATTACATGGCGGGCCGCATCGGTGGCGGATGAAGTTGCAAAAACCCCCAGCTCCTTTTTTTGGGCTTCGTATGCAATTTCCTCGACAAATTTCCTAATCTTGTTGTGGATCACGCCATCTCTAGGCCGCGGAATTTCAAGCAGAAGCTCGCAATGTTCTGGTTTGAAAAGAAAGTCGCCTTCCCGCAACATATCTAACTGCCATAGCTTGGCTTGCGCGCGCAACAATGCTTTCGGGATGGCCGCGGGGCTGGAAACCGCTTCAAATTGCGCCGCGTAGTGTTCGGTCAACAGCCCAATCTTGATTTGCATGTCCGCAGCTTTTAGATCCACCCTTGCGTTGAAGCAATTAGCAATCCAGGAACACTGTTCGCCGACATCCTCGATGATCCTGCTAGTCCACTTTTCCGGGGCCGATGCCGTTTTGGCCGAACCTGATGCAGTTTCCATCAACTGGGAGGCAAGACTAATGGACGAACTATGCCTTCCGGCGACCATTATGGCCTCCGTCATGTCATTGGCCACGGAATGTTTCGGATCTCCCAAGTAAAATCCTTCAATAGGAGGGAGCCATTCGGCAAATATAGGACTTTTCCTGAAGTGTTCCTCGGCTTTAGTCAGGCAGATAGACAATGCCTTTTCAAGTTCCCTGCCATACTTTTCTCCATACAGGTTTCTCAATTTTTCCCAACTCGCGAATCTCGGCACGAGCAACGCACCCTCGTCGGATTTCACGATTGCAGCAAGGGTTATCCTTTCTCCTGAAAGTCGCACCGGTTCTACTTGTAGACTCCTCCAGGAGAATCCGAAATCGGGCAATCTGGGAAATTCGGTATTCATTCGTACCTCTCCATTTCTTCTCTAACGTCGTCATCCAAAACGAATTGCGTTTGCCTGAAACTAAATTCCTTAGCTATAAGTGTAGGCAGTATTTCGGCTCGGTTTTTCAGAAACTCAATGTGATCAGCGATCTGCTTTGCAAATGTATCGTGAGGGCTGTTGCCATCAACCAACCGTTGAACCTTTTCCAAGTCAATATTTCTGCATTTCTCGGAAAAATTCTCAGCGCTTCTCTTCATGAAACGCAGTTCAGACTCCAGGCGGCCTTCTCGGAGTATCTGAAACAAGCTCGAATCCGATTCCAAGTCGAAACTCACGTAGTTAGGTAGTGCTTCGTCGTGGTCGATGAGCCAACAGTTCTCGTTCACGTCGATCAGCAAATTGTTGGGAAATCTGTCCGTGCAATAAATCCAGGTATCAAAAACCGCGCAGGGTACGGCAAACTGCCAATTTCGTAGCATCGCCATTTCCTTTTCACTTGGATTTTGAAACCTTCTTCGAATCTCTTCGCTTCCAAAAGCAAGGTTTTGAGGATTCCCCGCATAGCGACCAATGACGACAGACGGGTCCACCTGGACCAAAAAGGCTTGCGGAGCCGGCAATCCCAGCATTCGCGCTAATGTCCAGCAAAGCGCTTCCCTGGCAATATCTTCCATTTTCAGCAGCTTAAGGACCGCGGTCACTCGGCCACTATCAGTTTCGACGTCTCCCCGATATGCAGTCTTCTTTCGTGTTTGCAGTGACTCCACCGGGCTGTATGCGGTGCCAAGCTGCAATTCGATTCCGTTCACGCCGGTCCCCAATATCATGCGCCAAGCATCAGGATGGTTAACTGAAAACTAAGCAGTCCCTCAACTGCTGTCAAAGCAACACCTTGTACAAAGCCTGTGCAAAACTTGTTGGCAATGAATTTTCCACAGAATACTGTATTTATACACAGTATTCAATTTTCATCGATCAGGATAGGCGGCGATCAGGCGGGCGGCCTGACGGTCGAGCAACTCGTCGTGCTCTTCGGGAGGCGTCAGCGCCAGCAATACCGGCGCTTCGCCGGCTTCCTCGTCGAACGGCTCGGCATTGACGCGCGAATCGGCGCCGGCCAGTTGATAACAGTCCGCGCTGATCAGTAGACCGTTGTCGGGGCATTCATTGCAGATCTGCCGGGCCAGATCGGGCGTTTCCCCGATCAGGCTGTCGTTGGCGCCGGACACCGGCGAGTACAGTCTGGCCGGAACCGTGCCGCTATGGGCAGTCAGGCAAAAGCTGGCGTTGGTGCGAATGCCGTCGGGCTGGGTGTTCAGATGTTTGATCAGCCGCAGGAACAGTTGCCCGGCGTAAATGGCGTAATAGGCTTGCTCCTCGGGCGTCGGAACCCGATCGAAGGAAATGAGGATCTCGTCCTCATGGCAGTAGCAAATGTGGCCGTTATAGATGCGGCTGACCTGGCCGGCGAAAAAGTAATAGCGCTCCAGCAGGCGCATCGCATGATCCTGGCTCATGGCAGTAGCCAGGGAAAAATAATTGCTCATGCGAATTACCAGCAGGCTTATCTCTTCCGATTGCCAAGTTTTGGCATCGGCCGCAGGAACTTTCTCGTCGAAGCTATCCAGAAACGTGTAACGGGTGAGAAACTGGGCCGTGGCATTGTACTGCCGGGTAAGAGTGGCAAGTTCATCCTGTCCCGCGATATCCGGGCAGTCGGCGACTTCGCCTCGCCGAATCTTGCTCAGGGAGTAGGACAGCAGATTCATCGGGAACGCCAGCGATACCTGGCAATAGGCGGATACGAACAGATAGGCCAGCAGGATCATGATCAGGGTAGCGCCGACGATGAAGATCAGATTGTCGTACAAGGCGGATTGCAGATAGCCCAGATCGAGACCTACGCTGACCGCGCCATGGGTAGCGCCGAGAAATTCGATGGTGCGGATGTAGTATTCGTCGCGCAAGATCGGCCGGACAAGAAATGAAATCGGCGTGCCCGCATTGGGAGCGCCGGCCACCGCGATGCGCCGGCCTTGCTCATCGAGCAGGGCCACCTCGATAACCGCCGGGTCGGCGGCCAGTTCCTCGAGAATCACGTTGATGCTGATGCGGTCATTGGCCTGCACGTGTTCCGCCAATAATTCCGCGGCCTGACGCGCGACAGTGGAGCCAAGTTGATCCGCCTGGGCCTGCAACACCAACCGCGTGTGATAACTGCTGATCAGCCAGAACACACTCATGGCCAGCAACAGTCCAAGACTGACTATCAGGGAAAAGCGGGAGGCAATGCGATTGAAATCCATAGCGGCAGCATAATTGCCGATGGTTACGATGGCAATTCCTCCACTTCAGTATCTGAATGGGACTTGTAAACAAAGTGCATGCCATCCCTGGCGCGACGCAGGTGGCTTCGGCAACCCCCCGCCTCGCCGGCGCGCCCACCGAACACAGTTTGGCGGCGCTCGACCTGGGCGCGAAGCATCGCTTCTTAAATGCTTGTCCTCGCCCTTGGCGTGTCGTTCGGCCGTCAAAAAGCGTTGCTTTTTGTCGGCTGCGCCGACCGCGCCTCAACCTTGATCCGCTGTTCGTGGGGAAAACGGTAATCGGGTTTCGCGCTGGGTTCGGCCAGGCAGTTGCCTTGCGCCAGCAGCACTCCTGAGCGCCAAAGCAGCGGCAACAGGTTCATGTCTTCGACCAGGGCCGCGACAACTTGCAACTTCGCATCGCGCAACTTTTGCAGTGTTTGCTGAATTTGACCGATGCCGGGCCCGGTCCGCCGCGCGGCGGGCAAGCTCACCTTTACGAAATCGGCATTGAGCAGGGGCAAATAGCGGAACGGATTGTCGGTCAGGCCGAAATTGCTGATGGCCAGGCGGATTTCGAGTCCGGCGAGTTGCTCGCACAGATATTGCAGGTGATGCTGGGCGATCAGCAAGTCAATCTCGCTGATCTGCAACACGAGTTGCCGGGCAAGATGCTGCTGCCCGGTGAGTTCCGCTTCCAGCCAACGGAAAAAATCGGCATCGACCAGGGAATTCTGGGTCAGGCTGACAAAGAAGCATAGCGCGGGCCGTTCTCGCTCCCGCAAGATGCCCAGCGCCCGACCGATCAGTTGCCGGTCGATTCTGCCGCCAAGGGCATTCTGAACTGCGATTTCGAACAGTCGCAGCGGCGCGAGACGGCCCCTTTCCAGCGGCAGCCGGCAACGCACTTCGTAGCGCTCGATTCCATCGGGCAACAGGCTGACAACGGGCTGAAAATTCAATGCAAGCGGCTGGCGTTCCAACGCCGGACCGAGTTCAGTCGGATCAAAGCCGTCGACTTCGTGCATGGCCGAAAGCCGATCTTCGCCATGCCGGCGGAATAAGGCAACGCTCAACTGGTGCCGGGCTCGGGCGAATAGCACTTCCGGGCCGGTCACGCCGGGTTCCGCCGCCGCCAGGCCGACGGCGCATTTCAGTTCGAGTTGCGGCGGGATCGATTCCGAAGCCGCCGATTGCAGCGCCTGTTTCAACCGGTCGGTTATCGGCCTGGCATTCACACTGCTTTCGTTGCGCAACAGCAAGGCGAACTCGTAATGCTCACAGCGGCAAAGCGCGACTCCATCCGGCAGATTGCGTTCGAGCAGCCGGGCGATATCGCAAAGCAGGAAACTGGCGTCGGACTTGCCGACCCAGGATCGGATTTCGTAGAAGTTTTCCAATTGCAGCAGCGCCAGGGTGGCGGGCCGGCCGTCATGCAGCGATTGCCGCAAGGCTTGCTCGAGATAGGCGCGATTCGGCAGCCCGGTCAGAGGATCGAGCTGCCCGTTCGGCAATTGCTCCGGCGCGGATGGCAGGGGTTCGCCCATGGCAAAATTCTCCTTGGTAATGCAAAAGTTCAAGAAAGTTCCGAGTTAGCGAACTTCGGCGCTGCGCATGGCTGAAAAATCCCGGACGAGGAACCGTTCAGAAAATTCCTAAACCAGCCGGGTCTTGGCGGGCGCGCCCGGATCTTCCCGCACCAGACGGGGCACGAGGTAACCCGGCAGGGAGGCCTGCAATTCCCCCACGATTGCCTCGGCCGCATCAAGCGTCACATGAAAATGATGCGTGCCCGCGACCCGGTCCGGAAGGTGCAGGTAATAAGGTAGTACGTTTTCCGCAAAAAGCCGTTTCGACAGCTCCGAAAGTATTGCGGCGCCATCATTGACGCCTTGGAGCAGCACCGACTGGTTCAACAGCACCGCGCCGCCACGGCCCAGGGCGCCGAGTGCGACCGCGACCCGGCGGTCGATCTCCTGGGCATGATTGCAATGCACAACCACCACCACTCGCTGCCGGCAGCTACTCAACATTTCGAGCAAGCCGCCGGTTACCCGTTCGGGAATAACTACCGGCAGGCGGGTATGGATGCGCAAGGTGGTCACATGGGAAATTCGCGCGATGGATTCCAGCAGCCAGCGCAGTTGGCGGTCACCCAGCGCCAGCGGATCGCCGCCGCTGAGGATCACCTCTTCGATACTGGCATCAGCGCGGATGTAATCGAGCGCCTCCCGCCAATCCCGGCGCGCGGGAGTGTTTTCCCGGTAATCGAATTCGCGCCGAAAACAATAGCGGCAATGAATCGCGCAATGGGGCGCGGCGATCAGCAGCACTCGGCCCCGGTACTTGTGCAGCAGGCCGGGCCGCGGATTATAATGGCGCTCCCGCAGCGGGTCGGCCACGAAGCCGGGCGCGGTCCGCTCTTCCACGAAGGAAGGCCAGACCTGCCGCAGCAGAGGGTCCCGCCAATTGCCTTTTTCCATGCGTTCGGCGAAGGCCCGCGGCACCTTTAGCGGGAACTGCGCCAGCGCCTGTTCACCGGCGGGGTCGAGGCGCTGGTCGAGTTGCAGGAAATCGGCCAGTTCCCGTGGATCGGTTATCAGATCTGACAGACATTCCTGCCAGTTTTCGGCTGTCTGGATGGCTGGAAGCATGGACCGAGAATTACAAGGCAAAGTGAGCGAAAGACGATATGACATCCTATTCAACCAATGAGTTCAAGGGCGGTCTGAAATTGCTGGTCGACGGCGACCCCTGTTCGATTCTGGAAAACGAATTCGTAAAGCCAGGCAAAGGCCAGGCATTCAACCGGGTCAAATTCCGCAACCTGCTCAATGGCCGGGTGTGGGAGCGCACCTTCAAGTCCGGCGAATCGCTGAAAGGCGCCGATGTACTTGAAATCGACATGGAATACCTCTACGAAGACGGCGAATTCTGGCATTTCATGAAGACCGATGGCAGTTATGAACAACTGGCCGCCGATAGCGCCGCGATCGGTGAATCCAAGAATTGGCTGAAGCCGCAACAGGCCTACCAGGTCGTACTCTGGAACGAAAAGCCGATCTCGGTTATTCCGCCCAATTTCATCGAACTGGAAGTCGTGCAGACCGATCCGGGCCTGAAAGGCGATACCGCCCAGGGCGGTTCCAAGCCCGCGACCCTGAGTTCGGGCGCCGTGGTCAAGGTGCCGCTGTTCGTCAACGAAGGCGATATGCTGCGGGTCGATACCCGGACCGCGGAGTATCAGAACCGGGTCAACAGGTAAGATCCGCCATGGCCGACTGGCGGCCCGCCGCCAAGCCGGAGTTGCTGCGGCTGCGGGCGGATGTACTCGGCCGCATCAGACGGTTCTTCGCCGCCCGCGCAGTGCTGGAAGTGGAAACGCCACTGCTCGCGCCACGCACAGTCACCGACCTGCATATCGAATCCATCCCCGCCGAAGTCGAACTGGCGGGACGCTCGCGGCGGTTCTATCTGCAAACCTCGCCCGAATACGCCATGAAACGCCTGCTGGCGGCGGGGACCGGCGCCTGCTACCAGATTTGCAAAAGTTTCCGCCAGGGTGACGCCGGCGCCCGTCACAATCCCGAATTCACCATGCTGGAATGGTATCGGCCCGGCTTCAGCCTCGAGCAACTCATGGACGAGGTGGAACAACTGCTGTGCGAATTTCTGCCGCTGCCGGCGATTGCGCGGCTAAGCTACCGGGAATTGTTCCAGCGGCAGTTCGATATTGATCCCCACCAGATCGAACTTGAATCATTGCGCCGGCTTACGGCGGAAAAGCTGGCGCTCGACGCTGCCGACCTCGAAGCCACGGACTGCCTGCAATTGCTGCTCGGCCAGGCCATCGAGCCGAACTTGCCCGAACACTGTTTCATTCATGATTATCCGGCAGCCCAGGCCGCGCTCGCCAGAGTCGAGACCGACCGCCAGGGCGAGCGCGTGGCGCGGCGCTTCGAACTGTTCTGCCGCGGCATGGAATTGGCGAACGGTTATGACGAGGCGCTTGATGCGGGAGAGCTGCGAGCGCGTTTCACGCGCGACCAGCGGAAACGCGCGGAACTTGGGCGGTCCACGCCGGAAATCGATGAAAAACTGCTTGCGGCGCTGCAACATGGCATGCCGGCCTGCGCCGGCGTCGCTTTCGGCATCGACCGCTTGCTGATGCTCACCAGCGGCGCGCAATCCATCGGCGAAGTGCTGGCCTTTCCGACCAACAGCATCTGAGGCAGGCGCCTCAGGCTGCGCCAACTCTCAAGATGGGACACCCACCCTGGCCAAGATGGGACACCCACTCCAAAGAAGTCGATATGGGACACCCACCCCGCGTTTGAGGTGGGACACCCACTCTGAATTCGACTCTGGAGTCGGCGACACGCGAGATGCGATATCCATCTCTTTTCGGACGATCAAGATCAGTTCGAGATGGAAGTTCGAGGAGAATGAGATGCCACACCCACGCCGTCCAAGTGGCGTCCAAGTGGGACACCCACCCCAACGCAAAGCGGGGTGGGACACCCGCTCAGGCGGCGCCGACTTCGTTCAGCATATGCCGAATGTATAGCTGCCGCAGCTTGCGTCCCACCGGCCCCGGCATTCCTTCGCCAACCTGCTTCCCGTCTATGCTGACTACGCCATGCAAAATGGTAGTGGCGCTGCTGATGAAGGCTTCGTCGGCGGCCATGGCTTCTTCCAGGCTGAATGGCCTTTCCTCGCAGGCGATGCCTGCCCCGGCAGCGAGTTCGAGCAGACGGCGGCGGCGGATTCCTGGAAGGATGCGGTTCGACAGTGGTCTCGTGATCAGCTTGCCATCCTTGACGATATAGGCGGTTGAAGAAGCGCCTTCGGTAACAAGGCCATCTTCTATCATCCAGGTTTCTCCGGCGCCATGGTCGGCGGCATATTGCTTGGCTAGCACCTGGGCGAGCAGGTTGAGCGACTTGATATCGCGTCGCAGCCAACGAATTTCCGCGGTAGTTACCACGGCGATACCGTTTTCTACCGACGGATTTTCGAGCAAGGACATCACCTGAGTGAAAGCCACCATGGTCGCCGGGGTATCCGGCGGAAAGGTGAATTGGCGATCCGAGACGCCTCGGGTGACCTGGGTATAGACGATGCCCTCTGTCAGTGAATTGCGCGCCACCAGTTGCTCGAGCACAGCCTGGTATTCGACTTCGGAGCAGGGCCAGACGATGCCAAGTTCGGTCAGGCTGCGGCGCAGGCGCTGGAGGAAATAATCCCGGTCCGCGAGCCGGCCGCGAATTACTGGCACAACCTCGTAGACCCCGTCGCCGAATACGAAACCCCGATCGAAGATCGACACCCGAGCTTGTTCTTCGGCGACGAATTCGCCGTTTACATAGACGATTCTGCTCAAGAAGGTCCCTCCCGGTCGAACATGGCCGCCACCTCATCGAGCGCGGCGCCGGCCAGCCGCTGCCCCGTCCATTCATTCATAGCGGCCGCTCCCAGCGAACGATAGAAGCGTATAGACGGTTCGTTCCAATCGAGTACCGACCATTCCATACGCGTGCATTTGCGCTCGACCGCCAGTTTCGCCACATAGGTCAGCAGGCATTTACCGAAGCCGCGACCGCGCATTTCCGGCTTTACATAGATATCTTCGAGGTAAATGCCCGGCCGACCGGTAAAGGTGGAGAAGTTGTGGAAGAACAGTGCATAACCCGCGACTTGCCCCTGGAACTCACCGAAAATTACCTCGGCCGCGGGATGCTCGCCGAACAGCGTCTCACGCAGCACTTCTTCGGTGGCGACCACTTCATGGGGCAGTTTTTCGTATTCAGCCAACTCACGGATCAGCGAGAGAATCAATCCGCAATCGTTCGCCAACGCTTCGCGCAAGGCGAAATCCGGCAATGCTGTTGCAATCATTCCAGAACTCTCGTCACTCCCCCTCCGGGAGGGTCAAATGCGCGAAGCGGAATTGGCGGGAGGCAACGCACCCTCGTTTTGCATGAGCATGCCATCCCTGGCGCGGCTATTGGGACTCCGCCAACTCCCGGCCTTGCCGACCCAGCCACCGAGCGCAGCTCGGTGTCGTCCGACCTGCACACAAAGCTAACGCTTCGCAACGCTTTTCCTCACCCTTGGCAAGTCGTTCGGCTCTCAAAAAGCTGCGCTTCGTCGGTTTGCCGAACGGGCAATCTGCCTTCCGCCCGCATTTTACTTGCCATCCCTGGCGCAGCTATTGAGACTCCGCCAACTCCCGGCCTTGCCGACCCAGCCACCGAGCGTAGCCCGGTGTCGTTCGGCCCTCGAAAAGCTGCGCTTTTGTCGGCTTTGCCGAACGGGCCTCACCCGCTGCTATAATACGCGACTTTTTGTGCTGGGGGCTTCAGCGCAAGCCATTCAGCTCACCTGCCGGGGAAACCGAATGTCAGAACAAGCGACGATCATCTATACCAAGACCGATGAAGCGCCGGCGCTGGCCACCTATTCGCTGTTACCGATCGTGCAGACCTACTGCGCCGTCAGCGGCATCGAAGTCGAACTGCGCGATATCTCGCTGGCAGGACGCATTATCGCCTCTTTTCCCGAATTCCTGGATCCCGGCCAGCGCATGGAAGATGCATTGGCGGAACTCGGCCGCAAAACCCAGGACACCCTGGCCAATATTATAAAACTACCGAATATTTCCGCCTCGGTTCCGCAGATGAAGGGCGCAATCCGCGAGTTGCAGGAGAAAGGTTATGCGTTGCCCGACTATCCCGACGAACCGGGCAGCGAACAGCAAGCCGAGATCAAGGCCCGCTACGACCGGGTCAAGGGCAGCGCGGTAAATCCGGTGCTGCGCGAAGGCAATTCCGACCGCCGCGCCCCTCCGCCGGTCAAGTCCTATGCGCGCAAGCATCCCCATTCCATGGGCGTTTGGTCGAAGGATTCCGCCTCCCACGTGGTTTCCATGACCCATGGCGACTTTTTCGGCAACGAGCAGTCGGCGACCATGGAGCGGGATTGCCACCTGCGCATCGAACACCGCGGCGCGGATGGCGGTGTCAGCGTGTTGAAGGAGGGTATTCCGGCGCTGGCCGACGAAGTGATCGACGCCACTTTCATGAGTTGTCGGGCGCTACGCGAGTTTCTGGCCGAGTCCGTGGCTGGCGCCAAGTCGGAAGGCGTGCTGTTTTCGCTGCATCTCAAGGCCACCATGATGAAGGTTTCGGACCCGATCATTTTCGGTCATGCCGTGCAGGTTTACTTCGCCGAATTGTTCAATCGGCATCAGCCGCTGTTCGACGAACTCGGCGTGGATGTAAACAACGGCTTTGGCGATCTGCTCGCGCGCATCGCCGACCTGCCCGCCGAACGCCGGCAGGAAATCGAAGCGGACATCGAACGCGTCTATGCCGAGCAACCGCCAATGGCAATGGTGGACTCCGACCGCGGCATCACCAACCTGCATGTGCCCAGCGACATCATCATCGATGCTTCGATGCCGGCGGCGCTGCGCGCTTCCGGCCGCATGTGGGGACCGGACGGCAAGCTGCACGACATGAAAGCAGTCATTCCGGACCGCTCTTATGGGCCGGTCTATCAGGAAGTAATCGATTTCTGCAAGACCAACGGCGCCTTCGATCCGGCCACCATGGGCAGCGTGCCCAATGTAGGCCTGATGGCGCAGAAAGCCGAAGAATACGGCTCTCACGACAAGACTTTCGAGATCGCGGGCGACGGCGAGATTGTCGTTACCGACGATGCTGGCAAGGAACTGTTCCGCCACCAGGTGGCAAAGGGTGACATCTGGCGCATGTGCCAGGTGCGCGACGCGGCGATTCGGGACTGGGTCAAGCTGGCGGTGAACCGGGCTCGGGCCAGCGGCGCGCCAGCGGTGTTCTGGCTCAACGAAAACCGGCCCCATGACGCCCAGATGCTGGCCAAGGTCAGAGCGTATCTTGCGGAACAAGACACCGGCGGCCTGGAAATTCAGGTCATGGCGCCGGCTGAAGCGGCGCGCTTCTCCCTTACCCGCATGAAACAGGGCAAAGATACGATTTCGGTGACCGGCAATGTACTGCGCGACTATCTTACCGATCTGTTTCCGATCCTGGAACTCGGCACCAGCGCGAAAATGCTATCCATCGTGCCACTAATGAACGGCGGCGGCCTGTTTGAAACCGGCGCCGGCGGTTCCGCGCCCAAGCATGTGCGGCAATTCGAAAAGGAAAACCATCTGCGCTGGGATTCCCTCGGCGAATTCCTCGCGCTCGCCGCCTCGCTGGAGCACCTGGCCGAAGCGGCGGAAAACGAGCGCGCCGGTTTGCTCGCGGCAGCCCTCGACCGGGCCACCGCCACATTTCTGGACAACAACAAGTCGCCTTCGCGCAAGGTGAACGAACTGGACAATCGCGGCAGTCACTTCTACCTGGCGATGTACTGGGCGCGGGAACTCGCCGCCCAGGAAGAAGACGCCGAAGTCGCCGAGCGCTTTCGGCCGCTGGCCGAAGCGTTGCTTGAAGCCGAAGATCAGATCGTCGACGAATTGAATGCGGCACAGGGCGCCCCCGCCGACGTCGGCGGCTACTACGCGCCGGACCCTGCGCTAGTTGAAGCGGCCATGCGGCCGAGCGCCACATTCAATCAGATCCTGGAAAGCCTCTAATCCATTGCTCGGCCTGGTAATTCCCAAGATAGCGAGCGCCCGGAATCCGGGCGCTTTCACTCATGGACACTACTTGACCGGCCGCGGGTAGCGCTTGATGCCACCGACCGGGCCGACTTCGGCGCCATGGACAACGCTATTGGGATTGGCCACCATCCCTTCCGCGGTGCGGCCGCCATGGCGCAACCGGACGGTTGTCGTTTGCGTTCGATTGTGCCGTGGACGTAATATTTCCTTTTCGGGGGCAGAGTGATTTCCTCGGGGTGGTTTTCGTGAATTACGCAAATGAAGCTGTGCTGGTCTGGGCCGGCGTATGGCGAAAACCCGTTCGCACCGTGTTGATTTTCCTGTCTTTAGTGCTCGCGTTTCTGCTCTATTTTTTGCTGGACGGGGTGGTAGGCGGATTCAATAACCTTGTAGACGACCTCAGCGACCATCGGCTGCGAGTCCAAAGCCGCAGCGATCTCTACAACGGATTGCCATTGGCGCTCGCAAATCGTATTGCCGAGGTGGATGGTGTAACACAAGTAAGCTATTTGTCATTCTTCCCCGCATACCACCAAGACCCAACAAACTTTGTTCCGATTTCAGCGATTGATATTCCCGGATTTTTTTCTGTCACGGAGGTCGATATAGCGGATGAGCATGTAGCGGCGATTTCCAAAAATCGAACCGGCGCCATCATCGGCGAGGACCTTGCAGCAGATAGAGGGTGGTCGGTCGGTGACACGATTCCGGTTATTTCCACGTACGCGACCAAGGAGGATGGAACCAGGGATTGGGTATTCGAGATTGTCGGCACCTACAGTTGGGGAGAATTGCCCTCTATGGATTTCTGGGTGCGTTACGACTACTTCAACGGCAGCCGGGTGGCAGGGAAAGACAGGGCGAGTCTTTTTTTCGTGAAAGTGGACGACACCAGACCCACGGCGGAGATCTCCAGGCAAATAGATGAGCAGTCGCTGAATTCGGCCAATCCATCCCTTACGCGTACGGAAAAAGAGTGGGTGCAGAACCAGCAACGCCAGATCGGTGACTTGCAAGCGCTGGTAAGCGCGGTCTCCGGTTCGGCTTTCTTTACGATCCTGTTTGTAACCGGGGGTATGATCATTCAATCGATTCGCGAGCGCGCGCCAGAATTCGCGATCCTCAAGGCAATCGGGTTCGGCGCACCCAGGCTGGGACGAATAGTCGTGCTGGAGAACTTGAGCCTTTGCGTCGCCGCGACTTTGACCGGGCTCGGCCTGGCCGCGATTCTCGGCGGGCCCTTCTCCCGGGCTTTGGCGTTACCTGTTGCGCCCATGCCCGCGATGTTGTTGATCAAGGGATTCTTCATCGCGTTCGTTCTGGCCATACTCGTATCCGTTGCGCCATTGATCAAAGTGCGTCGAATCTCGATTGCCCAGTTGATGATGCGAGGGTAACACCGCTGCCATGAACTGGATTCGACTCACTGTAATCGCGCTTCAAGGGATACCCCAGCGGCTAGGCAGCACGTTTGTTCTCTTCATTGGAATTGCAGGCTTCATCGGAATTCTGGTCGGAGTGGCCGGCATGTCTCAAAGCCTCTCCGCGACATTCAACGCAGCTTCGAACTACAACCGGGCGCTCGTTTTGGCAAAAGGGGCGCTATACGAAGGAAGCAGCTACTTGAGTCGGGAGCAAATCGCACAACTGTATCAAGCGCCCGGAATCTCCAGGACGGAAAATGGGCAGGTTGCGGCTTCGCCTGAATTGTTGGGCACGGTCAATGTACGCTTGAGCGATGATGATGTGCTCAGCGGTGTCGTAGTTCGGGGTATTGCATCTTCCGGATTTGCCGTTAGACCGGAAATTGAGTTGAGCGAGGGTCGTTGGGCAACTCCTGGCTTGTTCGAGCTACTTGTCGGGCGGCGGACGCGGGAACAGTTTGCCGAGTTGGATCTGGGCGATGAAGTGCTGATTCGAAATACGACCTGGAGAGTAGTTGGGATCTATGAAACCGGAGACTTTCATGAGGGTGAGGTAATAGCCGATGCGGAAACGCTCATGAGCGTTTACGAGCAGAATTACTACAACAGCGCCTTGGTCCACCTGGACTCCGAAGCTGACTTCGAAGCTCTTGGCAACTGGATCGAAGAGAATGCCCGGACCGTGGAATTGGTGCACGAACCGGAGTATTACAGGAGCTTGTCGGAAGGCGTATCCGGCCTGAGAACCATTGCATTGTCGACCGGATTCATCATGGCGCTAGGCGGGGTATTCTGTGTACTCGGCGTGATGTACTCAACCGTTGAGGCGCGTCACAATGAGATTGCGATCCAGAAGGCGCTTGGATTTCGTGGAGCCATGCTTTTCATGCCTATTGTAGCTGAAGCGGTATTGATTGCGGCGATTGCGGCAGCCACCGCAATTGGCGCTGTAGTGGCCGTGTTTCAGGGTGGTTTCGTGACCATAGGCCTCGACGCCGCGTCTGTAACGTATGAGTTTGCCGTGCAGCCGGATACGTTGCTGGTTTGTGTACTCGTGGCTCTGGGGGTGGCAGTCGTGGGAGCTATCGTCCCGGCGGTTCAAGCCGCGCGCCTGTCGCCTTCAGATGCTTTGCGAACGCTTTGAATCGTATGATCAAAGGTAAACATGCGGTAAGCGACGATCGAGAACACCGGAATCAAAGGATTTTCGACTCTCCGGGTTCCATTCGAACGGCAGGCCGGCAAATTAGCGGGAAATGCGCTCCAAACGATCAACGTTCTGGAAGCCTCGGGGGAGTTTGAGGCCGCGGCGACCGCGGTCGCCGAGGTAGGCGGCGAAGTCGTCGGGTTTCATCTTGCGGTAGCGGGCGCCGGCGTGGATAACCAAGATGTCCTTCGGGGAGAGAACCGTCACCGATGCCACGTATTCCTGCCGCTCACGAACGCGGGCCGATGGGATGCCGATGATGCGGTTGCCTTTGCCGCGGGCCATGCGCGGCAATTCCGACAGCGCGAACACGAGCATGCGGCCTTCGTTCGTCGCGCTGACGATGAACTGATCGTTGTAGTCGTCGACATTCACCGCCGGCAACACCCTGGCCCCCGGCGGCAGCCGCAGCGCCGCCTTGCCGTTGCGGTTCTTGCTCATCAAATCTTCGATACGGCTGACGAAACCGTAGCCCGCATCGCTTGCCAGCAGCACTTCCTGACCCAGATCACCGATCGCCAAACCGTCGAAAGTCGCCCCCGAAGGCGGATTGAGCTTGCCCGAGAGCGGCTCGCCCTGGCCCCGGGCCGAAGGCAGCGTATGGGCCGGCAACGTATAGGCGCGGCCGGTGGAATCGAGAAACACTGCGGCTTGATTGCTCTTGCCCCGGACCGCGAGCTTGAAGCCGTCGCCGGACTTGTATTGCAGGCCGGCGGGATCGATGTCGTGGCCGCGCGCGGCGCGAATCCAGCCTCGTTCCGACAGCACGATGGTGACAGGTTCGGTGGGCAGCAATTCGATTTCGCTGAAGGCCCGGGCTTCCTGCCGCTGCATGATCGGAGTGCGGCGCTCATCGCCGAATTTTTCCTTGTCTTCGCGGATCTCCTTCTTGATGAAAGCCGTAAGCCGGGCTTTGGAATTGAGCAGTTTTTCGAGCCTGTCGCGTTCCTCGCCAAGTTCCTGCTGCTCGGACTTGATCCGTATCTCTTCGAGTTTGGCCAACTGCTTCAGCCGCAGTTCCAGAATCGCTTCAGCCTGTTTATCGCTGAGTTCAAACCGCGCCATCAATTCCTGCTTCGGCGCATCTTCCTCGCGCACGATGCGGATGACTTCATCGATATTGAGATAGGCGATCAGCAGGCCGTCGAGGATGTGCAACCGAGAGAGAATCCGTTCGAGACGGAACTGGAGCCGCCGCCGCACGGTGAGTTTGCGGAAATCCAGCCATTCCCGCAGCAGCGTGCCGAGATCCTTGACCTGGGGCCGCAGATTGTTGCCGATGACGTTAAAGTTGACCCGGTATTGTTTTTCGAGATCGGTGGTGGCGAACAGATGGGACATTACCCCTTCCTTGTCCACCCGGTTAGATTTCAGCACGACGACAATGCGTGTCGGATTCTCGTGGTCGGATTCGTCGCGCAGGTCCACCACCATGGGCAATTTCTTCTTTTGCATCTGGGCGGCGATCTGTTCCAACACGCGGGTGCCGGAAACCTGGAATGGCAGCGCGGTAATGACGATCTCGCCGCTTTCGTAACGGCAACAGGCGCGGGCCTTCAAAGCGCCGCGGCCGCTGCGGTAGATATCGAGAATTTCGTTGCGCGAGTTGACGAGTTCGGCGCCGGTCGGGAAATCCGGCCCCTGAATGAACTCGCATAGCTGCTTCAGGTCCGCATCCGGATGATCGAGCAGGTGGATGCAAGCATCGGCGACTTCGCCGAGATTGTGCGGAGGAATATCGGTGGCCATGCCCACGGCGATGCCGCTGCCGCCATTAAGCAGCACATTAGGCAACCGCGCCGGCAGGATTTCCGGTTCCTGCAAGGCGCCGTCGAAATTCGGCTTCCAGTCCACGGTGCCCTGGCCGAGTTCGGACAGCAGCACTTCCGCGTAATTGTGTAACCGCGATTCGGTGTAGCGCATGGCGGCGAAGGACTTGGGATCGTCCTGGGAGCCCCAGTTGCCCTGGCCGTCGACCAGCGGATAGCGGTAATTGAAGGGCTGGGCCATGTGCACCATGGCTTCGTAACAGGCGGAATCGCCATGAGGATGGAACTTGCCAATGACATCGCCGATGGTGCGAGCGGATTTCTTGTGCTTGGACGCCGCTTTCAGGCCAAGCTCGGACATGGCGTAGACAATGCGCCGCTGCACGGGCTTGAGCCCATCGCCAAGACTGGGCAGGGCGCGGTCGTTAATGACGTACATCGAATAATTCAGATACGCCTGGCGGGTATAGGCGTGCAGCGGAATGCGTTCGATTTCGTCGGGTGGAATTTCGATGTGCTGATTCATGAGGTCTCGGTCAATCCACGAACGCGGCCTGATTGCCGCTGTCTTCGAGCCAGCTCTTGCGGTCGGCGGCGCGATTCCTGGCCAGTAGCATATCCATCACCGCCTCGGCGGATTCGCCGGCGCCGGCCGCGTCGTCAAGGGTCAGTTGCACCAGACGCCGGGTTTCCTGGGCCATGGTGGTTTCGCGCAACTGCAAGGGATTCATTTCCCCGAGACCCTTGAAGCGCTGCACATTGGGCTTGGCGGATTTCTTTTCCGCGGCTAGCTTGTCGAGAATGCCGTTTTTCTCTTCTTCGTCCAGCGCATAATACACTTCCTTACCCGCGTCGATGCGGAACAGCGGCGGCATCGCGACATAGACATGGCCGGCTTCGAGCACCGGCCGGAAATGTTTCAAAAACAGGGCGCAAAGCAAGGTAGCGATATGCAGCCCGTCGGAATCCGCATCGGCGAGGATGCAGATCTTGCCATAACGCAGCCCGCGAATGTCCCTCGAGCCGGGATCGACGCCCAGGGCAATGGCGATATCGTGCACCGCCTGGGAAGCAAGAATTTCGCCGGAATCGACTTCCCAGGTGTTCAAAATCTTGCCGCGCAGCGGCATGATGGCCTGGAACTCCCGATCCCGCGCCTGTTTGGCGGAGCCGCCGGCGGAATCGCCTTCCACCAGAAACAACTCGCCTTGCATAACGTCCTCGGTCGAGCAGTCGGCGAGCTTGCCGGGCAAGGCGGGACCGGAACCGATTTTCTTGCGCACGACTTTCTTGCCGGCCTTGGCTCGCCGCTGGGCGTTGCCGATAACGAGTTCGGCGATGGCCTCGGCCTCGGCGGTATGCTGGTTCAGCCACAGGCTGAATGCGTCCTTTAATACGCCGGCCACGAACACCGCGCATTTGCGCGAGGCGAGCCGCTCCTTGGTCTGACCGGAAAACTGCGGATCCATGAGCTTGGACGAAAGCACATAGCTCAGGTTCTCGAATACATCGTCGGGCGTCAGCCGCAGACCTCGCGGCACCAGGTTGCGGAATTCGCAGAATTCGCGCAAGGCGTCGAGCAGGCCAGTGCGCAGGCCGCTGACGTGGGCGCCGCCGAGCGGCGTGGGAATCAGATTCACATAGCTTTCACAAACCTGGATTCCGCCCCCAGGCAGCCATTGCAGCGCCCAGTCCACGGTTTCGTCGTTGCCCTGGACGGAACCGGTAAAGGGCTCGGCGGGAACGGTTTCCCATTCTTCGGTGGCCTGACCAAGATAGTCCTTGAGGCCGTCCTGGTATCGCCAGGTCTCAGCCGCGATTCTGCCATCGGCCGAGGTATGATCGAAAAAGCCGACTTTGAGCCCGGGGCAAAGCACGGCTTTGGCGCGCAAGGCATGTTTCAGTTTGGGTATGGAAACTCGGGTGGTATCGAAATAAACGCCGTTCGGCAAGAATCGGATGCGGGTGCCGGTGTTGCGCATGCCAACTTCGCCGCTAACAGTAAGACCGTCGGCCGTTTCGCCATCGCTAAAGGTCATGCGGTAAACCTTGCCGCCGCGCTTGACCTCGACTTCAAGATCGCTGGACAGGGCGTTGACCACGGATACGCCGACACCGTGCAGGCCGCCGGAGAAGCGGTAGCTGCGGTCGGAAAATTTGGCGCCGGCGTGCAGCCGGGTAAGAATGAGTTCGACTCCGCTGATGCCTTCTTCGGGATGAATATCGACGGGCATGCCGCGGCCATCGTCGCTGACTTCAATGGATCCGTCGCGATACAGGTTGACGTTGATTTCTCCGGCATGGCCGGCAAGGGCTTCGTCGACGCTGTTGTCGACGACTTCCTGCACCAGATGGTTGGGCCGCGAGATGTCGGTATACATGCCGGGACGCTTTCTGACCGGGTCCAGTCCGGCCAGTACTTCAATGGCGTCGGCGTTATAGGTACTTCCCATTCTGTCCTGTTCCGTTCAAGGATTGATATCGCGCCAGGTCTAGAGTTTTCTCCGAACAAGTCCGTCCATGAAACTGTTCATTTTCGCGAAACAAAAGCATGGTTTTGTTTTGCTCTCGAAATCGATAGCTTGCGCCATTGAATTCGGCGTCACATCCATGTGCCGCAAGCAAGCTCGAATAAACCAGAGCTTCCTGTAGATTTATCGCGCGGACACTGCTTTTCTTGAAACTTCGCGGCTCAAACTTGCAGTGCGGTTTCCTTGCCGAGCCGGACGCGGCCGCATTGCAGGCAGTGGGAGAGCCACTCACCGAGAAAGCAGTTGATCTGGGCTTTCTCGTTGACCTGATACATGCGCTTGTCGGGCTGCTTGTAGCGCGCCTTGAACCCGCGATGGCCCTGGTAGGACAGTACTTCGGCGGAATTGACATCGTGGTAGACGCGAATGTGCATGGTGGGATTGGTTATACGGTCGGGGTCGCCAGGCTGTTGCACGATTTCGAGGCCAGTAGTGTAGCGGAAGGCTTCGGTGACGCGAATGCGGATGGTGATGTCGTCTCCGTCCCGGCCAGACACCAGGAAGCTTGAACTATGGCCTTGCAACTCGGCGGCGGCGGCCTCCTCGTTGAATTCGGATGCCGGGCGGCGTGAAAAGTCGCGCCAGGCGCGTAGTTTGGGCAACAGGCGCAACAGCCGGATGTAGTTGGCATCGCGTTCGGCGATGTCTTCAATGAGGCTGACTTTGTATTTCCGTTTGGTCACGCTTGTTTCCAAATTTCCGATCAGGCCTGGAGCGGCTTGAGAATCATTGTAACCATTTTAAGTGGCGGCGCGCACGGGGAGAGTCGCTTTGGCCAAGTGAGGAAGCTTACGGGACTTGCTTGCGCACCTAATCTCGCCTTCTTCGCGACGCGTGCCAGCGCACCTCGCACGCGCCCTTCATGAATTCAGGTAGCCCTTCAAGAGAAGTTTACCGTTCTCGTCGCAGCGCCTTGCCGGCAAGCCAGGGTTGGTGGTTGAGTGGCGCCGAATGATTTCTCTGCCGGCGATTCTATTCGGCGTCCCAAAGGCGGAGCAGTTCGTCGTGGTGGATTTGCAGCCACTGGACGGCGATTATGGTCATGGCATTGTTGATGATGCCTGCTTCGACGGCGTTGACAAGATCGTCGTAGGAGACGACTACGGTTTCGATGTCTTCGTGTTCTTCCTGAAGGCCGTGGACGCCCCCGGCGGCGCCGGCGTCCACCCGTCCGCAGAAGAGACTGATGTGCTCGTTGCCGACCCCGGGGCTGTTGTAGTAGTCGCAGATTCTGACGGCGCTAACGGGTTGGATGCCGGATTCCTCGCGGCTTTCGCGCTCCGCCACCTGCAAGGGTTCTTCGTCTTTGTCTACCATGCCGGCTACCAGTTCGAGCATCCAGGGGCTACGCGACTCGTCGATCATGCCGACGCGGAACTGGCGCACGAGGACCGCTTCGCGGCGCAAGGGGTCGTAGAGCAGAATCCCTACTCCGGGAGGGCGGACGATGAGTTCGCGGCGAAAGGGCTCGCTGTCGCCCCCGGCAAAGAGGCGATGGCGCAGAATCAGTTCATCGACGCACAGGTAACCGGCGTGCAGCGGCTTGCGTGAGAGGATGCTGACGTGTTTGTGGCTGAATTCGGGGTGCAGGCTGCTGGGCATGGTCGGAAATTACTCACTCCAAGTCGCTTCGATTAACTCTATTACGCTACTGAGTAAATTTACTCAATAGGGTTTCCAATCGCGAGCGACGAAAGTCTTGCCTTTACCATGGCCTTACAGGTCGCGGGTGTCCCTTTGGCGGATCGTAGGGTGGGTGTCCCATTCGCCTCCCTAAGGTGGGTGTCCCATTCGCCTTTCTAGGGTGGGTGTCCCATTCGCCTCCCTAAGGTGGGTGTCCCATTCGCCTTCCCCCCATTCGCCCCATTTGCCTCTCTTCATTACGCTACTGAGTAAATTTACTCAGTAGCGTAATGAGCGGCTTCGGCCAGTAGTTCGGCAACCCCGGATTTGATTTCGAGGCAGACGCGATCGAAGCCGGCGCGGACTTCCTCTTCGGGGCCGGTGAAGCCGGCGGGGTCGTCGAAGGGGAGATGCAACTTGCGTTTACCGGACGGGATAATGGGGCAATGGGCGTCGGCGTGGGAGCAGACGGTGACGATTAGATCGGCCTGCTCGATCATTTCATGGTTGAGCACGTCGGAAGTCTGGCTGCCGATGTCGACGCCTTGCCGGGCCATGGCGGCGACGGCGCGCGGATTGAGGCCGTGGGCTTCAAGGCCGGCGGATTTTGCCTGATAGTGCGGCGCGAGAGTCTTCGCCCAGCCTTCCGCCATTTGCGAGCGGCAGGAATTTCCGGTGCAGACGAAAAGGATATTCATGGTGGGAAGGGCTCCGGGTCCGATTGGGCGCAGATTATAGGGCAGGACTATGACAACTTCGCCCGTCGGGCGAGTTGGGTTACAATTCCGCTCGCCTTCCTATTCGAAATCAATCAGGAACCATCAGATGCCATTGCCCGAAGCCGAGGCGAGGGAGCCTCTACACACTCGCAGTATCAGCTACCAGGGATATCGGCGGAAAGATGGCCTGTGGGACATCGAAGCCCACATGACCGACGTCAAGTCCTACAGCTTCCAGAACCACTTCCGCGGCACGATCGAAGTCGGCGAGCCGCTGCACGAGATGCTGCTGCGGGTCACCATCGATGACGAGTTCACGATCCGTGACGTGATTGCGGTAACCGACAACGGCCCCTTCGAGAACTGTCACGAGATCGTCGATGCGTACAAATCCCTTGCCGGTATCAAGATGGGGCCGGGCTGGCGCAGGAACATCCGCCAGAAGGTCGGCGGCGTGAATGGCTGCACGCATCTGACCGAATTGCTGTTTCCGATGGCGACGGTGGCGATGCAGACCTTGTGGGCGTTCAAGAATCATCGCCGACACAAGACCGACCAGGATCACACCCGGGATCGCGTCCGCCCCGGGATTCTCGACACCTGCCACGCCTGGGCAGCGACCTCTCCAGTGGTCAAGCGCAACGCGCCTGATTTCTATACAGGCCCATAGGAACGATTGATTCCGCGACAAAATGGCAGGATTGCCATTTTGGACGGCGCACAGCGCCGCCCGCAGGGGGGAGGGGCAAAGATGGCCCGAGTCACTCCGCTTTGCTACGCGCGGAATGACGTTTTTCTGGGCCCGCACGGCGTGAGTCGCCGTCTGGTTGGGTGGGTGCAGCGAGTGTGCGAGATAGGATGAGGCGCGGTCGGCGCAGCCGACAAAAAGCAACGCTTCTGGAGGGCCGAACGGCTCGACAAGATGTCGAGACTGGGGCCGGTCGAAGCCACTGAAGCCTCGCCAGGGAGGCATGTACCAATCAAATCGAAGCAACAAACCCAACGAGATTCTGCGACTACGCTTCGCTTCGCGCAGAATGACGCAGGGGTAGGCGGTGGTTCGAAGTCACTCACCTCGCGCAGAATGACGGAAGGGTAGGCGGTGGTTCGAAGTCACTTACCTCGCGCAGAATGACGCAGGGGTAGGCGGTGGTTCGAAGTCACTCACCGATAAGAAAGCGGGATCGAGACGGTAATCGTCACGCCTTCTGCATCTTCTCGATTGTCGGCGCGAATCTGACCGTTGTGGAAATCGGTAATCAGGCGGGCGATATGCAGGCCCATGCCGAGATGCGGCTGCTTCTGTTTCTGGTGCGGCCGCACCGAAACCATGGATTCGAAAATCCGGTCCTTCATTTCCTGCGGCAGATAGGGTCCCGAGTTGCTGATGCGGACCACCGCCTGGTCGCGGACGACGCGGCAATTGACAATGATGGGTTGTTCCGCATGGGAAAACTCCACCGCGTTCGCGATCAGCTTGTCGAGTAGCTGGGCGACATATTCCGGTACGCCCTTGACGAAGATCGAATAGCCGCCGATGTCGAGGGTGAAATTCGAATCGGGATAGGCGAGCCGATAGCCTTCCACGCAACCCTTGACGACCTCGGCGAGATCGATGATTTCCTTTTCCGAGGTCTGCAGCATCTGTTCGAGGCGGGTTGCCTCGCTCATATTGGTCAGGATCAAGTTGAGCCGGCTGATGCCCTCTTCGGCGCGCTTGATATAAACCTGGGATTCCTCGGCATTGTCGGTGCTGCCGAGGTTCTCTATCGACGAGCGCACCACGGTCACCGGCGTGCGCAACTCGTGGGACAGGCGCGAGGACATGTTCTCCAGGTAGCTGGTGTATTGGCTCAGGCGCTCAACGATGCTGGAGAAACTGCGTGACAGGTCGCCGATTTCGTCGGAATTGGGCGAAGGCACGATGGTGTTGCGCACCCGGCCGCTGTCGTCGATGATGCCTTCGGCCTGATTGCGCAGTCCGCGCACCCGGTTGGATATCCGTGACGCGAACAGGAACAATCCCAGGGTGACCGCCAGCATCACCGCGATAATGGTATTGAACAGTCCTTCAAGCGCCTGATTGCGAAAACTGCGCAGTCCATTCATATTCTGATCGACAATTACCGCGCCGATCACTTCATCGCCGGCGAAGATTGGGTGGCTGGCTTCCAGAATCATGGTCTGGGTATCCGCCAGTTCGCGAAAACGGGTAAATGGCTCGCCATCGAGAGCCGCGGCGATGTGATCCCCTTCGCGGGCAACCTCGGAATAGACGTCATCGATGAAATTGGTGCTGGGCTGGGTCAGGATGAGGTTATACAACGGCGTCAGCACATTGTTCTGAACGAAGGTCCAATATCGGTTCGACGGCGGATTATTGATATTGGAAAGAATCAGGCCGGTCGCGCTCTGAATGTCGCCCACGGTCAGCAGCACCCGGCCGGAACGGTCGACTACCTGGATGTGGGAATTGCTGCGGCCCATGCCGGCGACGATGCGGTCGATTTCGGGCGTGGGACGCTGTAACGAACCGAGCCGGTGTCCATCCAGTGACTTGTGCGTGGCGATTACGGTGGCGATGTCGCGGCTGACCGGGTCGTCGACGTCGAAAATCGCGAATCCGATTCGCCCTCCGAGTATATCCGTGGGAATCTGCAACTCGATTTCGTAGCCGCCGTCCACCTCGTACCATTGGCCGCTGATGCGTTCCTCGTACACCGGATCGGCGTAATCTTCGTTGACGCGGAAGGGGTAGAGATATTCCGGTTCGTGGGGAGCGATGACGATGCGCTCCACATCCCGGCCGTTCGCCGTCAGCATGGAAATCTGCAGGAAGTCGCTGCGGATCACGCTCAGGGATTCCCGCGAGCGATAGACGATGTTTTCGTCGCGCACCTTGAAATAGGCATACAGCGAACCGTTGTGCTCTCCCACCATGCTGCGAAACGACAATGACTCGTCATGTGCGTAAATTCGAGCGGGATTGAGCGGCGTGCGCAAATAGTCGCTCGCGCCGTAATCGAGTTCGTATTGTTGGTAAGCGCCCCAATCCACCAGTGAGCCATCGTTCAGCGATAGCGGCGAATAGACCGGATAGATATATAGATCGCCGGTTCTGGTCGCACGGCCGAAGGTGCCTTCATCGAACAGTTCCGGGCGGTCGTTGAGCGCGGTAGCCAGCGCTCGCGCTTCGCCGAGCACGGTAAGTTCCTGGCCGCTGCGCAGGTACTCGTCCATGGCGAGAATGTACTGGTACACCAGCACCGGGATGAGCAGCAGCAAGCTGGACAGGAAAATCAGCTTGGCGCGGATGCTGAACAGATTGTTGAACGGCTTCATGATTCAACCAGGCAAAAAACCCGCACAGACAGCTTATGCGGTATTCCAGCGATAGCCAATACCGTATACGGTCTCAATGCAATTGAAATCCGGATCGATCTGCATGAACTTCTTGCGGATGCGCTTGATATGCGAAGTGATGGTGCTGCCATCGACGAAAATTTTGGACTCCTGCATCAGCGATTGGCGGCTTTTCACATGACCGGGAAACTTCGCCAGGGCATGCGCCATCCAGAATTCGGTTACGGTCAACGGCACCGCCTGACCCGCCCACTGCACCGCCAGCCGCCCGATATCCAGCGTCAATTTGTCGCGTTGCAGCAGATTTTCCGGCGATGACGGCTTGTCGAGAATATCCTGGCGCCGGAACAGCGCCGCGATACGGGCGCTGAGATGGGGCAGGCTGATGTCCTTGGTCAAATAGTCGTCCGCGCCCATGCGCAAACCGCTAACCGTATCGAAATCGTTATCGCGGGCGGTCAGGAATATAATAGGCAGCGTGTTGGACATTGAGCGCAATTCCTGGCACAAGGTAAAGCCGCCATCGATCTCGTCCTCGAGCCCGATATCGATGATCGCCAGATTGGGCAGGCGCACGCCGAATGCGCCCATGGCCTCCTGGCGATTGGCATAGGTCTGCACGTCATAGCCCTGGCGGCGCAGCACATCCGCGTAGTTTTCCCGGATTGCCGCTTCGTCTTCGACAATCGCGATTCGTCTGCTCATCTCTCGGTCCACCGCTGGCTCATGGCCGGCCCGATTAACTATAACGCAATCCGGCGAAGCCCCGGAAAAAGGATTCAAGCACTTCTTGCGATTGCCATTATTTTGCCATGTTTAATCAGCGCATGGGCCGAATCAATGCCTTGAGCCGCAAGAAAGCTGCTGTTAAATGGAAAGCGTTCGCCAGAGTCTCAGTGGTGTTTGTTTCGGGTTTTACCCATCGCTAGAACCTGATCGGGAGATAGAAATGAAAGATATTCGACTCGTTATCGGGGACAAGAATTACTCTTCATGGTCGCTGTGCCCCTGGTTGCTGCTGAAGATGTTCGATATCGAATTCGATGAGCTTCAGATCTCCCTGTACCAGGACAACACGGCGGAAAAACTTGGGCCTTACTCCCCTTCCCTTAAAGTGCCGGTGCTACTGCATCGGGAGATCACCGTGTGGGATTCCCTGGCGATCTGCGAATACATCAACGACGAACTGCTGAACGGCGGCGCCTGGCCAACCAGCACCCGCCGCCGCGCCAGCGCGCGTTCGGCCAGCGCGGAAATCCATTCCGAATTTCCCACGCTGAAGAAGAAATGGCCGATGAACTGCAAGACTTCGATGAAGAGGTCGGTGTCCGAACAGCTCTTCGACGAGGTGGCGCGCATCGACGCCATCTGGAGTTGCTGCCGGCACAAGTTCGGCGAGAACGGCAATTACCTGTTCGGCCGTTTTTCGATTGCCGACTGCATGTTCGCGCCAACCGCGGTGATTTTCAACAGCTATCAGCCGGAACTGAGCCAGACCGCCAAGAACTATCTGCATACGTTGCTCGACAATCCCTTCGTGCAGAAGTGGATGGTCCAGGGACGCGGCGAAGTCGAGCGGCTACCGGTAGGCTGGGCTCACGCAAGTTAGTTCGGATTGCTTCGGGCGGGCAGCACGTCCCGCAGTTTTTCGGCCATATCGAGCACGGCCTCTTCGGTTACGCCCCAGCCCATGCAGGCATCGGTGACCGACACGCCATATTTCAGTTGCGACAGGTCCGCGGGAATATCCTGCCGGCCCGCATGGATATTGCTTTCGAGCATGGCGCCGATGATCGACTGGTTGCCTTCCAGAATCTGATGCGTGATGTCCTTGAGCACCAGCGGCTGCATCTCCGGCTTCTTGTCGGAATTTGCATGGCTGCAATCGATCATGATGTTGCGGCTGACGCCGCCGTTCCGCAGCGCAAGTTCGCATTGAGCCACGTGCACCGAATCGTAGTTCGGGCCGTTGGCGCCGCCCCGCAACACGATATGAGCATAGGGATTTCCACGCGTGGTGACGACGCTGACTTGACCTTTGCCGTTGATGCCGAGGAACCGATGCGGTTTCAGAACCGATTGCATCGCGTTTACGGCCACCATCCAGCGGCCGTCGGTGCCATTCTTGAATCCGATCGCCGACGACAGCCCGGAAGACATTTCCCGATGAGTCTGCGATTCGGTGGTGCGAGCTCCCACCGCCGACCAGCAGATCAGATCCTGCAGATATTGCGGCGAAATCGGGTCGAGCGCTTCGGTTGAGGTCGGCAGGCCGATATCAACAATGTCCTGCAACAGCCGTCGGCCCTTGCGCAATCCTTCCTCCACCTTGAAGGAATCATCGAGGAAAGGATCGTTGATCATGCCTTTCCAGCCGATGGAGGTGCGCGGTTTTTCGAAATAAACGCGCATTACCAGATACAATGTGTCGCTGACCTGGTCGGCCAGTTTTTTCAACATGCGCGCGTAGTCAAGCGCCTGCTCGGTATCGTGAACGGAACACGGGCCGATAACCAGAAACAGCCGCGGGTCCTCGCGTTTGAGAATGGAGAACACTGTTTCTCGAGACCGGTGCACAGCTTCGGACTGGGCCTCGCTCATAGGCAGTTCGGCTTTCAGTTGGTCCGGAGTGACCAGCCTTTCGTTGGACTCGACATTGAGATTTTCCGTGCGCACTTGCATGGCTGGCTACCGTTTTTTGGGTCGATTCGGAAAGGGCGCAAATAATAGCAGATAGGATGCTGACCAGAAATGTTTGTTTTGAGTTGTTGTGGCTTCGATCCGTCGCCGTCCGGCGGGGGCTCATGTTGTGCGGAGCCCATCGGTCTTTATTTGCAAATCATGCGCTGGGTAATTCGCGTTGCGCATATCGCGTGTATGTGTTGCTCCGAAATGAATTGCTAGGATCGATGTCGAAAAGCTTGAAAGTGACAATGAGCCTGCAGGGCGCAATAGCCGAAGGGCATTGCGCCACACGAGTTTCATGAGCGGTCGACCGGCGACGAAGAGGATTGCCGCGCATACATGCCAGAAGATGGGACACCCATCCGACAGAAGATGGGACACCCATCCGAGATCAGACGATGGGACACCCATCCGTCATTCTGCGCGAAGCGGAGCGGAGTCGCGGAATCTGCCGATCCGACACAATCGCTTGGGTCGAAGTCACGAAACTTGCAAGTGGCAGTGAGGGCGCGTGGCTGAAAGGTTGAAAGGGGCCCGGCGCAAGCTGGGTGAGGACTGGTCGGCGCAGCCGATCGAAAGCGAAGCTTTTGAGAGTCCGAACGACTCACCAGCAATGGCGAGGCTGGAGGTTGAAGAAACCAAAATTGTCGCGCCAGGGATGGCTTGTATAGATGTTCAGGATTCGGCTAATAACGGAAAGCGCCCGGAGGTTGTGAATATGCAGATTGATGCGGAATTTGATGGCGGGAATATCGAGGTGGTGGATGCCGGGGATGGACGGAATGTCCGGTTGCGGATTCGGAAGGATCGTTTGTCGGATTTTTATCAGTGGTTTTATTTTCGGGTTTCGGGGGTGCGGGGGGAGGATTGTGCGATCGATGTTCTGAATGCCGGCGGGGCTGCTTATGCGGATGGATTTCGGGATTATCGGGTGCTTTGTTCGTTTGATCGGGTTGAGTGGTTTCGGCATCCGACGCGGTTTGAGGATGGCGTGCTGCGTTGGGATTTCAATTTCGACAGTGATGCGGTCTGGTTTGCCTATTACGTTCCTTATTCGATGGAGCGGCATCATGATTTGCTTGCCCGGGCGAGCCGAGATTCCAATTGCCGGCTGACTTCTCTCGGGCGCACCGTGGATGGGCAGGCGCTTGATTTGTTGCGATTCAGTACCGGGGAAGGACGCCGGCCCTGCTGGATCATCGCGCGGCAGCATCCCGGAGAGACGATGGCGGAATGGTGGATGGAAGGCGCGGTGGACTGGCTTTGCAGTGGGGAGGCGGCTTCGCTGTTGGGGAAATGCGATTTGTATCTGGCGCCGAACATGAATCCGGACGGGAGCCGGCGGGGGCATTTGCGCACCAATGCCGCGGGCCGCAATCTCAATCGGGAATGGGCCGGGGCGACGATGGAGCATTCGCCCGAAGTCGCCCTGGTGCAGCAGGCCATGCAGAGCACCGGAGTTGATTTTCTGCTTGACGTGCATGGCGACGAAGCTCTTCCCTATTGCTTTATCGCGGGCACGGAAGGTTTGGCGGAATGGGACAAGGGCAAGCAGGCGCGGCTTGATTTCTATCGCGAGCGGCTGGTTGCCGCTAACGCCGATTTTCAGACGCGCTACGGTTATCCGCCCAACAAGCGCGGCAAGGCAAACATGGGCATGAGCACGAACCAGACCGCCGGGCGCCATGGCTGTCTCGCCATGACCCTGGAAATGCCCTTCAAGGACAATGCCAACGCGCCCGACGAGCGCCACGGCTGGTCGCCCGAGCGCAGCGGGCGGCTGGCGGTTTCCTGTCTTGACGTACTGGAGCAATACCTCGACAGCGGTCTCGCCTGAGCGCGGCGTCAGACTTCGCGATACAGCTTGCGGCCCTGGCGATTGTATTCCCCGGCCATATCTTCCATGCCCTGGCGGATCGCATCGCCGACTTCTTCCGTGCCGCGGGCGGCGGCGTAGTCGCGCACTTCCTGGGAAATCTTCATCGAACAGAACTTCGGTCCGCACATGGAGCAGAAATGCGCCACCTTGCCCGATTCCTTTGGCAGGGTTTCGTCGTGAAACTCGCGCGCCGTGACCGGATCGAGACCGAGATTGAACTGGTCTTCCCAGCGGAACTCGAAACGCGCCCTGGACAGGGCGTTGTCGCGCAATTGCGCCGCCGGATGCCCCTTGCCGAGATCGGCCGCGTGGGCGGCGATCTTGTAGGCGATGAGTCCGTCTTTCACGTCCTGCTTGTTGGGCAGGCCGAGATGTTCTTTCGGCGTGACATAGCACAGCATGGCGCAGCCGTACCAGCCGATCATCGCGGCGCCAATGCCCGAGGTGATATGGTCGTAGCCCGGCGCGATGTCGGTGGTCAGCGGTCCGAGGGTGTAGAAAGGCGCTTCCTTGCAGACTTCGAGTTGCTTTTCCATGTTCTCCCGGATCAGGTGCACGGGCACATGACCGGGACCTTCGATCATGGTCTGCACATCGTGTTTCCAGGCGATTCGGGTGAGTTCGCCGAGGGTTTCGAGTTCGGCGAACTGGGCCGCGTCATTGGCGTCGGCGATGGAGCCGGGCCGCAGTCCATCGCCAAGCGAGAACGACACGTTATAGGCTTTCATGATTTCACAGATTTCCTCGAAGTGCGTGTAGAGGAAACTTTCCTTGTGATGGGACAGGCACCATTTGGCCATGATCGAACCGCCGCGAGAAACGATGCCGGTGACGCGCTCGGCGGTCAGCGGCACATAACGCAGCAAGACGCCGGCATGAATGGTGAAATAGTCGACCCCTTGCTCGGCCTGTTCGATCAAGGTGTCGCGATAGATCTCCCAGGTCAGCTCCTCGGCGACGCCGCCGACTTTTTCCAACGCTTGGTAGATCGGTACCGTGCCGATGGGAACCATGGAATTGCGGATGATCCATTCCCGGGTTTCATGAATGTTCTTGCCGGTCGAAAGATCCATCACCGTATCGGCGCCCCAGAGCGCGGACCAGACCAGTTTTTCCACTTCCTCCTCAATGGACGAAGTGACCGCGGAATTACCGATATTGGCGTTGACCTTGACCAGGAAATTGCGGCCGATGATCATCGGCTCAACTTCCGGATGGTTGATATTGGCCGGGATAATGGCTCGCCCCCGCGCCACCTCGTCGCGCACGAATTGCGGCGTGATCTGCGGTGGAATCGCCGCGCCGAACGATTCTCCCGCGTGATAGCTCGAATCCTGTCCGGGCGATTGTTGCCGCGCCAGGTTTTCCCGGATCGCGATGTATTCCATCTCCGGCGTGATAATGCCGCGGCGGGCGTAATGCATTTGCGACACATTGGCGCCCGGCAGCGCCCGGCGCGGCTTGCGCGCGAGGCGGAAGCGCAGATGGTCGGCGCTCATTCCGGCCTGGCGCGAACGGCCGTAGGTCGATGTGAGCGCCGGCAGTTCTTCGCTATCGCCACGTTCTTCGATCCATTTGGCGGTCACCGGCGTCAGGCCCCGATGCAGGTCGATGACGGCATCGGGGTCGGTATAGGAACCGGATGTGTCGTACAGGCGAATCGGCGGATTGGGTTCCTCGCCGCTGCTCGCGCGGGTGGGAGTCAGGGAAACTTCGCGCATGGGAATGCGCAGGTCCGGCCGGCTGCCGCTGACGTGAATCTTGCTGGAATTCGGAAAATGGCGGCCGAGTTCGGTGTCCAGATCGGAAATTCGATCTATAAACTGTAACTGTTCCGGGGTCGTACTCATCTGAACTCCTGAAAGGCGGCGGGAAACGTAGCAGGCGGGAACAATCCCGGCTGCTTAGGTTATCATGCCCGCTCCCGTGTTCAAAAACGGGTCCGGCACTCGCCTTCTGTTCATTCACTCACTACCAAGGCAGGTCCTTACGATGACGCACTTCATCAAGTCCCTACTCATGCTGTCGGCCTTGAGCCTGGCCTCTTGGCCGGCGTACGCCGATAATCTGTTCGAAATTCTGCAACTGGCGCTGGAAAACGATCCCGTTCTGCAGCAAGCGGAGGCTTCCTACCGCGCCAATCGCGAAACCATGATCCAGTCACGCTCGTCACTGCTGCCCAACCTTGGCGCGGGAGGCGCGACCTCGCGCCTGTCGAGCGGGCCGACTTCCAATATCTACGGCGAGGTAACCAACCCGATTACCGGCGAGAACATGCGGGTGCTGTTGCAGGAACAACACAGCTTCAGCAATGGCGTCAACAACCACAACTGGGGCATCAGCCTGAACCAGAGCGTGCTCAATCTGGCCAACTGGTACAACTTCCAGAGCGCCCGGGCCACCGACCGGGCCGCCGCGGTGAATCTGGCCGCCCAGGAGCAGGAACTGATCATGCGCGTGGCCATGGCCTATTTCGACGCGCTGCGCGCCCTGGACACGCTTGAAGTGAATATCCAGGAAGAAGAAGCCGCCCAGCGTTCGTTCGAACAGACCAGCCAGCGCGAGGAAGTGGGGCTGGTGGCAATTACCGATGTCTACGATGCCCAGGCCGCCTACGACCTGGCGCGCAATACCACCATCCTGCAAGCGGATGTCCTGCGCGCGCGCTATGAGGCGCTGGAAGCCATCACCGGTCAGGCGCACCCGGAAATAGACGTGTTGCGCGACGACTTTCCGATTCTCGATGTGGAAGGCGGCCTGGAGCAATGGGAAGCCCAGGCGAGAGATAACAGTCTGGCGCTGACCGCGGCGGAGTTCAACCTTGACGCCTCGCGCAAGGCGTTGCAAGCGCGCAAGTCGGATCGCCTGCCGACGATCGATTTCAGCGGCCAGTTCGGCCATTTCGTGACCCAGCCCATCGTCAGCCAGGGCATTCAGATCGGCGGCGGCGCCAGCGACCGCACACAACTTTCCCTGAGTCTTACGATTCCGCTATACAACGGCGGCGTCTTGCGTTCGCGCCAGCGCGCGGCGGAATACAATGTAATGGCGGCGGCGGAGTCGCTGGAACTGACCAGGCGGCAATTGACCCAGAACATCCGCAACGCCTATCGGCGCGTGGCCACCGATGTGCTGGTGATCGCCCAGCGGCAGCAGTCGATCACGTCGGCGCAAAGTTCGCTGGAGGCAACTGAACTCGGGGCTGAAGTCGGCACGCGCAACATCGTAGAAGTACTGCGTGCGCGGGAAATCCTGTTTCGAGCGCTGCGAGCCTATGCGGATGCGCGCTACAACTACGTGATTGACAGCCTGTTGCTGAAACAGGTAGCAGGCATCCTCACCCCCCAGGACATCATCGAACTGAACAACTGGCTACAGGAGGGAGAATAGGGATTGTTGGCTTTGATTTGGTTTGTATATGCCATCCCTGGCGCAACTTCAGTGGCTTCGACTTGCCCCGGTCTCGACATCCTGTCGAGCCGTTCGGCCCTCAAGAAGCGTTGCTTCTTGTCGGCTTCGCCGACCGGGTCTCACCCATGCCTCGCACGCCCGCTCCACTCCCCACCACCCGACGGCGACTCACACTGAGGAAATGGCGAAGTCAGATCTCCCCTGATAACGGAATTGAACAGCATGCTTCCACGGGTTGGTACTACGATATATACCGTTTTGTCGGGCGTGGCTGTGGAGCATGGCCTGTTACCGGAGGAAACTGGGCATCTATGTCTGAAGGCGAGTTGATTCTTTACAGCACCGAGGACGGCGCAGTGGCCATCAGGCTGCGGGCCGTAGAGGAGACCGTATGGTTGAGCCAACGGGAAATCGCGGAGTTATTCGATAAGGATGTGCGCACCGTCAATGAACACATTCGCAACGTTTTCGCCGAGAGGGAATGCGACCCAAGAGCAACTATCCGGAAATTCCGGATAGTTCAAACCGAGGGCGCCAGACAGGTTGAGCGCGAAACAGAAGATAGCTCAGGATATATAGTCTCTCTATGTAAAGCTGAGGACGATCGCGGGAGGAGCGCCCTGGTGACCTGGTGAATTCCTCTTCGCATATTCGTTTCGCGGCAGGCAAGAGGAGAGGATGCTGTATGGAGAGTAATTCAAGCGACGTGCTTGCTGCCGGCGATGGGCGGGGCGACAGGGGCTGATAGCACCAGGCCCGTTCAAAGCTTCGCCACATAGCAGCAAGCGGGGTAGGAACCAGAACAGTGAATATCCTGGCGCATCTCAGCAAGTTATCATGCCCAAACGCAAGTCAATCGTACGATTGTCGGCAAGGTGAATTTGCTGGCTTTAATTGTCGCACAGGCGCTCCCCGCTCGCGGACCTGATCCAAGCCACTGGACTCGGAAATTGAACAGCAAGCTCCCACAAGTCGGCGCCACTATATTCACCGTCATGTCGCGCATGGCCGCCGAACATGGCGCGATCAATCTCTCCCAGGGTTATCCGGATTTCGATTGTCCGCGGCGTTTGCGCGAACTCGTGTCCGAGCGCCTCAACGGCGGCTGCAACCAGTATCCGCCCATGGCCGGCGTCATGGAACTGCGTCAGCGCATTGCCGAAAAGGTTGCCGCGCATTATGGCTTCAGTCCGGACCCGGAATCTGAAATTACCGTCACTTCCGGCGCCACCGAAGGCGTATTCGACGCGGTGCAGGCGGTCGTTCACCCTGGCGATGGAGTGATCATGTTCGATCCCGCCTACGATTGCTACGAACCGGCGGTGCAACTTGCCGGCGGCCATGCCGTGCGCCTGCCGCTGACCTTGCCGGACTACGCCATCGACTGGGATCTCGTGGCGCGGAATATCAACAGCCGCACACGCCTGATCATGATCAACAACCCGCACAATCCCTGCGGATCAATCCTGAGCCCGGCCGATCTCGACCACCTCGCCGAACTGATCCGGGGGCGGCAAATCTACGTGCTTTCGGACGAAGTGTACGAACATATGGTGTTCGACGGCCTCGGCCACGCCAGTGTCATCGGCCACGACGAATTGCGCGCGTCGAGTTTCGCGATTTTTTCCTTCGGCAAGACTTATCATGCAACCGGCTGGAAGCTCGCGTATTGTGTCGCGCCTCCGGCGTTGACGGAAGAGTTTCGCAAGGTGCACCAGTTCGTCACCTTCACCAGTTCCAGTTTCGTGCAATACGCCATCGCCGATTTCATGGCCGAATGCCCCGAGCACGCGCGCGAGTTGCCGCGGTTTTACCAACGCAAACGCGATCTTTTCTGCGAGTTGCTGGCGCCGTCGCGGTTCAGCTTCACGCCCTCGGGAGGCACCTATTTCCAGTTGGCGGACTATGCGGCGATTTCCGATCTTCCTGACCAGGAATTCGTCAATTGGCTCACGCGGGAAATCGGTGTGGCCGCCATTCCGCTGTCGCCTTTCTATCGCACGCCCTCGGGCGCGCGCCACGTCCGATTCTGTTTCTGCAAGGAAGACGCTACCCTGGAACGCGCGGCGGAAATCCTATGCCGATTGTAAGACGCAAGGTGAAAAAACCTCGAGCAGATCTGGATTTTCCGGCCCTGGCCGGGCGCATCCGCGAGTGGGGCGGGGAACTCGGTTTTCAGCAAGTCGGAATCACCGACATCGATCTGGGAAGCTATCGCAGGCATCTTGAGTCCTGGCTGGAACAGCGGCATCACGGCGAGATGTCCTATATGGCGCGCCACCACAACAAGCGCTGCCATCCGGACAAGCTCCATCCTGGCGCCGCGCGCATCATCAGCGTGCGTATGGACTACGACCACGTCGGGGAAAATTCACTCGATCCCATGGCGGAAGGAGACGCCGCCTACGTCGCGCGCTACGCCCGGGGCCGCGACTACCACAAGATGATGCGGCTGCGCCTGCAACGGCTGGCGGACCGGATCGAACAAGAAGTGGGCAGCCATTCCTATCGCGCTTTCGTCGACAGCGCGCCGGTGCTCGAACGCGCGATCGCGGAGAAGGCCGGGCTCGGCTGGATCGGCAAGAACACCATGCTCATCAATCCCGAGGCCGGCTCGTGGTTTTTCCTGGGCGAGCTGTTTACCGACCTGCCGCTGCCGGTGGACGAACCCGGCAGCGCCCATTGCGGAACCTGCCGCGCCTGCCTGGATATCTGCCCTACCGGCGCCTTCACCGGCCCCAACAGCCTCGATGCGCGCAAGTGCATTTCCTATCTGACGATCGAATTGCGCGGGCCGATCCCGGAAGAATTGCGCGAACCCATGGGCAACCGGATTTTCGGCTGCGACGACTGCCAGATCGTGTGCCCCTGGAACAAGTTCGCGCGCATCTCGGCCGAGGTCGACTTCGAGCCGCGGCATCAACTGGACACCGCCGGGCTGCGCGATCTTTTCGCCTGGAGCGAGGAGGACTTCAAGGAAAGAACCGCCGGCTCGGCGATCCGCCGCATCGGCTATGAATGCTGGCTGCGCAATATCGCCGTGGCGCTGGGCAATGCGCCGGCGAGCGAGGAATCCATCTCAGCCCTGCGCGCCCGCCTTGATTTTCCCTCGGAACTGGTCACCGAACACGTACGCTGGGCCTTGCGCCGCCAGCATGAAAAAGCCAGCATCGAGCCGCTCAGCAGCCGATGAAGTGGCGGCGGTAGTATTGCAGTTCGGCGACGGACTCGCGGATGTCTTCGATGGCCTTGTGGCTGCTGGTCTTGCTGACGCCATTCAGGATTTCGGGCTTCCAGCGCCGGGCGAGTTCCTTGACGGTGCTGACATCGATATTACGGTAGTGGAACCAGGCTTCGAGTTCCGGCATGTAGCGGGCGAGGAAGCGACGGTCCTGGCAGATGGTGCTGCCGCACATGGGCGAGGAGTCGCGGCTGGTATGGCGCTGGCAGAACGCCAGCGTGCGCCGTTCGGCTTCGGCCTCGTAGATCTGGCTGGACCGGACCCGCTCGATCAGGCCGGAAGCCTGGTGGTGTGTCTGGTTCCATTCATCCATGGCCTCAAGCAGGGACTCCGGCTGGCGCAAGGCAAGCACCGGGCCTTCTTCGATGGTCTCAAGCTGGGCATTGGTGACAAGAGAAGCGATTTCGAGAATTCGGTCGCTGCCCGGGTCGAGCCCGGTCATTTCGAGATCGATCCAGATCAGGTTGAGATTGCTGTCCATGCGAATACTTCCAATGGAAAGTGTACTGGCGCAATTGTAACACGGCGCGGTGGGTGTCCCGTGTTCTGCGCGGCGCGATGGCGCCCATGTCCTGCGCTGCGACTTTGCTTCGCTACGCGCAGAATGACCAGGCGGGGGAATGTGCGATAATTTGCGTCATGGGTGTCCCCTTTCCAACTCTCATTGTTCCCGGGTCCGGCGGCTAGAAGATGCCGGCCGGGCGTAAACTCAGCAAACAGCAGCAACGCCGCATCGCCGCGCGCATGGAAGATCGCTCCGGCGAGGAACGATCCGGAGTCATCATCAGCCATAACGGCAGGCAACTTGAAATCGAGGACGCCTCGGGCGATGTGGTGCGCTGCCATGCCCGCGCCAATCTGCCGCAAGTGGTCACCGGCGACCGGGTAAACTGGGCGCCGGATGACGCCGAAGGCGGCGTGGTCACCGGCCTCGAACCGCGCCGCAACGAGTTCGGCCGCGCCGACAAGGGTGGCCGTTTCCGGCCAATCGCCGCCAACATCGATTTCGTGCTGACGATGTTCGCCACCGTGCCGGAAACCGAAATGAGCGTGATCGACCGATACCTGGTGGCAATCGAAAACCTGGGCGTTCAATGCCTGCTCGTGCTCAACAAGATCGACCTGCCGCCTTCGAATCCGACGCTGCTGGCGCGCATGTCCGAAATCTATCGTGAGCTGGACCTGGAATTGTTCGAAGTCTCGGCGCTGACCGGCGCCGGCGTCGACGCGCTCGCCAAAAGGCTTGAGGGATTGACCGCGGTAGTCGTCGGCCAATCCGGCGTCGGCAAGTCATCGCTGCTGAACCGGCTCGGCAAGCAGCCGCTGGCCGAAGTCGGGGAACTCGACGCCTGGCGCCGCGGCGGCACCCATACCACCACGGCCGCGCGGCTGTTTCATCTGCCGGGTTTCGACCTGATCGATTCCCCGGGAGTACGCGAGTTCAACCTCGGACATCTGCAAGCCTCCGAGGTAGTAGACGGTTTCATCGAATTGAGGTCCCTGGCCGAACATTGTAAATTCCGCGATTGTTCACATCGGGTCGAACCGGGCTGCGCGATACTGGCGGCCGCCGAAAACGGCGCCGTCAGCAGCGAGCGGCTGCGCAGTTACACGCGGATACTCGACAGCCTGCAATGAGCGCCGGACAAGGCCGACCGTAATCATGAACGAATCCAGCCTGCCCCTGATCATAGAAGCGGAAGAACTCGCGCAAGCATTGCCCGAAGAAAATCTGCTGTTGGTCACCGTCTGCGGGCCGCAAGTCTATCTGGCGCATCATGTGCCCGGTTCGCTGCTGATTCAGCCTGGAGAACTTGTGTCCGGCATCGAACCCGCCACCGGCAAGCTGCCGTCCGCCGAACGCCTGAGTGAATTGTTCTCCCGCGTCGGACTCACTGCGGACCGTCATGTCGTCGCCATCGACGATGAAGGCGGCGGCTGGGCGGGAAGGCTGATCTGGACCCTGGACGTGCTCGGCCACCAGCGATACAGCTTCCTCAATGGCGGCGTGCTCGCCTGGGCTGGGGCGGGCCTGCCGCTGGAAAGCGGCAACCGGGAAGGGAAGGCGCGCCCTTTCGAGGCGAGGCAACAAGGGCAACAAGGGGACACCCACTCTCCCGAAAGCGCTCCCGAAAGGGACACCCACCGAGATCTCACAACAAGGGGACACCCACCCTCTCGCCCTCTCGAAGGGGACACCCACCGCGCGCAACCAAAAGGGGACACCCACTTTCGCGCGCAAAAAGGGGACACCCACGGCTTCGAGGCGCGGATAGATCGCTCACCCATTGCCGACAAACAACAGGTGCTGGATCAGTTGGACGACCCGGACAGCATCGTTTGGGACGCGCGCTCGGCGGAGGAATATGCCGGCATCCGCGTCACCGCCCGCCGCAACGGTCATATTCCCGGCGCGGTCAATCTCGACTGGCTGGAACTGCTGGACCGGCGCAATCACTTTCGCCTGAAGCCGCTCGATGTATTGCGCCCGCGGCTAGCGGAACTCGGCATCGTTCCAGGCAAGAAGATCATTACGCATTGCCAGACGCATCATCGCTCCGGCCTGAGTTATCTCGTCGGCAAGGCGCTCGATCTGGACATCCGCGCCTACGACGGCTCCTGGTCGGAATGGGGCAACGCCGGCGATACGCCGATCGAGAATTGAATCTCTTATGCCGCGCCTATCCGTGCTGTTGCAATTCCTCCTGCCACACCGGCTGCTTACCGCAATCGCCGGCGCCCTGGCTCGCGGCGAAACCTTTGCCGGCATCCTGATTCGGCTGTTCATTCGTCGCTACCAGGTGGACATGAGCGAAGCGCTCGATCCCGACCCGGCGAGCTACCGGAATTTCAACGAATTCTTCACCCGCGCGCTGAAACCCGGCGCCCGGCCGCCGGCGCATGAGGCGGGCGCCGTGCTCTGTCCCGCGGACGGCGCGATCAGCGAACTGGGGCGAATCACGGACGGACGGCTACTGCAAGCCAAGCAGCGCCACTACCAAGTCGAAAGCTTGCTGGGCGGCGATGCCGCCCTGGCAAAGGCGCTGAATGGCGGGCGATTCCTTACCATTTATCTCTCGCCGCGGGATTACCACCGGGTGCATATGCCGCTGGACGGCCGGTTGCTGCAAACCCGGCACATCCCAGGCAAACTGTTTTCGGTCAACGAGGCGAGTACGGCGCGAATTGCGGAATTGTTCTGCCGCAATGAACGCCTGGTCAGCGTGTTCGAAGGCGAATGCGGCCGTTTCGCGCTGGTTATGGTAGGCGCGATGATTGTCGCGGGTATTGGTACGGTTTGGGACGAACCCGGCCGCGAAGGCCGCTTGCGCGCGCCGGCGCAATCCTTTGCCGAGCGCGAACTGCTGCTTGCAGCCGGCGCGGAAATGGGCCGCTTCCAGCTCGGCTCCACCGTGATCTTGCTGTTTCCGCCCGGGGCGATGGAATTGGAGTCCTGGCTGTCGCCGGGAGCCTCAGTGCGAATGGGCCGCAAAATCGGCAGCCTGCGACCGAATAACAAATAGGGAAGTTCTGAATTTTCAGAGCTTGCGCGCGGCACATGGATGCGCTGCCGAATTCTTCGGCGCAAGCCATTGAATTCGGGAACGAAACAAAACTACGCTAATTTTGCGATTATGAAAAATTTCATGGAAGGAATTGTTGAGAGAATCCTGGGAGGAACTGTCAATGACGCCGGATGAACTGAAACAACAAGCGGCTGAAGCCGCGCTGCGCTTTATCGAACCGCGACTGGAGCGCGATACCGTGCTGGGGATCGGCACCGGTTCCACGGTCAATCATTTTATCGCCGCGCTGGGCGACCTGCGCAATCGTATCGACGCGGCCGTGTCGAGTTCGGAAGAATCCGCCCGTCGGCTGACAGCGCTGGGAATCAGCGTGATTGACCTCAACGCGGCGGGAACCGTTGACCTTTACATCGACGGCGCCGATGAGGCCAACCGGCATCTGCAATTGATCAAGGGCGGCGGCGGGGCGCTGACGCGGGAGAAAATCATTGCCGCGTCCGCGAAGGAATTCATCTGTATCGCCGACGAATCGAAACTGGTCCCGGTGCTAGGCAAATTTCCGCTGCCGGTGGAAGTCATTCCCATGGCGCGCAGCCATGTCGCACGTAAAATTTCAGCCATGGGGGGAATTCCAGTCTACCGGGACGGTTTCATCACCGACAACGGCAACCGGATTCTCGACATCCACAAGCTGGACCTACGCGACCCGCGCGCGATGGAAGCGCAACTCGATCAGGTTACCGGCATCGTCTGCAGCGGACTGTTCGTGCGCCGGCCGGCGGACCGGCTGATGCTGGCGGGGGATGACGGTGTTCGCACCTTGCTCCCCAATTCCTGACCACGGCAAAAGCGAATCCGCCGGCTTACGCCGGCAGAATCGCTCACTGCCGTGAAGGGGTTACAGCGGAGTAACGTTTTCTGCCTGGGGACCCTTCTGACCTTGGCTTACTTGCATGGTCACTTTCTGACCCTCATGCAGTGACCGGCGGCCTGTGCCGTTAATGGCACTGAAATGCACGAAGACATCCTTGCCTTCGGGTCGTTCGATAAATCCGAATCCCTTCTCATCATTGAACCATTTAACTACACCTTCAACTGACTCTGACATATCTCTCTCTTGTTCCAAAAAATTTGTATTCCGCTCGCGCGGACCGGTTTTTCTCCCGCGAAATTCGCGTTGAAGAACTCTCCCCCGAAAGCTCATTCCAGTTCCCTAGCGTCTTTATACTCAATCCGCGAGGTCCGGGGCAGTGAATTATGGCAACGAATTGTTACAAAAGCCGCAAATTTCGAAAAAATTTTGAAAATTTATTGCCGCAGGGTCATATTTTTCGGAATAACGCCCTCGCAATGGCATTGAATACCGGCTTGCGGAATTCCCGGGTTTCATTGACCAGGTGATGACGCGCGCCGGGGACGAGCACTTCATTCGCGGCGGGGAACTTGGCGCGGATTGCCGGAAGGTTGAACTTCCAGTCTACCGTATCGTCGGCTGTGCCCTGAATAATGGTCAGCGGCGCCGGACTCGCCGCCGCGCTGTCGAACCGCTTGACATAATCGAACATGGCGGCGATCCAGCTGCGGGGAATGCGGTTGCTCTGCAGCCGGTCCCCGCCGCGCAGGAACTCAAGGAATTCCTGATCGTGACTACTACTGGAGAACTGCCGCGGCATGCCTTGCAGAAACCTGCCGCCTAGCAGGAACAGCAATCGGCTGTAGCGGTGATGCAAAGTGCGCAACAGCGGCGCCAGCAAGGCAAAGCCCTCGGGCGCGTGAGTTTCCATAAGATGATGATGCAAGATTGAATCCATCAAGATCGCGCCGCCTGTACTCTGGCCGATGGCGAACCAGGGTCGCGGTAGCTGCTGGGCGCGAGCCAGCGCGAACGCTTGCGACAATGCGTCGCAATAGCGCGCGAAATTGTCCACTCCGCCCATTTCCCCGCTGGAGAGTCCATGGCCCGGCAAGTCGTAGATGAACGCCGCATAGCCGTGAGCGAGGCAAAATTCGATCAGATTTGCAAAGATGCCGGCGTGATCGAGGTAACCATGCAACAGGAACGCGGTTCCGCGGGGCGCCGGCGGCGCGAAATACTGCGCTACCAGCCGTTCGCCGCCGCCGTTGAATTGCCCCAGGCAATGTTGTACCGCGCCCTCGTCAAGCGAAAAGCGCAGGTTGTAATGTTCAAGATACTTTCGCAGCAGTGCGCTGTCTGGCGCCGCCAGCGCGCAATCCAGCGGCGGCGCCGAGTTTCGCAGTTCCAGTGCATCCTCGCGTTTGAACATGCAACTTCAGGCGCTGGCGTAACGGACCGACATTTCCTCAAGATTGTAGATCTTGCCGATGCGGTCGATCATGCCAGCGCAGCCGAACGACTCCAGCCGGGCCTTGACGATGGCGCGCATGGCATGCATGGTCGGCGTCAAGAACTTGCGTGGGTCGAACTCGGATGGATTCTGGGCCAGGAACCGGCGAACCGCGCCGGTTGAGGCAAGCCTCAAGTCGGTATCGATATTGACCTTGCGCACGCCATGGCGGATGCCTTCCTGGATTTCCTCCACCGGAACGCCATAGGTTTCCGGAATTTTGCCGCCGAACTCGTTGATTATTTCGAGCCAATCCTGGGGCACGGAGGAAGAACCGTGCATGACCAGGTGCGTGGACGGAATCTTGGCGTGAATTTCCTTGATGCGGTCGATGGCGAGGATGTCCCCCGTGGGCGGCCGGCTGAACTTGTAAGCGCCATGGCTCGTGCCCACTGCGATGGCAAGCGCGTCCACGTTGGTGGCTTTCACGAAATCCTCGGCTTCCTGCGGGTCGGTGAGCATTTGCGCCATGGTCAAAACGCCCTCGGCGCCGATACCGTCTTCCTCGCCGGCCATGCCGGTCTCGAGTGAGCCGAGACAACCGATCTCGCCTTCCACCGAAACGCCGCAGGCGTGGGCCATTTCCACCGCCTGACGCGTAACGCGGACGTTGTAATCGAAATCCATCGGCGTCTTGCCGTCCTCGCCCAGGGAACCGTCCATCATCACCGAAGTGAAACCGAGCTGGATCGAGCGCTGGCAAACCGCCGGCGAGACGCCGTGATCCTGGTGCATGACGATGGGAATATGCGGGAATTCCTCCAGCGCGCCCTGGATCAGGTGGCGCAGGAAATTGGACCCCGCGTATTTGCGCGCGCCCGCCGATGCTTGCAGGATCACGGGGCTGCTCGCTTCGTTGGCGCCTTCCATGATGGCGCGAACCTGCTCCAGGTTGTTCACGTTAAAAGCGGGCACGCCATATTCATTCTCGGCCGCGTGGTCGAGCAGTTGTCGCAAGGTGATAAGGGCCATTATTGCTCCTGGTTGCTGAAAGTCTGTCGTGTTGGGGATGGTTCGATTGCCGTCCGCCCGGCGAGCGCGGCCACGGCGGGAAGCGTCACGCCTTGCACGGCTTCGAGAAAAGCGCCGCCTCCGGTAGAGATATAGGAAACTCCGGCCGCCACGTCAAATTGATCGATGGCGGCGACCGTCTCGCCGCCGCCGGCGAGACTGAAGGCGGGGCTGCGCCCGACGGCGCGGGAAATCTGTTCGGTGCCCGCGGCGAAGGCCGGAAATTCGAAAACGCCCATGGGGCCGTTCCAGATGATCGTGCCCATGGACTCGATCAGCGCCGCATAGCGGGCCGCGCTTTCCGGTCCGATGTCGAGGATCAATTCGTCCTCAGTGACATCGGCCACCGGCTTGATCACGGCCTCGGCGCCGGCGTCGAATTCCCTGGCCACGCGTACGTCCACGGGCAGGGGAATATCGACTTTGTCCATCAGTTCGCGGGCGGTTTCGACAAGATCGGCTTCGTGCAGCGATCGTCCCACCGGATAACCCGCCGCGAGCAGGAATGTATTGGCAATGCCGCCGCCGAGAAGCAGATGGTCGGCGAGCGTCGAAAGATTGCGCAGTAATTCGAGCTTGCCGGAAACCTTGGCGCCGCCGACGATGGCGAGCAGCGGCCGTTTCGGCTCGCGCATGGCGCGGCCGATGGCGTCAAGTTCCTGCGTGAGCAGCGGGCCGGCGCAGGCCTCGCCGGCGTGCCGCGCGACGCCGGCGGTGCTGGCCTGGGCGCGATGGGCGGTGCCGAAGGCGTCCATGACGAAGACGTCGCAAAGCGCTGCGTAACGCTGCGCGAGTTCATCGCTGTCGGATTGCTCGCCCGCGTTGGCGCGCACGTTCTCCAACAGGCAAACCGGCGCATCGGGCAATGCCGCGCCGGGTTCCAGATAGTTCTCTACCAGCGGCACCGTCGCACCGAGTATTTTCGACAGGTGCGCGGCCACGGGTTTCAGGGAGAATTCCGGCTGTGCGGAAATCGCCACGCCCTCGCTGGGCCGGCCGAGATGGGACAGGATCAGCACCCGGGCGGCGCCGCCCGCTCGGGCCGCCTCGATCGAGGGAAGCGCGGCGCGGATACGACTGTCATTGACGACCTCGCCCTCGTTCAGGGGCACATTGAGGTCCTCCCGGATCAGCACGCGCTTGCCGGTCAGATCGAGCTGATCCATCCGCAAAGGAAATTCGGTCATGGGAAGTTGCATTTCACGGTCTATGGGTATGCAAGTACTGGGCCACGTCCAACATGCGATTGGCATAGGCCCATTCGTTGTCGAACCAGACGAATACCTTGACCAGACCGGCGATTTCCCGGGTCTGTTCGAGGTCGACCACCGCCGACCTCGGATCGTGATTGATGTCGCAGGACGCCAGCGGCTCGCGAGTATATCCCAGAACGTTTACCGGCAGGTTACGCGATTCGCGAATAATCGCATCGTTCACCGCCGCGGCATCGGCAGCGCGGGCGAAGCGCAGGCTGATGTCCATCGCAGACACATTCACCGTCGGCACCCGGATCGCCCGGGCTTCGAGCTTGCCGGCCAGACCCGGCAAAATGCGGGTAATGCCCTTCGCTAGCGCGGTGTCCACCGGGATGATCGATTGCATGGCGCTGCGGGTCTTGCGCAGGTCGGAATGGTGGAAACTGTCGATTACCGGCTGGTCGTTCATCGCCGAATGGATCGTCGTGATCGCGCCTGCCTCGACGCCGAAGGCGTCGTCGAGCACTTTCAGCACGGGCACGATGCAATTCGTAGTGCAGGAAGCGTTCGACAGCACTTTCGCATCCAGGGGAATGTTTTCGTGATTGACGCCATAGACGATGGTGAAGTCGACATCGCTTTGCGCCGGCTGCGAGAAAAGCACCCTTTTCGCGCCCCGACCCACACCCCCGCCCTCAAAAGAGCCCAAATGCTGCCGGGCAGTGACGACATCGTGGAAGGCGCCGCTGCATTCCATCACCAGGTCGACCTCGGACCAGCGCAGGGCGGCGACATCGGGCTCATTGAGCAACTCGATGACATCGCCTTCAATATGCAAATTGCCGTCCACGAGTTCCACTGCGCCCGGAAAACGGCCATGGGTGCTGTCGTAACGGGTCAGATGCGCCATGGTGGCCGGGTCGGCGACATCGTTGACGGCGACGACGCGCAGGCCGTTGCGGCGGCCGGCCTCGTAAGCCGCGCGCAGCACGCAGCGGCCGATGCGGCCGTATCCGTTGATTGCGACTCTGAGTGTCATTGGCGGTATTGGAGAATCAGTCGATGAGCGAACGCGCCGCCTCGGCGACCCGCTCTGCGGTGAAGCCGAAATGCTCCATCAGAACGCCGCCGGGAGCGGACTCGCCGAATGTGGTCATGCCGACCACGCAGCCTTCCAGGCCGACGAACTTGCGCCAGTAGTCAACCGCGCCCGCCTCGACGGCAACGCGCCTGCGAACGCTCGCGGGCAGCACCGATTCGCGCCAGCTTTCGTCCTGCCGCTCGAACACATCGACGCTGGGCAGGGAAACCAGGCGCGCGGCAAGGCCTTCTTCCTGCAATGCGCGCACCGCATCGGCGCTGACGCCGACCTCGGACCCGGTGGCGATGACCACGACTTCAGGCTCGCCTTCGCAGTCCACGAGTACGTAGCCGCCACGGGCGATGGCGCCAAGTTGCTCGTCTTCGCGCTGCTGATGCGGGATGGCCTGACGAGTGAAAACAAGCGCGGTAGGGCCCTCCTGGCGTTCGATGGCGGCCTGCCAGGCGACGGCGGCTTCGACGCTGTCGCAGGGCCGCCAGACCGAGAGATTCGGCGTCGTGCGCAGATTCGTCAATTGCTCGACCGGCTGGTGGGTCGGCCCGTCTTCGCCCTGGCCGATGGAATCGTGGGTATAGACCAGGATATTGCGCTGTTGCATCAGCGCCGACATGCGCACGGCGTTGCGCGCGTATTCCATGAACATGAGGAAAGTCGCGCAATAGGGAATGAAGCCGCCATGCAAGGCGATGCCGGTGGAAATTGCGGTCATGCCGAATTCACGCACACCGAAATAGATGTAATTGCCGTCGGGCGTGTCGGCGATCGAGCGGCTGCCCGACCACAAGGTCAGGTTGGAGCCGGTCAGGTCGGCGGAGCCTCCAATGAGTTCGGGCAACTGGGCGCCGTATTCCTCCAGGCAACCCTGGGAGGCCTTGCGGCTCGGGATGTTCGCGCCTTCGCTCTGCAGCCGCCTGGCGTAGTCCCGCGCGCGCTCGGCGAAATCGCCATGCAATTCGCCTTTCATGCGGCGCACGAATTCCAGCGCGAGTTCGGGATATTCCTCCTCGTAGATGACGAGTTTTTCCTTCCAGGCGGTTTCCGTCATGAAGCCCTTTTCGGTGGCGTTCCAGGCTGTGAGAATTTCTTCCGGCACGAAGAACGGCGCGTGTGGCCAGCCGAGTTCCTCCCGCGCGGCCTTGACTTCGTCTTCGCCGAGCGGCGCGCCATGGGTGGCGGCAGTGCCTTGCTTGGTGGGCGCGCCGAAGCCGATGATCGTGCGGCAGCGGATCATGCTCGGTCTGGCGGTTTCGGCCTGGGCCGCCAGGATTGCCTCACTGATCGCTTCGGTATCGTGGCCGTCGATTTCCTGCACATGCCAGCCATAGGCCTCGAAACGGCCCACGGTGTCTTCCGAAAACCAGGGCTCGACTTCGCCGTCGATGGAAATGCCGTTGGCGTCGTAGAACACGATCAGTTTGCCGAGGCCGATGGTTCCGGCGAGCGAGCAGGCTTCATGGGAAACGCCTTCCATGAGGCAGCCGTCGCCGGCGAAGACGTACGTGTAATGATCGATCACGTCGTGGTCGGGGCGGTTGAACTGGGCCGCGAGGGTCTTTTCGGCGACGGCCATGCCGACGGCGTTGGCCAGTCCCTGGCCGAGGGGGCCGGTGGTGGTTTCAACGCCGGGCGTGTAGCCGTATTCCGGATGACCGGGAGTCATGGAATGAAGCTGGCGGAACTGCCGGATTTGGTCCATGGACAATTGGTAACCACTGAGATGCAACAGGGAATAGATCAGCATCGAGCCGTGACCGTTGGACAGCACAAAGCGATCCCGGTCAAACCATTGAGGATGACCGGGATTGTGCTTGAGATAGTCGTTCCAGAGCACCTCGGCGATGTCCGCCATGCCCATGGGCGCGCCGGGATGACCGGATTTTGCCTTCTGCACCGCATCCATGCTTAAGGCGCGGATGGCGTTGGCGAGTTGCCTGCGCGGCACGGCCTGGTCGGCCATGTGAAACCCCCCGTTCTGACTGCATTTTCGAGGGCGGCTATTGTCCCGCAGACGCAGGAAATATGCCAGCGAGGGCTATGCAGGCGCCGCCTGCGCCACGCTTGCGCCAGGGATGCGATTTATCTATCAAAATATTTTGATTAAAGATTGTTTTCGGTCGCTAACATTGCTATTGTTCGCACCCAATTTGCCCAAGCGCACCAGTAATGAGCACTAATCCGGCTTCGATATTATATGACAGCGGTCCACGGCCCGTTGCCGAACCGCTCCTCACCCTCACGTCCCTGCACAAGGCGCTGGCGGACAGCCTGCGGCTGCAGATCCTGCGCCTGCTGAAAAGTGAATCCTTCAGCGTGCTCGAGCTGTGCCGTATCCTCGATATTCGCCAATCGGCGCTGAGTCATCATCTCAAGATTTTGCTGCAAGCGGGCCTGCTGTCAACCCGGCGCGAGGGCACATCCATTTTCTACCGGCGCGCGCTGGTGCACGACCACATCGATTTCGCCGACAGTCGCCGCTACATTCTCGAAGCCGTGGACATTTTGCCGATCTCGACTTCGCAAAACCGCAAGATCCGGCAGATCCAGCAGGAGCGCGGATTGTCCTCGCTGCAGTTCTTTCGCCGCAACGCCGACAAGTTCCGCGAGAAGCAGGGCCTGATCGTCGCTCACGACCAATACTCCGCCAGCTTGCATGACGCCATCGCCGGACTGGGGCTGGAGCGTCAGGCGCGGGTACTTGAAGTCGGGCCGGGCGAAGGCCAGATGCTGGCGGAACTTGCCGAACGATTCCAGCGCCTGACCGCGCTCGACAACTCCCCGGACATGCTTGAGAAAGCGCGCGCGACCATTGCCGCCGCCGGACACAATGGCGTCGAATTCCTGCTTGGAGAAACCCGTTCGGTAACGGACCGGCAGTTCGATCTCATTATCTTCGAAATGGTGCTGCACCATATCCCCTCTCCAGCGATGACGATCAGGGACTGCGCGCGGCTGCTGGCGCCGTCGGGAAAATTGCTGATCTGCGATCTGACCCGCCACGACCAGGACTGGGTGCGTGAATCCTGCGGCGACCTGTGGCTCGGATTCGACACCGACGATTTGCACGACTGGGCCGACCAGGCCGGCCTCGAGGATCAGCACGGGTCCTTCCTCGGGCTACGCAACGGCTTCCAGATCCAGTTGCGGATGTTCAGCAAGAAGCGCGACGCGCGCGTCAGATAGGCGAGGGTGAGCTGATGGCAGACACGAGCCTGTTCACGTCCGAGTCGGTGGCGGAAGGTCATCCCGACAAAATGGCCGACCAGATATCGGACGCGGTGCTCGACGCCTTCCTCCGGCTCGATCCGAACGCCCGCGTCGCCTGCGAAACCCTGGTCAAGACCGGCATGGTGCTGCTGGCGGGGGAAGTCAGCAGTTCCGCCGTGATCGATGCGGAATCGATCGTGCGCGGCGTGGTGCGCGACATCGGCTACACCAGCGCCACACTCGGTTTCGACAGCGAAGGCTGCGCGGTGCTCAATGCGCTGGGCCATCAATCGCCCGATATCGCTATTGGCGTGGACGAGACCGAACTGAAGGAACAGGGCGCCGGCGACCAGGGCTTGATGTTCGGCTACGCCACCAACGAAACCGATGTGCTGATGCCCGCGCCGATCACTTTTTCCCATCGACTGATGCAGCAACAGGCGCAAGTCCGCAAGAACGGCGTGCTGCCCTGGCTAGGCCCGGACGCCAAGAGTCAACTCAGTTTCCGCTATTGCGACGGCCGCCCGGTCGGCATCGAAACCGTGGTTCTTTCCACCCAGCATGCCGAAGATGTTTCCCTGCAACAACTGCGGGAAGCCGTCATCGAGGAAATCATCAAGCCGGTGTTGCCCAAGGAATGGCTCGACAAGAATACCCGCTACCTCATCAATCCAACCGGCCGTTTCGTCATCGGCGGCCCCCACGGCGACTGTGGCCTGACCGGCCGCAAGATTATCGTCGACACCTACGGCGGCATCGCCCGGCACGGCGGCGGCGCCTTCTCGGGCAAGGATCCTTCCAAGGTAGACCGTTCGGCGACCTACGCGGCCCGCTATGTCGCCAAGAACTTGGTAGCAGCCGGCATCGCCGAGCGCTGCGAGGTGCAGGTTTCCTACGCCATCGGCGTGGCCGAGCCGACTTCGGTCAGCGTCGAGACTTTCGGCACTGGCCGGATTCCCGAAAAACGCATCATCGAATTGATTCACGCGCATTTTGAACTGCGGCCCAAGGGACTGATCGATCAGCTCGACCTGTTGCGGCCCATCTATCGCCAGACCGCCAGCTTTGGACATTTCGGCCGCATCGATGCCAACTTCAGTTGGGAACGGACCGATCTGGCCGAAGCGCTGCGTTTCGATGCCGGACCCAAGGCTCGGGCGAGCAACCAATAAAGCCAATAAAGTAGAGGGGAGAGGAGCAGAATCAATGAGCAATCTCATGGTCAAGCGGCGGGAAAGCCTGCGCCGGGACTTCAAGGTAGCTGACATTTCCCTGGCCGATTTCGGCCGGCGGGAAATCAGTCTCGCCGAAACCGAAATGCCCGCGCTGATGGCTCTGCGCCGGCGCTACGCCGCCGACAAGCCGTTGCAAGGCGCGAAGATTCTCGGCTGCCTGCACATGACCGTGCAGACCGCGGTGCTGATCGAAACCTTGCTGGCGCTCGGCGCCGAAGTGCGCTGGTCCTCGTGCAACATCTTTTCCACCCAGGATCACGCCGCGGCCTGCATGGCCGCCGAAGGCGTCGCGGTCTATGCGTGGAAGGGCCAGACCGAGGAAGAAGGTTGCTGGTGTATCGAACAGACGATTCTCAAGGACGGCGAACCCTGGGGCGCCAACATGGTGCTCGATGATGGCGGCGACCTGACCGCCATGTTGCACGAAAAGTATCCCACGGTGCTGGACTGCGTCCACGGCATCACCGAGGAAACCACTACCGGCGTACACCGGCTGCAAGAGATGCTGGAGGGGGGACTGCTCAAAGTGCCCGCGATCAATGTCAACGATTCGGTAACCAAGTCCAAGAACGACAACAAGTACGGCTGCCGCCACAGCCTGAACGACGGCATCAAGCGGGGCACCGACATGTTGCTCGCCGGCCGTCATGCCTTGATCATCGGCTATGGCGACGTTGGCAAGGGTTCGGCCCAGAGCCTGCGCCAGGAAGGCATGATCGTGAAAATCGCCGAGGCCGATCCGATCTGCGCCATGCAGGCCTGCATGGATGGCTTCCAGGTGGTTTCGCCCTACCGCAACGGCGAAAACACCGGCCGGCCCGAGGCGATCGACGGAGAACTGCTCGGCAGCATCGATCTGATCGTCACCGCTACCGGCAATATCAATGTCTGCGACCGTTTCATGCTGCAAGAGCTCAAGGCCGGCGCGGTGGTCTGCAATATCGGCCACTTCGACAACGAGATCGACACCGCGTTCATGCGCGATCACTGGCAATGGCAGGAAGTCAAACCCCAGGTGCATCGCATTTTTCGCCGCGGCGACAAGCACGCCGACGACTATCTGTTACTGCTTTCGGAGGGACGGCTGATCAATCTCGGCAATGCCACCGGTCATCCTTCCCGGGTCATGGACGGTTCCTTCGCCAATCAGGTGCTCGCGCAGATTCACCTGTTCGAACAAAGGTTCGCCGCGCAGCCGACAGATTCGCGCGAGATCACCTTGACCGTATTGCCGAAGAAACTCGACGAAGAGGTGGCGGCGCTAATGGTCGAAGGATTCGGCGGCGTGATGACCCGGCTGACCCCGGATCAGGCCGAATACATCGGTGTGTTGGCGGACGGCCCGTTCAAGCCCGAAAGCTATCGCTACTAGGCAGGCGCCAAAGGCAAATTTCATGGCAGCCACGGCGCCACAGTTCAGTGTCGAGTTCTTTCCGCCCCGGACCGAAACTGGCCGCGGCAAGCTCGACAAGGTGCATGAAGAACTGACCGCGCTCGGCGTGGATTTCTTTTCCGTAACCTATGGCGCTGGCGGTTCGACCAAGGAAGGCACGAAAAACATCGTGCTCGACTATAGCGCGACAGGCTCGAAAGTCGCCCCGCATTTGTCGAGTTCCCGACAGGACCTCGATGTCGCCGACGACTTGCTGAACATCTATCGCGACGCCGGCATCCGCCGCCTGGTGGTCTTGCGCGGCGACACCCCCTCGGGCCAAAAGCCAACGGACACGGGTTTCTACGCGCGCGATCTGGTCGAATTCGTGCGCCGGCGATCGGGCGATTATTTCCATATCAAAGTGGCCTGCTATCCGGATATTCATCCGCGGACCGCCAATTACGCTCTTGAAATCGAATATTTCCGGCAGAAAATCGACGCCGGCGCCAATTCTGCCATTACCCAATACTTCTTCGATGCGGATTCTTATTTCCGCTTCGTCGATTCCTGCCGGCAAGCCGGAGCCGATGTGCCTATCGTGCCGGGCATCATGCCGATTATCAGTTTCGACAAATTGAGCGCCTTTTCGGCCAAATGCGGCGCCAAGATTCCGGAGTGGCTGTCGCGCCGTCTCGCTGGATTCGGCGATGACCAGGCGGGCCTGCGCAAGTACGGGGATGAAGTTGTCAGCGAGCTTTGCGACCGCCTGCTCAGGGGCGGCGCTCCCGGCCTGCATTTTTATTCCCTGAATCTGTCGGGACCAGTGCGCAGGATCTGGGAAAGCATCGGTCTTTCCGGCCGCCGCTGATCCGCCTGGCCGCGGTCATGCGCCATACCCGATTGCATTGTGAAACTTCTCTTCGAGAGGACGCCGCGCTGCGCCTCGACGGCGATGCCGCCCACTATCTGAGCAATGTGCTGCGCCTGCGGCAAGGGCAATGCGTGCGCGTGTTCAACGCCGACGACGGAGAATTCGTCGCCTGTATCGAGATGCTGGCAAAGAAGCAGGCCGAGTTGCGCGTCGGCAGGCTGCTGCGCCGGCCCGAGGCGCCAAAGCTGGAGATTGAACTTTGCCTGGGACTTTCCCGAGGCGACCGCATGTCCTGGGCGATCCAGAAATCCACCGAACTCGGCGTCAGCCGTATCACACCTTTTTTCAGCGCCCGTGGCGAAGTAAAACTGTCCCGCGACCGCTCCGCGAATCGCCTGCGACACTGGCGTCGGATCGCCGTCAGCGCGGTGGAACAATCTGGCGGCTTTCGAATTCCGGCTTTCAGCGAACCGGTGGCGCTGGACCAGGTCCTGCAAAATCCGGCCGTGCCGGACCGCGAGCGCCTGCTGTTCGACCCGGCCGGCGGCGACAGCCTGCCGCAAGCGCCGGCGGCCGATCGTCTGCAAATCATCACCGGCCCCGAAGGCGGCTTCGCCGAGCCCGAACTGAAACTCGCCGCTCGCTGCGGCTATGCCGTCATTGCGCTCGGCCCGCGTATCCTGCGTACCGAAACGGCCCCGCTGGCGGTGCTCGCGATCCTTCAGCACCGCTGGGGCGATATGACGTAAAAAAAGCGGCGCTCCGTTGCCAGAGACGCCGCTTAGGGAGAGCTGTGGTAATCGATAGTTACTGGGTAACAAACTCCGGGTAAGCTTCCATGCCACATTCGGCGAAGTCGACACCTTCTTCTTCTTCCTCGTCGGATACCCGGATACCCATGGCCGCCTTGAGCGCGAACCAGACGACGAAGCTGACGGCAAATACCCAGCCCATGATCGTCAGCATTCCGATTAACTGGCCCATGAAATTGGCGTCGGGGTCGGACAGCAACACGGCGAAGATGCCGAAGATGCCGACTGTGCCATGCACCGAGATGGCGCCGACCGGGTCGTCGATCCTCAATTTGTCGAGTGTGACGATGCTCGCGACGACGATGACGCCGCCGATGGCGCCGATGATCGTGGCAAGCAGCGGCGTCGGATCGGCGGGCTCTGCGGTGATTGCGACGAGCCCGGCGAGAGCGCCGTTGAGCGCCATGGTCAGGTCGGCCTTGCCGAACCAGAGCCTTGCCATGATCAGCGCCGCGATCAGTCCGCCGGCGGCGGCGGCATTAGTGTTCAGAAACACGTTCGCGACCTCGTTCGCGACGCCGATGCCGCCGAGTTTCAAGGTGGAGCCGCCATTGAAGCCGAACCAACCCATCCAGAGAATGAAGGTGCCAAGAGTGGCCAATGGCAGATTCGCGCCGGGAATCGCGCGCGTCTCGCCGGAGGGTCCGTATTTGCCCTTGCGCGGCCCGAGCAGGATGACCCCGGCCAGGGCCGCGGTGGCGCCGGCCAGATGCACGATGCCGGAGCCGGCATAGTCGCTATAGTCCAAGCTGTATAGACCGAACACGGAATTTTCGCCCCAGGTCCAGCTTCCCTCGAAGGGATAAATGATGCCGGTCATGACCACCGCGAAAGCCAGGAAGGCCCACAACTTCATGCGTTCGGCAACGGCGCCGGAAACGATGGACATCGCCGTGGCGACGAACACCACCTGGAAGAAGAAGTCGCTGGCGTTGGAATAGACCGCGTCGCCATCGAATCCCACTTCAGCCGACTCCGCCAGTACGCCGGCAATGGCCGCGTCGTCCGCCATCTGCGCAACGGTAGTTATGCCGGACAGGAAATAACCGCCGCCGTACATAATCTGGTAGCCGCAGATGAGATACATGGTGCAGGCCACCGCGAACAGGGCGACATTCTTGGTCAGAATCTCGGTAGTGTTCTTGGAGCGGACGAGTCCGGCTTCGAGCATGGCGAAGCCAGCGGCCATCCACATCACCAGGGCGCCGCAGATCAGGAAGTAGAAGGTATCCAATGCATACTGCAATTCAAAAATCTGGTTTTCCACGTGTCTTTTCCTCTAATACGAAATCCGCCTAGACGGCCGAATCTCCGGTTTCTCCGGTGCGAATGCGCAAGACCTGATCGAGACTGGTCACGAAAATCTTGCCGTCGCCAATCTTTCCGGTCTTGGCGGAAGAGGTAATGGCTTCTAGCGCCTGATCCAGCAATCCATCGGTTACGGCGACTTCCAGTTTCACCTTGGGCAGAAAATCCACTACGTATTCCGCACCTCGATATAGTTCAGTGTGGCCCTTTTGTCTGCCGAAGCCTTTGACTTCGGTGACCGTGATTCCCTGCACACCGATTTCGGATAGAGCTTCACGCACGTCATCCAGTTTGAATGGCTTGATAATCGCCGTGACTAACTTCATCTTGTCGTTCCTCGTATTCAAGCGTTTCGGATTGGCAATATTTCGGACATTGCGCGCGAATACATGCAGGGTCCGTGCCAGAACCGGGTTCTCTATTTATTTCAACGGTTTATCGAATTTCCGATCGCCAGAGCCGATAAGAGGCCAACGACAGGAACCGGCCGCGGAGCATTGTAACGGTGCATTTTTCGCGTCATGCACCAGAACAATGCAGATTTTTCCATGCTGAAGTGGGTGTCCCATCCATCGCCCTTCATCGTCGGAGTCCCATCCATCGCGCGACAGCAGTGCGTGTCCCATGTATGGGAGCGCGTGTCCCATGCATGTCCCGCGACAGGAGTGCGTGTCCCATGTATGGGTGTAGGAGCGCGTGTCCCATGTATGTTCCTGACGTGGTTCCTGACGTGGGTGTCCCATCTATCTGAGGTGGGTGTCCCATGCATCGGAGGTGGGTATCCCATGCATCGTATGCCATGCATCGGAGGTGGGTGTCCCATGCATCGTAAGGTGGGTGTCCCATTCATCCGTCGAGGTGGGTGTCCCATTCATCGCGTCCCATCCATCGCCCTTTATCGTCGGAGTCCCATCCATCGCGTGACAGCAGTGCGTGTCCCATGTATGTGTGTAGGAGCGCGTGTCCTATGTATGTTCCTGACGTGGTTCCTGACGTGGGTGTCCCATCTATCTGAGGTGGGTGTCCCATGCATCGTAAGGTGGGTGTCCCATTCATCCGTCGAGGTGGGTGTCCCATTCATCGTTCATCGCCCCCATTCATAGATTCATCGTTAATCGGCTTTCATCGGTTTCCATGGCGCGCGTTCGATGCGAATGTCTGCTTCATGGCTGGATGCTAGAATGGGTGTCCCTTCATTATTTTGAGAATTTCGCGATGGGGGATCGGGATTTGTTTGGGGAGATCAGCGGGCGTTTGACTGGGCTGCTGCAATCCGGCGGCGCGGCGGCGGGTGATTTGCGCGGCAAGATCGAGCAGCAATTGCGTGATGGCGTAGCTGAGTTATCCGCGATCAACCGCGAAGAATTCGATGCCCAGGCGCGCGCGCTCGAACGCGCCGAAGAACGCATCCGCGCGCTCGAAGAGACCGTCGCCGCGCTTGAACAGCGCATTGCGCAAGCGGATGAGCCGTCGGCAAAACAGTGAATGGTTCTCGGCAGGGTGGTGGGCGACAGCCTGCAAAACCATGAGCGGGCGTTAGCGGAGCAGTGAACGCAACAAGCGGCAACGCCGATAGCTGACGGCTTCGAGCAAATGCTGCTCCAGGATTTCCGCGCTGCCCTCAATGTCGGCAATCGTGCGCGCCACGCGCAGCACCCGATGCGCGGCGCGGGCCGACAATGAAAGCTGTTCCATCGTGTCCGCCAGCCATCGTTTCTGTCTGGGGCTCAGCCGGGACACTCGCTCCAGTTCTTCTCCCCGCAATTCACTGTTGAGAGCGCCCGACCGGTCTTGCTGCGATTCGCGGCAGCCGCTGACCCGGTCTCGCAACTTCTCCGGCGATGAAAGATCGGCGTCATCCGGCGCCGCGAGCAATTCGGCGTGGGAAAGCGCCGGCACCTCGATGATGATGTCGAGCCGATCGAGCAGGGGTCCGGAAACCCGGCCCAGATAACGGTCAATGCGATCCTGGCTGCAACGACATTCATTGCGGGTGTCGCTGGCGTATCCGCAAGGGCAGGGATTCATGGCCGCGACCAGTTGAAAGCGGGCCGGGAAACTTAGCCGGTAATTGGCGCGGCTGATCGTGATTTCGCCCGATTCCAGCGGCTCGCGCAATGCTTCCAGCGTGCTTGGCTTGAACTCGGTCAACTCGTCCAGAAACAGCAGACCGCGGTGCGCCAGGCTAACCTCTCCCGGCTGGGCCTTGCTGCCGCCGCCAACGAGCGCCGGGCTGGTAGCGCTGTGATGCGGGGAGCGCATGGGACGGCAGTACCAGGATCGGCAATGGCCGCGCACGTTGCTGACCGAGCGGATGGCCGCGACTTCCATCGCCTCTTCCGGGTCAAGCGGCGGCAACAGGCGCGCGAGGGAGTTGGCGAGCAAGGTCTTGCCACTGCCCGGCGGACCGATCATAAGCAGATTGTGACCGCCCGCCGCGGCAATCAGCAAGGCGCGTTTCGCCGCCTTCTGGCCCCGGATCCGGTCAAGCCCGCGATGACAGCCACAGGCGGGCGATGACTGTTTCGGATCAGGTCCGGCCAGTTCGCTTTCCTGCATCAAATGGGTGACGTATTCGACCAGACTGCCCGCCATGAGCGATCCGTCATAGCCAACCAGGTTCATTTCGTCGCTGTTGGCGGCAGGCAGTACGATCATGCGCTGTTCCCGGGCCGCGGCGCGGATCGATGGAATCAGTCCGAACACCTTGCGCAAGCCGCCATCGAGCGCGAGTTCACCGAGTAGTTCAACACCCGCCAGCTTGCGCCCGTCCACTTGCCCGGAAGCGGCGAGAATTCCCATGGCAATGGCGAAGTCGTAGCGCCCGCCGATCTTGGGCAGGTCTGCCGGCGCCAGGTTTACGGTGATCCGCTTGGCCGGAAATTCCAGCCCGGAGTTGAGGATAGCGCTGCGAACCCGGTCCTTGCTTTCGCGCACGGCGGTTTCCGGCATGCCGACAATGGCAAAGCCCGGCAAGCCGCTGGAGATATGGGTCTCAACGGTGACGGAAAGGGCCTCGACCCCCAACAGGGCTCGGGAATGAACTGTCGCAATGGCCATGACTGCGTCGATCCGGCTGTATCGAAGCCATAGTCATAGGCTGGTTTTGTGGAAAAGGCCAAATTGTCGGTGAAATTCGGCGGCGCATTCATGTGCCGCGCGAATTCTCTGACAATTCTGCGCTGCGCTAGCGGCTGGACTCGATCATGTACTCGACGATCACGCGCAAGTCTTCCGGAGTGCAATCGAAGCAGAGACCCTTGGGCGGCATGGTGCCCATGCCGTTGACGGTATTTTCGACAATTGCGTCAATGCCTTTCTCCAGACGGGGCTCCCATTCCTGGGCATTTCCTGGGCTCACTCGGGGCGCACCGGCGGCGCCGGTGCTATGACAGGCGAAGCAGGCGGCCATATAGCGCGCCTCGGGATCGAATCCTTCGCTAAGCTGGGCGAGTTGCTCGCCTCCGCTATCGGCGCTACCGGTGGCGGTGGCGAGCGGGATCGCGAGCAATGCCGTCAAGGCGAGAATCCAAAGGTTCTTCATTTCAGTCGCTCGAATTCCTGAACCGGCAATCCAAGTTTATTGCTCCAGGTTCACCATGTACTGCGACAATTCCCACAACTGATCATCGGTGCAAGTCATACACAGGCCTTTGGGAGGCATGGCGTTCAGACCCCGATTCATGATCGCGATTATCTCTTCCCGGCCCTTTTCCATGCGCGGAGCCCAGGCTTCGGCGTCGCCGGGAAGAGGCGCGCCAGACAGGCCGGTGGAATGGCAGGCGAAACAGAAAATTTGATAAGTGGCCTGGAGGTCGAAGTCGTCATCGGCCTGGGCAAGAAGCACAGGCTCGGCCTCCGGCGCCGGCGCGGCTTCTTCAGCGGCGGGCGCGGCCTCGCCTACGGCAGCCGCCGTGGTCGCGATCACTTCGGTAGTGGCTTCGCTAACCCTGGCGCCGACGCAGTCTTCGCCGGCAAGGCATACCTTGGCGATGGGGGCGAGATTTACCTCGGCGGATTGATCCGCCAGGGAGATTTGACCGGGAAACAGCAATACGCCGGCAGTAAACAGCAGTGCCGGAATCGAAGCTGAAGAGAAGAAAGATGCGTTATCGCTGACAGGTTTCAACGAACTACTCCTATAGGTAATGACACTTTTCTTGCGGAATATCTGGCGGTTACCACAGCGCGGCGCACCGTCCAAAACCGGCGCGGATTATACACGCAAATGCGGCCTGACGCTATTTGCGATCTTTCAATCCGGCCCACCAATTCTCGTTCGCCAGGTACCAGTCGATGGTGCTGGCGAGGCCAGTGGCAAAGTCATGCTGGGGGCGATAGCCGAGTTTGGTGGCGATCTTGCCTGCGTTGATGGCGTAGCGGGTGTCGTGGCCCGGGCGGTCAGCGACGAAGCTAATCAAGGTGCTGGATGCAGCGCCTTTGGCTGGTGGGGCGTGCGGGTAGCGGCTGGCCAGGGTCGCGTCCCCGGCGAAGCGCTGGTCGACGCTGGCGCAAAGCTGGTTGATCAGGTCGATGTTGGCGCATTCGTTGTTGCCGCCGACGTTGTAGGTTTCGCCACGGCTGCCCTTGCGCATGCACAATTCGATGGCGCGGCAGTGATCCTCGACGTAGAGCCAGTCGCGAATCTGGCGCCCATCGCCATATACCGGCAGGGGTTTGCCGGCAAGAATATTGGTAAGGAACAGGGGAATCAGCTTTTCCGGGAACTGATAGGGGCCGTAGTTGTTGGAGCAATTGCTGGTGACCACCGGTAAGCCGAAGGTTTGATGGTAGGCGCGCACGAGATGGTCAGCGGCGGCCTTGCTGGCGGCATAGGGAGAATTGGGCGCGTAGTGGGTGTCCTCTGTAAACGGCGGATCTTCAGGGCCGAGTGAACCGTAGACTTCGTCGGTGGAGATATGCTGGAACAGGCGGTCGGAGTGCGGACTACTCTTGTCGAGCCAGACCGCGGCGGCGGCCTTGAGCAGGCTGTGGGTGCCCGTGATATTGGTTTCGATAAAGGCGTCCGGACCGGTAATCGAGCGGTCGACATGACTTTCCGCGGCGAAATGGACGATGGCGTCGATGCCATGGCCGCGCAGCAGTTGCTCAGTGAGAGCCTGATCGCAAATGTTGCCCTGCACGAAGTGGAAATTCGTCGCGTCTTCCAGGTCGGTGAGATTTTGACGATTGCCGGCGTAGGTCAGCGCATCGAGCGCGACGATCAGGTCATCGGGGTGTTCGCGCCGCCAGTAGTGAGCGAAGTTGGCGCCAATGAAGCCCGCGGCCCCGGTTATCAGCAGCGCGCTCATTGCCCGGCGCTCCGCCCGGCGAGCGCGCTAACCACGCGGATCAGTTCCGCGCGCCAGTCGCGTTCGGGCATGCCGTAATGCTCCAGTGTTCGCGAACGATCCATTGCGCTATAGGCCGGCCGCACGGCGGCGGTGGGGTAAGCGGCGGCCGCGATCGGCTGGAGCGGAATCTTGCGCGACAGCGCTCCCGCGGCTGTTCCCAATTTCTGAATCTCCCGAGCGAATTCGAACCAGCTCATCTCGCCGCCATCGTGCCAATGGTACAGGCCCGACCTGGCGGGAACGCATACTATCTTCCAAACCAGCGCGGCCAGCGAGTGAGCGGAAGTAGGACAGCCGGTCTGGTCGCCGACTACCGATAGCTCGTCGCGTTCGGCCATGAGCTTAAGCATGGTCTTGACGAAATTGTTGCCGAATTCCGAGTACAGCCAGGAAGTCCGCACGATAATGCCCTGCCCGGGGGGCAGCTTGACCACTTCCCGCTCTCCGGCGAGCTTGCTCGCCCCGTACGCGCCCAGGGGCGCGGGTTCGGCTTCCGGCGAGTACGGCGTCTTGCCGCGGCCGTCGAACACAAAATCCGTTGAAATATGGATCAGGCGGGCGCCGTGCGCCGCACACCAATCCGCGAGATTCGCCACGCCTTCCGCATTGACTCGCCACGCTTGATCGGCTTCGCTTTCAGCCCGGTCGACGGCGGTGTAGGCGGCGGTATTGATCACGCAGTTTGGATTGGTCTCGGTCAACACGGCTTCCAACTGCTGTGTATCGGTGATGTCGAGTTCGCCACGAGGCCAAAAATTTCCGCGCCAACCGGGCGGAGAATCCGCCATGGCCATGCAGCGGGCGAGTTGGCTGTGAGAGCCTGTGACAAGCGCGGACTGGTTCATGGGTCGGCGGCGCTCAACGCGGCAGCGGCGCTTCGTTCAGCGGCGGCGCGTCGCGATCGCGCTCGGACAAAATCGGTTCGTTATCGAGCAGCGGCCAATCGATGCCGACCGCGGCGTCATTCCACAGCAGGCTGTGATCGTCTTCGGGATGATAATACTGGGTGCACTTGTAGCACAGGTCGGCGCTTTCGCTAAGAACATAGAAGCCATGGGCGAAGCCGGACGGAATCCACAACTGGCATTTGTTTTCCTCGCTCAGGCGCAAGCCGAACCATTGGCCGAAGGTGGCCGACTGATGCCGCAGATCGACAGCGACATCGAACACTTCGCCACGCACGACCCGCACCAGCTTGCCTTGGGGATATTCGAGCTGATAGTGCAGTCCACGCAATGTGCCACGCACCGAGCGGCTGTGATTGTCCTGCACGAAGTGGCGCGAAATGCCATGTTCGGCGAAAAACGACTCGCGCCAGGTCTCCATGAAAAAACCTCGCGCATCGCCGTGAACAACCGGTTCAAGTAGCAGTAGTCCCGGAATCGGCGTACTTTCAATATTCATAGGCGACAGGCGCTTCCATTTGCAGCAGGCTCCCGGTGGCCCCGATTCAGGCCGACTCTTTCAACAATTCCAGCAGATATTGGCCGTAACCGCTATTGAAATGTTCTTCGGCTAGGCGTTCGAACTGCGCGTCATCAATGAATCCCTGGCGCCAGGCAATCTCCTCGGGACAACCGATCTTCAACCCCTGCCGATCTTCCAGCACGCGGATGAAATTGGCCGCATCAAGCAGCGACTGGGTAGTGCCGGTGTCGAGCCAGGCGGTGCCGCGATCGAACAGTTCCACTTGCAACTCGCCACGTTGCAGGTAGATTCTGTTTACATCCGTGATTTCAAGCTCGCCGCGGGCGGACGGGCGAATGGATTTGGCAACTTCGACGACCCGGTTGTCGTACATGTATAGCCCGGTCACCGCGTAATGAGATTTGGGCCGGGCCGGCTTTTCCTCAAGATCGATCGCGCGATTGTTCTGATCTAGCACGACCACGCCATAGCGCTCCGGATCCTGCACGTAATAGGCGAAAATGCTGGCGCCATTGTCCTGGGCGACGGCATTGGTCAAAGTCTCTTCGATGCGGTTGCCATAGAAGATGTTGTCGCCGAGGACAAGGCACACGCGGCTGTCGGCAATGAATTTCTCACCGATGAGAAAAGCCTGAGCCAGCCCTTCCGGCCGCGGCTGCCCGGCGTAGCTGATCGAGATGCCCCAGGCGCGGCCGTCGCCAAGCAACTTGTAATAACTTTCGCGATCGCGCGGTGTGGTGATGATGAGAATCTCGCGAATACCCGACTGCATCAGTGTCGACAATGGATAGTAGATCATCGGCTTGTCGTAGATCGGCAGCAATTGCTTGCTGATGGTCGTCGTTATGGGATACAGCCGGCTGCCAGCGCCACCCGCAAGGATAATGCCTTTGGTCATTTCTGCTTCCGCGCGGCGAGTCGCTTTCCAGTCACATCCCGAACGAGTTCGGGCAGTTGCTCAAACAAGGTGCCGGAGGGACGGAAATCGAGTTCTTCGTATATATCCTGGGCCGGCCAGGTACGTTCGCTCGTCAGATTGCGCCAGGTTTGCAAACCCGACTCAGCTTTTTTCCATCCGGCTAGGCGGCCAAGTTGCAGCAAGGCGGCCGCGGCGAAGAATACCATAGCCGGCGTGCGCCAGCCGGGTTTTTTTCGCCCCAGCGCTTCGTATATGGCCAGTTCGATTGCATTGGCGTTGTAACGTTGCAGATCGGTGAGCAGCCAGCATTGGCCGGGGGCTAGCCGACTTTGCGCGGCTAGAATGGCGGCGCGGCAAACATCGTCGACGCCAGCCATGGAAAAGCCCTGATCCAGTTTCGGCAAGGGCGGCAGCCGCCGGGCATGTATTAGTCGGATCATCCGGGCGATGCCGCCTTTCATGCCAGGACCGTATACTGGCGCCGGACGCAGCACCGTAGTCAACAGCCCTTCCAGGCCATTGGCTTCGAGCACGAGCCGTTCAGCATTCCATTTGCTGCGAATGTAGTCTCCGGCCTGATCCGAAGCGCCGGTTTCGTCAAGTTCGGCGGCATGGGCGCTGCTGACAAATATGAAGCGCCGCACACCCGCGGAGCGCGCCACCGCGAGCAGATTACGAGTTCCCTGGATGTTGATTCGCAGCGCCTGCTCGTTACGAAAATCCGTTGTCCGGGCGACTCCCGCCAGATGAAACACGGCGCCGACGCCAGCGCAGGCTGCCTGCAGGGCTACCGGATCAAGTATGTTGCCCCGATACTGGTGGGTGTCCCACTTATTCTGGTGGGTGTCCCATTGATTCCCCCATTGATTCCCTTGATTCTGCGCGAGTGCGGGGAATCGGGAAAAGCCTCGCACGATCCGGCCTTGAGCCAGCAGGTGACGGCATAGATGACGACCGATGAAACCGCTTGCGCCGGTAACTAGAACTGGCGGTTGATCGGTCAAAACCAACTCCAGCCATGAAGATTGAAGAAGCGCCAGGCGGAACGCGCGAACATTGCAATATGGGCCAGGCCCTTTACAGCCGCATTGCCGCCGGCATGCCGGATTCGCATCGAGGGCACGTGAGCCAGTTTACCCAAGCGCCCAAGCCGCAAAGACAGATCGAAGTCTTCGAAATAGAGGAAGAAGCGTTCGTCGAACCCGTCGATTTCACGAAGTGGGTGTCCCCTGCATAACATACAGCACCCGCTGGCGATGGGAATATCGGTGCTGGGCCGGTCCAGCGACAGGTCGCGCATCTCGTAGCTGGCGAGTTTGCGTTCAAACGGCGCGCGTAGCGCAGCGGGTACGAATCCGCGCACCAGCAGAATTAGCATCGAAGGATATCGTTTGCATAGGTATTGCCGCTGGCCCGCATTGGCTGCCGCCGGGCTGACCAGCGCCGCCGCCGGATTCTCCTCGAGATAGCCAAGGCCGGCGCTAAGCGCATCAGGATCAAATTCCACATCAGGATTGAGCAGCAGGTGATAGTCGGCCGCGGATTTGCGAATGACGAGATTATGCGCGGCGCCATAACCGATATTGCCGTGGCCATGCAGTAATCGCAGTGCGCATCCTCGCGACCGAAGGGGCGCGGCCAGTTCAGCGCAATCGCCGGAAGAGAATTCTCCAATCTCCGAAGGATCGCTCTCGCTATTGTCGATGATGGTGATTTCGACCGCGCCGAGCGGCAATGCAGCCCGCGCTCGTTCGCAGGCGAGCGCCAGCGATTCCAGCAAGCCTAGCACCTGCCGACGGGGAGTATGAAAGCAGACGATCGAAACGGATAGCGCGAAACCTGTCATTGCAGTCAGTTTAACCGCTTGAGGCCGAATCCCCTCGGGCGGCTATCCGCGCTCTCAGTCGATCTCGACCAGACGGTCCCCGAATGGAGTTGAAACTACGCGCATGCCGGGAGGCACCTGGGATGGATCAATTCGCCGCGGACGGAATCGACCCGCGGGCGGAACGTCCTGGCCCAGCGCTTCGGCGCGCAAGCGCGCAAATGGATTGTTCGGGTCTCGCGCCAGATCCTCGGCGGCGTCCCTGACCTGGGCGTCGGCATCGGATTCCTCATCAATGTTCTCGTTGAGGTCGACGACGAACTGCTCGGGCGCCGGCGCGGGACGCAAGGAGAGCCAGGCAATATTGGCGGCCGCATCGCAACTGACGCCGCGATCCGCGGATTCCACGCAGGAACTGCCGACCGGATACTGGATGGCCACGCGTCCAGCTTCGTTAGTGACGATGCGGAACTGCTCATGGCCCGGTATCGAAGCTCGCCCATCAGCCGGCATCGGCACGGTGACGATTTCTCCGCTGCGATGCGAGAGCACCACCCGCCGCCGGTCGCCGATGCGCGAGGCGCCGATGAGAAGGAATTCCGGCTCGGTAAGCGAAGGCGCCGCTGAATTGCCGCCGCTATTGCGGCCTGCGCGCAAGTTGGCATTGGAGTTGGTGCGTTCCACATCTTCAAACAGTTCCAGGCTTTGCGCACCGGCGCCCTGTTCTGAAGCGTCCCGCGCGTCTGAAGCGTCCTGCGCGAAGGCTGGTCCGGTCCAGATGAGGATGGCGACGCTCGCAGCAAGCAATGCCGGAATCGTCCGCTCTGTGACTTTGCCGAAAAATAGTTTCATAAGGTCTAGAAATCCTTCATACGTCGGTCGTTATATGTAACTGTCGCATAAACTCCGGTTTCAGTTCGATTATTGTATACCAAGAGCCGTATATTCAGGCCGGGTTTTGGCAAGAAACACTCCGCCCCTCTTGAAGCAGTTCGCAAGTTACCGTAGCACAGAGGCAGGACAGCGCGGAATCGTTCTATAATCCGCGTTCTTCGATTTCGACACGGATGACCGCGTGAGTAAGCTGGTTCCTATTTCCCCTCAGACACACAATGAGTTGCGCTGGCGCAGGCCAACGAGCTTCCTGTTCGCCGCCGGTGACCACCTGATGCCGCTGGGCTTGAAGGAAATGCAAAAGGCGGCCATGGCCCTGCCGGCGGGATTTGTCAAACTGCAGGACAAGTTCCTGCTGATCGCGATCCAGGGCCTGCGTAACGGCGAAAACCTGGTCGTGGAGGAGTCCGGCAAATGGCTAGCGGCGCATCTGCCGAACGCGTATGAGGGTTACCCGTTCCGAATGTCACGCCTGGACGCGGAACGTTATCAGGTTTGCGTACAGCAAGACTCCGAATTCGTCAGCAAAGCCGAAGATTTGCCGGCAAAAGCAAAAGGTTGGCGGCCGTTTTTCGATGAAGAGGGTAAGTTGGAGGAATTCCTCGGAGGGCTAGTGAAGCAAATGCAGCAATATGCGTCCGATTTGGTGGCTGCCGAACGCGCCACGGCAAAGCTGACCGAGCTTGAGCTGATTAAGGAATGGGAAATCACCGCCGGGAACGAGAAGGCTCCCATGCAGATTAAGGGCCTTCATACCATCGACCAGGAGCGCCTGGCCAAGTTGGAAGGCGAATCTCTCTCCGCCATGCGCGACTCCGGCGCGCTTTATCTCACCTATGCCCAACTCCTGTCGGGCCACCATATGCCGGCGCTGATCGAAATTGCCCGGCGGCGCTGGAAAAAGTCCGATGAGGGCGAACTGAACTTCGGCGAATCAGACGACACTGGAAACATCAGTTTCGATAATCTCTAACAAGGCATATCAAGGACACCCACCCAAACAAAAGTGGGACACCCACCCGACCTGAAGTTCGAGTTCTTTCAATCTCTGATGCAGTAAATTGAAAACTATCTACAAAGCGCGCATTGAGGGGAGTGTTTCGCGGGCGCGAACTAGCCTGCCGGTAAAAGCATAAAACTAGTCGTGCCGCGCCTCACGCTGCCTTTCTCTCTCCTCTCTTTTCTCGCGCCGCCAGCTTGTCCAGACCATTGAACATCGTAATGGCTTCCTTTTGGATCTCCAGCGCTAACATCCGCCATCGGCGTTCAGTCAGCTGCAATGCGGACAGTGCCCTCGGCGTGTTTTTCGGAATATGGCCTGTCTTGTCTCGCCGCGCAATGCGGCCGGTCCAATCCACCAGTTCGATGTATTCCTTCAGATCAAAGGGCAAAGTGGCTGTTTTGTCATCCAGTTCAACTCCAGAACGGAACGGCATCAGCCTGGGAAGCGGCCGCGCGTTATCTTCGCATCTTTCCTTCGCAATGCACCGGATTCGCGTCTGAACTGAAGTAAAGTCCGAGCTTTCGAGCGTCGTACTGATCCCGGCTCGAACCGGATTCAGGTCAACATAGGCCATGCACGACAGCAGGGCGGCGTTATCCAGCAATGCCTGAGATTTGAACCGCCCTTCCCAGAATCTCCCCTTGCAATCGTCCTCCTGGTTGGCTTTGCGGGCGATATATTCATTCAGGCTCTTCATGAACCAACTGAGAGAGATCAGACGGTCGCGCCAGATGTCCACGATCATATCCAATCGTCGATACTCCTCTTCGGTTTGCAACTCCCCTCGCAGGTAGCGGCGCACCAATGGGTCGCCCATGTGTAATCGTCGCCAGCGCCGGATCACTTCATCCCGACCCCAAGACCGGGACCGCGCCTGGTCCACGTGCAACACCACATGATAGTGATTACTCATGACCGCGTAGGCGGCAATGTCAATGGCGAAAATCTCCCCCAGCAATCGCAACCGATCCAGCAGCCAGGGCTTGCGGTGATCGAAGTTCTTGCCGGTATACGAGTCTTCGCCACAAAGCCAGGCCTGCCGCACGCAGCGGGAGATGCAATGGTAATAAGACGTGTCTGTCAGCGACACGATCTTGGAGCGGGGCTGGGTCATCCTTTGCCTCGGGATCATCGGGAGTTCGTGCAGCAATATATAGTTGGGATGCTCCAAATAGCCAAATCTGAACGAAAATTCTTGGTCGGGTTCCTCCTCTCAAATCAGAGTGGCAGTTTTGACTCGCAGAGATTGGGGCGGTGGGTGTCGTCGTGGGTGGGTGCCCCGGAGATTTTCGCGGTGGGTGTCCCCACAAAAATCCCGAAGGGTGGGTGTCCCTACAAATCCCCTCAAAATCCTCCAGCGGTGGGTGTCCCCTCAAAAATCCGAAGGGTGGGTGTCCCTACAAATCCCCGAAGGGTGGGTGTCCCTACAAAACCACAAAACCGGAATCGCCCGAAGGGTGGGTGTCCCTACAGGTGGGGTGGGTGTCCCTACAAAATCCTCCTACAAAAAAAAGCAAAACCCCCGGCCGAGGCCGGGGGTTTTGGTTGAGGGCGGCGAACCGCCGGGTTAATGAGATCAATCTAAGCGGTGAAATCGCCAGTGTCAATAATTAGAGCGCCATCAAGCGCAATAACCATATCAGTCTCAGCATTGAAATCGCCATCGCCATCGACATCGATAAAAATCCATGTGCGGTTGTCCGAAACCGAATCATTCCCGGCGATCTCCTCATTAAGATCGAGAGTCGCAGTCTCACCAGCAACAGCCAGTCTGTAGTACTTTTCAACAACGACCGCAATGGAGTTCTTCTTAAATCCACCACCAAAGCCATCCGAGTTATCCGCCGGTGTCTCGAAAAAGCCATCGCTATTGCTAGCTACGTAGGCTCTCAAAGAGGAGGACTTATCGGCGTCCTCGCTGTCGATGGAAATGTTCGCCGTGTCCGCGTCATTACCGCTACCACCCACCGCATTATCATCCCCTAGGTCGATATCTTGTTTAAGTCCACCCGGGAGGCTGTTGAACAAAGTTCTACCTAGTGAGATTGTATCTTCACCTGCGGTGAAGTCAGTGATCGTATCGTATCCGTAGGCGGCGCCCCAGCTAGTGAAAGCGAGCTGGGAATCCGAAACCGAGATAAAATCGAATACGTCATTTCCAGTCCCGCCAGTCAATGTATCCGTGCCAGCGCCGCCCTGCAGCGTGTCCACTCCAGTGCCACCGATCAATGTATCGTTGCCTCCGTTGCCTATCAACTTATTGCCTTGCACACCGGTTTGATTATTGGCAGTAAAGTGATCATCGCCACTACCACCGTACATGGATACTTCTTCTGCGTTACCTGCGCCGAGGGAAACCACGACACCTCCGGTGTTCTCGGTGGCGTCGACAAAATCCACGTTTGCAAGTGCACTTGATCCTGTTGCCGCACTCAGAACAGCCCGCGCGTTGCCCGTGATTTTCACCTCTTCGAGCGCGTCATTTCCCTTGATGACAATCGCGTTCGTGTAGTCGCTGGCCACAGGCACATCTCTGGGCCCGGCATAGCGGTAAGTGTCCGGGATGGCGTTCGAATCGATTACTATGCCACGAATTTCATCAACTTGATCATCGACAGTTACATCTCCCAGATCCAGCGTCAAAGTGACCGAATTCACGCCAATAAGTGAAGTCGCTGTATCCTGGTAGCCTATTGCTAGCAAGGACACATCCACAACACCGCCATTGCCGCCTCCGATAAAGGAGCCGTCTTCCCGTTCGGAATAGATGTAACGGACCTCGGCCTCTGTTGTCGTATCAGTCCCCGTCGACCCAGTTACGGTAAGTCCGGTACCACGCATGACATTTTGTAAATCAACCGCGGTGGTGTCTGTGCCTGTGTCGCTACTCACTGTTACCGCATCAAAGCCAAGCACGCTGAGATCGTATGCACCCGAACCGCCGCCGACATCCAGCATCTCGAATCCGGAATAGATCGAATACTTATTGCCAGATGAATCCTCGTAAGTAGTTCCATCGGTCAACTTCAGCGTATCCATGCCGGCGCCGCCTTCAATTTGGCTGAAACGATTACTAGCTCCACCCGAAAAGGTGTCATCGCCTTCGCCGAGATCAACCATGAGACCGCCGTTGTTGTATGCCGCTACCGCGACTGTGTCGTTGCCGGACCCGCCAGTTACTGTCTCAACACTGGCGCCAATTCCCGTCAACCTATTGTTGCCACTGCTGTCGCTGGCATCGATGGATTCCAATTCGCCCATGCTACCCACGTCCAATGACACACCGCCACCGCCGGAAATAGCGATGGTTTCAAGAGTGCCAGAGCCCGCCGCTCCGTTAGCATCCGCCACGGCAAGCTTCAGTCCGGCATCGCCGGATATGTTGAGCGTCTTGATCGCACCGCTCGCCAGCACGAAATCGGAATCGCCGGCAACGTTGATGCTGACGTTCTCCGCGGAACCATCTCCAGCAAGCCACAACTCGCCACTGGTAGCCCACCACGCGTGCGCGCCGAACAAGTCAACGGTTACGGACAGGTCTTCCGGATCGTCGGAGTCATTGTTCACCATCACGATGGCGTCCGTGTTGCTCAGGCTGACGGATTCGATGGCGTCAGATTTGACATTCACGGAAGAAATATCCGCTCCATATCGTGCCGCCGAGTCTTCATCGTTTGTTGCAGTGCCGTCCTCAGCCAAATATCGTGGATTGGTATCATCATGCTGTATCGAAGAATTATAATCAGGATTAGCTGATGGAGAAGTGCCATTTTCGCCATCAGCCCCCTTATCCCGCGCCACACCGTCCAGAGACACGCTGGTGACGGTCTCGGATTGTCTACCATAGCCATTGTCGACATCGACTGACTTGCCGCCGGTAACCGTGACGGAGGTAGTTTGGCCAGCAGACCCGATTTCCACCGCCGCGCCGCTGCCCGCGGACAAGTCAAGGGCGCCGCCCGCGCCGATTATAGTAGTATCAACAACGGGGATTTCGCCAAGCGATACCGAAGCGCCGTTCACCACGACTTTGACGAAGTCTATATCGTCCCCATCTACTACATCTGCGCCAAAGCGAGCTACTTCAACCGACTCAAGACCATCCCATCCGCTCACGTCCGCGTCAACGGCCCCCAGGGTGTCAATAACCAGCTTCTCGACATTGCTGACCCGGTCATTGGTGATCACAAGGTCAGCTCTATCCCCGTAAACCGCCAGCGTATCCTCGCCCTCGCCGCCATCGATAGCGTCGTAGGCTTGCAAGGACTGTACCCTCGTCTCGCCAAGAGGTTCAGCGTAGATGAGGTCATCACCGATAGTACCGACGATGTCGTCACGGCCCGCGGTCAATGCGAATGTCTCTCCGGTCACCTCCTCCACGCCCAGGTCATCGATAGCGGTTTTCGCGGCCGCCACGGTGTCGTCATCGGAGGTAACGCCGGCGATGGCGTCGACGGAAGGATCCGCGATGCGCGCATCGAGAGTGTAATATTCGGCCACTTCCACCTTGTTGGCCAAGGCAGCGGCGGCGGCGCCAAGGTCCGCGGCCGCCGGATGGGCGTCGCCGGCGGCGTCGATCGCAAGCAACGCGTCCACGATCGCCAACGCGAGCACGCCGCGGGACAGGCCGTCGTTGAGCAGTCCCACCACGATATCTACCGCCAGGCCAAGAAGTTCTTCGGATACTTCGCTTCCCATCACGCTGCCGAGGAAGTCGGTCGCGAATTCCTCGTTGGTGAGAAAGGCGGGGTAGGCGTTCTGGAAGGCGTCGGAAGCCGCGATGTCATTCGCGATGTCTTCCAGGGTCGCGCCATCGTTCAGCTCTCCTACCCACGTGTTGAGATTGTCGGTGCCCGGGGCGCTGCCAAGCATCGCCACGGACAATCCGATCAAACTCGTTCTAGTTTCAGCAGTTACTGCCATTTTTCGTACTCCTTGATATCAAGTTTTAAAATTCGTCGTGGTCAGATTTGCGCAAGCTGACCTCCAACTCGTCGTGCGAGCATAAACAAGACATCCCGGACCGCATGTGACCGTAATCACACAAGGCCGGGATTGCCGCCATTGTCCGGTCGGCAACGCCTGTCAGCCCGCGAAATATCCTGAACGGCAAACCAGACAGGGCCACGAGCGAGCAGACTGGACCGCGATGTTACTACTTTTTGGCGAGCCGGAACAACGTTAGCTGCTTTTTTGTCAGCAAATTGACCTGATTTGTCCAGTCTGGATACGCCCGCGCGCAAATTCGGCGACAAAATCGGAGCGCCGCAAAAATTCTTGCAAACAAAATGCAATAAAATTTGCCCGAAGCGGGTCTCAATAATATCGGGCAAAAAATCATCAGTCGAAGGATGGCGGCAGGGATGCGCGAATCGCGGCGAGGGTTCCTTTTCCTTCCTTATATGCCCGTATCGCGGCGGCAGTATAGATACATGGAGCGCATTGCCGACTACGCGCATTATGGCGACGAGCGTTCGACGGTGGCGGGAGCGGGAGCGAGAGTCAACGATACCTGTCCGGATCTCGGCCTGAGTCATAATCCCGGTTTTTCCCGCGCCTTGAACGCCTGCTCAAACGCGCACGCAGAAACCGCGGCAATAGCCCGATTCGCGAACAGGCGACAGGCATTTGTCGGGCGAAGCCGCGGGCGGGCGCGAATTCGCAGCTTTCGGGCCAAGGTAACGGCGGCGATACACGGACGACGCTTACATCTCTCGCCGGCATTGCCCGCGGTTTTCCCTAAATGGTAATCACGCCTTCGAGATAGGGCGCGACCTGACCGGCCATGAGCACGCGGTCGCCGGCCAGGGCGCACCATAGCTTGCCGCCGCGGCTGGAAACCTGGCGGGCGAAAAGTTCGTTCTTGCCAAAGCGCCCGGCCCAATAGGGAACCAGCACACAATGGGCCGAACCGGTAACGGGGTCTTCATCCACGCCCAGGCCCGGAGCGAAGAAGCGCGACACGAAATCGCAATCCTCTCCCGGCGCCGTGATGATCAGATTCGGATTATCAAGGGCGGCAATAGCTGGCAAGTCCGGCCGCGCCGCCAGCACCGTCCGCGGGGAGTCAAGCACCGCCAGGGCGTAACTGGAAGCGAGCACGGCTTCGGGTTCGATGCGCGAACCGCCGGCCGAAAGGGCAGCGGCAACGTCTCCGATCTCGGCCGGCGCCGGCGGCCGCGCCGGAAAATCGAGCATCAGCATGCCGCCGTCGCGCAGCACGGCAAGGGGCCCGCTTCGAGTATGAAAAGCGATGCTGTCGCCGCCTTGTCCGAGCCGATTGAACAGCACCCAGGCAGCGGCAAGGGTGGCGTGGCCGCAAAGCGGCACTTCAACCGCCGGGGTAAACCAGCGCAAATCGAAAGCGCTATCGAAGCGCGGCACGAAGAACGCCGTCTCGGCCAGATTGTTCTCCATGGCGATGGCCTGCATGGTCGCGGCCGGAAGCCATTCGACAAGCGGCACGACCGCCGCCGGGTTGCCGCCAAACACCCGGTCGGTGAATGCATCAAGCTGGTAGATCTGGAGTTCCATCGGATTCCCTGTAGCGTAATCCGTTCCATGGGGACCGGGTGCGCTTCGCTCCCAGCCCTACCTATATAGACGTAATCCCGGGAAAGTACACAAATGCCGCGACAATGTCCTTGATGTCTCTCTATGCTGGTAAATTGAAAGACTGGCTTTCAATTTACCTGGACGATTCATTGGAAAATGCTGGAAACGGTGTTCAGCCCTGCTCCGGCAATGCGATTCGCGATATCTCGAGTTCGACAAAATTGAAGCAATCGGCATCCGGCAAATGGCCGAACTGCTATATCACACCTGGAATTAGGCGCTGAACCGGCGCCGATTGTGCCGGAACGGCGGTTCAGGCAGTGTTTTTCGGCAGCCTTTCAATCATCGGGTTCGCCAAGTCTGGTTTCAAGATTAAAGTCAGTCCAAATTTCCCAAAGGCGCCATTCAACGCAGGAACCGCAAATCAGGAATTATCACTGTCGGCGAATGCGGAATTTCAGAATGCGAAGCTGAAACCGATTTCGAAGGTCGTGTCGCTGGTATCGAACAGACCGATATTGCTGTCCTGCTGCTGATGGTAGAAATTGACCAGCAATTCGCTCGAGGCGCCGTTGATGGAGACGCCGCGCCGATATTGCAACAACATGTAACTGCGGTTGAGCCAGCGTGGAGCGCCGGCGTCGAGTAGCGGACTATAGCTGTCTCCGTCATCGAGCCGGGTGTGGTTGATGACGGCGCGGATCAGACCATTGGGCAGCGGGTATTGCCAGTTGGCGGCGAGTTGCCAACCCTGGCGGTCGCCGCCGGGGCGGTCGAACTTGATCGCCTGACTGTCAAGCAGCGCGGCTTCAATGCCGAGGCTACCCAAGCTGGCGGTCCCATTGCCAAGGGGACAGGCGAAGCCGCCGCCAAGGCGGGTGTCAAAAGCATTCAGCCAGCTCTGATCGTGGAATAGCTGGTATTGCGCGGCGGCATCGAAAAACGGCCGGCAGGTAAACACTGGAGAAACGCTGTAGCGCGCCTGGAAGTCGGCGGCGGTGAACAGGGCCTTGCCGCCGAAGGCCAGGCTGCGAACGCCGCTGTCAAACTGCCAGCTTTGCGCGCGGCGCGGCCGCACGAAGGAGTATCGGGCATCGAATTGCAGCAGATCGGTGTTGCGGTCGTCACTGAGACGGCCCTGGATTTCAGCGATGAAGTTGTGCTGATGGCCAGGCGCGAGACGACGATGACGCGCCGACAATCCAGCATTTGCATAAGGACCGCTCCTGGTCACGAATTCTTCCCCCAGCGCCAGCAAAACGTTTTCGCCGGCAATGGTCAGCGTGACCTGGCCCGGGTCGGGAGCGCCATTGAGATTGCTATCGTACCCGAGCAGGAAATCGCCACGATATGAAGTCTGCCGAGTCAGCGCCCGCCATTCCTCGCGGCGGCGTTCGAGCGCGGGCCGCAGATTGGCGGGCAGGTCGGGCCGGTCGAGGATGCGGTCATTGAGCTCGATGGCGGGAAACAACTGACCCTGCCGGTACAGGGCTTCGGCGTAGTCGATCTGGGCGGCGCCGTTGCCGGGGTCGAGCAGCAGCGCGCGCTCAAGCGCTTCGACAGCCTCCGGCAACAGGCCGCCATTAAGCCAGGCGGCGCCGATCAGGGAGAAGTATTCAGCGGATTGGAGGCATTGCCGCAGAAAACCGTTAAGTTCGCCGGCGACTTGCAGCCATTCGAGCTGACCGCGGGATTCCTGACCAGCGAAATACGGGCTAAGATCGGGACAGTCCTGGGCGAAAATCGGCAAGGGCCGGAATAGCGCCAGAGCCAACGTCAGCGCGGCGGGGAAACGGATCATCCCTGCTTTCCATGCAGCAAAGCCATTATCGTTGAACAAGAACTTTGGTTCCCGGGCCTGAGAAAAAGCGATTATCTTGAATCCCTTCAAGGCGAGCAAATGATCAGGTGGAATCGGCCGTCAGGAGCGACCCCCGTGAACGAGTCTCAGACCACGGTCCTCTGGCCGCTTGCCGGTGCTGGGAGGCGCGAACAAGTGATGTGGATTGCGCAGGCCGCTTAGCAGGAAGTGTCCCTGGGACTCCAGATTCTCGTCTTGCAGATTTTTCGCCGCGACGCCGCCGACCAGAACCGGATGGGCGAGATCCGCGGTCAGTTCCTGGATCCGGAACACGATAGAAACGGTATCGCCGAGCAGGACGTGGCCGCGGCGATGCGCCGGGCCTACCGAACCGATCAGGACCGAGCCCTGCTCGATGCCGATGCCCAGCGCCAGCGGTTCGAGACCCTCGGGCGATTCTTCCGGCAGCATTTCGGCGATTTCGATTTCCTGCATCTTGCGAGCGGCCTGCAAGGCGCGATGAGCGGCGGCGCCGTTCCGGGTGTCCCAGACCGCGATCAGGCCGTCGCCCTTGAATTCATGTACGCGGCCGCCGAATTCCTCGACGATGTGCGTGGCCCGGGTGAAGAAGAAGTGCAGCAAGGCGGCGGATTCCTCCGGCGGGCGCAATTCACCGAAAGCCGAGAAATTGCGCAGATCCGCGCACAGCAGGGTCATGTCGGCGCGCCGGGCGTCGATGTTGGAACTGGGGAGGCTGTAGGCGATTTCCCGGGCGATCTCGTTCGGCAGATAGCTGGTCAGATTGCCGAAAACGCGGCCGCGTTCGGCGCGTACCCGGCCGTATTCGAGCAGCACCAGCATGCCGGCCGCCAGTGGACTGTACAGCGCCGGGAACACCCAGCCGAGCCAGATGCCCTGCCCTTGCAGCAACTGAATGTGCAGGGTCAGCATGACGACCGGCAGCAGCACGCCGGCCACCGGCAGGCCCAGTGCCGTCCAGCGGTTGCGGCCGGTGGCGAGCAGGAACAGCGCGGCCGCGGCTGCGACGCTCAGCAGACCTAGCAACAGACCGGCGGAAGCAGGTGTGTAGGGAATGGCGCCGTCGAGCAGGCTGGTGAGGATGCGAGCCTGGAGTTCCACGCCGGGCGCGACGCCGGCATACGGCGTCGGTACGATATCGCCCACGCTGAATGCGGTAACGCCGATCAGCGCCCAGGTATTGTCGAACCAGATCGGATCGAAATCGCCGTTAAGTATGTCGGCGGCTGGAATTGCGCGGAAAGCGGACGGGTCGCTGACATAGGAAATCCGCAGATTGCCCTCGCTGTCGAGGGGAATTTCGAGATCGGGATATGCGACCAGCCGCAGGTACTGGTCCGGGCCGAACAAGCCGCCGTCGATCAGGGTTGCGGACCAGTTATCGGCCTGCACCGCGGTCAGCCAGACGGACAGCGCCAGCGCCGGATAGCCTTCGCCTTGCACGCAAATCGCGGCTGGCGTTTTGCGAACCGAGCCGTCGCTGGAAACGACAGGAGCGATATGCCCTTTGGGGATGCCGGCGAATGCGCCGGCGTTCGCCAGAAAACGGTCGGTCCGCGGCAGACCCGCACCGCATTGCAGGCCGGCGAGGGGATGCGTCATGTTGCCGATTTGCACCTGTTGGTCGATAACCGGAATACCAGCGGTTTCTCCCGCAACAGCGTCCTGATCGAATTGCAGTAGAGGCATCTGCGCCAGCACCGCGCCGCGGCTGTCAGCGAGCGCCGCAGCCAGCGACTCGTCGCCGGGCCGCGATTCGGAATAGACGATATCGTGCAATTGCAATTGTGCGCCGGCGTCATCGATCGCCGTGACCAGGCGCGCCAGGGTTTCACGCGGCCAGGGCCAGGGGCCGACTTCGGCCAGACTGGCCTCGTCGATGGTCACCAGGGTGATGCGTTGTTCCTCGGTGGGGTCGGCGTACAGCGTCCAGCCCAATGCGCCGAGGCGTTCCTCCAGCGTCAGCATGGCCGGCCGCAACCCCGCGTAAAGCGCGACCGCAAGCACCGCCGCCAACGCCAGCATGACGAGCCTGGCCCAAGCCGGCGGCAGTCGCAGCAGGGCTGTCAGCGGATTCTGAAAACGCATCGCGGTCATGGTCAACGACTATCCCACAAAGTCAGACCAGAGACGCTTCCCGCATCAAGCTGCTTCAGGAAATAGTAGCCGGCCTCCTGGCCGTCGAGGGTGACCGCGCCACTTAACTTCTGCGTGTCGTCGTTCATGCGGAAGAAGCCGCCTTCATAGACTCGGCCTTCCGCGGCGAACATCACCGTTCCGGTCAGATCGTGATTCAGCGTCAGGCCCGTGCTGAACACGCTCCGATCGAAGTTGATGGAAAGGTTGCCATCGTTGACTTGCATGGCCACGGTCTTGCCTTCGTTTTCGTAGTAAGCCTGGGCGGCGGTCAGGTCGAATTCCACCGTGCCGAGCCCGGAATCGACGTCTCGGCTTTCAAGATCGGGCCGAAGCAGGGCGTATTCCAGGTTGCCCACCGAAACTTCCCGGCCTTCGATGGCTTCTTCATAAGCGTAAGTGATGCGCTCCCGGGCGCCCTTGCCATTGCCCCAGCGGCCCCAGACCATCTGGCGCTCGGCATTCTCTTCTTCTCCGAATGGCGTTTCGGGGGTCAAATCCGGCAAGGTCTCGGGCTCCGTCACAGGTTCCGGGGTTGGATCCGGAGTCGGGTCCGGGTCCGGGTCCGGGTCTGGATCCGGTGTAGAATCCGGGGTCGGGTCTGGAGTTGGATCCGGGTCCGGATCCGTAGTTTCGACCGTATCTTCGGTATTGTTCAGATTCGCCAGACTTATGTTGACGCGTTCGTCGGCGGTGCCTTCCAGATAGGCTTCGTTGGTATCGGTGATTTCCTCTTCGCTGTCGGTGGCTTCTTCGATAGCGTTGTTGACATCGCTACGCAGGGTGTCCGGATTGGATTCGTGCACCGCCGGCAGCACCCGCGGGCCAGGAGTTCCGAGTTCGAACCCGAGCATTTGTTCGGTGGCGCCGCTCAATTCCACCGCGTTGGCGGCACAAGGACCGAAGGCTTCCACGGTGCATTGGTCGGAATAAGGCGCCAATACAATGGTGCCTTCATTGACCAGGGCGCGCACCGAGTCCCGGGTCGCGCTGACTACGAAATCCGTACCGCGCACGCCGATCGCCGCGATCGGCGTATTGAGACGGAAGCGTTGCCGCGCGGAACTCGCGGCATCGCCGGAGATCGACCGGGTGACGCCCTCTTCCAGACTGAATTTTACCGTCGACAGCGCCGGATTCCGGCGGTTGTATTCGTAGCGCACGATTTCCAGGCGACTGTCCGGCCGCACGCTGACCAAGGCGTTGTCTATGAAACGGATGTGGACATGTCCGTTAGATTCGGTCTGCACGAAGTCGCCGGCGCCGACCTGCATGCCCATGTGGATACGACGGCGTTGTTCGCCGGGAGTCGCGAGCCAGGCGCCGCCGAGCACCATGCTGACCTGGCCGGCGGCGAGCTCCGGCGCACCGCCGGAAGAGACCACCGCGGGCTCGAGCGCCATAGCCGGCAACGGCCAGCAAAGAGCCGCCAGCAATGGAAAAACTAGCTGTTTTCGGTTACTGATTTTCATGTTCAACCCGCTCTCCAAGCTGTCCACCTGTCGCCGTCGCGGAATCCAGCCCTTGAGGAATCTATCGCTAGTGACGATAAATTGACGTGACCAGAGTCACAAGAGACTACAATACCTGTGGGGAAATGCACATGCGAGTGATAGTTTTCTCCGCCACGGACGGGCAAAAAACGCCTGCGATATGCTGCTTTCCACTTCCCGCCATAGCAACCCCAAGCCGGCAGGATCACGGCGAATACCCGGACCCATTGTATGCAGGTTACCCCTGAACTGTTAAGCAGATTCACTCTGCTGAAGCCGCTGCCGCAAAAGGTTCTGGAAGAACTCGCGCCGCACGCGGCGCTGGTCCGCCATGCGCGCCGGGCCGTGGTGCTGCAAGCCGGCGTCCGCGAGGAAAAAGTCTGCTTTCTTTTCGAAGGCCGCCTGCAAGGCGTGGGATTCACGATTGACGGGAGAGAAGTTGGACTCTACTTCGTCGAACCTGGCGACTTCTGCGGCGAACTTGCACTATTTGACGACAATCCGCAGCCAGAGTTCGTGATCGCCCGGGCCGCCGCCACGGTGGTGTTTCTCGCCCGCGGTCCGCTACGCGAGGTCATGCTGAACAGCAGCACGGTAAGCAACATCGTCGGCCGCAAACTGGCTGATCGCGTGCGGCAGATGACGGTGCAGCGCACCTTGCTCGGCTTGAGCAGCATTCCCCAGCGCGTCTGCGGCCAGTTGTATCTGCTTGTCAGCGAAGGCCAGCGGCAGGCGGAAAGCAGCGAAATAGCCAATCCGCCGACTCATATGGAAATCGCCATCATGCTCAATCTCAGCCGGGAAACGGTGACGCGGGTGTTTCAGGTACTCCAGACCCGCCGCATCGTCCGCCGCGACGGCCCCGGCCGCCTGATCATCTCCGATCTCGCCTCCCTGCGCCGCTTCGCCGAAGGCAAAGAAGAGTTCTGACACAGGCGCCTGGGGCGGGGAATTGTGGTGATATCATCCTCCCTTCGGCGTGAATCCAGCGGATCGCTTGTTTGCCGATACATTGAAATGTGCGATTCCGCCCACATCTAAGACGGACTCCGGGCGCTGCAAGTTTCTCGGATTGCGCCGCCCACAAAGGCCAGAGAGCCAATCGCCAATGAATCGCATCGACTCGAAAAGCAAATTTCCGGAACTGGCGGCCGCCCTGCGCGACATGCGCCGCTATTTCGGCTTCGCGGCCCTGTTCAGCGCCGCGGTCAATCTGTTGATGCTGACGCCGATCATCTACATGTTGCAGGTTTACGACCGGGTCGTGGCAAGCGGCAGCGTGCCCACGCTGACGATGCTGACCATCCTCATGGTTTGCCTGCTGCTCGCCATGGGCGGTTTCGAATGGGTGCGCTCGATGGTGATGATCGCCGCGAGCAACCAGCTTGAGCAACGGTTGCGGCAGCGCGTGTCGGAAGCCACCTTCAATCGCGCGGTGCTATCCGGCGGCATGACCACCAGCGCCCAGCCCATGAACGATCTTTCGATGTTGCGGCAGTTTCTCACCGGCAGCAGCCTGTTCGCCTTTTTCGACGCGCCCTGGGTGCCAATCTACATTTTCGTGATGTATCTGTTTCACCCATATTTCGCCCTGGTCGGCGTAATCGCCGTGCTAATCATGCTGGCGCTGACGCTGGCCAACGAAAGGACTACCAGTCCCAAGCTGCAAGACGCCAATGCGCTCAACAGCAGCGTCAACAACCAGTTGACCGGCACCTTGCGCAACGCCGAAGTCATCGCCGCCATGGGCATGGGCAACGACATTCGCGCGCGGCAGGAAGACGGCTCGGAACGGGTAATGGAACTGCAAGGCACAGCCAGCCGCCAGGCCGGCGCTTTTACCAGCATGTCGAAATCTTTTCGCATAATCACGCAGTCGCTTACCCTGGGTCTTGGCGCATTGCTCGCGCTGCAACAGGAAATCTCGCCGGGAATGATGATCGCCGGCTCGTTGCTGCTGGGCCGGGCGCTGGCGCCGATCGACCTGCTGGTGAACACCTGGCGCGGGTTCAGTGTCGCGCGGGCGCAATACAACCGCCTGGGCGAATTGCTCGAACAATTGCCGCCCCGCCCGCAGCCGATGCAACTGCCGGCGCCGCGCGGCCAACTTTCGGTGGAGAGTCTGTTCGTGCTGCCGCCCGCCTCCCAGACCTTCGTCGTGCGCAATGCGAACTTTGAACTCGCATCCGGCGAAGCCCTTGGCATCGTCGGCCCGAGCGCTTCGGGGAAATCGAGTCTGGCGCGGGCGATTCTCGGCGTCTGGCCGTCGGCGCGGGGAGCGGTGCGGCTCGACGGCGCCGAAATCTTTACCTGGGACCGGGATCAACTCGGTCCGCATCTGGGCTACCTGCCACAGGACATCGAACTGTTCGACGGCAACATAGCGGACAATATCTGCCGTTTCGGCGAACAGGACTCGGACGCCATCGTCGCCGCGGCGCAACTCGCCGGCGTACACGAACTGGTGCTGGAACTGCCCCAGGGCTACAACACGATGATCGGCGGCAGCGGAGGCATCCTGTCCGGCGGCCAGCGCCAGCGCATCGGCCTGGCCCGGGCGGTGTACCGCAATCCCTGTCTGATCGTGCTGGACGAGCCCAATTCCAATCTCGACGATCAGGGCGAGAAGGAACTGGTGGAAGCGATCGAGCGGATCAAGCAGCAGGGCAGCACCGTGATCGTGATCAGCCATCGCACCATGGTGCTGCAAAGTATGGACAAGATGCTGGTGCTGAAAGAAGGCGCGACCGTCAATTACGGGCCGCGCAGCCAGGTGCTTGCCGGCCTCATGAAGCCAGCGCCCAAACTGCCGCAATCCGCGGCAAGGTGAACCTGAAATGAGCAAAGTTGAACTGCTTCCGGCGCAACAGCCGAAAACCAGCACCAGCATCGCGACTCCGGTGCGCATCGGGCTCACCATTTTCGCGCTGGTATTCGGCGTATTTGGCGGCTGGGCGGCGCTGGCGCCGATCGATGGCGCGGCCTACGCGCCCGGCGAAGTAAAAGTGGAATCCCAGAACAAGAGCGTGCAGCACCTGGAGGGCGGCATCATAGCCGAAATCCTGGTCGGCAACGGCGACCTGGTGGATCCCGGACAACCGCTGATCAATCTCGACCGAACCCAGCCCCAGTCGCAACTCGAAATCGTGCGCACGCAATATACCGCCAATCTGGCGCTGCTGGCGCGGCTGAACGCCCAGCGGCAAGAAGCGGACCGTATCTCCTGGCCGGCGGAGCTGGATGCCGCCAATCCCGCCACCCGCGAGGAGATGGACGCCCAGATAGAGATATTCGAAGCTCGCAAGGCGGCGCTGGAAGGCAATATCGAAGTGCTGGAGCAGCGCATCGGCCAACTCGAGAAGCGGGTGGTCGGCATGCAAGCCATGCGCGAAAGCCGGATACAACTGGCCGACTCCTATAAAGCCGAACTCGAAGATACGCGATCGTTGCTGGAACAGGGTTTTTCGGATCAGATCCGCTATCGTGAACTGGAAAGAAACTACGCAAACTTCAGTGGCGAGGCCGCGGAACTGGCCGCGAACATCGCCTCCACCGAAATACAGGTCGGCGAGACCCGCTTGCAGATCCTGCAAGTGCAAAAGGACTTTCGTAACGAAGTGGCGGCGGAACTCGCGAAAACCCGGACCAATCTCAATGACCTTGCCGAACGCATCATCGCGCTTGAGGACGTTGTCACGCGCACCGTGATCCGCGCGCCCGACAGCGGCTACGTCACCGGCATGCAGATTCATACCGTGGGCGGCGTCATCAGCCCCGGCATGGTCATCGTCGACATCGTGCCGGAAGACGACGAACTGGTTATCGAAGCGCAGATCTCGCCGAACGACATCGACCGGGTGGCGCTCAACCAGAATGCGAACATCCGCTTTTCCGCTTTCGGCAGCATGACGCCGACGATTTTCGGCGAAGTGATCAACCTCTCCGCCGACAGCTTCCAGGACCAGAATACCGGCTTGTCCTATTACACCGCCGAAATCAAGGTGTCTCCGGAGGCCTTGGCCGATCTCGGCGACGACCTCGTGCTGATGCCCGGCATGCCCGCCGAAGTGTTCATCACCACGGGCGAGCGCACCTTTCTGCAATACCTGTTCAAACCGTTTTCCAACGCGGTCGCCCGCAGTTTCCGGGAAGACTGAATTCTTCAATCCCAAATGGTGAACCCTCGCGCCATGATCAGAGTCATTTGCACCGTTCTGCTGTTTACGGCAGCTGCTGCCGCGCATGCGGCCGAAGAAAACCCCCTGGCAGCAGGCGAAACCCTGGAAGAATTTTTCACCGCGGCGATCGAATACAGTCCGCGGCTGCGCATCGCGGAGGAAAGCCGGAATGTTGTGTCGGCGCGCAAGCGCATGGCCACCGGTAATCTGCTGCCCCAGTTGAACGCCGCGAGCAGCATCACGGAAAATCGCCGCAGCAGTGTCGATCAGTTTTTTGGCTTTGAAAGCCTGAGAGTGTTCGACGGTGAACGAAACTACCTGCGGCTGTCGCAAACCTTGTTCAACTGGCAGGCCTTCTCTAGCCGCAAGCAGGCGGGTCTGACCGAAGACCAGGTGGAGGCGGAATACTACTACGAACTCGCCTATCTTCTGACCGACGTGGCGGAACGCTATTTCAACGTGCTTCAGGCCCAGGACGCGCTCGAGTCCATCGCCGCCGAACTCGAGGCGGTTTCGAATCAGTCCGCCCAGATCGAAAGCATGTATAACCTTCAACTCGCACAGGTCACGGACTTGTACCGGGCCCAGGCGAACGTGGCGAGCGTCGAGGCCGAGCAATTGCGGCTCGAAACCGATTTGTTGGCGGCGCAGGAAGCCTTGCGAGCGATTTCCGGGCTCGAACCGGGCATGCTTTACACCTTGCGTGACGAAGTGGAAATACCCGATATCGAAAGCGATGTCGAATATTGGGTCGAGCTCGCGCTGGAAAACAATCAGCAAATACGGGCGCGCCAGTTTGCCGAAAAGGTCGCCAATGAACGCATTTCCGAACGCGTGGGCGCCTACCTGCCCCAGGTATCGCTCATGGCCTTGCGCCAGAAATCCAACCTCGGCTTCGATAACGCGCCCATTGACCAGACCGACATAACCTATCTCGGTCTCGATGTGACAATACCGATCTACTCGGGCGGCACGCGCACGGCGCAAGTGCGGGAAGCGCGCAGTCAGCATCGCATCGCCGAACACGAATTGCGTCAGGTGGAGCTGGAAGCGCGGGAAGTCGTGCGCTCCTCATATTTGCGGTCGGTCGCCGGCGATACCCTGATCGCAGCGGCGGAAAGACTGCTTGAATCCACCGAACTGTCGGCGACCGCGATGCAACAGGGCCTGGAGTTGGGCACCGTCACCACGGTAGATGTATTCATTGCGCTGCGAGACCGGTTCCGCGCCCAGCGCGACCTGCAACGCGTCCGTTACGACCAGATCAAGGCAATGCTTGTGCTGCGGCGGGAAGCTGGTACGCTGGAAGCAGAAGACCTGCTTGAAGTCGGAGAATGGCTGGAACGGCCATAGTCATGAGCGGAACCAGGGTCGAACAAAGTAGCGTGCTGATTCTGCAACGCATCACTTCCGAATATGTGGCCACCGAGGACCGCTTTCGCCTGAGCGGCACAACCGATAAGGGCGGCCAGGTTCGCTACTGGATTACCCAGCGGCTGTTGCTGCGGCTGCTGAATTTCCTGCTCGACTGGCTGGAAACGCACCGCGAAGAGCTGGAACGCCAAGCGGCCACCGAAATGCTCGGGCCGATGGTGACGAAGCCGGTGAAACGCCGCGCGCCGCGCAGCGACACAGAGGCAGCGGCGGCGCAGGCGGACAGGGAAAGCGAGAGCGACAAGGCAGTAGCCGAGGCAGGAACGGACGAGAATTCCGAAGGCGAGAAATCCGCCGCAGCCGAATTGCTGTTCGAAGCGGACATCCGGGTCGCCGCCACCCGCATCACCGTGGTATTCAAGCCAAGGAACAGCGAACACTCGCAACTGTCGCTGCAACTCGACGAAGCCTGGCAATGGGTCGCCATTCTGCACACCTTGTGGAAGCGGGCGGAATGGAATCTTTCGGTCTGGCCGGATTGGGTCGAACAAGTCAAGGCGCCGCACCCGTCGAAATCCTGGGGCTCATTGCACTAGATCTGCGAACGATCCCGGCGCCGAAGTTCCGCGCGAACGCTTGGCGCGACTGAAATTGGTGGCGCCACTTTTTCCGCACGGCGGCAAGGCGGAAGCCAAGACGATCACAAGACGATGGACACGCACGCGACTATTGCCGAAAACAACCCTTGCATGCTGGTAATTCTATTACTGACGCTTGTCCGGCAACGGCAAACAATTAACCTGGAAAACCGGCCGCTCTAGGATTTTTCGCCGCTCCGGGAGTGAATGGCCAGGACCGAAGGGCTGTTATCCCCGGCTAAGGTTCCGGCGCCGGAGCGAAGTAACCGGCAATGATTGCTTGCACCACGTCCGGCAGGGGCCGGCGCAATTGTTCCTCGCTATAGCGATATAAACCTTCGGCGTAAATCACCTCGGGCGATAACGAAAAGGATCGGCTCCGGTTCAGCGATGTGACGTAGTCCGGATAACTGTTCTGGCTGTTCTGGCTGACGTAGACCGCCATCACCTCGTGCTTGCGCTTCATCTGCGCGGTAATGTCGATAAGCCGATTGATCGGATTGAGCGCGGTGATTTCGTAGGACAAGGCCGCCGGCTTCGGCTCACCGGCGTCGAGCGATTGCAAGGCGGCCCAGGCCAGCATGCCGGTAGCGCGATGGTCCGGGTGGATCTCCAGCGGGCCGGGAAAGAAGACGGACGCCGGCCGCAGCTCCCGGATCGCCGCGGCGAACCGTTGCCTGCGTTCGGCGTCCAGCGCAAGGCCGCGATCGGGTTCGCTCCAGCACGACAGGCCGCGAAGTCCCAATAGTTCGCCGGCGCGCTCCACTTCTTCGCGCCGGCGATTGACCAATCCGTCCGCGTCTCCGCCCATGGCGCCGTCGGTTACCACGACGACTTGGGTTGCGATGCCTTCATCGGCGGCTTTCAACAAACTGCCGCCCAGCCCAAAGGTTTCGTCGTCCGCATGAGGCGCGAATACGAGCCAGGGACCTGACGGCAAAGGCGCGGTTTCGTAGGGAATCAAATTGTGTTCCGGGCAGGGCAGCATTGGCCATTTATCTACAACATATTTGTTGTCTTTATTTTTGTTGACAACATTTTTTGAATTTTTTAGGATTGCAACAATATCGTTGAATAAATGACGCATGATTCCCACAACCGTTGGCGCCCCGCTTCGCATTTTCAATCCGGGCCTGCACCAGTCTGACGAGGATGTTATCAGTCGATTTTGCGTCAGGGAAACGGAACTTGAGAGCATTCTCGAAGTTCTGCGCGGAAATATCGAATCATCCTCCTGCCAGCATGTGCTGATCGCCGCGCCCCATGGCCTCGGCAAATCGATGCTGTTGGCCCGGACCGCAGCCGAGTTGCGCGGAAACGGTGAGTTCTCAGAATGGCTGCTGCCGGTGCTATTCATGGACGAATGCCATGGGATCGCCGATTTCGCCGGCTTCTGGCTCGATACCATGTTTCTCCTTGCCAGCGAACTGGCGGCGAGCGATGCCGGGCTTGCGGCAGAATTGCTGACGGCGGTTGCGCGCATGACCGCGCAAGGGGCTGAAGCGAGCGCCAGAAGCGCGGCTTTGGGGATGCTCTGCCGCACCGCGGACCGCATCGGCAAGCGGCTGGTGCTGCTCGTGGAAGACCTCGAAGAGATCTGTCTAGGCATGGGCGAGGCATGCAGGCGGCAACTGAGCGAAGTGCTACTGTCCGAACCGCGGATCATGCTCGTCGCCACCGCGACCGGCGGACTCGAACCCTCAGGCGAGGATCGGCGGGCCTGCGCCGGCATGTTCGCCCGGCAGGAGCTGAAACCGCTGACTACCGCGGAATGCGGCGAATTGTGGCGATCCATCAATGGGGCCGGGGCGGATCGGAATATTCGTCCGCTGGAAATCCTGACCGGGGGAAATCCCCGCCTTCTCGCCATGCTGGCAGCGGCCGCGAGAGATTGGCGACCGCACTCCCTGCTTGAAGAAATCGCCGCGCTGGCGGACGCGCGCACCGAATATTTTCGCGCCAAGCTCGAATCGCTGCCCAACAGCGAGCGGCGCGTCATGACGGCGGTCCTCGACTTGTGGCAGGCTGCCACCACCGGAGAAATCGCGGCACGGGCGCGCATGGACGTGCGCGCGGTCTCGACCATGCTGAAACGACTGATGGACCGCGGCGCGATCCTGAGGGAAACGCCGGCGGGCGGCGGCAGAAGGCGTTACGCCGCCGCCGAACCCTTGTATTGCATCTGGCGCCGGCTGCGGCGCGGTGGCGGCGCGGCCGGGGAAGTGCGCCGGCTATTGCGCTTCATGGAAGAATTCTACGGCGCCGGCGATGCGCGGGCCTCGCGGCTTTCGTCTGCAACCTGGGAAACCGGTCTCGCCCTGCTCGAAGCCGAACGCGGCCCACGAGAAGCATTGGCGGTCGTCGGCGACATTCGGCGGCATTTTCGAGAGTTGCCCGAAAGCTAAAAATGAGTGCGGCGCAAACGCAGCGCCAGAGACACAATAGTTCGGCGGTTACAGCCAAGGCGCGTGAAAATGACAAAAAGGGGGCTCGGCGCGATCAGGGACCGCGGCGCCACAGCGTCGGAAAGCGCCCGGAGATCGGATCTTTGTTAAACGCCAGGGGTGACAAAAGTTGCAAGCCGGGATTTCCGAATGCCGTTAAACTTGCGACGAATTGCGGTATTGTTCCGCTAGCCATCGAATTTTCGGACCACATTCGCCGCGTCTTAGTGCAAGAGGCCAAAGGAAACACGACGTGCTCAAACTGATCGGCCAATGGGTGATGACTCCTGCCTGGAACTACCGCCTGTTCCAGCATTTCGTGCGCCAGGATTTCCTTGGCCAGTTCAGCGCCGCGGCCGCCGGCGCGTTCTGGCTTTTCATCACGCCGGTCATCCACATCCTCATCTACTCCTTCGTCTTCAGCTATGTTTTCCGGCTGCGCGAAGTGGCCGATTTCGGCCAGACGCAATTCGTGATCTTCCTGATGATCGGTTATCTGCCCTGGTTTGCCTGCGCCGAAGCCGTGGGCAAGTCGACCAATCTGCTGCTGGAAAAGGCGCCGTTGATCACCAAGGTCGTGTTCCCGGTGCAGATCATCCCGCAGGTAGGCGCTCTGGTGCCTTATCTGACCCATGGCATCGGCTTCAGCCTGTTGCTGATCTTCATGGCGCTGACCGGCCACCTGTCCTGGCCCTGGCTGCTGTTGCCGATCATATTTGCGCTGCAATTCCTGTTTACCATGGGCCTGGTCGCGGTGTTGTCGGCGCTATGCGTGTTCCTGCGCGACTTGCAGCAACTCGTGATTCTGGCGGTAACGCTCTGGTTTTTCCTGACGCCGATCATTTATCCGATCAACATGATCGAGAGCGAAACCTTGCGCGCGCTGTACCTGCTCAATCCCATGCACAGCTTCATCAACCTGTATCGGGAGATCATCCTGCTCGGGCGCTTCTCGCCATTGCAACTCGAAATAGCCGCCGGCTCGGCGCTGGTTTCCTGGCTGCTCGGCGGCTGGCTGTTCATGCGCATCAGGCATGCCTTCGGGGATGTGTTGTAGCCATGACCGATCTGCATCCCTGCATCACCGTCAGCAATCTGAACAAGGAGTTCAGGATCTATGAACGACCCAAGGACCGGCTCGCGGAATTGCTGCTGCGCCGGCCGCGGCACCGGCTGTTCCATGTGCTCAACGATATTTCCTTCGCCGTAACCAATGGCCAGAGCCTCGGCATAGTCGGCAACAACGGCGCGGGCAAATCGACCTTGCTGAAGTTGCTGGTGGGCACCTTGCAGCCGACCTCGGGCCAGATCCAAATCTCCGGTCAGGTCGCGGCTCTGCTGGAACTCGGGGCCGGCTTCCATCGCGAATTCAGCGGCCGCAAGAATATCTTCCTCAACGCCTCCCTGCTCGGCGTGCCGCACGAAGACATCCACGAACTGGAAGAGGAAATCATCGAGTTTTCCGAGCTCGGTAATTTCATCGACCGCCCGGTGCGAACCTATTCTTCAGGCATGTTCGTGCGGCTCGCGTTCTCGATCGCCACCATGGTGCGGCCCGACATCCTGGTGATCGACGAGGCGCTGTCGGTGGGCGACATGGCTTTCCAGCGCAAATGCGTGCAACGCATGCAGGAGTTTCGCGCGCAACGCAAGACCATGGTGTTCTGCAGCCACTCAATGTTCCATGTGCAGGAACTGTGCGACATCGCCATCTGGCTCGACAAGGGCAGCATCCGCGAGATTGGCGCCAGCGACAAGGTAGTCGGGCATTACGAGGACTATTGCACCCACAGAAAATCCTACAACACGATTCGCAACGACTTGCCGGAAGAAATGGAGCAGCAGTCCGCAACCGCCGAGGTGCAGGACTGCCGCATCAACTCGCTGACGGTCAGGGACGTGGACGGCAACGAGCTTTCCTCGCTGCGGCCGTTGCAGGATGTCGTGCTGGAAATGGAAGTCGAAGTGCTGCGCGACGGGATCGAGGGCAATTTCGGTTTTGCTTTCATGAAATCAGCCGAAGAGCCGGTAGCCTCTTTCCTGACTATCGATGAGGAAGGCGTGGCAACCGGCCCCTTCAACAAGGGTGAAATCTTTACCGTCTCGCTGACCGTGCACAATCTGACCATGCGCGTCGGCGGCTATTACGCGGTCGGCGGGCTCGCGGACAACACCGGCCTGCTCTGGTACGAAACTCGCTTCAGCAAACTGCTGACGGTTGCAGCCAACAAGGGCGTCGGTCCTTTCATCATGCCGGCCGAATGGTCGGTGCGGAAGAAAAAGGGGAAGCTCTGATCAAGGGGAGAACCCCCGCCGGCACAAGAACGGATTTGTGCGGAGAAATCGTAGTCAGCGGAACAGCAGATCGCGTTCGGCGACCCGGGCCGAAGCGGTGTCGGGCAACCGGCCATACGGATCGATGTGGTAGATGATGGGCGGGTTGGTGTAGCCGCGCACTTCGAGGATTTCCATGTAACCGCGGGTGACCGGGTCCGGATTGTAGAATTCGTCCTGCTCTTCGAGCAGCGCGGTCTCCGCGGCGCTCAATTCAACCCGGGGATAAACGAATAGCGTGTAGATGTTGGATGTATTGGTGCCGACCCAAGGCGCCAGTTCCTGCAATTCTTCAAACGGCACGATCTCGCCGATTTCCGCCATGTTGTTGATGTCTTCGCGTTCGCGGTAAGCAATGATGTTTTCGATGGTTTCCTCGGTCAGCCCGGGCACCAGCCGCATCGCTTCGCGGGTGGCGAGATTGAGATTGAGCCTGCGGCCGTTGCCGTAGACGGTGAAAGCGGCTTCGAGGTTGACGCCTTCGAGCGCTTCGTCGAAGCCGCGGACCAGTAACAGCTCCTCCACGCTGTCGAGTTCGGGATTGTTGCGCGGCGTATAGCCCGGTTCGAGATTTTGGTAATACTCGTTTTCCGCGCCTTCGATTCCTGCCAGCTCGTTCAAATCAGTCCAGTCGGTCCAGGCCACGAGCAACTCCTGCACCTGTTCGGGGTCGGCATCGAGTCCGCCCAGCCAATGCGTGATCAGCACCTCCATGTCCTGGCGATTGATGCGGTTCAGGTTGATTTTGCCGGCGTGATCGTAAATGCGCACGACCAGGTCCTCGGCGATGGGATAATTCAATTGCAGCGCTTCACCGTTGAAGCGATAGGCCGGTGTCAGCACTTCGCCGTTTTCCGACAATTCGAGCGGCTCTCCCACCGGCAGATCCATGCGCTCGAGCATGAGTTCCATTTCGGCGTGGCTCACGGCGCCCATCAATTCCGCCCAGTCCAGGCTGGCGATGCGATTGTTGGCCGTGGTCGCCGCCGAGAGCCGCACTTTGGAAGCCATGGCGGTGACCAGCACCGTGAGCAGCACCGCTGTCCACAGGACGATAATGATGACCGCGCCGCGCTGTCTGCCCATGCTGATCATTGGATTCCCCGCAAGCCGGTGTTGGGCTGTATCGAGCGATGCTGTTCGTTGCGGATTCGCGCCACCACTTCCAGCGATTCGCCTTCGCCGTCCATGGGTTCGAACAGGACATAGACCGCCAGCGGCAGCGCCAGGCGTTCGTCGCCAAGCCATTCGCCGGTCCATTGCCGGCTTTCGTCGAGTTCGGTGTAGAGATACTGGAAGCTGGCCCGATAACCCGGCAACAATAGCGAGGCTTCGGCTGCCTCGAGCCGCGCGTCGGGGTTATCGGTAAAGGCCGGCGCGAGCTTCAGCGCGACGCCAAGGTCCGGATCGTTGTGCAACTGCCAGGCGATAAGGCCGGGCCGGCGCTGGGGCGACACCGTGGACACCCAACTCAGCGTCGCGTCCTCGCCGCGGAAATATACGCGCCGGATCAGCTCTTCCCTATCCATATAAGAATGCGGGAAAGCGCCATGCAAGGCGCGGTCAAGCTGCAATACCGCCAGGGACTGATCGAGATCGCGGTCGAGCCGGTCGGAATCGCGATTCCAGTCCGAGGCCACCATGAAAACCGCTGACGACAGCAGACCCAGCAAGGTGGCGGTAAGGCCGAGCGCGAGCAGTACTTCGATGAGGGTGAAGCCGGAATTCCGCCGGCGAAACAGTGGGTGTCCCATGATGACGAGTGGGTGTCCCATGATGACGGAATTGGCGCGGGCGCTTTGCATGGCGTCGGCCTCAGCGCGGCACCGCGAGCCGAACCCAGCGCGTGCCGCTCACGCTCTGGTCGCGCTCCCGATCCAGCACTTCGAAAGACTGCAAGGCCTGGGTAGTGCCGGCGGTCTTGCGCAGCGGATCATCGAGCAGTTCCGCGTCCCGCATGTCGAAGCGCTCGCTTTGCAGTACCGGTTCGACTTCGTTGTATTCGTTCTCAAGCAGGGCGAAATTGACCGCGGCGCGCAATTCCGCCGCCTCGCGCAAACTCTCGCTGGAACGCAGGGACAATTGCTTGCTGGCGCCGAGCAAGGTAAACAGACCGCCCAGGACGAACCCGGTAATCGCCAGGGCGACGATCACTTCGAGCAAGGTGAAGCCCCGCTCGGCGCGATTACTCGCTTTCATACGCCGTTTCCATGCGCCCGGTGAACGGGTCCACGTGAATGCTGGCGCTGCGATCGTCGCGCAACAGCAGCAAGGCGCCGCCGGTGCTGCCGCCTTCGGGAAAGAAGGTGATTTCCAGCGGTTCCAGCACCGGCTCCTGCAATCCGGTGCTATCGAGAAACTGTAATTCAATGTTGCGCGCATTGAATACGCCAGCGCTGAAGATCGGCGGGCTATAGTCGAGTTCCCCGTCTTCGTCCCCGGGCAGGAAACTGATCGTGGCGGGATTGCCGGTCACGACCGCGTTACGGCGCGCATGGTTGAGCAGATTCGCGGCCGAGCGCACTTCAACATTGAAGCTGCGGCCGTCAAGACCGCCGAGCCGCGGCACGAGCAGAGCGCCGGCCAGTCCGATGATCGACAGGACCAGCAGGACTTCGAGCAAGGTGAAGCCCTTCTGGAAGGATTTAGGGGCGCTCTGAATTATCGGAGCTTCCCGCGGCTCACGGATGCGGCGCCGGACTTCATGACGAAAGTCATTGCATCCGGCGGCAAAACAAAACCACGCTTTGGTTTTGCGGTAAGGAAAAATCCCGTGGGTAAAGGCAAACGTTTTCGAAGCGCCGCTTCGAGCGCAGCCGCAGCCGCAGCGGCGCGGCGCCGCGCTCCGGGATCGGACGGGATTTTTCAGGGAAGACTCAGTCCCGGCCGATATCGGCATCATTGCCTTCGCCGCCTTGCGCGCCATCGGCGCCGAGCGAATACAACTCGAAGTCATTGCCGTCGGGCTGGTAGACATAGGGGTTGTCCCAGGGATCGTCAGGCAGTTCCGAGCCGCGCAGATACGGCCCGTTCCAGGCCGCGCGGTCCGAATCGTTTTGCATGAGTCCGTCGAGCGAGTCTGGATAGCGGCCGACGTCGAGCCGGTACATGTCTAGCGCCGCCGACAAGGTCGAAATCTCGGCCGTGGCGGCATCGCGCATGGCGCCGGCCTGCTGATTGAAAATATTCGGCGCCACCAGCACCGCCAGCATGGCGATGATCGCCATCACTACCAGAATCTCGATCAAGGTGAATCCCGAAGACCGCATTCCCGGAGTATGCCCGCGCATGATTTTCGCTCCTGACAAATTTTCAGATCCTGTCTGCATTTCAGATTCCCGAATCCTCGAACAGTTGGGAAACCAGTTCGAAGCGATTGAGTATGTCGGAATATTGTACACCCGCGCCTTCGGCGTTGAGGTTGATTATTTCCGGCCGCAGCACGATGAACAGTTCGCGCCGTTCGACGCTGGAGCGCTGATACGAAAACAGGCCGCCGAGCAGCGGCACCCGGTTCAGCAATGGCACGCCGCTATTGAGACTCTCGTTGTCGGTCTGGATCAGGCCGCCGAGCACCACGTTCTCACCATTGTTGACCACCACCGTGGTGCTGATCTCCTGATTGTTGAACACCGGGTTGTTGTTGACCCCGGCAGCAGCGCTGTCGACCGAGGACAGCACCTGGCGGATGGTCAAGGTGACGACGCCGTCCTCGTTGATCTGGGGCGTGATGTAAAGCTCGATGCCGGTGGGCCGGTATTGGATGTTGGTAGTGGCGAAGCCGCCGGTGCCGATGGACTGACCCTGCTCCACCGGCACTTCGGCGCCAATCTGGATTTCGCCTTCCTGGTTGTTGGTAACCATCAGCGATGGCCGCGCCAGCAGGCGCACTTCGTTGTTGCGGGCGATCGCTTCCAGCGTTGCCTCGACCCGAGCCGCGCCATCGAGGAAGCTGCGGGTGAACATCAGGCCGCCCAGTTCCGGGGTGAAGCTGGTCTGGGCGGTGTTCGCTAGCGGCTGCATGGCGGCGTCCGCCGCGACCCGGCTCCAGTCCACGCCGAAGCGGGTGTCGTCGCTGAGGGTGACCTGGGCGATCACGGCGTTCACCATGACTTGCAAGGGCACCACATCCAACTGACTGATGGTAGTGAGCAACTGGCGGTAATCGCGGGCGCTGGCGCGGATCAGCAAGCTGTTGGTCGCCTCGTCGGCGACGATGCGCACTTGCAGGTCGGCCGAAACCGCCGCCGGCGCCGCCGCGCTGTCCGCCGCGGGTTCGGAAGTGAACAAAGTCACCGGCGCGGCGGCTTCTCCGGCTGGGTCCGCTGCATTGTCCACCAGGTTCAGGTTGACCTGCCGTTCGATCGTGGCCAGGCTGTCTTGTTCGGTCGGCAACCCGGGCAAGACCGCGTCTTCCTCTTCCTCGAACACCTGGCTGAGGGTTGCCGCCAGTTCCAGCGCCGGCAGGCTTTTGACCCGATACAGGAACAATTGTTCGACCTGTTGCTGGCTTTCGGCGTCGAGGATCGCCACCCAGCGACCTACTTCATCAAAGCCGCGAGTGGCCGGCGCGGTGACGAGCAGCGAATTGATGCGGCCGATTCCCCTGACCTGGTAGGAAGGATTCTCGCCTTCGATCAGCGCCAGAATCTCCGCGAGTTCTTCGGCGACTTCCAGCGCATTGGCGTTTTCCAGCGGGTAGATGCGGATACCCTGGTTGAGGAAAGGATCGGCATCCACCAGCAGCAATAGCTGATTGATGCGTTCCAGTTCTTCGGGGCCGGCGGTTATCGCCAACGTGTTGTTGACGGTGAACTGGCGCACATCGCCTTCTCCTTGCAGCAGCGGGCCGACGACTTCGATGGCTGCTTCCGCCGACACATAGATCAGCGGCGTAACTTGCATGATGCGCGCGGCGCTGCTATCCCCCAGGCTGCCCGGCGTGACGAAATCGGTCGGCGCCGCGGTGCTGACCTGGCGGACGTTATAGATATTGCCGACGCGGTTGATGACCACGCCGGCATCACGGGTGAGCAGGCGCATCAGCGGCCAGATGTCATCGCGCGACAGTGGCCGATCCTGGGCCGTGCGCAAACTTACCGTCTGATTGATGGCCGGATCGATAACCAGGGAAATGTCGAGCGCTTCGGCGAGCTCTTCCAGCACCAGGCGCAGGTCGGCCTGTTCGTAGTTCAATTCGACGACGTCATCGCCAGCGGCTGCAACCGGCTGCGGAGCGATGTCCACCGGCGAGCCGCCCACCGGCAGCGAACCGTCGCGATTGATTTCGTTGATCAGTTCAAGCTGGGCCGCGCTGTCCACTGCCGGCAGTACGGTGATTCCCGCCTGCTCCGGCGCCATCGGCTGACCGGCGGCGGGCGCCGGCTGCTCCGCCCGGGATGCCTGCTCCGGCGCCGCGCTTTCCACGCCGCCGCCCCGGCTGGCGGTCATGCTCGAACACGACGCGAGCAGGACGGCCAATGGCAGCAAGCGCAGCGGCCCCGGAACGATATTGGATTGAACTCGCATTACGGCGAACTCCTGGTCAGAATTCCACGGCGTTCATGCTGAACACCGCCGAAAGCATGGTAATCGTTATGCCACCGACGACGATGGCGAGAATGATGATCAATGCCGGCTGCAAGGCCGAAACCATGGTGGCAACCTGGTTGCGCACGTAGGAATCGAAAGTCTCCGCGGCTTTCAGCAGAATGCTCGAAGTGCGACCGGATTCTTCGCCGACGCCTACCAACTGGTGCAGCAAGGTCGGAAAGCGATTGGTTTTTTCCAGCGAGACGCCAAGCCCGGCGCCGCCGCGAACGTCTTCTTCCACCCGCGCGAGTTCCCGCGTCAGCACCGTGTTCACCAGCACTTCCCGCGCCACGCGCAAGGCGCGGATCAGAGGAATGCCAGCGCCCATCAGCGCGCCCATGGTGCGCGCGAGCAAGGCGCATTCCCGAAACAGAATCAGGTTGCCCATGAGCGGTAACGAAAGCAGCAAACGATCCTTGCGATGGCGCCCGGCGGGATTGGCGCCGAGCCGCATCCAGCCAAATATCGCCAGGCCCGCCAGCACCAGGCCCAAGTAGCCGTAATTCTTCAAAAACTCACTCATGGCCAGCAGAAACGCCGCCGATGCCGGGATTTCGGCGCCGGCGTCCTGGAACATCGCGGCGAACTGGGGGATGACGAACACCATCAGCAGGGCGACGGAAAGAATACCGGTGACCATGAGCACTACCGGATAGACCATGGCCGAGATGATGGATTGGCGGGTTCTGGCGTTACTTTCAAGAAATTCCGCCAGATCGGGCAGCAATTCGTGCAAGATGCCGCCTTCCTCGCCGGCACGGACGATATTGACGTACATTTTGCTGAATACCTGGGGATGCTGCTCCATGGCTTCCGCCAGGCTGCTGCCCTCTTTCACTTCCCGCAGCAGCCCGCGCACCAGTTCGCGCATGGCGGCGGATTCGGTAATGCCTTCGAGCAGGCGCAATGAGCGGTCGAGGGGCACCCGGGCTTCCACCAGAATACACAGGCCGTTGGTGAAATCGAGCAGGCCGGCAGCCGAGATCCGGCGCCGCTCGAAGCTCCAGTTCGAGGCCTTGCCGGGCTGAACCCGAATCGGCGTGAGCCGGCGCCCTTGCAGAATACGCACGGCTTCGCGTTCGGTCTCGGCCTCCAGCGTGCCGCCGTGGCGCTTGCCACTGGTATCGAAAGCCTGATATTTGAAGGTTTGCACGCTCATATCGCCCGTGTTACCCGCACCACTTCTTCCGGCGTGGTCATTCCATCGCGCAACTTGTCGAGCGCGTCCTGACGCAAGGTGCGCATCCCTTCGGCGATTGCCTGTTCGCGAATTTCGTTGGCGTCGGCGCCGCTGGCGATGCGATGGCGGATCTCGTCGCTCATCGGCATCAGTTCATAGAGCCCGATGCGGCCACGATAGCCGGTGTTGCCGCAACGCTCGCAGCCGGCGCCGCGGCGCACCGGCGGCCAGCCGGCGGCGTCGATCCGCAGCACCGCGGCTTCGTCCGGATGCAGTTCCCGCTGTTCCGCGCAATCGGTGCAGATCCGCCGCACCAGACGCTGGGCCTGGACCGCGAGCACGCTGGAACTGATCAGGTAGCCCTCCACGCCCATATCCTGCAGCCGGGTGATCGCGCCGGCGGCGTCGTTGGTATGCAAGGTGGAGAAAACGAGGTGTCCGGTGAGCGCCGATTCGATGGCGATCTCGGCGGTGTCGTGATCGCGAATCTCGCCGACCATGAGCACATCCGGATCCTGTCGCACAATGGAGCGCAGGCCCTGGGCAAACCCGAGGCCTATGACCGGGTTGACCTGAATCTGGGTGATGCCCGGCAACTGGTATTCCACCGGATCTTCCACGGTGATGATCTTCTGCGTGTCGTTGCTGATCTTTTCCAGCGTCGCGTACAAGGTCGTGGTCTTGCCGCTGCCGGTGGGGCCGGTGATCAGCACCATGCCGTGAGGCTGATTGATTACGGACTGATAGTTGCGCAACACCTGGGACGGCATGCCAAGCTCGTGCAGATCGACCGCCATGTCGCTGCGGTCGAGAATGCGCAGCACGACGGATTCGCCATGTACGCCGGGCAAGGTGGAAACGCGCATGTCAAGTTGCCGGCTGCCAAGCTGGTAGTTGATGCGGCCGTCCTGGGGCAGGCGTTTCTCGCCGATATCGAGCCGGGCCATGAGTTTGAGCCTCGATGCGACCGCGGTATGAATTCGAACCGGCAGGCGCTCGATCACGGTCATGATGCCATCAACCCGGCAGCGCACGTCGAGGCTGGATTCGCCGGGTTCGAAATGGATGTCGCTTGAGTTCAGATCGAGAGCGCGGGCAAACAGATGATTGACGAGGCGGATGATGGGCGCTTCCGAGGCCAAGTCAAGCAGTTCGTCGTCGTCCTCGAACCCCGTGGCGAGCAGTTCTTCGTCGTCGCTTTCGATTTTCGGCGACAATTCGGCGCGCCAATGCCGGGCCAGGCGCCGCACCTCGTCGTCAGGGGCCATGCGGAATCGCACCGGTTCGCCGAGGATAAAGCGGATCTTCGCCCGTTGCTCAATAGCCGGCAGATGGTCGCAGACGAGTTGGCCCGATCGTTCGAAATCCCGCTCGGGCGCAATACCCAAGGGCTCCAGCAATTGCGAGAAGACCGGCAAGTTGATCGATGTGAAGGCCATGTCCCGGATTCCTATAGCGGCGCCGCGGCATTATCCGTGCGGGCGAAGCCGACCACGGTAATCGAACCGGTGTATTGGGTGCGACTGCGGCTGAGGCTGAAATCGGTGACGCGCAAGCGCGGCAGGGACTGGCTCAGTCTTTCGAGGAAGGCTATGGTGCGATTGGAGTCGCTGGTGCGGAACGACATCTCCTGACTGACCAGCAGCCAGCCCTCGGTTTCGAGCCGTTCCGCCAGCCGGGTGGAATTCACCGTCAGGCCGAATTCCCTGGCGTAACGTGAAAGATCCTGCTGGATCGCCGCTTCGATCAGCGGAATCGTGGCGCCGGAGAAAATGCCGAGTTCCATTTCGGTTTCCTGCAATTCCACACTGGAGCGCCGCTGCTCCCAGTCGGCGCGGTTATCGATCAGCGCCTGCTCGCGCTCGACGGCAAGTCGCAGGTTGTCGATGAGATCCTGACGCTGATCGCTCCAGCGGCCGATCGCGGGAATGATGTAACTGGCGAAGAACACTGCCAGAACCACCGCCAGCAGCAACAACATGATTCGTTCGCGCGCGGAAATCGCCATGGCTCAACGGTCCGGGAAATAGCGCGCCATGTAGGCTTCGAAATTGACGTCGGCCAGTCGCAGATCGATATAGTACTGGTTATTGCTCGTGGCGCGGGAGAAAACGACCTCGGTAAACTCCACGTTCCGTTCCAGTTGTTGCAATATCGACTGGGGGTCTTCGCTCGTGCCCTGGATGCGAATAACGCCTTCCGAAATTTCCAGATCGGAAAGGCGGTTAGGATTGAGCACCTGCTGCAAGGTGTACATCGCCTCGCGCACGTCCTGATCGGGAAAGTCTTCTATCGCGCCCCAGCGGTTCTCGAAGTCCACCACGACCTGGCGGTTCGCCCGGGCCGGCGCCGACAGCTCCCGCCTCGATTCGAGCTGGCGGTTCAGTTCGCCGATCTGCAACTGCTGAAAGATGAAAGGCGTGGCGGCGAGCAGCGCAATCACGCCCAGCGCGGCGGAGGCGCGCAGCACATGGCGGCGCTGCTCCCGCCGACGGCAATGGGTCACGGCAGCGACGGGAAAGAAACTGTAATCCTTGTGCGCCTCGCGGTCTAGCGTGGTGGCGTATTGCGCCATGGATTCATGCCGGTGCAACTTTCCGCCGGAGGCCGCACGCAGTTCCCCATCCCATTGGCCGGCAAATTCTTCCTGTTCCAGGTCGCCGGCATCCGCGTGTTTCCATTGCCGCAGCACTCCGGCCGAGGATTGGGCAAAGGTGAGCCCAGCGCCGTCGGCGTCAACGAGTCCGGAACGAGGCGCCTGGCTATGCAATATCCGCGGCTTGACCGCGGCGAGAAACAGCCCCTCGCCGGCGAATGCCTCGTGCAGAGCGCCGATCCGCTTGGATTTGATCCACAACGCGACCTGGCCGCCGTCCTTGCTGTCGTGCACGGCCAATTCGAGCGGTTCTTCCATGGCCGGCAGCACGCTTTCCGTCTGCAACAGCAAAGCGGACCGGAGGTTCTCGCCGCTGACCCCGGGCATTTCCGTGCCGGTGGCGGCGAATTCGCCGGGCGGCAACAACAACAGAATCGAATACTCCTTGCCGGCGCCAAGCAATTTGCGCGCGCAGGCGGCGAGTGTATTGGCGCCGACCACGCCGCGGTCATGGTTGAACTCGGCGGCATTGCCGGTTTCCACATGCAACACCTGATTGCCGAATATCAGCAAGGTGGCGTCGACCTGCCGCAGCAGTTCGCGACCGGGGTCGGCAAACAGCAGGCGCCGGAGCGCTGGCGGCAGCCAGGCTGACCATGAGCTTGGGAACTGCGTATACATCGGGTTTCCTGTCGGCTGCCGGAATCTCGCTGCAAGTGGCGCGAGCGCGAAACCTACCGTCGTTCGCGCGCAATCAGGGGGGTTAGTCGCAAAAGTCTCCAATAAAGTTTGCCCGGAGGGTGGGGCAATCCGGCGTTGCCAGCGGCGCAACCGCGTATTGCAGTTGCCGAGCCGTGGATGCAACACCTGGAGAAATGTTCCTGTCCGCGAGCGGCGAAACGCGGCCGTGCTCTGGTCCGCGCGGACAATTTGTCCGGGTGGACAGCCAATTCGCTTGGCCGAATGGCTTGCTTCGGTAGCTGGTGATCGCCAAGCGCTCTACACAGGTCGCGGATAAACTCCCGAATTAAACCCAATAGTACGGTATCCGTGATTTTTAGCTCGTACAATCAGTAGATTACAAACGTCCCGGCGTACACAGCATAAGCAAAGCAGTTTTCCGCAACCTGCTAAACCGACGAACGGTGACGGACAAGAACGCAGGTCGAAGCCATCAATCGGGTCGATTGTTCGCTGCATTGGCATTTTTCGGGCTCCATCGCCTTTCAGGACTGTGCAAATCCCATCGTTGTTTGAGATACTGCCGCAAGGACCACGAACTAAATAGCAAGTGGCGCGACAAATCTGGCTGAGTGTTACATGTCGAATCTTGCGGGCAAATCCTATGCGATGAACGTGGTGACACCGCTGAAGCGATCCACGGCATGGATTAACAAGCTAATCTTTTGGGGCGCTCAACTACCGGGTTTGAGGGTCCTGAACGGTCTGGAAACGCTTTCACTCATCCACTATGCGCAATGGGCCATTGTCAAACCTGGCCAGTTCCCTCGTCTCGATAGCAGCCAGCCGAAAGAAGACATCGAATATGCTTACATGTTCTTTTTCAGTAATTTTAACGGCAGTTGGGCGCAATACGTAGATTCGTTCCACATGTCCATTCCGCGAGGGTTGGACTTGTTTTGGCGAAAGAATCTGAAGTACCCCAAGTCCGTTCCTTTGCAGCCTTTCCACGCCTATATTAACTACAATCAAATTTGTACCGACCACTACTACAATGCCTACCCCTGCGCTTCATCAAACGATGTCAAGGCTGCCAAAAGAATTAAAAGAGCGTTGGGGGCGTTTATCGAAGACACCAGAAATGCGCCGCCCGCGGATTTCGCGAACAAGTATCGGGCCTTGCTCAACGAACTACAAAACGATCTTAGCCTGATGGCGGCCACTCCCATCGTTAGTCTGGCCGCGGCGGCGCTCGAAAGCAGACACGGTGCGGAAACCTAGCCTTGACGCCACGGATGGTTCGGTTAGGAGAAATAGCATAATGCTCAAGAAAAACACCAGCGGCAGAGTCTATGGGCTGACATTGCTGTGCCCGATCAGGAATGAGAGCCAGGATGGTAGTTCTTGCGCCGAGATTCTTCGTTGCTATCTGCAAAATCTCGATACCGAAGACGGCAGCCCCATGGCGAAAGCGCCAAACACCTATTTTGCCAGATTCTATGTCCTCAACGATGTTTTTTATGAAGGATTCGATTGCAAGGAGGAACATTTGAAATCTAGGTATCTCGTGTTCTCATCGAACTTCCACGGCGACAGAGACGCCTATGTCCGGGGAATGTGGAACTCGAACAAAGAAGGCGTGAAGGCGATTTGGCGGTTCTGCGTTGGTTTCGAAAATGTCACGGATGCGGAAGGTTTCGCTGACTACGTCAAGCGATGCCAGGTTGATAATGCGCTGGTTTTCAATGGCTCAACCGATGACTCTCTCGCCGAACAGCTCAAGGCGCTATATTTGAAGCAGGAATTTTCGCGTTTTGCGTATGCCAACCAGGGAGCAAGCCCGGAGCGATTGCAGCAGAATTTCAATAAATTCGTGGAGCAAACCCAGCCGTTTAATCTCGCTTACCCCACTTGGCCGCCTGGACATCTTCACCCGAACGCCAGCATCGCGGACGGCTCGTGAACGCGGGGTCGAAGCGACGCTGTCATTAGTCGTTTCCACGAATGGATACAGCAATGACCAAACAACTGGACCTGCATGATATTCAGGGAAACGTTCTAAAAACCTACGCGCGCCAGGATTTCACGTATGCTAGATATATACTTTTTGCAATCAAAACCCCCGCGATGGGTCGTCAATTTGTTCGCGATTTACTCCCGCTCGTTACCACCGCCGCTCCCTGGGCGCGTCCGGGAGACGATGGCGAGAAGATGCCCAAACCAGGGGCGACAACGAATATCGCCTTCAGCTATCACGGTCTAAAGCGCATCGGCCTTCCGGAGAGGAGTCTGCACAGTTTCCCCGAGGAATTTTCCATGGGAATGCGGGAGCGGGGCGAGATTCTGGGAGACACGGGCAGCAGCGCGCCCAGCTACTGGGACGCTGTCTGGAACAGCAAGGACCATCGCGTGGATATCTGGCTGTCCATAAATGGGCAGACAAAACCAGCCCTGGAAGAGCGCTATGCGAAAATCCGAAGCATACTGGCGAACACCAATGGCGGCGTGATTCAGCTTTGCGGGCACCGGGGCGAAAACGGCGCCGAGAACCTCCCGTTTCAGGATGCCGGCGCCCGGCGCGACAGCAAAGGCGAGCCGACGCGGAAAGAGCACTTCGGTTATGTAGATGGCATCAGCAATCCGTTTTTCGAGGGAACCCTCACCGATCCTTCGTACGTTACCGGGGCCGGCAAGCCGACGCGAAAGTCGCCGGAGTCGCCAGACGGATGGGCGCCGCTGAAGACCGGAGAATTTATTCTGGGACATCGGGATGAAGCTCAGGAACTCCCCAAGGCGCCCATTCCGCGTTATCTTTCCTACAATGGTTCGTATCTGGTCTACCGCAAACTTCACCAAAACGTGGGCTCCTTCAACCGCTACATCGAGGAAAAGGGAAAGGATCTGCCCGACGGGAGCGAAGAGGTAGCGGCCAAATTCGCCGGGCGCTGGAGACACGGCGCGCCAATAACGAGCTATTCGACAAAAAAGGAAGCCGACCGCTTCGTGGCCGAGTTTGCCGCGGCCAAGAAGGCGGTGGCGGCGGCGGCGAACCAGGTCGCGAGGGCCGCCGCCAAATTGGAATACGCCAAACTTGCTAGCAAATTCGTTGGCTTCAACTACCAAAATGACCTGGCTGGCGGCCGCTGTCCCATCAGCGCTCATATGCGCCGCGCGAATCCGCGCGGCGCCTTGGAATTCGGCGTCAAGGGCGCTTTCGAGACGCCGGGCGCGCTGATCAATCGGCGGCGGATATTGCGCAGGGGGCTGCCTTACGGCGAGTCGGACGAGAGTTCGAACGACGATGGCAATCATGGCATCATCTTCATGTCGATCGGCGCCAGCATCGAACGCCAATTCGAGTTCGTGCAACAACAATGGATCAATTACGGTAACGATTTCAAAACCGCTAACGACAAGGATCCACTGGTCGGAAGCCATGAAATGGTAGCCGGCAAGGGTACCGGCCGCATGATTTTCCCCGCGGAGCCGGGCTCGAATAAGGCGCCCTATTTCTGCAGCGGTATTCCGCGATTTGTCGAGACGCGCGGCGGAGGCTATTTCTTTCTGCCGAGCCTGACGGCGCTGCGGATGATTAGTGAAGGAATCGTGGATCCAAGCTGACGATTGAGCACGGTAATAATAACGCCTGTACACGGACAAAGAGGCTTCACAGTGGACTTCACCGCCGGCATTATGGCGGGATACGTTGGCGAATCGCGCTTGCCGCCGAGAACATTGCAATGCTTTCCTTCGCAAAAAACATCGTTGTGGCGCCCTCGCGGCAAATCCTCATTTGGCTGGAGGGGGCATGGGCCGCTATCCATGTAATCGGAATTGGGCTGTCGGCTTTAATCGGTCAGGGTACATTGCAAGATCGTCTGGCCGCCAGGTTTGCCGCCGCGCCGACGCAGCGAGCCATTCTCTCCGCCTTGCGAGCGTTCTTGCCCAATGTGACGATTTCGCGGACATTCGTCAAATCCTACGAAAACACCGGCGCCAGCATCGTGACCCGGCGGCAAGACGTACTTGACGTTCTGTCCCGAGACGAGGATTTCGAGGTGGTTTACGGTCCGAGAATGCGCGAACTGACCGGCGGCAGCAATTTCTTTTTGGGAATGCAGCCAGGATGGGAATACGAGCGCGACGTTTCGGCCATGCGGCTGGCGGCGCGGCGCAGCGACGTGTCCGAAATAGTCCTGCCGCGAGCATCGGCTCTGGCGGAAAAACTGGTGGCCGAAAGCGGTGGGAAACTGGATTTGCCGCCGGGATTAACACTTCAGGTGCCGTGGGATATGACCAACACCTATTTCGGCGTGGGCGGGCCGTCCGCCGACGCCATGCAGAGATGGACCGCCGTACTCTTTTACTATCTTTTCGGTGATCTCGGAGCGAGTCCCGAGATCGGGAAAAAAGCCATGCGGGACGCCTCGGAGCTGCGGAGCTATCTTGACGCAGCGGTCGCCGCCAGGAAGGCGACGCCGACCGGCGCCGATGACGTGTTGAATAGATGCCTTGCGCTGCAGGCCGCCGGCACGCCCGGGATGAGCGATCTGGGAATCAGAAACAATCTGTTGGGAATTCTTGTCGGCGCTATTCCGACTATTTCCAAGGCGTGTTGTCTGGCGCTGGACGAATTGCTACGCAGACCGAAGGCGTTGGCTTGCGCGCGGCGCGCGGCCCGCTCGGGCGACCACGACCTCATGAGCCAGTGCCTGTGGGAGGCATTGCGTTTCAATCCGCATAATCCGGTTATCTACCGTCGCGCCACGCGAGACGCGGTGATTGCCCGTTCCAGTTTGCGATCAATCACCGTTAAAAAGGGTCAGCTGGTTTTCGCGGCCAATCTCTCCGCCATGTTCGATCGCCGCGCGATTCCGGCGCCCAACCAGTTTCGGACGGACCGTCCCTGGGAAACCTATATTCTTTGGGGCAATGGCATGCACCAGTGCTTTGGCGGCGAGATCAACCGGGCAATCATTCCCGCCATTCTCAAACCTCTATTGAAACGCGAAAACCTGCGTCGAGCCCCTGGGAGCATGGGCGAGATCAACACCGGCGACACCGCGTTTCCAGAGCGTTTCATTGTTGAATTCGATGCTCCTTGAGCCGCGGCGGATGAATTCCTCCACCGCCATCGCGCGCGGGAATTCGCTCCAAGAGGACGCGTCACGCCCGGAACGCCGCGGAGGGAGGCCATCGCATACACCTGACGTACTCAGTGAGTCCGGAAGGGTGACCAGAAACCAATCTGAATCCATTAATGACCGGGAACCGGCAATCAGAACGCATCGCGGTACCGGGATCGTTGCCGAGAGCGGAGAACCGCGCCGGGAAGTTGCCGCTTCCGCTCGGCGAATAACAGGCGGAACAGCGCCGCGGAAATTTCGTTTATCCCAAGTTCCACAGTCCTTGAGTATGGAACGAGGCTAAAGGGTTGCGCGTTCTTTGGCTACCAGGAAGTCGACGACTTCCAGTATTAGTTGCTGGGTCGGGACATCCGGGCCGATAGCGACCAGATACTTGCCGTTGACGATCATGTTTGGCGTACTCTGGATGCGATAGTTCCGCATGCGGCTTTCGGCCTGGTTGATCCGGGTGCGCACTCCGAACGAATTGAAGGCGCGGCTGAACTCTTCCTTGTCGATGCCGTGTCGCGCGAACAGATCGCTGATCTGTCTTTCGTTCTGCAGGCGATTGCCTTCGAGATTGATGGCGTTGAAAACCGGCTCGTGCACGAGGTCGAGGGCGTCGAGCGCTTCGGCGGTGTAATAGATCTGGGCGTGAATCTTCATCAGCCCGTTCCACATGGCGGGGAAGCGCATGAAATCGACGTCTTGGGGCGCATTCGCAGCCCAGTCTTCGATCAGCGGTTCGAACCGGAAGCAAGCCGAGCAGCCGTACCAGAAAGCCTCAATCACTTCGACGCGGGAGCTGTCACGGGTATTGACCGGGGCCGGCAGCGTCACGTAATGCGTGCCGTCCACGAATCGTTCAATCTGCCCGTAACCGGTGCTGGCGACAGGCAGCAAAAGCACAAGAGATAATATCGCGAGCGATGGTCTGATCATGGATTTACCTCGGATTCGTTCAGATATTCTATATCGTTGGAAGCTATCACAAGCTGCCGGCCCTCGCCATGCGCACCGGAAGCTTGCTAGTGCAAGCCGGCCAGATAGCTTGCCAGGGCTTCGAGTTCGGGATCGGTCAAGCGCTCGGTGACGATGCGCATCATGCCGTCGGGATCGTTGGCGCGCAAGCCGGAGCGAAAATCCTTGAGTTGCTGCAAGGTATACTCGGGATGCTGGCCGCCGAGAGCAGGAAAGCCCGCGGGAGCGTTGCCGGATCCGGTCGGCGAATGGCAGGCGGAGCAGGCAATCACTTGCAGGTCCCCATTGCCGGCCCGATACAGGGTTTCCGCGAGTTCGACCTGATCCGCGTCGGCGCCGAGCAAGGTCGGCGTCTGGGCAGCGTAATATGCCGCCAGATCCTCGATGTCTTCATCGCTGAGATTGATGACCATGGCGGCCATGATCGGACCGGGACGGGCGCCGGACTTGAAGTCCTGTAACTGCTTGATCATATAGCGCGCATTCTGGCCAGCGATCTTGGGATTTACGGCTAGTTCGCTATTGCCGTCGGGGCCATGGCAGGTCGCGCACAGGGCGGATTTCGCCTCACCGGCGGCGGGGTCGCCCTGGGCGGGCGCCACTTGCGCGAATACGGCGGCGACGATGGCGGACAGCGACAGCAGTAGCGATTTTCTCATTTCCTCTTTCCCGCGGATCGGCAATCAAAGACTCGGCCGGGATCTTCGCGCAAATGGCGCGCGTCCGGGCGGACGCGGATTATAGCCTGATTTTCAGCGCCTCTCCATTTCGACTCCGGCATCTCTGCCATGCTTGCTGATTTTGCGGTCGATGGCTTCGAGCGGAGCCGCGAGCGGGCAGCGACTGCGAGCTTAATCTCATCTCGTCATCCTTGACGAGATGAGAATCGAATCGGCCTCACTGTGGGCCTTCCGTGGCTCGTTCCGCCTCTACGACGCTCCCAGGCGCTGCCCGCTCACGGCCCCTTGCATCGCGCAGGACTTTGCATGTATTGCGATCAGATCACTTTCATCTTGAGCGCAGCTTGGAGCAAAGTTCGAACGACGCCGAGCTATACTCAGTGGCTGGACCGGCAAGACCAGGGGTTGGAGAATCCAAAGAGGCCGCGCCAGGGATGGCATGCACAAACTGAATCCGCGCCGGTTTACAATCACCCGCTTGAATTACAGCCAAACAACATTCTCCCTGAGCGCGGTATCACTCAATGGGTGTCCCATGGACAGCTCCATGGACAGCTCGATGGGTGTCCCATGGACACCATGGACAGCTCTGAGGTTGATGACCGTGGCGGTCATGATCGGGCCGGGGCGCGCGCCTCTCGCCCACAATTCCACAGGGCCGGCAACTACGCGCCGATGCCCGCCGACTCAAATTTGCCTTGCCGAAAGTCAACAAATTCTTCAGCATGTCGGGTACTGAAAGCCAACATCCCCGAAACTGCGGCACAGCTCGGCCAGGATCCAATTACAGGCTCATCTCCGAATTGGAAAACACTTTGGGGATCCAATCTGTCTGTTATGCTCCCCGGTTTGTGGCCTCGATCCGTCGCCGTCGGTGTGCGGGGAGTATAGTGGACGCCGTAAATACGTCCCTGTAGGCTTCGGGCTCGGCATCCTGCCTCGCACGCCCGCTATACTCCCCGCACACCGACGGCGACTCAGATTGTATGGTTTCTGGAACCCTGGCTTCGATATTTGGAAATTCTTCATGAATTACAGCCAGACGACTTTTACGTTAAGCGCCGTTTCGCTCGATGGGTGTCCCGTGGATAGCTTGGCGGAGGTGGCGTTTGCGGGGCGTTCGAATGCTGGGAAGTCGAGTGCGATCAATGCGATTTGCCGGCAGTCGCGGCTGGCGCGCACGAGCAAGACGCCGGGGCGCACGCAGATGCTTAATTTCTTCCTGGTGCCGGGCGTTGCGGGGCGTTATCTGGTTGATTTGCCTGGTTATGGTTATGCGAAGGTGCCGCTTGAGGTCAAGGAGCAATGGCAGCGGGAGATGCAGCATTATCTGAACGGGCGGGGGCAGCTTCGGGGGATTGTGTTGCTCAGTGATATTCGGCATCCGTTGAAGGAATTCGACCGGCAGATGATCGATTGGGCCCAGGGCGCCGGCCTGCCTTTGCATCTGCTGTTGACCAAGGCCGACAAACTGAAGCGGAACCCCGCCCATAACACCATGTCCGAGGTGAGAAAAGAGCTGGCGGGGCGTGGCGCGCTGGAAGTGCAATTGTTCTCGGCGACCGCGGGCATCGGTCTCGAACAGGCGCGCGAACGCCTCGATTCCTGGCTTGCGGTCTGAAAAACAGGTTCGAAAGGTCCAGGTACGGGTGAGCTTTATTCCAGAATCGTGGCGAGTCGGGCAAGCACTTCTTCCATGAGCGAATCCGGGACTTTGTCAACGCGCCTGCCGTTCCTGGCGGTCACGTCCAGAACGCGAGGCTGATCGCAACGGATTATTCCGCTTGTTGTTATGCCTGAATCCTTGAGAGATACGGCGAATCCGGCTCTCCGGGCGAAGTTTCCACCGGTTGTTACGGGCAGCACTACCGGCGCACCGGTCAGTCGGTTGAAGGCGGCTGGGGAAACCAGCACTACCGGACGAGTTCCCTTTGGCTCGTGGCCTGCCGTCGAGTCCAGGCTTACGAGCCAGATTTCTCCACGTTCCACTAAATAAGCTCTTTTCCAACCGGCTCGGAGTCAATCCAGGCCTTATCCTCCGGGGAAGTCCCGATGGTTTCGTCGCATTGCTCCAGAAGCTCCTGGAGCGAATAGCTCGGCCGCGTATGCGGCTTGATGATGAGGCAGCCCTCGTCCACTTCGATCTCGACGCTGGCGCCGGCCCCGAGTTTCATCGTATTAAGGAGGGCCGGGGCAATGCGAGCATGACGGAACCGCCGACTTTGCGGGGTTTTACTGTATTCATGGCTGCCTCTAAAGTTAAACTAAAATATAACTAAATTGAGTTTCCAGTGTAAGCCTCGGACGGGTGTCAGTGGGCTTGGTCCCAGTTGTCGCCGATGCCGATGTCTACGACGAGGGGCACGTCGAGGGCGGCGGCGCTGATCATGCGGAATTTTACGCCGTCGCATAGCAGTTGCAGGTCGTTCTCATTGACTTCGAACACGAGTTCGTCGTGGACCTGCAACAGCATGCGCGCGTCGATGGGTTCGCTTTCGAGCCAGAGGTCGATGTCGATCATGGCCTGTTTGATGATGTCGGCGGCGGTGCCTTGCATAGGCGCGTTGATCGCGGTGCGCAGGGCCGCCCGGCGCAACATGCCGCGGCCGGCGCGCAGGTCGGGCAGGTAGAGACGGCGGCCGAATACGGTTTCGACGTAGCCGAGTTCGGTGGCCTGGGCCTGGGTGCGGTCCATGAAAGTGCGCACGCCGGGGTATCGTTCGAAGTAGCGATCGACGTATTGCTGGGCTTCGTTGCGGGCGATGTTCAATTGCCGGCCGAGGCCGAACGCAGACATGCCGTAGATCAGGCCGAAATTGATCGCCTTGGCGCTGCGGCGCTGATCCGGCTCCACCGCTTCGAGCGCGACGCCGAACACTTCGGCGGCGGTAGCGCGGTGGATGTCCTCGGCGCGGGAGAAAGCTTCGAGCAGGCCGGCATCGCCCGACAAGTGGGCCATGATGCGCAGTTCCACCTGGGAATAGTCCGCCGCGACCAGCTTGTAGCCGGGCTTGCAGACGAATGCCTGACGCACGCGGCGGCCTTCCGCGGTGCGCACCGGGATGTTCTGCAGGTTCGGGTCGGTGGAGGAAAGCCGGCCGGTAGCCGCTACCGCCTGCTGGAAACTGCTGTGGATGCGCCGCGTGCGAGAATGTAATTCCTGCGGCAGCTTGTCGGTATAGGTCGACTTGAGTTTGGTCAGGGAACGGTGCCGCAACAGCAGCCGCGGTAACTCGTAACTCGCGGCCAATTCCTGCAATACGTCCTCGGCGGTGGAAGGCTGGCCGGTGGGAGTCTTGCGCACTACCGGCAATTGCAGTTTGTCGTAGAGCAGCGCTTGCAATTGCTTTGGCGAAGACAGGTTGAAACTTTCTCCCGCCAGTTCGAACGCGGACTGTTCCAGCGCTTCGAGTTGAACCGCCAACTCCGCGCTTTGCCGCTGCAATGCTTCGGGGTCGAGCAGGATGCCATTGCGCTCCATGCGTTGCAGCACCGGCGCCAGCGGCATTTCGAAATAGCGGTAGAGACCTTCGAGGTGGCCATTGTCGCGCAGGTGCTGCTCAAGCACGCCCGCCAGCCGCAGAATCAAGTCGGCGCGTTCTCCGGCCCAGGCGCCAAAGTCATCGATGGCGAGCTGGTGCATCGCCAACCGCCCGCGGCCCTTGCCGGTCAGGCTTTCCAGATTCGGCGGCGCGGATTCTAGATAGCGAAGGGCAATCGCGTCGAGCTGGTGGCGCACGGCAACGGAGTTGGCCACATACGAGGCCAGCAGCACGTCGGACTTCACCGGCTGCAAGTCAATCCCGAGATTCCGCAACAGGTGCATCTGATGTTTCAGGTCGTAGCCGCACTTGCGCTTGAGCGCATCTTCGAGCAGGGGTTGCACGGCCGCGAAAACCCGCTCGGCGGGCAGCAATCGCGGGCAGCCGACGTAGTCGTGGTCCAGCGGGATATAGGCGGCCGTGCCGGGCTTCGGGCAAAACGCGATGCCGACGACCCGGGCGTCGAAGATATGGCCGGGCTCGGCTTCGAGATTGAAACTGAACCGGGGCGCGGCATGCAGTTCGCCGAGCAATTCCTGTAGCGCGGCTTCGGTGGTGATGACCTTGGATTGCGTGCCCGCGGGCATTTGCGCCGGATCTGCCGGGTCAGGGTCTTCCCGCGCCTGCTGCCGTGCCGCGTCATCCGCCTCGCCGGCTTCCGCCGACGGCGCCGCGGAGACGCCATCGGCTTCGAGTTCCCGCAGCCAGGTGCGGAATTCCAGCTCGCTGAACAGGCGATGCAGTTCCTGCTTGTCTTCGGCTCGACCTTCGAGTTGCGCGTAATTCAGTTCCAGCGGCACATCGGTGCGGATCGTGGCCAGCCGGTAGGAAAGTTCGAGCAATTCCAGGTTGTCGCGCAACTTCTCGCCAATTTTCCCCTTGATGGCGCCAGCGTTATCGATTATGCCCCGCATCGAACCGTATTCCTGCAGCCATTTCGCCGCGGTCTTGGCGCCGACTCCCGGAACGCCCGGGATGTTGTCCGACTTGTCGCCCATCAGCGCGAGATAATCGATGATCTGATCCGGGCGCACGCCGAACTTCGACTCGACGCCGGCGGGGTCGAGCAGTTCATCGTTCATGGTGTTGATCAGCGTGACGTGACCGGTCACAAGCTGGGCCAGATCCTTGTCGCCGGTGGAAATCAGCGTGGATATCCGTTCCTTGCCGGCCGCGGTCGCCAAGGTGCCAATGACGTCGTCGGCTTCAACGTCATCGACGATGAGCAAGGGCAGCCCCATGGCGCGGATGATCTGCAGGATAGGCTCGATCTGAGAGCGCAGCTCATCGGGCATCGGCGGCCGGTGCGCCTTGTATTCGGCATAAATCTCGTTGCGGAAGGTCTTGCCCTTGGCGTCGAAAACGATGCCGATGCGACTGCCGGCGTACTTGTTCCGCAAATTGCGGATCATGCTGATGACGCCGCGCACCGCGCCGGTCGGGCGGCCGCTGCCGGTCATCATGGGCGGCAGCGCGTGGAAGGCGCGAAACAGGTAGGAAGAGCCGTCTACCAGGATCAATGCGGGCTTGTCGTTGGATTCAGCCATTTTGCCGCCGCCTCGCTTCAGGCCCGCTGAACAATCAGCGCCAGCGCCTGGGAGATCGCGGCGGCGCGATGCGGCGGACGCAGCAGGGCGGCAAGCTCGCCCGCGGGATTGACAACGCCGATGTGGACGCTGTGGCTGATAAAGCCCTCGGGGCTGCCGGCGGGCGGCCCATGGCCGGGCATCTCGCCGGCGCCGGTATTTACGAACAGTTGGCTGGCGAAATTGCTTACCGCATCCGGGTTGCCGCCGAGGCCGATGAATTCCGAATGGAAGCCTTGCAAATATTCGCCGATGATTTCAGGCGTGTCCGCGGGATCGACGGAAACAAACAACACCTGCAATGGCGGCCGCGCCGATTGGGGCCGGTCGCGGTAGTAGCGTTCGAGTTGCGCCAGGGTCATGGGGCACATGTCCGGACAATTGCTGAAACCGAAGAACACCAGACTCCACGCGCCGCGCATGCGGTCGAGCCGAAACGGCTGTCCGTGCTGGTCGGTCAATTCGATTTCGGCCAAGGGAATCGGTTCCGGGTAGAGCGCCGCGCCCAACTCGCTCAACCGCGACTGCTCTGCCCGCTCGGCGCGGAACTGCAACAACAGGACGATAAGCGACAGCAACAGCACATTCGCCAGCGCGAATGCGATCCAGACGGTCTTGGTCAAGCGAATGGCAGCCATGCGCCGCTCAAGCCAGGTAGTGGTCCACCAGCAGGGCAACAAACAACAGCGCCAGGTAGACGATGGAATAACCGAAAGTGCGCATCGGAATATCCGGACGCGGGCGGAACATCAAGCGTCCGGACCAATACAGGAAACCGGCGCCGAGCAAGAGCGCGGAAACCAGGTAAATCCAGCCGCCCATGCCGGTGAACCAGGGAACGACGCTCACCACCACCAGAATCACGGTATAGACGATGATATGCACCCGGGTGGCGTATTCGCCATGAGTGACCGGCAACATGGGCACGCCCGAGCGCGCATACTCATCCTTGCGGTGGATCGCCAGAGCCCAGAAATGCGGTGGTGTCCAGGCGAAAATGATCAGCACCAGCACAACGGCGTCCGGTTCGATGGTTCCCGTTACCGCCGACCAGCCGAGCAATGGCGGCATGGCGCCGGCGAGACCGCCGATGACGATGTTCTGCGGCGTCGCGTGTTTCAGGTAGCCGGTGTAGATGAAGGCATAGCCGACAAAGGAAGCCAGCGTCAGCCAGGCGCACAAGGGATTGACCCAAATCAGCAGGATCGCCATGCCGCTGGCGCAAAGCAGCAAGGCGAATATCGCCGCCTGCATCGGGTCGACCCGGCCCTGGGGCAGCGGCCGGCCTGAAGTGCGTCCCATAATGCGATCGATGCGGCGGTCGATGAGGTGGTTTACCGCGGCGCCGGAACCGGCGACCAAGGCGATGCCCAGGTTGCCGAGCAGCAGGATGCGCCAGGAAACCATGCCGGGCACGGCAAGGAACATGCCCACCAGCGAGGTCAGGATCATGAGCATGACCACGCGGGGTTTGCACATCTCGTAGTAGTCGCGCCAGGAGGCGGATACTTGCCGGGCCGCGGTTTCAGTCATGGACAAATGAGCCAGTCGTGGGGCGGCGCCGGCCGGAATCATGCGGCGCCGAATGCGCGCGCATTCAAGCATTTTTCGGCCCGAATCTCAAGCCGGGCTTCCGCGCACCAGTATAGAACGATCAACGCTCACAATGCCGACGGCGCGAGCGCGCGCGCACGCAGCGCCACGATGCGAACTCCGGTCATCGCCTGTAGTATAGCCAGGTGTTCCGTTACCGCGGCGGCCGGGGCAATTGGAATGAATCATTCGGAAATGACCTACCAGGAAGTGATTGCGTTCTGGTTCGGGCGCCTGCCGTTGCGGCCGGACGACCTGGGCGAACGGCTCAAGCTCTGGTATGGCTTCGATTCCGCTACCGATGCGTTGATCCAGGAGCGATTCGGGACTCTGGTCAAGGCGGTGCTTGCCGGGTCTTGCCAGGGTTGGGAGGCGGAAGCACTGCCGCGCCTCGCGCTGATCATCGTGCTCGACCAGTTCACCCGCAACATCTGCCGGGGGCGCGCCGGCGCATTTGCCGGCGACGAGCGGGCGCTTGCCCTGGCGCTAAACGCTATCGACCAGGGCATGGATCGGGAAGTCGGGTTGCTGGAGCGGGCGTTCTACTACATGCCGCTGCAACATGCGGAAGATCTGGCGGCGCAGGAGTTGTCGGTGCGGGTGACGAAGGAAATGGACGCGGAATGCCTGGCGGCTTTCGAGAATTTTTCCGGGGAACAGGCCCCCTACGCCCGCGATCACCGGGACGTAATCGCCCGCTTCGGCCGCTTCCCGCACCGCAACAAGACATTGGGAAGAGAGTCCACCGAAGAAGAGCTAGCTTACCTGGCCGGCGACGCACCGACCTACGGTCAATCACCGGCGGAAGACCTATAAAGGTTTACTGAATGTGGCTTCGAACCGTCGCCGCCGGGTTGGGGGTAGAGTTTTAATATCTTGACGATTTCTTGTGATGACATGAAAATTTAAATCGAGTTGAATTTGAAATAGATGCTGTCCGGAATGAGTCAAGATAAATAATGGCTATAGCCAATCACTAGAATCTAAGCAGGAGAAGGAACATGAAAGATTTTTCAATCGGCGGCTCAGATATGGATTACGGAATCCTGGAACTGTCAAGTAAAGAGATCGACTTGGTTAGCGGAGGGGAAAAAAAAGAGCCAAGCGGGATAAAGAAATTGATAAAAAAAATCTTGGGACCAGTCGGGAGAATAATATCTGCTATTGAAGTAGCAGCAGAAGCTTGGAAAAATCGACAAAAGATTAAGGAACAAGCTCGAGAGTTGGGAGATTATCTCCAAGAAAATCCCTTACCTAGGCCACCGTATTATTGAGTTATTGAGAAAACACTATTGAGTTTTCAGTTCGAAACGAGGGAAGGCTTTGCCTTCCCTCGTTTTTATTGAGGATTATATTGCGATATTAATAGAAAATCACTAAGTGTTGCTCAGATCATCATAATCAGTTACCATTTCCCAAATTTCAACTCTTTGATATGCTTCCTAATTCTATAGAACTCCACCAGTTAAAAGATATCCCACTAATGAAAAAAGTTATTGCTTACCTAGCTCAGATCAATAGATTAAAATTGATTCTTACATTTTGGGCAGTTATCTTAATTACAGATTTGATCACATTGGAATTGTTGTATCTTATCGAACCAGAATTTTTGATAGCAGTGGATTCCGCTGATGCAGAAATTTTTTCCTCTTTACCTTTGATTTGGGTGATTACTATTGCTGCAATAGTCGCTCCATTCTTGGAGACTTTGATTTTTCAGTTCATCATTTTACTAACAGTAAAAAAAATCACTGATTGGATTACCAAATCAAATAGCTGGATTTATTCTTTTCTGATCACAAGCTTGCTATTTTCTTCCTCTCATGCGGTAAATTTTGGCCTCAATTACTTCGGTTTATTGTACGCATTAGCAGTAATTTTGTCTGCTTTCTTATTCACCATTTTGTCCATAACAGAGATCGAACGAAAAAATGGACATCCAATTCTCTCCGTGAGCATCTTGCATGGCTTGTGCAACCTTATCGCGATATTATTACCTGCTATTCCTTAAAAAGGATTATTTAAATTTCTCGCTTTTCCCTATTTTTCTATCTTCTCCCAGCAATTAATTTCTTGGCTGTGCAACATTGAAGATTTTTCTGCAAAGTGAGGCCGCCGAGTGCGGCCTTGCGTCTTTGGCGATGGTGGCCCAACACCACGGTCACAAAATCGATCTGAACGCCATGCGCCAGCGTTTCGGTTCATCGCTTAAGGGGTCGCGGTTACGCGATCTGATGAAGATCGCCGAGCAGCTTATGCTTGGCTCGCGCGCTCTGCGACTCGAACCCCAACGATTGAAGGATATTTCGCTTCCCGTGATTCTGCACTGGGATATGGATCATTTCGTGGTGTTGAAGGAAATTCGGCGAAACCGATTCGTCGTGTTCGATCCAGCCCACGGCCGAGTAACCTATTCTCTCGATGAAATATCGAAACACTTCACCGGCGTTGCGCTGGAGGTGACTCCCGCCACTGACTTTCAGCCAATCGTGGCCCGAACCAGAACGCGATTGACCAGCTTGTGGTCCCGCCTGTCCGGCCTAAAGCGATCCTTGATACAGATTCTTATCCTGTCCGTCGTAATTCAACTATTTGGCTTGGCTTCGCCCTTCTATCTGCAACTTGTCATCGACGAGGCGGTGACTCGGTTCGATACGGATTTTCTGTTTCTGCTAGGAATTGGTTTCGGTTGCCTCTATCTGATTCGTGCCGTGACCGTCGCGCTGCGATCCTGGGTAATTTTGTTGCTAGGCCAGTCAATGACCTTTCAAATGGCAGGCAATGTGCTGCGGCACCTGATTCGTCTACCCGCGGCCTATTTCGAAAAGCGCCATGCGGGAGACATCATTTCCCGCATGGATTCAATTGACCCGATACCAGCACTTGGCTGGACAGTCACCCCGAGCTGCTTGATGCCGTGGCTGCCGATCTCGGCGCCGTGCACAGCCAGACCCGCGGCCGTTTGGGTTGAGTTGCGCGACCGTACTGCGCTGCGCCGTAATCGGGCATTAGCATCAATTGAGCTGTCGCGGTCTGGAGTTTTTCCTGCGGGACTCGCAATCGATGAGCCGGTTCGTGCGTCTAGGCCGGTTGCGGCCGCCGGGGTAATTCGCCTTGCAGGCGAGTGTAGGAGCGGTGCGCGCCGATAGCACCGTCACCGAGACCCATATATAGGCGCCGACGGACAACCGTCTGATTCTTGTACGGCGCACGTGTGCTGACGCGCTTGCTGGCGCCCACCCGCCAATACCTAGGGGGATGTGATCGTATACCAGGATCATTTTCGGGCCGCGAAGCGACGCGAACTGAAGGCGCGCACGCAACGGAGCGCGGCGCGGCGCGGCGCGGCGAAAACGCACGTATCGCAAGCTGTTCCGGCTCGCGCTCCGCGCTGGATCATGCCGATGCCGCCCGGCTGCATGCAGGTGGCGGCGCTGCGGAATGCGTGGTCCGCGCGCTGGCAAAGGCAGGCGGCGCGACGCGTGCTGCTGGAAGAGAACACGCCAGCCATGGAAAAGATCGTCAGCCTGTTCGAGCCGCATACGGTCACAAGATCAATCTGGCCACGGGCCACAGCGACCTGGTGCTCTATGTGGTGGTGGAAGCCGGCATCTCCTACCCCAAGCGTCGCTTCGGACTGGCGCGCTGCCACTGGCGGAGCTTGGCGCGCTTCAAGGCTTGAGTACAATCCGCGGCCTTCACCCACAACCTGGTAATATTGGCGCGATTGCATCTCACCAGATCGGTCCCAGCATGTGCGTATGCGATAAAACCGGGCCGGCCCTCGGCGCCAGAGATTCGACATTGCCCGCAATTCTGAAAATCCCGGATTCGCGGCCCCCGCACGGCAAAATCCACTCGACATCAAATAATATCAAGAGAAAACGGCATCGACAGGGCTTGAGCGGAAAGTTCCCGCACCTTGCCGGAGCAATTCCACCAATGGAAAGGGGAATTTTCGGACAGGAACTAATTATTCCTATCGTGCTTTCCCAATTTAAGAGCTTGTACCGGAAAAACGTATGCCAACAGGATTGATGTCGCCACAATTGTCCAAAAAAATAGCCAGATTGTGGGGATATTATCGAAAACATAGTTTTGTGTTGCTGCATATACTGTTGGCATTACATAATAATATGTTGCCATGTATGCCAAACTAGGGACTAGAAAATTAGCAGCTCTTAATATCATAGAATCTATCTGCACTATCAAAATAACTAGCATCAATATGGCAAAAGGGACCAAGAAAACCTGCCAGGAAAATTCGTTTGAATTTGCCATCCTCAGAAAATAATTGTAGTGACTAAGCCAAGGTAATAATAGGAGTAACTGTCCAAAAAATATCAAATATTTTTTGTACCCAAATTTTCGCCTTATTGCACGTGTTGCTATCGCTGTTATCACGGAAAAACTAGCAACAAGGGCGAATATAATCAGAAGATCATAATTCATAGAATGCTTGATTCCAGCTGTATCTTTCTTATAGGTTAGTCAAACTAATGGTCAAATTTATAATCGTAACCCTTTAAGGTTGCAGCGTAACTTAAGCCAAGTCAGAAAGTACAACTGATTGCTAATTCTAACAATGACCGTATATACATTCAAAGTATTAAAAAATGACAATTGCCGGCATACCAAGCCAGTTCATCGAGTAGCCAGTAATTAGATTTGGTGTTTGATTTGAAAACGTGCACCAAATATGCAATCAGGACACCCATAGGACAATCAGTCGTGGAAACAACCCCTTCCAGTTCTCCAGCTCGATTAACCAGGCCGGGATATCCCTGGCGCCGTGAAGCGCGCGCCAGATATCGATCTCATCGTCTTTCTCGACGTAGAAAACAAGTTGGGGAAACTTGCCAACTGCCAGGGTGCGCAGACCGGGAACGTCCAACTCGTGCGCGTAGCGGGTCGAACCGGATGCCGGTTAATTTTGGACGCGAACCAGGAATGATTTCAGGGAATCGAATAACTGGATCGCCACCGTAACGCCAGCTTCGGCAAGATAGAATTCGATCGCTTCGTCGATGTCCTGTCGCGCCAGTCGGCGCAAGCTCAAGGGCTTTGCAATCACGTCCGCCCTGACTCGAGAACCCAACCGCGAAGCTGGTCAAAGTACTCCGCGTCCGCAACTGTTTTCCCGCGGTGAAGCCGCCCCTTCGAGGACGGGGGCGCGCAATCGCTGGCGATCCTGCTCCTTGCGGATCAACTCGCAAACGTATTCGCTCGAAGCACCTTAGCCTTGCGCGGAAACTTGATCGTCAACAAAGTTCTTGAGCGTTCCGGGCAACGCGACGTCTATGCTGTTCATGAGGCAATGCCAGCGGCGCGACCGGATTTTGGCAAGAAAATCACTATCCGACATTGTAGTAGAGCAGCATAATTGATCAGGCCGGTGCAGGCTCTCCGTAGATGGTTAGTTGCATACAGCCCGGCTTATTCGACTGGCTCCAGGCGGACTATTGGGGTTTCTTCTTCGCCGCGGCGGTCGGAGATGGCAAGATAGATGTAGCCGTCCGGGCCCTGCCGCACGTCGCGGATGCGGCCCATGTCATAGGCGAGGGTTTCTTCCACGATCACTTCGCGATAGTCGTCGCTCAGGTGCAGGCGCGCGAGCTGCTCGCCCATCAGGCCGCCGGCGAAAATGCTGCCGTGCCAGCCGGGAAACTTGTCGCCGGAGTAGATCATCAGGCCCGAGGCTGCGATCGAAGGCACCCAGATGTGGTCCGGCGCGCGCATGCCGTCCTGGCCGATGCCGACGTGGATCGGGCTGCCGACGGCGCCGTAGTTGACGCCGTAGCCGATCACCGGCCAGCCGTAATTGACGCCGGGCTCGATGCGGTTGAGCTCATCGCCGCCCTGGGGGCCGTGCTCGGTTTCCCACAGATCCCCGGTTTCCGGATGAATCGCCAGGCCCTGGGGGCTGCGATGTCCGAAACTCCAGATTTCCGGGAGCACGTCGTTACTGCCGACGAAGGGGTTGTCGTCGGGCACGCTGCCGTCGTCGTGCAGCCGCATGACGGTGCCGTTGTGGTTGGTCGTATCCTGCGCCGGATGGATGGTCAGATCGCCGATGGAAGGGGCCTGGCGATCGCCGACGACTAGGAACATGTAGCCTTCGTCATCGAACGCCAGCTTGCCGCCGTAATGACCGAAGCCGGTCGATTGGGCGGCGAAGATTTCAACTACGTTGGTGAGTTCGTCGTTCTCGAAGCGGCCGCGGACGATGGCCGTGGTCGAGGTGTCGCCGACCGGCTTGGAGAACGTCAGATATACCCAGCGGTTTTCGGCGAAATCGGGATGCGGCGCGACTTCGAACAGGCCGCCCTGACCCTGGTAGAAAACTTCCGGTACGCCGGGAACGGCTTCGGGCAGCAATTCGCCGTTGCGAACCACCCGCAGACGGCCGGGCTTTTCGGTGACGAGCATGTCGCCGTCCGGCAGCCAGGCCATGGACCAGGGCTGAATCAAGCCGCCGGTGACCTCGACCACCTGGTAATCATGGTGAGCCGAAAAATAAGTGTCGGACTGTGCATTTGCCGTGGCCGCCGCGGTTGCAAGCAGACCGGTGGAGGCGAGGACTAGCAGAAAACGACGCATTGTTTTTCCTCTTTGTTTCGGGAATTGGAAAACACGAACCGCGGATTATCCAATGTATTACCCCCCATGACCAGACCGTGCGCTGGCTTTCAGCATTTCTCATGCAGGCATCGAAGCCCGGATCAATGCGTTCCGCACTGCGCAAGGGTCCGCGGGCCGGAGCGCCTGTTCGCGTCGTGGGAGTCGTCGCGCGCCATGGATGGCCCAAAGCGGCGATGACCCGATTCGAACCTCGCCATGGATAGCGAGGTGAGATTAAGCGAACAGGCGCTCCCGCCCGTGGAGCCGCTCGAAGCCACTGTCCCCGCCGGTCAGGCGTGTAGTCAGCGAATGAGGTGTAACTCGGTTTGTCTTGGTAGCATCCTGTGCGCGCCTTGGTCAGCGTATGAGATGAAGCTCGGTCTGGCGGCGCAGCATCCATTGCATCTCGCCTTCCGCCGTGATCTCGGCTTCTTCCTCCAGCGCCATGCGCACCGGCTGGCCGTCCCATTCGGGCACCGGCGTGGTCACCTGCATCTCGGTGGAAAACCACATACTTGGAATTACCGGCGGATCGCCGCGCCCCGGCACCCCGGTCTGATAATCCCAAAGCCCGATCAGCGGGCCGGCGCCATGGCCGTGATCGCCGATGGGGTGGGTGTACATGGTGCCATTGAGACCTTCGTTTCGCATCTTTTCCAGCACCGAGGCGAGAATTTCGTTGCCGCTGCGTCCCACTTCGGTCTCCTCGAAGAGGATGTCCTGCAAGCGGTTGGCATTGGCCAGAGCTTGCCGCAGTCCAGCCGGCGCTTCGGTTTCGCCCTCGCGCAATACATAGGCCATGTGCTGCGTATCGGTCGCCAGACCCAGCGCAACGAGTCCGAAGTCGCAATGCAGCACATCTCCTCGCGCTATGATTGGCGCGGCCGCGTCGGTCATCGACGCGCCTCGCCGCTGCAAGGACACCGACGGCTGGAACCAGGAATCCAGTCCCAGATCGTGAACCCGCTGGCGCATCCACCATTCCACATCGGCGGTGCTGGTCTGGCCGGGAACGATCACCACATCGGAGAAGGCCGTGGCGATGATCTCGTGCACCATGGCCTGCATTTTCCGGTATACGGGAGTCATGGAAGGAACGCGCATGGCCAGGTAGTCGATGGCGAGCAGCGGCTCGCGCACGACACGGCCGGCAAATTCGGGGCCGAGCGCTTGTTCCATCTGTTCCCATTCACCCGCCGATAATCCGTCGGCGAAATTGTGGTCGCGGGAAATGTTGACGGCGATCCGCCCGGGATTGCGTTCGCGCACCATGCGCGCGAACAGGTCCCATTGGTCGCTGCCCCAGAGCTCGGCGTCGCGGCCGTCTGGGGCGGTCGCGGTGGCGCGGATCGCCTCGAAGGCGCCGCCTTGCGAGGCGCCGCCCAGCGCCAGCCGCTCAACTCCTTCTTCAGGGCCGCGGTCGTGGAAGATGTAGATCGTCCGCCGCCGGGCGGCGAAGGTGGTCGGCGAGACCAGAGCCCGAAAGACGGGATCCTCGTTATACTCGCGCATGGTAACGACCCACATGTCCACGCCGTGCTTGCGCATGAGCATTGGCAGGTTGCGCTCCAGCCGTTCTTCGAGCCAGGCCTGCCGGGTGCGGGCCTGTTCGCGCAAACTGCCGAAGGGCTGATCGGGGTTGTAGTCCCGCGTCTGCGCCGGCAAGGGTCCGACGGCAAGGGCGAGCAGGGCGGCGAACAGAAAGGCCAAATTTTTCCCGCTCATTGCGTTCACTGTCTCGGTCATTTTCGACATCCTCTCCGACGATCGCGGTTGCTTGGGCTTGATACTCGCGCGGCCGCGCAACGGACTTGCGGCCAGAAGCAAAATTCTATACCATCCGCCCCGCGAAATTTAGGCCATACTCATCCTCGCGAACCATAACCGATCGCGGTGAATCGCGCCGGAAATCAGCGATTTCCGGAGATTAGAGTACAAGATGAACCAGCCCCCCGAATTCGGCATGGCGAACGGCGACTCGTCCGGCGAACCGCGCCCTCCGGAATATTTCGGATCTGCATAGAAGGATTGCCACTTTATGTCATTAGCAATCGCGCTTTTCCTGCTTGTTATCGGCACCGTCGTTCTGCATTTTGTCTTTGCCTACTACTTCGGCTGGTGGTTCACGCCACTCGCCGCCGACTGGGTGGGCATAGATATCACGGTCTACATCACGCTGTGGGTGACTGGCATTGTATTTGTCGCCATCAACGGGTTCATGGCGTACTGCGTCTGGCGCTTCCGCCACCGGCAAGGCCACAAGGCGGTATACGAACCGGAAAACCACAAAATGGAAATCTGGCTTTCCGTGGTCACCACGGCCGGCGTTGTGCTGATGCTCACGCCGGGCCTGTTTTATTGGGCGGTTTTCGTCAATGTGCCGGAAGAGGCGCGCGACTATGAGGTTCTGGCCCAGCAATGGCAATGGCAATACCGGTATCCCGGCGCCGATGGCATTCTCGGCACGGCCGACACCGCTCTGGTCTCGCAAGGCAATCCTTTCGGCGTTAATCCGGACGATCCCAACGGTCAGGACGATGTGGTAGTCAACGATCCGCAGATGCGACTGCCGGTAGATCAGGACGCGCATATACTGTTTCGTTCGAACGACGTGCTGCATAATTTCACCGTACCCCAGTTCCGCGTGAAGATGGATCTGGTGCCAGGTTTGATTTCCTACATGTGGTTCACGCCGACCAAGGTGGGAACTTACGATGTGTTATGTGAAGAACTTTGCGGCATCGGCCACTTCGTCATGCGCGGTCAGGTCGTCGTCGAAACCGAGGAAGATTTTGACGCCTGGCTGGCCACCCAGCCGACTTTCGCCGAAACCCAGAACATGGTCGCCGCCAATCCGGCGGCGGGGCAGGCCCAGTATGTCGTATGCGCTACCTGCCACGGACGACAGGGAGAAGGGGTTCAGCCCCAGGGAGCGGAGCCTGGCCCCACCAATGGCCCAAAGCTCGCCGGACAGCCGGCCTGGTATATTGAGCGACAACTCCAGTATTTCAAAAGCGGGGTGCGTGGCGGCGCGGACGATGTCATGGGTCAGCAAATGGCGGCTTTCGCGGCGACCCTTGCCGACGATGAAGCGGTTCGCAACATGGCGGCATATATTGCCTCGCTGCCGAATGTCCCCGCCCAGCGCACCATTGTCGGCGATATCGCCAACGGCCAGGATATTTACGATCGCAACTGCGCCGCCTGCCATCTCGATGACGGCGCCGGCACCTGGTACACCGACGCGCCGCCGCTGGCGGGCCAGAGCGACTGGTATCTGGTAACCCAGCTAGCCAATTTCCGCGCCGGAATTCGCGGCATGCATGCGGAAGACGATTACGGCGAGCAGATGGTGCAAATGGCCACGGCGATGGCGGACGAGGAAGAAATCAAAGATGTGGCGGCGTACATCAATACGCTCGCGTCAAATCGCATTGAGGTCGGGGAATAACAGGTCCGAAGGGTCTGAAAATCGAATCAGGAGGTAGACATGGCATACGTACCATTGGCGGACCAGGAGATCGAACTTCATCACCCGCATAGCTGGGTGACGAAGTATGTCTGGAGCCAGGATCACAAGGTGATCGCCATTCAATACGGCGGCACCGCCATTGCCGTCGGGCTCGTAGCCCTGGTGCTGTCGCTGTTGATGCGCATGCAACTCGGCTTCCCCGAGACCTTCGACCTCATCGACCCAAATTCATACTACCAGTCCGTGACCATGCACGGCATGATCATGGTGATCTACCTGCTTACGGCCCTGTTCCTCGGCGGCTTCGGCAACTATCTCATTCCGCTCATGTGCGGCGCTCGGGATATGGTTTTCCCGTACATGAACATGCTCAGTTACTGGGTATACCTGGTTTCGGTGATCATTCTGCTGGCCAGCTTCTTTGTCGGCGGCGGGCCAACCGGGGCGGGCTGGACGTTATATCCGCCGCAGACCTCGCTGGCGGGAACGCCCGGGCATGACATGGGCATCGTGCTCATGCTGCTGTCGCTGGCGGTGTTCATCGTCGCTTTCACCATGGGCGGCCTCAACTATGTCGTCACCGTGCTGCAATACCGCTGCCGCGGGCTGACCATGATGCGCCTGCCGCTGGCGGTATGGGGCATCTTCGTCGCCACCGTGCTGGGTCTGTTCGCTTTCCCCGCGTTGCTGGTAGCGGCGATCATGATGCTGTTCGACACCTTGCTCGGCACCAGTTTCTTCATGCCGGCGGTCATCGAGTCCGGCACGGCGCTGGACTACGACGGCGGCAGCCCGATCCTGTTCCAGCATCTGTTCTGGTTCTTCGGCCATCCCGAAGTGTATATCGTGGCGCTGCCGGCTTTCGGCCTTGTGTCCGACGTACTCAGCACCCATGCCCGCAAAAACATATTCGGTTATCGCATGATGGTCTGGGCGATCATCGTCATCGGCCTGCTTAGCTTCATCGTCTGGGCGCATCACATGTACGTCAGCGGCATGCACCCCTATTTCGGCTTCTTCTTCGCCACCACCACGCTGATCATCGCGGTGCCGACAGCGCTCAAGGTATACAACTGGGTATTGACCCTGTGGGAAGGCGATATCCGCATGAACGCGCCGATGTATTTCGCCATCGGTTTCATTTTCACCTTCATTCATGGCGGGTTGACTGGTCTTTTCCTGGGCAACGTAGTGATCGACCTGCCGCTGTCCGACACCTATTTCGTGGTCGCGCATTTCCACATGGTCATGGGCGTGTCGCCGATCCTGGTGCTGTTCGCGGCGCTGTATCACTGGTTCCCGAAGATGTCCGGCCGCATGTATCACGAAGGCATGGCCAAGCTGCATTTCTGGTGCACCTTCCTCGGCACTTACGCGATCTATTTGCCGATGCACTACCTCGGCATCCATGGCGTACCGCGGCGCTATTACGCGCTCGGCTCAACCGAGTTCATGGCGCCAGCGACCCAGGACGCCAATACCGCCATCACCGTCGCGGCGCTATTCGTCGGCGCATCCCAGTTGTTGTTCTTCATTAACGTGTTCTGGAGCCTGCGCAACGGAGAAAAGTCCGGGCCCAATCCCTGGGGCGCCAATTCACTCGAATGGCAGACTCCGGATACTCCGCCGATCCACGGCAACTGGGGCGACGAGCTGCCGACGGTCTACCGCTGGGCCTATGACTACAGCGTGCCCGGCGCGCATGAGGACTTCATTCCGCAGAACACGCCGGAGAGCGTCGAGCCCACGGTGGACGAAGAGCATTTCGATCCGGATCACGATGCATCCAAGGCGGATCTGTGAAATCGCTTAAACATCTGACCGACAAGCCCTGGGAACGCAAGGGCATCATCGGCGGGCTCAAGCCCGAAGGCGCCTTCGACACCGCGGCGGAAAAGGTAGCTCTTGGCTTCTTTCTCGTCGTCGCCACGGTGCTGTTCAGCCTGTTCACGATCAGCTATTTCATTCGCATGGAGTTGCCGGACTGGCGGCCATTGGCGGAACCGGCGCAGTTATGGTTCAACACCGGACTGCTGCTGTTGAGCAGCGTGCTGTTTCAGCTTGCCCGCAACAAGGTCAGCCGGGGCGAGGCCCGCAATGTGTTCACGTTGTATCTGGCTGGAGGCATAGCTGCCTTTCTGTTCATCGGCGGGCAATTGATGGTATGGAACGGACTGCAGGAAGCCGGAGTGTACCTGACTCCCAATCCGGCGGCGTCGTTCTACTATCTGCTCACCGGCGTGCACGCCGCCCACCTGCTTGGCGGCCTGTGGGTCTGGAGCAAGACCTCGATCCGGCTGGTGTCCGGCGCCGAGCCGAAAGACGTCCGCCTCAGCATCGAGTTGTGCACGCTCTACTGGCATTTTCTGCTGGTGGTGTGGCTGGTGATGTTCGCGGTTCTTTCGAATACCTAAGGAAGCCTTGATCCATAAGGGCTTCCGCGCGGCGCATGGAATCGCCGCCGACAGTAGTTGGGGAACAAGAATGCAAGCTTCGGCGAAGCCGAAGCGTCCGAAGGGTCGTACGCATGGATGCGCGCGATGAAGTCAACGGCGCAAGCCGTGGAATTCGCGAGCAAAACAAAACCTCGCTTTTGTTTTGCGGTAACGAAGAATCCCGGGGATGGAGTTCTTCCGAGAAAACTTAATTTGCCGGCGGACCGGCAATTTACAGGAATAACCAAGCATGAGTGAAGCTGCTGCAACAAGTGTCTCCCCCAATGACGGGGTAACTGGCCTGGTTGACGACTGGACGGCCGACAAACAAGCCTATCATGTGCCTTGGGGCAAGGCCATGATGTGGATTTTCCTGGTCAGCGACACCTTTATTTTCAGTTGCTTTCTGACCGGGTATCTCAATGTGCGCATGACCACGACCGAGCCGTGGCCGTCGCAAAGCGAGATTTTCTCCTTGAATTTTCTCGGGGCCCCCGTCCCGCTTCTCCTGATCGCGATCATGACCATGGTGCTGATCACGAGTTCGGGCACGATGGCGCTGGCGGTGAACTACGGCTATCGCGGGGATAAGAAGAAGACGTTCTGGCTCATCGCCGCGACCGCCTTTTTTGGCGCGACCTTCGTCGGCATGCAGGCGTTCGAATGGTCCAAGCTGATCCTCGAGGAGGGCGTGCGGCCCTGGGGCAACCCCTTCGGAGCGCCGCAGTTCGGCTCGGTATTCTTCATGGTCACGGGATTCCACGGCTTGCACGTATCGGCCGGGGTGATCTACCTGATGTGGGTGGCGTTTCGCATCAGGGCGGGCTACTACGACAAGAAAGGCTTCGAGATCGTCGAAATCGCCGGGCTCTACTGGCACTTCGTTGATCTCGTCTGGGTATTCATTTTCGCATTCTTCTATCTTCTGTAAGGGGAAACAGCAATGGCATCGTCATCGGACACCGCGGGACAACAGCATCCACTAGGAATTTACTACAAGATCTGGGTGCTGCTGTTCGTGGTCAGCGCCTTTTCCTACGCAGTTGACTACTTCGACGTCCAAGGCGCCATGCGCTGGACGCTGGTCATCGTATTCATGCTGGTCAAGGCCGGCTTCATCATCGCCATCTTCATGCATGCGTTCTGGGAACGGCTGGCGCTATGCCTGACCATTCTCGGCCCGCCGGGCGTGCTGTTGCTGTTGATCAGTTTCATGGCGGTGGAAGGCGGGTACACCTCTGGCACTCGCTATGACTATATGGGCCACGACCCCAATGCGGTGGCATTGACACCGGCCGAAGTCCATGGGACGGGCGAGGATCACGGCGAGGGTGACGTTGCCGCCGAAGCCCACTAGGCAAATTTCACGGGAAAAAGCCGGCGTCCATTGGCGCCGGCTTTTTTGTGCCCGGAGATTGGAAATCCGGGCGCCAGCGCCTGAATAGCGCAAGCGTCCGGCCGGCCGCCGAGCACAGCTCGGCGTCGCTTGAGCCTGGCGCAAGGCTATCGCTTGCCTTCGCACCCAAAGATCATGACGGTCCAATAGGAAATTGCAGCGAAGGGCTCGCTCTAATTTCGCAGGCGGCGGATAACCGGTTCGGTATCGGGGGTGACGCCGCGCCAGATGCGAAACGATTCGGCGGCTTGTTCGACCAGCATGCCGAGACCGTCCGCGGCGGCGGCCGCGCCTGCGTCCCGCGCCCAGCGCACGAAAACCGTATCTTCCTCCGCGTAGACCATGTCATAACAGCAGCAACCGGGCGCGAGCCAGGACGCGTCGACCTTGGGCAGGCGGCCTTGCAGGCTGCCGGAGGTGCCATTGATTATCAGGTCGAATTGTTTGCCATGTAAATCATCGATACCCGCCGCTGTCAGATCGCCGCCGAAATCCCGCGCGAGTTCGGCCGCGCGCTCGACGGTGCGATTCCAGACTGTCATCGAAGCCGGCGCTTGCTCCTTGAGCGCGGGTATGACGCCGCGCATGGCGCCGCCCGCGCCAAGCAGCAATATGCGGCGCCCGCCGATGTCAATGCCGAGATTACCGCGAATGTCGCGCACGAGACCGATGCCGTCGGTGTTGGCGCCGGCGAGTTCGTCTTCACGCAGATAAAGCGTATTGACCGCTTTCGACCTGGCGGCGTTAGGCGACAGATGCCGGCACATGGACCAGGCTGACCGTTTGAAAGGCAAGGTGATATTCAACCCGCCGCCGCCGGCGCGAAAATATTCACCGACCAGACCATCGAACTCGTCTTGCGTGGCAAGCAGTGCCGCATACGCGATCCGCTCGCCGGTCTGTTGCGCGAACATGGAATGAATCAGCGGCGATTTGCTCTGACTGATCGGGTTGCCGACCACCGCGTATCGGACGGGAAGCGAGTTCATACCCATTGCTTCGGCGTCAGGTAATGGCTGGTGAGCTTTTCTTCCTCGCTACCAGGTTCGGCCCGCCAGTTGTAGATCCAGCGCACCGTCGGCGGCAGCGACATCAAAATCGATTCGATGCGGCCGACGCCCGATTGCAGACCGAACAAAGTGCCGCGGTCGAAGACAAGATTGAATTCGGCATAGCGTCCGCGGCGGTACTCCTGGAATTTGCGTTGTTCGGCGCTATAGGCATGCGATTCGCGGCGCGCGACGATGGGCAGATATGCCTGAAGATAGCTTGCGGCCAAGGCGCGGACGAAAGCGAAGCTGCGTTCGAAGCCGCCCTCATCGAAATCATCGAAGAATATCCCGCCAATGCCCCGGCGCTCGTCGCGATGTTTCAAGTGGAAGTAATCATCGCAGTTCTGTTTGAAGCGCGGATAGAACTTGGGATCGAATCGATCACAGGCGTCCCGGGCGGTCCTGTGCCAATGCCGGCAATCTTCGTCGAAGCCATAAAAGGGAGTGAGATCGTAACCGCCGCCGAACCACCAGACCGATTCTTCCCCGGTGGTGGCGAACAGGCGGAAATTGGCGTGGGAGGTCGGCACGAAGGGATTCCAGGGGTGGATAACAAGGGAGACGCCCATCGCCTGGTAACCGCGCCCGGCAAGCTCCGGCCGGGTGGCAGTGGCCGAGGGCGGCAGCGATTTGCCGAAGACATGGGAGAAGTTTACGCCGGCCTTTTCGAATATCGCGCCTTCGCTCATTACCCGGGAAACGCCTCCGCCGCCATCGCCACGCTCCCAGCGGTCGGTGATGAACTCGCCGGCGCCGTCGGCGGCGGCCAGCCGCGCGCAGATGTTTTCCTGCGATCCGAGCAGGAACTGCCGCACGGCTTGGCAATTCACTTGGCTCATTAGCGGTTACTCCGGGATTTTCCGCGCAATTCCATGTTTAACGAATTCGCTCACCCGTGACCAGGTCGCGGATCTCCGAGGGCTTGTCATGTCCGCCGAGATTGCCTTCGACGACGTAGTCGATGGTATCGGCAAACTGCCGCCGCATCTCTTCAATTGTGCGAATTTCACGTTCGCCGGCGAGATTTGCCGATGTGGAAACAATGGGCTCGCCGAAAGCGAGGCACAATTCCCGTACCAGGGGATGTGCGCTGACTCGAATCGCTACGGACGAATGATCGCCACGTATCCAGCCAGGATAAAGTCTGGCGGGATCGGGCACCAGCCAGGTGACGCGCCCGGGCCAGCTCGCCCGCAAGGTGGCGATCTGGGCAGCGGTCAATTGCGTCAGCAGTTTCCCGATCTGGTCCATACCCGCCGCGACGAGCAGCAACCCCTTGCTTGCGGATCGTTGTTTCAGCCGCAGCAGGCGCAGCACGGCTTGCCGATTGAAAGGATCGCAGCCGATGCCCCAGACCGCTTCGGTGGGATAGGCAATCAGCTCTCCTTGCCGCAGCCGCCTTGCGGCTTTCTCGGCCTGGCTCGCGGTCACTGGCGGCGACGGCTCACTGTTGCTGCTGCAACGCCCGATCCTGAGCCTGCACGCGGTCGGCGTCGGCCCGGCGGTCGGCGGTGACTCGCTCGGCGAGCCCGCTGTCGGCCAAGGCCAGGATCTGCGCGGCAAGATAGGCGGCGTTGCGCGCTCCGGCCTTGCCGATGGCGACAGATGCAACGGGTACGCCGGCGGGCATTTGCACGGTGGATAGCAGGGCGTCGAAGCCGTTAAGCGGACCCGCATCCATTGGCACGCCGATTACGGGGCGGGTGGTATGGGCGGCGATGGCGCCGGCAAGATGAGCGGCGAGGCCGGCGCCGGCGATGAAGACCTGACAGCCGCGTTCGACGGCATGTTCCACGTACTGCCGGGTTGCGTCGGGGGTGCGATGGGCGGAACTGATCTTTATCTCGTATTGAATGCCGAACTTTTGCAGCACCTCGGCGCCTGCCCGCATGGTTTCGAGATCCGACTTGGATCCCATCAAAATCGCAACAAAAGACTCGCTCATTCGCCCTGACTCCGCTTGGGAAATCGGGGAAGCTACCTTAGTATTTTTCGCTATGCAAGGGACTGGGCCGTGCGGGCAGCGCCTGGGGAAGGTTCCGAGCGCCAATTTTGGTCTCGGCGGCCCAGGCGCCGGGCATAGCTCGGCATCGTTTGGCTTACGCGCGAAGCTTTCGCTTTGAAAACGCCCGTCCTGACCTAGGTCGAGGCGAAATCAAGCGCCTGGGCGTTATCCCTCCCGGTCCTGATCGAAGATACGTTTTTGCAGGCGGCCAAGCCCAAACCGCATTTCCAAATCAGGCGCGAAAGTAGCGGCCGGATTGGTGGATTACGGCGCCGGCCAGTTCAAGTTGCAGAAGTTTTGCGATGAGCTGTTGTTGGGAAAGGCCTGTCTGCCTTGCCAGGGTTTCGGGGAGGGAGCCGGATTCTTCGAGGAAGGATAGCAGTTTTGCGTCGGCCGGGGCGAGGGCGGGTTTGACGGGAGTTGCGCTTGCCGGTTTGGGACGAAATTTGTCGAGAGGAATGATGTCGTGTAATTCCCGCAAGATATCGTTCGGCGTTTCCACCAGAGTGGCGCCCTGGCGAATTAGCTGGTGACAGCCGCGGGAGATCGGACTGGAGATGGGCCCGGGCATGGCGAATACTTCGCGGTTCTGTTGCAGCGCCAGTTTCGCGGTTACCAGCGATCCGCTTTTCAGGCTTGCCTCGATCACGATCACTCCAGCGCAAAGTCCGCTGATGATGCGATTGCGGCGGGGGAAATTGGCGCGGACGCCGGGCGAGCCAAGAGGAAATTCCGAGACGAGCGCGCCCTGGGCGCGGATCCGTTCGCGAAGATCGCGATTGCGAGGCGGATAACAGATATCAACGCCGGTGCCCATGACCGCGATCGTGTATCCGCCTGCCTTGAGCGCGCCCTCGTGGGCCGCGGTATCGATGCCCAAAGCCATGCCCGAACTGATGGTAAGCCCAGTCTCGCTCAGTTCATGGGCAAGCCATTGCGCGTGCCGCCGGCCGTAGGCGCTGCCGCGGCGGCTGCCGACTACCGCGATGCCGGGATCATTCAGGCATGCCAGCCGGCCTTCGACGTATAGCACTGGCGGCGGGGCGGCGATTTCGCGCAGCAATGCAGGATAATCCGAAGATTCGAAGTGGACGATGGCCCGGCCCGGGACGGCGGCCCATGCAAGCTCGGACTGAACCTTTGTGCGGCGCTGGCGCGCGGGATCGGGAGACATCAGCGCCGCGATCTGCGCTTCGGAGAAACCGACTTCGAGCAATTTCGCTTTCGACAACTGCCGAACGCGGCTCAAGGGTCCAAGCTCGCCGAGCATTCTTGCCAGCAGCCCCGCATTGATCACGCCATGATGCGCCAGACCGAGGTAATCGCTGATCAGGGGGTCGTCCATGACACAAATTTCCTCTGGGCTGCTATAATTTTCGGTCCAGGCGAGGTTTTAGTCCGCCGCCTGCTGAACCAACCGGAGTTCTGATGGCACTGTTACCGATTCTGGAATTTCCAGACCCGAGGCTGCGCAAGGTAGCAGTCCCGGTCACCAGCTTTGACGACGGCTTGCGCAACCTGGTCGATAATATGTTCGAGACCATGTACAAAGCTGAAGGGATCGGTCTGGCCGCGACCCAGGTTAATGTGCACAAGCGCCTGCTAGTGCTCGATATCTCCGAGGAAAAGGATAGTCCGCTAGTCTTCGTTAATCCAGAATTCGAAGTAATCGAGGAAGCATTGCAGGAATACCAGGAAGGTTGCCTATCGGTGCCCGGATTTTTCGAGGAAGTCTCCCGGCCCCGGGCTATCCGCGTACAAGCCCAAGACCCACATGGCGAAAGTTTCGCAATGGAGGCGCGGGATGTACTTGCCGTGTGCATTCAACACGAGATCGATCACCTCAACGGCAAGTTGTTTGTCGACTATCTCAGCCCGCTCAAGCGGCAGCGCATCCGCGGCAAGCTGGAAAAAGAACACAAGAAGTCTGCCTGATCCCAATGTCGGCATTGCGACTATGTTTTGCTGGCACGCCGGCCTTCGCGGCCGCGCATCTTACCGCGCTGCTGGATTCCCCGCATGAAATCGCGGCGGTGTACTCCCAACCGGACCGTCCCGCCGGACGCGGGCGCAAACTGCTGCCCAGCGCCGTGACCTCGGTAGCGCGGGACCGCGGGTTACCGCTGTACCAGCCGGACAGCTTGCGCGCCGACGAACAAATCAACGCGTTGGCCTCGCTCGCGCCGGACGTTATGATAGTTGCCGCCTATGGATTGATCCTGCCGGCATCGATTCTGGCGGTTCCCCGCCTTGGCTGCGTAAACGTCCATGCTTCACTGCTGCCGCGCTGGCGCGGTGCGGCGCCGATCGAACGTGCTTTGCTGGCGGGCGATCGCACTACCGGGATTACCATCATGCGCATGGACGAAGGTCTCGATACCGGCGATATTCTGTATCAGCGGGAAGTAGAGATCGCGGCTGGCGACGATCGTATTGAACTGGAATCGAAACTCATCGAGACCGGCCGCGCCGCGCTATTGCACAGTCTGGACAATTTGCCGGAATTGCTCGCGAACGCGCGGCCGCAACACGAACAAGCAACGGTTTACGCACACAAGCTCGAAAAAGCCGACGCCTTGATCGACTGGAACGCGAGCGCCGAATTCATCGGCCGGCAGGTGCGGGCCGGGATTGGCCGAGCCCCGGCTTTTGCTTTCATCCGGCAACATCGGGTGCGGATACTGCGCGCCATGCCGGAACCGCGCGAATGGACCGGGCCGCCGGGAACGATCCTTTCCGCCGGCAAGGAGGGTCTGCTGGTCGCCTGTGGCGCCGGCGCCCTGCGCATCGCAAGCGTGCAACTGCCCGGTAAGATTCCGGTGGAGGTGGGCGCCTTGCTCAATTCGCCATCGAATCCGTTCGCGGCGGACGCACGCTTCCATTGCGAAGCGACCGGCTGAGCCGCCATGGAATTGCGCGCCATTGCCGCCTGCATTCTTGCCCGCCTGACAGATCATGGCGGTGCGCTTGGCGACCAGTTCGAACCGCACAGACAGTTGCGGGAATTCGGGCTGTTGCAGGAAATATGCTATGGCGTTTGCCGCCATCATCAGTCGCTGGCCTTTTTGTTGGAGCAACTGCTTGAGCGGCCCTTGCGCAAGCGCGATTCCGATTTGAAGTACTTGCTGCTGAGCGCGATATATCAGTTACGCGAGTTATCCGTTCCCGAATACGCCGTAATCGACGAAACCGTGAAGGCGGCCGGCGAGCTCCGCAAATCCTGGGCAAAACCCATGGTTAACGCGGTATTGCGTAACTTTCAGCGCGGTCGCGCCGACTTCGAGAGCCGCATTTTGCAACAGCCGGAATCCGTTCAACTAAACCACCCGGTCTGGCTGACCGATGCCATTCGCGCCGACTGGCCCCAACAATGGCGGTCGATTCTGGAGCACAATAACCGCCGTCCGCCCATGTGTTTACGGGTCAACCGTCTCCGCGGCTCCCGCGATGAGACTATGCGGCTATTGCAACAGGCCGGACTTGAATGTGCCGCTGGCGGCCTGGCGCCATCTTCCGTCTATTTGAACAAACCGCGGCCGGTTCGCGAGATTCCTGGCTTTGCCGAAGGCTTGCTGAGCGTGCAGGACGAAGCTTCGCAACTGGCGCCGGAATTGCTCGCCCCCGCGCCCGGCGATCGCTTGCTCGATGCCTGCGCCGCGCCCGGCGGAAAGACCTGCCACATGCTCGAGTCCATGGCTGAGCTGGGTTCCTGCCTGGCGCTCGACCGCGATGAGCGCCGATCAGACAAGATCCGGGAAAATCTCGACCGCCTTGGTCTCGATGCCGAACTCGCCGTCGCCGATGTCCGCGACCTGCCAGCCTGGTGGGACGACCGCGCTTTCGATCGGATACTGCTTGATGCGCCTTGCTCCGCCAGCGGTGTTATCCGCCGCCATCCAGACATCAAGTTGCTCTCGCGGCCGGAAGACGCCAACAGCCATAGCAAGGCCCAATTCAGTCTGCTTTATGCGCTCTGGAACTGCCTGAAACCCGGCGGCCGCCTGCTTTACACTACCTGTTCCATATTGCGCCAGGAGAACGAGCAGGTCATTTCCCGTTTCCTGGCCGCGGCCGAGGACGCTAAAACAGTGCGCATCACTGCCGATTGGGGAATAGAATGCGGTCATGGAATACAGTTGCCGCCGGGCGGCGCCGATGGTCCGGACGGCTTCTACTATTGCCTGCTGGAAAAAGCGTGAGGTCCGGTCGGCGCGGCCGGCAAGCAACATCTCTCGCGGCCTGAACGGCTCGCCATGGGCGAGGGCAAGCGGTTGTGCGGCGCGGCTTCATGCGCAGGCCGCGCGCCGTCGAGTGGGGTTCGCCGGCTGGGCCGGCAAGACCGGGGCTTGGCGAAACCGATGGTGCCGCGCCAGAAATGGCGCGCACAGCGATCCGCGCTTGGCGCCCATTTGGCCGAAACGAGAATTGCTTCCGCTGAGCGCGGTATCTTGATATGAAAATAATCGTTCTTGGCGCGAACCCGGTCGGCATCAGTCTGGCAAGCACCTTGTCAGCCGAGTCCAATGACGTAACCCTTGTCGACAGCAACGAAACGCGGCTGGAAGGGCTCAAGCAGGGCATGGACATTCAGGTCGTCAGTGGCCGCGGTTCCCATCCCGACGTGCTGGAACAGGCCGGTGTCGAAGACGCCGACCTGATCATCGCGGTGTCGGAAAACGACGAGTTGAACATGGTCGCCTGCCGGGTGGCCTACTCGCTATATCGCACGCCGAAGAAAATTTGCCGGGTGCACTCTTCCTCGTTCATCGCTTTCAGGGACGAGTTGTTCGGCAAGCAAGGCATCGCGGTCGATACGCCGATCTGTCCGGAAATGATCGTTTCCGACTATATCGAGCGGCTCATCGATTTGCCCGGTGCGCTGCAAGTACTCGATTTTGCCGACGGCAAGGTGCAACTGGTTGGGGTAAAGGCGGTCTACGGCGGACCCTTGGTCGGCCAGGAAATTCGCCTGTTGCGCCAGCACATGCCTTCGATCGACACTCGGGTCGCCGCGATTTTTCGCAAGGACCGGCCGATCGTCCCGGAAGGCTCGACCGTGATCGAAGCTGAAGACGAAGTATTCTTCGTCGCCGCCCAAGGCGATATCCCCGCCTGTATCGCCGAACTCCGCCGTATGGACCGGCCTTATCGCCGCGTGTTCATCGCCGGCGGCGGCAACATCGGATTGCGTCTGGCGCGGCAACTGGAGTCGCGCTACAAGGTCAAGCTGGTCGAACGCAACGAGCGGCGCTGCGATTTACTAACGGCGCAACTTCGCCGCACGCTGGTATTGCATGGGGAGGCATCGGACCGGGAACTGCTGATCAGCGAAAACATCGAAGACGCGGATGTTTTTGTCGCGCTAACCAATGACGACGAAGCCAATATCATGACTTGCATGATGGCCAAGCGCCTCGGCGCCAAGAAGGTCATGGCGCTGATCAACAATCCCGATTATGTGGATCTGATCCAGGGCGGCGAGATCGATATCGCCATTTCGCCCCAGCAGGCCACTATCGGCAGCGTATTGACCAAGGTGCGGCGGGCCGATTTCGCCAATGTGCACTCGCTTCGCCGTGGCGCGGCGGAAGCGATTGAAGCCGTTGTGCATGGCGATGTCGCCTCTTCCAGGGTCATTGGGCGCGAACTGCGCCAACTCAATTTGCCGGATGGCATAACTGTCGGCGCTATCGTCCGCGGAGACGAAGTGCTGATCGCCCACGACGATACCCGGGTGGAGTCCGGCGACCATGTCATCCTGTTCCTGGTAGACCGCAAACATGTCGCCTTGGTGGAGCGCCTGTTCGGGGCGGGCTTCGCGCATTTCTGAGTAACCATGCACCCATTAACGATCATCAAGCTGCTAGGCATTCTATTAATGCTGTTCAGCTTGCTCGGAACGCTGCCACCGATTCTGGTGTCGCTGCTGTACCGGGACGGCATGACCGGTGTTTTCTTCACCACCTTTCTGACCTTGTTCCTGCTCGGAGCGGGCCTGTGGAGTCTGACTGCCCGGACTCGCGGGGAACTCTCCATTCGCGACGGATTTCTGGTTGTGACCCTGTTCTGGAGCGTTCTGGGGGTGGCCGGCTGTCTGCCCTTGACGTTGGCTCTTGACCTGACGCTAACCGATGCCGTTTTCGAGTCGCTGTCGGGCCTGACAACGACCGGGGCAACGGTTCTTGTCGGCCTCGATGAACTGCCCCGATCCATTCTGTTCTACCGGCAATTACTGCAATGGATGGGCGGCATGGGCATCATCGTGTTGGCCATGGCCCTGCTGCCCATGCTCGGCATCGGCGGCATGCAGCTCTATCAGGCGGAAACGCCAGGACCCCTGAAAGACAATAAACTGGTGCCGCGGCTGGCGGAAACCGCCAAGGCGCTCTGGTATATCTATTTGTCCCTGACGCTGGCTTGCGCGTTGGCCTACTGGGTGGTGGGCATGGAGCCCTTCGACGCCATCGGCCACGCTTTCACCACGGTGGCCATCGGCGGCTTTTCCACCCATGACGCCAGCATCGGCTACTTCAACAATCCGGCGGTGGATCTCGTGGCGATCGTTTTCATGATTATCGCCGGCGTCAATTTTGCCTTGCATTTCACCGCCTGGCAGCGGCGTTCGGTGAAACACTACCTGCGGGACCCAGAGTTTCGTTTTTACGCTTTCATTCTCGCTTCATTGTCTGTCGCCGCGGTCGGCATTCTTTATGTAACCGCAACTTACGACAGCTTCTCCGAGGCGGTCATCAAGGGAATGTTTCAGGTGGTTTCCATTGCCACAACTACCGGTTTCGTTACCGACGACTTCAACTCCTGGCCGCTGTTCTTGCCCTATATGCTGTTGTACGCGGCGATTATCGGCGCCTGCGCCGGGTCAACCGGCGGCGGCATCAAGGTGATCCGTATCCTGCTGATCTTCAAACAGGGGTTCCGCGAAGTACAGCGGTTGATACATCCCAAGGCGGTCATACCCATCAAACTGGGCAGCAAGCGGGTGCCGGACCGGATTATCGAGTCGGTATGGGGATTTTTCGCCGTCTACGTGATGGTCTTCATGCTAATGCTGCTGGCGTTGCTCGCCTCCGGCGTCGAAATCATCACCGCGTTCAGCGCGGTAGGCGCTTGCATCAATAATCTCGGACCGGGACTGGAAGGCGTATCGGCAACCTACGCAACCCTGCCGGTAAGCGCCAAATGGATATTGTGTGTAGCCATGCTGCTTGGCCGGCTCGAGGTCTTCACCTTGCTGGTGCTTTTCACGCCGATGTTCTGGCGACGCTAGGCCAGGTAGAATTCCTCGCCATCGGGCTGGCGGCGAAAGCGCTTGTACTCCCATTGGTATTGTTCGGGGCATTCCCGCACCAGTTCTTCAATTGCCTGGTTCATGGCTGCTACCGATTCGTCGAGATTGTCCCGGCGCAGATTCAGTTCGCGCATGATGCCGCGGAAACCGGCCCCGCCCGGGAGGCGGCGGGCATAGCCGCAAAATACCCTGACCCCCGGCCGCTGGGCCAACTTGCAGGCCAGGGTCATGGTGTAGGCCGGCTGATCGAAGAAGAGCGCGAAGGTCCCGCTGCCGTCGACAGGCACCTGGTCCGGCAGCATGCCGATCAGTTCACCGCCACGCAACGCGCGCAGCAGTTTTGCCACGCCCGCCTTGCCTGCCGCGGCCATCCGCAGTCCGCCGCGGGCTCGACTTTGCCGTAACAGCCGATCGAAACCAGGCTGGTTTGGCGGCAAGTACATGAAATGGGAGGGAATTCCATAACTCATGGAAATTCCGAATATTTCCCAGTTGCCAAGATGGGGGGCCAGCAAAATCACGCCGTTGCCTGATTCGGCCGCTCGCCGAAATGCCTCGACCCCTTCCGATTCTCGCAACAAATTTATCGTTCGCGGCAAGGGCCACAACCAGGCGCGGCCCATTTCCAGCAGCGAGCAAAGCGAATTCTGCAAGCTGGCGCGAGCGAGATTCCTGGCGCTTGCGTGATCAAGGTCCGGAAAACAGGTCTGCACATTGCACAAGGTCGTGCTTGCGGCCCGATTGGGCAATCTCATCAGAAGCCAGCCGAGCGAGCGAGCCACGCCATGTAGCAGGGACAGCGGCAGGCGGGCGGTAAGCGCCAGCAGCAGCCGGAAAAGAAGGTATTTAACGATAGCGCTATTCCTTGCCTTGTGGATAAAGCAAGGGAATTCTAGGATAATCGCGCCCTTTGTTGTAGCCATCCCCGATTCGAAAGTGAACGCCGCCGCCGACCTGAAAACATTCCAGGGACTGATTCTGGCGCTGCAACAGTTCTGGTCAGGCCAGGGATGCGTGATATTGCAGCCACTCGATATGGAAGTCGGCGCGGGCACCTTCCATCCCGCCACCTTTCTTCGCGCCATCGGACCGGAAAGCTGGAATTGCGCTTACGTTCAGCCCAGCCGCCGCCCCGGAGACGGCCGATATGGCGAAAACCCGAACCGGTTGCAGCACTATTACCAATACCAGGTAATCCTCAAACCTTCGCCGCGGGACATCCAGCAGCGATATCTTGACTCGCTTTCCTTTCTCGGCATCGACATGGCCGTGCACGATGTGCGTTTCGTCGAAGACAATTGGGAGTCGCCGACGCTTGGCGCCTGGGGACTGGGTTGGGAGGTTTGGCTCGATGGCATGGAAGTTACCCAGTTTACCTACTTCCAGCAGGTCGGCGGCCTGGAGTGCTATCCGGTCAGCGGAGAAATCACTTACGGAATAGAGCGCATCGCCATGTATCTGCAGCAGGTTGACAGTGTCTACGACATCGTCTGGCGCAATGGGCCGGATGGCGTGGTGACCTATGGCGACGTGTTCTTGCAAAACGAGATCGAGATGTCCGCCTACAACTTCGAAATTGCCGATACCGGCAAGCTGTTTGGATATTTCGACGACTGCGAAAGCCAGTGCCACGAGTTGCTGAACCGGCATCTGGCGCTTCCCGCCTATGAGCAGGTGCTCAAGGCATCGCATTACTTCAACTTGCTGGATGCCCGCAAGGCCATATCGGTGACCGAGCGGCAGCGCTTCATCCTGCGCGTAAGGACCCTGGCGCGTGGGGTGGCCGAGGCTTATCTGGAAAGCAGGAGAAAGCTCGGCTTCCCATTGGCGCCGGAAGAACTTCGCCGTGACCATGCCTGACGCAAATCAGATCGCGACGCGGGACTTCCTGTTCGAACTCGGCGCGGAGGAGTTGCCCCCCAAAGCCCTGCGCGGCCTGTCGCAGGCGCTGGAGACGGATTTTCGTTCCCGGCTTGAGCAAGCCGGCCTGATACATGGCCCGGTGCGCAGCTTTGCCACGCCCCGACGGCTTGCGCTGCTGGTTTTCGATCTGGCGGAAAAACAGCCCGACCGGCGGCTTGAGCGATTCGGGCCGACGCTTGCCGCGGCTTTCGATGGGGACGGAGCGCCAACGGCCGCGGCTACCGGTTTTGCGCGCTCCTGCGGCGTAACGGTCGCGGAGCTGGACAGCGCGGAGCGGCAAGGCGCCGCAAAACTCCGCTTCACGCGGCTGGAGCCCGGTACGCCAACCATCGAACTGCTGCCGGCGCTGGCAGATGCCGCGCTGTCGGCTTTGCCGATACCGAAACGTATGCGCTGGGGCAGCTCTCGAGCGGAATTCATTCGTCCGGTGCATTGGGCGGTGATGCTGTTCGGCGAAGATGTCGTTCCGGCCACGATTCTTGGAGTAGCGGCGGGCAACCGCACTTTCGGACACCGATTTCATTGCGGCAAATCGATCACCCTGGCGAACCCTGGCGATTATGCGGCGGTCCTGGAAAATCCGGGTCATGTGATAGCCGATTTCGCGCGGCGCCGGGAAATGATCCAGAAGCTGGTAGCGGAACAGGCGCGACGGCTTGACGCCCGGGTAGCAATGGATGAGGAACTGCTCGATGAAGTGGCAAGCCTGGTCGAGTACCCGGTGGCGCTGACCGGGCGGTTTGACCGCGAATTCCTCGAATTACCGGACGAAGCGCTGATTCTCACCTTGAAACATCATCAGAAATGTTTCTGCCTGGAAGATAAAGATGGCCACCTTATCCCCTATTTCGTGACCGTCAGTAATATTCAAAGTCTTGATGCGGACCAGGTAATACTTGGAAATGAGCGGGTTATCCGACCGCGGCTGGCGGATGCCCGGTTCTTTTTCGAATCCGATAAATCCCGTACCCTGGAATCACGCCTGCCCGCGCTGGACAAGGTTGTCTTTCAGGAACAGCTTGGCGCCGTCGGAGCGAAGTCCCGTCGTGTTGCAAGACTTTCCGGGTTGATCGCGAAGCTGCTGGCGATCGAGCCGAGTGCCTGCGAGCGGGCGGCCACGCTCGGCAAATGTGACCTGATCAGCGATATGGTAGGTGAATTCGCCGAGTTGCAGGGTCTGATGGGTTCTTACTACGCGCAAAATGACGGCGAACCGGAAGCCGTCGCGACAGCAATTTTCGAACAATATCTGCCCAGGCATACCGGAGACCGGCTGCCCGCGACCCCGGCCGGCCAGGTGGTCGCCCTTGCCGAAAAGCTCGACACGCTGGCGGGATTGTTCGCTATCGGTCAGCCGCCAACCGGATCGCGCGACCCTTTTGCCTTGCGTCGCGCCGCCCTGGGCGTTTTGCGAATTCTGATCGAAGGCGAACTGGAACTTAATCTCATTACGGCGATAGCATCGGCCGTGGATGGCTACGCAGACCTGGAACCGGAGCAAGATTGCCAGCGGCGACTGTTCGAATTCATACTTGATCGCCTGCGCGCCTGGTACGCCGATGCCGGAATCAATGCTTCCGTGTATCTTTGCGTACGGTCACTGAATCCGGCGAGCCCGCTGGATTTTCATCGCCGCGTCGAAGCCGTGGCGGATTTTGCCGGCAGGCCGGAAGCGGAAGCGCTCGCGGCAGCCAATAAGCGGGTTTCCAATTTACTCAGCAAGAACGAAGACGAAGCAGCGCGAGGCGATGTCGCCGCCGAATTATTGTCCGAAGCGGCGGAAAAACGCCTGATGAAGCGCCTCGAGGAGCAACGCAACGAAGTCGCGCCCTTGTTCGAAGCCGGCAATTATCGCGACGGATTGACTCGACTGGCATCCTTGCGAGACGACGTGGACCGGTTTTTTGACGAGGTTATGGTAATGGTTGACGATCCTTCGGTGCGCGCTAATCGCTTGCGTTTATTGCGGGAATTGCGCGATCTGTTCCTTCAAGTCGCGGACATTTCGCTGCTTTGAGTGGCAAAGCCGCCAAGGTGGTAGTGCTGGACCGGGACGGAGTCGTCAATCGGGATTCCGATGAATTCATCAGGCGCCCCTCGGAGTGGCAGCCACTGCCGGGCAGCATTGAAGCCATCGCCGACTTGAGCCGCGCTGGCTTTCTGATTGCCCTGGCGACCAATCAATCCGGACTCGCGCGCGGTCTGTTCGATTTCGCGGCGCTCAATTCGATCCATGAGAAATTCAGAAACCTGGTGGAACGGGAAGGCGGAACCGTGCACGGAATTTTCTTCTGTCCCCACGGTCCCGAAGACGGTTGCCGCTGCCGCAAGCCGGCTACCGGAATGCTTGAACAGATTGAAACGGAATTCGGCTGCAGTTTGCGGAATCGCTGGTTTATCGGCGACAGCTTGCGCGACCTGCAAGCGGCCAGGGATCATGGCTGCCGGCCAGTGCTGGTTCGCACCGGGAATGGATTGGAAACTGAAAAATGTCTTAAAAACAATGAGTTGGGTGAAGTAGACGTATTTGACGACTTGCGCCAGGCGGCGCATGCCCTACTCAGCGATAGAAGCGGTGGCTAGCGCCGCGATCAGATATCGATATTTTCAGCGCGGAGGGCATTGGTCTCGATAAACTGCCGGCGCGGATCGACCTGATCGCCCATCAAGGTATTGAATAACTGGTCCGCGCCAATCGCATCCTTGACCGTTACCCGCAACATGCGCCGTGTTTCAGGATTCATGGTGGATTCCCATAGCTGATCAGGATTCATCTCGCCAAGACCCTTGTAACGTTGCAGGTAGTTCCCCCGCATTGCCTCGGCGGCAAGCCAGTCGAGAGCCTCGGTGAAACTGCTGATATTGCTTCTGCGCTCGCCACGTTGCACATAAGCGCGCGGCTCGATCAGGCCGTCAAGAGTCAGGCCAAGAGCCGACATCATCTTGTATTCGCCGGAATGAAAGAAATCCGCGCTGAATGGATAGGATTTTTGCAAGCCATGTCGATCCAGCAGGATAACCGGCAGAAAATGATGCCGTTCGATGTCCTCTTCCACGGTGTAACTGTAATCGAAGCGGAATTGGGGGTGCTGTTCGAAGAGATGAGTTACCACCTGTCCGGTCCAGGATTCGACCTGCTCGCGGGAGCGCAACTCCGCCTCCGGCAAAGGCCGTGTGTAAAGCAGCGCTTCCAGCACCTCTTTCGGATACAGGCGGCTTAGACGGTCGATGATGGCATGGACCTCGCGGTACCGATTCACAAGCGACTCAAGTGCTTCGCCGGCGATGCCCGGCGCGTCGGCGTTGACATGCAGGCTCGCGCCCCGCAGCGCTATGGAAGTCTCGTAATCTTCGAGCTCCCGATCATCCTTCAGATATTGCTCCTGCTTGCCCTTCTTCAACTTGTACAGCGGCGGCTGGGCTATGTACAAGTGGCCCCGCTCAATCAGTTCAGCCATATGCCGGAAAAAGAAAGTGAGCATCAAGGTGCGAATATGGGAGCCGTCCACGTCAGCGTCGGTCATTATGATGATTCGATGGTAGCGCAGCGCATCCGCCGAAAACTCATCTTTGCCAATTCCGCAACCGAGCGCCTTGATCAAGGTTCCAATCTCATTCGAACTGAGCATGCGGTCAAAGCGCGCCTTTTCGACATTTAGAATCTTGCCCTTGAGCGGCAAAATCGCCTGATTGTGGCGGTTTCGCGCCTGCTTGGCGGAACCGCCCGCCGAGTCTCCCTCTACCAGGTAAATTTCCGACAAGGCCGGATCCTTTTCCTGGCAATCGGCAAGCTTGCCCGGCAAGCCGGCAACATCGAGCGCGCCTTTGCGGCGCGTCATTTCCCGCGCCTTGCGCGCGGCTTCCCTGGCTCTGGCAGCGTCGATCATCTTCCCCGCGATCAATTTTGCGTCCTTGGGATTTTCCATCAGGTAATCAGTCAGATGCGAAGCCATTTGCTGTTCGACCACACTCTTGATTTCCGAAGAAACCAATTTGTCCTTGGTTTGGGAAGAAAATTTCGGATCCGGGACTTTTACCGAACATACCGCGGTGAGGCCTTCTCGAACATCATCGCCGGAAACCGCAATATCCTTGCTTTTCGAGCCGTTGAGCTCGCTATCGATATAGTTCTTCAGCACCCGGGTCAGCGCCGAGCGGAACCCGGCCAGATGGGTTCCCCCATCACGCTGGTGGATATTGTTGGTGTAAGGAAAGATTGCCTCCTGATAGGAATCGTTCCATTGCATGGCGACTTCCACGGAAATTCCTTCTTCCACTTCCTGGGCATTGAAATAGACCATTTTGTTGACGATGGTCTTGTTCTTGTTGAGATAGTCTACAAAAGCGCGCAGACCCCCCTCGTAGCAGAAAGTTTCCCGCTTGCCCGTGCGTTCGTCGCTCAGGGTTATTGCCACGCCGGCATTGAGAAACGCCAACTCTCGCAATTTCCTGGCGAGGATGTCGTACTGGAATTCGATGTTGCTGAAGGTTTCGCAAGACGGCTCGAAATGACATTCGGTTCCCTTGGCGGAAGTTTCTCCGACCACGGATAGTGGCGCCTGAGGTACGCCATGCTGGTAATACTGTTCGTAGACATTGCCGTCGCGCCGGATGGTCAACTTCAATTCCTTGGAAAGCGCATTGACCACCGAGACGCCGACGCCGTGCAGGCCTCCAGAGACCTTGTAACTGTTGTCATCAAACTTGCCGCCGGCATGTAGCACAGTCATGATGACTTCCGCCGCGGACACGCCCTCCTTGTGAATTTCGGTTGGAATGCCGCGCCCGTTGTCAGCGACTGTAACCGACTCTCCAATGTGGATGGTGACCTTGATTTCGCTGCAGTGGCCCGCGAGCGCCTCATCTATGGAATTGTCCACCAACTCGAAAACCATGTGGTGCAATCCGGTTCCATCGTCGGTATCCCCGATATACATTCCGGGCCGTTTTCTGACCGCATCAAGGCCTTTAAGCACCTTGATGCTCTCGGAATTGTAATCATTGGCTGGCCCACTTCCCATTGGTTTCTCCGCATTAAGGAACCGCATCTCCACAAGCACGGTGGAAACGCACTACTTCCAATAAAATCAAGCCGTTATTGTACCACGTTCCACGTGGAACAAGTTCTTTTCCACTCCCCGCGGAAGGCAGGATTCGAACACTTCCACATCAACGCAGGTTACGAACAACTGGGCGCCAAGCGATCGTAGCAATTGAAGTACTTTTCCCCTATTGGCCTCGTCCAACTCCGCGGCAAGATCATCTACCAGATAGATCGGCCGTTGCTTGCCAGTCTCAAAAAACAACTCTCCTTGCGCCACCTTCAATGCCGATACCACGAGCTTTTGTTGTCCCCTGGACAGGACGTCGACTGCCCTTCCATATTCGGCCTTTACCAGAATGTCCGCCCGGTGGGGGCCATACCTGGTTAGACCATGACTTTTGTCCAGACTCCTGTTCTCGACCAGAAGCTGATCGAGCTCATGTTCCTGGTTCCAACCGGCGTGGAACTGCAAGCTGACCGTTTTCTCCAGCTCTTCGTTCAAGCTGGCAAGAACTCGCCCGAATGCCAATTGCAGGCGCTCGAAGTATTGTTCCCTGGATCTGGTTATCTGCAAGGCGCCGACAACCAGTTCTTCTTCCCAGGCGGCCAGTTGGCTCTCGTCGGTTCTGCCGGGCCGTTTGAGCAAGGCGTTTCTGTGCAGCAGCGCCTTTCGGGTTCGTCGCCAGGTCGGCAAGAATTGATGTTCCACGTGGAACACTCCCCAATCGAGAAATCGCCGCCTTAATCGTGGGCCATCATTTAACAAGGAGAAAGATGTGGCATCAAGCAACTGGATCGGGATCTCCCGCGCGACGCTTTCCCAGCCGCGCAATAGCTTTCCATTCAATTTAAGTTGTTGGTCTCCTTTTCGGCATTTCCTTAATCCGGATTTCGCGCCGCTGCCAAGTTCCGCGTACAACACCGTTTCGCTATCGCCACTTCTGATGACGCGTTTTACATTGCTTGTGCGAAAAGATCTGCCCAGAGCAAGGTAATGAATGGCTTCAAGAAGACTGGTTTTGCCGGATGCGTTGGGCCCGGCGAGGATGTTCAGTTCGCGGTGAGGGGCGATCGCGCAATGCTTGATATTTCGGAATGAAGTGACTTCCAGCTTGGTCAGCTCACCCATTAGTATCGCCAGCTAGAAACCTTACAGTCTAGACGGGCTGACAACAAAGGAGGCGCCATAGTTTTCCACCGGCTCGATCAATACGGCGCTGTTTGCATCCGTTAATTCCATGCGTACTTTCTCTGTCCTGATGGCCGAAAAAACGTCGATCAGATAGCTTACGTTAAAGCCGATTTCGATTGGTTCTCCCTTATAATCGACAGATACCGACTCTTCGGAAAACTCCTGATCCGGATTCCGCGCCACCACCTTGAACTCATCGGATCGAAGATGAAAGCTGGCGATCTGGTATTTTTCGCTGAACAGGATAGCCGCGCGCTGGCAGGCATGGCGCAATTCCGCACAATTTCCGACCAGCGCGTTGGCGCCATTACGCGGTATTACTCTTTCGTAATCGGCATAACGGCTGTTGACGAGTTTGGAAACCAGAGTGCAGCTATTCATCTGCGCGCGAAAATGATTGGCCCCACCGGTCAAGGTGACCGGTTCTTCATCATCCTGCAGCAGGCGCGCCATCTCCAATGCGCTACGCCGCGGCAGAATCAGACGTTGCTTTTCCTCTGTTTTGCTCTCTACCTGCAAACTGTGCAGGGCGAGACGGTGGCCATCGGTGGCTACCGCACGTAAGCTACTGGAATCTACTTCTATAAGCATCCCATTAAGATACGGTCGGAAGTCCTTTGCCGCCATGGCAAAACTCGTGCTTGCCAGCAACTCGGCAAGTTGGCCCTGGGTAACCGTCAGGGCGATGGTGTCGATCTCGTTGTCCGACTTCGGGAAGTCTTCCGCCGGCAAAGTGGCAAGGGTGAAATTACTGCGGCCTGATTTGATCCTCAACTGCGCGCCTTCCAGCGACAACTGAATCTCTGCCTCTTCCGGCAATGACCGACAGATATCGGACAGTTTGCGCGCGGATGCCGTGATTCGGCCTTCGGCGCCTACATCCGATACATCCACTGCCGCCGAAAGTTCCAGTTCCTGATTGCTGCTTGTCAGCAAGAGCCGACTGCCTTGCAGCTCCAGCAAGAGGTTGGACAACACTGGAAGCGTGCTACGCCGCTCAACTACCGCGCTGACAAGTTGCAGCGGCTTGAGCAGCGCGTCCCGCGCGATCTTGAATTGCATATTGTGTTTTCCTGGGTTCGTGCTGTTCGAGCGGTGGCCAGCGACCAATCATAACCGAATGTTCAGTTGGTCAATGCTCGCAGCAAATTATTAAAGTCGTCTTCCATAGCCTTCGAGGCGCGCCGCAACCGCGTTACCTGGCGGCAAGCATGGAGCACGGTAGTATGATCCCTGCCGCCGTAGGCCTCGCCGATTTCCGGCAGACTATGACTAGTAAGCTCCCGGGTCAAGGCCATCGCCACTTGCCGCGGCCGGGTAACCGAGCGGCTTCTGCGCTTGGATAGCATATCCCGCATGTTGATCTTGTAATATCGGGCAACCGTTCGCTGAATATTATCGATACTGATCAACTTGTCCTGTTGGGCAAACAGGTCCCATAGCGCCTCTTTTACCAGGGCAATATCGACCTCTCTGCCTTTAAATTGGGCCGAGGCTTTGACTTTCTTTATCGCGCCTTCCAACTCCCGGCCGCTACTGCAAACTTTCTGCGCGATAAATATCGCGGAGTCACTAGGAAGGTCCAGACCGATTTCCCCGGCCTTGCTCATCAAAATTGCTACCCTGGTCTCCAGTTCGGGTGGCTCCACCGCCACGGATAGCCCCCAGCCAAACCTCGATTTGAGTCTTGGCTCAATGCCGTCGATCGCTTTGTAGTAACGGTCGCAGGTCAAAATAATTTGTTGCCCACCATCAAGCAAGGTATTGAAAGTATGGAAGAATTCTTCCTGCGAGCGCTCTTTCCGCGCGAGGAAATGAACATCGTCCAGCAATAGTGCATCCACCGACCGGTAATAGCGCTTGAACTCATCCATGGCATTGAACCGCAATGCCTGGATCATGGCATTCACGAACTTTTCGCAATCGACGAACTTCACGGTGGCATCGGGATTTCGCTCAAGCATGCGGTTGCCGACCGCGTGCATGAGGTGTGTCTTGCCAAGTCCGACGCCACCGTAGATGAACAGCGGGTTATACGCCCGGCCCGGATTTTCCGCTACCTGCAACGCCGCCGCCTGGGCCAGTTGATTTGACTGCCCTACCACGAAATTCGTGAATGTGCAGGATCGGTTTACGTCGGCTTCCAGGCGCGACTTTCTGCCGACCGCCGAGTCGCTGACCGCGGGCAGAACGGACCTGGAACTCCCGGCGCCATTGGCTCTGAGCCAGGGCGCCACAGCGCCGGCTTTCAGTTCTTTTGTAGCGTCCGGGTCGGCCTTTCGATATGCTGGAGAATGACTCTCCGCGGGCGCCACTTCGAGTGCGACATCCTCCAGACCGGGTTCGATCTCCAGCATCAACTCCCGGATTCGCATCATGAATTTGGAACTGACCCAATCGAGAATGAATCGATTGGGCGCCTTTACCCAGAGTAGCTTGCCATCCGGTTCCAATTCGGCGCTGAGCGGACGGATCCAGGTATTGAATTGTCCCTGTGAAATCTCGGTTTGTAGCGTTTGGATGCATTTCTGCCAAATTGGCACTGTCACTTTGATTCCTCTGCCTTGAGAATGTGTCAACTTTCTGACCATTCTAGCGGCAAGTCCGCGGCTATTCCAAATATTGCAACAACCATCCCCCAGTGTTCGAATAACGCTGTTTTATTCGGATATTCAGAACCTTACAACAGCAACGTTGCGGGCTTCCGAAAGAAAGCGCCGTAAAAAAATTTTTCGCGTTTTATGGGGCCGCCTGCATTACCTGTGGATAACTTGTTGCTAAGTTCGAGGTCGCCGAACTCGTATGCAGACTCGCTGAAAATCAAAGGCAATCCAATGCTTGTTTCTCCGCTTGGGAGCACAAATGTGGCGACAATGTGCCAAGGCGCGGATCTAATCTGACAAGCACGAAGCGGTGAATTGCGCGACCGGCGCGAACGCTGCTACCGGCGCCCGCGCACGCAATTGCAACATGCCCTTAAAACCACTAAAATCCGTGCCCCAGGTTTCAGGTGCCCAAGGTTTGCCTTGGCGAATCGGACACAGTCATGAAAAGAACTTTTCAGCCAAGCAGGATCAAGCGCGCCCGGAATCATGGCTTCCGGGCTCGCATGGCAACGCGAAGCGGTCGCCAGGTGCTGGCTCGGCGGCGGGCAAAAGGCCGTAGCCGACTTTCTGCCTGAGTCATTACATCAGCTTCGGCGCCGTGAACTTTGGCCGTGACCGTATTCGGTTTGCCACCAACTTCAAGGTTGCTGCGCGCCGGGGAGTTCCGGGCGGTCTTTTCCAACGCTCGATTCAAGGTTTCCTGCCGCCATTTCCTCGTGCTTGGGATACCGAATGAGGCAGCCACGGCAAGACTTGGCCTGGTTGTCTCGCGAAAAAACGTTCCGGCCGCTATACAGCGCAATCGCGTAAAGCGGTTGATCCGGGAAGGTTTTCGCAAGCGGCGGGCAGAACTTTGCGGAGTCGATCTGGTCGTTTTGGCAAGAAAGGACGCTCACAAGCTCGCGAATGTGTCTATTAATCAGAAGCTCAATGGCTTATGGAATGATCTGATGGGCAAAATGCGCGGCGGCGGCGCGAACAACCGGCAGGAATCGCCTCTATCATGATCAGATACGCGCTCATCAAGCTGATCGGCTGCTACCAGCTTACGCTCAGCCGCCTGCTATTTTCCCAATGCCGTTTTTACCCCAGTTGCTCGCAATACGCCCGGGACGCCATAGCAATTCATGGCGCCGGCAAGGGACTCTGGCTGGGCATAAAACGGATTTGCCGCTGTCATCCATGGCACGAGGGCGGCTGCGATCCGGTACCGGGCTCGGAACTCGCGCGGCAAAGGGCTGAATGAAGTGAAATTCGCGCGTTACTTGCTATATACATCGCTAGCGGTCATCACCTATCTGATGCTGCTGGCCTGGCAGGAAGACTATCCGCCGACGATAAACGACGGCAGTCAGGAGGCGCCGGCGGCGCAATCCGAACTGCCGGAACCGGCGGCGGCTATAGCGGCGCCCGACTTGCCAGTGCAGGTTCCCAGCGATATACCTGCCGCCTCCAGTGAATCCGTGGCGCTCCAGACCATCACCGAACGAACCGGACTGATCCATGTCAGCACGGATACCCTGGACTTGCGGATCGACCCGGCGGGGGGCGACATAGTCTACCTGGCCCTGCCCAAGTATTTGCGCGAACTTGAAGTTGCGAACGATCCGTTCGTGTTGCTGGAATCCGGACCGGGCCGAGAATTCGTATCCACAAGCGGGCTGGTCGGCCCGGACGGCATCGACAACAATGGCCGCGCTCGATATCGCGCCGCGGCGTCCGAATATCGACTCGCCGATGGCGCCGACAATCTGAACGTGGATCTGCGGCTGACCACGGTAAACAATATCGATGTCACCAAGCGTTTCACCTTTACCCGCGATAGCTATCTGATCGATATCTCATTCATTGTCGAGAACCGTTCCGGGCAAAACTGGCAAGCCAATCCGTTCGGGCAGATTCGCCGGCATGATTTTTCCGACCCAAGCAGCAGCAGCCGTTTGACCAGAACCTATCTCGGCTATGTCATCACCAGCGACGACGACCCTTATCAGGAACTTGATTTCGATGATATCGCCGACGCCCCCTTTTCGCTTGAGCAGACCGGCGGATGGGTGGGCTTGAGCCAGCACTATTTTCTCAGCGCGTGGATACCCGATACCACAGCGCCCAATCGTTATACCTTGCGCAGAAGCACCTCCGGCCAATTCATCGGTGAGTTCACCGGTTCATCCCTGCAAGTCGCCCCCGGCGCTTCGGGTTCGGCCAACATGCAATTTTATGCCGGTCCGAAAGATCAATATTCGCTCGCGGCAATCTCCGACAACCTCGATCTGACCGTAGACTACAGTTTTCTCTGGTTCCTGGCCGCGCCGATCTATTGGCTGCTGACGCGGATCGATTCATTCGTCGGCAACTATGGCGTTTCCATCATCCTGCTGACGCTGGTGGTCAAGCTGATTTTCTACAAGCTTTCCGAAACACAATACCGCTCCATGGCCGGAATGCGCCGGCTGATGCCTAAAATCCAGCAGTTAAAGGAACGCTTTGGGGATGATCGCGCGAAATTGCAGCAGGCACAGATGGAATTGTACAAGAAGGAAAAAATCAATCCCTTTGGCGGCTGTTTGCCGCTGCTGGTGCAGATGCCCGTGTTCATCGCGCTGTACTGGGTGCTGATGCAAAGCGTCGAACTGCGCCATGCGCCGTTCCTGCTCTGGCTGAACGATCTGTCGGTGCGCGATCCGTTTTTTGTGCTGCCGTTGCTGATGGGCGCCACCATGTATCTGCAAACGAGCATGAGTCCCGCGCCGGCGGATCCCATGCATGCCCAGATGATGAAATTCATGCCGATCATGATGACCGTGCTTTTTCTCTGGTTCCCTTCCGGCCTGGTGCTGTACTGGCTGACCAACGGCCTTCTGAGCATCCTGCAACAGTGGTATATCACCCGCAAGATCGACGCCGAATACGGAGTCTCCCGCTAAACCGGCATCAACAACCGGAATCCAGCAATGGATGATCCCAACAGCCTTGCGTCAGACCGGCGCCAATTTCCGCATTCCAATCATGGATGATCGCATCATCTGCGCCATCGCCACCGCGCCAGGGCGAGGCAGCATTGGCGTTTTGCGAATTTCCGGCAACTCGCTGGCCGGCATGGCCGCAAGCCTGCTCGGCTTTCGGCCCGCGCCGAGGCGGGCGCATTTCTGCGATTTCCTAGACGAGCACGGCGCCATTCTTGATCGCGGCATCGCGCTTTTCTTCCCGGCGCCAAATTCCTTTACCGGCGAGGACGTGCTCGAATTACAAGGCCATGGCGGCCGCGTGGTACTCGAATCACTGCGGGACCGCGCTTTGGCGCTTGGCGCCCGCGCGGCGCGGCCGGGTGAGTTTTCCGAGCGCGCCTTCCTGAACGGCAAAATGGATCTGGTCCAGGCCGAGGCCATCGCCGACTTGATTGACGCCGATTCCCGTCAGGCCGCGCGTTCCGCGATACGCACTCTTACCGGCGATTTTTCCCTTCGCATTCAAGAGCTTACGGCATTGCTGACCCAGTTGCGCGTCCAGACCGAAAGCGCTATCGATTTTTCCGATAGCGATATCGAAGTGCTGCAATGGGAGGAATTGCGGCAAAGCCTGGCAGGCATTATTGAGCGGCTGGATAGAATTCACGCTCAAAGCCGCCAGGGCGCCTTGCTCAATCAGGGCATAACCGTGGTCCTGGCGGGCTTGCCCAATGCTGGCAAATCCAGCTTGATGAACTGTCTGTCAGGACAGCAGACCGCTATCGTTACGCCTATCCCGGGCACCACCAGGGATGTGCTTTCTCAGCGTATCCTGGTCGACGATTTGCCATTGCAGTTGATCGATACCGCCGGTCTGCGCGAAAGCGGGGACGTCATTGAGCGAGAAGGAGTCAACCGCGCCAGGGGCGCGATCGAAACCGCCGATGTCATTCTGCTCGTTATAGATTCGACACTGTTTCCCGACCGCGGCGAAGGCCTTGGAGCGAACGATCTGCGCCAGGCGCTGCGACCGCTCGAGGAATTCCTGCAAAACAGCGAAGACCGAGGCGATGTGTTGCGCCGCACCAGCCTGGTGCTGAACAAGACCGACCTGTTGCCGCTACCTCCGGCGGCGGAGCAAACGCGGATTGACGGAATCGAACTTGCGCTTATTCGCCTCTGCGCGAGAGACGGCTCCGGTATCGACTTGCTTACCAACCATCTGAAGACCTTTGTCGCCTTTGCCGGCGGCGAAGATGCGTTCGTCGCCCGGGCGCGCCATCTTGAAGCGATTGAAGAGGCCCGGGAGCAATGCCGGGCGGCGACCGAAAATCTGACAGCGCAAAGTCCGCTTGAGTTGATTGCGGAAGATCTGCGGCTGGCGCAGGCGGCGCTCGGCCGGATCACCGGCGAGGTCACTTCCGATGACCTGTTGGGCGAAATATTCAGCCGCTTCTGCATCGGAAAATAAGTTGCTCACTACCTGTTGATAACCACCTTCGAGAATGGGATAAGTTCTGGATGAAATTGGCGGCTTGAATCCGGCTCAGAATTTGTCCCCGGCCGGCTCATCGGTTGCACCGAGGAAAATACCAGCCGACGCACCGGGTTTTGCACCAGCCAACTGCTTGAGTCAGGCGGGGAATATTCGGTTTTCAACAGTTTCAGGCTTGCACTGTTACGACTGCTACTATGCTTTTAATTCTTTTACACATATATACTTAACATATTAAGCGGTATACTCCGCCGCTTCTCGAAATCAGGCCCGGAACATGCGCTACGGCAACAGCTTTGACGTCATCGTGATCGGTGGCGGTCACGCCGGCACGGAAGCCGCTTTGGCTTCGGCGCGGCAGGGCGCGCACACGCTGCTGATTACACACAGCATCGAAACCATCGGTCAGATGTCCTGCAATCCGGCGATCGGCGGCATCGGCAAAAGCCATCTAGTGCGCGAGATCGACGCCCTCGGCGGTGCGATGGCGCTTGCCGTGGATCACGCCGGCATTCAGTTCCGCGTACTCAACGCGAGCAAGGGGGCCGCGGTCCGGGCGACCCGGGCCCAGGCCGACCGGGTGTTGTATCGCGGCGCGATCCGTCGAGCGGTGGAACATCAACCCGGTTTGTCGGTACTGCAGCAATCCGTGGACGATCTGATCATGGATGGCGTTCGCGCCGTTGGCGTAGTAACCGGACTTGGCATTGAAATCCGGGCGCGGGCAGTGGTGCTTACCACGGGAACTTTCCTCGGCGGCAGCATCCACGTCGGTTTGGCGAACATCGCCGGTGGCCGCGCCGGAGACCCGCCGGCCCTTGCCCTGGCGCGGCGCCTGCGGGAACTGCCATTTCGGGTCGATCGGCTGAAAACCGGCACGCCGCCGCGACTGGACGCGAAAAGCCTCGACTTCTCGGTCATGCAAGTCCAGCAAGGCGACGAACCAGCGCCGGTAATGTCGTTCCTGGGCCGCCGGGCCGACCATCCGCGGCAGGTGAATTGCCACATCACCGCCACCAATGAAGAATGCCACGAGATCATCCGCGGCGCACTGGACCGGTCGCCGATGTATACCGGCGTGATCGATGGGGCGGGACCGCGCTATTGTCCCTCCATTGAAGACAAGGTAACGCGTTTCGCCGACAAGGATTCGCATCAGATTTTTGTCGAACCGGAAGGCCTTGATGCCGCCGAGATTTATCCCAACGGTATTTCGACCAGCTTGCCTTTCGACGCGCAGGTGGAAATGGTGCGGCGCATTCGTGGTTTCGAGAATGCGCATATCACTCGCCCCGGCTATGCGATCGAATACGATTTCTTTGACCCGAGGGATTTGCATTACTCTCTGGAAAGCAAGTTCATTCCCGGTCTTTATCTGGCCGGACAAATCAACGGCACCACCGGCTATGAAGAAGCCGCGGCCCAGGGCCTGCTGGCCGGGCTGAACGCCGCCCGTGCCGCGGCCGGAAAGGATTACTGGTGTCCGCGGCGAGATCAGGCCTATATCGGCGTACTGATCGACGATCTGATTCGGCTCGGCGCCAACGAACCGTATCGCATGTTCACCAGCCGCGCCGAATATCGGCTCACCTTGCGCGAAGACAATGCCGATCTGCGTCTGACGCCGGCCGGCCGTGAAATGAATCTGGTCGACGATGAGCGCTGGCGCTTTTTCAAGGAAAAGCGGGAGCGGCTGGAAGCCGAATTGCAACGCTTGCGCGATTATCGGGTTCACCCGGACAGCGATGCGGCCCGGCGGCTTGGCGAGGAGCTTGAGCGGCCGCTTGCGCGGGAAAAGAGTTTGGCGCAACTGTTGGCGCGGCCGGAGTTGAGTTACGGCAAACTGCTAAACCTGGCCGATCCCGATGCACCGCGGGCAGACGGCTCGCCGCTGCAAGAGCAAGTGGCCGAGCAGGTAGAGATACAGATCAAGTACCAGGGATATATCGATCGGCAGCAGGAAGAAATCGAACGGCTGCGTCGGCAGGAAGATACGTATCTGCCGCCTGATCTGGACTATGCGGGCATGTCCGGCCTGTCCAATGAACTCAAGCAAAAGCTGCTCGAAGCCCGGCCCGAAAACCTCGGCCGCGCCGCGCGGATACCGGGAATGACGCCGGCCGCGCTTTCCCTCATCCTGATTTATCTGAAGAAGCAGCAGTTGATCCGGCGCAAGGCCAGTTGAGCAGAGTTCAACAAGAGGTGAAAGGAAGTGGCGGCCTGCGCGGCAGACTGCTGGCGGGCGCCGCCGCCGTGAAAGCGCCGCTGACCGACGCCGGCGCGGGCGTACTGCTTGATTACCTCCAATTGCTGGAGCAATGGAATACGCGGTTCAATCTTTCTGGCGTCACCGGCATCGGCCAGATGCTGGACCGACATGTGCTCGACAGCCTTTCGATTGCGCCATGGGTGACCGGTGACACAGTGGCCGATGCCGGCAGCGGCGCGGGTTTGCCGGGAATACCGCTGGCCGCGCTGTTTCCGGACAAGCGGTTCGTGCTGATCGACAGCAACGGCAAGAAAGCGCGATTCCTGTTCCAGGCGAAGTTGAGCCTCGGCCTGGAAAACCTGACCGTGGCGCATTGCCGGGTCGAGGATTATCGGGGTCCGGCGGACCTCGTAGTCTGCCGGGCGTTGTCGACACTTGCGCGGAGCGCGGCGAAAACGCAGCATATCCTCTCTCGCGGCGCTACACTGCTGGCGATGAAGGGGCGCCATCCCGGCCAGGAGCTCGCGCTGCTGCCGGACGCCTTTACGGTGAAATTCTTGCACCGCGTGCATGTGCCGGGCGCGTCAAACCGCCATATAGTGGGCATAAGCTGCCGCGGATGAAATGAAACGCGACTGATCGGGATATCGGATATAGATTGCAATGGGCGCGGTCCTGGCTATAGCGAACCAGAAAGGCGGGGTGGGAAAGACCACTACCGCGGTCAATCTCGCGGCGTCGCTAAATGCCACGCGCAACTCGGTGTTGCTGGTGGATATCGATCCCCAGGGCAATGCCACCATGGGTTGCGGCGTAGCGAAAGCCGAGCTGGAATCTTCGGTCTGCGAACTGCTGATGGGCGATGCGCGGCTGGATCAGGCGCTGCTGCGGCAGGTGGACAACGGCTTCGACCTGTTGCCGGCGAACGGCGACCTGGTTGCCGCCGAAGTCTGGCTGATGCAAAACGGTCACGCCGATATCCGTCTGCGCGAATTGCTAGCGCCGGCCAGGAACGACTACGATTTCATTCTGATCGACTGCCCGCCGACGCTGAATATCCTGACGATCAACGCCCTGACCGCGGCCGACGGTCTGGTGATACCCATGCAGTGCGAGTACTATGCGCTGGAAGGCCTGTCCGCGCTGATCGAGACCATGGAAGCCATCAGGTCGAGATCGAATCCGAAGCTGAAAATAGAAGGCATCGTGCGCACCATGTACGATCCCCGCAACAAGCTTACCGCCGAAGTAAACGCGCAATTGTTCAAGTTCTTCGGCAATGCCGTATTCCGGACGGTCGTACCGCGCAACATACGATTGGCGGAAGCGCCGAGTTTCGGCAAGGCGGCGCTTAGTTATGACCACCGATCGCGCGGTGCGCTGGCCTATCTGGCGCTGGCGGGCGAATTGCTGCGCCGGCGTGAGCAGGCCGCGACAGCCGCGGGCGCCACATGAAAATTGAAGGTAGCAGATAATGTCACGGAAACTGGGTAAAGGGTTGGAGGCGCTGCTGGGAAGCCGCGATATCGAGTCGATGGCAAAACTGTCGGAGGATCCGCCAACGCGGCAGATCCAGGAAGGCGCGCTGCGGGAAATTCCGATTGATCTTATCCAGCCGGGCGCGTTTCAGCCACGGCAGGACATGCGCGCGCGGTCGCTGGAAGAACTCGCGCAGTCGATTCATCAGCAGGGAGTCATGCAGCCGGTCGTTGTGCGCGAAATCGAATCGGGCCGCTTTGAACTGATCGCGGGCGAACGGCGCTGGCGCGCCTGCCAACTCAGCGGTCTGAAAGCTATTCCCGCCATCGTCAAGTCGGCCTCGAACCGGGACGCCATCAGCATGGCCCTGATCGAGAACATCCAGCGTGAAGACCTCAATCCCATGGAGCAAGCGGTGGCGCTGCAACGGTTGCAGGAAGAATTCGGGCTGACCCAGCAAGAAGTGGCGAACGCGGTCGGTAAATCCCGCGAGTCCGTGGCCAATCTGCTGCGACTGCTGGGCCTGGAAGCCGATGTGCGCGCGATGCTGGAGCAGGGCGAAGTGGAAATGGGGCACGCCCGGGCGTTGCTCGGCGTATCGGGCCCGAGCCAGGCGAAACTCGCTCGGGAAGTGGTGCGCAAGCGCTTGTCCGTGCGCCAGACCGAAGATCTCGTGCGCCGCCAACTGGCCGGCGCGGAAACCCGTGAACCCGGCCGCGAGCGGGATTCGGACCTGCTGCGGCTGGAAGAAAGTCTGGCGCAGAAACTCGGCTCGAAAGTAGCAATCCGGCACAGCGCCAAAGGCACAGGCAAACTCGTTATCAGCTACGGCAGCGTCGCCGAACTCGAGGGCATCCTCTCGCACATCCAGTAAAATTTGCAATCCGGGACCAGTTAGCGTCGCTCGGTCCCCGCAACCCACTCGAAGACGAAACGGAAGGCAGCTATCCATGCAAAGAACTTGTCACGAAGTCGATTACGAAATCAGCGGTCACGATATCCAACTCGTGGAAGTCGAGCTCGACTACAACGAAACCGTGGTCGCCGAAGCCGGCGCCATGACCTACATGGAGGAAAACATAGATTTTCAGACCAGGATGGGCGATGGCTCGGAGCCGGATCAAGGCATGATGAGCAAGCTTTTCAGCGCCGGCAAGAGAATGCTGACAGGCGAGTCGCTGTTTACCACCCACTTCACCAATACCGGGGCGGGCAAGCGGCGCGTGGCATTTTCGGCGCCCTATCCAGGTACGATCGTAGCGTTGGACATGGCGGAAGAAGGCGGAGAGCTGATCTGTCAGAAAGACGCTTTTCTGGCGGCGGCGCTTGGCACCCGGATCAGCATTGTCTTTCACAAGAAGCTGGGCGCGGGATTCTTCGGCGGAGAGGGGTTTCTGCTGCAGAAGATCGAAGGTGACGGCATGGCTTTCGTACACGCGGGCGGCACGCTGGTGCGCAAGCAGCTTCGCAACGAGACGCTGCGAGTGGACACTGGCTGTCTGGTGGCGTTTTCCCAAGGCATCGATTACGACATCGAGCAGGCCGGCAATCTGAAGTCCATGCTTTTTGGCGGCGAAGGTCTGTTCCTTGCGACCTTGCGCGGCAAGGGTACGGTATGGCTGCAAAGTCTGCCGTTCTCACGGCTTGCGGATCGCATCATCGACAGCGCTCCCGGCCACGGCGGCTCGAACAAGGGCGAGGGCTCGCTGCTGGGCGGCATCGGCCGAATCATCGACGGCAACTGAGCGCTTGACTCGAAAGCCCGGCCACTAACGCCGCCTGCATCCCGCTAGCGCGGGTAGAGAACTATATTCACGGTGTAAAAATTGCCGCGATACGGCACTTGAAACGGACTCGGCGCAAGCTGGGAACGCATTCCAGGCTCGGGCGGCAAAGTAATGGCAACCGCTCGATGTATGGGGCCATGAGGTAAAGCCTGAACGCGTCATGGGAGTCGCGGCGCGCCATGGACAAGTCAAGGCAAGCGTTTTTCAAGCGTCGGCTTCGAGCGCCGCCAAATCGGCGCCGGGCTAAGCTCGGCGACTGGACCGCCGAGGCGAGATTGAGCGAACTGGCGCCCCCGCTCGATCCTGCCCGAAGCACACCTGGACAAAGTCTGATTCGTGTTGATTAGCGCCCGTAATCTCCCTATAATGCGGCTGCCCTGGCGGTAGCCGCCTTACAGTGTCTTTTCGAGTGCGGCCGTACAAGGTCATCCTGGCGCAATTGATCGGCCCGGCCCTGCTTGCCGCCACTTTTCTGTGGACGACAGACGCGGTCGTGGCCCGCGATGTGCTCGCAGGTGGCCTGATCAGCGCCTTGTCGAACAGCTACTTCGCGGTTCAGGCATTCCGTTACCAGGGCGCCGACAATGCGGATAAGGTTGTCAGGAGTTTCCTGAAAGGTGAAATCGGCAAGATTCTTATAGCGGTCTTGCTGTTTGCCCTGAGCTTCAATTTTCTGGAAAACCTGAACGTGGTGGCGCTGTTTTCAGGGTTCTTGTTTGCTCATCTCATTGGCATATCGGTTAGCGGCTGGATGACCCGCGGTCCGACCAGCAAATACCAGTGAACGGAAAGAATTGAAGCTATGGCAGAGGCAGGCGCTGAATCGCAGACGGTTCAGGAATACATCGTTCACCACTTGTCCTATCTGACCTATGGCCGTCATCCCGACGGACATTGGGGCTTCGCTCATACGCCGGAAGAAGCGGCAGAAATGGGCTTCATGGCGATTCATGTCGATACCATGGGTTGGTCGCTGGCGCTCGGCGGCGCTTTTTTGCTTTGGTTTCGCTACATTGGACTGCGCGCCTCGGCGGACAATCCCGGCGCGATCCAGAATTTCGTCGAGAGCATCTTCGAATTCGTGGATAACCGCGTTACCGAAGGATTCCTGCATAAGAACAGCCTGATCGGGCCGCTTGCCCTGACCGTATTCGTATGGATCCTGCTGATGAACACCATGGATCTGGTGCCGGTGGACTGGATCACCGGTATCGCCGCCTTGATCGGTGAACACGTGTTCGGTTTCGATCACATGCCCTTCAAGATCGTGCCGACCACCGACCCGAACATCACCATGGGCATGTCGCTCAGCATTTTCGCGCTGATTATCTGGTATTCAATCAAACACAAGGGGCTTGGCGGCTTTCTCGGCGAACTCGCCTTTCATCCTTTCGGCAAATGGATGGTGCCCTTCAATCTCATGATCGAGATCCCCACGTTGATCGCCAAGCCCATCTCCCTTGGACTGCGGTTATTCGGCAACCTGTACGCGGGGGAACTGCTGTTTTTGCTGATAGCGGGGCTATTGGGAATATGGCAACTGCCGGCGCATTTTGCCTGGGCGGTGTTCCATCTTCTGGTAGTGCCGCTGCAAGCCTTCGTATTCATGATGCTGACCATTGTGTATCTCAATGCGGCGCATGATGCGGCTCACTGAGTTCGTTAAGCAAGACTAAGACAACCGACAAAACCCCGGAGGAAAAAATGGAAATGATATTGGCTTTCACCGTGCTTGGCGTCCTGCTGGTGCTGGGCATGGGTGCACTTGGCACGGCGATCGGCTTCGGCATTCTCGGCGGCAAGTTTCTTGAAAGCTCCGCCCGCCAGCCGGAACTCGCTCCCCAGTTGCAGGGCCGAATGTTCCTGGTCGCCGGCCTGATCGACGCGGTAACCATGATCGGCATCGGCATTGGCATGTGGTTCACCTTTGCCAATCCGTATCTGGCGACGCTCGCGGGCTGATAACAGTCCTGTACGCAGGAGTCTGAAGTGGATATAAACCTGACCATCATTGGACAGTCGGTCGCATTCGCGATCTTTTGCTGGTTCTGCCATCGATACGTCTGGCCGTTGTTCGCCAATGTATTGGAAGAGCGCAAGCGCACCATAGCCGAAGGGCTGGAAGCGGCCGCGCAGGCGGAACTGAAGCTCGAATCCGCCAGTCGCCAATCCACCGAACAGTTGGAAGAAGCGAAAACTTCCGCCGCTGGCATCATCGATCAGGCAAACCGGCGCGCCGCGCAGATCATCGATGAGGCCAAACAACAGGCTCAGGTGGAAGCCGAGCGCGTTATGGCCGCGGCCCAGGCCGAGATTGAGCAAGAAGCGAATCGCGCCAAGGAAGAACTGCGCACCCAGGTCTCGAGCATAGCCATTGCCGGCGCCGAGAAGATTCTCGGTCGGGCGGTAGACCAGGCGGCCAACGAAGAAATGCTGACGCAACTGGCCGCGGAGTTATAAGGCGAAGCCATGGCTGACCCCATCACATTGGCCCGGCCCTACGCGAAGGCGGCATTCGAATCCGCGCGCGAAACGAACGCGCTCGGCGAATGGTCGCGCATGCTCGGCATGGCGGCGGCGGTAAGCAAACAACCTGCCGTGCACGTTGCGCTGACCGATCCAGGCCGCTCCTGGCAACAGGTTGCCGACTTGTTCAGCGATCTTTGTGGCGAGGAACTGAACGGGCAGGCCCAGAATCTCGTCAGCCTGCTTGCGGAAAACAAACGGCTGCTGTTGCTGCCGCAGATTTGTGTTCTGTTCGATGAACTCAAGGCAATCCAGGAAAGATCGGTGGAGGTCGAATTCATCACTGCCTTTCCGGTCAGCGGAGCCGCCTCGGACCATCTCGAACAAGCTTTGCGGGCGCGCCTGAAACGCGATATCAGGTTGACCGCCAGCGTTGACCCCGCTTTGATCGGAGGCGCCGTAATCCGGGCCGGCGACCAGGTCATAGACAGTTCCATCCGGGGTAAGCTGGCAAAACTGGCCGAAACCATGAGGACTTGAATGTAACTGAACAAATCCGGTCCAGTCGCAGAGCACAGCTCTGCGCCGGTCAGGCCGCGCTCGAGGCTACGCTTCGAAAACGCTTGCCTTCACCCATGGAATTGTTCATTGCCGCAAAACCAAAGCTTGGCTTTGTTTTGCTCACGAATTCAATGGCTTGCGCCATCGATTTCGGCGCCACATCCGTGTGTCGCGCGCAAGCTCCGATTAATCGGAGCTTGCTTTAACGCATCAGTAACCAGGAAACAAACATGCAACAACTGAATCCCGCGGAAATCAGTGAAATCATCAAGCAGCGGATCAAGAGCCTCGATACTTCCGTGCAGGCTCGCAACGAAGGCACCATCGTCAGCGTGCTCGACGGCATTATTCGCATCCATGGCCTGACCGAGGTCATGTATGGCGAGATGATCGAATTCGAAGGCGGCATCTATGGTATGGCGCTGAACCTGGAACGCGACTCCGTCGGCGCCGTGGTGCTCGGCGATTATCTGAAGCTAAAGGAAGGGCAAAGCTGCCGCTGCACCGGCCGCATTCTCGAAGTGCCGGTGGGTCCCGAGCTCGAAGGCCGCGTGGTGGACGCCCTCGGCCGACCGGTTGACGGCAAGGGACCGGTCGGCGCATCCATAACCGACGCCATCGAAAAAGTGGCGCCGGGAGTGATCGCCAGGCAGTCGGTAGGGCAGCCAGTGCAGACCGGGCTGAAATCCATCGATGCCATGACGCCCATCGGCCGCGGCCAGCGCGAACTCATCATCGGCGACCGCGAAGTGGGCAAGACCGCCGTCGCCATCGACACCATCATCAACCAGAAAGGCAAGAACCTGAAATGCATCTATGTGGCGATAGGGCAGAAAGCCTCTTCGATCGCCAGCGTGGTGCACAAGTTGGAAGAGCATGGCGCGATGGAATACACCACGGTGGTTTCCGCCAGCGCTTCCGACCCGGCGTCGATGCAGTTCATCGCCCCGTATGCCGGTTGCACCATGGGCGAGTATTACCGCGATCGCGGCCAGGACGCCTTGATCATTTATGACGATCTAACCAAACAGGCTTGGGCGTATCGCCAGATTTCCCTGTTGCTGCGGCGACCGCCGGGGCGGGAAGCCTATCCCGGCGACGTATTCTACTTGCACTCGCGGCTGCTCGAGCGGGCCTCCCGGGTTAACGCTAATTACGTGGAACAGTTCACCAAGGGCGAAGTCGCCGGAGTCACCGGTTCCCTGACCGCCCTGCCGATCATCGAGACCCAGGCCGGCGATATTTCCGCATTTGTTCCAACCAATGTGATCTCGATTACCGACGGCCAGATCTTTCTCGAGACCGATCTGTTCAACTCGGGCATCCGCCCGGCGATGAATCCGGGCATCTCGGTCTCGCGGGTGGGTGGCGCGGCCCAGACCAAGATTATCAAAAAGCTCGGCGGCGGCATCCGCATTTCCCTGGCGCAATATCGGGAGTTGGCGGCCTTCGCGGCCTTCGCCTCGGACCTTGACGACGATACCCGGGCGCGGCTCGAGCATGGCCAGCGCGTCACCGAACTTATGAAGCAGAAGCAATACTCGCCGCTTTCCATCGCGGAAATGGGGGTTTCCCTCTACGCCGCCAATGAAGGCTATCTGCGGGATGTCGCGCTGAACAAGGTGCTTGATTTCGAAAGCGCCCTGCTTTCCTACATGAACAGCGAACACGAGGAATTGCTCGCCCACATCAATGCCACCGGAGATTTCGATGATGAAATCGAAGGCAAGTTCAAAGTGGCGATAGAGCAGTTCAAGGCCACCCAGACCTGGTAAAGGGCGTAAAGGCAACTACAAGAGGCAGTTGGAGCGATGGCCCGCGGCAAGGAAATACGTAGCAAGATCTCGAGCATCAGAAACACGCAAAAGATCACCAGGGCGATGGAAATGGTTTCCGCCAGCAAGATGCGGAAGGCCCAGGAACGCATGCGCCTTGGCAAACCGTATGCGCGGCATATCCGCGCGATGATCGGACATATCGCCACTTCTTCGTCGGAATACCGCCACGGCTATTTCGAAAACCGCGAAGTGCGGCGGGTCGCTTATATCATCGTATCGACGGATCGCGGGCTGTGCGGCGGATTGAACATCAACGCATTCAAGGCAACTGTAGCTTCCATGCAGGAATGGAACGAGCAGAACATCGAAATCGACGTCTGCACCATCGGTGCGCGAGCGGCGACATTTTTCAACAAATATGGCGGTAATGTAGTGGCCGCGGTGCGTCATCTGGGCGACCGACCGGAAGTGGCCGATGTTATCGGCGCGGTCAAGGTCGTGCTGGACAAGTTCGACCGGGGTGAAATCGACAAGTTGTTCATTATCAGCAACGAATTCGTCAACACCATGATTCACCGGCCCGCGGTGATCCAACTGCTGCCCTTGCTGCCGGCGGAAGACGAGCACCTCAAGCATCATTGGGACTATCTCTACGAGCCCGATGCCAAGGAATTGCTTGACGGCCTGTTGCTGCGCTACATCGAATCCCAGGTGTATCAGGCGGTGGTGGAAAATATCGCCTGCGAGCAGGCAGCGCGCATGATTGCCATGAAGAATGCCTCGGATAACGCGGGCGATCTGATGGACGAGCTGGAACTGGCCTATAACAAGGAACGCCAGGCGGCCATCACCCAGGAGTTGTCCGAAATCGCCGCCGGCGCGGCGGCGGTGTGAGGCTCCCCGAAAACGAGAGAGATTTTGACTAAGGGTAAATTAAATGAGTAGCGGTCGAATTGTACAAATCATAGGCGCGGTCATCGACGTTGAATTCGAACGGGATAGCGTGCCCCAGGTTTACGATGCGCTGACTATCGATGACAGCGACATCACCCTGGAAGTGCAGCAGCAACTTGGCGATGGCGTGGTCCGGACCATCGCGCTTGGCAGCACGGAAGGATTGCGCAGAGGTCTGGTAGTCAATGACACCGGCGCGCCGGTGTCGGTGCCCGTGGGCAAGGAGACTCTCGGGCGCATCATGGACGTGCTCGGCCGGCCCATCGACGAGCGCGGCCCCATCGGCGAACAGGAGCGCATGCCGATTCATCGCAAGGCGCCGTCCTACGAGGAACTTTCCGTTACCAACGAACTGCTCGAAACCGGCATCAAGGTGATCGATCTCGTCTGTCCTTTCGCCAAGGGCGGCAAGGTGGGCCTGTTCGGTGGCGCCGGCGTCGGCAAGACCGTGAACATGATGGAGTTGATCAACAATATCGCCACCGAGCATAGCGGACTTTCGGTGTTCGCCGGCGTCGGCGAGCGGACTCGCGAAGGCAACGACTTCTATCATGAAATGCAGGAATCCGGGGTGGTCGACCTGGAAGGCGAATCCAAGGTTTCCATGGTTTACGGGCAGATGAACGAGCCTCCCGGCAACCGCCTGCGAGTAGCCTTGAGCGGATTGACCATGGCGGAAAAATTCCGCGATGACGGCCGCGACGTATTGTTGTTCATCGACAATATTTATCGTTACACCCTGGCCGGCACCGAAGTATCGGCATTGCTCGGCCGCATGCCTTCGGCGGTTGGATACCAGCCTACCCTGGCGGAAGAGATGGGCGCCTTGCAGGAACGCATTACCTCGACCCGCACCGGCTCGATTACCTCGATCCAGGCGATCTACGTCCCCGCTGACGACCTGACCGACCCGTCACCGGCGACCACGTTCGCGCACCTCGACGCCAAGGTGGTGCTGTCGCGCGATATCGCCGCCCTGGGCATTTACCCGGCGGTGGATCCATTGGATTCCTCGTCGCGGCAACTCGATCCGCTGGTTATCGGCCAGGAGCATTACGACGTCGCCAGTGGCGTACAATCCGTACTCCAGCGCTATAAGGAACTGAAAGACATTATCGCGATTCTCGGCATGGATGAGCTGTCCGACGAAGACAAACAGATCGTCGGCCGGGCTCGCCGCATCTCGCAATTCCTGTCGCAACCGTTTACCGTAGCGGAAGTGTTCACCAACGCGCCGGGCATATACGTGTCGCTGAAAGATACGATCGCTGGCTTCAAGGGTATCCTGGAAGGCAAATACGACCATCTTTCCGAACAGGCTTTCAGCATGGTGGGCACAATCGAGCAAGCGGTCGAAAAGGAAGAGCAACTCAAAGCCCGGCGCTAGGCGCGGCAAAGCGGAAGCGACATCATGGCCAATACCATTCAATGCGATATCGTCAGCGCGGAGAAAAGCATTTTCTCCGGCGCGGTGGCGTTCATGGTCGTTACAGGCAATTTGGGAGAACTCGGCATCGCGCCGGGTCACGCGCCGTTGCTGACCGATTTGCTGCCCGGTTCGGTGCGACTCGATCTTGAGGACGGCACGGAAGAGGTTTTCTACGTCTCCGGCGGTTTCCTCGAAGTGCAGCCAAAGAAGATAACGCTGCTCGCCGATACCGCGGCGCGCGCCCATGACGTCGACGAAGCCGCCGCGCGCAAGGCGCTCGAAGACGCCCAGCGCTCCATCGCCAACCAGGATGCCGAATTCGAGTATTCCGCCGCCGCCGCGCAACTGGCGGAGGCCGCGGCGCAACTCCGGGCGTTGCGGCAGTTGCGAAAAGAACGTTCCTGATCCGCCGCGGAAACCGCCGCGAAAACCACGGGCCAGCGCCGGAATGAAACTTGAAATCGTCATTCTCGCCGCCGGCAAAGGCGCCCGCATGCACAGCTCGATGCCCAAGGCGCTACAGCGCCTTGGCGGCCGACCGTTGCTGGCTCATGTGCTGGAAGCCGCGGCTTCACTCGAACAATCCGGGATTCACACAGTCATCGGCCATGGCGCCGAACTCGTGCGCCGGACCTTCCAAAACCCCGATTTCCCCTTTGCTGGCCTCGCGGGCCTGAACTGGGTGCTGCAGCAGCAGCAACTCGGCACCGGACATGCGGTGCAGCAGGCCATGCCTCGGGTAACTGCCGACCTGGTGCTTGTGCTATACGGTGATGTGCCCCTGGTGCTGCCGGATACTTTGCGGAATCTGATCGATTTGGCAGATCCAGGCAATATCGCCCTGCTTACCCTGGAAACATCGCGGCCCGAGGGTCTCGGCCGGATCATCCGCGGCGCGGACGGCGAGGTGGAAGCTATCGTCGAAGAGCGTGACGCCGACCCGGAACAGAAACGAATATCCGAGATCAACAGTGGCATAATGGTGCTTCCCGCCGGGCGGCTGCGGCAATGGCTGGACCGGCTCGATTGCGACAATGCCCAGCGGGAATACTATTTGACGGACGTCGTTGCCATGGCCCGGGACGAGAACTGCCCGGTGCGCGCGATGAAGATTGACGACGACAGGGAAGTACAAGGGGTCAACGACCAGGCGCAATTGTCGGCGCTGGAGGGGCATTACCGGATGAGCAAGGCGGCAAGTTTACTGTCCGCGGGTGTGCGGCTGCTTGATCCGGCGCGGGTCGATGTTCGCGGCAGCCTCGTGACAGGTCAGGATGTGGAAATCGACGTCAATGTCGTCTTCGAAGGCGATGTGAGCCTTGGCGACGGCGTGAAAATCGGCCCCAATTGCGTAATCAAGAATGCCAGCATCGCCGCCGGAACCCGCGTGCTTGCCGGCACCAGCGTCGACGGCGCGGCTGTCGGCGCCGATTGCAGCATCGGCCCCATGGCCAGACTGCGGCCGGGCACCGAACTGGCTGCTGGAGTGAAGATCGGCAATTTCGTCGAAACCAAGAAGGCGAAGATCGGTAAGGGATCCAAGGCCAATCACCTTTGCTATCTGGGCGATGTGGAAATCGGTGAAAACGTGAACATCGGCGCTGGCGTTATCGTCTGCAATTACGACGGCGAGAAAAAGCATCGGACGGTCATCGGCAACAACGTTTTCGTTGGTTCCAACAGCGTGCTGGTCGCCCCGGTCACCTTGCGGGACGACAGTTTTGTCGCCGCGGGCTCCACTGTCAGCAGTGAAGTGCCTTCCGGCCAGCTCGCGGTCGGACGAGCCCGCCAGAAGAATATTTCGCGCTGGAAACGTCCCGGAAACCGGTAAAGTCGGCATGTGTGGAATAGTTGGCGCGGTCGCACAAAGGAATGTGTCGGATATCCTGCTCGAGGGGCTCAAACGGCTGGAATACCGAGGCTACGATTCCGCCGGCATGGCGCTGATCGACGATCCGGACACTGGCATTGCCACGATCAAAACCGTCGGCAAGGTGGCCAATCTTGTTGCGGCGGCGAAAAAGCAGGGCGCCAGCGGCAATCTCGGCATCGCCCACACCCGCTGGGCCACCCACGGCAATATTTCCCGCGCCAATGCGCACCCGCATGATTCCAGCGGCCGCGTGGCGCTGGTTCACAACGGCATTATCGAGAATCACGAAACCCTGCGGCAGGAGTTGATCGCCGCCGGCTACAAGTTTGCCACCGGCACCGATACCGAAGTGATCGCGCACCTGATCCATCAGGCGCTGGAAAACGGTGAAGGCGCGCTACTGCCGGCGGTTACCGCGGCCATAGCGCGGCTGCGCGGCGCCTACGGGCTTGGCGTTATCGACCGGCGGCAGCCGGACCGCATCGTCGTTGCGCGCAGCGGCATGTCGCTGGTTATCGGCGCGGGCATCGGCGAGAACTTCGTTGCCTCCGACCCATTAGCTCTCGGCCAGGTAACCGACCGTTTCATCTACCTCGAAGAAGGCGATCTGGCGCAATTGACCAGCGATTCCATCGAAATATGGAACGACGGCCGGCGCGTCGACCGCGAAATCGCCACCTTGTCCGGCAAAGCGGCGGAAATGGACAAGGGCGAATATCAGCATTTCATGCAAAAGGAGATTTTCGAGCAGCCCCAGGCAATCCGCGACACGCTCTCCGGCCGCGTCAGCGAGGAGAAGGTGCTTGAAGAGGCTTTCGGCGTCAGTGCCGGCAAGATCTTCGACAAGGTCAAACAGGTGCAGATCGTCGCCTGCGGCACGAGTTTTCATGCCGGCCTGGTGGCCAAATACTGGCTCGAATCCATCGCCAGAATGCCCTGCCAGGTCGATATCGCCAGTGACTACCGCTACCGCGACATCATAGTCCAACCCGGCACGCTGTTCGTAGCGGTTTCCCAGTCGGGCGAGACCGCGGACACGCTGGCGGCGCTGCGTTATGCGAACGCCCACAACCGCAAGCACGTCGCCACGCTGGCTATCTGCAATGTCGCCACGAGTTCGCTGGTGCGCGAATCCGATTTCTGTGTGCTGACCATGGCCGGCCAGGAGATCGGCGTGGCCTCGACCAAGGCCTTCACCACGCAATTGACGCTTTTGCTCATCCTGGCCATCGTGCTGGGCCGCCGCAACGGCCTGGCTAGCGAGGACGAAGCGCGGCTGGTGCGGGATATGAATGGTCTGCCGGATCTGGTCGACAAGACGTTGCAACTCGACAAGGAAATCCGCAAGTTATCGAAGCAATTCTCGGACAAGCACCATAGCCTGTTCCTCGGCCGTGGCATCCAGTACCCGGTCGCCAAGGAAGGTGCGCTCAAGCTGAAGGAAATCTCCTACATCCACGCCGAGGCCTATCCCGCCGGCGAACTAAAGCACGGCCCGCTGGCCCTCGTTGACAGCAACATGCCCGTGATCGTTGTCGCGCCGAACAACGACCTGCTCGACAAGCTGCGCTCGAACCTCTCCGAGGTCAGCGCCAGGGGCGGCAAACTCTACGTCTTCGCCGACGAGGGCATCGGCCTCGAAAGCGACCGCAGTTGCAAGGTGATCAACCTCCCCGGCTGCCCCGAAGTGCTCGACCCCATCCTTTTCACCGTGCCCCTGCAGCTACTTTCCTACCACGCAGCCATAATCAAGGGCACCGACATCGACCACCCCCGAAACCTGGCAAAATCCGTTACAGTAGAGTAAGTTACACGCTCGAAGTTTATACGCCTAGTCTACCAGGCAATCTGAAGGAGTCAGATTCATGTTTAGTGATTTATTTGTGTTCGAGAAGAAAAGAAATGGAACCCAGGCCTTCGGGTTCTACCTGTTTTACTTTCTAATGATTATTGTGATCAGCGCCGTGTTAGGGATGTTGTTTGCACGGGATTTCGCGACCGGCTTAGTGGTGGGCCAAATGTGGGCCATAGTCGTTTGCCTGGGCTTGTCATTTCTGGTGTTGTTCAAAAAGAACAAGCTCCGCAGTGCGGGCCCGTTGGTTATCGCCTTGCTTTCCGGTGTTGGAGCATATTTTCTTGGCGGCTTCCTGGGATTGGCTGCGACAGCCTATCTGACAACCCTGGAACCCGAGCATTAGGCAACTCCTGAAATACTTGAAAACTCTTCGAATGGAAAGCCATTCGAATGAGGCCAAAGCAAGGTGGGTGGCCACGGCAAAACGCGCCTCGGGCGAGAGTTGGCATTGGCCGTACTGTTGTTGTGTTCCGCCGCGCCGCCATCATAACGGGCGCCAATATTGATCATTCGCGGAGACAAGCTAAATTCGTAACGGTTGATGGGCCAAATTCCTCAAACCACCGAGGAATGACCATGGAATCACTGATCTCGTTGTTTCAATTTCAGTTGCGGGTCATGGCAAGACGCTCAATTCAACCCGCCCGTCATGCGTTAGCTTCCGTGATTTGCCACTCCACGCCGCTGATCCAGACTTGACGGATGTCAAGGGTGGGAGAAACGCGAATAAAATCGGCTTGTCGCCCCAGTGCTATGGATCCTATGGTGTGTTCGGCGCCGAGGAATGACGCAGGCGTTTGGCTCGCCATTCGAGAGGCCTCTTCGATGGTCAGATCAAGCATGGTCATTGCATTTTTGACGACCTCGATCATCGACAGCGCGGCGCCGGCAAGCGTGCCGTCTTCGGATACGCATACGCCGTTCTTGACAAGAATGCGGCTGCCGTTGAGATAGAAATGATCCATGGTCGCGCCGACAGCAGGCATTGCGTCGGTAACCAGCATGAACTTTTTGTCCGCTTTCGCGCGTAGCGCCAAGCGCAGCATGGCAGGATGAACGTGTTTGCCGTCGGCGATGATGCCGCAGTAAGCGCTGGATTCCAGGGCGGCGGGAATGACGCCCGGGTTGCGCGATTGCATTGGCGACATGGCATTAAAAAGATGGGTAAAACCGGAAACGCCCGCCGCAAGGGCCTGGCGAGTTTCGTCAAAGGTCGCATTGGTGTGGCCGGAGCAGACTTTGACGCCGCCTTCTACCAGCAGGGCTATCTGATCCGATTGCGCGCATTCCGGCGCCAATGTAACGACGACCTGGGCGCACTTGGCCGATGTCAGGATCTGAATCGCCTCGGGTGACATCCGCTGCAACTTGTCCTTATCGTGAATGCCCTTTTTTTCAACATTCAAAAAAGGACCTTCTATGTGGACGCCCGCGATTCCGGGAGTTTTGCGCTTTACCGCTTCGTCAATGGATTTGATAGCGTGCTTGACCTTATCCAGGTCGTCGCTGATCAAGGTGGGCAAAAGGCTTGTTGTTCCAAAAGCGCGATGTGCCGCCGCAATTTTGGCTGCCGTTTCCGCGCCTGGATTATCGTTGAAAAGCAAGCCGCCGCCGCCGTTGACCTGCACGTCCACAAATCCCGGCAACAAGAAATCGCCGTCCAGATTGATGAATTCTTCATCAGGCTGTTGCGATGGAATTGATTGTTGGACCGCCGTAACGACTCCATCGCACGCGGCAACCGCACCTCGGTGAAGTAGCCCGTCAGGGGTGACGATGCGGCCGTTGGCGAATACAGTTGATTTCATCAGGTCCTCTTATACCGTTTCCGTCACTTTAAGAAGATGCTTGGGACGGTCAGGATCCAGCCCGCGTTCACAAGACAAAGCGTTGACGAATTTATAAAACGCCTGCAAAAACACGAGCGGCTGCAATTTTGAGTCTTGCGCACGCGGAACGGGCAAATGCAACGCTCTTTCGATTCGTTCACCCGCGATAAGAACGCGCACGCCGCGACCTAGAAAATCTTGCACAATGTTGTTAATTCCATGTTGCGAGGCGTCAAAAGTCGCGGCGACGATTACGGGAATTTCAGTGTCGACAATCGCCATGGGACCATGGCGGACTTCCGCGGCGCTGTACCCTTCCGCCTGGATCATACAAGTCTCCTTGAGTTTCAGGGCCGCTTCCTGTGCGCCGGCAAGGCCGATGCCTCTGCTCAGGATCAGCGTCTGTCGAATATCGCGCATGGGCGCCAGCGCGTGCGACCAGTCGGCCGCCCAGGCATCGGCAAGCACGTCAGGGAGCACGGTGAGCGCCCGCGCCATATTGTTATCGTCGCGCCATGCCGTACACATATGGTAAAGCGCCGACATCGCTCCTATGCAGGACTTGGTCGCGGCAACGCTCTCTTCCGGCCCCGCGCCAATCGGCAAAATATCGTCCGCTATGTCCGCAAGCGAGTTGTCTTCTTCATTTACCAGCGCGACAACATAGGCGCCACCCCGCTTGGCGGCCTGAGTCGCGCTTAAAAGGTCGGGGCTGCGACCGGACTGGGAGATGACAATGAAGAAGGCATCGCGCAGATTGGGGCTCGCCGCATAGAGCGACTCGACGGAGGGAGCAAACGAGCAAACGGGGAGGCGCATCTGCGTTTCGAACAGGTATTTTGCATAGGTCGCCGCATGATCGGAACTACCGCGGGCACATGTCACAATAATTTTGGGGTCGATTTTTTTCAGTTTTGCCGCGATTCGCCTGACCGCAGCTTGATTACGCTCTTGTTGCCTGCTGGCTTTAGCGGGAAATTCACCTGCCTCTATAAACATTTTTGTTTCGGAAATCATGGTTCTGACAACGTTTCCTATTACTCATTTATGTAAGGGCGTATATATACCACTAAAATACCAATTTCCGAAGGCCACTATAGCGCAAAATACCTTTATATTGTGAGCAATGTGCGACACGCGGAAAAATGGGCTCCATGGCAACGACTAAAACGCAACGACAGGGCTAGTTGGCGCAATCGAAGCAGTTACGCCGCAAGGGGTCGGCGGAACGAGCGAGGATCAGCGTGGCATTGCGCGGCGCTTGGGTTGCCGGCGGCGCAACAGGGGAGTTTCCCTCCCCGCCAGACGCCGAGATCGATGCGTGATGGTTTGGGGGCGGGATAAATGCGTTTTCTCGCCGCGCGGCCTTGGAAAATCCAGCGCCCGACAGCGATTTGCTCTTGCGCGGCGCGAAGCAATGGGTCAACCGGGAATTCCCGGCGGAAGCGCGCATTGGCGCGCCGACGAAATTTCCGCCGTCTGCCGCCTTGGTCTTCGCATGGACGCGAGGCGACAATATTCAGCTGTCGGGACGCGGCGAATGTGAGATCGCAGATAAAGAGCCGTATGGGACCATCGGATGGTTCGAAGGCGTTGACAATGACCCGATTGACAAGGCGGGCATCGCCAATCTCAAAGACGGACAAAAATGCTTTCCCGCACTTTCTCACACCCGAAGTGTAGAGGGCTTGCAGCCCAGGGCGAGCGAAAACCTGGCAAGACCAATACACCTGAGTGAAATTGAACCTAAAACCCGTTCGAAAAAGCTATCGGGCATGTCAGGCGAAAATTCATCGATTTCAGAGGAAGATTAAATTGGGTTGATGAGTATTGACTAAAAGTTAGCAATGAAATTTCTCAAAAGGTATCGTCAAAGTCATTATGAAGAACCACTTGCGACTGGCGCTATCCCTATTGACCAAATAATACGGAAACGTAAAGAAAAGGATGATGAATGCAGGGAGCTTCGGTGTTTCATGTGAGCGATGATGCTACCCCTCTTGTCTTAAAGTGGAAAGAGAGGCAAATATGTAGATTAGTTAACGATCCAGGATTACATCGGGATTGAGGATATTTTGTTGGAGCCAACGAGCGGCTGGCGCATAAGTCGGTGAATTTTTATGATCGACCCGCGCCGAGATCAAAATCATACTTGTACAATCACCGTATATCCGTAACGAAATCATATCTGTCGCCCCGATATGCGGAGCGCGTGAATTCAATATTGGTTCCGTCCGCAAGCTGTGTTATTCGTTCGATCCGCAATATTTCGCTATTCTCGCGGATAGACAAAAGTCCAGCCTCGGTCGGTGTCGCAAGAGAGGCCCTCACCTTCTGACGACCCTTCACCGGTCGATTTCCCCGCGCTTCCAGCACCGCGTATAGAGAGTCTCCGATTTCTTCTATGGGCGGCAAATAAGACTCAGGGACAATGGCATGTTCAATCGCCAAAGGTTCGCCCTGGGATAGGCGGACGCGGCCAAGCCTCGCTACTTTGCACGCCATTGATACTTTTAGAATCGATGCTTCTTCGCTGGTTGGGTTGCCGTAGTTCTTCATCAGCCAGATGCAACCCGGCTCTTGACCGCGAGCAAGCGCATCGTCGGTAAATCCACCGAGATAAGTTCCCGCTACTTCGATGCGCTCGGAGACGAAAGTGCCTGATCCCTGCTTTCGGAACAGCAACCCTTCTTCAATGAGCCGATCAACAGCCTTGCGAATTGTCACGCGTGATGCGCCAGTCAACTCGCATAAATCACGCTCGGAAGGAAGGGCGTTTCCTTTGTGAATTTGGCCATCACTAATATGACGGCGAATACTATCGGCAATTTGAATGTAAATTGGCGTGTTGTTGTCTTTTTTAGGAGACAAATCAATCATGCTTGGATCCTGTTTGATGCATCACTACTTTCAAAATAGCAAACCGCGTCTCGAAGCATGCCGTTGTTTCGGGCGAGCAGTTGTTTAGCCTTGTCAATGCCGGCCCCAAGAGCACAAAGAACACCGATCTTTATGTTCCCTTCGGCCATCTTCAGCGCCGTTTCGGCGACGCTTGTGTCGACATTTGCAAGTCGTTCGATGATTGCCACCCCACGAGCTTGCAACTTCTGATTGGAAACCACCATATCGACCATCAAGCCCTGATAGACGTGGCCGCAGCGAATCATCGTCGCTGTTGAGAACAAGTTCAGAATAACTTTCTGGGAGGTGCCGGCCTTCATGCGTGTCGAACCAGCGATAACTTCGCTCCCGGTTTCGGCGCAAATGCCGATCTGGGCTGTTTCCAGCAGCAAGGAGGGTTTGTTATTTGCAATGCCAATCGTCAACGCGCCGACGCCGTTTGCCGTTTCTATCGCGCTGACGGTGTATGGGGTATTCCCGCTCGCCGCGACGCCAACTAGCACATCGGCGCTCGTGACAGAGATTTCATCGAGATTGCGCGCTGCCAGCGCGGCATCGTCTTCCGCCAGTTCGGCGCTTTCGAATAGCGCGCTTTTACCGCCGGCTAGCGCATAGGCTATTCGCTCCGCCGGCCACCCGAATGTCGGGCCAAGCTCGGCGCCGTCCTGAACGGCGATTCGACCTGAAGTGCCGGCGCCCGTATAAATCAGGCGCCCGCCCTGCATCAGGCGCTGGGATGCCGCGTCCGCCGCTCGCGCTATCGCTTCCAATTCGGCGCCAACCGCCGCGATTGCCGAAAGCTGACCTTCGAACATGGCGCTCACGGCGCTGAGAGTCGACCAACGATCGATATCGGCAAATCGCTCGCTTACCGCTTCTGTAGACACAATTTCTCTCGGTTTTTCTATTCAAGCCCAAGCCTTTAACCAATTTTCCCTGGCGCGGCGCGTCTCAACCCCTTCAGCTTGTATTTTAGAGGTATTAAACTAATAGTCAAACAACGTACAGTATCGTATGGACAACAAATAGGGCCCGGTTTGTACTACTGTAGTAACACTCGATCGGGAGGCAGCATGGGTTTGTCGAAAAGGCGCCCGGAGCGGTTTTCGGGGTGCGCGCGAGGGACAAACGCCACCGTGCGGAGGAGGAGTCACGATGAAATTTGGGATCGATCGTCTCTTGGAGGACAAGGCGCTACGTGAGCCGCTTGCCGGAAAACGCGTTGCGCTATTGGCGCATCCCGCTTCGGTTACCGCAAACCTGACGCATTCCCTGGATGCGCTCGGACACTGCGATGACATTCGAATTACATCCGCGTTCGCGCCGCAACATGGGCTAAAGGGCGACAAGCAAGACAACATGATGGAGTCGCGGCACTTCACTGATCCCGTGCGCGGCATCCCCGTGTTCAGTCTGTATGGAGAGGTTCGCCGGCCGACCAGCGAGATGATGGACGGCGTCGAGGTCATTTTGATTGATCTTCAGGACCTGGGTTGCCGAATATATACGTTTATCACAACGCTGCTCTACATGCTCGAAGCGGCGGCCGAACACGGCAAATCGGTCTGGGTGCTTGACCGTCCGAACCCGGCGGGCCGCCCCATAGAGGGACTCTTGTTGCGCGCGGGCTGGGAAAGCTTTGTCGGGGCCGGGCCGATGCCGATGCGCCACGGCTTGACTCTCGGTGAGATGGGGCGATGGTTCGTCGGTCATTTCGGGTTGGACGTTGATTATCGTGTGATTGCAATGGAAGCCTGGAGACCAGCGGAAGCGCCGGGCCATGGCTGGCCGATGCTGGAACGATCCTGGGTGAATCCGAGCCCCAACGCGCCATCGTTGTGGATGGCGCGCGCCTATGCGGGCACGGTCATGCTCGAAGGCGCCACAATATCGGAAGGTCGCGGGACAACTCGCCCGCTTGAGCTCTTCGGGGCGCCGGACATCGACGCCCGCGCGATCTTGAACAAGATGCAAGCGCTGGCGCCGGCGTGGCTGGAGGGATGCCGGTTGCGCGAGTGCTGGTTCGAGCCGACCTTTCATAAACATGCCGGCAAATTGTGTCACGGTATTCAAATTCATACCGACTATCCCGGCTACCGTCACGATGCCTTCAAGCCTTGGCGGCTCATGGCGCTGAGTTTCAAAGCCATTCGTTTGCTTTATCCGGATTACCAAATCTGGCGCGATTTTCCTTATGAGTATGAAGTCGGCAGACTCCCTATTGATGTCATCAATGGAGGTCCAGCTCTGCGCGAGTGGGTTGATGATCCGTCGTCGGAGATCGGCGATCTTGACAATCTGGCGAAAATCGACGAACGCCAGTGGATGGAATTAAGTCGTCCATGGTTAGTCTATCCATGACGGTTTAGCGCGGCATACCAGCGGGAATACAGCTTTGGGAAGCAGGTTCGAAAGCGTCCGGGAACCACGATAGCCTGGCGAATGCCGCTGTACCGGGCACTCACCAGATATGGCGAGATTGCCCTCTTTGCGCCATCATCCGCGAGTGTCCGGGAATATCCGCGGCAGCCAGGCGAATATCCGCAAGTGTTGGAACAAGCTCTCATGCGCCGCGGTCGGCCGGAGTTGTTCGACATTGACCGAGCCAGTCAGTTCATCTGCCTGCCGGGAGTGGACGAGCGCGCTCCAGTCCGGGCGCCGGGAGCGTGGCGCTCTTGATGGCATACCCAGGGCGTCCGTCGCGACGGCTTGTTCATCGATCGGCGGCGGGTTTCGTTGCAGTGCGAATGCAATTACCCGAGCGCACTCGATACCCCCTCTCTTGCGCTACACCTTGCCGAGGTATCGTATCTCAATTGGTATGATAAGCATTTTACCCCCGGGACCACCCGACGCACGCGCAGATGCTCTAAAATGTGAAAATTTGCCATATGCCGGAATACTTCGCGCGAGCTATTCTGCTGACTTGACGACTGTTTTTTATAAAACCAGGCATCCATGCGCCTGCCTGGCGAAATCGCCGCGGAAATCGGGACAGTTAACGATTGAGGTCAAACACATGTTGCATTGGTGTCATATTGGGTACATACTGGTTGGAAAATTTGTATCAATAGTCTGGAGATGCAAGCATGACGCTATTCGGTAAGTACAGACTTCTGCCTTGCGCAAGCGCCGCGGCTATCGCCGCCGCAACCGCCGGGATCGGATCCGCCGCTGCTCAGTCACCCGATCAGCAAGAGGTGCGCGAAACGATCATAGTTACGGGTTCCAGAATCGAGCGCGCCGAGTTGAGCTCGTCGACGCCCGTGACGACAGTAGGCGTGGAGCAAATCGCGATCGACCGCTCGATAACGATCGAAGACATCTTTCAACGGCTGCCGCAGGCCGGCGGCGGGGCTAACGCTACCGGCGCGGCGGTGGGCGATTCGCTCGGGTCATCCACCATCGATTTGCGCGGACTTGGTCAAAACCGCACGCTCGTGCTTGTCAACGGGACACGCGCGACGCCATTCAGTTTCAGGAACGCCGTCGATACCAACAGCCTGCCGACGGGACTGATCAAGCGAGTTGAGGTGCTCACCGGCGGCGCGGCGGCGATCTACGGCGCTGACGCCGTATCGGGCGTTGTCAACTTTATCCTCGACGACGAATTCGAGGGCTTCCAACTGACGGCGACCGGCGAGTTTCCGAGCGGCGGCGAAAGCGCCAGCGCCGAATTGATCGCTGGAACCAACATTCATGACGGGCGTGGACATGTAGTCGGTTATTTCGACTATACCGAGCGATCCGAATTACTCGCGGGCGACCGCGACTTTACCTCCGGTACGGTAACCGCCATTCCGTCCGCGGGCGGGAACTTCACCGATGTCGCGAGCGGTAACTTTTTCGCGTTCGACGCCGCCGGCAATTTTTCGACCAGCCGGCAGACGGTTGACGTTACGCCGGATCGCTTCCTTATTCAGCCGCTTACGCGCTTCCATGCAAGCTTGCTCGCGAAGTACATGCTGTTTGATGATGTCGAATTGTACGGTCGGGCTTTCTTCACCGATATCAATATCACCGGCGCCGGGTCAACTGGACAGACACCGATAAGCGTCAATGAAAACGTAACGATATCGCAGTCGAATCCCTTCATCCCGCCGGCGGCGGCTGGTTTGCTAACCTTCGTGGACGGTGAAGCGATCGTCAATGTGGAACGAAATCTTGGTCTCGGATTACAGCGAACCGAAACCAGCCGCGATACATTTCAAGTAGTCGGCGGCATTCGCGGGAAACTCACCGAGAACATTTCGTGGGACATATATTCACAATTCGGCCGCGCGGAGGAGAATGCGGTCGTTTTCGGCAATGCCATTCGCAACAATGGGAGCGGCGCGAGCCGATTTGCCGCGATCGCGGATTCCATCGATATTTTCGGTCCTTCCGCGAGTCTCGACGATTTCGGCACGCAGATTGTGCATTCGGATCGCAGTCGCGATCAGTATGTCAGCTCGTTTGCGGTCTCGGGCGATACCTCGGATGTGTTCGAACTACCGGCCGGGCCGGTCAGTTTCGCGGGCGGCTATGAATATCGTGAAGAAACCGGCCGTCAAACCCCGGGTATCGCGCTTCAGAATGGGCTCGCCTTTGGCCTTGGCGGCGTCAGCGCGATAGACGCCGGCTTTGACACCAATGAAGTCTTTGGCGAGTTGCTTGTGCCGCTGCTTGCGGATCTGCCATTTATCCGGCAACTCAGCGTTGAAGGCGCTTACCGGCGGTTCGATTTCTCGAATACCGGCGAAGGGGATGCGGACAAAATCGGCGCAACCTGGATCGTTAACGACCAGATCCGATTTCGCGCCCAGCGGCAAACGACGGTTCGTTCTCCCAACCTGGGTGAATTCGCGGGACCGGAAGTACAATTGCCGCTATCCCTTTTTGATCCGACCAGCGCCAGTTTTATTCCACGTCTCGGTGGACGCTTTGACGGCGACCCCTGCCTGGACGGCCGCGGCGACCAGGCTCAATGCCAGGCGTTCGGCGCCGCTGCCCCAGGCACGCCCTTTGACACCAGTAAAGCGGCTTACAGTTTCGGCGGCAATGCCAACATAGACACCGAAAAGGGTGAAACGACCACGATCGGCGCCGTTATCACGCCAGAGTTCCTTCCCGGCGCCAGCCTGGTCGTGGATTACGCCAATATCGAGATTCTGGACGCGGTAAGCCAAATTCAACCAATCGCGGCGCTGACGAATTGCTACATTGATAACCCTGTGCCGGGCAATCCCTTGTGCGGCGCCGTGCTGCGCGATCCGGGCACGGGTTTGATCCGCCAGGCGCTGGTGAACGATTTCAATCTTGCCAGCTTGATCCAGGAAAGCTTCGATGTCGGACTGGTTCTGCCGCTGGATATTCTCGGCGGGTTCGGCAATCAGTTCGATTTCACTTACGCCGCGACGATTGTGATGGACCAAAGCCGGCAAGCAAACGCCACCGTCGCGGCCAAGGATTGCACAGGCACCTTCGGTGGTTCCTGCAGCGGCGATTTCGCCAGCTTCCTGCAGCCCGATTACAAGCACCGCGCCAACTTGAATTGGGACAACGGACAGTTCCGGGCGCAATTGGCCTGGCGCCGCATTGGCGGCGTGGTTAACGCTGGCGATCCCGCGGATACGATATCTACGCAGGACTATTTCGATCTAACCGCGAGCTATGACCTGAATGATGCGATACGCATCACCGCCGGTGTGAAAAACCTGTTCGACAATGAGCCGCCGATTCCCAATTCGGGCGGGAATTTTTTCGGCACGGTCAGCGAATACGATCCAATCGGGCGAGCTTTCGGCGCTTCGGTGAGAGCCAGGTTCTAGCAACCGATGGCTCGGGAATGCAGGCGCACGGAATCAACGCTATGCTTATATAGGCTCCTCACCTAACTACTTTTGGAGGTAATCATCGGTTCCTTTGAAAATAACTCGTTAGTGTCGCGTCATGCGCCCCATGTCGCGTCGGCGTTCACCCGTTGGTTCGCGGCGAGGCGCGTCCCGCCGGCAATGGCGAGCCCAATTGGTTAGGGGCGCAACGCCGCCGCGGGCCAAGGGGCGAACGCCCTTTGGGAGCATCGGCAGCGCGGCAGCGCGCCATCACGTCGTTGCAGCCCTTGCCGATCGCGGAGAATTATCCGCGGACCACGCCTGACGCTAACGCGCCGCCGATGCTCTGATACGACATGGGGCGCATGACGCGGCGCTAGGGGGAAAGCGCCAGATCCTACCCTCCCGACAATGACCTAGCCGGTACGCCCAGGACTACTATGCAAACGGCGATCTCACTTGTAGATTGGCTGATTATCGCGACCTACATCACCGCGGTGGTTGGCGGCGGAATTTTGCTTTCCCGCAGACGAACAGCGTCCATGCAAGAGTATTTTCTTGGCGGCAATCAGATGTCCACCTGGGTGGTCATGTTTTCGGTGATCGCGACGACACAATCAGCGGCTACCTTTTTGGGCGGGCCGGACTACGGATTTCGCGGCGACTACACCTATCTTGGTTCTTCCCTAGGCGCCGTCATGGCAGCGCTATTCGTGGCTCGATTCCTGATAAATCGTTTCTACGAATTGAAAGTCACAACAGTATACGAACTGCTCGCTATTCGGTACGGAGACAACGCCAAACATGCGGCAGGCGCGATGTATCTTGTCGGCCGGGTGTTCGCGAACGGCGCGCGTCTTTATATGGCGGCGATCGCGGTCGCCATGATGCTGTTCTTTAACATTGCCCCGCAAAGCGTAATCCTGGCGACGCTTATGATCGCGATTTTTTCCCTTTTCATAACTCTGATTGGGGGTGTCCGCTCGGTAATCTGGAGCGATTTTGGGCAGTTTCTGATTTACTTCGGCGCCGCGTTGATTGCCTTGTTCAGTCTGTGGACGCAGCTTTCACTGACTTTCCCTGAAATGATCTCCGCCCTGCGGGAAACGCCCGACGGCGCAAACAAGCTTGTCCTGTTCGATTTTTCGCTAGACTTTTCAAAACCGTTCACGTTTTGGGCAATAATTACCGGCGTGTTTCTTCTGAATTTTGGCAATTTCGGCCTCGACCAGGATACCACCCAGCGATTACTGACGTGCCGAAATGCAAAGGCAGGCCGACGAGCACTGATTTTATCGTCTTTGGTCGCGGTGCCAATCGTCTTCGTCTTCGTGACGATCGGTCAGCTTTTGCATCTCCTCTACGAGCGCCCGGAATTGTCGGCGTCGGCAGTCAACGGTGGCATTCTTCCGGAATTTAATGGCGAAACGATTACGGTTTTCATGTCGTACATACTATCTGAAATGCCAGTCGGCGTTCGCGGACTAGTGGTGGCTGGCGTCGTCGCTGCCGCGATTTCGACCATGACTTCGGGATTGAACGCCATGTCGTCAGTATTGATAAGCGATTTCTACCGTCCCTGGAAAAAGGCGGACGCAAGTATAGAGACGAAGCATTATGTGGCCGCCGGCCAATTGGGTATGCTCTTGTTTGCCATATTGTTATCCGCCATGGCAGTTTTATGTTTTTATTGGCAGCGCTACACCGATATGGCCTTGCTCGAGTTCGCGCTTTCTGTGATGGCTTTCTCGTATGCGGGCCTGATTGGCGTCTTCTTCACCGCGATCTTTACGGCAAGAGGGTCGTCAACATCGGTTATTGCCGCCCTGATAATCGGTTTCGTAACGATCCTGGTGCAGCAAACTTATGTTGTTGATACGTTGGGGCTCCCGGTGTACTTCAAATCATTGTCTTTTCCGTGGCAATTGTCGGTTGGCGTCGGTGTTTCTTTCATTGTATGCGCGGCTGGCATGAACAAGCCGGCAAGAAAAGGCATTGGGTAGGCCGATCTATGCGATATTTTCTTGGCATTGATGCCGGCGGCAGCCGCTGCCGGGCGCGGCTGAAAGATCTGGGCGGAACGATTGTCGGCGAAGCTGAAGCCGGGGTGGCGAACACTCGCATCGGCCTTGAAAAACTCCACGCCGTGCTGATGTCCGTCACGCAAGATGCGTTTGCCGCGGCGGCTATTGACGATAGCGCCTTGGCCGCGACCGCGGTTGGCATGGGAATCGCTGGCTTGTCCCGCCCGGGGATGAAGGCGGCCGTTTCCGAACTTGATTTCCCTTTTGGATGCGTATACCTCGATACCGACGCCGCGGTCGCGAATCTCGGCGCTCACCAAGGTGAAGATGGAGCGACATTAATATTGGGCACAGGCAGTATTGCTTTCATCAAGGTTGGCGATGTCGAAACCATGATTGGCGGATATGGATTCCCGATTTCCGATGAGGGCAGCGGAGCGGCTCTTGGATTGAGCGCGATGCGGCACGCTTTGCGGGCATTGGATGGGCGCACGAAGCCAACGACCTTAAGTTCGGCGGTGACGGCGAAATTCGGCCACGACACCGCACGCGCAATCGAATGGATGGACAAGGCAACGCCAAAGGATTATGCGGCTTTTGCTCCAATGGTTATGGACTATGCTGACAAGAATGACGAAATCGCGCGTTCGATCGTGGAGGATGCCGTAAAACATATCGAACGATTTATTGAAACGATTTTCGAAAAAGGCGCTCCTAGATGCGCCTTGGCGGGCGGCCTGTCCGGGCGCTTGCGGCCATGGCTTCGTGAGCGGACGACTACACGATTGTCCGAAGCCAAAGGCGACCCATTGGACGGGGCGCTAATTTTGGCCGGTTTGAAACCGTCACCCGATTTGGATCGCTAACGCGATAACCAGGAAACCCCCTATCTCCTCGCGACTTGTCCAGTCGCGTGGCGAGTTTGGCCGTGAATCAAATCGTGTTTCCTCCGCGCCTGCCAGTGCGCAACGAGCGCTGGCTTCTTTCCAGTTTTTTAAGATGCAGGTTCAGCAGCGGCTTGCGATGCACGGCCACCCCGGTGCCCAGCACATCGATAACGGCCAGATGAGCAATCCGCGAGGAAACCGGCGCGAACGCCTGATGCTCCTCGCGCACATTGACATGGATGGGGATGCTGGAAAGATCGCTTAGCGGGGTGTCCTTCGGCGCCAGGCCGATTACCGTGGCGCCGACTTCCATGGCGAGTTTTACGCTTTCGAGCAGTGCCCGAGTCTGGCCGGACTGGGAAATCGCAACCACCACATCGCGTTCGTCGAGCGAAATCGCCGACATGTGCTGGATATGCGGATCGGTATAGGCCGCGGTCAGCAGTTGCAGCCGGAAAAACTTGTGCTGGGCGTCGGCGGCAACCGAGCCCGAGGCGCCGAAACCATAGAATTCGACCCGGCGCGCACGGATGATGGTGTCGATGGCGCGCTCCAGCGCCTCCGGGTCGAGGTCATCCCGCACCTCAAGCAGCGAGCCCACGGTGCTGTCGAAAACCTTGTTGCGCAGGTCGCGGACGGTATCCTTGTCGTCCACCGCGAACTGGGTATAGACGTCGCCGAGCCCGGCCTGCTGGGCAAGTTGCAGCTTGAAAGCCTGAAAGCCATTGCAGCCGACCGCGCGGCAGAAGCGGATTACGGTCGGGTCGCTCACTCCCGCGCGTTCGGCCAGGTCGACGACGCGCATGTTGATTACATCGTTGACATGTTCGAGCACATAGCTGGCTACTTTAGCCTCGGATTTGCGCAATTGGCGCCGGGAATCGGCGATACGCCGGATCAGATTGGGTGAATCCATGTGCTGGGCCGCCGGGCGAGAATCGGTACAATGCTACTGTAACCGGGCCAGCAGCGCACATTCCGCGCGGCGGCGGTCAGCGGCGAGACAAGAAATGTCGGAAGGGTATGCAACCGAACACCAGAAAGCGGAAGCGGTAACCGTCCGCTTCGTGGATTCCATCACCGAGATCGGCAGGGATGCATGGAACGCATTGACCGGAACCCGCAATCCCTTCATGCGCTACGAATTCCTCCATGCGCTGGAACAAACCGGCTGCACCGGCCCCGCGAGTGGCTGGCTGCCGCGGCATTTGGCGCTTTACGACAGCAAGGAAGAAAGTTGCCGGGTCATCGTGCCTTTGTATTGCAAGACCAATAGCTGGGGCGAATACGTTTTCGACTGGTCCTGGGCGAACGCCTATCAGCAACATGGCCTGACCTATTACCCGAAGTTCGTCACCGCCTCGCCGTTTACGCCTTCGGCGGGACCGCGCCTGTTCGGCGACGCCGCCGGCCACATGCCTTTGATCGGCGAAAAGATCAAGCAGCGCGCCTTGCGCGACAACATTTCTTCCTGGCATGTGCTGTTTCCGACCGTGGAGGAATGCCGGCTGCTGCGCGGACAGGGCATGCACATTCGCCATGGCACGCAGTTTCAATGGCGCAATCGGGATTACAACAGTTTTGATGACTTTCTCGGTTCCCTGGCTTCGCGCAAGCGCAAGAATCTGCGCAAGGAGCGGCAGCGGGTTCGCGACCAGGACATACGTTTCACGGTGACCGAAGGCGCCGACATCAGCGAAGCGCAATGGGCGGACTTCTTTCTGTATTACCAGAACACCTATCTGCAGCGCGGCATGCAGGGTTATCTCAGCCTGGAGTTCTTCCATTTGGTAGCGGCATCCATGCCGGAACAGCTATTGCTGATCAGCGCGGAGCTTTGCGGCCGCGACATCGCCGCGGCGCTGTTTTTCCGCAACGACGAAAACCTGTTCGGCCGCTATTGGGGCTGCCGGGAAAAGCGCGAGTTCCTGCATTTCGAAACCTGCTACTACCAGGGTCTGGATTATGCCATCGAGCATGGCTTGCAGGCCTTCGACTCCGGCGCGCAAGGCGAACACAAGATTCAGCGGGGGTTCGAGCCGGTAACGACCTGGTCCGCGCATTGGCTGGCGGACGCGGATTTTGACCGTGCCGTCGGCCGATTCGTCAAGCAGGAGCGAACTCATATCGAGGCATACCAGCAGGCGGCGCGCCGCTTGTTGCCCTATCGCGACGGTGGCTGATCCCTGGCAGCGCCGCGGCCGCGATTATTGGCCGGAGCGAAGCCCGCTGCCTCCCTGTTGCACAGGTGGTTGGTCCTGTTCGGGGTTCTTGCGCCAAATCAGCAACTGGTTATTGGCGGGCATGGCGTTGTCTTCCATCAGCAACAGACCGGCTTCTTCGGCCAGCGCATCGACCCATTCGAAATCGCGAATGCCGCTGACCGGGTCGCGCTGTTTAAGCCAGTGGTCGAACCGGGCATTGCTTTCGGATGTGTAGGCGTTGTGATAGCGAAACGGACCGTAGATCAGCAATAGGCCGTCCGGATTCAAATGTGGCCCAAGACCTCGAAAGAAGTTTTCGACCGACGGCCGGCCGACGATATGCAGCACGTTGGCGCTGAAAATGGCGTCATAGCTGGCGCAAGACCAATCCGGCGTGTCCACGTCGAGCGCGGCGGGCTCGGCCAGGCCGGCGCGGGCGATGCGCGGCCGCAGCATTGGCAGATTCGCCGCGATATCCGAAGCCTGCCAACTCATGCCGGGGAAGCGCCCGGCAAGAAACTCCGCGTGCTGGCCGGTACCGGAGCCGATCTCAAGCAGTGAGCGCGCGCTGCCGAGATGGCGCTGCAACACGGAGAGAATGGGCCCTTTGTTGTTTTCGCAAGCCTGGCTGAATGGCAGCGCTTCCATGGCGGCGCGATTCAGGGTGTGCGCTCGCGCAGAAAGACGAGGCGCTCGCGGGACGACTCGGCCTCGCTGAAGCGGTAACCGCCTTCGCTGAACTTTTTCAGCGCATGGGGCGCGTTGATGCGATGCTTGATGATCCAGGCGGCCATTTCTCCCCGGGCCCGTTTCGCCATGAAACTGAGCACCCGATAAACGCCGCGGCCGGTCTGGTCCTTGAATACCGGCGTTACGATATCCGCTTCGAGTTTCCCGCTGTGGATGGACTGGAAATATTCATTGGAGGCCAGATTGATCAGCAGTTTGCGCTTCTGGGGCTGTGCCGCGAGGTCTTCATTGATCGAATGCGTTAGCCGTTCGCCCCAAAAATCGTACAGGCCGTCGTGGCCGTCGACCGAAACCTGCCGGCCCATTTCCAACCGATATGGCTGGATCAGGTCGAGTGGGCGCAAAATGCCATAGAGTCCGGACAGAATCCGCAGATGTTTTTGCGCGAAATTCAGCTCCGCGGTTCCGAACTGCTCGGCCTGAAGACCGAGATAGACATCGCCGCGAAAGGCGAAGATGGCCTGCCGGGCATTGCGCAGGTTGAAATTGGGCTGCCACGAGGCATAGCGCTGCCAGTTGAGTTGCGCCAGATCGGGGTTGATGTCCATTAGCGCCGACAGATTGGCGGGGTCGAGCGTTTTCATGTGTTCGGCAAGGCGGGCGGCCTCGTCCAGAAAACGCGGCTGGGAAAATTTGCGGGTGCGCACCCGCGAATCGAAGTCCAGGGTTTTGGCGGGCGAAACTACGGTTAGCATCTGTGGCGGTCTCTCAGTCGAAAATGCGGAATAATGATACACGAGGAACAGGGCTATCCGCTGTAGCCTGTTCGAGCTGCCCGCGGATAGCCCTGGGTTGCCGGCGCGCTCGCTAGCGTGCGGACAAATTTCTGACGGACGACCAGGCGCTGGGTTAAGCTTGGCCGGGATTGCCGAGGGCAAAACATGATCGATCGCTTGCAGCGTATTGCCGGCATTATCCAGCGGTTTCGCCGGTTTTGGCTGCTGCTCGCCCTGGCGTCCGCCACCCTGGCGCTGGCCAGCGTGGTGTCGAATCCCTGGCTGGCCGATGACCGCTGGCTGATGCCCGGCGTGGTGGCGCTGTGCTGGTCGCTTACGCTGCTGAGCTTCGGCAGATTGTTCGAATCGGTCCCGTCGCCGGCCACGCGCGAAATGCCATGGCATCGACGGTTCAAGCGGAGCGTGCAGCGCGGACTGTTGTGGCTGCTCGGCGCGGCGATGATCGGGCTGACCGGCGGCGTGCTGTTGCTGAGCTGGCAATTGCTGCGGGTGTGGACGATGTCATGACTGATCGAAACGCGGCGGTAGTCTCCGCCATCGACGCGTTCAGCGAAAGAATGGGGCGCATCATCTGCTGGATGGCGGTAATCGAAGTACTCGTCGTTGTTGTGATCGTGCTGCTGCGCTACCTGTTCAGCATCGGTCACATCGGCATGCAGGAATCGGTCATATACATCAACTCGGCGCTGTTCGCTTTCGGCGCCACCTATACCTTGAAAGCCCAGGGCCATGTGCGGGTGGATTTCTTCTACAACCGGCTTGCCGGCAAATGGCAGGCGTTGGTCGACATGCTCGGCGCGGTTTTCTTCCTTGGCGTTACCGGCGTGTTCATCATCTGGTCGAGTTGGGACTATGTCGCGCTGTCCTGGCGCAGCTTCGAGGGGTCGGCGGAATCCAGCGGACTGCCATTCGTGTTTCTGCTCAAGACGCTGATTCCAGTGCTTGCGGGGCTATTGCTGTTGCAAGGCTTGGCCGAATTCCTGCGCGCGCTCGGGAAATTCCGCGCATGATGCGCCGCACAAAGTTTTGGCAGTCGTCGCAGGCGACCGAACAGGGCATGACAATCAGGGCGCATGCTACCCTTGGCGCGGCTTCCCGGTGTCTCCAGGTTCCGGCCTCGACGGCGCTGTCACCGAACATTATCCGGCGTCGTTCGAACTTCGCCCGAAGCCGTCCTTCGGAAAAGCGCATGCCCATTCATGACCACTCGTTCGGCCCTGAAAGCGGCGCATTTTTCGGCTGCGCCGAGCGCACCCCACCCCGGGGGAAGCCGGGAAAGCGCCCGGCCGGCGACGGAACGCGCCCGGACCATGAGCATCCGCGAACATGATCGAGTTGCTGCCCCTGGCGCTGTTTATGGTCGTTTGCCTGTTGTTGCTGGCAGGCTATCCGGTGGCGCTGACATTGTCCGGCGTCTCATTGTTGTTCGCTGGCCTGGGTCTGGCCGCCGGAGTCTTCGACGACGCCTTTCTCGGCCTGATCCCGAACCGCATCTACGGCATCTTCGTTAATCAGAATCTCTATGCCGTGCCCCTGTTCGTCTTCATGGGCACGATGCTGGAAAAATCCCGCATAGCCGAAGAATTGCTGGAAAGCATGGAGGCGGTTTTCGCCCGCCTGCCGGGCGGGCTGGGAATTTCGGTGGTGCTGGTGGGGATGCTGCTGGCGGCAAGCACCGGAATTGTCGGCGCCACGGTCGTGACCATGGGCATACTTTCACTTCCCACCATGCTCAAGGCCGGCTATCGCCCGTCGCTGGCCGGCGGCACGATCTGCGCCACCGGCACCCTGGGCCAGATCATCCCGCCTTCGATTTGCCTGATCCTGCTCGGCGAAGTCATCAGCAACGCTTATCAGCAATCACAATTGAATGCCGGGGCGTTCGCGCCGGATTTCGTTTCCATCGGCGATCTTTTCGCCGGCGCGGTGCTGCCGGGGCTGCTGCTGGTATTCGCTTACGCGCTGTACCTGGGAATCGTCGCCACCCTGGACCCGGACGCGGCGCCGCCACTCAAGCGCGAGGGACGGGAAATATCTTTCAGAAAGCTGTTCGGCGGCCTGCTGGCGCCCGTGGTGTTGATGGTCGCGGTGCTCGGATCAATCCTGTTCGGCCTGGCTACGCCGACCGAAGCCGCCGGAGTAGGCGCCACCGGCGCGGCGCTGCTGGCGCTGGGCCGCCGCAAGCTGAATCTGGGAGTATTGCGCGATGTTTCGCTGGAAACGGTGCGCCTCACCTCGATGGCGTATTTGATCCTGGTCGGCGCGACGATTTTCTCTTCCGTATTCCGCGGCTTCGGCGGCGAGCAGTTGATCGAGGAGATCTTTAGCGGGCTGCCGGGGGGCGCTTTCTCGGCCACCCTGATCGTGATGCTGGTAATTTTCCTGCTGGGCTTCATTCTCGATTTCATCGAAATAACCTTCCTGGTCGTGCCCATGGTCGGACCGGCGCTGCTCGGCATGGGAGTGGACCCTGTCTGGCTGGGAGTGATGATCTGCGTCAACTTGCAAACCTCCTTCCTTACTCCGCCCTTCGGCTTCTCCCTGTTCTACCTGCGCAGCGTCGCGCCGGACAGCCTGCCGACCGGCGCGATCTACCGCGGCGCGATACCATTCGTGATCATGCAACTGGGAATATTGCTGCTGCTCGCGCTACAGCCCGGTCTCGCTACCGCGCTGCCGAACCTGCTGCGATAGCAATCCGCGGCAAAGACTAGTTCGCCGGCAGCCGCCGAGCTTCGATGAAGGCTTCTTCGGCGATGGCGCGGTAGTTCATTACGCCTTCGCGGAATTCGCTCCAGGATTTGAAGATTCGCGCCGCGGCGGGGTCGGATGCCGCAAGTTCCTGAACGACTTCCTCGGAGATTCGCCGTAACTCGATCAACACGTCATCGGGCAGTTTGCGCAATTGCACGCCGTGCTCCTCGACGAGGATGCGCAGCGCTTCGTTGTTCTTGGCGGTCAGCTCGTCGTGCAGCAACTGGTTCATCGCCTCGGTGGCGGTGAGCAGGATTGCCTGGAGGTCCGCCGGCAGGGTGTCGAAAGCGGCCTTGTTGATTACCGTTTCCAGAGTGGAACCGGGCTCGTGCCAGCCGGGGTAATAGTAGTAATTGGCCACCGTGTGGTAGCCGGCGGCCAGATCGTTGTACGGGCTGATGAATTCGGTGGCGTCGAGTACGCCGGTCTGCAAGGCGTTGAATACATCGCTGACCTGCATCGTGACCGGGGTGCCGCCGGCGCGGCGGAAAACCTCGCCACCGAGGCTGGGAATGCGCATTTTCAGGCCCTGCATGTCTTCGAGCGAATTGATCTCGCGATTGAACCAGCCGAACATCTGGGTGCCCGAATTGCCGCCGCGCACGGGGATTAGCCCGAAAGGCTCGTACAATTCGCGCCACAATTCGTTGCCGCCGCCATAGGACAGCCAGGCGTCCTGCTCCGAGCCGGTGAGGCCGAAGGGAATGCTGGAGAAAAACGGCGTCGCGGCGATCTTGCCTTGCCAGTAATAAGCGCCGCTATGGCCCATCTCGGCGACCCCCTGGGAAACCGCGTCGAACACTTCCAGCCCGCCGACCAGTTCATTGGCGCCATACACGCGAATCAGCAGTCGGCCGTTGGTCATGCGCTCCACGCGCCGCGAAAACTCCTCCGGCGAAGTGCCGACAGCCGGCAGATTCTTCGGCCAGGAAGTAATCATCTTCCATTCATGGACGTCCTGTTCCTGGGCCGGCGCCGTAGCCGTCGCCGCCGGCGCGGCCGATTCGCCGCAGGCGCCAAGCAACAGCAATGAGGCGAACAGGCACAACAGGGAAGGGAGTCTCATAGCGATTTCCACGAGCTCAGGGCCCGATCAGTGTCAGTTTGGCGTGGGACAAGGCCAGCCATTTGCTTCCGGCAGTGTCGAAATTTACCTGTACGCGAGCGTTTTCGCCATTGCCTTCGCTTTGCAGCACGACCCCTTCGCCGAATTTGTTGTGCGCAACGCGCTGTCCGAGAGGCAATCCCCCCGGTTCCGGCCTGGGCACGGGCCTGGGCGCACGCGGGATATTGGCCGACCAGCGCGGCCGCCGAACCTGGGCGCGCAGCCGCAGGTTTTCGACCAGATTGCGGGGAATCTCGCTGATGAAACGAGACGCCATGCTCAAGTTGGTATGGCCGTGAAGGCGACGCGACTCGGCATGGGTCAGATAGAGTTTCTTCCGGGCACGGGTGATGCCTACGTAGCAGAGCCGGCGCTCTTCTTCGAGGCCGTTCGGGTCTTCCATGGACATCCGGTGCGGGAACAAGCCCTCTTCCATGCCGGCGAGGAAAACCAGCGGAAACTCCAGCCCCTTGGCCGAGTGCAGCGTCATTAACTGAACCGCGTCGCTGTCTTCCCCGGCCTGGGCGTCGCCAGCGTCAAGCGCGGCCTGGTCGAGGAATTCGGACAGCAGATTTCTTTCATCGGCCTCGTGGAGTTCCGCCAATTCGGCGAAACCGCCAGCCGCATTGACCAGTTCTTCCAGGTTTTCGAGCCGGTTTTGCGCGATTTCGCCGCCTTCCTTTTCGTGATGTTCGATGAGACCGCTGCTTTCAATCACGAACTTGGCTTGCTCCGGCAAATCCAACTTCGCGGATTCGCCTTGCAGGGCATCGACCAGTTGCAGGAACCGCAGCACCGCGGCCGATGCCCGTGCCGCAAGAACATCGCCGTTTACGCATCTGACACAGGCGTCCCAGAGTGAACTCTGGTGCTGGCGCGCAAGTTGCCGGATCGTATCCACGGTGCGGTCGCCGATGCCCCGCGTCGGCACGTTGATTACCCGCTCCAGCGCGGCGTCGTCGTGGCGATTGATCAGCAGACGCAAATACGCCAGTGCATTCTTGATTTCCAGCCGCTCGTAAAATCGCAGGCCGCCGTAGATACGGTAGGGGATGTTGACGCGCAATAACGCATCTTCGAGTTCTCGCGACTGGGCGTTGGAGCGATAAAGCACCGCGGCGTCGGCATATCGCTCTCCTTGACCGAACCAGGTCGCGACCCGCTCGGCGATGAAGCGCGCCTCATCCTGTTCATTGAAGGCATCGTACAAGCCCACCAGTTCGCCATCGCCGGCGTCGGTCCACAATGTCTTGCCGAGACGTTCGCGATTGTGGGCGATGAGTTGATTGGCGACGTTCAGAATATTCGAAGTCGAGCGGTAATTCCGTTCCAGCCGCAGCAGATGCGCATCCGGGAAATCGCCTTGAAACTGCTGGATGTACTCGACCTTGGCGCCACGCCAGCCATAGATGGACTGGTCATCGTCACCGACGACGGTCACGCGGCCATCGTTCCCCGCCAGTACCCGGACCCAGGCGTACTGGATCGAATTGCAGTCCTGGAACTCGTCGACGAGAATGTTGCGAAAGCGATTCTGGTAGTGCGCCAGCAGTTGCGGATTGTTGAGCCAGAGTTCATGGGCGCGTAACAGCAACTCGGCGAAATCGACCATGCCGCCTCGCTCACAGGCGCTTTGGTATGTGTCATAGAGTTCGAGCAGGTCGCGCGAACGCGCATCCTGTCCCGGCTCGATATTGCCGGGCCGCAATCCCTCCTCTTTCCAGGAGTTGATGGCCCACTGGCATCGCCGCGCCGGCCAGCGTGAGTCGTCGATATTCATGTCCCGCGCCAGCCGCTTGATCATGCGCAACTGATCGTCGCTGTCGATTACGGTAAAGCCATCGGGAAATCCGGCCTCGCTCCGGTGCGTCATAAGCAACCGCCGCGCCAGGGCATGAAAAGTGCCGATCCACATGCCCCGAACCAGACCGCCGGCCACCTCATTGCCGCCTTCGGCCAGACCGGCCGCCAGCAAGATCTCAACCCGTTCGCGCATCTCCCGCGCCGCCTTGTTGGTAAAAGTCACCGCCAGCAGCTCGAACGGCGACGCCTGCCCGGTCGCAAGCAGCCAGCCGATGCGATGCACCAGCACCCGGGTCTTGCCGCTGCCGGCGCCGGCCAGCACCAGCAGGTTCTGGGCCTGGCTGGTAACCGCTTCGCGCTGCTGTTCGTTGAGGGGATCAAGAATGGGGGCGGAATCCATGCGCCATTCTAACAAAAGGCCAGCCAGTTGCATGAAACAAGCGCAGAACGCCACCCCAAATCTTCCTGCTCGCGTGGCGGGCGGGACGCGCCTGGAACCGCCGCAAGCGAGAAGCGTGACGTGGGCGTCCTGAAGCGACGGCATTGCCGGAACAGTACAACGGGCTGGCGTAATGTCAGGGGTCGTGAGACGGAGGGCCTTTTCGCGTCGTGGGAGTCGTTGCGAGCCATGGATGGGCTTTTCGAAGCGGTCAGCTTCGAGCGCGGCCGGAACGGCGCCAAGCTATGCTCGGCGACTGGATCCAAAGCAATGACGACCCCAATTGAGCTTCGACATGGATGTCGAGGCGAAATGTAGCGAAAAGGCCCTCCCCCTCGCGGTCCCGCTTGAAGCCACAAACCTCCCTCGCCACGAATTTGTTAAACTTTCGCGTCGCACCCCGACGATGGCCCGGAGGCCGGCATGTCCAAGAATCCCGACGCCTTTCCCTTCCAGTGGGATGACCCGTTCCTCATCGAAGAACAGTTCAGCGAAGAAGAACGCATGGTGCGCGACACGGTGCGGCAATACGCACAGGAAAAACTGCTGCCGCGAGTGCGGGAAGCCTATCGCAAGGAGGAAACCGATCCTGAAATCTTTCGCGAAATGGGCGAATTGGGCCTGCTTGGCTGCATGATCGAAGGCCATGGCTGCGCCGGCATGAACTATGTCTGCTACGGTCTGGTGGCGCGGGAAATCGAAGCGGTGGATTCAGGCTACCGCTCGATGATGTCGGTGCAATCCAGTCTGGTCATGCATCCGATCAACGCCTTCGGCAGCGAGGCGCAAAAGGAGAAATACCTGCCCGAACTCGCCAGCGGCAAATTGATCGGCTGTTTCGGTCTGACGGAACCAGACCACGGCTCCGACCCCGGCGGCATGATTACCAGGGCGCGCGGCATCGATGGCGGCTACCAACTCACCGGCGCCAAGAGCTGGATCAGCAATTCGCCCATCGCCGACGTATTTATTGTCTGGGCCAAGGACGACGATGGCGTTATCCGCGGTTTTATTCTCGACAAGGGAATGCCGGGCCTCAGCGCGCCGAAGATCGAGGGCAAGCTGGCGTTGCGAGCATCGATCACCGGCGAAATCGTCATGGATGAAGTGTTCGTCCCCGAAGAGAATCTGCTGCCGGGGGCGCGGGGCCTCGGCGGCCCCTTCAGTTGTTTGAATTCCGCCAGGCTCGGCATCGCCTGGGGCGCTTTGGGCGCGGCTCGAACCTGCTGGCACACGGCGCTGCGATACACCCTCGACCGCCACCAGTTCGGCCGGCCGCTGGCGGCGAATCAACTGATCCAGAAGAAGCTCGCGCAAATGCAGACCGACATCAGTATCGGGCTGCAAGGCTGCCTGCGCGCCTGCCGCCTGCGCGACGAAGGCAAGCTGGCAGCGCCGCTGATTTCATTGCTCAAACGCAATTCCTGCTTGAAAGCGCTTGATGCCGCCCGGGAGGCCCGCGACATGCTCGGCGGCAACGGCATTTCCGACGAATACCCAGTCATGCGCCACGTCCAGAACCTGGAAGTGGTGAACACCTACGAAGGCACCCAGGACATCCACGCCCTGATCCTCGGCCGCACGCAAACCGGTATCCAAGCGTTCACCGGGGCGTAACAGATCAGACGGTATCAGTTCAGGACGGTTCTTGTATCGGCTGACAAAGATTGATAGGTCGAGCCGAATTTAATGAAATTTTGGACCAGGGGGCTGAATTGTGGAAGGGATATTGGTGCCGATCGCCATAGCGGTAGTGTTCAGTTTGTATTTTCTGCCCGCAATCGTGGCGCACAGACGTGAACACCACAACAGAACTTCGATTCTTGTATTGAACATTTTCCTCGGTTGGACATTTCTGGGATGGGTTGCAGCTTTGATTTGGTCTTTCACACAAGTGCAGGATTAGCACATACCTCTCCAAGAATTGATCTCCTCCACCTCCAATAAATTATTCGGCGGACATTTTTGCAAGCGCCTGCCGGTATTTTCTTCGATTTTGGATTTTCCCTGCTCCTGCTGACCTTGGCGCCGCAGCTTGCAGTCGGACAGGAGCTTGATCCGGCGTCCAGCTCCCCCACTGTCGGAGTGGATACAAATTTCGAAAGGCGCATTTCGTTCGTCTCATAATATAGTATGCTGGATTCACTTCGAATTGATTCCTAGGGGGAAACGATGCAAAAGCAATTGACAGGTGCGCTGTTAGCGGCACTGGCGTTTGTGACGCCTGGCCAGACTCAGGCACAAGAGAGCAGTACAGCGGCGATCGAGGAGATTCGGGTAACCGCGACCCGGCGCGACGAATCCTTACAAGACGTTCCGGTCGCAGTGACCGCGTTGAGCGCGGAAGCTCTTGATCGGGCCGGAGTCAAGGACCTGCGGGATCTCGATACGCTGGCGACGTCCTTCAACATGAATTCGTCCCAGACGGAAACCGGAGGCACTACCTTGCGAATTCGCGGGGTAGGAACGACGGGCAACAATATCGGCCTTGAAAGCGCCGTTGGAGTCTTTCTGGACGATGTTTACCTGAGCCGTCCCGGAATCGCGCTCGCGGACCTCATGGATGTTGAACAGATCGAAGTGCTGCGCGGTCCCCAGGGCACGCTGTTCGGACGAAACACTTCCGCCGGGGCGATCAGTATCCGCACGCGCAAACCCAACCTGACCGAAAACGAGTTCTTCGCCAACGTCACGGCGGCAAATTTCGACGGCTACAATATCCAGGCGGGAGCAAGCGGTCCGATCACCGAGGATGTTCTGGGTTACCGGCTGTCGTTCGCCCGCCGGGAGCAAAGCGGATTTCTGCAATCGACCACGGGCGCCGAAAGCCGCACTCGAGATCGATTTTCTCTCAGGGGGCAATTGCTGTGGAATATTTCCGACACGGCCGACCTGCGTCTGATCGCTGACTATTCCGACGCTGATGAAAAGTGCTGCGATGCCGTCGTCCTGCAGGACTCGCCGGCCCGCGCCCTTGGCTCCTTCGTGGCCGCCGGTCTCCCCGCCGACGGGGGCGTTCAGGCATTTGGCGAGGCCGCGCTCGAAAATCTGGCCTCCAATGCCGAGCAATTCGAGAACGGTTCGGAACAGACCGGATTCTCGGCCGAACTGAACTGGGAATTGAACGACGATGTGGAATTGACCTGGCTGTCGTCCCGGCGCGAGTTCAAGTCGGACTCCGTGCAGCAATCCGACTTCGTGAATCTCGATGTCTTTTCCGTGTCACCGGCGGTTGCCGGCGGGTTTCCGAATATCGGCAACGTCGACACCTGGACTACTGAACTTCGCCTGTCGGGAGATTCGGACCGGGTGTCCTGGATGTTAGGCGTTTACTATAGCGACGAACAGATTCTCGCTCACGGCGGACTGGGTCTGGGCGCGGACTTTTCCGCGCACACCGACGCCATTTTGTGGCGATATGCGTTTGGACCGGTGCTTGGCGCGGCGCCCCTGCTTGGCGGCGTGCCGCTGGCTACCGGAGGCGTATTCGCGGATGTGCTTGCCGCGCCGTCTCCAACCGTCGCTTTCGCGGGCGGCGCCGATGCGGCCGGAGCTTTCGCGCAAAACAGATACACCCAGGACAGCCAGTCCTCGTCGATCTTCACCCAAAATACTTTCCATCTGACTGAAGATCTGGATCTGGTCGTCGGTCTTCGATGGATCGATGAACAGAAAGACGGCACCTTCACCCAGGGATTGGCGCCCAACCCGGCCTGCGCCAATACGGCCGCCAATGCCGGCGCATTGATCGCGGGCGCGGCCGGCACCGGGCTTGAAGTGGTTGCGGGCACTATTGGCGGGTTCAGCGCGGCCTATATGTGTTTTCCGTTCGCCGCGCCGGCGGACGTGCTACCGAGCGGCCCCGTAACCTTCGCCGGAACCTATGAGGACGACGAGCTTGCGTATACCGTAAAGTTATCCAATGATTTCAATGAAATCGTTTCGGGATACGTGAGTTTTACCCACGGTTTCAAGTCCGGCGGGTTCAACCTCGACGCGACCGCGGCCATCGCCGGCGCCGACCCGCGGTTCAGCGCCGAGACCAATGACGCTTGGGAAGTCGGGCTGAAAACGCTGTTCCTGAATGACCGCCTGCGCGCGAATATCGCGGCTTGGGATTACGATCTGCAAGGCTTCCAGGTGCTGGAATTCACCGGCATCCAGTTCACTACGTTCAATGTGCCCAAAGCCCAAAGTCAGGGCGCCGAGCTGGAATTGGCGACGCTCCTGAGCGATAACTTGAATCTGAGTTTTGGCTACACATTGGCTGATTCCGAATATCCGGACGATTGTGACGGCAATAGCCCTGACGCTTCGGCGTCGGTCAGTTCGCTTTGTGGCGCGGCCTTGACGAATTCGCCCGAGAACACCGTTACCCTTGGCCTGGACTATCAGGGCTATGTCGGCAATCTCGTCTACTTCCTGTCCGGCAACTATCGCTGGGCCGATGACCGCCGCACCAGCACCCAGCCTAATCTGGATTTCGATATTCAGGAAGCCGCCGACCGTCTGAATCTGCGCGCGGGCATCGGCAGCGAGGACGGCCGCTGGATGCTTGAATTGTGGGGCAACAACGTTACCGATGAGCGCGTGCGCAACGTAACCTTCAACGTGCCCCTGCGCGCCGGCGCCCGGGCGACCTTCATAGAAGCGCCGCGCACCTACGGAGTGACGCTGAGGATGAATTTCTAGCATGCCAGCGCAGGCCGGGATTGCTATCTGTTGCTCTCTGCTGCTGTTGGCGCCGGCGTTCGCGCTCGGACAGGAGCTACAGCCGACGGCGCCGGCTGCAGTGGGCATGGATGCGGCGAAACTGGAGTTGGTGACAGCCCGGCTGCGGCAGCACATCGATGATGGGGAGATTCCCGGCGTGGTTGCCGCCGTCGCTCGTGACGGCAAGTTGGTCTATTTCGAAGCGCTCGGCCAGTACGACCTCGAAAACGGCGAGGCAATGCGGCCGGATACCCTGTTCCGCATCTATTCGATGACGCGGCAGGTCACGAGCATCGCGGTATTGCAGCAATACGAGCAAGGCAAATTCGATTTTGGCGACCCGATTGCAATGTACCTGCCGGAATTCGCCGATCAGCGCGTGCTGATCGATCCGGGAAGTACGGATATCAGCCAGACACGCGAGCGAGTCGGCGATGTCACGGTCGCGCACCTGCTCACTCACACCTCCGGATTGGGGTCTCGCGGTTCTGCGCTTTACCGCGAGCACAACGTTCGCGACAAATCGATCAGTCTGGATGAGATGACCAGTAATGCCGCGCGTATTCCGCTATTCCACGATCCCGGCAGCGCTTTTCGGTACGGCATCCACGCCACTATTCTTGGCAAGCTGGTGGAAGTCTGGTCAGGACAGCCACTGGACGAATATCTGAACGAACGCCTGTTTGGTCCTCTGGGAATGGACAGCACCATGTTCTGGGCCGAAGGCGCCGACGCCGGGCGGCTGGCAGTCGTATACCGGCCCGCCGACGGCCGCCTGAATCCGTACCAGATCGAGCAGACGCCATGGACATCGCGGCCGCCGCTGATCGAAGGCGGCGTCGGCCTGCTTTCCACCGTGCCCGATTTCATGCGCTTCAGCCAAATGATTCTGAATCTGGGCGAACTCGATGGCCGCCGGGTGCTAGCGCCGGAAACCGCCGAACTGATCTACCGGAACGCGGTTCCCGACGCCGCCATGCCCATCGGCCCGGGGGGCTACTGGCTCGGGTCGGGCTGGACCCTGGGCGGCTTCAATCTGGTCATGGATGCGAGCGCCTACAATTTCCCGGTCAGCAACGGCGTGATCTGGTGGGATGGCTCCGCGGCCACGCGCTATTTCATCGATCCCAACGAGGATATGGTCATGGTAATCATGAGCCAGGTCTCCCCGTCCCGGGGCGGCGGCTTTCGCGAAAACTTCAAGCGCCTGGTGGACGAAGCCATTATTGAACGGAGAAGCTGAGTAAGGTTCCTCCGCAAGCGACACTCCGCCGGGTGCGTTGACGCCTTGGCGCCTGATCGGGGCGCCCGGAGCGCGCGGCGGTGGCGTATTGGAGCGAGCGTTTTCCAAGCTTCGGCATTGAGCGATGCTCGAACATTGTCATGCCTTGTAAGACGGCTGGTTGGGGCGCGACGCGAACCCGGAAAGGAATTCGACAGCGGCGCCAAGCGCTCGGGGCCGAGGAACCCGCCTGCGCGAGACGCTGCCAGCTTGCAATAGACACAATTCCATGTCCCGCAATTTGGAAAACAGGAAATGAGCGCCGGCAAAACCGATGACCGGGTCGATGCCTATCTGGAGAAGCATGACCAATGGCGGCAGCAACTCGCGGCATTCCGCGAAGTCTTGCTTGAGGCCGGGCTCGCCGAAGACATCAAATGGGGCATACCCGCATACCTCTTTAATGGCAAGAACCTGATCGGATTTGCCGGATTCAAGCAGCACTGCGCGCTCTGGTTTCACCAGGGAGTGTTCTTGCGCGATGCCGCCGGCAAGCTGAGCAACGCCCAGGAAGGCAAGACCCAGGCGCTGCGGCAATGGAAGGTCAGCGCGGGTGAGGCGGTTCCGCGCGAGTTGCTGCGCGACTATGTGCTTGAAGCGATCGAAAATCACCAGGCGGGCAGAAAGGTCAAGCCAGTTTCCCGACCATTGCAGATGCCGGCAGAACTACAAATCGCCATGCGGGACGACCCCTCGCTACGAAAGGCGTTCAATAATCTGACAGCGGGCCGGCAAAAGGAATACGCGGAACACATTGGCGGCGGCAAGCAGGAAAAGACGAGACTCTTGCGTCTGCAAAAGGCGCGTCCGTTAATCCTTGCCGGAAGCGGCTTGCACGACAAGTACCGAAGTTGAAAATCTGAATATCAAGCGGCGAGTGACGCGAGCGTCGCCTCCAGGCTCGCCGCGATTCGCCGCCAGCATGAAAATGTACCGGTATTTCCTGACAATTCCCCGCGGGATTAAGCCGGCATCGCCTTTTCACCAAAGCGCTCGATGGCTTCGAGAGTCTCGCGCACGTCCGTCCAGGCCGTGGAGTGATTGATGACGCAAAGCCGCAGTGCGAATTTGCCGTGCAGCATCGTTGACGAAATAAACGCGCTGTCGTCCCAGAACAAGTGGGCGAGGACCGTTCTGTTGACGTCTTCGATGGCTTTCTCGTCCAGACTTCGGTCGCCGGGATTGATCCGGCAGCAAACGATGCCCAGCTTCGCCGAATTCAGGCACTCCAGGACAGGGCTGGCCGCGATGTACTCTTCGGCCTGCTCCGCCAGTTCTATCCCGTTCATGACGGCTTCGCGGAACGCGGCCATGCCGAAAGTCTGGATCGACATCCATACCTTCAGGGCCTTGAACCCGCGGCTCAATTGCAAGCCCCGATCCGTGATATTGGGGTGGTTCTTGCCCCATACCGTGTCCTGCAGAATGTCGGGACGAACCGCGAACGGGCGCTCCAGGGTTGCCGCGTCCTTGACCAGTAGGCACCCGGCCTCGTAAGGCTGGAACAGCCACTTGTGCGCGTCCAGCCCGATGGAGTCGGCGCGTTCGATGCCGGCCATGAGCTGCTTGCCGCGCTCGGTAACCACGGCGAACCCGCCATATGCCGCGTCAACGTGCAGCCAGACGTTCTCGGCCTCGCAATAGTCAGCCAGTTCGGCAAGCGGATCGATAGAGCCCGTGCCGACGGTGCCGGCATTGGCGGCCACCGCGATGGGATTGAATCCCGCGGCGCGGTCGTCTGCCACGGCGCGCGCGAGCTCGTCCAATTCCATGCGAAAGTCCGCGTCGCTGGGAATCAGGCGTATGCATTCCGGCCGCACGCCGATGATCATCGCGGCGCGCTTGAACGCGCTGTGGCTTTGATCGCTCATGTAAACGGTCATGCGCTCGGGATGTCCCGCCGCTTCCCGCGCGGCGACAAAGGCATCGACACTGGCCGCCGAACCACCACTGGTGAATAACCCTCCGGCGCTATCCGGATACCCGATCCAGCGCCTGAACCAGTCCACGACGACAAGCTCAAGCTGGCTGGGTCCACTAGCGACCAACCAGGTGCAGGCATTGATGTTGAAGCCGGCCGCCATGAAATCAGCTACGATTCCGGGCCAGGTGGGAGCTGAAGGAACGAATCCGAAGCATCTCGGGTGATCAAGCCGCATCGCCACCGGAAGGATATCGCGCGCCGTCATTTCGAGCACTTCCCGAGCCGGCAGGCCGTCTTCAGGTGGATCCTTGAGCAAAAGGCCTGCAAGAACTTCCCGGAAATCTCCCTCCCAGGCGTTCTGCTTCGGCAAGCCATCTATTCTTTCGACCAACAGTTCCGCCGCCCGGGTCGCGAGGTCGATCATCTCCGCGGCGGTCATCCGAAGCCCGTCACTGCTACCGTCATTGACAGTTTTGGTTCCATTTCCCATAGCTGCTTCGGCCTTTTGCTGTAGTGGTTCGTTCGGGATTTCAGGCATGTTCAACTCCTTTTTCCGGTAGTTGCTTGCGCGGCATATACCTCGCCGTAAGAGTTGATGTAATTCCGCCGCAATTCCAATAAAATCCGCTGCTCGCCGGTATTTCCATTGCCCTTTTGCTGGGATTTTGCAAGATTCAGAGCAAAACTACCTTAAGGAGAAAGCCTTGACGAGAGGAATCAGCGGATTCGGCGCCTATATTCCACAAGCGCGATTGCAGCGCTCGGCTATCGTCGAAGCGAATGCCTGGTTTGACGCCAGCCTCAAGTCCCTCGGGCAAGGCCAGCGCAGCATGTGCAACTGGGACGAAGACACCATCACCATGGGCGTCGAAGCCGCCGCCGACTGTCTCGCCGGATTCGACGGCTACGTCCCCAAGAGTCTCTACTTCGCATCGACTACCTTTCCTTTTTTCGACCGGCAGAATTCCGTCGTTCTCGCCGAGGCCCTGAATTTGCCGCGGCAATTGCTCGCCATGGATGTTGCCGCCTCCCAACGCGCGGCGACTTCGGCCTTGCTGGCGCTGCTGCGTGGAGAGCAAGACGGCATGGTAGTGGCGTCGGAGCATCGCCGGGCCAAGTCCGGCTCCCGGGCGGAAATGCTGTGGGGCGATGCTGCCGCGGCCATAGCTGCCGGCGGCGGGCCGGTATTGGCGGAATTTGTCGGCGGCGAAAGCCTGGCTACGGATTTCGTCGACCATTATCGTGGCGGCGAGTTCGACTATGACTGGGAAGAGCGCTGGATCCGCGATGAGGGATATCTGAAGATCGTGCCCGAGACGGTTAGTGCGCTGCTGAAGAATTGCGGAGTGGAAGCCGCGAGCATCGCGCACTTCATCTTGCCGACGGATCAGGCGCGAACCCCGCCCGCGGTAGCGAAGAAGATGGGAGTCAATCCGGCGGCTATTGTCGACAACCAGGCCGCCACGGTCGGTGTGGCCGGCGCCGCCCAGCCCCTGTTGCTGCTCGCGCGGACCCTCGAGTCGGCCAAGCCTGGAGATCTGATCCTGCTAGCCGCCTTTGGCCAGGGCTGCGACGCGCTGCTATTTCGCGCGACCGCCGCAATCGGTTCGTTTAAGCCCGGCCGGGGCGTATCCGGCACGCTCGCCGCCGGCCGCGAGGAGTCCAGTTATGCCAGGTTCCTGGCCTTTAACAATCTGGTCGAGCGGGACATCGGCAAGCGTGGCGAAACCGACAAGCAGACTTACCTGTCCGGCTACAATCGCCGCCGCGATCTGGTGACCTCCTTCCTCGGCGGCAAATGCCGGGAATGCGGCGCGGCGCAGATTCCGCGGGAAAAATACTGTATCAATCCCGATTGCAACGCGCTTGACAGCCAGGACAGCTATTCCTTTGCCGACAAGCAGGGCGTAGTCTTGACCTGGACGGCCGACCGCCTCACTTTCGACTGGAGTCCGCCGGCGTATTTTGGCATGGTGCAATTCGATGGCGGCGGCAAATTGATGATGGACTTCACCGAGGTGCGCGAAGGCAGTATCGATTCCGGATCAAGGATTTCGGTGCATTTCCGCATCCGCCAATTCGATCCGCAACGCGGGTTCAGAAAGTACTTCTGGAAAGCACGAATTATTTGAGTATTCTCTGAACAATTCCATGCGGTCGCGGAGCGCGGCTCCGCGCCGTCGCGGCGGCGCTCGAAGCCGAGCTTCGAAAACCCATGCCTCCGCCTGTGGAATTGTTCGTTGGCGCAAAACGAGCATGGTTTTGTTTTGTGCCCGAACTCGATGGCGCAAGCCATCGAATTCATCGCGCGCTTTCATGCGCCGCGCGGAAGCATTGATTAGTCAGAGCTTCCTTAATCGGCAATGCCGCCCCGGACGGGCGCCAATAAATGACGAGGCAAAACAGTGGCTGAAGGTATAAAAGACAAAGTAGCGATTCTTGGCATGGGCTGCAGCAAGTTCGGCGAGCGCTGGGACGCCAGCCCTTCGGATCTGATGGTCGAGGCATTCGAGGAATGCCTCGCCGATGCGGGCATCGAGCGCGGCCAGATCGAGGCGGCCTGGTTCGGCGCCGGCATTGACGCCTTCCATGTCGGCGCCAGCGCCTTGCCCATGGCCATCGCCTTGCGCCTGAACTACATCCCTGTGACCAAGGTGGAAAACATGTGCGCCACCGGCACCGAAGCTTTTCGCGGCGCGGTGTACGCGGTCGCCTCGGGCGCCTGTGACATCGCCTTGGCGCTGGGCGTGGAGAAGCTCAAGGACACCGGCTATGGCGGCCTGCCGCAACGCTCGCGGGGCGTCGAAAACGATATGTATTGGCCGAATCTGTCCGCCCCTGGCGCTTTCGCGCAATTGGCCACCGGCTATCGCGCGCGGCACCGGCTCAACAAGGAAGATCTGAAACGCGCCATGGCCCACGTTTCCGTAAAAAGCCATGCCAATGGCGCCAAGAACCCGAAAGCGCATCTGCGCCGGGAGATCACCGCACAGCAGGCGATCGACGCGCCATATATCGCCGAACCTATTGGCCTGTACGACTGCTGCGGCGTCAGCGACGGCTCGGCCTGCGCCATCGTCACCACTCCGCAGATTGCCCGCGGCCTGGGCAAGGAGCGCCTGATAGCGGTCAAGGCGTTGCAACTGGCGGTTTCCAACGGCGCCGAATCAGGCCACGAAAGCTGGGACGGCTCCTACCTCAAGACCACCCGCATCGCCGCCCAGCGCGCCTATGACGAAGCAGGCGTGCGCAAGCCAGCGGAGGAAATCAGCATGACCGAAGTGCATGACTGTTTTTCCATCACCGAACTGGTGACCATGGAAGATCTGCAACTTGCCGAGGAAGGCAAGGGCGTTACCGCGGTGCTCGACGGCAACTTCGACGCCGAAGGCAAGCTCCCTTGCCAGATCGACGGCGGCCTGAAGTGCTTCGGTCATCCGATCGGCGCCTCGGGCCTGCGCATGATCTACGAGAACTACCTGCAATTGCAGGGCCGCGCCGGACCGCGGCAACTGCCGGATCCGAAACTGGGGCTGAACCATAACCTCGGCGGCTTCCCGCACCAGAACATCTGTAGTATTTCCATGATCGGGCACATGTAACTCGAGTGGTAGTGAAGCCCGAGTCAGTTATCCCCACGGAAATCGAGCATGCGGCCGCCTTGCGTTTGCAGGGCGGGTTGCGTCAACAGTTTGAACTTGGGCTGCGGCAGATTCGTAGCCTTTGTGAAAAAGATGGAGACTTCGATTCCGCTAAACTCGATCAATACCAATTGGTCTGCTACGAACTGGCCCTGACCGCGGCCGATCTGGCGGCCGCCGGCGCGATGCTGGAATATGCGGAGCAACAGCCGGCGGATGAACTCGTTCAAGGCATCGCACTTTGTTTCGCCGCCGAGAGCTTGCAGACAGTTCTGGATCGGCTGCGGCTGCGCGCTGGGGAAATCGGAATCGGCGCTGGCGGACTTGCGGCGCTGGCGGAACGGGATGATGTCCAGCGCTTCCTGCAGGTAAATCTCGCGGCCGCGCGCTGGGAGATCCTCGGCCGCCGCATCTGCGACGAGGAACGAATCCGACTGCCCTCGTCACTGCCGGAAGACGTGGAAATCGCGCGTGACAGCTTCCAGCGTTTTGCCGATGAAGTAGTCATGCCGCGGGCGGAACGGATTCATCGGCAGGATCTGGACGTACCCGAAAGCATAATTGAAGCCGCCGCCGGACTCGGCTGTTTCGGCGCCAGCATTCCGCAGCGATTCGGCGGCCTGCAGCCCGATGACCGACCGGACAGTCTGGTGATGATCGTGGTGACGGAAGAACTGTCTCGGGGCTCCCTGGGCGCCGCCGGCAGCCTCATTACGCGCCCGGAAATCGCTGCCCGGGCGCTGCTTGCCGGCGGCGCCGAGGCGCAGCAACAGCAGTGGCTGCCAATGCTGGCTTCAGGCGAGAAGCTATGCGCCATTTCAATTACCGAACCCGATACGGGGTCCGATGTCGCCGCGGTTTCGCTGGCTGCGCGCAAGGTGACAAAAGGCTGGTTGCTCAACGGCAGCAAGACCTGGTGCACCTTCGCCGGCCGCTCGGAGCTGCTCGTATTGCTGGCGCGCACCGAAGCGGACATGACGCTGGGACATCGCGGCCTGAGCCTGCTGCTGGTAGAAAAGCCCGCGTATCCGGGCCGTGAATTTCGTCACGACCAGAAGAATGGCGGCAGCCTGACCGGCAAGGCCATTGCCACCCTGGGCTATCGGGGCATGCATTCCTTCGATCTGTTCTTCGAAGACTACTTCGTGCCCGACGGGAATCTGGTGGGCGGGGAAGCAGGCGAAGGCAGCGGTTTCTACTACACCATGGCGGGTTTCGCCGGCGGCCGCATTCAGACCGCGGCGCGAGCGACGGGAGTAATGCAGGCAGCGTTCGAGCAGGCGTTGCGATACGCCGGCGAACGGCAGGTTTTCGGCCAGGCGCTGGCGGACTTTCAGCTAAGCCGGGTTAAACTCGCGCGAATGCTGGCGCGATTGACCGCGGCGCGGCAGTTCAGCTACGAAGTGGCGCGGCAACTCGATGCCGGCGGCGGACAGATGGAAGCGAGTCTGGTAAAACTGTTCAGTTGCCGAGCCGCGGAATGGCTCACCAGGGAGGCCATGCAATTGCATGGCGGCCTGGGATACGCGGAAGAATCCATGGTCAGCCGCCTGTTCGTGGATGCGCGGGTGTTGTCGATTTTCGAAGGCGCCGAAGAAACACTGGCGCTGAAAGTCATTGCCAGGCAACTCGTTGCCGAGTCCTGATACTGGATCGAATTTGGCGCCGAGTGTGCGCGAACGGTGAAGCTCGGTCGGCGAAGCCGACAAAATGCGCAGCTTTTTGAGGGCGAACGGCCCGACTAAGGTGAGAACGAGCGCTTTCGAAGCGCGGCTTCGAGCGAAGTTCGATCGACAGCGAGCTATGCCCGGTGACTGGACTGTCGAGACCGGCGGCGATCGAAGCCAATGCAGGCGCGCCATGGACGGCATGCAACCCGCGCGAGGAATACCGAAGAGGATAGCTGGAAATGCAGAGACTATTACAAAACAAGGTGGTTGTTGTCACCGGCGCCGGCCGCGGCATCGGCCGCGGCGTAGCCATATTGGCGGCGGCCCATGGCGCCAAAGTCGTTGTCAACGACCTCGGCGGCGCCGAAGACGGCAGTGGCCAGGATGCCGATCCCGCCGCCTCCGTCGCCGCGGAGATCAAGGCCGCTGGCGGCGAGGCGGTTGCCAACGGCGCCAGCGTGACCGACTGGGATGCGGCCCATGGCATCATCGCCGCGGCAGTGGACAATTTCGGCCGCATCGATTGCGTGATCAACAATGCCGGTAACTTGCGCGACGCCATCTTCCACAAGATGACCGAAGAAGACTTCGATGCGGTCATCGGTGTCCACCTGAAAGGCACATTCAATGTCAGTCGCGCCGCGGCGCCGCATTTCCGCGCCCAGACCAGCGGCTGTTTCGTCAACATGACTTCGACATCCGGACTGATCGGCAATTTCGGCCAGGCCAATTACGCCGCCGCGAAACTCGGCATCGTCGGCCTCTCGAAATCCATGGCGCTGGACATGGGCCGCTTCCGGGTGCGCTCGAATTGCATCGCGCCATTTGCCTGGAGCCGGCTGATCGGCACCATTCCCACCCGCACCGAGGTAGAGCAGGCGCGTGTGGCGAAAATCAAGCAAATGACTCCAGACAAGATCGCGCCATTGGCGATTGCCTTGTGCAGTGATGCGGCAGCAAACGTATCCGGCCAGATTTTCGGTGTCCGCAACAACGAGATTTTCCTGTTCAGCCAGAATCGCCCGATCCGCTACGCGCATAAGGGCGATGGCTGGAGCGCGGAACAAGTGCTCGAACGCGCGCTGCCCGCTTTCGCGGCCGACTTCACGCCATCGGAGCGTTCCGGCGATGTATTCCGCTGGGACCCGATGTGATCAGGCGTCCTCGCCATGAATTTCAATTCGGAAACACAAACCATGTCATTTGATCCCCGCAGTCTGCTGGACAAGAACTTTCGCACGATAACGCACAGCTATACCGCGAAAGACTGCATTCTCTACGCCCTCGGCGTCGGCATGGGAATGGATCCGCTGGACGAGGAATGCCTGCCGTTTCTTTACGAAGACGGATTGAAGGTTCTTCCGAGTCAGGCGGTGACATTGGCTCATCCCGGCTTCTGGGCGAAGGAAGACGATACCGGGCTGGATTGGGTCAAGGTGTTGCATGCCGGCCAGGAAATCAACCTGCACAGACCCTTTCCGGCCGCGGGCACGGTGGAGGCCACCACCCGCGTCACCGAGGTGATCGACAAGGGCGACCGGATCGGCGCGCTGATCGTTTCCGACCGGGTCGTGCGCAACGTGGAAACCGGCGAAGACCTGTGCACCTTGGTCACCACGATTCTGGCCCGCGGCAACGGCGGCTTCGGCGGCGAACGCAAGGCCACGTCGAGAACCGATGTCATCCCCGGCCGCGAACCGGACATGATCTGCGATCTGCCCAGCTTGCGGCAGCAGGCGCTGCTTTACCGACTCTCGGGGGATTACAATCCGTTGCACGCCGTGCCGGAAATCGCCCGCGGCGCCGGCTTTCGCGAACCGATTCTGCATGGTCTTTGCACCTTGGGCATAGCCACTCACGCGCTCGTAAAAAGCTGCTGCGACTATGATCCCGACCGCTTCAAACAGATGCGGCTGCGCTTCTCGGCGCCGGTATATCCGGGGGACACCATTCGCACCGAAATCTGGCGCGATGGCGCGGAAGTAGCGTTCCGCTGCAAGTCGCTGGAGCAAGACAAGATCGTCATCAACAACGGCTACCTGCTGACCGGCTGAGATGTGCGGCACAAGGATGTGTCGCCGAATTCGATGGCGTAAGCCATTGAATTCAGGAGCAAAGCAAAACCACGCTTTTGTTTTGCGATAATGAAAAATTCCATGGAGGGAATTTTTCAGAGAAAACTATACGATTTCGGGGAGAGGATTGTTGCAGGCGATTCTGAAGGGCATGCGAGTAGTCGAAGGCAGCGCTTTCATCGCCGCGCCGTCCGGCGGCATGACCCTGGCCCAGCTTGGCGCCGATGTAATCCGTTTCGACCTGATCGGCGGCGGCCTTGACTATCGCCGCTGGCCCGTCGACAGCAAGGGCAACAGCCTGTACTGGCATGGGCTCAACAAGGGCAAGCGGTCCATTGCTATCGATTTCCGCCGGCCCGAGGGGCAGGAACTGGTGGCCGAACTTATCGCCCGTCCCGGCGCGGAAGCGGGAATTTTCCTCAGCAACTTTCCCGCTCGCGGCTGGCTCTCCGATGAACGGCTGCGCGACCGGCGCAACGATCTGATTTATCTGAGCCTGAGCGGCGACCGGCATGGCGGTTCGGCGCTCGACTATACCGTCAACTGCCGGCTCGGTCTGCCCTGGCTCAGCGCGGCCGGCGACCGTCCGGTGAACAATCCGCTGCCGGCCTGGGATCTGCTTGCCGGCCAGCAGATCGCTCTTGGCCTGCTTGCCGCCGAGCGGCATCGCCGGTTGACCGGGGCCGGGCAATTCGTGCGCATCGCGCTGGCCGATGTCGCGCTGGCGGTGATGGGACATCTGGGATACATCGCCGAAGTGGAAATGAACGGAATCGGGCGGCAGCCAGTGGGCAACCATGTATTCGGCAGTTTCGGTTACGATTTTGCCTGTCGCTGCGGACGGCGGGTAATGATCGTCGGCGTCAGCCCGAGACAATGGCAGGCAATTGTCGCCGTTACCGCAACCGGGGACGCGGTGAACGCGCTGGAACAGGAACTGAAGCTGAATTTCAACCGCGAAGGCGACAGATTCCGCGCCAGGGAAAGACTGGCGAACTTGTTCGGGCTCTGGTTCGCGCAACGCGACTTCGCCGCGGCGAGTTCTGAACTGGATCGGCTGGGAGTTTGCTGGGGGCCGTATCAGACGGTCGCGGAACTCGTCCAGCAGGACGAGGAATGTTCCAGCGCCAACCCGCTGTTCAGCCGCATCGAGCAGCCGGGGATCGGCAATCTGCTGACGCCTTCCCAGGCATTGCGGTTCGGCGGCCTGGACTCGATGCCGCCGGCGCCGGCGCCCTTGCTCGGTCAGCATACCGACGAAATTCTGGCGCAGGAGCTCGGCTTGAGTACGGTCGAGATCGGCGGATTGTACGACCGGGGACTGGTTGCGGGAGCAGAGCAGGGCGCGGCGATATGAGCGCGACGGGCATTCGCGGGAGATCGTTTTCGAGCATCGCCGAGCTGCAGTTCGAGGCAGCGCGCGAGGCGCCTGCCGCGCCCGCTATCAGTTTCCAGGACGTCACCCGGAGCTGGGCCGAAGTCGATTCCCGTTGCCGCGCCGCCGCCACTTTGTTCGCTAAGCTCGGAGTCGGCGCGGGCGACCGGGTGGCGCTGCTAGGTCAGAATTCGGATGTCTGTTTCGAAAGCTATTTCTCGCCGGCCTTGATCGGCGCCATGTTCGTTCCGCTCAACTGTCGGCTATCCGCCAGAGAATTGCGGGAATGCCTCGATGACTGTACGCCGGCGGTGCTGCTGGCGGACGCTGAATTCGCCGAGCGAGCCCGCGCAATGAAGGATCAGTGTCCGTATATCCGCGAACTTGTGGTTTTCGGCGGAAACGGTCCGGGGCCGGGGGCGCTGGATTATGAACGCTCGCTGGCGGAAATCATCGACAATGGTTCGTTGGCGGAATTTTCGCCGAGCCGGGACGACGAACCCATCCTGCTGTTCTATACCGGCGGCACCACCGGCAAGCCCAAGGGCGTCATGCTCAGCAATCGCAACATGCTGACCAATACCGCCTGCTCGGTGGAAGACTATCGCATGGAGCCGGGCTGGAACTTCATCATTCTCGGGCCACTGTTTCATCTCGCGGCGGGGGCGCGGATTTTCAGTTGCGCCGCCTTGTATGCCCATGCGGTGGTCCTGGCCAGATTCGATGCCGGCGAGGTGCTCGGGGCCATTGAGTTTCATCGTGTCGATTCGGTGACCCTCGTGCCGACCATGGCGCAGATGTTGCTCGACCATCCCGGCTACAGCGATCACGATCTGTCTTCGCTCAAGATCGTGACTTGCGGCGCCGCGCCGTTGTCGCTGGACCTGCAACGGCGGCTGCTCAGAGCGCTGCCCGACGTGCGCCAGTTCCAGACTTATGGCATGACCGAAGCATCACCCATTCTGACCATTCTCGATTCCACCTGGCATGTGCTCGATGGTCCGCGGGCGGCAAAGCTGGGATCGGTTGGCCGTCCGCCGGCCCATGTGGAGATTCGCGTGGTCGATGCAAACAATAACGATCAGCCGGCGAACTGTGTCGGCGAAATAATCGCGCGCGGACCCAATATCATGGTGGGCTATTGGCGCCGGCCGGAGTTGACCGCCGAGGCCATGCGCGGCGGCTGGTATCACACCGGCGATGCGGGATATATCGATGAAGACGGCTTCCTGTTCCTCGAAGGCCGGGTCAAGGACATGATCGTCAGCGGCGGCGAGAACGTGTACCCGATCGAAGTGGAAAACGTGCTGACGGAACATCCCGCGGTCAGGGAATGCGCGGTAATCGGCATACCGCACGAGATTTGGGGTGAGGCGGTGCACGCCGTGGTCATTGCGGAATCGGGCGCCGGCGTCGGGGAAAAGGAACTGATCAGTTTCTGCAAGGAAAATCTGGCCAGCTACAAGTGCCCGCTGAGCATCAGTTTCCGCCGTGAACCCATGCCGCTGTCGTCGGTGAACAAGGTACTCAAGACTGAATTGCGCAAACCGTTCTGGCAAGGCCGGCGAAGCCAATTGATCTGAAGCGCGCCGGCCCGGTCGGCACAGGCCGACGGTTCCACCGCTTTCGATCGTTGCGATATCCTTGGCCGCCATCGCGACGGGCAACTGGCGGCGCGACAGGCCAGGTATCGGACAGTCCTGAAGAAAGGCGACGATTCCGCGAATCGCGGCGCCGCGGATTCATTTCAGGCCCCGCGCTTTGCCAATAAATGAAGTACGAACCGTTCCAGTATCGGGAAGGGCTGGCAGCCGACAACGACCAGACCATCGTGGTAAAAGGTCGGCACGCCGGTGATCCCCAGGTTCCGCGAACGATCCCAGTCCGCATCCACCGCCGCCTGATATTCGCGCTCAAGCAGCACCCGCCGGGCTTGTTGCCGGTCAAGGCCCGCCGCTTCAGCCGCCGCAAGCAATACGTCAAGCTCGGCAATATTGGCGCAATCCACGAAATACGTCCGGTACAGCAGCAGGTGGATACTTTCGCCGGCTTCCTGATCGACCGCCCAACTCGCCAGCTCCTGAGCCAGGCGAGAATTATAGGTATGCGTGCGGATGCCGTATTCGAGTCCGGCCTCGGCCATGAGCCCCGCCATGCGCCGCCGCGCCGGCTCGATATCTCCTTCGGCGAACAGCTCGGCAAGAAGTTTGCCCCGAGGCGGGGTTTCGGGGTGCAACGGGAAGTGCACATGCCTGAAGCGAACGGGATATGCTTCCCGCAGCTTTTCGGTACTCACGGTACCGAGATAGCACCAGGGTCAGACGTAGTCGCTGAAAACATCGATTACGAGTTCGCTCATCGCCGGCTCCTTCATTTCGGATCGGATCCGGCAAACTATAGCGCAGGACCAAGCGGTAAACGATCATCGCGCGGGGATGCCGAGCGGCAGCGGACAAGCAGGTGGGGCGGGGGTATACTTGTCGCGCTTGAAAACTTTCGATGTTCGATTATCTTACGAGGAGCGAGCAGTGAAAAAATTCTTGATTTCAGCCGCCGGCCTATTCACCGCCGCGATGTCCTGGCAGATCGCTCAAGCCCAGGACGGCGAAGCCCTCGCCATCCTGATTCCCGGCAGCGGTACTTACAGCAGGCCGATTTCCACCGATTCAGCCGAAGCCCAGGCTTTTTTCGACCAGGGCCTGCGCATGGCCTGGAGTTTCTACTTCCCTGAGTCCATGGCCTCTTATCAAGAAGCTTCGCGCCATGACCCGGATCATCCCATGCCATATTTCGGCCTGGCCCACGCCGCCGGGCCAAATCCCAACAGCCGCTACGCCGGTCTGCCGGACGATCCGCAAGGCGCCGGTCTGGAAGCGATCCGTAACGCGCTCGAGCGCATCAACAACGGTACCGAACGTGAGCGCGACATGGTCAACGCGCTTTTCGTCCTCTACAACAAGGACGCCATCGCCGACGACCGCGAGCGGGACCAGGCCTTTCTCGGCGCCATGCGCGAGTTACACCACAAGTATCCCGACGATGCGGACATCGCCGCCATGTTCGGCGAGGCGTACATGAACACCACGCGCTGGGACTACTGGGAGCCCGACGGTTCGCCGAGGGGCGGCACCGCCGAAGCCCGCGCCGCGTTCGAAGCCGCCATGGCGGTCGAACACGACCACCCCGGCGCCAACCACTTGTACATCCATCTGATGGAAGCCTCGAATGAGCCGGAACTGGCCATGCCTTCGGCCCAGAAGCTGGAAGGCATCGTACCGATTTCCGGACACATGGTGCATATGCCCGGCCACATCTATCTGCGCGTCGGTGAGTACGAAAAGGCCATCGACATCAACGAGCGCTCGCAGATCGTAGATCAGCAGCTCGCCGAGATCTGGGGCAATACCAACTTTCCAATGATCGGCACTTACGCCCTCTCCCACAAGTCGCACGCGCCTCATGCGCTGGATTTCGTGCGCTACGCCAACATGCTGCAAGGCAACTACGCCGCGGCGTCCGAAGCGGCGCAGCGCGGCGCGGCCAGTGTCGGACCCGTGCCCCAGAACGTGAATCGGGGCGAAAAGCTGGTCGCGCATTCTTGGGTCGTGGACAAGATCTTCGGCAAATGGAACCGCATATTGGAAGGCGAACAAAGCCACTCCGGGACGCCTTATCTCGACGGCATGTGGAGCTATGTGCTCGGCAGCGCATATGCCGCTAGCGGACAATATGACAAGGCCGAATCGGAGTTGGCCAATATCCAGGCGCAGGCCGTAGCCGATGGCGTCGACGATACCGGAGTCAGACCTACGCCCGCCTCACACGTGCTGGGATTGGCGGTCCACGCATTGCGAGGTGAAATCGCGGAAGCCCGCGGCGACCTCGATTCGGCCATCGCACATTACCAGGCGGCGGTGGAAATGCAGGACGCCAACAACTACACCGAGCCGCCGGATTGGTCCCAGTCGATGCGCCTGTTTCTAGGCGCCGCGATGCTGTCCGCGGGCCGGGCAGAAGACGCGGAGGCCGTCTATCGCAAGGACCTGGAATGGAACCGGCAGAACGGCTGGAGCACTTTCGGCCTGGCCCAGGCGCTGGAAGCGCAGGGCAAGACCCAGGAAGTCATCATCGTCAGGCGCCAGTTCGAATCGCTGTGGCGCAATGCCGATGTAGAGCTCGAACGCTCTCGACTGTAGCGCGCTTCGCGCCGCGGCAGCGGCGCAGGCGTCATTTCATGCGGCAATCACGGATTGGGGCGGCCTGGGTTGGGCTGAAGCGCTTGCCCGGGCCTGGCTAGCTCTGCCCGCGGTCAGGCCTGGAGTTCGAATTCCGTACTTGGGATTGCAGGACGGGGATGTACTTCAAAAATGCTTGGCTTGTTTGCAGATGATTCTCGTCATCCCTGGCGTGATTTCGGCGACTGCGACAAAACCTGGTTTCGATATCCCGCCGCCGAGCATAGCTCGGAGGCGTTCGACCTTCGCTCGAAGCCGCGCTTCGAAGACGCTCATTCTCTCGCTTGTCGAGCCGTTCGGCGCTCAAACAGCCGCTCATTTTGCCCGCTTCGCCGAACGGGCCTCACTCATCGCGGAATTGCCATGAAAACGCATCGAATTTTCAGTTCCGGCAGCATGCTGTTGCTCGGGTTAATCTGGTCCTGCCTGGTTTATTCCCAGCAGCATTTCAATCCCGCCGGCGCTGGCGCGAGCGAACACACGCGCGCCTTGCAGGACGCTTTGCGGGAGTCGCTGCCGTTCGAAGACGAGCGCGACTTCGAGGAGTCGCGCCGCGGACTGGTCGCCGAACCTTCCACGCGCCAGATTATCGGCGCGAACGGAAACATGGTCTGGGACATGAGCCGCTATGATTTTCTGCTCGCCGGCGAGGACTTCGATTCGATTCATCCGTCGCTGCAACGCCAGGCCCTGCTCAATATGAATTACGGACTTTACGAAGTAGTGCCGGAATTCGTCTACCAGGTACGTGGATTCGACCTCGCCAATATGACCTTGGTCAAAGGCGATAGCGGCTGGATCCTCTTCGACGTGCTGCTTTCCGGCGAAACGGCCGCGGCGGCGCTTGCGCTCGCGAACGATACGTTAGGTGCGTTGCCGGTGCGGGCGGTAGTCTACTCCCATTCCCACGTCGATCATTTCGGCGGAGTGCTTGGAGTAATCAGCGAACAGCAGGCGCGGTCCGGTGAAGTACAGGTCATCGCGCCGAAAGGCTTCATGCAGGAAGTCGTATCCGAAAACGTCTATGCCGGCGCTGCCATGTCGCGCCGGGCGGTAATGCAATACGGGCGGGCGATTCCCGTCAGCCCCTTCGGCCAGGTCGACTCGGCCATCGGCAAGGGGCTAGCCGCCGGCACTACCGGCCTGATCGCGCCGACCCGGGTGATCGAAGAAGACTTCGAGGAAGTGGTGATCGACGGCGTGCGCATCGTTTTCCAGAATACGCCGGGCACCGAGGCGCCGGCGGAAATGAACGCCTGGTTCCCCGACCAGCGCGTGTTCTGGGCCGCGGAGAATATTTCGGCCACGGTACATAACGTGTATACGCTGCGCGGCGCCCTGGTCCGCGACGCCTTGCAATGGTCCAAACAGATCAACGAAGCGCTATATCGCTTCGGCCGCGAAGCCGAAGTCATGATCTCCTCCCACAACTGGCCGCGCTGGGGTAACGAACGCATCCGGCAGGTCATGCGCGCTCAACGCGACGCCTATGCCAATCTGAACAACCAGGTGCTGCATTTGGCCAATCAGGGCGTCACGATCAACGAGATTCACAACCGCTACCAGGTGCCCCAATCTCTGCAACAACAATGGAGCGTGCGCCAGTATCACGGTTCGGAATTTCACAATTCCCGCGCGGTGTTGAATCGCTATCTGGGCTATTGGGACGGTAATCCGGCAACGCTGGCGCCATTGTCGCCGGCGGACTCGGCGCCGCTTTACGTAGAAATGATGGGAGGCCGCGAGCCGATTCTAGAAAAGGCGCAAGCATTGCGCGAGGCAGGACAGTACCGGCTGGCAATGGAGATTCTGAACAAACTGGTCTATGCCGAACCGGATAACCAGGCTGCCGCGAACCTGCTCGCCGCGGTCTTCGAGCAACTGGGATATCAATACGAAAGCGCCAGTATGAGAAATGTTTTTCTCGCCGCCGCTCAGGAATTGCGCAATGGCATGCCGCGGATCCCGGCGCCGCGTGGAACGAGTCCGGGCATGGCCAGAGCCATGAGCACGTCGCAATGGTGGGATGCGGTCGCCATTCGCGTGGATAGCGAACGCGCCGACGACATGAATTTCACCATGAATTTTATTACTCCGGACACCGGCCAGCGGTTCGTGGTTGAAATGAGCGGCGCCACGTTGTCCCATATCGAAGGATTTCAGGCCGATGACCCGGATGTCACAATAGGCATTGACCGCGAAGACCTGGATCAGGTAATCATGGGCATGACCACGCTGGGCCAATTGTTGCGGTCCGGTGTGGGAACGGTGCAAGGCGATGCCGCTGTGCTGACGCGGTTGACTTCGGTGCTGGTGGATTTCGCGCCCGGATTCGAGATTCTGCCCGGCACGGCGAACTGAAGCCGCCCTCCCGGCCTAAGCGATACTGACCTGACCGTGCCCAACACCGCCGTTCAACATAATCCTGAAGTGCTGCTCGCGGGGCGCTCGATCAGCAAGTCCTTCAGCGGCATCGAAGTTCTGCAAGGCGTCGACATTGAACTCCGCGGCGGGGAAGTGCATGCCTTGCTGGGCGAAAACGGAGCCGGAAAGTCTACTCTGGCAAAAATACTCTGCGGTTTCGAGAAGCCCGACGCCGGTGAACTGAGCCAGGAAGATCGCCGGTCCCTTGATTGTCCTCATCTTGGTCCCCGTATTTCTTCGTTGCTGGCTGAAGATCTTCCACCATGTAACTGGATCGGCGCAAGAATTCCAAATGGCTACTCCCACCAGGCAGGTAACAATGTGATATTCAAGTTGAGTGAGTGAGTGTACACTGAACGGCAAAGGGCCGTTACGGCAACTTGCGTGACCACTATTTCCGACAGCCAGATCAATCTCATTCTCGATATTTCAGGGCAAGCGGCTGAATGCGCCGCCGATCACAGCTTCCCGCCGGAACTCTTCCAGCAAATGGTCGATCTCTTTGGTTCGAAGAGTTGCGTGTTCTATTCCATGGGTGAGGATCTCGATAAGGAGCCAATTTGGGACGGCTTCGGCTACAACCTGGATCTGGCGCATATTCGGCAATACGAAGCGCATTATCGCCAATTCGATCCCTGCTTTGAGGGCTTGCGGCGGCGGGCGCGTCATCGGCGCAGCCTGCTGGTTTCGACGGATCAGGTCATCGCGAGCGAGCGCGATTACACCCGCTCCGCCTATTATCGCGACTTCCTCGTCCCGCAAGGAATTCACAACAGCATCATTTTTGCCGTGGGAGACCGGGTCGGGCTGCTGGGATTGTTTGGCTTTCATCGCGCCCCCGGCAAACCGGTCTACGGGGCGCGGGAGCACCTCAAGGCCCGATTGCTCGCGTCACAGTTTAGCGGGACCTTGCGCTTGAGGAAGTTGCAAGGTGAGGGCGAACGGCTTCGCGCCCTGGTCAAGAAATTCATGCAATGCGGGTCACTTAGCGACTATCTGGTGATCGATGGCAATTCGCGGCCGGTGGATGCCGCGGGCGACTTTGCCGCGGCCTTGTTCAGCCCCGCCGGTGAAACGCGGATCGTGGGTGAGCGCGAGGATACTGTCATGAGCCGGCTCCCCGAGGAAATTCGTGCCCATCTGAGTGGGCCTCAAAGCCATGTGCACCGCGTTTTCGACGATATTCCGGGATGGCCAATGGTGTTCGTGGATCGATTGGAGTTTGACGGAGTGCAGCCGCTTCACTTGCTTGCCTTTATCGATCAAAACAGAAACCTGGTATCGGAAGCTAAACTCGCCCAGTTTGGCATCACTCCGCGCGAGCGGGAAATCGCCGACAATGTCAGCCGTGGATTAACGACAACCCAGATTGCCTGCGAACTTGGGATCAGCGAGAAAACCGTGGAGCATCATCTCGATCATCTCTATCGCAAGACGGGAACGCACAATCGCACGGCGCTTGTTTATCGGCTGTCAATCTAGGCGGATTCCCGCAGTCCGCCAGCGCTGTCCCGATCCCGAACAACCTCTCGAACTCCCGCTCCACTCAGACTTCATATAGGGAAAATTCCTGATTGCGCGGCATGCCATTTTGGCCGAGGATCGGCGCAAAACGGCTTTTCACGGAGTATTTCATGTTCAGCTATCACTCTCGGCGCCTTCGGTTAGGCGCCATGCTGGCGCTGATCGCGCTTTGCAATCCCGCTTTTGCCCAACTTGCCCTTGAGGAGATCATCGTCACCACGACCAAGCGCGCCGAGCCACTCCAATCGCTGCCGCTGAGCGTGTCCTCGATCTCCGGTGAAGACCTGCGCAATCGCGGCGCGATCGACTTCTTCGATTATGCGGTTTCGATACCCAACCTTTCCTTTGGCGCCGCGACCGACGGAATTTTGTCGAATCGCACGGTTTCGCTGCGAGGCATCCAGGGAACCAACACCACCGGTTTCTATATCGATGACACGCCCGTGGCCGAGACGATCGATCCGCGCATTCTCGACCTTGAGCGAATCGAAGTGCTGCGCGGGCCTTCCGGCACACTGTATGGCGCCCGCTCGCTGGGCGGCGTCATTCGGCACATCACACGGCGGCCAGACACGACCGAAACTTGGGGATGGGTTAACGCCGGCGCCTCGGCGTCGGATCAATCCGGAGACATGAACCACCTCGTTTCCGGGTCGGTCAATCTCGCCTTGAGCGATTCCGCGGCGCTGGTCCTTTCGGCGTTGAACGAAAGTCAGGCGGGGGTGTTCGATCGTCGCGTCGGCGCCATTTCGAATCACTTGAGCGACCCGGCGTCATTGACCGGGCCGCCGAATTTCACCCGCGAAGATGTGGATCAGAGCAAAGTTACCGCGCTTCAGGCCTACTTTCTCTTTGAACCGAACGAGCGTTTGTCCATCGCGCCGCGAGTGCTATATCAGAAAACGGAACTGGATGGATTTCCATTGGCTGACGTCGAACCCGGCAATTTCGGCCAGAACCGCGACTTCGACATTGACGAAGGCGGTTACGACGAATGGATCTTGACCACCCTCAACATCGACTACGATACCGGCTCCGGCTCGTTCACCTCGGCAACCTCGTTGTTTGAACGCGAAACTTTCGAGACCGAGGCCAGCGGCTCATTTATCAACTTCCTTCAGGCCCTGCCCGCGGAAAGCGGCGGATTCGGGCTATTCGACGTCATCGGCGTCAGACCCATTACCGCTCCGATTTACCAGATGCTGAACTTCGACTCCTTCGTGCAGGAATTCCGTTTCGCTTCGGAACTGGATGGTCGCGTGAACTACGTCGCCGGCGCTTTCTTCCAGGATACCGACGACACCGAGGCGTTTCAGCCGCGCAATTTCGCCCACGGCCTGAACGACAATTTCGCCGCCTTGCAGCAAACCTTGGCAATTCCGGGACCGCTGACGAATATCTGGCCGTTCGGCGACCTGGTGTTCACATCGTATCGACCGACTAACGTGGAGGAGTTTGGCGTATTCGGCGAGGTAACAGTAGATCTCGATGAAAAATGGAGCATCGTGCTGGGGTCCCGCTGGTTCGACACCAAGGTTTCGTTTTCCGAACAACAGGCGGGGCTGGCGGCAGGGGTGCCGCTCGCGAACGATGCGCCGCTGTCAAGCATTCCCGCCGAAGGTGGCGCGCAGCAGGAAGACGGATACATTTTCAAGGCGGTCGCCGAGTACCGGCCAATTGATCCGGTGCTGCTGTATGCGTCGGTTTCCGAGGGTTTCCGTCTTGGCGGGGCCAACGGATCGATTCCCGATGCGCTTGGCTGCCCCGCGGATCTCGCCGAACTGGGCTTGCAGGGCATGAGCACCTCCAGTTACGCCTCGGATGATCTGGTCAGCTACGAGGGCGGGTTAAAAGCCGATCTCGGCAGCGCCATGCGCTTGAATGCCGCGTTGTACCATATCGCCTTCCAAGGAATTCAGCAGCGCATCCAGCTCACTTGCGGATTCCAGTTTGTCGGCAACTTCGGCAAGGCGCAGAGCCAGGGTATCGAATTGGAGTTCACCGCGCAGGCGACTGAAAACCTCCTGTTCTCGTTAAACCTGGGCCACACGAATGCCGAATACACGGAATCCGTGGCCGGCGTCGTCGAGGAAGGCGACCCCCTGTAATTCGTCCCGGACTGGACCGGTTCTCTGATCGCCGACTACACGGCGGCGAACGCGATAGCGAACATGGATTTGAACGTGCGCCTGGATCTGTCTTACGTAGGCGAAAGCCAGTCCACGGTGAACGCCATTCCGCGCGAGCGCGAAGCCTACGAACAGCTCGGCCTGCGATTGAGCCTCAGCAACGAGCGCTACCGGGTAACGCTGTATGCGAAAAATCTGACCAATACCATTGCCAATCTGGGCGATAACCGCTCAATAGCGGCGGAAACGCCGGGCCGGCCAAGGTGGGTGGTGAGCCGCCCGCGAACGATCGGACTTGAATTGGGGGTGAACTTTTGAATCGGACTTCGCATGCAGTTCGCCTGGCCGACGGCGCGAGTTTACACGTAGAGACCGCCGGCAGCGGAGAAGCTCTGGTGCTTGTACCGGGTTGGGCTTGCTCGACGGAGATATTCGACAAGAACTTTTCGGCGTGGGCAAATCACTATCGGGTCATCGCCTATGACCCACGCTCCCAGGGGCGATCCGAGCAAACCGCCGCAGGCAACAACTACGATCAGCGCGGCCTCGACCTGCATGACGTGCTCGACGCCATGGAAGTCGAAACCGCATCGCTGCTTGGATGGTCTCTGGGCGTATACGATGTTCTCTCCTACGTGCGGCGCTTCGGCGCCGGCCGTGTGCGTTCCTTGATCCTGATCGATGAGTCCATGCGCATTGTCAAGGAACGAGAGAACGATTGGGGAGAAGGCAGCGCCGAAGAAGTCGCGGGACTGATTGCAACGGTAAACACTGAGGCCTATCTGCCGTTCGTACGCGAGTACATGGCCGCCGGCTTCGAAGGCGAAGCTCCCGCCGAGTTGCTTGACCGGATCACCAGGACCGCCTCGGAGCTGCCGCCGGCTCGGGCTGCCGCGTTGCTTGAAGACGCCGCGCGCCAGGACTTCAGGTCAACTGCCGCCATGGCGGCCGGTAAAGTTCCGGTCATGCAGATCCTGCGTCGGGATTGGGCGGACTCGGCGCTTGCCTGGATTCGAGAGAACCAGCCCAGCGCGCGAGTCGAGGTGCTTGGCGGGCACTTGATGCTGTTGGAGTATGCCGACCAATTGAACCAGTTCGTGCTCGAGTTCCTGGGAAACTCCAGCGGATGATCGATTGGCGTTGATCGCAGCTTTTGCTGATTGATCCCTTGACGCGGCGTAACCGGATTTCTCCCGGATGCGCCCAGGCGCCTGCCTGATTGTGGCGCGTGTCAGAAAGGTGATTCCGGAAAATAGTGATGCTCGGCATTGTCTTCGGTGATCAGCGGTGATTCGAGCTCATATTCTCCTTGCACGGGAATTCCAGCGATGAATCCCAGGGCCGTCAGCTCCATGACGGTGAAAATCATCGATGGAGGATAGAGCAAATCCACCGGCGTCGGCGCGCTACCTTGTCGTTTGAACCTGCGGCCAAACAATGCCGACCAATACCGTATGGTTCAACAACACATAGCCGGCAATCGCGGTGGCCAGAAAAATCCAGACCGCATGAGGCAGGCCGAGCAGGCACCCGTAATACAGCTCGCTGTATAGACCCCCGACGGTGAAATTGAGCGTCAGCGTACCGCCGTCCGCGAGCCAAGTCACCAGGCTGCGATATACGCCCATGGTTCCCAGCGTACCGCGTTGGCGCTTGATGCGCTGGAACAGGCTTTGCGGCCACGGCACGATACCGCTGGTTTGATTCATCACAGTGACCGCCGTAGCCAGTATCTCACCGAGCCGTTGGCGGCAGCCGGGGTGAGGCCTCCGTGCGAAGCATGGGTGATTCCTGTGACAATGCCTTGGCGTAGACAATCATCGGCCTGTACAAGTCGGAAATGATCAGAAAGCGGGGGCCATGGAAGATCTTGGATGACGTGGAGTATGGGACGCTGGAATGGGTGCGCTGGTTCAACCATCTCCGTCTGCTGGCGTCCATCGGTAATGTATCACCGGCTGAGTATGAACAGATATACTATGATGAGTATTACTGGTCATGCAAAGCAGCATGCCTCAAACTAACGGGTCTCCGGAATTTCCGGGGCGTTTCATTTGGGCAAGCGCATTTATAAAGCAGGGGGTCCTATGAAAAGTGGTAACGAAGCAGAAGATGGCAACCCGGTAGTGGCCGCTTATATCAAGTGTCGCAACGCTTTGGCGCGTTCGATTATGAAGATGTCGGTTCGTCCTGAGGATGTAGACGATATTCTTCAAGAAACCTTTTTGAGGGCTTTCGTTGCCAACGACAAAAGAGAAATACACTCTCCCCTGGATTATCTTTTTGTAATCTCCCGTAACTTGGTTATCAAGCGGGCCACTGACCGTACTCGAGAACTCAACAGTTTGGTCGACAGTGTTCTGCTTGAGACAACAGAATCTTCCTTAGACGCGGAACTGCATGAAAAATTGAAGTTTCAAACCCTCAACGAAGCTTTGGGCTTAATTCCAGAAAAACACAGACAGGCGATCCTTCTTCGCAAGGTTTACGGCCTTTCTTCCAATGAGATTGCGCGAAAAATGGGTATTTCAAAGAGTTCGGTAGACAAATATATTGTTAGCGGCATCAATAAATGCGAACAGATTTTAAATGCCCGCGGTTATGACATCGGTGGTGAATACGGTCGAGATAAATTGCAGGGCCGCCGAAGACAGCATGAGGGGTGACTCATAGTGGAGAATCAGTCGAATAAAGTCGTTCCCTTACGAACGCTCGAAGTAATTCGCGAGGAGGCAGCCAGTTGGCTGGTCAAGTTAGATGGCCGGTTGGATAGTGGCAGATTGTCACCGGGAGATCTATCCAGCTTTAAAGACTGGTTATCCCAAGATCCTCGGCACGGCAAGATGTTAAAACGACAGCTCGCTGTTTGGAGTGATATGGATGTATTTGCCAAGGCCGCGCTAGATACCAAGGCTCATCACATAGGTATTCGTTGGGGCGAAATTTTGAAAGCCAGGATGGTTTCGATCTCATTAGCTACGACCTGTTCATTTTTATTTTTTTGGGGCGCCTGGTTACTGGTTTTTCCTGATTTGGAGAATGATAGCCAGTTGTATGCGACCAATATTGGTGTGCAAAGAGTTGAAGAGCTAAGCGATGGTTCCGTTGCGCACCTTAACACCGATAGTCTTATTGAGATCAATTACAGTGAAAATGAACGGGCAGTGGAACTACTGCGCGGCGAAGCCATGTTTGATGTATTCCATGACCCTGATCGACCCTTTGTCGTTTATGCCGCGGGCAATGCCGTGCAAGCAGTCGGTACAAGGTTTTTGGTGCGCCTTACTTCGAACAAGATTCGGGTAACCGTCGCCGAAGGGCAGGTACGGCTGTCGAGTCAGTCCGATTATGGTATTGGAGCGGGGGGCATGGCTTCTGCAGACCCGGCAGTGCAGGAGGTTATCCTCCTGAGTCAGGGGCAGGTAGCGGAACGAGATGTTCAGGATGTTGAAGACACGCTTCTTAGTGACATTGAAGAGGAAGAAATTCAGCGCCGGTTTTCCTGGACGGACGGACGGCTGATCTTCGAAGACGAAAGTCTGGAAACCATAATCTCAGAGGTTAGCCGTTATACTTCGGTTCGAGTGGTAATTTCCGATTCGGAGCTAAGAGAGATAAGGCTTAGCGGGCGGTTTCAGATTGGTGATACCGAAGCTTTACTGGAAGCTATAGAGATTTCCGGGCAGGGCATTCAGGTCAACCGAAATGCCGAGGAAAATATGGTTTATATCTCCAAGAATTCTGGCTAAGGGGAAAAAATTTAAAAAAACACAAAATAAAGTTACTCAAACGCAACCACTCTTGCTCTTTAAGGGTAGTTGCAGCACGTTTTTGAGACATCGCAACTGATAGTGGATAAATTCATAAATAGGGTTAGGGGAAGTTACATCAAGCCGCGCACGATAATTTTCATTATTGTGTTTTCTGGCTTTCTTTCACCTAGGGTATTTGCGCAAGAGCAGTTTTATTTGCAATTTCCCGAGCAGGATGCTGCGACCTCATTAAATGATCTTGCAGATCAATCCGAACACTCTATTTTATATTCAAGTCAGGATCTTAGAGGTGTTGTTCTTAGATCTCTGGAGGGGACTTACTCGCTACCAGATGCGTTGGATATTCTGCTAATGGATTCCGGCCTCAATGCTGTTGTAACCGATAGCCGGGTAATCGTTATTTCGATTGCTCCGACTGTTACGGAAAATCAATCAAGCAGAGAGGAAGTTGATATGCAGAATAATAGTATATTTTCGAGAGGAATTTTAGGAGCTGTATTGAGTTTCTTTTCATTTGGGGATGCCATTGCACAAGATGAGGAGCCAGGTGTCTCAGTTGGAATAGTGGAGGAGATTTTAGTAACAGGCATTCGGAGCAGTATAGTAGAAGCTTTGGAGATCAAACGATCAGCCACAAATATTGTTGATTCCATTGTTGCGGAAGATATTGGAAAGTTGCCGGATCAAAATATTGCGGAAGCTTTGCAGCGTCTACCTGGTGTTGCTGTAAATCGATCTCGCGGGGAGGGCAAAAGTATTTCCGTTCGAGGCATGGATAGCTCTTTCAACATTACTACTTTGAATGGACGTAAGTTAGCGACCGAAAATGTTGGTAGAGATTTTAGCTACGATCTATTGGCGTCAGAATTGGTTTCTCGAATTGATATTAATAAGTCCTCACAAGCTAGTTTAACTGAGGGTGGCGTCGGCTCTGTCGTGAATATCCGTACTTTCAGGCCCTTGGATTTGGGCAATCAAGCCCTTCGCGGGTCAATTGAAAGTGTGCATGACGACCTGAGTAGTGAGAATAACCCCAGGGCATCGGTGTTGGTAAGTCGGACCTTTGCCGATGATACTTTAGGCGTGCTGCTTTCGTTGAATCATTCGCAGCGGAATCTTCGGCAAGACAAAGTATCTATTAACGGATATCAGAGAGATTTTGATATTGATATTGGTAAAGATGGTTCCACCGATCTTGAAGATACGACGATTGCAACATTTTTGAACTACGAGTCACGTCAAGAGGAGCGCACTCGTACGGGTGGCACTTTAGCTATTCAGTGGCAGCCGAGTGAAGATTTGAATATTAATTGGGATACTTTGTATAGTAAATATGATATCGATTCTGAACTGTCCTTAATGTACGTGGATCTGCGAAATCCGGTTTGGTGGGAAACAGGGACCTATACAAATGCAACCGTGGATAGTAACAACTTTGTCACAGGGTTGGAGATTAGTAGTCCCGTTTTTATTGGGCTGCAAAATGAATTTGATCCCCGAATCTCAGAAACTTACATGTCTGGTGTAAATGTCGAATGGTCGTATAGCGATAATTTGTCATTCGTCGGTGATGTTTCCTACTCTAACTCACAGCGGCAGAACACTGGAGAGCGATTTAAAACATCTACAGAGACTGCCGTAGAATATTTGACCTTCGATTGGAGTACTGGAAATCTTTTGCCCGACGTTATCTTGGATCAGCCTGTGGGCGGCGCTGTGATCATGCCAGACTCCCAGTTTACCGTTGGGAGTGCTTGGAGCGATACGGGTGGTACCGAAGTTGATGATACTGCTTTGGATATCAAGTTTACCGGCTTATGGGATGCAGGCGATGATTCGTCAGTCTTGTTTGGCGTATCCTATGTTGCTCAAGAAAAAGACCTTGACGTATATGCATCACAACATTTCGATGCTTTTTGCTGTGGCAGGATTGGTGAAAACTGGCAGCCAGATGATTCTGAATTTGTGGTTCGAATTGGGGAGCATCGTTACGTAGGCGTTCCACAGGACCTTTTAATGGCTACTTCTTTTGATGGCTACTTGGGTGAAGAAGCTGGGAATATGCCTCGGGGGTGGTTGGATATTAATCTACAGGGGTTACAGGATTATTATCAAGATCTCTCACCAGAAGCCTTTGCTATGCTGAATCCTCAATTGATGCCAGCAAGATCCTACGAGGTTGAAGAATCAGTAATAAGTGGATTTGTCGAAATAGATATTTCGGGTGTCTTTGGCTTCTCAGAAATACCCTATGCTCTAAATTTGGGTTTGCGTGTTGCAAGCACTGACCAATCCTCCAAGGGCGCTACAGCGGAAGTAGATTACCTGTTTGCCGACAACTGGGGTATCCCTCGGTATGCTGTATTTGGTGCTCCCACAAATATTGATGTGGATCACGATTACACTAATGTATTACCTAGCTTGAATCTGCGAGTCGACCCTAGTGATGAGTTGCGTTTGCGGGCTTCCGCTGCGAAGGTTATATCGCGAGCGCCATTGGAAGATCTTCGAGTGGCAAATCAATTGTTCTTAAGATGGTCCAATTTCATCGAAACTGGAAACCCCAACTTAGATCCATTTGAGGCTAATCAATACGATTTAACCGCTGAGTGGTATTACTCTGATGAAGGTGCTCTCTCAGTAAATGCATTTTACAAGGATATTGGTTCATTTGTTGTAAAAACTACGGCTGACACGGTAATCAATACCTATAACATCAAGTGTGTTTGCTGGGCGCCAATAGATGGTTTTGGTGCAGAGTATCCACAGGATATAACATTGGGCATTACTCAGCCTTTTAATGATGACGAAGGTGGCGAAATTCAGGGTGTTGAGTTGGCGTGGAATCAAAGCTTTAGTGGCATATTACCGAAGCCCTTTGACGCTCTGGGCGTTTCTGCCAACTATACATATCTCGAAAGCGAAACTTCCCAGCTAGATCGCAATGGAAACAAACTTCCATTTAGGGGTGCGTCGAAAAATTCCTTCAATATTATCACCTACTATGAAAAAGGCGATTTCGGAGCACGCTTAGCCTACAACTGGCGTGACCGCTATCTAAGTGAGCTTGCTACAGCCGATAGTCTAGATGATGAGCTATATGTTCAAGATACCGGTTGGTTGGACGCAAGCATGTACTACCATATAAACGACAGTATAACGCTAAAATTATCTGGCTCTAATCTGACTAACGCCGGGTATGAAACCAGTTTAGGTAACGCTGGCAATCTTAAATCAGTGGAATATACCGGCAGACAGTTTGCGCTAGGTATAAGCTTCGGAATTTAGTAGATATGTAAGCCATTAAACTAGGGTAAGAGCGATGATCTGTTGCGGCCTTTGCTTTTTCGCAGGTCTCGATGGAGCGATTGCGTTGAGCAGGCGCAAGGCTCCGCTAAATGCCCCTTTCAAAATACACTTCGTTGGTTCAATTTGACATGTTAGGCGTATGCTATTACCCAGATCATCGGCCGTGAGAGAAATGGCCCGGAGACGAAAAAAGTACGAAAGCGCCAGCTTGCGCAATGTGTTTCTTACCGCTGCCCTGGAATTGCCCAGCGGGATGCCGCGCATACCCGCGCCAAAAGGCGCCAGCTCCGGAATGGCGAGAGCCATGAGCACCTTGCAATGGTGGGATGCCGCCGCAATTCGTGTGGATAGCCAACCTGTCGACAGGATGGAATTCAGCATGAATTTCCTTACCCCCGACGCCAAGCAGCAATTTGTCGTTGATAATGAGCGGTGACAGCTTGACCAGCATCGAAGGATTTCAGTCCATGGACGCCGATGTTACTGTCAGTTTCGACCGCGAAGACTTGAACCAGGTAATCATGGGCAATGCAAAATTGGCGGAATTGCCGCAATCCGGCCTGGACTCGGTAAATGGTGATGCCGAGGTACTGCCACGGTTGACTTCAGTATCGGTGAATTTCGCGCGCGAGCTCGAGATTCTGCCCGGCGCCACCAACTAGACCGGCGACGCGCGAGCGCGGAGAACCACACGACCTATGTCCCAATCCACCGTTCAACTATCTCCCGAAATGCTGCTCGAAGGACGCTCAATCAGCAAATCCTTCGGTGGCATCAAGGTTCTGCACGGCATCGACATTGAGCTTCGCGCCGGTGAAGTCCATGCATTGCTGGGCGAGAACGGGGCCGGAAAATCTACCCTGTGCAAGATTCTGTGCGGCTTTGAACGACCGGATGCGGGGGAACTGATATCCGCGGGCAGCGCGCTGTGTTTGCGGGACTGGGATCCGCGCAAAGCCGAGCGGCGCGGAATCGTCATGATCCACCAGGAGTTCAACCTGGCGGAGCAGTTAAGCATCGCCGAGAACATTTTTCTCGGCCGCGAACTTCGGCGGGGCCCGTTCCTCGACTATCGAACCATGACCCGGGAAGCGGGCGCCTATCTGCGATCGCTCAACTGTGAATTAGATCCGGGCACGCGGGTATCGGAACTGTCCGTTGCGGATCGGCAAATGGTGGAGATCGCCAGAACCCGGGTGGGCAATGTGCGAGTGCTTGTGCTGGATGAGCCGACAGCGGTGCTGACGGGCGCCGAGTCGGAAGTACTGTACGAGTTGATCAGGAAGCTGGCGCGGGAAGGCGTCGCGGTTGTATTCATTTCGCACAAGCTGGATGAAATTCAGCGTCTTGCCGACCGGGTAAGCATACTTCGGGATGGCAATCTCGTTGGCAATTTCGCCATTGGGGATCTGAACCGGGAAGATATGGTCCGGCACATGGTGGGGCGCGATATCGACTCACTGTTTCCGCCGGTGCGGCCTTTGCCAGATGATTTCGTCAAGGTGCTGGAAGTGCGCGAGTTGCAGGTGCGGGACGCGCCGGAAGCCGTCGGCTTCGATCTGCGGCAGGGCGAGGTGCTGGGATTTTTCGGGTTAGTGGGCTCCGGGCGCAGTTCGCTGCTCGAAACAGTCACGGGGCTTCGCAAGCCTCCGGTAGGCAGTCGCGGCCGTATTACTCTCAATGGCCGGGAAGTTGATATACCCGATCCGCGCAGCGCGCGCGACCTCGGGATCAGCTATCTGACCAAGGACAGGGCCGGCCGCGGCCTGCTGCTGGACCAGAACCTGCGTATGAATTTCTCCCTCTACGCCCTGTCGCGGTTTGCTGGCGCGCTGATCCGCGCCAAGGAAGAGGCGAGTGCGTTCAAACAGGCAATTGACGAGTTTGAAATTCGCTGTCCAAGCCTGGAAATCAGCGCGGGAAAGCTTTCCGGAGGCAACCAGCAGAAATTGCTGCTGGCGAAATTCCTCGCCGCCGAACCACGCGTCCTGATCGTCGACGAGCCGACTCGCGGTATTGACATTGGCACTCGCAGCCAGATCTATCTGCTGCTCGATTCGCTGGTTCAGTCCGGCACCACCATCATCCTGATTTCCTCGGACATCACCGAAATTATCGGCATGTGCCACCGGGTAGCGGTCATGTACCGAGGATCGCTGGCGGGAACGCTTGATCGCGAAGAGTTCAGCGAGCGCGAAATCATGCGCTATGCCACCGGCCTGAAAAGCCGTACCGGCAATTCGCAAATGAAGCAATAGGGAGAAATATGGAACGCCATCTGAAAAGCGCCGGACCTTTCATAGCACTATTGGCACTGGTATTGGCGGGCGCATTGATCAACGACGCATTTCTGTCTGCCGGTAATCTGGTCAACATACTCGCTCGCAGTTCCTTCATCGGCATCATCGCCATTGGCGCGACCTTCGTCATCAGCGGCGGCGGCATAGACTTGTCAGTCGGCGCCATGGCGGCTTTCATTTCCGGCTGCATGATCCTGCTGATGAACTTCCTGCTTGGCTTTACCGATTCCGTTCCACTCATCATCACGGGGGCGCTGCTGGCTTCCCTTGGCATAGGCGCCGCTGCCGGCCTGATCAATGGCCTGCTTACCACCAAGGCCCGAATCGAGGCATTTATCGTTACCCTGGGAACCATGGGCATTTATCGCAGCCTGGTAACCTGGCTCGCGGATGGCGGCGCCCTGACGCTGAACTTTACCGTCGGTGACTTGTACAGCGAAGTGTATTACGGAAGATTGCTGGGCTTGCCGTATCCGGTGTGGATCTTCCTTGCCACGGCGACGAGCGGCTATGTGCTGCTGAATCATACGGTGTTTGGCCGGCATTGCCTGGCGGTAGGTTCGAACGACAAGGTGGCTCGCTATTCGGCTATCAATGTCGACCGCGTCCGAACCACTACCTTTGTGCTGCAGGGAATCTGCGTGTCGATCGCGACCATCATTTATGTGCCGCGGCTGGGCTCGGCTTCGGGACAGACCGGAATCCTGTGGGAGTTGGAAGCCATCGCCGCGGTTATCATCGGCGGAACGATGCTGCGCGGGGGTCATGGCAGGATCTGGGGCACCGTGGCCGGAGCGCTGATACTGACGCTGATCGGCAATATTCTCAATTTGACCGATGCCGTCAGCAACTATCTCAACGGTGCGGTTCAGGGCATAATCGTGATCGTCGCGGTGCTGCTGCAACGTGGCGTCTGGTCCAGCCGCCCTTGACGGCGGCAGAATGGAATTGCAATCGGAGGTCCTGATGAGCAAACGGGGATTTGACATGCGGCTCGCCCTCGCGAGCTTATTGCTGTGGGCTTGTTCGCCGCTTTGGGCGCAGACCATCGGCGTATCGATTCCCGCGGCCACCCACGGCTGGGCAGGTGGTCTCAATTATCACGCTGACGAGACCCGGCAGCGGCTGGAAGAGCAGTATCCGGGCCTGAGCATAATTATCGTGACCGCCGAAGATGCGACCGAACAGGCTAACGATCTGGAAGATCTGGTGGCTGTGCGCGGTATCGACGCGCTGGTCATTCTTCCGTTCGAGTCCACAGCCCTGACCGGACCGGTACGCAATGTCAAACGCCAGGGCGTATTCGTCACGGTGGTAGATCGGGGCCTGGCCGAGCCCGGTATCGATGATGTCTATGTCGCCGGTGACAACCGCGGCATGGGTCGGGTTTCCGGAGAATATTTCAGGCAGCGCTTGCCCGGGGGCGGCGACATCGTGGTATTGCGCGGCATCCCCACGGTCATCGATGAACAGCGCTTCAACGGTTTCATGGAAGCCATCGACGGCAGCGGAATCAATGTGCTAGATCACCAGTACGCGAACTGGAATCGGGACGATGGCTTTACCGTCATGCAGGATTTTCTGTCCCGCTTTTCTTCCATAGATGGAGTTTGGGCCCAGGACGATGACATAGCCATCGGCGTTATCCAGGCCGTGCGGCAAGCGCGCCGGGAAGACGAGATGTTCATTGTCGGCGGCGGTGGAATGAAAGATATCGTTCGCCGGGTAATGGATGGCGATTCGCTGACGCCGGTTGACGTGCTGTATCCGCCGGCCATGATTTCAACCGCCATGGAGTTGACCGCCCTGCGGTTCACCGCGGGCATTCCGATACAAGGTGAATTTCTGCTTGAGTCACCGCTAATCACTGAAGAAAACGCGGAGCAATACTATTTTCCAGATTCGCCGTTCTAGCATTCTGCTGAACCGGGATTGGCGCTGTCCAGCAATCACGAGGAAAACGATGAGGACAATCAAGGGACCGGCCATCTTCCTGGCCCAGTTCGCCGGGGACGAAGCGCCCTTCAATTCACTGGAAGCCATCGCCGACTGGTCTGCCGAACTCGGCTACCAGGGCATCCAGATTCCTAGTTGGGACAGTCGCCTGATCGACCTCGAACTCGCGGCCGAAAGCCAGGACTATTGCGATGAACTGCGCGGAATGCTGGCGGAGCGCGATCTAGAGATCACCGAACTTTCCACCCATCTGCAAGGCCAACTGGTCGCCGTGCATCCGGCCTATGACGAAATGTTCGATGCTTTCGCGGCGCCGGAAGTCCAGGGCGATCCGGTCAAGCGGCAACGCTGGGCCGTGGAACAGATGCAACTGGCGGCTCAGGCCTCGAGCCGGCTCGGCCTGAGCGGTCATGCCAGCTTCCCGGGCGCCCTGGCCTGGCCGTATTTCTATCCCTGGCCGCAGCGTCCGGCGGGCCTGGTGGAAACGGCCTTCGATGAGCTTGCGCGGCGCTGGTTGCCGATCCTCAATGCCTTTGACGAGGCCGGCGTCGATATCGGCTTCGAAATCCACCCCGGCGAAGACCTGCACGACGGCGTCACCTTTGAAATGTTTCTGGAGCGGGTCAACGAGCATCCGCGCTGCAACATTCTTTACGATCCCAGCCATCTGATTCTGCAGCAACTCGACTATCTCGGCTTTCTCGATTGCTATCGCGAGCGCATCAAGCTCGTGCACATCAAAGACGCCGAATTCAATCCCACCGCCAAACAGGGCGTCTATGGCGGCTATCAATCCTGGATCGAACGCGCCGGCCGCTTCCGCTCGCTAGGCGACGGTCAGGTCGATTTCAGCGGCATATTCTCCCGGCTCGCGGCCAACGATTTTCCCGGCTGGGCGGTACTCGAATGGGAATGCTGCCTCAAGCATCCCGAAGACGGCGCCCGGGAAGGCGCGGAATTTATCCGCCGCCATATCATCCGCGTCACCGAGCACGCCTTTGACGATTTCGCCGCCGCCGGCGCCGATGAAGCCGCCAATCGCCGGATGATGGGAATCGAACATGATTGAGCCGCGCAGGATCCGCCTCGGCATGGTAGGCGGCGGGCAGAACTCTTTCATCGGCGAAGTGCATCGAATCGCCGCGCGCATGGATGATTGCTACGAGCTGGCCGCCGGCTGCCTGTCGGCGACGCCGGAAAAGGCCCACGCATCGGCGCGGGAACTCGGCATTCCCCGAAGTTATGACGATTTCGCGCGAATGGCGCAGGAGGAAGCCGCATGGAACGATGGTATCGAGGCCGTTGCCATCGTTACGCCCAACCATTTGCATCATCCGATAGCCCGCGCGTTTCTCGACGCCGGCATCCATGTCATCTGCGACAAGCCGCTGACCGCGACACTGGCCCAGGCGGAAGACCTTGAGCAAGCGGTAGCCGCCAGCGGCAAGCGCTTCATGGTGACTTACAACTACAGCGGCTATCCGATGGCCCGCCATGCGCGCGAACTCGCGGCGGATGGCGCCTTGGGCAATATTCGCGTAGTGCAAGTGGAATACCCCCAGGACTGGCTGGCGACAGATCTTGAAGCAAGCGGACACAAGCAGGCGTCCTGGCGCACGGACCCGGCCCAGGCCGGGGCCGGCGGCAGCCTTGGCGATATCGGCACCCACGCCTTTCATCTCGCCGAATGGGTCAGCGGCTGCCGGGTCGAAAGCCTGCTCGCCGACCTCGACAGTTTCGTCGCGGATCGCCAGCTCGACGATAACGCCCACGTTTTATTGCGTTACGGCAACGGCGTGCGCGGGCAACTGTGGGCGAGCCAGATCGCGACCGGACACGCCAACGGCCTGCGGCTGCGCGTATATGGCGACAGGGCCGGACTCGAATGGTTTCAGGAACAGCCCGAGCAATTGCGTTTCGCGAGGCTCGGCGAGGCGCCGCAAATTCTGAGCCGGGCCGCGGCGGGTGGCGCCGAGCGCGATATTCGCCTTCCGGGCGGTCACCCAGAAGGCTTCCTCGAAGCCTTCGCCAACTTGTACCGCGATTACGCCGCCCTGCTACGCGGCGACAGCGATGACTATGGCTTGCTGCCCACGGTCGCCGAAGGCGCGCGCGGCGTGCGTTTCGTCGAAACGGCGGTCGCGTCCTCGGCCGCCGGCGGACAATGGCGTGAGTTGTAGCAATTCCAATCACGACGCCGCGGGCCGGCGGGTTTGTTTTTGCACGGGCGGGAAATTCGGTTTAGGCTAGCCTGCCCGATGGGAGCAAGATGAGGAATCGAACCAATATGCGACGCAGACAGGTATTCCACGCGCTAGGCGCGGCTTTCGCGGCATCGGCGCTTGGCGGCTCCCGTGCTTTCGCCCAGGGCCGCCGGGTAGAAAGCGTTGGTCTGCAACTCTTCACCTTGCGCAACGAAATGGCGGAGGATTTTGCTGGCACCTTGGCCAAGGTCGCGGAAATGGGATATCGGGAAATGGAGTTCGCCGGATATTTCGGCCGCGGCGCGCACGAAGTGCGCGAGTCGCTAAATAACAGCGGGCTCGTTTCGCCCGCCGCCCATGTCCAGTTGAATGCCATTCGCGAAAACCTGGAAGCGGAAATCGAGTTCGCCGTGGCGGTGGGACAGCAATATCTCGTGGTTCCGAGTCTTCCCGAAAACGAGCGCAGCCTCGACGACTACCACCGCCATGCCGAAACCTTGAACAGCGCCGGTGAAGAATGCCGCCGCGCCGGCCTGAAGATGGGCTACCATAACCACAGTTTCGAATTCGAGATTGCCGAAGGCCGGGTTCCCTACGACATCCTGCTTGAGGAAACAGATCCCGATCTGGTTGCCATGGAACTCGATCTGTATTGGATCGCCGATTCCGGAATTGACGCGCTGACGTATTTCTCCGCCCATCCTGGCCGTTTCAGCATGTTGCATCTAAAGGATCGCGACGCTGCCGGCGCGATGGTCGATGTCGGCAGCGGCACGATTGATTTTGCCCGCATTTTCTCGCAAGCCGAAATCGCGGGCATTCGGCACTACTTCGTTGAGCACGACAACCCCGGCGACGGATTCACCTCCGTGGCCAACAGCTATCGCGCCGTGCGCGAGTTGGTATTCTGAATTGGGAGAGGTCGCGATGAAAACCCGGCGCGAGCTATTGCGCGATCTGATCGTCTCGGTCGGCGGCCTGACTGCCCTCACCGCCTGCGGCGATGCGCCGGTGCTGGTCGCCACCGCGGGCGGCGGACCGGGCCGCTTCTATTCGTCCGGCGAAATGGAACTCGTCTCCCGCCTGTCGGATCTGATCATCCCGCGCACGGAAACTCCCGGCGCGCTTGACGTAAACGTGCCGGGCTATATGGACGGCCTGATGACTGATTGGGCCAGCGAAGAAACCGGTAATGCGCACCGGCAGGCGCTGCGGGAGATCGAACGACGTCTGTCGGCGCGCGGTGACTTCCTGGAGCTAGATGATGTCGAAGCCGTGCGCGCGCTGACCGCGCTGGACAGCGCCGCCTTCGGCGAACAAGCCGCCGAACTAGGCGGCTATCGCAGCTTCAAGAGCTATGTCACCCGGGCTTATTTCGCCACCGAAGGCGGGGCGCGGGAAGAATTGCAATGGGTGGCGGTTCCCGGCCGCTGGGATCCGGACGTACTCGTTACTGACCGACAGGGAGCCTGATCATGGCTGAAGCCATTGAATTCGATGCGATCGTAGTTGGTTCGGGAATGAGCGGCGGCATGTCCGCCAAGGAGTTGTGCGAGCGGGGTTTGAAGGTGGCGGTGCTCGAACGCGGCCCGGAAATCGTCCCCGAGCGCGATTACTCCGACCAGTTGGCGCCCTGGGAAAGCAGGAATTTCGACAATGTTTCCCAGCAAGAGATCGAACAACACTATTTCCGGCAATATCCCGGCGTCTCCTATGCCGTCAAGGAGTCAAACAAGCATTTCTGGGTCAAGGACGACGAGCATCCCTATGAAGAAGTCGAGGGCACCAGTTACGACTGGCTGCGCGGCTATCATACCGCCGGTCGTTCGATCATGTGGAGCCGCCAGACCTATCGGCTGGGGCCGCTGGATTTCGAAGAAAATCTGCGCGAAGGCGTAGCCATCGACTGGCCGGTGCGCTACCAGGACATCGCGCCCTGGTATGAGAAAGTGGAAACATTTGTCGGCGTGGCCGGTAGCGAAGAAGGCCTGAGCCAGTTGCCGGACAGCGTGTTCCAGCCGGCGTTCGAATTGACCGGGGCCGAGAAGGCGTTCAAGCAACGGGTCGAAAACGCCTTCCCCAGCCGCAATGTGATCAATGCGCGCATCGCGCATCTCACCGACGCCACCGAGGAGCAGCGATCGCTGGGCCGATCGAATTGCCAGGCGCGCAATCGCTGCCATCATGGCTGTGCATTCCGGGCCTATTTCTCCTCGCTGAATGCGACTCTGCCGGCGGCCGAACGTACCGGCAATTTGACCATGGTGCATAACGCCATCGTGCAGTCGCTGGAATACGAACCCGAAACCAATCGCGTCACCGGAGTGCGCGTGATTGATGCCGAAACCAATGAGGCCCGGACTTACACCAGCAAGATCGTATTCCTGAACGCCTCCGCCATCGCCTCGGCGATGATTCTGTTGCAATCGGCATCGGAGCGCTTTCCCAACGGACTGGCAAACGGTTCCGACCAGGTCGGTCGCAATCTCATGGATCATGTTAGCGGAGCGGGCGCTGCCGGCATCATGCGCGGTTTTGACGACCGCAAGGTTTTCGGCCGCCGGCCAAGCGGCGGTATCTATATTCCGCGCTATGCCAACATCACCGAAAACGACAAACCCTTCACCCGCGGCTTCGGCTACCAGGGCGGCGCCCGCCCTGTCGGACACGCCAACGGCCAAATTCCGGGCATCGGCCGCGAGTTCAAGGAATCCCATCGCCGCCCCGGACCATGGCGCGTTTCCATCGGCGCTTTCGGCGAGCAATTGCCGAATCCCGATAACCGGGTGACCTTGCATCCCACCAGGCGGGATCGCTGGGGCAATCCGCTCGCGCTATTCGAAGTGCGTTACAGCCGCAATGAGGAAATCATGCTCGAAGAGGCGCGCAAGGACGCCATCGCCATGCTCGAAGCCGCGGGCTGCGAACAGATCTCATCAGGCCCGGTAAACCTGACCAAGCCCGGCAACCGCATCCACGAGATGGGCAGCGCGCGCATGGGCCGCGACCCCGCGGACTCGGTGCTCAACGGCTGGTGTCAGGCCCACGACGTGCCCAACCTGTTCATCACCGACGGCGCCTTCATGGTATCGTCGGCCTGCCAGAATCCCTCCCTCACCTACATGGCCTTCAGCGCCCGCGCCGCGCACTACGCCGCGGACTTGCTGGCGGAGGGAACGCTCTGAAAATTACGTGCGGGCGAGGCATGCGTCGCCCGCGGATGATTCGCAAAAAAGATAGGTTACGCTAATGAGCCTCGAATCCATTGAGAAGGAACTGAAGTCGATCAAACTGCTTATCATCTTGGTTTCTGCGTCCGTTCTTTTTTTCTGGACAGATGGTCTGAGTACTAAAATACTGATGTTTGGAGTGTTACTAATTCTGTATTCTTCCGCCCCCTTGTCCACTCGACTCCACTCGCCCAGATTTCAGAAGTTCTGTGCGTACGCGGGTATTGCTTTTTTTTGGATTGGATTTGCAATTTTCGTCGTAGATTCTGCAACGAGCTTAGTTTCGATAATCGTTTGACGTCCATGTTCGGTTCGAGCGGCGGATACGGTGGACCTACAGGGGCAAGATATCGATGCGGCGGAACTGGGTCGGGTGGCTTTCGGCCTGGATGGCGATGAGTCCTTCGCTTAGCGCCAGCGGCGCTCCAGCATCGAGCAGCCGGCGCGCGTCCGGGTCGCTTTCATCGAGCCGCGTTCCCGAATATTCGAATACAACTTCTCCGTTCACTAGGTGACGAATCAATTCGCCGCCGCGCACTTCGACTTCCAGCGATACCCATTGGTCGCCATGGAAAGTGGCCGAGCTTGAATTGGTGCAATGCTCGGTAATCAACTCGCCATCCAGGCGGAAATGAGTGCCGGGCGTGCAGATGTTGGCGGTCGTTCGCTCATCGCTGCCGTTGCCGCCGAGTATTTGCACCTCGATCGAAGCGGGAAATTCCTGATCGAGCGTCATCGATTCGGGGGTCTGGCTGTGCAACATCATGCCGTTGTTGCGAAAGGCCCAGCCCGGCCCGTTGATTACCTGCTCGCCGACGAAGCGGTATTCCACTCGCAGCAGGTAATGGGAGAAAGACTGCTCGTGGAACAGATGGCCGAACTCTCCCTGAAAGTCGGTCCAGTTGTCGTAAGTGATCGTCAGCAGCCCGTCTTCAACGATGAAGGTATCGAGATGGTTCACCCCGACCGGGTAGCCCGCAAACTTCGGAGTCCAGCCTTCGAGGTCGCGCCCGTTGAAGAGGCTGATCCATTCTTCGTCCTGGGCTAGAGAACCGGGAGCCAGCAGGCAAAAGGCCGACAGCAACAAAATTCGAGTGTAAAGATTCATCCGGTTTCTCGGCCAGTGTTTACTGGACTGCATTGATCGTACGATTGAAATCGAGCCGCATGTCGAGTTCGCTGGGGCAGCCGAAGGCCGCGAAGCATTCGACATCGACGACAATGCGGTATGCGCCATTCTGTCCCTCGACGCGGTCAACCTGGATTGCCGTGCCGCTGCGGGTGCTGTCGGCATTCAGGGTGTCGATGCGGGTTTCGCTGTCGGTGCGTAGCGTAAAATCGGCATTCGCGATAACCCAGTCTCGAGCGGCGCTCCATTTGGCCTCGCATTCGGCGGCGGCATTACAAACTGGAATCGTGCGCTCGAACTCGGCCAGCCGCGCCTGATATTCCTCTGACGCGGCGCAGGCAGCCAGCAACAGCGAAGCACAAAAGATGGCCGCCATACGGCCCGCCGACATAGACATCGTGTGTACTCTCTTGATGCGCGGAATTCAACGGAATTGTATATCACAATCAGCTTACGCGGCTGCATTGTCGCCTGACAAGCCGGTCGATTCGCCGCGGCGGGCGATAGTCGCCATATCGCGCTTCGAACCGTTCCCGCGCTTCCCCGAGTCGCTCCAGCAGCGAATATGCTGTCTCTTTCAGCAGCCTGTGCAGAAAACGCGGCCCTATATCGCACGCTAAGGCCAATCTGTCCCAGTGTTTCGCGGTGATGAGACCCGGCGCGCTCTGATCGCCGACAGCGAAGGCAAGACGGTGATCAATGCGATCCATGGCGCGGGTGCAAACCAGGTCATAAAAGGGGGCGATGTGGATTTCGCCGTCGGGCAGATACAACAGCGACAGGTTCTTGGCATGCCCGTCCGAATTACCGGCCAGCACATTGCAGATCGGCCAGCGTAGCAGGTGCTGGATATCGATGGCGGGGTCCGTCGATACTTCCCGCGGCAACTGAATGCATTGCGCAATAGCCGGGCCGCCATCTTGCTGGTACTGCTTTTCTAAATCAAGTTAGATGTCACGAGCGTAAAAAATAGCGTAAGTTTGCAGGAATCAGATCAATAAGAGCCACGTGGGGTAATTTTTTGGGATTGGCGGGATCCGCCATGCACTAATAGCCGCCACTTGAGTGTTTGATAGACTGAAGTCATTTTCCAAACGCATCAGAGATCACAAGGAGCATGAAATGAACCTGAGAAACTTCTGGCTGCTGCTGGCTATTGCCGGAGCGGTGGCCCCCTGGTATTACCTGATCGGTTACTTTGCGGAGAACCCGATAAGTCTGACCGCATTCTTCGCCGCCGCGGCGGTTAACGATGTGGGCAAGGCGTTAAGCGCCGATCTGCTGGTCTCGTCACTGGTATTCTGGATCTTCATATACTCGCGCCGGCCCGCCGGCCCGGCGCCATGGCCTTTTATCCTGATCAACCTGTTCATCGGCCTGAGTTGCGCCCTGCCTGCCTACCTGTGGGCCGCGAGCCGGCAGCCGGACGCGGTAACCGCTTGAGAGATCGATCATGCAGACAATCCATCTGGAACAGGAACTCGCCTGCACGGCAAGCGCGGTTTGGGAAGTGATATCCGACGTCTGTCGCTCGGACTGGGTGCCCATGGTGAATTCCATCATGCTGAAAGGCGATGTGCGCTCTTTTGAGATGGAAGGCGTCGGCCCGATACGGGAACGAATCCTGGCGGTCGATCACGAAGCTTTTTGTCTGCGCTACAGCGCCATCGGCACACCGGCAAACCTTGAGCACCATCTGGCAACCATTCGCATTCTGCCCGACAAAGATTCGTGCCTGTTGCAATGGACTACCGAAATCGCGCCTGACCAATACGCCGATACAGTGCGAGGCGGCATGCGCCTATCCATCGCCGAGTTGCGGAAAGTGTTGGAACTGAACTGATTTCTGGCGCCGAGGGTGCGTGACGATGACTGAAGGGGGCCTGGCGCGAGCCAGGAACTCACTCGGACAAGGGCGAATGCGCCCGGAGTTCGAGCGATCGCGGACAGCGCAATTAAAAGTCGTAATCCTTCCAGTACCGGATGCGGTACTTTAGCGGGTCGGCGAGGATCGTGCCGCGGGAGGCGGCGACTTCCTCGGCCGAGATCGGCCGGAAATCCTCCGGCAAGGTGCCGGCATTGAATTCGTAGAGCACCCAATTCACAACATCCGCCAGTTCGGCGTCAGATAATGGCGTTTGGGACGATCCTGGCACTCGCACCAGGTAGGAGCGCATTTCCTCCGCCGTCATCATGCGTCCCAGCTCATCGTGCAGAGTTGGCACGTTGGGGGGATTGCCGATGCCGGAAGGCAAATGGCAGCCGCTGCAATACAGCAGATAGTTCGTGCGCGGACTCGCGCTCAGCGCAATATCGCCGGTCGCCAGCAGCAAGAAAAACAGGACTATGGTTATGGCTCTCATCTTTAACCTGTCTTGGCGTCGGGGGTCAGCCGCGGTCAAGAGCTGCTGCCGCTAATTGAGCATCCGTGCAAAAACCAAAATACATGCTCAATGTGCCGAGAAAAATCAGGACAACAATCGGAAAACGCCAATCCAAAGCAAAATTCCGATTGTCCTGAACAACTTTTCACGCTCGTTCATTGCCACTACTGGATTTTTCCTCGCTATTGGCTCGACTCGCCCAGCACCACGGCCACCGTGCAATGGTAGCTGGTATGTTCGACGCCGAAACACCATAGCACCGTGCTGCTGTTACTGTTGAAATACACCGGCTTGTCGCCTTCGGTGTTATGACAGCCGCAGCGGCCGCAGGCAGCCTTGCCGCAGCAATCGTTATAGGAAATCAGGTACTCCCGGTTATCGAGGGGATTGTGGCAGGTTCCCACCCAGGTGATCGGTGAGGGTTCCGAGCCTGGCGGGCAGGTGCGGTGCGTACCGCCGCAGCAACTGCACAACTGGCCGCTCAAGGCGCAATAGCGCCAATACTCGCAGGTTTGCGGGTCGCCGACCTCACGTACGCTCGTTTCCTGGGCGAAGGCGCGGGCCACCGGCAGCAACGGCAGCGCCGCCGCGCCCGTGAGCAGTAGTCCCAGCCGGGACAGAAAGTTGCGGCGCGACAGGCGCCGCGCCAACGCCAGCGTGGAGCGGCGGGCCTGTTGGTCTACCCAGTACCAGCCGCGGTCCATAATCCGATTTGCGTTCATGATGTCTGTTCCAACGCCGAGGGCTTGTATTCGCCTTGATCTTTTTGCTCGTGGGGCGCTTTGCGCGCCACGAACTCCTGAATGCTGGCGATGCCTGAATCCATGGATTCCAGCAGACTTTCGAGATGTTCCCGGGAATTCACCAGTCCCTTGCTCTTGAGAATTCCGTCATTGCCGATCAGCAGCGCGAACGGCAGCTTGCTGACCTGATACGTCATTCCCAGTTGCATGGAGATGACGTAGGGGTATTCGGTAATGCGCAAATCCTTCACATAGGCTCTATGTTGCAGCAATTGTTGCTCATTTTCCGCGCCATCGCTGGCGAAGACGAGAGCGAGACGGCCAGGTTCGGATTTCACCAGCGACTTCGCGGTTGGCACGAGCGATTTGCAGACCGGACAGGTCGGCGAAATGAACAATACCAGCATGGCGCCCGGATCTGGCTTTTCGCCGCCGATCGTGACGCTGCTGCCAGCAAGCGCGGTGATGTCCAGGGCCGTGGTCAACTCGCCGACTTTCGGTCCGCTGGTGGGCAGCAAGGCGCCGGCCGGCGCTACGCGTTCGTGCAATACGCCAACTTGCCGCGCGAGCGCCAGCACCAGCAAGGACAGGCCGATGACCAGCGCCCACAAGATGACATTGGAAACGAGCAGCGCCTGGGTCATGATTCGCCGCTCCCGGCCCGGGCCTTGCGCCAGGAATTGATTGCCTGGGCGTTAAGCAGCAGTTGATTGGCGCCGGCATAAATCAGAGCCAGCGCCAGACAAGCGCCCCCCAGACCGACATAGTCGATCAGCAGCAGTTCCCGCGCGGTGAGCGGCAGCGCTGCCGCGAGCGCCAGCAAGATCAGCAGGCCGTTACGCGGCAACAGGCGGTTGCTCAACTGTTGACCGCCGCCGGTTGAACCGAAGCCGCAGCCGCAGTCGATGTAGGTACGGCCGCGCCAGAGATTCAAAGCTATCGCAAATGTGTACACCGCAAGCAACCCGGCCGTCGCAAATGCGGTAACGAACAAATTCCAGCCGAGCGCCCAGGCGATGGTCAGGGACGCCTCCAACCCGGCTACCAGCCAGGCAACCGGCGCCACCAGCATTTCGGGCAACACCTTGTACGCCGCCACAATGCCGCGAAAGCGGGCGCGATCCGTCAGTTTGTTCCAGGCAGCCGCGGCCAGCAGCACGGCGAAAGCCAGCGAGAGAACCTTGATGACGAGCGGGTCGAGCATAAGCTAGAAATCCTCGTACATCGAAGCGCTGGGCGCGTCGATCGAGCGCTCGTGCTTGAAGGTAAGCGCGTTGTAGATTTCGGTGCCGCCGGAGTCGGTGCCGACAATCAGTTTCGGCGCCGATTCCTGGGTAACCGTTACGTGATCCGCCGGGTCTTCGAGTTCCAGCCGATGCACCCGGCGCTGGTTCGCCAGATCGATCACCCAAATCTCCTCGCCCGGATCATGGTGCGTGTCCACCGGGCCTTCATGCATGGCCACGTACAGCAAACCGCTGTCGCGATGCACGTTGAGGAATTCGAAGCCGCCGGGACGCCAGCCGGACTCGTCTTCGGCTACGATGCTCCAGCCTTCGCTGATATTGATTTCGTCGTCATCGGTGCTGACTTCGAAGATCACGCCGGCATGAGTGATCAGCAGCCAGCCGTCCGCGGTTCTGGCGCTACGGTCGAAGACCGCATCGTCCTGGACGCTAAAGAACACTTCACTGCGGACGCGGTTCTGTTCGAAGCCGCTGATGTCGAGTTGAATGAGTTGCAAGGTGCCGTCGCCGCAAACCAGCAGAAAATCATTTTCCGCCACCGGCAGAATGATGGCGCAGCCCGGAGTGGAGATTTCGTAGACAAACAGGCGATCGATCACATCGACGATGGAAACCGAGTAGCCGGGGTTCATGTTCAGCACCGCCAGATGGCGGCCGTTGCCCAGCAGGCCGAGATGGTTGCGCACTCCCAGGCGCGCCATGTGGTTGGGTATTTCGACTTCGGCGACCGGACTCAGATTGGCGTAGTCATAGACCGCGACGATATCGGTGCGGTCGCCATGCACGCCGCGCGAATAGTAGGACTCGGCGGCATAAAACTCGCCGCGCGGCAAATAAGGCGCCACCGCCGGCGTACGATTGGAAAGCGACAGCGTGCCATACATTTCGCCGGTTTCGGCATCGAAAATCCGGGCGCCATTGCCGGATTTGATGATGAACCAGTTCGGCCCGTGATCCGGCATGGTTTCGACGCTGATTTCCTCCGCCGGGATTTGGGCGAGTGCCCCGGAAAGAAAAATCAGACTGGCCAGGAAGATAATGAGCCGCATAGTTGCTCCCCTTGAAGATGCGCGCGCCCATTGCGGAAGCGCTGCCTGCGAGCGGACCGGTCCGGCGGCGGGAATGCCGGATACCAATAGCTGCTTGATACTACATTTATATGGACAAAAGCAATCACAGCCGGCGGCGCGAATAGCCTTGCCCCACTTTCGAATGTACCGGTTTTGGCTGAAGGATAGCCTCGGGTTCACTTCGAATAACGCCGGTGATCCGCGTTCTCGTCAAGTTGACGAAAGTGTTCCATTTTCTCCCTGATGCGAGATTCCAGGCCAGTGTCTTTCGGAAAATAGAAACGCGCGTTGCGGATTGCCTCGGGCAGATAGTTCTCACCGGCGGCAAAGCCGCCTTGCTCGTCGTGGGCATAGCGATACTCTTCGCCGTGCCCCAGCGCTTGCGCCAGTTTGGTGGGGGCATTGCGCAAATGCGATGGCACTTCCAATGAGCCGTGATCCGCCGCCGACTCGCCGGCCGCGCCAAAGGCCGTATACAGCGCGTTGCTCTTGGGCGCCGCCGCCAGATACACCGCTGCCTGAGCCAGGACAAGATCGCCTTCCGGGCTGCCCAGGCGGGTATAGGCGTCCCAGCAATTGGCGCACACCTGCAAGGCGCGAGGATCGGCCAGGCCCACGTCCTCCGCCGCCATGCGCGTCAACCGGCGGGCGAGATAGATGGGGTCACAGCCGCCATCCAGCATGCGGCTGAGCCAGTACAGCGCGCCATCGGGAGATGAGCCACGCACCGCCTTGTGCAGCGCCGAGATCTGGTCGTAGAATGCGTCGCCGCCCTTGTCGAATCGGCGATAGCTTTCCGCCAGCACCTGGTCGAGACGCTCATCGGCCACCAGCCGCCGGCCGTCGTTCTCTTCAGCCATATCGCTGAGCACTTCCAGGTAATTGAGCGCGCGGCGGGCATCGCCATCCCCGGCCCGGGCCAGCGCCAGTTTCTGTTCGGCGCTTAACGCCAGATTCATCTTCCCCAGCCCGCGTTCGGCATCGGTCAGGGCATGTTCGATCACCGCGAGAAGATCGTCCTCGGTCAGGGGCGTGAGCAGGTAGACCCGGGCTCGGGAAAGCAGCGCGTTGTTCAACTCGAAGGAAGGATTCTCGGTGGTGGCGCCTATAAAGAGGATGAGGCCGTCTTCTATATGAGGCAGGAAGGCGTCCTGCTGAGCCTTGTTGAAGCGGTGCGCCTCGTCCACGAAGACTATGGTCTTGCGGGCGCCATTGGCCTGATGATGTCTGGCCTGCTCGATAGCCGCCCGAATTTCTTTCACCCCGGCGAGCACCGCCGATAGCGTCTCGATGTGGCAATCACAGGTCTCGGCGATGATCCGCGCCAGGGTAGTCTTGCCCACTCCCGGCGGACCCCACAGAATCATGGAATGGGGCTGATTGTGAGTAATGCCCTCGTAGATGGATTTGCCGGGAGCCAGGAGGTGGGGCTGACCTCTGAATTCAGAGATGGAGCGAGGCCGCAGCCGGGCAGCGAGGGGCTGGTAGCCTGATATGCTATTGTCGGTGGAAAGCAGCGATTCGGTCATCGGCTAATGTTAGTCGAGTTTCAGCAGTTCATCGGGGCGATATTTCTCCAGCAGGCTCCAGAGAATAGCCATCGTTTCGACATCGGGATTGCCGGAGTGATCGGCGGGTCGAAAACGAAGTTGCAAGGCGCGCACCGCGAAGCGGGTCTGGGTATCCAATTCACCGGTGGTTTCGACCTGATAACCGAGCGCCAGCAGGGCGTCCTGAAGTCTGTCCACCGGCGGAGGTTGCCGCGCAAACCGGGATTGGTAACGCAGTCTGGTTTCTTCGTCATACCAGGCGCCGATACCCGCCAGATGTAGCCGATGCCAAGGAAACATCGCGCCGGGGTCCGACCTGTGCATGATCGTGATATCGGAGTGGCCGACAAAGTCGAGCGGATCAATCTCCGGAAAGCGTTCCTGAATACCGTGCAACAACTCGATCAGCAGGTCGATTTGCGCTTCGGTGAACGGCGGAAACTCGCATTGCGGCAAACCGGGATTGCCGTCCAGGTCCACGTCCGGCGCGGCTACGCAGTCGAGTTCATTGACGATCTCGATACCTATGGAGCGGTCGTTGAGCGCCGTTTCTCCGTGCCAGTAGCTCTGGCCCGCATGCCAGGCCCTGCTATGTTCATCGACGAACTGATGCAATCGCAATCGGCGGCGATCGTAGGTCGGATCGTTTTCGGCGGGGATCAGATAATGCGAACTGACCGGGTTCCCGGTCGGGGTGGTGAGCAATCTGACGGATTCGGCGAAATTCTCGGCGGTGGCGTGAATCACCACATAGTCGACGCGGCTGTTCTGATTGGCGGACTCGATTTTGACAACGCCTGAACAGGCAGCCAGTAACAACGGCGGAACCAGTATTCGCGCAACTGACGTCAGATTCATGGCTTCACTCAAGAGCGCTGGCGCGGGGACTGTATTTTTACCAGTCAAGCCGGCAAGGTCAACGTCCTACCCCGCCTTCTATAGAGAGCACATAATCTGTCCGGTCTTGTAGCACAAGGTCTGTCCGGTTCTCATCGGATGCGGGAGGAATCATCTGACAAGCGCTCATCGCTCATGGGACACCCACTTGGGGCGCCCATGGGGGGACGCCCATGGGACACCCACTTGGGGTGCTCATGGGACACCCACGTCTATCGATGGGACACCCACTTGGCAGGGGAACCCGTTTTGCCAGTCCAGTCCACCGGGTCGACGTGGATTTCCGGCTTTCGGACGATTCGCCTTTGGCCTATCATCGGTGCCGTTTCAAGGCGCTCGCGGGAGGCATGCCGCTTGAATTCAGACAATCTGCTGGCCACGGTGGCAAGCTGTGTACTGTTCATGGCGCTGGTGGCGTGGATTTCGTATCGCCAGACCCGGGGTCAGACCCAAACCCGTGACGGTTATTTTCTGGCCGGACGCGGCCTTGGCGCCACCTTCATCGCTGGCTCGCTGCTGCTCACTAATCTGTCCGCCGAACAGTTGATCGGCCTGAACGGTTCCGCTTACGGATTCAACCTGAGCAGCATGGCCTGGGAAGTAACCGCCGCGCTGGCAACCGTCTGCATGGCCTTCTTCTTTCTGCCACGATATCTGTCCGGGGCGTTCTTCACCCTGCCCCAGTTTCTCAGCGACCGTTTCGACGACGACGTGCGCCGCATGACCGTCGTACTGTTCATGGTGGGATACGGGTTGATCACGATTCCCGGCGTGCTTTATTCGGGCTCAATCGCGGTGCTGCAATTGTTCGATGTGCCACAGTTGCTGGGAGTCGACCAGTTTCCCGCGTTGGTTTTTACCATCGTGCTGATCGGCGTGATCGGATCGATGTATGCGGTATTCGGCGGACTCAAGGCCGTTGCGGTTTCCGACACGATCAACGGGATCGGTCTGTTGATTATCGGCGTGACGGTTCCCCTGCTCGGACTGGCGAAACTGGGCGCGGGCAGCGTCAGCGAAGGACTGACGATTTTGGCCACAACCGAGACGCAGAAGTTGAACGCAATTGGTTCGGCGGAAGACCCCACTCCCTTCGCCACCTTGTTTACCGGCATGATCTTCGCCAATTTGTTCTATTGGTGCACCAATCAGTATGTGATCCAGCGCACCCTGGGCGCGCGAAATCTCGCCGAGGGGCAGAAAGGCGTGCTCTTCTCCGGATTCTTCAAGGTGCTGGTTCCCTTCCTGATGATGATTCCGGGCGTGATTGCCTATCACCTGTATGGCGAAGGGCTCGAAACCATTGATCTGGCCTATCCGCGCCTGATCCGCGACGTGCTGCCGGTCTATGCGGCCGGTTTCTTTCTTGCCGTGCTGCTCGGGGCAGTGTTCAGTTCCTTCAATTCGCTGCTCAACAGCGCCGCCACGTTGTTTTGCCTCGATGTTTATGGGCCGCTGAAGAAACGCAGCCTTGCCGATGACGAACTGTTGCGGGTCGCCAAACGGGCAGGAGTCGGCATCGCCCTGGTTTCCTTCATGATCGCGCCGATGCTGCAATTCGCGCCGGAAGGCCTCTGGCAGATCGTCCGCATATTCACCGGCTTCTACAATATCCCGGTGATCGCAATCGTCATGGTTGGGCTGTTCAGCCGGCGCACGCCCGCGCTGGGGCCGAAGATTGTCATCGTCTTTCACATCATCGCCTATGGGCTGTTCCAGTTCGTCTTCGGCGAACGCACTGGTCTTCATTTCCTGCATTTGTACGCAATTCTGTTTGTGATCGAAGTGTTGATAATGCTGGTGGTCGGCAGAATCCGTCCGCGGCGGCAGGAATGGACTTTCCACCGGCGGGAACTCGTCGATCTGACGCCTTGGCGCTACGCGATTCCCTGTGCCGTGACCTTGTTGTCCTGCGTGGTTGCGCTCTACTTGCTGTTCTCTCCGCTAGGGCTGGTAAACGGACTTGGCGGCGCGTTCTGGCCTTTGCTCGGATTGCTGGCGCTCGGCAACTTGATCGTCTGGTACTGGCGGCCGATGGTCGCCGCCGAGGCGCTGCTGCCACGGGAGAATCAGCCATCATGAGCCGGCGCGTCCCGCGGTTTTTTCACGAGAGTTCGCGCCGCCGCGCCGATCGCTTTCGCACCGTCGCGGTCCCGGATTCCGGCGCCAGACAGCCGGGGCTGCTGGTCGTCGGTACGGGCATGATGGGCCGGGAGCGTATCCGCATTGCCGAACTCATGGGCCGCGCCAGAGTCGTCGGCCTGTATGACATCTGCAAGGCCAGCCTGAAAGAGGCCGAGCAAGCCTGCGGCCCCAAACCGCATCGCTACGAGTCGCTGCAACAGGCCTGCGGGGATTCGGCGGTCGACGCCATCGTCATCAGTTCGCCCAATTACACGCACTTCGATATCGTGCGGGTGGTTCGCGAGTCAGGCAAACCCCTGCTGCTGGATAAACCGATGGCCACAACGCTGGCCGATGCCGCACAAATCGCGCGTATGGCCGCGGACTACCCCTCTTTCATCCAGATTGGCATGCAATATCGCTACAAATGCCAGTACGTTGACGCCTTTACGAGATCTTCGACAACACTGCCGCCGGCGCTATCTGGACCGTCAGCATGAGCGAATACCGCCCGCCTTTCCTCGACAAGGTCGGACAATGGAACAAGTTCAATGAGTATTCCGGCGGCGCATTGGTCGAAAAATGCTGCCATTACTTCGATCTCATCAACATGCTCGCCGACAGTGCGCCGAAATCGGTGTATGCCTCGGGCGGGCGGGCGGTGAATTTCCTCGACTTCGAATACCAGGGCAGAAAATCCGACATCGATGACCATGCGCTCGTGATCGTCAACTATCGTAACGGCATTCGCGCCAATTTCAGTTTGAACATGTTCAGCAGCGAACTGCGCGAGGAATTGATCGTCTGCGGCGACAAAGGCAGAGTGATCGCCAGCGAACAGGCGAGCTTCAAGCGGCCGGGATCGAAGGCGTCGCCGCAACTGGAAACCGCCGCTGTACAGGAAACCCGGCTGCTTTCGTATCCTGAATCGATAGAGCGTAGCGGACACCATGGCGCCACCTGGTTTGCCCACGAAGCCATGCTGGATCGAATGCAGGGTCTTCCCGCCGACGCCGCCACGCCGGAACAGGGGCTGAAAGCCATGATCGTCGCCACCGCCGCGCAGCAATCCATGGCGGCAAAGGAAGCAGTGGATGTGAAAGAATTGATTCGCCGGGAAGGTTTGACGGACCTGTTGCCCGGCTAGCAAAACTAAAGGGAGCGAAAGACACGATGGAGACAACGATCAAACTCGCCGATGGCGCATTGATGCCCAGGGTCGGGCTGGGGCTGTGGAAGATCGAAAAGGAGCAGACCGCCCAACTCGTGGCCGATGCCGTCGAGGCCAGCTACAGGCACCTCGACAGCGCCGCCGACTACGGCAACGAAGCCGAGGCCGGCGACGGCATTCGCCAGGCGCTGGCGGCAGGTCATTGCCGGCGCGAAGACTTGTGGGTCACGTCCAAGCTCTGGAATACCTACCACCATCCCGATCACGTACGCCCCGCCTGCGAAAGAACCCTGAAGGATCTTGGCCTGGAATATCTCGATCTGTACCTGGTGCATTTCCCGATTCCCTTGCGCTATGTCGATTTCGCCGAACGCTACCCGCCGGAATGGGTTTTCGACCCCGTCGCGCCGAGGCCGGCGATGGAAATCGCACCCGTGCCCCTGGCGGACACCTGGGCCGCGATGGAAAAGCTGGTCGAACAAGGCCTGGTCGGACGGATCGGCGTATGCAACTACACAAGTGGCCTGTTGCACGATTTGTTCGCCTATGCCCGCATCCGGCCCGCGGTCTTGCAGGTCGAATGCCATCCGTACCTGACCCAGCAAGCGTTGCTGCGGCTGGCGCGGCAATACGGTCTGGCGGTTACGGCGTTTTCTCCGCTCGGCGCCTCGTCCTATGTCGAACTCGATATGGCCGCCAGCGCGGATTCGGTTTTGACCGAGCCGGTTGTGGCCGGGGCGGCCGCGAGACTGCATCGCAGCCCGGCCCAGATCGTATTGCGCTGGGCCTTGCAGCGGGGAACGGCCGTCATCCCCAAGACTTCGCGCAAGGATCGGCTACGGGAAAATCTGGCGTTGTTCGACTTCAGTCTGAACGAGGAGGAGATGACGGCAATCAGCGCCTTGAACCGCGGTCGCCGCTTCAATGACCCAGGCGTCTTTTGCGATACTGCTTTCAATACCTTCCATCCGATTTATGACTGAAAGCCATGGATATTCCGTTCGCCGCAATCGTTGAGGAGGATGCCGTTAAGCAGGACAGGCAGGTCGATGACATCCGATTCCCATTGGTCTATGCGCCGCGCGTCACCGCCTCGCGGCTAGCTGCCGCGCTCGACTGGCTGACGGCAAACCGGCTGCTCCTGCTGGAACAACTGGAGCGGCATGGGGTGATTGTTTTCCGTGGATTCCCCATCGCCGGCGATGAAGATTTCGACGCCGCCCTGAGCGCGTTCAAATTGGAAAACTTCCCTTACCAGAGCTCCTTGTCGAACGCGATCCGCCGGCATCGCACCGAGCGCGTGTTCACCGCCAATGAAGCGCCGCCAGACATAGAGATATATCTGCACCACGAACTGGCCCAGACGCCCGTCCATCCGACGCGGCTGTTCTTCTATTGCGAGGTCGCTCCCGAGACAGGAGGCGCCACGCCGATTTGTCGTTCGGACTGGTTGCTTGCGCGCCTGCGACATCGCTTGCCCGAGTTCGCGGTGCGCTGTGAGCGGCTTGGCGTTCGCTACATCAACATCATGCCCCAGGGCGAAGACATGGAATCGGGCCAGGGCCGCGGCTGGCGCGCGACGCTTGGCGCGGACAACAGGATCGAAGCCGAAACGCGGCTGAAATCCCTGGGCTACGGCTGGTCCTGGTTCGATGGCGGCGTGCTGCGCGCCTGCAGTCCGGCATTGCCGGCGGTGCGGACCTTGCCGAGCGGCAAGAGCGTATTCTTCAATCAACTCATCGCTGCCTGGCGCGGCTGGAGCGACCGCCGCAACGAGGCCGAACGCTCGATCTGTTTCGGCGACCATTCGGAGATTCCGGACGCGGACATGCAAGTGGTGGCCGAGATTGCCGAACAGATTACCGTTGACCTGCAATGGCAGGCCGGAGATCTGGCGCTGGTGGACAACATGCAAGTCATGCACGGCCGGCGCCCATATTGCGGACGCCGGCAGGTGCTGGCTTCGCTGGCGGCCTGACTGTCCAGATCGGCGGTGGAAATTTCACACAACATCTTCGATACCGCCAGCGCTCGCATGTGGGTTTCGGCCTGTCCCGCTTACGCGGCGACTCCGCTGTCGTTTGCGGAGATTGGCGGTCGCCGGATCTGGCTGAAAGACGAATCCCGGCGCATGGGTCTCGGCTCGTTCAAGGCGCTCGGCGGCGTCTATGCCATCGCCAGGATCATCGCGCGCGAAGCCGGCGGCGATATCGAACCGGCGGCGCTGGTATCCGACGATGTGCGCCGCGTTGCGTCCCGGCTTTGCTTCGTAACCGCCAGCGCCGGCAATCACGGGCTCGCCGTGGCCGCGGGCGCACGATTGTTCGGCGCATCGGCCCGCATACACATTGCCGAAACCGTCCCTGAAGCATTTGCCCTGCGCCTGCGCGCCAAGGGCGCCAGAGTTTTGCGTTCGGGCGCAACCTACGAAGAATGTATTGCCGCGGCGGCCGACGACGCGGAACGGAGAGACGCGGTCCATCTGACCGACACGTCCTGGCCGGGAAGCCTTGAGTCGGCGCGGCTGGTCATGGAGGGTTACACCATACTCGCCGGAGAATTGAGAGAGGCCTTCGCGGCCTCGGGCGAATGGCCGACGCGGGTCTATTTGCAGGCGGGCGTAGGCGGCTTTGCCGCGGCGCTCGCCTGGTCGATCAGGCGAAGCTGGGAAGCGCAACCCGAGATCACGGTGGTCGAGCCCGACCGCGCGGCTTGCCTGCAGGCAAGCGTGGCCGCGAGGAAGCTCGTAACCGTCAGCGGGCCGATCTCCAACATGGGCCGGCTCGACTGCAAGACCCCATCAATGCTGGCCTTCGATATACTCAAACTTACCGCCGACCGGTTCGTAACCGTTTCCGACGGGGAAGCGGCGCGGGCGGCGCGGCGGCTCGCCGCCCATGACCTGGCAAGCACTCCCTCGGGAGCAGCCGGACTTGCTGCCTGCCTGCGGCAAGACGAATCCGGAAATCCGCTTGTGATAGTTACCGAAGGTGATCCCGGCAATGACGAATATTGACCTGACGGCTTTTCGGCGGAATTTGCACCAGCACCCGGAAACCGGATTCGAGCTTGGGCGAACATGGCGCCTTATTGCCGACACCCTGAAGCAAGCCGGTCTTGAAGTGCAAGAGGGAAGCGGCGGCGCCGGAGTCGTGGCGAGCTTGCGTAGCGGGCCCGAAGATTCCGCCATTGGCCTGCGGGCGGACATGGACGCGCTGCCGATCTCCGAGAAAAACAGTTTCGCGCATCGTTCGGTTCACGACGGCAAGTTCCATGGCTGCGGCCACGACGGCCATAGCACGATGCTGCTTGGCGCGGCGCTGGAACTGGCGCGGGATGAAAGTCTTGCGCGCACGGTCCATTTCATATTCCAGCCCGATGAGGAGAACGGCCGGGGCGCCGCCGCCATGATCGCCGACGGGCTGTTCGAGCGATTTCCGATGGCGGAGATCTACGGGCTGCACAACCTGCCCGGCATGGCCGCGGGCAAGTTCGCCATCAAGCCTGGCGCGTTCTGCGCCTTTGAAGACAATTTCGAGATTACCGTCACCGGCCGCGGCGGCCACTCCTCAATGCCGGAAACAGGAATCGATCCGATCGTCGTTGCGAGCTCGATCATCCTGCAATTGCAGTCCATCGTCTCCCGCAGCGTTTCCGCCGCCGACCACGCGGTGGTTTCAGTTACCGGAATTCAGACCGACGGCGCGCGCAACATCATTCCCGACACTGTCGTGATTACCGGCGATTGCCGCGGATTCGCGCGGGAAGTGTCACGGCGAATACGCGAACGCATGAAAGAGATTGTCGATGGCGTTTGCGCCGCTCATGGCGCGCAAGGGAAGCTTGGCTACAGCAATTCTTTCCGCCCGCTGGTAAACGATGCCGGATGCACCGAAATCATCGCCGAGGCCGCGGCCGGCGTCGGCGAAGTCGACCGGGACTTCGGGCAAGTGTCATTCTCGGAGGATTTCGCGGAATTCCTGCACCATTGCCCCGGCGCCTTCATACTGCTTGGCAACGGAACCGAAGGCGCTCATGCAATGGCTTTGCACAATCCCGCCTATGACTTCAATGACGATGTGATTCGCACTGGCGTCGAATTCTGGAAAGCGCTCGCCCGGCAAGGCGAACCGCCTGTCTGAAGCTGCCTTCGCCGACCGGCGGAAAGCGAGATTTTTCTTGTCTGATCAATCGCCGGCGGGGATTTTCGCTGCATGCTTGCCGCCGCCGCGGTACGCGAGGCGCGCGCAGGCAAACAGCACGAATCCGCCGACCATCCAGGCCGCGAACAGCAACCATTCCTGCGGCCACAGCAGCGCGGCCGGGCTTCCCGGCAAATACAGCAGCATGACGCCAAGCGAAAGGATCAGCGCCGCGCCGCCGAACAGTTCCCCCAGCGGCAATTTCCAGGGCCGCTCCATCTGCGGAAACTTTCTTCGCAGCACCAGGAACGACAAGGCCACCAACGAATACGCGATCACAATGCCCAGCCCTCCGGCATTGACGAACCATACCAGGCTTTCCCTTCCCAGCAGCGGCGCCAGCGCCGAAGCGCCGCCGATCAGCAGGATCGCGTTAACCGGCGTGTTGTATCGCGGGTGCAGCCGGCCGAGAAATGCCGGCAGCATTCGCGATTGGGCCAGGGCGTAAACGGCCCTGCTGCCGCCGACCAGAAACGCGTTCCAGCTCGTCAGAATGCCGGCCACGCCGGCCAGGATCATCAAGTTTCCCGCCCAGGCCCCGCCGAAAACCGCGTTCATGGCTTCCGGCACGCCCAACTCAGTGCTTGCGATCTCCTCGGGGGCAAGCACTGCCGACAGGCCGAGAACGATCAGCATGTACCAAACCACGGCCATGGATACGGAGACGATTATCAACATTCCGATTTTCCGGAAAGGAAGATTGATCTCTTCCGCGGCCTGGGGAATGACGTCGAAGCCCACGAACATGAACGGCACCATGACCAGCACCAGCAAAACGCCGTTGACTCCATCCCTGAAAAGAGGCTCCATCGTCGCGCCTGAACCGCTGAACAGCGAGCCGGAGAAAAACAGGAAGCCGACCGCGAAAATCAGCACGATGACCAACTTTTGCAGGAAAGCGGCAGTGCGCACGCCAATACAATTCACCAGTGTCATCGACAACGCACCGGCAACGCCGACCGCGACCCAACTCGCATAGACCTCGCCGCCGGCGATCGTCCACAGGAATCCGACCTTGTAGTTCGGCGCCAGATACTCGATCACCGTCGGCAACGCCACCGCCTCGAAAGCCACTACCGATGCATAGCCGAAGACGATGGCCCAGGTGCAAACGAACGAGCCGATATCCCCGAGCGCCTTGTGGCTGTAGACGTGCTCTCCTCCCACCTGGGGCATGGCCGAGGCCAGCTCGGCATAGATGAGCCCGATCAGCAACATGGCGATGCCGCCGAAGAAGAACGCCGCCACGGCGCCCAGGGAGCCGGCGTCCAGCACCCAGCCGCCGGCCAGCACGATCCAGCCCCAGCCGATCATCGCGCCGAAGCCCAACGCCAGCACGTCGAACCCTTTCAGCACCCGCCGCAACTGGCCATTAGCCTGCTCGTTCATTGGCATCCCCTTTGAGATGAATTCCGGTTTCGACAATCGTCCGCCACTATACGACAGTTGGCCTGCGCGGTTCTGCCGAAACTGTTTTGCTTGCATATTACTGTCGAAGACGTACTTTAAGTCTTCACTGAGCAATCCCATCCTTGGAATTGTTTATTGCCGCAAAACGAGCGTGGTTTAGTTTTGCTCCCGAATGCAATGGCTAGCGCCACGGAATTCGGCGTTAGATCCATGCGCCGCGAGGAAGCTCTGATGGATCAGGGTTTCCTGGGGCCATTATCACGCATTGTGATGAGAGGAGGAGATCGTGAACACTCGAACTTCGGCGCTCATGCTCGCCGGCCTGGTATTCGGGCCAGTTGCCTTGCTGCTCGGTCAGGCTGGATTTTCACAATCCGCTGATATTCCCCGCACCGAGCATGGACATCCCGATTTGCAGGGTACCTATACCTATCGAACGCTGACGCCGCTCAACCGTCCGGCGGAGCTTGCCGACCGGGAAGTGCTGACCGCGGAGCAAGCGGAGGAGTGGCAGGCGTTCGAGAACCGGCGCCAGAACCGCGATCTGATCATCGACTCGGTGGGAGGAGCGGGTTATCCGCCCGGCGTGATTTCCTATAACGAGTTCTGGTACGAGCGCGGCGTCGAGACCATCAGCGACCGCCGCACGTCGCTGATCTACGATCCGCCTGACGGACGCATGCCGTCGTTGAACGAATCCGGTCGGGAACGCGCCCGCATCCGCGCCGAAGTGCGCGCCAACAGCATCGGGCCGGAAGCGCGCACCCTGGCGGACCGCTGTCTGATGAGCGGCGGCGCCGGACCGCCCCTGATCCCCGGCGCCTATAACAACAACATCCAGATCGTGCAGACCGCCGACCATGTGATGATTTTGAGCGAGATGATTCATCGCGCGCGAATCATCCGCTTCGACGATGAGCATCAGACCAGCCACATCAAATGGGACGGAGACTCCATCGCCCGCTGGGAAGGCGACACCCTGGTGATCAACACACGCCATTTCTATTACGACCAGAACAGCCGCTCCGGCGCATCAAGGGAAACGATGATCGAAGAACGCATTCGCCGGATCGACGCCGACACGCTGGGCTATGATTTCACCATCAAAGACCCGCTGACCTGGGACGTGCCCTGGTCAGCGAAATTCCCGCTGCGGCGCATCGAAGATCCAATCTACGAATACGCCTGCCACGAGGGCAACCACGGCCTGCGCGGCATCCTCGCCGGCTGGCGCCGACTAGAGTCCATGGGCCTGCCCGGCGATGGCAGCCAGCCCCAGGTGGCGGATACCGAATAAGTCCTGCACCGAACCGGAAAACTGTTTGGAGACTGTAGGAGCTTCGCACGGTTGCCCTTTCAATTGGTTAGGGATTCATTCTTCGAGGTGATTTGCGATGATGAAACGATACCAGAGCGACGCCCTCGCGGCGGTTCACGAAACGGCGCTCGGCCTGACGGAAGCGGGAGTCATGCCAAAGCGGACGATGAAGGTTTTCGATGAACTGTGCCTTACTCCGGTGGAAGAGTTGTCTCCGCAACGGATTCGCGCGATTCGTGAGCGAGAAAACGCGAGTCAGGCGGTGTTCGCCAGGTATCTGAATGTGACCGCGGGATTGGTCAGTCAATGGGAGCGAGGGGAAAAGCGTCCGCGCGCCGCATCGCTGAAACTTCTGACTCTGGTCGAGAAGAATGGGCTGGACGCGGTTGGCTGAAAGTAAGTGTCGTTCTATTGCCTGATGCGTTTTCTCTTTCCATACGCCCAGTGGTCGGGCTGCTATTTTGCGCGGGTCAATAATTTGTCATATTGGTGGTGCGGGCCGATCCAGAACCAGACGATCTCATCCTGTTCGAGAATCCCGAGAGCACGATAGTCGATGCTTACTCTTACCGAGTAAACGGGACGTCGTCGGCCAATCCGTTTGAATTCCAATCCGGGGTGGTTGGGATTGGAGATGAAGAAGCGGTAGGAATCCTGGGCCTGCTTGCGCACATGAGGGGGGAAGGCGCCGATAAGCATCCCAGAAGCTTCGGCTGGTATAAGGACCGCACGCTTACAAATCTTCCGGGTCCAGCAACCGGGTTTTTCCTGCGCGATGGTCAGACAAAGCCTCACCCGACAGCCGGTCCAGCAATTCTTCGGATTCCGGGCGGGAAAAAAGTTCTGTCCATTGTTGTTCGGACTCCAGTTCAGCCAACAGGAAGCGGGCAAATCTCTCCTGTTCATCCGTGGGCAGCGTGGACGCTCTTTCGAATGCTTTTTGAAGAAGATCGTTCATTCGCTCACTCCTCGAACTGGAGAATACGCCAGCAGCGGTCGCGGGCCCATGCTTGGGATTTTCCTTCATTCGTATCCTGAAGGTCAATTTTCCCGCACAATTAGGAGTATTCGAGCGACCCGGACGAGCATTTAGACAAGTTGTCTTCGGCATAGGCCCACGCGGCATCTCGGCCAGGAAAGCGAACCAGTCGGAAAAAAATTCCTATGAAGGGCACAGAAATGCGTGACAACTACGATTTTTCAGATTCTTCCGCGAACCCGTACGCAAAAAGGCTCAAAACAGGTTACGATTCGGATCGACGAAGACACCATTGCCTACTTCAAGGCCATGGCCACAGCAAAGGGCATTCCTTACCAAAGCCTCATCAATCTCTATCTGCGGGAGTGTGCTCAATCACGCCGCGACCTCAAACTGAGTTGGCGGACCTGATTCTGTTCTTCCAGATTTCAATCGCCTGATTGACGCGGCCCGAGGCGGAACTCAGGCTCTCGATATGCGCGCTCAGGCGCAAGCCCATGGACTCGACGCGGTCGCGAACCACCGCGGCGCTCAGGCCCATGGTCGCGCCCGCCTTAACGAAGTCTCCGCTTGATAGCTGATTGCGCTTGCCCGCCAGCGTCAGCGCCATTTGATCGTTTGCAAGACCGGGAAATACTCGTGTTGTTACCGCGTCATACACCGGCGCGAGGCGGACGGACGTAAAGTTGTTCGCGCCCTCGGGAATTACCTTCAAGACCGCCATGTTCTTCAAGTGCAAGTCGCCGTCGGCGATGAGCCAGGCGAATATGGCGCGCGCAATCAATGTCGCGATGTCGGTTTCGACCTCGCTGGAGACGCCCCGGAGCGCCCGCGCGGCTTGCTCGATGGAGCCTTCGTATTTTTCGGTTGGTGCGACTCCGCGCACGGAAGCCATGTCTTCGAGCGCGATCTTACGGCGATCGTTATGGTCTCGCCGGATGTCGAAGCGCTCGATAAGCAGCGCGTCGGGCAGTCCTCCGGGCATCGCAATGAGCGCATGGGCGGGGGTCTCGAAACCGCAGGCGCGGGCGGCCGTCAGGCATGCGGCTTCGACTCTGGGAAGTTCTTCGAATCCGGCGCCCGGCGATGGTTTGAGGATATGGGTAAATGCTCTGTTGGTGGCTGGTCGCAACAGACCGTCGGTCGAGAGATTTATCGGCATCTTGATCTGGACGCCGGACAGGCGCGGAGTCTGCGCGAACGCGAAGGTTTCGGCCATGCGATCTTCCAGCGATTGTTCGAAAGCGGGCGCGGGTCCTTCGTAACCGCCTGTGAAAACTCCATCTCGCGCGAATGATTCAAGTCTCCCTTCGAGTGCATCGGACGGAATTTCCCGAACATCCTCCGTGTTCGCCGAAATGACGATATTCGACATATAGCGTTTGCCGCCGGCTACCCGATCCAACTCGGATTTCGGTTTCAGTACGCGCTCAAGCCAGCCTTCAGGCAGCAGGCTCTCAATGAACGGCGGCAGACTCCCCGGCGCTCCGGCGCGAACGGGTATCGCGCTTTCCGAGGCGGTCTGATCCCAGCGCCACACTGAACCGTCGTGAGCCAGAACGCCGACCTGCTTGCCATGCCAGCCGACATGAAGCGTTTTACTTCGCGCCGCCGCCTCGCGCAGCGGAGTTACGATAAACGCTTCCGCCCGGCCTGCTTCCTTGCGCCATCCATTGGCTTCGGCCAGTCGCCAACACTCGATAACCGCCGATTGCGTGTCACCGGCCGTATCGACCAGACGCGCGGCGATGTCGCTTTGCATCGCGGTAGGCATGGCCGCCCCGGCTTCGCTGCGCCGGCGAAAGGACTCCAGGTATCGGAAACGCAAGGTAGAGCGCCGGGATCTGAAATCACCAAGGGAATCGGAAATTTCGACTGGTTCCGTTTCGGGTGAGTGTGGAGCGCGTGTTTGTACGATTTCCAGATTGCGCAGCCGAGTGCGTTCATTGCGATTGCTGCCCAGGAACAGGCGGCGGTCCGGTGTAGGCGCAAGCAACTCGGCGCTGGCGCCGCAAAGATATGTGCTCGGGTAGAGATAGGCGGCGATTCGCGGCGCATGATCGAACAGCATCGCGTCCGCATCGTCATCCGCCGCGACATAGATTCCCCGCATGATCTGCACGAGTTTGCCGGTCTCCACGCCATATTGGGCGCGATGCTTGTCGATGGTTTCCCCGACGAGATGGAGCATATTGCTACTTTCTCCGATCTAAAGTCGGAGAAAGTAGCATTTTCAGAGAATATTCTCAATATATTCCTACTTTCTCGTACTTTAGATACGCGAAAGTAGGAATTTGCAGGATACTTCTATAATTGCAGATTCCGTTGCTAGAATGGGCGGCAATCACACACTGGCGGGACTCATACCGATGAAACGACACGCATTTCCGTTGGTGGTGACTTTTTCGGCCCTGCTGGCGTTCGCCGGTGGCGCCGTCGGCCAGGACGCGGTCGAACCCGCGGAAAGACAGCCGATCGTAGTGGCCGAACTCGGACCCCAGGTCGGCGAGCGGGTTCCGGACTTTGCACTCACGGATCAGTTCGGCGACACCCACGATCTGGAATCGATCATGGGGCCGAACGGCGCCATGTTGCTGTTCCACCGCTCGGCGGACTGGTGACCCTACTGCAAAGCGCAACTCGTGGAGTTGCAAGGACGATTGGATGAGCTGGAAAACGCCGGTATCGGCGTAGCGGCCATCAGTTACGATTCTCCCGCGGTATTGCAGGATTTCGCCCAGCGTCGCGGCATCGATTTTCCCCTGCTGGCGGACGAAGGCTCGGCAGTCATATCCCGCTACGGCATCCTCAATACGGTTGCCGCGGAAGGGCTTGGGCCCGACGCCGACAATCCCGACGTAATGGCGGAGGTGGCCCGATACGTTTCTGTGTTCGGTGCGAGCCGGGCAATCGTCGGCACGCCGTATCCCGGCACGTTCATGGTCGACGCGGACGGTCGCGTCACCTCGCGCTACTTCGAGGAGTTTTATCGCGAGCGCAATACGACCTCGAACGTGATGCTCAAGGAAGGCATCGGCGTTTCACCCATCGAAGCGATAGAGGGTTCCTCGCCGCAACTCGACTTCACCGCCTGGCCGAGCAATACCAGCGTGAGCGTGGGCACGAGGTTTTCCATTGCCATCGAAGTGCGGCCAAACGCAAACATGCACGTTTACGCGCCGGGCGCGGAGGCCAACGGTTATCGTGTGATTGGCCTGGAACTGGCGCGTTCCGACATGTACCGGATGGAGCCGGTGGAATACCCGGATTCGGAAATCTACTATTTCGCGCCGCTGGACGAGTACGTGCCGGTGTTCCAGGAGTCTTTCACGCTGTTGCAGGAAATCGTGATGGCGGGGTCCGCCGAGACTGAAGCGGCGCTCGCGGAAATGGACACGATCACGATTTCCGGCTTCCTGAACTACCAGGCCTGCGACGACGAGATCTGCTATCTGCCCCAGTCCGTGCCGGTCTCATTCGTACTGGACGCCGAAAGCCCCGACCGCCAGCGCGCATTGAGGTGAACCTGTTGCAACCCGGGCATTTTGCCGGACTTTGCGGCAGGCGTGCTGCAAGGCGATTATGCCTGCACGGATCATGAGGCGGCGGCAGCCGAATTCCACCGGGCCATCGGCTGGGAAGCAGGACAACAGTGCCGGATTTATGGGCTAATTCTGACCGGGAATTTTGCTGGTCCAGAAAACAGCTTCAATTGACCCGATTGACCGGCGAGGGGCCGAACGAAAGCCAACTGCCCTGATGTTGAGCGCCGCTGGCGTCTCCACGGTCCCAGTCGCAAACCCCGTTGGCAAAAACTACTTGCAATTCCGCCCATTCGCGCTCAATAAACGGCTGGCGGTAGTCGTCCCGGTTTAGCGGCCGCAGATGGCAGGAAACGATATCGTTAGCGAGCGGCGCCCCCGCCACATGGCGCGGCGTCGGATAAGCCGGATAAAGCTCGTCGCAGCGGCCGTCCCCGCCGTAGCTGAGTTCTTCCTCGATCTTGACTCGATCCAGGCCAGTGGCGTCCCAGCAGGCGTCGGTCAATCCCACGGGCCGGTTGGCCGCGACGACTTGTCGGGGGGTCAGGGAGGACGTGTCGGACTGAATGCGGAGAATCCACGCGTCCATTTGCCGAAACAATTCGGCCAGATCGTCCCGGCCCGGCTCGAATCCCCATTGTCCGCCAACTTGCATGACGTGATTGCCGATACCGCCATTGGCCCGCCGCAACCATATCCATGGGACACCCACTTCGGCTTGAGTCGCCCGAACTGCCGGGTGGGTGTCCCCTCTCGGGTTCCCCCTCTCGGGTTCCCCTCTCCCGGAATCAGATGCAGGCAAGGACATCCGGGAAGTTGGCCACGAATTCCACTGGGCCATCGACTGGGAAGCAGGACAACAGTGCCGGATTTATGGGCTAATTCTGACCGGGAACGTTGCTGGTCCAGAAAACAGCTTCAATTGACCCGATTGACCGGAGAGGGGCCGAACGAAAGCCAACTGCCCTGATGTTGGGCGCCGCTGGCGTCTCCACGGTTCCAGTCGCAAACCCCGTTGGCAAAAACCACTTGCAATTCCGCCCATTCGCGCTCAATAAACGGCTGGCGGTAGTCGTCCCGGTTTAGCGGCCGCAGATGGCAGGAAACGATATCGTTAGCGAGCGGCGCCCCCGCCACATGGCGCGGCGTCGGATAAGCCGGATAAAGCTCGTCGCAGCGGCCGTCCCCGCCGTAGCTGAGTTCTTCCTCGATCTTGACTCGATCCAGGCCAGTGGCGTCCCAGCAGGCGTCGGTCAATCCCACGGGCCGGTTGGCCGCGACGACTTGTCGGGGGGTCAGGTAGGACGTGTCGGACTGAATGCGGAGAATCCACGCGTCCATTTGCCGAAACAATTCGGCCAGATCGTCCCGGCCCGGCTCGAATCCCCATTGTCCGCCAACTTGCATGACGTGATTGCCGATACCGCCATTGGACCGCCGCAGCCGTTCCCGCGTCGAGAACTGATGCACGATCATGTGAATGTCGCCGTTTTCGGCATGATCGGTATAACCGCGATAGTCGATCACCGGGGTTACGGCCAGACCTTCGCCCCCGTAAAGGATACGGCCGGTTTCGATGGCGCGGCGGCGCGCCAGCGGGTCGGCCCGATGACGCTCGAACACATGGTTCATATCGCGGTCGTAGCCGCCGATGCCACGGTTGAGATCGATGAACTGGCGCGCCGAGATCAGGCCAGCGTTGAAAGCTCCCAGCCCGTATTGCACGCCGTAGTTGTCCAATGGACGCAGGGCGATGCCGGTGCCGGGTTCTTCACCGTACACGTTCACGGTATGGTCGTAAACCGTCGCCCGGATGCCGCCCTGATCCGGCTGATATAACACCGCGCGCAATTCATCCAAGTTAACTTCGCCGCCTTGATCTTCCGGCAATGCGTCCGAATCGAAAATGGGATCGAGTCGGGCCGCGCCGCGGCTGAGGTTGGCTATGGAAGCCCAGGAACCAAAACCGGATACCGCCCGCTGTTGCTCGCGGCTGAACTCTCCCGGGCTGATCTCCTCGAAAAAATGGTGCAGCAGACGCGCATCGGCTACGGTGAAAACGGTTGCGGACGTGACATCGGGAAAGCTGGCGCTGACGATGACGCCATCGAACACGCCGGGATAGTTGTCAGCGGTCTGATGCGACTGGTAGGAGCCGCCGGACGCGCCAGTAGCGATGGTGTAAATCGGTGCGCCATAATGCTCAATGAAGCGTTCCTTGACCATGATATGCGTCTCGGACGCGAGCAGGTCATTACAGTTCTGGCCGAACACGTTTAGCGAAGAAGACACCACCGCGTAGCCTTGCTCGAACAGACCTCGGCGCATGACGCCGCCAGTCCGGGAGCCTTGCTGATACCAGCCGCCGCGGCAGCCGCCGCCGTGGGTGTAAACCAGCTTGCCATTCCAGCCGTCGCTACGCCGCCACGGACTGAGCTCGCCGTCCTCGGGATTGTGCAACATGGCGATCTCGTACACCGCGCGATTGACGACGCCGGTTTCCACTCTCACGATATAGGGAATGGCGCCGCCCCGGCTATTGATCCGGGCGAGATCAAATGGCGGCGGTCCGCCGAATTGAACCCGGTACGGCTTGAATTCCTGGTCCTGATCGCTCCAATAGACGTAGTCCACCCGGGTTTCAACGGAGCACTGCCGATCCGTCGACTCGCCAAGCAACTCCCCCGCCACGGTTACAAACTCCCGCGTCTGGCAATAGAAAGGCTGCTCTTGCGGTCCGGAAATTATCGGCCCGGTGTTGGGCCAGTTGGTAATGGTAAGCGTAGCTGCCTCGGAAATTCCGCTCAGGCGCGCACGCAACTCGCTGTCGCCTTCCGGCAGAATTTCCAGCAGGGCCTGTATGGCCCGTTCCGAGGTCTGCCGGAACCGCGACGTTATATCTCCGCCGTTCAATTCGACGCGCAAGTCGCCCGGCTGCAAGCTCCCCTCGTCATCGGTAACACGCACCTCCACTAGTGCGTCGCCGCCGGTTACCAGCCAGGAACGGGTGGAAAGCACTTCCAGCTCAATTGGCGGCTCGATGGATTCCGGCGCCAGCGTACCACTGGTGCCGACCCTCTCGGAGCAAGCTGAAACGAGCACAACGGAGAGGACTGGCAGAACGGACAGGCGAAACATGTCGGCATCTCTTGTCGGAGCGTGATCAACTATTTTGGGAGGGCGATTTCGCGAGGTCAACCATGATGCGAAGCAGATCGCTCCGCACCAGCGCCGCGAGGGGAGATTCGTTTCTTGCCCTAGCGCATATTCTCCCTTTAAGGGAAGTGCTACTATCGAGACCATGAAAAATACAGTAGTGGCCGTGGCGTCCCTCGGCATTGCCGTGATGGCTTTGCTGTGGCCGATACTTTCCTTTACCCAGACCATGACGCCGGAGCAACGAATCGGCGCCGCGGAATCCGTCTTGCAAGCCGTGGATGAAGAAGCGCGCGTTTGTGTCGAGCAACTGGCCGCATCCGCGAACGCCGTCCGGCCCGAACAATGCGCCAACTTTCTAGCCTCGATAGATGGCGAAGCACTCGCCGGCTACCTTGAACAATGCGCCGCACTCAAACTATGGCGCGACAGATACGTAGACAATCCCCCGCCGGCCGGCCCCGACAGCGAGCGCGACCGGCAGCGCCTGGTGGGGATCGAACGAGTTTGTGGAGAGGACGCATTGCACCGCCGCACTGAGTACGTGGTAATCGCATTTGAAGAACTCAATGAGCGGCTCGCCCGACGCGCCGGTGGCCAGTCGCTGCAACGCCGCATCAGCGAACTTGAGTTTCGGTCTACCGTCGGCGGCTGGCGGAACGAACTGGATGTGACCGATACCAACCGTCGCGTCCTCGACGAAACCTTGCAGCAATTTGATCGACTCGAAGAAGAACTCATTCGCCAGCAAATCAACCGCCCACGCCAGATCCAGTATTGATCCGGCGGGGCCTCGCGAAAGAAATAGAAAATCCTGACGATTTACGGCAGACTTTGGCGGTCGGCGGCCGAACCGGGGATCATCATGCACTTCAAGACAATGCGCGCGTTTCTACCGCTGTTCGGCTTCGGACTGCTGCTTGGTGCCTGCTCGGAATCCGTGGACGGGGGCGCCGCGCAAGTTTCCGCGGAAGCAAACTACGACACCACGCTCACCATGCAGGAACTCATGTTGCATGTGCTCGAGCCAGCCGCCGACGGACTGTGGAGCACGGCCGGCTGGGTGGAAGACAGCGACGGTTACCGCGAACTGTATCCCACGACCGACGAAGGCTGGGAGCATGTGGTCGCAAGCGCTGCCATGGTGGTCGAATCTGGAAACCTGCTGACCTTGCCCGGCCGCGCGCTCGATAACGATGCCTGGATGATCTACTCCGAGGGGCTGACCCAGGCCGGATTCAGGGCAATGGCCGCCGCGGCGACCCGCAACAAGGAAGACCTGTTCCAGGCCGGCGCCGACATCTATAGCGTATGTTCCGCCTGCCATCAGACTTACGATCCGGAAATCAACAGCCGCTTCACGTCGGACTAGGCAAGAATGCCCATGCAACGGGATTGCTCCGCGACATCTCGCCTGCTGGTCGGGATATTCCTGCTACTGGCGGCAAGTCCACTGCTGGCCCACACCATTGAAGGCTCCGACGCCAGCTTTGTGCAAAACATCGACGGAGCGGCCATCGGTCCTTTCATCTACCTCGGCGCCAAGCACATGGTGACGGGATACGACCATTTGCTGTTCCTGGTCGGCGTGATCTTTTTCCTTTACCGGCCTGGCCACATCGTGCAATACGTCACGCTATTCGCCATCGGCCACAGCATCACCTTGCTGATTGGCGTCCTGGCCGACTTGCAGGTCAACGCCTACTTCATCGACGCTATCATCGGCCTGTCGGTCGCCTACAAGGCGTTTGAGAACATGGGCGGCTTCAAGCGACTCGGATTCGAGCCCGATACCCGAATGGCGGTATTTGTATTCGGCCTGTTCCACGGACTTGGCCTGGCAACCAAACTGCAAGAGTTCAACCTGTCCGACAACGGACTGGTCGCGAATATTCTGAGTTTTAACGTGGGAGTTGAAATCGGGCAGGTGTTAGCTCTATCCCTGGTATATGTGGGGCTGAGCATTTGGCGAACTAACAAATCCTATCTGCGTCACGCGTTCGCCGCCAATACCGTTCTGCTTGGCAGCGGTTTTATGCTGGCGGGATTCCAGCTAAGCGCATTGCTGTTATTGCCCTGAAGGAGCCGTCGTGGAGCCGCAAGCCCAACCGCCTTCGTCCAAGACCCTCATGATCGCCAGCATCTCCGCTTTCGCGGCAGCCCTGCTGGTACTGCTTGCTTTTGTCCTTCCGGCGGAGTTCGGGCGGGATCCATTGGGCACTGGCGGCCTGCTTGGCCTTGATGCCCTCGCCCGCGGCGCGAACCCTTTCGAAGAACAGGTGGAAGTGCATCGCGAGGATTATGTGGAATTCGAACTGGGGCCGTTCCAGTCGGTGGAATACAAATACCTGATGGACCAGGACGCGCCGCTGGTGTTCAGTTGGCTGGCGGACGGCGAAGTGTATTTCGACATGCACGCCGAGACCGTGGGCCTGGAAGAAGAGGAAGTACAAAGCTACGAGCAGGGCAATGCCACTCAGCGCATGGGCTCCCTGCATGCGCCGTTTACCGGAATCCACGGCTGGTTTTGGGAAAACCGCACCGCCCGGACGACCCTGGTGCGGCTATACACCGCCGGCTTCTACCACACTTCCACCGTATTCCGTGACGGCGGCGATTTCGAACGCGTCATCGAGCCGATCGCAACTCCAGACCGCTAACCCGGATTTTGCGCGAGTGCGCTGATTTAGCAAGGAATCCGTGGTTTTGTGCACTGGCGGGGCATGACGGTTCCGGCCAAGCGGGAACCGAGTCGTTGATGGGGGTTTTCGGGGTGCTCACTGCATTTGCCTGAGTGTATTACCGCGGGACTAGGTTCGTTGGGATTCTTGATCTGCTATCAATGCCATACAACTCTGCTCCCACTCGTCGGGCATGCCTTCGCCATCGGTTTCGATCCAGACCAGCACCGTCAGGCAAAGCGTTTTGCTCGTGGAATCCCCGCCGGGACTGCTGCGGATGGGTGCCCCGTGGCCGTCAGCACTTGCGTTTCCTGTGCGCCACCCTGCGTTAATAGTGGGTGTCCCTTGGTTTCATAGTGGGTGTCCCTTGGTTTCATTCATAGTGGGTGTCCCTTGGGTTCTGCTTGGGTTTTGGTGATCATAGTTGAGACGGACCAATGTGCGGCGCACCAGATCGCAGGTGGCCTGGCGGTCCACACCATTGAAATCCAGCGCCTGGCTGCTCGTCAGAAACGCACGCGCATCCTCCAGCGTACGAACCCGTTCAGTCTGTAGTGTCACGATCATGCTCCGATGATCCCGGACACCACGCTACAGGTTCATGTCTCGTTGGAATGCCAGTCTCTTCAGGCTCATGTTTCGTTGGACAAGGCCCATTGTTGCAATTCCTCTATCGAGGATCATAATGGATGTCACGAATTCGGTTGGCAATCTGCGATTTATGCGCAGAGCAAGACGTTGAGGACGCGCGGCATGGCACTTGAAAAGCGAGATCGAAATTTGATTGTTGGCGCGCTGGCGGCCATGCTGGCGGCCTGTGCCGGTCAACAAGCGGCCGATGATGCGGCGGAAACAGGACAATCCGCGCAACCAGAGGTTGTTGAAGCAATCGTTGTTACCGGCTCCACAGTGAGGGTGGGGCGAGACAGCAATCTGAATGAAGGGGCGTTGATCACACTGTCCGCGCCGCCGATGCCCGACCTCGTTCGCGGCCCTGGTGTGGTCACGCAGAACGCCGAGAATTACGGCGACATCGTGGAGAATTCCGTTGATCTGGTCAGTGACGAGCCGATCTCGATGTTCTCGATCGACGTCGATACCGCCAGTTATGCCAACGTGCGGCGCATGATCATGCAAGAGGGGCGGCTGCCGCCCAGGGACGCGGTTCGTATCGAGGAATTCATCAACTATTTCGATTACGACTACGACCCACCAGCGACTTCCGCCATACCTTTCGCGGCCCATGTGGAAATCGCCCCGGCGCCTTGGACGGAGGGGCGTCATCTGTTGCGCATCGGCATCAAGGGCTACGAACCGGAGCGCGAAGCGCGGCCACCGGCCAATCTTGTTTTTCTGGTCGATGTTTCGGGTTCGATGCAAAGTCCGAACAAGCTGCCGCTGGTGAAGCGCTCGCTTGCGATGCTGACTCGGGAATTGAACGCGGACGATCGCATCGCGCTGGTCGTATACGCCGGCGCCACCGGAGTCGTGCTTGAGTCAACGCCGGGCGATCAAACGCGGAAAATCACCGGCGCGCTTGAGTTGCTCGAGGCGGGAGGCAGCACCCACGGCAGCGCCGGACTCTCGCTCGCCTACGAGGTCGCTCAGGAGAACTTCATCGAAGACGGCATAAATCGCGTGCTGATCGCAAGTGACGGCGACATGAACGTCGGCGTCACCGGGGATGAATTGATCGACCTCATCAGCGTCAAGCGCCGGTCAGGAATCGCGCTGACCACGTTGGGCTTCGGCGGCGGCAATTACAACGATTATCTGATGGAGCAGATGGCCGATGTGGGAGATGGCAACTCCGCCTATATAGACTCGCTGCTTGAAGCAAGGCGAGTGCTGGTGCACGCCATGAATTCAACCTTGCTAACCATCGCCGCCGACGTCAAGATCCAGATCGAGTTCAATCCGCAAGCGGTGAGGGAATACCGCCTCATAGGCTATTCCAACCGATTGCTGGCTACCGAGGATTTCCTCAATGACCAGGTGGACGCCGGGGAAATCGGCGCGGGACATACCGTCACCGCGCTGTACGAGATTGCGCTCGCCGACTCGGACTCGCGATTTATCGAAGATCGCAGGTACTCGCAACAGGGCACCCCCGCCGACAACTTCAGCGGCGAACTCGCGTACTTGCGAATCCGCTACAAGCATCCCGGCAAAAACCAAAGCATTGAGTGGGCCGAGCACATAGAGACGCGGTTCGTTCAAGAAGACTTCGCGGAAGCGTCCGCGGACTTTCGCTTCGCGGCTGCGGTCGCGGGATTTGGACAGCATCTCGCCAGCAGCAAGTATTCGGGCAACTGGAAACTCGCCGACATTCGACAAATGGCGAACCAGGCCCGCGGCATGGACGACCACGGCTTACGGTCGGAATTCTCTTCCATGATCGATCTTGCTTCAGGTCTGACCGAAACCCATTGACGAGGCAACAGGAAACCAAAAGTAAGATTGATGCCTCAATATGCTAGCATGTGCTTCCTTCTCTTCCAGGTTCGAATAACCATCGCCGTCGGTGTCGATCCAGGCCAGGACCGTCAGGGAAAGCGAGCGCGTGTTCTACGCGCCGACACTGATGTATGATCTGTAAATTTCGGTAAAGCTTGCATAGTTGACAGCGCCGGATGCGGAGTGTGAGTGACCTGCAGCCTGAAAAATAAGAGGTTAGTGTTCAAAGCGACAAAATCCATCTTCAAACTCGGTTGTCATGATCCTTAAAAAGTAACCGTTGTATTTGGGATCCTCAAGTTCGTCTTTGGGAACAAAGTAATTCTCCATTTCTGCATGGTTTATAGGTTTCGCTTAAATTAAAACTGGCAACCCTCTACTACCTACGTATTCGATTCTGACAATAGTGCCCTTGGATATCATTTTGAAAGCACTACTAGAATAAGCGCCATTGAATGTTATGTATGCACTTGCAAGTACATCTCTGACGGCTCTGTATCTTTCACCCTTTTTCGGGAGTCTAAACTTTAAATCTGGCAACAATGATTTTTCATAATCAAATGCGACTTTTAGATTTTCTGGAGTAATTACAGTAGATTTCTTGCCAGGGAATTTTATGTTCCAGTTCATTCTACTAGAAAGCCATTCTTCTATTCTCCACAATTGCCTAATAGTTCTAGGTTTACGCATGAGCCTTTCCTTACTTTGCCCAATTAACATCAATTCACAATTTCTCGTGATCAGTTGGTTATGATTCAAACCTATATTTGTAATTCAAACTCAACCCTTAATTGTTACTTATATTGTTTAATCTTTATCGCTTTGAGCACTCCTATTGGGATGGCAGGTGCAAGCGTTTGCCATTCTTTGCCTCCTCCTATCAATCGTTCTCCGTGCCCGTGCAAGCATACACTTTATATACATACGAGCCATTATCCAAGCCCGATATCGACAATGATAGCGCGGAGAATATCTTGGCGAGGGCGCCGCCGGAGGAGCCTTCCAGGTATACCAGATAACCCGTTGGCGTCGTGCCCGCGGAAAGGGCATCCCAAGCCAGCTCAAAACTGCCATCGGTGCTCGGATTTGGAGAAGCGTCAAGATTTTCTGGCAAATCCGGGACGGAATTGCCAGAGTAATCATTTTCATCCTGAGGATTCGTACCGCCTTCGTACTCTTGCAGGTTTGAATACCCATCTTCGTCGGCATCCTCGGCGGCATCGGATGCATCCTCCCTATCAAATCCATACAACTGCTCCCACGCGTCGGGCATGCCGTCGCCGTTGGTGTCGACCCAGCCCATCACCGCCAGGGAAAGCGTTATGCTCTCCGAATCCCCGCCGGGGTCGCTGCAATAAAATTGATAGCTGTATTCCCCGGTCTCTAAACTGTTGCGCGGGAAGGATTCACTGCCGATGCTGGAGTGGCATTGCGAACAATATGGCCAATCCTCGACCCATGCCGCCTTCGACGGCGGTTACGCATTCCGGGACAATCTAGCATGCGCCAAGGAGCTGGGCGTGAAACACGCGGTGTTCAGCAAGAAGCGGGGACTGAAAACAGAGGACATGACGCCGTCGCCCTGGATATTCACCCGGCTGCGCCGCTTCCGCGCCGGCGTCAAGGCCGGCATCTCCTGGCTGAAGCGCTGCTTTGGCCTCGCGCGCTGACGCTGGCGCGATCTGGCTCGATTCAAGGCCTGGGCGCATTCGGCTGTCTTCGCGCACAATCTGGTGCGGCTGGCGCGGTTACGGCCCGGATAGTCCGCCCAAAACGAGCAAAATCGACCAAAACCGATTAGTCCAGTACCGGAACCGCCCACCGGGAGCTTGTTTCGGCCCCGGCATGGTCCGGTCGCCACCGAACCTCGGGATCACGCCGAAAACGTTGCAATCCCGCGCTGGAGCGAGGAAAAATCGTTCGCCCGAAACACGAACATCATGAATCGAACGGAATGGGTGGAGAAAAATCGATCAAAAAACAGAGTTTACGGACAAGAGCTAACACATCTGGGTTCGCTGCAGCCATTCCATGACAATTTTATCCAGATCTGATGCAAGATATTCAATCACCGTTGGAGTTACAGTAAATGCATTTCCCTTTGGCAGGATATAATTTCCTTCTTCATCCTGCCCTTCGAAAAATACAAATGACAATTTTCCCAGCTCCAAATCTTCCAAGATAGTTTCACTTTTTACTTTCACGCGAACAGGCAATACACCTTTCAAGTCGCGAACACGAAACAGATCAACAACCCCAGTTTTGGTGTTAATTGGTTCGACTACTTCACGCCATTGTTCTACAATACTCATAATATCCCTCTCATCTCCATGCAGTAGAACCATGATCTCCAAGTAATCGGATAAGCTTAACCCACCCGTAAGTCTGGCGACCAAAGCAATATTTGTCTTTGATTCAACGAATACCTCAATCGATTTTTCAGGAAGGCAATGGAAAAGATATTGCCCAAATGCGACAGTGGGCGCTTGCAAAATAATGAAAAATAGCGCTAAGCGAGTCAAGAAAGGCATATTGTAGAATCCACCACTTTACCAAATATATCATTCAATTTGATATCATATTCTTGATTATAAGCTAATGAATACTCGATTATTATTGCTTCCATTAAAAAAGAAATACTGTTTATTCTTTCTGAAGAATCTGAAGAATTTGTAATAATTAGTGATAGATTTCCAAGTTGAAGTTTTTGATGGGAAGCTGTATTTGAAATTGAGATAATTGGCTCGAAATCACCTTTTATAGACTTTAGAACCAATAGTTTTGACTCTCCCTCAAATCTTGGAAAAATTTCACGAATTTCTTCTCGGATATCAAAAGGGAGTGGAAGCTCTTCTTCGCTTTCTACCATGTGGATCGTGTAATTATCATCACCCAAGCCTCCGCTTATTCGCATAACCAAAGCCACATGAGACATTGCTTGGAGCTCTTTCATAAGTTCCTCATCAAAGTTTTCACAACCATCTATAAACTCCGCGCTCTTTGTTACAGAATAATTCAACGCCAAAACGAGTATCATTATTATTCTAAGAATCATAAAATTTTTGTATACAAACATGATTTTCAAGTATCGCAGAATTTCAATTTGATTCACAATCATAAGCAAATCTTTCTACCCTTCTTTCTCTTGACAAGTCAATCCAAGTTCTCGAGGATTCCGAGTATACCTGATACGAAAATCTTTCAGGTCTGGCTTCAGCTCTACCGGGCAGATTTGCAATCATTTCGCTAACCTTGGCGCGCGAAAGACGACGCGTACCACTTTCTTCAACATAGCTTACGTAATTCCAAAAATCTTTCTCATTATCACCACATATATCTTCCCCATAAAGTATAGCCTGTTCATCAAGATCATTTTCCCAGATACCGTCAGATGCAATAGCTGAAGGATGATTATGAATTGGAATTCGATTTTTACCACGACGGTATCCAACCTTGTAGTATTTAAAATCTGTTTTCCGTTGCACAAACTCCCATTTTATTTTATCTAACACTACGACGAACTCTATCCCTAATTCAAATGCAAAGTCCCATAACTTGGAATTATGTACCAATAACATTGCATCCTGTTCGTCAATTATTCCAGTATCAAGCTCGTCGTCAAAATACTCTTTCATTCTTGCATTAATTGCATCTTTTTGTTCTTTTGTGAAGTCATCTGGCTCGCAAGTAGGATAGCAAGTAATATCCTTAAGGATATCAGCATTAGGGCTATCTGGATCATAATGAGGAGTAGGTGGTTCTACGATTGGATTTTGGGGCGCCTGCATTATTATCCTGCCTTGCGCATCGTTCAATACGATCAATATATCCCGGAGCAAACCCTCGTCGTACTCTTCGATATCGAAATCAATCAACTCGGGAAGTTCCTCCCGCAGCACGTCCATCAGGGCGCCTTCCAGTACTTCCACGCCAAGATATCCGCCAAGCAGATCGTGCAACACCTTCGCTTCGGGCGAACCCACCGTGATCTTGCCGGTATTGCCCAGCGGCGACAGAATCGTGTCCCATAGCAGCGTCGCATCCCGCATACCCGCCGAAGGCGGATCGTCGTCGTCGTTCCAAAACGCAAGAAAATTTATCGCCAGATACACGAACGCGCTGACGGGATCCCCGGGCGTCAGCAGGATCGTGATCGTGATATTAAAATCGTCATCGCGGGCGGCCGTGACTACATCGGCGTCGGTGATTTCCGTGATATTCCCCGGAAAATTCCACCCTCGGGAGGGGTCGAGTTGAAAGCCCGTCGTATCCTCATACACATAAGCCATGCGGCAGAACACCAACTGGTTGAAGCATTCGGCGGGGTACTCGGAGATCGGCGGCGGGTTTGACGGATCGGCGTAGACCGCTCCGCTGGCGACCTCTTCCACGGAAACCTCGTCCACCCAGTAATCCAGATCAATAACCTGGTCGCCGCCAACGCTTTTGCGCTGCTTTTTGTCGTCGGGCTGTTCCGCGGCCTGACCGCCGCCAATGCCTTTGAGCTGCGTGTTACCGTCGGGATGTTCGGCGAGAAAATCGGCCTCCACATCGTCGTCGAAATTGCGCGACCCCTCGATCCAGTTGGCCAGACTGCCGAAAAAATCCCGCGCGTCGTTGTCCAGTAGCGCGGCACGCGTTGGCGTGTAGGCGCTCGTGGCGTTGGGATTGGCGAACACGATGCGATCCTCGCCCGAGAAATTCGCCTCCGCGAGCCCGGTAAGCGCCAAATCGTCCACGCCGTCGCCGTTGAAATCGTCGACCACGGGGCTCGTTTCCATCGGGGACTCGCTATCGATCGTCGTCAGCCAGGCCGCGTTGGCGCTGTAAAAACTGAATTCGTTCGACGTCGCGGATTCCCTCATGGCGAAATCCTCGATCAGCGCCGATGCGGCGGCGCCGCGCCGCACCAGCAAGTGCTCGCTGCTGTAACCGGATTTGGTGGTCGAGGTCAAGTCAAAGCTTCCCTCGTTGATTATTATCACCTTGTACAGCGCGTAATCCGAAGTAAATCCATTGACGGTCTCAATCTCGGGATGATCCGAGTCATCCTCCGGATCGGTGCCCGCCCGATATTCCGCGAGATTGGAAAATCCGTCACCATCGGCATCCAACTCGGCATCGTCAGCATCTTCGCTATCGAGGCCATGCTCCTGCTCCCAATCGTCGGGCATGCCGTCGTTATCGTCATCGTCGTCAATATCATTGTGCACCCCGTCGCCGTCCGTATCCAGCCATTCCGCGACAGTCAAGGTAACAGTGTCGATCGGCGAATCGCCGCCCTGGCCGGTACAGTACATGGCGATTTCCCAAACGCCGCTACCGAACTGCCCTGCGTCGCTGGCGAGCGGGCCGGCCGTGCCGAGATTCACATTGTCATCTTCGAAGTAACAGGCGTCCGCGTAGCGGGAGTTCCAATTGAATTCAGCGGACTCGTTGGAATAGATCTCATGGTCAGTCAGAGCGTAATCCAGCAACCGCGCGGTTTCGTAAATCCCTGGGTTGGTCCCGTTTTGATACTCCTCGAGATTACTGTCGCCGTCGCCGTCGAGATCCTGGTTCGCGTCCGCGCCATCCAGGGGATCCAGTCCATGCTCCGTTTCCCAGTTATCGGGCATACCGTCGCCGTCGGTGTCGACCCAGCCCATCACCTTCAGCAGCAGCGTTACGCTCTCCGAATCCCCGCCGGGACCGCTGCAATAAAATTGATAGCTGTATTCCCCGACCTCGAAAAAGCCGGGCGGAAAGGTTGCGCTGCCGCTCGGTTCCAATGCGTCGCCCGTGCTGGCGCCGGCACTGCTGTCGTTGGCGTAACAGGCGCTGGCGTAGCGGGAACTCCAGGAGAAAGTCAGGCTTTCGCTTTCATTGTCGTAAATCGTGCTCGTGGACAAGTCCGCGCTCAACACTTGCGCGATCTCATGCGTTAGCGGATCGGTGTTGTTACTGAATTCGGTCAGATTATCATCGCCGTCGTCGTCGGGGTCGCCATCGGCGTTGGCGGTCAAGGAGTCCAGACCGTTGGCGATTTCCCAGATATCGGGCATGCCGTCGTCATCGTCGTCGAGGTCGACATCGTCGGGAATGCCATCGCCGTCGGTGTCGATCCAGGTTATTACCGTCAGGGAAAGCGTTACGCTCGTGGAATCCCCGCCGGGGCCGCTGCAATAAAATTGATAGCTGTATGCCCCAGCATCGAAAAAGTTGGGCCCGTAGGTTACGCTGTCGTTCGGGGGCAATGCGTCGTTCGTGCCGGTGGCGTCGGCATTGTTGTCGTTGGCGTAACAGGCGGTGGCGTAGCGGGAACTCCAGGAGAAAGTCAAGCTTTGATGTTTGTAAATCTTGCTCGCCGACAAGTCCGCGCTCAACACTTGCGCGGCTTCATACGCTAGCGGGTCGGTGCCGTTGTTGTATTCGGTCAGGTTGCTGTCGCCATCACCGTCGGGATCGCCGTCGGCGTTGGCGGTCAAGGGGTCCAGACCGTTGGCGATTTCCCAGGTATCGGGCATGCCGTCGTTATCGTCGTCGGGGTCGAAATCGTCATGAATGCCATCGCCATCGTTGTCGACCCAGGCCAGCACCGTCAGGGAAAGCGTTACGCTCGCGGAATCCCCGCCGGGGCCGCTGCAATAAAATTGATAGCTGTATGCCCCAACCTCGAAAAAGTTGGGCCCGTAGGTTACGCTGTCGTTCGGGGGCAATGCGTCGTTCGTGCCGGTGGCGTCGGCATTGTTGTCGTTGGCGTAACAGGCGGTAGCGTAGCGGGAACTCCAGGAGAAGATCAAGCTTTCGTTTTTGTAAATCGTGCTCGCCGACAAGGTTGCGCTCAATAGTTGCGCGACTTCATACGATTGTGGATCGGTGCCATTTTTGTATTCGGTCAGATTGTCGTCCCCGTCTATGTCGGGATCGCCATCGGCGTTGGCGATCAGGGAATTCAGACCGTTGGCGATTTCCCAGATATCGGGCATGCCGTCGTTATCGTCGTCGGGGTCAATATCGTCATGAATGCCATCGCCATCGTTGTCGGTCCAGGCCAGCACCGTCAGCGAAATCGTCGCGCTCGCGGAATCCCCGCCGGGACCGCTGCAATAAAATTGATAGCTGTAGTCCCCAACCTCGAAAAAGCCGGGCGGGAAGGTTTCGCTGCCGTTCGGGGCCAATGCGTTGCTCTTGCCGGCGACGCCAGTGACGCTCGCGGATGTACTGGCGATGGCCGCGATGCCGTAACCAGCGCTGGTACTGTTGTCGTTGGCGTAACAAGCGGTAGCGTAGCGGGAACTCCAGGAGAAGGTCAGGCTTTCGCTTTTATTGTCGTAAATCGTGCTCGGGGACAAGGATGCGCTCAACAGCCGCGCGGCTTCATGCGTTTGCGGATCGGTGCCGTTTTTGTACTCGGTCAGATTGTCGTCGCCATCGCCGTCGGGATCGCCGTCGGCGTTGGCGGTCAAGGGATTCAGATCGTTGGCGATTTCCCAGGTATCGGGCATGCCGTCGCCATCGTCGTCGAGGTCGTCATCGTCAGGAATACCGTCTCCATCGGTATCCCTTCGCGTCAGTACCGTCAGGGAAAGCGTTTCGCGCTCGGACTCCCCGCCCGGACCGCTGCAATAAAATTGATAACTGTATTCCCCGGCATCGAAACTGCCGGGTGGGAAGATCTCGCTGCCGTTCGGAGCCCAGCCGCCGTTCTTTGTCGCCGTCTTGTTTGACGATATGGCAACCGCGGAATAGCTTAAGGTGGTGACGCTGTCGTTCGCGTAACAGCCGGTGGCGTAGCGGGAACTCCAGGTAAAAGTCAGGCTTTCATAGTCGTACATCGTGCTCGCGGACAAGGTCGCGCTCAGCAGTTGCGCCACTTCATACGTTAGTGGATCGGTGCCGTTGTCGTATTCGGTCAGATTGTCGTCGCCGTCCCCGTCGGGATCGTCATCGGCGTTGGCGACCAAGGGATCCAGACCGTTGTCGATTTCCCAGGTATCGGGCATGCCGTCGTTATCGTCGTCGGGATCGTCATCGTCATGAATGCCATCGCCATCGGTATCGATCCAGGCCAGCACCGTCAGCAACAGCGTTACGCTCTCCGAATCCCCGCCGGGACCGCTGCAATAAAATTCATAGCTGAATTCCCCGGCCTCGAAAAAGTCGGGCGGAAAGAGCTTGCTGCCGTTCGGATCCCATGGATCGCCCGTGGCGCCGGCATTGCTTTCGTTGGCGTAACAGTCGCTGGCGTAACGGGAACTCCAGGAGAAAGTCAGGCTTTCATTGTCGTACATCGCGCTCGCCGACAAGCTCGCGCTCAATACTTGCGCGATCTCATACGTTAGCGGATCGGTGTTGTTACTGAATTCGGTCAGATTGTCGTCGCCGTCGCCGTCGGGATCGTCATCGGCGTTGGCGATCAAGGGGTCCAGACCGTTGTCGATTTCCCAGGTATCGGGCATGCCGTCGTTATCGTCGTCGGGATCGTCATCGTCATGAATGCCATCGTCGTCGGTGTCGACCCAGGCAGTTACCGTCAGCGAAAGCGTTGTGCCCGCGGAATCCCCGCCGGGGCCGCTGCAATAAAATCGATAGCTGTATGCCCCGGCGGCGAAACTGTCGGGCGGGAAGATGGCAGCGCCGTTCGGGCCCCATGCGCTGCTCGTGCCGGCGGCGCCATTGACGCTCGCCAAATCATTGGCGATGGCCACGCCGCTGAAACTGGCGCCGGAACCGGTATCGTTGGCGTAACAGCCGCTGGCGTAACGGGAGCTCCAGGTAAAAGTCAGACTGCCATTTTCGTACATCGTGTCCGCCGACAAGATCGCGCTTGACAGTTGCGCGACTTCATGCGTTTGCGGATCGGTGCCGTTGTTGTATTCGGTCAGGTTGTCGTCGCCGTCCCCGTCGGGATCGCCGTCGGCGTTGACGACCAAGGGATCCAGACCGTTGTCGACTTCCCAGGTATCGGGCATGCCGTCGTTATCGTCGTCGGAATCGTTATCGTTGTGAATGCCATCGCCATCGGTGTCGACCCAGGCAGTTACCGTTAGCGAAAGCGTTGCGCCCGCGGAATCCCCGCCGGGGCCGCTGCAATAAAACTGATAGCTGTATGTCCCGGCCGCGAAACTGCCGGACGGGAAGATGGCAGCGCCGTTCGAAACCCATGCGCTGCCGCCGGCGGCGCCATTGACGCTCGCCAAATTATTGGCAATGGCCACGCCGCTGAAACTGGCGCCGGAACCAGTATCGTTGGCGTAACAGCCGCTGGCGTAGCCGGAACTCCAGGAGAATATCAGCTCCCCATTGTCGTACATCTCGCTCGCCGACAAGGACGCGCTCAGCAGTCGCGCCACTTCATGCGTCTGCGGATCGGTGCCGTTGTTGTATTCGGTCAGGTTGTCGTCGCCATCGCCGTCGGGGTCGCCGCCGGCGTTGGCGATCAAGGAGTTCAAACCATTGGCGATTTCCCAGGTATCGGGCATGCCGTCGCCATCGTCGTCAAGGTCGATAGCGTCATGAATGCCATCGCCGTCGGTATCGATCCAGGACAGCACCTCCAGCAACAGCGTTACGCTCTCCGAATCCCCACCCGGGCCGCTGCAATAAAATTGATAGCTGTATGACCCGACATCAAAATGACCTGGCACGAAGGTTACGCTGCCGTTCGGTTCCCAAGCGTTGTTCGCGCCGGTGGCGCCGGCACTGTTGTCGTTGGCGTAACAAGCGGTGGCGTAGCGGGAACTCCAGTAGAAAGTCAGGCTTTCGTTTTCATGGTCGTATATCGTGCTCGGGGACAAGGACGCGTCCAACAGTTGCGACACTTCATGCGTTTGCGGATCGGTGCCGTTGTTGTATTCGGTCAGGTTGTCGTCGCCGTCGCCGTCGGGATCGCCGTCGGCGTTGGCGACCAAGGAGTCCAGACCATTGGCGATTTCCCAGGTATCGGGCATGCCGTCGCCATCGTCGTCGAGATCGAAATCGTCATGAATGCCATCCTTGTCGGTGTCGACCCAGGCCAGCACCGTCAGCAAAATCGTTGCCTTCGCGGAAGCCCCGCCCGGGCCGCTGCAATAAAATTCATAACTGAATGACCCGACATCAAAAAAGTTGGCCTCGTAGGTTACGCTGCCGTTCGGATTCCATGCGTTGTCCGCCTTGCCGACGACGCCGGCGCTCGCGGATGTATTGCCGATGCCCGCGCTGCCGATACTGGCGCTGGAACTGGTATCGTTGGCGTAACAAGCAGTGGCGTAACGGGAACTCCAGGAGAAGGTCAGGCTTTCGTTTTCGTAAATCGTGTTGGCGGACAAGATCGCGCTCAACAGTTGCGCCACTTCATACGTTTGCGGATCGGTGCCGTTGTTGTATTCGGTCAGGTTGTCGTCGCCGTCGCCGTCGGGATCGCCATCGGCGTTGGCGACCAAGGAGTCCAGACCGTTGGCGATTTCCCAGGTATCGGGCATGCCGTCGCCATCGTCGTCGAGATCGAAATCGTCATGAATGCCATCGCCGTCGGTGTCGACCCAGGCCAGCACCGTCAGCAACAGCGTTGCGCTCGCGGAAGCCCCGCCCGGGCCGCTGCAATAAAATTCGTAACTGTATGATCCGACCTCGTAACTGTTGGGCTCGGAGGTTACGCTGCCGCTCGGATCCCATGCGTTGTCCGCCTTGCCGACGACGCCGGCGCTCGCGGATGTATTGCCGATGCCCGCGCTGCCGATACTGGCGCTGGAGCTGGTCTCCTTGGCGTAACAAGCGGTGGCGTAACGGGAACTCCAGGAGAAAGTCAGGCTTTCGTTTTCGTAAATCGTGTTGGCGGACAAGATCGCGCTCAACAGTTGCGCCACCTCATGCGTTTGCGGATCGGTGCCGTTGTTGTATTCCGTCAGGTTGCTGTCGCCGTCGTCGTCGGGATCGCCATCGGCGTTGGCGACCAAGGGATCCAGACCGTTGGCGATTTCCCAGGTATCGGGCATGCCGTCGCCATCGTCGTCGAGATCGAAATCGTTATGAATGCCATCGCCGTCGGTGTCGACCCAGGCCAGCACCGTCAGCAAAATCGTTGCCTTCGCGGAAGCCCCGCCAGGGCCGCTGCAATAAAATTCGTAACTGAATGACCCGACATCAAAAAAGTTGGGCTCGTAGGTTACGCTGCCGTTCGGATCCCATGCGTTGTCCGCCTTACCGACGACGCCGGCGCTCGCGGATGTATTGCCGATGCCCGCGCTGCCGATACTGGCGCTGGAACTGGTATCGTTGGCGTAACAAGCAGTGGCGTAACGGGAACTCCAGGAGAAGGTCAGGCTTTCGTTTTCGTAAATCGTGTTCGCGGACAAGATCGCGCTCAACAGTTGCGCCACTTCATACGTTTGCGGATCGGTGCCGTTGTTGTATTCGGTCAGGTTGTCGTCGCCGTCGCCGTCGGGATCGCCATCGGCGTTGGCGACCAAGGGATCCAGATCGTTGGCGATTTCCCAGACATCGGGCATGCCGTCGCCATCGTCGTCGGTGTCTTCGTCGTCATGAATGCCATCGTTATCGGTATCGATCCAGGTCAGCACCGTCAGCAAAATCGTTGCCTTCGCGGAAGCCCCGCCAGGGCCGCTGCAATAAAATTCATAACTGAATGACCCGACATCAAAAAAGTTGGGCTCGTAGGTTACGCTGCCGTTCGGATCCCATGCGTTGTCCGCCTTGCCGACGACGCCGGCGCTCGCGGATGTATTGCCGATGCCCGCGCTGCCGATACTGGCGCTGGAACTGGTATCGTTGGCGTAACAAGCAGTCGCGTAACGGGAACTCCAGGAGAAGGTCAGGCTTTCGTTTTCGTAAATCGTGTTCGCGGACAAGGTCGCGCTCAACAGTTGCGCCACCTCATGCGTTTGCGGATCGGTGCCGTTGTTGTATTCCGTCAGGTTGCTGTCGCCGTCGTCGTCGGGATCGCCATCGGCGTTGGCGACCAAGGGATCCAGATCGTTGGCGATTTCCCAGACATCGGGCATGCCGTCGCCATCGTCGTCGGTGTCTTCGTCGTCATGAACGCCATCGTTATCGGTATCGATCCAGGTCAGCACCGTCAAGGAAACCGAGCGCGTGTTCGACGTGCCTCCATAACCGGTGCAATGCATCGATCCGCTGATGACGCCCGGAGCAAAACTGTTCGCGGGAAAGGTCAGACTTCCGTTCGGGGGTTGACTGCCCCCTCCCGTGCTCAAAATACAAGCGTTGGCGTCGGTTGAACTCCAACTGACCGTTACGCTCTGGTTTTCATAGATCGTGACGCTGCTCAGCGAGAAACTGTTCAGCGTCGGCGGCGACCAGGCCTGGAAGTTGATCGTGTAGGGCGTCGAACCAGATTCGTTGCTGCAGGAAAAAGTGATTGCATGGCTGCCGGCCGCGTAAGGCCCGCCGGTCAACGACCCGCTGATGGCAATCGACTCTCCCTGGAATTCACAGGAATCCGCCCCACTACTGCCCCAACTCAGCGTGGTCGTGTCTACATCGGCCTTGAAGTTGGATGGCGATGCACTGCCCCAGACGATGGGCGCTTGCGCCAGCGAACCAGCAGCAAAAAACGTTGAACTAGAAGCCGCCAATAACAGGAAGGCTGGCCATGAAATACGCAAAACGAGTAAACCTCGATGATCGAGGAGCCACGAAGTTCACTCGATTCTATGCTCTAAAACCGCAAACTGCAAATCGCAGCCTTGTCCAATGCTAAATGATGGTGAACGAGGAGGCCGATTCCACAGCTAAGTGATGGTGAAGGCGAGTTTTAGTAATCATGGAGAATGATTGTGAGATTCAGGACCCGTCGCATGACGACACTGAATCAGGTACGGTTCTGCCTGGAAGGCAACGAGCCTGTTGACTATCACCCGTTGGACCGCGAGGACGCGTATGAGTTTGTGCGCGCCACCCTCGATATATTCGGATACCAGAGGCTCAGGCGCGCCGGCAAGGGGACGATCTGCCGTTATCTGGCGAAGTTCTCCGGCTTGTCGTTGCCTCGGATCGAGCGCCTGATCCGCCGGCACCGCGACACGGGCAGCGTGGTGGATCCGCGGACCGGCAACAGCGGTCGCGATTTTCCGCGGGTCTATCAACCCGCGGACATTCTTTTGCTAGCCGAGATCGACGAGGCCTACCGGCAGATGTCGGGGCCGGTGACGGCGGAAGTGCTGCGCCGGCAGTACCGGTTGTTCGGCGACGGGCGGTTCGCGCGCCTGGCGAGCATCTCCCCCAGCCACATCTACAACCTGAGCAAGACCCGAGGTTACCGGATGTGGTGGCGGAAGCGAAAACTGGGGATTTTTACTTCGGCGCTTTTGGGGAGTATTACTGCGGTACTGACAGTGGACGACGTTCGACAAGACCTGCCCCTCGGCGGTCGCGGTCGGCTTGCTCAAGGCGACCGACCCGACGGGCAGCCCGGATTCCTGCGGATCGGCACGGTGCGCCAAGGCGACCGGAACGGCGTCAAGGGCATCTATCTGATCAATTTGATCGATCAGACGACCCAGTTCGAACTGGTGGCCGCGGTCGAAGCCATCTCGGAGCGTTTCCTGCTTTCCGTGCTGACCAGCTTGCTGGAACAGATGCCCTTCCGCATCCGGGGACTCCACGCCGACAACGGCTCGGAGTACGTCAACCACCAGGTCGCGGACCTGCTCGCCAAACTCCATGCCGAGTCCACCAAGTCGCGCCCCCGGCGCAGTAACGACAACGCCCTGGTCGAAGGCAAGAACGCCCATGTGGTGCGCAAGTACTTCGGTCACGACCATATCCCCCGGCATTTCGCCACCCGAATCGACGCGTTCGCACGGTAACGCCTGTCGCCCTCCCTGAACTATCACCGACCCTGCCGGTTCCGGGTCGAGCGGCGCGACGCCAAAGGCAAGGTAAAGCGGCTGCATCCGCGCGCCGGCGTCACCACGCCGTACGAAGCGCTCAAACAGATCCCCAGCGCCGAAGCCTGCCTCAAGCTCGGCGTCACCTTCTCGCAGCTCGACCGGATCGCCCACGCCCAATCCGGCCTGGATGCCGCCAGTCAGAGCGTTGTCCAATGCGAAATGATGGTGAAGCGGGAGGTCGATTCCAGCGCGAAGTGATGGTGAAAGGAGTATCTTACGCATCATTCGCTGATGATCGTGGACATTCAAACGCGGCGGCTACGCACAATGGAGCAGCTTCGCACCTTCGTGGCGGGCGACGAGGCGATGGACATTCAACCACAAGCCCGCAACGAGGCGTACCGCTTCGTGCGCGACACGCTGGACCGTTTCGACTATCGGAAGTTCGGGAGGCTGGACAAGGGCCTGGTGCTCCGCTTTCTCGTATCCGCCACGGGCTCTCCGCATTCCCAGATGGAGCGTTTGGTCCGACAATGGCGCCGATCGGGAAACATCCGGGACCGCCGTGGCAGCGGGCGCGGCAAACCCTGCGCCCACAAGTACGCTCCCGCCGACATCCGGCTGCTCGCCGATATCGAGCGGAAATGCGTTCGCCTCAAGAATGCAAATGGCCTTGTCCCGCGGTAAAACACTCAGGCAAATGCAGTGAGCACCCCGAAAACCTCCATGAAAGTCCCGGTCCCCGCTTGACCGGAATCGTCATGCCCCGCCAGCAAATAAAAACCACGAATTCCTTGCCAAATCAGCGCACTCGTGCAGTATCCGAGCTGATTACCGAGGGCCAAACAACGAACAGCAGAACCCGGCCGCCTGTATAGCTTGACAGGCGCCCGGGCGTGGAAACTTTCTGTGTCCGGCGAGAGTCAGTTTTGTTCGATCGGATCGGAACCGTCGCGAGGCGCGCCAGTGCCTGAGCTACCCATGAACAATTTGCGGCCGTCAGGGAAAGTGATATCCCGGCCGTTGGCGCGGCAAGTCGGCTCGCACAAGCGATCCTTGCTCTGATAACCGGTCACGACGATGTCGGTGCCAAGTACCAGTGAATTCCTGTTGATTCCCCGGCGCAGCAAGGTATTGGGCGTACCGCCTTCCACCATCCAGGGGCCGGAATCACGAGTGGATTCCGGATCGTTGTTCTCCAGATGAATCCAGGTGTGCGGATTGATCCACTCCACACGAGTGATGGGACCGCCTAGACGCACTGGCAGGTTCGCATCGAATTCCGCGGAGAATGCGTGGTGCGCGGTGGCCGAAGGCTTGATGGCGACGACACCAATCGCGGCAACCGCTGCCAGAGCCAGCAATTTGATTTTCATGAATCTACCTCTTCAGATTTTCAGCTATTGCCAAATGTCAGTTACGAGGACAGTCCTCGACATTCTATCCAAAGGCCAGAATGATTGCCAAGCGCTATTCCGGCGTTACTCGATTACTGCTGATCCTGCTGTTGTTGCATCATTTCCTCACGCAGACGCTGCTCGAATTCGCCGCCTTTGCGGTATTGGCCGTACATCAGTTCTTCCACGAATTCGACGCACTTGAACTGCGGCAGTTCGTAGCCTTCTTCGAGCCGGCGATACAGCGGCATGCTGATCGTCCAGGGCTCTTCGAATACTTCTGGATCTTCCATGGTGGCTGAATACATGATGACGTTTTCGTCGACCATGTCATATCGTTCGGTTACCTTGAGCTGGTAGCTGTGATAGTTGCCGGCCCGGTCGAACCAGGTGCGATCGTCCAAACCGGTCACTTCAACGACGAAAGTGTCGCCTTCCCAATAGCCATGGGACTGTCCCATCCAGGAATCCAGCGGGGCGGGACCCGGATCTTCCAGGAATACGTTACGCACTGCTCCGGCGAAGGAATACGCGATGAAAAAAGCGCTCTCGCTCTGGAAGATCTGGAACGGATGCGGCAGGTAGGTCGCCCGCGGCACGCCCGGCATGAAGCACTTGATCTCGGGGTCCATGGTCAGCCAGTTCTCGCGATTCTCATCGCGCCGCGCCAACGCTTCCGGACGATAGGGAATCGTACCGCCTTCGACCACGCCAAAACTGGCGGGCACCGAACCCACCGCGCCCAGAGCGACGACTTCGGAGCCGGGCACCGGCACGAAATCACCGGGAACCAGATGATACGCGGCCTTGGGCGGCGCTGCTTCCAGGTTGTCGTTGGCGTTCATGAGAACTTGCCAGATGCCGTTCAGGTCCGGCCTTCCGCCTGGCGTTCTGGGAATATCCGATGCGCCGGATTCAGCCGCCGCGGCCTGGGCGGAATCACCACCGGTAGTCGAATCCTGGGAGCAACCCGCAAACACCACGACAACGGCGAAGAGCAACCATTTTATCTTCATAATTCAGCCTACTCTTGAAAGGGAAACACTGGATCTCGTTCGGGCAAACGATATAACCACCCGCGCTGGGGCATGTCAAGGAAGGAAAATTACCACTGTAGAGAACAAATAGGTAGCCGGCGGAGGGATCAGGAAAGTGAGGGGGAAACCAATGCGAAAGAAGGAGACGGCTTCACGTTCAATCAAGTGTCCAGGAGACGCGTATGGGTTTGCCGCCATGAATGTATACGCCCGGTTGTTCGTCGACGGAGTAGGCGACCCAGAAAAGCACGGTCTGGCCTTCGAGGCCGAGTTGGGCGCCCTGGAAAGGTTGGCCGCCATTGAGAGCGGTGCTGGGATTGCGACCGATGATGATGTAATCGTCGGCGAGGTAGAGGATGGGGTCCTTGACGGTGACCGGTACGTCTCCGCCCAGGTACGGTGTCCAGGAACCGTCAGTCTGCTTGGCGTAAAGGGGGCCGCCGTCTGACAATTGGGCGAGGAGGTGAATGGCGCCTGGTTTGTGCCAGTGGGCCTTGTCGTAAAGGACGGTCGTATAGACAATGATTTCTTCGTTTGGGCGGAAAACTTCGCGAATGTCAACACCGTTAATGCTAATACCGTTGATCGAAGCATAGTAACCGGTTTTTGAAGCGAAGCCTGCAAAGTGCGCGGAAGTATGAGAAGCGTCGGTTGAATAGGAGGGTGTTAATGCAATTGGGCATTGTTCGGGATATCCCGTGACAATGGCTATGGCGCAGGCGTCATCAGGGCCTATGCCTTGAAAGTGTATGCTGCTGGCTGGATACATTATAGAGCCGAATACATCGCTGTGTGCGAGACCAAGATTGTGTCCGATCTCGTGGGTCAGTATTCCGAGGGCGACAGGAGAAGTGTGGGATCGCGGGACGACGAATATGTCTCCTTCGCCGATGTGGATTTCATAGGAACCGTCATCGTAGAAAACGGCAGTATTTTGGTGGGAAGCGAAACCACCAAAACCGGACTTGTCTCTTCCGTTACAGGTAGTAGAACGAAAAGAAACGGTATTGATGTTGTTGGTGCTCGTGTCGCCGTTACACACCTCTTGCTCGTCCTGGATGAAGTCAAGGTCAAGTTGTGGGGCTGTTGTCATCCAGAGAGATGTGGCTCTTGAAAAGAGGTCAATGTAGGAATGGCCGTCTTCGGTGTTTCCGGGAAGGTGAACGTACCAGACGTGCTGATTGTTGACCACAGAGCGGGACGTAAGAAGTTCATAAGAGTAGCTGTGGGCAGAGCAAAGCAAAGCAAGCAATATGCTCGAAAGGTACAGGATGATGTATTTCATGGGGTTGGTTTCTTCTTCACTTCGCGCAATGGCGAATACGGAATTAATTTGCGATAGCTCTTTAAAAAAAGGACGAAGGGTTGATGCTCGTAGCAGACTCCGACGAATGAAAGAATGGTTAGTTGGGGATGCAAATGTATTTTCAGAGAAGGTGTATAGTATTAACCTTTATTTCTCTTTGGCAACAGTTTCGACTGGGACTGCAGTTTGTCGATCCCTGCTATGTCCGGGATATCCCGTTGCATGATCGCGTCGAAATAGCTCATGTGTCAGATCTGGCGGCGGTTCCACGCGGAACGGCGCAGAGCTTCCCGGTAGCCGCCCGCCAATACAGTCTCGACCAGGTCATTTCCCGCGACCGATTCTCCAGGCGGCGGTGATTTTGCGGCGAATGTCCGATCAAGAAAATCCGTGGGTTTGCCACGCAACTCCGCCTGAGCCAGATTCTGGTCCGGCCGATTGAAAGTTTACGCCCGGCCAATTGAAGGCGTATAGAGATGACTCCTTGTTTTATCGGGCTTTTTCTGTGATGGATAGCGCGTCGCGGGCCAGCGCCGTAATGCCCCCGAAATTGCCCTTTGCGATCAGGTCGCCGGGCGTCAGCCAGCTACCGCCACAGGCGACGACGGCGGGAATCGCGAGGAAATCGGCAAGATTGTCCGGGGAGACGCCGCCGGTGGGGATGAAGCGCATCGTTCGGAAAACGCTTGCCAGGGCTTTGAGCGCGGGAACGCCGCCGGCGATCGATGCGGGGAAGAATTTGACGGTTTCGAGTCCGAGATTGTATGCGCATTGCAGCTCGGTCGCGGTGCAGATTCCTGGAAAAACCGGAGCACCGGCGGACCGCGCCACGCCGACCACGCCTTCATCGAGGCCCGGCGAGACGATAAACCTTGCGCCGGCATCCAGCGCTTCATCGGCCTGTCCGGCCGACAAGACCGTGCCCGCTCCCGCAACCGCTTCGGGCACTTCTTGCGCCACCGCGCGCAGGCAATCGAGCGCGGCGTCAGTGCGGAACAGCACTTCGATAATGGATATTCCGCCTGCGATCAGCGCCCTGGAGGTTTGCACCGCGGTTTCGACTTCGTCCGCCTGGACGAGGGCGATCAGTGGCGATCGTTCAAGAATTTCGTCGATTTCATCTGCCATGTTTTCTCACTTTTGCCGAGCTCCGGAATTTCGGCCGCGGCAACTCCATATCCATGATTGAACCATGCGCCACGTGCTGGCGAAATTCAACCGGAAATCGGCGGCGATCGAGACCGCCGGCGCCGGCATCTCTTCTGCGCGCGTGAGGCTGCCCTTGTACAATGCGCTCAATAATAAAGGAGTACGCAATGACAATTGAAGAAATCCACGCTGACATGTCGGCTAAGGCCGCCGAGATTGAGCCGTTGGGCAAGACACTCGTCTTTCACCTTGACGACGAACGGCTGCTCATCGATGGCGCCGGCGATCGCAATCTGGTTTCGATTGCCACTGGACAGGATGTCGAAGCCGAATGCACTGTCGCCATGTCCCTAGAGACCTGGGGGAAATTGACCCGCAAGGAAATCAAGCCTTTCATCGCGGTCGCTTCCCGCAAGATCAAGGTCAAGGGCGATCTGTCCATCGCCGCGAAACTGAAACAGTTGATCTGAGGGATGTACGACTCTTCGATTCCCATCGAACGGCCCGGCGTTCTCAATTTATTCAATTTTGCCGGACGCCTGGCCGAAACCGTCGGCTTGCGGCCATTCGACCTCCGTTCCGAACGCATTCTTGCCAAGGCGGAATCCGTCAGCGGATTCGAATACCGCGACGCTGCATTCGAGCAAGGTCTTGCGCGTCTCGTGCAGTCAATGAACGGCGAGGCGCGGTTCAATGCCTTCGGCAAGTTCGCGAACAAGAACATCCTCCAACGCGGCGCCAATGCACGCTTCCAGGTGGAAAAGGCGATTGCCGAAAATTCGGCGATTCTCGATGAACCCATCACCGAGCCGGTGTTCATCATCGGCATGCCGAGATCGGGCACAACGATTCTGCAAGCCCTGCTTTATCGCGATGCCGCGCATCGGTCGCCGCTGAGTTGGGAGTGCATTCTGCCCTGGCCCGCTCCGACTCCGGCAAATTATCAAGACAATCCGCGCCTTGAATCCATTCGCAAGGAGTTTGAGCAGTTGTTCAGGCTGGTGCCGGATTTCCGCAAGAAGCACTACATGACCGCCGATTCTCCGCAGGAATGTCTGGCGGTAACAGCGCTAAACTTTTGCAGTTTTCAATACGTGGCCCAGGCTTACGTCCCCAGCTACCTTGACTGGTTTGGCAATGACGCCGACCAGTTGCTGAATCTGCGCTGGCACAAACGGTTTCTGCAGTTTCTGCAGTCAGGAGGAATACGTCCGGAACGTTGGCTGCTGAAAACCCCCGTACACCTGATGAGGCTGAAGCAATTGTTCGAGATCTACCCGGACGCGCGCATCGTCATGCCCCATCGCGAGCCGTCTCGCGTGGTGGCATCCGCTGCAAGTCTCGTTTCTTCAATGCGCTCTCTCTACTCGGATCATGAGGACTCCGTGCGCACCGGACGGGAAAGCCTGAAAGTCTGGAGCGATTACCTGGATCGATTTCTGCGCGACCGCAAGGAGATGTACCGCGATGACCAGATCGTCGATTTCCATTTCGATGATTTTGTCGGTAACCAGATGGAGGTGGTGGACAGCCTATATGCGCGATTCGGCTGGACACTGGCCGAACAGGGCCGCGCGCGCATGGAAGAGTTCCTGCGGACGGAGCAAAAGGACAAGCATGGAGCGCACGAATACACCCTCGAACAGTTCGGCATCAGCGCCGCCGACATCAGACGGCATTTTGCGGACTATCTTGAATTTCTCGAGGATTTGAAGCAACACTGAAGCGAATCGCCGAACGGAGAACAAGATGGAAAGCAAGCAAGCGTTGACTGAATTCCTCGACATCATCCGCGACACGGACGCGACCTTTCTCGATCCTGAACTTGCCCTTGACCAGCAAGGCAAGGTCGATGGATATCAGCACATCTTCCACCTGTTGCAACTCGCGGTGGACTTCTACCTGTTCAACGATCCATTGCGGCCGCAATGGATGCCGCTGGCAAACCGGAATCGCAAGATGCTCGGCGACAACGTCGATGCCGTCTATTACTTCACCCAGGTTCGAGGCGACCAGGAATACACCATCAGCGGGCAGCGATTCGACAGTTGCTATCTCGGTTTCGCGCTTTATGGCGGTGACGCCCACGGCGAACTTTCCGACCGGGTAACGCTCAACATCAATCATCGCGACATCGAGTTCGACGAGAACGGCCGCTTCGAAATCAAGTTGACGCCGAATCCCAGGGGCAGGAATGAATTCAGAATCGATCCCGATACGGTCACTATGTTTACCCGTGAGTATTTCTTTGACCGCTTCATCTCGACCGAAAGCACTCTGCACATCGAAAACGCCGCGCCGCGGCCAAAAGCGCTGCCGCTCGACGACCGGCAACTCGCCCGCCGCATACGCACCATGGCAACCTTCTTCCAGCAAACGACCTGGATTGCGCCACTACCGATGGAATTTCCAATCAACGAATTTCTGCCGCCGTTCGAGTTCGATCCCGAACAGGGCGGCTGGGGTACGGTGGATAATATCTACGCCATGTGCCGTTACCGCCTGCGGGAAAACGAGTACCTGAAAATCAGCTTCCGCTCGCCCGAGGCATGCTATTGGGGCATACAAACCTGGAACTTTCTGATGCAGTCCACTGACTGGGTCAATTACCCGGTCTGTCTGAACAAGGAAACCACCGAACCGGAAGCAGACGACTCGTTTGTCGTCTATCTGAGCGCTCGCCCTTGCCGCCGCAACTGGATCAGCACCGCCGGCTACAGCGAAGGCATCGTTTTTTGCCGCTGGCTGCTGTCGGAAGCCATGCCGGATACGCCGAAAGTCGAAATTTGCCGGTGGCGGGAAAGCGTTGCCTAAGCCGGGTCAGCCTGTGCCGCCCCGGCGCTTTTGACCGTCCCGGCAAACACCAGCAGGCAGAGTACGGTCAATCCCGCGGCGGCGAGGAACGGCATGCCCGGGAAGTAGAGTAATGCATCCGGCGCGCTATAGTAGGCGAATAGCTGGGTCATCAGCAGCGGGCCGAGAATGGCGGTGATGCTGCTCAGGCTGCTGAGCGCTCCCTGCAATTCTCCCTGGGCGTTGGCCGGAATCTGCGCGGTCATTACGGATTGCAAGGCGGGAGTGACGAAGCCCGAGATCGAAGCGATCGCCAGCCAGGGATATAGCTGCCAGCCCGCCGTGGCGAGCGCATAACCGCAAAAGCCGACCATCATCGCCAGCATGCCGACGAGCCCGGTGCGGAACGCGCCCAGAGCGGGGATCGCCCAGCGAATCAGGAATGCCTGCACCAGGATCATGAAGACTCCGGCGAAGCCGAGCGACAGGCCGATCTGGCTTTCCGACCAGGAGAATTTCTCCATGGTGTAGTAAGTCCAGGTGGCCGGCAGCGAAAAATGCCCCAGCATGTACAGGAAATAGGCGATAGCCAGACCGAGGGCAATCGGGTACTTGGCGATCTGGTTGAGCGCGCCGACGGGATTGGCGCGCTTGAGTTCGAAGCGGCGGCGATCGCGCATGCCGAGCGACTCGCCGAGCACAAAATAGCCATAGATGAAGTTAATCATGGCCAGCGCCGCGGCGGCGTAAAATGGAATGCGTTCGCCGAATTCGCCCAGCAGTCCGCCGATTACCGGGCCGAGTATGAAGCCGCCGCCGAATGCGGCGCCGACCATGCCGAAGCGCTGGGCGCGGCGTTCGGGTTCGGTGATGTCGGTGATATAGGCATAGGCCAGGGAGTAGGTGGAACTGGCCGCGCCGGCGATGAATCGGGCCAGGAACAGCCACAACAGGGTCGGCGCGAAGGCCATCAGCAGGTAGTCCAGGCTCAGGGCAAGCAAGGTGTAAAGCAGAATCGGCCGCCGCCCGAAACGGTCGCCCATGGCGCCGAGAACGGGCGCGGCGAAGAACTGCACGGCGGCATAGGTGAACATGAGATAGCCGCCGATGGCCGAGGCGCGGGAAAGCGAAACATCGGCCAGACCCATGATCAGTTGCGGCATGACCGGCAAAATGATGCCAAAGCCGATGGATTCGAGCAGCACCAGGACGACGATGAACGCCACGGCATGTTGCCGGTTCTGCATTAATGTCGGCATGAAATCCCTACCCCGCCACGAACGTCCAGTTGCTCGCTTTACTATCCGCCATGCGGGAATCCTATCCCGCCACCGATAGCCAGTTGTTAGCCAGATAGTCCGCCGTGCGCCAGGACAGCGCCTGGGCAGTCAAGGTCGGATTGCGGGCGCCGCTTGTGCCCATCACCGAAGCGCCGACGATGCCGAGATTGGGAACCTCGTGGCAGAAACCCCAGCGGTCGACGACATTGGTTTCCGCGTCATCGCCCATACGGGTTCCGCCATAGGCGTGAGTGGATGCGCCCATGGCGTTTCCGAGGCCCGAACGGATAACCTTGATGGCGCCGGCTGCGCGGTACCACTGTTCCATCTTGTCCTGGGCGAATTGCGCGATACGTAGTTCGTTCTCGTGATAGCGCGCGGTGATGCGAATCACCGGCTGGCCGAAGGGGTCTTTCACTTGCGGGTCCAGGTCGAGGTAGTTGTCCTCGTAAGGCAAGGTGGTTTTCTGGATATACGAGGAGTTGCCGCGATCGGCGTTTTGCATGATAAAGGCCTTCCATTGCGAACCCCAGTTGCGGCTGGTTAGGCCGAAAGTGCTCATGCGCGCCGCGCTGATCGGACGGCGGTCGGTATGCACCCACAAGTTGGCGCCGCCAATGAAGTCGAGATCGCTGTGATCGAAATTATCGTCGGCCCATTCGTCGATGGCGACGCCCTGGGCCGGCAAGCCATACCAGTTGTGCAGGTCGCGGTCGAACAATGCGGTCACCGGCGCGCCCTGGTGGTGGCTCAGGTAATGCCGTCCGACCTGGCCGGCGTTGTTGGCCAATCCGTTGGGGAATGCGGCCGAAGTCGACAACAATAGCAGGCGCGCGTTCTCGTATGTGTAACCGGCCAACAACACTACTTGCGCGGGTTGGAAGAAATGTTCGCTTCCTTTTACGTACTCGACTCCGGCCACGCGGCCGTCGCCGCCGGTGACGACGCGGGTCACCCGGGCATAGGGAACGACTTGCAGGTTGCCGGTCTCGAGCGCCTTGGGTATGACAGTGAACGCGGTTGAGCTTTTCGACCTGACATGGCAGCCGCCGCGGCTGCAGAAACCGTGATATTGGCAGGGCGGGCGGCCGTCATAGGCTTCGGTGACGATCGCGGCCGGCCCCTGAAAGGGATTGCAGTCGAGCCGCCTTGCCGCCGCGCCCATCAATTCGGTGAACGGCGAAGCGCGCAAGGGCTGCATGGGATAGGGCCGGCTGCGTTCGCCTTCGAAGATATTGCCGCGCCGGTCCAGCTCGCCTTGTACGTTGCCGGCCTGACCGGAAACGCCGACGGTGTGTTCGACCTGATCGTAGAAAGGTTCGAGTTCCTGGTAGCTGAGCGGCCAGTCTTCGACCGTGGAGCCGATTGGGATGCGGCCGGCGCCGTAGCGCTGGCGAGTGGCGGAAACTACCCGGAAATCCCAGGGATTGAGTCGCCAGCTTTGTGCCCAGTAATGCATGGAAGTGCCGCCGACGGCATTCATCATCGGATGCCCGCCTTGCACGGCGCGCTCCGATGCCGTGGCGCGCACGGTCGGCGCCTCGCCGGCGCACTTCTGCACCGCCTGGGGCCAGTTGCGATAGTTGTTGCGCAATTCGTCGGGTCCGAAATCCCGCGGACCGAGCCAGCCGCCGGCTTCCAGACCGATGACTTTCAATCCCGCGTCCGCCAGCGGCAGGGATGCAACGCCACCGGCGGCGCCAAGGCCGACGATGACGACATCGGCGCCTTCGAGCCGCCTAGGCACGATTCGCCCCTCCCTGACCGCCGGTCTTGGTATAGGGCCGATAGTCGTATGCGGACTGGTGATTGGGCGGCAAGGCGGCGCCGAGTTCGACCTCGCGCTCGCTTGCCCCGATGCGAACGCCGGGATATCTGATCATGTCCCAGCCGACGAAATCGCGATTGCCGCCATAGTAGGGGTCGCTGAAGGCGCCGTTGATCGTGTGATCGCGCAGCAAATTGAAGAACCCGGCGCCGTTTGGCATGAATCCGTCGAGCTTGTTCTGCTGCAAGGCCAGCAGGATCGATTCCTGCCGGTCGCGGATCAGAAGTGCAAAAGGCTTGCCCGTGACGTTGCGCGCATAATCCTCGATCGCGGCAAGGCCGATGCGAAAGGCTTCGAGGTCATCGGCATCGGGACCCGCCAGCGCCCGGTCGATATAGTGCGCCGCGCGCGCCTCGCGGGCGCCGGGGCCGTTCTCATCCGCGGGGATGAGACAATCGCAGATAATTTCCAGGGTCTCGACTTCGGCCGCGGTAAGCGTTTCGAGCGCCTCGCGAACCGGTGGCGCCGCGTTCGGCGCGGGTGGAGTCTGCTGGGCAATCAACCTGCCGCCGCCGCCAAGCGTCGCCGCGCCGACCACGCCGGCGCCCTTGAGCAGATTACGCCGGCCGGGATTGGCTGGCTGCGCTTCGCGCTCACCGTCGCGCGCGGGCGGTTGAGGCTGTTTACGCGCCAAGTTCGAATCCAGGCTTAAGGAAAAGTCCAGTCAGACTAGCAAAAACAACTACTACATGGAATGTGGAATGCTGACCTATTATGATGACCTTCGGGAGGAACAAGATGGCAATCGATACGTCACGCTGGATCCGCATCGCCATCGTCATGGCGGCGGCATATGTACTGTTAGTTGTCGCGTTCGAGTCGATGCTCGGCTATTTCCAACCAAGCGGCGGCGACAGTATTGTCATCATCACGACCGACGATAGCGGCAGCCCCCATGAGCGCGTAATCTCGCGGCGAGACATCGACGGCAGCATCTACGTGGCGGCGAATCATTGGCCGCGGCAATGGTACGGCCATGCCATCGAACGACCGCAAGTCGAAGTCGCGACCGCAATCGGCGGCGAACCGCAACCCTATATTGCCGTGCCGCTCGGCGGTGATGAACTCGATCGCGTCGCTGAAATCTATAGTGCGGGCCTGGTATTCAAATTCATGACCGGGTTTCCGCCGCGCCGTTTTCTGCGGCTCGACCCGCTCCGAGCAAGTCCTGGTTAGCGGCCGGTTCCCGGGCGCTGTTACCTGTTCTCGGTGACCCGCCGGAATTGCACTGATCCTGGTCTGTAGTTAACATAATCCGTAAACAATAAAAGCAGTTCAAGCTGGCGGGTAGACGCTATGCCACAAGATACGATCACACCGGGCGGCCCAGGCCCGCAAAACGCTGACATTCCCAAACTGATCGAGCCGTCGATTTTTAATGCGCTTCCGCATTACCTGCCATTGGGAATTTTCCCGCTGATTGTTGCCGCCTCGATTTACGGCGGCTGGTGGCTGTTGCCGCCGTTTCTCTTTTTCATGAGTGGCAACGGCATGATCGACCGGGTGATGGGACTCGACGGCCGCAACATGGACCCGGCCAGGACACCGGAACGCCGCCTGCTCTGGCACAATCTGCCCGCGTGGGCCTGGGCGTTACTCTGGCCCCCGACGCTCATCTTCGGCATGTGGCAGATCCTGGTCGCCAATCCTTTCGCGGTCTGGGAAGACGTATTACTGGCAATTATCCTGACTGTAGAAGCACAGGCGGTCTTCATCGTCGGCCACGAAATGATTCACCGGCGGACCTCTTGGGAACGGCGGCTGGGGGAATTGCTGCTCGCATCCGCCTCCTACCCGCAATATTCCACCGAACACATCTATATCCACCATGCCCAGGTCGGCACGCCTCACGACGTAGGATCGGCGCCCAGGGGGGAGAGTTTCTGGAGTTATTTCCCCAAGGAGATCATCAGCAATCTCACCGGCTCCTGGAAAGTCGCCGGAGAGCGTCTGGCGCGGCGGCGCCTGCCGATCTGGCACTTGAGCAATCCGTTCTGGCGCTATGGCGCCTATATGGCGTTCTGGTACGGCCTGGTTTTCCTAATGGGAGGCATTTGGGCCGTGCTTGTTTTCGCGGCGCTCGGGTTCAGTTGCGTGTTTTCGATGAAGATCAGCAACTACCTGCAACATTACGGACTGCGCCGGGTGCGGCTGGCGAACGGTCGCTGGGAAAAGGTGATGCCGCGTCATTCCTGGAGCGCCGACTGGAAGTTCAGTAACTGGCTGTTCTTCAACATGCAGCGCCACGCGGACCATCACGCGGTCGCGAGCCGGCAATTTCCGCTGCTGCAGAATTGTAACCCCGAGGAATCGCCGCATTTGCCGGGAACCTATGGCGACATGATGAATCTCGTGCTGCGGCCGAAGCGATGGTTTGCAAAAATGGACCCCATTGTCGACCAATGGCGCAAGTATTTCTATCCCGAGATCGACGACTGGAGCGCCTACGACAGCCCGGTTTCGGCGTCGCGTCCAGAAGCTTTCGACGCGATCGTCGAGATTTTCGGCGCCGCTCCGCGGCTCGCCAAATGGATCGAACGCAATCCGGAATTGCTCGACAACCTGACCGAACGCGAATTCACCGATCTCGACCTGCCGAAGGGATTCGGACCCGACCCTGAATCCGAATCGATCGCGCGGCGCGGATTGACTCGGCTGTATTGGACTCGCGAAATGGACGTTCAGGAAATGAAGAGCCAGATCGCCGAGATTCCCGTGGCCGATGCCAGGGAAACCGCCGAAATCGTGCGCAACTGGTCAAACGACCGGGCGTTTCAGATCGGCATGCACACCGTGCGCGGAAACCTGTCTCCGGCCGAAGCGAAAGCCGCCTTGTCGAATCTCGCCGAAGCTTCGATCACGACCGTGCTTTCCGCCGTGGTGGCGGACTTCGTCGACCGGCGCGGTCCGTTGCGCGAAGGCGGCATAGCGGCGATCTTCCTCGGAGATCTGGCCAGCCGCGAGGTCCATCCCGGCGCCACGGTGGATATCCTGTTTGTCCATGACGGTTGGCGGGCGGGCGAAAACGAACACCTGTGCAAGCGCTTTCGCGAAATCCTTTCCGATCTGACCCAGGAAAGCCTGCTTTTCTCGCCGATGCCGAGCGATTCGAAGTCCTGTCTGGCGCTTCCGCTTTGCGACCTCGCCGAACTTTATCGTAGCGCGGCGCCGAAAGAAGTTCCCGACCTGAGCAGGGCGCGTTGCGCGTTCGAATCCGGTGACTCGAATTTGGGCAGCCGTTTTGCCGAGGTTCGGCGCGAAATCCTCGACGGCTGGAGTAGAAACGACGCGCTGATGGCCGAATTGCGCCAACTGCCCGAAGACGCTCCGGAACCGGGCGTGACTTCGTTTGCAGCCATGCGCGGCGGACTCGACGATATTGAGCGAACCGCGCGTTATCTTCAAATAACCGGCGCTGGAGGCAAGATCGAAGATTCAGAGCCGAGCGCGGCAAGCGTGTTCGAAAGCGCGGGCGCCGAATCGCTCGCGCAAGCTGCCGCCATGTGCCGGGATTTGCAGGGCATTGTGTGTTTGATCGGCGATGAGGGCTTCGACGTCAATTCCTCGGCTGCGAAAATCAAGGCGCTTGTCGCGAGCGCATGCGGTCATGAGAATTTCGATGCGCTGAATGTGGCGGTTGCCGCAACCGCATTCCGCGCCGCCGCCGAAATCGAAGCTCTTGGCGTACGCGCCTGAAGAATCCAGGCAAGTTTTGATTCAATCAGAGCTTCCGCGCGGCGCAAGGATCTGCCGCCGAATTCGATGGGGCGGGCCATTGAACTCGGGAGAAAACAAGCTCACACTCGCTATGCGGCAATGAACAATCAATGGATGGGGGCAAGCGGTTTCGAAGCGCGGCTTCGAGCGCGGCCCGGACGGCGCGGAGTTGCGCTCCGCGACTGGACTGGAATTTTTCAGAGAATACCTAGTTAAGCCGGCGCGGAATATTCAGGTGCGGACCCAAACGGAATCGAGATCCTCTGGTGGAATACTGAGGAGAATCACCCCAGCCGATCAGGGCTTGGTCGAACTCCCCGCGCTCGCTCCCCACTTGCGCTTTCACGTCATCGGCGAACAGCAGACACTGCTCGTTTCCGAGACTTTCAATACCCTGTTGCATGGCGGCTTGTATTGCGACCTGCTGCCGCTGCTCGACGGCCGGCGCGCGCAAGGCGAAATCATTGCCGCGCTTGAAGCCAGCCATGCCGCCGCGGATGTGCTCACGGCGCTGGCCTCGCTCTCCACCAAGGGCTATGTGCTTTCCGCCGATCATGGCATGGATGCGGATCGGGCGGCCTATTGGTCGTCGCTTGGCGCGTCGCCGCGCTGGGTCGAGCAGCAATTGGCGGAATCGCGAATCGCGGTATCCGGCGACGACGACCGCCTGATCCCAAGGCTTGAGTCAAGCGGCGCGGTTGTGGGAAATCAGGATCCGAAGCTCAGCGTCATTGTCTGCGCGGATTATCTGAAGGAGCGCTTCGCGGAAGTGAACGGGCGCCAGCTCGAAACCGGGGCGCCCTGGATGCTTGTTCGGCCCTGGGGCATTCAGCCGCTGTTCGGTCCCGTCTTTCACGCGGACGGGAAAGGCCCCTGCTGGGCCTGTCTGAGTTACCGCCTGCGCGCCCACCAGGAAGTGCACAATTTTCTGCGTAACCTGGGCGGCGAGGAGGCAGCCTTCAAGCCCTTCGCCCGGGAACCGGCGGTGATCGACGCGCTCTATGGATTGATCGCCGCGGAAATCGTCAAATGGGTCGTGCTCGGCGAGGAGGCCCCGATTCACGAGCACGCGCTGACGCTCAATACCGGCCGTTTCGAGAGTTCGCGGCATCGGGTAATGCGACGGCCGCAATGTCGGGCCTGTGGCGACGAAGCGCTTTATCGCCCGGATCGGCCGCCGGTACCGCCGCGCCTGCAAGCAAGCCCCAAGGCCGTCAGCAACAGCGGCGGCGCGCGCACCGTGGCGCCGGAAGTTACGCTGGCGAAATACCGTCACCTCGTCAGCCCGGTCAGTGGCGTCGTTACCTGGCTGACGCGCACCACCGACGAAACCGATTCCTGGCTGCATGTTTATTGGGCCGGCAGCAATCTGGGAATGCGTAGCCGCAAACTGAGTTCGCTGCGGCGCAGCTTGCGCAGCAAGAGCGCCGGCAAGGGCAGCACCAGAGAACAATCCGAAGTCAGCGCGCTTTGCGAGGCGGTGGAGCGATACTCGGGCGCCTTGCATGGCGAGGAAATTCGTACCTGCAAGAGCTTCAGCGATTTCGCCGATGAGGCGGCGGCAATCCATCCCAACGAAGTTCAGTTGTTCAGCGAAACCCAACTCGACAACGCCGCGAGCATCAATGCCAAGGGACACCCATATAATGTCATACCACCGCGCCTCGATCCCGATGCCGAAATCGACTGGACGCCGGTCTGGTCGCTTTCCAGCCAGCGGCATCGCTATCTGCCGACATCGATGCTTTACAGCATGGCGCCCGAACAACGCGGAAAATTCGACCTGTTCGCCGATTCCAACGGCTGCGCCGCCGGCAACACCCGTGAAGAGGCGATCCTGCAAGGCTTTTATGAGTTGGCCGAACGCGATGCCTTCGCTATCTGGTGGTACAACCGGCTGCGGGCGCCGATGGTCGATCTTGCCAGTTTCAACGACCGGTACCTCGCTTCGGCCGCCGAGTATTACGCCCAATGCGAAAGAGAAGTTTGGCTGCTCGATGTCACCTCGGATATCTGCATTCCAACTTTCGTCGCGCTCTCGCGCAGGCCGGACGCGGAAACCGAAGACATAATTTACGGCGCCGGCGCCCACGCCGACCCGAAGATCGCCGCCCAGCGGGCGATCTGCGAATTGAACCAGTGCCTGACCTGGCTGCCGCGGCCCGGCAATCGCCCCGGCAGCCACAATGCCAAGCCCATGATCGACGACCCGCTTGCGCTATGGTGGTGGAAAACAGCGCGACTGTCCGATTGCTCCTGGTTGGCGCCGGCCGAAGCGCCAATGCGCCAGGCGCGGGATTATCCGCTCATCGAATCGACGGACGCCCGCGATGACGTCGAATATTGCCGGGGGCTGGTCGAAGCCAAAGGCATGGAACTGCTAGTGCTCGATCAGACACGGCCCGATATCGGCATGCCCGTGGTGCGGGTGATCGTGCCCGGCATGCGCCATTTCTGGGAAAGACTCGCGCCGGGTCGACTGTACCAGGTTCCGGTTGACATGGGCCTGCGAAAGAGTCCGCTGGCGGAGGCCGAACTCAATCCCATGCCGGTAATCGCTTGAGAAGTGGATATGAATATCGGCGGGGCAATATGAACCGGAACAGTATTTACCGCGCGAATTGGGCGCCTGGGAGCGGTTGAAATTGGAAAAGTCAATGAAGAAGCGCATCGATTCAGTAGAGTCTCTCTTATCGAAAGCCGGCGAAGACAGCGAATTTCGTCAACGCCTTATCGCGAATCCCAGGGAAGCGATCGAGAAGGAACTCGGCGTGATGCTGGCCGAAGATCACGAAATTCATGTGCATGAGGAAACCTGCAACGCGACACATCTGGTGCTCCCGCCGCGCGGCAAATTCAGCGCCGCGGAACGGGAGGCGGCAAAAGCCGGTACCACATCGCTAGATTTTCTTCGCAAAACGATGTACGACCCCGCGCCGCCTCTTCGTCCCCACTCAGTCGACAGGACGATAGCCCGAGCAAGCGTAGCTACACCCGAAGCACTTGCAAAAGCGGGCAGGGAAAGTATCCGCCGCGGTCTGGAGTTCCTGGAATCGACCATTGACGAGAACGGGGCCTGGCGCTGTGTGCGGTTCAATACGGCTGACCCGGACATTCCGCGGCATTACGAAAAACCCCCCTTTATTTCGGCTTTTTGCGTCCTTGCTCTCGAAAGTTGCGATGAAGCGCGGGCCAGGGCCATGTGCGCCGCAACCAAGGCGTATCTTGTCGACACCATCGAATATCCCGGGTTGTGGCGCTATTACCGCCATCTGCCCCTGGATCTAGACAGCGCCGCGCTCTGTTCGCTGGTCATCGGGACTCACCCCTGGATTTCGCTGAGAAGGAACGTTTCGCAAATGCTTGAGAACCGCGACGAAGAGGGCCGATTCATGACCTGGTTGCACGCGGAGGACGAACCCGACGTCGCGCCGCCCTTTCGTATAGAAGCCGACCCCGTCGTTAATGCGAACGTCATTGCTTACCTGGGCGATTATCCCGAAACCAGGGATGCTCAACGATGGCTGGAGGCCTTGATCGCGGAAGGCAAGCTTGAAGGTTCGTCAAAATGGTATCCCGATACGGTCGCGATCTACTATGCGGCCGCCCGCGCCATGAGTCGCGCGCGGCCCGCGCTCGAACGGCTGCGCCCGATACTGGCGGATCGCATTCTGGGCTTAAGCGATGACAAGGGAGAATTTGGCAACATCCTCGGGACTGCCCAAGCAGTGTCGGCGCTCTATAATATTGGAGCTCTTGAGAGCGTCGACGCGAAACGCCTGGCGCAAGTATTAATGGGCTCGCAACGTCAGGACGGCAGTTGGCCGGAGCTGCTCGCGTTTGGCGACCAGCATATGAAATGGGGTGTGGCGGGGCGGATAGGGCATGGCTCCGAAGCCGTGACCTCGGCGTTTTGCATCGAAGCTTTGGAGCGTCTCGTCGAAATCCTGGCAGGTCGATGATCCTTCTCTATCGAATCGATCCATCATTGAGCGCGGAAGTCGATTTCAGTTCGGCGCTCGCGGTTGTCCGAGGAAACCGAATATGCAAAGCGACGAAGCAGTCGCGCTAACCGAGGACCGGCTCGCCGAAGAGGGCGGCGCCATGGGCGACTTGCTGGGGCACTTTCGCAACCGGATTTCGCCGGTTCTGATCGGAGACCCGGAATGGGAAGGCATACTCGAATGCGCTCGGAACCTTCCTATCACAATGGCCGCCCTTCCGTTCGGCTTCGAATTGCCGCTGCATACGAGCAGGCCGGAGGCGGATTTCGGCATCTCGCTGGCGAGCGGAAGCAGGTCGGCAGCGTATTTCCGGAAACGGGCGCGGACGGACGAGACCGCGAACGCGATCACGCGGCTGTGCCGGCAAATCGATGCCGAAAACTCATCTCTGCGCAAAATTGTCGGTCGCAAGTTGATGCTGGAATATGACATTGGCACTGCCCGGGGTGGCGAATCTCCGCTTCCGGGTATGTTCCTGATACCCCGCGAACGTCCGATTATCGGCGCCGGAGGCCGGGCGAACGATGCCGGCACGGTGATCGACGCGCTCGTTTCCTGCGTAGGCTGGGAGACGAATGACGCCGAACGGGAGAACGTCGAACGGGTTTACCTGGCGCAGCCGGAGGATACGCGCATGGAGTCTTTCGGTGTATTCCCGTCTCGCTCGCGGGCAATCCGTCTGGCGGTCATGGGATTCAAATCGCGGCAAGCAATATGCGCCTGGCTCGAAAACACTGGTTGGCCGGGTCAGGTTTCAGCCGTCGATTCCACGATTGTACGCTTCGGGAAACGCGTGAATGTTATCGAGATCGGGGCGAATATCGATGTGCTGGAAAAGGGTCTCGGGTCAACGCTCGGCCTTACGCTGATTGTGAGGGAGAGACATAGCAAAGATTCGGAATATTGGCTCGATGGCCTGACCGATTGGAATCCGTTCCTGCAAGCCTTGCGCCATGAGGATATTGTAATTCCGGAAAAGGTCGCCGCACTTGCCGACTGGATATCAAAACCGACTCCGCTGTTTGCGAAATCCGGGCGCTACGTGATGCTGCGCGGCATTCACCACATAAAACTGACCATATCCAAAAATCGGCTCCGACAGGCAAAGGCCTATGTGTTCATGGTGCTTTCCGGAGCGGTCGCGCCTTGAATTCAGCCGAAAAAGTCACAAGACTGCCTTCGCCACCGTAGCGGTGACGAAAGCGGTTCCCGCGAAGAGAAAATGCGGGCGCGGCTTGTTTCGCGCCCGCATTTGTCGCTCGTCGGCGATTCAGTCTACCAACCGCAGCAGCAAAGGCCAGCCGCGACAGCTTCGAGCTGTTCGTCAGTGAGATCCATGGCTGGCGGCAATGCAAGATGCACCGTCTGCATGTCGCTCTCATGAATCTTGACAGTCATCGAATCGGGAAGCGTAACTCCCAATTCCTTACAAATAGTGGCTTTTGGATCTGCCAGCAGATTTTGTCTGAAATCCGCATCCAGTGTGGATTTTTCGACAATTTGATCCAATGCCTCGTTGCCGTTTCTCATTAGCTTTCTCCTTTTCCGTTCAACAATGCCCTAGAATCACACATTGATTCTGTTAACTATATTAAGTCTTCGTGTCGTAGAATGTCGAAATTATTTTGTTTGCGGCCCTATAATAATTTTTTATCAAGTAAACGGATAACAAAGTGTTTGCAGATCCTTTTGAACCATTCCACGAAATCGTCGCGGAGGCCAAGGAGGAGCGGGAGCAACTCGACCGGCTGCTTACAGTCACCACGCCCCGTGAACGCCTGCTCGTCGCGGCATGCGGATTAACCTTGCTCGCGCTTGCCGGATGGCTGTTCCTGGGGAGCGTAACACGCAGCGTCGCTCTCGACGGCGTGCTGGTTGCCGCTGCCGGAGATCCGGCCGCCACGGGCCGGACGGTGCAGTCCATGATCTGGCTCGAGCGGGACATCGCGCAAATGCTCGAGCCCGGAATGACAACTGCGTTAGAGCTTTCCGGCGTTAACGGAGAAGGATTGCGGGTTGTCGGCGAGATAGCCTCAATCGCCGCCGTTACCGACTCCGGCGGGATGCAATGGCAAACCGCCGCGGCGCCCGCGGCTATGCACCGGCTGGGAATCTCGCTTGGCGAAGACATCAGCGAATCCGCGGTGGATGGATCGGAATGCAGAATCGTCGTCACCCTGGGTGAATATTCACCTGTTTCACTCCTGGGACCTGGAAGAACTTGAATGTCTGCAGTCGGTTCGAGCTCGCGAGCAAGCCAATCGAAAGGAGCCGCTTCCAAGCCGCACAGGCAAAGGGTAAAGACGCCGATTCTGCTGCAGATGCACGCCTCGGAATGCGGCGCCGCCTGCCTGGGAAGCGTTCTGGCCCATTTTGGGCGCTGGATTCCGCTAACGGAATTGCGCGAAAGATGCGAGGTAAGCCGAGACGGCTCAAGCGCGGCCGGCATCCTGCGCGCCGCGCGGCATTATGGGCTGGAGTGCAGCGGTCTGAGCGTGAATACCGAAATGCTCAAGCGATTGTCGCTGCCCTCGATCCTGTTTTGGCAATACAGTCACTTCGTAGTTCTGGAAGGCTATGACGAAAATCACCTCTATCTGAACGACCCCGCCACTGGCAGACGCCGGGTTACCACGGAAGAATTCAACAAGGGCTACAGCAGAATCACGCTGCGGCTGAAGCGTGGCGAGAACTTCAAGGCCGGCGGCGAACGCCCCGGCTTGCTGAAGCAGGCGCGAGTCTGGCTGGGTGGGACCTGGGATGGGCTCGCCGGAGCGTTCGTCTGCGGTTTGATGCTGGCCTTGCTAGCGCTGGCGGCGCCCGCCTCGGTGAGCGTCTTCGTGGACCATGTGCTGATCAACCAGCAACCTTGGGGCCTCATGACGGCGGTTCTGCTGGGTAGCGCCGGCTTGCTGGCCTATCTGCTTTCCTTGCTGAAACATCGTTTGTTGAAGCGACTATCGACGAGGATTTCGATTGCCGGATACAGCCGCGGTTTTTCCCGGTTGCTGCGCCTGCCGGTGGAGTTTTTCAATCATCGGCTGGTCGGCGACCTGACCGACCGCGTTTCGGCCATCGACAGAATCGCGAAAAACCTTACCGAACAGTTTATTGTGCTGATAATCGATATGGCGGCAAGCCTGGTGTTTCTGGCCGCCATGCTGTTATACGATATCTGGCTTGGGCTGATCGTGCTGGCGCTGGCCGCGGTCAATGCCGTGCTGGCGCATTTCATCAAGAAACTACGCTCCGTCCGCGCGGATGCGATGCGGCGGGAACAGGGATTGCTGCTCGGCATCGGCATGCAGATGCTGAACTACGCTGACAACTTGCGCATGGTGGCGGCCGATGATCGTTACTTCGCGCGCTGGTCGGGTCAACAGGCGCTCGAACTCGATGCCCGCAAGGGCTATGCCGAACTGGGATACGTCAACACCTCACTGCCGGGTCTGATGTCGATGCTGGCCGGCGCGATTATCCTGGCGTTCGGTGTGGGCCGGGTACTCGAAGGCGATATTACCCTGGGCGCGTTGGCGGGATTTTACATTCTGGCGATGATGTTCCTGGCGCCGGTGGGGCGCTTCGTCGAGTTCGCCGACAAGCGCCAGGCCATCGAATCAGATTTGCACCGCCTGGAAGACATAACCAGGACCGCCGAAGATCCGGTATTCACGCGCCGCAATCCACAGGCGGATTCCCTGCCCACTTTCAAGGGGCGGCTGCAGCTTACCGGTCAGGTCGAGCTTCGCAACGTAACTTTCGGTTACAACAAGAGCAAACCACCGCTGATCGAGGATTTTAATCTGGTGATCAAGCCGGGGCAGCGGGTTGCCATCGTGGGTTCCAGCGGCTCCGGCAAGTCGACGGTCTCGCGCCTCGTCGCGGGACTCATTCAGCCCTGGTCAGGGGAAATCCTGTTCGACGGAAAACCGCGGCACGAGATTCCGGAAGAAGTCTTGCAACGTTCCATTTCCGTGGTCGATCAAGACGTAGTGCTTTTTTCCGGGACCGTGCGCGACAACATCACCCTCTGGAATCCGGCGATTCCCGATGAGGCCATTAGCGCCGCAACCCGGGATGCCAGCGTTCACGAAGACATTTTGCACCGTCCACTCGGCTACGCGGCGCCGGTCGAGGAAGGCGGCGTGAATTTCAGCGGCGGCCAGCGGCAAAGATTGGAAATCGCCCGCGCGCTGGTCGGCAATCCCACGGTACTTGTCCTTGACGAGGCGACCAGCGCCCTTGACGCCGCGACCGAGGAATTGGTCGATAACGCCTTGCGGCGCCGCGGGGTCACCTGCCTGATCGTCGCCCACCGCTTGAGCACGGTGCGAGACTGTGACGAGATTATCGTTCTCGTCAAGGGCGCCAAAGTGCAGCGCGGCACTCACGACGAGTTAATGAAGGACGAAAACGGCGTCTACCACAAATTGGTCAAAACAGCTTGAAACGATGTCTGACGCGCAATACATATCGATTTCCGAACTCGCCGCACGCGACGGCGTTGCCGTTCCTTGCGCCGGCAATCTGCCGATAACGCTCGACGATCCGGATTGTATCTGGCTTATCGACAAGGGCGCCGTCGATCTGTTTCTGGTGGAGTTCGAGGGCGGCGTGGAACAGGCTGCGCCGCAACATTTGCTGCGCGCGACGCCCGGCAGACTCCTGCCGGGCGTCGCGCCGGACGAGCAAGACACCACCTTGAGCCTCATCGCCAAGGGTTTGCCTGGCACCGTGCTTAAACGGCTGCCGGTGTCCGCGCTCGCCGGGGCCGACGCCGCCGAACTCGCGACACAGGTGGACAACTGGCTGACCGACCTCGTCGGCGCATTGTCCCGCTTTGTAACCCACCATCCGCGCTCCGACGGTTTGGCGACTCCCGGCGCCGCGCGAAACTACAATCCAGGCACACTTGCCGTGCGGAGCGGCGTGGTTTGGGTATCCCAGCCGCCGCGCGGCGCCAGTCTGTTCATGGATCTGATCGATGGCGCTGAATTAACCGGAGAGAATGGCGGCGGGGAAGGTCTGATTCCCTTGACCCAGGCAAACTGGCTCACCTTGTTCCGGACGACGGAAGTCACGGCGAAATCATCCGGGCAGCTTTCCGAACAAGGTCTGCTGCTACCGGCCCTGGCCATGTTTCACCAAGTTGCATACGCGCTTGAGCGTCTCAACCGGCGGCTGGCCGTAGTCGATTCAGCCAATCTCGAACGAGCCCGGGCGAGCAGCCGCCGCCGGGACGAAGCGGCGGCCAGGCGCCGGCTTTTCAATATCTATGACTTGCCGACGGAAGAAGAGGCCGAAGACGCCGACGCGGCGCTGGCGGAAGCCATGCGTATCGTAGGCCGCAAGGAAGGGATCGAGTTTCGCATTCCGCGGCGGTCAGCCGCGTTGGAAACTCCCCTGCGCTTGGCAGACATACTCGACGCTTCCGGGGTTCGCACCCGGCGGATCAAACTGAAAGCCGAAGATCAATGGTGGCTGGGCGACAGCAATGCGATGCTCGCATTCCGCGCCGAGGACAGCCAGCCAGTCGCCCTGGTTCCCGGCGCCGCGGGGCGCTACCGGGAAATCGATCCGTCAAGCAGGCGCAGCGTCCCGGTTACCGCGGAGCGGGCCGCCGCTTTGAAAGAGGAAGCCTGGATGTTCTACCGGCCCTTGCCGCCGGGAAGCGCGGATATCCGCGACCTGCTGCGCATCGGCCTCCATGGCTCGGGCGGTGACTTGTTGCGGCTGGTGCTGAGCGGATTGCCGGCGGGGCTGATCAAGCTATTGCCGGCGCTGGCGCTGGGTTTCGCGGCGAACCATGTCATGCAAGGCGGAACCCCTGGCGCGGTTTACGCGGTGGCGGCGGCGCTGGCGGGCTTCGGCCTGCTCGGCGCTTTGCTGCATCTGCTGCAAGGCACGGCGATGATGCGGCTGGAAGGACGTTCGGCTGCACGCATCGAAGCCGCGTTCTGGGATCGCCTGCTGCGCCTGCCGGCGGGGGTGTTGCGCCGCTATCCGGCGGGGGATCTCGCTATGCGGGGAATAACCTTTCAAAACCTGCGCGACGGAGTGCAGGGAGTTGTCGTGGACAGCATATTGTCGGTAATTTTCCTGCTGCCTGTGTTTGGCCTTATTTTCATCTATGACCACACGCTTGGACTCATCGCTCTCGCCTTCAGTCTCGCTTCGTTATTGCTGATACTACTGATTGGATTGCGGCAAACCGCGCCCTACCAGCGCATGCTCGCCGCGGCGCGCAAGGTAATCGGCAGACTGTTCCAGATCATCAACGGCATCGCAAAATTGCGCGTGGAAAGCGCCGAAGGTTCGGCCTTCGCGATCTGGGCGCGGGATTTTCGCGACCAGAAGCGGGCAGAACTCGAACTCGGCGCGCTCGAAGGTCACTTGCAGGCCTTCGGCGCGGCGCTTCCCCTTCTCACCGGCGCCGTATTGCTACTCGCGGTATCCGCCACCGGCGACCGCGCGCTGCCGGTGGGGGATTTTCTCGTGGTCTACACGGTATACATTACCTTCCAGACCGCGGCGGCCCGGTTAGGCGAGTCCTTCGGCGCGATTGCCGCCATGTCGCCCAGTCTTGAGCAAATCCGGCCGCTGCTTGCCGTAATTCCCGAGTCAGCCACGGAAGGCGAATCTTTTGAACATCTCGGCGGCGAGGTTCAGTTCGACCATATTTCATTCCGCTATGATCCAGATGGGCCGCTCATTCTGGACGATGTCAACATTCACGCTCGTCCGGGGGAATTCATTGCCATTGCCGGTGAATCCGGCGCCGGCAAGAGTACGCTGTTTCAGCTCGCCCTCGGGCTTGAGCAGCCGACCGCGGGGGCTGTGTATTACGATGGCCGCGACCTTCGCCACCTGAACCTCAAACAGGTGCGACGAAAAATCGGAACCGTTCCACAGTCGGTGCAACTACACCCGCAAGACCTTTGGGACAATATCGTCGTCCACCACGAGGGGGCGACCACCGAGGAAGTCTGGCAAACCGCCGAAGTCGCGGGAATCGACCGGGAAATCAAAGCCATGCCCATGGGCATGCTGACGCCGGTGGGCACCAGCGGGTCGGTATTGTCCGGCGGCGAAAGCCAGCGCGTCACCATCGCCCGCTCGCTGACTCGCAGCCCGAACATCATGCTGCTTGACGAAGCCACCAACTGGCTCGACAACGAAAGCCAGGCACAGGTCATGCAAAACCTCGCCGCGCTCACCTCGACCCGCATCGTCATCGCGCACCGCCTTTCCACTCTCGAACAGGCCGACCGTATCTATGTGATGCAGGCCGGGAAAGTCGTGGAAAGCGGATCCTTCGAACAACTCATGGAAATCGGCGGCATTTTTCAAGATCTGGTAAAACGCCAACTCACTTGAGTGGCGGGCTGCCGAGGCGGTCAACCGATCCCGCGCCTGCTGCCGATGACGAAGTCTCCCACCGAGCCCTCGATAAACGGATCGAGGCCCGTGATGCGGGCGAACAGCATGGCATCGGCCGATCCGACCGCGCAGGCGGCAAGTCCGATTTCCGTCGCCGCCAGGTAAAGCGACTGGTAAAGCGCACCGGTGTTGCGAAGAATATTGCCGTATCCGATTGACTTGTACTTCCAGAACACCCGTGGAAATCGAGCGGCAATGGCAAGCACGATTTGCGGGTTTCCCGGTGCGCTGATCGCGATTTTCGCGTACCGCAGCAGCCGGGCGACATCCGCGTCGTCAGCCGGGATGCGCACGAGGGCATGACGCCATGAATCGTAATGATACAAGCCGGAGTCGAGGCCATCGCACAGGTGGACAACGGGATATATCTCAAGTTCATGGATGGCGCCGCTGCTTGGATACGGTCGTTGGGCCCCTTCGAACGGCGCGGTCTTGCCGGAAGAATCCTGCACGGAACCTGCCAGGGACGAGCGCGAGCGCGCCGCGCGGTCGAGCAGACCGCCAAGTTCGATGATCGAGATCGGGTTGTTGTCGTCGAAGTCACGCTCGGAACGACGCCGTTCCAGGATCGCGGAGCAAGCCTCTCCGCCCGCGTCGGCTGCGCGCGGAAGTGAAACGATGGCGCCGGGCCACTCAGGGCGCCGGACCGGCTCCGGTTCGACAAGGCCGATCAGCGGACATTGTGGTCCGCTCGGATCATGGTGCCAACCTCTGCGGCTGTGGGTGTGATAGATGAGATCATGAAACTCCCAGTGCGCCAGCGTATGCCCCTGCACATCTTCTTCCGGGCGACCGGCTTGGAGAAATCCCGCGGCGGCGAGAGCCCGGCGAACGAGCGGTCGGTCCAGTGCGTCGAGATCGACGAACCGGAAGCGCGCGCCACTGAGCGGTGATTCGGCAAGCCAAGCCTCACCATCTCGGCGCAGGCAAGCAAAGCGATGCAACACGAATGCCGTATCCGGCATCCGCGGCGCGAGGGACGGAATATAGGATTCCTGCTGCGGCGCGATAACCGCAACTTCTTCTTCGTCATCGACTAGCGGGAACTCGACCAGCCCGACCCTGCACAATCTCTCGATCTGAGCAAGGTAGGCCGCGGCCTGTCGGTCGTCGCCGGAAGTGAGCACGCAATCGCGAAGTTCCACCAGCGGCGCTCCCTCATTGAGCCGCGAGTTGGCCAATTCGAAAACTTGGGTCCATTTCGTGAGACGGAGTTCGGGAAACTTATCGGAAACGATAGCGAGAAACCTTCCGCAGTCCGACCGCTGGGCCGTACAAGCCGAACTCATCCGGATATGAATGGAGCGTTCGCTGAGGAGATCCGACAAACTCACGTTCTGTCCTGTTTTACTCCATTGACGCCCCTGGACCGGCGGGTTGGCTAATATCGGATTATCAGACAAATCGAGGCCCCGTTCCATGCTCGTTCGCGGACCGCCCCCGGGGCAGGCCGATCGAATCTAGGTCATGCGGGCCGGAAAAGTCGCGTAATGCGGTTCATTCGAGGAATTGGCGGAAGCCGGTGGAATATTCCGGGAACTGGTCAACCGGCAGCTCGCCTGACTCTGATCAGGTAACCGTCCAGGTATTGCCGCTGTGCAGCAGCGCGCCGAGATTGCCTTCGCGGGACTTGCCCTTGCGGCGTTCGAATTGTTCGTCAAAGCTCGGCTGTGGCCGCCGGTAAAGCACGCCGATGGCAATCGGAAACTCCGGCCCGCTCATGGCCGCGAGCAATTGCGCGAGCGCGAGATTGGACTCGTCGTGCACGAGTACGTCGTCCGCGGCCGCCGGCGCGACTTCCAGCGTCAGGCTGTCGCGGTCGAGGCGTATCGCCTTCTCATTCTCCTTGCCGAATACCACCGGCTTGCCATGCTCGACTTCCACCCGAAAATCCGGCGCGGTCTGGCGGTCTTTTACCTCCTCGAACACCCCATCATTATAAATTGGGCAATTCTGCAGGATTTCGACAAAGGCCGTGCCCTTGTGGGCATGTCCGTCACCCAGTACCCGCGACAGATGCCTGGCATGGGTGTCGATCGAGCGCGCGATAAAGCCGCCGCCCGCGCCCAGGGCAACCGCGCATGGCGAAAGGGGCGAATCGATGGAGCCGCCGGGAGACGAAGGCGAACGCGTACCCAGTCTTGAAGTGGGTGAATACTGACCCTTGGTCAGGCCGTAAATTTCATTGTTGAACACCAGCACTTGCAGATCCACATTGCGGCGCAAGGTATGAATCATGTGATTGCCGCCGATGCTGAATCCGTCGCCGTCGCCGGTGATGACCCAAACGTCGAGCTCCGGATTCGCCAGTTTCACGCCGGTGGCGATGGCCGGCGCGCGGCCGTGTATGGTATGGAAGCCGTAAGTGTTCATGTAATACGGAAAACGGGACGAACAGCCGATGCCGGAAACGAATACCTGGTTTTGCCGTGGCCGGCCCAGCGTCGGCAGCAACTTCTGTACCGTTTTCAGAATGGCGTAGTCACCGCAGCCGGGGCACCAGCGCACTTCCTGGTCCGAGGCGAAATCCTTCAGCGTCAGGTTCGGCTGGTTCATGATGCCGCTTCCAGTTGGCGGAATTCGCAATGGATCGCCGCCAGGATTTCACCGATCTTGAATGGCTGGCCGGAGACCTTGCTCAGGCTTTCGGCGTCAAGCAGATACTCCGCGCGCAACAGGCGCGCGAATTGCCCGGTATTCATCTCCGGAATCAGGATCGCGTCAAAACGGCGCAGCAGTTCGCCGAGATTACGCGGCAGCGGGTTCAGATAACGCACGTGGATATGCGCAACATCCAGACCTTCGAGCCGGGCGCGTTTGACGCCCTGGTGAATGGCGCCATAGGTGGAGCCCCAGCCTACTACCGCCAGTTTGCCTACATCGTTACCCAGGTCGACGCCCTGCAAGGGCATGTCATCGGCTATGCCGGCCACCTTGCCGACCCGCAAATCGGTCATTTTCTGATGATTGGCCGGATCGTATGAGATATCGCCGGTATCGTAATTACTCTCGATGCCGCCGATGCGATGTTCCATTCCCGGCGTTCCGGGCCGCGCCCAGGTCCGCGCCAGGGTTGCGGAGTCGCGATTGGACGGACTGAAATCCGCTGCGTTTTCCGCGTACTTGACCGGTATTCGCTTGAAGTCTTCTACCTGGGGAATTTTCCAGCGCTCGGCGGCATTGGCCAGATAGCCGTCCGACAGCAGCATGACCGGAGTCATATAGCGAATAGCCAGACGCACGGCTTCCCGCGCCATGTCGAAACACTCCGGCGGCGTGGCCGGCGCGATGACGGGCAAGGGCGTATCGCCGTGACGGCCGTATAGCGCCATGTCCAGATCCGATTGTTCGGTCTTGGTCGGTAACCCGGTCGAGGGTCCGCCGCGCTGGGTATCTACAATTACCAGGGGTAATTCGGTCGCTATCGCCAGCGACATTCCTTCCGACTTCAAGGCAATGCCGGGGCCGGCGCTTGAAGTCACGCCAAGGGAGCCGGCGAACGACGCGCCAATGGCGGTGCATATCGCGGCGATTTCGTCTTCGGCCTGAAAGGCGCTGACGCGGAAATCCCCGTGCCTGGAAAGCTCGTGCAACAGACTGGACGCGGGCGTAATCGGATAAGAAGCAAACAGCATGTCGATGTCGGCGAGTTCGGTTCCCGCCAGCAATCCCCAGGCCAACGCCTGGGTGCCGGTAACATTGCGATATATGCCCGGCGCCGACTGTGCTTTCGGTACGCGGTACACGTGTATGCCGGAAGGCAATTCAGCGGTCTCGCCAAAGGCGTGGCCGGCGTTGAGGGCGGCGATATTGGCCTTGGCGATTTCCGGCTTGTTCGAGAATTTGGTTTCCAGGCTTGTTATGGTGGCGCCCCGGTCGCGATCGAACAGCCACATGACCAGGCCCAGGGTCCACATGTTCTTGCAACGCAGGCTGGCCTTGTGGCCGAGCCCGAATGGCTCGACGGCGGCAAGCACCTGGGAGGAAATGTCGATATCCAGCAGCCGATATCCAGCCAGCGATCCATCGTCCAGCGGATTGGCGCCATAGCTGGCCTTGGCCAGATTTTTCGCGGTAAAGGCGCCGCGGTCGGCAATGATCAGGCCGCCATCGACCACATTGGCAAGATTGGTGGTCAGCGCGGCCGGGTTCATCGCCACCAGCACGTCCAGCGCATCGCCGGCGGTGGTAACGTCTTCCGAACCGAAATAGATCTGAAAGGCCGAGACGCCGAAAGTCGCTCCCACTGGCGCGCGGATTTCGGCCGGGAAATCGGGGAAGGTGGAAAGATCGTTGCCGTAGAGCGCCGTCGCCAGGGTAAAATTCGAGCCGGTCAATTGCATGCCGTCACCGGAATCTCCAGCGAAGCGCACTACAACGTCCACCACCTCGCGTTCGTCGAGATGGTGCTCATCCAGTTTCTCTTCAACTAGCTCCATGGGACAAGGCGTGGCGGAAAGGCAAGGGGCGGGATTCTAACAGATTTGATTGCCAATCCCGATATAAACTGGAACTATTGGCGGTTGCGCTTGAGCTGTAGTCCGCGCGAGGAATGAGCATAATGATCAGAATACGCATTGAACGATTCGCGCTGGCCTGCGCCCTGCTGGCCTGCGCCGGGACTGTGCCGGCCCAGCAAGAGCCGCTGCCGCTGCCGCTGCCGCTGGACGATGTGCGCCTGTTCACCGAAGCGCTGGACCGCATCCGCATGTCCTACGTCGAAGAGGTCGACGACCGCACACTGCTCGAAAATGCCATTCGCGGCATGCTCGCGAATCTCGATCCCCACTCGGCCTTTGTCGACGGCCGGGACTTCGAAACCTTGCAGGAGACGACTTCCGGTGAATTCGGCGGGCTCGGCGTGGAAGTGGGCCAGGAAAACGGCAATATCCTGGTGATCGCGCCGCTTGACGATACACCCGCCGACCGCGCCGGTGTACGCGCCGGAGACTTGATAATTGCTATAGATAATCAACCCGTGCGGGACATGTTGCCCGCTGATGCGGCCAATCATATGCGCGGCGAGCCCGGATCCCCGGTGACCATCACGATTTCCAGGGACGGACTGGAGCCATTCGATCTCGAAATCACCCGCGAGATCATTTCCGTCAGCAGCGTGCGCAGCCGCTTGCTGGAACCAGGTTATGCCTATTTACGGATTCCAGTATTCCAGCTCGGCACCGGTCAGGACTTTCAGGACGAAGTCGCCCGCCTGCTCGAAGAGGACGCGGAACTGAAAGGCATCGTGCTCGACCTGCGCAATAATCCTGGCGGCGTATTGCAAGCTTCGGTGGAGGTGGTGGACACTTTCATCGATTCCGGCCGCGTGGTCTATACCCAGGGCCGTCTGCGGGAGGCGGCAACGGAATATTTCGCAACCGCGGAAACCGTCGCTCCGGAACTGCCGCTGGTGGCGCTGATCAACGGCGGCTCGGCTTCGGCTTCGGAAATTGTCGCCGGCGCATTGCAGGATCATGGCCGCGCCGTCGTCATGGGCACCCGCAGTTTCGGCAAGGGTTCGGTGCAATCGGTGCTGCCGCTCGACGGCGGGCGTGCGATCAAACTGACCACTTCGCTCTATTACACTCCCGACGGCCGCTCGATCCAGGCCCAGGGTATTGAACCCGATATCGTGGTGGAAGAGGCATTCGTCACGCGCCGCTCGCGCAATGTCACCCGGTTCGCGGAAGCCGACCTGCCGGGAAGTCTCGCCAACGATAACGGCGCCGAAGAAAACGTCGCGCCGCTGGTATCCGCCGCTGAATTGCTTACCAGCGACTATCCGCTCAATGAAGCGCTGAACCTGCTGAAGGGCCTCAATACATTGCGCCGCGGCGCCGCCGCCAACTGATTATTGGAGGCGCTCAGGCCGGAACCAGACGCGGGACAGTTACTACAAGTCCCGCTAAACCGGGCATAATGCGGAAAGCCGCCAGGTCAACAATGACCGGCTGGCCGACCGGCGATCCCGGCGCTACATGTCCGGTATACGTTTTGTTGAACGCGGGGAAAATGACGCGGTTACAGAGAACCCGGCGCTTATCGCCCAGCAGACCGCTGAAAATACAGCTCCGATAATCCGCGGTTCCGGCATATACCGGATCAGTTGGCGGCGAACGCAAGATGGCTGGAAAATGAGCCATCGGATCTTGTTTATTGACAGCTTCGGCAATTAATAGGAATGAACACCATGACTGCAACCCTTCGAATCCCTGCATGTTTCTGGCTGATTCTCTGCGGCGCCTTGGCGCTGGCGCAGGAGCCGGTGGAACCGGGCATCAGCGCTGAAGAACGGGCGATGATCTCCTGGCTGGACGACCGGGAAGATGAAATGCTGGCGCTACTGGAGCGCATCATCAATATCAATTCCGGCAGCCTGAACAGCGCTGGCGTTGACGCCGTCGCCGCGATATTCGATCAGGAGCTGCGACAGCTCGGTTTCAGCACGAGCCGGCTGCCGGGAGCGCTGATCGAGATGCCGAGTTGCCCCGGCAGCGATTATACCGTCGACCTCACCGATCATCTGCTCGCGCGCCGCCCCGGCTCGGGCAGCAGACTGTTGCTGATGGGCCATCTTGATACGGTGTTTCCTCCAGACAGCCCATTTCAGACATTTCGCCGCGAAGGCGACACCATGTTTGGACCCGGCGTGGCGGACATGCACGGCGGGCTGGTGGTAATGCTTTATGCGCTGAAGGCGCTGGCTGAAGCCGGCGCCCTCGACGCCGCCGCCATCACGGTATTGCTGAACAGCGATGAGGAAATGGGCTCGCTTACTTCCCGCCAGTATCTGGAAGAAGAAGCCCTCAACCATGACTGGGGCCTGGTCTACGAGTCCTCGGGCGCCGACACCATGACGCGCCAGCGCAAGGGCATCGGCCAAGCCCGTCTGGTCGTCCATGGCCGCGCCGCCCATGCCGGCGGGGCGCACGAACAAGGCCTTTCGGCGATCAAGGAATTGGCCTACAAGATCGTTGAAATCGAGAACATGACCGACTATGAGTCCGGCGTGACCGTCAATGTCGGCGTGGTTAACGGCGGTGAGGCGCGCAATACCGTTTCCCCCTGCGCCGAGGCGTTGATAGATCTGCGCTATCCGCAGCGCGAGCAAGGCGTCGACGCGGTTGCGCGCTGGGCGGAAATCTTCGACCGCGTTTACAGCTATCCGGTGGACGGCGGCGAAATCACCACTGAAAGCTATGTCAATTTGCATCGGCCGCCGAAGATTCCGACGCCGGAATCCGACTATCTGCTCGACAAGACCATTGCCATCGGCCGCTTGCTCGGCCAGGAAATCGGCATTACCGATTCCGGCGGCGGCACCGACGGCTCGCTGACACAGGCCATGGGCCTGCCGACGCTCGATTCGTTGGGAATCTCCGGCACGGGCGCCCATTCGAACCGCGAGGAGGGCAGAGTCAGCTCCCTGATTGAGCGCGCGGCGCTTAGCGCGGTATTGATTCATAGACTTGCTCGGGAATAAGTGCTTTCATCCGGCCAAGCTGCGTTTGTGCCGCAGCTGGCGCAAGGAAACATGAAGGCCCGGCATTATGAGCAATGGCATTGCGGGCAAGATCGAAGCTGGCGCCGCACCGGCTGACCCACGGCGGGCGGTCGTCGAAGCATACAACAGACGCTGGTATCGCTACCTCGTGCTGGGATTGCTTACCGTAGTCTACGTTTCCAATTTCGTCGACCGCCAGGTCATTAATGTCCTGGCGGAATTCATTATTGAAGATCTGCAACTCAGCGACGGCCAGTTCGGCATGCTGTCGGGTCTTGCCTTCGCCTGCATTTACACCACGCTGGGCATTCCTATCGCACGCTGGGCCGACCTCGGCAATCGGCGCAACATCATCGCGCTGGCGGTTACCGTCTGGAGCGTGATGACGGCGCTATGCGGCGCGGCGCAGAGTTTCGGCCAGTTGTTCCTGGCGCGATTCGGCGTCGGGGTCGGCGAAGCGGGCGGTTCGCCGCCGGCCCATTCGATCGTCTCGGATATTTTCCCCGCTGAGCAGCGCGCCACCGCGCTTTCGGTCTATTCGCTCGGCGTCTATGGCGGCATTCTCGTTGGCACGGTTGGCGGCGCCTATCTGGTGGAGGTGTTCGACTGGCGAACGGCATTCGTGGCAGTAGGGCTTCCCGGTTTGCTACTTGCCGTTCTGGTGCGGCTCATCATCAAGGAACCGCCCCGGGGCATGGCGGAAGCGCGCCGCGACGCGGCGCCGCCGGGGTTTTTCCGGGTGCTGGGCTTTCTCTGGCAGCGAAAATCCTTTCGTCACCTGTCCTTTGCCTGCGCGCTGCATGCCTTTGTCACCTATGGCATGGGCAATTTCATGCCGCTGTTTCTCGGCCGCGTGCACGGCATGCCGACCATCGACATCGGCTGGTACTACGGCCTGATCGCCGGCATCGGCGGCCTTGCGGGTACCTATTTCGGCGGCTGGGTGTCGGATCGCATGTCGAAAAAGACCGGGGATAAGACCTGGTATATCTGGATTCCCTTAATTTCCACCGTGATCGCGATTCCATTCGCGCTGAACACCTTGCTCATCATGCCGAGCGGCTATATTGCCGCCTATTCCTACCTGCTGCCGGTATTTTGCGGCGGCTGGTACCTGGCGCCCTGCCTGGCCTCGACACAATTCCTGGTAGGCGTGCGCATGCGCGCCATGGGCACGGCGGTGCTGCTGTTCGTGCTCAACTTGATCGGTCTCGGACTCGGCCCGATGATCACCGGTTTCGTCAGTGACGCGCTTGAGCCTTCCTTCGGCGTTGACGCCTTGCGCTACGCCATGGCAATCACCGTGCTGGTAAACATCTGGTGCGCCGTGCACTATTACTGGAGCGCCCGCACCATCAAGGAAGATTTCGACAACGCTCCCGCGTAAGGATCGCTCGGCGCGGCAAGGGTTTTGCCTCGTCAAATGGGAAAATTCGAGAGGTCGCGGTTGCTATTCGGCGTCGAGCGACGCAACAGCCTCCAGTGCCTGGGACACATTGCTCACCGCATGGACCTTCAATCCCGCGATGGAACCGCGCGGCGCGTTTGCCTTGGGCGCGATGGCATGGCGAAAACCATGCTTGGCCGCCTCCCGCAGGCGCTCTTGACCGCCGGGAACCGGCCGGATTTCACCCGCCAGCCCAATCTCCCCGAACACCACCAGATTTTTCGGCAAGGGCCGGTCGCGGAAGCTGGACACCACGGCCAGCAGCAGGGCCAGATCGGCGCTGGTCTCGGTGACCTTGACTCCGCCCACCACGTTCACGAACACATCCTGATCGGCCATGAACAGCCCGCCATGACGATGCAGCACCGCTAGCAACATGGCCAGCCGGTTATGTTCCAGACCCACCGCCACCCGGCGCGGATTGCCGAGTTGGCTGGCGTCCACCAGCGCCTGGATCTCCACTAGCAGCGGCCGCGTGCCTTCCCACAAAGCGACCACGAGCGAACCCGGCGCTTCTTCTTCGGCGCGCGCGAGAAAGATGGCGGAAGGATTGCGCACTTCCTTCAGACCCGTTTCCGTCATGGCGAAAACGCCGAGTTCGTTAATCGCGCCAAAGCGGTTCTTGTGCGCGCGCAAAATGCGATAACGCGACTCGTTGCCGCCTTCGAGCATGATGAAGCAGTCGATCATATGCTCAAGCACCTTGGGCCCGGCGAGATTGCCTTCCTTGGTCACATGTCCGACCAGGAACAGCACCGTGTTGGCCTGTTTGGCGTACTGGATCAGGTAAGCCGCGCATTCGCGCACCTGGGTGACGCTACCGGGGGCCGATGGCAGTTCCGCGCTGTACATTACCTGGATGGAATCCACCACCAGCAATTCGGGCGCGTGGCGGCTGGCGGCTTGCAGGATTTGTTCGACGCCGGTTTCCGCAAGCAGATTGAGATTCTCCCGTGGTAATTGCAGTCGGCGGGCGCGCATGCCTATCTGCCGCGGGGATTCCTCCCCGGTGACATACAGCGCCTGCCGGCCTTGCCGGGCCAACAGGCACATTACCTGCAACAGCAAAGTGCTCTTGCCCGCGCCCGGATTGCCGCCGATCAGCACTACCGAACCCGGCACCAGCCCGCCGCCCAGGACCCGGTCGAGTTCGCTGATTCCGCTGGCGAAACGCGGCAGTTCGGTATGATCGATATCGGCCAGTTGCGTCACTTCGCTCCGGGCGCCGGCATAGCCCTGCCTGTGCCCGGCGCGGCCGCCTTCGGCCGTACCCGGATTGAATTGCGCCAGGGTGTTCCAGGCATTGCAGGCGCTGCATTGGCCTTGCCATTTGGCGTAGTCGGCGCCGCAGTCACTGCAGACGAAGGCGGTTTTTGTTTTGGCCAAGGGTGAATCCGTCAGTTGTATTGTTTCGGCGCCCGCGCGGTGACCCGGGTGAACAATTCATAAGCGATAGTACCGGCGCGGGAAGCCACTTCGTCGGCATCCAGTCCCGCGCCCCAAAGGATGACCTCGCTGCCGGGTTCCACGCCATCAAGTTCGCCAAGGTCCACGGTAATCATGTCCATGGATACGCGGCCGACCAGCTTGCAGCGCGCAAAACCGCCGCCGCTCGCCACCAGCACCGGCGTACCGTTGACCGCGGACCGTGGATATCCATCCGCATAGCCGATGGAAATCACGCCCATGCGCGTATCCCGGGGAAAGCGCCAGGCGGCGCCATAGCCGACTGCCTCCCCCGCTTTGACTTCGCGCACCGCAAGCAGCCGGGCTCGCAAAGTCATTACCGGCAGCAGATCGAGATCCGCGGCGCTGCGCCCGGCCAGCGGCGAGCTGCCATAAAGCATGATGCCGGGACGCACGAAATCGTAGTGGGCGTCGGGCAGGCACAGAACACCGGAGGAAGCCGACATGCTGCTCGGCGGCGGCGCGCCGAGTTCGGAGGCAAGCTCCCGATACAAATTCTCGAAAGCCAGCAATTGCTCCTGGGTGAAAGCCGCCGAGCCCGGATCTTCCAGGTCGTCGGCCCAGGCCAGATGCGACATCAGGCGGACTTCCAGGTCTTTGCGCTTGCCGAACTGCCTGCCGGCGGCCAGACAGGTTTCAGCGGGCATCCCAAGCCGGTTCATGCCGGAATTGTGTTTCAGCCAGATCGTCAGGCGCCGGTTTGACTCCATCTGGAATTCACGCAGCAAGCGCAACTGGCGCTCTTCGTGCAACACCGGCTCAAAGTCGAGGCGGGCGCAGTCCTGTAACCCGCCGCGGTCGCGGAAGCCATTCAGGCACTGGATGGGCAAGTCCGGCTGGAGTTGCCGCAAACGCCGGGCCTCTTCCAGGGTTGCTACCGCGAAACCGCGGATGCCGGCCTCGGCATCGCGCAAGGCAGCCGCGCATTCGGCCATGCCATGACCATAGGCGTCGGCCTTGACCACGGCGATGATGCCGGCCTCGGGACAAAGTTCGCGCACGCGATTGAGATTGTGGCGCAAGGCCGTGAGGTCGATGGTGGCCCAGGCTCTTTGGGAAGATTCCATGATTGGGGAGATACGTTCAAGGACCGGAGTATCGATAAACATCTTCCTGCTTGGCGAGATTTTCAAACTTGGTGAGATTGTGTAGAAAGCTCAGTTTCACCGTGCCTATCTCGCCGTTTCGATGTTTGCCGATAATGACCTCGGCGATACCCTTGTCCTCTTCCTTAGTGTCTTCCTTCTTGTAGACTTCTTCGCGATACAGGAAAAGTATCAGGTCGGCATCCTGTTCTATGGCGCCGGACTCGCGCAAATCCGACATGATCGGCCGCTTGTTCGGCCTTTGCTCCAGACCGCGGTTTAATTGCGACAACGCCATCACCGGACATTCGAATTCCCGCGCCATCAATTTCATGGACCTGGAAATCTCCGAAATCTCGCCGACCCGGTTTTCCGACGTGCCTTTCAGGTGCATGAGCTGCAGATAGTCGACTACGATGAGACCGAGGCCGGTGTCATGCGCTTGACAAAGGCGGCGCGCCCGGGCGCGCATATCGGTGGGGGAAAGTCCGAAGCTGTCGTCTATGTACAAGGGCTTGTCCTTCAATTGGGCCATTGTTGTTTTCAGTTTCGGCCATTGCTCTTTTGTCAACTTGCCGACGCGAATCCTGGAATGATCGATGCGGCCAACTGAAGAAATCATGCGAAACACCAGACTTTGCGCGGGCATTTCAAGGCTGAACACAAGCACCGGCAAGTCTTGATGCAAAATCGCATGTTCCACCGCGTTCATCGCGAACGCCGTCTTGCCCATGGATGGCCGGCCCGCTACCACGATGAGATCGGATTGCTGCCAGCCCGAGGTCAACCGGTCCAAATCGATGAAACCACTGGGCAGGCCGGTATGTTCGGTTCCGGATGCCGCCAACTCATCGATACGATCGGCTGCCTCGGTCAGCAGGGGATTGAGCGCTTCCGGCCCTTTGTCCTTCGGGCGATCGTCGGCGATGCCGAATATCCGCTTTTCAGCCTGGTCGAGAATGTCTTCAACTGGAGCGCCTTCGGTGTTGTAGCAATTGTCGATGATCTTGTTGCCGGCGCTGATCAGCTTGCGCAGTATTGCCCGGTCCCGAACGATTTCCGCGTAATGACGCAAATTCGCGGTTCCGCGGGCATTTTCCGCGAGATCGCCGAGATAGTCTGCGCCGCCAGCGGCTTCCAGTTTTCCTCGGGCAATCAGCAGATCCGCCAGCGCGATCAAATCGATGGGCTTGCCCTCCTTGGCCAGATCCTCGATGGCTTGGTAGATTTGCCGATGTTCGGGAAGGTAGAAATCTCCGGGCTGTATCACTTCGGAGGTGTCGTACCAGGCTTCGCCGCTGAGCATCAGACCGCCGATTACCGCCTGCTCGGCATCCCGGGAATGGGGAGGAACACTGAGTTGCCGTTGTCCGGAGATTTCCGCCGAATCCGGGAATTGCTGCGCTGCGGTTGCCATGATCTGGATTTCCGGCGGCATTGCGGGCGGCGCTTGCGGTGCCCGCGTACCTTTGAATAAATCTTTTATTTATCAATTAGATACAGCGACACGAAAATTTCTGCCGCAAAAGCAGTGTACTACAAAGACAGAGGGGATAACCAACCGTTCAGGCAATTCGGCGATGTCTGACTTTTCGCGGTAAATACTGTCGGGAACATTGGGCCTCGCGCACTCGTTACCTACCCACGCTGGCACGATTATCGCCGAAAATTTGCCGTTTCCGACGGGCCTGATCTAAAAATTGAGCAAGAAAAGCGAACTCGATGCATTGGAGACGCCGGGGATGCAGTTACCTATGCCTGAATTACCCAGCCGCATCTGCTTTCACTTCATCCGCGGCGTCTGCTTCGGCATCGTCCGTTGCCGCTGCTTCCACTTCGCCCGCCGCGGCCGCTGTTTCAGCATCGTCCATTATGGCTGCTTCCGCTATGTCCGCCGCGCTTGCCTCGGCATCTTCCGCTGCATCTTCAACATTGGCGGGAGCGTTGGGGCTGAAGACCGACAGGGCGAAGGTAGCGGTAACTTCGAAACCGAGATCGGCCGTAACTTCATAGTCGCCGCATTGGCGGATGGAGCCGCCGGGCAAAATCACCTCGGCCTTGACCAGGTCGCTGCCGGCCTTTTCGTTGACCGCTTCGGCGACTTCGCGAGCCGTGACCGAACCGAACAGGCGGCCTTCGTCGCTGGCGTTGACTTCGATGGCGATGGCCAGATCAACCAGTTTCCTGGCCCGGCTTTGGGCGTGGGCGATCTTTTCGTTATGGGCGGCGAGCAGTTCCGTGCGGCGCTGCTCGAACTCGTCCAGATTCAGTTTGGTCGCGGGCACAGCCTTGCCTTTGGGGAACAGGAAGTTCCGCGCGTAACCGGATTTGACCTTGACGGCTTCGCCGATATCGCCGAGCTTGGCAATTTTTTCCAGCAGAATAACGTTCATCGCAAATTCCTCAATTCGACTCGCTCCATTCAACTGCTCTTCGGCAAGCGCGAGCGAAAGTCATACCAACTGTCAATGATCGCCACCAGGATCAGCAAATACACCATGGTGGGAAAAATCAACAACACGTACATCGCCACCAGCCACACGACCGATGCGTTCTTCCAGGCCACCAGCGCGTGAACCAGGGCCAGTCCGGCAAACGCAAACGGCGCCGCCAGATAGAAAATCCAGGACTCCGGCAGGCCTTCGATCAGGTTGGTCAGCAAGATCAGTCCGACCAGGCCCAGCGTTACGCTTTGACTGATCCGCAAAGCATGGAATTCTTGCCGAAACCCGCCGGGGTTGTACAACATCGCCTGCATCGACCGTCCCAGCATCAGCACCGCTATCGACAGCGCCATAAAGATCGCGGCGATCATCGTGATCAATACCTGCCGCAGGTCATCCAGCACTATGCCTTCCAGGTTGTTGGCCTGGACGTATAATTCCAACTGCTCGAAATACAGATTCAGTACTGCCGGCTGTGCGCGCAGATAGATCTCATGCATGGCGCCAATACCGATCCCCGCGAGCATCACGCTTTGCCAGGATTCCGAAGTACGCAATACGCCGGCGAGCGCGAAGACTCCCAGCAGTATCAGCAGCGGTAGCGCACCTCCCAGCAACAGCCAGAAGCCTGCCGGCAAAAGCGCCCAGAGCAACAGCAGCGACCCCGCCGCCAGACCCTTGCGCATAGTGACCATCGCCAGCAGCGCCGGCGTCAGTAGATTCAACAGTGGCGCCAGGCTTAGCAGGACAATCGCCAGCACGGACTGCCTGCGTCCTGCCATTACGAATTCGGCAAGGCCGCGCAGCATGATTTTCTATACCTGGTGGCTGTCCGAATATGGAATTAGCGCCAGATACCGCGCGCGCTTGACCGCCGTCGCCAACTGGCGCTGGTAACGCGCCTTGGTGCCGGTGATGCGGCTGGGAATGATCTTCCCGGTCTCGGAGATATACGCTTTCAAGGTCTCCAGATCCTTGTAATCGATCTCCTTGGTGCCTTCAGCGGTAAATTTGCAAAATTTGCGCCGCCGGAAATATCGACTCATTCTGTTGGTTCCTGCCGTATGGTCTGCTGTCTGATACTCTGCTGCCGACCGCACAATCGTTGCGGACCGCGGCGCCGTTCAATCACTCTTTCGAATCTTCAGCGACGGATTTTTCCGCAGCCTTCTTAGTGGTTTTCCGAGCCGGCTTCTTCGCGGGCTTCTCCTCCGCTTCCGCGGCTTCTTCGGATGGCGCCGCCTCTTCTTCTGGCGCCGCTTCAGCCGCCGGCTCCACGGATTCCGGCGCCTCTTCGGCAACTTCTTCGGCGGCTACCGGCTGTTCCGGCGCGGCTTCCACGGCAGCCTCGGCTTCCTCACCTGGCGCCTGGGTTTCGATGGTATCCCCCGCCGATATTTCTTCGACTTTATCTTCCGCTTTCTTCTGGGCCGCGGTTTCCTGATCCCTCAACTTGCGCCGCTGCTCGGCTCGCGCCTTGCGCTCCCGAGACTCGCGCTCGCCCTTGAGAATCAGGGATTCCCCGGTGATTGCTTCCTGCTTCTTAATGAACAAATCGCGAATCACCGCATCGTTGTAGCGGAACAGGGAACCCAGTTCGTGCAATGCTTCCTGGTCGCATTCGACGTTCATTAGAATATAGTGCGCCTTGTGAATCTTGTTGATCGGGTAGGCAAGTTGGCGCCGGCCCCAATCTTCGGTGCGGTGGACCTGGCCGCCACTGTCGGCGATAAGCTGGCTGTAGCGCTCGACCATGCCGGGCACTTGCGCGGACTGATCGGGATGCACCAGAAATACGACTTCGTAGTGTCTCATTGAGACTCCTTCCGGTTTACGCCTTCCAACCGGCGGGCGCCGCCGTGGTAAGGCAAGGAGTTGATTTGCGGCGCGAAGCCATGCTTCGCGCAAAGTCCGGGGATTCTAGTGAAAGCGCCGCAAGGATGCAAGCCCGGCGGCGTCATGCGCCGCGCTGGCGGACCACTTCGAACAGACAGATGCCGGCGGCCACGGAGACGTTCAGGCTGCTTAACGAACCGGTCATGGGGATCGCTACCAGGTAATCGCATTGTTCCCGGACCAAACGGCGGATGCCCTTGCCTTCGGCGCCGAGCACCAGAGCGACAGGTCCGGTCAGGTCCTGCTGAAAAATGGAAACCGGCGCGTTTTCGTCGGCGCCGACAATCCAGATTCCCGCCTGCTTGAGCCGGTCGAGAAAACGCGCGAGATTGGTTACGGAGACTACGGCAACGGATTCCGCGGCGCCGCTGGCGACCTTGCGCACGGTAGCATTGAGCCGCGCGGAATTGTTGGCGGGAACGACAACGGCATCGACTCCGGCGGCGTCGGCGCAGCGCAGACAGGCGCCGAGATTGTGCGGGTCGGTAATCGAGTCGAGCACCAGAACAAACGCGTTATTGCCCAGCGTAGGCAACAAATTCAACAATCCACGCTCATCGAGAGCAGGAGTGTCCGCCTCGTCCGCCAGGTATGCCACGACGCCCTGATGCACACCCGGTGCAAGGGCGTCGAGTTCGCGCTTGTCGAGGTCCCGGCAGGCTATGCCCAGTTTGCTCGCGCGCTCGCGCAAAGTGTTGAGGCGCCGGTCCGCGCGGCCTTTTTGCAGCAGCAGTTCGCGCACTGCCGATGGCTTGCGGTTTAACACTTCGCCAACCGCATGCAGTCCGAAGATCAGGGGCGGCGCGCTCATTTGCGGCGGCGCCCGAATTTGTCCCGGCGTGCGGCGCCGCCCGGCGCCGGCCGACTATTGCGGCGCGGATGTCCTGACCGCTTTCCGCCGGCCTTGCCGCCGCGACGACGCCCTTTCCCGGAGTCGATGCGATCCGCATGCTCCTGCTGATCCGCGATTCGCAGGTCGATCTTTTGTTCTTCCGGAATCACGCTGATCACCTGGACCTTGACGCTGTCGCCGAGCCGGTAAATCACGCCGTGGCGCTCACCTTCGAGGAAATGCTGCACGGGGTCGTGATTGTAGAAATCATTGCCCAGATTGCTGATGTGTACGAGTCCATCGATGTAGATGTCCTTGAGATGCACGAACAGGCCGAAACCGGTCACGGCGCTGACGATGCCTTCGAAGTCGTCGCCGACATGATCGCGCATGTATTCGCATTTGAGCCAGTTGACCGCCAGATAGCCCGCGGCGTCGGCTCGGCGCTCGGCTTGGGAACTCGATTCGCCAAGTGCTTCCATCGCGAAGCGGTTGTAGGGATAGATTTTGGCCCGCGGTATCCGTGGCGCATCGTCCACGGCGCGGGCGCCGGGGTGAGCCCGGCTGCGGATCAGATAGCGTATGGCCCGATGCACGAGCAGATCCGGATAGCGGCGGATGGGTGAAGTGAAATGGCTGTACTCGGGGAAATTCAATCCGAAATGGCCGATGTTTTCCGGCTGATAAACCGCCTGGGAGAGCGATCGGATCAGCAAGGTCTGTAACAGCGGCCGGTCCGGCCTGCCGGCAAGCTGCCGCAGCAGGCGCTGATAATCCGCCGGCCGGGGCTGATCGCCGCCTTGCAGAGTCAGGCCAAGGCCGCGCAAGTATTCCCGCAGGTCAGCGAGTTTCTCCTCATCGGGACCCTGATGCACGCGGTACAGCGCGGGTAGGCCGGACTCTCGCAATAAACGCGCCGCCGCCACATTGGCGCATAGCATGCATTCCTCGATCAGGCGATGTGCGTCATTGCGCTCAACAGCAACGATTTCACGCACTTTGTGATTGGCGTCAAGGACGATGCGGGTCTCGATGGTCTCGAACTCCATCGAACCGGAATTGGCCCGGCGCCGCTGCAAAAGCCCGAACAATTCGTACAAATTTTCCAGTTGTCCGATAAGCGCCGCGTATCGCTGCCGTGTCTTGCGCCTGCGTCTGTCTTCCGGGTCGGCCGACGCCGCCGGCGCCATGCCCGCCACCTCGGTGTAAGTGAGACGGGCATGGGAATGGATTACCGCTTCATGAAAGCGGTATTCGAGCATTTCGCCATCCGCCGCGATTCGCATTTCGCAGACGAGGGCGAGCCGGTCCACTCGCGGTTTCAGCGAGCACAGTTCATTAGAAAGCGCTTCCGGCAACATCGGAATGACGTGGCCCGGGAAATACACCGAGGTTCCGCGCCGGCTTGCTTCCTCATCGATCGCGCCCGCCACGGCCACATAATGCGATACATCGGCGATGGCGACGTACAAGGACCATTCCCCGGAGTCTTCGCGGCGGGCAAAAACCGCATCATCGAAATCCCGGGCGTCCTCTCCGTCGATGGTCACAAAGGGAATGCCGCGCAGATCGAGACGCTGTTTCAACTCTCCGGCCTTGACCTTTTTCCCCAGTCGGGCAGCTTCGCGAGTGACCGCTGCCAGCCACTCGAAAGGAATCTCGTGAGCAAGGATGGCGGCCTCAAGTTCCGGGCGACCGTCGCCGGCCGCGCTGGTAACTTCGTCCATGGGCTCTCGGGAAGCAGATTTGCCGGTCGCCTTTGCAGCGAACTTGTTGGAGGGAGAATTCATGTAGATGTGGCGGCATTATACACGCAGGCCGTCACGGCTGTCCGATTCGGTGAGGTTAATGTCGAAGCAAGGCGGAAATGCTGCCTTGGTCCAATCGGGTCAATGGACGCCTTCGGGCAATGAAAACACGTAGATCGCGTTGCCCCAGCGCGGATAGGTGATCTCGGTTGCGATGACGTCGGGCACGGTGCGCGGACTGGTGCCGCCGAGGGCCGTGGTGAATCGATTGACGCGACCGGCGAAACGGCGGGGAATATGGTCACAGTCAAGCCACTTGCGCACCACCGCGGCATGTTTGCCCTCGACCAGCGCGTTGTCGTTGCTGCGTTGCGGCCGCGACTTGGTGAACTCCCCAACATGCAGTTTGTCGAGCAAACCGGCGACGCGGCAGCTGATGTATTCCGAACCATTGTCGGCATGGAAGCCCTGGATCCGAAAGGGAAACCCCGCCAGAGACTCCTCCAGCGCCGGCAGCAGGAACCATTCCGAAATCGCCTCCACGGCGGCTACATGCTCCCATTGGGTCACGCTGTCCACCAGATTGACTAGATACAGTGCCTTGGCGCCGTCCAGATCGCCCTGGTGCACGGTGTCCACGCGCAACCAGCCCGGCCGGCCGCGCGGGTCCGGCTTTCGCTGATCGCCAATGGCCTCCGGGTTCGGTCGGGTACGGTCCCAGCGCTTGCGCACCAGTCGGTAGGCGCGGGACTTGCGCAGCTTGTACAGGCGCCCGTTGGACAAGCCCGAGAGCCGCTCGAAACGGCTGTCTCCATGAATCCGGTATTGCCGCCGCGGCACCGCCCGCGTCGCGGGGCCGGACATGCTGTCCAAGCCTTTGTCCACCCGCTACAACAGGCGAATGTCCGCGTCCGTGTGGCGCCGCCGGAACGGTTTGGCCGGCGACTTGCCACGGCGGTCCTCGATCCGGCCCGTTGCCCGGTGCTGCGCGATCAGGCGCGTCACCTGCGCCCGCGAAAAGTCCGTGATTTTCTCCAGGAAGCGCTTGACCAGGCCGTTGTCCCGTTTGCTCAGCCGATCATAGTGGAGACGGACCAGTGCGCGGCGCACCAGATCGTAGCTGGCCTCGCGGTCCACACCATTGAAATCCAGCGCCTGACTGCCCGTCAGAAACGCACGCGCATCCTCCAGCGTACGAACCCGTTCAGTCTGTAATGTCACGATCATGCTCCGATGATCCCGGATACCACGCTACAGGCTCATGTCTCGTTGGACAAGGCTCTCCCTTTTGGCTACTCCGTATATACGTTACGCTCACCGCGATCTGTGTGATAAAAGGGGTCGATCCCAAGCGGATTGATGCGGTTTTGTTTGGAGAAGGAAAATACCGTGCCAAAGAAACTGACTGTTCGTGCAGCTTTCTTTTTGCTGTTTGCAACCGGTGCAACGATTCCCGCACATGCTGTGCTGAGCTGGTTTAGTTTGGCCAACTGCGGCATCACGCTGCCCTATATTCCGTGGCTCGGCATCTACATGAATGAGAGCGTTTCGTGGAATCAGTTGGACGGAACCGATCGCTGGCTGATAACCTCGACAGTCCATAATTAATAAGGGGGGATATGCTCTTGCCGATGGCTCCAATTGGAATGGAATGCACTATGAGATCGACAATTTGGACTACACATGGCGCTCATATGCCGGCGATACGCATGCGTTTCCAGAATGGCATGCGCACGGCGCGCACTATTGGTTTGATCCATATATGGGCATGACCGTTTTCCTGGGTCTTACGTTCGCCACGACCTGTAACATCACGCAGTGGTAGGTGCGCCGCATGCGCATTCTGCTTGAGGAGACTGCTATGCAATATCCACGAATTGTTTTGATCTGTATTTCGCTAATCGTTGTTGGGCTTTCGAGTGCCGTGCTTGGGCAAGTCAGCAGGCCCTCAAATCCGATCGCCACAGGTGAAGAGAAACCGGGCCATGTTGAAGTCCTGCCGGCCGTAACGGGAGCGTCGCGAAGTCTGCAAGAAGCGACACTGCGATCGTTCATCGAGCAGCAGAAAACCCTCGGATGGATTGAGGTCGACGAAGAAAAGGCTTCCTCTGTTGAGCGGGCATTCGGAGCGTCTTCTCCCGTAGTGAAAACCATGCCGGACGTCGAGTCGTTGCTTAACGTGCTGCGTGTTGTACCGTCATCTGTCACCCGAACGATGCTTGCGAGCGGAAGACTGGATGGGGTGAGGACAGCCGGGGGGTTTGTAGACGGTGGTTGGACTGGGCTCGTCCGTCTGTTTACGCTACCGGATGTTGGGCGAGTGATTCTCGAGGAGTACGACTATGTGGCTGCCGGGAGCCACTATCAAATACCCAGCGAGACCATTGATTCGTACGTCAATGGTTATCCGATGATCTATCGCGCATTCAAAGCGCCTAGTGGCAAAAGCTATACCGAGTTTGTGTGGTTCACCAAGGCTAAACAGTTTCGCCTAATGGTGGACGGACTCGTCATGAAGTCAGATGATATCTACGCCGATGTAGAGCAGCTGCTCGCGACGCTGCTGTAACGTCACGAACGAAACGCGCCGCAGTGACGTGAACGACGATCACAGTTGCGATGCCTCGTTGCGGCGATGCTTCTTGGGTCGAACCAGGAAGTAAACATAGCATACCCATTCGTCCTCTTTAGCGCGCAACTCCAGGCATTCCAGGGCCGTGGATCGTCGATTTATCTCCGTAACGGGCTATCAGATAACGGCTGATGGCGGCGGCCTTGGAAACTTCGTCCATGGCGTCTCGGGAAGCAGATTTGCCGGTCGCCTTTGCAGCGAACTTGTTGGAGGGAGAATTCATGTAGATGTGGCGGCATTATACACGCAGGCCGCCACGGCTGTCCGATTCAGTGGGGTTTATGTCGAAGCAAGGCGGAAATGCTGCTTTGGTCCAATCGGGTCAATGGACGCCTTCGGGCAATGAAAACACGTAGATCGCGTTGCCCCAGCGCGGATAGGTGATCTCGGTTGCGATGACGCCGGGCACGGTGCGCGGGCTGGTGCCGCCGAGGGCCGTGGTGACGGCGATGTATTGCTTGCCGTCGATGGCGAAGGACACCGGATGACCTTGCACCGAGGTGCCCAGGCGAGTCTGCCAGAGAATTTCCCCGGTTTCGATATCGAACGCTTTGAAACGCCGGTCGAGGTCGCCGACGAAGACTAGGCCGCCCGCGGTCGAAATTGTGCCCGTATGCAGCGAAGCGCGCTGCTCGTGAGCCCAGACCTCTTCCAGCGTATCGGCGTGATAGGCGCCGACCTTGCCCAGATTGCCGTCGGTGCCGGGCATCTCGAAGAACTTGCGACTCGCCGCCAGCCCGCCGCCACCCTGCACCAGCGCGACTTCGCGCGCGGCGTTTTCCAGGCAGGTCTGGCTCAAGGGCGCGACGATCAATCCCGATGGCGGGTGATACGTCATTGAATGCCAGTCCTTGCCGCCGGCGCTGCTCGGGCAGGCCGAGGTCCACTCATCCAGTTGCGCGTTCTGGATGTCCTCACGATAGGTCACCGCGCCGGTTTCTGGATCGATATGGGTAAAGGTGTTTTGGAAGACTGTTTCGGTAAAGCCGCTGAACTCGCCGGTGACGCGGTCGTTCTTCCAGAGGATGCCGTGCTTGCCAATGGAATAGACGAATTTCTCCTCGCCGCGGTCGATCAGCACCCGTTCGAATACTTCATCGAGATCCAGCGCTTCCGCCGGCACGTGCTGGAAATACCAGTCGAGTTCGCCGGAATCCACGTTCACCGCGATGGTGGCGTTGGTGAACAGGCCGACGTCGTTGATCGTCATGTGGCGGCTGACGGGAACCCAGGGCTTCTGCTGGGCGGTGCCCCAATAAGTGAGCCGCAATTCCGGATCGTAACTGCCGGTGATCCAGGTTTCGCCGCCGGCGCGGAACAGGTCGTCCAGGCCGCCCCAGGTATCGCCGCCGGGCTGGCCCGCCTCGGCAATGGTTTCGAACTGCCAGAGCAATTCGCCGTTGTCGGCGTCGTAGGCGCTGACGAAACAGTCTTCCGGGATATAGCGGGCGCAGCCGGCCAGCCCCGAAATCACCATGCCGTCGGCTACGATGGGTCCGCTTGAATTCGCAAAGCCCTTGCTGTTGTCGGCAATGACCGTCTCCCACACCTGCTCGCCGGTGCGGGCGTCGAGCGCCACCAGCCGGGCATCGGTAGTGGCCTGGATGATCTTGTCTTCGTACATGGCGATATTGCGCATGTCCTGACGATTGGCCGGGCCAGTCCAATGCTCCCAGATCAACTCGCCGGTCTTGCCGTCGAGGGCCTGAATCACATTGCCCGGATTGATCAGGTAGACGATGCCGTTATATACCAGCGGCGCCGGTTCGGAATCGCCTTCGTGCATGTTCCAGACCCATTCCAGGCTCAAGCCGGCGACGTTTTCCGTACTGATCTCATCGAGCGGGCTGTAACTGTGGCCGAAAAAATTGCGCCGGTGCATCGGCCAGTCGGCCGGATCGGGATCGCGCAGCATTTCCGCGGTAAGTGGCGCGAAAGGAACGAAGTCTTCGGTATTACCGGCCACGGTAAGTCCCTGGGGCGCCGGCGGCTCCGGGGGCCGGCGCAAAGCCACGACGCGCGAAATATTCTCTGCAATGACGAAATCGCTGGCTCTAGTGAGCGCATTGCTGACACTGTCGACACCGTTCATCGCCAGCATGTGGGCGACGATATTGAGATAGTCCTCATCGGTCATGTTGCCGGCGCCGCCAGGAGGCATATTGGACTGGATATTGCCGAGCAGCAGGGACGGAGTCTGTGTGCCCCAACGCCGGACGAAAGACTGCCCGATCAGCAAAGGGCCGAGAATTGTGCCTTCGAGTTCGGCGCCATGACAGGCGGCGCAATTGGCGGTGTAGGCCGCCGCGCCGGCTTCGGCCTGGGCGGTGAAAATCAATTCAGCTTCCGCGGCTTGTTCCGGAGCGCTGTCCCGGGGCGCGCAAGCCGCGAACAAGAGGCATGCGCCGCCGCCGGCAATCCAGATCTTGCGGAAATCCATCATCGTCCAGTCCTCATCATTTGCTCACCGGAATCGCATGGAGAGTGGGCAAATCGTAACCAGTCTCATCGCTGTCACGTTGGCTTGACGGCGAAACCCTGGATCACTCGGCGCGAGCGAAAATCCAGCCGCGCAACTCGCCGGCAGGATTGCCTTCGCTATGGATCTGCAAGTAGAGCGAATTGGCGCGCAGCGCTTCGACCTGCTCGTCGGTCAATTCGATTTCGCCGCTGATCTCACCGCCGGTGGCGGCGGTGACCACGAGCTGATGCACCGCCGGGCCGGGCTGAGCCGGCGGGCCGTTATGCAGATGCGCCACGGTGGCAACCGTGCTCATGCCGTCGAAAGTCCCGCTGACAGTCAACATATTGCCTTCCAGCGACAGCAAGACTTCGCCTTCTCCGGTGATGCTGTCCACCGTCTGGGGCGTGGTCGGCATGGGCGAAAGGCGGGCGCGATAGGTTTCGGTCTGCGCCCAGACCAACACGGGAACCATGAGTAGAATCGTCAACAGGATCTGGCAAATGCTGCGAGCCGGCATGTTGATTATCTCCTGTTAAAAAACAGGCCCGATGTTAGAACACTGCGCGGCGAACGTACAGAATTGGCCCGGCCGGCTATCCACGCGGCACAAGCGCCGCCCTTGAATGGCCGGAACAATTCCATGAATTCGAGAGGGCTGGCGTATTGCGCACGCCGTGCTTGGATCAGGGATCTCTGCGGCCGGGAGGGATCAGCAGCCGGGTATTGCGATTGCCGTTTCGACTCGTCCCAGCCGTTCACTCAAACCCGCTATGGATGCCCGCATTTCCGTATGTTCCTGATACATTTCCCGCCTGAGCAGATCAATCTTGCCTTCGATACCATCGATCCTGGCTTCGATGCGATCGATCCTGCCTTCTATGCTATCGATCCTCCCGTCGATGATGTCGATCTTGTCGTCAATGTTATCGATTCTGTCGTCCACTCGAGCAATGTCATTGCTCAGGCCGTTGCCGAAATACAGCAGCACCAGCAGTGTAATGCCGAACAATGTATTCTGCTTCGAAAAAGATACGACCGGTTCCCAGTTCATTCCCATCTCCTCTCCCGTCCAATTCCGTTCCCGGACCGGCTTGCCTGGACCGGCAATGCCTCCTGCAACAAGCGTAGACCGCCGGGCGGCGCAGGTACAAATTTTCGCGAAATTTAGTTCGTTGACCTGGATGAGCCTGAGGTTCGTTTTACAGATGCGCCACGGTGGCGACCGTGCTCATACCGCCGAAGATTCCTTTACCGTAAACTTATTGCCTTCAAGCGTTAGAAAGACTTCGCCTTCGCCGGTAATGCTGTCAACCGTCTGCAGCGTTATCGGTATGGACGAAAGGCGAGCGCGATAGTTTTCGGTGTACGCCGGGACCAACATGGGGGGATGGCGGGCAGGGCTGTCAACAGAACACACACAATGCTGCCCGAGTCACTAGCCCGAAATCGCGAAAATTCCAGTTCTGTGCCAATCATTACCATGGCATGTCCTCGTCATATACCTCGGCTTCGATTGTGCCCACCGCTGGTGGGCCGCCTAGATCGACATGGAAGCCCTTTCTGGCGTCTTCGAGCGCCACGATCAAGTCCCCCCAAATCTGGTCGACTTTTGCCGAGAGCCTCTCGCGCTCCTCCAGCGGTAGTTCGGTGAAAACAAGATCCTCGTCATTGGTCAGAATTCCAATATCGTCCCTGGCTTTCTCGCCCGTCTTCTCAAGCAACAGATTGGCGATTAGACGCCCCACCCGATGGTTGCGCACAACCTCGCCGCCGTCTTGCGCGATTGTCAGATACATGATTTGCCTCCCGTGTTACTGTCCCGGCTTAAACTGATGGTCAGAGCCTCGGGCTCCAGAAAAAAGCCCAAATGGGATAGTAGCTGAAGCGCGCGCTACGACTCGAATTATTCGGGAATCTGGATTTTTGTCGGTAGGAATGGGTTAGCCAACAATCCCGGCCGAGAGCCCTGCATGGCTGTCCCATGGTTTGTTATCTCCCGCGTGTCTGTTCCGGCTAATTTTTACTGTCGGAACCTCAGACTCTCGAAAAGCCCGATGGGGATAGTAGCTGAAGCTGGCGCTGCAACTCGAATTATTCGGGAATCTGGATCTTTGTCGGTAGGAATCGGTCAGCCAACGATCTCATAATGTCCGGGTGATAGGAACGTCAATATGCCAGCATCCCGCAGGACTTGCAGTTGCTGGCGAATCTTTGCTTTCACGTTGTTGTTATTGGGGTACTGCTCGGCCAGAGCGTTCGTGCTGTGCATGTAGACTTCATCCAGCGAAAAGACTGGGCTTTGCGTCTGGTGAACCATCTCCCTCACACATAGTAAAACGGCGGCCCCCCAACCTCCTAGTGTGCGCTTATCTGTATGTAGGAAACGAAACTTGGACCATTCATCACGAACTGCTGAAGTATTTCTTGGCACGCCATTGGTTACCACTTCGATAATTGCGTCTTCAGGAAGTTTTGTAAGCAATATGTTGGATCCTTCCCAGCCCGCCCTACGGGCCGATGACGCTAACGGTTTCCTGCGTGCAATCAGGGCAGGCGTGAAGAAATGCCCCGGGACGAGAAAAAGTTTCTTTACCTGCCAATCGAGGTTTGAGTATTGAAGAAAAGCGTAGTGGGGTGCATTTCCGTTTTGGATTGCTTCGATCTTTTTTTGATAAGCCGAGTTTGTAACCGTGCCACCAAAGGATCCTTTTTTGCTCTTAAATTGGTACGTAGCCGAACAAGCCGAACAATTGAAATCCAGAACCGGCGCATTTGCTCTAAGAGAGTGAACTTTACCCGATTGACACGCGGGACAGTAAAAATTTTTTGAGAACCAGTCTTCCGTAACCACACGGGCTTTCTGACTCGCGCTTTGGTAACCGGAAGCTAGGCGAATATTCAACTGCAGATTCACGATGCGGAATACTAGCACCGATGCAGACTGCCATGCTTTCGGTATCGATACGCTGGAGAAACTCCTTGCAAAAATGCGGAAGAGTTATCCGATGCAAACGGCGATGCATCTATTGACCGCTCACCTGCCGGCCGGCGCCAGCAACTTGTACATTACCAGGGCGTCCACATGGCCTAGCGCGGGATGCCGGAACGCCTTGGGCAGGCGGCCGACTTCTTCGAAGCCCAGGCTTTCCCACAATCGGACGGCGCCTTCGTTGCTGGCGGCGACGAAATTGAATTGCATGGCCTGGTAGCCGAGTTCGAGCGCGATTTGCTCGGAGTGTCGGCACATGGCGGTGGCGAGCCCCTGGCCGCGGGCGGTGGGGGCGACCATATAACCGCAGTTGCAGACGTGCGCGCCTGGCCCGTCGAAGTTGGATTTCAGATAGTAGGTGCCGAGGATCTTGCCGTCCTGTTCGGCCACAAAAGTCTTGCGCGGCAGTTCCATCCAGAGTCGCCGGGCTTCATCTTCACTCGTGTCGGGATCGAAGCCGTAGGTGTCGCCAGCGGCCACGATGGTGCTGAAAATCGGCCAGATCTGCTTGAAATCCCTATCGGTCGCTTCGCGGATGTGCATGCCGTTCAGAAATCCAGCCGCTTGAAGATCGTATCGGGCAGCCATCGCACGATGGCCATGACGATGCGCCACCAGCCCGGTACGTAGACCGTATGCCTGTTGCGGGCCACGGCGCGGACGATGCCGCCGGCGACTCGGTCCGGCGTGGCGAACAGCGGACCTTTCTCGAGATGCGCGGTCATGGGCGAGTCCACCAGGCCGGGTCGTACATCGATGACATTTACCCCCGCGCCATGCAATTTGCCGCGCAGCCCTTGCAGGTAGGCCGAAACCATGGCCTTGGCCGAACCATAGACATAATTCGAAGGCCGGCCGCGGTCGCCGGCAACCGAAGTGATTACCGCGAGCGTACCGTGCGCCTGTTCGCGCATCCTCGGCGCCAGTTCGGTGAGAAGTGAGATTGGGCTAAGCCCGTTCACGCTCAGCGCTTCGAGCGCGGCTTCCGCGTCCTGCTCGCAACGCTTCTGGTCAGGCAGGGTTCCATGAGCAATCAGTACAAGATCGACGGATTGCAGCCGGGTGAAAGCGGCTTCGATCAATGCGGGATGTTCCTCGAATCGAATCAGGTCGGCTTGCGCGGTCTCCACTTCGCCGGCGCCGGACTCGGTCAAGCGCTCACGCAATGCCGTCAGCTTTTCATCATTGCGGGCAATCAGGTAGAAGCGATTTTCGGCAGCGGCATAACGCGCCGCTACCGCCGCGGCGATCGCCGATGTGGCGCCGAAAATGAGTATGTTCATGCGCCAAGCCCCGTCAGGCCGATGCGGTCGGATTGCGCCGAGCGAAAACGCATGCTTGGGTCAACCCGCTGTTTGATGGCCAGAAATCGTTCCCAGTCCGGATAGCCTGCCTTGAACACAGTCTCGCTCATGCGCGCGTCCTTGGCCAGATAGATGCGTCCGCCATGATCGAGCACGATGGCGTCGAGTTGATCGAGCAGCGGGAACAGCGACGTTTCGCGGCGAAAATCCAGCGCGAGGGTATAACCGGCGGCGGGAAAGGAAAGCAGGTTGCCGTTGGCCGGCCCCATCTTTTTCAGCACCGAGAGAAAGGAGCCCTTGCCGGCGTCGCTTACCCGCCGCAGCACGGTTGCGATGCCGTCGCGGCCTGCTTCGGCAGGCAATACAAACTGATATTGCAGAAAGCCCGCGGCCCCATACAGGCGGTTCCAGTCGCGGATGCGGTCAAGTGGGAAAAAATACCCGTTTTGATCCAGACGGTTTCTGCCCGCGCGAAAGTTTTGCCAGCGGAAATAAGCGGAATTGAATAGCGACAGGCTGTGGCGATTGAGCAACTTTCCCGGCGTCGTGAACGGAACCCGCAGACCCAGGCGGTCGCGATTGCGCAATTCGCCGCCGACCTCGTGTTCGGCGAGATGGACAATGCCGCGCCCCATGCGCGGCCCGCGTGCGAGGCAGTCGAGCCAGGCAACTGAGTAACGCGCCTGTTCATGCACTTCGAGCAACTCAAAACACTCATCGAGTCCGGCCGCGGGTTGCGAGCGGGCAATCATCGTCGAACTGGTGATCGGGACCAGTTGCAGCTCGGCTTCGAGAATGATGCCGGTCAGGCCCATGCCGCCGCAGGTTGCCCGGAACAGTTCCGGACGTTGGGATGGCCCGCAATGCACGACCTCCCCGTCAGCCAGCATAAGCGTCAGTTTGATCACATGATCACAGAAACTGCCGTCGCGGTGATGGTTCTTGCCGTGAATGTCCGCCGCGACCGCCCCGCCGATGCTGACCATGGCGGTACCCGGCAAGACCGGCGGAAACCAGCCCTTGGGCACGATTTTGCTCAAAACTTCGCCCAAACTCAGACCGGAAGCACAGCGCAAAACTCCAGTCGCGGGATTGAGTTCGCAAACATGACGCAGACCGAGGCTGCTGATGACCTCTCCCGCCAGCGCGCTGTCGCCATAACTCAGGCCACTGCCGCGGGCGATGCAGGCAGCAAGTGAATCTGCTTCGAGTTCGGCGCGCAAGCTGTCTACATCGGCCGGTTCCGACAGCCGCGCCTCGGCCATGGGGTAACGTCCCCAGCCATAAATCAGCTTCTTACCCTGTTCCGTCATGCGTTGTTCCGCTCCGCCTTGCCGGCACGGTTATAATGCCGGACCCAAGGTAGCGCAAGCTCAGGGAAGAACCAAGCCGGACCTGCCAAAGTCGGGGTTTGATCAACAGCCATTCGAATTCCACAGGAAAACGTCAGGAGATAAAGGATGGAAAAACTGCTGGAATTCGCCCGCGAGCTCGCCCGGGAAGCCGGCCGCCTGATCGTGAAAGAACAACAAAAGGCCGGACTTGTCAGAGAGTTCAAGCAGGGCAAGGAGTTGGTCACGCAAGCCGACCTGAATGCCGACCGCCTGATCTGCGAACGCATCGGGCGAGAATTCTCCGAACACCTGATTCTTTCGGAAGAATCCTCACCAGATTTGGCCGACGTGCATCTACTGCCACAACCGGTATGGATCGTCGACCCCATCGATGGCACCGTGAATTTTGCCCACGGCCACAGCCAATCGGCAGTCTCCATTGCCCTGGCAAAAGATGGCCACATCGAACTGGGAGTGGTTTACAACCCCTTTACCGACGAGATGTTCAGCGCGCTTCGCGGCCAGGGCGCATTCTTGAACGGCAAGACGATCAGCGTCAGCAAGGAAACCGAACTCTCTCGAGCCCTGATCGCCACCGGCTTTCCCTACCGGAAGACAGGTTTAAAACCACTGATCCAGCGACTGGACGCCGTGCTACACAACTGCGCCGACATTCGCCGCCTCGGCTCGGCGGCCCTGGACATCTGCTGGGTGGCTTGCGGCCGCCTGGATGGCTTCTACGAAACCCTCAGCCTGTGGGACTTCGCCGCTGCCGGATTGATAGCAAGAGAGGCGGGCGCCCAATACGGCCATTTTTCCGAATTGCCGCCGGGAGCCCACCCCGAATTCCACAACGAAGACATCGTCATAGCCAATCAGGTCCTGTTCGAACCACTCAAAAACCTGTTGATCGAGGCCACTAGATAAAGGATTCAGCACCAGGTAAGGAGCCGTGAGGGGGAGGGCCTCTGCGCGTCGTGGGAGCCGGCGCGTGCCATGGATGGGTGGAGGCAAGTGCATTCGAAGCTTTAGCTTCGAGCGCAGCCGGAACGGTGCCGAGCTGTGCTCGGCGACTGGATTCAAAGCGACGACGACCCGATTTGAGCCTCGACATGGATGTCGAGGCGAAATTAAGCGCGGAGGCCCTCCCCCTCGCGGCTCCGTTCGAAGTCTATTTCTTCGCCGAGAGAATCTCTTCTTCCACTTCCCGCAATCTGTCTTTGCCGAAGAACATTTCATCGTTGACGAAGAACGTGGGCGCTCCGAAGCTGCCACGTTCGACAGAAGTATTGGAATTTTCTATCAGCGCCAACTTGACTTCAGGGTTCTGGGAACCCGTGATGATGTCTTGCGCCGGCAACCCCGCATCCTCCAGCGCCTTGGCGATTACCGCCGGGTCCGCCATGTTCAAGCCCTGCTCCCACATGCAGGAAAACATCGCATCCACGTAGGATTCGAAGTAGTCCCGCCCCTTGGCGAAAACAACTCCGCGCATGAGATGCAGGGTATTTACCGGGAAATGCGGATTCATGTGGAAATCGGCGATGCCGTGCTTGCGGACGAAACGCTCAGTCTCGATGGCGTTGTATTCAGGCTTGTTGCGGACGCCGGCGAATTGCTCCATCGGCGAGCGGTTGTTGGTAGATTTGAAAACCCCGCCCAGCAGAATCGGAACATAGTTGAAGGTCTCGCCGGTACGCCGTTCGATTTCCGGGATGGCCTTGTGCGAGTAGTAGCAGTTGGGACTGGCGAAATCGAAATGGTATTCCAGTTTCATATTCAAACTCCGGCGCCGATGAAATCATCGGCGCCGCTAATCAGGGAAACAGTGTTGGTATGTGGATCAGTTGGCCGGCTTGACGAACTTCAGCGTCATGCGGTCGCTTTCGCCGATAGCCATATACTTGTCCCGGTCCGTATCTCCCAGGCGATAAGAGGGAGGCAGAGTCCACACGCCCCTGGGATGAACTGTCGGATCCTTCGGATTGGCATTGATCTCGGAAGACTCCACAAACTCGAATCCCGCTGCTACGGCAATTTCCTTGACGTAGGCTTCGGTGACGTATCCCGTGGTTTCCATGACTTCCATGCCGGCGTCAGGTAGGGCGCGGTGTTCCACGACTCCCAGAACGCCGCCGGGCTTCAGCGCCGCATAAAAGGCTTCAAAAAACTCGTTTTCCTGTCCGGCCATGATCCAGTTATGGACATTGCGGAAAGTCATCACCAGATCGGCGCTTTCCGCCGGTGCGATCGCAATTTCATGGGGGGGAAGGAGATGGCGAACCGTGACGCGCCCGTACAGGTCGTCACGTGCGACCATCTTGTCCTCGAACCCATTCAAGGAGCGTTGCTGGCCCGCGGATGTCGAGTTGGGTGAGAAATGCGCGGCGTAGAATCTGCCCTGGTCCCGCACGTAGGGTGCGATTACTTCGGTGTACCAGCCACCGGCCGGGTGAATTTCGATGACCGTCGAATCCGGGCGCAGCCCGAAGAATTCCAGTGTCTCCACCGGATTGCGAAATTCATTGCGGGCGATGTTCGCCTCGCTGCGGTGATCGCCGACAATCAACTCTTCCAGCGTGAATTGCGCTTGCGCGGTCAGCGTAAAGCCGAGCAGACACGCGGGAAGCAACAACCAGATTAAACGTTTCAGCATCTGAGTATCCTCAATCATTAGGCTTGGAAAATTAGAGCCGCGATTCTGCCATGAACCGCTGCGCTAGGCCAGCGGTCAAGCTGCTCCCGCGCAACAGCAGCGAGGCTCGGTCGGCGCAGTCGACGAAGCTCAGCTTTTTGAGGACAGAACGGCTTGACAAGGATGTCGAGACTGGGGGTTGGAGAAACTAAAGAGTCGCGCCAGGGAAGTCATCTGTAAACCAATCAAGCAGCACCAACGCAACAAGGACAACCTGCCGAACCACTGAGCATCACCGCCTCGGCGGTCCTGGCGTTTTCGTCCGCGGTCTTGCGCGTAACGCTGACGCCGACGGCTGCCGCGGGTGCGGCTTCGGCTTCGGGACGCACCGCGACTTGCTGGCCAAACCAGCCGGTGTAGATCTGCAGTCGATGATTGTCGATGTCGCTGCGCACGATAATGCTGTTGGCATCGGCTGCTTCGACTTCGAGCGCAGCGCCGTCCTGCAGCACCACGGCCTTGGCGGAATCGGGCAAATTGGCGATGCGGTAGCTCGACGCCTCGCCGCGGCGGGAAGGGTCGGCGGCATAAGTGGAGACGTACAACACACCACTTTCCTTGTCATTCCAGGCCTGACAAATGCCAAGATTGGGGAAATCCACGCCTTCCACCGTGGGCGCGGCGTACTTATCCAGATGATTCGCCTGGAAGGCTGTGATCCAGTCGCCTTCGCCGATTTCGTTGACCATCATCTGAGCGCTGCGCTGGCCTCGGGGCCAGGGTTCGTCGAGATTGAACCACCAGCCGAAACGACTCATGTCTTCGCCGAACCAGCGTGGATCGTATTCACGCTCCGCCGCCGCTGTAAGCCGCTCGATTACGGTGTTGTCGCCGAGCGCCCTGGCAATGATCAGGCCCGGTATGCTCGGCTGGATCTGCCGCCGAGGGTCGCTCCAGCCGAGCGATTCGACCAACGACTCGTATATCCGCGTGGCAAGTTCCGGTGATTGTGGCAGCAGATGAAAGGCGACGCCGGCCCCACCCGCTCCCGACCCATTGACCTTGAAATTCTCGATCGGGTCGTAATAGCTCGTCATCCATTCGATCTGATTGCGGTCGTTAATGCCCATGTAGTTGTCGCGGCAGAATTCCACCCAGTTCTCGAATACGCCATGGGCGGGGCGGCCGCCGAGTTGGTCAGACAAGTAGATGCCTAGTCCCGCCGCGGAATTGCAATATGGCCAGATCTTGGTGTTCTCGCAATGCGGACCTTCAGGCTGATCGGTGTATTGCCGGCGCAGGTAATCGACGATCCTGGGCTGGGTCCACTCGAAATGTTCGTTCTCGTAGCCCGCTACCAGCCAGGGTTGCTCCCATTTGTCGTTGCCGGAGACGTACTTGTAGATGCTCAGCACCAGGTTCAGCCAGCCGCGGAAGAACAGGTTGCCGGTGGCGCCGATAGGGTCTGGATCAAGTCCCCAGGGCTCGACGCCGTTGGCGGTCCAGCCGGGAGCGTCGTAATTGCCGCGCACCCGTTCCGGCCATTGCTGCATCAGGGCATCGGGATAGTTTTGCCGGTCCGGGCTTGGCCCGATGAAGGTGTTCCAATCAATCGCCGCCCAATAAGCTGTATGCCGGGTCGCAAGTTCGTCCATGATCCGGGTGTAGACCTCGCGCCAGGCCGGAGTCTGGTCCGCCATCAGCAATATCGCATAGCTGGAGTCGGACAAATCGAAGCGCGGATAGCTCAACAGCGGCGGAACGGTGTACTGATCCCACCAGGGATGCGGTTCCTCGCCGCCATAACTCCAGTCGTCGGGCGTGGTCGCCTTCTGCCACAAATAGCGCAACCACCCCCGGGTGCGCTCGTTGTGTTGCGGATGGAGCGTGGGAATTCGGGTATATGTCGCAACGGACGGGGGCGCCGCGCTCTCGCAGCCGGCAAGTACCGATGCGCCGGCCAAGGCGGCCGAGCCCTTAAGGAAATCCCTTCTCGAAGCAGTAGTCCGCAGAGGCATTTCAGTCCGGTTTTCGCTGATCCCTGACCGGCAAGTTACAGCAATCCGACTGACGCCACAATGGCGCGGGGAAAGGGTGCTACACTGGCGGGGCGATGACCGACACGACCCAGAATTCCGAGCTTGAGCGCCAGTTGCGCGCGGCGGAAGCGGCCAAAGAAGGGCGCTACGACAAGCGCACCGAACATCTCGACGAAACCGGCCGGGCCATCTTCATCAACCGGCTGATCCTGGAAGATTCGCCCTATCTCTTGCAGCACGCGCATAACCCGGTGAACTGGTACGCCTGGGGCGAGTTGCCGTTCGAAGTCGCGAAAGCGGAAAACAAACCGGTGTTTCTTTCCATCGGTTATTCGACCTGCCATTGGTGCCATGTCATGGAAGTCGAGAGCTTCGACAACGTCGAAGTCGCGAAAGCGCTGAACCGGCATTTCATTTCGGTGAAGATGGACCGGGAGCAATATCCCGATATCGACGAGGTCTACATGACCGGTGTGCAATGCCTGAGCGGTCATGGCGGCTGGCCGATGTCAAATTTCCTGCTGCCGGACGGACGGCCTTTTTTCGGCGCGACCTATTTTCCGCCAGGACAATTCATCGCCTTGCTGGAACAGGTTCAAAGCGTATTCACTTCGCGCTACGACGAAATCGAGCGCAGCGCCGCCAGCTTGCATCGCTCGATCGGGCTTATTCTCGCCGAACGCAAGACGCCGCTGCCGCTGGCGGAGGATTTGCCGGAAAAGACCTTGCAAGCGCTTTACGAGCGCGAAGACGAAGAACTCGGCGGCCTTGCCGGCGCCCCCAAGTTTCCTCAGGAGCCGTTGCTGCTATTGGCGTTAGACCGCGCCCGGCGCACCCGGGACCGGCGCGCGTTCCAGTTCGCCGAGCGCGGTTTGCGGCAGATGGCAATGGGCGGAATCTACGACCACGTCGGTGGCGGCTTCCACCGCTATAGCGTCGATGCGCAATGGCTCGTGCCGCATTTCGAGAAAATGCTGTACAACCAGTCCCAACTCGCACCGGCCTATCTGCAAGCCTGGCAGCTCAACGGCAATCCATTCTTCCGGCGCGTGGTCGAACAGACACTGGACTACGTGGTGCGCGAAATGCAATTGCCCGCAGGCGGCTTCTGCTCGGCGACCGACGCCGACAGCGAAGGCCGCGAAGGGGTGTTCTTCGTCTGGAGCATGGAGGAACTCAAGGGATTGCTCGACGAAGAGGAACTCGAATTGCTGATCCGCTATTACGGAGTCAGCGCAACGGGCAATTTCGAAGGCGCCAACATCCTGCATTTGAGCGCGCCATTCCCGCAAGGCGCAACCGGCGCCGCGCTCGACGCTATTCTGCTACGGTTGCGCAAGAGGCGCGCGAAACGGGAGCCGCCGCTGCGTGACGACAAGGTGATAGCCGGCTGGACCGGCGCCATGATTTTCGCGCTCTGCCAGGCGGCCTGGGCCATGGATCGCGCCGACTGGCTGGACGCCGCGGAAAAGGCGGCGGGCCATTTGTGGCAAAGCAATGCCGATACTGACGGCGGACTACAGCGCATCTGGCTGGCCGGATCTTCATCCATCGACGGGCAACTTGAAGATTACGCGAATTTCGCCCTGGCGCTGCTGCAATTGTCCGCCGTGACCGGCAAGCTCGAATATCTGCAACAGTCCGCGATGTTGATGAAGCAGGCGCTGGCGCGGTTCTTCGATGCGGAATCGAACTGCTTTTATCTCGCGCCCGGCAATACGCCCGGACCGCAATTAATCCGCTCGCGAAACGCTACCGACGGCGCTCAGATTTCGCCGGTCGCCACGGCGCTGGAATGCATGATCGGCCTTAACCGCCATGTGGCCTTGTTGCCCGAAGCGGACGCCTCGGCATTCGATAGTGGACGAATTGCCGCCTGTTTTCGCGAACTGGCGGCGGCGGTCAACGCCAATCCCGTGGGACACCCATCGCTGCTACGGGTGATCAGCGCCTGGGATTCCGCTGGAATCGAATTCATGCAGACCGCGGGAGCAGGCCGGGCGCGAATGCTGGCGCGCAGGGTAGTGGAAAACGGAGATCACTCGCTGTTTGTCCGCCTGCTGATCGCTCCCGGCTGGCATGTCACCGCACCGGGCCGGGCCGGCGGCGAATTCGAGCCGCTGGCGCTCACTTTGGCGGAAAGTGAAGCAAATTGGCGCTTGGGGGATATGCACTGCAAAGGTGATCGAGGGAAGCTCGCTCCGCCGGTCGGAGAGAACGTCGAGATTGTGCAAGGCGAGGTGGAAATTCGCGTCAAATTGCTTCCGGTTAGCCCTTCGCCGGCCGGCCGGGTGGATGCGTTTATCGCCAGTGCGGAATTGTGCTTGCGAATCCAGCTATGCGACGACCGTTCCTGCCGCTTGCCCGAATCCATTCGCTTCCGGCTCTAGAGAAGGTAGTCTCGCGTCTCTTGCCAGGTCGGCAAAATTGCATCCAACCGGAAAATCGCCTCGGCGGTTTTTGATTTGGGCGCATGACACGACGCTAGCGATTCGTGGCGACCGATGCTTCGGCGAAATCCGCCGGCAGATGCACCGATAGTTGCTCCCAGGCCTGCTCCCTGCGCTCGGGTTCTGGCGCGAAAACCGACTCGAAGAAACTCGTCATCGCGATCTGGTTGATCATCAACTGGCGGCCAGGATGGATAGCTTCGGGCGGCGGCATATCGGCGCAGATATCAGGGCTTGCCAGGCTGATATCCACGCCGTCGCTCATATCGCCGAATATGTTGTAATCCACGCTGTTCTGATCGTCGAGCACGCCAAGCACCGCGTTGCAGGCGATGCCGTCAGGATTGCTCATGAAGCGGAATGCCGGATCAGCGAGGCCGACGAAGCCAAGATGCGAGCCGCCTTCGATCACCAGCAGGCTGCTGTCGGGCGCGCGTTCGGTCATGGTTGCGCCGTTGCTTGAAAAATCGATCAATGCGTCCGCCGTGGCGGCGATGGACAGCAATCGCGCGTCGCTATTGGCAAAGAACTGTGCAGTGAATCCCGTAGACGGCCCCGCGATAGCCGCCGTGGCGCGAATACGCGGGTCGCGCCAGCGCGGGTGGTAAGTGGCCAGATAACTCGTCAGGCCGCCAAGCGAATAGCCGCTCAGGCCAATTCGGTTCGGGTCGGGCGCCGCGGCGAAGGGTCGCTCATCTTCCGGCCAGGCCAGCAAGGAGTCGATCAGAAAGCTGATGTCCGCCGGCTGGTTCACGACATCGAGGGCATTCGCGCCGCCTTCGGTGTTGCCCGAAGTCAGCGGATAATCGGTCGCCGCCACGATATAGCCCAGGCCGGCAAGGTGCGCGGCCGCATATTCCAGTTCGGTCCTGCTCGAAAGGATGCCGTGGCTGTGAATAATCAGCGGCAGGCGTCCGTCCACATCGCGCGGATACCAGACCGACAGCGGAAACGTTCGTTCGGGCTTGCCGGGCACTCCGCGGTTTTCGCTGGTGGGCCGGCTTGCATCGACAAATACCACATCGGCTCGGCCGACCGCGTACTCGCGGTTGTCCAGCCAGGCCCGGCTCGCCGAACCTTCCACCGGCCTTTCCGGCGAAGTAAAGAAAAACAATGCGCCGCCGGCAGTCACCAGCGCCACAAGCAGTGCGACCAAGCCTATGCCGATTAACTTCAACCATCTCATCACTTCACTCCGTTATCGCGCCGGGCAAGACAGCCACCGCCAAGCCGACTTTTCCGGGAATTATAACTGACCCCGATTTCCTGTCCGGCGTGTTTTCGCCATGCTGATTCTCGAACCGGAAAACGAGTCAAATATCGATCGAGTCGCCGCCGTCAAGTCAGCGAGTCGTAATCCAAACTTGTTTGCGGAAGCGCGGCCAAGGTCGCGCTCGGCTGCGCGCGGGTTCTCGCGAATGTTTTTCATAGTCCGGTTGGCGAACGCCAGATCCATCGCGGATGCGCCGGCAAGAATTTGCTCCATCAGTAACCTAATGCAGGGGCTAATATTAACCAGCCAGGCAAATAATAGTGGACTCGCACCCGCCCTGCTTCAGCTTGTCAATATTGAATTTGTTCGAAGTATCGGGGCACGATCTCGGTGGCAGGTCCGTAGTGGCCGTGGTCGAAACTACTGCCCGTGCGTTCGAGGTTCAATTCCACGGTCCGCGCGCCGCCGGCCTTGGCGGCCTGGTAGAAGCCGGCCGCGGGATAGACATTGCCCGAAGTTCCGATGGCGAGGAACAGATCGCAAGCGGCAAGCGCGTTGAAAATTTCATCCATGTGGAACGGCATTTCGCCAAACCACACCACATCTGGACGCAGCCTGCCCGGTCGTCCACAACAGGAGCATACGGTCTCGGGGAAGACATCTTCGCGGTTGTCGAATACTCGCTCTGAATATTCGCAGCGAATCTTCAGCATCTCGCCATGCATGTGCCGCGGCTCGCGGCTGCCGGCGCGCTCGTGCAGATCGTCGATGTTCTGAGTGACCAGCAGGAATTCGCCGCCAAAGTTCCGCTCGAATTCGGCCAGCGCAAAATGGGCGGCATTGGGCTTGATATCCGGGCGCTGCAAGTGCCGCCGGCGCTGATTGTAGAAATCGTGCACCAGATGCGGATCGCGCGCGAAGCCGATCGGCGAAGCCACGTCTTCAATCCGATGTTCCTCCCACAAACCTTCCGCGGCGCGGAAAGTGCGAATGCCGGATTCGGCCGAAACGCCGGCGCCGGTCAGCACTACGATGGAGCGGGGACTGGAATCCATTAGCGTGAATCATACCTGCTTGCCGGTATAATGCAGCACAATTTTAATTCAGGAATATGCTCTCCATGACCACATTGCAAAAGGGCGACAAGGCGCCCGAATTTAGTTTGTCGGATCAGGCAGGAAACACGGTTAGTCTGGCGGATTTTGCCGGCAAGTCGCGTGTTGTGCTCTATTTCTATCCCAAGGCCATGACGCCGGGTTGCACGGTGCAGGCTCAGGGGCTGCGAGATTCGAGCGAGGGGCTTGCGGCGCGCGATGCCGTCGCCATCGGCGTCAGTCCGGATCCGGTCAAGCGGCTGAAGAAGTTCGAAGAGAAGGAAGAACTTAATTTCACTTTGCTGGCCGATGAAGATCACGCCATTGCCGAAGCCTACGGCGTTTGGGGACTGAAGAAGTTCATGGGCAGGGAATATATGGGCGTAAATCGCATCAGTTTTGTCATCGACAAGGATGGGACCATCGCTCATGTCATGAACAAGGTAAAAACCAAAACCCATCACCAAGACGTTCTCGAAGTGCTCGATTCTCTGTGAAAATTTTCTCCTTGAAATTTTCATTGTCGCAAAACAAAAGCGTGGCTTTGTTTTGCTCGCGAATTCGAAGGCGTACGCCATCGAATTCGGTGGCGCTTCACTTTAGCGCGCGCAAGCTCCGATTGAATCGGAGCTTGCGCGGCTGAGCGATGCGGCTCCACCACCGCCAATATTCCGCGGAAGGCGAGCCGCTGCTGATTCTGCACGGACTGTTCGGCAGTCATGCCAATTGGGGCTGGCACGCCAAGCGGCTGGCGGAGCGCTACGCCGTATACGGCCTGGATCTGCGCAATCACGGCGCCTCGCCCCATGACGGACATATGAATTATGTGGTCATGGCCGCCGACGTCGGTGAATGGCTCGATGCGCGGGGCATTGAAAACTGCCATCTGCTCGGTCATTCCATGGGCGGCAAGGTGGCGATGCAACTGGCCTTTGCCGAGCCTGAGCGAGTCGGCAAGCTGGTGGTAGCGGATATTGCTCCGGTGGATTACGGCGTGTCGTCGATAGCGGCGCGGCATCCGGCGCTCGGCGCGATGCTGAATCTGCCGGTGCGCCGAATGAACAGCAGAGCCGAGGCGGATGAGCGCTTGCGCGCCGCCGTTCCCGAAGATCAGGTGCGGAATTTCCTTTTGACCAATCTGGAACGGCTAACGCATGGCGGTTATCGCTGGCGCTTGAATCTGTCCGCCATCGAAGCCAATCTGGCAGCCTTGGCGAGCGCACCCGAAGCCTCGGAATCGTTTAGCGGCCCCGCGCTGTTTCTGTTCGGCGAAAGGTCCGTTTATTTGCAATTCGACCATCAGTTGGAGATTCGCCGCCTGTTTCCAGCCGCCGAGATACAATTGTTGCCGGACGCCGGGCATTGGTTGAATGTCGAGCAGCCCCAGGCTTCCCTTGAGGCAATCGAACACTTTCTTGCCAAGAACAGGCACGATGCATGACCCGGCTAAGCGTCAATCTGAACAAGATCGCCCTGTTGCGCAACTCGCGCGGACGCGATTATCCCTGTGTGACCGACTTCGCCCGCCGCGTGATCGGCCTCGGCGTGCGCGGAGTCACCGTGCACCCGCGGCCCGACGAGCGCCATATCCGCCGCGGCGACGTATACCAATTGCGCGAGATGCTCGGCGATTATTCCGATGTCGAATTCAACATTGAAGGGTACCCTTCGCCTGAATTCCTCGCGCTGATCGAAGACGTCAAGCCGGACCAATGCACCCTGGTGCCTGATGCGCCCGACCAGATCACGTCGGACCATGGCTGGGACATTCCCCAAAACCTTAAACTCTTGCGGGATGTGACTTCGCTCCTGCGCCAAGTCGGCGTACGCAGCAGTGTGTTTCTCGACCCTTCGGCCGCCATGGCCGAACACGCGCCCGCCGCGGGCTGCGACCGCATTGAACTATATACCGAAGAATACGCCGAGGCGTTCGGCGGGCCGGATCAAGCCGAAGTGCTCGACCGCTATCGCGCGGCGGCCGCCAGGGCGATGGAATCAGGCATCGGCGTCAATGCCGGCCACGATCTGAATCTCGATAATCTGGCCCGTTTCCTCGAAATCGGAAGCGTCCTCGAAGTATCTATTGGCCACGCCCTCATAGTCGAATGCCTCGAACACGGCGTGGAACAGGTAATCTCCCGCTACCTGGCGATTTGTAACAGTTGAACCTTCCTGCGCCCCGCGGGGCCGATCCAACTGGCAATTCACATGCGCAAAGCTCGTATCACCGCTTGCGGTTCTTTAGCGATCACTTGCAATAAATTGGCCGCGGGGCCACTTACCTTTCTCTCCCCCTGTTCCCATTTACGATAGCCTGAAAGACTCATGCCCATCAGCGGCGCCATTTCCGACTGGGATAGCCGAATTCTTTCACGAACCTCACGCGGTGTGGGGAATTCGCGAACAATCGCCGGACCTTCTCCTTTTGCATGGGCAAGCGCTTCCTTGAAGGATTGCATCAGCTCTTCCGCGAATTGGCGTCAATATTCTCGCGCGGCGGCGGAGTATGAGGATGCGCGGCAGGATCGTTTCGCGGCTCGGCCATCACGCATTTTGGGGTCGCCGATCAGATGCACTAGAATCCTCGCATCTCCCCGGAAGTGTCAGCATGTGAAAGGTCGGCGCATTTACTACGGATACTGGATCGTTGTCGCCGGTCTGGTCACACAGTTCATCGCCGTGGGCATGTCGAACTACGTCGCGGGAGCCTTCATGGTGCCGATGAACGACGAGTTCGGCTGGACCAGGGCCGAATTCAGCGCCTCGCGTTCGCTGGGGCAACTGATGGTCGCCTTCACCGGTTTCGTGATCGGCGCCTGGATCGATCGCTGGGGCGGTCGGCCCTTCATTTTTGCCGGCGCGCTGTTGATGTCGGCGACGCTGTACAGCTTGAGCCTGATCCAGACCCTGCCCCAATGGCTGCTGTTCAATGGCGTTATTCTTACAATCGGCAGCGCCATGATCGGCAACCTTGTCATCAATGTCTCCCTCGGCAAATGGTTCGTCGAACGGCGCGGCTGGGTGGTATCCCTGGCCGCCATGGGAATCTCGGGCGCCGGCATTGTCATGCAGCCGTTAGCCGCCTTTCTGGTGGACAACTACGGCTGGCGGGAATCCTGGCGGATTCTGAGCCTAATTACCTTGTGCTGCGCCTTGCCGATGGCGGCGGTCGCGCGTCGCCGGCCGGAGGATTACGGACTGTTTCCCGACGGCAAGACGCAGAAGGAACTTGAGCAGGGCCATGGCGCGGCCGCCCATGCGGACTTCGCGCGTTCCATGACTCGCGCCCAGGCCATGCGCACGAGCGAGTTCTACATTCTGGTCGTCGCTTTCGGCCTGTTCCAGATCTCGATCACGGTAATGTTGCTGCAAACGATTCCGCTGCTGACCGACGCCGGATATTCGCGTCTGGTTGCCGCGAGCATGGTGCCGCTGGCTTCACTGCCGGCGTTTTTCAGCAAGCCGTTCTGGGGACTGCTGATCGATCGCTTCAAGCCCATGTTGCTTACCGCGGTGGGGGCCGTAATTACCGGGCTTTCGGTGATATTCATAGTGTTGACGATCGCCATCCGGATGGACTTTCTGGTCTACGCCGGCTTCCTGATCATGGGGGTTGGCTGGGGCGGCATGTTGCCGCTGCAGGAAGTAATCTGGGCCTCCTTCTTCGGCCGCCGCTATCTGGGTTCGGTACGCAGCATGGCCCTGCCGTTTTCCTTTGGCCTGTCCGCCGTAGGTCCAGTGCTCGTGGCCTTGTATTACGACATTGCCGGTGATTACAACCTCGCGCTAATCGTCATGGGACTGTGCAACCTTGCTTCGGCTTTCCTGCTGATACGGTTGCAGAACGGGACCATTGGCGAGGCGGATAAAGGAATTCCGTCCGCGACCACGGATTAGCCGTCCGGCTCAAGCAGCATCGGCTCAAGCACCGTCCAGACGTTTTCGAGCACGATGGGCTGGGCTTTGGCTACCGGGTGGATGCCGTCGTTCTGCATCAGTTCCGGGACTTCCGGGATGCTTTCGATCAGAAAGGGGAGCAACGGCAGTTCGTGCTCTTCAGCGAGGCTGAAGAAATTCTCGTGAAATGGCTCGGTATAGCGCGGCCCATAATTGGGCGGAATCCGGATACCCGCCAACAGCACGCGTCCGCCGTTCGCTTCGATCAGGCGAATCATTGCGTCGAGATTGCGGCGGATGGCGTCCACCGGGATGCCGAGCAGGCCGTCGTTGCCGCCGAGTTCGAGAATGACCAGTTCAGGCAGGTATTCCGCAAGCATCGCCGGCAGGCGCTCGAGTCCGCCGGTAGTGGTTTCGCCGCTGACGCTACCGTTGATGACTTGATAATCGGGAAATTCCCGTGCGATGCGCTCGGACAGCAACTGCACCCAGCCCTGTTCTTCCCGCATGCCAAACGCGGCGCTGAGGCTGTCGCCCCAGACCAGCAAATTGCGCTGTTGGGCCATGGCCGGGATGGCCTGACACAGGAATACGGCAAACAGGATGATTAGTCTGGCTATGTTCGGGCGCATGGATGGCGGAATCAGGACTTTCCCCGTTGCATTGAACCGGTTCCGGCCCAAGTTGCGTAAGAGGGAGGGTAACCGGAACCGTACTTGCGTATGCACTATAATGACTGCCCCTCAAGGTGGCAAACCGGCGGCGAAAACATGATCCGCATTGCAGGATTGACCAAACGCGTTGCAACCAGCGAAGGCGAATTAACCATCCTCAATGACGTTGGATTGTACATCGAAACCGGTGAGTCGGTGGCCATCGTCGGCGCTTCCGGTTCGGGCAAGTCGACCCTGCTTGGCCTAATGGCGGGGCTCGATACCGCCACCGCCGGCGATATTTGGCTTGACGGCCACAAGCTCTCGGCCATGGATGAGGAACAGCGCGCGCTGCTGCGCGCGCGAACCGTGGGTTTCGTATTCCAGACCTTTCAATTGCTGCCCAGCCTGACCGCGCTCGAAAACGTAATGCTGCCGATCGAACTGAAAGGCGATCCCGGCGCCAGCGCCAAGGCGCGCGAACTGATCGGCCGAGTCGGACTGGCGGATCGCTGGCACCATTATCCCAGCCAGCTTTCCGGCGGCGAACAGCAGCGCGTAGCCATCGCCCGGGCGTTCGCCACCAGAGCGCGGGTGCTGTTTGCCGACGAGCCCACGGGTAATCTCGATACCGCCACCGGCGGCAAGGTGATTGATGTGCTGTTCGGACTGAACCGGGAATTCGACACCACCCTGGTGCTGGTGACCCACGACGAACGGCTGGCGCGCAAATGCGGACGTATCGTCAAGCTGGCTGCCGGCGAGATCGAAAGTGAGGAAACCGCCGCGGTAGCTGCCCATGCCTGACGCCGCGAGCTCAAGCCCGCGCAATTTGCTGGCCGTATCCTGGCGCCTGATGTGGCGCGACTGGCGCGGGGGCGAATTGCGACTGCTGTTTCTCGCACTGGTATTGGCGGTAACGTCGGTCACTGGCATTGCGCTGTTTACCGACCGGCTGGAAAGAGCCCTGCTGCTGGAATCCGCCAATATGCTGGCTGCCGACCGCGTGATGCATACCCGCGAGCCGGCGCCGGCCGAGATTAATGCCGAGGCCGTCAGGCGCGGCTTCCGCACCGCCGGTACCTTGTCCTTCACTTCGATGGCGTTTTCGGACAATGGCAATATGCTGGTCGCCGCCAAGGCGGTAACCGATGAGTACCCCCTGCGCGGCGAAGTGATCACGACCTTGCAGCCTTTTACCCGCGGCGCGCCGGTAACCAATGGTCCGCCGCCGGGCGAGGTCTGGCTGGAATCGCGCGCGCTGCCGGCGCTCGGAGTCCAAGTTGGCGACCCGATATTTGTCGGCGAAACCGAATTGACCGTGGGCGCGGTAATCATCGCCGAGCCCGATCGGGGCCAGGGCGGCATCGTCGATAATGCCGGACCGCGGCTGATGTTGCATATGGACGATGTCGCCGCCACCAATGTCGTCCAGCTCGGCAGCCGGGTCAGCTATCGTTCCCTTTTTTCTCACGATGATTTCGACCAGCTCGACGAATTCGAACAGTGGGTGCGCGACACTTTCGATGGCAATTACTACATCCGCGATGTGCGCGAGGAAAGCGAGGAAGTCGCCGAGGCGCTGGACCGGGCCGAAGGTTATCTATTGCTGGGATCGATGTTCGCCGTGCTGCTTGCCGGCCTGGCGATCGCCTTGAGCGCCCGGCGCTACAGTGAGCGCCATTACGATTACGTCGCGATATTGAAAACGCTCGGTTGCACCTCGGGCCGCATCAGCGCGATCTATTTGCTGATCCAGTTGAAACTGGCGGCGCTAGCGGTGCTGCTCGGTTCCATGCTTGGCTACCTGGTACATGAAGGCATCCTGCGCGCCTTGCGGGCGAGCTTGCAGGTCGACTTGCCTCCGCCTGGCTCCGAGCCTTTCGTCGTCGGCGCCATGACCGCATTCATCTGCCTGCTTTCCTTCGCGCTGCCGCCCTTGCTCGCGTTGCGGGAGACACCGCCCTTGCGGGTGCTGCGCAGGGATTTGACCCAAACGCGATTCAGCGACCGCGTACCCTACGCATTCGGAATCGGCGGCAGCATCTTCCTGATTTTCTGGTACAGTCAAGACTTGGTGCTGACATCGCTGCTGGTTGTCGGAGTCGCCGGCGCCGGGCTGATTCTGTCGTTGATTTCCCTGCTGTTCCTGACATCCAGCGGCTCGGCGGGGATGAAGGCCGGCAATGCCTGGAAGCTGGCCATGACCGCGGTGCGCAGAAGGCGCCGGCAGAACGTGCTGCAAGTCATGGTGTTCTCGGCCACGCTCATGTCGCTGCTGATTCTGAGCTTGCTGCGCACCGACCTGATCGAAGACTGGCAGGCGCAACTGCCGGAAAATACCCCCAATCATTTCATGATGAATATCACCGGTTCCCAAGTGCAGGGCATCGAAGACTTCTTCAGCGAAAACCAGGTCGACTCCAATGCCTTCTATCCGCTAATCAGCGCCCGCGTTCGGACCATCAACGGCAGTGAACCCGATCCCGAAAGCGAGCTTGGCGAGGAAGAACGCGGCGCGTCTCTGGCGGAGAACAACCGGATGGAAGATACAACCACCGCGGACGCCGCGCCCGGTTCCGGAGCAGAGGCTGGCGCCGAGGGTCGGCGGGTGCGGGGGCGCCTCAGCCGCCGCCAGGTGACCTGGGCAACGGATCTGCCCGCGGACAACCGCGTCACCGCCGGCGACTGGTGGCAAGAGAATTCCAGGCCGGGTCTGGTGTCGGTTGACGAGGAATATGCCGACTGGCTGGATATCGAAATCGGCGACATGATGGAATTCGAGATCAACCAGCAGTTCGTCAGCGCCGAAGTCGCCAACTTCCGCTCGGTCCGCTGGGACAACATGCAGCCGAATTTCTTTATCATATTTTCGCCGGGCACCATCGATCATCTCGGCGCAACGTTTTTGTCCACGGTGCTGCTCGAAACCGAACAGAAACTGGTGTTGAACGATCTCATCCGGCAGTTCCCCACCATCGTGGTCGTGGAGGTCGATGCATTGATTGAGCAGATACAGAACATCATCGACCAGGTGACTTCCGCCATCGAACTGATCTTCGTCCTGGTGCTGATAGCAGGGGCTCTGGTGTTGCTTGCCTGCGTCAGCGCCAGTCTCGACGAGCGCTTTCACGAAAATGCGATCCTGCGTACCCTTGGCGCGGGGCGCAAACTGATTCTGACCTCCTTGCTGATCGAATTTTCCTTCATTGGCATTGTTGCCGGGGTAATCGCCACCCTTGGCGCGGAAGCCGGATTGTTCTATCTGCAGGAGCAGGTTTTCGAGCAGGAATTCAACTTGCATTACTGGGTCTGGCTGGCCGGGCCGATCCTGGGCGCCATGATCATCGCCTTCCTCGGCGTAAACTCCACTCGCAAGGTGGTCAACACCAGCCCCTTGACGGTTCTGCGCCGCGTGGTTTAATTGCCCGGTTTCCGCAGCCATGAGCCAGTGAATGAGACTCCACCTGGAAAGCTTTTCGCGATACTTATTGTCGGCGGCCTTGTTGCTGCTTGCCGCGCCGGCCCTGTTCGGGCAGTCCCTGCAATCGGTCACGGCCGAGCGTTGCGTGCGTGGCGACTGTGTCTCCGGCGATGGCGCCATGGAATTCGACACGCCTTGGGGCAAGGGGCGCTATGTCGGCGGGTTTCTCGACGGGGAGTTTCACGACCAAGGCAGGTTGGAAATACCCATTTCCTTCGTCGCGGTGGAAGTCTACACAGGCAACTGGGAACGCGGAATCCGCGAAGGCCGCGGCAAGCACTGGAACGGCCGCGGCAATCTGTATATCGGTCAATGGCAGGACAACAGGCGTCATGGCCGGGGCTCGTATTTCTTCAATCTGCCGGAATGGCGCGAAAACGAGCACACCGAATTCTGGCTGAAGGACAATACCGAGAATTACACCGGCGAATTCGTCAATGACCATTACCACGGCGAGGGCACGTACCGCTGGGCCAACGGGCAGAAGTTCGTCGGCGGTTTCTTCGCCAGCGAGAAGCATGGTCCCGGCACTTTCTTTTACGAGACCGGCACCGCGCGCCAGCAACTCTGGAACTTCGGCGATTTCGTGCGCTGAGCCGATGGCTGGATGCGAGCAACAGCAATGAATCTCGAATCGCTAAGGCGGGAATACACTTCCGGCGGGCTAAGCCACGCCGACCTGAAGCCGGATCCGGTCGACCAGTTCAATGAATGGCTGCGGCAGGCGCTGGAAATGCAGGTCCCCGACCCCACAGCCATGGCAGCGGCGACGGTTGCCGGCGACGGGCAGCCAAGCCTGCGCATCGTTTTGCTCAAACACTTTGATGAGCGCGGTTTCGTCTTCTATACCAATTACGAATCGCGCAAGGCGCATGAACTGGAGAGTAATCCCCGCATCAGCCTGTTGTTCCCCTGGAACGTCATCAACAGGCAGATCAAGATTTGCGGCGCCGCCGAGCGAATCGGCAAGAAGGAGTCGGCGGCGTATTTCTCGGCTCGTCCGCGAGCGAGTCAGTTGGCGGCCTTGGCTTCGAGGCAGAGCAGGGAACTCGAATCGCGCGAGGCGTTGCTGGCCGAATTCAAGGAACTTGACGAGCGCTACCGGGATGCTGAAGTGCCGCTGCCGGAAGACTGGGGCGGTTATCGCGTGCAGGCGCTGGAATACGAATTCTGGCAGGGCCGGCCGGACCGGCTGCACGATCGCTTCCGCTACTCCCGCGGCGAGGCCGGCGACTGGATCATCGAACGACTCGCGCCCTAGTAACCCTCCGACACTGTTGAATTTTATTGCGCTCGGCTTATGGAAGTGCTAATAAGAAAAGTTCGTGGGGGAAGAACAACAACAGGAAGTGAAGACCTTTCGAACGGGGTTCGAATCCCTGCGCTCATAATCTGAATTGTTGGAGAACACAGATGGGCAAGAAAATTGTTGTGGGATTGGGCACACTGTGCGCCATCGTTGAGGGTGTGGCGCCCGGAGTGGTTCCGGCCGACGCGTTGCTGATCGCGCTGGTTCTGGTCGGACTTGTCTGGGGATGGATGGGTGTGGACGCAAACGATCCGACCATGTATTTCGCTCTGGCCATAGCCGTGGGAATGACCGGTGGATCGGATGCGCTGGGTCACTTGCCGGCGGTGGGAGCTTACCTGGACGCTATCATCGATGCACTTTCCATCGCCTTGTATTCGGGCGTGGCGACTGTAGTAGTCCTTCGGATCATCGCGCGATTCACGGAAGAATAGGTAGGATGCGAGCTCTCGCGCTTGTTTGAGCGCGAGAGCCTTGCAGCCTGGAGCTGCCTGTCAGGGTTTGGCCTTCGGGTCTTGACGGGCGGAAAGCCTGGTATTGCCTGAACTTTGCTACTGAACGGGCGGCAGTTTCTTCTCGGCGAGCACGCGCTTCAGGCTAGCGTATTGCGGCAAGCCTTCCTTGTAGGGCGGGTAGTCTTCGCCGCGAATTAATGGCGCGAAATAGGCGCGGGCGGCATCGGTTATATGGAATCCGTCCTCCGAGATGTATGAAGGCGGCATTGTCTTCTCCACATTGGCGACATCCGCCAGCTTCGCCTCGCCGATGCTCCAGGAATATTCCTCGCCATCGCCGCGTACGATGGCGGGCATGACGGCATTCTTCCCGGCCATGGCGAATTCCACCGCCGCCTTGCCTACCGCATAGGCCTGTTCCACGTCGGTCCCTGATGCGATATGACGCGCGGCGCGTTGCAGATAGTCGGCCACCGCCCAATGAAATTTGTAGCCGGTTTCCTGTTTGATCATATCCGCGATCATCGGCGCTACGCCGCCGAGTTGGGCATGACCGAACGCGTCCGTGCCGCCGGCTTCGGACAGAAACTTACCGTCGGGCGCCTTGACGCCTTCGGAAACGACGATGGCGCAATAGCCGTAGGCGCTCACGCATTCTTTCACCCGAAGCAGGAACTTGTCCCGATCAAAAGTGACTTCGGGAAACAGGATGATGTGAGGCGGCTCGCCATCCGCTTCGCTCGCCAGACCCGCGGCGCCAGCGATCCAGCCGGCATGGCGCCCCATCACTTCCATGACGAAAACCTTGGTCGATGATTCGCACATCGAAGCGACATCGAGACCTGCTTCACGGATCGACACGGCGACATATTTCGCTACCGAACCAAAGCCAGGGCAGTTGTCGGTGATCGGCAGGTCGTTATCAACCGTCTTCGGCACGCCGATGCAGGTAATGGGGAATCCCTGCTCGATGCTCAATTGCGCGATCTTGTTCGCGGTATCCTGGGAATCGCCGCCGCCATTGTAAAGAAAATAGCGAATATCGTGGGCCCGAAACACTGCTACCAGACGGTCGTATTCGCGAGTGTTCTCGCTATATGACTTGAGCTTGTAACGACAGGAGCCGAAAGCCCCGGCCGGCGTGTGCCGCAACGCGGCGATGGCCTCGGCCGACTCCAGGCCGGTATCGATCAGTTCTTCCTTGAGCGCGCCAACGATGCCATTGCGGCCGGCAAACACCGTGCCGATACGGTCGGGGTACTGCCGCGCGGTCTCGATCACGCCGCAGGCGCTGGCATTGATGACGGCCGTAACGCCGCCGGACTGGGCATAGAAAAGATTGGCTTTGCTCATGGGTTCCAATGTCCTGATCGAGGATGCGCTCCACGCGCCCATGCGGGCACATGTCCGACAGCCGGGCGAAATAGTAGCAGGGCATCGGAAGTCTCGCCATTCTGCCGGTTAAGTGTCCCGAAACCGTGGCAGCCCTGAATCTGTGATGGTGGTTTCGGAACGGAAAATTGCGAAACACGCATTGAATTCATTGCAAAACATGCTTTACAGGAAACCTTGCAAGGCCCCATGCAAGCGTCGGCAACGCTAACAGAGTTGGATCGGTCCGGGATAACGGGCAATCAATTTATCGGTAGTCAGCAAATTCAGTCCTTCGATTCGGGATTGCGCGATCAGCAGGCGGTCGAATGGATCCTTGTGGATTGGCGGGAGCAGGTCTGTCTCGGCGGCGTGGGCGCCCATTACCGGCAGTTCGATGTAACCGTTCTCAAGCAGACCGCGTCGCAACAGCCTTGGATCGGCCTGGAAGTCCGGTCTCCCAAGCCCATTTTTGATGGCGACTTCCCAGATAGAGGCGGCGCTGAAGTAGGGTTGTGTTTGCGGGTCCTGGAGCAGGAACTGAACCTCATTCGCGAGCCGGTCCGGATCGCCCGCGGCCCAAAGCAGGAGCTGAGTATCGAGCAGACAGTTCATTTATCACCTGCGAACGAGTTTTCGATCTCGCTCGCGCCCATGCGGTTGAAGTCTTCCGGCGTCTTGATTTCGCCGGCCATGAATCCAAGCCGCTGCACCGCATCAGCCGCTGGAGCGTCCAGCGCCATGACCTTGACGACCGGTTTGCCCGAGCGCGCGATGATGAACGGCTCTCCATCGGCGGCCTGGGCAACCAGTTTCGACAAATGCGTTTTTGCTTCGTGCATGTTGTATGTACGCATGTTCTGCTTTTGAACTTAGTCTATATGACTTAGTTTATTCTGCCAGCTTATTACATTCAAGTACCGGAAGATCCAAATCCTGATGCTCCCCGCTTGCCAGTATAGGCGGGCGGTGCAAAAATGCCGCTTTTCCGGAGCGGGAAGCGGGCAATGCGAATCATCATCGGCATGTCGGGCGCGAGTGGCGTGGTCTATGGCGTGCGCCTGTTGCAGGTATTGCGCGAACTTCCCGAAGTCGAAACTCATCTGGTGGCGACCGACGCCGCCAGACTCAATCTCTCGCTGGAGACGGACTACGGCTTTGACGAGGTCAAGGCCCTGGCCGACCAGCACCATTCCAACAAGGATATCGCGGCGAGCATTGCCAGCGGTTCATTCCGCACTGACGGCATGATCATCGCTCCCTGTTCAATCCGCACACTTTCTTCCATCGCCAATTGCCATTCCGGCTCGCTTATTAGCCGGGCCGCCGATGTCACGCTCAAGGAATGCCGCCGCCTCGTACTTTTGCCGCGGGAAACGCCGCTGCACGCCGGCCATTGCGAAATCATGCTCAAGGCCGCCCGCCTCGGCGCCGTGCTGGCGCCGCCGATGCCCGCGCATTACATCCGGCCGCGATCGGTGGATGAACTTGTCGATCATCATGTGGGCCGGATCCTGGATCTGTTCGGGATCGAGAGCGGCCTAGTCAAGCGCTGGACTCGGCAGGGTGAGGCATGATCGGCGAGGCCGACAAAAAAGAGCTCTCCGCGTTCCGAATGGCTTGCCAAGGGCGAAGGCCAGTGCAGCTTCGTGCTTAGCCTGAGCGACGCCGGGCTATGCCCGGCGGCTGGACCGGAAAGACCGGGGCGAATCGAAGACGAGCGTCGCGCCAGGGATGGCATGAACAATCCAATCCAGGACCAGCAAAACGCGCCTGTACGCTGAAGTCGGGGAATCGCCGCCCATATGGACAACTATCCGCGCTGCTTTTATGCTTCCGTTGACTAACAACAGCCAAGATCCGTAACCTCGACCGTTTCTCAAAGGAGGCCGATCATGATTCATTCGACCTGCAACAGAGTGATTACCATGGCCCTGGCCGCGGCGCTGCTGACCGCATCAGGCATCGCCGGCGCCCAGAAGGTCATGACGCCGACCAACAACCACCCCAATCCGTACACGACCATCAACGACTATTTCGAATTGCCCGATGGCCGCGAATGGGGTTCGACCAGCGCCGTCGACATCGACATCGACGGCGAGTCTATCTGGGTGGCTGAGCGCTGCGCATCCAACAGTTGCGCGCTGTCCGACGTCGATCCGGTGATCAAGTACGATCCGGAAGGTAATGTCGTCACCTCTTTCGGCGGCGGCTTGATCATCTGGCCCCATGGCATTCATGTGGACAGCGACGGCAATGTCTGGATCACCGACGCGCGCGCGGCGAACGCTACCGAACTCGCCGAGAATCCCGACGCCGCCGGCAAGGGTCATTCGGTCTACAAGTTCAGCCCCGAGGGTGAAGTGCTGATGATACTCGGCACTCCAGGGGTGGCCGGCGACGGCACCGGCCCGCTGCTGAACTCGCCCAATGACGTGATCACCGACCAGGACGGCAATATCTACGTCGGCGACGGCCACGGCGGCCAGGGCGCCAATGCGGATCTTTCGACCGTGGCGCGGATCGCCAAGTTTGACGCCGAGGGCAATTTCATCGAAAGCTGGGGCCATATCGGCACCGCTCCCGGTGAGTTCCGCACGCCGCACAGCCTGGCGTTCGACTCCCGCGGCAGGCTTTTCGTCGCCGACCGCGGCAATGTGCGCATTCAGATTTTCGAACAGGACGGTACTTTCATCGACGAGTGGCGTCAGTTCGGCCGCTTGAGCGGCATCTATATCGATGCCAACGATGTTCTGTACGCAGCCGATTCGGAGTCGAGCGCGACTTCCAATCCGGGCTGGCGGCGCGGCATCCGCATCGGCAGCGCGGTAACCGGCCACGTGTTCAGCTTCATACCCGATCCCGACCAGAATCCCGGCGGCACCAGCGCCGCGGAAGGCGTGGCCGCCGACATGCACGGCAATGTTTACGGCGCCGAAGTCGGACCAAGGCAGCTCGTCAAGTACGTTAGAGAAGACTGATTCCGCAAATCTCACCCATATCAATTGCCTGGCCGGACAGCGAAACGCTATCCGGCCGGGCACGTTTCCGGAGAAAACCGATGTATCGAATTATCCTGCTGTCATTGATGCTTTTTGGTGGGCCGGCCCTTGCCCAGGTCGGCGAACCGAACTGGTCCGAAGTCGAAGAAGAGACGCTGCGCCATTTCCGCGCCCTGCTGCAATTCGATACCAGCGATCCGCCCGGGCGGGAATTGCCGGCCGCTGAATACCTGTACGACGTGCTCGAGGCGGAAGGCATATCGGCGGAAATGCTCTGGAACGATCCCGAGCGTCCCAATGTGATTGCCCGGCTCGATGGCGATGACAGCAAGGAGCCGCTGCTGATCATGGCGCATACCGACGTGGTCAATGTCGACCCGGAGAAATGGATCTTTCCGCCCTTCAGCGCGACGGTCGACGGCGGCTATGTCTACGGGCGGGGCGCCGTCGACGACAAGGACAATGTCGCGGCGGGCCTGATGATCATGCTGCTGCTCAAGCGGCTCGACGTGCCGTTGGCCCGGGACGTGATCTATCTCGCCGAGTCCGGCGAGGAAGGCGCCACCGAGTACGGCATCGAATTCATGGTCAACGAGCATTTCGACAAGATCGACTCAGAATTCTGCCTGGCCGAAGGCGGCTCGGTGGCTCGCGTGAACCGCGAAGTGCAATATTCCGGCGTGCAAACCGTGGAGAAGATTCCGTATCGGGTTGAACTCGTCGCCACTGGCGTAGCGGGCCATGGCTCGGTTCCCTTGCAGACGAATTCTGTTGTGCGGCTGGCCAGAGCGGTATCGGCGATCGCTGACTGGCGCACGCCGGTCCGCCTCAACGAAACTACTGCCGCGTATTTCGAGCGGCTGGCGTCGATTTCTCCGAGTGATGCCGCCGAGCGCTATTTGAACGTGCTCGATCCAGGTCGCGCCAGCGAGTCGGACGAGTACTTTCTGGCGAACGAGCCGCGCCACGCTTCCATGTTGCGGTCTTCGCTGTCGCCGAATATTTTCGATGCCGGCTACCGCATCAATGTGATTCCCTCGGAGTCCCGCGCCAGCGTCGATTTCCGCGCGCTGCCGGACGAGGACATCGTTTCGTTCCTCGAAGAGATTCGCGGCGTGGTCGACGATCCCGCGGTGGAAGTCAGCCTCGGCGCGCGCAACACCCGTCCGCGTGGTGAAAGCAGTCTCGATACCGACGCGTTTCGCGCCATCGAAAACCATACTCGCGAGCACTACGGCGTCATCACCTTGCCGACCATGAGCACCGGCGCCACCGACATGGCCTATCTGCGCGCCGCCGGCATCCAGTGCTATGGCATCGGTCCGGCCATCGACCGCGAAGACGCAGCCCTCGGATTCGGCGCCCATAGCGACCAGGAGCGAATCCTGATCAGCGAGCTGCACCGCTTCGTGCGTTTCCACTATGACGTGGTGATCGAACTGGCGGCCCAATAGGAGTCAGGAGAAAGCGGCGCTGGAGATCGCCGTCAGCAATTCCCGGATTTCTCCGTCAAGCGCAATGCCGCGGCGCCGAAGCAGCGCCTCGGCATTGCGCCGGGCGGCCTCGGCGGCTTCGGCCGGCGCGCCGGCTTCGAAGTCCGCGCAGGCTTCCTGCATCATGCGCTGCTGCAATAACTCCGCGGCGATTTCATCAGTCTTGATTCTTTCGCGCAGATCCTGCTGTTCCTGATTGGTTGCGAATCCCGGCTCTTTCAGCCAGCGGCGCGCCTCGCGCAGGGGCCGGACCAGGCCGTCTTGCCATTGCCTTGAAATCCCGTCGATCCGCCGCCACAATTCCTCACCGATCTCCCCATGATGCGCGGCAAACCAGAAGCAGAAAAGCACCACGTTGACATCGAGACCATACCGGTCCTGCAATATCAGGCAATTTTCTTCCACGTTCTCGCGGCCGTACAAGGCAATCGAGTACGCGGGAAAATCTGTTGGTTCCACCATGGCATTCCGATAAAGCCGCTGCGGATTTGTGCTATAAGCTACGACATCTCCAGCCCATGTTAACGTAACCTACTAATATTTAAAGGGTTGTCGCATGACAACGTGACTCAAATTCAATTTGGTAAGCAAATTGCCAGCGGATTAAATACAATTCAAGCGTAGGGAATCGCACGAACGGCGTTCGCGTTCGGTACTGCCGTTATGTTGAGCTCAACATAACGGCAGTACCGCTTACCAGAGCCTGCGTCACTCCGAACTTAAACTCTCCTGGCCGCTATCTGGTAGAGGGCATCGCGCTTTCGCTTACCGACAGCAACAACCGCGATGACGATATCCTTTTCGCGAACGTGGTAGACGAGCCGATACCCCGCGCTGCGAAGCTTGATCTTGTAGCAATGCTTCATGGTGCTCAAACGATCCCGCTCGACTTGTGGGTTTATCAGACGATCCGCCAGCTTATTCTTGAACTGCTTTCGGATATCCGGGTCGAGCTTCTTCCACTCACGCATTGCACTCGTCAGGAAGATCAGCCTATAGCTCATTGATATCGACTTCTATTTCGGCCTCGCCGTCGCGTTCGCGCACCAGCGCCGCGAGCTCCAGATCCTCAATCTTGTCGAGCATGGCTTCCCATGCCGCTGCGGGAACCGCATAAAAGACCGGCCGATTACGATTCAGGATCGCTACCGGCGACCCCTCAGCGTGCTCGATGACGGCCATCGGATTCTTCTTCAACGCAGAAATCCCGGCGCTCGCCTCGGCAAGGATTGGATGTATCGTTTTCATGAAAGGACCATTTAATCAACCAATTAAAAGAGGATTATTATGCCATTTAAATTGCAAGTCAACATGGGTGTGAGACAGGCAGCGCTGGCATTGGAGCAAGGCAGGCGGGGAACTTCGGCTTTTACGGACAGGAACTAATTGGAATAAGTGCTATGAGACACGCCATGGCGCGTTGAATCAAGTAAGCAGCAAGCCACTTCATAATTCTGCATCCGCCGGTATCTTGCAGCCATGAGTTCTTGATGTTCTCGTGCCGCAGGCGTAAATTAAGTGTACATAAAAGACGTATAAAAGTGTTCTTAAAGTATACTTAATCAATGAAAAGCTTGACTGCGCTAAAACGGCTAGGTAATTGGGACAAGAAGGGCCGCCAATTCTTCACTACAGCGGACTTGGCCAAAATCTTTCACGATGACAGCCCTCGTGCTTTCAAGGCTGGCCTGCAGCGTCTGGTGGCGCAGGAAATCCTGCGACGTCCGGTGCGCGGCGTTTATTTTTACGCTCTGAGCCAAACTCGGAGCGGCGACAGCATCGAACAAATTGCCAGAGCATTGCGCCGGGGCGAATACAATTACGTCAGCCTGGAATCCGCCTTGAGTGAATACGGTGCGATCTCCCAGATTCCGGTGGACCGGCTGACGGTTATGACCACGGGCCGTCGCGGTGAGTACCCCACGCCGTTCGGCGTTATCGAGTTTACCCACACGAAACGGCGTCCCGGCGATATCCTGTCCGGCATTCGCGATGTCGGCAGACCCCTGAAACTGGCCACGCCGGCAACTGCCTGACGCGACCTGAAAAGAGTAGGCAGAAACACCCACCTGGTCAATGTGGAGGAGTTGGCCGCTCATGGGTAACCCGATCTACAGACGAGTTGGTTTCACTTGTGAACACGACCGGATACCTACGCAACCGCGATATCTGGGATTTGCGTTGGCTCAAACAGCAAGGGGCCGCGCCGCGAACGGACTGGGTGCGGAACAAGGTTCGTGACTATCGCATCGATAACTACCGGGATAAACTCACGCAGATGCTGGAACGCTTGCCGGAAATTATCCAGGGGAGTGTCTTTCAGCGTGAAATTTCGCGTTTCATCCCACAGGAAGTGGCGGAACGAACGCTAATGAAACCCAAGTTCAAACAGTTTTTGACTACTGAAGTGTCCGAAATGCTGGAGCGGACAAGGACAGCCCCCCGGTAATGCACATAGCCAAATCGACCAATCGGATTTGTGCTATAAGACACGCCACGGCGCGTTGAATCAAGTAAGCAACAAGCAATACATGCATCTGCACATCATCGGCATCTGCGGCACCTTCATGGGCAGCCTCGCGCTGCTTGCCAGGGAACTCGGTCATCGCGTCAGCGGCTGCGACGCCAACACGTATCCGCCGATGAGCACCCAACTCGAAGACAATGGCATCGAGGTGCTCGAAGGCTATCTTCCCGGGCATCTCGATGCGCGGCCCGAACTGGTGCTGGTGGGTAATACCATTTCCCGCGGCAATGCCGTGCTGGAACGCGCGCTGGAGGAGGGTACGCCTTACATGTCGGGGCCGCAATGGCTGGCGCAACATGTGTTGCGGGACAAATGGGTGCTCGGAGTCGCCGGCACGCACGGCAAGACCAGCACGAGCGCGATGCTGGCCTGGATTCTGGAATACGCCGGACTGCGACCGGGCTTTCTGATCGGCGGTGTCACCAACAACTTTCCCGTTTCGGCGCGCCTGGGCGAGACACCGTTCTTTGTAGTCGAAGCCGACGAATACGACAGCGCCTTCTGCGACAAGCGCTCGAAATTCATCCACTACGCGCCGCGCACCACCATACTCAACAACCTCGAATTCGATCACGCCGACCTGTTTGAGGACCTGGCGGCGATACAGCGCCAGTTTCATCATCTGCTGCGGGTTTTGCCGGGCAATGGTCGCATCGTCATGCCGGTCGATGAGCAAGCGCTCGACGAAGTTCTGGCACAGGGCTGCTGGACGCCGGTGCAACGCATTGGCATGGAACTGGACACCTCGGAATGCGAACGCCTGGCCGGCGAGAACGGAGTTTTCTGGAATATCCGGTCACGGGCTGCGGACGGCAGCGAGTTCGAACTGGAAAAACATCGGGCCGGAGCAGGGGAGCCCGTCCTGGCGGCGGTTTCCTGGGATCAAACCGGACTGCACAACGTCAGGAACGCCGCGGCCGCCATCGTCGCAGCCGAACACGCGGGAGTGCGGGCGGCGACGGCGGCGGCAGCGCTGGGGCATTTCCGCGGCGTGAAACGGCGGCTGGAGTTGCGCGGCACTGCCCGCGGCGTCAACGTATACGACGACTTCGCGCATCACCCCACGGCAATCGCCACCACCTTGCGAGGTCTGGCCGCGAAACTGGACGGTAAGGGCAGGATCGTCGCCGTGATCGAACCGCGTTCAAATACGATGAAAGCCGGCGTGCATCAGCATACGCTGGCCGCGTCGGTAGAACAGGCCGATCAGGTGGTATGGTTCCAGCCGGAAAATTGCGGCCTTGATTGCGCCGCTCTCACCGCGGCCGCGGCGCCACCTTCGCATATGTTTGAAAGTGTCGACGCCATCGTTGCCTTCCTCGCCGAACACTCCGAATCCGGCGACCACATCGTCATCATGAGCAACGGCGGCTTCGGCGGCATTCACGAGAAGTTGTTGCGGGAACTGAACGCCGCGCGATCGTAGTTTCTCACCGTCCAATTGCCTCAGGACAGCGTCCAATTGCCTATTACGCGACCGTCCAATTGCCGGTTAAGCGTCCGTCCAATTGTCTATTAAGCGACCGTCCGATTGCCGGCTGGAGCAGGGCTGGACTCGTTCTGGAGATCGATTGACGCGGTTTTCCGTTTGGCAAAGATCGCCCCATTGCCCATAATTCGACAATCCCTGGGCACCGGGCGCAACTGTGCTGAACGATCTGATCGAAGCAAGCGGCTGGAGTTCCGAACAGTTCCTGGCCATCAGCATCATGGCATTTGTGGTGGCGGCACTCTCGGTCGTCGTATTCCGCATGTTGCGAATCTTCCGCATGGTGAGCCGCAAGCCCCCATACGAGCCCAGATTGCGGCCCCTGCGCCGCCGCCGGCTGATTTATCCTGATCCCGACGAGGAAGAGGCCCCGGAGGAAGAGAAGTGAGCAGGTTCGGAACAGGGTTTCTCTCTTTGCCGACGGTCCTGGCAAGTATCGCGTTGCTTGGCTGGGCCGGAGCCATCGAGGCCATCATCATCCGCCACGACGTCAATGCGCGCCGGCACGAAGTGCGCGCCGCCGAGTTCCCGGCGATCTTTTACCTCGAGCAACAGGATGGCGACCGCATCTGCGCGGCCACCGTCATTCATGTCCGCTGGGCTCTCACCGCGGCCCATTGCGTCCACGAAACATCGCTCGCGCGGACTTTGCAATCCGGTGAGAAATTCGGCGTAAGGGTTGGCGGCCGGGACAGGCTGATTGATACCGTCGCAGTGCATCCCGGCTACGATGCGGAACTGACAGCAAGCACCGATCTGGCCTTGCTGCGTTTCACCAACGCTTCGACCGCCCCGGCGATCCAACTGCAAATCGATCCCACCGAACTGGGAAAAGTCGTCACCCTGGTAGGCTGGGGCTTCTTCGGCTGGGGCACTACCGGTCGCGAATTCTCCGACGGCAAGATCCGCATGGCCTTCAATCGCATCACCAGAGCCGGCGAACGCCTGCAAATGCAATTCGACGACCCGCGCCTGCCCAATTCGGAGGCCCTGTCCATGGAAGGCACCCCCGGCCTCTGGGACAGCGGCGGCCCGGCCCTGCTCGGAGAAAGGGGCAACTATCGGCTCGCCGGTGTGGCCGTCGGCGAACTCGAAGGCGAGCGCTTCAGTGAGGAAACCCAGGGCCGCTACGGCGCCATCGCCATCTACGAGCGAATCTCGCTGCATCTGGAGTGGATCGAAAGCCTGATCGGCGAAAGCTTTGCGTCAACAGTTGACGATGATCGGAGATTGAACGACTAGCCGAACAGAAGTGCGCTAAACTTGCGTGCCGCTCTGGATCGAGATCTGATCCGCCCCGCTGACTCCGACCATCCAAAATCGGGCTATGTTTCTTTCTGGGCATGATTTGATCGGGATTTGATTACGCTGGGGTTATGGCGCGCCATTCAATGACGGGAAAAACAAAAAGACACGATATTTCAGTTAGTTGGTGGAAAGATTGGCTGACCGGAAAGATTTGATCGGGATTTGATTGGACAAGCATAAAACGATCATGCACGGCGTAAGGCAGGTTGCGTTTGCGGAATCGGATTGATCGATCATTCAACGATATTTTCCAGTGGAACCGGAAATCCCAACTCCTTCGCGATGCTGCTTTGTCTGGCGTCAAGCGTTGCGAACGCAAGGCTACCCCGCTGGGGGAAGAAATATAGGGCGGTTGCGACATGAGCAAGGTCGGCGCCCCTGAGGTAACCCGCCTGGAGGATTTCCGAAAATTCGGGTGTAAGCGTCCTGTTGGGTAGAATCCATTCAATGTCGGCGATCGTGCTTTCCTGGAATTCGAGATGTTCGCGTTTGAACGCCGCTCTGATCTCAGCTTCAAGCAGGTTTGATGAGACCAGGTGGGTGAACTTGTCCAGACTCGATGCGCATTCTTCGGCGCCCGGTTCGTCGAAGGCAATTGCCGTCAAAACCGAAGTATCGATGTAAGCGATATTCATTCGCCCCGCTCGGCGAGAAATCTCGCAAGTGCTCCCGGCCGCCTGGCAACTGGTCGAAGTTTCTGTCTTGGTTTCGCCGAGCGAATCAAGACGCCGCTTCTCTCAAGTTCTTCCATCCTCTCTTCTATAGTTGGCGACTTTGTTCTTTTGATCGGACGAATCTCCGCCACCGGTTCTCCCCTGTACGAGACGGTTACGGCCTTGCCTTCACGCACTTGCCGAATCACTTCGGAGAACCGCGCCTTGGCTTCGTAGATCGAATAGTTTATTGCCATGCCAGAATCATAACTAGTCAGACTAGTCATGACAAGCGCAAATTTCCCAACTCCTCTGGCATTGGCGGTAAGCGGCTATCCGCGAATTAGCAACTCGCGGCAAATCTGCTACCATTCGGGACGCTTTCGGCCGATGGCCGTTCCATTATCCTTCCCGCAAATTCAGACCAGGAGCAAGAAAAGATGACGATTGCAGCAGGCGACAAGATTCCGGCAGTTTCTTTCCACGTATTGACCGATGAGGGTCCGAAGTCGCTGACCAGCGACGAGGTATTCGGCGGCAAGAAAGTGGTCATGTTCATCGTGCCGGGCGCTTTCACGCCGGGCTGTTCGCTATCGCACCTGCCTGGATTCGTCGTCAACGCCGATGCCATCAAGGCGAAAGGCGTGGACACCATCGCTTGCCTGGCGGTGAACGACGCTTTTGTCATGGGCGCCTGGGGCAAGGCGCAAAATGCCGATGAATTGCTGATGCTGGCGGACGGCAATGGCGAATTCGCCGCCGCCGCCGGGCTGGAAGTCGATTTCAGCGGCTATGGCATGGGCGGCCGGGCCAAGCGCTGCGCCATGATCGTGGACGATGGCACGATTACGCATCTGGCGGTGGAGCCCGGCGGCGATATCGGCGTCAGTTCGGCCGAATCCATTCTGGCGCAGCTCTGAAGCGGCGCGTCCGCGTCCGTTCCGCGAATCCGCAACTGCAGGAGCCAGGCCATGATTACGAAAACCCTCGATTACAACGATGGCGATACCGTACTTGAAGGTTATGTGGCCTACGAGGAATCCGAAACGCAAAAGCCGCTGGTGCTGGTGGCCCACGACTGGACCGGCCGGCGCGAATATCCCTGTCGCGCGGCGGAGCGGTTGGCCGAATTGGGCTATGTGGGATTTGCCCTGGATATGTACGGCAAGGGCATTTTCGGCAAGGACGGCGATACCGCCGGCAATTCCGCGCTCATGGCCCCTTATGCCGCCGATCGCGCGCTGCTGCGCCGCCGCGTTCGCGCCGCGCTGGTAGCCGGACGCAATATACCCCAGGTCAAGGCGACCCATGTCACCGCCATGGGTTATTGCTTCGGTGGCATGTGTGTGCTGGAACTGGCCCGCTCCGGCGCCGATGTGCTTGGCGTGATCAGCATGCATGGCATTCTCGCTCCGGGAGATGGCATGACCAACGAGGATATTCACGCGAAAGTGCTATGCCTTCACGGGCACGACGACCCCATGGTTCCACCCGAACAGGTGATGGCGTTCCAGCAGGAGATGACTCAGGCCGGCGTTGACTGGCAGGTGCATAGCTATGGCGGCGTCCAGCATGCCTTTACCAATGCAGCCGCGAACGATCCCGAACTTGGCGCGGTATTCAACGCCGTGGCCAAACATCGCGCATACCAGTCAGTGAGAAACTTTCTGGCCGATTTGTTTAAAGACGATTGATCCTGGTCGATGACGCTTTCCGGATAATCGTCAACTCATGACTGCAGCCAACGACAGTCGGAACCCGCGGAAGCAGGCCAGGAGTATTCCCCTGCACAGCCGCATCGGCTTGTGGCTCGGTCCGCTGACGTTTGTCTGCACATTGCTATTCGTTGATCTTGAGCCGGGCAATCCAGCCGTAACGCGAATGGTCGCCGTCATCCTGCTGATGGCGATCTGGTGGATTACCGAGGCGATTCCGCTGGCGGCGACGGCGCTTTTGCCTATCGTGCTCTACCCGCTGCTCGGTATCATGCGCGGCCGCGAAGTGCCGGCGGCCAATCTCGCCGAACTTGGCGAGGGCGTATTGCCCGGCGATATCGACATTATCTTTCCCAATGTCGCCGATCAGTACATGGACTGGGTCATCCTCCTGTTCATGGGCGGTTTCATGATCGCCGTGGCGGTGGAGAAATGGAACCTGCACCGGCGTATCGCCTTGAACGTGTTGCGCATCATCGGCGGCCAGCCGCATCGGCTGGTGCTGGGTTTCATGGTGGCGACGGGATTTCTGTCGATGTGGCTTTCGAATACCGCCACGGCCATGATGATGATGCCGATGGGTCTGTCGCTGGTTCTGTTATATGAGGATCTGAACAAGCAGACACTCGCGCAAGGCGGCGAAGTACCCGCCAACGCCGGCAACTTTTCCCTGAATCTGCTGCTCGGAATCGCTTATTCCGCGTCCATCGGCGGCTTCGCGACCTTGATCGGCACGCCGCCCAACGGCGTACTCGTCACCCAACTCGGACAACTGTTTCCGGAAGCGCCCGATATCACCTTCTCCGCCTGGATGCTGTTCGCGCTCCCGCTCAGCATGGTCTACATGTTCATCGCCTGGGTGTTGCTGACGCGCTTCATTTTCCCGTTGCCGAAAGAAACGCCGTTCAGCGGCGAAGGCTTCATCGACCGGGAAATCTCCAAACTCGGCCCCATGAGTGTCGAGGAAAAACGGGTTGCATGGGTATTCTTCAGCGTGGCCCTGTTGTGGATGACGCGCAAGGAACGCCTGCTCGGCGAAGAAATCGACCTGTTCGGCTGGAGTTATTACCTGGACTCTCTGCTGACGAACCTCGGCGGCTCGCCCGTGGGTTACATGATCGACGATGGCACCGTTTCCATCGCCATGGCGCTGACCCTGTTCATCATCCCGGCGAGCAAACAGGTCGGCGGCCGGCTGATGGACTGGGAAGACGCGAAAAAGATTCCCTGGGGCATCCTGTTGCTGTTCGGCGGCGGCCTCGCCATCGCCAAGGGCTTTTCGACTTCCGGCCTGTCCGATTACGTCGCCATGCAACTCGGCGACCTGCTTGGCGGCGCCAGCCCGCTGGTTATCGTCTTGAGCACCGTGGCTTTCATCACCGGCCTGACCGAGGTCGCCTCGAACACCGCAACCATTTCCCTTTCGCTTCCCATTATGGCGAGCCTGTCCCAGGCCATCGAAGCGCATCCATTGCTGTTGCTCATTCCGACGACGCTGGCGGCATCCTGCGCTTTCATGCTGCCGGTTTCCACGCCGCCCAACGCCATCATCTACGGTTCGGGCCGGGTGCCGATCATCAAGATGGTGATCGCGGGGATCTGGCTTGATCTATTGTCGGTATTGCTGTTAACCGCGTTCGTCTACACCGCGGGGCATTTTACCTTCGGCGTGCTCGGTGAATTGCCCGCCTGGGCGCTGCCCTGATCCACCTTCGAAATTTCGCTTTCGACAATTCCGGCCGGCCGCACTGGATCCGCCGCGCGGCCCCGTGAGCGTTTCATCGTTTTGTAATAAAAAAGTCACTTTATCGAAACATTGCCCAAGTACGATGATTCCGCGAATTTTTCCGCCGCATTGACTTTTTTCGTGAGATCGATCGAAGGGGGGGGGGTGACATGCGTTCAAGGAGTACCGCGAAACCGGAAGGAATCGCGCTGATTCTTGTTTTATGTTTCGCCGGCGTTCAGGCCGCCGCTCAGGATAGCGCCGGAGAAGTCGCGCTGATCGAGGAAATCCGGGTTACGGGCACCCGGGCCGCGTTGCAGAATGCCATCGCCAGACAACGCGATTCGGACAAGATCGTGGGCGTGGTGGATTCCGACGCCCTCGGTAATTTCTCCGACATCAACGTGTCGGAATCCCTGCGCCGAATCGCCGGCATCATGGTCGAGAACGATCAGGGCGAAGGTCGCTATGTCACGGTGCGGGGAATGAATTCGAATCTCAACGCCATGACCATCAATGGCGTCAGCACCACATCGCCGGAAGACCGCCGCGGCATCATGCTGGACGGCGTTCCCACCGACTTGCTCGACTCCATGACGGTCTACAAGACGCTGACGCCAAACCTCGACGCCGACACCATCGGCGGCGCCATTGATCTTGAAACCTTGTCGGCCATGAGCTTCGACGATCGTATTGTCCGCGTCATGGTTGAAACCTCCTGGAACGAACTGACCAGGGACGCCGGTAATCCAAAACTGTCCGCCACTTATACCGACCGCTTCCGGGTGGACGGGGGAGAAATCGGCGCGGCGGTCATTCTCAGTGATCAGAGCCGGCGCATCGTGGCCCACAACAACGAAAACGGCGGCTGGTCAGACGTCGCTCCCAATGACGACTACGAATTGCGCTACTACGACCTCGAACGAAAACGGCAAGGCATCGTGGTAAACCTCGATTATCTCTCCGACGGCGGCGCAAGAACTTATTTGCGCACATTCCACAACGAATACCTCGACACCGAGTATCGGGGCAAATGGGAAACCAGGGACGGGCTGGAAGATAACGATCCGGTCGTTAACGGCAACGTATTCAGTTACGCCGACAGCAAGGTGGACACCGAGGCGCGCTGGCGGCCGGAAAAGCGCCAAATCAGCTCCATGCAACTCGGCAGGGAGTGGCAACTCGACAACGGCAGCAATGTCACGCTGGAATTGTTTGGATCCCGTTCGGAGCAGGACGACAGCCAGAAGTACGCGGTGATCTATCGCAGCGACAAGGTGGACTCGCCAATACTCTACGACAACAGCGACCCACGACGACCCATGGTCAGCTTCCCGGCCGAATTTTCCGATCCGGCCAGTTTCCCGCTCAAGGCGTTCGAGCACGAAAATGGCCTGACCACCGACCGCGACGTTGGCGCCAGATTCGACATGACCTGGATGCTCGATCAGTCCACCGAATTACAATACGGCTTGAAGATTCGCCAGCGGGAGAAACGCAACGACTTCAATTTCTGCGCCTATGAGCCGGTGGACGACATCCTGCTGTCCAGCGCCGGCCTGCGTTCCATTCCAGCCTATCTGAACAGCGTCCATGGACCGGCGCCGAGCGTGGACACCGTGCGGTCCTATATCGGCCGCATCGGCTCAAGCGCGGCCGCCCTGAGCGACGGCACCACCTGCCTCGATACCGGGCCCGAATTCGAGTTCAGCGGCGACGAGGAAGAAGAATCGGTTCCGGCCGACTGGCGCACCGACGAGGATATCGCCTCGGCGTATCTCATGGCGACCACCGTGACGGACACCGCCTCCTGGGTTTACGGTCTGCGCTTCGAGGACACCAGCGCCACCTTTGCCGGAAAGAGTTTCGACGGAGATGGCTTCGCTGGTCTCGTCTCCTTCGACAACGACTATTCCTTCCTGGCGCCATCCGTCAACGCCAAGTTCGCTTTGTCCGACAACCAAGTGGCGCGCTTCGGCCTGTTCCGCTCCCTGGTGCGGCCCGATTTCCAGCAGTCCCGAGCCGGCGCCATCATCGACGTGGATGACAACGAGATCGAAGGCGGCAATCCCGGCCTGAAGCCTACCTCCGCCTGGAATCTCGACCTGAGTTATGAAAACTATCTGGGCGGGGAAACCTTTGTTGCCGCCGGAGTGTTCTACAAGAACATCGAGGATTCCATCGTCGAAGTGGTCAGCGACAGCATGTTGCTGCGCGGGCGGACCTGGGATCGGGCCAGTACTTACGTCAATACCGGCGACAGCGACATTTTCGGCTTGGAATTTTCGTTCCAGACCGCCTGGGAAAACGGCTTGTTGTTCGTCGTAAACTACACCCGCGCCGACGGCGAATCCGAACTGCCGGCCGCCGCCGCCGCTGGCCAGCGCGTGATTCCCTACTTCAAGCAGGCCGGCAATACGGTCAATCTTGTCGCAGGCTATGAAGATGGTCCCTGGGACTTGCGGCTGGCCGCCAATTACCGTGGCGACTATCTCGACGAAGTCGGAGACGATGAACTCAGCGACCGCTATACGGGTTCACACATGCAAATCGATTTCACGCTCAAGTACCGCATCAGCGACTCGCTGCAATTGCGCGGCGCCGCGTTGAACCTCAACGATCGTCCGGAATATTACTATTTCGGCGATGACAGCCGGATGTCGCAATACGACGAGTACGGCTCGACTTACATGCTCGGTCTCAGGTATCAGTTCTGATGGCCTCGATGAACCGTTATGTACTGGCTTGCTGTTTTGCCGCGCTGCTCACCGCTTGCGGCGGAGAGACGCCGGTGCGCGAGGGCGCGCGGGTTGTTTATGCGCTGCTGGAGACCACGCCCGTCCCCAGCGATGACGATGCCGCCGACGATCCGGCAATCTGGCTGCATCCCGCCAATCCCGCGGCCAGCCTCATCCTCGGCACCGACAAGCGCAGCGGTCTGGCGGTCTACGATCTGACCGGGCAGGAAGTGCAATTCCTGCGGCGCGGCCGCCTGAACAACGTGGACTTGCGCGGCGGCATCGCGCTTGATGGAGAAATCCGGACATTGGCCGCGGCGAGCAATCGCAGTAACGATGCAATCGATATATTCACCATTTCCGGCGAAGGTCTGGTCAGCTTCGTGCTCGAAGTGCCTCTTACCCTCGCCGACCCCTATGGCATTTGCATGGGTGTCGATGAATTGGGCGAAGCTCACGTATTCGTCAACAGTACCGATGCCGAGTATCAGCATTGGCGCCTCAATCCAGGCGGTCTCCTGCAACCGCGGCTGGAAGGCGCCTGGAACCTCGATTCCGGACCGGAAGGATGCGCCGTGGACGATGCCGCCTGGACGCTGTATCTGGGAGAAGAGGAACACGGGGTCTGGCAGATGCCGGCGGATGCCGCCCGGGCCGATGAAATGCTGCTGCTTGACGCCATCTCCTCGGGTCATTTGACCGCGGATGTGGAAGGAATGGACGTTTACCGCGGCCCGGAGGGGGCGCACTATCTGATAGTTTCCAGCCAGGGCGACAACAGTTTCGCCGTCTATGATCTGGCGCGAAATAACAGCTACATCGGTTCGTTCCGCCTGGCGGCCGCCGCGCAAGCCGGCGTCGATGGCGTCGAGGAAACCGACGGTCTGGCGGTGACCGCCGCCGCCTTGAGCAATACATTCCCTCGCGGTTTGCTCGTTGTGCAGGACGGCATCAACGATTCGCCTTCCGCCAATCAAAATTTCAAACTGGTTTCCTGGGCAGACGTGGAGCAGGCACTGGGGCTTTCGCCGCGTTGATCTCCGCGCCTAAATTCGCTTGCGACTATTTTGGCTCCCCGGTCATTATGCTACGGTTGCGCTCATGCGACATCGCAAACATCAACCGCCGGCAACGGAACAGGAAAAGCTCTCGGACATCGAACTGCTGCGCAAGCAGATCGAATATCTGCGCGCTCTCGTCCATACCGACGAATTGACCGGGCTCTCCAACTTGCGTCATTTCAACGAGACGCTGAGCCTGGAACTCGAACGCACCCGCCGGACATCGCAGCCGGTCTGCCTGATCTTGATGGATCTCGACAATTTCAAGGAAGTTAACGACAATTACGGACATGAAGTCGGCAATTCCGTGCTTTGCCACTTTGCCGGGCTAACGCGGCGAGCGATTCGCCGGCTCGATACGCCCTGCCGCTGTGGCGGCGACGAATTCGCCATCATCCTGCCGGGAACCGGACTGAAACAGGGCATTGCCCTCGCCGAGCGGCTGCGGACGCAGTTTCACCGCTTTCCGTTCGAGATGGGCGGCATCCGCCTCGAAATCGGCGCCAGCATGGGCATTGGCGTCTATGAGGCAGGCGACGATGAACTCAGTGACAGGGAATTCGTCAAAAGCGTCGACCAGTTGCTCTATCTGTCAAAGCGAAACGATCGCGGCCGCATTTGTCATCCCGAAGCCAACACCGCCAGCCGGTGCAAAATAGCGGCGGTGGCGCCCCAGATTCGATAGTCCTCGTAGCAGAGTTCCAGTGTTTGCCGTCTCGCGCCGGCGAACAGGTAGCTGCTGCGGGCATAAGCTTTGGGATCGAGGATCAGGTTCAGCGGGGTCTGGAAAATGTCGGCGACTTCCCGTGAGCAGGGGGTAAATTCGAGACCGGATGGAATCAGGCCCACAACGGGTGTTACGCGAAAGCCGGATGGCACCGGCATAGGTCCGAGTTGGCCGATCACTTCGACTTGCTCCCGTGGCAGGCCGATCTCCTCTTCCGCCTCGCGCAGGGCAGTGGCGGCAAGGCTGCTGTCGCCTGGTTCGGTCGAGCCGCCGGGCAGACTGATCTGGCCGGCATGGCTCTTGAGGTTTTCCGAACGCACCGTCAGTACGATCTGGCTGGGAAGATCATGGTTGCCGGGACGCGTTACTGGAATCAGCACCGCGGCTTCACGCAGGGAATCCAGATCGACGCCGAGTCGAGTTGGATGGCTGATCGGTGCGAGCCGATCCCCTGCCGGCGCCGCGAACAGCGCCAGCAGAATGTCGAAGGCAGGATCGATTATCGGAAATTCCAGGTTACGGAAGCGAAGGCTCGCAGCGGCTGGCCAACGAAGTAGCGGTCGCCGGTGAAGGTGGTCCAGTCCGCGCGTTCAGCATAGAACTCATCAAACACGTTGAGCACGGCAAAGGTCCAGGTCCAGTCCTCGCTCACCTGGTATTGCGCGCGAATATTGACAATATCGTGGCCGTCATAAGAAGCGGTGTTTTCCGGGTTGGTGAAATACTCGCCCATGTTCACCCATTCTAATTCCGCGCGCAGAGTCGGACTCGGCTGCCAGGTCAGACGGTAATTACCCCAGAGATTTGGCGCGGTGTCGACTTCATTGGCTTTAATGTCAATGCCGCCGGATAGCTGGGAATGCTCATAGGTGTGCTTGGCGTAGTTGGAGACTACGTGCAGCGTCATGTCGTCGCGGAGATCGTAGGCAAGCGCCAGTTCGAAGCCGCGATGCCTGGTGGCGGCGCCGTTGAGGTTCTCCCGCGAACTGTTGGTGATGATCTCGTTGTCCTTGTCCATCAGGTATACGCTGGCGGAATAGGTCAAGACATCTTCGCCACCGCTGTACGCAAGCTCGAAACTGTCGAGTTCGACCGAGCGCAGATCGGCTACTGTTTGTGCGTTCTGTAGCCGGTACAGTTCAGTGGCCTGCGGGGCGCGAAAGCCGCGCTGTACTCGCAGGTCAAGCCGGTTGCTGTCGTCGAGCTGGTAGCTGAGCGCGACTTTGGGCGACACATTGGTGAAATTGTCACCGCGGTCGGACGGGCGGCTGTAGCGGCAACCGCCGAAACCGCAGGCGACGCCCTGGTCGTCGGTGCGGCCATCGATCATCAGGTTGTCGTAATCGTACTCGACTTTTTCAACGCGCACGCCGAACGAAAAGGTCAGGTTTTCCGCGAGCGGCTGATCAAAGCTGACGAAACCGCCGATCATGCCGGCATCGACGGTAAAGTCATAATGCTTGCCCTGGGGAATGGTATTGCGCAGAAAGGCGGACCCGACCGTGGGGTTGGCCTGGAATTGCAGCAGTTTGCCCGTGGTGGATTCGCCGTCGATGCCAAGCGCGACGCTCGCGCCATTATTCAGCTCGCGATAGGCTCCGGATTGAAAGCCGGCGCTGCGGTGATAAAAGTCCTCGATGGGGTCGCCGGGGAGGAAGTGCTGCATGAATGTCATGTTTACTTCACGCACATAGGGAGTAAACGCCAGGTCCCAGCCGCGGGAATCCCAGTTGAAGGAGGTCCAGAAGCGTCCGTTGCGGCTGTCGCGGAATGCTTCGGGGTTCGGATTGGTTTTGCGCCGTTCCTCGTCCATGTAGGCGTCAGTGCCAGTGACGTAGCCGGCCGTCTCCTGGTTCAGGTTGATCAAGGTGAAGCCGCCGTCGATTTGCGCGCCGCCGAAATCCAGTTCGTACAGCCAGGATAGTTTCTGCTGATCCACTCCGCTGTCCTGCTGGTAGCCAGTTTCCTCAATGCCGTTGAACAGGAACAGGTTGCTGACGCCTTCTACTTCCGTGCCGAACCGACCTTGAACGCGCCTGGTGCCGCGCGGACCGGCTTCCAGCGTCAAGGACCCCGCTTCGCCCGGATCGGGTAATATCACATTGATCATGCCGTGCATCGCGTTGGATCCCCAGAAAGCGCTGCTCGGTCCGCGCACAACCTCAATGCGCTCGGCGTTCTCGGTGTGGGCATCGAACATCTGGTTGACGTTGCAGAAACTGTTGGAGCGAAGCGGAATGCCGTTTTCGGCCATCAGGAAGGCGCCGCAGGCGCCGGCGCCGGTGAGCACCGGAGAGCGGATCGAGGCCAGGCTTTCCTGGCCGTTGTTGCGATTCACATTGACGCCGGGAACCCGATTCAGAGCTTCCTGGTAATGCATCAGGCGCAGCAATGACAACTCTTCTTCGCCGATTACCGAAACCGCGGCGTTTACGTCCGACAGTCCTTCCGACCTTCTGCTGGTGGAAATAACCTGGATTTCCTCGACAATCTGCTCCTGCGCAAAGGTCTCAACGGAATACGAACTGGCCGCCCAGGCAATCACGGTAAACAGCAATTTTCGTTTCATTAATCTCTCCAGAATTCGATACTTATAAATTTTGACGCGCAAATATACCACACGCATCGGGATCGCTCGGCGTAACTCTTTGTAATTTTGGACCGGCGATTTTGCACAGTAACAGGCAAGCGCGTAAACTGGCCGCCCGATTGCGCGGGGGGCGTGACTTGATATGTCGGCATTGCTGAACCACGGCTTAATGGCCGCCTGAACACAGGGGACAAAGCACTAATCGAAGGAGGAAAAATGCGCACCAGATTGACCGAAATGCTCGGGATCGAGCACCCTGTCGTGCAAGGTGGCATGCAATGGGTGGGACTGGCGGAACTGGCTTCGGCGGTCTCCAATGCCGGCGGCCTTGGCATTCTCACCGCCCTGACCCAGCCCAGCCCGGATGCGCTGGAAAAAGAGATCCGGCGCTGCCGGGATATGACCGACAAGCCGTTCGGCGTGAATCTGACCATTCTGCCCACGATCAAGCCTGTACCCTACGAAGAATACGCCCGGGTCATCATCGAGTCTGGCATCAAGATCGTCGAAACCGCCGGCCGCAATCCGGAGCCTTTCCTGCCGCCCTACAAGACCGCGGGCATCACTGTTATTCACAAGTGCACTTCGATCCGCCATTCACTGAAAGCCGAGCGCATCGGCGTTGATATGGTCAGCGTGGATGGTTTCGAATGCGCCGGCCATCCCGGCGAAGACGACATTACCAATTTCATTCTGCTGCCGTTGGCGGCGCGGCGGTTGACGATTCCATTCATCGCCTCGGGCGGATTCGGCGATGGCCGCGGTCTGGCCGCGGCGCTCGCGCTTGGCGCCGATGGCATCAATATGGGCACTCGCTTCATGGCAACAAAGGAGGCGCCGATTCACGAGAAGGTCAAGCAGGCCATGGTCGATGCGAGCGAGCTCGATACCGCGTTGATTTATCGCACATTGCGCAATACCGCCCGCGTGTTCAAGAATGGCATCGCCGAACAGGTGCTGGAAATTGAAGGCCAGCCGGGAGCAACGAAATTCGAGGATATCCGCGAACTCGTACAGGGAGTCAGGGGCAGGGAAGTGTATACCGAGGGCGACCTCGAGCATGGCGTCTGGTCGGCGGGCATGGTAGTCGGCCTGATCGACGATGTTCCGACCTGCGGCGAACTCATCAGCCGTATCGTCGAGGACGCCGAGCAGATCATCGGCGAGCGTCTCGCGGCGGTAACCGGTGGCCGAGATTCCAGGATGGGTGAGACGCGATCGGCGTAGCCGGCGAAGCGCGGCTTTTTGAGCGCCGAACGGCTCGACGAGGGCGAGGGAAAGCGTTTACGTGGCGCCGCTTCGTGTGCGGTCCCGAGCGGCGCAGGGCCATGCTCCGCGGCTGGACTGTCCAGACTGGGGTATGGCGGAGCCTTGCGGTTGCGCCAGAGATGGCAATTACGAACTCTTCCGCACCCACAACGCGCGCGAAAATAGAAAATACAGGAGACGAGTATCCATGCAAATACGTGACAAGGTCGCGGTTGTCACCGGCGGCGCCAGTGGCATCGGCCGCGCGCTATGCCTGCGTTTCGCCGCCGAAGGCGCTCGCGCGATCGTGGTTTCCGACATCAATCTCGAAGGCATCGACCGAACCGTGGCGGATATCGCCAGCCAGACCAAGGTACTGGGGGTGCGCGCCGATGTAGCCAACGAGGAAGAAGTTTCCGGTCTCGTCCAGAGTACCCTCGAAGCCCACGGCCAGATCGACTTGTTCTGTTCCAACGCGGGCATTTTCACGCCAGGCGGCGAAGACGTGCCAACCGCCGAATGGCAAAGCATCTGGGACATTAACGTCATGTCGCATATCTTTGCCGCGCGGGCGGTGCTGCCCGGCATGCTGGCCCGGGGCGAAGGCTATCTGCTCAATACCTCATCGGCGGCCGGACTGCTTAGCCAGGTGGGTTCGGCGCCGTATTCGGTCACCAAGCATGCCGCCGTCGGCTTCGCCGAGTGGCTTTCGATCACTTACGGCAAGCGCGGCATTCGCGTTTCCGTGCTTTGCCCCCAGGCAGTGCGTACCCGGATGACCGCGAACAGCGAAGGCGGCGTCGCCGGGCTGGACGGCATTCTTGAGCCGGAACAGCTCGCGGACACGGTAATCGAAACGCTTGCGGAAGAACGCTTCCTGTGCCTGCCGCATCCGGAAGTGTTGACCTATATGCAGCGCAAGACCGATGATTATGACCGCTGGCTCGGCGGCATGCGCCGCCTGCACGAACGCTTTGAAGAGTGAGGCCCGGTCGGCGCAGCCGACAAAAAGCAAAGCTTTTTGAGGGGCGAGGCCAAGCGTTTATGAAGCGCAGCTTCATGCGCAGGCCGAGCGACACCGAGCTGTGCTCGGTGGCTGGACGAATGGCTCGACATGGATGTCGAGACTAGAGGTTAGCGAAGACGCAATTCCCGCGCCATGGATGGCATGGACAAACCTAATGATGGCGCGCATAAGTGGATCACAATGAAAACTGCTAGACGGGAATATCTGCTCGTCCCCCTGCTTTGCCTCTTGATGAGCGCACCGGTGCTGGGCCAGGAGCGGGTGACTCTCGATGACGGAGAGACGCTTGCGGTTTTCATGGTTTGGCCCGAGCAAAGCGAGCAGCCGGGCCGCCTGCTGGTCCTGTTCGGCGGCGGCCCCGGCAACGCTTCCATCGCCGCCGACACTTCGCGCTGGCTCGGCGGCCAGTTCGCCGCCCGGGGCTGGGTCGTGGCCGCGCCAGTTTCGCCCGATAACCGCTCCTTTCGCGGCTCGCGCAACAATGGCAGAGTCGTGCAATTGATTGCAGCGCTACAGCGGCGCGACAACATCGCGCAAGGCAAGACCTTGCTCGCGGGCATCTCCAACGGCGGTTTTTCGGCGCTGGAAGTGGCTCGGCGCAATCCGGAAAACTATTTCGGCGTGGTTGCCGTGCCGGCACTGTCGTCTTCCGAATTCGACAACCGGTCGTTGCGCGGGTTCCCGGTCTACCTGCGCATCGGCGGCGAGGACGAACTCGGCTGGGCCGACCGCTTCGACGAAACCGTGGACGCCTTCACCGGCGCCGGAGTCGATCTCGACGCTGCGTTGCTCGACAGCGTGGGTCATATGTTCCAAATGAACTGGGAAACGCTCGACCCCTGGCTGCAACGCGTAACGTCGGAGCCGTAGAAACTGCCGGGGGAGCCCGTCATGTATATTGCCAGGATTCTCGCCATTCTCTTGCTGCTGTTCGGCGTAATGGCGCCAGCGGGCGCCCAGGACCGGCGGTTTCAGCCTCTCACGCAAGACATGCTCAACAACCCCGATCCGAACGACTGGCTCATGTGGCGGGGAAATTACGAAAACTGGGGCTACAGCCCGCTTGATCAGATCAACACCGAAAACGTTGCCGATCTGCGCCTGGTCTGGTCATACGCTGTCGCATCAGGCGGCACGGGCATGCAGGTCGAGCCCACGGTTTACGACGGCGTGCTCTACCTGCGGCATCCGGACGAAGGCTACAGCGCCCATGACGCCGCTACGGGCGATTTGATCTGGGAATATTCCCGGCCGTTTTCACAAGACTTCCTCGATAACGATCCCGGCCTTACCCGCAACCGGGGACGTGGAGTGTTCATCTATGAAGACAAACTGATCACCACCTCAACTGACGGCTATCTGATCGCCCTGGATCCGGAGACCGGCGCTCTCGTCTGGGAAGCGGCAATCGGCGATTACCGCAGCGGCGATCAACCGAGCGGCGCTCCGGTGGTGTTCAACCGCGTCGTTGCCGTGCCGTGGAATTGCACCTCGTGGACCTCGACGGCGACTTGTCACCTGTCGGGTTACAGCGTGGATAACGGCGAGCTGCTCTGGCGCTGGTATACCAGTCCGACGCCGGAAGACCCCATGCATCGCAGTTGGGGCGATGATCCGCAGATCTATCCGCTTGAGGAGAGGCGAAACATGTCGCCCTGGCTCACTCCGGCGGTGGACAAGGAGCGGGGACTGTTTATCTTCGGCGTCGGTTCCAGCGCGCCCCAGCAGCCGGCGCTTGCTGGCACCGATGGCGAATGGCCGGACCGGCTCTACCAGGGTTCCACCGTTGCGCTCGATCATCGCACCGGGCAGTTGGCGTGGTGGGCGCAGCATCATACCGATATGTGGAACAACGACGCTGTGTACGACCACATCCTGGTAGATACGCCGCTGCGGCCTTCGCCCCCGGATTCGCTTGGCGTCAATCCTTCGATTCGGCCGGGCGAATCGCGGCAACTGGTGATCGGTTCGTTTTCGAAGGATGCGATTTTCTATGCCTATGACCGCGGTAATGGCGAGTTCATGTACGCTCGTGCCACCGCCTACCAGAATCTGATTGAAAGTTACGATGAGACTACCGGCGCGTACCGGATCAATCCCGCTGTCGTCATGACCGGAGACCCGGACCACACCGCGACGATCTGCAAGGAGAATCGCCAGGTGCCCCAAGGCGCCTATAGCCCATTGACCAATGCCTATTATTTGCCTGCCTTCAACGGCAATTGCACGACGATCAGGCTGACTTCGCCAGAGCCGACGCTGGAGACCGGCTACAACACCACAACTATCGCTTCGAGCCCCAGCCCAGTTCCGCACTTGGGCCAGCCTGAGGCGATCGATGTGGAAACCGGGGAAACCCTGTGGCGGCTCGATATCGAAACTCCGCTATATGGCATGCTGACGACGGGGGGAGGTCTGCTTTTTGCCGCCGATACCCGGCGGCGGTTCTACGCCATTGACCAGCGTAGCGGCGAAATTCTGTGGCAGACGATTCTCAATGGCTTGAGCGACATGGCGCCGATCAGTTTCGGCGCCGATGGCAGACAATATATCGCCGTGATCTCCCCTGGCGGCACGGTAGGGTCGAACGCTCATGTCGGCCGGCTGGGAATACCCGGCATACCCACGGGATACGGGAGAGTCGGCCATAGCTTGTTCGTATTCGCGCTGCCCGAACGATGACAGAAATGCCGGAATTGCCCGAAAATGGGTAAACTTGAATCCGGTGGAATTCACCACTCGGATTACGGGGCAAAGCTGATGCGTACAAAACTGTTATTGCTCGGTTTGAGCGGTCTGCTATTGCAAAACACCGGCTGGGGCGCGGAAGACTATCAGGCGCCGACAACCGAATGGGGCCAGCCCGACCTGCAAGGCGTGTGGAATTTTTCGTCCGACGTGCCGCTGGAGCGGCCGTTTCAATACGGTGAGCGGGAGTTTCTTACCGAACAGGAAATCGCGGAAATCCGGGCGCGCCGCGCCGCGATAGACGAAATTTCGGATGCCGCCATTCCCAATTTCGGCGTCGATGAAGCCTATAACGATTTCTGGGTCGAATCCGCTGGCCTCGGCGATGCCGTGCGAACGTCCATCATAGTTTATCCACCCAACGGCCGCCTGCCCGCGTTCGCGGAAGATGCGATTGTCGTGCGTGGGCGTTTGGCGCCCGATGTCGAAGGCGAACGCCCGGCGCGGATTATTGTCGGCGGCATCGGCAACGATGGTCCGGAAGACCGGGGATTGTCGGAACGCTGCATCATGGGCTTCAACGCGGGGCCGCCGATTCAGCCGAGCCTGTACAACAACAACTTGCAGATCTTCCAGAATCGGGATCACGTCGTTCTCATGACCGAGATGGTGCACGACGCGCGCATCGTGCCAGTGATCGAACGCCCGCCGCTGGATGAAGCCATCGGCTTATGGTCCGGTGATTCCCGGGGCTACTGGGACGGCGAGACGCTGGTCGTGGAAACGCGCAATTTCAATGGCCTGACCCAGTCATTCGGACCGGCCGGGACTTCGGAAAACAAGTTTCTGATCGAGAAAATTACCCGGCTCGGCGATGACACGCTCGAATACGAGTTCACCGTCGAGGATTCCACGGCCTACACGGACAGGATTAGCGGAATTATTCCCTTGACCAAAGTTGCCGGGTTGCTCTACGAGTATGCCTGTCATGAAGGCAATTACGGCATGTTCAACATTCTGCGCGGCGCGCGGGCGGAAGAAGCGAGAGCGGCGGAATCCACTAATTAGGCCCAAGCTTGCGCGAGTGGGAACCGCGGCGGGGTGGCGAAGTTCGCGCTCGATCGGGCGAGTATAAATGACGCGTTTAACAACGCGGCGCCGTTACCGCCGGCAACGTCTCCTGTCCAATAAATGGGAACATCCACAATCCGAAGACGAACAGCAACAAGTTACCCGCGCCGGCAATGAGCGACATTCCGGGTCCCGATGCATCGACCAGCCACCAGCCGGCGAAGCAATAGAAGAATGGCGCGAGCGCATAATCGCCCCAGCCGAGCGTCCAGCCGAAGCGTTCGCTGATGATGTCCCAAGTGTGGATCATGCCCTGCTCAAATTGGAAATTGTTCAACACGTAGATAAACGTCAACGTCTGACAAAGGGCCATCCCCAGCGTCAATTCGCCGCAGTTCTCGTATTGCACAACGGCGAATGAGGCATTCAGCAGCGCCAGGCCAATGAGGGAAAGGTGGTAGCTGCACAACTTCAGATCAACCCTGAAGCAGGTTGGATTGGGCTCCCGGCCGAGAAAATAAGCGCGCCGGAATCCGGCCGGGGCATTCGGCTTGCCCGCCCGAGCCGGTACAGCCTGGCGGCAAGCGCCGCGAACTGCTCTGCTCGGCGAAAAAACGCCGACGCTACGGTTTGGCTGAATAACTTGGCCTCACCAACAAATCCCGCCCATCACGGTTGTTGCTGAAATTAGCAGAATCACAAACCGCTTACATTCGGTATCCATGCCTGTGACCGCTCAACTCCCTACCCCATCAGACACCAGTGCGCACCCTTCGAGATAAGGTCTGATCCGGATTCTTTGACACTATGGCAGTTACGGCTGTGGAACTCCTTCTCTATATTTCTACCAGTACAGTGTGGGTGTCCCATGCATTGCCAGTACAGTGTGGGTGTCCCATGCATTGCCGCGGAATTATTCCCTTGACCAAAGTTGCCGGGTTGCTCTACGAGTATGCCTGTCATGAAGGCAATTACGGCATGTTCAACATTCTGCGCGGCGCGCGGGCGGAAGAAGCGAGAGCGGCGGAATCCACTAATTAGGCCCAAGCTTGCGCGAGTGGGAACCGCGGCGGGGTGGCGAAGTTCGCGCTCGATCGGGCGAGTATAAACGACGCGTTTAACAACGCGGCGCCGTAACCGCCGGCAATGTCTCCTGTCCAATAAATGGGAACATCCACAATCCGAAGACGAACAGCAACAAGTTACCCGCGCCGGCAATGAGCGACATTCCGGGTCCCGATGCATCGACCAGCCACCAGCCGGCGAAGCAATAGAAGAATGGCGCGAGCGCATAATCGCCCCAGCCGAGCGTCCAGCCGAAGCGTTCGCTGATGATGTCCCAAGTGTGGATCATGCCCTGCTCAAATTGGAAATTGTTCAACACGTAGATAAACGTCAACGTCTGACAAAGGGCCATCCCCAGCGTCAATTCGCCGCAGTTCTCGTATTGCACAACGGCGAATGAGGCATTCAGCAGCGCCAGGCCAATGAGGGAAGGGTGGTAGCTGAACAACTTCAGATCAACCTTGAAGCAGGTTGGATTGGGCTCCCGGCCGAGAAAGTAAGCGCGCCGGAATCCGGCTGGGGCATTCGGCTTGCCCGCCCGAGCCGGTACAGCCTGGCGGCAAGCGCCGCGAACTGCTCTGCTCGGCGAAAAAACGCCGACGCTACGGTTTGGCTGAATAACTTGGCCTCACCAACAAATCCGGCCCATCACGGTTGTTGCTGAAATTAGCAGAATCACAAACCGCTTACATTCGGTATCCATGCCTGTGACCGCTCAACTCCCTACCCCCCTCCAAACACCAGTGCGCGCCCTTCGAGATAAGATCTGATCCAGATTCTTTGACACTATGGCAGTTACGGCTGTGGAACTCCTTCTCTATATTTCTACCAGTACAGTGTGGGTGTCCCATGCATTGGCCCCTTTACAACCAAACTTAATTGCTCCCGATGGCGACTCCCTTGGAGCTGGGACGTTTCTTCAAGAATCGCAATTGGGCGAACTTGTTGACGATATTGTAGACGAGCCCAGCGACGAAGAAGACAGGGGTGCTTCCAATGTAAATCTAAATTAGTGTGGCCTGGGCCATAAGCTGCGGTTATTGCGTCTTCGACGGATTGAGATTCTCACAGAGTTACTAAGTATTATTCAATTCACTTGTACAGTGCGGACATCTCTTCGCGTTGCGGTTGATTTTCTCGGTGCAATACGGGCAAAGCGGGCTCATTAAAAGCGCATGGACTATCGCAATCGGAGCGAGCAGCAGTCCGTACAAGAACCAAGCAAAACCGCTATAACCCTTATTTGAGGCAATCCTCGGAGCAAAGATAATTCCGACAATCCAGACGATCCAGAAGATCAAGTTTGTGATAATTTCCACAATTTTTCCTATGATGAAGTATTGTTGTCAAACAGATACTTGCAGCCCTGCATGAAGCAGCGGGAAGCCCTGCGCAACGTATCCCGCGAGCAACGATAACGCAGCAACGGTCTATTGACAAATTGCCATTCTTGACTTTGACGGTTTAAACTCGTAAGCAATTGATTTCATTGAGTTGCCCATTTTTGTCAGGCACAACAATCGGGAGTTTTGGCTTGGCGGACAGTCAGTTCAGGGTATAGGGCACATCCGTGGGGCGGAACGGGGGCGGAACGGGACACCCACTTGGCGAACCTCCCACTTGGCGAACCTGCATAAAAGGCCGGACGGAACCGCATTAGACAAGGTACCAGGCTTGTTCTATTCTCAATGAATCGTACCGGGTCCTGAAGGGGGTTTGCATCATGCTTCGTTCAATCCGCAACACATTGACAACCCTGGCCTTTCCGGCTTCGCTGCTACTCGCGCTTGCCGCCCAGGCGCAGCAGGATTTCAGCAATGTTGAAATCATTCCGCATCACGTGGCCGGCAATATGCATTATCTGCAAGGCGCCGGCGGCAACATCGGCCTGTCCATCGGTGAAGATGGCGTGGTCATGGTCGATGACCAGTTCGCCCCGCTTACTGACCGCATCGTCGCGGCGATCGCCGAACTCAACGATGGCGATATCCGCTTCGTGATCAACACCCACGTACATGGCGACCATACCGGGGGCAACGAAAACCTCGGCCGCATGGGTATCGATATCCTCGCCCGCGACGAAGTGCGGCTGCGGCTGGCCGAGCAATCGTCCGACGAAGCGCTGCCCGTGCTGACCTATAACGGCAACATCACAATTCATCTCAACGGCGAGGAAGTGCATGTATTCGCGGTGCCGCCGGCCCACACCGATGGCGACAGCTTCGTGCATTTCCGCGGCTCCGACGTGATCCACGCCGGTGACGTGTTCCGCACGACATCGTTTCCGTTCATTGATCTCGCCAACGGCGGCACGCTCGACGGCACTATCGCCGCGCTCGGCATGCTGGTCGGACGCGCCGGGCCGGATACCCGGGTCGTGCCCGGTCACGGCGGAGTTTCCACACGGGCCGATGTCATGGAATTCCGCGACATGATCATCGAAGTGGCGAACGCCGTGGAAGGCATGATCGGTCAAGGCATGAACTATGAAGATGTCGCCGCGGCAGACCCGACAGCGGTCTGGAACGACCGCTACGGAGACCCGGAACGATTCTTAAGCGCGGTGTATTCCGAACTTGGCGGACAGTAATCCCGATACGGGATACTCAAAATCCATGCGGCTGACGGCAGCGTGGCTGCTGCTGGCCGCATCCGTTCATGCATTCGCCGCCGAAAACGGCAGCCGGCAACTGGTAAGCGATTTCTGGCAGGCGGCAACGCCCGAAGAGCAGCACGCAAGCGAGCAGGCGCTGCTTGCCGCAACGGAAGACGTGGCGACCTTGTATGGCTGGCTGAAGGAAGGGCCGATTTTCTCTGCTGATGTCGCAACCGGCGCCTGGGAAGATTCGCGCGTCGGCGTCCGTGGCCGGTTGTTCCGCTATGGCGTGGTCGTGCCCGATTCCTACGATCCGACGGTTTCCTACCCGGTCGAATTCATGCTGCATGGCGGCGTTGCGCGTCCCGAATGGGGAGCGGGCGTTGAGTGGTGGCGCTCCGGATACGAAAACCTGCAATTGGAAGATCGCATTTTCGTCGTTCCCGCCTCATGGCGCGAAGCATTCTGGTGGCACGATAACCAGGCGCGAAACCTCCCGGCCATCCTGCGAGAAGTGAAGCGGCGCTACAATATCGATGACAACCGTGTCAGCATGACCGGCATTTCCGACGGCGGTACAGGCGCCTATTTTTTCGCCTTCAAACAGCCCAGCGAATGGGCCGCTTTCATGTCTTACATCGGCCATCCCGATGTGCTGCGCAATCCCGCCGGAGGCGCGAACCAACGATTGTATTTCGAGAATCTTACGGCCAAACCGCTTTACATCGTAAACGGCGAACTGGATCGGCTGTATCCGGCCGCGTCGCTGCGGTCATTCGTCGATGTGCTGGCCGAGGCGCAAGTAGAACATGTCTTCAGGGTGATCGAGGGCGGAGGTCACGATACCCGCTGGCTGCCGGAGGAAGCTCCCGCCATTGAACGGTTCAAGGCGAATCATCCGCGGGATCCCTTTCCGGAGCGGCTGCAATGGGTGGCGGACCGGGATGACGTCTACAACCGCAATATGTGGCTGCGAATCGATCAGTTGGCCAGTCCGGATTTTCCCGCGGTGGTGAAAGTCGAACGCGAACGCAACCGTTTCACGGTGGACGTGACGGCGGTAGCGATATTCACACTGCTGCTGAATCCGGAAGAGGTTGATTTCAGCCAGCCGGTGGTGGTCAATGTGAACGGCGCCACGGTTCACGCGGAAACGGTGGAGCAAAGCGCGGAAACCTTGCTCCGGTGGGCGCGGCAATCGCTGGATCGTTCGCTGCTGGTTACCGCTGAACTCGAGATATCCCTGATCGCCGAATAGCGGACGATTATCGCAGTTCTTCCATCCGCTCCTTTAACACCGACAGAATGATGTTCAGTTCACGGAAATAATCGTAGTCGTCAGCCAAGCCCTCGATCGCTACATTGAATCTGTCGAAATCCGTGCTCGTTTCGGCCAGCAGTCCTTCGGTATCGAGCAATTCATCAAACCCGTCCTGATAATTCTTGGCGTTGCGGGCGCGAGCCTCAATCAGAAAATTCGGCTCACAGGCTTCCCGCGAGATATTGGAACCGGTGGGAGTATACCTGTGACAGGTTACATGCAGTGATTCGTCCTCGGTGCGAAGATTGAAAACCCGGTAAACCTCTTTCTCAATCTTGGTTATTTCGGCTCGAAGTTCGGGAATACTCAGCGCGTCTATGTCAATCTCATCGTCTCCCGCCTGCAGCGGCATTGCGAAGAGCAGCAGGACCAGGCAGCAAACGATGACGGTAAAGCGATTCATGAGACCATCCTCATTGGTTTGGTTAGCCGCGCCATTATAAGTCCAAATGCGATTTGCGGCAGCGAAATGTACGAGTTCAGCAGGGCGATCTTATAGTCCCATAGGTGTTTGGCGTTCGCAGTTTTTGGTTTGATCGCGGTCGGATTGGGGATGGATTATGTTGTTTCAGTGGTTTTGATCGTTCTGTGTGCGGTAGCGGCTGGGCGGGAATCGATTTTGTGCGTACCGGCTTGTCCGGTACGGCGCGTGCCGGGACGTTTGACTAGAAGAGGATACCCATCCGAAAAATTCCCACGATTTGGCTATCTGGAGAATCTTGACTATTCCTGCCTACAAGAGCCGCTGAGAACTCGCAGGCAGAGCATGACCCGGCCCCGTTCACAGATCGTCTCGCTGGTCGACACGCCGGACCACCATTGCGTTTCCCGCTGCCTGCGGCAGGCTTTTCTGTTTGGCGACGGCCGGCATTCCGGCAAGAACTTCGATTATCGCGAACCCTGGCTGGTTAATCGGTTGACGCTGCCAGGCGAAGTCTTCGTCATCATCCGGCAATGACGGAAAATCATTAGAATTCTTCGGATAGATTTTCAATCGATTCAATGTACAGAAATGATGGGTGTCCCAGCGAATCGTCCCAGCGAATCGTCCCAGCGAATCGTGAGAACTGCGGATAGCAGGTTGTGACGCAGGATGAATCGCGCTTGGTCGAGCACCGTTCCGCAAGCGGGCGTTTGGGGAGAGCAAGATCAGGTTGATGAATCTGTCGTCCGAAGGCGCCCGCCAAGCCGCGTTAGCATGAAAAGCGTTTGTTTCAGGGCTACGGGATGCGCAGGTTCCTCGTCGCCAAGGTGCTTCGATCCAATCCCATCACATCGACCACGATGTCCTTGCCCGCGGGAAGGTAGAGCGTCGTGCTCTCCGCGCTGGTGACTTCAACCCGATCCAAGGGCACTTCATCGGCGAAACCGGCTCTTCGCGCTTCCACAATGCAAACCCGCGCCGCGCACTCCGGCGTGGCAAAGTTCATCGCCTGCCTGCGGCCGCCCATGCTCATCCAGGTTGGTCTGCCATTGGCGTAGCGGGTGGTAATGCCGAAGACAGCGAGATCGACAGCCTCGTGGGGTCGAACCGGCTCACCTTCTGAATCGATCAGTACGATCGCGTCTTTGTCGAGCAGGCCCAGTTCCCTGGACCTCGTTCGCAGTGGATGCTCAAGTTCGGGTTTCGAGCGCTCGCTGAATTCAGTTTGATCTATTGTCAGCGGATCGAGTCCGGTAAATTGACGGAGGTAGTGGGCCATGGGCGCCCAGTTATCGGTCCCGAATTCCCAAAGGTGAGCATAGCCAACGTGAACGAGCAGCTTTGCCTCGCTGTTGATGTCGAACACCTTGGTGGCGATATTCTTCGCTTGCCACCATTCCCGCTGATCCTGACGGTTCATTTGACTGGCTGAATCTGTGGAAGTTCGTTGCTCGGGCTCTATCTCGTAGGCAATGATCTGGTAGCCAAGCTCGATCGCCGAGCGGACGACTTCCGCGAACACAACGTCGTTCACGTAGAATCCCGTTTGTGGAACCGGATAGCCGCGTTTATTGATGGGATCCCCATTCAAGGCGGGCTCTATGGCGAGATAGCGGAATCCCTGCTCGGCGAGCGGCGCCAGCAATTCCATGGTCAACAATCTGTCAGACGATGCATGGTGTCGTTCGTTCACCATAACGATTTGGTGATTCCGCGCCCTCTCGATCACATATTCTGCTGCCGGAATGCTCGTGGCCGACGACGGGAAATCCTGCAGCGAATCCTGGCGGGATTCTCGATACGCATCCATGTACGACAATGCAGCCGCATGATTACCAACCATCGACTCCAACTGTGCACGGTCATGCCAATAGGAGGAGGAACTCGATTCGAACCCACATGCATTTTCGAGCTCGCGGAATCGGCCAAGCGAAAACCACACGCTCGTTGCCCAATTTTGTATAGCCAATCTATAGAGCGCGGCGGGCTCGCATTCGGCCTCGGCAGCTTCGGTTTGTGCGAGCGCACCGCCCGCTATTACTAGCAATAATGGAATCACCCCTAGCTTTTTCAGCAACGCCTTAACCTCTGACATCTCATAGTCTCCTTCAATTCACCAGAATTTAAGCCGCCCCACGCCCGATCAGTAGCTCTCCGTTGCAGCGAGGCTGCCGACAAGAGCGCTGGCGAACGCCTTCGAGATTGCGCCGTCGACGATATGCTTGTACGTTGGCTACTTGCATCGTATTGCTGCTTCAGCATTTTGCTCCATCAACAGCCTGCCAATTCAGGTAAAGGATAGGTAAAGGTTACCGGAACGGTTCGACAATTGGCACATCATCGTACCGCCTGGTACTAGTGTTGATTCGCCCAGGGAAGGCAATTGCCCAAGCTCCGCGCATTCGAGTTCGTTGATTTCGTCGCTGGTCAATCCCAAATCGGTTGCTTCATTTTGTAGTCGGGATTCAATGCCGGGCGCCGAATTCATCATCTTCTGGAAAGAAGGATTGGGAGGTATCCATTATCAAGTGCGGAACAATCACCGAACGCTCTCGCGGAGAGACAGATCGGCGGGTTTTGTCCGATAGTTTCGCGCTAAGCTGTACCGAAAAGGACGGCGTCCCATAAGGCGAGTCGTGCGGAGAAATGGGCGCTTCAGGGTTCCGGAACGGTCAGGTTTCTCGTCGCCAACGTACTTCGGTCCAATCCCATCACATCGACCACGATGTCCTTGCCCGCGGGAAGATAGAGCGTCGTGCTCTCCGCGCTGGTGACTTCAACCCGATCCAAGGGCACTTCAACGGCGAAACCGGCCCTTCTCGCTTCCACAATGCAAACCCGCGCCGCGCACTCCGGCGTGGCAAAGTTCATCGCCTGCCTGCGGCCGCCCATGCTCATCCAGGTCGGTCTGCCATCGACATATCGGGTGGAAATGCCGAAAACAACGAGATCGACAGAGTCATTGGGTGGGCTCGGCTGACCTTCGGAATCGACAAGTACGACCGCTTCTTCGCCGAGCAGGCCGAGTTCCCTGGCCCTTGTCCGCAACGGATGCTCAACTTCGGGTCGTGAGCGTTCACTGTAAACCGTTTGATCTACGGTCAGCAGATCGAGTCCAGTAGATTCGCGGAGGAAACGGGCCATGGTCGACCAGACTTCGGTCGAGGATTCGCGGATGTGATCGTAGCCGGCTTGCACGAGCAGCTTCGCGTCGGCGTCGATGTCGAATACCCTATTGACGATGTTCTTCGCCTGCACCCAGTCCCGCCTTGCAAAACTGCTTGTTACGCTGGCTGGTATATTCGTGGAAGTTTCCTGCCCTTGCTCTCTCTCGTAGGCAATGATCTGGTAGCCGAGTTCGATTGCCAAGCGAACGACTTCCGCGAACACAACGTCGTTCACGTAGTATCCCGTCTGCGGAATCGGATAACCGCGAGCATTGACAGGATCCCCGCTCCAGACAGTCTCAATGGCAAAATACCGGAATCCCTGCTCCGCGAGCGGCGCCAGCAGTTCCATCGTCAACAGTCTGTCGGTCGATGCATGGTGTCGCTCGTTCACCATGACGATGCGGTGATCCCGCGCCCTCTCCACTACATATTCTGCCGCCGCTACGCTCGTGACCGGCGACGGAAAATTCTGGAACGAATTTTGGCGGCTGTAAGGTTCTGGATCTACATACGATAGAGCAGTCGCATGATTGCCGATGAACGATTCCAACTGTGCGAGGAAGTACCAATAGCCTTCGCCACCAGTATCCCAAACAGATCCGCAAGTGTCTTCGAGTTCGCGGAATCGGTCAAGCGAGAACCATACGCTCGTATCGTAGTTTTCCGTAGCAATTCTATACAGAGCATTTTTCTCGCATTGGGAGTCGGCTTCGATCTGTGCGAGCGCGCCGGTCGCCACATGCAGGGGAGCATGCAAGGCGAGTTCGAACTCGAAAGTCGGCTTCGATCTGTGCGAGCGCGCCGGTCGCCACGGCCAACAATAATGGAATCGCGCCTAGCTTTTTCAGCAAGGCCTTAACCTCTGACATCTCATAGTCTCCTGCAATTCACCAGTATTTAGACTGCCCCACGCCCGATCAGAAGCTCTCCGTTGCAGCGAGGCTGCCGGTAAATGCGCTCGCGAACGCCTTCGCGATCGCGCCATCGACGATATGCTTGTTCGTTGACTACTTGCATCGTATTGCTCCATTAACGTAACGGGCGCTTCAGGGTTCCGGAACGGTCAGATTCCTCGTCGCCAAGGTGCTTCGATCCAATCCCATCACATCGATCACAACGTCCTCGCCCGGGGGAAGGTAAAGCGTCGTGCGCTCGGCGCTGGTGACTTCAACCCGGTCCAGGGGCACTTCATCGGCGAAACCGGCCCTTCGCGCTTCTACAATGCATGTCCGCCCCTTGCACTCCGGCGTGTCAAAATCGGTCTCCTGCCTACGGTCGCCCATGTCCATCCAGGTTGGCCTGCCATTGGCGTAGCGGGTGGTAATGCCGAAGACAGAGATATCGATACCCTCTCGGGATCCAACCAGCTTACCTTCGGAATCGACAAGCACAATTACATCTTCGCCGAGCAAGCCCAGTTCCCGTGCTCTTATCCGCAGCGGATGCTCAAGTTCGGATCTTGAGCGTTCGCTGAGTACCGTTTGGTCTATTGTCAGCGGATCAAGCCCGGTAAATTGACGAAGGTGGTGGGCCATCGGCGCCCAGGTATCGGTTCCGGACTCCCGAAGGTGATCATAGCCAACGTGAACGAGCAGGTTTGCCTCGCTGTCGATCTCGAACACCCTGGTGGCGATGTTCTTCGCCTGCCACCATTCCCGCTGATCCTGACGGTTCACTTGACTGACTGGATCCGTGGAACTTCGTTGCTCGTCCTCTATTTCGTAAGCAATGATCTGGTAGCCAAGCTCGATCGCCGAGCGAACGACTTCCGCGAACACCACATCGTTCACATAGTAGCCTGTATCTGGAATCGGATAGCCTCGTGCATTGATGGGATCCCCATTCCAGCCGGTTTCGATGGCGAAATAGCGGAATCCCTGCTCGGCGAGCGGCGCCAGCAATTCCATCGTCAACAGCCTGTCGGACGATGCGTGGTGCCGTTCGTTCACCATGACGATTTGGTGATTCCGCGCCTTCTCGATCACAAATTCTGCTGCCGGGACGCTCGAAACCGGCGAAGGGAAATCCCGGGGTGGATTTGGGCGGAGTTCCAGACGCGAGTCCATGTACGACAATGCAGCCGCATGATTGCCAACGAACGACTCCAACTGTGCACGGCTATCTTGATACCCGGCAGAATTCGACTCGGATACGCAAGTATCTTCGAGCTCGCGGAATCGGCCAAGCGAAACCCACACGCTAATCTCGTACACATTTTCCGTAGCCAATCGATAGAGCGCAGCGGGCTCGCATTCGGCCTCGGTTTCGGTCTGTGCGAGCGCACCAGCCGCTATTACTAGCAATAATGGAATCGCCCCTAGCTTTTTCAGCAAGGCCTTAACCTCTGACATCTCATAGTCTCCTGCAATTCACCAGAATTTAAACCGCCCCATGCCCGATCAGAAGCTCTCCGTTGCAGCGAGGCTGCCGGCAAGAGCGCTCGCGAACGCCATTGAGATCGCGCCATCAAGGACAGGGTCCAGCCACGACCATTCTCCGTCATGGTTGCACTCGAGAATCCAAAAACGTCCGTTGTCGTCAACAATCACATCCAAATTCCCGGTGAACAGTCCAAAGGTATCGAGGAATTTCCTGGCCGTTCGGATAACTCGAATCGGCAAATCGAATGGCTCGAATTCGACGTGGTATTGGGTCGACATGGCTAGCATCGCTAAGCCCATTAGGTTGCTTCACTTTGCAAAACAGGCTTCAATGAGATTCATCAGTAGTTTTCTCACGAAAAGTTTAGTGATCAGGATATGGTAAGTAAAATGTGTGCGGATTCAGCACATATGAGACCGTGAGGGGCTGTTACTCATTGGGCGCCATCAAATCGAGTTACTTATCGCGTGAGAAACCGCAGGGTGCCCCAAACCGGCGTTCCGGCGCGCGCGCCGGGGCGCGCCGCGGATTGCAGCCGCGTCGCCGCTTCCTTCCGGATCGCGCCGAGCCTTCATCCGTGGACTGAATCAACCGTCATCGGTTCGCCGATTCAGTCTCGCATGAATCTGAACCTGCGCGCAAAAAACGAACCGTGTAGCGATTCCGCGAGAACAGGACATCTTGAATAATGAATGCTGATTTCGAGACTGGCGGCCTGCGGGTCGCTGCCGAGCTGGCGGCTTTTGTGAACGGGGAGTTACTGCCGGAAACAGGCATGCGTCAGACAGATTTCTGGCCGGGTTTCGAACGACTGATCAATGACTTTACGGTCCGTAACGAGGAACTGCTTGCGCACCGCGACCAACTGCAGCAGCGGATCGACGAATGGCATCACCGCAATCAGGGTCCGGATTTCGATCGCGATGCCTATCGGGAATTTCTGCGCGAGATCGGCTATCTCCAGCCCGAGCCCGCGGATTTCGAGATCTCTACCGCCGGCGTAGACCCGGAAATCGCCACCATTGCCGGACCGCAACTGGTAGTGCCGGTGAAAAACGCGCGCTTTGCCATTAATGCCGCCAATGCGCGCTGGGGATCCCTGTACGACGCGCTTTATGGCAGCGACGCCATCCCGGAAGACGGCGGCGCCGAACGCGGCGGCGGTTACAATCCGGTTCGCGGCCGGCGCGTGATTGATTACGTGCGGGACTTTCTCGACCAGGCTTGTCCGCTCAGCGGCGCGGGCCATGCCGATGTGCGGAAGTACCGCGTCAACGAGGGGCGGCTGGAAGCGGATTGCGGAGCGAGCGTTGTCGGTCTGAGCGATCCGGATCAGTTCGCCGGCTATCTGGGAGCGGCAGGAAACCCGGCCGCGGTGTTGCTGGTCAATAATGGCTTGCATATCGAGATCAGCATAGATCGCGATTCCGCGGTCGGCGCATCCGATCCCGCCGGCATCGAGGACGTCGTGCTCGAAGCCGCGATCACAACGATCCAGGACTGTGAAGACAGCGTGGCCGCGGTAGATGCGGCCGACAAGTCCGAGGTCTACCGCAACTGGCTCGGATTGATACGGGGAGATCTGAAGGAAACATTCGTCAAGGGCGGCAATGCCATGACCCGGGTATTGGCCGAGGATCGCGGATATTTGTCGCCGCGGGGCGAATCCTTGCGACTGCCGGGCCGCAGCTTGCTGCTGGTGCGCAACGTCGGCCATGTCATGCGCAATAACGCCATCTATGACAGCCGCGGGCGGCAGGTGTTCGAAGGCATCATGGACGCGGTCATCACTTCCGCGATCGCCAGTCTCGATATCCAGGGCGGAAACCGGCTGCGCAACTCGCGCGCCGGCAGCATCTATATCGTCAAGCCGAAGATGCACGGTCCCGACGAGGTGAAATTCACCTGCGACCTGTTCGCGGCGACAGAAAAACTGCTCGGACTCAAACCTCTCACCGTCAAGATCGGCATCATGGATGAGGAGCGGCGCACCACGGTAAATCTGAAACGCTGTATCTACAATGCCCGGGACCGGGTGGTATTCATCAATACCGGCTTTCTCGACCGCACCGGCGACGAGATTCATACCGGCATGCATGGCGGCCCGATGCTGCCGCGGGACGAGATGAAGGTTTCGACCTGGATCGGCGCCTATGAGGATCACAACGTAAACACCGGGCTCGAATGCGGCTTGCCGGGCAAGGCGCAGATCGGCAAGGGAATGTGGCCCATGCCCGACCTGATGGCGGCAATGGTCGAGCAGAAAGTCACGCACCCATTGGCCGGCGCCAATACCGCCTGGGTGCCTTCGCCGGCAGCCGCCGTGCTGCACGCCATGCATTATCACCAGGTCGATGTGTTCGCGGTGCAGGGCGAATTGCGCAAGCGGCCGCCGACAGCGCTGGCGGATTTGCTGGAAGTGCCTCTGCTGCCCGACCCGTCCGCGCTAGGCGCCGAGCGCGTCCAGCGCGAACTTGACAATAATATTCAGGGCATTCTCGGCTACGTGGTGCGTTGGATCGATCAAGGCATCGGCTGTTCCAAGGTACCGAACATCGACAATGTGGCGCTGATGGAAGATCGCGCCACCTTGCGGATTTCGAGCCAGTATGTCGCCAACTGGCTGCACCACGGATTGTGCGATGAAGAGCAGGTGGAGGAATCGCTGTTGCGCATGGCCGCCGTGGTTGACGATCAAAACGCCGAAGACCCGCTGTACCAACCGATGGCGCCCAATCCAGCCGGCTCATTCGCCTTTCAGGCGGCGCGGGATCTGGTCTTTCAGGGCGTCAAGGAAGCGAACGGCTACACCGAGCCGGCCCTGCACCGGGTTCGCCTGGCGAAAAAACAGGCCGTCCGCGCCAGGAATTGACAGTCGCCCGGCTCAGGATGTTTCAGAACCGGTAGCCAAAATCGATTCCTCCGATGCGGCCCGCTGAATCGTGAATGAAGGAGCCGCCGAACTCGGGGGCAGGAATAATTTCCTCAAGATAGTCCTCGTCGGAGAGGTTTCGCACCCAGGCGGTCAATTCCCAGTTTTCGCCACGCAGGCTGGCGCGCAAGTCAAGCGTGTCGTAGGCATTGCGGCTGGTTCGATCAAAAGTGCTGGTGCCGAAGCCGAATCCCGGGATCTGATACAGCGCCGACAAGTCCGTGAAGGCATTGGTTGTGGTTTCATCCTGAACCGTATGGAACCAGGTTTTACCGACATGCCGCCAGTCTAGCCGGGCCGCGAAGTCGATGTTTCCAGATAGCGGAGCGTTGAATTCCAGTCCGAGATTGGCCGTGGATTCCGGCGCCAGAGGCAAGGCGTTGCCTTTCGTGTAAGGTCTGTTGCGATTGCTGACGATTTCGCTGTCGATGAGGCCGAAACCGCCGTCGATCGACAGATAGTCATTCACCACAAAGGCTGTTTCCGCTTCGAATCCCCGAATTTCAGCCTCGTTGATATTGGTGACAACGCGCAGCAATCCGAAAGCGCCCGCGAAAAAATTGAAGAATTGATAGTCGTCAATGCTGGTTACAAACGCACTGGCGTTCAGTCTCAGCCTTGCATCCAGCAGTGTCGATTTGATTCCTGCTTCCCAAGAACGGCTGACCTCCTTGTCATATTCATCGCGCACCGCGACCGGAAATGTGTCGAAACCGCCGAAGTTGTTGCGGATGACGTCCTCGCTGCCGATGCTGTTGAATCCTCCGCTGCGAAAGCCCACGCCATAGGTCGCATAAACCGATGCGGACTCGCCGAGGGAGGTCAGGTAGCTCAACTTGGGTTGCAGTTGGCGAAAGTCCTTGCTTCGATCCTGGATTCGGTCGCTTCCACTGCCATCGTATGCGGGATTTATCGGACGCGGCCCAAACAGCCCAAAAATCTGCGCGGCGCTGACGTTCGGCACTTTATTGGATACGCCGCGATCCTCGCGGTCATATCTGAGAGCCAGCGAGAGTTCCTGCTCATCGGCGACATCCCACTGAAGCTGTCCATAAAGAGAACTGACTTCGGTGTTGAAATTATCCCAGAATAGAAGATCGGTAGGATTAGGTCCGTCCGGCGGCACATAAGGAGCGCGCACGAAACCGCGGCCAAGATCCGCGCCATAGGCAACAACCACTTCGCGATCGATTTCGGCAAAGTAGACTCCGGCAAGCCAGCGTAGCGAGCGGTCGTCACTAGAGGTCAGCCGAATGTCCAGACTGGAGCTTTCCTGATTGCGCTCCTGATATTGATAGCCGTCGCAAGTCGTGGGGGAGTATGGCGGCAGCAGCGCATTCAGGCCGCCGAACGCCGCGACGTATGTGCCCGGCGCGCCGCCGTCCTGAACCGCATAGGTCGGAGCTTGCAGCAAGCCGGCGTCGAAGCTGTTGTAGGATTGCACGCATGCGTTCTGGCTAGCCGCGGCGCCGAGACTGTAACCGCCGAACGCCGCGCTGGTGCCGTCCGACAGCAGGTACTCGGACAGATCGTCATATGCGAAAACCGCGGTGAGAGTCGCCCCATCCGCCAGATCATAGTCGGCCTTGAGGGTGAAAAACGTGTTTTCCTGCTCGTTTTCTCCCGGCACGTTGAAGATGTACTGGAACTCGTGATCGTTGACGTCGGCGTAGAGCTCGGGAACGTTGATGAAAGCCGCGGCCTGATCCAGAGCGAACACGGCGTTGAAGTTAATCGCTCCGCCGGATACTTCGCGGCGGCTCAACTGGCTGTCAAGGCGTAGATTATCTCCCGCTTCCCAGAGCAGCCGCCCGCGGATGTTGGTTTCCTCGAGAAAATTGATGGTATCGTCCTCGCCGGTGTAGCGATTGCCGTACTGACCGTCGGATCTCTTGTGATTGATCGCCAGCCGGCCCCACAATCCTTCCGCGGCCAACGGCCCGCTGAACATGGCCTGCGCTTTCACCAGACCGTCCGACCCGGCACCGACCTTGACTCGGGATTCGGCGCCATCATCCGGCGGACGGGTGGTGACCAGAATCGCGCCGGCGGCCGCGTTGCGGCCGTACAAGGCGCCTTGCGGCCCCTTGAGCACTTCAATTTGGGCCACGTCGAACAATTCGCCGTTGAAGCCGTTGGGATTGGTTATCAGCACGCCATCGACGACGTAGGCGAAATTGGATTCCGCGTCGCGGGTAGAGACCTGCCCGCGGATGGTGACCTGGGTGTCTCCCGCGTTCGCGGTATCGACAATGCTTACATTGGGCGTAAGCGAAATGAAGTCCTGTGGACGTTCGATACCGGCGCTTTCGATCATGGCGGCTGTAAACGCGCTGATCGAAGCGGGCGCCTGCTGCAGATCTTCGGCCCGACCGCGGCTGATAACGAGAATTTCTTCGACTTGCCGCGGCTGCTGCGCTATTGCCGGATTTCCTGCCGGCAACGCGCAAGAAGCAACAAGAATCAAAGCTGCGCTTTTGCAATAGTTCATCCCAATGCTCCGTGGTACTTTTAAAACATATAGAATTAATAATATACCAATATGTTTGGTTAGACGCGATGGTTTCCCTTAAGGAAGAGTTACCATCAGGCAGATCAAGGCGGGTTGGCTGCAGTCAGGGAAAACCATGAATCAGCCGCAAGCTGGTCGGGAACGTCACCCGGCAATAAATGGAAATCGTCTTTTTTCGGCGCCGGCCGGGGGCGATTGCGGCTATTGAGCGCTTTCGCCGCCGCTGTCCAGTTCGGCCATTACTTCCAGCCGTCTGGCCCCCTGCAAGATGCCGAACATACCGTAGTTGCCTTCGTGGCAAGCGTATTCGTAAATCGGTTCGTCGATTCGCGACAGCGGATACTCGCCGTAGAACTCATCGGCGAATACCGTCGGGTCGTTGACTCTGAAGCCGTAAACCATCTTGTAGTCGGATTCGCGGCGGAAAGTTTCGGTGATGGTCACATTGTCCACCGGCAAACCTCGCAGGCTGTGCCAGGTGTTGAAATGGCGCGTTTCCACCACCAGCGTGTCGCCTTCCCAGCGGCCGATGGAATCTCCCATCCACTTGCGCTGAGCCGCCGCGGCCGTATTGCGCTCGTTGGCGATCTTGATAATGCGGGCGTCGTGCACCATTTCCGCGACGATGGTCACATAGCCCGGGGACTGCACGAACTGGAGGTGGCTGTTATAAATGATGGGACTCATCACGGGGCCGGAAAGATTGCCGAAAGCTACCAGGCAGCGCTCGCCCAGGCTGCGCCCTTCCGGACCGTCGTTGGTGCGGCCCCGGCGGCCGCCCCGCGCCGCCAGCATGCGCTCGCGGGCCTCCGGCTTCACCTCGGGCATACGGCCGTCGGCCGGCTCGATTATGGCCGAAGTCCGGAACTCGCCGTTGATCGTGGGCAGGAACTGCGCGTCGTCACGCCAGAAAAGATCGTAGTTGCCGATGGGCGGCAGGGATTCAGCCACTTCGGGCGCGGGCCGATTCGGATCCAGTGGTTCGTTGCCCTGATCGAACCGTTGTTGCACCCGCCGTTCCAGCGCCAGCACCTCTTCTTCGGTATAGGTGCTTTTCTCACCAAGTTCCTCGGACCGCTCGAAAGGCATCACCGTCGCGTGCTTCCAGACTCCCTGCAAATCCGGCGCCCCCCACTCCGTATAAGGAATCTCGTATTGCTGGGCGTTCGCGCCGGCGCAAAACAAGGACAAGCTCAATAAGGCAAAGACTTTTCTGCTCATGCTGGAACTCTCTCGTCGCTTTGCGGCAGGCTAGTAAGTTTGCCTCACCCTGTCAATCCGGTTCGAAAAGTCCGGCGAAGCGAAATTCAGCCGGCGCCCGCGGAAGGCAGCAGACGACGTTCGAGTTCGGCCAGACGGTCCGCACCGAACGGCGTGGCGACGAAATCGCGGTAGCGTTCCATGGGGTTTTCAGTGGTATGGATGAACTGTTCGAAGAAGCGGTGCCGGGTAAGAAAGCGCGGGCGCCCGCCGAAAGCATTGGCGGAGTAGCTCGACCACCGATACAGGCCGGGATGATCGGTTGCGCCGCTGGCGAGGGGCCAGCATTCGATCATCTTCTGGCAGTCGAGCAGCAGTTTCGCGTTGTCGACAATCGCCAGGAAAGGGCGGCTTGGGAAGACCGCGCTGTTGCGTTCGAAACGCTGATTGAAATACTCGGAATAGCAACCGTTGACGAAGTCCAGCATCGAGAACATGGCTCTTGGCATGCCCGGCGTGAGCAGCAGCCATGCCGCGCTAGGCTGCAACACATAGGCGTGAAGTTGCACTTGATAGACCTTGAGGCAGTTCAGCAGTCTGAGTTGGTAGTAATCGAAGCAGGCATCGTCAAAAAACGCGGCGCCTTGCACTTTCGACCGATTTACCAGGAACCAGGTCTGTGCGGCGGGATTCTGTCCTTCTGCCATTGGGCCATTCCTCCTTGAACCGGAAATCTGTTCCGCTTATGCCGGACGAGCGCCGGGCAGGCTGATCAGCCGCGTTCCCAGCCGCGCCAGCGCCGGGTTGTGGGTGACGAGGACGACGGCGATTCGCAGTTCGCCGATGTTTTCGAGAATTCGCCGGGCAACGGTATCGCTCAGGCAGGCCAGGCTCTCGTCGAGCAGAAGCAGCTTCGGTCGTTTGTACAGCGCCCGGGCAAGCAACACCCGCTGAACTTGTCCGGCCGACAGGCTGTTGCCAAGCTCGCCCACCCTGGTGTTGAAGCCGAGCGGGAGGGCCAGAATCTCGTCGAGGATGCAGACGCGGCGGCAGGCGTCTTCAAGACGCGCATGGTTGTAGGGCTCGTCTTCGAGATTGATGTTGAAAGCGATATCGCCGGCCAACAGACCATCGCTATGCAGAACCGCGGCGGTAGCGGAGCGCAACGCGGAAAGTCCCAATTTGCGCAGCGGACCGCCGTCATACAACAAGCTGCCGGCGCCCGGCTGCTCCAATCCGGCGATCAGTTTCAGCAAAGTGGATTTGCCGCAGCCCGACGGACCGGTGATGACGAGCATTTCGCCCGGCTCGACTTGGAAGTCCAATGCTTCGAACACGGGACGCTCATCGGCCGAATAGCCGAAGCCAACCTGTTCGCCGCGCAGCTTGCCGCCGAAAGCGCGCCGGGGAAGCTGAGCCAGGCGGTTCGTCTCTTCCGCCGGTTCCAGGGCGATGTCGGCGATACGCTCCAGGTCCAGTTGCATGAGCCGCAATTCGGCCAGCTTCGGGAACATCGCGAGCACCGAAGACGAGAAATGCTGTTTCAGGAAAATGAATCCCATCAATTGCCCGATGGTCAGGCTGCCGCCGGAAATCAGGCTGGCGCCGATGTAGATGATCAGAATCTGCTCGATGCCGAACAGCAGGCCCTGGCTCGACCCGAACCAGAGTTGAAAGGTTCCGAGCTGATAGCCGGCATTGGCGGAATTGACGTAATGGTTCTGCCAGTCGGAACCGCGTTGCTCTTCGATGGCGTAATTCTTGATGACCGAAGCCCAGCGGATGTTCTCCATCAGCCGGCTTTCGCTTTTCGCCGCGCGCACAATGGTTTCCTGCCGCCGCAGTTTCTCGCCCGGCAGCGAACTCAGTTTGAGCAGCATGGCGGCGATGACGAATCCCACGCAGACCGTCGCCAGCAACGGTGAATACAGATACAGCAGAATCAGCGACAGGATCGACAGCAGGCCGTCCACCAGCACCGTAATCATGTCCTGGGAAATGAGCGCACTGATTTTTTCCACCGATGAGAAACGGGAAACCAGGTCGCCCATTTCCCTTCTTTCGAAAAATCGCAGCGGCAGGCTGATCAGGTGTTCGAACAGACCCGAAACCATTTCGAAGCCGAGCCGGATTGAAAACTGCATCGTCACCAGCGACCGGGCATGACCAAGAGCGGTTCGCGCCAGCATCAGCAGGCCGAACAGCAGCGCCACCACCAGCACCAGATCCATGTCGCCGCGGGCCAGGCCCTGGTCGATCACCAGTTGCAGATATAGTGGACTGAGCAAGGAACAGACTTGTACCAGCAGCGACAGGAGCAGGATCAGCGCCATGCCCTTCGCCGTGCCATGGGAGAAGCGGACCAGATCGCGCAAGCGCAGGCGGCGCGCGGGTTCCGCCCCGATGGCGCTGCCGCTCGAACTGAACTCCACGGCGATACCCGTGAAATGACCGTCAAGTTCACCGAGCGGGTACTTCCTGACACCCACCGCCGGATCGTGAATGACGACCTTGCCGCCGCGGCACTTCTTCAGCACCACGAAATGATCGAGATCCCAATGCAGGATCGCCGGAGTGCTCAAGCGCTCGATGTCCCCGAGTTCGAGCTTAAGAGAGCGGGTCTTGAGGCTTGCCGCCGCCGCGGCTCTGGTCAGGTGTTTCAGCGAGGCGCCGAAGGCGGGCAGATTGCTGGCTTCGCGCAGCGAACGGATATCGGTGGCGCGGCCGAAATAGCTGACGACCATCGCCAGACAGGCCAGGCCGCATTCGTTGGCCTCGGCCTGGAAAATCATCGGCAGGCTGTTGCGGCCTGCGAACAGTCGGCTCACCAGATCAGTCCTCGCAGAGATCGCAGGGGTTTGAATACAAGCCCGATCAGCGGCATTTCATCGGTCACGATGTTGGCCTGGAATTGCATGCCGGCAAGCAACTGGTGTTGTTCGACGCCGCTTGCGGTCTGCCGCTCGAGCGCCGCCCGCACCCGGTAAACCGGCTCGTTGAGCAGGCTCAGGGGCAGCAATTGTTCCCGCGGGTCGAGACGAGCGCCCGCGATCGCGTCGATGGTCGCCGTATAGCGGCCATATTCCCGATAGTCGAAAGACTCGTAACTGAGCAGCACCTGCTGGCCGACGGCGACTTTGCCGATGACCCGGGAAGGAATATAAATCTCGGCTGCCAGCAAGGACTGCTCCGGGCCGAGGTAGATCAGCGGCTGCCCGGCGCGAAAACTGTCTCCGGCGCGGGCGGCGATAGTGGCAACTACGCCGGCGCGATCGGCGCGCAAGACCACGGACTGCTGCATTTCGAGCTGCCTGATTTCCGAAGCAAGCTGGTCGAGCTCTTCGCGCCGCGACAGGTCAAGTTGCTCTTTCGCTAATTTCTGTTGCTGGTCATCGGCTTCGAGGTCCTTGCGCCGGATTTCCTGGTCCGCCGCCTGGCGTTCGCTCTCCGCGGCTTCCTGCTCAAGCTGCAAATGAGCCGCGTAAGCCTCATCGAACTGAAACGTGGTGATCGCGGCGGATTCAAACAAGGATTCGATTTGCCGCAGATGCCGCTCACTGACCCGGATGCGCTCGCGCAGCAAGGCCTGTTTGCGCCGCGCGGTTTGCAACGAATGCTCGGCATGAGTTAGCAATTCCCGGATACGGCGCAGCGCCAACTCATATTCCTTTTCGTGCAGGGGCAACTTCTCAAGCAGCGACTCGCGGCGCTTTCGCAAGGCCTGGATTCGCAAATGATGGGTTTCGGAAAACTGGCTGACCGAGGCCAGGGAAACCCTGGCCAGCGCCTGTCCAGGCCGCACCGGATTGCCTTCCTCCACCAGCAATTCCCGCAAGTGGCCGGAACCGCCGACGGAGAGCTTTTGCAGGCCCGCCACGGGCACGAGCACGCCCGGCGCCTGCTCGGTCACCTTATAGGAAGTCATCGTCAGCAGCAGCGCGGCGCCCAGAGTGATCGCAACGAGTACAAAGACCGCGTTCCGCAACAGAATCTTTCCGCCGGCCAGGGGACGCGACTCCGCGATGCGGTAGTTCGCCCGCAGCACTTCCGGTCGTATCAGTTCCTTCCTTTCCATGAGGCAGTCTCTCGGTTGTGGCTGTTTCAGTCCCCGCCGGCAACTTTGCGCTCGATCTGTTCCACCAGATCCCGCACCGTTTTCAGTTTGGCCAGGTCTTCCTCGTCGAGTTCAACCGCGAAGCTTTCCTCGAGTTCATAAACGATCTCGAACATGGCCAGGGAATCGAGTTCCAATTCCTCGATCAGGCTGTCGAGATTGATCGTCCCCCGGTCCGCCACATCGGCGCAGCGGGTCAGTAATTGCAAAGTCTTGCCGCGTACTTGCATGAGTCTCCTCCTTGGATTGAAAAGCCCCGGCCGAGCCGGGTCGAATGAAATAAAGGGGCAGGGCGGCCAGATAACGCCATTGCTCCGGGTTGCTCCGGAAAAACGGTTCAAAGAAACGAACCAGTTCCGCGGTGATGCGGCCCGCGGCCGCGGCCAGCGTCTCGCCATCGAATCGCTCCGGCTCCAACTGTGCGCCAAGCACTAACTGTTCCCGGCCGCCGTCGTACCAGTTGATAACCGGTAACAAGGGAACGCGATTGGTCAGACCGAGCAGCGCGGGGCCGCGGGAAAACCAGGCGCCGCGGAACAGAAAGTCGACCTGAACGCCGGCGCCGAATTGTTCGCCGAGGTCGCAGAAGGTGATGAACTGCGCACCTCGACGACGCAGCAGTGGCGCCAGCTTGCCGATCGAAGCTTCCCTGGCCAGCAGTTGTGAGCGCGGGCCAAGTGCGTGCTCGCCGAATGCGAGTTTCATATTGGCGAAATACGCGGCGCTGCCTCGGGCATGAGCCATGTAATGCACCCGCGCACGAGCGCCGATGCTTGCCGCCAGCAAGTTCAAGCCATAGATGTAATCGCCGAAGTGGTAAGTCACCAGCAACCGCGATCGGGCGTCATCGCGCAGCAGTTGCAGCAGGTTTCCTTGCTGCGCGAAGCGCAGGCGCGCCGTGTGGCGCCGCATTTCAGGTTTTTCCAGGCGGTTGTTTCGCCGATGTTCAAGTTCTGCCAGCCATTTGTGGTTCGCGGCCAGCAGTCGCCGAGTGCGGCTGCGCGGCTCGCGCAGGAATGCGGCGACCGCGGCCACCTGTTCCGCGGGAAATTTGACCTTCTGCCTGACCATGATTGCGCCCTTGTTTGTGGGAGTGCGCTAAAGCGTAGGCAGGCAGTTGCGATGACGCTAAATTCTCGAGCAAAATTTTCGCGCGGCCCTCTTTCCCCGCGCCGCACGAGTAGCTCGCGGACGCTGTATAATTCGGCTGCCCGATTCGGGGCGGCGGTTGGAGCAAGAACCATGAACGTGTCGGATAGCTATTTGCAGCATGTCGCGCATCTGCGGGACGTATACGAACAGGCCATGGAGGGCGAGTTCGAGGGAGTGCTGCTGCATAGCGGCGGCACGGAATACTACTTTGCCGACGACCGCGAGATTTCGTTCCAGGCATACGGACATTTCGGTCATTGGCTGCCGGTCAACCGGCCCGAGCAGTTCCTGCTCGTTCGGCCGGGGCGGAAACCCGTCTACTACCAGGTGGTTCCCGCGGACTATTGGTACGAGCAGGACTTTCCCATTGAAGATCATTGGCGCGAAGCTTTCGATTTGCGGCAATTGGCTACGGTTGGGGAAATTCCCGAGCCGGGAAAAAGGACGGCGTATCTTGGACCCGATACGGAAACCGCGCGCCGTTTCGGCATAGCATCAGGGAATTGCAATCCGCAAGGACTCGTTCACCAGCTCGATTTCGCGCGCGCCGTCAAGACGCCATACGAGATAGAACAGACGCGCGCGGCCAACCGGCTTGCCATGCTCGGCCACCAGGCCGCCCGCATGTCCTTCCTCGCGGGCGGCGCCGAATTCGATATCCATCTCGCCTTTCTCGAAGCCTGTCGGCAAATCGAGGAAGAACTGCCCTATACCCCGATCATCGCCCTCGACGAGAAGTCAGCCATTCTTCACTACCAGCACAAGCGCCGGCATTTGCCCCGGCCGGCGCGGCTGCTGCTGATCGATGCCGGTTGCCGGGTAAACGGCTATTGCTCCGACATAACCCGCACCTGGACCGGACATTCGGCGCACGCGCTGTTCCGGGATCTTGCGGCGGGCATGGACAGCTTGCAGCAGGAATTGGCGCAAGAGATCCGGCCGGGGCTGGAGTACGTGGACCTGCACCTCGGCGCATTGCAAAAGTTGTCCGCGCTGTTGCTTGAGCTCGAAATCTGCCGCGGGGATTTAGATCGGCTATGGGAGATGCGAATACCCCATTTGTTCATGCCCCATGGCGTCGGACATCTGCTTGGCGTGCAGGTGCACGACGTAGGCGGCCGGCAGCGCGACAGCGAAGGCGGTCAGACGCCGCCGCCCGATCATTCCCCGGCCTTGCGCACCACTCGCGCCATGACCGAAAACATGATTCTTACAGTGGAGCCGGGCTGTTATTTCATTCCGCTGCTGCTCGAACCGGCCCGCGAATCAGCGGCCGCCGAGTCGATTAACTGGGATGCGGTTGAGGCGCTGTATGACCACGGCGGCGTGCGGTTCGAGGACAATGTCCGCGTAACCGCTGACGGCATCGAGAATATGACCAGGGGTGAGGTTCACTCGGCGCAGCCGACAACTAGCAACGCTCTTTGAGGGCCGAACGACTTGCCAAGGGAGAGGGCAAGCGTATGCGAAGCACAGCTACGCGCGCGGATCGAACGACACCGGGCTTCGCCCCGCGGCCGGACCGGCAAGACTGGGGGCCGGCGAAGCCAACACAGTAGCGCCATGGACGGCAGGCACGACCTCGCGGCGTCGGTGGTTACAACAGCCGCCTGATCTCGTCCAGCGTCAGTTCCAGAGCCTGCTGATTGGCCGCAATAACGGCCTTGCCGGCCGCGCCCATCCGCTGCCGCTCGCAATCGTCCGCCAGCAATTCGCGCCAGATTACGCCCAGATCTCTGCCGTTCGCCGCGCCGCGCAGGGCGCCGGCGTCTTCGAGCAGTTCGCAGACCGCGGCGAAATTGAAGCGCGAGGGACCAATGGTAACGGGCAAACCCAGCGCCGCCGGCTCAAGCACATTGTGACAGCCGGTATCGACCAGGCTGCCGCCGACGAAGGCGATATCCGCGCCGGCCAGGTATTGCATCATCTCGCCCATGGAATCGCCGATGACAATCCGGACATCGGCGCCGAAGGTCCCGGCGGCGCTGCGCCTCGCGGTGACAAAACCTTCAGCGGCGCAAAGTTGGTACACCTGATCGAAGCGCTCGGGATGGCGCGGGACGATCAGCAACAGGGTTCGCGGATACGCCGCCAGGCAATCCCGGTATGCCCGCAGCACGGCGGGTTCTTCGCCTTGGCGCGTGCTGGCGGCGACGATCAGCTTGCGATCGCCCTTCCAGCCGGCGATGGGCGCAAGTGGCCGGGATTGTTCGCCGACGCCATGGAGCGCGAATTTCAGACTGCCCGTTACCCGCACCGATGCCGCGCCCAGTTCACGAAAACGGGCCGCGTCCTCCTCGGCCTGGGCGCAGATCATGTGCAAGTCCCGCAACATGTTTTGGCTCAGGCCGTGAAACCGGGAATACGAGCGCAGGGATTTTTCCGACAGGCGGCCGTTTGCGAGCAGTAATTTCAATCCATTGCGCCGAGCCAGGCGGATGGCGTTCGGCCACAGTTCGGTCTCCATCAAGATCAGCATTTTCGGCCGGAAAGCGCTCAGGAAACTACGCACGATCCAGGGTGCGTCATAGGGCGCGTAATGGTGGAATGCCGCATCTCCCATCTGTTGTCGCACACGTTCCGCTCCGGTGGGCGTCATGGTAGTCACGACCAACTGGAGATCGGGCAGTTCGGCATGCAAGGCTGTCACCAGCGGCGCGGCCGCCATGGTTTCGCCGACGGATACGGCGTGCAGCCAGACAGTGGATCTTGCCGGATCGAATTTTTCCGGCAGACGTATGCGGCCAAAACGTTCGCCTATTCGCCGCCGATATGCCGGCGTATTGCGGGAACGCCAGAGCAGGCGCAGCCAGATCAGCGGCAGTGCCAGGGTGAAAAGTATGTTGTAGATCGCTCGCTGCATGGCAGGGGTCGGTCCGGGCGCTGGCCGGTACGCCGTGAACTGCCGCTGTGCCTGCGGTATTCTTGAGCCGGCTCGGCCACAATGCGGGAAAAGTTATCGGATGCCCTCCAGCTATTCAACTGACATCGTCATATTCGGCGGCGGCGTGGCAGGGCTATGGCTGCTCAACCGGCTCACCGCCGAAGGCTACCAGGCGATATTGCTGGAGCGGGACCGGCTTGGCGGCGGACAATCAATAAACTCCCAGGGCATCATCCACGGCGGGCTCAAATACGCCTTGCATGGCGCTTTCGGCGGCGCATCCCGCGCCATCGCGGACATGCCGCGACGCTGGAGCGAGTGCATCGAGGGCCATGGCGAGATCGATCTTTCCGCCTGCCGGGTGCTGAGCCCGCATTTCCAGCTCTGGTCGGGCGTCGGTCCCGGCGCCGGACTGAAGAGTTTTCTGGGCAGCAAGGCGATCGCGGGCAAGGCCGAGCCGGCGGCGCCGGACGAAATCCCGGAGATTCTGCGCGGACGTGGAGCGGTCTACCGCCTTGCTGATTTCGTGCTTGATAGCGCTTCGCTGATCAATGCGTTGGCCGAGCCTCAACTGCACCGCATCCATGCCATTCGGCAAGACCAATGCCGCGTCTCGTCCGACGATTCGGCGGCGCCGCCACCGCAGCCGGACCCGAAGCATGCCGGCGCCGCGGAACCACTGGAATTCCATCGCCTGACTGCCGGGCGCGAATTGCGCGTGCGCATGAAGGAACAACTGGTTACGCTCAAGGCGCGGCGTTATATTTTTTGCGCGGGAGAGGGCAACGAGCGATTGATCGAACAGGCCGGTTTACTGCTTCCCCGCTGCCAGCTCAGGCCGCTGAAAATGGTCTCGGTGAGCGGTTCATCGCTGCCGCCACTGTTTCTGCATGTCCTGGGCGCGGGCTTGAGCGCCACGCCGGCCCTGACTATCACCTCCCATGGCCGTACCGAAGAGGAGACGGTGTGGTATCTCGGCGGTGACCTGGCCGAGGAAGGCGTCGCCCGCTCCGATAACGCGCAAGTGGCGGCGGCAAAAAGTCTCTTGCAACGGCTGTTTCCGAATCTGCAATTCGATGACAGGAGTTGGCGCTGTCTCGACATCAACAGGGCGGAACCGGCAAGCGCGAGTGGGCGCAGGCCGGACAATGCCACAATCGTCTCCGAACAAGACATCATCGTCGCCTGGCCCACCAAATTGACTCTCGCTCCGGTGATGGCTGACATCGTGCTGCGAAACTTGCGCGACGCAGGCATCGCGCCCGGGCATCATCCGGACTTACTCCCCGTCTGCCCGCCACCGCCGCTTGGGCGGCCGTTCTGGAGCTGAAATCATGTTGCCTGTTCGCGATCTCGGCACGACCGGCATGCGGGTCTCCTGTCTCGGGCTCGGCACGGTGAAATTCGGCCGCAACCAGGAAGTGAAATATCCAGGCGGATTCGAATTGCCTACCGACCGGGAAATCTCCGCATTGCTCGACCTGGCCTGGGAAGCCGGCGTCAATCTGCTCGACACTGCCCCTGCCTATGGCAGCAGCGAGCAACGCATCGGCCGGCTATTGCCGCGCCGCGACGAATGGCTGCTTTGCACCAAGATCGGGGAAATCTTCGAAGGCGGCAGTTCGCGGTTCGATTTTTCCGCGGCCCAGGTACGCGCAAGCATCGAACAAAGCCTGCGTTATCTGCGCAGGGACCATCTCGACCTGGTCCTGATCCATTCCGACGGTAACGATCTCGGCATCCTCGAAAATTCCGACTGTCTAGAAACCCTGGAACGATTGCGCGACCTAGGTCTGCTGCGCGCCGTCGGCATGAGTTCCAAGACCATCGCAGGCGGCTTGCGGGCAATCGAACTGGTCGATGTGCTGATGCTCACCTACAACCGATCCGACGCCAGCCAGATTCCGGTAATCGAACGAGCGCAAAAAGCCGGCAAGGGAATCCTGATCAAGAAAGGCCTGGCCAGCGGCCACGCCGTCCACGGCGCAGGCAGTTCAGTCACGGACAATTTTCGCTTTCTGCTGGAACCCCCCGGCGTCTCATCGATAATTGTCGGAACCATCAACCCTAACCACCTCCACGAAAACATCGAGGCCGCGGCAAACGCTGCTCGTTAAAGCGGAGCGGCGTCAGTGCGAGAAATCGGTCTTGACGGACGCAACTGTCTGGATACTACGTTTGTAAACAGCAGGCACATCGCCGCCGCCTCAATCGTTCGAAATTGAGATCGCATTTCATTTCACATCAGTCTGTGAGAGATAGTTGCGTCACATTTTCAGAAGGCCTTCTGGCGATACTGCCTATTGGTTTGGATGGTAGACACGCGATTGCCAAACCGCGGCCAGGCAAGCCGTTGAAACTGAAATCCACTGAATACTCCAGTTGCATGGCATTTTTAGTTTTATTAAAAAATACTTGCAATATATAAAATAATGTTTAGAATAATTCAATATGAGTTTGGTAAAGTTAAAAATTCCGGATGAGCGGTCGCGTGAACACCCGCTGAACCAGCTTCCTTACGAAGACCTGAACCTGATCACGGAACTGGTTCTGCAGTCCGGATCCTTGAAGGGTCTGGCCGAGAGTTATGGAGTGAGTTATCCGACGATCCGCGGCCGCGTGGATAGAGTGATCGACCGGCTGAGCAAGCTGGTCGAGGGAACGCCGATGGACCCTCTGGCCGAGCTGCTGGCGGAATTGGTGGAGCGAGGCGAATTGACAATATCGGGAGCCCGCGCGGTGCGCGACCTCGCGCGGTCTACGGCCGCTTCAACCGAGGAAAATTGACGATGGAAACATGGTGGCCATTAGATTTGAAAACCTGGATCGCTATGGCCGCGATCGGGTTTGGAATTCTGTTCGCCATATGGGCATCATTTGTCGGAATATATCTGTTACCCCGAGGCTACGGTCGTCGCCAAGTCTTCGTAGGGATTGCCGCGACGGTAGTTGCGGCATTCGCGTGCATGGTCTCCGGCATAGTGGCAATCGTCGACGATCAGCCACCACAGATATACGTCGCTTTGCTGTTTTTGGGTTCCCTATTTTATTGCGTACCCCTGAGTTTGGTTCCCACTTTTGAGGTGTGCTATAACCTTGACCAGACAAGAATTCGCGAGGGAGCCAAGTGCAATTACCCCAAGTGGTTAATTGCAAGGTTCGGGTGGCGCGGCATCGTTGCTCTACCGAACGATTGGCGCCCACATGGAAGGTTCGGGAAGTGGCGCAAGCTCGTTATTGTCGTCCACGGCGCAATTGGGCTGATCGTTCTCGTCTGGGGCCTTTGGAACGTTCTTAACAGTGCGCAGATCTTTGATGACGATGAATGGATGATGATCTTCTTAATCGGATTCATATTCAGCTTTTCATCCTTTGATGCATGGTTTATGTTTCCCGGGACATCCAAAACCGATGAACAAAAACGATTGGCCGCGGAGGAATTGCGGCGAAGCTAACCCTGCGTCGAACCTGGTTCGCTGAAGGCGTTGACTAGTTCGCGTTGAATCAAGCAAATCAGGAAACCACCGAAGCTGATTGCGGCGCAATAAAGCATATCCCGATTAAGAGCGCGGATCGGCTTTTCAGCCGCGGCCTGGCCTGGTTCGGCCAGTACTGCGGTGTTCGTCATCTTGCTCGCGATGTTGCCGACGCCATCGGAAGCCAGCAACTGGGCATCTCATAACTTATTGTTCTAACGAAATAAACTGAATATGGCTCGCGCAATGGGCGACGCTTTGTAGAACGAAAATCTGCGGGAAAAATGCCAGATACCGAACTGGACGTAACGCGCAGCCTTGCAAGCATGCAGATTAATTGGGATTTAGATGTTGAATCTCCCAGGGATTGTTCCCAATAAGCGGCCGCGCCGCCGCAGGCTGGCCATTTGCAATCCTAGCCCGACGGCGAATCCTCGCCTGCCTGCCGCATTTTCTCGACGATCGCGGAAGTGGAGCAGTCGTCGATGAAAGCGAGCACATGGACGTCGCCGTCCCAGGACTTGACCAGTTCTCCGCCGACTACCTGATCCAGCGTGTAATCGCCGCCCTTGACCAGAACATCCGGCCGCAGGTCGCGCAGCAACTGCTCCGGTGTGTCTTCGCTGAAGCTCACCACCCAATCCACCGCGCCGAGTCCCGCCAGCACCCGCAAGCGCCGGTCGAGGGGATTGATCGGACGGCCGGGCCCTTTCAGATTGCGCACGGAAGCATCGTCGTTGACCGCCACGATGAGCCGGTCGCCGAGCTTGCGGGCTTCGTCGAGATAGCCGACGTGGCCGGCGTGGATGATGTCGAAACAGCCATTGGTGAATACGATGCGTTCGCCGTGTTCGCGGGCGTCCTGCACGGCGATGCGTAACTCCAAGATTTTGCGATTCCAGTCCTTCCTCGCGCTAACGCAAGAATGCAACTTCAGATCGTTGCCACATCAATACCGCAATTGCTCGCGACGGTCTCGTTCCTCAAAAACTAAATCTGCGAGCGCATCATTCGACCACTTCTTCGTGTAGTTGTACTTCAGCGCAATCTTTGGCTTATGGCCTACGTTTTCAAGCAATTCCTCAAGAGAGATGATGCGTTTCCGGAACCCGAGTCTGACTCCACATCGCATACTGGCTTTGTCCGGACCACACAATAGCCAAGCACCCTTACGCCCCCGAGCATGCGCCCAGAGAGACTCTTCGCCTATGTCCAGTGCGATTCCTTCAATCTGAATAGCCAGCTCAGCGCGTTCCCGGTTTTCCACGGAATGAATCGCCGCCAGCTTCTTCCGCAGTTCCTCTACTGGAATCCTCTGTTCCTGTCTCCGCAATTGAAAACCCGTTTGCGTTTCGGTGATGCAATCTTCGACTGTTTCCAATCGATGTCCACCCGCTAGCGCCTTCCATGCGGAAACCCGATGCGATTCGATGATCGCATTCGTGTCGAGAAGCACTGGCGGATTGCTACCATTCATTCCGCTCACAGGGTGATCGCGTTCCTTACATCGTGGGCGTAGAACAATTCCTCAAGACCATCTGCAGAAAGCCCGAGCAACCTGGCCACCCGTCGTACCGATACAAAGCCCCGGTCGATGGCCGTTGCGATCACTTCCATGTAAGGCCGAGAAAACAATGCGGGCGGTTCTTCGTCGTTGCTCACCCTGCCATTGTTCCGCAAGGCGGACTCCGAGATCGCCAGCGCTCTCGCCCTGGTCAATTGCCCACGAGCAACCAGGCGCCACCGTAAAGCCGACGAAGTTACTTTCAATGCGTCCGCCGCGGTATTCAGCCGCGTGATCAAGTCGTTCGTATCCAGCAGGTTGCAATCACCCAGGGGTTCAAGCGCTGCCGGCGGCATCAGTACCGCGGCCGCAAAGTTGTTTGCAAGCTGCTCCACCCGGTTACCGCCAAAATCACGGGCATCCTCCACATGCTCGGGCGGCATCGCTTCCCAAGTCAGAATGTGGAACAGTTCATGCGCCAAATCGAAGTTTCGGCGTCCCTCCACTTCTCCTCGCGCAATCAGAACAGCGTCGAGTTCGGGCAAGCGACACGCCGCGCCGGAAATTCCCTGGTACGCATCCACCATAAGTACGGAGATTCCGAGCTGATCCTGCATTGCCTCAGCCAGATGCTTTGCCGGAACATCCCCCAGTTCAAATTCCACTGCGAATCGTTCACCGGCTTCCACCGCGTCCTCGAATCTCGAAGATTTGGTCAATCCGAGAGCTCGCCGCATTAATGGCGCCCGCAGTCCGACCTGCACAGCCAGTGTTCGATACGCGCCGATCCAGCTACTGGCTGTCCGCTCGAATTCGGCGAGTTGCGATGGGTCAACGCCAGTTTGCCTCCAGGAAAACCTCCCTTCGCCATCGAGCCGAAAAGGATCGGTAAAGTAGTCGAGAGGAACGTTCAGCTTGTCAGCGGCGAGCAATAATTCTTCCGCGGTTACGCGCCGCGTTCCGGTTTCAATAGCAGAGACGGTCTGCCGATCCTTGAATCCAAATAAATGCGCCAGATCGTCCTGCGAAAAACCGCGCTCCCGTCTTATCGCCTTGATTCGGGTACCAATGTGTTGAGCAGACATCGGGTTTCTCCATAAAATCTTGCATTTTTATATATGCAAGAAATATATGCGAAATGTATTCCGAAGGCAAGGCAATTTGTGATCCTTGCGAAATTCCACAATTTGTCGCTGAGCAGAAACATGGCTTGGCTCGGAGCCAAGGTGGACCATGCTTTGCACGGCCATTAGTATTAGTCACCCAGATGACCGCAGCTCTGAATTTGAGTCAGGGGTAATGTGGGATTTCATTGCTTAGAGGGGCCGGAAATGGATTACAGTCAAATCTGGTGTACAGCAAGTTGGTCATGCGGCCGCTCTGCTGCTTTCGTCAATCACTTCATTGCCGTCCTTGAACTGTACCCCATCGATGACCTGGGCGAGTTGCCGGAAGCCGCGCAGCCGCTTGCAGGATCGCTCGGCGCTCACCCCCATCTTGTAAATCATTGACAACATCGTCTTCCACTTGAAGTCGTCGACACAGAGACGGAATGTATTCGATTTAATCAGCGTTTTTTGATTCCGGCATCGTTTGCATCTCACAAGAAGGGCGCCATGCGTGAGTGGTACATTGAGCGAGCAAAGGAGCGGATTCTACCTCGCGTGTTGGAGCAGGCTCGGGAGCTTGGCGTCTCCTTTGGGCAGGCGCGCATAGTCGATAATCGATACCGGTGGGGCTCATGCACGGTTCGTGACAACATCAACCTGAACTGGCGGCTGATAAAGGCGCCGATCTTTGTCATCAATTACGTTATCGCCCATGAACTCGCCCACCTTCTGGAGCCCAACCATACCCCGCGGTTCTGGAACATAGTGAAGACACAAGTACCCATGATGGACAGAGCGCGCGACTGGCTACGGGAGCACGGCCAGCTCCTTGAGGAAGAGGTTTAGCGCAGAGCCCCCCCCCGCGGCCCCGCGCGATGTCAAAATCCTCAACTGGATGCTGATTCCCCACTTGCCTGCCGCATTTTCTCGACGATCGCGGAAGTGGAGCAGTCGTCGATGAAAGCGAGCACATGGACGTCGCCGTCCCAGGACTTGACCAGTTCTCCGCCGACTACCTGATCCAGCGTGTAATCGCCGCCCTTGACCAGAACATCCGGCCGCAGGTCGCGCAGCAACTGCTCCGGTGTGTCTTCGCTGAAGCTCACCACCCAATCCACCGCGCCGAGTCCCGCCAGCACCCGCAAGCGCCGGTCGAGGGGATTGATCGGACGGCCGGGCCCTTTCAGATTGCGCACGGAAGCATCGTCGTTGACCGCCACGATGAGCCGGTCGCCGAGCTTGCGGGCTTCGTCGAGATAGCCGACGTGGCCGGCGTGGATGATGTCGAAACAGCCATTGGTGAATACGATGCGTTCGCCGTGTTCGCGGGCGTCCTGCACGGCGATGCGTAACTGACCGGCGCTCATGATGCCCCTGCCGCTGCCCTGTTCAGCCATCAGCGCCCGGCGCAACTCCGGGGCGCTGATCGCGGCGGTGCCGAGCTTGCCGACCACCAGGCCCGCGGCCAGGTTGGCCAGCATGACCGCGTCGGTCAACCTTTCCCCGGCCGCCAGAGCCGCCGACAACACTGAAATCACGGTGTCGCCGGCGCCGGTGACATCATAGACTTCCTGCGCTCGCGCCGGTAAATGCAACTCCGGCGCGTTCGGCCGGATCAGGGTCATGCCATGCTCGCCCCGGGTTATCAGCAATGCTTCAAGTCCAAGCCTGTCGATCAACTCGGTTCCTTTCTCCACCAGCTCCTGTTCGTTGGCGCTCGGCCCCATGATGGCCTCGAACTCACCCAGATTGGGCGTAATCAGGGTAGCGCCGCGATAGCGCCCAAAGTCGCCGCCCTTGGGATCGACTACGATGGGAATTCCCTGCTTCCTGCCAAGGGCGATCAATTCCTTGACGTCGCCAAGCCCGCCTTTATCATAATCGGAAAGCAGCAAGACCTGGGCCGTGGACATCAGATCGGCAACCCGATCGACCAGGCCTTTGGTGTCCACCTGGTCGAATCGCTGTTCGAAATCGAGTCTGATGAGTTGCTGCTGATGCCCGATAACGCGCAGCTTGGTAATCGTGGGCTTGCTCGGGGACCGCTGGAACTGGCAATAGACGCCGGCGGCTTCCAGCCTCGAACGCAGTTCTTCGGCGGTATCGTCTTCACCGACCACGCCAACCAGAGTGGCGGCGCTGCCAAGCGCGGCAATATTCAGGGCAACGTTGCCGGCGCCGCCCGGACGATCCTCACGCTTGCCCACCCGCACTACGGGCACGGGCGCTTCGGGAGAAATACGGGAAGCATCGCCATGCCAGTAACGATCAAGCATGACGTCGCCCACGACCAACAATCGGGCATCCTGAAATGCGGGCATGGTAGGCTTCATGTGCAGACGGCTCAAGCTGGACAGGCGAAGCGGATCATAGCATAGAGGGCTAGCGGCCCCGTCCCCGCCTTTCAATTCGAAAATGAATTAGCTAGGTTATCCGCTTCATTGTTGGGTACGGGCGGAAGCTGAATGAGACAGGATGGATCCAGCGAGTTTGTTCGCTTGCGGCAATTTATCGGCGCCCGCTATTGGCCCACCTGGGCGTTCATTCTGCTCGCGAGGGTCGCCGCCCGGCTGCCGTATTCCTGGCAAGTCCGGCTCGGCGCCGGAATTGGGCGCCTCAGCTATTATCTGGCTCGCTGGCGGCGGCATGTCTGTGAAGTAAATTTGCGGCTTTGCTTTCCCGAACTCGATCCTGACGCGCACCGGCGTCTGGTGCGCCGGACCTTCGTCTCGAACGGAATCGGCCTCATGGAAGTCGCCATTTCCTGGAATCGTGATCCGCAAGATTTTCGTTCCCGCACCAGTATCGAAGGATTGGAAAACCTGCAAGCAGCCGTGGCGAAGGGCAAGGGAGTTCTTCTCGTCGCCGCGCATTTCACTACCCTGGAAATCGGCGGCTTTCTGCTCAGTCAGTTTCATCCGCTGGCAGTCACCTACCGGGCGCATGGGAATGCCCTGTTCGACGCCGTCATGTTCAATTGCCGCCGGCGGCTCTATCCGCGCGTCATCGAGCGGCGCGATGTGCGTGGAATGCTGCGCTGCCTCAAAGACGGACTTGCCGTATGGTATGCGCCGGATCAGGACTATGGCGCGCGCCGGGCCGTATTCGCGCCATTTTTCGGCGTGAAAGCGGCTACCATCACCGCCACCAGCCGCTATGCCGAATCCAATAATTCACCGGTACTGTTTCTCAGCCATTACCGCCGGCCGGACAATTCGGGCTACCATCTGCGCATCAGCCCCCAATTGAAAGATTTTCCCAGCGGCGATGAGCGCGAAGACGCCATCAGGATCAATCGGCTTGTCGAGGAAGCCGTCCGTCGGCAGCCGGACCAGTACCTGTGGCTGCACAAACGGTTCAAAACCCGGGAAGCCGGTGATCGCAGCCCTTACGACAGAACAGCCGGCGGATAATCCATGACTAGCGCCATCAACAAAATCTACGGGCGCCTGGAGCGGCTGGATTTGCGCATCTGGGCGGTAGCGGCGAGTCTGCTGCTATCGGTCTACACCAGTTTCAACATCGCGGCGCCCAATGACGATTCCTTTATTTATATCCGGACCGCGCAGATTTTCCTGCAAGATGGCATCGGCGCGGCCTTCGAGCATTACGCCTGGGCCGGCTATTCCGTGCTGCTGGGGCTGGCGGGCGCGGCCGGACTCGAACTGTTTGCCGCGGCGCATTTGCTGAACGGAGTATTCTTCGCGGTGCTGACTTTTGCGTTTGTCAGCATCTGCCGGGAATTTTCCGGCGACCGCGGTCTGCTGGCGCTGTCGGTGCTGACCATACTCCTGTTCCCCGAAATCAACGAGTACCGCTTCCAGATCTTGCGCGATTCAGGCTTCTGGGCCTTTTCCCTGCTCGGCATGTGGTGGCTGATCCGCTATAGCGCCGAAGGCTCGTGGAAGTTCTGCCTGTACTATTGCGGCGCGATGCTGCTGGCTGCCATTTTCCGGCCCGAGGCGGTTCTTTACCTGTTGCTGGCGCCGCTTTGCCTGTTGTTTGACCATCGCCATGAGCGCACGGAGCGCTATCTGCTATGGTTTCGTGTTTTGGCCGTGGCTGTTGGCGCGCTGTTGCTGGGATTTCTGGCGGCACTGGCGCTGGATGTGAACCTGTTGCGGCAGATGATCGCCCAGGCGTCAAGCTACACGCCATTCCTGCAATCGCTGTTCGACCCCGCGGGACAGGAAATGGTGGCCATGGCGGAGGCGATTTTCGGCGAACACGCGGCCACCTATTCCGGCCGCTACCTGCCGGCTTTTCTGCTCGCCGGGCTAATGGTCATCCTTTTGGCGGAACTGTTGTATGCGATCGGTATGCCTTTCAGTCTCATACTGATTTGGGGTTACTGGAAGAAATGGCTGCCGCCGGACCGCGACATGGCCCTGCCCGTTATCTCCTTCGCCTTGATCAACTTACTCATCGTGCTGGCATTCATTCTGCTGACGCGCTATCTGACCAGCCGCTACGCAATGGTGCTTAGTCTCTCGCTGGCCGTTGCCGTGCCTTTCATCGCCCGGGAAATGTTAACGCGGGCAGCGCCGGGAACCCGACTGGCGCAATGGCTGCTGGTGCTGTTTTTCGTATTTTCCGCGGTGGATTCCTATTACACCTTCGGGCGCTCGAAGTCCTATATAGGTGACGCCGTCGAATGGCTTGCCGAAAACCAGGGCGAGAGCGAACGGCTGCTGACGAACAATCGCGCGGTTGCCTGGCATAGTGGCCTGATCGCCGAATTCGACCAGGTGCAACCCCGGCTGACCGAACAGCAACTCCTCGCTGCCGAGCCCGGCGACCTGATCGTGGTGGAATCTTCAGCCGCCATTGAGCGATTGCTTGCGCGGCCGGAAATCGCCGAATTGCTACAACTTGTCGTTATCTTTCCCGACGCAGACGAAGCGCTTATGCAAATCTACCGGCGAATGTAGATGCGCCGTCGGAATTGAACCCGGCTGTCCTGTCGAGGGCGCGCGCTGTGTGGGAGCATGCGGTTGTGAAGCGAAGCTTCGCGCGCCGGCCGAACGACGCCAAGCCGCGCTCGGCGGCTGGCTGCCGGAAAAGGAGCCCGGCGGAAGCAGGGAAAGGCATCCGGTGGCGGCAAGCGCCCGGAGTCTGGCTACCAGAAAACAGGAAGAGATCGCGATGACTACCAGGAGTCCTCTTCCGGGCGTCGGGTGACGAGCAGATTTTCCAGGATCAGGTATTTCAGGCCCGAACCCACGAACAATTCGACCGCGTGTTCCGGCGAACAGGCCAGGGCTTCTCCGGGGCGGCTCATGGAAGTGTTGATTAACAGGGGATGGCCGGTTTTTTCTTGGAACAGCGTCAGCAGGCGGTGGAAATCCGGATGTTGCTCCGCATCGACCACTTGCACGCGGGTGCTGCCGTCGGCAAAGGCTATGGCGGGATAGCGCCGGCGCCAGGCTTCGTTTATGCGAACGCCAATGCAACGGTAGCGATCCGCCGGCTGGGCGCCGAGCAATTCCCCGCTGGCTTCGGCGAGGATTGAAGCAGCGAAGGGTCTGCGGACCTCGCGGAATTTGAGTTGCTGACTGATCAGATCGGCTGTGTTTGCCTGTTGTGGATTCGCCAGCACGCTACGATTGCCGAGCGCGCGCTGGCCGAATTCCAGCCGGCCGCGAAACCAGCCGACCAGTTCCCCCGCCGCCAGCAATTCCACCGCTTTCGCATGGGGGTCATCGAGCTCTTCCCAGACTGGCTTGTCGCGATGGTTACGGCAGGCGTCAATGCATTGGTGGGAAGTGAATTCAGGCCCCAGCAGCATATTTTTTACCGGTTCGAGCCTGACGCCCGATTGGCGGATGGCATAGCCGGCAGCGCCGATGGCGGTGCCGGAATCGCTGCAAGCCGGATGGACGATCAGGCGTTCAACCTTATCCATGGCGGCAAGCCTTTGATTAAGGAGGATATTCATGGAGCCGGTTCCCGCTACCGCCAGGATTCCGGACTCCGCAAGCACATCGCCAAGATGGTGTTCGATTAGTTGCATCGCCATGTTCTCGTACAGTTTCTGGATTGCGGCGGCGTAATGCAGGTAGGGGTCGTCGACCAGATTGCCGACTCGGCGCGGCCCCAGCATGTCGACGAGTTTCTGGCTGAAATAGTGGCCTTTTGATCTGGCCTTGTAACGCCGCAATCCGACCGTGCCGATCAACTTGTTGTTCACCTTGAACCTGCCGTTCCGGCAAGTCGCCAGCGGCGACAGGTCGTACTTGTCCGGATCGCCGAACGGCGCGATGCCCATCACCTTGAGTTCGCCGTCGAGAATTTCGAAGCCGAAGTAATCGGTCAGCGCCGCGTACATTCCACAAAGGGAATCCGGGTTGTGGAACTCCTTTATTTTTACGATTCGGCCATGTTCGCCCCGAGCGAACAGCATATTTGAATATTCGCCCTTGACGTCATTGCAGAAGATCGCGGTTTTTTGTTCCGGTTCGTTCAATACATAGACGCTGGCGGCATGAGCGAGCTGGTGTTCGACCGGCACGATGCGCGCCTGGTTCGGGGAAATATGCAACTTGTCCAGCATTTGCCGCAAATTTCCAATATAGCGGCGATAGCGTCGATTGCCGTTCAACAGGCTGCCCAGGCTGCGGTCGGGGGCGTACCAGTGGCGCCGGGCGTAATGCCAGCGGGCCGGGCTGAATGGGCTGATCGGACTGTAGGAAATGGCGATCCGATTGATTTTCGAGGAGCGGGCGCCGGCGATTTGCAGGCATTGCCGAACCGCGTGATAGGGCATTTCGTCGCGGGCGTGACGTCGGCGCGTCAGCCGTTCCTCCTCCACCGCCGCTACCAGTTCGCCGCCGCGAAACAATGCGGCCGCGGGATCGTGCCCAATCGCCCCCGCCAGACCGAGAGTGTATTCCGCCATGGGTCGCCCCTCTGAATTCTGTATCGACAAAGTATCTGTTGGGTCTTCGCGGCGCCAGGGGCCGCGGCCGCGGGCTTAGTCCCGCCTTGCCATCCATGTCAAGGCGATAATCGATTCGGCTTCACCTTGGGTCATCCCTGGCTCGTTCCGCCGCAACGACGCCCGCGGGCGCTCCCCCTCACGACCCCGCCCGGAACAGCAACTCCTTGTGCCGTTCCAGGAAATCCACTGCCGCCCGCGACATGTTATACAGTTCTTCGTTCTGGCCATAGCGCAAGCCGTTATCGCTCCAGGGCGCGGAATCAAGCTGTTCGAGCATTTGCAGCAGGCGACCGTTCAGTTCCCGCTGGCTGAACGGCTCGCCGCAAACCTGTCCCGAGCCTGCCGTGACGATATGGCCGGCATAACCGCAGGTGGCCGTGGTCAGCACCGGCAGGCCAGCCGCGGTCGCTTCGAGCAGCACATGGCCGGCGCTTTCCGCATAGGCCGGATGCAACAACAGGTCCGCCGCTTGATACAGACGCGCCACGTTGTCCTGTCCCGGCAGCAGCGTGACCCGGTCGCGAATGCCGAGTTTGCGCGCCAGCGCGAGAAAACGCCCGGGCCGATCCCGGCCGACCAGCAGAAATCGGCATTTGCCGGCAATTGGTTCCGGCAATGCGGCGAGCGCTCGCAGGGAACGGTCCACGCCCTTGATCCGGAAGCCGGAGCCGACTTGCAGGATCAGCTTTTCGTCTCTGGACAAAGCCAGTTCTTCGCGGCAGCCGCGACGCGCGCGCGGATCGCGCGCGGCGACTCGGCGATCCTCGGAAAGCCCCGGCGGTAGCAGATGCAGGCGTCCGGCACAGCCTGGATAGTGCCGGATGTATTCGTCCCGCTGGCGCTCGGACAGCACCAGCGCTTGGACGCGGCTTGGCTCGCCGAATACCTGCCTCTCATAGTCGCTGAAGTGACGGTAGCGGGGCGTGAAGCGGTAATAGGCGCCGCGCTGGGTTTGCGCCTTTTCCGCGAAACACGGGTCCGCGGCGAAATACACGTCGAGCAGCGGCATCTTGTTGAAACCGACGACCAGATCCGCTGGATCAACGGTCAGGGCCCGGCGGACCTGCTCGGTGTAGTTCCGGTAGCGCGCCAGCCGGCCGAACCCGCGAGCTTCTATCAGGTTGATTCGCAAACCTTCGGGTCTCGGTCCGCGCCAATTCATGGCGTACACCGATACCGCATGACCGCGCTCGATACATTCTCTGGCCAGCCGCATCATGTCGCGTTGCTGACCGCCATGGGGAAACCAGGAATAGATGAGAAAGGCCAGCTTCATGTTGGCGGATCACCCGTGGATCAGTTGCTCGAACCGCTGCCAGACCTGGCCGGGCTTGTAAGTAGCGAAACAGGGCGGCTGTACCCGGAAGGATACGTCCGGCGCCGAATCGAATACCGGCGGTCCCTGGTATGCGCAGTTCTTCTTCATGCAAGGAGCGCATTCGATACTTGAAGTGAGATGCAGTTGCCGGCGGCCGAACGTGCCGGTCAGATCCGGATTGGTCGGTCCGTACAAGGTCAGCGCCGGTTTCCCGAGCGCCGCGGCAAGGTGGCCGAGACCTGTATCGACGGAGATTACGCCTTCGGCTTTGAGCATATGCCGGGCGAGGCCGGAAAGGGTCTGCTTTTCCAGCACCGTGACCTGGCCGTTGTCGGCGGCGATCATTTCCGCACGTTGTTTTTCCGCTTCATCGCCCCAGGGCAGCAATATCCGGAAACCGGCTTCGGCCGCGATCTTGCCGAGGCGGCGCCAGTAAGCATCGGGCCAATGTTTGCTGTCCCAGGTAGTACCGTGGAGAAACAGCACAAGGCCGGACTTGCGCGGCGTCTGTTCCCGGCTGATGCGGGAAACGTCGATGCCGTAATCGACAAGCTGTTTGCTATAGCGGTAGTTGAGCGCCCGGGAGAACAATTGCCGCACCCGGTCGACGGCATGGCCGTTCCACGGCACCGAATATGACTGATTGTAGAATAGCGACGACAGCGGCTCCCGCGCGGTCTGGTTGCTCAAGCCGATGGTCAGTCCTTTCGACATGCGGCTGATGATGCCGCTCTTGATCAGTCCCTGGGCATCGATCACCAGATCGTAATGTTCCGTCCGCAAGTGCTGCCGAAACTCGCGCACTTCGCGATTGAACCAGGTTTTCAGCGGATTGCGCCGCCAACGGCGAATGGAGACGGGAATCACCTTGTCCACGGCGGGATGCCAGCCTGGCACTTCGACCAGGTTCTCTTCCACCACCCAGTCGAAAACCACGTCCTTGCGCGCATTGGCGGCGTCGGTCACGGCCGGCAAGGTATGGATGACGTCTCCCAGCGAAGAGACCTTGACTATGAGAATCCGCAATTCGCTGCTTCCCCGGAGCTTTCTCGCTCAAGCCGGTCGATGGCGCCGGCTACCATCGCGGGCCGCATCCCGGTCAGGCAGCGCAAATGTCCATAAGGGCACTCACGCCGGTAACAGGGCTGGCATTCGATGCCGGTGGCCAGCAATTCTACCTTGTCGGCAAGGGGAGGCGTAAATTCCGGCGAACTTGAGCCATAGATCGCAGCCAGCGGCTTGCCCAGCGCCGCCGCGATATGCATCAGGCCCGAATCATTCGACACTACGACGGTGGCCACCGACAACAGGTCGATAGCTTCAGCCAGGCTCGTGCATCCAGTTAGATCGCGGCAGTTGATTGACAATTCGGAATCAATGCCCCTCATGATTCCGGCGGCAATTGCGCGGTCGTTTTCCGATCCGAACAGCCAAACCTGCCAATTTCGGCGCAGGTAGCGGTGCGCGAGTTCGATGTGGCCGGTGGCCGGCCATTGTTTCGATGGTCCATATTCGGCGCCGGGACATAGCGCCAGAATCGATCCTTCCAGATTCAGGTCCAGCCGCAGGCGAGCCGTTTCAAGTTCTGCCGGGCGCGCCCGCAGCCTGGGTCTGGGGAAGCCGGTCGCGTCGGAACTGTCCATTGGCCGCGCCAACGCCGCGAAGCGTTGCACCATCAGGGGCAGTTTACCCTTATCGAGACGGCGGCAATCGGTTAGCAGCAAATCGCGCCATTCGCCACGCCAGCCGATCCGCCTGGGAATTCCCGCGTGCAAGGGGATCAGGGCTGACTTGAAGGAGTTGGGCAATACGATCGCGTGAGTGAATTCCCGCACCCGCAATTCTCGACCCATTCGAAGCCGCGCGAGCCAGTTCAACTCGCCGTGGCGGAAAGGCAGATCCAGACTCTTTTCCACTTCGGGCATGCGCTCAAGTAGAGGCCTGGTCCAGGCCGGCGCCAATACCGTGATCTCGTTGCGCGGATTATCGGCCTTGAGTTGCCGGAACAGCGACTGGGCCATGACCATGTCGCCGATCCAGGATGGGCCGATGATGAGATATTTTCCCGGATCGCCGACGCTTTCGCGACCGGACCGCGATGCGGACCCGGAGCCTGCCGTCATTCCGCGGAGCCGGTGATTATTCGACCAGCTTTATCCATTCGCCGGGCTCCGGACTGCCGATTGGGTAGTAGCCATTAAGCAGGCGCAGGGTTTCTTCGGGATATTCGCTGATCTTGGAGTCACGCGCGGCAACGGCAAAATCGAAGTCTTCATCCGCCACGATATAGCGAACACGCAGTTCCTGGGCCAGCGCCATTTCGCCGCGTTCGATCGGGCGGAAACTCCGTATCGACTCGAGCATCAGTGCGTCGACTTCTTCCGCGCCGGCGCTCAGTTGTCCCCGGATCAGGTAGGCGCGCGGACCGAAATACAGTGCCGCGACGCGTTCTTTCCGGCCAGTTACGGGATTCAGGGCGATACCGGTATGGCCGAGCAGGCGAAACTGCTGCAGGGCTTCAGATTGCTCCAGATTGGCGCCATGCAGCCGTTCGACCAGAAAGTCGCGCGGCGTCTGGTTGCCGTGCAGCCGCAGCGCTTCGACCTTGATCGAGCCTTGATCCGGGTCGGAAGCCGTCGCCGTGGTGGTGGTTTCGGCAACCAGCCAGTTATCTGGAAAGACCATGGTATAGCCAAGCAAAGTCTGATAATAGCGATTGCGGGTCTCGTTGGTCTTGGCGAACCGACTCTCACCGACGATCAGGCCTTCGGTGACTTCGCGAAAGCGGCTGTTATCATTTTGGTATTTGGCTTGGGGGTCGAAATCCCGCACCTGTGCAATGGTCTGCTGCAAGCGCTGGTCGCTGCGCGGATGCGAGGCGAACAAGCCGTGATAACCGCCGCCGCGGTTGCTGGTTAGGCGCTGGAAATCCTCGTGGTTTTTCAGAACGGTCAGCGCATCGATCATGGCCAGCGGATCGTAACCCGCGTCGCGCAGGTACTCGGCGCCGAGCCGGTCTGCCTCGAGTTCATGTTCCCGGCCGAAACCGCTGAGGCCGGCCCGGGCCCAGATTGAGGCTATGCTGGAAATCTGGGATCCAACATAACCGCTGCTGGTGATTACCGCGGTAACGAGTCCGCCGACCTGGGCCGCGGTTCGGGCCAGCGCGTTGCTAGCGTGTTGCTGCACCGCGTGCCGGGCGGTGATATGCGCCACTTCGTGCGCCAGCACCCCTGCGAGTTCGGCTTCCGAGTTGAGGAAATTGATCAGCCCGCGGTTGACATAGACATAGCCGCCAGGAAGGGCAAAGGCATTGATTTCCGGGCTGTCGATAATGAAGAACTGGTACTCCAGATCGGGCCGGTCTCCGACCTGGGCGACGCGGTTACCGATCTCCGTTACGTATTCGTTCATTTTCTCATCTTCGTAAAAGACCGAGCTTTGCACGATCTTTTCATGCTCTTCGAGGCCGATTTCCTTTTCCCGGTTGCCGGACATGAGCACAAGATTAGGCGTCCCGGTCGCCGGGTTGACCGCGCAGGCGTCGAACAGCATCAGCGTGGCGATGCATAGCATGGCCAGCGGCCAGCGGCCGATGGCCATGCCGCTGATCTGGCGAAGAAATCCGTTCATATAGCCAACCCTCGCGAAAATCATGTCAACTGCCAATGACAAAACTCTTCAATTGGTCTCCGAGCCGTTGGCAGGCATTGGCCTCGACTCTGGCGATCAGCGGAATCGGAATCACTACCGCGGGCACATAGGATTGTCCGGTAGCATCGGTGCTGATCGTGCCCACGGAGTTGAAGTTGCTCACATCCCAGATTCTGGCGCTGAAACTCGCGTCGTCTTCCCAGGAACCGAAGCCGAAACAGCCCGCGCCGCCGGGCGCGATAGTGCAGGAAATCGAGCCGGTGCGGTCGATGGTCTCGGTAAAGCCATCCAGCCAGATGATGTAGCGCACGCCGTAATCGCGCATGGTCAGCGCGACCTGCTCCTCGACCATGAGACGCTCCAGATCCTGGGTGCGCAATGGCGCGGTACGCGGCTCGAACCAGGGAAACATGGCGTCGAGGAACTCCTGTTCCGGAACGACGTTCAGCCCGCTCGCTCCCTGAGCAAGGCGATCACCCACGCATTCGACGAAATCAGCGCTGGTTTCGTAGCTGCTGACCTGGCGCCGGCCCAGAATCACCACGGTTTCATGGCTTTCGATGCCGGTTTCGCCCTGCCGGAACTCGTCGACGGTTGTGCTGGTGCATCCGGCCGACAACAGGAAAGCCAGCACAAACAGGCCGCCAGCGGCGCCAGGAATCTGTTTCATTGGATATTCTCCGTTGGCCTCATCGGTTCGCCAGCCAGTCGCTGATTTCCGGCACTTGCGCGAAACTTAGCGCGAATGTCGAAGCCAGGTCCCGCAGCGCCACGATCGCTGCATCGTTGATAGCGGTTTCCGTGGTCACAAAAGTTTCCGTCGGTGTCTTGCCGTAAGACGTCAGCACCCAGTCAGCCAGATAATCGCCTTCGGCCGTCAGCAGGCGCATGTTGTACTTGATCCACACTTCATAGACGTCAAGCCGGGTTTTTGCCGGCAGCGCCAATTGAAATTCCTCGATATTTGGCACGAAAATGGCGTCTACACCGGCGACGGACGCATCTTCCAGGCTGTTAACAAACACCACGCGGTCGAACATCGCGGGCAAAATGGCGTTGAACAACTGAATGTGCGACTGGCCACTCTGTATATAGTACTCCTCCTGGCCGGTTTCGCTATATTCGGTGTAAGCGAAATCCTGCAAATTGCCGTCGAAAACCGCGGCCAGGGATATCGGCAGCTTGCCAATATTGGGCGCGGGAAAACTGCCGCTGATTACTACGCTGTTGGCGCCGCAGGCGCTCAACAACAAGGCCGGCAGCAGTATTGCGCAGATCGATATGGCGGGATTTTTCACTTTCCGGATTCTCCGCTGTTGCGCTTTCTCATCGTTTACCTGAAATCATTCAATCCTACAAATGTACCACCGTTCCGCAGAGTCAGCTCCCGCATCAGCGATGCGTAGCGATAGCCGCTTTGCTGAAATCGCGGGGAACTACTCAATATTACCGGAAATCCGATGCCATGGATGCGCACCAGCCGGTCGCCATTGGCGTCTTCCACATTGATCCGATCGATTGTGCGCAGGACTTGCTCGATCGATCCGCCTTGCTGAAAATCGTCGCCCAGCACATAAACGCTGATTTTCCGGTCGGGGGAATAAAAGGAACCGATGGCCGCGGTGACGCCTTCCACCGGGCTACTGTTGCTATATGGGTCCCAGGACCGCAAGGTGGAAAGGATCTGCAGCCGGCGCACTGGAGTGTCGGGAATCCATTGGCCGCGGAAGGAATCGAACATATAGTCGCCCATGTCGTTCATCACCTGGATGCCCTTCACCTCGGGATAAACGTCTAGCGTTTCTTCGATCACTTCGAGCATTCTGCCCCAGGCGTTTTCGTACATGCTGCCGGAAGTGTCGATCACGAAAATGATGTATTCGCTGTCCACGGGCACGCCGCCGATATAACTGCTTTGCTGCGCCACGGTATTGGCGTAAAGGCGCTGCATCTCTTGCGTCAGCGATTGCCGCGCGAGTAGCAACTGGCCGATTTCCTCGGTTGTTTCGTCGCCCTGTTCCCTGGCCAGCGCGTATTCGCCTTCCAGGGCCTGCCGCTGACTGCGCAGGCTGGCGATCAATTGCTCCACGCTGGCATTGCGTTCCTGGCTTGAGTTCAACTCTTGCCTCAGTTCGGTAGTTTGCGAGCGAATCGCGAACAGTTGTTGCGTCAATTCCTGGATAACCCCGGCAGGCAAGGTTTCGGTCAGATCCTCGGTGGCGGGCGCGGCCGACTTGGTGATCATCAGCAAGATAATGATCGCGCCGAAACCACAGGACGCCACGTCCAGAAAGGATATGCTGAATTGTTCCGCTTCCCGGCTTCTGCGTCTCATTGGTCTCTCATTCCATGCGACACATGGAAGTGTCGCCCCATCTCGTGGCGCAAGCCATTGAATTCATGGGCAAAACAAAACCACGCTCTGGATTCTCGATAATGAAAAATCCCGGGGAAGGAATTGTTCAGAGAATAATCAGGCTTCATGGCCAGTCCTTCGATGGCGACAGAAAGGATCCCCTGGTAGCCATCGCCAGTTGCCAGAAGGCAGCCGCAGCGCTGGGGTCGCCTTCCAGCGGCATCAATATAGTATTGACCGGGACGCCGCCCGGAAGTTCGTTGATTGCGTCCTCGAACAGTTCGATCCGGTCCCGCGGCGTCACCAGGCCGCTGGCGGGGCCTGGCCGATTCACCGTCGGCAGCCCGTCCGTAATCAGAAAGATGTTGTCCGGCGGGGGAGACATTCCAGCGGCAAGCCGGAACACCTGCTCGAGATTGGTGCCGTCCCGCGGTACTGTCGCGCGCAGATTGTCCACCGCCTCCTCAAGCCGGTCGCGATCAGCGACTTCCAGCCAGGCCTGGAGATCGCCCGGCAGCGCGGGGGCGACCTCGGTGTTGAAAGTCCAGATCTGGTAGCGGCTGGTTACAGGAACCTGCGTGGTGATCCAGTCCGCCGCCCGCAGCACCCGCCGCCACTTGGGCGCCAGCACCTTGCGCTCATCGGACATATTGCGCGTGCGAATGATGTTGACCAGGGTTTCGTCAAGCATGCTGGCGGAACTGTCGACCAGTATCAGTATGCGCTGGCCGCCGAGAAACATCCCGGATAGATATTGCCGGTTGCCGTCGCCGAGAAACTGGCGCACGTTGTTGCCGGACCGCTCGAACTCCTGCGCCTGCAATTCCTCGATCTGTGTTTCCATGGATTCGATGTCCGACAACAGCCGATCGCGCAATTGATCGCTGTCGGCGCCGCTGTTGTTGAGCAATTCGAGTTCCCGCCGCAACATTTCCACCTGTTCGCGCAATTCTTCGGCTTCTACTTCGCCGAGTTCGTATTCTTCGCTCAAGTCCGCCAGCAGATTGCGCAATTCGAGATTTCCTTCCACGCCTTCGGTAATTTCGCGCTCAAGCATATTGAGCTCGATTTCCAGGTCGGGACTGCTTTCCACCACCGAGACGGTTGAAGTGTGGTCCAGAATCAGGAAGATCAGGATCACCGCGCCGAAGCCGCAGAACATGACATCGAGAAACGCCAGACTCAATGGCGATACGCCGCGCCTGCCCTTGCCACCGCTAGCGGCCATCGCTCACCTCGATCATCAGCAATTCGTCCGCAACTTCGGGGAACCGGATACGGTCGCCGAGCTTGAGCGGCTGTTTCCCTTTCACCGGCATGCCATTTAGCCGAAACTCGATTTCGCCGCAGTCCAGCAGGACCTCGGACTGCCGCAGCAGAATCCTGCCGAGAGTCGCGGCGGGGCCGGGAACGTTCAGCGCCAGCACATTCCCGCCGCTGCCGTTCGCATTGTTGACCACGGGCAGATCATTAACCGGCAGGGCGCGGTTGCGGAACAACACATGCGTTGGCGCGCTCCCCACCTGGGTCCGCGCGCGATCCGGCACAGTGTCAGCAACCGGCAGGGCGCAAATACGGCGCACGCCTTCGCCGCCGGTGACCAGTTCCTGGAAACGCAGGCAGGTCTCGGTCACCGCTTCCGAACGCGCGACGCGCAGCGGTCCCGCTCCGCCGAGGGCGGCGACTGCTCCCGGTAGTCGCGCCAGCCGATGATCGAGCAGAATGCCGGCTCCCGGCGTTTCGGTGAGCGGGCGCAGCGAGCGCAACAGCCGTTCATAGCACTTGTTCAATCCGGCGAGCAATTGGTCGCGCGGCAGTTTGGCCGTGTGCGTCAAGGCGCCAGCCTTCAATTCCATGACCAGATTGCCCTGTTCATTCGCGTTGCCGCCGATCCAGGCGGCAAGCGTGGAATAGAGTTCCTGTTCGGAGCCCGCTTCATGTTGCGGATTGAAGCGGCATTGGCGAATGAAGGCGTCGTTGGCTATCCGCATCAGCGCATCGAGCAGTTGCTGTCGGCCGAGCTGCGGGACCTGGACAACATTATCCACGGTGAGTTCGCCGTCTTTCCTGGTCAGCCGAGTCAACAGCGCCTGATGCAGATGCAGGCCCGCGTGCACGATACATTCCTCGCCGCAAGCTCCCGCCGCGGCAGCGAGCGCGGAGTCCACCATGCCGGTGACCCGAAACGGACATTGGCTAGCGACGCCGAGCAGCAGCCCCAACTGTTGGCTGCTGTAATGGCCGGGGACCGCGAACAGCGCTTCGTCATCGATATCCGCCTCTTTCGCCAGCACCAGCAACTGGCTGTAGGCGAGGTCGGCATGGTGACGGATACGGCCGCGAATGTGCAGCGGGTCCATGTTCAATTCATGCCAGAACTTGTCGTAACTGCTGGCGGGATAGATTCGGTGCTGCTGTTCAGCGGCCTCGCCGAACTGCAACTCCTTGCCTTCCAGCAGGGCGAATCCGGGGCTGGCGGCGACGATACCGCCGCCATCGCCGACCTGCAGCGAGACATCGTTCAACTCGACGACTTTCAGGCTCATGCATGGGGCTCCCGATCAGGCACCTGCAAGCGCCGGATCAAGCGGTCGTCGCAATACTTCTGGCAGTCCAGCACCAGCCGGTCTTGCAGCAATTGCAATTGGTGCAGCAGGAACATCAGCAGGATGCTTACCACCAGCGCCACGAAGGTGGAGTTGAAGGCCACCCCGAGGCTTACGGTAACGCCGACGATATCGCCGGCGACAGCCTGATAGGCCTGACCTAGCGCCGTGCCGATACCGCGCACCGTGCCAAGGAATCCGATCGAAGGAATCGCCCAGGCGATATAGCGCACGATAGTGAGTTCGGTCTCCATCCGATCGCCTTCGGTTTCGCAAGCGTCCTTGATCGTGCTGGAAACGTCCTGGATGTCGCGCGTGGTTTGAAATCGATGCAAGCCGGCAAGCAGCGCCCGCGGCAACAGCCGGTCACGTTCCTTTTCCGGCAGCGCCTGGACCGGACGGGAATAATTGCGGGCGTCTTCCGGCAATATGCTCATGCCTTCCGATAGCGGTATCAGCGTGCGGTCCAGCAGCGCGCGCTCGCGCATGGTGGTCACGGTCTTCATGCCGATGATCGACAGCGCCCAGAGAAACAGAATGATGCAGGTTTCCTGTTCGACATTGCGCAAGATGATGTATACCGAGCGCTCCGGCACATAGTCCGGATCGTTTTGCTGCAATTGAGCCTGTTGCTCCTGAATGAACTCCGCGTTCGGCCGGATGATCGCCACATAGACCGCGTGTACGATGATCACCGCGGTGATCAGCGCGGCCAACTGGTAGAGCGTCTGGTAAAGCAGCCCCTGTTTCATGGTTCCCTGTCCTTCACATGCCCAAGTATCTGTTCTTTCAAAATTCTACCCGGTCGCGTAGCAAAGCTCCGCATCGTTCCGGCCGCGCTCGAGGCCGCGTTTCGAAAACGCTAGCCTCCACCCTCAAATATCCGCCGGGAATGAAACGCCGAGGTCGCGCGAGACTTGTTCGGTGGGAATGAAGCGTTCGAATTCACCGTCTTCCCCGGCCTCTTCTTCCACGGACTCTTCATCCTGCGTTTCAGTCTGTTCTGACTGTTCCTGTTCCTGTTCCTGTTCCTGTTCCTGCCGTTGCGCGGCGGCCTGCTCGTCCTGTTGCTGATCCTGGGCCTGAATTGCGCCGGCGGTCAGCAGGGCAACTGGGAGCAACAACCGTAACAGCCAATTTCGCATGTCTTATTCCTCCTCCAGGTAGCGCGCTACCCGGAAACCCATGTCGTAGCGAGGCTCGGCGCCGAAATCGCGGTAGGAAAGCCGCATCTCGGTGATCGAGGCCTGGGCCCAACTCGAACCGCGAATGGTATGGGACTCCCCGGTTTCAGGCCCCATGGGATCAATCGGCGCCGAGCCGCTCAATCCCACCGAGCCGTAGTAATCGTGCATCCATTCCGCAACGTTTCCGGCCAGGTCGTACAGTCCCCGTAGATTCGGGTTGAACGAAGCGACCGGCGCGGTTACGGGTTGGCCATCGTTATAGTCCCGCAGTACTTCAATCAGGAAAGACCGAGCGCTCTGGTCGGCGAAATTCCCGGCGCGCGCCGGCGGCGGCAAATTTTCGCCCCATGCATAACGCAAACTGTTGCCGCTGCCGTCCACGCGCGCGGCCCAGGCCCATTCCGCTTCGGTGGGCAGGCGGTAGCCGTGGGACTTGGGATCGAAGCCGATGACCTGCTCGCCGGAAACTTCGTAGAATGGGGGTAGCGAATCCTGTTCGCTGAGCCAGTTGCAAAACAGCGCGGCCTGCTGCCACGACACGCGCACCACGGGTTGGCTGCCGTTATCCAGCGTCATGCCCGCGGTCGTGCCCGAACTGTGGTCCGGATCGAAGCGGCGGAACTGTTCGTTGGTGGTTTCGGTTTCCGCCAGGTAGAAGGGCCGCTCGAGTTTCACTTCGCGCAAGGTTTCGTTCGGCCTGCGGCCCGCTTCCCGGCGCGAAGAACCCATGCTGAAAGTGCTGCCTTCGGGAAAGAACAGCTTCATGGTCTGGCCGGCGGCGCTGGTAACCACGCTGATGTTTTCGAGCCGAACCTGTTCGAGTGATTTCAGGCTGGCGCGGATGATCTGGTCAAGTCCGGGACGCGGTATGAACTCGGTGGCGTAAGGAACGTAACCATTGCTGCGAATCTCTACGGTCTGGGCTGCCGCCAGCAGTTCCACGATCTGGTTGGCCGGGCCGACCAGATCGCCGTTAACGAATAGTTGCGCGTCGGCAGGTTCCGCTTGAACCCGCACGCTGACCAGCACCGGCTCAAGCTCTATTTGCAGGTCATGCTGCTGGTCCGCGCGGATTTCCAGATTGGTCCGCTTCGAGTGATAGCCTTCCCGGAACAACGTGAATTCGTGCTGCCGCTCCGGCGGCAAGGTAACCTGCAGTGGAGTCAGCCCCTTGAATTCCCCGCCTACGGTGACGCTGGCGCCGGAGGGATTGGACTGTATGAAAACCAGTCCGTCGGCGGGCTCCAGGGTTACCGCCGGCAAGCGCAGGGATTCACCGGCAATAATGCCTAACTGATCCTGCCAGACTTTGTGTCGCGGCAATCTCAAGGTCAGCGAGCGATTGCCTTCGAGGATCTCGGCGACCAGTGGGGTATGCCCTGCCAGTTCGCCGTCTACCAGCACTTCGGCGCCCGGCGGTTCGCTTGTCAGGCTGACCTCGGCCCAGGCGGGCTCCAGCTCGATTTCGAAATTCTGTTCGACTTCACGGCCTGCAACGCTGATCATGCGGCTGAATTCCCGGTAGCGGTCGAGGCTGACCACGAGTTTATAGTCACCCGCTTCGATCGCGGCATCGGTGATCGGGGTATTGCCGATATCGGCGCCGCCAATACTTACTCGGGCTCCGTTCAGGCCGCTGGCGCTGACCGAAATCCGGCCGGGCAGGGGATTCATGACCAATTGCCGGGTTTGTGAAGCTTCCTCGTCGACCACCAGGACAATAACGCTGTCGTGATAACCCTCGTTGCTAAGCCGCAATCCGTATTCGCCGCTGCGAAGCAGATAGCGGGGGCCGATCTTGAAGTGTAAACCACCATCCAGTTCGATCTCGGCGGTGAGCGGTTCCACTTCTATGTAGACCGACCTGGCGGTCAGCACGAACCAGACGGCGAATCCGCTCAACGCGGTGAAGGCCGCCATGGCGCTGTATAGCCAGCGCCAGCGAAAGGCGAATCTCGGGCCATCGCCCTTGGGCGGCGTAAATTCGACCGGGACTATCGGCTCGACATAATCGGAGTTACTGTGTTGCATGAGTTCAGCGCCCGCCGCCCAGCCGTTCCACACATTGCACGATGACTTGCTCAGGAGTCTGGCCAAAGCCGACAGTGAATTCTTGCCGCACTTCGCGATAGCCGATACGTCTGCCGAGAGCGATATAACGGCCCGGTTTCAGCGCGAATCTGGTCCGCTCGAAAACGCCGAGATCGGCGACACGCAGAATCGTCACGCTGGTCAGGTTATCCGATGCGAATTGCACGTCAACGGGTATTTGCGAACTGGTCAGCAGACTTTCAAGTTCATCGAGCTGTGCATTCAGTCTTGGGCCGGGATTCTCGATCGAGCGCCCGGTATAGTAGATGTCCAATGCTTCCGCGTAGACTTCGTTTTCGTTGAAACCGTGAGGATTGGCAATGGCCTCCGTCAACAGATTATCGAGTATGGCGCGGCGGACGGCGTAGTCCCGGCCGTTGAGCGCGAATACGACATTGGCGTCGATGGCCAGCACCAGATCATAGACCTCGACCGCCTGCTGCCATTGTTCGGCCTGCTCGGCGCCGTCGATTCCGCCGCGCAGGCGCTCGATTTCGACCGACGCCACCTGGTTGCGGGTCTGCTCGATTGCAGCCTGGACCTGCTCATTGTTCACGCCGAGGCTAGCGGCGCGTTCGAACTCGGCGATGGCCGACTCCGGATCGCCCCCATCCAGCAAGGCGAAGCCCGCGGACATGGTGGCGGAAAAATTTGCCTGTCGGATCTGCTCCGATACGCTGGCGATACGGGCCTGTACTTCCCGGTTGCCGGAATCCAGCGCCGCCGCTTCCCGAAAAGTCGCCAGCGCCTGCTCCAGATTGCCTTGCCGTGCGAGTTCACCGGCGCTGTCAAGCAGAAAGGTAAACTCTGCAAAGTTTGCAGATCGCTCAAGTCCAGACAGCGCGCTGCGATTTCCCGAATCAAGCAGTAGCGCCGCGCTGAAGTTTTCTTCGGCTCGAGACGGATCGCCCTGCTGCAGCGCTTCCTCGGCCGTCGCGAGAAACTGTTCCAGTCGCGCCGGCACGGATTCCAGCAATCCGTTGAGAATTTCCGCCGCCTCCTGGTATGACGCGTTGGCCGGCTCGAACTCCCGGTCGCGGTAAAACTCATCGCCGGTTCGCGCGGCTTGCAGCGCGGCGTCATAAGCCTCGCCAGCCCATTCTTCCACCTGCAATTCCTCCAACTCGGACTGGGTATCCAGAATGACAGCGAGTACATCCTGGGCCCGCTGGCGCTCCCGCGCCAGCACCGCTTCTTCGAATGGAGAAAGCTCTTCGGGACTCTGGGCGGCGGGCGCCGGAACCGGCCGTTCCACCAGTTCGCTTCGGCGCTCAAGAGGCAGTTCGTAATCGGAGACGATAACCGGCAGGACAAAAATGACCAGCAAGGCCAATATCAACAATAGCGCCAGACCCAGCCACAACCAAGGCGACGGCCGATGAGATTCCAGCGGCGGCAGCGCCTGTACGCGGGCGGCGCTGTCATCCGCCTGCTCCGGCGATCGATTTGCGTTTTCCTGTTCCGGCATGCTTCATCATTCTATGATCTTTTCTGAACAATTCCTTCCCAGTCGCTACGCGCAACTCAGCGCCGTTGCGACCGCGCTCGAAGCCGCGCTTCGAAAACACTTGCCTCCATCCGTGGAATTGTTCATTACCGCAAAACCAGGGCGTAGTCCTGTTTTGCTCCAAAATTCAGTGGGTTGCGCCACCGAATACACCGTGAACATCCATGTTCCCGCCCCTTCGGGAGCTTCGGCTTCACCGCGGCGTGCATTCTTGCTCCTGCCAGACCGCCGGCTACAGCCAGGTATCGCGCGAAAGCTCCGGCTAACCGGAGCTTCCTAGGGGTTGCCGCGGCTGATCCGTTGGCGGTGCGGGCCCGATCCCGCTGAATCCAGGGGGATGGCCGCGTTCAATTAGCCGCGGTCGGGGATGACAGTTCGCCCCTTTCAGCGGCATAAAGGTCAGCCAGAATCTCACGCCATTGTTCGTACTGTTCCTCTACCGTACCGGTCAAGGTAATGGTCTGATCTTCAAGGCTGATTGCTTTGGGCGCGACCTCGCCTTCCAGCGATGCGCCCATCTCTTCCAGCGCTTGCATATGGATTCTGGCTTCAGCTTGCTTGTCAAATCCGCTCTTGATCAGGTAGGCGCCGGCGCCGACGCTTGCCGCGCCGCCGACCTGGGTTACATAGTCGCCGCCGTTGGCGGCGGCGGCCAAACCGCCAAGCACCACCGCCGTGCCTACTATGAAGCGCCGCCGGGCATTGTCTTCAAGTTCGCGCAGGACGAGGGTTTCATGGTAGCTCTGCTCACGCCAGGAATCGTAAGGCTCGCGCATCTCCCGGGTGAAGACGGAATAATATTCCTGCACGGTATCCATGAACATGTAATCGCGTTCGCGAATCTCGCGAATCCGGCGCAGCGTGGGGTCGGATTCAGCCGGCAGGGCGGCAAGGCTGTAGCTGCTTTCGCTTTCGCTGGACAGGTAATCCCCGAAAGCCTCCGGCGAAAAGCGCCGGGCGAAGCGCATTTCGGAAACGGCCCGGATTTCCGCGATCCGGGCGTCGCTCACATTGGCCTTGCGGTAAGCCAGCAAGTCGTTGGCGATGGAGTTGTACAGCACCTGAAACGGATCGTTCTGCGCCCGCTGCCCCGGTTCGTAGCTGAACTGGCTGACTGCCTCGCGATATTCGCGGGTATACCATTCGCGTCCGGTCGCGTCGCTGACTCGCACGCGCATCGCCATGCTTTCGCCGGTCGATTGCAAAATCGTGCCGTCGACGCGGATATCCATCGGGCTCGCGTCATTGGGCATTACATAAACGATGCCCCAGTTGCCGGAGCGAATCAGCGTCTCGGCGAGCAGGTAGGGCGCGTAGCGGGATTCCGCCACCCGGATTTGGTGGTTGGTGGTTTCCTCCTCGTCGTCATCGATTTCATCAAGGCCCGGATCGAACACCGCCACGCCGACATCCATCAGGAATTCTTCCGCAATGGCTTCGGCATCGGTGATAACCGGTTCGTAGGCCGTCGTCCGCACTGTATGGGTGGCGCAACCATTGGCCATCACCGCTACCAGGCTCAGCCCCGCCAATTGTGAAAAAGTCATTTTCATTGGTCGTTACCTATTGGTCGCTAGCGATGCCTGTGTAATTTCTGTATTCGTCCCAAAGCGCTTCGCGCAGCTCCGGATCGGGCTCGGTCATTGCCGCTTCACGCAATTGCCGCGCCACCACGTCATCGTCCCGTCCGCCGGGAATATCATCCGGCGGCGGGAACGTCTGCTGCTGATCTCCGTCGCCAGGGGAACCGCCGGACCTACCGCTGGCGATATCCGCGTCGCCGGCGCCATTCGGCAATCCCCCGGCCGGCGCGCCGCCGGGCTGTTGTATACCGCCTTGACCACCACCGCCGGACCGGGGACCAGCGCCGTCAGCGCCGGCGCTGGCAGCGCCCCGGGCGTCAGCCTGCTCCCGGCGGAGGATTTCGTCGTAGGTCTCGTATGTGCGGCGCAATTGCTCGTCCAGAATGGCCGCTCGTTGCGCGGCGGTCATGGCTCCGCCCGGCTGCCCCGCGCCTTGGGCGCCCTGGAAAACGCCACCGCCGGGCAAGGTGTCAAGCGTGTAATCGCCACCGTCGGGCGCTCCGGGAAGATTGCCCGCGTTGCCGTCGGAGGCGTCACCACCGTCAGCGCTGCTGCCGGCCGGGGCGCCGGGAATGTCGCCGATATCGCCACTGGAAGTATCTCTTCCGTCGGCATTACTTCCGGCCGGTTCCAGCCCGGGTTGAGTTCCATCCTGATCCGAAGGCGGCATGTCTCCCGCGGGACTGGCTGAATCCCCGGAGCTTGATGAAGAAGGCGTATTCGGCAGACCTGGAGGATTGGATAAGGTCGGCAGTCCCGGTTCGCCGGGCGATGACGAGGCGGAAGGCGAAGACGGCATTCCACTCTGGCTCGATTGCGGCGCATCGCTGGGATCAGATGGCGATGGAAATGAAGGAAATCCGCCTGAACTCGGTGAACTCGGCGAAGGCATCGATGGAAAATTGCTCGGCGTTCCCTGACTTTGTGACTGTGACTGTGACTGTGACTGTGACTGTGACTGCGACTGCGAGGGCGTGGACCGAGACTGCGAGGTCTGTGGTCCGCTCGGCTGCGAAGTACTGGGAAAATTGCTGGTGCTCGCCGATGTCGACTGGGAGGTCTGGGATTGCTGCGAACTTTGCTGTTGCGTCTCGCAGGCGGCCAGCCCCGCGATCACGCCGCAGGCCAGTACCAACCGCATAAGGAAAGCGGATTTGATAACGTAACCTTGCATATTCACATCCTCACCGGTTGCCGCAACGCCGAACGGGTAGTCCAGCCGCGGAGAATAGCTCCGTGCCGTTCCGGAGTTACTGTCCTTGATATGTCAACTCTCCTTAACCGCAGCTTAACATTTTTCCGCCCTGATTCAGGAATTTTTGACAATTCCCGCGGCCGGGAGTTTCAGTTCCTGCAATCGAAATTCAGCTTCGGCGTCTGCCAAACCCGTTGCGAGTCAATACCAGTAGCGATACCTGACCAGGTTGGCGTCGGAGCGAACCATTTCGCCTTCGACCAGCGCTGGGCGGAACATCGAGTCGCGGATGTTCCGCCTGATCCAGCTATGCTGGGAGGAGGTTTCTGGAGCTTGCTCGCTGTCGGTTTCGATATTCCTCACTTCTCCCCACCGTGTCACGTCAAGCTGGAGATCGATAAAGTCGTGATTGACTTCTTCCAGATCTTCCATAAAACCGAGGTTTTCAATAACCCATTTCTTGTTGTCGAAGGCGTACACCGGAATTTGCCGCACCTGCCCGAACATGCGCTGCTGCAACTCCTTGGCGTTTTCCTCCGAGTTAAGCGCGTCCCAAGCCTCCTGATACAGCGCTCTCGCCTGTCCGCGACGGTTGAACAGCAGGTACCAGTCCGCCATCTGCGCGGTGGCCTCGGCCAATTGCTCGGCGGCGTCATCCTGATTCCGGTAATGTTCCATAATGCTGGACAAGGCTTCCTCGCCGGCCCTGTATCCGGTAGGCACTATCGGGCGCCTCCAGTACAGCATGTCCTGCAAGGTTTGCTGCGGTATGCGGAACTGGGGCCGATTCAATTCCCGCAGTAGTTCCTGGTTCGTGGCTACAAGATAGGCGGAACGCGCCATGCCGCGCAGATATTCGACATAGCGCGGGTCGGTCTGGCCGAAGTGGGCGTCGACCATGCGCGCGGCCGCGTTAAACAGCATTTGCGCCGAACTCAGCCGCACCCCCAACGACTCGCCCTCACCGATAGCGAAGGCATGAATATGCCAGTTTGCCAGATCGCCGAGCGCCGGAATCAGCCGCGGATCATTGCTGCCATAGTCTTTTTGCTGGATGAAGAAAAGATACTTCTGATAAATATCAACCTGGTCCCAGTCACCGAGGGCGACAAAGCTCTCGATCATGCCTTGCACGAGGGGCACCTGCTCCACGGTATGCAAGCCGGTATTGATGCGCTGGACGTGAACCGCCCGTTCCTGGCTCTCGATGGCGCCGAGATAATCGCCCTGCTCATGTTGCAGCGAGCCCAGAGTGGCCAGTTGTTCCACAAGGCTGTTGTCCCAGACGCCGGATATGGTTTCGGCATCGACGATCGACTCGTTAAAGCGTTGGATATCGCGCATGCGCTCGTCAAAATCCGGGCCAAGTTCCGGCGCCCGCGGCAACTCGGGCGGAGGCAGGGCAAAGTCGAGTTCCGGCGAGACCGCCACTGCCGGTTCGAGATAGAGCACCGGGGGCCGCTTGAGCGGTTGCAATTCCGCGCCTTCGGCGAACTGTTGTTCCTGCGCGCGGGCGCCGCCGAGGCAGAGCGGAGCCAGCAAGGCTAGAGCGATTGCCTGCCGGAATCGCGGATTGTGCCGGTCAGTTGGACTCATATCGTTGGATCGATGTTTTCATGCCGAGTTGCCAAACGGTATTCAATCTTATATCACCCGGCGATTTTGCCCGCAATACGGGCGGTTCTGGACCAGCGATTCTCAACCGGGCATCGCCGGCTACCTGGTGCTGCCGGACTGGTTGGAAATCCAGCAGAATCTTGAGTATTCTCTGGACAATTCCAATCCAGTCGCAGAGTTCGGTTCCGCGCCGTTCCGGCGGCACTCGAAGCTGCGCTTCGAAAACTCTTGCCTGCACCTTTGGAATTGTTCATTGCCGCAATACAGGCGAGGTTTTGTTTTGCTCTCGAATTCAATGGCCCGCGCCGTCGAATTCATCGCGCACTTCCATGTGCCGCGCGGAAGCTCTGACTAATTAGAGCTTCCTTAAGCAGTATTGGTAAGATCGGGAAGCCGGATTCAGGGATCGAATCACGTTTCCCTGATTGTCTCGCGTAATTCCAGCGTCAGCATGAAAAAACCATTCGTGTCGGGAGAATTTCAGATGACAAGAACCGCAAGCCCCCTGTTCGCCATGCTCGCAGCCATCGCCGCGCTCGCCTACGGCCCATTGGCCACAAGTCAGACCGGCACCAGTATCCATGATGGCGACTGGCCGCTTTATCACGGCGGCGAGTTTGCCCAGCGTTACTCACCGCTGGATCAGATCAATGCCGACAATGTCCACGAACTTGAAATTGCCTGGCGATTTTCAACCCAGGGCATCGGGCCGGACCCGGTTTACAACAACCCCTCGACACCACTGGAAATCAACGGAATTCTCTATGCCAACGTTGGCAGTACCCGGAACGTACTGGCCCTTGACGCCACGTCTGGACAGATTCTCTGGATTTATCGTTATCAGGAAGGCGATCGTTTCGACGAGGCGCCCCGCAAGGGTTCCGGCCGCGGCGTTGCTTACTGGACCGATGGCGACAAAGAGCGGGTAATCGATGTCAGCCCCGGCTATCACATGGTTTCTCTAGATGCCAGCAGCGGCATCCCGGACCCTGATTTCGGCGACAACGGCACGGTGGATCTGATGGTCGGCGTGCGCAACGGCGACGACCCGCGTTTCCCCTACCCGGATATCGGCCTGTCCGCGCCGCCCTTCGTGATGAACGATGTGATCGTTGTCGGAGCGGCCCACCGCACCGGTGGTCGGCCCCGTTCCAAGTTAAATACGAAAGGCGATATTCGCGGCTTTGATGTGCGCACCGGCGAGCGTTTATGGACCTTCCACACCATCCCGGAACGGGGCGAGGTCGGTTATGAGACCTGGCTTGACGAAGGCGTCGAGTTCACCGGCAATTCCGGCGTCTGGGCGCCGATTTCCGGGGATCCGGAACTGGGTCATGTCTATCTGCCCATAGAAGACCCGACCGGCGATTATTACGGCGGCGACCGCCCGGGCGCCAACCTGTTCTCCAGCGGTCTGGTAGCCCTGGACGTGCAAACCGGCGAACGGCAGTGGCACTTCCAGTTCATCCATCACGATATCTGGGACTGGGATGTGCCAGCGGCGCCTGTCCTGATCGATCTGCCGAATGGCCGGGACGTGGTCATGTCGGTGACCAAGCAGGCTTTCGTCTACGCCTTCGACCGGCATACCGGCGAGCCGATCTGGCCGATTGTCGAGCGCCCGGTGCCGGCCGGTGACGTGCCGAACGAGTGGTACGCGCCCACCCAGCCCTTTCCCACCCGGCCGGCGCCCTTCGATATACAGGGCTTTACCGAAGACAATCTGATCGACTTCACGCCCGAACTCAAAGCCCTGGCGCTGGAAGCCATTGCCGATTTTCGCCTTAGTCCGGGCTTGTATACGCCGCCGTCGCTGGCCGATGCTCCCGATGGCACCCGCGGCCTGCTGAGCCTGCCCTCCTCGACCGGCGGCGCCAACTGGGAAGGCTCGGCCATCGATCCCGAAACCGGCATTCTCTATGTGCCTTCCAGAACCCAACTCCAGGTGCTGGCCCTGGCCAAGAATCCCGAATCGGATATCGATCTGAGCCAGGGCTTTGGCGTGCGCATTCCCCGCATTCAGGGCCTGGAAGTCGTCAAACCGCCTTACGGCCGGATAACCGCCATCGACATGAACAGCGGCGATCACCTGTGGTGGATCCCCAATGCCGACACCCCCGAGCGCATTGCCAATCATCCGCTGCTCGAAGGCGTGGATCTGCCGCCCACCGGAGTACCTACCCGGGCCGGCGTCCTGCTGACCAAGACATTGCTGTTCGTAGCCGAAGGCAATGGCAGCGCCGACGCCGGCCCCACCATGCGCGCCGTCGACAAGCAAACCGGAGAAATCGTCGCCGAGATCGAACTACCCGATAATCAGGTAGGCCTGCCCTTTACCTATGAGCATGACGGTACCCAGTATCTGGCCATGTTCGTAGGCGGTGGCACCCGCGGGGTGGCTGAACTGGTGGCTTACACGCTGCGCTAAGCCAGCTCACAGGCATCAGAAATGAAAGGACACTCCTGATTCGGTGAAGGTCGCGGGGTTGTCGGGTCAGTCGACCCGTTCCAGAAACAAGTTACCGAAGTCGTCGCGGCGGGCTTGCCAGTATTCGGCGATCCAGGTGGTCGAGGCGTACTCCGGCACGGTGGCTGGGCCGGCGATGGTTTCTCCCGCCGCCGCGCGGCGCCGGGTTTCCAACTCCGGCCCCTCAGCCGGCGCTTCCCGTTCTGGCGGCAGATCGAAGGTCTGACGGTCGAACCAGGCGCGCAGCCGGACATTAACCGCCTCGGCAGGCGTTTCCAGCTCGTAGCCGTAGCGGCGTCGATGCAGTTCGTGGAACTGTGCCAGGGTTGCATCCCAGCCGGACCAGGGTATGTTCAAGGTATAGGACTGGCCGACATAGCGCATGTCGATGCTGAATCGCGTCCGCAGGTTTGCGATATCGAGTCCCTCGTTCGCGAATTCGGTTGCGGCGCGACGCGACAATTGCTCCAATTCCCGCGCGATCCGCGGCGTCGGATCGACTTCCTCTGTTCGTTGCAAGGTTCGAGAGAACTGTCTTCCCCGGTCGGCGACGGTCATGCCGAGCGCGGACAGAACTCCGGCGTAGACTGGCACTACCGCCCGGCGAATGCCGAGCGCTTTAGCAAGCGCGCAGACGTGCAAGCCGCCGGCGCCGCCGAAGCTGACGAGCAGGAATTCGGCGGGATCGAAGCCCCGATTGACCGAGATGCGGCGAATGGCTTCGACCATGAGTTCATCGGCGATGCTGACGATACCGCGCGCGGTCGCCTCGACGTCCAGGCCGATAATGTCCGCGAGTCCGGCCACGGCCTTGCGCGCGAGGTCGATGTCGAGTTCGAGGCCTCCGGCCAGCGGCGCGCCGGCCGGCAGCCGGCCGAGCAGCAAGTTGGCGTCGGTTACGGTCGGCCGGGTTCCCCCCTTGCCGTAACAGACCGGACCCGGATCCGCGCCCGCCGATTCCGGTCCTACCTGCAACATGCCGCCGCTGTCGATATAGGCGATCGAGCCGCCGCCGGCGCCGATGGTATGCATGTCGACCATCGGCACGGAAACCGGAAATTCGCCGAGCCGGCCTTCACTGGTGATGCTGATGGGCCCGTCGAGCAAGGCAACATCGGTGGAAGTGCCGCCCATGTCGAAACTGATCAATTTATCCTGGCCGATCTGGCGGCCCAGATATTGCACTGCCGCAAGGCCTCCGGCCGGTCCGGACAGGAGCAGGTTCACGGCGGAGTCCGCCGCCTTGTCCGCGCTGATGGTTTCGCCGCTGGACTGCATCACCTGCAAGGCTGAACCTTTGGGCAGCCGGCTCATTCCTTGCTGCAGCCGGCGCAGATAGCCGCTCACCACCGGCCCGAGAAACGCGTTCAGCCAGGTGGCCATGCCGCGTTCGTATTCCTTGTATTCCGGCAGCACCCGCGAGGAACGCGAGATGAATACCTCGGGCAGAGCTTCGCGTAGCGCCTTTTCGATAGTTTCCTCATGACTTGGGTCCAGAAACGAAAACAGCAGATTGATCGCCACCGATTCGGCGTTTAGCTCACGCAGCCGCCCAGTCAAGGCAGCCAGGTCGCTGGCGCTGAGCGGGTCGATGGTTGTCCCGTCCGCGCTGACGCGGCCGCCGGTCTCGAGACAGAGCTCCGCCGGCGCCGGTGGCGGCGAAGGTTTGAATTCCAGCGCGTACAGCCGCGGGCGGGTTTGCCGGGCGAGCGTAAGCAGGTCACCGAATCCACGATTGGTTATGAATGCCGTGCGGGCGCCCTTCCTTTGCAGCAAGGCGTTGGTAGCAACGGTGCTGCCATGGACGATCTGCAGCGCTTCGCCGGCATCGCCCATGGCCTTGAGCCCCGCAAGCACCGCGCGTTCAGGCGCATCTGGCGTGGACGGGGTCTTATAGACCGAAAGCACGACTTCGCCATTGCCGCGAATGCGCACACAGAGGAAGTCGGTGAACGTGCCCCCTACGTCCACGCCAATGCAATAACTCGATTTCGCGATCATCGCTAGGTCCGCCAGCATGCGGCTGTCCTGATGGCGGCCCATGTTACATAAGCGCCGGAAAATTTACCCTTGTTCGAGCTCTTTTTTGAGAAATGGGCGTTTTCGCTCTATGTTCGGGTAGCGGGCGCACTGTACATTCCGGCGAGTCCGAATTATAACTTCGGGCCCCGCTGACAAATCACCGCCGGAGGCCCGCTTGCCCGAACTTCCCGAAGTCGAGATCACGCGCCGGGGCGTAGCCCCTTACGTGATCGATCAGAAAATCGTGCGGGTGGAAGTGCGCGAAAGCCGCTTGCGCTGGCCAGTGCCTGATGCCCTGGCGGAACAACTTCCGGGTCGGCGCTTCGCTTCGGTCGGCCGGCGCGCGAAATATCTGCTATTCCAATGTGATAGCGGGGTGCTGCTCGTCCACCTGGGAATGTCGGGAAGTCTGCGCATGACTCCCGAAAACGAACCTCCCGGCAAGCACGCTCATGTCGATATCGTATTCGACTCTGGCAGCGCGCTGCGCTTTACCGATCCGCGCAGGTTCGGCAGCATGCTCTGGCAGCCGGCGGGCGCTCGGGAACATCCGCTGTTGCTGGGGTTGGGTCCCGAGCCGCTGGGAGACGAGTTCGACGGTTCCCTGCTCTATCGCAAGAGCCGGGGGCGCAAGAGCGCGGTCAAGAATCTGATCATGGATTCCCATACAGTCGTCGGTGTCGGCAATATCTATGCCTGCGAAGCGCTGTTTCTGGCTGGCATCCATCCGGCCCGGGCCGGCGGCAGGATTTCGGCGGAGCGCTATGAAAAACTGGCCGAAGCGATACGGTTGGTGCTTGGCGATGCGATACGCGCGGGCGGAACGACCTTGCGCGATTTCAGCGGCGGCGACGGCAAGCCCGGCTATTTCAAGCAGCAGTTGAACGTTTACGGAAGGGGCGGTGAAGAATGCGTACGCTGTTCCGCAATCCTGCGCGAAATCCGCCTCGGTCAGCGCTCCACTGTATTCTGCCCGGCCTGTCAGACCTAAGTATTCTCTGAAAATTCCCGCATGGAATTTTTATTATCGCAAAACAAAGTGTGATTTATTGCTAGCGAAGTCAATGAGTTACGCCATCCAATTCGGCGGCGCATCCCTGTGCCGCGGGGAAACTCTGGCTGAATCAGAGCTTCCCTAACCGTTTTCGGCAATGGCTTTCGCCACCGAGGGATGGACGAAATTGGATATGTCTCCGCCGTAGGATGCTATTTCCCGCACCAGGGTGGAGGAGATATAGGAAAGATGTTCCGCCGGGGCCAGGAAAACCGTTTCGATTTGCGGCGCCAGCACTCGATTCATGCCTACCAGTTGGAACTCGTATTCGAAGTCGGCCACGGTGCGCAAGCCGCGGAGTATGATATTGGCGCCGCATTCCTCGACGAATTTCGTCAGCAGATTGTCGAAACTGCGCACCTCGACGTTATCGAGATGTCCCAGCACCTCCCGCGCCAGCGTTAGCCGACTTTCGATCGGCAGTGAATTCGCCGTTTTCAGGTTGGCGTCCACCACCGCGACGATGATCTTGTCGAACAAGCGCGAGGCGCGCTCCACCAGATCGCTGTGGCCATTGGTGATGGGGTTGAACGTGCCGGGATAGACAACGGTTTTCATGGCGGCCGATGATTTGGATAGAGCCGGCATTTTAGCCAATACCCGAGGAGCTAACAAACCAGGAAATCGGCTATTGCCAATTCCAGGCGGCTGCCTTCGGCGGCGAAGAATCCGACATGGCCGCCGGCGCTCGTCAATTCGAGGCGGACCTTGGCCGGCAGGCGGGCCGGGTCCGGCAGGGACGCCGCGGGCACCAGCGGATCATCGGCGCTCTGGATCAGCAGGGTTGGGGTGCTGATTTCGGTCAGCAGCGGCAAACTGCTGCATTTCGCGTAGTAGTCCGCCGCATCGGCGAATCCGTGCAGCGGCGCGGTCACCCGGTCATCGAACTCCCACAGACTGCGGACGCCCTGCAAGGAACCTAGCGCGTCAAGCAAGGCCAGCTCAGCGTCATTGCCCGTCTGCTGGAAAACGCGTTTTTTCCGATCCAGATCATTTTGTAGCCGGCCCAGAAAGTAATTGCCGTAGAAGCGGGTAAACCCCCGGCCCAGGGCCGCCGAGCATTGCGCCAGATCGAACGGCGCCGAAACGCTTGCCGCCCGTTCGAGTCCGGCCGGCCCGCCGGTTTCCGCCAGCCATTTTAGCAACACGTTTCCGCCTAGCGAATAGCCCACGCAATGGAACGGGTTCTCGGGATATCGCGCCCGCAATCGCTGGAACACCTGATCGGTATCGGCGGAAACTCCTGAATGGTAGCTGCGCGCCTTGTTGTTGGGTTCACCGCTGCAGCCGCGGAAGTTCATGACTACGCTGGCGATGCCGCGCATTTGCAAATGATGTTGCAGCGCCTGCACGTACAAGGATTCGGAACAGCCGCACAGTCCGTGCAGGATCAATACTATGGCCGCGCCCGGCGCCGGTTCCCTGCCGCCAGGCAAGACCCAGGCAAGATCGATGAAATCTCCGTCGTCGAGCAGCAGGCGCTGGCCCTGTTGCTGCACCGTTTTTCCAGGTCCGAACTTGCGTCGCAAGGATTGTAAATGGCCGCCCGGCAGCCACCAGGCGGGACGGAAATCGCTCAATGCCGATGGCGCGCTTTGCCGATTCATTCGCGCCGCGCAAGAAAATAATGCACATCGCCGGCCGAGCCCGATTTTTCCATGCGCCAGTTGTCCGGCAACTGCCGCGGCCGGACCTCGGTTTCGGCCTCCAGGTAGATCAACGCGCGCCGGGCAAGCAGGCCGCTTCGCTCCAGCGTTTCGCAAGCCTGAGGCAACAGGCCGCCGGCGAATGGTGGATCGAGAAACACCAGTTCGATACTCGACGGCGGCTGACGGGTCTGACGCAGCCAGTCCCAGGCCGAGGTATGATGAATTTCCGCATTTTCCGTTTGCAGATTGCGAGTGTTTTCCGCCAGCGCCCGGCAGGCCGCGGCATTGCGCTCAACGAAAATCACCTGGGCCGCCCCCCGGGATAGCGCTTCGAATCCGAGCGCGCCGCTGCCGGCAAAAAGATCCAGGCAGATTTTGCCATCGACTTTTTCCCGCAGCCAATTGAACAGGGTCTCGCGAATCCGGTTTGGCGTCGGGCGCAGGCCGTCGATTTCCGGAAAGTGCAGCAGCCGACCGCGCAAGCCGCCGCCGATGATGCGCACGGCGCTTTTCCGCCGGTTTCGGCTGTGCTTCATGCTGAAAGTTCCTTTTGGTCAATGCTCGCGGCTTTGTCCGCCGGGCCGGGGTGGTGATAGCATAGCCCGCCGCCAAATTCGAGAACATTCCATGCTCAAGTTCGGAAAATCATCCCGCTCCGGGGATGAGGAGTCTGCATCGAGCGCTGAAGGCGGCGGGTTGTTCGCCCGCCTTCGGCAGGGTCTGAGCAAGACTGGCGCGCGTTTTCGGGAAGGTATGGCGGCCATGGCGGCGGGCCAGGTCCGAATCGATGCCGAACTGCTGGATGACGTCGAAACCCGGCTGCTTTCCGCCGATGTGGGAATCGAGGCTTGCGATGAGGTGATCGCCGCTCTCCGGCGCAAACTTGACCGCCGCCAACTGTTGGATGCCGAAGAGTTCGTCGCCGCGCTCAAGGACGAATTGACCGGCATCCTGCTGCCGTGTGAAAAGCCGTTGCGGGTGGCGTCGTCCGACCGGCCATTCGTCATTCTCATGGTCGGCGTGAACGGCGCCGGCAAGACCACCACCATCGGCAAGCTGGCGCGGCGGCTGCGCGACCAGGGACATTCGGTGATGCTGGCCGCGGGCGATACCTTCCGCGCCGCCGCGGTCGAACAGTTGCAAGCCTGGGGCGAACGCAACGGCGTTCCCGTTATCGCCCAGGCGGCCGGCGCCGATAGCGCGGCGGTTATTTTCGATGCCTGGCAGTCGGCCCGGGCGCGGGGCATCGACGTGCTCATCGCCGACACCGCGGGCCGCCTGCATACCCGGGACAATCTCATGCGCGAACTGGAAAAGATTGTGCGCGTATTGCGCAAGCAGGACGAAGGCGTCCCTGACGAGATCCTGCTCGCGCTCGATGCGACTACGGGGCAGAACGCGGTGAATCAGGCGGAAAGTTTCCACCAAAGCACTGCCTTGACCGGGATCGTATTAACCAAGCTCGACGGCACCGCCAAGGGCGGCGTGGTATTTGCAATCGCGAAACGGTTCGGCATTCCGCTGCGCTTTATCGGCATTGGCGAACAGGCCGGCGACTTGCGCCCTTTCGCGGCGCGCGAATTCGTGGAAGCGTTATTCAGCGATTGAGCGTCCGGAACTTGAATTCTCTTGGTTTCGTCCATATACCGCTACCCAAGGCCGGTTACAGTTGCAGGGCTAGCCAGGCGGAGGCTGACAAAAACAGCGTTTTTGCTAGAACTCAAACGTTCTACGAATAATCAGAGGGATACGCAAAAAGACCGCAAGGTCTTGACAATATTGCAAAAAAGCCGGAAGATTCGCGGTGCTTCGCAAAGCGAACAAGGAACAGAATGAAATGAGCAGTAGCGCCTCTACAGCATTGCAGACAGTCTGGCCCGCCAGTCCGGGTCGGGATTTGACTGCCTATATCGCAAGCGTGAACAATATCGCGGTGCTGACTCCCGAGCAGGAGCTCGAACTGGCTCGCGAATATTTCTGCAACGACAACGTCGAAGCGGCACGCCAGCTTGTACTGGCGCATCTGCGTTTCGTCGTACATATCGCCAGGACCTATTCCGGTTACGGCCTGTCCCAGGCTGACCTGATCCAGGAAGGCAACGTCGGACTGATGAAGGCCGTCAAACGCTTCGATCCGAACGTGGGCGTACGCCTGGTATCCTTCGCTGTGCATTGGATCCGGGCGGAAATGCACGAATTCATCCTGCGCAACTGGCGCATTGTCAAGATTGCCACCACCAAGGCGCAACGCAAGCTGTTCTTCAATCTACGCTCCGCCAAGAAACAGCTTGGCTGGTTCAACAACGAGGAAGCCGAAGCGCTGGCCCAGGATCTGGGTGTGGATGCCAAGGTTGTAAGGCAGATGGAAGGCCGCATGTGCGCCTATGACAGATCCTTCGACGCCGATCCCGAAAGTTCCGAAGACGGCGATTTCCGCGCTCCAGCGAATTATCTCGAAGACAGGAGCGCCGATCCGGCGATTCAACTGGAAGAATCCGAGTGGGAAGAAGTCAATGGCGCATCCTTGCACCAGGCCATGGCGCAACTCGACGAGCGCAGCCGGGACATATTGCAGAAACGCTGGTTTTTCGAGGACGCCAAAGCGACCTTGCACGATCTGGCCGCGGAATATGGCATTTCCGCCGAGCGAGTGCGGCAGATCGAAAAAGACGCCATGAAAAAGATCAAGGCGCGAATGGCGGCCTGATCCCTCCCGCCTACAATCATTGCGCCGGCTGAGCTGGCCGCCGAACAGGATACAGGCTTGAGTGGAGGCAAGCGTTCGCGAAGCGTCAGCTTCGCGCGCAGCCGAAACGGCGCCGAGCTATGCTTGGGTGAGGTCCGGATCGGTGAAGCCGACAAAATGCGCGGCATTTTGAGGGCTGAACGACTCGACAGAATGTCGAGACAGAAGGCTGGATCGTACCATGAGCAAGTTCCTGTTTCTCGCCGCCGGTAACGGATTCCTCGCTGTCGCGCTTGGCGCTTTCGGCGCCCATGGACTTCGCGCCAGACTCACCGCCGACCTGATGGAAACCTTTCAGACCGCGGTGCAATACCATTTCTATCATTCTCTCGCCCTGCTCGGAGTTGCCCTGTTGACATTGCATTTCCCTGCCGCGGCATTGCCCCGGGCGAGCGGCTACCTGTTCCTCGCCGGCATTGTGCTATTCTCCGGCAGCTTGTATTTGCTGGCGCTGACCGGCGTTCGCTGGCTGGGAGCGATCACGCCGCTTGGCGGACTCGGATTCCTCGCCGGCTGGCTGTGCCTCTGCGTGTTCGCCCTGAGTCGATGAAGCGCCGGCAATATTGACGAGGCCGATATGGAACTCATCGTAAACGGGGAATCCAGAATCCTTCCGCAACCGCTTTCAGTGGCGGAACTGGTAAGTGAACTGGGCGTAACCGGCCGCCGGATCGCTTTGGAATTGAACGGTGAAATCGTGCCGCGCGGCAAGTTTGGCGAAACCATTCTGGCGCCAGGTGATAAACTGGAAATCGTTCAGGCGATCGGTGGAGGCTGAAATCAACATCACAACCCAAAGCGCCGCGGACCCATTGCTGATAGCCGGCCGAAGCTACGCGTCCCGGCTCATCATCGGCAGCGGCAAGTATCGCGATTTCGAGCAAAACCGGGCCGCCCTCGAAGCCAGCGGCGCCGAGATTCTCACGGTCGCCATCCGTCGCGTCAACCTCGGCCAGAACAGCGGCGAGCCGAGCCTGCTCGACTTCGTCTCGCCCGATGACTTTACCATCCTGCCCAACACCGCCGGCTGTTACAACGCCGAGGACGCCGTGCGCACCTGCAAGATGGCGCGGGAATTGCTCGACGGTCACAAGTTGGTCAAGCTGGAAGTCCTGGGCGACAGGAAAACGCTGTTTCCGAATGTCACCGAGACCCTGAAAGCCGCGCGGATACTGGTCAAGGACGGCTTCGACGTAATGGTCTACACCAGTGACGATCCGCTGGTCGCCAAGGAACTGGAAGAGATCGGCTGTGTTTCGGTGATGCCGCTGGGCGCTCCGATCGGCTCCGGGCTTGGCATCCGCAATCCCTACAATATCCGCATGATTCTCGAAAACGCGACTACGCCTATCATCGTCGATGCGGGCGTGGGCACCGCTTCCGACGCCAGCATCGCCATGGAACTCGGCTGCGCCGGCGTGCTCATGAATACCGCCATCGCCGAAGCGAAAAACCCCGTGCTCATGGCTTCGGCGATGAAAAAGGCGGTGGCCGCGGGCCGCGAAGCCTTTCTCGCCGGACGCATGCCGCGAAGGCTATATTCCAGCGCCTCTTCGCCGGAAACCGGAACTTTCTTTCCTCCTCTGTGACCGCCTCGCAGAAACTGTCGGCGCGAAGGCCGGTTCGCAGCTACGTCATCAGATCGGGACGCCTGACCGGCGGTCAGCGCCGGGCCATCGAGCGGTTTTCCGCGCAATACGTAATCGACTTGCAACCCGGTCCGCTGGACCCGGGCCAATTGTTTGCGAAAGAACAGGCGCTGACAGTCGAAATCGGCTTCGGTTCCGGAGAGTCGCTGCTGCAAATGGCGCGCGAGCAGCCGCACACGAACTTTCTCGGCATCGACGTATACCGGCCCGGAATCGGCCGCCTGTTGCAGGGCATGGTCCGCCACGAGCTGGAGAACGTCCGGGTAATCTGCCACGATGCGGTGGAGGTGTTCAGTGACAATATCGGTGACGCCGGTATCGACCGTGTGCTCATTCTTTTTCCCGATCCCTGGCCGCGTAAACGCCATCACAAGCGGCGCCTCGTGCAAGTTGAATTCATGCAACTGGTGTCGAGCCGGCTGAAACCCGGGGGAGAGGTCCACCTGGCGACGGATTGGCCGCCCTATCTTGAGCAGATGATGGAGGTAATGGATCAGATTCCCGAATTTCGCAATCGCTTCGGCGGGGACGGTTGCTGGCAAAATCCGGAGCGCCCGCTGACCCGCTTCGAACTCCGGGGCAGGCGCCTCGGCCATGAAGTCCGCGACCTGCTCTATTACAAGAGCGGATCATGAAAGCTCCGCCCAGAGACAAGTTGTATGCCGGCAACATGATGCCGGGAGACTTCGTTTTCGACGAAAAGGTGGCGGCGGTGTTCGAGGATATGATTCACCGCTCGGTGCCCGGCTATACCACGATAATCGCCATGACCGCGGCACTGGCGCGGAAGCACCGCAAGCCCGGCGCCCGCATCTACGATCTCGGCTGCAGTCTCGGCGCCGCCAGTCTGGCTATCGCCCGGCGCATGCAAGATAACCCTTGCGAAATTATCGCCGTGGACAATTCCCGGCCCATGCTCGACGGGCTCGAGGAGCGGCTGGCCGCGCTCGGCGGCGGTCCGGTGCAATGCCGGCATGAGGACATCCGCGACTGCGTCATCGAAAACGCTTCGGTCGTCGTCCTCAATTTCACCTTGCAATTTATTCCGCTGGAAGATCGGGCCGCGCTGCTGCGTGGGATTCACGACGGCATGATTCCCGGCGGCATTCTGATTCTGTCGGAGAAGATCGTGCTGGACGACCCGCGTCTGAACGAGCTCTACATCGACATGTACCACCAGTTCAAACAGGATATGGGCTACAGCGAACTCGAAATCAGCCGCAAGCGAACCGCATTGGAAAAAGTGCTGTTGCCGGAATCCGTGGCGGCGCATCGAGCCCGGCTTGTCAAAGCCGGATTCGAATCGGTTGAGCAATGGTTCCAATGCTTCAATTTCACCTCGATGGTCGCCGTCAAGCGGAACACCCAGTGATCACAAAATTAGGGAAAATTAATAGGACACCCAAGAAAATTAGTGGGAAAAAATAATGGGGAAATAATGGGACACCCACAAAAAAACTAATGGGACACCCACAAAAAACTAATGGGAAACTAATGATACTAATGGGACACCCACAAAAAATTCATGGGAAAACTTCATGGGACACCCATCCAAGATTTAGGGCAAACTTCAGGAGAATTCATGGGACACCCACCCCGAATTCATGGGACACCCATCGCGGTTGGGAATTCAAGGGGAATTCATGGGAAACCAATCGCGGTTCGTCGACCGCATATAAAATGAGATAACCGATGAACTTCGCGTCTCTGCTTGAACAAGTCCGCGATACATCTCTGGCCGGGTTGGCCGCCGATCTTTCCGAAGAGAACCTGAGACTGATTCGCCATGGCGACTTCCCGCGCCGGCTGGAGCAAATTGGTCAATTGCCGAGAATCCTTCCTTCAACAACCGATTTCAGCGACCAGGTCGCCATTGGCAGCCCGGCCGATTGCGATGGCGCCGTCAGGCGGGAACTGTGCCGGCAACTGATGGAATTCATGCCCTGGCGCAAGGGTCCGTTCGAAGTATTCGGCATCCGGCTCGACAGCGAATGGCGCTGCGACATGAAATGGTCCCGGCTGGACGGGGAAATATCCACTCTGGAAGGTCGCAAGGTGCTCGACGTCGGCTGCGGCAACGGCTATTACTGTTTTCGGATGCTGGGCCGGAAAGCCGCCCAGGTCATCGGCCTCGATCCGCATATTCCTTATGTCATGCAATTCTGGGCGCTGAAGTCATTCGTTCAGGATGCGAATTGCTGGGTGTTGCCCATGCCGCTGGAACAGTTTCCCGCGCGCAGCGGTTATTTCGATACGGTGTTCTCGATGGGCGTGCTCTACCACCGCCGTTCGCCGCTCGATCACCTGCTGTTGCTGCGCGATTGTCTGCGTCCCGGCGGCGAACTGGTGCTGGAAACGCTGTTTAGCGAAGGCGGCGAGGGCTACAGCCTGATACCGGCGGATCGATATGCGCGGATGCGCAATGTCTGGTTCCTGCCGTCGATCGCGACACTGGAGGCATGGCTGAGACGTTGCGGCTTTGTGGATATGCGTATCCTGGACCGCGGCTTCACCACGCCGACGGAGCAGCGCAAGACTGACTGGATGCCTTTTGATTCACTGAAAGACGCGTTGGATGCCGGAGATCCGTCGCGAACGATAGAGGGCTATCCGGCTCCGGCGCGGGTAATCATTACCGCGCGGCGGCCCGAATGAAGTTCACTTGATCTTCGCTTCCTTGTAGACCACGTGCTTGCGCACGACCGGATCGAATTTGCGGATTTCGATCTTGTCGGGAGTAGTGCGCTTGTTCTTGTCGGTAGTGTAGTAGTGACCGGTGCCGGCGCTTGAAACCAGTTTGATTTTTTCTCTCATACCCGTATCCCCCTGGCGCGAACGTCGGCCAGCACCTTGTCGATGCCGTTCTTGTCGATGATGCGCATGCCCTTGGTGGATAACCGCAATTTGACGAACCGCTTCTCCGATTCCACCCAGAACCGGTGGCTCTGGATATTCGGCAGGAAGCGGCGCTTGGTCTTGTTCTGCGCGTGGGAAACATTGTTGCCCACCGCCGGCCGTTTGCCGGTAACCATGCAGACCCGTGACATTGTATTGACCTCGATTGCCGCCGGCCCGGCGGCCGGCTATTGCGAAGAGGCGCGATTTATACCAGAACACCCCCGCCGGAGCAAGCCGGAAAGCGTCAAGATGGACTAATCGGCTCGCCCTCGGGACGCGGTACGGGCTTACCGGCTCCCCTCGCGGTTTCTATCCACAATTCCGTCGCTTCCCTGATCTGATCAAGAGCCGATTCCGGGTCTTCGCCATGCGCGATGCAGCCAGGCAACTCTGGAACTCTGGCGATAAAAGCCTGATCTTCATCGCTCCAGCGCAGATTGATTCCATACTTAAGCATCGCTTGGTCCTTTTCCGAGGTCGAATTTGGAAATTACTTTTCGCGCTTGCCGGACTTGATAAGGTTTAGCTTTTCCGCCATTTCTTTGCAAGTTCATGAATACGCCAATATCCGGTCTGCAGAACAGATGGTTGCTGCCCCGAATCCGTTCTTCAAATCCAAGATATTTGAGCGATGTTCGAAGATCGTCAAAGCGAATATTTTTCGTCGAATTGCCGCGAAGCAACTTGAGCAGTATCCACTTTTGCCGGTCCATGACCGAAAACTCCAAATCTTACATCAAGCCTCGTTCGGCCAGCGATACGACCTGGGCGCTGCCGACGATAAGGTGGTCGAGGACGCGGACGTCGATGGTTTCGAGGGCGACCCGCAATTTGCGGGTGATGGCGATGTCGGCCTGGCTCGGCTCGGCGATTCCCGAGGGATGGTTGTGGGCGAGGATTACCGCGGCGGCGTTGTAGGCCAGACATCGTTCCACGACTTCCCGCGGGTAGACCGCCGCGCCGTCGATGGTGCCCTGGAACAGTTCGTCGAGCCGCAGGATGTGATGCTGATTGGTGAGAAAGATGCAACTGAAGATCTCGCTCTTGCAATAGCGGAAGCGGGCGCGCAGGTATTCCCTGGTGGCCTGGGAACTGCTCAGCACATCGCGATTCTGCACTTCCGCGTATAGCTGGCGGTGGCCGAGTTCCCGCATCGCCGCCAGGCTCGCGGCCTTGGCCGGACCGATGCCGGACACCCTGGCGATCTGCCGGAAGTCCGTCGACAGCACGCCGGCGAGCCCGTCGAAGCGGCGCAGCAACTCTCGCGCCAAATCGAGCGCGGACTTGCCGTTTGCTCCGTTGCCAAGCAACAGCGCCACCAGTTCGGCGTCGCTGAGGTTCTTGGCGCCCATCTCGAACAGTTTTTCCCGCGGCCGTTCCAGCAACGGCCAATTCTTGATCGTCATCCCGATAACCACGCTTGCTTTCCGCTATTGCAAATGGAAGTTTCGGAGACAGCTTAGTCAGGTTTTCGCGGAACACATTGATTGCGCGCAAATTGCTTCCGGAAGGGCATGCTGCTAGTCTAGCCGTCCTCTCTTTCCGATCTTCTGGGAAGCCGCGCCCGGACATGCCGACCCTGACCAACAAACGCATTCTGCTGGGTATTACCGGTGGAATTGCCGCGTACAAATGCGCGGAACTGTCCCGTTTGTTCACCCGGGCGGGCGCCGAGGTGCGTGTGGTCATGACCCGGGCGGCGCAGGAATTCGTCACTCCACTGACCATGCAGGCGCTGACCGGCAATCGGGTGCATATGGAATTGCTCGATTTCGAAGCCGAAGCGGCGATGGGCCACATCGAACTCGCGCGCTGGGCAGATCTCGTGCTGGTCGCGCCGGCGAGCGCCGATTTTCTCGCTCGCGCCGCTCATGGCCGCGCCGATGATCTGTTGTCGACGCTGATGCTAGCGACCGCGGCGCCGATTGCCGTGGCGCCGGCGATGAATCAGGGCATGTGGTCGGATCCCGGCACTCAGCAGAACCTGGCCGAAGTGCGGCGCCGCGGCTATCATGTGTTCGGGCCCGCCGAAGGCGACCAGGCCTGCGGCGACTTCGGTCCGGGCCGGATGGTCGAACCCGCCGGCCTGTTTGCATCCTGCGCGGAATTATTCGCCGGCGAACCGCTGGCCGGGCGCCATCTGCTGCTCACTGGCGGCCCCACTCGCGAAGCGATCGATCCGGTACGATTCCTGAGCAATCACAGTTCCGGCAAGATGGCCCATGCCCTCGCCGCCGAAGGCGTGGCGGCGGGCGCCCGGGTGACCTTGATCAGCGGCCCGGTTGCGCTGCCGGCGCCGGACCGCGTCACCCGGATCGACGTGGTCAGCGCCAAGGAAATGCTGGCCGCGACCATGCAGCGGATCGCGGATGCCGACGTGTTTATCGGCGTGGCGGCAGTGGCCGATTACCGCCCGGCGAATACAACGCCCGAAAAAATCAAGAAAGACGACGAAAGCATGAACATAGAGCTCGTTCGCAATCCCGACATTATCAGCGCGGTCGCCCGCCTCGATCCGCGACCGCTGGTCGTCGGATTCGCCGCCGAAACCGGCAATGTGGCCGCCAACGGTCGGGAAAAGCTCGAACGCAAGAAACTCGATCTGCTGTTCGCCAATCACGCTGCGGAAACATTCAACAGCGAGGAAGTGGCGGCTACCGCCATCAGCGCCGATGGCGAGTTCGAAATCCCCCGGGCCCGCAAGGAAGCCGTGGCGCGAAAAATGCTGAAACTGATCGCTGACCGTTTGCCGGCGACGGAAAACTCGAGTTGAAGTTGTCGGGGGCATGAATACGCGATCAGCTTCTCAAGAACCGGTGCCCGCGGAAGTTTTCCGGGCTTACGATATTCGCGGCATCGCCGGCGAGCAGCTCAATGCCCATCTGGTGCGCCGTATCGGCCAGGCCATCGGCAGCGAGGCGCTCGCGCTCGGCATCGATTCGCTACTTGCCGCCCGCGATGGACGACTGTCGAGCCCCGAGTTATTCGAGGCATTGAGCGAGGGCATTCGCGCATCGGGCTGCAATGTCATAAACCTGGGCATCGCACCGACGCCGATACTGTATTTCGCCACTCACACCACGCCTTTTGACTCGGGCGTGATGATGACCGCGAGTCACAATCCAGCCAATTACAACGGATTGAAGCTGGTGTTTCGACGCACCAGCCTGAGCGCGGACGAGATCCAGCAGATTCGCCGGCGCGTCGAGCAGAACAGGCTCGCAACCGGCAAAGGGACGATGCGCGATTTGGCCATTCTGGAGGACTACCTGTCCATGATCGCCGCGGATGTGCGCTTGCGGCGACCCCTGAAAATCGTCATCGATTGCGCCAATGCCGTTCCCGCGGTAGTTGCTCCGATACTGTTCGAACGGCTGAACTGCGAGGTCGTCTCCATGTACCCGGAACTCGACGGCAACTTTCCCAACCACCATCCGGATCCCACGGTGCGCGAAAACCTGGCGGAGCTATGCCGCGAAGTCGTGGCCGCCAAGGCAGATCTCGGGATTGCCTTCGATGGAGACGGCGACCGCCTGGGTATGGTCGATGAAACCGGAGCCATTGTCGATGCGGAATCGATCCTGCAACTGCTGGCCGAGGATATCGCGCCGCGTTATCCGGGCGCGGACATTGTTTACGACGTCAAATGCAGCACCCGGCTGCCGCGCCGCATCAGCGAACTCGGCGGCAATCCTTGCATGCGCCGGTCGGGCCATTCGTTCATGAAACTGGCGATGCAGGAAACCGGAGCTCCGCTGGGCGGCGAATTGTCGGCGCATGTCTTTATCAAGGATCGCTGGTTCGGCTTCGATGACGGCATCTATGCCGCCGCCAGGGTAGTCGAACTGCTCGCGGCGCGACCGGGTCCCGCAAGCGAAGCGCTAGGGGCCAGCCAAGATGGATTCAGAACCGAAGAGTTGCGTCTGCCCGCGCCGGAAGCGGAAAAATTCTCGCTAATGGACAGAATTATAGAGTTGGCCGACTTCAATCAGGCGGAAATTATCAAAATCGACGGGCTGCGCGTAGAATATGCCGACGGCTGGGGCCTGATCCGGGCCTCGAATACCACGCCGGCCCTGCTTTGCCGCTTCGAAGCGGACTCGCGGGAAAGGCTGGAAGCGATTCAGGCGGAATTCCGGGAACTGATCCTGCGAATCGACAGTTCGCTGCAACCACCGTTTTGAGCCGGCGGCCAGTATTTTGAGGCGACCTGGCTGGACATCGCCTTCACCAATGCGTCGACTGAACTGAACACAAGCCGATCGCCCGGAAAGCGTGACGGCATCGGCTGACAGCAAGCGTTTTAAAGGCGTCGGCTTTGAGCGAGAATCGCACGACGTCATGCCTCGCCTGATGGCTGGACGGCGCCCGGCGCGAGCCGGGAAAGGAATTCGACAGCGTCGGAAAGCGCCCGGAGTTTGGGCGCGTCTGAAATTTGCTACCACGGGAAGACATCATGTCGCTCAGCGTTAACAGGGCCCGCACCATCGCCCGGATTTTGACCGAATCGCTGCCCTATATTCAGAAGTTCTCCGGTCACACGGTAGTGGTGAAATACGGCGGCAACGCCATGGTCGACGAAGCGCTCAAGCAGAGTTTCGCGACCGATGTCGTGCTCATGAAGCTGGTTGGGATACACCCGGTGATCGTCCATGGCGGCGGCCCCCAGATCGGCAAGCTGCTCGAACAACTCAATATCGAGTCGCGCTTCGTCGACGGCCTGCGCGTAACCGATAGCCGCACCATGGATGTGGTCGAAATGGTGCTCGGCGGCCAGGTGAACAAGGAAATCGTCAGTCTGCTCAATCAGAATCACGGCAAGGCCGTCGGCATCAGCGGCAAGGACGGCAACCTCATCCGCGCGCGCAGACTGCAAGCGCGGGTCGTCGCGGACGAGAGCGAACTGGTTGATCTTGGCCAGGTCGGAGAGATCGTTTCGATCGACACCCAGGTGCTCGAAATGATGAAGGCGAGCGACTTCATTCCCGTCATCGCACCGGTCGGCACCGACGAAAACGGCGTCAGTTACAACATCAACGCCGATTCCGTTGCCGGTTCCATCGCCGGCGTACTCGGCGCGGAAAAACTGATCCTGCTGACGAATGTGGCCGGAGTGCAGGATGACCAAGGCAATGTACTCACCGGTCTCAGCGTGAAAGAAGTGGAAAATCTGGCCGCCACCGGCATACTCAAGGGCGGCATGTTGCCGAAGGTGGAATGCGCGCTGGACGCGCTGAGATCCGGTGTGCATAGCGCCCATATCATCGATGGCCGCGTCGAACATGCCCTGCTGTTGGAAATTTTCACCGACGAGGGCGTCGGCACCCTTATTGGTAGCTGAAAAATTCCAGCCATGGAATTTCTTGGCAACGCAAAACAAGAGCGTGGTTTTGTTTTGCTCCCGATTTCAATGGCTTGCGCCATCGAAATCGGCGGCGCTTGCATGTGCCGCGCGTGGGTGTGCCGGGAACGGGAGTCGTCGATGGGCTGGGATTATGCGCCGTACTGTTCGCGATAGGCTTGAACGGCGTCGGCGTGTGACTGTAATCCGGCATCTTCCCCGGCGGCAAGATAATCGATGAGATCCTGCAGATTTACCACGCTGATAACCGGGACGGCGTAATCGCGTTCAATTTCGGCGATGGCTGACAAGGTTTCCGCGCCTCGTTCCTGCCGGTCCATTGCGATCAGGATTCCAGTGAGTTCGGCCCCCCGGCCGCGCACGATGTTTACCGATTCGCGCACCGCGGTGCCGGCGGTGATGACATCGTCGACGAGCAGTACCCGCCCCGCGAGATCGGCGCCGACGAGCAAACCGCCTTCGCCATGATCCTTCGCTTCCTTACGATTGAAACACCAGGCCGCATCCAGACCGTGATCCCGGTATAGCGCCATGGCGGTGGCCGCAACGAGCGGGATGCCCTTATAGGCCGGGCCGAACAGCATGTTGAAGCGCATGCCTGAATGTATGATCGCCTGCGCGTAACTGCTTGCCAGAAATGAGAGCCCGGCGCCGGTATTGAATAGTCCGGCATTAAAAAAATAGGGACTGACCCGCCCTGACTTGAGCGTGAAATCGCCGAAGCGCAATATGCCGTGATCGATGACGAATTCAAGAAAGCGGCGCTGAAAGTCCTGCATGGATTGTCTCGCTACTTCGCCAGCGCCCGCCGCTGACATTCGATGAGGCTGCCGATTCCGGCTTCCGCCAGGTCGAGCATCGCGGTCAGGTCCGCGCGACTGAATTCGCCCTTTTCCGCTGTGCCCTGTACTTCGATGAGGTCTCCGTTTTCGGTCATCACTACATTGAGGTCGGTTTCCGCGCTGGAATCTTCCACATAGTTCAGGTCCAGCAGCGCGCGGCCGTCGCAAAGCCCGACGGAAATCGCCGCGACCAGTTGCCGGAGCGGATTCTCGGTAATTAGTCCTTGCGCGAGCATATGCTCCACGGCATCGGTCAGCGCCACGCAGGCTCCGGTTATTGCCGCCGTGCGCGTGCCGCCGTCGGCCTGGATCACGTCACAATCGATTCTGATAGTGTGTTCGTCCAGGCTGGACAGATCCACGGCCGTTCGCAGGGCGCGACCGATCAGGCGCTGGATTTCCATGGTCCGGCCGCTTTGGCCTCCTCGCGCCGCCTCCCGGTTCATGCGCGTGCCGGTCGCGCGCGGCAGCATGCCATACTCGGCGGTGACCCATCCCTGGTGACTGTTACGCAGAAAAGGGGGCACGGCAGCCTCCACGCTAGCCGTGCAAATCACTTTTGTTTCGCCAAACTCGACCAGCACCGAGCCTTCCGCGTGCCGGGTGTAACGCCTGCTCAACCTGATTTCGCGCAATTGCCGCGCTGTCCTGCCATCCGCTCGCAAGGCTTCTTTCATGGAGTTTGGTTCCGGGTTTCGCGACAGCGCTCATTATCCTGAATGCAGGAAGTATTTGCGAACGGCGCGCGATTCGCTCTTGCGCTAGAATAGGCGCGCCATGAGGGGCAAGCAATGTTAAGCATGACGGCGTTCTGCCGCAAACAGGTCGAACTGGAACAGGGTACGCTGGTCTGGGAAATCCGTTCGGTCAATCACCGGTACCTGGAAACCTCGATCCGTCTTCCGGAAGCGTTCCGGGGGCTCGAAATCGTCATTCGCAAGACGATTCGCGGCCGCCTGAAGCGGGGCAAGGTTGACTGCACCCTTCGTTTCCAGGAATCCGAGGCGGTGCAGACCGAATTGAATTTGAATCCCCGGATAATGGAAACCCTCGCCCGGGCAAGCGATCGGATACAAGAATCTTTCGGCAACTCGCGCCCGCCTTCGAGCCTGGATATTCTGCGCTGGCCGGGCGTCATTCAGAATGAAGCTCGGGACCATAGTGGTCTGGAGCGGGAAGCTGTGTCGCTGTTTAACGGCGCGGTAGATGAATTTCTCGCCGGTCGGGCCCGGGAAGGGGATGAAATTGAACTGGTTTTGCGAGAGCGTATTGCCTCTATTCGGGATATTTTGGCCCAGGTAAGAGCTTCCCTGCCGGAAATTCTCGCAGCGCAGCGGCGAACTTTGCTGGATGATATCTCCGAATTACAGGTCAGTCTCGACCCGGCGCGAATCGAGCAGGAAGTCGCCTTGCTGGTGAGCAAGGCGGATATCGCCGAAGAACTCGACCGGCTGGACGCGCATGTAAACGAAGTCGAGCGGCTGCTCGGCGTCGGCGAAGCGGCTGGCCGGCCGCTGGATTTTCTGATGCAGGAACTGATGCGCGAAGCGAACACGATCTGTTCCAAGTCCGCGGCCATCGAAACAACGCGGAATGCGCTGGAGCTGAAGGTGATGATCGAACAAATCCGGGAACAGGTGCAGAACATTGAGTAACGCAGCCGGGGATATCAACGACAACACGAAGGGGATTCAGGTTTTGCTGCTCGCGGTGCTGGTCGTGGCGGCTCTCACCGCGTTCGGCATGGGCGTCCGCCACGGGCTGCATGGAAACCTCAATTTCATTCACTTCGTCTTCAGCCTGTTTTTTTCGATCAATCTGCTGATCTGCTATTGGGAGGCTTGCCTGTACTGGCGCCGTGGCCAGATCGCCCAGCGGGCCGAGTACTGGCGCAGTCGGCACCAGGAAACCGGCCACTCGCCGGCCATGGCCTTTCTGACCTCCAGGGTTCCGGTCGGGCAGCTATTGTCTCCGGCTGTCTGGGCTGATGTCTGGGCTGCCTATGCACATTTTGACGACTCGTACACCGATCAGGGATCGTTCGGGTTTAACGCGGATATCGCCAATGGCTTAACTAGCTGGATTCCGACCGTAATCCTGTATGCGGCCTACACGGTGAACTTCCTGCCCGCCACGGCCGCCGGCATCATCGGCGTCATGCTGTTCTGGCAATGGGTTTACGTAAGTTCGCTTTATTGGGTAAGTTTCCGCTTATCCGGGCGGCACCAGCGAATCAGTGCGCGCGATATGTGGATATATGTGTGGAGCCTGAACTTCATATGGATTGCCGTGCCTGCGTTTGGACTGTATGTCTCCGTGCGTTTGATCCTCGACGGCAACTACCAGCTGCTGGGGATCTGACGCCTGCCGCTACGGGTGGACCGCTCCTACTGGAAATTGTCGCCAAGAACATTGAAACTACCCTGCTTGAAGTCCTCGGTGGTCACCCTTATTAAACAACGGGCCACATAGTAAGCGGTCCAGGATGTAGCTATGCGTATCTTGCTGTTTTTGGCAACAAACATTGCCGTATTGCTGGTGATCAGCATCAGCTTTCGATTGTTGGGCTTTGAAGGGATTCTGAACGAAAGCGGCACGGCTCTGGACATGAACGCGCTGCTGGTTTTTTCTGCCCTGTTTGGTTTCGGCGGGGCGTTCATTTCACTTGCCCTGTCGAAGTGGATGGCCAAGCGCGCCATGCGCGTGGAGATCATCAAGACGCCGTCGAATCAGCGGGAGCGCTGGCTGCTGCAAACCGTCGAGCGCCAGGCGCAACGCGCCGGTATCGGCATGCCGGAGGTGGGGATTTTTCCTTCCGATGTGGTGAATGCTTTCGCTACCGGAATGCGGCGCAACAACGCGCTGGTCGCGGTCAGCAGCGGCTTGCTGCGCAAGATGACCCAAGAAGAGGCGGAGGCGGTGCTCGGCCATGAGGTCGCGCATATCGCCAACGGCGATATGGTTACCATGGGGCTGTTGCAAGGCGTGCTGAACACCTTCGTGATCTTCCTGTCGCGGGTGATCGGCCACACGTTCGACCGGGTCGTGTTCAAGAACCAGCGGGGATTCGGCATCGGCTATTTCGTCGTTTCCATCGTCGCCCAGATCGTGCTGTCGATTCTCGCGTCGATCATTGTCATGTGGTTCAGCCGCTGGCGCGAATTCCGCGCCGATTCCGGCGGCGCCAATCTGGCGGGTCGGCAGAAGATGATCGCCGCGCTCAAGCGCCTGCAACAGAATCAGGCGGAAGATCTGCCCGGCGAACTCGCCGCCTTCGGCATCAATGGCGGCCGTCCGACCGGCCTGCGCGCGCTGTTCATGTCGCATCCGCCGCTGGAAGACAGAATAGCCGCCTTGCAGAAACCCGGCGTCTTGTAGGATCGGCTCCGCGATGACTTTCGGCGCGCTTTATATCGTTACCGCCCCATCGGGAGCAGGCAAGACCAGTCTGGTCAGGCAACTCGTCGAGGACGACGAATCGCTGCACATTTCGGTATCGCATACCACGCGGCCGAAAAGGAAAGGGGAGCGGGACGGGATCGACTATTTCTTCGTGGACCAAAACGAATTCAAGCGCAAACTGGCGCAAGACGCCTTTCTCGAATACGCGGAAGTCTACGGCCACTTTTACGGCACTTCCCGGGACTGGGTCCGGCGCCAGCGCGAGCAGGGAATTGACGTAATCCTGGAAATCGACTGGCAGGGAGCGGAACAGGTTCGCGGACTCGACCAGTCGGCGTGTTCAATCTTCATCCTGCCGCCATCGGTCAAGACTTTGCGTCGGCGACTGGAAACTCGGGCGCTCGATGACGCGGAGACGATCGAGCGGCGCATGCGTCAGGCGCGCCGGGAGATAGCCCAGGGAGAGAAATCGGATTTCCTGGTGTTCAACGACGAATTCGCAACGGCGCTGGCGGACATCCGCGCAATTGTCCGGGCCCGCCGCCTGCGCCGCGAAGATCAGTCGGCGCGGCATGCCGACCTATTGCGAAATCTCAAAAGCGGAGCTTGATGGTCGATGCGCTTCAATAATGCCGGCGGGACCTGACAGTTATGGCCTGGCTAGTCATCTGTCGCGATGTGGCCGATTCCGCCGCGCTGCGGCGGGAATATCTGGAGGCGCATCTGACATATATCGAAAAGGTGATGGACCGGATCGCCGTTGCCGGCCCCTTGTTCGCGGAAGATTCGCCCGACGATATGAACGCAAGCTGTTTCATCTATCGGACCGTGGATCTGGACGAAGCCCGCGCGCTGTTGCGCGAAGACCCCTACTATCGGGCGGGGCTGTACGAGGAGGTGGAGTTTCGCGCTTTCAGGCCCGCCGCCGGAGTCTGGGTCGGTGGAGCAGCCTGGAAAATTCCGCCCGCGAGCAATCGCCGCTGAAGCCATTGGAGCGCGGGGAAAGGTTCAGTTGTTAACGTCCAGCAATTGAAACTCGGTCACCGCTGGCCAAGCGGACGATTCCCGCTGAATCAACTGCCAATAGACTCCGTCCGGTCCATGCAGAAGAAAACTGGATTCTTCGAATTCATTGGCGGTGATCGGTCCCGGTTCAATTCCGGCGTCCATCGCCAGGCGATGCACCAGATCAAGGCGGGGCGTCCACATCGAGTGCAAGGTAATGCCGATTTCGCCGGGACGCTGGCGGGCGGAACGGTCATCGATTTCGTGCAGTCCTTCCAAGGAAAAGAACTTGAGCTTGCCGCTGACGTCATTGGGGGAAACAAAGCCCCGATACCAGTGGGATCGTCCCGGTTCCATGATGAATATCGCCTGCGGTCCCTGCAGCCAGTCGCCGTCGATCTGCGGATCGTTTTCCGAAATATAGCCGAAGACCGACTCATAGTAAGCGGTGACCTCGCCCAGGTCCCCCGCCACGACGAAGTCGTGATGAGTGAATTCGCTGGTGCCGAGGGGCGCATGATCGCCAATCACGCCGTAGCCGGGAATAGAGTAGCCATAGCGCTGAAAGAAGACGTGATTGAACCATTGACCGTAAACGGCCATTTCCCGCACCCCGACGCGGCGGTTGACAATGCTTGGGAGGCCTTCGGTGGCGTTGTAAAGATCGTCATAGACCGGCCCCGCCAGCAGCCAGGGCTGGATCGCTTGCTCGCGCAGGTCGGTGAAGACATCGGCCAGGCGAAAGATGTCGCGGGTGCGCATGACCGCCATGCGCATCCCCACGGTGTGCGGCTGCGCAAGGCCCAGGCCCGGCCCGGTCGGGTCGTCCCATTCAAGCAGCCGCAACAGGCCATGGGCATCAACCTCGCCATTTTGCAGTCGCCATGAGGTGAGCGCCGAATCGACGCCATACAGCGTTGCCGCCCGCTCTGCCGACAATTCGGCCTTGGCGACGACGGCAAAACCGAATTCAGCGAAGTAGGCCAAGGCAGGCTCGGCGTCGGACACGCCCACCATTACTTCGTAGACGCCGCTCATGCCCGTATCGGGCCGCTCGGCCGCGGCGGCGGGCCAGCCAGCCAGCAGGCAACAGGAGATCAGCAACCAACGTCCTTTCAACAAGGCTCTGGCAAATCGCCGAGCCGTATGGCTCAAGGCTTCAACAAGCAGTTCTTGCATCATCGTGAAAATCCTGTCTCTAGCGAATGGGCGGAGTTATTCATTATATATCGGTAACTTTATGACTATTCGGTACTATGCATCGACGCCTTGAATCCAGTAAAATCTCCGACCCCGCAACCGGAACGTCGTTGTACAATGTTCCGATGGTATCGACAGGAACAAGTACATGGCAAGAATTACCGTTGAAGATTGCCTCGACAAGGTAGATAACCGCTTCGAACTCGTCATGGTCGCGGGCAAGCGCGCCCGGCAATTGCAGACCCAAGGCAAGGACCCGCTCGTCGCGGAAGACAACGACAAGCCCACGGTGCTGGCCTTGCGCGAAATCGCCCAGGGACTGGTTGGTCCCGAAATCCTCACCGAAAAGCCTGAAACGCAAATGGAGGAGATCGAGCAGGAAATGGAACTCATGCTCGAACAGCCGGAAGCGGCCCCGGCGCCTGAAACCGAGGGATAACCGGGAACGGAGGCGCATATTGTCAGCCTTGCAGATTGAAAACATCAACTCTCTGGCCGACGGCCTGTCAGGCTACCTCGCAGGACAGCAGATCAACCTGGTGCGGCGCGCCTACTTTTACGCCGAGCAGGCCCACGAAGGTCAGTTCCGCCGTACCGGCGATCCCTATATCACGCACCCCCTTCAGGTGGCCGGCATTCTCAGCAAGATGCATATGGACCATCAGTCGCTGATGGCGGCGATGTTGCATGATGTAATTGAAGACACCGGCATCACCAAGACCGCGATCAAGTCGCAGTTCGGCAATACCGTGGCGGAAATGGTCGACGGGGTCAGCAAGCTGAGCCAAATATCCTTCGGTTCTCACGCCGAAGCCCAGGCCGAGAATTTCCAGAAGATGGCGCTGGCGATGTCGCGGGATCTGCGCGTCATCATGGTGAAACTCGCCGATCGCCTGCACAACATGCGCACCATCAAGGTGTTGCCGCCCGACAAGCGCCGCCGGATCGCCAGAGAGACGCTTGACATCTATGCGCCGATCGCCAACCGGCTCGGCATGAACGATATGCGGATCGAATTTGAAGATCTCGCTTTCGATGCCATGTATCCGTTGCGCTTTCGGCGAATCGCCGCCGCCGTGCGCAAGGTGCGCGGCAACCGCAAGGAAATCGTGTCCCAGATTCAGACTTCGCTTGAAGCCTGCCTCGAACGGGAAGGACTGCCGGGCCGGACCATCGGCCGGGAAAAGCACCTTTACAGCATTTACGACAAGATGCGCAGCAAGCGGAAGTCTTTCTCCGAGATCATGGATGTCTACGCCTTCCGCATCGTGGTGGATCGGGTCGACACCTGTTATCGCGTGCTTGGCGCGATCCACAGCCTGTACAAGCCGGTGCCGGGCCGGTTCAAGGACTATATCGCCATTCCCAAGGCCAACGGCTACCAGTCCCTGCATACCACCCTGTTCGGCATGCACGGCCTGCCCATCGAAATTCAGATCCGCACCGAGGAAATGGAAGCCATGGCCAATAACGGCATTGCCGCGCATTGGCTGTACAAGTCGAGCGAGGACATTCCCAGCAATGCTCATATCCGGGCCCGGGAATGGGTCAACGGCCTGCTCGAAATGCAACAAAGCGCCGGCAACTCGATGGAATTTATCGAGAACGTGAAGATCGACCTGTTCCCGGATGAAATCTATGTATTCACGCCGAAGGGCGAAATTTTCGAATTGCCATCCGGCTCTACCCCGGTGGATTTCGCCTACGCAATCCACACCGATGTCGGCAGCACCTGCGTGGCCTGCCGCATCTCGCGCCGACTGGCGCCGCTGAGCGAGCCCTTGCAAAGTGGCCAGACCGTGGAAATCATTACCGCGCCGGGACACAAGCCAAACCCTGCCTGGCTGAGTTTCGTCGTCACCGCCAGGGCTCGCACGAGCATTCGGCATTTCCTGAAGAGCCAGAAACTGTCCGAGTCCATCGCCCTCGGCCGGCGCTTGCTGACCAAAGCGCTGGCGAGCTTTGGCGTCAGCCTGGATAGCGTGTCGAGGGAAGCCATTTCCAGTACGCTGGAACAATTGCGGCTGGATTCGCTGAACAAGCTGTTCGGGGAAATCGGACTCGGCAACCGCATGTCACATACCGTGGCCCAGCGGCTGATTTCCCTGAACGAGAATGCCATCGGAACGGAATTGGGCGGCAATCTGCTCGTGCGCGGCGCCCAGAGTTCGGTGATGAATTATGCCCGCTGCTGCAATCCGATTCCCGGCGACCGCATCACCGGCTTTATCAGTTCGGAACGCGGACTCGTGATTCATACCCGCGATTGCAACAATATCTCTGACCTGAGAAACGATCCGGAAAAATGTGTCGAGGTGAACTGGGATCCGGAAGTCCATGGCGAGTTCACCGTCGAGGTCCGGGTCGAGCTGGAACATCAGCGCGGCATCATCGCCACGCTCGCCACGGCTATTACCGGCGCCGAAGCGAATGTCGAAAAAATCAGCACGGTCGAGCGCGACGCCCATTTCAGCATCGTCAATCTGCTGATCAACGTGCGGAATCGCGTGCATCTGGCCCGGGTCATGCGCAAGATTCGCATGATCAAGGCGGTCACCCGGGTAACCAGGGTCAAGAGCCGCAAGACGCGCAGGCCGACCGTTCACTAGTTTTCATTGCCGCAAAACAAAAGCGCGGTTTTGTTTTGTCAACGAGTTCAATGATCGCGCCATCGAACGCGGCGGCTGACCTGTGCCGCGCGGAAGTGTCGACGTAATCAGAGCTTTCTTGAACCGCGGCAAATCAGCCCGCGCAAAGTATATTTGGAGAATTTTCATGCTCGCATCGCAAGTCGTTCAAACCGAAGACGCGCCGCAAGCGATCGGCCCGTATTCCCAGGCCGTGCGCTTCGGCCCGCTGATATTCCTTTCCGGCCAGGTCCCGCTCGACCCGGTTACCATGCGGCTGGTCGAGGGCGGCATCGAGGAGCAGACCGAACAGGTTTTCGACAATCTGGCCGCGGTCGCGGCGGCGGCGGGATCGAATCTCGGCCAGACGTTGCGAATGACGATCTACCTCACCGATCTGGGCAATTTCAAGATCGTCAACGAGATCATGGCGCGGCGTCTGGAAGAGCCTTACCCGGCCCGCGCCACCATCCAGGTCAGCGCGCTGCCGGCGAACGCCATGATCGAGATCGATGCGATTCTGAGCGACTGAAGCTCCCGTTCCTGATCATATGACCGGCCCGCCGCTGGACCAGATTCCCGTCGATCGCCTGACCGGCGTTGGCCCCAAACTGAAGGCGCGGCTCGCCGATCTCGGCATCGAAAGCGTCCAGGATCTGCTGTTCCATCTGCCGTATCGATACGAGGATCGCACGCGCATCACGCCCATCGGGCGGGCCTGTGTGGGTGATTGCGCACAGATTCAGGGCGAGATAATCGACAGCGGCATCCAGTTCGGCCGCCGTCGCAGTCTGCGCTGCGCCGTCCGGGACGCCACCGGCATGCTCGGTATTCGCTTCTTCCACTTCAATGCTTTTCAGCAGACCCGGCTGGCGGCCGGCAAGCTGATTCGCTGCTACGGCGAAGTACGCTACGGCCGCGGCGGACTGGAAATGTATCATCCTGAATACCGCATCTTGTCCAGCGAGGCCGAAGCTGGCGCGGTGCCCGATTCGCTTACGCCGGTCTATCCCGCCACCGAAGGCGTCCACCAGAGCCGCATTCGCAAGCTCGTGCAACAGGCGCTGCAAATGCTGGCCCGTTCCGAGGATTTGACGGAATTGCTGCCGGCGCGGTTTCTGCGGGATTTCGGCGGCATTGGTCTGGCCGAATCCGTGCGGCTGCTGCATCAGCCGCCGCCGGATGTCCAGCTCAACTTGTCGGGCCAGACCGACAATAGTCCGGCGCGTCGGCGGCTGGCGTTCGAGGAACTGCTCGCCCACCGGATATGCATGCGGCGCCTGAAACTCGACGCCTTGGCCTTGCAGTCGCACCGTTTCGGCAGCAGGCAGGCGCTGTCGCGCCGCTTTGCCGAAATGCTGCCTTTCAAGCTAACCGGCGCGCAACGCAAGGTTTACCGGGAAATCCGCGAAGACCTGTCGGGCCGGACGCCGATGAAGCGCCTGCTCCAGGGTGATGTCGGTTCCGGCAAGACCGTGGTTGCGGCGCTGGCGGCCCTGCATGCCATTGAGTCCGGATTCCAGGTTTGTCTCATGGCGCCGACCGAAATCCTCGCCGAACAGCACCTGCAAACTTTCCGGAGCTGGCTGGAACCCCTGCAAGTGCGGCTTGGCTGGCTTAGCGGCAAGACTCGCGCCAAGGCGCGAAAACAGCTACTGGAAAATCTTGCCGCCGGCGACTGCGATCTGCTGATCGGAACGCATGCGGTCTTCCAGGAATCCGTGCATTACCAGCGCCTTGGCCTCATCATCGTCGACGAACAGCACAGGTTTGGCGTGCATCAGCGGCTCGCATTGCGGGAAAAGGCTGGCGGCGGCGCTTTGCGCCCCCATCAACTGGTTATGACCGCGACACCCATTCCAAGAACGCTGGCCATGAGCGCCTATGCCGATCTCGATTGTTCGATAATCGATGAACTGCCGCCGGGCCGCAGTCCCGTGAACACCGCCATGCTTTCCAATGAGCGGCGCGGCGCCGTGATCGAGCGCATCGCCTCGGCCTGCGCGGCCGGCCGGCAGGCCTATTGGGTCTGCACCTTGATCGACGATTCCGAGATCTTGCAGGCCCAGGCCGCCGAAGCCACCGCCGAACAACTCGGGCAGGCGCTGCCCGAAATTCATGTCGGTCTGGTGCACGGCAAACTAAAGGCGCCGGAAAAGGTCGAGGTGATGGAAGGTTTCAAGAGCGGCGAGATTCAATTGCTGGTGGCGACCACGGTGATCGAAGTCGGCGTCGATGTGCCCAACGCCAGCCTCATGGTAATCGAGAATCCGGAGCGCCTGGGCCTGGCGCAACTGCATCAATTGCGCGGCCGGGTCGGCCGGGGCGCCACGCAAAGCCATTGCCTGCTGCTTTACCAGTCGCCGCTGTCGGAGCTGAGCCGCGAGCGCCTGGGCATCATCCGCGAAAGCAATGACGGTTTTCTGATCGCCGAGGAAGACTTGCGTCTGCGCGGGCCGGGCCAGTTGCTCGGCACCCGGCAGACCGGTCTGATGAGCTTCAAGGTGGCGGATATAAGCCGCGATAGCGATATGCTCGAACAGGTGCGCGAAACTTGCGAGGAAATGCTGGCAAGTCACCCCGCGGCGGTGGAGCCGCTAATCCACCGCTGGCTGGGCGAGCGCAGTCATTATGGGGATGTCTGATTGATGAAGTTCGCACTAGCCCGGCTGCGGCAAAAAGCGGCCATGCTGCGCCGGAAAGCGCCGCGATTCGGCCTGATGGCGTCCAGTTCGCGGTCGGCGACGGCCCGCGTCTGGCGGGAAGCGGTTCGACTGCGCCGGATGCCGGCCTCGTGGCTGGAACAAAGACCGGAATTGCGAGAAAAAGCGGTCGCCTTGTTCTACCTGGCGCGCCTGCACCGTCCGGTGGGAATCTACCTGCTGCTCTGGCCGACTGTCAGCGCCTTGTGGCTCGCGGCGGAAGGCATCCCTTCGTTCGGGCTGTTATTCATATTCATATCAGGTACGGTCATCATGCGTTCGGCGGGATGCTGCATCAATGATTTCGCCGACTACCACATAGACGGCGAAGTGCTGCGCACCCGCGAGCGCCCGCTGGCGACCGGGAAACTCCGCCGCCGGGACGCCCTGGCCGGTTTTGCCGCGTTATCCCTCACCGGTTTCGCGCTGGTGCTGTTCACCAACTTGCAGACCATTCTGCTGGCGGTGGCTGCCGTGCCAATTATCGCCATCTATCCCTTTCTCAAGCGCGTAACCCATATGCCCCAGATTGTGCTGGGCATCGCCTTTTCCTGGGGCATTCCAATGGCCTTTAGCGCCCAGACCGGCGGCGTGCCCGCTTCGGCCTGGCTGCTGTTCCTCGCCAACTGTCTGTGGACCATCGTCTATGACACGCAATACGCCATGGTAGATCGAGAGTACGACCGGCGAGTCGGCGTCAAGTCCACGGCGATCCTGTTAGGGGACGCGGACAACATGATGATCGGCGTGTTGCAGGTGATGTTCATAGCCGCCATGTGGCTGGCGGGGCGGCAATTCGATCTCGGACTGCCGTATTACCTTTCACTAGTCGGCGCCAGCCTGCTGTTTGCCTGGCAGCAGATATTAACCAGCGACCGCCAGCCCGAGGCCTGCTTCAAGGCCTTCGTCAACAATCAGTGGGTAGGCGCGATAGTCTTTGTTGGCATCGTGATTGCATAGTTTGGAAATAGACGCTTGGGAAGTTGTGTAGAATGTCCGCGATGCCAATCACGCAGGCCGAATCATTGATGGCGAAGACAAGATGAACCCGCGAAATACCAAGGCAACGATCTTTGATGTCGCCGAACGCGCCGGGGTTTCCATCAAGACCGTGTCGCGGGTGGTCAATAATGAACCCAACGTACGTGAACGGACTCGAAACAGGGTTCTGCAATCAGTACGGGAATTGAGCTACCAGCCCAATGCGGCGGCTCGCGAGTTGTCCGGCAAGCGCTCCCGGGTCATCGGCCTGATTTACGAAAACGCACAGGAGTTCGGCTACCTGAACGACGTGTTCAATGGCGCGCTCGGTATCTGTGAACCAGCCGGATACTCATTGTTGTTGCGGCCGTTGACCTTGCCCGACTCTAAAATCACCGAACACATCCGGCAATTCGCCATTAACGCGCGATTGGAGGGCATTGTCCTGCCGGCCCCCATGGGCGACTTGCCTGAAGTGTTGGCCTTGTTGCGGGAAATGCGCATCCCCTTCGCCGCGATTACTCCCCGGGAACCGGCGCCGGACGAGATCAATATTCTCTGCAACGATGAAGCGGCGAGTTTCTCGCTGACCGAGTTGCTGATCGGTCAGGGACACCAGGCCATCGGCTTCATCAAGGGACACCCCGACCACGGCGCCAGCGCCAAACGCTTCGCGGGATACCGCCATGCGCTGAAGAAAAATCGCTTTGCTTATGCCGCGCCCCTGGTGCGGCAAGGCTATTTTGATTTCGACTCGGGCAGGATCGCCGCCGGTAAACTGCTCGACCTCGCCGAACCTCCCAGCGCCATCCTGGCCAGTAATGACGATATGGCGGCGGGCGCGATTTTCGAGGCCAGAGAGCGAGGGCTGACCATTCCCGGCGACCTTTCCGTCGCGGGATTCGACGACACCCGCTTTTCCTCGCGCATCTGGCCGCCGCTGACCACGGTGCGGCAGCCGATTATCAAAATGGCCGAAACCGCGGCGGGCCTGCTTATCGACAAACTCAACGGCAGCGCCACGAAAGCGCCGGAAGCACCGTTCGAGTGTGAAGTGGTCATCAGGGAATCCACGGCCCACCTTACTTGATGCGGAACCTGCCGGCCGAGCGATAGATCCTGCGACTACGCGCAGGATGACAGCTCTCCCCTTGTTGTCATTCTGCGCGAAGCGAAGCGGAGTCGCAGAATCCACCGTTCCACCCAAAAATTGGGTGGATTTCTTGCAATGCCACAATTTGTTACAAACTCCGCTAATATTGACAACGCTGTCAGCTTGCTGGTAATAGAGGGAATTGAAATCGAATTCGGGATTCCAACATGGTGGCAGAGCAGGCCCAGACCGCGAATGTGGGTGGTTCATACATCTGGCTGACCAGCCTGAGCGCGGCGTTGGGCGGTTTCCTGATGGGTTTCGACGCCTCGGTAATCTCCGGCGTCGTGGGATTTATCGAAGACGAGTTCCAGTTGAACGAGATTCAGCTCGGCTGGGCCGTCGCCTCGCTTACCTTGACCTCGACCCTGGCCATGCTCGGCGCCGGCCCCCTGAGCAATCGTTTCGGCCGCGTCGGCGTACTTCGGGCGGCCGCGATGCTGTTCTTCGTTTCGGCGATCGGTTGCGCGTTCGCCCCGGGCTACTTTTTTCTGGTCGCCGCGCGCATGCTCGGTGGATTCGCCGTCGGCGCGGCGTTGATCGTGGCGCCCATGTACATCGCAGAAGTCGCCCCGGCCGCGATTCGCGGGCGGCTGGTTTCCCTGAACCAACTCAATATCGTGATCGGTATCTCGGCCGCGTTTTTCAGCAACTATCTGTTGTTGCAATTGTCTCAGGCGGAAAATCCCCTGATCGCGCCGGAATCGCTTTGGCGCTGGATGCTTGGCGTGGAAGCATTGCCGGCGGTGCTCTATCTGTTTGCGCTGCAATGGGTGCCGGAAAGCCCGCGCTGGCTGCAGTTGCGGGGCGGAAGCGACGATGCGCTGAACATTCTCGTCCGGATCAACGGCAGCGAAGCCGGCAAGCGGGAACATGAAGCGATTCAGGCGAGCCTGGCCGCGGAAGAATCCGGCGCGCCGGCGGGCTTCGCCGAGTTGCTGCGCCCGCATCTTCGCCTGGTGCTGCTGATCGCCCTGACCATCGGCATCGTGCAACAGGCAACCGGCATTAATGCGGTGTTCTTCTATGCGCCGATGATTTTCGAGCAAAGCGGAATCGGTAACGACGCTGCTTTTCTGCAGGCCGTACTCGTGGGACTGGTCAATCTGCTGTTCACGATCGTGGCGATCCTGTTTATCGACCGGCTCGGACGAAAACCACTGTTGTTCGCCGGTCTGGCCGGTATCGCTTTCTTCATGTTGTTGCTGTCCTGGACTTTCAATCAGGCCACATTCGAGTTGAGCGAAGAGTCGGTCGCCGCGGTAGCGGAAGCGGATTCCCGCACCGCGCTGGAACCGCTCGTGGGGCGGCAATTCGACAACGAGAACGCCTTGCGGGCCGCGCTGGCCGAGGTGGGAATCAGTGAGGCCGGCGGTCTCGAGTCCGATCTCGTCGCCCAGGCGATCGAGGTCAATACCACGATGGTGCTAACTGGAATCCTGGGTTTCGTCGCCTGTTTCGCATTCTCGGTGGGGCCGATCATGTGGGTGCTGTTCGCGGAACTGTTCCCCAACTATGTCAGGGCGGCGGCGATCTCGTTCGTCGGCCTGGTGAATTCAAGCGTCAGTTTTCTGGTGCAGATGCTCTTCCCCTGGGAACTGGCCGCGCTCGGCAGCAGCCTGACCTTTCTCGTCTATGGAATCGTGGCCGTTGCCGGTCTTGCCATGCTGATCCGGATCATGCCGGAGACCCGGGGCAAGTCGCTGGAAGAACTGGAATTGGCGCTGGCGTCGAGGACCGCTTCATGAACAACATGCGAACACAATTGAAAGGACTGGCCTGCGCTCTTGCCCTGAGCGCCGGCGCGGCGGCCCAGGACGGACCCATTCCTGTCGAAATCCGCGGCGAACCGGGCAACTTCATGCTTTATCGCGGCGGTGAGCCCTACTACATCAGGGGCGCCGGCGCCGAGACCCTTGGCGATCTCGAATCGTTGGCCCGGCATGGCGGCAATTCGGTTCGCACCTGGTCGCCCGGCGACGGCCGCGTGCTCGATCTTGCACACGAGCTTGGGCTGACGGTCGCGCTTTGTCTCGATATCGCCCGGGAACGGCATGGCTTCGACTACGACGACGCCGAAGCGGTAGCGCGGCAATTCGACGCGGCGCGGGAAATCGTGCTGCGCTATCGCGACCACCCGGCCCTGCTCGTTTGGGTGATCGGCAACGAATTGAATCACGACTACGAGAATCCGCGCGTATATGACGCCGTCAACGATATCTCGCGGATGATTCACGAGCTCGATCCCAATCACCCCGCCACGACTACCACCGCCGGCATCAGCGCTGAACTGGCGCGGGTAATACAGCAGCGCGCCCCGGATCTCGATTTTCTCAGCGTCCAGGTCTATGGCGATGTTTTCAATTTGCCTCGATTACTGGCGCAACTCGATCCGGAGCTTCCGCTGATGGTCACCGAATGGGGCACCATCGGCCATTGGGAAGTGCCCTTGACCGAATGGGGGGCGCCCATTGAATTGCATAGCTCCGGCAAGGCCGATGTCTACCGGCGCGGCTTTGGGGAGATTCTTGCGCCGATGCGGGGACGGCTGATCGGCAATTACGCATTCTTGTGGGGACAGAAACAGGAACGCACCCCTACCTGGTACGGAGTTTTCACCGCGGACGGACGCAGTACCGAAGCGGTCGATGTGCTGCATCGAATCTGGTCTGGGCAATGGCCGGACAATCGCGCGCCGCTGATCGAACATATGCGGCTCGACGACCAGGACGCGGATGAAAATGTACGCCTGCGGGCCGGCGAAAACTATATTGCGGAGATCGGCGCCGAAGACCTTGACGGTGACGCCTTGATCTTCGACTGGCGCGTAATGGAAGAGAGTACCGCGACCCAGACCGGCGGAGACGCCGAAGAAATTCCAGCGGAACTCAGCGGTTTGATCGCCGACCCGGGGCTGCGCGAAATCAGCCTGCGGGCGCCCGCAAGGCCGGGCGCCTACCGCCTGTTCGTTTACGTCGGTGACGGCCTGGGACAGGTCGCCCACGCAAACGTTCCGTTTTTTGTCGATGAAAATTAGACAGGCCCTGATTGTTCAGGGCTTCCGCGCGGCGCATCGAAGCGCCCTCGGGATCGCACAAATGGATGCGTGCGATGAATTCGATTGCGTAAGCCATTGAATTCGGAAGCAAAACGAAACCACGCTTTTGTTTTGCGTAAATGAACAATTCCAGTAAAGGAATTGATCGGAGTAAACGTAGTTGGCCCGGAGTAGAACTTGATGTCGGATAAGGATATGGATATGGATCGGGAACGATTTCTTTCTAGCTGGCTGGAGCGCATGACGCTGCGCCAGAAGATCGGCCAGATGACCATGGCCGAACGGCTTTCGGCGACCCCGGAAGACGTAAAGCACTATGCGCTAGGCGCCATTCTCTGTGGCGGCGGTTCGCATCCGGGATCGAACGCGCTCGATGACTGGGTGGCCATGAACGACGCCTTCTGGCAAGCAGCGGTGGGAGACAAGGACAGTCCCGGCATTCCGATACTCACCGGCGTCGACGCGGTACACGGACATGGCAATGTGAAGGGCGCGACGGTATTTCCCCACAATATCGGCCTAGGCGCTGCCGGCGATCAGGATCTGGTTGCCGAAATCGCCCGCGCCACAGCCAGGGAAATCCTCGCCAGCGGCCTGGAGTGGAATTTCGCGCCGGCTCTTTCGGTCGTGCAAAACTGCAAATGGGGCCGGACGTACGAAAGTTTCGGCAGTAACCCCGAACTCGCAGCCATGCTCGGCGCCAGCTACGCAAGCGCGCTGCAGTCAGAGGGCGTGATCGCCTGCGTCAAGCATTGGGTCGGCGACGGCGGCACCTGGCAAGGCATGGACCAGGGCGAAACCAAGCTTTCCTGGGAGGATCTCGAACAGACCCATATCGCGCCTTATTATCCCTCGTTGCGGAATGGTGTGATGACAGTCATGGTGTCGTTCAGTAGCTGGAATGGCGACAAGTGCCATGGTCACCGTTTCCTGATCACCGAGTTGCTCAAGGAAAAGCTCGGCTTCGGCGGCATCGTGCTGTCCGACTGGGACGGCATCAATTACCTCGACGAGGATTACGGGGTGGCGATCCGCAAATCGGTCAACGCCGGTCTTGACATGTTCATGGTTCCCGAACGGTGGCGGGAGTTCATCGATAAGCTGGAGCAACAGGTGCTGGATGGACATGTCGATGTCTCGCGAGTCGACGATGCCGTGCGCCGCATCTTGCGGACCAAGTTGCGCTATGGATTGTTCGATATGCCGCGTCCGACCCAGCGGCCCGGCATCGCCAATGCCGGCTTCGGCTGCTCCGATCACCGGGAACTGGCGCGCAGGGCCGCCCGAAAATCCCAGGTGCTATTGAAGAACGAGCAGGAAGCGCTGCCGCTAAAGCAAGGGCAGCGGATACTCGTGGCCGGCAAGAATGCGCACAACCTGGGTCATCAATGCGGCGGCTGGACCGTGAGCTGGCAAGGCGAGAAAGGCAATGACACCATAACCGGAGAAACGATCTGGGAGGGAATCCAGGCGCTGACGTCCAATGCGATGCTCAGCAAAGGTCTTGACGGCAGCGACGCCGACCCGGAACAGCACGATATCGCCGTTGTCGTCGTCGGCGAGACGCCCTATGCCGAGGGTCATGGCGATATCCGGCCGGGCGATCATCTCTTCGTCGAAGCCGGCTCCATGATCGACGGTCTGATGAACCCGCTTGACGCCTATGCCAAGACTCTGGTGCTCGCCCAGGTTCATCCGGAGGATCTGGCCTGCATCCGGCGCATCGCCGCCAGGGGAATACCGGTGGTAACCGTACTGATCTCGGGCCGGCCATTGATCGTGAACGAGGAACTTGACGCTTCCTCGGCCTTCGTAGCGAGTTGGCTGCCTGGCGCGGAAGGTCGCGGCGTGGCCGAAATGCTGCTGGGAATTTACCAGTTCAGCGGCCGCTTGCCGACTCCCTGGCCGGGACCGAAGCTCAATGACGGACTACTTACGAAAGCCGGCGCGGTATTTCCCGCCGGTCATGGCCTGCAATTGAATTCGAAGCAGACAGGCCGCGGCAAAGACGCCGTTCACAAGGATTCGGGAAAGGTTGAAAATGTCGTCCGACAGCCACATACTGGCATTCTGTAATCGAGGTTCGTGATCGATTCCAGGGTCGGGCGGACGAGCTTGCCCGGAAACCGGGTACGACAAAACTGGGGGGATGGCGCGCGTAGCTTCAGCCGGTGGCATGAGTACCAACATCTATTCTTTTCTGCTTCTGCGCTCGCTATATCAACCGCTGGCGGCCTTCGGCGAATTGTCCCGCGGCGATCCCGCCCCGCTCGCCATATTTTTTCGCTATTCCTTGTGGCTGCTACTGCTGCCGCCGATTTTCGCCCTCATCGGCGGCGCCAATTTCGGCTGGCGGCTTGGCGCCGAGCAGCCGCTTGTGCTGCCGTTGGCCGAACTCTGGCTGATCAGCGCGGGCTATTTCATGATATTGGCGTTCGGTCTGGTCAGCACGGCGCTGATCAGCAGATGGATGGCGGTCACCTATGCCGCCAATGCTTCTCTCGGCCGTCATCTGGCGTTGGTTACGATTGTCGGCGAACCCCTGGCGGTGGCCAGCGTCGCGCACCTGTTTCCCGATGTGCTGGTGCAGGTGCTGGTGCTCATCCCCACCATGATCTGGAGCATGAGCCTGCTCTACAGAGGGCTGCCGGTGGTGCTGGAAACTTCGCCGGAGCGGGGCATGCTGATGGCTTCGTCGCTGGTGGCCTGGCTGCTGGTGGCGGCGGTGAGCCTGCTCGGTTTAAGCATGGGCCTGTGGGTCATGGGGATAGGGCCATTGCTGGGTGTTTGAACCGCGCGGCGCGCAAAGGGGAAACGGAACAATGGAAGCGGTGAGCAACAAGGTCTATCACGACACCGTAGTCATCCGCCTGATCCAGTTCTCGGTGATCTGGGCGCTATTGGCGATGCTCGGCGGTGTCTGGCTGGCTGCCGAACTGATCTGGCCCGGCCTCGATTTCGGCCAATACTGGCTCTCATTTGGCCGTCTGCGTCCCTTGCATACCAATGGGGTCATCTTCGGCTTCGGCGTCTCGGCGCTGATGGCTACGGCTTTCTACAGCGTGCAACGCACCTCCCATGTGCCGCTGTTTTTGCCGCGTCTGGCCTGGTTCTGTTGCTATGCCTGGCAATTGGTCGTTTTGCTCGGTGGCCTGTCTCTGCTCGCGGGCTACAACACCTCCAAGGAATACGCCGAACTCGAATGGCCTTTCGATATCGCCATCGCCATTGTCTGGGTGTGTTTCGGCGTGGTCTTTTTCGGCACCATCGCCATGCGCCGGATTCGGCCGATCTATATCTCCAACTGGTTTTACGGCGCGCTGATCATCGTCATCGCCATGTTGCACATCGTCAACAGTCTGGCGCTGCCGGTGAGTCCGACCCAGTCCTATTCGCTATTCGCCGGCGCTCAGGACGCCATAGTGCAATGGTGGTACGGCCACAACGCGGTCGGATTTCTGCTCACCGGCGGTTTTCTCGGCATGCTGTACTACTTCCTGCCCAAGCACGCCGGCCGTCCCATCTGGAGTTATCGGCTGTCGGTGCTGGCGTTCTGGGCCTTTGTCTACAGTTATATCTGGGCCGGGCCGCACCATCTGCATTACAACTCGGTGCCGGAATGGGTGCAGTCCCTGGGCATGGTGATGAGCGTGGTCCTGCTGGCGCCGTCCTGGGCGACCATGGTTAACGGCATCATGACGGTCAGCACCGCCTGGGAGAAACTGCGCACCGACCCAGCGCTGAAATTCATCGTGTTGTCGCTCGCCTTCTATGGCCTGGCGACCTTCGAAGGGCCGATGATGTCGATTCGCAGCGTCAACGTGGTCAGCCATTTCACCGACTGGACCATCGGCCATGTCCATTCCGGCGCTCTGGGCTGGAACGCCATGATCACCTACGGCACGTTCTATTTCATGGCGCCGCGGCTGGTCGGCGGGGAGCTGTATAGCTCCCGCCTGGCCAATCTGCATTTCTGGCTGGCGCTGGCGGGCACCATGCTTTATATCGTCGCGATGTGGGCGGCAGGGGTTTCCCAGGGGCTGCTCTGGCTCAGCGTCGACGACATCGGCGAACTGAGCTTCGACTTCAAGGACATCATGGCGAGCATGGTTCCCTATTACCTCCTGCGGCTCGTGGCCGGCCTGATCTTTCTCGCCGGCACCTTCCTCATGGCTTATAACCTGTACATGACGGTCCGGGGCCGGCCGGCCCGGCGCGCGGTCCCGCCAGCGGTAGCCCCCGCCTTCGGAGTAAGCCGATGAACGGTATGTGGCTGCATCGCAAGATCGAGGAAAACACCGGACTGCTCATTTTCGGCATCCTGTTCGTTTCCGCCATCGGCGGGCTGGTGCAACTGCTGCCGATACTGGAACAGGACAGCCTCGAAACGGCGGCGGGGAACACCCGGCCCTACAGCGCCATTGAACTGACCGGCAGGGACATCTACATTCGCGAAGGCTGCAGTGTCTGCCATTCGCAGCAGATCCGCCCCCTGATCGCCGAAGTCGAACGCTATGGACCTTATTCCCGGGCCGGGGAATTCGTCTACGACAGGCCATTCCTGTGGGGTTCGAAGCGCACCGGACCCGATCTGCATCGCATTGGCGGCAAGTATACCGACGACTGGCATCGCATCCATCTACTCGATCCCCGAGCGGTCGTGCCGGGAAGCATCATGCCGGCCTATCCCTGGCTCGCACGGCGCGAAGCTTCCGCCGCCGGCGACATCACCGCTAAGATGAGGGGCTTGCGCCGGCTCGGCCACCCTTATACCGATGCGGAAATCGCGGGCGCCGAGGCGGAACTCGAAGATCTGCTGGAGATCGACGCCCTGATTGCCTATCTGCAAATGCTCGGTACAGGCCTTGGCGGGGAGGACGGCCAATGACCAACTTTATTTTCTTCGGCGACATGCTCGTCATGGCGTTCATGGCGGTTCTCGCGGTCTGGATTCTCAGCCGCGGCAAATCGAAAACCCTTGACGAGATTGCGCGCATTCCGCTGGAGGACGAGGAACATGACGGCTGACATGCCTACGGCATTCTGGAGCGGCTGGATCGCCGTATTGACCTTGGTCTCGCTGGCGGGGATGGTGTGGCTGGTATGGAGTGTCTATTTCGGACGCGACAAGGGCCAGGAATCGAAGCCCGGCCCGGTCTGGGACGGCGACCTGAAAGAGGGCGAACGGCCGGCGCCCATGTGGTGGATCTGGCTGCTGTTCGGCTCGCTGATATTCTCGCTCGTCTATCTCATGCTCTTTCCCGGGCTGGGAAGTTTCCAGGGGTTGCTGGACTGGTCGCAAGGCAGCCGGGTCGCCGCAAGTTATGACGACTACGAGGCCAGATTCGCCGGGACTAGAGCCGAAATTTCCGCCATGAGCGTGGCGGAAATACAGAACGATAGCGGACTGATGGCGACGGCTGAACGAATCTTTCGCCGGGAATGCGCGGTCTGTCATGGGCCCGAGGGCCGAGGTCAGGCTGATATGTTTCCCAATCTGCATGATGTCGATTGGCAATGGGGCGGTGAAGAAGACCAGATCCGGCAGTCGATCCGGGGCGGCCGCAACGCGGTCATGGTAGGTTGGGAAGCCGTATTGGGCGCCGATGGTATCGAACAGGTGAGCGAATACGTACTAAGCCTGGCCGACGGCGTCGCCGCGAATCATCCAGGCAAGGCCATCTACGACCGGAACTGCGCGGTTTGCCATGGCGCCGATGGCGCCGGCAACCCCTTGCTGGGCGCGTCGCGCCTTTCCGACCGTATCTGGCTTTATGGCGGCGATCCTAAAAGCATTCGCGAAACCCTGACCCAAGGACGTTTCGGCATCATGCCCGCCTTTGACGAACAGCGACTGGACAATACGCAGTTGCAACTGATTCTGGCCTTGCTCGTGCGCTAGGTCGCCGCCGCCGGACGGCAAGTTTATCTCATTCGGTTTGCCGGCGGCAGCGCAAAAAAATGAATCGGAAGATAGTTGACAACGCTGTCCATCTGACATATAAGGTAAAATGACAACGTTATCATTTATCTCACCAAAGCAGTGAGATAATGAAAATCACTACCCGCGCCGCGCCGTCAGGCCAAAGCCCGGGGGTGGAGGAGAGAATCAAGATGGCTGTCAGGTCTTATTCGAAATCACCGCTTGCCGCGGCGGTATCGCTCGCGTTGGCTGGCGGAGCGGCATACGGACAACAGGCGGAACCGGGAGCGCAAGGGATCGAGGAGATTGTGGTGACCGGCATCCGTCAGAGCCTGCGTGCTTCGATGGATCTGAAGCGGAACAGGGACGGAGTCGTTGACGCTATTACCGCCGAAGACATCGGCGATTTTCCCGATAGCAATCTGGCTGAATCGCTGCAGCGCATCACTGGCGTTTCCATCGATCGTGAACGCGGCGAGGGCAAGAGCGTTACCGTGCGCGGGTTCGGCCCGAGCTTCAATCTCGTGCTGTTGAACGGCCGGCAGATGCCGACCGCCACCGGCGGCAACGCTCCCTCCGACCGCTCCTTCGATTTCGGCAATCTCGCCTCGGAAGGCATTTCCGCCGTGGAAGTCTACAAGAGCGGCCAGGCCGACGTGCCCACGGGCGGTATCGGCTCCACCATGAACATCCGCACCACCCGCCCGCTCGAATCGCCGGGAATGAACTTCACCGCGGCGGCGAGCGGCCTGCACGACACCTCCACTGAAATGGGCGATAGTCTCACGCCGGAAGTCTCGGCACTGTTTTCCAATACTTTCGCCGACGACACCATCGGCATCGCCTTGAGCGCCGTGCGCCAGGAGCGCAACAACGGCGCCAACACCGCCAGCGTCGGCGGCTGGCGCACCTTCCCGGGCGAGACCGACAACTGCTGGTGCGGCATCGGCCCCTCCGAATGGGGCGGCATTCCGCCGCATACCGATCCGAACCAGCAAAATCGTCCGGGCGAGGGCGACCTTTACTCGGTGCCCCAGAACATCGGCTACGAACTGGCCGAGTACGATCGATCACGAACCAACGGCCAGCTTACATTGCAGATGCGCCCACGGGACGACTTCCAGGCCACGCTCGACTACACCTACTCCGAAGTCGAACTCAGCCGGACTTTCAGCAACCTTTCGGCCTGGTTCAATTTCGGCGGCCAGGAAACGCTGTGGACCGACGGCCCACAGGCCAGCCCGCTGATCTACACAGAAAACCTGCCGAATTCGGACTATGCCATGGCCGGCGGCGAAGACGCCTGGCGCGCGCAGAACGGCTCGACCGGCCTGAACCTTCTTTGGGACGTGTCCGACCAACTGACGCTCGAATTCGATTATCACGACTCCCACGCCAAGCGCGAGCCGAACAGCCCGTGGGGCAACGCCGCCCAGCTCGCGGTTTCGGCGTTCACCCGCGACCGAACCACCGGCTATTTCGGCAACGACCTGCCGATTCTCGAACTCGGCCTGAACGACCCGCTTTCGCCCGACGACATGATCGTGACCGGCAGCGTTTTCGCAGCCGATTCCGCTCGCATGGACATCGATCAGACGACGGCCAGGGGCACCTACGAATTCGATCTCGACTTCATCGAGAGCATCGACTTCGGCATCCAACTCACCGAAACGAACAACCGTTCGGCGGGTGCCGTCGTGCAGCGCGACGCCTGGGGCGGCGTGACCCAGCCCGGCGCCATCGCCGACCTGATGCAGCCCGCCAACGCGGTCGACGCTTTCTCCAACATCCCCGGCGGCGGCGACGTGCGCCGGCAAACCGATTTCTTCCGCTTCGACATGTCCGAACTGATCGCCCGAACCGAGCAATTGCTGGCCTCGGGCGAGGCATCGCCATTCGGCGCGCCCCACAGCGGCGACTGCGCCTCGGATCTCTGCGCGTCGAGCAATTACAATTCCGACCGGCGTACGCAAGAAGAGTCTCTAGCCGCATATTTCCAGTTGCACGGTTCGACGTTATTAGGCGATGTGGCGCTGGACGTAAGGCTGGGTTTGCGTTACGAGACAACGGACATCGACTCTCAGGCGCTTTCGCCCGCTTTCATCGGCATCAATTGGGTTGCCGGAAACGAATTGTCGGCGGTCCAGGGCGACCCGGACTTCACCTCGCTGCAAGGCGAATACGGCATGGTGCTGCCGAACCTCGACCTCAAATTCGACCTGACCGAGGATCTGGTCGCCCGCGCATCGATCAGCAAAACCTTGACGCGGCCGAACTATGGCGACATCCAGGGTGGCCAGACGATCAACCAATTGCTGCGCATCGACGGCGGCACGGGCAATCGCGGCAATCCGAACCTGTTGCCCTTTGAATCATTGAACCGCGACGTATCGCTGGAGTGGTATTACAACGAAGACAGCTACGCGGCGGTCGGCTACTTCCTCAAGGATGTGGAAAACTTTATCGGCGTTTCCTCGGTTATCGAGGAAACTTTCGGGCTGCCGCATCCCGCGTTGGGCCCCCTTGGCCAGGAAGCGCGCGCCGCTACGGGCAGTTCCGACGGCGGCGCCTTGTACGCCTGGATTCTGCAGAACCGGCCGGACGCTCAAGGAGTCAACGCCGAGACCGGCGTGATCAGCGGCGTCGCCGGACGCGACCCCGCCGCGCCGTTCAATCTCACCATCCCGGTGAACATAGAACAGGCGCAGATGGAAGGCTGGGAGCTTGTCGTCCAGCACAACTTCGGCGAAACCGGATTCGGCGTGATCGCCAATGCCACCATCGTCGACGCAGACGTGGGCTACGACAATTTCAGCCTCGCCCAACAATTCGTGCTGTTCGGCCTGAGCGATTCGGCGAATTTCATCGCCTTTTACGATCAGAACGACTTCAGCGTGCGGGTGGCGTACAACTGGCGCGACGATTTCCTGGCCGGCACCGGCCAGAACAACGTCGGCGTCGGGCCGCCCACCCATGTCGCGGCGTATCAGCAGGTGGACGTGAGCGCGAGCTACTGGTTCAACGAGAACATGCAAATGTTCGTCGACATCCTGAACCTGACCGATGAAACAACGCACGTCTACGGCCGCGACCCGATGCAAACGCTGTTCGCGGCCCAATCCGGCCCGCGTTACAACATCGGCTTCCGCTACAAGCTGTAAACCCAATCGAGAGAGGCCGCCTGCCGGGGCGGCCTCTCTTGGTATCATCCCCCGAAATGAAACGCCCAAGACGAGAGTGGGCCGAAGGCGGGCGCTTGCGAAGCGGCGGCTTCGCGTCCGGCCCATCCGGCGACGTACCGTGTTCCGCGGCTCGAACGGGGAATCGATGAATCGACCCATCCGAAAAATCGTAATCGTAGGCGGTGGCGCGGCCGGCTGGATTACCGCCTGCGTGGTGGCCGCCGAATCGCGCAAACGCGGCGAGGGCGCGGTCGAGGTCGTTCTGATCGAATCCCCCGACATCCCCATCATCGGCGTGGGCGAAGGCACCTGGCCTTCAATGCGCATGACGCTCAAGCGGATCGGCCTCGCCGAAGACGATCTCATTCGCGAATGCGCCGCGAGCTTCAAGCAGGGCACGCGCTTCCGCGGCTGGTCGGGCCTTCCGCAAACCCCGGAATACATCCACCCTTTCAGCCTGCCGCTGGAATACTCCGATCTGAACCCCGCGAAGTACTGGCTCGCCCACGGCGGTGGCGCCGCCTTCGCCGATCTCGTCACCCCCCAGGCGCGCGTGATCGAACTCGGTCTCGCACCGAAGCAGGCGGGCGCGCCGGAATACGCGTTCACCGTCAATTACGGCTATCACTTCGACGCCGGTGCATTCGCCGGACTGCTGCACCGGCACGCGGTGGACAAGCTCGGTGTGGGATACATCGCCGGCAATGTCCAAGGCATCGAGCCGGATGCCGACGGAGACATCGCCGCGCTCGCGCTCGACGCCGGCGAGCGCGTGACGGGCGATCTTTTCGCCGATTGCACCGGGCAAAAAGCACTGCTGATCGGCGCCCACTATGGGAGCCCGTTCGTCTCGGTGAAGGATGTGTTGTTCAACGACAGGGCCATCGCCGTGCAGGTTCCTCACGCCGAACCCGATTCCCCGATCGCTCCCGTGACCTTGTCGACGGCCCAGCCTCACGGCTGGATTTGGGACATAGGACTCAGCAGCCGCCGCGGTATCGGCTATGTCCATTCGAGCGACCACGCCGATGAGGAAACCGCCTTCGAGGCGCTGAAGGCATACGTGGCGGAGACTTCGCCGGGCGTTGACCTAGCCGGTCTCGGCTACCGGACCATCCCCTTCGAGCCGGGTTGCCGCGAACGGTTCTGGGTGCGGAATTGCGTCGCCGTCGGGCTTTCGGCCGGCTTCGTCGAACCGCTCGAAGCCTCGGCCCTCGTGCTGATCGAGCAATCCGCGGCCTTCCTCGGCGAGCAATTCCCGCGCGACCGGGAGATCATGGATGTCGTCGCCCGGCGGTTCAACGACAAGATGCGCTACCATTGGCTGCGAATCGTCGAGTTCCTCAAATTGCACTACGCGCTCGGCGAACGCGGGGACAGCGACTACTGGAAGGAGAATCGGTCGCGGGAAACTTGGCCCGACAGCTTGCGCGAGAAATTGATGCTTTGGCAACAACAACCGCCCTGGCACGACGACGCGCCGCGGCTCGACGAATTGTTTCCGTCCGCGAGCTATCAATACGTGCTCTACGGAATGGGATTCAGACCGCGCCGCGCCGCGACGGGCGAAGCCGGGGACGAACAAATGCGCAAGCGGGCGGACGAAGTTTTTCACGGCGCGCGGATGAAAGCGCAACAAATGGCGAACCTGCTGCCGACGACGAGAGAACTCGTCGGCGCCATCGCGCGCCGCGGTGGGGCGCGGTCGGCGCAGCCGACAAAAAGCAATGCTTTGTAAGGGCCGAACGCCCCGCCGGGGATGGCTTGCCAATCTGAGGCCGGAATCGAAATGCCGAACTACGCGCTGCTGAACAACGTCAACCACGCGGAGGTCAAGATCATTACCGACCGCGCCGACCGCTATGGCGACAACGTCATGCGGACGCTGGTGTTTCCATTCGAATTCCGCAACGCGCAGGCTTTTTATCCCATCCTGTTCCAGCGGGACAACGAGGACAATTACTCGCCCGTCGCACTGTTCGGTTTCCAGGAGCGGGAAAACCTGTTCCTCGACGAATCCGGCTGGCAGGCGCCCTATATCCCCGCCATGGTGCGGCGCGAGCCGTTTCTGATCGGCTATCAGGAATCCACGCGCGAGGGCGAACCGCAGCGCACGCGGGTACTGTCGATCGACATGGACCATCCCCGCGTCAGCACCGAGCGCGGCGAGCCGCTGTTCCAGCCCCTCGGCGGCCGCACGCCCTTTCTCGAAAACGCCGCCGATTTGCTCGAATCGATTTATCTCGGCATCGAACACGGCAAGACTTTCGTCGCCGCGATGCAAAGACACGATCTGCTCGAATCGATGACGATGGAAGTCGAACTGAAGGACGGCTCGCGCAATCAGTTGATCGGCTTTCATTGCCTGAACGAGGAAAAAGTTCAGGGATTATCTCCGGAGGCTCTCGGTGAACTGAACGCCAACGGTTTTCTCATGCCGATGTTCATGGTGGTCGCATCCATGGGCAATCTGCAGGCGCTGGCCGAACGCAAGAACGCAAGACTGCGGGCCGGCGGCGAAGGTGCGCCCGATGGCTGAACCGGCGCCCGTCCAAAGTCTCGACTGCGCCGCCGGTTCGATTCCGCGGCAAGTGTTCGAATCGACCGAACCCGTATTGCTGCGCGGGCTCGTGAGCGGCTGGCCCGCGGTCGCGGGCTGCGGCGGCTCTATTCCCGACGCCGCCCGCTATCTCTCGCAATTCTGGCGCGAAGAGCCGGTCACGGTGTACGCGGGAGACCCCTCGATAGAAGGCAGATTTTTCTACAACCGGGATTTCACCGGCTTCAATTTCGTCGCCGGCAAGGCGACCCTGCCGCAAGTCTTCGCGAAGCTCGCGGAACCCGGACGCGAGGAGCGCTTGTCGACCTTGTACATAGGCTCGACTCCCATAGACAAGTGGATGCCCGGCTTCCGCGCGCAAAACGATATAGGCTTGCCCACCGAAGACGCGCTCGCGAGCTTCTGGCTCGGCAACCGCACGCGGGTGTCCGCGCATTACGATTTTCCCGACAATGTCGCCTGCGTGGTGGCTGGCGAGCGGCGCTTCACGCTGTTTCCGCCGGAGCAGATCGGCAATCTCTACGTCGGCCCCATCGACAAGACGCCTTCCGGCCAGGCGATCAGCCTGGTCGATGTTATCAATCCCGATTTCGAGCGCTTTCCGAAATTCGCCGAAGCCCTCGAGCAAGCGCAAACCGCTCTGCTCGCGCCGGGCGACGCGATCTTCATCCCGAGCATGTGGTGGCACCACGTCGAGTCGCGGGAAGAATTCAACCTGCTGATCAACTATTGGTGGTGCAATTCGCCGAGTTTCCTGGGCTCGCCCACCAATGCGCTGATGCACGCGATTCTCGCTTTGCGCGACCTGCCGCCGCGACAGCGCGCGCTGTGGCGGGGAGTGTTCGATCATTATGTTTTCGAAGCCGACGAATCGGTGTACGAGCACATCCCCGAACCCGGCAGGGGCTGCCTGGCGCCGCTCGACGAAACGAAAGCGAAACAGTTGCACGCCGATTTGCTAAACAGACTGAAGATGTAGGGAAGCTCTGATCAAGTCAGAGCTTCTCTGCGGCACAAGGATGTGCCGCCGAATTCGATGGCGCAAGCCATTGAATTTGGGAGCGAAACAAAACCAAGCTTTGGTTTTGCGACAATGAAAAATTCCATGGAGGGAATTTTTCAGAGAACACATGGGGAAATTCACGAGCGCTGCCGTATCCGGAGAGAGAACTCATGCAAAACCGCAAGATTCACAAGGTAGTCATCGCCGGCGGCGGCACCGCGGGCTGGATGGCCGCCGCGGCCCTGTCGCGGCTGCTCGGCAAGACCCTCAACATCACCTTGGTGGAATCCGAAGAAATCGGCACTGTCGGCGTCGGCGAAGCTACGATCCCGACTCTCATCACCTTTCACGACCTGATCAAGGTCAAGGAACAGGATTTTCTGCGAGCGACCCAGGGCACTTTCAAACTCGGCATCAAGTTCGAAGGCTGGCGCGACGTCAACGAAGACTACATCCACTCTTTCGGCTGGACCGGCAAGGACAGTTGGGCCGCGGGATTCCAGCATTTCTGGCTGAAAGGCCTGCAGATGGGCATCAGCCGCGAATTCGGCGAGTATTGCAACGAATGGGCCGCAGCGGTGCAGAACAAATTCGCGGTGATGCCGAGCAAGGGCCTGAATTACGCCTACCACATCGACGCCTCGCTCTACGCGAAATTTCTGCGCGGCATGGCCGAGGAATACGGAACCGTGCGGCAGGAAGGCAAGATCGAATTCGTCGAACAGGACCCGGACAGCGGCTATATCATGGCGATTCGTCTGCAATCGGGCCAGGTGATCGAAGGCGATCTGTTCATCGATTGCACGGGCTTTCGCGGCCTGCTGATCGAGCAGACGCTCAACGCCGGTTACAACGACTGGAAGCACTGGCTGCCCTGCGACAGCGCCGTCGCCTTGCAGACCGAATCGGTCGAAGAGCCTATCCCCTATACCCGCTCGATCGCTCGCGAAGCCGGCTGGCAATGGCGCATCCCCTTGCAGCACCGGGTCGGCAATGGCGTGGTTTTCAGCAGCCGGCACTGGAGCCCGGACGAGGCGATTCAGAAGCTGCTGGAAAACGTCAAAGGCAAGGTGCTCACCGAACCCAGGGTAATTCGCTTCAACGCCGGCCAGCGGCGCCGGCACTGGTACAAGAACTGCGTCGCCATGGGCCTGTCTTCAGGCTTCATCGAGCCGCTGGAATCGACGAGTATCCACCTGATCCAGCGCTCGATCATCCGGCTGATGCAGATGTTCCCCTACGACGGCATCCGCCAGCCCGACGTGGAGGAGTTCAACAACCAGATGAAATTCGAAATCGACAACGTGCGCGATTTCATCATCCTGCATTACTACGTCACCAATCGGACCGACACCCGTTTCTGGAGCCAATGCCGCACCATGGACATCCCCGATTCGCTGCAACATCGCATCGAGCTGTTCAAGCAGGCGGGCCGCGTATTCAAGATTCCGACCGAATTGTTCGGCGAGAACTCGTGGATCCAGGTGATGCTCGGCCAGGGCCTGCTGCCGGAGCAATATCATCCGATCGTCAACATGATGAGCGAGGAGGAATTGAACCGGTTCCTTACCGGAATCCACGCTCAAGTCGGAAACCTGGTCGACCAGCTTCCTTCGCATCAGCGTTTCATCGACCACTATTGCAAGGCGCAACCAATCTGATTCACAGCCGTAAGGACGGCTGAAGGGGAAACGCATGTCCGTCAGCGATGTCTCGACAACCCCGTTGGCCGCAAGGCTGAAATTCACCGAAAAACTCGGCTATGGCCTGGGCGATACCGCTTCCAACTTCTTCTTCCAATCCTTCAACGTATTCCTGCTTTATTACTACACCGACGTTTTCGGCCTTGCCCCCGCCGCGGTGGGCACCATGTTTCTCGTCACCCGGGTGCTCGACGCGGTCAGCGATCCGGCGATGGGCCTGATCGCCGACCGCACCAACACTCGCTGGGGGAAATACCGGCCATACCTGCTCTATATGGCCATTCCCTACGGATTGCTCGGTTACGCCATGTTCATCGGGCCCGACCTCTCCCAGGGAGGCAAGCTGGTCTACGCCTACATCACGTATTCCCTGATGATGCTGGTATACACCGCGATCAATATTCCCTACTCAGCGCTCATGGGCGTGATCTCGCCTTCCTCCCATGAGCGGGTGACGGTTTCCTCTTACCGTTTCGTCTGCGCTTTCGCCGCGGGCTGGGTGGTGGTCACCTTTGTTACCCCGCTGCGGACCATCCTCGGAGGCGGCAGCGAGGAGGAAGGATTCCGCCTCACCATGATGATCTTCGCGGTACTGTCCATTCTGCTTTTCTGGATCACCTTCGCGTCCACCAGGGAGCGCGTGAAGCCCATCGTCGAGAAGTCGAATATCAGGGAGGATCTCGCGGCGCTCATGCAGAACCTGCCCTGGATCGCGCTGTTCGTATCCGGTGTCTTTTCCCTGATGCAGATAGCGATTCGCAGCGGCGCACTGATTTTCTACCTCAAGTACTACGTGGGCGACGACGGCTCGCGAGTATTCCTGATTTTCGATCTCACGGCGATCTTCATGTCACTGGGGACGGTTGCGCTGATCCTCGGCGTGACGATGACCAGCGCGCTGACCCGGCGTTTCGAGAAACGCACGTTGACCATCGCGCTGAACCTGGTTAACGCCGCAATCGCCGGCTCCTTTTTCTTTCTGCCGCCGGATTGGTTCTGGGTAATGGTCACACTGTATTGCCTGGGACAATTCATCGCCGGCCCGCTGGCGCCGCTTGTATTCGCCATGAACGCCGACTGCGCCGACTACGGCGAATGGAAAACCGGCCGGCGCAGCACCGGCCTGGTGTTTTCCGGCAGCGGTTTTGCCGCGAAGATGGGGCTTGCCGTAGGCGCGGGGCTTTCGGGTTACTTGCTGGCCCTGTTCGGTTTCGTCGCCAACGAAGCGCAGACCGAATCCGCCTTGCTCGGTATCCAACTCATGGTCAGCCTGGTTCCCACGGTGATTTCTCTGCTAAGCGTCGCGGCAATCCTGTTCTATCGGCTCGACCGCGCGACCATCGCCCGCATCGAAGCCGACCTCGAACTACGCCGCCAGGAAGCGCAACCCGCCGTGTAGATTCTGCGACTGCGCGCAGAATGACGAAATGCTGGAACAAAGGAAAAAACACCCACCAACACTGTCATTCTGCGCGAAGCGAAGCGTAGACGCAGAATCTCATGCCAAAATCACTTAATCAGCGGGCAGCACCGGCGCCAGTAGCGCTTGCCAGTCTGGCTTCGTACCCGCTATCGCGATGAAATGAGGATTGCGCAGGTCTTCTCCCTAGTTGTAGCGCAGCGGCCGAAAGTGGGTGTCCCATACCTCGCTATCGGCTCGACCGCGCGACCATCGCCCGGATCGAAGCCGACCTCGAACTACGCCGCCAGCAAGCGCAACCCGCCGCGTAGATTCTGCGACTACGCGCGGAATGACGAAATGCCGGAACAAAGGAAAAGACACCCAACAACACTGTCATTCTGCGCGAAGCGAAGCGTAGACGCGGAATCTCATGCCAAAATCACTTAATCAGCGGGCAGCACCGGCGCCAGCAGCGCTTGCCAGTCAGGCTTCGTATCCGCTATCGCGATGAAATGAGGATTGCGCAGGTCTTCTCCCTTGTTGTAGCGCAGCGGCCGAAAGTGGGTGTCCCAAACCTCGCCGCCGGCGGCCGCCAGCACGACATGGGCCGCGGCGGTGTCCCACTCGTAAGTCGGCGCCAGCCGGGGATAGATGTCGGCCTTGCCTTCGGCGAGCAGGCAGATCTTCAGTGAACTGCCCATGTTGACCATCTCCACCGAACCGAACTCCGCTTCTAGCCGCCGCAATATGCGCTTTACATGCTGATCAAGATGGCTGCGGCTCGCGACCATCTTAAGCGGCGCGTTATCGGACTTTGCGCCGGCTCTTATGGGAGTCGGCACGCCACCGGAATCCTGCCGGAAAGCGCCATGCCCAAGCCCACCCAAATAGCTCACTCCGCTGACCGGCACGTGCACCACTCCAAGTTCGGCGACGCCATCGCTGACGAGCGCTATGTTGACCGTGAACTCGCCGTTGCGCTTGACGAACTCCCGCGTGCCGTCGAGCGGGTCCACCAGCCAGTAACGTCGCCATTTACGCCGAATCTCGTACCCCGGGTGGGCCGATTCCTCCGACAGGACCGGCAGCCGCGGTTCGAGGTCGGCCAGGGCGGCGGCGATGATCGAATGCGCGCGCCGGTCCGCTTCGGTCAGAGGCGAATCGTCGTCCTTATACTGCACCGCCATGGCGCCCGCCGACTCGTAAACCTTCATGATCGCCGCGCCGGCCCGGCGCGCGATGGACTCGATTTTCGCCAACACAGCCAAATCTGAATTCATGTCGATCCCCAATCTGTTACTTTCATTCTTGCCCTGGTTTGAAATATGCGCGCCATCCATGGCGTGGCTGTATTGGTTTCTCCAACTCCCGGCCTTGCCATTCAGGCGCCAAGCCCAGTCTGGCGTCGTTCAGACTGCGCGGTAAGCTGACGCTTCGCCGACAGCCGGTCTTCACCTATGTCGAGCCGTTCGGCCCTCGAAAAGCAGTGCTTTTCGTCGGTTTCGCCGATCGAGTCTCAACCAAGCGCAGCTTGGCGTCGTTCAGACTGCGCGCGAAGCTGACGCTAGTCTTCCCCCATGTCGAGCCGTTCGCCCGACCGGGCCGCACTCACTTGCTTTTTGCATTCCCTTGGTTATGCTTGGGCTGGCATTGGACGCAGGCCGTTTTCGGGCGGCGGATTAGATCGGAAAATTCTTGCATGCCGGTTCCCACTCCTCCCTGGTCGCATATCGACACCATTATGTTCGATATGGACGGCACCTTGCTCGACCTGCATTTTGACAATTATTTCTGGCGCGTGCTCGTGCCCGAGACTTACAGCGCCCGGCATGGCGTCAGCCTGCAACAAGCCCTGGATCTGGTGCAACGGAAAACCGACGAAGTCTACGGTACCCTGAACTGGTATTGCCTCGACTACTGGGCGCGGGAACTCGATCTCGACATCGCCGAACTCAAGCGCACGATCACCCGCAAGATCAGCTTGCGCCCCAACGTCGAGCCCTTCCTGCGGGCGCTATGGTACACCGGCAAGCGCATGCTGCTCATCACCAACGCCCACCCGGCCAGCCTCGAGATCAAGATGAACAACGCCGAGATCGCCGCCTACTTCCATCGCTGCATCAGCGCCCACCAGTTGAATCTGGCCAAGGAAAGCCACGGCTTCTGGGAAAAACTGCAGAACCTGGAATCTTTCGACCCGCAACGCACGATCCTGTTCGACGACTCCCTGCCAGTGTTGCGCCGCGCCAGTCGCGAAGGCATCGGCCACGTCTACGGCATCCACAAACCCGACAGCCGCCGCCCCGCGCTCGACCACGACGAGTTCCCCCTGGTCGAGGATTTCGGCGAACTGCTTCCCGGATTCCGGCCTCGCTGACTTTTTTCGCCGAAAACTAGGTGGCGCACCCCTGACTTCACTAGACTGTTGCCGCAATCAATTATTGGCATGAAGTTGAAGGAAGCGGAAACATGGGCGCCACGCGAGAAAATCCATTCGCAACGAGCTACGGCGAGTTCCCCCATACCTGGCGGGCCGTGCCGCCGAACGGGAACTTATTTCTGAACAAATCGAGGCCTTGGCGAATCGAAACCAGAGAGTTCAAGACATTACCCTGGTAGGGTCGAGAGGCACGGGCAAGACCGTGCTGCTGAAATACGCGGAGCAGTTGGCCAAGCAAAAAAGGCGCCTGTTTTCCGGGCAAAAAATCCCGCTTGTCGTCCGTGCGAATGCCAGTTGTGTTGGACGGAAAGCGGATGTATTCAGACTGTTTTTGAGCCGCAAGGAATTGATCGTCGATTCGATCGAAACCGGCTCCTGGGGATGGCGCGCGAATTTATCGCTTGGCGGAGAATCGCTTAACAGCCTTTGTCAGACCGCAATCGCGCGTTGCATTCGTCACCCGCTGGTATTGCTCGTCGATGAAGCGCAAGAATTGAAACCGAAGCATTGCGGCTTATTGTTGCAAACCGCACAGGCGATCCGGCAATCGGAAGGCTCGTTCCAATTGATCCTGGCAGGCACACCGGGATTGTACGAAGTGCTCTTCGGCGCCGGCGCGGACTTCCACGAAAGGGGTCCCAAATTCGCCCTGGGACTGCTTGAACCGGAAGCCGCGGGGCCCCAGACACTTCATTCCCGGCATTCCCAGCCTGATCAGCTATGTCATCGAGGCGGACGAGGGAAGCGGTGAGCAATTCGAAGGCGTGCGGGAACCAATCATGGCGGGAGGACTCGCCTGGTAACTCTTTAGCCGAAGTCTCGGCCGGTAAAGCAAGGTTAGCCATGCCGCATGAACCGGCCATACAAAACAACGGAAGACAAAGCGCGGCCTGGCAAATGGCTTTGGGCCGCGCGCTTCTGCAAGACGCGAGCCATCGCCCGCCAGACCATCGACGGCGGCAAGGTTCGTTGCGAAGGAATCCGCGCGAGGCCCGACAATGTCGCGGAGATCGGCATGAAAATCCGCCTGCCGCAAGGCAACCGGGAGCGAACCGTCATCGTCGCGGGCGTCCGCAACGACCATCGCCCCGGCCCCGGAAGCGCGACTGCTCTGCCGCGAAACCGAGGAAGGCATCCGCCGGAGTGAGGAGTTGGCCGCCGCGCAAGTCTCAGCCTGAACGCTGTGGCCTCCGCGAGCTATCCCACCAGGAAGCAGAGGCGGGAAATAAGGAAATTCAGGGAGATATAGACATATCCCATCAATTTCTGGAAATATTCAGAATATCCATTTACTCTCGTATTGTGCTTTGATGAGAGTCAACAGGACGCCAAATCCAGAATTTTCGGCTCTCTGGAATAAATTCAAACAAAATTACGCACGTTCGCGGCATCGTTACTAACCTTTAGCTGCAAGTCTTAATTCAACTCAGCTTAAGGAGAATATCGATGAGAGAACTTACATACGAAGAGATGGAACAGATAGATGGTGGTGTCCTACCGCTTTTCCCGATTGCGGTGGCCGTGGGTACTGGAGCGGCAATCGGGTACAGAAACGGAGGGATACAAGGCGCTGTTGTCGCTGGAACACTTGCCGCGCCTGCCGCATTGTTCGGAGGTATTGCCGCATCCTCCTATGGTGCGGCAAGGGTCATGTTCTCAGCTTACTCCTTCGCAACAACGTTTTTTGCGAATGAAGCCTCAAGGAATGTCGGTCAAGGCGGAAATTCCTGACGACAATTTTCTGAACTTGATTTGTCGGGGGCGGAGCTATCCGTCCCCGGCAGTTTCTTGTTTGTGATGGATTGTTGCGGGCAAACGAAGGACATTTGATGGATAGATGGAGAACTCGATGATAAGTGTTTTTGCAGGGGCAGAAATTTTCGTAATGTTGACGCTTGTTTTGATTGGCTGTACATACCTGCCCGCAGCCATTTGGGACTCGAGAGCTGGCCGTTACAAGGGCTTTTTCAACCGGAACGCGCTGGCTATCCTTATCTTGGTAGTGATTATGGGAGGTGGACTTTCTATAAGCCAAGGAAGGCCGGGGCCTGTTGTTATGGCAGATGTAGGTTTCTATCTCTTTATTGCTATTTTTGCTGCTCGCGTACTCGTTGAATGGTCCCACCACCACAAGTACAAGGTCTGGCTGCACCGCCAATACCACAAACTGACGGATCACGAAGATCCTCGCGAAGCATCGCCCTGAGCGGCGCTTCCCGATACGACCTGGACCGAGATGCCGCGTTCAATGCCGCGCTTAGCGCGTTGACATCAAAAAGGGCGCTCATTCGTCAGTCGCCTAAGTCTCGCCGAAGTTCATCTAACAAAGTATTTGTCACAAAGCCGCCTCGGGGAGGAAATGGTCTTAAGCCGTAACTGCCGGCCTCTTCGGAAACACCTTTGCTCTGATTCAGAGCTTGGCGTAGCAACAGCGAAATGATCCGACCAGCAGTTTTCCGTTGGCCTCCGCTTGAATCCTGGCTGCCACTTCTCGAGGTTTGGCAAGTACGCTGTAACCAGCACCGCCGGATCGGCATGGCCAGCGGTAATTCTCCACACAGATAGTGGATCAGCCCAGGAACTCCTCGTCGAGAATCTCGATTAACTCAAAAGGGCAGGACTCCGGGAAAGTCTCTATCTCCAGGCCGATTTCATTCGCGGCGAATTTACGAGCCTTGCGATAGGCAATAGAGACGCTGTTTTCCCGGCCGTAGTCATTACTTTCCAGTTCGCGCTTGAGACTCGGAGAGCTTGTGAGCAATTCTTCTATTTCGGCCCGTGCGTTGTTGATGGACGATTTCCAGCTCCGATTCTGCGGATCGGGTTGATAACGCCACTTGAGCAGGTGAAGCAGCAGCACTCTCAGGTGGCTGTGAAGTGCGCGTCGGTCCGATCTGGCCAAAGCAGTCAACTCCTCCATGATTGCTTCAACATCGAGTTCGCTTAGCCGACCCTCGCGCAGGATTTCCACCTGCCCGGCGACCCACTCGGCAAAGTCAATGTCGTAGTCTTTGGAAATATCCATACTCTGTGGCTTGGCGCCGAGAACATCCGTGTGCACGAAAATACCGCTGATCAGATGTACCCGGCGGAAGGGATCACCAAACCCTGATGAACGGATTTCAGGAATGTCACTATTGGTTATGCGCTCAAAGCTGTTTGTGTTGTCATAAACCAGCAGGTCGCAGTCGCACTGTACATACCATCCCCGTTGAGCCTTTCTCGACTTTTGTTCTATTGCAGTTCTAATCCCGGCGATGGCATCCGTTTTTTTGCCATAGGGCAAGATTTTTTCCGCGATGTCCTTGCCCTGGATTTGGTCTCTTTCAAGTTCGGAAAGCTTCGCCTGCCACTCGGGATTGCCGGCTTCGGTAACTTCGATGCCGATTTTTCAGTCAGATCCGAAGGTCAGCAGGAAATCGGGGAATTTTGACTCGGTGGTCGTGGCGTTGATCGCAAAGGGAAAACGCAATAGTCCTAGCCGCCGCCATGCCACCAGCAGTCGCCTGAGGGGGTAATCCTCCCTCTGGCCTTGAGTACGCTTCGATTTTCCGGCGCGCGGCTCCACCCAGGCGCCAATCGAGCCGAGTTCGTCGGAAAAAGCCGCAGCCGAGGAAAATGTTCTGGTCCAGCGGTAGTCCATCACGTGGCTTCCAATGCCTACAACCGAGCGACTACTATACTGACCCGTGCAAGTACCGAGCAATTACTCGATGAACGACGACAAAATACGACTCGACAAATGGCTCTGGGCCGCCCGTTTCTACAAGACCCGGGCGATCGCCCGCCAAGCCATCGACGGCGGCAAGGTTCGCTGCGAAGGAATCCGGACCAAGCCCGGCAAGATCGTCGAGGTCGGCATGAAAATCCGCCTGCAGCAAGGCGACCGGGAGCGAACCGTAATCGTCGCAGGCGCCCGCAACGATCGCCGCCCCGCCCCCGAAGCGCAACTGCTCTATCGCGAAACCGAGGAAAGCATCCGCCAGCGCGAGGAGTTCGCCGCCGCGCGCAAGTCCCAGCCCGAACACTGGCCGCCCGCAAGCCGTCCCAGCAAGAAACAGAGGCGGGAAATAAGGAAGTTCAAGCAGGAATGAAGGATTTCTTCAGCATCTGAACTCCTGTTTACTCTCCGAATGCGACTCGACGAGATTGAACCCGCCGCCGATTGCGGAGTTGCCGCCGGAGTTGCCGCCATTGAGGAAGAAGTTCTCCCGAAATTGCGCAAGTTCGCATCATCTTGACTAGGCTTTACCCGCAAGTCCCAAATCAACTCGTCTAAAGGAGAAGATCGATGAGAGAACTTACGATTGAAGAGATGAATCAGGTCGATGGCGGTGCGGCGCCGCTGGCTTTTGCCTTGGAAGCCGGCACGAGCGCTTGTTCCGGCTGGAGGGGCGGCGGTGCGGGAGGCGCCGCGGGTGCTGCATTCAGATCGGTTTTGCGCTTTCACGCGGAAATCGCGGTGATGACTACCGGCGCTATCAGGTTCATGTATGGCGCCTACTCGTTCGGTTCCCGCATGCTCAATCACGAGGCCCTGGAATATTTGGAATGTGACAGAGGTTCCTGACGACCCCTGAAACTGGAAGCTTGGCGTGTTGTGACGCCAAATCCGCTAGATTCTCGAGCCGGGGGCGGAATTGACCGCCCCCGGCCTTCATTCTGTGTTCTCAACTGTCAGCGGATTTGAAAGCCGCATTACAATCCGCAACCAATGTAGCGGTAATGCAATGGCAGGAGTTATTCCGAAGGCGTGGTAGAGGGATCCACAATGATCACGGCGATTTCGATCTGACCGGGCTGGCAGGTTCGATCAACTCGCCGTTGCATGAAGGTAGAGTCGTTGGTCTTGAAGTCCGCGTTAAAAGCGGCAAATAGGGAAATTCAAACAGGAAAGGAAATTTATTTTCAATAGCTGGATGCTTATCTGAATTATCGTTTACTTTCCGGATGTAACTCAATGAGACTTGAAACGCCGCCGACTCCGGCGTTGCCGCCGTCACGGAAAAAGTTCTCTCGAATTTACGCGGATTGGAATCATCGTGACCAGGCATTACCCGCTAGACCTGAATCAATTCATCTAAAGGAGAAGATCGATTAGAGAGCCTGGGTTTGAAGAGACGGAACGTTGGATGGTAGCCATAAGACTGGTGGTTTGCCAGCCGCAAGTGTGGAATTCGCGCTCGGCTCGGTAACTGGCTCTTTCGGAGGGGTGGCCGCCGCGGCCACCGGCATGGGTCGAAGCGCTTTCTACATTTGGCGAGAGATGACTAGTCATAAATACTGGTCACATGACTACGATTAACGCATCAGACTTCAAGGCGAGGTGCTTGGCCATTCTTGACCAAGTCCATGAAACCGGCGAACGTGTTGTGATCCTGAAGCGGGGCAAGCCCGTGGCCGAGCTGTCGCGCGTGACAAAGGCTGAAGGCCGCTATCCTCAGGACAACCTGAAAGGAACGGTGATTATCAAGGGCGACATTGTAACGCCCGTTCTGCCGGAGGAAAACTGGGAAGCGCTGAATCGATGAATGCGCTGCTCGACACACACATCCTGCTTTGGTGGCTTGAGGACCAAAAGCGCCTGTCTCGTCAGCAGCTTGAAGTTGTTTCGGCCGCCAGCGCGGATAGTCCTTTGCAAGTTGCCGATATTTCGCTTTGGGAGATCGCCACGTTGCATAATTCGGTACGCATCGAACTGACGATTCCCTTGCGCGAGTGGCTGGAAGACGCCGTTGCTCCGCCACTGGTGCGCACACGTGTTATTTCCCCGGCAATAGCGGCGGAATTGAACGCTTTGCCCGACTCATTTCATCGTGACCCCGCCGACCGCGTCCTGGTTGCGACCGCCCGAATCCATGGGGCTACGCTGCTAACCAATGACCGCCGAATTACCGATGCCCAACTGGTTAAAACCTTAAACTGACTCAGGCCCGCCACCCCGCTTCTGCTATGCTTGACGTTTCCGGCCCATGCGCCGCGGAATCCAGGCAGAACAACAATTTGCCTCATGGGGCATTGCCTTGAGCAGCACTTCCTATTACGACAAGAACCGGGACGCCCTGTTCGAGCAGTATCACGCATACGAACCGGAGGTGGTGCATCGCGCCTGGGCGCCGGAGCACCTCAAGGGGCGAAAGCCCGGATTCGCTTGCGACATCGGCGCGGGAACCGGCCGCGACGCCAACTGGCTGGCCGAGCAGGGCTGGGAAGTTCTTGCCGTGGAGCCGAGCGAATTGCGCGAATTGGGGCAGGAAAAGGCCCATCCGCGCGTAACCTGGCTCAACGACACGCTGCCGGACCTCCACAAGCTGCGAGCCCTGGCCCGGCGGTTCGACCTCATCCTGCTGCGTTCGGTCTGGATGCATGTTCCGAAGTCCAAACAGGAACGGGCGTTCCGCATCCTCACCGAACTGCTGAACCCCTCCGGCCTGCTCGTGATCAGCCTGCGGCATGGCAGCGATGAGGAGGAAAACCGCTCGCGCGGTTTCTATCCCATCAGCGTCGATGAACTGATCCAGTACGCTCGGGACCGCGCCATCCGTCCGCGAGGGCGATACGAGCATCCCGACCGGTCGCGGGAGCATATTCATTGGGAGTGGCTGGTTTTCGAGATGCCGAAAGTTGGTTTTCGAACGTAAATCTGGTTCGAGACCGTAAGTCAAGGCTCGACTGCTTTAATGGGCGCATCAGTGGCTTGCTTGATGAAGCGACGGTCGAATGTGCAATGGTTTCGCATTCGTTCGCAGCGGAAAGGTGCAGTGCTTCTGTGAAGTCCATGGCGCGGCCGGTGTAGTCAATAGCTCTGACCAGAACGGCGGCGTTATCAGTGGCGACGCCTGCTAGCCCCGGAATTGCTTCAGGCGCGGCGATAACTTTCTGGCGAGAGAAGTTGTAAACGCTCCGCAATACGTATTCACATTCGAGCAATACCGTCGTGCTCACGAATACCTGCCCCGCGTCCACCACTACCCGGTATCAGCCACGAACTATCGCGATCGGCCAAGTCGCGCCACCCCCCGATTTTTGCAATAATGCCGCGACTTTCGCCTTGCGCCGTTATTTTCGCTTTCCGGAGTCGATGTGGCTGACGGTTTCGACGCTGCCCTGAAGCGCTACGGGCTACCCATCTTTCAACCTGAATGGACCGCGATTTGCCGCGGGATCGAGAAGGAATGCCTGCGGGTAACGCCCGAGGGCCGTATTTCGCGGCGGCCGCATCCCGCGGCGCTCGGTTCGGCGCTGAAGAATCCGTATATCACCACCGATTTCTCGGAAGCCTTGCTCGAATTCATCACGCCCAAGGATCAGAGCATCGACGGCTGCTTGCGAATACTGGAAGACATCCATCGTTTCGCGCTGGCCAGCATGGAAGAAGGCGAGATTTTCTGGACTTCGAGCATGCCCTGTCCGGCCGGAGCGGAGGACGAGGTGCCGATCGCGAGTTACGGCAGCTCGAACATCGGCCGCCTGAAGCGACTATATCGCGTCGGACTTTCGTATCGCTACGACAGCCTCATGCAGGCCATAGCCGGGCTGCATTACAACTTTTCCATGCCCGACGAGTTCTGGCAGCCCTACCAGCGCATCGTCGGCTACGAGGGTTCCTTGCAGGACTGCCGCACCGAAAGCTACCTGCATTTGATCCGCAATTTCCATCGCCATTCCTGGCTGCTACTGTATCTGTTCGGCGCTTCGCCGGCGGCGGCGAGCAGTTTCGTTGAAGGCCGCGAACATCACTTGCAGCGAATGGAAACGGGAACCATGTATCTGCCCAACGCCACCAGTCTGCGCATGGGCAGGTTGGGTTACCAGAGCGAAGCGCAGAAATCATTGTTTGTCTGTTACAACGATCTGCCGCTGTATGTCGAATGTCTGCAGGACGCCATCAAGACGCCTTATCCGCCTTATGAGGAAATCGGGCACATGGTGGATGGCGGATACCGCCAGATCAATGTCAATCTGCTGCAACTGGAAAACGAGTTTTACAGCACAATTCGTCCCAAGCGCGTGGCGCGCAGCGGCGAGCGACCCCTGGACGCACTGTTGCTGCATGGCATCGAATATGTCGAGTTGCGCGCGCTGGACCTCAATCCCTTCCTGCCGCTAGGAATCGACGCCGAGCAGATGCGTTTTCTCGACACCTTTCTGCTGCACTGCCTGCTGAGCGAAAGCCCGCAATGCAATCGCGCCGAGTTCTTCGAGGTGGCGGGCAATATCACCCGGGTAGTGGAAGAGGGCCGCGATACTTCGATTAAGCTCAAGCGCGGCGGCAAGCCGGTCAAGCTCGCGGACTGGGCCGCGGGTTTTCTAGAAGACATGAAACACAGCGCCGCATTGATGGATCATTTCCATGGCGGCGGCTATCTGGATAGCGTCGGGCGGCAGGTGGCGAAAATTCAGGATCCGGCGCTTACGCCGTCCGCCATGATGCTGGCGGAAATGGAGCGGGACAGTCTCAGTTTCTGCGAATTCTCGATGGCGGCATCGAAGCGGCACGCGAAGACCTTGAGTTCCGAGCCCTTGCGCAAGGACGTGCGCGAACTGATGCAACGCACGGCGGTGGAATCGCTAGTGCGGCAACGTGAAGTGGAAGCCGCGGATAAAGGGACATTCGACGAGTTTCTGCGAGACTGGAATGCCTGGCAGCCGCTTGGCCGCGCTATCAAGGAAAGCGAAGGTTAGGTTACCATCGTAGCTAGGCGAGCATTGCGTGCGTTGCCCGCAAGCAGCCTCGAAAAGTCAGAACTTGGCAGTAGCATTGAGAGCCCGTTTCAGGCAGCGTCGGAAAGCGCCCGGAGCCAAGCTATTCGCAAAGCCAAACTCTTGGGCTTAAGGAAGATCGGACGCCATTGAGGCGCGACAGTTGCAACGGGGAAGATTGATGAGACTGGCCATTCCGGACAACCGGATTCTCAATTTCGCGAATTTCGCTTTCAGCATGACTGCCATCGGCATCGTGCTCTACATGCAATACGTCATGTTTCTCCCGCCGTGCGGGCTCTGCATCAGCCAGCGCATATTCATCATTCTCTGCGGCGTGACCTGCCTCGCCGGGGCGATTCACAATCCGAGTCCGAAAGGCCAGCGCATATACGCCGGCGTAGCGGCTGCCATGACCGTTTTCGGCAGCTATTTCGCCGGCCGGCAGATCTGGCTGCAACATCTGCCGGAAGAGCAGATTCCCGCTTGCGGCCCCGGTCTGAACTATCTGCTGCAGAACTTCCCGCTGGTCGATGCTCTCAATTTCCTGTTGCAGGGCGACGGCAATTGCGCCGAAGTGCAATTCCGCTTTCTTGGCCTGCTCACCATTCCTGAAATGGCCATGGTCGCCTTCGTCATGCTGTTCGCGACCTGCATGTTAATGTTGTTCCGCGATCAATGGGCGCCGACCGTCGCCCAGGACTGATTCATGGGCGCGGTGCTTGCCCGCAGCGAGTCTCCTGCCCGGCAGGCGCCGGGATATATTCAGCCGGGAAACTTGCTCGAACTCTGGTTTCACACCGGCACCGCCTGCAATCTTGCCTGTCCATTCTGTCTGGAAGGCTCGAAGCCGGGTGACGGGCGGCTGCAGCGGATCTCGCTGGAAGACGCCCGGCCCTGGATGGATGAAGCCGTATCCCTTGGGGTGGAGCAATTTTCATTCACTGGCGGCGAGCCGTTTATCGTCAAGGACATCGTTCGCATATTGCGTTACGCCCTGAAGTTGAATCCCTGCCTGGTGCTTACCAATGGCACCGATCCCGTATTGCAACGGCTGCCGGCTATAGAATCACTCGCGCAATTGCCGCATTCGCTGTCGTTTCGTGTCAGCATCGACTACGCCGATGAAGCGCGGCACGATGCCGGGCGCGGGGCGGGAAGTTATCGAAAAGCATGGCAGGGCCTGGAAGAACTGCACTGGCGCGGTTTCAAGGTCTCAGTCGCCCGGCAGCGCGAAACCGGTGAAGATAGCGCGGCTGTCGATCGTGTTTTTCGCGAACTTTGCCGGAAGCATGGATTGCCGGAGGATACTCATATCGTTTCCTTCCCTGATTTCCTCACGCCGGGCGCTGATCCGCGAGTTCCAGCCATAACCGAGCAATGCATGACCAGCTACCACACCGAACAGACTCGCGCGAACTTCATGTGCCATTTTTCGAAAATGGTGGTCAAGAAGAACGGCCGCATGCGAGCCTACGCTTGCACCCTGGTCGATGACGACGAATCCTACGATCTCGGCGGCAGCTTGCGCGAGGCGCAAGGCGTTCAGGTAATGCTGCATCATCACCGCTGCTATAGCTGCTTTGCCCACGGCTCTTCTTGCAGCGAGATCAAGTCTCGCTGAATTCCGGCAGCGTTGTGCATGCCATGCCTGGCGCGGCGCTTGAATCTCCTCCAACCTCCAGTCTCGACGGTTCGGCAACCCGAGCATCGCTCGGCGGCATTCGGGCCGCGCACGATATTGCCGCTTCGTAAACGCTTGTCGAGTCGTTCGGCCTGGGAAAAGCTGTGCTTCGTCGGTTTCGCCGACCGGGCCTCACCCGCGCCGGCTGCGGAAATATCTCTCCAGCCAGGGAAAAACGAAGTCCGGCATATGCGCCTTGCGCCAGGCGTTGGCGGCAAACTTGTTGGCCTCAAGCATGGTTGGATAAATATGGGTGGCAGCAGCGATCTTGCCAAGACCCATGCCATGAGTCATGGCCAGGACGAATTCGCCGATCAGATCTCCAGCATGATATCCGGCAATAGTCGCACCGAGGATGCGGTCCTTGCCGGGGGGTGTGAGCACCTTGACGAAGCCGCGATTCTCGCCGTCGGCCAGCGCCCGATCGTGCAATGCAAGGTCGTAACGCGTGACTTCATAGTCGATGCCGCGCTCCTTCGCTTCCTGTTCCGAGATTCCGACCCGCGCTACTTCCGGGTCGGTGAAAGTCGCCCAGGGAACCGCGCCATAGTTCACCCGGCGCCAGCCGCCGGCCAGAGCGTTCATCGCGGCGAACCAGGCTTGATGCGCAGCCATATGAGTGAACTGATACGGGCCCGCGACATCGCCGCAGGCGTAAATGTTCGGATAGGCGGTTTGCAGGTACTGATCGACTTCGACCGCGCCCGCGGCGGTGAGTGGCATTTCCAGTTCTTCCAGTCCGAAACCCGCTACGTTCGGTTTGCGGCCGAGCGCGAGCAGCACCCGGTCGAAATGTTCGCGTACGACCTCGCCTTCGTATTCGGCTGCCACGTAATTACCTTGTTCATCGCTCGCGAATTGAACAACCTTGTGCCCCGTGAGTACATTGATATCCTGGTCGCGGAACCGCTCGGCGAGCAGTTCGGAAACCTCCGGGTCTTCGCGCATGAGTATGCGCGGCGCCATTTCCATCTGGGTAACCCGGCAGCCGAGATTGGCGAAAGCCTGGGTCAGTTCACAGCCGATAGGGCCGCCGCCGATGACCAGCAGGCGTTTGGGCAATTGTTCCAGTTCCCATATGGTGTCCGAGGTCAGATAGTCCACCCCGTCCAGTCCGGGAATCGGCGGAACCAGCGGACGGGCGCCGGTGGCGAGAATTATCGAGCGCGTGGTGATTTCGCGGCCGTTCACGCGCACGAGATACGGCGATTCAATATGAGCCTTGCCGGATACGCATTCAACGCCGAGCGAAGTGAATCGCTCGACTGAATCATGCGGTTCGATGCGGGCGATGATATCGCGTATCCGCTGCATTACGGCCGGAACGTCGACTTCGGCGCGCGCATTCTTCAAGCCGAAATCCGCCGCATCGTCGATCAGGCGCTTGATATGCCCGCTGCGAATCAGCGACTTGCTTGGAACGCAGCCGGTATACAGGCAGTCGCCTCCCATTCGATCCTGTTCGGCCAGCACGACCTTGGCGCGGGCGCCGGCAATGATCAGCGAGGCCACCAGACCGGCGGCGCCGGCGCCTATAACCACGGTGTTTACTTCGAACTTGCGTGGGCGGCTGAAGCGACGCGCCAGCTTGCGCCGCTGCATGCCGGTGACGATGAAGCGCGCCAGCAAGGGCAGCAATCCGATCAGGGCGAAGGAAAGCAGCACCGAGCCGCTGACCAGGCCCGACAGCGATGTGATCCGCGCCAATTCGGAACCCGCGTTCACGAATACCGCGGTCGCCAGCAGCATGCCGGTCTGGGTCGCCAGGTAGAATGCGCCTACTCCGATAGGCGTCAGCGACATCACCAGATTGACCATGAAATACGGAAACAGCGGCACCATGCGGATGCTGAAAAGGTAGAAGCCGCCGTCCTTGCGGACGCCCCGGTTGATCGGTTCCAGCTTTTCGCCGTAGCGTTTCTGCACCCAGTCATGCAACAGGGCGCGCGCGATCAGAAAGGCGAAGGTGGCGCCGATGCTGCTGGCGAAGGAAACGATAACCGTTCCCCAGAGTACCCCGAACAACGCGCCGCCGAGTAAGGTCATTATGAGGGCGCCCGGAATCGAGAACGCGGCCATGACCAGGTAAAAGCTGAAATAGGCCAATACCGCCAAAGTGAAATTCTCTTGCGTGAATTCTTGCAGCGCCGCGAGTTGCGATTGCACGTATTCCAGGCTGGCGAAGCGTCCGAGGTCGAAGATGAAGTACGAGCCGACGACGATGACGATCAGCAGTACTATGAATAATCGAAGTTTTTTCATGCAGAAATTCCTTGCCAGCAGATTGCCGCGAAATCGCAGGTGTTGTGCCGCGGCAATCTTCCGGAGATCGCCGCGTTACGGCCCGGAGCGAACTCGGTTATGCTATAGCCTGCGCCGCCGCGCGGCTAATATAGTGCAGGAACCAGTCATTGGCCAATTTCTCATTTGATCGCGAATTTCCGGTCACCCGCATGCGCCGCATGCGGCGCGATGATTTCAGTCGCCGCCTGATGCGGGAAAATCGCCTGTCGCCAGACGACCTGATCTATCCGCTATTCATGGTCGAAGGCGCCGGCGAGCGGCAGCCGGTGCAATCAATGCCCGGCATATTCCGGTTCAGCATCGACGAATTGCTCAAGACCGCGAAAGAAGCCGCGGCGCTTGGCATCCCGGCGCTCGCGCTGTTCCCGTCGCCGGCCGAAGACAGCAAATCTCTCGATGGCCGCGAAGCCTGGAATCCCGAAGGCCTTGTGCAACGCGCCGTGGCCGAATTGAAAGCTGCTCTGCCCGAGCTTGGCGTGATCTGCGATGTGGCGCTCGATCCTTATACCACCCATGGCCAGGACGGGATCATCGACAACGGCGGCTACGTGCTCAATGACGAAACCGTGGACGCACTGGTGCGCCAAGCGCTGTCCCAGGCCCGGGCCGGTGCGGATATCGTCGCGCCTTCGGACATGATGGACGGCCGCATTGGCGCCATCCGCCGCGCGTTTGAGGAAGAGGGCAGCACGCATACCCGCATTCTCGCCTATTCCGCCAAGTACGCTTCCTCGTATTATGGCCCGTTCCGCGACGCCGTGGGCTCAAGCGGCTCGCTGGGCGGCGGCAACAAATACAGCTACCAGATGGACCCGGCCAACAGCGACGAAGCCTTGCAGGAAGTCGCGCTCGATCTCGCCGAAGGCGCCGACATGGTCATGGTCAAGCCGGGTATGCCTTATCTCGATGTGGTGCGAAGAGTGAAAGACGAATTCGGCGTGCCGACTTTCGTTTACCAGGTCAGCGGCGAATACGCCATGCACATGGCGGCGGCGCGGAACGGTTGGCTCGACGGCGACGCCGCGATGCTGGAATCCCTGCTTGCAATCAAACGCGCCGGCGCCGATGGCATACTGACGTATTTCGCTCCCGCCGCCGCGCGGTTGCTTGGCTGAAGCGTAACAACTTGAATCCTGGCTCGCAGCCCTTATTATACGCCCCTGAGTTGGCCGGCCCGGCCGGCCCCGGATTTCTATTGAAGGAGTTTCCATGAGTGACAATATCGTTCACGTATCCGACAGCAGTTTCGAGCAGGATGTCCTGCAAGCCAATGGCCCCGTTCTCGTGGATTTTTGGGCGGAATGGTGCGGACCCTGCAAGATGATCGCGCCCGTGCTCGAAGAGTTGGCCGACGAATACCAGGGCAAATTGAAAGTCTGCAAGATGGATGTGGACGCCAATGCCGAAACCGCGCCCAGATACGGCATCCGCGGCATCCCGACCCTGATCGTGTTCAATAACGGCGACGCAGCCGGCACCAAGGTCGGCGCCTTGTCCAAGTCGCAATTGGCGGCCTTTGTCGACGGCTTTATCTGACTCCAGGCCCGATCAAAGCGATGAACGCTACAGGATGGAGCAGGTGCCGTTCCAGCCACTGAGCACAGCTCGGGCCGCGCACGAAGAAGCTAGCGCTTCGTAGTCGCTTGCCCTCGTTCCAGCTTCCAGTCTCGACAGTCCGGCCGCCGAACACAACTCGGCATCGTTCGATCCTCGCTCGAAGCAAGATTTCGAAAGCGCTCGTTTTCACTCATGTTGAGCCGTTCGACCCTCGAAAAGCCGCGCTTTTCTTCGGCTACGCCGATCGGGTCTCACCCAGCAAGCGCAGCTAGGCGGCGTTCGGGCCGCGCAGGAAGCTGGCGCTCCTTAATCGCTTGCCCTCGCCCTAAACCGGCTGGATATCAGGCGGCAATTGAGTGGTTTACGCCTTCCTTGCCACGCAGGATGTCTTCCGCCATTGCCTCGGCAACCGATTCGCTGGAAACCTGCCGTTCGCAGGATAGTTTGAGCACTTCCGCGAGTATGGTTTCTATGCGCTTGATATGCGTGAGCCTGACGCTCTCGCTGGAATCCTGGCGCTGGTGGTGCGCTTCGATGATGCCGCCGGCGTTGACCAGGAAGTCCGGGCAGTAAAGCACGTCCAGTTGGCTGAGGCGGTCGCCATCCTCACGAGTAGCCAGTTGATTATTGGCGGCGCCACAGATGATACCAGCGCGGAGTTTGGCGATGCTGCGCCGGTTCCAGACCGCTCCCATCGCACAGGGCGCCACTACGTCCACGGGCAAAAACAGCACTTCGTCACTGGCTGCCGGACGCACGCCGAGTTCCTCGACAGCGAGCTCCAGGTTGGCGGCATTGATGTCGGCGCCATAGACGGTCGCACCGTCTTCGATGAGCAAGCGCGCAAGCCGATAACCGACGTGACCGAGTCCCTGTATCGAAATCGTCAGGCCGTTCAGGCTATCCTTTCCGTACCGGTGGCGCACCGCCGCGCGGATGCCGAGAAACACGCCAAGAGCGGTGCTCGGCGAAGGGTCGCCGCCATGCTGGGTGTCTTCCAGGCCGGTCACATACGGCGTTCTTTGAGCTATCGCGCGGATATCCGCAACACCGGTGCCGACGTCTTCAGCCGTTATGTAGCGGCCGCCGAGGGAATGAACAAAATCTCCCATGGCTTCGAGCAGCGCCCGGGTTTTTTGCTTGCGGGGATCGCCGATAATGATGGATTTGCCGCCCCCGAAGGGCAGACCGGCGAGAGCGGATTTGTAGGTCATTCCCCTGGAGAGCCGCAACACATCATGGAGAGCGTCTTCTTCGCTGGCATAGGGGTACATGCGGCAGCCGCCGACGCTCGGTCCAAGCGTGCTGCTATGCACAGCGATTATCGCTTTCAGACCGCTTCGGTTATCGTTGTGAAAAGCGACCAGTTCATGTTCGCTGAATGATGAATTGGAAAAAACGCTCATCCCGGGCTCCCGCAAAAGAAATGCGCATTTTCTCGCAAAAACGGCAGCAAAATTATTTAATTAAGTTGAAAATATGCTTACCATCTGGATAAATTATTTGCAAATAGCGCAAAAACAGAAAAATTATGCCAATTGAACTGGACAAGTATGATCGAGCCATCGTGAGATTGCTGCAGGAGGACGCCACGCTAAGCACGGCGGCCATCGCCGAACGAGTGAATCTTTCTCAATCGCCGTGCTGGCGCCGCATCAATCGGCTGCAGCGGTCAGGATTGATCAAGAGCTGCGTAGCCTTGCTCGACCGCAATTCCCTCGGCCTGGACGTTGTAGTGTTCGCCACCGTCAACCTGACATCCACGGGGCGCCAGAACCTGCTGGCTTTTGAGCAGGAAATTACCGGTCACGAAGAAATTATCGAGTGTTACACCATGGCCGGCATCTGGGATTACATGCTGAAAATCGTCACCCGGGACATTCGCCACTACGAACACTTCATGCGCAATACGCTCGCCGCGAGTCCGCTGGTCCGCGAGTTGCACTCACACATGGCCGTAACCGAAATCAAGAACATCACCGAGTTACCGCTTGGCGACAAACTTGCCGACCGAATCTGAGTAAGTACGCGGCGCTTGCTTGTTATCCAGGAAACTATGCATTAAACTGCGCGCCAAAGTTTCCCGGACGGTCGGAACGAGGTAGGCAGGGCCTGTCGAAATTCCGGAATTGATTGCCAAGGGGCGGCAAGCTGGGAAATAATAAGAGCTCCGATCCGGATCCTGACCCTGAATCGCGGCCACAGGTGTAAGCGCAGGGGTTCCCCTGCCGGACTAATTCACTGAGCGCAAACTCGTCCCGATCAGGTCCGATTCAAGCTCATTCGTAAATTCCGTAGACGGCGGTAACAGAACATTCCTCATATGCCCGTATGCCGGGTTTCATCCAACACGTGCGCTTCGCGGACCGACCAGACGATCCGGCAGGCCAGAAACTCAAGCGGTAACAATCCCTCATGAATTTGACAGAACTTAAGCAGAAACCGATAGCCGAACTCCTCGACACGGCTCACGAAATGGGGCTCGACAACGTGGCGCGGACCCGCAAGCAGGACATCATCTTCTTCCTGCTGAAAAAGCACGCCAAGAACGGCGAAGACATCTACGGCGATGGAGTATTGGAGATTTTGCAGGACGGTTTCGGATTTTTGCGTTCCGCGGACTCTTCCTATCTCGCCGGCCCGGATGACATCTATGTTTCTCCCAGCCAGATCCGGCGCTTCAATTTACGCACCGGCGACACGGTTTCCGGCAAGATTCGGCCCCCGAAAGACGGCGAGCGCTACTTCGCCCTGCTCAAGATCGCTGAAATCAATTTCAGTGTCCCCGAAACCGCCAAGCACAAAATCCTGTTTGAAAACCTCACGCCGCTATTTCCCCAGGACAGGCTCGGACTTGAAATCGGTAACGGCAGCACCGAAGACCTGAGCGCGCGCATCATCGATCTGACGGCGCCCATCGGCAAGGGTCAACGCGGATTGATCGTGTCCCCGCCCAAGGCCGGAAAGACCCTGATTCTGCAAAACATCGCCCAGTCCATCACCCGCAATAGCCCCGAATGCCGCCTGATCGTGCTACTGATCGACGAGCGGCCCGAGGAAGTCACTGAAATGCAGCGCTCGGTGCGCGGCGAGGTGGTGGCGAGCACCTTCGACGAGCCGCCGACGCGGCACGTGCAGGTGGCGGAAATGGTCATCGAAAAAGCCAAGCGTCTGGTTGAACACAAGGAAGACGTGGTCATCCTGCTCGATTCGATGACGCGGCTGGCGCGGGCGTATAACACTATCGTCCCTTCATCCGGCAAGGTGCTTACCGGCGGTGTCGACGCCCACGCGCTGGAGCGGCCCAAGCGCTTTTTTGGCGCCGCGCGCAACCTCGAAGAGGGCGGCAGCCTGACGATCATCGCCACTGCCCTGATCGAAACCGGCTCCAAGATGGATGAAGTGATCTACGAGGAGTTCAAGGGCACCGGCAACATGGAATTGCATCTTGATCGCAAGATCGCGGAAAAGCGCGTTTACCCCGCCATTAATGTGCGCCGTTCCGGCACCCGCCGCGAAGACTTGCTAACCACTGAAGAAGAACTGCAACGCATGTGGATCCTGCGCAAGCTGCTTTCCTCGATGGAAGACGTACAGGCAACGGAGTTCATTCTCGACAAGTTGAAGAGCACCAAGACCAACGAGGAATTCTTCAAGTCCATGCGGCGTAACTAGTTTGATTGGACAAGTCCAGTCCAGCCGCTGAGCACGGCTCCGCGCCGTTCAGACTGCGCTCGAAGCTGCATTTGGAAAACGCTTGCCCTCACTCTTGAGCTTGTCTTTACGCAAAACAAAACCGCGGTTTGTTTTGCTCCCGGATACAATGCCTGGCGGCATTGAATCCGGCGGCGCATACTGGCGCCGTGGAGAAGCGGCTTGCCATCGGAGCTGCTTTGCGATTTGCCTAACAATTGAATGCGGGGCATGGCATTGAACCGTGCTGGGTCAAACTGAGATCGAGGCGCGAAACGACTACAATGGGTCGCGGAATACCCAGCGCTTCGGCAGCCTGCCCTGCGATGAGATGAGGCCGATTCATGGCGTTCAGGGATTTGCGTGATTTCATCGCTTTGCTGGAACAGCAGGGCGAATTGCGGCGTATCTCGGCCGAGGTGGATCCGGTTCTTGAAATCACCGAGATTAGCGATCGCACGCTGCGGGCTGGCGGGCCGGCGCTGTTGTTTGAAAATCCCAAGGCTTCGAAAATCCCGCTGCTTGCCAACCTGTTCGGAACCACGCGCCGGATTGCGCTCGCCATGGGCCGCGAAGACCTCGATGGCCTGCGCGAGGTAGGCAAGCTGCTGGCTTTTCTGCGCGAACCGGTCCCGCCGAAAGGCTGGAACGATCTTTGGGAAAATCTGCCTAACTACCGTCGCGCCTTGCATATCAGTCCGGCGCTGAAGAAATCAGCGCCTTGTCAGGAAGTAATTATCGAAGGCGATGATGTCAATATCGGCATGTTTCCCGTGCAGACCTGTTGGCCGGAAGACGCCGCGCCGCTGGTGACCTGGCCGTTGGTGATTACGCGCGGGCCGGAAAAGGAAAGGCAGAATCTCGGCATTTATCGCATGCAGGTGCTTGCGCGCAACAAACTAATCATGCGCTGGCTAGCCCATCGCGGCGGCGCGCTTGATTTTGGCGACTGGAAAGCGCGCTACCCTGGACAGCCGTTCCCGGTATCCATCGCTCTGGGCGCCGACCCGGCGACCATTCTCGCCACCGTGACGCCAGTGCCCGATACGCTGTCCGAATATGCCTTCGCCGGACTGTTGCGCGGTAGCAAGACCGAGGTAGCGCAATCGATCGGCAACGATCTGCAAGTGCCGGCAAGCGCCGAGATCGTGCTCGAAGGCGTTATTCATCCGGACGAAACCGCGCAAGAAGGTCCCTACGGCGATCACACCGGTTACTACAATGAAGTAGAGACCTTTCCGGTTTTCACCATTGAACGCATCACCCATCGCCTCGACCCCATCTATCACAGCACCTATACCGGCAAGCCGCCCGATGAGCCTTCCATGCTAGGCGTGGCGCTGAACGAGGTGTTCGTGCCGCTGTTGCAGAAACAGTATCCGGAGATCGTGGATTTCTGGCTGCCGCCGGAGGCGTGTTCCTATCGGTTGGCGGTGGCAAGCATCAAGAAGCGATATCCCGGTCACGCCAAGCGCGTGATGATGGGAATGTGGTCCTTCCTGCGCCAGTTCATCTATACCAAATACGTCATCGTGGTCGATGACGACATCGACATCCGCTGCTGGGAAGAGGTGATCTGGGCTATCTCCACCCGCATGGACCCGATCCGGGACACGGTACTGATCGACAATACCCCGATCGACTATCTGGATTTCGCCTCTCCCGTGGCCGGGCTCGGCTCCAAGATGGGATTGGATGCAACCAGCAAATGGCCAGCGGAAACCGACCGCAAATGGGGCCGGCCCATCGCGATGAGCAAGGAAGTCAAAGCCAGAATCGACGAACTTTGGCCCCTGCTCGGCATTGATTGATTCGCGGGCGATATTTTCCCTGAACTTGAGGATTCGTGGCTTCGAGCGAGGCCGCGAGCATGAGCGCCTGTGCGCTTAACCTCGGCTTGCCATCCATGGCGAGGTTCGAATCGGTTCGTCGTCGCTTCAAGCCTTTCACGCTACGCGCCGACTCTGATGATGCGCGCAGGCGCTCCCTCGCGGCCCCTCACTTCGCGCAGTCACTGAAAGCACTTGGTTGCAACATGAATCCCAGGGCAAGCGGTCACCAAGCGACAGCTCCGCGCGCAGCCCGAGCGCCGCCGAGTCGCGCCCGGCGGCTGGAACGAAGCAAGCCTTATCGGTTAGTGGGTCAATCTGGACTGGGCGCTGGCAAATTCGGTTGCGGCAAATCGGGCAATGGCTCCGCGGCCAGTTTGCGGTATTGGTCAAGGTGGCGTTTCGCGGCTGCCGCTTCGCCGAGGTTCTCGAGCAGGCGGCTCAGTTCGCCGTGGGCGGCCGCCGTGGCTTTGCCGCCGATACTTGCTTGCAGGTACTCCTTCGCCTTGCCCCACAACTCGTTACGCAAACAAAGGCGGCCGAGGGCGAGTCGCAGGGCCGCTTGCTCCTGGTGCCGCAACTCCCCGTTGCGTCCCGCCCATTCCTCGGCGAGGTTCAGCCGCCGCATGTCATCGCCCAGCGCGAGGCTGCCGTAAAGCTCGATCAGTTCGTTGTCCCAACGTGTTGCCAGTGCATGTTCGATGGCCGCGGCCGCATCCTTGCCTCCGCCTTGTCGCAAGGCGAGGCGAGAGTACTGGCTGACCAGCGCGGGCGCCTGGTGAAATTCGTCAGGCGCTTTTTTCCACATCTGCCGCAACTTGTTCAGGCTTTCTTCGCGGTCGAGGCTAGCGTCGCGTCCTATGCCAGCGGCATGCAGGCGCTGGGCGAAGATATGCCGGCGCAGACGGCGGCTCTCTGCTTCCTTGAGCATCTTGTTGCGGTCCAGCACCGGCAGCAGCTTTTCCAGTTCATCCCAGTCTTCGAGATCGATATAGACCTGTTTCAGCAGGCTCATCAAGGCGGTGTCGTTCAGCACCGACTTGCGCAAGCTGTTGATCGTTTTCAAGGCCTGTTCGGACTGACCGCCGCGCTGCAACAGGTGGGCGCGCACGATACCCGCCGTCGAGCGCGCCTGGGGATAACGCCGCTCGGCGGTTTCCAGGCAAGTGGCCCAAAGCTCGGGCTGTTCGAGCTTGTGCGCCGCGAATGCGGCGCCCAGGTAGTTGACGGCGCTCGCCTCGCGCTCACCGTTGCCCTGCATTAGCAAGTTGTAGGCCGACTGCCAGTTGCCGCGAAAAAGGGCCAACATGCCTTCCTGGGTCTTGCTACGGCGGCTGGAATTGAACAGGGCGCCAAAGCGCCGGCTCATGCGCGCGCTCATGTGCCCCCAGCGCCATGGGTTGATCCAGTTCAGCAGCACTCGCAACAAACGATAGAGCAGATAGATGAAGGCCACGGCCAGCGCCAGGGCGAGCACGCTGGTTTCGAAAGTGTAGTCGCCGAAAGCAATGAGCAGATAGCCGGGGTCGGCGGGGAAATCCGTGAACACGATGACCAGCAGCGCCAGGACGATGGCCGCCAGGGCATAAACAAACAGCCGTATCATCGCGGCTCGCCGGCCAGGAATTCGCCGATCAGATTCAGCGACTGATTCAGCACCGGCAATTCCGGCGCGATTTCGATCGACAGCAACTCGTTGAACCGAGAGGCTAGATCCCCGGCGGTTCCAGCGTCGGCGCCGGTATAGCGTTGCATCTGGTCGAGGCCGGCTTGCAGGCTTGCCCGATACATTGCGCTGTCACGCAGCAGCAGCGCGAGTTGGGCCTGTTCGATCTGCAAGCGGATCGATTCGCGAAGATATTCTTCCTGTCCCGCCACGAATTCGAATTCCGGACGTTCCTCCCATCTGCGCCAGACGAACACATTGCCCAGTAATTCCAGCCCGGCAGCCATAAATCCGCTATCGCCCGCAGTTTGCTGGTCACCGGCGCCTCCCGCGGCGACCGATTCACGCAAGGACCGCAGCAAGTTTAGTTGAGCGATCTCGCCTTCCAGACTTTCGAGCCGGAAGTAAACGCCTTCCCGATCCGGCGGTTCAAGCGTGCGAAGTTGCGCGATTTCCTCGGCGATGGTCTGACGGATGTAAAGCAGGTCATCGCGCTGGGCCTGCGCGAGCGCCTGATCGGCGTTTTCGAACAGGACAATGGCGCCGGCGACATCGGCTTCGAGTTGCAGTTTCCGGTTCGCCAGGTTGAGGAGATAGGAAGCTTCTCTTATTTTCCAGCCCAGTTCAGGCTGCGTCTGCAAGTTGCGCTGAGCGGCGCTAACCTCGCCGAGTTGTTGTTGCAAAGAGTCGGTTTCCTGGCGCAGCCGCTGCTCCATCTCGCGCAATGGAGTCATATCTATCGGCGCCGGGTCGGGCGGTTCGGCGATTTGCGCCTGCATTGATTCTATCGTCGTCGTCTGTACGACTATCGTCTCGGAAAGTCCGGCGTTTTCGCCGGCAAGATCTTCCAGCCGTCCCTGCATGACGGCGAGTTGCGTCAGGAGATAGCCGGAAGCGGCCAATACCGATACGAACAGGAACAGCAGGATCAGGAAACGATTGCGCGCGGTTTGGGACTGCCGCGCCTTGCGGCTTTTCGCGTCTGCCGCCCGTCCCTTGGCAGGTTCGGGGCGGGTTTTCTTCGATGTATCCGCTTGTTCGGCCAAGCTGGCGTCCCTCGTGCGTCAATTCCCCCGCTGCCGCAAATGGGCGGCGAGCGCCTCGACTATCGCTTTCGCTCCAGCGTCGCCTGCGTTGATGACCGCGGTGAATCCAAGTTTCGCGGTCAGATCCGCCACGCGCCGCGAAGGCGCTGCAACAGGAATTTCCAATAATGCAGCCCGGTAGCGCAGCGTGCGTTCATTGGCCGTTAATGGTAGCGCGATTGGATTGTCTTTGACACTTCCGGCGGCTTCGGTTTGCCGCGCGGGCCGCCCAGCCAACCGGTTCTGGATATCCCGGGAGATTTCGTCGAGCAGGTTGCGCCAGCGTTGCAAGGCCTCGGCGCTGGTAATCACGACGTAGTCTGGAAGGCCACCCGAAAGGATTTGTTGCAGCATTGCCGCGGCGCCGGGCGTTGGCGCTCGCCGATAGACTTCGATGTAGTCCACCCGAGCCCCGAAGCGCCGCAGTTCCGTCGCGAGCAATTCCCGGCCGCCTTCGCCGCGGAAAATCGCGACCTTCTTGTTGTTAACTTTTTCCAACTGCGGCATTTTCAGCAATTGTTCGCTGCCACCACCCGAGGCCGGACTATGCACCGGACGATCAAGCAGCATGGATGCTTCTCGCGCCGTGGCCTCGCCTACGGCCAAAATCGCGGTTTCCGGGGAAATTTCAGCGCCGCGGACCGCGACGCATTGCGCGCCGAAACGGGCGGCGTTGGCGCTGACGAATATCACCAGGTCGTATTCATGCAAGCCGGCGAGATTGTGCTGGAGTTTCGCCTGTGCCGCGGTATCCTCAATGGGCTTGATGGCAAGCAGAGGCAAACTGATCGCTTCGCCGCCGCAAGCCTCGATCGCTTCTCGCAGGCGCTGCTGCTGACCGACAGGCCGGGTAATAAGGATGCGGCAATCGGCAAGCGGAAGTCCGTTCAATTCCCGGCTCCGCCGCGCAGCGCGGCGATGACGCGGTCCGCTCCCCGTTCGATCAGTTCGGCGGCGACCTTGCGGCCCAGCTTTTCCGGTTCGCCCGCGGGGCCGCTACGTTCACTGCGCACGATCTCGCTGCCATCGGGCTGGCCCACCAGCGCTCGCAAATTGAATATGTCACCCCGCAAAAGGGCATGGGCGGCGATTGGCAGTTCACAACCGCCATCAAGGGCCAGCGTGACCTCGCGTTCGGCGGTTACCCGCGCCGCGGAGTCCGCATGATGCAGGCAGGCGAGCAACTGGCGGGTAGCGCTATCGTCATCGCGGCATTCGACGCCGATGGCGCCCTGGCCTGCCGCCGGCAGACAATCGGCGATACTTAGCCTGGCGCGGATGCGTTGCTCGAGTTGCAGGCGCAGCAGTCCGGCGCTCGCCAGAATGATCGCGTCGTATTGCCGATCGTCAAGTTTTGCCAGGCGGGTGCCGACGTTTCCACGAAGATCAGCCAGACGCAGATCCGGCCGCAAGAACTTGAGTTGACATTGGCGGCGCAGACTTGAAGTGCCAACGACGGCCCCCGGCGGCAACTCCGCTAGGCTGCCATAGCGATTCGATACCAGGGCATCGCTTGGGTCGGCGCGTTCGCAGATGACGGCCAGCGCCAGCCCGGCCGGAAATTGCGCTGGCACATCCTTCATGGAATGCACGGCGATGTCCGCCTCGCCGTCCAGCATGGCCCGCTCGAGTTCCTTTACGAACAGCCCCTTGCCGCCGAGCCGCGCCAAGGGGCTATGCAGCATGCGATCACCGGTGGTGGTAAAACCAATGATTTCCACGCCGAGACCGGGATGGGCCTTTTGCAGAGAGGATTTGACGAAGTTAGCCTGCCACATCGCCAGCGGACTGTTGCGGCTTGCGATTCTCAAGGCAGTTCGAGACATGTCGCGGACGGGCGAAGGGAATACGTCGCCATTCTACGCAATTGTGCCGATTTTGTCCGGTGAGGTCCGGCTGGAGAAGCCAACCAAGAGCAATGTTTTTTGACGGGCGAGGACAAGCGTTAGCGAAACCGAGCCGCGCTCGGCGGCTGGACGAACGACTTGTCACGGGTGAAGACAAGCGTTTAACAAGCGTCAGCTTGGCGCCTGAACCGGTAAGGTTTGGGTTTTCGAAGCCACCAAAGTCGCGCCAGGGATGGCGAGCACAATCCAACAAATGTTTGGGGTCCCGTTAGGGTGTTTTTCCGTGGCCTGCTGGTTTATCTTGCAACAAGCTTTGGCCATTTAGCCTCTTCGGGAGAAAACCCAGCCGTGACTCCGACGGACGACTTCATTCGCGCCTTGCCCAAGGCCGAATTGCACATGCATATCGAAGGCAGTTTCGAGCCCGATCTGATGTTCGAGATCGCCGGACGCAACGATGTCGAGTTTCCTTTCGAATCTGTGGAAGAGGTGCGCGCCGCCTACGAATTCGAGAACCTGCAATCCTTCCTCGACATTTATTACCAGGGCATGAACGTGTTGCGCCACGAGCGGGATTTCTATGACCTCACCTATGCCTATCTCGAACGCGCGCATGCCGATGGCGTGGTGCACACGGAGATTTTTTTCGATCCCCAGGGTCACACCGAGCGCGGGGTCGCCTTCGAAACCGTGCTGGACGGCATCTGGCGGGCTTTGCGTGACGGCGAACGCGAGTTCGGCGTCAGTTCGAGCCTGATCATGTGCTTTCTTCGCCACCACAGTGAAGTAGACGCCTTCCGCACCCTCGACCAAGCGCTCGAACATCGCGACCGTATCGCCGGCGTCGGCCTCGATTCATCCGAAGTGGGACACCCACCCGCAAAATTCGAACGCGTCTTTCGGAAAGCGCGCGAGGCTGGCTTTGCCGCCGTCGCTCATGCCGGCGAGGAAGGACCGCCAGCCTATGTCCGCGAGGCGCTTGATCTGTTGCAGGTTACGCGCATCGATCATGGCAACCGCGCCATGGAAGCGCCCGATCTGATCGCGCGTCTGGCCGAAGAACAAATTCCACTCACGGTTTGCCCGCTTTCCAATCTGAAATTGTGCGTGGTTGATGACCTGCGCAACCATCCACTCAAACGCATGCTCAAGGCCGGCATCGTGGCAACGATCAACTCGGACGATCCGGCCTATTTCGGCGGCTATGTGCTCGACAACTTCCGCGCCGTCCGCGATGCGCTCGCCCTGAGCGCGCAAGACATCGTCACCCTGGCGCGAAATTCGATCACAGCCTCGCTCGCGGATGAAGATTGGAAAGCCCGCCGAATCGGAGAAATAGAGGCTTTGCTGCCTTAGCTATCCATGCAGGAGGGTCTTTCTTATTTTACCTTTCAGAGATAAAGTAAAATAATACTGTCAGTAAATGGCTGAAAGTACAATAACGGCCCGGAGCTCGACCTCCTGTCGCACTATCTGAACCAAAAAAGGCCAATAAATTCAAACGATTGGCAATTGTTATCCAGTTAAGGGAAGTTCATTGTGCTTAAATGGACAAACGGTGCGCTGAGATTTTACTTTTCCCGAAAAAGGCAAAATAACCCTTTGGCCTATGCGCCAAAAGTACAACAAGGAAATAAATTATTATACTTTTTAATGATAAAGTATAATAACAAATATTGCATTTGAGTTCTCCAAGGTCGGTGACCCGATTCATGAAGCGAGATCAAGTGGGCCAGTACGTTGAAACTGCCGCGGGTGGAGAAGTTGTCCGCGCATTCGTGCCGGCGCCGTTGCCTCCACAGCCGGCTATCGCAATGGAAGGCGAATTACTGCAAGTCTTGGCTGCGGCGTCCCGGGCGCTTGGCCGGCTTGATGGAGTCGCGCATATTTTCCCCGACCGAATGCTTCTTATCTATTCCTATGTGCGCAAGGAAGCGGTTCTGTCTTCCCAGATCGAAGGCACTCAATCTTCGCTTTCTGATCTACTATTGAGCGAGTTCGACACGGTTCCAGGGGCGCCACGACACGACCTTGCAGAGGTATCCAACTGCGTTGCCGCACTGGATCATGGAATCAAGCAAGTACGTGACGGTTTTCCCCTCTCGAACCGATTATTCTGGGAAATCCACCGAATTCTGCTGTCAAGTGGACATGGAAGCAAAATGCTTCCGGGACAATATCGCGGCAGCCAGAACTGGATTGGTGGAAGCCAGCCGGGAAACGCGCATTTCGTGCCACCGCCGCACACCGAAGTACCGAATTGCATGGCTGCCCTGGAGAGATTTCTCAATGAAGAGAAAAAATCGTTGCCCTCCCTCATTCGAGCAGGCATGGCCCATGTGCAGTTCGAGACCATTCACCCTTTTCTTGACGGCAACGGGCGGGCAGGGCGCATTCTGATTCCCCTGCTCTTATGCTCGGAAGGCGTATTGCGTGAACCGCTGCTCTACCTGAGTCTGTACTTTAAGCAACATCGCGAAACTTACTATGAGTTGTTGAATCGCACACGCCACGATGGAGATTGGGAGAACTGGCTGCTGTTTTTCCTGGAAGGCGTTGCAGCGATTGCGAACAATGCTTTCGAGGTCGCGAGTCAATTGAACCGATTATTTCGGGAGGACAGGGACAGGATTTCGGCGAACGCCAGACAACGAGCGAATTCCGCCTTGCGCATCCACGAGATCTTGATGGAACGCCCTCTGATATCGCTGCCCCTGGCTTGCCAAGAGGCAAACGTCACATTTCGAACCGCGGCAAAAGCGATGGAAATGCTTGTCAAATTGAGGATCGCGGAGGAAGTCACCGGGCGGGCTCGAAATCGAGTTTACGTCTACCGGAAATATGTCGACATTCTCAATGAAGGGAGTTGAGCGAAGTTCGGGTTCTGATCGTGTGAAATACATGCTGCTATAATCGCCAGCCTTTCCTTGGCTGGCAGGCTTGCCGGTGGCGGACGGATATTGTGAGCGACAAGCGCGACAAGAAAGGCGAATCCGGCGCCGGAAAGCTCTGGGGCGGACGGTTTTCCGAGTCTACTGACAGTTTCATCGAGCGATTTACCGCATCGGTGGGATTCGACGTGCGCCTGTACAAGCAGGATATTGCCGGCTCGATTGCCCATGCGACGATGCTGGCCGAGACCGGCGTGCTGAGCGAAGCCGAGGCGCGCCAGATCATCGGCGGGCTCGAGGCCATTCGCGCCGATATCGAGCAGGGTCGCTTCCGATGGTCGGTTGCGCTCGAAGACGTGCATATGAATATCGAAGCCGCCTTGACCGCGCGCATCGGCGAGGTCGGCAAGAAATTGCATACTGGCCGTTCGCGTAACGATCAGGTCGCCACCGACTTGCGCCTCTATGTCAGGGAGGAAATCGACGCTTTGCGCGCCTTGCTCTGGAAGCTGCGCTCGGCTCTGGTCGATCTGGCCGAGCGCGAAGCAGACTCCATCATGCCCGGATTCACTCACCTGCAATCGGCTCAGCCCGTCACATTCGGCCATCACATGCTGGCGTGGTACGAAATGCTCGAGCGCGATGACGGCCGTCTGGCCGACTGCCGCAAACGCGTGAATATCTCGCCGCTTGGCGCGGCCGCCCTGGCCGGCGCAAGTTTTCCCATCGACCGCGCGCGTACCGCGGAATTGCTCGGATTCGAAGCGCCGGCAGCCAATTCGCTGGATGCCGTCAGCGACCGGGATTTCGCTATCGAGCTGGCCGCCGCCGGCAGCCTGATCATGACGCATCTTTCGCGCATTTCGGAAGAACTTGTACTATGGATGTCGGCGCAGTTTGGATTCATCGATTTACCCGAGCGCTTCTGTACCGGCTCCTCGATCATGCCGCAGAAGAAGAATCCCGACGTGCCGGAACTGATCCGCGGCAAGACCGGCCGCGTGCACGGCCATCTCGTGTCGCTGCTGACCCTGATGAAATCCCAGCCGCTGGCCTACAACAAGGACAATCAGGAAGACAAGGAACCGGTTTTCGACCTGGTCGATACCCTGAAGGATTGCCTGTTCGCCTGCGGTGAACTGATTCCCGCCATCGAGTGCAATCGCAAGGCCATGCGAGAGGCGGCCGGAAAGGCCTGCGCGACAGCTACCGACCTCGCCGATTACCTGGTGCGCAAGGGCCTGGCTTTCCGCGACGCCCACGAGGCGACAGGCAGGACCGTGGCTTTCGCGCTAGCGCGGGGAAAGGAATTGCACCAACTCACATTGGATGAATTCGCCGGGTTTTCCAAGCTGATCGAATCCGATGTTTACGAAATACTCACCGTGGATGGTTCGGTTGCCGCTCGCGACCATTTCGGCGGCGCCGCGCCGGGGCAAGTAAGAAAAGCGATTGTACGAGCCCGCGCGGCCTTGGCCGAATCGAAGCCGGACTAGCCAGTTATCAACATTCCTTAGCGCGAGGCCGGCGCCAGCAATTCGATTTCGTATTCTACGCGGCGATTTTCGCGAATCGTGGTGAGGACAACAGTGTCGCCACCGCGATATTGCTCAAGTCTGGAAGCAAGATCGTCTTCGTTTTGCACCGGCTCGCCGTCGACTTCGACTATCACGTCCCCAAGCACGATTCGTCCCAGCCGGTCGCGGCGCAGACCGCGCATGCCGGCGCGTTGAGGACCGGCGCCGTCTACTACGTCGAGTACGATTACCCCTTCAATGCCCCACAGCCGCCGATAATAGTCGGGCTGGGGTATCTGGGTAATTCCCAAAAATGGCGTCTGCACGCGTCCGTATAAAATCAGTTCGGGTACCACGCGTTTCACGGTGTTGACCGGGATGGCGAATCCGATGCCGGAACTGGCGCCGGTGGGACTGAAGATCGCGGTATTCACGCCCACGAGCTGGCCCAGGGAATTCAGCAGCGGTCCGCCCGAATTACCCGGATTGATCGCCGCATCGGTCTGGATCACATCGCGGATCTTGCGCCCGCTCAACGCGTCGATTTCGCGCCCGAGCGCGCTGACTATGCCGATGGTCATGGTGGTATCGAGTCCGAACGGGTCGCCAATTGCTATAACCTTGCGGCCCACCTCCAGCAGGGAGGAATCCCCAGCGTCAATTGGCGTCAGCTCGAGTCCGTCGGGGTCGATTTTCAGCACCGCCAGATCCTTGTCCGGGTCAACCCCCTGCAAGCGAGCGGCATGAGTGCTGCCGTCCTGCAAGGTCACGGTAACGCTGTCGGCCTGCTGTATGACATGAAAATTGGTGACGATATAACCGTCTTCGCTCCAGATGAAGCCGCTACCATTGCCCTGCGGCACGGCCTGGGGATTAAGCGAATAGAACGAGCGCACGATGCGGGAATTGGTGATATTCACCACCGAGGGACTCGCGTGCTTGAACACCTCGATGTTATTGGCTTCATCATCGGTGCTGAAAGCGCTATATTCCGGCGTCTGGGCCATGGCCGCGCCAGCCACCAGCAATGAGGCGAATGCCGCTGTCAGACTGCGAATTGCGATCATTATGACTTGCTCCGCCAACCTGGATCTTTCATAGATTGGTGCGCGGCTGGCGCGTTTCAAGTCCATGCTCCTGTTCACGACTCTCCGCTGGCAAGCTGCAATGCGTCCTGCGCGGCCAGCCACTCTTCTTCCTTGCGATGCAAATCCTTGCGTGCCGCGGCCTGACGTTGCAGTAGCGAATTCAAGCGCTCTTGTTGTTCCCCAGCGTACAAGCTGACATCCGCGAGTGATCGATCAATTCCGGACAGCTCTTGATGCAATGATTCCAACTGGGCTTCCAGCACCTTGTTTTGCTTTCGCAGAGGCGCAAGTTGCCGCCGCTGGTTGGCGGCCTTTTGCCGCATCTTCTTTTTGTTTGCCCGCTGCCGATCTGGCTTTACATCGGTTGGCGGCCGGGTTTCGGCGGACGATTGCCGCAGCCATTGCTCGTAGTCTGAAATATTTCCCCTGAATTCCGAGAATCTTCCCTGATGTATGGACCAGAACCGATCCACGGTATTGGTCAGCAAATGCCGGTCATGGGATACCAATATCATGCCTCCCTGATATTGCTGCAAGGCCACTGTCAATGCGTGCGCCATTTCCAGATCAAGATGGTTGGTGGGTTCGTCGAGCAACAGCAGGTTGGGTTTTTGCCAGACTATTCTGGCCAGCGCCAATCTGGCTTTCTCTCCTCCGGAGAAATTGCCGACTGGCTCTTCCACCCGGCTATTGTCAAAATTGAAGCCGCCCAGAAAGTCTCTGATTTCCTGCTCGGATCGTTCCTTGTCCAGTTTCTGAATGATCCGGCGGGCGCTGGAAGCGGTATCCAGATCATCTACCTGATGTTGCGCGTAGTAACCGATTTTCAGATTTCTGGAGTTCTGCAACTCACCTTGCAGCGGAGCCAATTGTCCGGCCAGTACTTTCAGCAAGGTGGATTTTCCGCTGCCGTTGAAGCCAAGCAAACCGATGCGCGTGTCGGAATGCAGGGAAAGATTTATTCCTTCCACTAGCGCTGAAGCGAAGCCGATGGAGAGATTCTCCACCCGAGTAAGAAAGGACGGATACTTGTCCGCGCGCCGAAATCGAAAGGAAAACGGAGAATCAACGTGGGCCGGCGCGATATCCTGCATTCTCTGCAATTCCCGTAGCCTGCTTTGCGCCTGCCTGGCCTTGGAATCCTTGTATCGAAATCGTCGCACGAAGCTTTCGATTTGTTCGCGACGTTTCTGCTGCTTCTCGTACATTGCCTGTTGCAGGGCGAGCTTCTGCGCGCGCAGGCGTTCGAACTCGCTGTAATTTCCCTTGTATGAGATCAACTTGAGACTATCAAAGTGAACGATGTTATCGATCACGGCATCCAGAAAACTGCGGTCATGCGAGATCAGCAGCAAGGCGCCCTGGTAACGCTGCAGCCAGTTTTCCAGCCAGAACGTCGCTTCCAGATCAAGATGATTGGTGGGCTCGTCGAGCAATAACAGGTCCGAAGGACATAGCAGCGCCGCCGCGAGGTTGAGCCGCACGCGCCAGCCGCCGGAAAAACTGGATACCGGATGCTGAAACTGTTCGCTTGAGAAGCCCAATCCAGACAGCAGAATCTCGGCTCGATGAGTGATGCTGTAGCCGTCCAGGGCATCCATTTCATCATGCAAGGTGGCCAGCTTGCGTCCATCGCCGGTCTTTTCGGTTTGGACGATTTTCTGTTCCAGCGCTCGATATTCTTGGTGCGCATCGATGACGAATTCCAGCGCGGTTCGGCCGCAGGCGGGCGTTTCCTGCGCCATCATCGAACAGCGCAGCGAACCCGGCAAGTTCACGTCTCCTTTTTCCACATCGAAATTTCCCGCCAGCAGTTGGAACAAAGTTGACTTGCCACAGCCATTGCGGCCGATCACACCGATTCGCTGACCCCGATGGATAACCAGGTTCGCCTCGTCCAGCAAAGGCCGGGCGCCCCGAATTATCTGGACATTGGACAATTTGATCATGGGAATTCCGGAACTGACCGGCTGCCCGCAAGCGGCGCGAGCCCGCAACATTAAAACCGCGAGCCGGCAATTCTACAAATTGATTTGCTTCAATTGAATTCGTACCGTCGGAAATTGACCGCAACCCCTCGATTAGAACCGTTTCCAATCTGGCGGAATCCATGGGACACCCATCGTGAATCCATGGGACACCCATCGTTGTGGGTGTCCTTTACTGCTGCTTTATTGCTGATTTCTGGGGAAGTCCGTGGGAAGGGAATCTATGGGACACCCATGGTTGTGCGTGAGTTTAGGGAAGTCCATGGGGGGAGTCCATGGGAAGTCCATGGGGGAAGCCCATGGGACACCCATGGTTGTGGGTGAGTCCAGGGAAGTCCATGGGGGAGTCCATGGGACACCCATGTTTGTGTGGAGTCCATGGGACACCCATCGTTGTGGGTGTCCCTTATTGCTGCTTTCTTGCTGATTCCTGTGGGTGTCCTATATTGATATCGTCCTATATTGATATCGACTTTCAAGTCCAGCGTCAGGTCGAATTGATTCGCCGATAGCGAATTCGTACCATCAGGCAATGGCATACATTCGGCCCGGCGCGATATGAAGAAAATCCTGATCCTGGATGATGACGAGAAGCTGGGTCTGTTGCTAACGCAGTATCTGGAACGTCATGGCATGGAATGCCATGTGGCGCTGGCGCCGCCGCGAGGATTCGAGATGCTGAAGAAACTCAAGCCGGATCTGCTGATTCTCGATGTCATGCTGCCGGTCAAGGACGGATTTGAAGTGTGCCGGGAGATTCGCGCCAAATCCTCTATCTACGGGCATCTGCCGATTCTCATGCTGACCGCCCATGCGGAAGTCAACGACCGTATCGCCGGGCTCGAACTCGGAGCGGACGACTATCTGCCCAAACCCTTCGAGCCCCGGGAACTGCTGGCGCGCATTCAGAACATCCTTCGCCGCAGCAGCGATGACCACGAGTTGCGCGAAATCAAGCTAATCGAAGGTATCGATGTCGATGTATCGCGCCGGGAAGTGAAGCTGGACGGCGACGTGCTTGATCTCACCACCATGGAATACGAATTGCTGATATTGTTCATGCAGTATCCCAACAAGACGTTCAGCAGGGACGAACTCATGAACCGGCTGCGTGGCATCAACGCGGAGTTGTTCTCGCGGGCGGTCGATACCCTGGTGAGCCGCCTGCGCCACAAGTTGAACGATACGTCAAAGACGCCCCGATTCATCAAGACCGTCTGGGGCCGCGGCTATACTTTCGTCGGACAGCAATTGTGAATGCGTTGCTGCAATCGATCCGGCGCTCGCTGTTCCTGCGCCTGCTGCTGATTTTCGGCACCACCATAGTGCTGTTTTTCATCATCGTTTTAGGGGCGCTGCGGCTGCTGACCGACACCGGAAATACGATCGACGCGATTCCGGATTTTTTCTCCCGCAACATCGATTCCATCATCGATATCGAAAGTATCGGTTCACCTCCAAATCTGGCCAATGCCATGCGCCTGGCCGAGGAACTCGGCTGGACCATCCAGATTCGCAGCCCGATCATGCGCTGGAGCTCCAATACCGACAACCGGATCGATGTGACCCAATCCGAATTCGATCACTCGCTTAGCGCGGACGCCGAAATACGCCGGGTCGGCGGCGAAGACATCATCATGGTGGAACGGGGCGGTTATGAGTTTTATCTCTACCAGCGCGCAGTTCCGGAACCAGCCATCAATTACCTGGTGTTCTACGCCGGATTCACCATGGCTGTGCTGGTGCTGCTGCTCAACTATTTCATGGTGAACCGGCTGCTGGCGCCGGTGCGGTTGCTCAAGCAGGGCGCCGAGCGGATCCGCAACGGCGACCTCGGATTTCGGGTTGACAGCGACCGGCAGGACGAACTCGGCGAACTGACCGATAGCATCAACCACATGGCGGATTCGCTGCAATCGATGCTCGAAGCCAAGCGACAGTTGCTGCTCGCCATCAGCCACGAATTGCGCTCGCCGCTGGCAAAGGCAAAACTTCGGCTGGAGTTCATCGACGACAGCGATCAGGCTGATCAATTGCGCGAGGACATTAGTGAAATCGATCTGCTGATTGCCGACCTGATCGAAGCCGAACGCCTCAATCAGGAACATTCGGTGCTGGTGGCCGAACCGGTTCGGCTAGGCAGTTTCGTACGCTCGGTCGCCGACGCCTATGTGGATTACCAGGGCAGTCTCAAGATTGAAATTCCGCGCCCGGATCAAGAGTTCCACATTGACAAGTTGCGCATCAGATTGTTGCTCACCAATCTGCTCAACAACGCGGTGCGCCACGGCGAAAACAACCCGATCAAGGTCAGGGTGTCATTCGCCGGTGAAAAAGCGTCGCTCGAAGTCATCGATCAAGGGGAGGGTATTCCGCGGGAACATCTCAAGCAGATCGCCGAACCGTTTTATCGCGCCGACAGCTCGCGCCAGCGCAATACCGGCGGCACCGGACTTGGCCTGTACCTGTGCCGGCTGATCGCCGAAGCCCATGGCGGGAATCTCGATATTGAAAGCAAGGTCGGGGAGGGGACCCGGGTGATCTTGCGGTTGCCGCGCAGGCCCGGTAGCAGCGCGGCCCCGCTTTCGAATTCGGCTTCGTGAATTTGGCTGAAAGGGGTAAAGCCCTTTAGCCGAATTTACGCCTTCGCGCCCGCAGCAGAAAAGCCGCCAGCGCCAATACGCTAAGCAGGGCAGGCACCAGCAAGGTGTTCAGCCACTTGAGGTTTTCGCCGAGCCGCTCGATATCTTCGGTCAACTGGAACTGCACATCCCGCAGACGCCGCCGCGTATCGATCATTTCCAGGTTGAAACGATCGATTTCAGCCTGGATTTCCGGGGCGATCTGCTCCAGCGGCTCGCCCTCTTCGTTTTGCCGCAATTCCGCCACCGCGGCTTCGGTCTCATCAAGCCTGGTCAGCAGTTCCGCTTCTTCCTCGCGCAGGCGATCGTCCGCCTGTCGCTGCATTGCAATGACACGATTGAACGGCCTTGAGTAAGTGCCCCGGCTGCGGATGCTCGCCAGATTGGCGCCGCCGGCCAAGTTGTCCAGCGCATTGATGATCATGTCGCCGTTGTTGGCGAACGGCTGCGGTATTCGCTGACCGAAAAATTGCGCCACTTGCACCCACATTCGGTCCGACATCAGATCGGTATCGGAAAAAAGCAGAATGTTGACCGGTTCTTCGGATTGGGCCAAATGCGGCACGACTTCCTCCCGCACTGCTTCGGCTACTTCTTCAGCCGCTTCTTCGCCTTCGCCAATATCGGCCGCGACATCTGCCGCCGCTTCCTCTTCGTCCGCCGCGATTTCTGTGTTGGACCCGGTTTCGTCTTCAGCAATCGCGGCGTCTTCGTCCGCGGCCGCGGTCTCAATTCCTTCCCCGGCCTCGTCCTCGGCGGCCCCGGATTCTTCTTCCGCGTCTTCTTCCGGCGCCGGCGGCGGACCGTCCGGAAAGGCGGAATCGACGATGCCACTGATGCGGGCCGCCAGGGTATAGCTTTCGGCGTCAGGCTCGAACTCATCGAACAATATCGAGGGTTCGGTGATGTCCTGCAAAAGCGCCGCTTCCATCAGCATGGAATTGCTGGAGGATTGAATCAACGGTTCGAATTGCGTGGCGGCGCCTTCCGCCTGGGCGATCGCGCCAGCCGAGGAAATATTGATGGTTTCCAGCCGGCTGGTAATGATGTCATCGCCGTCGAGGTTGCCCCGCTGAACGCCTAGCATACCCAGATGCGGCTCCGGTCTGGAACCCTGGCCCATGGAAACGCGCAGCGCCAGATCGCTGTCCGCCAGCACCTTGCTGCTATCGTATTCCACGCCCCAGGCTTCGAGCAGGCGCGGCAGATCCGAACTCATGCCGGCCGGCACGAGGATGCCCTGGGGCGAGCGCGTCACCAGGGTGTCGGCGTTGGGGTCGAGAAAAACGATGGCTTCGCCGCCGCGCATGATGTGCTGGTCTATAGCGTAGAGCATCTGCTCGGACAGGTCGCTCGGATGCACCAGCATGACGATATCCACGTCTTCATCGATGCTTTCGTCGAGCGCGCTGATACGCCGTACTTCGTATAGTTGCCGAATGATATCCATGACGAACCAGGGCTGGAGCATCTGGCTAGTGCCCGGATCGAAACCGCCATCGACATCGAGATCGGTCAACAGGGCCACCACTCTGCGTTCAGGATTGGCAGTCTGAGTGATCAGCTTGACGAATTCGTATTCGAGAAAGGGCTCCTGATCCGGCCGGATCAACGGCATGGTTTCGGAAACGCGCAGGGTTTCCGGCGCGTCTTCAGCCAATGGTTGAGAAGCCACAAGGCCGAAATAGATCGCTTCGCCGCCCTGGGTGACCGGTACTGCCTGAATGCCAAACTGGTTTGCCAAATCTTCGTCTTCGGAGAACGGTTCGGGATCGATCACGGTCAGGGTAAGGCGGTCATTGCTTGCAATCACGATCTCCCGCAGCAGTTCCTGTATGCGAGTGGCATAGGTACGAATCTGGGGCACGTCTTCGGTGGCGGAATCTGAATAAAAAAACGTCAGTTCAATCGGTGTCTCCAGGTTCGAGACGATGTCCCGGGTCGCGGGAGCGAGTGTGAACAGGCGATCTTCGGTCAGATCCAGGCGCCAGCCGGGCAACAGGGAAATCACGGCGACCGCGAACAGCAATGCCGCGGCGATCAGGACCAGTCCGACCAGGGAAACAAGGCGTCCGCTTGTCATAATCCTACCTTCCTAATTCGCTTTCTTGATTTCGATGACGATTCCGCTGGCGAGCAGCCAGGCGGCCATGAATACGCTGAAATAGAGCAGATCCCGGATATCGAGCACGCCCTTGGCGATGGAATCGAAATGGGTCAGGAAGCCCAGCGCCGCGAATGTGTCGACGATAGCCTGGGGCAGCCAGTCTGGAAACGCATTGAGCAGGATCGGCGAGCCCATGATGACAAATAGAAAACAGATGCTGACAGTCATGATGAAGGCGATTACCGAATTGCGGGTGCAGGCTGACATGCACGAACCAACGGCCAGATAGGCGCCGGCCATGAACCAGCTTCCCAAATAGCTTGCCACGATCACGCCGTTGTCCGGGTCGCCAAGATAATTCACCGTGATCCAGATTGGAAAAGTCAGCAGCAGCGCTATTCCGGTAAGCGTCCAGGCGGCGAGAAATTTGCCAAACACCGCGTCGGACAGCTTTACCGGAAGCGTCAGCAGCAATTCGATGGTGCCGGTTTTGCGTTCGTCGGCCCACAGCGCCATGGCGATGGCGGGCACCATGAACAGGTACAGCCAGGGGTGGAAACTGAAGAAAGGCATCAGATCGGCCTGGCCCCGGGCGTACAAGCCGCCGAGATCAAAGGTGAAAATACCGTTGGCGATGAGGAAGATCACGATGAACACATACGCCAGCGGCGTGGCGAAATAACTCTTCAGTTCACGCCGGAAAATGATTCCCAGGTTTTGCATGGAGAAATACTGCATGTCGTTGCCTCTCAGCGGCCGCCCGCGCCCGCGGTGACCGTGCGGAACACGTCTTCGAGTTGGCCTCGGCGCACGTGAAACTCGTCTACCGGCCATTGCCGCTGCTGGGCAAGTTCGGAAATGCGCGCGAAAATCGGCTTGCCGCCGGAAAGGATCGTAAAGCTCGCGCTGTCCGAGCGGTCCTGCTCGACCCCAGCCACGTCGTCGACGCCATTGAGTTCCGCCGCCAGATCCAACTCTCCCGCCAGCCGCAGATCCACGGCGTGATGGTAGCGCGAACGCGCTTCGAGTTCCGCCGGCGTGCCGTCGGCGACGATTCTGCCTTCATCGATGATGATGGCCCGGGTGCATACCGCGGTGACTTCTTCGAGGATATGCGTGGAAACGACGACGATCTTGTCCTTCGCCAGATTGCGGATCAATTCCCGCACCTGGTTCTTCTGGTTCGGATCCAGTCCGTCGGTCGGCTCGTCGAGAATCAGCACCTTGGGATCGTGCAGAATTGCCTGGGCCAGTCCCACCCGGCGCTTGAAGCCCTTGGACAGGGTTTCGATCGTCTGCAGCGCGACGGACTCAAGCGCCACGTCGCGCATGACGTCGGCGATGCGCTGTTCGGCTTCCGCGCCACGGAAGCCACGGATACGGGCAATGAAGCGCAGAAACTCCAGCGTGGTCATATCGCCATAGCAGGGCGCTCCTTCCGGCAGATAACCGATCAGCGCCTTGGCCCGCAGCGGCTGACTGACGATATCGTAACCGTCGATGGCGACGCTGCCGGCGCTAGGCGACAGGAAGCCGGTAATGATTTTCATCGTGGTGGACTTGCCGGCGCCATTCGGCCCGAGGAAGCCGAGCACCTCGCCTTCCCGGACCTCGAAGCTGAGGTCGTCCACCGCGACGACCTGGTCAAAATTTCTGGTCAGATTCCTGATCTTGATCACTGGCTCGCGGATCCCCTTTGCGTGGAATGGTTCGCCGGATCAACAGGCGCCGGCGCGAACAACAGGCACCGAATATAGGGACAGGCTTGACGATTTTCAAGAACGATTAGCAGGCTGGCGCCAGACGTGACAAATTGGGTGGCTTGCATTGTGCGCGAGTAGTCCCTGCCCCGGCCAGTGAGTCGGCTCAGACAACGTATTTGCTACTGCGTCCCTGGCGCCTCCAACTCAACTGCTCGGGTCATCGATTCGACGCCTGTCAAACAACACCCTGGCTTGGAACATAGGGACACCCGCCACCTCTTACAGCACCGCGCTGGAGCGGGACATCCTATCGGCAGGCAGTGACGATATGATCGTTGATCAAGTTCTCGACCAGTTCTTGTTTGCCGCTGATTCGCGCCGGCTCTCCCGCACCGGCGGCGATGTCGCGCAGAGCCGCCAGGCCCAGTTCCCCATGCTCGAAGCGTTTGCCGTCTCCAGAATCAAAGCTGTTGTATCGTTCTTGCAGCAGAGTGCGCATTTTTGGGTCTTGCCGCACGCTATCGGCTATCAGCAAGCCCCTGGCGAATGCATCCATGCCGCCGATGTGGGCGATGAACATGTCTTCGAGATCCGTGGATTCTCGTCTGACCCTTGCGTCAAAGTTCAGTCCGCCGCTGCCCAGTCCGCCGGCTTCGACCGCGGCGACTTCGCGGCGATCCACATCGAAAAACACCGCCTTGAGCGTCTGAGTGCCGAGATCGATGCCGACTACCGTATTCACGATCCGCGCCCCCCGCCACCCTCGCGGCGATTACCTGAAATAAGACAAAATTGGAAAATGTTTGTACACAAGACCCGCATAATCCTAGAATCTCGACCGGTCTTGCACAAGAACTGATTTCATGTCCTCCCTGAGCGCGCTCGACTGGATTGTTATCGCCGCCTACTTCGGCATTCTGCTGGCGCTAGTGCTGGCCGTCACCCGGCGGCAGCAGACCTCGACCGATTATTTTCTCGCCGGCCGCAATGTAGGTTTTTTCGCGATTGGAGCGTCGATATTCGCGTCAAATATCGGCTCGGAGCATATCGTCGGCCTTGCGGGGCAAGGCGCGTCAACGGGTCTGGCCATGGCGCATTACGAATTGCACGCATGGATCGTGGTCCTGCTCGCCTGGGTTTTCGTACCTTTCTACTACCAGGCCGGCGTGTTCACGATGCCGGAGTTTCTGGAGAAACGTTTCGGGCCGAAACCGCGCTGGATATTGTCACTGGTGTCGCTGGCGGCCTATGTGCTGACCAAGGTTTCCGTAACCGTCTATGCCGGCGCCATCATTTTCCGCACCTTGTTGCCGGACACATTTGGCAGTCCAGACGCCGCGTTTTGGGTCGGAGCGGTCGTTACCGTGCTGCTTACCGGTCTGTACACCATCGCCGGTGGTTTGCGCGCCGTGCTGTATACGGATTCGGTACAGGCTCTGGTGCTTATTCTCGGTTCGGCCTCGATAACCTGGTTCGGCCTGCAACAATTGGGCGGCTGGGGGGAGTTGCAATCCTTCGCCGCGGCCAACGTCGCCGATTACGCGCTATGGCGGCCGCTGTCGGATCCCGAATTCCCCTGGCTTGGAATCCTCATCGCCTCGCCCATCGTTGGCATCTGGTATTGGTGCACCGATCAATACATCGTGCAACGCACGCTGGCGGCGAGGAATCTGCAAGCGGCCCGGCGCGGCGCATTGTGGGGCGCATTCCTCAAGGTCTGGCCGGTATTCATATTTCTCGTACCGGGCCTGATCGGCGCCGCGCTGAACGATCGGGGACTATTGCAGATTCCGCTTGACGCATCTGGTAACCTCGTTGGCGATCAGGTTTTTCCAACGATGGTCGTCTCGCTGCTGCCGACCGGCTTGCGCGGACTCGTGGTGGCCGGATTGCTGGCCGCGCTGATGAGTTCGCTGTCGTCGCTTTTCAATTCCACCGCCACGCTGTTTACCGTAGATGTCTATGAAAAGCTCAGACCGAACGCTTCACAGGCGCGGATCGTAACCGTCGGTCGGCTTGCAACCGGGGTCGTTATCGTTCTCGGCCTGATCTGGATTCCGATCATGCCGGCGGTCTCCGAGGGCGGACTGTATCAATACTTGCAGAATGTCCAGGGATACCTCGCGCCGCCGATTACAGCGGTTTTTCTGCTGGGTCTGTTCAATCGGCGCATCAACGCAAGCGGCGCGGCGTGGGGCATGGGTCTGGGCTTCGTTCTCGGCATGTGCAAGCTTCTCCTGCAAGCGATCTTCGGCAGCGGAAAGATTGAAAATCCGGCTTTCCTGGCTGCCATCGCCGATTTCAATTTTCTCTACTTTTCCGGGGTTTTGTTTCTCATCAGCATCGCCGTCATCTTTGCCGTCTCGCTGGCCAGCGCGCCGCCGCGGCCCGAACAGATTCGCGGGTTGACCATGGCTACCATCGACCGCGACGCCGTGCGGCAAACCTGGAATCGGAACGACGTGATAACGACGGCGCTCGTGCTTGGCCTGGTTGCGGCCATCTACATTTACTTCTCGTTCTGGGTCTAGTGCCGTGTCATGCATCCCATGTCACATCAGAGCATCGGTAGCGCGTTAGCGCCAGACGCGGTCCGCGGACGACTCTGCCATCGGCAAGAGCTGCAACAACGCGATGGCGCGCTGCCGACGCTCCCGAAGGTGGTTCGTGGCGGCGGCGCCCCTTGCCAATGGAGCTCGCCATTGCCGGCGGGACGCGCCTTGCCACGGACCAGGGGGTGAACGCTGATGCGACATGGGATGCATGACACGGCACTGGCCACGCCTTGGCGGAATTTGCCGGCGAAGCCAATACGGCGCGGCCACGCCTGTGTTTTGCCGGGCCGTGGGGCTATAATTCCCGGTCCGGCGCTAATCCCCATCAAATTTCATGGCGAATCATCCGCACGGAACCGCCCGGCTAACGCCAATGCTGCTGACTGTATTGCTGCTGGCCGCCTGCGGCCAGAAAGGCGGCCTGGTGCGCCCCGAAGCGGCGAATTCAGCGGCAGGAACCAACTTGGCTATTGCAATCGCCGAGACTGAGGCTCCGATTGTTCTTGCGAAGTTTGAGCCGGTGGCCGTTATTTCCTTTTGAGTTTCCCGTTCAGAGCCGAAAACGATGGATCACTTCAAGTATCGCGGTGACGAACTGTTTGCCGAAGATGTCGCTGTAGCCGAAATCGCCGCCGACATCGGCACGCCTTGCTTCATTTACTCCCGGGCGACGCTGGAGCGGCATTACCAAGTATACCGGGAAGCATTGGGTGAGCTTGTCGGCCTCGTCTGTTTCGCCGTCAAGGCCAATTCCAATCTGGCGGTGCTGAATGTGCTGGCGCGGCTCGGCAGTGGCTTCGATATCGTTTCCGGCGGTGAACTCCAACGCGTGCTCGCGGCCGGCGGCGAGGCGCACAAGGTCATGTTTTCCGGGCCGGGCAAGAGCGCCCGGGAAATTCGACGGGCGCTGGAGGCCGGCATTCGCTGTTTCAATGTCGAGTCGGAAGCCGAACTTGAACGCCTCAATCATATCGCCGGAAACCGCGGACGCGTCGCGCCGATTTCCCTGCGCGTCAATCCCGATGTGGATGCCGGCACTCATCCTTATATCGCCACCGGGCTGAAGGAAAGCAAATTCGGAATTCCCGCCGAACGCGCGGTATTTCTTTATCGCCGGGCGGAGCGTCTGCCGGCCATCGATCCGATCGGAATCGATTGCCATATCGGTTCGCAGTTGACCAGCATCGAACCTTTTCTCGACGCCATCGACCGGTTGCTGCTGATCGTCAAGGAACTGAAGGGCGAAGGCATACGGCTGCGGCATTTTGACATGGGCGGCGGCCTCGGCGTGCGCTATGGTGATGAAACTCCGCCCGCGCCCGATGAATTGATGCGGGCGGTAGCCAGCCGTTTCATCGACCGCGAACTCGAACTGGTGATCGAACCGGGCCGCTCCATAGCAGCCAATGCCGGCATTTTCGTCACTGGGGTCGAATACCTGAAGTCAAACTCGTCGCGAAATTTCGCCGTTGTCGATGGCGCCATGAACGATCTGCTGCGTCCAGCGCTATACGGCGCCTGGCAGGAAATCGTCCCGGTCAGCCGGCGGCGCGGGGACGCCGAACTGTACGATGTCGTTGGACCGGTTTGCGAGTCGGCCGATTTTCTTGGCAAGGATCGCGAATTATGCGTGCAGCCAGGCGACTTGCTGGCGGTGCGCGGCGCCGGCGCCTATGGCTTTGTCATGAGCAGCAATTACAACTCCCGCGAGCGCGCGGCGGAAGTCATGGTAGATGGCGGCGAGTTCCACATTGCGCGGCGGCGTGAAGAACTCGGCGCCCAACTCGCGCTGGAATCAATCCTGCCCGGCTGAGGCATCCGCCGCCGGAGAATGCCGCTATGCGAATCAGCTTCACCAAGATGCACGGATTGGGCAATGATTTCATGCTCATCGACCGCACCGCGGGCGCATTTGATCTGTCGCCGGAGCGAGTCGCGGCCCTTTCCGACCGCAGGCGCGGCATCGGCTTCGACCAATTGCTGGTGCTGGAAGCCGGCAGCGATCCCGCCGTCGATTTCCACTACCGCATTTTCAATCCCGATGGCGCCGAAGTGGAGCATTGTGGCAATGGCGCCCGCTGTCTGGCTCGTTACATCGCCGACAAAGGCCTCAGCGAACGCAATCCCATCATGGTTTCCACCGTCAACCGGAGGCTCGAATTGCGCCTGCTCGACAACGGCGAAGTCTCGGTGGATATGGGTTGTCCCGATTTCACGCCGTCCGCGTTGCCGTTCCTCGCCGAACGCCGGCAGCCGTTATATCAGCGTCAACTTGAGTCCATCGGCGCTAGCGTAAACTTTGCCGCGCTTTCGATGGGCAATCCCCATGCCGTTATTCTCGTTGAAGACCTGGCCGATACTGCCGTAAAGACAATAGGGAAGGCATTGGGAAAGCATGTGGACTTTCCGGCCGGCGTAAATGTGGGCTTTATGGAGTTTGAAAACCGCAATCGCATCCGGCTGCGAGTATATGAAAGAGGTCCTGGAGAAACTCCGGCGTGCGGCAGCGGGGCCTGCGCGGCGGCGGTCAGCGGCATCGAGAGTGAACTGTTAGACAGCCCGGTAACGGTGGCGCTGACCGGGGGTGAACTGAAAATCGACTGGCAAGGCGGCGTGGCTCCGGTTTTCATGTCAGGTCCGGCACAGGCCGTCTACGAGGGGACCGTTAAAATATGAACAAGAAAGCGATAATCACGGCGCAGAAGTCTGGTTTGGAAGCGGTTGAATTAACTGCTGAACAGGTCGCGCAATTTCTCGGAACGCATCCGGAGTTTTTCCTGGAACACGAGAAAGTGCTGGCGGAACTGTCGCTGCCGCATGATTCGGGCAAGGCCGTCTCCTTACTTGAGCACCAGGTCGTGCTGCTGCGGCGGCGCTTCGACAATACCAGCCGCAAGCTTGGCGAGTTGCTTGAAAACGGCCGCCGCAGCGAACAATTGTTCGGTATTACCCGGGAACTGTTGCTGGCGCTGCTGGAAACCCGTAATGCGGAACAGGTGGTTGCCGTTACAAGAGGCCATCTGCTAAGTCGCACGGGCGTCGAAGTACTGGAAGTGATTTTGCTGAACGATCGCGACCGCATGCCCACCGGTGAATTCCGCGTTGAGGACGAGGCGCTGATGCTGGAAGAATTCCGGGATGTGTTTCGGCTTAACAAGACCCATTGCGGCCGGCAAAGCGAAACGATGTTGCGGTGGCTGTTCCCGGAAGGGAGTACACACGTTCAGTCAACGGCGCTATGCCCGATCAACTCGAACGGGCAGCCACTGGCATTAATGGCCCTGGGCCAGCGTTCGCCCGACCATTTCACCATTCATATGGAAACTCTTTTCCTCGATTTTATTGCCCAAGCCATGGGAGCCATGTTCACATTGCACCTGGAAGCCGCCTCTACCGAACCCTAGGCGGCCAGGTACAATTTTTCATGACCAGCGAACCATCCAACCCGCGATCTCCGCTGGTTTCCATAATCTGCCGGACCTTGGGTCGGCCCGAACTGGGCAAGGCGCTGGCCTCCGCCGCCGGGCAGACCCATGCACCGCTCGAAATCATATTGGTTGACGCCGCTGCCCGAGGCGAGGAGGCTTACCGCGATGTCTGCGCCGGCAGGCCCGTGGTTTTCGCGATCCCCGAGTCACCTCTCTCGCGGCCGCGCGCCGCCAACTTCGGGCTAAATCGGGCCCAGGGCGAATATCTGTTGCTGCTTGACGAAGACGACTGGCTCGCCCCAGATCATGTCGAAAGCCTGCTGGAATGCCTCGCCGGCCAGGAACAAGCGCGCGCCGCGTATAGCAGTACTCGCAAGACCGACATTGCCGGAGAAGCAACCCTGGAGATTTTTCAGCAGCCATTTGACCGGCAGTTACTGATGCGGGACAACTACATTCCCATTCACTCAATGCTGTTCGCCCGCGGCCTCGTCGATGAGGGTTGCCGGTTTGACGAGAAATTCGACATATTCGAGGATTGGGATTTCTGGCTGCAATTGTGCGAGCACACTGACTTTTATCACCTTGACCGCTGCTCGGCGTTCTACCGCTCGGGCGGGGCGTCCCAGACCGCCGATCTCGATGATAACCTGCAGCGATTCGACCCGGATCATGTTCTCGGCAAGGCCAGATCCGCGATCTACGACAAGTGGCTGAAACGCTGGCATGGAGGCCAATTGAATCAATTACTGGGCGCTGGCCAGCGCGAATGGGAACAATGCGTAAAGCGCGCCGGCGAGCTCGGCCGGGAACTAGAGCTGCTGGCGCAAGCAAAGCAGAAAGCCGAGCAGCAGGTGACAGAGCTTTTCCGGCAACGTGAAACATTGCATCAGGAACGTGAAGCACTGCATCAGGAACGTGAAAGATTGCAGCAGGAATGTAAGAGATTGCAGCAAGAACGTGAAAAATTACGTCAGGAGCGTGAAAGGCTGCATCAGGAGCGTGGACGATTGCATCAGGAGCGTGAAACATTGCATCGGGAGCGTGAAACATTGCATCGGGAACTTAAAGGTCTCCAGCAAAAACAGAAGGAACTTGGCCTTGAGTTGGCGGATGCCCGCAACGCTCATGTGCGGATGGAAATGCGCCTGAACGCAGTAATTCAGGATCTGCAAGTGACCAATGTCAATTTGCACGGCATGGTAAACGAACTACGGTGCAATCTGGACGACGTATTTAGTTCCCGAAGCTGGAAAATGACCCGCCCCTATCGTGCGTTTGGGGAATGGATCAAGTCCCGCTTCGCGCAACCGCCGACAGAGCCCGAGATCGAACCGGAACAGAGCAGGCCAGCCGCGAATAAATCTCCGGTCCCGGAAGCCGCGCAATTCAGCGAACCCTTGAAGCGCCAGGAACCCTTGCATCACAAGGAACTCGCGAATCGCATGGAACCCACGAATTTCAAGGCTAATTTCGATCAACAGGCCAACACGGAATTGGAGGCGTTTTTCACCGATGGCGGGAAGTTGACCGTTCCGAAGGCGGAAAGCCCGGTCTTGTCGGTCCTGCTCGTATTTTACAATCAGGTCCATCTGAGCCTGCTTTGCCTGCGCGCGCTGTTGGAGCATGCCGATGTTCCTTTTGAATTGATCGTCGTCGACAACGCTTCCAGTGATCGCACTGGCGACCTGCTTGATCGGCTCGACAACGTCAAGTTGATCAGGAATTCGGAAAATCTGGGCTTCGTGAAAGCCGTCAATCAAGGCGCCGAACTTGCCGAGGCCGAGTTCCTGCTCCTGCTGAACAATGATGCCTTTATCGAGCCCGGCGCCCTCGGCGCCGCCCTGGCGGTGTTGCGTGAAGACCCCGGCGCGGGCGCCGTGGGCGGCCGTATCGAGTTGCTCGACGGGAAATTGCAGGAAGCCGGCAATATCGTCTGGCGCGATGGCTCCTGCGCCGGCTATGGTAGAGGCGCCGACCCGGAGGACGGCGCTTTCCGGTTCCGCCGCGAAACCGATTATTGCTCCGGCGCCTTTCTCATGTTTGGGACCGCCAGATTCCGCGATCTCGGCGGTTTCGACGAAGCGTTTGCCCCTGCCTATTACGAGGAATCGGATTTCTGTTTGCGACTCAGGCAGCAAGGTTTACGCATAATCTACCAACCGCGAGCAAGGGTGCGGCATTACGAATTCGCCAGCACGGGCGGCATCAACGCCGCGGCGGCATTACAGGAGAAAAATCGTGCATTGTTCCGCGAGAAACATGCCCGATATCTGGAATCCCGACCCAAAGCCGACCCGGCGCGCATCGTTCATGCGCGCACGAGCAACGATTATCCGAATTTGCTGTTGATTGACGACGCCGTTCCACACACCAGTCTGGGCGGCGGCTACCCCCGCTGCCGCTCCATTATTACCCTCCTGTCCCGGATGCCGCTTAATGTCAGCTTTTTTCCCTTGCATTTTCCTAACGACAATTGGGAAGAGGTCTATCGGACCTTGCCGGAAAATGTCGAAGTGCTATTGAACCGCGGCCGCTCGGGTCTCGCTGATCTGCTGACCGAGCGAACGGGATTCTACCGCCACGTGATGATCAGTCGCCCGACCAACATGGCATTCTTCAATGGGGTGCTGGGGACCTTGTCAAAGGCAGCCAGGCAGTTCAACATCATTTACGATGCCGAAGCAGTGTTCGCTGGCCGCGAGATTATCTGGCGCGAACTGCAAGGAGAGTGCATCGGCGACGATGAGAAGAAACGCATAATTTCAGGCGAACTTGCGCTGTCCGACGATGCGTCGGCGGTGATTACGGTTTCCGAGGCGGAAGCCGAACTTTTCCGCGAACATGGCCGGGACCAGGTAGTGGTGCTAGGCCATGGCCTGGAGCCGGCTCCGGATCCGGCGCCGTTCGATAGCCGTCAAGGGCTGTTGTTCGTCGGCGCCCTGAAGGACGAACATTCGCCCAACGTGGATTCCCTGCTGTGGTTCGTCTGTAATGCGTTGCCATTGATAGAGCGGGATATTCCGGAGGTGGAGCTGCTCGTGGCCGGCATTGCCGCCGCCCCGTCGCTCGTCAGCATCGAGCGATCGAATATCCATATGAAAGGTAGACTGGAATCACTCGACGCCGTGTATCGGGATTGTCGCGTCTTCATCGCGCCGACGCGTTTCGCGGCCGGCATTCCGCACAAGGTGCACGAAGCCGCCGCCAATGGCGTTCCCGCGGTAGTTACGCCCTTGCTCGCCCGGCAACTCGGCTGGCGCCATGAGCAGGAAGTCCTGGTCGGTGAAGATCCGGAATCGTTCGCCCGGCAATGCGTGCGTCTCCATAGCGATGCCGATTTGTGGCAGCGGCTCAGCAGTGGTGGCCGCGAGGCGGTGGCAAGGGATTGTTCCGAAGAGCGTTTTCGGCAAACACTGGAACAAGTGTTCCGGTTCGAAAATCAGGATTGACCGGAGCCTCCGTCCGCATCGCTTTCAATACTCCACCGGTACGGCATCGAGGCTGCGCCAGAGATACCAGGAAGCAACCGAGCGCCATGGCCGCCATGGCTCGGCGATTGTCGCCATCTCCTTGGCGCTCGGACGAATGCCGCCGTTGAAATTATTGGCGATGGCCTTCTGGATGCCGATATCGCCAAGGGGCAGCACATCCGGCCGCAACAGGTGGAAAATCAGAAACATCTCGGCAGTCCAGCGACCAATGCCTTTCACCTGAACGAGACGCTCGATCACTGCTTCATCGTCCATTTCGCTCCATTGCTCCCGCTTGAGCGAACCGTCGATAAAATGTTCCGCCAGACTGAGAATGTAGCGCGCCTTGGGTCGCGAAAGACCGCATTCGCGCAAGCTGTCTTCGTTTTCGTCGGCAACGGCTTGGGGTGTCACATCGCCCATAAGCGCAAGCATTTTCTGCCACACCGATTCCGCCGCCTTTACTGAAATTTGCTGGCCCACGATTGAACGCGACAGCGAAAAGAATGGATCATGCCGCGGCCGCAGAATGGAATCCCCGCCAATTTCGATAACCTTGCCGAGAATCGGATCGACAGCAGCCAGGGCTTGCCGGGCCTCTTTCCAATACGGCGCGGGATAGGCGTTTCCACTTCCCATGATCCTGGACATTTCAGCTTCCCAGGCGATAGTTCATGACAAGTTGAAGTCGCGGCAGACTATCATCGGCGCGCGCGGCGGCGGCAACGACTCCCGTGACCAGCGAACCAGGGCCTAAAAGGGCAAAATTACGGCTTTTCCTCATTATTAAACTACCTTTCCTATGGAGTATGTATTCGGCGTCGTTATGCCTTATAACGCATTTCCCCGTGTGGCGACATTCTCACCAGGCTTGGCCCTGGAGCCCGAAACTGGCGCCAGATAGCTGCTCGATCTTCAGCATTTTCAATTTGCTTGTTTGGGGCTCGCTATTCACCGTGTTTTCGGGCAAACCGATACACAATTTTTTGCGGTAATCCCACTCGTACCCGCAGCAGTGAACAGAGCCATAATCCCCGGCGTTGGCCGCGGCTGAGGTCCGCATGATATTGGCGCAGAAATGCCCGAGCCTGATGGCCTACTTCGAGCAGATGCGGGTTGGGCGCGCCGGTGATGAGCCGGCGCCAATGCGACCAGCGGGTGAGCTTTGCCGGCGAGTGCCGGCGGGCGCCGATGGTGTTGGCGTCGTGCTGGCGGTAGCGGATCGTGGGCTCTTCGATATACGCCACCTTGCCGAAAGCGCTCGCGGTCAGCGCCAGCCACCAGTCGTGCATGATGGCGTCGGGAGAAATCGGCAACGCCCGTCGCGCCAAGGCCGCGTTGATCAACGCCGTGCAGCCGGTGACGAGATTGCTGATCGCGATCTGGAGGAAGCGATTACGCCGGGTGTCTAGTCCCTGGTATGTGGCGAAAGAAGGCGCAATGTGCTGATTTTCCGAGGAAACGACTTGCAGGTCGCTGTGGACGAGTATCGGAACCGAAGGATCGTCGGCTTCCGTCTCGCGCATTAATTTCATCTGCCGTTCGACCTTGTCCGCGCACCAGATGTCGTCCTGGTCGCAAAACATCAGGTAGGCCGGTTCCAGCTCGAGTTCCGGGACGCGCTCCAATACAGTTTCCAAAATCAAGGCGAAACTCGCGCATGCCCCCCGATTCACCGGATCCTCCGGCAGCAGGCGAAAGCGGTCCGGATGCCGTTTGGCGTAGTTTTCGAGAATTGCGCGGCTGCTGTCGGTGGAGCCGTCATCCCGCGCCACGACGATGAAATCCCGCCAGGTTTGGCTCAGCAGCGAATCAAGCTGTTCGGCGAGAAAGCGTTCGCCGTTATACGTCGATAACAGAATGGCCAGCGGGGAAGCCATGGACTATTGCAATTGCCGGTAGTCGCGGATGCCGGCGCGGATGTGCTTCCAGTATTCCGCCCGCCGCGAGGAACTGATCAGCAGCCAGGCCGCCTTGAGCGTGAAGCGGACGATGTCACGGACTTTCCAGCCGATCGGCGAGTAACGCCGAGTGTACAAATGAATGCGATTGCGGCTGGAATAGTAGGTCCGCGAGGGCTTGTGCTGGGCCATGAGTCCAGCGCGCACCAGAGGATTGAGGCTGCGCTCGCCAATCAGGTGATAAAGGATCGCGTTGTTTGTGCCCACCAGGTCGAAGCCCATCGAACGGGCGCGGAAACACCATTCCAGATCCACATTGTCGATGAAATAATCCTCCCGCATGAGACCGATATCCGGCAGGTGTTTCGCGATCAGCATGGTGCCTGAAGTAATCAGGAAATCGGCGACGAAATGGGACTCGCTGCGCGCATAGGGCCGATTGGTGCGGAACCAGAGCCGATTAAAGAGCTTGAACGGGGTCTGCCGACTGGTTTGGGGATTGATGATGCGCGGCCCCAGCGCGGCGATGCCTTTTCTGCTGTCATCGCGCACTTGCTGATAGGCGGCGACCATGCGGTCCACGTAGGATTCGCATAGGCTGCTATCCTGATCGAACATGAAAATGTACTCGTAACCGCTTTGCATTGCCCGGGCGATGCCGATGTTGAGCGCTCGCGCCAGCCCCTCGTTCTGTTCGCGCTTGACGATGCCGAGGCAGTTGTCATAAACCGTGATGGACTCGTCCAGCCGCTCGATAGAAGGGGAACCGTTGTCCACAACGAGAAAATTCGTCTCCCGGTTCAACTGGCCGAGCATGGTCAGCAACGGCGTTATATCCGGATGGTAAGTGACCACGATGGCGCAGGTGTCGGTGGAACGGGCAAAAGTCATGCCGCTTAGAACCTCGAAGCTACCGGCGTGTCCGCCGAGACGTCGATGCATTGCGGCGACCGCCAGGCGACCGCCATGAAATACAGTATCGAGCAGATGCCGATGGTAAGGCCCGCCACCACCCCCGCATCGAGAATGCCCCGCCAGGGCTGCGGTAACTGCCGCGCAATGGCAATGAAACACACAATCATCACCGTCAGGCCGAAAGTCGCGATTTTGCGGCGGCGCGTGGCATGCACGAATCCCATGCAGAACAACGGCGCCAGAAGCACGAACCCGGGTCCGGGATTGCGCCAGAGATATTGCGCCCGCACAACCACCCGCGGCGCGAACCCGAGATGAAATCCCTGGTAGCCTTCTGCGTATGACATATACGCTACGCTAAAGATCAGCGCGCTCCAATGCAACAGATTCAGCCGCAAATCCGCAAGTTCAAACGCCAGAGGCGCAAGCCGGTAAATCGCAAAAACCAGCAAGGCCAATACCCCGCCTAATCCCCAGGTGACTCCAAGCATTCGCACGATCTTATCCCTCTCTGACACTATTGCCCCGATTCCAGCCATCTGTTCTCATATTTACGCGAATTTCCCCGGTACGTCGCCGTCAAAACGGAGTCGCGCATTATAACGGTATACAAGATCGAACAACGCCCCCGGCTGTTAACTTGAGACAAGCCCCATTCCCATGCACAATGCCGCCAGAATCCCAACGCCGCGCCAATTCCCATGAGCGTAAGACTAGGAGTAGTGATGGACCCTATCGAGTCCATCACCGTGAAAAAGGACACCACGCTGGCCATGCTGCTCGCCGCCCAGGCTCGCGGCTGGAGCATCCAGTACATGCTGCAGTCCAATCTTTATCTCGGCAGCCGCGGCTGCCGGGCCGGCGTCAGGGAACTCAGCGTGCGCGACGATCCCGCGGACTGGTTCAGGCTCGGAAAATCAGCAGATTTGGCTTTGGGAGAACTCGATGTAATCCTCATGCGCAAGGATCCCCCTTTCGACATGGACTATATCTACACGACCTACCTGCTTGAACACGCCCAGGCCGAAGGCGTACTCGTGGTCAATCATCCCCGCGGCCTGCGCGACCACAACGAAAAGATGTCCGCCACGCTGTTCCCTCAATGCTGCGCGCCATTCCTGGTTTCGGCCGACCAGCAACTGTTGCGGGCATTTCACGAAGAACACGAGGACGCCGTCTACAAACCCCTCGACGGCATGGGCGGCGCCAATGTGTTTCGGGCGCGGTGGGACGACCCCAATCTGTCGGTAATCATCGAAACTCTGACCGATCATGGCCAGCGCCAGATCATGGCGCAGCGTTTCATTCCCGAGATATCCGCCGGCGACAAGCGCATCCTGCTGCTCGACGGCAAACCCGTTCCCTATTCTCTGGCGCGCATTCCCGCGGCCGGTGAGACCCGCGGCAATCTGGCCGCCGGCGGCGCTGGCGTGTGCCGCGAGTTGAGCGAACGCGACCGCTGGATTTGCGATCAGGTCGGCCCCGGACTTGCCGCACAGGGAATGCTGTTGGTCGGACTCGATGTCATCGGTGATTACCTCACCGAAATCAACGTCACCAGCCCCACCTGCATGCGCGAAATCCAGCATGGTACCGGATTGGATATCGCCGGTGAGCTGATGGATTGTATACTGCAACAATTGGAACAGAACAGTTGAGTCTTGCGAGGCGAAAGCGTGGAGCGTTCTGACGGGGCAAACCAGGGAAACCGGTTCTTCTTTACGGTATTCCTGTCCATTTGCGCGCACGCATTGGTAATTCTCGGCGTCGGATTTTCCCTGCCGACCGACACTCGCAGCGAAGCCGCTCTCGATATCACCATCGCCATTTATCGCAGCGAAGAGCCGCCGGACGAAGCGGATTTCCGCGCCCAGGAAAACCAAACCGGAAGCGGCGTGTTAGATGTCGCGGCCGCGCCGTCAAGCCTGCATGCATCCGAATTTCACGCCGAGATCATTGCGCAAGTCCAGCCGCTACCCCAGATTCCCGATAGCGGCGAAGAAAACGCGGTTGCCGAAGTGGTCGCGGTCGAAGGCGATCTCGCCAATGCGGATCTGGCCGGCGAAAGCAGGACTGAAGTGGCGGCCGACGATATCAGCCTCGCCATCGCCAGCTTGCAGGCCCAGCTCGACCGCCGGCAGCAGGCGTATGCCAAGCGGCCACGGACCTATACCATTTCGTCAACTTCAGCGAGGCAAAGCCGCGATGCCCTGTATCTCGATAACTGGCGCCGGCGCGTGGAAGCCGTGGGCAACCGCGATTATCCGGAAGAAGCCGAAAGACGACGCCTGTACGGCAGTTTGCGTCTGCTGGTTTCGCAACTGCCCGACGGTAGCGTGAACGCCGTTGAAATCCTGTCTTCTTCAGGACACGAATTGTTGGACCGATCCGCGTTGGACATCGTACACACGGCGGCGCCGTTCGAACCATTCCCGGCGGAAATACGATCCGAAGTTGATATACTGGAAATCATTCGCACCTGGCGGTTCCATGAAGTGGAGGGACTGATCAGCTACTGACAGCGCCGATGGCGACCCCGCTCGCGAGACGGTCGCCGCGCCGGTATGATTCAGCATGAGCACTACGGATAGTCTGGAAAATCAGTTTCTCGTCGCCATGCCACAATTGGCTGGTACCTATTTTGGCAGTACGGTCACCTACCTGTGGAAGCACGATGACACCGGCGCCATCGGCATCGTGGTCAACAAGCCGCTGCAAGCCAGCGTTGCCGATATTTTCGATGAATTGGAAATCGAAAGCGCTGCCGGCGTAAGGAATTTTCGCGAACGGCATGTGCTCGCCGGCGGACCGGTGGAACGCGAAAAGGGATTCATTCTGCACGACGCCGGCGAGAGGTGGGAGTCCTCGATCAAGATTACGCCGGGGGTCACCATTACCACCTCGAAAGCGATCCTTGAAGCCATCGCCTCGGGCGAAGGTCCAGGCAAGTACCTGATTGCACTGGGCTGCGCCGGCTGGGCGCCTGGACAACTCGAACAGGAGTTGTGCGACAATGTCTGGCTGACGACGCTGGCTAACAGCGATCTGATCTTTTCCGAAGACTACGATGGCAAGCCGCGCGCGGCAGTCGCGCAACTTGGCATTTCGCTGGAAATGCTCTCGCCCGAGGCAGGCCATTCCTGATTGACCACGATGACCTTGAGCTTGTTTCCCGACGATTTGAGTTCCGATTTTTCGGCGCTTGCCTTCGACTTCGGCACTCAGCGCATTGGCGTCGCCTTTGGTCAGAGCGTTACCGGAACCGCCAGCGCGGTCACCGTGCTGAAAGCCCAGGACGGTCAACCGCGCTGGAACGAAATGGCACAGATCGTGGAGCAATGGAAGCCGGATGTTTTCCTGGTTGGGCTGCCCTACAACATCGACGGCACGGTCAGTGAATTGCTCGGCCGGGCGGAGAAGTTCGCCCGCCGCTTGCAGGAACGTTTTGAAAAGCCTTGCTATGGCATGGACGAAAGGCTTTCCTCGCGGGAGGCGATCGAGCGGCTGGTCGAAGCCAACACGACCATGAACATAAAGAAAACCGCCATCGATCACATCGCCGCCCAGATCATTCTCGAGAACTGGTTCAACGAAATCCGCGGCAGATCCTCATAATCCCGGCGTCGCGGGATCTCGCGCCAGAGCGCGGGCTTCGTCCCGGCCGACCAGCCCGGCAGCAAGCAATTCAGCCAGACATTGATCCAGCGTACGCATGCCCAGCGCGGCGCCGGATTGCATGCAGGAGTAGATCTGGGCGATACGGTCTTCCCGCACCAGGTTTCTGACCGCTGCCGTGGCAATGAGAATCTCCCAGGCGGCGACGCGGCCGCCGCCGATCTTTTTCAGCAGGGTTTGGGAAATCACCGCTTGCAGCGACTCGGACAGCTGCGTTCTGACCATAGCCTTTTCGGCCGCGGGGAAGATATCGATGATACGGTTGACCGTTTTGATGGCCGAAGCCGTATGCAAGGTCGCCAGCACCAGATGGCCGGTTTCCGCCGCGGTCAGCGCCAGACGGATGGTTTCCGGGTCGCGCAATTCGCCGAGCAGGATAACGTCCGGATCTTCGCGCAAGGCTGCCCGCAAGGCCGAAGGAAAACTCCGGGTATGCAGCCGGGCTTCGCGCTGCGTGACCAGGCAGCGCCCGCTTTGGTGGATGAATTCGATCGGATCCTCAATGGTGAGAATATGGCCACGCCGGCGGCGGTTAATATGATCGACCAGGGCCGCCAGCGTAGTGGACTTGCCCGAACCGGTCGGCCCGGTGACTACGACCAGGCCGCGAGGCAGTTCGGCGATGCGCGCGGCGGAAGCGTCCATGCCAAGCTGTTGCAGCGAAAGCACCCGCGACGGAATCGCCCGAAATACCGCCGCGGCGCCATCGCGCTGCAGGAACGCGTTGAGCCGGAATCGCGCCGGCCGCGGCGTCTCAATCGCCAAATCGACTTCTTCCCGGGCGCGGAAGCGTTCGCGCTGTTCGTGGTCTAGGCATTCGTCGATGCAGGCCAGCACCTGGCTGTCGTCCAAGGCCGGCAGCGAAGTCGCGCGCAATTCTCCGTCTACCCGCAGCCAGGGCGGCCGCCCCGCGGAAAGATGCAGATCGGACGCCCCCCGTTCAATACATAATTCGAGCAGTTGATCCAGGCCCATTCGTCTTGTCCTTGCCGTGTGCTTGTGATGGTAGACTGTGCCCTTCGAAAAACCCTGATTCTTCCCTAAAGTTCCGCCTGATTCGCATCTTGATCCCGTGACCGATTTCGCAGCCAACCTGAACCGTATTCGCGCCCGCATCCGACAATGCGAAGAAGATTACGGACGTCCTCCCGGATCGGTGGCGTTGCTCCCGGTATGCAAGGGCCAGCCAGTGGGGAAAATCGAGCGGGCCTGGCGCCTTGGCATTCGAGATTTCGGCGAAAATTATCTGCAAGAGGCCCTGGACAAGATGATCCTGCCGCAAGATTGCCGTTGGCATTTCATAGGCCCCTTGCAATCCAACAAGACTCGCGGCATAGCTGAGAACTTCCAATGGGTGCAAAGCGTCGAACGCGAGAAGATCGCCCGGCGACTGAACGACCAGCGTCCCGCCGGTCTGCCGCCGCTGAACGTCTGCGTGCAGGTCAATCTATCCGGTGAAGTCAGCAAGTCGGGAGTGGAACTCGCCGCGGCCGAAGACCTCTGCCGTGAAATCGCCGCGCTGCCGCGGCTGCGGCTTCGCGGCTTGATGTCGATTCCGGCGCAACGCGTCGATGAACCTGCCCAACGGCAGGCGTTTCGCACTCTTGCCGGCGAGTTCAACCGTCTGCGGAAAACCTTCCCCGCCATGGATACGCTCTCGATGGGAATGAGCGGCGACTTTGAAGCCGCTATCGCCGAAGGCGCTACCTTGATCCGACTTGGCACGGCGCTTTTCGGAAAGCGCACCCCCTGATAATGGGATAGAATGGCCGTTTTGTTACAACCGGCTCGGAGAGGCGCCATGTCGGCGCGGAACATCGGATTCATCGGCAGCGGAAATATGGCGCGCAGCATCGTGCTTGGCTTGCTCGCCAAAGGCCACGATCCCGCGCGCATTTCGACAGCTGATATCGACACCGTCAAGGTGGAACGGCTCGTGCGCGAGCATGGCGTCAATGCCGCCAGCAACGAACAGATCGCGCAAAACTGCGATCTGATCGTGCTTGCGGTCAAACCACGGTCCATGGCCAGCGCCTGCGCTTCGCTGCAGCCCGCGCTGGCCGGCCGCGCGCCGGTCTTCGTGTCCGTGGTAGCCGGGGTAACGCTTGCACGAATCGAAGCATTGCTCGGTTCCGGTCTTGCGCTGGTTCGCTGCATGCCCAATACGCCCGCCCTGATCGGCGCCGGCGCCGCCGGTTTGTACGCCAATCGGCATACCAGCCCGGAACAGAAGCGAGGCATAGAGGAATTGATGAACTCGGTCGGCATCTGCGCCTGGTGTGAGCGCGAATCGGACATCGACAGCATCACCGCGCTTTCGGGTTCAGGGCCGGCTTACTTCTTCCTGTTCATGGAAGCCTTGCAGAACGCCGCCCAGAGGCTGGGTCTAGAACAAAGCCTGGCCGAACGTCTGACCAGTCAGACCGCCCTGGGCGCCGCGGAACTCGCCCGGGCCAGTGAACACGGGCTGGCGGAACTGCGCGCGCAAGTGACGTCTCCCGGCGGCACCACCGAAGCCGCTCTCGCCCGCTTCGAGCAGGGCGGTTTCCGGGATCTCGTCGATGGCGCCGTCGCGGCCGCGGCCGAACGCGCGCGCGAATTGGCCAGGGAAAATGGGTAGGGATTCAAGATGAACGCATTGATCATGTTATTCCATGCGCTCGGCTGGCTCTACCTGCTGGCGCTCCTGTTGCGCTTCCTGCTGCAACTGGCGCGGGCGGATTTCTATAACCCGATTTCCCAGGCCGTGGTGCGAGTGACCGACCCGCTGGTGCGCGTTTTCCGCACATTCATTCCCGGCTACCGCAATATTGATTTTGCCACCCTGGTGCTGGCCTTCGTCATCGAGGGTATCGCCATCTATGTGCTGATCCTGCTCTACGGCGGCAGCGCACCCAGTATCGGTTTCATCGTGAATTGGTCCGTACTGGGCGTGGTGTATTTCATCATCCACATCTATTGGTACGCGATTATCGCGTCTATCATCATGTCCTTCGTCATGCTGTTTTCCGGCAACATGAATCCACACCCGCTACTATTGCTGGTGTGGCAGTTGACCGAACCGGTGATGGCGCCGTTCCGCAAGATCATTCCGCCGATGGGGGGTCTGGATTTCTCACCGATTTTAGTATTCATTCTGATCCGCTTTATTTTGATTTTTCTGGATGACACTTTTAATTCGCCCATGGTCTCGCTTGTCGTGATCGGCATCTAGGAGAGCACCGATAAATCCGGACTTCCTGGCGGTAAAGGGAAGTACCGGCGAATTCGACGGCGCAAGCCTTTGAATTCGTGAGCAAGACCAAACCACGCTTTTGTTTTGCGATAATGATCAGTTCCAGGGAGAGAATTGTTCAGAGAATACCTGCCCAACCATTGCAGCGCTCAGCCATATCCCAGCAGCCATGAACGACAACAGACTCGACAACAGCGTTGGCCTGGTGCAACCGCAGCGCTTTCACTTCGACCAGCCGCTTACCTTGCGCAGCGGCAAAGCGCTGCCAGGCTATGAATTGATGGTCGAGACATATGGCGAATTGAACGCGGACAAGTCCAATGCCGTACTGATCTGCCACGCGCTCAGCGGCGATCATCACGCCGCCGGCTATCATAGCGAAGATGACCAAAAACCAGGCTGGTGGGATACTTGCATCGGTCCGGGCAAGGCCATCGACACCAATCGCTTTTTCGTGGTGTGTCTGAATAATCTCGGCGGCTGCGGCGGCAGCACCGGTCCGGTTTCGATCAACCCTGAAACGGGCAAGCACTATGGGCCGGATTTCCCGATCATCACCGTACGCGATTGGGTAAATAGTCAGGTGCGGCTGATGGACCGGCTGGGAATCGGAAAATGGGCCGCCGTGGCCGGCGGCAGCCTCGGCGGCATGCAGGTGCTGCGCTGGGCCATCAGCTATCCGGAGCGACTGCATCACGCCATCGCCATCGCCGCGGCGCCCAAGCTTTCTGCGCAGAATATCGCCTTCAACGAAGTGGCGCGACAGTCGATCACGAGTGATCCGGATTTTCATGACGGGCATTATCTCGAACACGGGGTTTATCCCAAGCAGGGTCTGATGCTCGCGCGCATGGTTGGGCATATTACCTATCTATCTGATTCGGCCATGCGCGCCAAATTCGGCAAGGCCTTCGCTGCTCTGGAAGGACAGACCGGAAATTTCGGCCGCGATTTGCGCACCGGTTCGTTGAGTTTCGGCTTCAATGTGGACTTCGAGGTGGAAAGCTATCTGCATTACCAGGGCGAGCAGTTTTCGGAAAAGTTCGACGCCAACACTTATTTGCTGATGACCAAGGCGCTGGATTATTTTGATCCGTCCGTCGATTACGGAGGCGATCTTTCGCGCGCTTTCGCCGAATCCGAATGCAATTTCCTGCTGATTTCCTTCAGTACCGATTGGCGCTTTCCGCCGGACCGCTCGCGCGAGCTCGTCAAGCAATTACTCAAGGCCGACAAGCAGGTGAGTTATCTGGAGATCGAGGCCGACCAGGGACACGATGCTTTCCTGCTGCCGATTCCGCGCTATGTGAATGCGCTCTCCGCCTATCTGGGTAATGCACACCGGGAGATCTGCGGCGATGCGTCCTGACCAGGAAATCATCCAGCGCTGGATCGAACCCGGCAGCCGAGTGCTTGATCTCGGTTGCGGCGACGGCGCCCTGCTTGCCTGGCTGCAACGCGAGAAAGGCGTACACGCGATTGGACTGGAGATCGATCCGGTCAATATCGAGCATTGCCTGGGTTCGGGCGTTGCGGTAATTCAGCAGAATCTCAATCAAGGCCTGTCCAATTTCGAATCCGGCAGTTTCGATACCGTGCTGCTCGCCCAGACCTTGCAAGCGCTCGACAATCCGGTCGAACTGGTGCAGGAAATGCTGCGCATCGGCAAGAACGGCATTGTCACCTTTCCCAACTTCGGCAACTGGAAGAGCCGGCTAGATTTGCTGCTGAGAGGACGCATGCCGGTGTCCGAATTCATGCCGCATCAATGGTATGACACGCCCAATATCCATTTCTGCACGGTAAGGGATTTCGACGTGCTATGCCGGGACGGCAACATTCGGGTGCTTGCCCGCACGGTGGTCAATTCCCACCACGAAGGCCGCTGGGCAATGAAGGCCTGGCCGAATTTTCTTGGCGAAGTCGCCATCTATCATCTGACCGGGGGTGAAGCCCGGTCGGCCAAGTCGCAAAAAAAGCCACGCTTCGAGGACCGAACGGCTCGACAAGGGTGAAGACTAGCGTTTATACAGCGTCAGCTTCGCGCGCAGGCTGAACGCCACCGAATTGTGCCTGGTGGCTGAACCGTCGAGACTGGGGGTTGTCGATACCTCCGTGACCGCGCCGGGAATAACATGTATGGACTGAATCAATGCGAAACAGGAGCATGAGCGTCGAGGGCCGGAATCATGCTTGCCGACGGCCAACTGTCCACACAAGGGAATAGAGGTTTATGTCCAGAATAGTACTCGCCAGCGGCAATAAGGCCAAACTGGAAGAACTGCGCGCCTTGCTGTCGCAAAAGCAGGTCGAATTGCTTTCCCAGAATGATTTCGCGGTCGAAGCCGCGGATGAAACCGGCCTCAGTTTCGTGGAAAACGCGCTGCTCAAGGCCAGACACGCCTGCCGGGAAACGGGACTCGCGGCCATTGCCGATGATTCCGGTCTCGAAGTCGATGCGCTAGACGGGGCGCCGGGAATCTACTCGGCGCGCTACGCCAAATGCGACAGCCCGGAAGCCGATGCGGAGAACAATCTCAAGTTGCTGGCCGCAATGGAGCAGATACCCGAAGACGAGCGCACGGCGCGTTTTCAATGCGCGATCGTCCTTATGCGCCATGCCGCGGATCCGATGCCGCTGATCTGCCAGGGAAGCTGGGAGGGGCGGATTCTGTTCCAACCCCGCGGCGTTAATGGCTTCGGCTACGACCCGCTGTTTTTCGTGCCGGCCGAGAACCGCACTTCGGCGGAATTGCCGCCGACGCGCAAGAATATGCTCAGCCACCGCGCCCAGGCCATTGAAAAATTGCTGTCATGCTGGAACTACCCCCATTAGGACTGTACGTCCACATCCCCTGGTGCGTGCGCAAGTGCCCGTATTGCGATTTCAATTCGCACGAACGGCCGGGCGAGGGTATTCCAGAAGCGGATTACGTCGAAAGACTGGAAGCCGACCTGAAACACGAACTAGCGCGAGCGAAGCGTCTGTCGCTCCAAAGGAGCAACGATGGCAACGATGGCAACGATGGGACACCCACTCGCAAAGATCGCAAAGACGGCAACCTTGGGACACCCACTAACGGCAACCTTGGGACACCCACTAAAGATGGCGTCAAAGATGGGACAACCAAAGATGGGACACCCACTCGGGGCAAAGATGGGACACCCACTTGGATGGGCAACGAACGGAGCAATGGGACACCCACTCAGGGCAGCTATGGGAAGCGCAACGATGGGACACCCACCAAAGATGGCAAAGATGGGACACCCACTCGGACGAGCAACGATGACAACGATGGAACAACCACTCGGGTGGTCCAGACGGTGTTCTTTGGCGGGGGAACGCCCAGCTTGTTTCTGCCGGCATCCTTCGGGCGGCTGCTAGATCTTTTATCGGGCAGTGGCGTTCTTGCCCCGGGGGCGGAGATCACTCTGGAAGCCAATCCCGGGACGGCTGAATCGGCGCGTTTCGCCGCGTACCGCGAAGCTGGCGTCAACCGGCTTTCCCTGGGTGTGCAGAGTTTCAATGACCGTGCGCTTGCGAAACTCGGCCGCATCCACAACGGCGCCGAATCGCGATCGGCCATCGCCATGGCGCGCGCGGCCGGCTTCGGCAATATCAATCTTGATCTGATGTTCGGTCTGTCCGGACAGTCCAGGGAGCAGGCCTTGCAAGATCTCGCGACAGCAATCAGCTTCCAACCCGAGCATATTTCCTGGTACCAGTTGACGCTGGAACCCAATACGGTGTTCTGGCGCCGGCCGCCGCGATTGCCGGAAAACACTGTTGTCGACGCGATGCAAGATGCTGGCCTCGCCATGCTTGAGAATGCCGGTTATACACGCTACGAAGTCTCGGCTTTCGCGCTTGCGGGCAGCCAATGCCGGCACAACATCAACTATTGGGCGTTCGGTGACTACCTCGGTATCGGCGCTGGCGCCCATGGCAAGGTGACCGATCCCGTTTCGGATCGGATTTTCCGTACCCGCAAGACCCGGCAACCAATGCACTTTCTATCCCCCGGCGACCGTACCGCGACCAGGGCGGTGGATCGGAGCGAGCGGCCGCTGGAATTTTTAATGAACGCGCTGCGCTTGCGGACCGGTTTCAGCGCCGCTCAGTTCGAAAGCCGTACCGGGATTGCTTTCGAAGAAATCGAGGAAAAGATAAAATGTCTTGTCGGCAGAGAATTGCTGGAACTGGATGGACAGCAGGCGCGCGCCACGCGCCGGGGCTATCGGCTACTCGACAGCATTCTTGGAGAATTCATTTGAACAAGTCGTTGACCAGACCATTGAACAAGATGACCTGCGAGCCATGCCGTTTCGGCGGGCGCAGGGTAACCTCGGCGGAAGCTCGCGACCTGATCATCAAGGTGCCCGCCTGGCGCCGCAAGACCGAGAAAGGAGTGAACAAACTGATCCGCGAATTCAATTTTATCGGCTTCGACGACGCCTTCGAGTTTGCCGGCCGCATCGCCGAGCTTGCGCACGAGCAGGATCATCATCCAACCATGCTGGTCGAATACGGCAAGGTCACTATTCGATGGTGGACGCACAAGATCAACGGACTGCATCTGAACGATTTCATCATGGCGGCGAGGACCGACGAAATCGCCCGGGAAATGATCGATACCCGGAATTGACCATGCCTCCACGTACCCGCGGCCTGTTGCCGGGTCTTGGCAAACTGGTCAGTCTGGCCAGTGTCAGTTCCACTAATCCCAGTATCGACATGAGCAACAAGCGCGTCGTTGACTATCTGGCGGAACAGCTTGAAGATCTCGGTTTTGCCTGCGAAGTGTTGCCATCGCCATCTCCGGCCGGCAATGACAAGGTCAACCTCATCGCTACCTTTGGCAGCGGGCCGGGTGGAATCGTGCTCGCGGGCCATACCGACACCGTGCCTTTCGACGAACAACTGTGGAGCGCCGACCCGCTGCAATTGACCGAGCGCGATGGGCGCCTGTACGGGCTCGGCGTTACCGATATGAAGGGTTTTTTCCCGATCGCTATCGAGGCGGTCCGTCCCCTGCTCGATGGGGAATTCCGTGCGCCGCTGATCATCCTCGCCACCGCCGATGAAGAGACTTCAATGCAGGGCGCAAGGACGCTTGCGGAAATGGGGCGGCCGCGAGCCCGCTCCGCCGTCATTGGCGAACCGACCGGTATGCGTCCGATCCGCAGCCACAAGGGAATCATGATGGAGTCCGTGCGGCTACTTGGCAGCAGTGGTCATTCTTCCGATCCGGGACTTGGACGCAATGCGCTTGAAGCCATGCATCTGGTCATTTCCGATCTGCTGCATTTTCGCCAGCAACTGCGGGAGCGCTACCATGGCGATTTTTTCGAGATTCCATACCCGACCCTGAATCTCGGCGTGATTCATGGTGGCGACAATCCGAACCGGATTTGCGGGCATTGCGAATTGCAGTTCGATATTCGTCTGATGCCGGGCATGAATATCGAAAGCATTCGCGAAGAGATTCGCCAGCGCGTGGCAGGCGTTGCCGCGCCGTTGCAGATCGAATTCGAACTGGCGCCGCTGTTTCCCGGTACGCCGGCGTTTTTCGCCCGCGAACAAAGCGCCTTGCTGAAAGCGGCCGAAGCACTTACCGGCCACGATGGCGCCAGCGTGGCTTTCGGCACCGAAGCGCCATTTCTGCAGCAACTTGGCATGGACACCATCGTGCTCGGCCCCGGCAATATCGACCAGGCCCACCAGCCCGATGAATATCTGTCGATGGATATGATCAAACCTTGCATCAGCGTGCTGCGGGAGCTGGTGCGGCAGCATTGTCTGTGAGCATGACGCCATGACCGAAGGTAACCAGATGATTGAGCTGTTTCGCTCGGCGGCGGCCTATATCAACGCCCACCGCGGCAAGACATTTGTCATTTTGCTGCATGGCGAGGCGCTTGCTCCCGGCAATCTGCCGAACATCGTCTTCGATCTGAGTCTGTTGCACAGTCTTGGCGTACGCATGGCGCTCGTGCATGGCGCGGCGAAGGCCGAAGCGGAGTTGGTTGCCGGCGATTCTTTACCGGTTACCGATGCGGCGGCAATGGCGCGCATCCGGCAGCAGGCCGGCGGCGTGGGCATCGAACTCGAAGCCATGTTTTCCCAGGGCACCAGCAAGTCTCCCATGCATGGAGCCGATATCGCGGTGCGCCGAGGCAATTTTATCAATGCAAGACCGGCCGGTGTTGTCAACGGAGTCGATCTGCAATACACCGGCAGGGTCAGAAAAATCAACGACGAGGCCATTGGACGGGAGCTCGCGCAAGACAAGATCGTGCTGCTGCCGAGCCTCGGCTATTCGATCACGGGTGAGGTCTTTAACTTGCAGCCGGGCGAGGTCGCAACCGAGACAGCCAAGGCCCTCAAGGCCGACAAGCTCATTCTGTTCGTTCCCAGTGACGGGGTAAGCGATGAAGACGGCGCAGCGGTGCCGACATTGAGTGTTGCCCAGGGCAAAGAATGCCGGGACCGCCTGCTGGCGCGAGACGATTTGGAGTCGCGTTGCGCGGGTCTGGCGCTGCAAGCCGCCCTGCGCGCCAGCCGCGTCGGCATTCACCGCTGTCATTTGATCAGTTGCAGGAAGAATGGCGCGCTATTGCAGGAATTGTTCACCCGCGAAGGCAGCGGCAGCCTGTTAAGCCGGGACGAAGCGCATTTGCTGCGAGCCGCGGAACTGTCCGATGTGCCTGGAATTCTGCAATTGATCGCGCCGCTGGAAGAAGACGGTTCGCTGGTGCGCCGTTCCCGGGAACTGCTCGAAAACGAGATCGGCAATTTCTGCATCATCGAATGGGAAGACACGCTAATCGCTTGCGCCGCCTTGTATCCGGTCAACGGCCATTTCGGCGAAATCGCCTGTATCGCCATCGATCCCCGGCATCGCGACCGGGGGCTTGGCGAACGCCTGCTTGCCAGTCTCGAGCAACAGGCGCGAGATGCTGGAATTAAAGTCTTGCTGGCATTGACGACGAGCGCGGCCCACTGGTTCCAGCGCCACGGATTCGATGAGTCGGGATTCGAGGATCTGCCGGCCGAGCGCCGCGAATTCTACAATGTACAGCGCAACTCCAAAATCCTTCGTAAGCATCTCTAGCGCCAGGAGCTTTGACTAGGGCCGCGAGCGCGAGGGCCCGCGGGCTAAATCCCGCCGCGTCGGTCCAGCCGCCGAGCATAGCTCGGCGCCGTTCCGGCCGCGCTCGAAGCAGGCGCTTCGGAAATGCCTGTCCTTACCCATGCTTACCCATGTCGAGGATCGCATCGGATCTTCCCTGCTTTGGATCCAGTCGCCGAGCTTAGCTCGGCGCGGTTCCGGCCGCGCTCGAAGCAGGCGCTTCGGAAATGCCTGTCCTTACCCATGCTTACCCATGTCGAGGATCGCATCGGATCTTCCCTGCTTTGGATCCTGTCGCCGAGCACAGCTTGGCGCGGTTCCGGCCGCGTTCGAAGCAGGCGCTTCGAAAATGCCTGTTCTTACCCATGTCGAGGATCGCATCGGATCTTCCCTGCTTTGGATCCAGTCGCCGAGCACAGCTTGGCGCCGTTCCGGCCGCGCTCGAAGTTGACGCTTCGAAAACGCTTGCCTGCACCCATCCATGGCTCGTTTCGCCTCGGCGGCCCGAACAGACGCTATCCCTCATGGCCACTTGCAATGTGCCCGCCTCACCGGCGCGGTAATGAAAAATGGACTCTAAAACTCCAACGGATCAACGCCGTCGCAGGAGGCAAATGCTGTAGTCGAAGGGGTTATTGTCATCGCGGGAGAAATCTTCGCGGGAGAATTCCTCCCATTCGGACTCGATAAATCCGTTCAGGATAGTGTCGCCCGGCACTTCGGCTTGGATTCTGGTGAGATGGAACAGGCTCGCCCGCGGCAGGGCCAGACGGTATATCTCGGCGCCGCCGATGACGAAAGCTTGTTCGGCGCCGTCTATGGCGGCGATATTTTCCGCCAGACGCATAGCCGCTTCCAGCGAGGTCCGAACCTTGGCGCCTTCGGCCTGGTAATCCTTCTGCCGCGTCACAACGATATTGGTGCGTCCGGGCAAGGGTTTACCGATCGATTCCCATGTCTTGCGGCCCATGATGATGCTATGACCCATGGTCGTGCGGCGAAAATATCGCAGATCTTCGGGTAGACGCCAGGGCAGCATATTGTTGTTGCCGATGACGCCGTTTTTCGCCATCGCGCAGATCAGGGCAAGTTTCATCGCCGGAGCGCCTACACGGAAAATGGATAGGCGATGGGTGGGTGGTGCCGGTAGCCTTCCACTTCAAAATCGTCCAGCGTAACCCAGGTCTCCAGGTCTTTCAGGGTCTTGATATCCGGATTGATATGCAACTTCGGCGGAGGATAGGGTTCGCGCGTCAGTTGCACGTCGCGCATCGGTCCGAGCTGGTCTTGGTAGATATGCGCATTGACGATCTTGTGAAAGGCGCGGGCGGGCCGATGGCCGGTTATCCGCGCCATCAGCGCGAGCAGCGCGAACACCTGCACCTGATTGAAATTCAGGCCCAGCGGGACATCACAGGAGCGCTGGTAACTGGTCAGATACAACTCGCCCCCAAGCAATGAAAAGGTGTGCGAATACATGCAGGGGCGCAGACAGCCAAGGTGCAACTCTCCCGGGTTGTAAAAGGTGAGGATTTCCCCTCGGTCGTCGATGCCGGCGGAAAGATGATCGACAATGCGGCGCAACTGATCGACACTGGCGCCGTCGGGTTTGCGCCAGTGGCGGCCTTGCACGCCATAGACCCGGCCCATGTCGTCCTCGCCCTTGCGCGCCGGGTTCTCCAGCCACTCGCGATTGTCGTTGGCGTTGGCGTCCCAGGTTTTGGCGCCCAAAGCGCGGAAATCGGCCGCGTTGTCATAGCCGCGCAGGTAGCCGAGCAATTCCGCGATGGCGGCTTTCCAGTAGCTCTTGCGCGTAGTAATAAGCGGGAAACGGTTGTTGGCGACATCGTATTCCAGGTCGGCATTGATCAAGGTAAGACAACGCTTGCCCGTGCGCGCATTGGCGACCCATTCGCCTTGGTCAATGATTTGCCGGCACAGATCCAGATATTGGCGCATCAGCCGGCCACCGATTCCTTCACCGGCTGTGAACGCGACAGCCACAACAGCAGCAAGCCGAAAATTAGCATGGGCAAGCACAGCATCTGGCCCATCGTCATCCAGTCGAAGGCAATGAAACCGATATGGGCATCGGGCTCGCGGGCGAACTCCACCACGAAGCGGAACACGCCGTAGCCGGCGAGAAACATGCCGGATACCGCGTACTTCGGTCGCGGCCGTGAAGAGAACCACCATAGCAGCGCGAACAATGCCAATCCTTCCAGCGCCACCTGGTAGAGTTGGGACGGATGGCGGGGCAAGGAGTCGACATGAGGAAAAACCATGCCCCAGGGCAGATCGGTCGGCCGCCCCCATAGTTCGCCGCCGATGAAATTGCCCAACCGCCCCGCGGCCAATCCCAGCGGCACGGCAGGCGCGACGAAGTCAGTGACGGCGAAGAAATCCCGTCCGATCTTGCGGCCGTAAAGCCAACTTGCCAGCAATACGCCAAGCAGGCCGCCGTGAAAGGACATGCCGCCTTCCCAGACGCGCAAAAGCCATAAAGGGTCGGCGAGAAAACGATCCAGATTATAGAAGAATATCGAGCCGAGCCGGCCGCCGATCACTGCTCCCAGGGCGCAATAGAACACCAGGTCGGATACCTGTTCGGCGCTCCAGCTATCGCGCCGCGCCCGCAAGCTCCCCAAATACCAGGCGGCGCCGAAGCCGACGATATACATGATCCCATACCAATGGATACTCAAAGGTCCAATGGCAAGGGCTACGGGGTCGAACTCCGGAAATGTCAGCATCAGAAAGTCGGTCTGAATTCACTTGTGCGATGGTAGCACGCCTCCCGCGCCGCAACGGAATCAGCAAGGGATCGCGGGCCGTCAATTTAGCCCGATTCGCGGGCGATTCGTCGTTCGTGAATCTGCCCGGGAAATACGCGTTTCCTGATCGCTTGAACTACATTCGTCGTGGGGCGATTGAGAACGCGCTGATTTCCCGCGAAATTTTTTCTGGATTTCGCGGAGTCGTCATGCAAGCACGGGATATGCTGAACGAGATAGGGAAAGGTGATTTCTCCTTTGCTATTCGTCTAGCAATTTTCCTGGGCATGCCAAACCCGAACGACGAAGACTTCATTATCGACGTACCGGTATCGAAACATATAGCCGCGGGCGCCAAAACGAACCGGCAACTCTCGACAGTCCATTTCCAGATCCCAAGGTCGGCCTTTTTCCGGCAACTCCGTCGAGCCACGGGCCGCGTCGCTCAAGGTATCGACCGCGTGCTTGGCGGCTTTCCGACTGTGCGGTTTTATAAACGCATGGAGTCGCTTGCGGTCATTCAGTACCTCCGGCAGCCACCTTACAACTGCCATCAGGAGGATTCTGGCTCGGCATCAAGGCTGTCCGCCCAAGCCCCTCTATATCCGCATAATCGATCGTTTCGCCGGTCAGTTGGTATTTTTCCCAACGGGATTTTATCAACCGGCGCTCAACTTCAAGGGCTTCCTCGCTATCCAAAAATCGCTCAACAGCCGTTTTCACAAGATAGTGAGGCGTTCTATCCCGCGCTTTGCCCTAGGCTTCCAGGCGGTGTCGGGTCTCCTCGTTCAAGCGCAGGCCCACAGTTGAACTTGACATGATTTTCTCAAGCGTATCGTTGTTGTACAAAGGTTGACTATGCGTCTCTTTTGTCAATTCAATCCGATTTCAGCCGGAGCCCTCCCCGATGCGCCTCGCGCTTGTGAAAATCAGTCGCCGTTGCTCCGAGCATCGATTTCAATGCCGTTGTGCACCAGCCGGGTTGACCAGGGAATTGGGTTGCGCAAGGCGTGATGCGCCATGCATGCGCCTTCGGCCTCCTCAAGCAGGGCGTGAATTCTCTCCGGCGCTTCGGGGCTATCGATGACGACGTGGGTCTCGACCATTTCGCACGCGCCTTCGGTGCGATGACCAAGCTCGCGCATGGTTCCCAGGTTGGTCATGAATCGTACCCGCTGCTCCAACCGCATGGAAGTGACTTCGATCTTGCGGGTGTTAAGGATGTCGGTCATGTGCGTCATGAGACAGAAGCCGATTCCGGCTGCGAAGAAGGCCAGTGGCGGCGGAGCCCGGTCGTCGCCGACAGGCGGCTGTTCGTCGCAATACAAAGTGACCGGGCTGAAACCGGGAATGTTGACCTGCACCGTGCCGGTTTTCTGCTGTTTGTTATGCGCTTCCGCCACCAGATTCACTTCGAAACGGAGTGGTTCTGGCGGCCGGGATTTCCGAAACGGCCCTGGCTCGAAGCATTCGGGCGTCGGAGTTGCTTCGGCTAGCTCGCCGACGTGGAAATGCCGGTCGTGAAATTTCATGTTCTGGCTCCCATTCCAAGTATGATCCTGACTATCTCATACATTGGCCGCTGACCGCGCGCAAGTCGATAACGACAAATTCGGCAATTGCCGCTATTACCGTGCATGAGCCACTCGGAGGCGTTTAATCGACGCGGCAAAGCCGCTAGTATTGCGCTCCATGTGCCTGATCATCATTGCCCATCGGATGTCTGCCGAATACCCGCTTGTGCTGGCGGCGAACCGCGACGAATTCTTCGATCGACCCACGCATCAGGCGCATATGTGGCCGAATGGCGCGATGATCGCCGGCCGCGACCTGCAAGCCGGAGGCATCTGGCTTGGAGTCGGTCTTGATGGCCGTTTCGCCGCGGTAACCAATGTCCGCGAGCCGGACCGGGGCGGTGCGAGCCCGCGCTCGCGAGGCGAATTGCCACTGGATTTCCTCGCTGGCCGGCAACAGCCGGCGGAATATCTGGCGCAAAGGTCAGGCCGGTTCGATGAATACGCCGGTTTCAACCTCGTGGCGGGCGATGCGGATTCAGTGTTTTACGCCAGCAATCGCGCGCCGGGAATCCATGAGGTGGGTTCGGAAATTATCGGGCTGTCTAATGGTCCCGCCGGCTCGAAGTGGCCCAAGATCTTGCGGGGAAAGGAAAAAATCGGCGCCTTGATTGCCGAGCGGAAGGATCTGGACAGCGATATGCTGGTCGGGCAAATGCATGATCAGCAGCTTGCGGACAAGTCCGAATTACCGGAAACCGGTATTCCTGATAAGCAGGAAAGCCAATTGTCTTCAATGTTCATTCCGGCTCAGCCGGGTGGTTACGGTACTCGCTGCATCAGTGTTTTTATTCGCCGGGGCAATGGCCTGTGCCGCTTTTCCGAGCAGAATTTCAATAGTAATGGCGAGGTCACCGAGCGTAATTTCTTCAACTTTTTCCTGGCGAAGCAAGCCGCTTCCATGGCGCCGGACGGCCAGGGCGCTATCCCGTTAACCGGCTGATGGCAATCAGTTGATGCGTTGCGAGCGCAGCAGCCGGTCGACGCCGGCCTCATAGAGCGCCATATCGACGGCGTTGCGGATCAGTTGTTCGTCTTCCATCTGCATGACCTTGTGCAACAGCTCACGTCCGGCTTCAAGGGTCATGCTGCGGATTACCGATTTCACCTTGAGCAGCGCCGCGGCATTCATCGACAGAATATCGAAGCCCATGGCGACAAGAAGGACCGCCGCGCCGGGGTTGCCGGCCATTTCGCCGCAAATGCTCACCGGCTTGTTTTCCGTATGCGCCTGATCGACTACAAATTGCAAGGCGTTAAGTACCGCCGGATGGTAAGAGGAGAACAGATTCGCCACGCGCGGGTTGTTGCGATCTACCGCCAGCAAGTACTGGGTCAGGTCGTTGCTGCCGATGGACACGAAATCGACCATGCTCGCCAACGCCCTGGTTTGATACACGGCGGCAGGCAATTCGATCATTACTCCGATCGGCGGAAAAGGCAGCTCCGCGCCTTCCTGCAGCAACTCGTGGTATGACTTGCGAATCAGGCCGATCGCCGTTTCGACCTCGCGCACATTACTGACCATTGGCAGCATGATCTGCAAATTTTCCAGTCCGATACTTGCCCGCATCATGGCGCGCACCTGGGCGCTGAAAATTTCCGGATGGTCCAGGGTCACGCGAATGCCGCGCCAGCCGAGGAAGGGATTGGCTTCTTCGATGGGGAAGTATGACAGCGCCTTGTCCCCGCCGATATCCAGGGTACGCATGGTGACGGGCTTCGGCGCGAAAGTTGCGAGCTGTTCGCGATAGATTTCGGTCTGCTCCTGCTCACTGGGAAAGCGCTCGGCGATCAGAAAGGGCACCTCGGTGCGGAACAGGCCGATACCTTCCGCGCCCTGATCGAGCGAGCGCAGCACGTCGGACATCAGTCCGGTGTTTACCCATAACGAAACCCGATGCTTGTCCGCCGTTTCGCAAGGAAGATCCTTCAACCCTTCCAAGCCCCGCGTCAGTTCCTCCTGTTCCTGGATGGTCATGCGGAACTGTTCCAGCAGGTGCTCCGACGGGTTGGTAACCACCTCACCCTTGTAGCCGTCCACGATCAACTTCTTGCCGTCGAGTTGGTGATAAGGCAGATCGACAGCGCCCATTACCGTGGGAATGCCCATGGTTCGCGCCAGAATCGCGACATGGGAGTTGCCGGATCCTGTCACCGAAATCAGACCTTTGAGCTTGCCTTTGGGCGCCTCTACCAGCACGGAAGCGGTCAGTTCCTCGCTAATGAGGATAGTGTCGTCGGGATATTCCGGTTTTGCCGGTTTCTCCTGTTGCAGATGCGATAACACGCGCGCGCAAAGATCCTTGATGTCCACCGAGCGCTCGCGCATGTATTCGTCTTCCATCAATTCGAACGCGCGCAAGTGCTCATTGGCAACATAGGCCAGAGCGCCCTGGGCCCAATTGCCCATTCGAATACGCTCAACTACTTCATTGCCGAGGGCATCGTCGTCGAGAATGCGCACGTATGCATCGAATAATTGCCGTTCCTCTTCCACCAGCTGGCCGGCGACTTGTTCATTGAGTTCGGTCATTTCCTCGCGTACGGCGTTCAGGCAGGAATTGAAAAACTCGATTTCCGCATCGACGTCGTCGACCATTCGTTCCGGGATATGGTCCAGTTCCGCAAGTGGAGAAACCACGACTGAAGTACCGATGGCGACTCCCGCGCAACCGGACACGCCAGTGAACGCCGTGTCGAAAATTCTTTGTCCAGATGGGCTGATGCCTTCGATGGCGCCGGTTGCTTCGGCGTGAGCGATAACCCCGGCCAATTGCGCCGACAACGTAACCAGAAAAGCTTCCTCGCCTTCGTCGAATCGGCGCCGCTCGCGATGTTGCACGACCAGCACGCCGAGCACCGAACGATGGTGGATGATGGGTACGCCGAGGAAGGCATGGAAGTCCTCCTCGCCGGTCTCTTCCAGAAATCGGTAGTTGGGATGCAGTGGGGCATCGCGCAGATTCAGCGGTTCCGCGTGCTTGGCCACCATGCCGACCAGACCGTCGCCCAGTTCCAGGCTGACCCGCCCCACCGCTTCTTTTTTCAGACCTTCGGAAGCCATCAGCACATGGCAATGGAAATCCCTGTCGAGTAGGTAGATCGAGCAGACCTGGGTGGCAAGCGCGCCGCGCACCCGATTGACAATTATGTCGAGCGCCGATTGCAAATCCTTTGCTGTGTTGACTTCCTGGACTATGCTGCGGAGTCTGTCGAGCATGCTTTACCAGCGGCCGGCCCACGCAAGCGGTGACTGCCGCGCCTTTTCCAATTTTTCGTTCAGTTTGATGGCGATGCCCGCAGGGCCCGCGCCGATTCTGCTTCTTGCGCGCGAGCGCTGACATACTTGTCGCGCGCGCCACGCAATTCCGTCAACGCTCTCCGGTATACTTCGCGCTTGAATTGAACTACCCGCCTTGCCGGCGCCCAGTATCCGACCCAGCGCCAGTCGTCGAACTCGGGCCGAGCGGAGTGACTGAGCTGAATCCGGCTGTCGTCGCCGTCCAGGCCAAGCAGGAACCACTTTTGTTTCTGACCGATGCAAAGCGGGCCCGGATCCCGCCGGACCAGCCTTTCCGGCAATCGGTATCGCAGCCAGCCCCGGGTCCGTTCGAGAATACTGATATCCGCCGCGGCAAGTCCGACTTCCTCATGCAACTCCCGGTACAGAGCTTCTTCGATCGATTCTCCAGGTTGTATTCCGCCTTGGGGAAACTGCCAGGCATTCTGACCGATCCGCTTGGTCCACAGCAGCTTCCCGAAAGGATTGCAGATTATGATGCCAACGTTCGATCTGAATCCGTCCGAGTCCAGCACTTTCTTGGTTCCACCTCCAAATTGCGGCCATTGTTTCACACTCGATCGCATTCAGGCAAACCCGGAATTGATCAAAAATCGAATAAAATATATAAATTTCAGTATGTTAAGGAAGCTATGATGTATCAGAGCCAGCGCGCGTCAGGTGGCTGCGTTGCCAAATAAAATGGCGCAAGCCATTGAATTCGGGAGCAAAACGAAACCACGCTTGTTTTGCGATAATGAACGATTTCAAGGATGGAATTGTGCAGAGAATATTAAAACCATGGCGGTATCTCATGAATCGGCGTCTGGCCCTGTTCGATCTAGACAATACCCTGCTTGGCGGTGACAGCGACCACGCTTGGGGAGAATTTCTGATTGCCCGCGCTCTTGTGGACGAAGAAGTTCACCGGCAAACAAACAACCGCTTTTATGCGGAATATGTGGCCGGCACACTCGACATTCACGCTTGGCTGGCATTCACGCTGGGGCCGATCCGCCAGTTCAGCGAACGGCAACGCAATGAACTGCTGGCGGATTTTCTCGATCAGTGGGCGCGGCCGCTGGTGCTGGATGCCGGACTGGAACTCGTTCGCGAACACCGGCGGCTGGGAGATTACTGCATGATTCTGACCGCTACCAGCGATCTGATCACGCATCCTATCGCGAGACTGTTCGAGGTCGATGAATTACTTGCCACGGAAGCTGAAATTGTGGGCGGCGCCATAACCGGACGCATCCGCGGCACGCCCTGTTTTCAACATGGCAAGGTTAAAAAAATGCGCGATTGGCTGGCGGAAAACGCTAACGGCGCCACGCTTGACAACAGTGTGTTTTATTCGGACTCCATTAACGATCTGCCGTTGCTCGAACTGGCCGGCGAACCGGTGGCGGTGGATCCGGACGATCGGCTCAGGCAGATCGCCCGGGACAGAGGCTGGAAGATTATCAGCTTGCGGCCGTCGTAGCGGCGACGCATGCGCCGCCGCTACGTGCATCCCTGTCAGATGGTCAGGCTGCGTGGGAATTGCGCGTAGTTTTCCCAACGGCTCACTTTTTCGGGAAATTCATCCATTGTCGGTTGTACGTTGCCGTTGACGTCGGTAACGCGCGAAACGATGGTGTGGTCGCCCGGCGCGGCATTGTCCCAGTTGAAGGTGAACAGTTTCCAGGAATATCGCGTGTTTTCCTCGCTCATTTCCGCGAGCTGCCAGGGGCCGCCGTCCACGCTGACTTCGACGCTTTGCAATGGCGTTCCGTCATTCAGCACGAAGCCGAGCGCGCGATAATCGCCGCCGAGTTCGGTGACCCTGACGATGGCTGATTTCAACTGAATCGCGGTAACGGAATTCTCCACCCAGCGCTCTTCGCCGCCAACCATGACGCGCTTCAGGGTTACATAGTCGCGGCCCATGAATCGCCCCATGTAACGGGTGTCCTGGACGTGAATCTGGGTCAGCCATTTCACGTTGGAAACGCCATACCAGCCGGGCACGAGCAGACGCAGCGGCTTGCCGTGAAAGACCGGCAGCGGTACGCCGTTCATTTCGTAGGCCAGCAGGTTTTCCGGACGCATGGCGTCCAAAATGGACATGCTGCGCGCGAACGCTTTTTCGACTTCCTGGTCGCGAATTTCTTCCATGGCCTTGTCCGCGCCGAAAAACACGACTTCCTTGGCGCCTTCCTGAATGCCCGCTTCTTGCAGAATTTCCGGCAACGCAACGCCACGCCAGTTCGCATTGCCGATCAGTCCGTTGAACAGGCCGGGGCTGTTGCCGCCGCATTCAAAGCCGGCTTGCAGGTCGACCGCGTCGCGCTGCATCAGATCGTCCAGGGAAAACTCGAGTTCCCGATTCACCATGCCGGTAACGCGGAGTCGATAGCTGGCGTTATCGATTTCCGGCTGACCATAATGCTGGACGACGTAAAAGTCATCGTTAGCAGTGATATGGGAAGTGATCAGCCGCGTGTCCTGATAATGTGTGGCGCCCGGACGCTTCGGCCTGACCTGAAAGGCTTCCGGGACATCGGTAAAAGGAATCAAACGCTCGCCCTGGGCCAATGCCGGCAGCACCCAGCCGGGCAAGGTCGCCGCGCCGGCTGCAAGCACGCCTGCTCCTTTCATAACTTGCCGGCGGCCATCGTCTTGAATGTCGTGTGAGTTCATTTTGTACACTCTCAATTCGCGATGTTTGAGCGTAAACCATATCACAACGCCCCGACTTTGTGCGCCCCGGCAGGTGCACTGGAACAAGCCCAAATGTTGGCTATACTTTGTCTCGCAGCCGCGAACTCCTGTCATAGATGAATCAGCCCATGTACAACTTTTCCCTGAGCAGACCACTGTCAGGTGAAATGGCTCCAGCATGTTGGCAACGACTTGCCGACTTCAAGCACTGGCCGCATTGGAACCGGAACGTCCGCGAGGTGAGCTGGCGGCCGCCCGGCGAAACGGGGCGGGGCAGCGTGCTCGAAATCGAGACAATCTCCGGCGGGAGGCTCGACTGGACCATCGTTCACTGGGAGCCGGAAGTTAGAGTGGTGTTCGTCTCTAAAGGAAGGTTGCAGGATTGCGCCTGGAGTTTCGAAATGCCCGCGGATTCGACGCCTGGCGAACGACGCCTTAATCTGCTACTGGAACTGCAATTCAGGCGTGGCGCCTGGCTGCTTGGCTGGTGCCTTAATTGGCGGCTGCTTCGGCAGGCAAATCGATTTCTGAATAGTCTTTGTGAAGTATAGATTACGCTTTTTTCTCCATTATGTTAGTGTTCCCGTCAGTGTGGCCGCATTTGTCCGGCCGCCTTGGTGGGTCATTGCCCGCAATGGCTTGAGAAAAATAAACAAACACAAAAAGTCGATAATAATATGAGCAACAGAATAAATGCCAAGTTTTCTCCGATAGCTCTCGACGTCAAGAAAAACCTTCGGAGCTTGCGCCTCCAGGCTGGTTATTCCATGAATGAGGGCGCCAGGCTTCTCAATATCTCCCGCAAGCAACTCGAAGATATAGAGACCGGACGTAACTACGGATGTCACATCGAGCTTGAACTTCTCGCCAAGATCAAGGTCGTTTACGGCGCTTCGATTGACGGAATAATCGGCGAACTGCCGAAAAATCCGGCTTCGGAGTACTTTTCCAGACCTCGAAAGCGGATCGGTTCGCGAGGCAGGTAGAACCGGGGGGCTGTGGCGCCGGCTGCAAGCCTGACGATTCCCTCGCCTGTTACCGGATTGCGGCGACTGCCGCAAGACCCCCTATTTGGCCAAAAAATACGAGCCGGTGTATACTGTGCGGCTTTGATTTGAACCTTGCGAGGAGCTGATGTCGTCGAAATCAAAGAAAAAAGTGGCCGCGGAAACCAGTCGGGAAGACTTGGCGAAGCATGTAGCGGCCTTTTTGAAAGCTGGCGGTAAAGTACAACAAATCCCGACAGGGGTAAGCGGCCAGACTTCCACCAGCGGCCCGCGCCAGATTGTATTAAGTCACAAGTCCAGTTCCTGAACCGAGGCCCTGCGGGCCCCCATACTCATACAGCTCTAACGGCCCTGCAAAGCCAGGGGGCGCACCGCTGCGCCTTCTCGCCGCAGCAGTTCCAGTAGTCCGTCCGCTCGCGGCATATGGCCGACGCCGACCAGCACGAACTCCGTGTCGGCGTCTTCCAGCATGGCCATGATCTGCGGCAGCCAGTTGTGATTGCGGCGAGTAAATATTGCCTCGTAGTCTTCCGGGAACTGTTCGGCAACATCCGCCAGCAGCAACTCGTCGATTCGGCCGATGTCGCCTTCGCGCCAGGCGCTCACGGCCTCGGCCATCTGGTCTTCGATCAACTCGATTTGTTGCAGAAAGTCCGCGACCACCGCGTCTTCATTGCCTTCACCCAGATCCGCCAGCAACCTTGTCTGAAACTCCAATGTCTCCAGCGCGCCCTGGGGCAACTCGTCGCGATTGGCCTGTTCCACGAAATGCAATTCCACGCCCTGTGGTCCGAATCCAAACGTTTGCAGCTCCAGCATCAACACCGTGGTCATAGCCGGAGTCGGCTTAAAGTTGTCGAGCGCGCCTGCTGGAATGCCGAATTTCGCGGCCTGGGCGTAAAAGCCGGAATAGACTTCCTCGCTCAACACGGTTTGCAGACTGCGCCCATCGTCGTAACTGGAATGTTCGAGGAACATAGCCTGCAAAGATGGGTCAAGAGCCTGGTTAATATCTACTTCAAAATAGATTTCATCCGCGGCCGCATAGGCCTGGTCGAATTCTTCCGGCAGGGGATAGTCCGATTGCCGCAGGGCGTGGATCGTTCCACCCAGGTACAACTTCGAATCGCCGCTGGAAATCTCCCATACGGAAGTGTCGGCGAGCGCCGAACTCCAAGGCTGGATCAGAATAATCAACATGGCGGAAACAATCATGCCAAGGTCAAATCTTCGGAATCGCGGTGTTGCATGTTTCATGTTTCAGTCTTCCGGGTTTGTTAGCGAATAGTTTTTTTTCGGCCTGCTTGGCCGAATTATGATTGCCAGCACGCCTCGATAGCGGAAAATCCTTCAATGGATTGTGGTTAAGTCGCGGATTCCTGCGATAGACTGCGTGCGCTGGGGCGCTATTATGTCAAAACTGCTGTTCCGATTGCGATACGTGCCGGAAGACGAAGCCCAGGACGTTCGCGACCTGCTTGAACACCATGGTATCGAATACTTCGAAACTTCAGCCGGATTGTTCGGAATTTCATTTCCCGCAATTTGGGTCCGCCGGGAGCCGCAATTCGAATCCGCGCGCCGATTGCTTGACGAATACCAGCAAGAGCGGCGTGAACGCATCCGGTCGCAATATCAACTGGCGCGGGAACAGGGAGAAACGAGAACCGCATTCGATAACTTCCGGGAAAACCCGGCGCGATTCGTCGTCAGCATCGTCCTGGCGGCGGCGATACTGTACTTCTCGGTGTGGTTTTTCTTCAGTTTCTGATCATTCTCACGCGAACGACCCGTGCGCCGTTCCAGTAACTGGGCCTGGTTAATGCCGGAACGCGCCTGATCGCTATCGCTCGGTCCTGGTCCGAGCCGGGCGCGCTTCGTAGTTGCGAGATGTCGGCGCTACGCCGCTCACGATCATCTGCCGCAAATTCCATTGCTGTTCGACCGCAACCTCGCCGAGAAAGCTGATCTCTCCGGAAATCAGCACCGCCAGCGGAATTCCGCGGCGATATAACACCCGGTTTCGCGTCAGCCGCGGCAGCGAACGTTCAGGCATCAGCAGATGCGCCAGATTCAACGGATCAGCGGCGGAGATTACAAAATGCCGGTGCGGGCGCTGTTCACGGCTGAACTTGCGCAATTCGTCCACGGTTTCGGCGCGCGCGAACTGCTCGCCCTGCATACCGGCAACGAACCTGCCGCCGCGCAACTTGCCGCGCAATTCCAGTTTTCGCAGCGCCGCCAACAACACTCGCCACGGTGGCGCAATTGGCTCGCGGGCAACAAGGGAGCGGCAAACCACGCCCCAGCGATCCAGATAGATATCGAGCAGGCGTTGCAACTGATCTTCATCGAGTGTGTCCCAGGCGCGCGGCCGGCGCGCGGCCGGCGCCGGTTCAGCCGGTTGCTCAAATGTGTCGAGTAGACTCCAGCGGCCCGCGTCTTCTACGCCGAAAGTGAGCGCGCGCCTGCGGCGGCCGCCGGTTTTCTTGTGCTCCGGCAACAGTAACGCGCGCAGGCCGGTAAAGCTGTCGCTGCATAACCGGCCAAGGCTGACCAGTTCCGCCAAGCCCTTTTCGAGTTGTGTGCGCAGCAGCCCGGTCCGGGTCTGAATCTGGTCGAAAAAGCTGGCGCCATGGATCTCCAGATCCTGTTCGACGCGGCGGGCGGTGGCGCTCGGCTCGATACTCGTTTGGGAGTCGGCGCGGGAATCAGCCTGGGCGCCGGCGAGCGCCTGCCAGATGTCGAGATTGCGCCGCATCGCCATGGTTATCGGGGTCGTCTTGATGGGACTGCCGCCGCGCGGCCGGCCCGCGGGCCGGCTGTAGCGGCCCCAGGCCAGACGGCCGCTGATGCTGAGCAGGTCGAGCCATTGCGGGTCGTAATCGCCGATACGCGCCGGGTAGATGCCGCTTTCCCAGGAAGCTGCCGGCGCGGCAATGCCATCGAGCAGCCGGATGCATTCCTGCAACTGCAATTGGCCGTCAAGCACTGGTATGGATTCGCTGGATTCGCAAGCGCGCAAACCATGCCGCTGAAACAGGAATTCGGTGAAAACCTCCAGTGATACCGGTTTGATACTCTTGCGATGCAGGTCGATGGTATAGCGGTGAATACGTTGCAGCAGGCGCCGCTCGCACCATTGTACGGGACCACCGCGAGAGCCGGGGGAAAAATGCCCTTGCATGGCAAAGCCTTCGGCCTGCAAGGCGCAAAGCGCGGCTGCCACCTGTTTTTCGGGCTGTTGCAATTCATCGGCAAGCGCTGCCGCGGTCACCGGACCCAGCCCGCTCAGGCGGCCGCGGACGAAATCCCGCAGAGCCTCCGCGGCGGTCCAGTTCTGTTCGCGCAAAAATTCCGGAAGTATCAGTTCAGACGCGGTTTCCGGAAACAGCGCATGACAGCGAGGCAGCAATTCCGTGGCCAGCCACAGGCCGCCGCATTGATAAATTCTGCCTTGCTCCCGCAGTTCTCCCACGAATCTTTCCCATGGGGCGAATTCCGCTGCCGTGACGTAGCCCAGGGTCAGCAATGCGTCATGCAATTCCTCGGCATTGCCGACCAGCGGCCAGGCCTCGACCTTGACGCGCTCTATGGCTTCCTGATCGAGCAAACTGAAGTCATCGATTTCCGCGGGGTCGAGCCAGGAGCGGTTACGGATAGCGTTAGTGCGGCGCTCTTCGAAGGGCGCATCGTCGAGAAAGGCATAGGGTCTAGCGTTGATGATCTCCTGGGCGAATGGCGAGGGCTCGCGCAAATCCCGGCTGATCAGCGTGAGTTTGTCCTGTTCCATATCCTTCAGTAGCGCGGTCAGCGCATCCATGTCCATGGCTTCTGTCAGGCAATCGTGGACGGTCTGGCTAACCAAAGGGTGAGCTGGAATTTCGCGCTTGCCGGTCAGATTTTCCTGGCAGGCGATCTGATCCGGAAAGACATGGGCAACCAGGTCTTCGGCATCCATGCGTTGCCATTGCGGCGGAACCCGCCGGCCATTGCGATTGCGCTGAATCGCCAGCGAACGGGTGGCGTTCCAGCGCCAGCGCACCTCGAACATGGGCGCGTCCAGCATGGCCTGGATCACGACGTCTCGCACGGTTTTGCTGTTGAGATAACGGAATACTTCCTCCAGCGGGAAGCTATGCACCGAACCCAGCGACAGCACGATGTTGTCTTCGTTGGCCGCGGCCTGCAGTTCGAAATTGAAGGAACGGCAGAAGCGCTTGCGCAGGGCCAGACCCCAGGCTCGGTTGAGGCGGGCGCCGAAAGGCGCATGGATAACCAGATGCATGTCGCCGACCTCGTCGAAAAAGCGCTCCATGACGATAGTCTCGTGCGTCGGCATCACGCCAAGGCCGCGCATGCCGGCATGGAGGTAGTCGACAAGTTGCGCCGCCGCCGCGGGATCGAATTCCAGTTCGCCGGTCAGCCATGAGATCGCCGATTCGGCGCTGCCTTCGGCAAGCATTTCGGCCAGATGCTTCCGCAGTCCCGAAACCGCCGCGGATAGTTCGCGCGTGCGGCCTGGGCCTTCACCGAACCAGAACGGAATCGTGGGGTGCGCGCCATGGGCGTCGCGCACCCGCACCTTGAGGCCGTCCACTCGGATCATTTGCCAGCTATGGCTGCCGAGAGTAAACACATCGCCGGGAAGGGATTCCAACGCGAAGTCCTCGTTCAGCGTTCCAACCACGACATCCTGAGGGTCCAGCACGACCTGGTAGTCGAACATGTCCGGAATCGCTCCGCCATTGGTCAGCGCCACCAGATTGGCGCCGCGCCGGGCCCGAATCCGGCCGTTGATCGCGTCCAGGTGCAGCAGGGAGCCGCGTCTTCCGCGCCGGGTCGTATAGCCTTCCGCCAGCATTGCGACTACATCGTCGAACTCGGAGCGCTCCAGATTCCGGTAGGGCCAGGCGCGCCGCGACCAGGCGAAAAGCCGGTCGAGTTGCAACCCTTCCTCGATCGTCGATACTTCCGCCACGATCTGTTGGGCCAGAATGTCCAGCGGTTTGTCCGGCGCCTGGATACGATCGAGGTCCCCGGCCCGGATCGCGGCCAGCAGCGCGGCGGCTTCGACCAGGTCATCCCGGCTCAGCGGAAACAGGATTCCCTTCGGCGTACCGTCGATGGAATGGCCGCTGCGGCCCACGCGTTGCAGAAATGCAGCGATGCTCTTGGGCGAGGAAAACTGCACCACCAGGTCGACGTGACCGATGTCAATTCCCAGTTCCATGGAAGCGGTAGCGACAAGTACCTTCAATCGACCTTCTTTCAGTTGCTGTTCGGCAGTGAATCGATGGTCGCGGCTCATACTGCCGTGGTGAGCGCTGACCACGCCATCGCCGAGACGTTCGCTCAAGGCCAGGGCCAGCCGTTCGGACAGGCGCCGGGTGTTGACGAAAACCAGGGTCGTGTTATGGGCGAGGATCAGTTCCACCAGCCGCAGATAAAGCTCCTCCCATAACTCGGCGCTCATCACGGCCGACAAGGGTGAGCCGGGCACTTCGACGGAAATCTCCATCTTGCGCTGAAAACCGGTGTCGATGATCTCGCAGCGAGGCTGTTCTCCGTTGCCTGTACCGGTGAGATAACGCGCTACCGTCGCAACAGGTTTCTGCGTGGCGGAAAGGCCGATTCGCTGCAAGGGCCGGCCGCCGACCTGGCTTGTCAGATCTTCGAGCCGCTCGATGGAAAGCGAGAGATGGGAACCACGCTTGTCGCCGAGCATGGCGTGAATCTCGTCGACGATCAACGTGGCAACCGAAGCCAGCATGGCGCGGCCGCTGGCGCTGGTCAGCAGCAGATATAGCGACTCTGGGGTGGTAACCAGGATGTGCGGCGGCCGCGCCGCCATCTTGCGGCGTTCGTCCGCGGGCGTATCGCCGGTGCGCACCGCCAGTCGAATGTCGGGCGCCGAATCGGCAAGCAGCTCAGCAATGCCGGCGAGCGGAATTTGCAGGTTTCGATGAATATCGTTGTTCAGCGCTTTCAGTGGCGACACGTAAAGAATCTGCACGCCGCCAGCGAGTTCATTGCCTTGGCTCACGAGCCGGTCGAGGCCGGCATAAAACGCGGCCAGCGTCTTGCCGCTACCGGTTGGCGCCGCGATCAAGGTATGGCTGCCACGCCGGATCGCCGCCCAAGCATCAAGCTGCGCCGGTGTCGGCGCTTCGAACTGCTGCTCGAACCAGCGTCGGCAAGCCGGATGAAATTCCTTAAGCGACATCAATTCACTCGTCTCCGCAAGCAATCCCCACAGTAGAGAACGCCGGCTTGTTTTGCAACCAGGCTAAATGGCTTCGATGTATGTGGAAAGCGCTCCTCAGGACCCTCTGCTCACGGGGCGCGGGGGATGTGCCTGGAGGTGTCGTAAGCGAGGAATGGGACATGGATGTCCTGCAGTGACGAGCGCTCGATTCAAAGCGTCAGCTTCGAGCGTAGGCCGAACGACGCCGAGCTATGCTCGGCGACTGGGCCGTCGAGCTGAGATTTAGCCGCAAGGCACACCCCCGCGTCCGGTGAGGTGGCGCCACACTATTCAGTGCTCTACGCTCTCCACCTCCGCACGGCGTTGACGAGCTGTAGCCTATCGGCTACAGTGTACGAGTGCTAGAAGTTCGCAAAACGGAAGTTTATGCCAAGTGGCTGGATGGGTTGAGGGATCTGCGAGCTCGAGCCCGCATCCTCGTTCGAGTTGAGCGCCTGATAGAGGGAAATCCAGGTGATGTCAGGCCAGTTGGAGAGGGTGTTTCCGAACTGCGGCTCGATTACGGACCCGGCTACCGGGTGTATTTCAGGAAACAAGGCGATACGCTTATCGTCTTGCTGGCCGGCGGGGATAAACGGACGCAGAGCCGAGACTTAAAAACTGCATTGAGCCTCGCGAGAAACTTGTAGGTGGCGACCATGACCAAGACCAAGACTTCAACCTCACATTACGATGTAGCCGAACATCTCAGAACACCTGAGGATATGGCCACATATCTGGAAGCTTGCATTGAGGAAGCCAATGGCGATGCAGCGTTTATTGCGAAAGCGCTTGGCGATATTGCCCGCGCCAAAGGCATGTCGCAAGTGGCATCCGATGCAGGCCTCTCTCGTGAAAGCCTCTATAAAGCTCTTTCGGGAAATCGTAACCCAACCCTTGAAACAGTACTCAAAGTTGTTCGCGCTCTTGGCTTGAAGCTGCGCGCCGAGGCTGTGTTTAATGCGGATGCGGCAGAAGAACAAGGCGCATCGGCACATTAATGTCTTGACTTTGGGACGGCGCGGCCGCCAATCGCAGATTGGCGTCGTTTTCTGGAATGGCGGCATACTTGACATCATTCGGCATCTCAATGCGACACGCTATCCGAATCAGCGGGTAATCGTCCTCGATATGGAGGGTTACGCATATCTGATTCCTTTTTATGGAGCAAGAAGGCTCATGGTTTCCGAAAACGATCATCCCTGGCGGGAAAGCGAACGGAGAGCACCTGAAATGAGCAAGCACATTGCACAAATTCGTATCCGGGAAGTTGAAGAACGTTGACTAGCGACTTGGCTTGCACGCGTTCCCCACCGTGTGGCATCTCGCCCCTGAGTGTACCTGCCCGGTTGACAAGCAAGCGGCTGGTCCGGCAACCTTCCCGGATTGTGTAATCCTGGATTGCAAGGACGGACAGCGATGAATGAACCGGCGTCAGGCGCCAGCTACTACCAGCAGATTGCCCGCTGGCTGGCCAATGCGTGGAGGGAGAATCGCAACTTCATGTTGCTGCTTTGCGCCATCGTGTTCTTCAAGAGCGCGATTGCCGATCTCAGTTCCATTTCCGGAGCGTCCATGTTGCCGACCCTGGTCGACGGCGACAAGGTTTGGGTCAACAAGCTCGCCTATGACGTGAAAGTGCCGTTCACCGGCATCTCCCTGACGAGGCTTTCCGACCCGGCGCGCGGCGACATCGTCATCATCGACAGCGCCCAGGCTCGCAAGCGGCTCGTCAAGCGCATCGTCGGCGTACCCGGCGATCAGGTCGAGATTCAAAACAACGCGCTGATCATCAACGGAGTTCCGGTGGACTACCAGGTGCTGTCGAGAGGCAGCGGCGAGATCATCATTGAAGAAGCCTTGCCGGGGCGCAATCACCAGGTAAGATTGACCCAATATCTGATGAACAGTTCCAGCCGCAGTCATGGGCCCGTGATCGTGCCCAAGGGTCAGTATTTCGTGCTTGGCGACAACCGCAACAGCAGCGCCGACAGCAGGGTCTACAGTTTCATTCCCCGCGACGAAATCATCGGTCGCTCGCGTTCGGTCATATTCTCGCTCGATAGCGACAATTATTATCTGCCCCGGGGCAGCCGATTCATGGCGGGACTGGAATGACCGGGCCGGACCGGGCGCGTCGGTTGGTGTAGAATTGTCGCGGTTGGATCAACAGGAGATAACAGACATGCATTCGCGATACAAGTTTTCCCTGGCCGGATTGATATTGGCCGGGTTTCTTTCCGGCGCCGCTTCCGCCCAGGATTTCGTCTGGGCGCCGGACTTTCCCGTTGGCGCCGAGATGATTGCGATTTCCGCCCAGGATCAGAACGGCGAAGTCCGCGGCTTTGACGATCTCGTGGGCAGTAACGGCGTGTTATTCATGCTCAGCCGCTCCTTCGACTGGTGACCCTATTGCAAAGCTCAGCTCGTGCAGCTGGCAGATATGGCGGAACAGTTCGAGGAGATGGGTCTAGCCGTGGTCGCGATGACCTACGACCCGGTGGAAATGCTGAAATTCGTGGAAGAAGATCAGGGTATTGAATTCACCTTGTTGCGTGACGAGGACGTTACTCATGTCGACGCCCTGGGTATTCGCAATCCGGATTACGAACCTGGCCATCGCGCCTACGGGATCCCGTATCCGGGTATTTTCCTGGTCGATACGGATGGTGTGATCCGGGCGAAGTTCGCCGAAGAGGATTATCGCGACCGGCCGGACTTCGACATCGTCCTGGAAGCGGCGGCCAATTTGTAACTTTCTCAATGAACGCGGCCGGCGACGTATGGCGTTCGCCGCGTTCCTTTCCGTCCTTGGCGCTGTAGTCGCGATCGACGCAGGCGCTCAGGATATAGCCGGATTTGCTATTCCCCGAACCGCCGCGGCGTCAGTGATGGGTGGGCGCGTGTAGCCGGCGAAATGGGGCGGCGCCGTCCGCGTCGCAGTCGATACCGAATTTGAACCGGCGGACAATCTGCCGGCGAACGCGCGGGCGCAAGCACTGATCATGGAAGACGGCGAGACGCAGTTCCTTGTCTTCCTTGCCGAAGATTCCGACGCCGATAGCATCCACGCCTATTTCAAGGGTCGCGGCGCTATCGTTGACGACGATTGGAAGTCGGTCGGTAGCGCTCGCCCTGGCGCCGATCCGTCAATCGCCGCGCAAGGCGCGGGAGATCGGCAGGCGCGCGGCCTGCAATGCGGGAAACAAGCCGCCGGCCAGACCGAGCGAGAGCGCCCAGACGATTCCGGTAGCGAGAATGTCGGGACTGACGGCGAAATCGAAGGCAACCTGGGAAAACGATCCCTGGTTGAGCGTGGAAACGGTGTAGCCGTTGAAACCGAACCAGGCCACGGCGGCGCCGAGCAAACCTCCCACCAAAGCCAGCGCAACCGACTCCGCCAGCACGGAAACCACAACCGGCGTCGCGCCAAACCCGAGAGCGCGCAAGGTGGCGATTTCGACCGTTCGCGTCGAGACCGCGGCGTACATCGTATTAAGCGCGGCGAACATGGCGCCGACCGCCATGATCAGCGCCACGCCATAGCCAAAGCCGGTGATCAATGTCGTCAGAAATTGGGATTGATCGCGAAAAAACTCTTCTTCGGAAGTTATCGACAGATCTATCGAGGGATTATTGTCGAATTCCGCCTGCACGGCATCTATTACGTCCGGTTGCTCTAGCAGCACCCGCATGGAACTGATCAGGCTGAAGCGGCGGAATGCCGATTGGGCTATTGCCAGATCAGTCCACAGTTCGGATTCGTAAGCGGAACCGTCGGCTTCAAATAAACCAACTACCTCCCACTCGGATTGCCGTAATTCCACTGTCGCGCCTAGATCTATGCCGAGGAACTGCTGACCGGCGGCGCGGCCGGCAATCAGTTCATTGCGTCCGGGCGTAAAATTGCGTCCCTCGATAATCCGCAATTCCGGCCGGATTTCGAAAGCCGACTGCTCCACGCCGCGGATCACGACATTGGAAGGCAGCAGGGTTGCGCGTTTGGGGATATCCGCGACGGTATACAATTCGCCGCTGGACAATCTTACGCCGTCCAGAGCGCCCACGAGTTGCCGCTGCCGGTTATCGATCGTACTGCTCAATTCCGCGGTCGAACTGCCGCCACGCAACACGATGGCGCGATCCGGCGACCCGGACCGGTTCAGCGTTGCCGAAAACCCCGCGGCCATCGCCAGAATCGCCACCAGCACCGCCACGACGCCGCCGATCCCCACAACGACAACCGCCGAACTGCCCAGCCGCCGCGGCAGGTTGCGCAGGTTCAAAAGCGTAATCTGGAAGATTTGCGCCCACATGATTTGTTTTCCGAACCGCCGTTACTTGCGCAAGGCCTCTACTACCTGCAAGCGCCTCGCGCTGAGCGCCGGATTCAGACCCACTGTTATTCCCAGAAGCAAAGCGATTCCCGCGCCACTCAAGATGGTCGCGTTTGTCATTTCGATCTGTCCGAGGAATCCCTCAAGTTCCGGACCAAGCGCATTGAGCGCCAAGCCCGACAAGGCGATTCCGACGGCCCCGCCTATGCCGCACAGCAATACCGACTCCTGCAAAACGAGCAGAGCCACCCGGCGGTCGGTAAAGCCTAGCGTTTTCAACACCGCCAACTCCGGAATACGTTCGCGCAGAGCCTGAGCCATGGTATTGGCGGTGAGCAGCAATATGGTAAAGAACACCGCGCTCAGAATACTGTTCATGATCAGCCCGATGTCGCCCACCTGGGCGGCAAACTGGCGATTGGACTCGGCTTCGGTGGCGGTGCGGGTCGGATTGATGGAGTTCTCGAACCGGGCGTCGATCCGGGCCGACACTTCCGCCGCCTGGTCCGGATCGGCCACGCGCACGACGAAATTGCTGACGATACCCTGGGTTGCCGCCAGCCTGGCTTCATCGAAATAATCGTAATTGAACAGGAATGAGGCAAAATTCGCCTCGTCGTCCCTGACGCGGTAGGTGCCTACGAGTTCGAATTCCCACAAATCGCTGCCGTCCCCGCGCAACCAGATATCCCCCTCGATCGGTATGCGATCGCCGATCTGCCAGTCGAACTCCTCTGCCAGCTCCGCCGGCGCCACGGCGGCCGTGCGTATGCGTTCGAAGGCGTCGAGTTGCAGTGGATCGATGATGTATTCGGAATAGATATCGAAATAGACTCGCGGCTGCACCGGAAACTTGGGAAAAAAGTTGATCGGGTTCTGGTAGGTGCCGCCAAACCAGGTCATATGAGTCGCCGCGGCCACTCCCTCGACCGCTTCGATCTGCGCCAGATGGCTGATGGGAAGCCCGTCGACCATGGAATACTTCGGCGATACCATCAGCCGGTCCACTCCCGCCACATTGACGCCGATGTCGAACGCGCCGGCTATCGAGCGCAACAGTCCGAACAGCAGGAACGCCGCCATGATCGAAAACAGCGTCAGGAAAGTACGGACCGGGCGCCGGAACAGATTGCTCCAGATCAGCGTGAATGTGTTCATGCCGCTTCCCGCACCAGGCTGCCCTTGTCCAGATAAAGCGACCGGCGCGCGTGTCTGGCGGCCTTCGGGTCGTGTGTGACCATGATGATGGTCTTGCCGTGCTCGCGATTGAGCAGTTCCAGCAGGTCGAGGATTTCGTCGGCGGTTTCCCGGTCCAGATCGCCGGTGGGCTCGTCGCAGACCAGGATCCGGGGGTCGGCAACGATAGCCCGGGCGATGGCGACACGCTGCTGCTGGCCACCGGACAGCTCGCCGGGTTTATGACTGGCCCGGTTTGCCAGGCCGACAATGGTCAGGGCGACATCGGCATTGCGCTTGCGCTGACGTCCGCTCAGCCTGGTGAGTAGCAGGGGTAATTCGACATTGCGGCGCGCGGTCAGGATCGGCAGCAAATTGTAGAACTGGAAAATGAAGCCAATATTGCGCGAGCGCCACTTGGCCAGCTTTCTGCCGGACAATCCCACGAGTTGCTGCCCCGCCACTTCGATACTGCCTTCGGTCGGCTGGTCCAGCCCGCCGATGAGATTCAGCAACGTCGTCTTGCCGCTGCCGGAAGGTCCCATCAAGGCGAGGAAATCGCCTTCCTCAATGCTCATATCAATATGATTCAGAACTTCGACGGTCTCCCGGCCCTTGGTGAAATGCCTGGATACCTGATTCAGTTCGACAATAGCCATATCCTGCGTCCTTGATTCAATTGATTCCGCCAGTCGTGCCGGAGGCGGCGATTTCGACCGTCAGACCCTCTTCCAGCCGCTCCCGCAAGGCAAGGTCCAGGGTGCTGACAACCCGCTCCCCAATCTCCAGGCCGGACAAGACTATCGCTTCGGCGCCACTGGACTGGCCGAGTTCGATCTGACGCCGGCTGATGCGGCCGTTCGCAACGACCCACACGTGAGCCCCACCATCCGCGCGCAATATCGCCGCGACAGGCACCAGCACTCCAGTGGGTGTGAATTCACTTTCCGCGCCTGGCAGCAAGGCGGCATCCGAGTCTTCCATGAACGCTACCCGCACGCCCATTTCCGGCATGATTCTTTCGTCGCGGCTGATAAAGCCGATTCGAACTCTCACCGTGGCCTGATTGCGATTGGCGGCCGGAATAATGGCGATTACCTCCGCGGCATAGGGATCGTCGGGCCAGGCATTGAGGCGGATGGTCGCTTCCTGGCCGGGGAAGACGCGATTGATGTAGGCCTCGTTCACATCCACTTCGACTTCAAGCGATTCCATGTCCACGATAGTGCAGATGCCCGTGGCGGTGAACCCGCCCCCCGCGGCTACCGGAGAAATCATTTCGCCGGGCTGGGCCGCCTTGGCGATGACGACGCCGGCGAACGGCGCCCGAATCTGCATGTCCTCCAGCAACTGGCGCTGAATCCGCAGCGCTCGTTCCGCGACTTCGATATCGCGTTCGGTCTTCTGCTGGCGCGCCCGTAATGCTTGCAAATTGAGTTCGTCGCGATCGAGTTCCGCCTGGCTGGCGAGCCGGTTCGCCGCCAGGTCCCGGGTTCGTCCGAGATTCAGTTCAGCCTGGCGCATCTGCACTTTCAGCTCTTCCACCGATGCCCGCGCCGAGGCAACCTGAGCCTCTTCCATTTCCAATTGCGCGCGATTGATGCTGTCATCCAGCCGGGCGAGCACTTGCCCTTCCTCTACGCGCATCCCTTCTTCCACCAGTACTTCCATAACCTTGCCGGTTACTTTTGAACTGACCGTCGCCATGCGCCGGGCGATGACATAACCCGTGGCGTCAAGCACGCTTTCGGTGGTCGCCAGACGCTGTCGCGGCGCCTGGGCCAGGCTGGTCTCGACCGTCAGCGCCTGGGCCTGTCGCGGCGGGCGGAAATTCCAGTACACGAAGGCCAGTCCCCCGAGCAGGGCGATCACCACAAACCATCGCAGAGGCCGCCTGCCGGTCTCGGCTGGAGCTTCCCGGTCGATCTTCAATTCATTGAGAAGTGATTGTTTGTCCACGCCGGTCCATCCATCGCCAACCCGCTCAAGTGTACTACGGCCCTTCCGACCTGTCGCGCACGGGAATTTCCCAATCCCAAGCGATCATGACAAGGTTCGAGATCACATGGCAGATCACATGGGACATCCAAAGAGATCACATGGGACACCCATGCGTTTTAGCTGGATGGAATGGATAACCTGGGACACCCATGCGCTTTCGCCGAAAGCGATCATGGTCACATGGGACACCCATACGTTTTAGCTGGAAAGAACTAAACGCGAATTCGGCTTGCACCGGGACAAGGCGACGCAATACAATCTCGCGCGCCGCGCTGCCGCCGCATCCACGATGGCTGAACAATGGGGGATTGTATGGCCAGCAGAACGCCTTTATATGACCGCCATGTCGCCGCCGGGGCGAAAATCGTCGATTTCGCCGGTTGGGACATGCCACTGCATTACGGCTCTCAAATTGACGAACACCACCAGGTGCGCGCGGATGGCGGCGTGTTCGATGTATCCCACATGACCGTGATCGATGTGGCGGGCGCGGACGCCGAAAACTGGCTGCGCTATCTGTTGGCGAATGACGTCGCGCGGCTGGAAGCGCCGGGCAAGGCGCTATACAGCTTGCTGCTGAATCATGAAGGCGGTGTCGTGGACGATCTCATCGTCTATCGCGTAGCAGCCGGTTACCGCATGGTGACCAATTGCGCGACCCGCAACAAGGTGTTGAACTGGCTGGCGCGGAACAACCATGGCTTCAAGGTAAAGGTCGAAGAACGGGTCAATGCGGCCATCATGGCGATTCACGGCCCGAACGCTATCCCGCTGACCTGCCGGGCCCTGCCGGAAAAAAGTGTAGCAGCCGTGCGGGAACTCGGCAATTTCGGTTCCCTGGAAGTCAATGACTGGCTGGTTGCGCGAACCGGCTACACGGGAGAAATGGGCCTGGAAGTGATCCTGCCCGGCGAGCAGGCCGGAGCTGTCTGGGATGCCCTGCTCGCGGCCGGAGTCAAGCCGGTGGGCCTCGGCGCCAGGGATACCTTGCGCCTGGAAGCGGGCATGAACCTGTATGGCCAGGACATGGATGAAAAAACTTCGCCGCTCGCCGCGAACCTGAGCTGGACCGTTAGCTGGCGCGACCAGGAGCGGGATTTCATCGGCCGCGAAGCAGTGCTGCGACACAAACAGCGGCAACAGGATGGGGAACTTCCGGTTCTTTCGGGCCTGGTGCTCGAAACCCGGGGCGTATTGCGCACCCGCCAGCAGGTCGAAACCGACAAGGGCAGCGGCGTGATTACCAGCGGCAGTTTTTCCCCTACATTGAAGCAATCCATAGCTTTAGCTAGAATCCCGTGGGGCAGCCGGAACTGTCAGGTCGAATTGCGTGGCGGTATGGCCCCGCTGAAGATCGTCAAGCCCGGATTCGTCAGATTCGGCAAGAGAATTTTCGACTGATTCCATCGCGGCAAGCTGCCCGCAAAAACCGCAACAGCCAGAGGGGGCGCCGGTGTCAAATATTCCAGAGGATTATCATTACAGCTCCACCCATGAGTGGATCAAGGTGGACGATAACGGCGTTGCCACCATCGGCATAAGCGAGCACGCGCAAGAGGCGCTCGGCGATATCGTATTCATCGAGTTGCCGGAGCCCGGCACCGAGATCGAAGCCCGGGCCGAAGCCGCGGTAGTCGAGTCGGTGAAGGCGGCTTCCGATATCTACAGTCCGGTCAGCGGCGAGATCACCGAAGTCAACGAAGCTCTGATCGACGATCCGCAACTGGTGAATACCGCGCCTTTCGACGATGGCTGGATTTACAAGATGACCATCAATGACGAGAGGGACCTCGATGAGTTGCTCAACGCGGAGGCCTACGCGGACCTTTGCGCGGATGAGTAGCGTCTCTCTCGATTCGCTGCTGTACCGCAACGAATTTATCGACCGGCACATCGGCCCGGATGACCTGGAAATCCGGCGCATGCTCGATGATCTCGACCTCGACTCGCTCGAAGATCTCGTGCGTAGGACCGTACCCGCCGCGATTGCCGGCGGCGAGCCGTTGGCCCTCGCCTCCCCGGTTCCCGAAAGCGAAGCCCTGGCCCGGCTGAAATTTATCGCCGCGCGGAACCGAGCGGCCCGCTCCTTCATCGGCATGGGTTATTACGACACTTATTTGCCCGCGGTCATCCAGCGCAATGTGCTCGAAAATCCCGGCTGGTATACCGCCTACACGCCCTATCAGTCCGAGATATCCCAGGGCCGGCTGGAATGCCTGCTCGCTTTCCAGCATCTGACGGTGGACTTGACCGGCATGCCGCTGGCGAACGCCTCGCTGCTCGACGAAGCGACCGCGGTGGCCGAGGCCATGGCATTGGCAAAGCGGGTCTGCCGCAATCGCGCCGCCGAAAATTTCTTCGTGGATCGGGACTGCTTTCCCCAAACCATCGACGTATTGCGTACGCGGGCCGAGTGCTTCGGCTTCAATCTCATCATTGGGGACCCGGAGGAATTGCCGGAGCAGGGATTGTTCGGCGCGGTACTGCAATATCCTGGAATGTCCGGCGCCGCGCGCGACTTGACCGGCACGATAAAGCGGCTGCACGAGCAGGGCGCCAAAGCGGTGGTGGCGGCGGATCTGCTCAGTCTGACTCTGCTGAAGCCGCCAGGTGAGATGGGCGCCGACGTGGTGACCGGAACCAGTCAGCGTTTCGGCGTTCCCATGGGCTATGGCGGCCCCCATGCCGCCTATTTCGCCACCAGGGACGAATTCCGGCGCGCCGTGCCGGGCCGCATAATCGGCGTCTCGAAAGACGCGCGCGGACGCAAGGCCTTGCGCATGGCGCTACAGACCCGGGAGCAGCACATCCGGCGGGAGAAAGCCAATAGCAATATCTGCACCGCACAGGTCCTGCTTGCCAATATCGCCGCGCTCTACGCGATGTATCATGGACCCGTGGGATTGATCCGCATTGCCAGCCGCGTAAATCGCCTGACGGCGATATTCGCCGCTGGTCTCCGCGAGGGTGGCCTGAATGCGCCCGCCAGCGGATTCTTCGATACCTTGAGCTTGCCCGTGGACGAGGCGCAATTCGCGGACATCGCCAGCAGGGCCGCGGCCAACGGCGTCAATCTGCGCCTCGACGAAGCCGCAGCTGTAATCGGCGTAAGTCTCGACGAATGCACCACGCCGGCGGACGTCGAGCTACTGTGGGGAACGTTTCTCGGCGAGGCGGGATCGCAATTATCGGTTGCTGGAATCGATGAGGAAATTGGCGCCGGCGCATCGCCAATTCCGCCGGAACTGCGCCGTGAGACGGATTTTCTGCGGCATCCGAATTTCAATCGCTACCATTCCGAAACCGAGATGATGCGCTATTTGAAGCGGCTTGAGAATCTCGACATCTCGCTTACTCACGCGATGATTCCGCTTGGCTCTTGCACCATGAAACTGAATGCCGCGGTGGAACTGATGCCGATCTCCTGGCCTGAATTCGCGGCGCCGCATCCCTTCGCGCCCAAGGAGCAAATGGCGGGATACCTGCAAATGATCGGCGAACTGGAAGATATGCTGGCGGAAATCACCGGTTTCGACGCCGTCAGCATGCAGCCCAACTCCGGCGCGCAAGGGGAATACGCCGGCCTGCTCGCGATCCGCAAGTATCTCGCGGCCAAGGGCGAAGGGCACCGCGATGTCTGTCTGATTCCGACTTCCGCCCATGGCACCAATCCCGCCAGCGCGAACATGATCGGCATGAAGGTCGTGCTGGTGCGCTGCGACGAGTCCGGCAATATCGATGTGGAAGACCTGCGCGCCAAGACCGCCGCGCAGGGCGATAACGTTGCCGCGCTGATGATTACCTATCCTTCCACCCACGGCGTTTTTGAGCCGGCGGTAAAGGAAATTTGCGAAATCGTGCATCAGGCCGGCGGCCAGGTGTATATGGACGGCGCCAATCTCAACGCCCAGGTCGGCCTGACGAGTCCAGCCTTGATCGGCGCCGACGTCGCTCACGTCAATCTGCACAAGACCTTCTGCATTCCCCATGGCGGCGGCGGTCCGGGCATGGGCCCCATCGGCGTCAAGGCGCATCTGGCGCCGCATCTGGCGAATCACGGCCTGATCAAGCTCGATGGGCCGGATGCAGGCAACACCGCGATATCCGCCGCGCCCTGGGGCAGTGCCGGTATTCTGCCGATCACCTGGATGTACATCACCATGATGGGCGCGGAAGGACTGCGCAAGGCCACCGAGGTAGCGATCCTCAACGCCAATTACATGGCGCGGAAGTTGAGCGCGCATTTCCCGGTGCTTTACAGCGGACAGAACGGCATGGTGGCCCACGAATGCATCATCGATCTGCGCCCGCTCAAGCAGACTTCCGGCGTTACCGATGAAGACATCGCCAAGCGCTTGATAGACTTCGGCTTCCACGCCCCGACCATGTCGTTCCCGGTGGCCGGGACACTCATGATCGAACCGACGGAAAGCGAGTCCCGGGACGAACTCGACCGCTTCATCGACGCCATGATCCATATCCGCGAGGAAATCGCCGCCATCGAATCCGGCGCTTTCGACCGCGACGACAATCCGCTCAGGAATGCTCCGCATACGCTGGATGATTTGCTTGACGACAACTGGCAGCGTCCGTACAGCAAACGCCAGGCGGTATTTCCGGGCGGGCAAGACACCGCTGGTAAATTCTGGCCCTGCGTCAACCGCGTCGACAATGTCTTCGGCGACCGCAACCTGTTCTGCGCCTGCCCGCCGCTGGAAGACTACGAAGAATGTTGATACGCGCCAGGGAGTTTTAAAGAGAGAATTGCCCGGCAACATTCCCACCAAACCTTGCAAAACGAAACTTTGAGTTATATATTGCAAGGATGATTTTGCGCGAAGCATACCAGGTCGTAACCAGCCACCTGTCCAGCTTTGATAGCGTGGCCTTGCTTGGCCCGAGGCAGGTAGGAAAGACGACTCTGGCCCGGGAGATTGTCGCCCGGCACAATGGCCCATCGCGTTATCTCGACCTGGAAAACCCCCGTGACCGCCGCCTGCTGGCAGACCCCATGGCGTGGTTTTCGGCCCACCCGGAACATCTGATCGTCCTCGATGAGGTGCAGAGAACACCGGAAATTTTCGCTGTGCTCAGAGTTCAAATCGACGAACGGCGCAGAATGGGCGGCAGGGGTGGAAAGTTTCTCATGCTCGGCTCGGCGTCCATGGAATTGCTGCGTCAATCCTCGGAAAGCCTCGCGGGCCGCATCAGCTTTGTCGAGTTGGGCGGATTCAATGCGCGCGAAGTTCAGGCGGAGCGCGCCGATAGCCCCGCCTTCGCCGCACCGGCGCTCGACAAGCTCTGGTTGCGCGGCGGCTTTCCCCCGGCGTTTCTGCGCGACGGCGAATCCGAGAGTCTGCAATGGCGCGAGGACTTCATCAGAACCTATCTCGAACGCGACCTGCCCCAGTTTGGTTTGCGCGTCGCCGAGGATAATCTGGAAAGATTCTGGCGCATGTTGGCAAACGACCAGGGCGAACTGTTCAACGCGGCCCGTTATGCCAGGTCGCTTGGGGTCAGCTCACCGTCGGTCGTCCGCTACCTCGACATTCTGGAGAAATTGCTCCTGCTGCGTGTGCTGCGGCCATGGCATTCAAACTCGGGCAAACGGCTGGTAAAGTCTCCGCGTTGTTTCATCCGCGACAGCGGACTCGTTCACGCCCTGCTCAATCTCGGCGCCTCCGACGACGTGCGCGGCCACGGCGTGGCCGGCAAGAGTTGGGAAGGCTTCGTCATCGAGAATCTGCTCGCCACCGCCCCGACCCGCGCCATGCCCTGGTTTTATCGCAGCGGTGCGGGAGCGGAAGCCGATCTGGTGCTGGAGTTTTCACCAGGCCGTTGCTGGGCATTCGAGATCAAGCTGAGTACCGCGCCGAAGGTTGACCGCGGTTTCCATTTCGCCGCCGACGATATCAAGGCCGAACGCCGCATTCTCGTGTATCCGGGCGACGAGCGCTTCCCGCTGCCCGGCGGAATTGAGGCGATGTCCCTGCCGCAGGCCATGAACGAGCTGAATTGAGTGGCGTCCGGGAGATTCTGCGACTCGGTTTCAGCCCAATAGCGATTCTCGCTGATAAAGGCGCACGCAGACCCAGGTGAGGATCGCTCCGACCGCGAGCGTGCTCAAGGCCGAAACGGCAACGTGCAAGCCGTTAACCGGCTCGTTGCTTATCATGTCGACGAGGATAAGGTGCTGGCTCAGCGCCGGTACGAACATGAATTCAAATCTCGGCTGCGGCGTCAGGATGCTGACGATCAGAATCGGTAGCGTCGGCACCAGCAGCACGAAGCCCAGCCAGGTCTGCGCTTCCTTGTAGCTTTTCGTAAATGACGCGAACAGCGTCATCCACGCGGCGCCTGCCAGGATGAATGGAACAAGCAAAAGGAACGCGGCGAGAACGACGTCCAACGAGAAGTTCGGCGTCATGCCCAGTTGCTCGAGTGGAACGAGTTTCAGCGATACGAAGACCGACATCAGGCAGAGCGATAAGGAAAATGACATGAACACGCAAGTCGCCGCGATCTTGCCGAACATCAAATGGGTCCGCGTTACCGGCAGCGACAGCAAAGGTTCGAGGGAGCCGCGTTCGCGCTCCCCCGCCGTCGCATCGATCGTGAGATACATGCCGCCAAGGAGCAAGGCGAAGAGAAAGATATAGCTCATCATGCCCAGCAGGATCGCCGCGCGTCCGCTGGGGGTCGAGACGTCGATGTTGTCGATGTTGAGCGGCCGCAGCATCGTCGGGTTTACGCCGCGCGCGGAAAGTCGAATGGCGGCGAGAGTCTGGTTGTAGCCGTAAAGCGCATCGAGGACGCGGCCCACCTCGGAGTTGCCCGCGGTATTGGTCTGATCCGAGTACAGTGCGACGGTCGCGGGAATCATGTCGGCGAGTTGTTCGCCGAAGTCGTCGGGGATCAGCAGCACCGCGTCCCGGTCGCCCGCCTCTACCGCTTCCGTCGCCGCGGTCGCGTCGGCGGGGCCTTCGACGATTTCGATGTTGCGGCTTTCGAGGTAGCGCATCAGATTTGGCGCGTGCCCGGCGCCGATGACCGGCAGCGTGACCGATTGCTCGTCGCTATCCGAAAAGCGTTCGATCTGAAAGCTGATGAGAAACAAAATCAGCAGTGGCATCGTGAGCGCCGTGAGCAGCGCCACGGTCAGCGAACGGCGGTCACGCAAGTTGTCCACGATTTCTTTCACAAAAACGACGAGGAAGGCGCGCATCATTTGGTTTCCACCATCCCGAGCGCGGCGACGAAGGCGTCTTCGAGATCTTCGCGGCCGGTGCGTTGGCGAATTTCGTCAACCGAGCCGTGAATCGCGACCATTCCATTGGCGATAATGCAAATGTCGTCGCACAAGGCGGCGACTTCCTGCATGACGTGGCTCGAAAACAGTATGCAACGTCCATCCGCTTTCAGCTTCTCGATGAGGTCGCGCAAGCCGCGCGTGGCCATGACGTCGAGACCGGTGGTCGGCTCGTCGAGGACCAGGTTTTGCGGATCGTGCACGAGCGCCCGCCCGAGCGCGACTTTCGTGCGTTGGCCGTGAGAGAATTCCTTGGCGCGGCGGTTGGCGAAATCGCCGATCTCAAGCGCTTGGACGATCTCGTCGATCCGGTCTTCGATGACGTCCTGGCCGAGACCGCAAAGGCGGGCGTAATAGGCAATGTTCTCGCGCGCGGTGAGGCGCGGATACAAGCCCGAGCCATGTGGCAGCGAACCGATTCTCCGCCGCACCGCGAGACTGTCGGTGACGACGTCGGCGCCGTCGATCGTCGCCGTTCCGAGATCGGGTTTCAACAGGGTGCACAGTATGCGCATTGTCGTTGACTTTCCGGCGCCGTTCGGTCCGAGCAATCCCGTTATCTTGCCGTTCGGGGCATCGAAGCTTACGCCGCGGACGGCATGGACCTCACCGAAGGATTTGTGAATGCCTTCGACCCGGATCACGGAGTCGGCCCCGAGAAGTCGACAAAGAAAGGCATCACGAAACTGCGCTCCATGCATTGCGTATCCAGCGACGACAGATCGGCCGCTTCGATGAAATCGGCGACGATTTCAGGCACGCAGCCAACGTTTATCTGCCCGTGGCCCTGGTGCTCGCCGATCAGGTGGGTCGCGTTTTCCATTTCCGCCATGGCGAGCGCGGCCCAGGCCGGCGGCGTGATCGGATCGGCGGTTCCCGAAAGCAGCAATACCGGCAACTCCGTCGCCAGCGGCGCCTTGAACCCGTCGTCGATCGGACCATCGGGCCAGATCGAACAGATCGCCTGGAGCGCTTCGAGTTGCAACGGACCCATGTAACTGGCGTTCAGCAAATCGTAATTGATGGTATCGGATTCATAGAACGGCGCGTCCTCGGTGCACATGACACTGTTATGCATGCCAAGCGACAAACTGTCCATGAGCGAGATCGTGGTCATCAGGTATTGCGCCGCGAGCGGGGCGTAGCGCTGTTCGCCCGCTTCGTGTACGAGTAACGGTATCAGCGCGATCGTCTCCGGGCTGTAGGCCAAAAGACGAATCGCGCTCGCGAATTCGTTGCGGCCGAAAGTCAGCGCCTCGGGCCGGCCGTGGCTGGGATGCGGGACTTCGATTTCGACCGGCGCATCGGTCAGCGTTTGAACAACGCGCTGAAAAGTCGTGTCGATTTCCGGGAAGCGTTCGCCGCACTCCGCGTTTTCGAGACAGCGCGCCAGAATATTGTCGATAGCCCGCTGACTTTCCGTTGCGATTTCAGGACCAAGCGCCTTTTGCGGCGCTACCACGCCATCGACGACGATCGTGCGCGTTGACTCCGGATATAGCCGGGCAAAGTGCTGGGCGACCCGCGATCCGTAAGAAACGCCATACAGATTAAGTCGGGAGTAGCCGAGCGCTTCGCGCACGGCTTCGAGATCCCGCGCCGCGATACTGGTGGTAAAGAAGCGCGGATCGTGGGGCAGTTGCTCAAGACACATGCGCATGTATTCGATCGTCAGTTCGATCGAATACTGCCCCTCGACGATATCGTCATCTAGCTCGCAATCCATCGTCGCCGACTGTCCGGTGCCGCGTTGATCGATGAGCAGAATGTCGCGGTCGCGCCGCACGCGTCCAAATGCAGCTCTATATGCCATATAGAATTGCACGGCGCCCTGGCCGGGGCCGCCGGCGAGCGGCACCAGTGGGTCGGGCTTGGGCGCGAGGTCGAGCGCCGGCACGACGGCGATCCTCAGTTCGATTTCGCCCTCCACCTCGCCGGAGGGGTCGAGCGGCCGGGCGAGTGTGGTGCAACGTGCTTGCACGCTGCGCATGCCTGGGCCGGCGCTGATTCGGCAGTCCTCGAACTCAACAGGCTGAGCCGCCGTTGAAGTCGAGAAAAGCAGCGCCAGTAACGGCAATACGCATCTGATCATTTTCAATCCCGGCGAAGCAAAGGCGGCATTCTGATCGAATTGCCGCGACTAGTAAAGTTCGCTTCGAACGGATTGGGAATCGGCGAGAATACGCGGACCGGACTTGGTTCGATAGCGGCCCGACTCTCCGTTGACAGTCCGGGCCGATGCGCAAACAATGTCAATTCGCGGGTTACAAATCGCGGTAAACATGAAAATCATTCTTTGGATTCTCGGAGGTCTTCTGGCATTGATATTGGCCTTCGGCGCGCTTCAGTACGCCGCCTCGGAACGTGTCGAAGTGATCGAGTTGCATACCTTGAATGACCAGGGTGAGCAAGTGACCACCAGGTTGTGGATAATCGACCATGACGGACATCCCTACTTGCGTGGCGATTCGGATTCCGGCTGGTTCAACCGGGTTCAGGCCAGCGACATCATCTCCGTAACGCGAAACGGGGAAACCATGACGTACTCACATCAAGTCCGGAACGAGAATCTGGACACCATCGATCGCTTGATGCGGGAAAAATATACCTGGGGCGATCAGTTGGTCACCCTGATGGGCGGCGGCGACCGGGAACAATCCAACGCCATCGAACTGACACTCAAGCAACCCTGACTAACCCGAACCGGACGCCGGCGCCGGGGTCGCGCGATGCCGACCGAAAGGAGGAGGCGCCGGCAAGCCAGGCGCATGCCATCCCTGGCGCGACACTTTGGATTCTCCAGCCCCGGTCTCGCCTTCCATGGCGAGTCGTTCGATCCCGAAAGCCGCGCTTTCGCGGCCGCGCCAATTGAACTCCGGCCCGGAGTCCAGGCCGGAGAAATCTCACTTGGACTCGATCCAGGCGTCGATCTTGGCTTCGAGCAGGCTCAGCGGCAGGGCGCCGTCCATCAGCACCTGGGTATGGAACTCGCGCACATCGAAATTCTCGCCAAGCGCGGTCTCCGCGCGAGTGCGCAACTCCCTGATCTTGAGTTCGCCGATCTTGTAGGCCAGCGCCTGGGAAGGAATTGCGATATAGCGTTCGGCTTCGCTCACCGCGCTGGCTTCCCCGGAAGCCGAATTCTCGAACATGTAGGCGAGCACGTCTTCGCGGGTCCATCCCATCGAATGCAATCCGGTATCGACTACCAGGCGGATCGCGCGCCACAACTCCGCGTTGAGCGCGCCGAAATACTGGTACGGATCGGTGTAAAGCCCAAGTTCCTTGCCTAGCGACTCGGAATATAGTCCCCAGCCTTCGACGAATGCGGTGTAGCCGCCGAAACGCCTGACGCTCGGCAATTCCTCAAGTTCGCGTTGCAGGGAAATCTGGTAGTGATGCCCCGGAATCGCCTCGTGCAGAAACAGGGATTCCATTTCCCACTTGGGCCGCGAACCCACGTCATAGGTATTGGCGAAGAATACGCCGGGCCTGGAACCGTCGGGCGTTCCCGACTGGTAGGAACCGTCGGCCGCCGACGCTTCGCGGTAGGCTTCCACCGCCCGCACTTCAAACTCCGATTTCGGGAAAGTTTCGAACAGCTCCGACGCCAGACTTTGCACGTGATTGGACATGGCCTGGTAGCCTTCGATCAACTGCTCCGGCTCATCGTAATAGAAACTCGGTTCGGTTTTCACGTAATCGAAGAATTCAGCGAGCTCGCCTTCGAATTCGACCTCTTCCATGACCTGGCGCATTTCCTCGTGGATCGACTCCACTTCGCGCAGCCCGATTTGGTGAATTTCGGCGGGGGTCAGATCGGTTGTGGTCGTATGCCTGACCAGGGTGGCGTACCAATCTTCTCCGCGCGGCAGTTCGAATAAGCCGACGCCCGCTCTCGCCCGCGGCAAGTAATCATCGCGAATGAAGTCGTGCAACCTCTGGTAGGCGGGGCGCAACTTATCTCGGTACGCCTGGGCGAAGTCCTCCGCCAGCCGCTCGCGCACGGCCGCGGCCATGTCTTCGGGAAAATTTTCGATCGGCGCATAAAACACGCTGTCGGGAAAATCCGCATCGAGGGCGGCGAGTTGGCCGACCACGCGCTCCATGAGCACTCGCGGTTGCGTTACGTTGCGGTCCATGCCGACGCGCATGTTCGTGATCGCCTGATCGGCAAGCACGACGAAGCCGTCGATGCGCGAGAGAAAGTCCAGGTAGTCCTGTTCGCTGGCGAAGGTATGGGCGCTCGTGCCGCTGCCGAGTTGGGCGAAGTCGTTGGCAAAGGAGTAGAACTGGTTGATGGCAAGCAGGTGCCCGGGAAACTCGGCGATCTCAAGATTGCTTTCGAGTGTGAGTTTGAAGGTTTGCCAGGTGAGCCGGTCGTGGCGGCCGAGTTGCTCCGGGTCGATGGTCTCAATCCGCCGCAGATAGTCGCGGTCGAGCGCCGCCGAGGCGGCGCGGTGCTCGGAGCCGAGGTAGTTCGCCAGCCTGTCGTTGTAGCGCTTATCGCCAAGAAACGTGGCTCGCAAGGGGTTCAGTTCGAGGGATGCCTCAAACCATTCTTCGACGATTGTGTCAAGTTCAGCGGACCTGGAATCGGACTCGGCTGCTCGCGCGAGCGAAAAACAGCAAGCCAAAATCAGGTATAAAACAGCAAAATTTCTGGTTGTCATAAAGTAATTCTCATCTTCGCAAAGATCCGGGGGCGCCGGTCAAGTTTGTGTATGCCGTCCCTGGCGCGGGATGCAAGGCTTCAATACGCTCTAACCTCGACGGCCCAGCCACCAGGTACGGTTCGGTGGCGTATGGCCCGCGCTCGAAGTTGGTGCTTCGTAAACGCTTGTTCTCAACCCCGTCGAGCCGTTCGACCCTCGAAAAGCGGCGCTTTTCGTCGGCTTCGCCGATCGGGTCTCACTGTTCCGTTTCGATCTGGAAATCTTCAGCCAACGCCGGGTTGATGTAGTCGTCCGGCAACACACGATCAGGATCTGGCCGAACGCTCAGCCAATCGAAATGGACCGGAACCTCAAGCCAGCCGTGAGGTGTGCCCGCGGGAATCGTGAGGTGTGCCCGCGGGAATAATAATGATATCACCTTCCTTGACCTGCTTGGCAATCCAGTCGCCGACGATCAGGCCACTGCATGACGGGCCATTGAGCATTGTAGTCGCCACGCTGTTGGGAGCGATGCCGTTACTATTATATATCGCGCCGCCGGATCACCCTTGGCGGCGTTCGTTCAAGGCCGATGCGGAGGCGGTTACCGGATAGCGGCGGCGCGGCCTTGCGCTCCGGTCGCTACGCTCCCTGCGCGCAACGCCGAAGGGGACATTTCTGCTTTGGAGAAAAGGGGACATTTCTGAATTGCTTTAACAACGATTTACTGAATAATGACATGGCCGTGAACTTTCGGTAGGCTGGGACATTGGGCGAAGAAAATGGATAAGAACGGGCGCCGACGGCTTCTCCGCTGTTCGGATCAATTGCCGTTCAAGCTTCTATGAGAGCGTTCACCAGACGCAGATTCCTGCATTCAAGTCTTATCGGCGGTCTGGCCTCGCCCTGGCTCGCGCCGGCCTCGGCCAGCGGTCAAGTCACAACATCGGGCCTGCCTGCCGGGGCTAACCTTGCAGTTTACGAAGGCGTGTCGGACAGCGAAATCCTGCTCGGCACTTCCGCCGCGTTTTCCGGACCCTCCCGCGGGCTGGGCATTGAACTCTATCGTGGCGCCCAGGCCTATTTCACGCATGTGAACCAGCAGGGCGGCGTCAGCGGGCGGCAGATCGCGCTGCAGCTATACGACGATGGCTACCAGCCGGTCCCCTCCGTGCAGAACACCATGAAACTGTTGCTCGAGGATCATGTGTTCGCGTTGTTCGGTTACGTCGGCACGCCGACGGTTACGCGAGTTCTGCCGATCCTGAAGAAATTTCAGCAGGAAAACGTCTATATGTTTTTTCCGTTTACGGGCGCCCAGCCGCAACGCGAGCCTCCTTACGGGGAATTCGCCTTCAACCTGCGCGCTTCCTATCGCGAGGAAACCGCGGGACTGGTGGAGAATTTTCTGGGCATCGGCCGCCGTCGAATTGCCGTCTTCTACCAGGCCGACGCCTACGGTCGAAGTGGCTGGGCGGGCGTTCGCGAAGCACTCGGCGCACACGGAGAGCAAATGGTCGGGGAGGCGACCTATACGCGTGGCGCAAGCTTCTCGGGCAGCATGCGCCGCCAGGTCGAGATACTCATGAATACCGATCCCGACGCCGTAATCTGCATCGGCGCTTACGGCGCCTGCGCGGCTTTTCTCCGCGACGCCGTGGATCAGGGTCTGGAGGCGCCGATCGCCAATCTGTCTTTTGTCGGTAGCGAGAACCTGCTGCAACTCATTACCGACAGCGTGGATGACAGCGAGCGCTATGCGCGCTACCTGGTGAACTCACAAGTGGTTCCAAGCTATGAGGACGAATCGATCCCGGTCGTAAAGGAATATGGCGAACTCATGCAGCGCAATAATCCGCAACTTCCCGAGATTCTGCGCCAGCCGGACTACGTGCCGTTCGAGAAAAGTTTCGTCAGTCTGGAGGGCTTTGTTAACGCCAAGCTCATGGTCGAAATCCTCAACCGTCTTGGCGCTTCCCCGACCCGGGCCCAGCTTGAGGAGGCCGTATTCACGGTGCGGGACTTCGATCTCGGCATAGGCGAACACGTTTCCTTTTCCGAACAACGCCGGCAAGGCATGCAGCGGCTCTACTACACGGTTGTGGACAATGGCCGGTTTGTTCCTCTTGACGACTGGCAGGCAAGGTTTGGCTAACATGAATATACAGAAGCTATTTAGAATACCTCTCTTTGGCATTTTTCTGCTGTTCGGGATCATCGCGGTTTCGACTTCCTGGGTGTGTATCGCGACCGTAGATTCCCAGCTTTCGGAAGAATATGAATCCAATAGCATGGGCATCGCGCAAACCATCGCCGATGCGAGCGTGGACATCATTCTCAATCGGGATCTCTCGGCGCTGCAATCCCTGATCGATCAGTTTCTGGAAATCCAGGGCATCAGCTACATTTATATAGTCAACGAGAACGGCGAATTTCTGGCGCATACCTTCGTGCCCGGCATTCCGCAAGAAATTCTCGCCTCCGATCCCGGGAATACCGAAACCGTGGAGCGCCAGTTGTCCGGCGCCGACAGCTACGTAGAAGTCGGCAGTCCGATTCTCGCCGGCGTCGCCGGAACCGTGCATATCGGCATGGACAAGTCCGTCATTACCTTGAAGATTCAGCAGGCGGTCGGCCGGCAGATGTATCTGATATCCTCGATTTTCGTGGTCGGCATCATCGCTGCCATAGCGCTCATGAACCTTGCCGCCAAGCCAATCGAAAACCTGCTCGTCTTCGCCGTGCAGCTCGCCAGGGAGCAAGAGAGCGGGCAGACAGCGCATAGCGCGCTGCTTGAGCGCAAGGATGAAGCCGGACAGCTTGCGCGCCTGTTGCTCTACTTCTCCAAGGTGGCCGATCCGGAAAAAGCCGGCGGCGGAGTCCTGCCGAGTTCGCCCTAGGCGGCGGCGCATGGGTATTTCGCCGATCGACCTTTTACCGCAAGGGTTCGAACAGTCTTGCTGGATGAGAATTGAAGGTGCTTGACGATAGAGGCCGCCGCTCATGATCGCCGTACCGCGAACCGTCATCGTCCTGCTTTGTACAATACTGCAGCTTTGTTTCGGCACCGTTTACGCGTGGAGCTTTTTCCAGACCATGCTGGTGCGCCAGCTTGAGTGGACCAATACCGAAACCGCGGTGGCCTTCGCCGTTACCATCTTCTCGCTCGGCATCGCGGCGGCCTGGGCTGGAATGGTTCTGCCCCGTCTCGGCCCGCGCAAGCTCGCGCTGGCGGGAAGCATCCTGTTTTCACTTGGTTATCTGGTAGCGGCGCTCGCGCTTGAGCGCGACAATTTGCTGCTTTTCTATTTCGGCTACGGCGTCATCGGCGGCGCCGGCATTGGCTTTGGCTACGTGACGCCCGTGGCGACCGCCGCCAAGTGGTTTCCGGACAAGAAAGGTCTTGCCACCGGTATCGTCGTGATGGGATTTGGCGTTGGCGCATTTCTCTTCAGCCGGCTGCTGGCGCCCTTTCTGGTGGTGCAGACGGAAGAGGATCTGCCACTCATATTCATGTGGCTGGGAATTATTTTCGCTGTCGTTCTGATCCCCATCAGTCTGCTTATCAGCAATCCACCGAAGAATTTCCTGGCGCCGGCGGGCGCGGCGGCGGCGTCGCCAGATCCCGCGGGGGCGGATCAACCCGGTTTTGTCTCCCATTGCCTCAGATCACGGGAGTTCATTATTATCTGGCTGATTTTCTTCTTTAACATCTCCGCGGGTATCTCGGTGATCAGTTTTCAGTCATCGCTGCTGCAAGACGTTTGGGGTCTCGCGGACCCGACGCTTGATCCGGAAGTTCTAGCCCAGTACGGGGCAACGCTCATCGCCGTCAGTTCCCTCTGCAATGGTCTGGGCAGGCTGTTCTGGGGTCTGCTGTCGGACCATATAGGCCGGGTCAGCGTATTCCGCATCCTTCTCGCGAGCCAGATGGTGGTATTCGCCATTCTCATGACCGAACGCGATCCCTGGATTTTCTCCATACTGGTCTGTTATATCCTGCTCTGCTTCGGCGGCGGCTTCGCCACGATGCCTTCCTTCATCCTGGACGTCTTCGGCAGCAAGAACATGTCGGCCATATACGGCGCCGTACTCACGGCCTGGGCGGCGGCGGGCATATTCGGTCCGCTTTACGTAGGTTACTACAAGGATGTGTATCCGGATCGGGCGGTGATCTATTGCTTCCTGATCGGCATGCTCATACTTGGCCTTGGGCTCATTTTCTCCTTTTTGCTGGACAGCGAACGCATACAACTCGGCAAGCCGACCGTGGAGGGAACCTTGCGACAGTACGGCATTCCGGCTCCCAGGTTATGATGAGCCTGTTCGGTCTTTTTTTCGTTTGAACATACTGGTATGTTGGCGCCGGTATTTTACGATCCGGGAACCATGATCAAAGTAAATTTTATCGAACACGACGGGACAGAGCGGACGGTTGAAGCGGTCGACGGAAATTCGCTGATGCTGGCCGCGGTTTCCAACAATGTGCCGGGAATCGACGCCGACTGCGGCGGCTGCTGTTCCTGCGGCACTTGCCATGTCTACGTAAACGAGGAATGGCTCAACAGGCTCAAGCCGATGGACGAGGACGAAGAGGACATGCTAGATATGGTCGACGAGCGCCGGTCCAATTCCCGCCTCGCCTGTCAGATCAAGGTCCGCGAGCATCTCGACGGCTTGATTGTTACTACGCCGGAGTTCCAGTTCTAGGCGCGCTCTTGTGACCGCGGAAAGCCAGATAATGCCCGATTCCTTAACTTCAGAATCCAGCCGCAAGCCCAGCAAATGGAGCATGGCGGGCAAGGATCCCTGGACCATGCCGATCGAGGATATCGACCTGTCCCATCCCGGCATTTGGGAAGCGGGCGAGCACCTGCCGTTTCTTGAGCGGCTGCGCGACGAAGCGCCGGTGCACTATTGCCGGCAATCCGCGGTCGGACCCTACTGGTCGGTGATGAAGTACAAGGACATCATGGAAGTCGACACTTCCCCCGCGATCTATTCTTCCGAGCCAACCATCGGCATCGTCGACATTCTGCCGGAATTCGACGCGCCCTCCTTCATCGCGATGGACCCGCCACGGCACCACGCGCAGCGCAAAGTCGTGCAGCCGGTGGTGGCGCCGGAAAACCTGAAGAAGCTGTCCGCCACGATTCGCGAGCGCGCCGCCGGCATTCTCGACGAATTGCCGGTAAACGAGGAGTTTGACTGGGTCGAGCGGGTATCGATCGATCTCACCACGCGCATGCTCGCGACCCTGTTCGACTTTCCGTTCGAGGAAAGATACAAGCTTACCTTTTGGTCGGACATGGCCACCGCGATTCCCGGCGGCGGCGTCGCGGAAAGCCACGAACATCGCTGGCGGGCCATGCAGGAGTGCCTGGCCTGCTTCACCGAGTTGCGCAACCGGCGAATCAACGAGCCGCCGCGCGCCGATCTGCTTTCCATGTTGGCCCACGGCGAAGCGACTCGCGATATGCCGCCCATGGAATTTCTCGGCAACATCATTCTGCTGGTGGTCGGCGGCAACGACACTACCCGCAATTCGATCTCCGGCGGCGTGGTCGCCTTGAACAAGTTTCCCGGCGAGTACGACAAATTGCGCCGCGACCCCTCGCTGATTCCCAACATGGTGTCGGAAATCATTCGCTGGCAGACGCCTTTGGCTTATATGCGGCGCAGCGCGAAAGTCGACACTGAATTGCGCGGGCAGAGAATCAAGGCCGGGGACAAGGTGGTGATGTGGTACGCATCGGGCAATCGCGATCCGGAAGCGATCGAAAATCCCGATGAATTCCGGATCGACCGGCCCAATGCCCGGCGCCATCTCTCATTCGGCTTCGGCATCCACCGCTGCATGGGCAATCGGCTGGCGGAATTGCAATTGCGGATATTATGGGAAGAGATATTGCGGCGCTTTCACAGCGTGGAAGTCGTGGGCGAGCCCCGGCGCGTCTATTCCAGCTTCATTAACGGTTATATCAATCTGCCGGTGAAGCTGCTTCCGCTCTAACGGCGTAACCCCCCAGGCAGGCATGGCAGAAGGTCGAAGCGCCAGCTTCGAACGGGGCGGCATTGGATAAATCTCGGGCAAGCATGGCAGAAGGATGGCAAGCTTCGGCCGATATCGTGGAAGTGTGCGACTTTCCCGGGGCGGTGTTCCCCATTTCACAAAATGTTGCAGAATCGCCGCGGCTTGATGGGTATACTGCCCCCGCACTTGAATCAGGGAATTTAAATGCCGGCGCGACGCGGTCGGATTAGGACATCATGAAGTTCAAGCTTACCAAACTATCGGTCGCCACGATGGCCATGTTGCTGGCGTGGTCGCTACCGGCCGGCGCCCAGCAGATACCGGGCCCGGAAGACGCGACCGACGATTCCACGATCGTTTATCCAGCTTCGTATTTTTCCGAGTTCCTGCCGGTGTCGGTGAACGACATGCTAAGCCGGATTCCGGGCATCAACCTGGCCATGGGCCGGGGGCGCGGCGGGCCGGGTGGCGGTGGCAACCGCGGCCGGCGTGGTCTCGGTTCCGGTGAAGGCGAAGTACTGATCAATGGCCAGCGCGTGACCGGCAAGAATTCCGGCGGCCGCGACCAGCTTGACCGCATCTCGGCGGACCAGGTCGATTACATCGAAATCATTCGCGGAACCTCCGAGAATATCGATATCCGCGGCGGCGGTCAGGTCGTCAATGTTGTGTTGCTTGATGTGCTGTCGACCTCCAGCACTACCGTGGAAATACGTTCCGACCGTTCGCGCGACGGCACCATCGATACCGGCGGCCAGCTTTCCTATAGCGGCCAGAGCGGAGATCTCAACTATTTGCTGCATCTGGAAGCGAGCCCGCGCTATAACGCTTCGCAAAGCCGCGAATTCAGCTATGACCCGGATTACAATTTGCAGGAAATTCGTTACGAGGACAGCATTCGCGACGAGCTCGAATACCAGGTCAGCGGCAACGTGGGCTACCGCTTCGACGGTCAGGTGCTGCAATTGAACGCATTGTACGAAACCCGCGGCGATTCCCCTTCCTCTCGTGATCGCGGCATTTACGATCTGGTCAATGACCGTATTCACCAGCAGCGCGAAGACAACAACAGCAAACGTTACTCCTGGGAAGTCGGCGGCGATTACGAACGGGATTTTGCCGGCGCCGGCACTTATCGCTTCCTGTTTCTCGCCAACGACCGGGAGTTCCAGTACACTCGCAATCGCTCGGACCTGCTCGATGACGGCAAGGTTCCGAACCTGTTTCTGCACAACCTCGGCCGCGACCGGGAACGAATAGCGCGTACTTCCTTCACTTTTGACGTGGCGGATCGGCAAGGATTGGAAATTGGCTTGGAAGGCGCCCAGACCATCCGCGATTCCGGTCTGCGCATGGGGCTGGACATTCCCGGCGAGCGTTCACCGGCCTTCGGCAATCTGGTTCCGGTCGCGGTGGACAACAGCGGGTCGAAAGTCGAGGAAATTCGCTACGAGGGCTTCGCCATGCACAACTGGCGTCTGAATCCCCGCATGTCGCTGGAAAGTTCAATGGTGCTGGAAACATCCACCATCGAGCAGAGCGGCGATGTCTTCAACTCGCGGGATTTCGAATTCGTGCGGCCGCAAGTGGACTACCGCTTCGACATCACGCCAAGCCTGCAACTGCGCGCCCGAATCGAGAAAGATGTACAGCAATTGAGCTTTTCCGATTTCAGCGCCTCGTCCGACAACAGTGACGACGATCAGAACACCCAGGCGGGCAATCCGGATATTCGCCAGGAACAATCCTGGCGTTATGAGCTGAATCTGGAAATGCGCCTGCCAAACAACCTGGGCGTGGTGAATTCTCAACTTTGGTATCGCGACCTCGAAGATGTCATCGAGCGGGTGGACGTATCGCCAAGCCCCGATGATCTGCGCTCGGCCCGGGGCAATATCGGCGACGGCAAACGTTACGGTCTGAATCTCGATGTAAGCACGCGCTTGCCGATGCTTGGCATGCCTAACGCCTTGCTGACTACGGGCATTCGCCTGGGCGATTCGGAGATTGTCGATCCTTTCCTCGGCCAGAAGCGCAGACAACCCGGCAACGAACGCTGGTCAACCAATGTCGGTTTCCGTAATGACATGGTGGAGCAGGGACTGACCTATGGCATGTTCTATGCGCATTCTTCGAATGGAGGCAGCGGCCGCACCGAAATTGACATCATCGACATAGAAGAGCGGATCGAAGATCCATTCCTGATGGCGTTCGTGGAAAAGAAGGCGTTCGAGAATTTCACTTTCCGGCTGGAGTCGCGCAATATTACCGAAAGCGAGTATTGCCGCAAGCGAACCCGCTTTGTCGGCGCCACCGCGGACGGTATAGTTGAAGAAATCGAACACTATTGCAACGGCAGCGGCATGGAGCTAGCGTTCAGGGTAAGCGCCACTTTTTAAGCCCCACGGCTTCGACGCCCTGAGCAGGTCATGTTCCAGGCTAGCTATCAAGAGCCCGGCGATTTCAGCAAAAGAAGCGGGCGAGTTTTACTCCGCTTCTCCGGCATCGCAACAGTGCTGGCAGCGCTTGCCGGCTGCGGGGGCGGCTTGTTCGACGGATTTTCCATTTCTCCCTCCACCGCGAACGCTCCGCCCAATTTCACTCGTGGCATGGTCGTCCTCAATGCTCCCGAACCCGTATATCCGCTGCGCGCCCGCTCGCTAGGCGTCGAGGGTTGGGTAATGCTCGCCTTTACCGTGGATGAAAGCGGCAGCGTGGCGCTCAATACGATCGACACCATTGACCAGCAGCCGCCCGGATATTTTGAAAGCGCGGCGATTAACGCCGCCCGGCGCATGAATTTCGAAAATACCCTGGAGCGGCCCGTGGAGGATGTGCGCTTTGTGTTCCGCTTCGAACTGGAAGATCGCGACCGCTTCCTGATCGAACCGCGGCAGCAAGAGAACATCGGCTTCAGGGAATATCTGCCGGCGAGTTTTGTCACTCCCGACTATCCGGAGTTTGCCCGCGAACAGGAGCTCGAAGGTCATGTGTTAGTCGGCTTTACGATTACCGCGACGGGAAGCGTACGGGATGTTGTCGTCATCGAAAGCAATCCACCGTCGATTTTCGATGAGGAAGCACTGCGCGCCGCGGCCCGCCTGCGCTATCAGCCCCGCCTGATCGACAACGAACCGGTGTCTGTCGAAGGCGTAACTTATCGCTTCAACTGGAATTTGCCGCCGGACTAAAGCTAATCGTTGGCAGAAGGATGAAACAAGCGAATCATTGTTTCCATCGTGGCGACGCGCTCACTTAGTTGAGAGATCAGTTCGCTATTTCGATCCATACGCGCTTCAATCGAGGCAAACCTTATATTGGCGTTCGCTTCATGGGTGTTAGTCCTTCCCGCTAAATTACTCCCGGACGCTCCGAAGCCGTCCCGCGACATCCCGACGGACAGGTCGGATCTCATCCTTCACGCCGCCAATCATGAGATTCATTGACTGCAGGATAATTGCCGGCGCAGCAATCGCGGCGCCGGCAATGCTTGTGATCTCGACTTTGTGATCCTTCACGACTTGTTTCCCCGAGCTGTCCGTTAACTCCGCTTTCAGGCTGGCGAAACTTGTGAATTCGCGCCCGCCTCTACCTATTGGAAAAGCATAGTCGACGATTTCCAACCCTGCAAGAAAGCGGAGAAAATAGTTGCCGAGAGGCCGTGGCCACGACGGTCCATCCTGCGAATAGCTTGCAAACTTGACAAAATTCGGCTCATTTTCAAGGAAATGTAATTATACTACAGCCCCTTTTTGATCCTGTGACTCGCAATGAGTGAATTAAATCCCGTTGTTGCCGATGTAACCAGACGCATAGTTGAGAGGAGCCGTGCCGACCGGGGTGGCTATCTGCGACAGATCAGCGATGCGAGGCGTCAGCAGCCGCAACGAACCCAACTGAGTTGCGGCAATCTGGCCCACGGCTTCGCTGCTTGCGATCTGGAAGACAAGAACCGCATCCGGCTGGTGAACGCCGCCAATATCGGCATCGTCACCGCCTATAACGATATGCTGTCGGCGCATCAGCCATACGCTGACTTTCCCGCCCGGATTAAACATTACATTCGCGAACTCGGATCTACCGCCCAGGTGGCCGGCGGGGTGCCGGCGATGTGCGATGGCGTAACCCAGGGCCAGGCCGGAATGGAACTGAGTCTTTTCAGTCGCGACAACATCGCCCAGGCGACCGCGATCGCGCTTTCCCATCAGATGTTCGATGGCGTTCTCCTGCTTGGAATCTGCGACAAGATCGTTCCTGGCTTGTTTATCGGAGCCCTGCGATTCGGCCATATACCGGCGCTGTTCGTACCGGCCGGACCCATGCCTTCGGGCATTTCCAACAAGGAAAAGGCCAGGGTTCGTCAACAGTTCGCCGAAGGAACGATTGGCCGCGATCAATTGCTTGAGGCGGAATCCGCCGCCTATCACAGCCCCGGCACCTGCACCTTCTATGGCACCGCGAACAGCAATCAGTTACTGATGGAAGCCATGGGCCTGCAACTCCCCGGCGGTTCCTTCGTCAATCCGAATACGCCGCTGCGCGATGCCCTGACGGGGGAAGCCTGTCGGCAAATCACCCTTATTACCGCTCAGGCGGGAGATTCAAGGCCGGTAGGTGAAGTCATCGACGAGCGTTCCATCGTCAACGCTATCGTCGTGCTGCTGGCCTCGGGAGGCTCGACCAATCACAGTATTCATCTGGTCGCCATGGCAAAAGCCGCGGGCATCCGAATCAATTGGGATGATTTCGACGCGCTCTCGAAGATCGTACCCCTGCTGTGCCGGATTTATCCCAATGGCGAGGCCGACATCAATCACTTCCACGCCGCCGGCGGCGCCGGCTTTTTGTTCCGTGAATTGCTCACCGCCGGCCTGCTCCATGGCGATGCGCGCACGGTCTGGGGCAAGAGTCTGGCTGATTACACCGTTGAGCCCGTGCTTGGGGAAGACAAGCTGAACTGGCGGCAAGCCGCGGGCGTGAGTCTGGATCAGACGGTATTGCGTAAAGTAAGCGAACCCTTTGCCCGGGAAGGTGGTCTGAGATTGCTGCAAGGCAATCTGGGCCGCGGCATGATCAAGGTTTCAGCGGTAGCCGAGGAACACCGGGTAGTCGAAGCACCCGCGGTGGTGGTCAGCAGCCAGGAAGAACTGAAACGGAAATACGAGGCTGGCGAACTCGAACGCGATTGCGTGGTGGTAGTGCGGTTTCAGGGTCCGAGAGCGAATGGCATGCCGGAATTGCACAGTCTCACTCCACTGCTCGGTTCGCTGCTCGACCGCGGTTTCCGGATAGCGCTGCTTACCGATGGCAGAATGTCCGGCGCCTCGGGCAAGGTTCCCGCCGCGATCCATCTTTCCCCGGAAGCGGCCGCGGCCGGACCCATTGCCAAACTGCGGGAAGGCGATGTGATCCGGCTGGATGCCAATTCGGGTTCGCTGGATTGCCTGGCCGAAGCCGAAGAATTCGCCGAGCGCTGTTTTGCCGAAGCCGGACGAGACAGCATTGCAGGGGTGGGCAGGGAACTGTTCGCAAATTTCCGGCATCTGGTTTCCCTGCCGGAAGCGGGCGCCAGTGTGCTATTCGATGATGGAGAGTGGCTGCCGGTCAGGGACTTCGCCGCGGCCGGCTCGGGAGATGGAACATGAGCAAGAATACCGACCTGATCGTTTTCGGCGCTAACAGCGATCTGGCTTCGCGTAAGCTATACCCTGCACTGTACGACCTCGAAGGCAGCCAACTGCTGCCGGAACGGCTCAGAATCCTGTCCCTGGCCAGAGATGATGTTTCTTTGGCAGAGTATCTCGAAAGTCTCGAAACCAAGGTCGGACCGATCATCGGTGGCGGCCGCTGGTCCGGGAAAATCTGGAGAAAATTCTGCAAGCGCTTCAGCTATCTGAAAATCGATTTCAGCGAACCGGAGCAATACGACGCGCTTTCAGATTGGATGTCGGAATCGCACACGAGCATTTTCTATCTTGCTACCGTGCCCGACCTGTTCGAGAAGATCTGCGCCAATCTCGGCAACAGCGATTGTCTGCGCGGCGACTGCCGCATTGTGCTGGAAAAACCCATCGGCCATGATCTCGACAGTTGCCGCAAGGTAAACGGCGTCGTCGGCGACTGTTTCCCGGAAGAAAGTATCTATCGCATCGATCATTACCTGGGCAAGGAAACGGTACAGAACTTGCTGGTGCTGCGCTTCGCGAACCGCTTTATCAATACCCAGTGGGATCAGAGCTGTATCGATCATGTGCAGATTACGGTCGCCGAAGATGTAGGCATCGAAGGCCGTTCGTACTATGACAAGTTCGGACAATTGCGCGATATGGTGCAAAGCCACCTCATGCAATTGCTCTGCCTGGTAGCCATGGAACCGCCTAATTCCATGACCGCGGAAAGTATCCGCGAGGAGAAAATTAAGATCCTGCGAGCCCTGCGACCGATCGACAACGGCAACGTAGCCACCCACTCCGTGCGCGGTCGCTACGGCGCGGGCTGGCATCGCGGTCAGCCGGTGCAGGGATATCTCGATGAGCCGGGGGTTGTGAAGAAGAATAGCAAGGCCGAAACTTTCGTCGCCATCAAGGCGTTCATTGACAACTGGCGCTGGGCGGGAGTGCCTTTCTATTTGCGCACCGGCAAGCGTATGCCGGATAAACTCACCGAAATCGTGATTTGCTACAAAAGCCTGCCGCACAATATCTTTTCATCGGGGCAGAATATTCCAAACCGGCTGGTGATACGTCTTCAACCTAACGAAGGTATCGAAATGCAGATGGTCTCCAAACTGCAAAGCCTGAAAGAGAAAATGGCGTTGGTGCGCCAGAATCTCGATCTTGATTTTCTGGGTTCTTCAGGCATGGACCGGATTCCTGACGCCTATGAACGTCTGCTGCTCGACGTAATTAAAGGCGATCAGTCCCTGTTCGTCGGTCGTGACGAAGTCGAGCAGTCCTGGCGCTGGTGCGATTCGCTGATTTCAGCCTGGAATCAGCAGGCGGTTGAACTGAAAACCTATCCCGCGGGTTCCTGGGGACCGGGCAAGAGCGAGATGATGATTGAAAGGGATGGCAGAAGCTGGAATGAATGAAGACACGGGGCGTTTTTTCGAGAGCAGAGAGGCACTGGACCGGAAGCTGAGCGAAGATGTGACCGGCATTCTTGCCGGGGCGATAGAAGCCCGGGGCGAAGCCACCCTGGTGGTCTCGGGCGGCTCTACTCCACACGATCTCTTCGGGTTGCTGGCGAAGGCGGAACTGCCATGGGAGAAAATCACCGTGCTTCCCGCCGACGAGCGCTGGCTGGATCCTGCCCATGAGCACAGTAACGAAAACCTGATTCGCAAGCGCTTGCTGATCAACAAGGCCTCGGCCGCTAGGTTGGTTTCGCTGAAAACCAAACACGCCGATGCGCGAGCAGCGGAAGGGGAACTGGACCAGGTTCTGGCGGCGTTCGGTCCGTTTGACCTGGTGCTATTGGGCATGGGCGCTGACGGCCATACCGCGTCCTTGTTTCCCGGCACAAATGAACTGTCGCGGGGCCTTGATCCCGCCTCCGGCAGGCAATGCATCGCGATCACGCCACCCGCCGCGCCCTGGCAACGCATGAGCATGACTTTGCAACGGTTATTGAACAGCAGGCGAATATATCTGCATATTACCGGCCGGGATAAAATGTCCGTGGCCGAGCGCGCGCGCCGCGAAAACCGGCCCGATGTAGCGCCGATCGCCGCTGTGTTCAACCAACAGCTCGTTCCGGTGACACTCTATTGGGCAGCCTGATGCGGCCGGCAACAGCAGCGCGGGGTTCCGGACTATGACAAGCGAGAAGTTCGATATCACCGCCGCGCGGCAATGGCTGCGGCTGAAGAGTCTGGCGGCGTCTGCCGGCAAGATGAAATTTGCCGGGCTACTCGACCGGGAGCGCGCCACCAGTTATCAATTGGAGGCCGCCGGCCTCTATCTGGATTACTCCCGCAATCTGGTCACCGATGAAATTCTGGACACGCTGACGGAATTGGCGGAGTCCTCGCCCCTGGCCACTCACCGGGAGGCGATGTTTCGGGGTGAGGCGATCAATACGACGGAGCAACGACCGGTGTTGCATGCCGCTCTTCGCGCGCGAACGGAAGAGTTACGCGCAGACGGCTTGGACGATCTGGCCGCCGGGATCACGGTTCAAAAGCAGCGAATCAGGGAAGTCAGCGATCGAATTCGCGCCGGCGAATGGCTGGGCATTACCGGCAAGCCGGTGCGCGATGTGGTCAATCTTGGCATCGGCGGTTCCGACCTCGGGCCGAAGCTGGCCTGCGAGGCGCTGAAAGAATTCGCCCACGAGCGGATCCGCTGTCATTTTCTCAGCAATGTCGATGGCGAGCCGATTCACTCCCTGTTGCGTGAACTCGACCCGGAAACCACGCTGGTTATCGTTTCCAGCAAATCATTTACCACCCAGGAAACCCTGCTCAACGCGAAAACCGCGGCGCAGTGGTTCCGCGACCGCCTGGGCATCGTGAATCCCTTTGCCTCGCCCCATTTCATCGGCGTCACCGCCGCGCCGGCCAGGGCGATGCAGGCAGGCATACCGGAACAACAACTATTGCTGTTCGGAGACTGGGTTGGCGGCCGCTATTCGCTATGGTCCTCGATCGGGCTAACTATCTCGATCTCCACGGGATACGATAACTTTGCTCGCATGCTCGAAGGCGCCCGAAGCATGGATCGGCATTTCCGCACCGCGCCGGCCGAGCGCAACATGCCGGTGATTCTGGCGCTGCTTGGCCTCTGGTACGCCAACTTCCTGGAAGCCGAAAGTCATGCGGTAATTCCCTATTGCGAGCGCCTGCTGCAATTGCCGTTCTACTTGCAGCAACTCGACATGGAAAGTAATGGCAAGTCGGTGACAGTCGCGGGCGAACAGGTTCGCCAGACCACCGGGCCCATCGTTTGGGGTCTGACCGGCGCCAACGGACAGCATAGCTTCTTTCAGTTGCTGCACCAGGGAACCCACCTGATTCCAGTGGATTTCATCGGTCTTGGCGAAGACGCGCTCAGTTCGCCGCGGCACCATCGGGTTTTGCTCGCCAACATGGTTGCCCAATCCGCTGCACTGATGCAGGGCAGACAATCCGACAAACTGCCTCCCTGGCGCATTTATCCCGGCAATCGTCCTTCGAACGTGTTGCTGCTCGACCGGCTGACGCCGGAGTCTTTCGGCGCGCTGATCGCGCTTTACGAGCACAAGGTGTTCGTGCAAGGCAGCTTGTGGAATATCAATTCCTTCGATCAATGGGGCGTCGAATTGGGCAAGGAACTGGCACGGGAATTGCTTGATATTGGTAATGACCAAGGTCAACTTGATGCCGGAGCCCGGTATCTGCTCGACAGGCTGCGCTGGTAATCCCATGCCGGGCGAGGATGACATTTGCCTTTTCAACGACGGTATCGCGGAGCGCGCGTATCGCAGGCTCGGAGCGCATGCCTGCACGGTTGACGACGAATCCGGCGTACGCTTCGCGGTCTGGGCGCCGAACGCGAGCCGGGTTTCCGTAGTCGGCGATTTCAACGACTGGGACGGCAATCGCCATCCGATGCAGCCGATTGCCTCTTCTGGCGTGTGGGAAGCGTTTGTGCCGGAAGCGCAAAATCACGATTTGTACAAATACGAAATCAGCGATTCAGGAGGCAGCCTGTTGCCACTGAAAGCCGATCCCTACGCGCGTTCGATGCAGCATCCGCCGGACAACGCCTCCCGGATTATGCTGGAAGATGAATTCCGCTGGACTGATCGGCAATGGCTGTCTGCCCGCGACAGCGGCGACTTGTTGCGGCGTCCGGTTTCCGTCTACGAAGTGCACGTAGGTTCCTGGCGCCGCAAGTCGGCGCGGGACAACCGTTATCTCAGTTACCTGGAACTGGCCGAGGAATTGATTCCCTATGTACTGGACATGGGATTTACTCATATCGAACTGATGCCGATCACCGAATTTCCGTTTGACGGTTCCTGGGGTTATCAGCCCATCGGCTTGTTCGCGCCGAGTATCCGTTACGGCACTCCGAACGAACTGAAACATTTCATCAACGAATGCCATCGGTACAATATCGGCGTGCTGCTGGACTGGGTGCCCGGACATTTCCCCAGCGACGCGCATGGTCTCAATCGCTTCGACGGCACTTGCCTGTACGAACACGAAGACATCCGCAGAGGTTTCCATTTCGAATGGAATACCCTGATATTCAATTACGGCCGCGCCGAAGTCGCCAGCTACTTGCTCAGCAGCGCCAATTTCTGGATCGAAGAGTTCCATATCGACGGTCTGCGCGTGGACGCGGTCGCTTCAATGCTATATCTCGATTACAGCCGGGAAGAAGGCCAATGGCTGCCTAATGAGCACGGCGGCCGGGAGAATCTGGAAGCGATCGAATTGCTGCGCAAGATCAACAGCAGTATCTATCGCAATCATCCGGGCGTAATGACGATAGCGGAGGAATCCACCGCCTGGCCCGGAGTCAGCAGTCCGGTGGACGTGGGCGGGCTCGGCTTCGGCTACAAGTGGAACATGGGCTGGATGAACGATACCTTGCGATACATGCGGCGAAATCCGATCCACCGCAAGTTTCACCATAGCGAGATGACCTTCGGCATCTTCTATGCCTGGACCGAAAAATTCATGCTGGCCTTGAGTCACGACGAAGTCGTGCATGGCAAGGCTTCGCTGCTGGAGAAGATGCCGGGCGACGATTGGCGAAAATTCGCCAATCTGCGCGCCTATTACGGCTTCATGTGGGCCCAGCCCGGCAAGAAACTGCTGTTCATGGGCGGCGAGTTCGGCCAGCGCCGGGAATGGGATTTCGATAACAGTCTCGACTGGCATTTGCTGGAACACGCCAGCCATCGCGGTCTGCTGCAACTGGTCAGGGATCTGAATTTCCTATATCGAAGGACATCGGCGCTGTTCGAGCGCGACATTTCGCCGGAAGGATTCCAATGGGTGCAGGCCGATAGCAGCCAGCTTTCGATCTACGCCTGGCTGCGGCGCGGCGACAGCGGCGTGCTGCTTGCGGTCTCCAACATGACGCCGGAATGTCATCACTATTATCGAGTGGGCGTGCCCGAGCCGGGCCGCTACCAGGAAAGCCTCAATACCGACGCCGAAGTCTATGGCGGCAGCGGACAAGGCAACGGCGGCGGCGTCTGGAGTCAGGATATTCCCTGGGACGATCAGCCGCATTCCGTGGTCGTCACCTTGCCGCCGCTGGCTACGGCGTTGTTTCTATATGCTGGTGGCGGATGACGGAATTCGGTCGAAGCATCGAAGCTGGCGATCCCAGCGTAATGGGCGCCCGTTTCGATGGCGAGGGAACGCGGTTCGCGCTGTTTTCAGCCCACGCCGAGGCGGTCGAATTGTGCCTCTACGACGAGCAGGGCGCGAATCTGCGCGACCGGGTGTTCCTGCCGGAACAGACCCATGGCGTATGGCATGGTTACATTCCCGGATTGCCGGCCGGCGCCTGTTACGGCTATCGGGTTTACGGCCCCTACGCCCCCCATGCGGGCCATCGATTCAATCCCGCCAAACTGCTGCTTGATCCCTATGCCCGGGAACTGGCGGGCGAATTCCGCTGGGATCCGTCGCAGTTCGGCTATCGGCTCGGGCATCCCGATCAGGATCTGGCGCCGGATGACAGCGATAACGCCGACCATATGCCCAAGGCGGTAGTGACGGCGGAAAACGCGCCGCCGCCGGCCCGCCGCCGGCCCCTGACCCCTTGGCCGCAATCCGTAATCTACGAATGTCACGTCAAGGGCTTCACCTGGTTGCATCCCGATGTGCCCCGGCCGCTGCGCGGCACTTTCGCGGGATTGGCGCAACCCGGGCCAATCGCCTATCTGAAAGCGCTTGGAATCACCAGCGTGGAATTGATGCCGGTGCATGCCTTCATTGACGATTTTGGCATGCGCGACAAGGGCCTGGGCAATTACTGGGGTTACAACAGCCTGAATTTCTTCTGCCCGCATCCCGGTTATCTTGGAGCGGGCGGCGCCGCCGGCTTCCGGGACATGGTCAACCGCTTTCATGAGGCTGGACTCGAAGTCATCCTCGATGTCGTCTACAACCATACCTGCGAAGGAGGTCATCTCGGGCCGACGCTCAGTTTCAAGGGCATCGACAATCGTTCGTACTACCAGTTGCTGCCCGGCGACCGGCGGTTCTACGTCAATGACAGCGGCTGCGGAAACACTATCAATATCGGTCATCCCCAGGTGTTGCGACTGATCATGGACAGCTTGCGTTATTGGGCGGAGGAAATGGGAGTGGATGGTTTCCGCTTCGATCTGGCTTCCATCCTCGGGCGCAGGGAACGCGGCTTCGACCCCTACGCGCCGTTTTTCCAGTCTCTGGCGCAAGACCCCGTACTTGCCGGAGTCAAGCTGATCGCCGAGCCCTGGGATATCGGTCCGGGCGGTTATCAGCTCGGCGGATTCCCCCCGGGCTGGAGCGAGTGGAACGATCGCTATCGTGATACCATCCGGCGCTTCTGGCGCGGCGATCCGGAACAATTGCCGGAACTGGCGCGGCGACTGCATGGCTCGGGCGATCTGTTCGAACATGCCGGGCGCAGGCCCTGGGCGAGCGTCAATTACGCCGCTTCCCATGACGGTTTTACCTTGCGCGATCTCGTGAGCTTCGAGCAACGCCACAACGAAGCGAATCAGGAACGGAACCAGGACGGGCACGACAGCAATTTCAGCGACAATCACGGTGTGGAAGGCCCATCGGATGATCCTGAAATCGATGCGCGCCGCTGGCGCCGGCAACGCAATTTGCTGGCAACATTGGCGGTATCCCATGGCGTGCCGATGCTGACCGCGGGAGATGAATTCGGCCGTGGCCAATGCGGCAACAACAACGCCTGGTGTCACGACAGCCGCCTGAACTGGATCGACTGGGAAGGAATCGCGCCGCGGGGCCGGGAATTGCAGGAATTCAGCCGCGAATTGCTGGCGTTGCGGCGGCGCTTCCCGGCCTTGCAGGCAAGCGAATACCGGCATCGCCCCGATGGAACCGGCAATGACGGCATTCAATGGCTGACCAGCGACGGAACGCCGATGAGCGACGAACATTGGCACCAGCATGACCGCCGAGTGCTGGGCTACCTGCTAACCGAACGCGACGGCCGGGACTCGCGGCACTTGCTGGTCATCTTCAATGCCTCGGGCGATGACGAAAATTATTGCTTGCCGGCCTGGCCCGAAGGAATCTGGAAAATGATTATTGATACGGCCGCCACGGAACAGGCAAGAGTGGGAGCGGAATTCACCGCTGGCGCCAGAATCGGATTGCCCGCCCAATCGATCAGGATTCTCGGCAACCCACCTCTTGAAGCAAGCGAGCAAGGGAGTGAGGGCGAGCCTTCATGAATGACAATTCGTACGCACCCGAAGATTCCGCCGAAGACATCAGCCGCGACTTGAGACATCATTTCGAATTCACTCTCGGCCGCGACGAGATTGGCGAATCTCACCACTACCTCTACACCGCGTTGGCGATCACCGTGCGCGACCGCATGATCGGCCGTTGGCGCGCTACCCGTGAGCGCTATCGCCGGTACAAGGTCAAGCGAGTCAGCTATCTGTCCATGGAATTCCTGATGGGCCGCACGTTGACCAATGCCTTGTTCAACCTCTGCATCGAAGACGAGGTCAAGGAAGCGCTCAAGTCCTATTCCTGCCGGCTGGAACAGCTGCAAAGCGAGGAGGCCGACGCCGGCCTCGGCAATGGCGGACTCGGCCGCCTCGCGGCTTGCTTTCTCGACAGTTGCGCAACCCTGGAAATCCCCGTTACCGGGTACGGCATCCGCTACGAGTACGGCATGTTCCGTCAGACCCTCCAGGACGGCAATCAGGTGGAGCAACCCGACCCCTGGCTGCGTTACGGCAATCCATGGGAGATCGAAAGTCCCGACGCCAGCAGGCGAGTGAAATTTTTTGGCCGGCTCGAAAAACAGCAGAACGAGAACGGCGAATTGCAGATCCGCTGGATAGACACCCTGGACGTGCTCGCCGTTCCCTATGACCTGCCGATTCCCGGCTACCGCAACGATACGGTCAACACCTTGCGCTTGTGGAAGTCCGAAGCCACCGACGAGTTCAACCTCGAAGAATTCAACGCCGGCGGTTACACCGACGCGGTAGCGGCAAAGAATCTTGCCGAGCAGATCACCATGGTGCTTTATCCCAATGACGCCAGCGAGGCCGGCAAGGAACTGCGGCTGCGCCAGCAATATTTTCTGGCCTCGGCGAGCTTGCAGGACGTGATCTGGCGCTGGACTCGGGACTACGGCACGGATTTCAGCGGCTTCGCGGAAAAAAATGTCTTCCAGTTGAACGATACTCACCCCACGATCGCGATCGCCGAACTGATGCGCCTGTTCATGGACGATCATGGGCTGAGCTGGGACGAAGCCTGGGATATCACCGTGAACTGCATGGCGTATACCAACCACACCTTGTTGCCGGAAGCGCTCGAGGTTTGGCGGGTCAGCCTGTTCGAACAACTGCTGCCGCGGCTGCTCGATATCATCTACGAGATCAACGCGCGCTTGCTGGCCATGGTGGAAAGGAAATGGCCTGGAGACGCCGAGCGCCGCGAGCGTATGTCGATCATCGGCGGCGGCGACTGGCCGGTGGTGCGAATGGCCTTCCTCGGCATTGCCGGCAGCTTTTCGGTCAACGGCGTCTCGGAATTGCACAGTAATCTGCTGACGCGGACGCTGTTTCGCGATTTCTGTGAGTTGTGGCCGCGGAAATTCAATAGCAAGACTAATGGCGTCACGCCCCGGCGCTGGCTGGCGCATTGCAATCGAGGTTTGAGCGAACTGGTCACGGAGGCCATCGGCGAGGGCTGGATTCGCGACCTGAACGAGTTGAAAGGTCTCAAGGCTTATGCCGACGACAGCGAATTCGCTCGGTGCTTCATGGCCGTGCGGCGGGACAACAAGGCGCGGCTGGCGGATCTCGTACAGCGCGAATGCGATGTCGAATTCGACAGCGAATGGCTATTCGACGCGCAGGTAAAGCGGATTCATGAATACAAGCGGCAACTGCTGAACGTGCTGCATGTTATTCATATCTACAATCGCATCTTGCGCGGCGATACCGCCGGACTGCGGCCGCGCTGCGTACTGATTGGAGGCAAGGCGGCGCCGGGCTATGTCATGGCCAAGCACATCATCAAACTGATCAACAATGTCGCCACCGTGGTAAACCGGGAAAGCGCTTGCAAGGACTTCTTGCGGGTAGCCTTTCTGCCGAACTATGGCGTCACGTCCATGGAGGTAATCTGTCCGGGCACGGATCTGTCGGAACAGATTTCCACCGCCGGCAACGAGGCTTCAGGCACCGGCAATATGAAATTCATGATGAACGGGGCGCTTACTATCGGAACCCTGGACGGCGCCAATATCGAAATCCGCGAAGCAGTTGGCGAGGAGAACTTTTTCCTGTTCGGGCTAACCGCGGACGAGGTGCGTGACACGCGCCTGACATATTCGCCTGATGAAATCATCGCCGGCGACAACGATCTGGCGCAAGTGATGAATTTGCTCAAAGGCGGGCATTTCGACCTGGCGGATCCGGGTCTGTTTCACGCTATCATCGCAGCCGTTCGTAGCCCCCGGGAGCCGTGGATGACGGTGGCGGATTTCCGTGGCTATATCGATGCCCAGCACAGGGTCTGTCAGGCATTCGCGGACCAATCGCGCTGGTCGCGAATGAGCATTCTGAATGTGGCGTCCAGCGGCCGCTTTTCCAGTGATCGGACTATCAAGGACTATCGGGACGGCATCTGGTATGCCGACAGGAACGATTGAACAGTCAATAGCAAGGGAGCATCTGGACGACTCCCGAAACGTTGGCATGAGAGGCTGATCCAATCATTGGAGGCAAGACCGTTGCAAAAACCATTGCAAGGCAGATCACCCCGAAGCCGGCTCACGCGCGCCACCCTGGCGCTGATTCTCGCGGGAGGACGCGGTTCCCGCCTGTATGAACTGACTAACTGGCGGGCGAAACCAGCTCTCTATTTCGGCGGCAAATACCGCATCATCGACTTCCCGCTGTCGAATTGCGTCAACTCCGGCATCCGCCGCATCGGCGTGCTTACACAATACAAGGCGCATTCTCTGGTGCGTCACCTGGTGCGAGGCTGGAGCCATTTCAAGAAGGAATTCGGCGAATTCGTCGAAGTGCTGCCGGCTTCCCAGCGTTATTCCGACGACTGGTACCAGGGCACGGCGGACGCGATCTACCAGAATCTCGACATCATTCGCGCCGAGCGGCCCGAATTCGTGCTGATCCTGTCCGGCGACCATGTCTACAAGATGGATTACTCCCAAATGCTCATGGACCACGCGAAAAGCGGCGCCGATATGACTGTCTGCTGTCTGGAAGTGCCGGTGGAAGAGGCGGCCAACGCCTTTGGCGTCATGCGGATCGACGAAAACAACAGAGTGACCGGGTTCGAGGAAAAGCCGGCGCGGCCCACGCCGATTCCCGGCAACGACAAGCTCACTCTCGCCTCCATGGGCAACTATGTTTTCCGCACCGAGTTCCTGTTCGAGCAACTCATCAAGGATTCACGCAATCCCGCGTCAAGTCACGATTTCGGCAATGACATCATTCCAAAGCTGATCGCTGATCATCAGGTCAGGGCCTTCGCGTTCCGCGACGAGGATACCGGCGAGCGCGCCTATTGGCGGGACGTAGGCACGCTGAATGCATTCTGGGAGTCGAACATGGAACTCATATCCGCTGCGCCGAGGTTGAATCTCTACGATCCGGACTGGCCGCTGTGGACCTATCAGGAGCAACTGCCGCCGGCGAAATTCGTATTCGACGACGATGGCCGACGCGGCATGGCGATCGACTCCATGGTTTCCGGCGGCTGTATCGTTTCCGGGGCCTTGGTGCGCCGCTCGCTGCTGTTCAGCAACGTGCGCATACGTTCATATAGCACCGTGGAGAATTCGGTAATCCTGCCGGGCGTTGATATCGGCCGGAATTGCCGCCTGAATAACGCGATCATTGACCGCGGTTGCTGGATCCCCGACGGCATGGTCATCGGCCACAACCGGGAACAGGACATCGCCGGCGGCTTTCGTGTTTCGCGGAATGGGGTCGTTCTGGTGACCCGGGGCATGCTGGGACAACCCGAGGGCTATGCCTGAGCAGGAACAAGGATGAGTATGAGTGCGATCAAAACCATAAACACAAGACCATTCGCCGGCCAGAAGCCGGGCACTTCGGGCCTGCGCAAGAAAGTCGCGGAATTCGCGCAACCCGGCTATCTCGAGAATTTCGTGCAATCGATCTTCAACATGTTTGGCGACTGCCGCGGCAAGCGTCTGGCGCTCGGTGGCGACGGCCGCTATTTCAATCGCCAGGCGATTCAGATCATCGCCAGAATGGCGGCGGCGAATGGGTTCGGCAAGTTGTTGATCGGCCGGGGCGGGCTGTTGTCGACGCCGGCGATGTCCTGCCTCATCAGGAAGTACGACACCGACGGCGGCATCGTTCTTTCCGCCAGTCATAACCCCGGCGGACCCGATGCGGATTTCGGCATCAAGTTCAATGGCGCCAACGGCGGCCCCGCGCCGGAAGCCGTGACCGAGGCGATTTACCAGCAAAGCTTGTCGATAGACAAGTTCCTTATATTGGACACCGCCGACATTGAACTCGACCGGATAGGCGGGACCGAACTTGGCGCTATGGAAATCGAGATTATCGACCCGGTTGCCGATTATGCCGACTTGATGGCGTCAATCTTCGATTTCGAGAAAATTTTGCAACTGCTTACCAACAAACGCTTCCATATGTGCTTCGACGCCATGCACGCGGTAACCGGCCCCTACGCGAAAGCGATATTGGAAGATCAGCTTGGCGCGGACCCCGGCACAGTGATCAATGGCGTTCCCGACGAAAGATTCGGCGGCGGTCATCCGGATCCGAACCTGGTGCATGCGCGGGAACTGGTGGACCGCATGAATGGCGATGCGCCGCTGGCCTTTGGCGCGGCTTCCGACGGCGACGGCGACCGCAACATGGTGCTGGGCAGCGGTTTCTACATCAATCCCTGCGATTCCCTCGCGGTGCTGGCAGCCAACGCCAATCTCGTTCCGGGCTATCAGGACGGCCTTGCCGGCGTGGCGCGTTCCATGCCGACAAGCCGGGCGCTGGATCGCGTTGCGCAAATGCTGGAAATTCCCTGTTTCGAGACACCGGTAGGCTGGAAGTTTTTCGGCAATCTGATGGATGCCGGCAAGATCACGATCTGCGGCGAGGAAAGTTTCGGCACCGGCTCAAGCCATATCCGGGAAAAAGACGGACTTTGGGCGGTGCTGTTCTGGCTCAACATCATCGTCGAATCGCGCAAGCCGGCGCGCTCCATCGTGCGCGAGCACTGGCAGCGATTCGGCCGCGACTATTTCACCCGGCACGACTTCGAAGGGTTGGATGCGGCGCGGGCCGGAGACATGATGGCGCGCCTGCGCGAGCGAATTTCCGCATTGCCAGGTGAACAGGCCGGTGAGTTACGCATTGAAGCCGCTGACGACTTCGCTTATGCCGACCCGGTCGATGGCGGCGTCAGCGCGGGTCAGGGCCTGCGCATGTTCTTCGACGATGGCAGCCGGGCGGTATTCCGCCTTTCAGGCACCGGCACGGCGAACGCGACTTTGCGATTGTATTGCGACAAGTATGAAACGGATCCGTCGCTGCTGGGGCTCGATACGCAACGCATGCTAGCGCAATCGCTAACCGCGGCCGGCGAGGCCGTGGGCATTGCTGAATTCACCGGACGAACGGTTCCTGACGTGATTACCTGACGCTTGGAGGCGGCGCTATGAAAATCTGCATGATTGCCGCCGAAAACGGCTCGATCCCGGGAGCGAAAGTCGGCGGTCTCGGCGATGTGGTCCGGGATATTCCCCGGGCATTGGCGGATCTCGGGCATGAGGTGGACATCATCATGCCCGCTTACCGTCGCTTTGCCGCGCAGACCGGCGCCAGGCCGCGGCCGCCGCTTGAGGCGCGCTTCCGGCAGCAGCGGCTTGAGGTGGAAGTCAGCTTGCATGAGCAAACGGACCGCGGCGTGCGTTGCTGGTTGCTCGATCATCCACTGATCGCCGCCGGCGGGCCGGGCCGAATCTATTGCGACGATCCGCCGGAGCGTCCGTTCGCTACCGACGCATCCAAATTCGCGCTGTTCGGCGCCGCCGCCTGTCAGTTGCTGCTCGAAGGCCGGCCCGGCAACGTCGATGCCATACATCTGCACGACTGGCATGCCGCCTTTGTCGCGCTGCTGGCGCGCTATGAACCGCGTTATCGGCCACTCGGCGCTATCCGGCTGGTTTACACCATTCACAATCTGGCCATGCAGGGCGTGCGGCCATTCGGTCATGACGAATCCGCGCTGGATGCCTGGTTTCCGGGTTTGGCCTACAACAGGAAAGAAATCGCCGACCCCCGCTACCCGGGCTGTTTCAACCCGGTGCGCGCGGCGATCAATCTTTGCGATAAAGTACACACCGTTTCGCCTGCATACGCCGGAGAAATCCGCAAGAGCAACAATCCGGAAATCGGATTTCATGGTGGCGAAGGACTTGAGCGCGATCTCAAGCGGGCGCATCGGGCGCGCAGACTTAGCGGAATTCTCAATGGCTGCGAATACGGTCAGCCCGAGTTCGCTGCTCCCTCTTCGGAAGAATTTCTGCATGCCGTGAGGCAGCAGATCTTCTCCTGGATCGGTGACGGATCGCATGTAGACAGCAGCAATTTCATCGCCCTCGAGCGGCTGGACCGCTGGCGCGAACAGCCGCCAAGCCATTGGATAACGTCGATCTCGCGGCTGACGCCGCAAAAGGCGGCTTTATTCCAGGTTACGATGGAAAACGGCGCAAGCTGCCTGGAAAATCTTCTCGCCGCGCTGCCGCCGGATCATGCGCTCGTCATGCTGGGCAGCGGCGATGCGGAAATCGAAGGCTTTCTGACTCACTGCGCCGCCCGCTCGGAGAATTTCCTGTTCCTCAAGGGCTATTCCGAACCTTTGTCGAAGGCGATTTACGCGCTTGGCAGCCTGTTCCTCATGCCGAGTTCGTTCGAACCCTGTGGCATCGGCCAGATGCTGGCCATGCGCGCCGGGCAGCCCTGTCTCGCGCATCGCGTCGGCGGTCTGAAAGACACGATCGCCAACAACATCGACGGGTTCACTTTCGCCGGGCGCGGCCCGGCGCTTCAGGCGCAAGCCTTCGTCCGCAAGTTCAGACAGGCGCTGTCGCTGAAGCGCCGCTCGCCGGGGCGCTGGGAAGACATCTGCCGGGCAGCCGCCGCGCGCAGGTTCAACTGGACGGATTCGGCGGCGAAATATTGTTCGCTCCTGTATGAGGCGGACGAACCAGTCAATAGCGTATGACCGCGGGATAGTCTTGAGCAGTGACTTGGGGGGTGGCTGAGCCGGCGGTTCAGGCGCTGTATCGCCTGCTGTTCCGGGTTAGCGCGGCAAGCTTTTCCCAATCTATTGACTCGAATTCGGTCTCGCTCAACCGCCAGCTCCAGTTGCCCGTGGTGGTGCCTGGCACATTGATCCGCGCCCGGGAAGGCAGCGCCAGCAGATCCTGGACACTGACGATAGCGGTTCGCGCCCGCGAAGACATGACCAGTTCCAGCAATCGTGTCACATTTTCTCCGATATCTTCGCTATAGCTGATGTGATGAAACAGCCGCCACTTCATTGCCTCGTCGCAATCCTCTTCCAGCCAGCCGCGGGCGGTATTGTTGTCGTGCGTACCCAGATAGGCCACCGAGTTTTCGCGATGGTTCTGCGGCAGATAAGGATTGTCAGCGTGATCGTCGACGAAGGCGAACTGCATCACCAGCATCCCCGGCAGGCCGAAACGATCCCGCGCTTGCACGACATCCGGAGTGATCGTGCCCAGATCTTCCGCGACGACGGGGAATCGCGGGTAAGCCGATTTCAGTGCATCGAACAGTTCATGGGTCGGAACCTGGCGCCAGTGCCCGTGCATGGCGTTTTCACAGGGAACCGGAACCTCCCAGCATTGCACCAGGCCCCGGAAATGGTCGATGCGAACGATATCGAAACGGTCGAACAGGGCGCCCATGCGCTCCACCCACCAGGCAAAACCTTGCCTTTGAAGTTCCTGCCAGTCGTACAGCGGGTTGTTCCAGAGTTGCCCTTCAGGGCTGAAATAATCCGGCGGAACGCCTGACACCGCCGACGGCCGCTTGTCCTGATCAAGCTGATAGATTTCGCTGTTGGCCCAGACATCAGCGCTTTCGAGGTTCGAATAGATGGGCATGTCGCCGAAGATCAACAGGCCTCTTTCGTTGCAATAGCTCTTGAGCCGCTGCCATTGCCGGAAGAAAAAGAACTGCAGGATTTGCCAGCGCTCGATTTCCCTTGCCAGCCGCCGGCGCGCATCCGCGAGCGTGGCCGAGTCGCGGTCACGCAGTCCGGTCGGCCAATCGGTCCACGATTTGCCGGGGAATTCCGCCGTCAGCGCCATGAAAAGCGAGTAATCATCCAGCCAATGCCGCTGTTGCCGACAGAACTCCTCGAATTCGGTCGGTCTTCCCCCGTAGGGGCGAGGCACGCCTCGCCCGCGCGTTCGGAGCATCTCCTCATCCCGAGCATGGCCACCGCCTTCCGCAAATCGGGTGCTGGCCAACTTTAACGCCGACATCTTGAATCGGAATACTGTTTCGTAATCAATTTCCAGAGGAGGTAAGTCTTGGGGAGGATTCAGTTCGGCTTCCGTCAACAGTTCTTCTTCGGCAAGCGCGTTCAGATCGATCAACAAGGGATTCCCGGCGAAATTCGAGCTGCTGTCATAAGGCGATCCACCGGCCTGGGCGTTTGGCGGATTGAGCGGCAGCACCTGCCAATATCGCTGTCCGGCCGCCTGCAATCGATCCGCGAACCGATAGGCGTTTTCGCCGAGATCGCCGATACCGAATCGCGATGGCAGCGAAAAAATCGGCAGCAGCACGCCACTCGCCCTAGTTGCCGGCGGCATCAAAATAGACTCATTGTGCAATTCATTCCTTGATGGATTTCATGGGAGTCCGCGCTTAACGGCTCCAGACTATTCCGCGCTCGTTTTGAACGCCGTCGCGGGTATCATGTCCTCAATACGTTTCAGCACCACCCCGGCGCGTTGCGCGAGTTCGGCATCTGAGGCGCTGCTGACGGGATGCTCGATTACCGCAAACGGGTAGCCGGGCAGACCGAGCACCCGCGCCATCAATTCCGCCGCGGAAACAAAGCGGGTCGTCATCACCGCAACCGCCGGCGTTTCCACCATTTCGGCGCTGACCGCGTCATGCAGACTGCACGACGAACAACTGCCTCAGTCGCCCAGCCCGGTGATGGCCAGATTCCAGTTTCTGGCCTCATCGATAATGCCCTGTTCCGCCGGGGCGCTGTAATTGGCCTTGGTGCGATGCACGACTTCCGCGACCTGGAACCGTTCCCGCAACAGCCGGTCGAGATGAGCGAAGAAGCCGGCGGTTCCCTCCTTGCCGTTGGAGATGAAGCCGACAGTCGCCCCCTCAAGGGAAGCCGGCCGCGGCGCCGGATTTCTGTCGGCGCCGCGGGTCTCGTTCGTCGGATCAAGCACGCGAATCGTCATCTCTGCCCCAGGAATGCAAGCACATCTTCGGCGGTTTGCTCCGTTGCCTCAATCTGTATCAAATGGCCAACGTCTTCATACATCTTCAATTCGCTATTGGGCAACAAGTCGTGAGCTCTGTCGCACACATCGGGAGGCACCAGCACGTCTTCCATCCCGCAAAGCAACAACACAGGTTGCTCGATTTCGTGAGCCCGCGGCGCCAGATCCTCTGCAATATTCATGGTGGCCAGTGATTGGCGGAACATGAGCGTTAATGCGTAGCGGTTGCCTTCGTGACGCAGAATCCTTCCGAATTCGGCTACTACTTCAGGCGTCACGCTATCCGGGTCCGCGTACATTGTCTGAAGCGCGGCTTCCACCGCCCATGGCGAGCCGATCTTGCCCAGCAATCGCTCCGTTATGGACAAAGACTTGTCGTTCAATACGCCCTCAAGGTCGAGCTGATCTTCAAAAAACACACCCTCGAAATCATATCCGCCTTCAGGTGGAATTCCTTCCGGGCCGACCAGGATCATGGTGTTGACCTGCTCGGGGTATGTGAGTGCGTACTGAAGCGCCACGCCGCCTCCCATTGAATGACCTGCCATGGTAAAGCTGTCCACTCCCAGTTCATTTAGCAGTTCGCCTACTGACTGAATCATGTCCTGTCGAGTATACCGGTCGCTTGCCGTGCGTCCGGTCAGGCCATGCGCAGGCAGGTCCATGGAGATCATGCGGTAGTCGTCTTTCAGCCAGGGCGTCCAGTATTCCCAGTTTTGCAGAGAACCGTAGCCACCATGCAGCAGCACGATGACGGGCCCACTCATGTTTCCCTGGTCGCGGTAGTGCATGTTCGCGCCCATGGGCAACTCGATGAACTCGGACTCTTCATTGATGTATTCGCTAAGCTCCTGTCGCGAAAGATCAGACCGAAACAGCAGCGCCCAGGCCCCGATAATCAGCAGAGCGACTAAAGCGGCAAGACCGGCGAGTATCTTTTTCAACATGGCGGTTCAACTGTTGAAATGGGAGTCTGGCGCACCCAGATCGCCAACTACACGAGACTGTAATTCAGTTCCGCATATTGCGCCAATCCAGCCGAAGTATAGTGTTATTGCACCGCCGCAAGGAACCTTGCGTATTCCGATTCAGAACAAGGCAAGATACAGTCAGGTCAGGTGCAATGAATCCAAAGATTTTTCCCATACAAGCCGGAGGGCAAACATGAAATTCGCTGACTTCGCCAAAGCGCTGGGAGTTGCCGTATTCGTTCTGGTTGTCGCCATTGCCGCGAGTTTCCCAATGGTTGCCGTATATGCATACCTTATCGAGCCGGGCCATCCGCCGGAGTTCTATACAGAAGCGGCGAACTGGATCGCCCCCTGGTCTTCCTACGTTCTGGGGCCCATCGTGTTCTTTGCCTGCAACTATTGGCTGGCGAAAACCGGACGCGTTCAGTTTCCACTGCGATTCGCGGCCTTGACAATAGGATGCTATGTGCTTGTCGATCTGGGTCTGGTGTCCGTGCTTATCGGATTGCCCTTGAGCTCATTCTTGACCTTCGGCGTAATTCTGTCCCTGGTTGTCAAATTGGTCGCCGCCGTCTGGGGCGCCAGACTCGGTTCAGTCAGACGGCTGGCGTCGGACTAAACCGCCTGGGTCTGGCGGCTGGCCGTTGATGCAAGCGCCGGCGAAGCAATCTGGGGCGTGGATATCCGGGTTCCGGCGGGTTTGGGCCGTTTCAATATCGCCGCGGCTATGTCACCGCCGACACTGCAGAATCCGGCGGCGCCAATGGTCAGTTTCTCTGGTTTTCAGAGATCTGCGCTACCTTCATGCCGCCCTTTGCATCGGCAAAGGCCCGCAACTCATTGCAGCGAGAAACCACCGCACAGAGTTTCGGATAGGCGTCGAGTGGCGCTTCGAATCGCACGGCATTGAAATGTTGCGGCGCCAAGAATACATCAGCCAGCGTAACTGCGTCGCCACATGCAAAGGCGGATCGCGGATCGAGTTGCGCTTCGATGGCTTCGAAGCCGAGGCCGATCCAGTGCCGGATCCATTCTCCAACACGTGGTTCGTCAACGGTCAGATCATGCCGCAGCCTGTTCAATACCCTCAAGTTCGCGATCGGATGAATGTCACAGGCAACAAGTTGCGCCAGGCCGCGCACCCGCGCCCGAGCCAGCGGGTCGGCCGGAAGCAGCGGCGGTTGGGGAATTGTCTCTTCAAGATACTCGCAAATGGCCAATGACTGACTGAGGAGTCCCGCCCCGGTGTCCAAAGTCGGCACCAATTGTTGCGGATTGACGGCTCGGTACTCGGCGGAAAGTTGCTGTCCCCGCGGCAGATCTACCGGAAGTTGCTCAAAAGCCACGCCTTTCCAGTTGAGTGCGATGCGCACGCGAAAGGCCGCCGATGAGCGGAAATAATCGTAGAGTTTCATTGGGAATTCGCCGGCAGCACGGTACCGACTGCTTCGCCGAAACCGATGCGCACCGCCCCTTCTCTTGCGCAATGCGCCCGCAGGATCACGGTATCGCCATCTTCGAGAAACGCGCGCTCCTCACCGTTCCGCAACCGGATCGGCTCGGCGCCGCCGCGGGTGATTTCAATAAGCGCGCCCTGACTGCCTTCATGGTCGCCGGACATCGTGCCGCTGCCGAACAGATCGCCCGGCCGCAGATTGCAGCCATTGACCGTGTGATGCGCCACCATCTGCGCGACCGTCCAGTAGGCGTCGCTGAAGTTGCTGCTGGAAAGACTTTCCGGTGCGATGTTGTTTTCGCGCATCGTTGCGCTTTGCAGCAGCACTTCGAGTTGCATGTCGATGGCGCCCGCGGCCGAATTTCCTTCGCTCGAAAGATACGGCAGCGCCCGCGGCTCTCCGGCGGAACGCCGCCAGGGCTTGCGAAAAGGCGCCAGCGCTTCCAGTGTCACGATCCAAGGCGAGATCGTCGTTGCGAAGCTTTTCGCCAGAAACGGACCCAGCGGCTGATACTCCCAGGCTTGAATGTCGCGGGCGGACCAATCGTTGAGCAAACACAGCCCGAACACATGATTCTCCGCATCGTCGATGTCCACGGGGACGCCCAGGGCATTGCCGCGGCCGACGAATATACCAATCTCCAATTCGTAGTCGAGACGCCGGCAAGGGGCGACTTCCGGTCGCTCCGCGCCAGGCGGTTTCAGTTGTCCGCGCGGGCGGGGGAACGACTGTCCGCTTATCGCGATGGACGAACTGCGGCCGTGATAACCGATCGGCACCCAGCGATAGTTGGGCAATAGCGGATCGTTCGGCCGGAACAGCCGGCCGATATTGGCGGCATGATGGATGGATGTATAAAAATCCGTGTAATCGCCGATCCGCGCCGGTATCTGGTATTCGACTTCGCTAAGTGGAATCAGGCAATTCCGCACCGCGGCTTCATGTTCCGATCCCGCCGCCAGCAGCGCGCTCAGATCCGCTCGCAGGGCCGACCACACGGCCGACCCTTGTCCCATGAAGCTATTCAGCGTTTCTTCCTGACACGCGTCCAGACCTCGGGATGGCGCGATTCCGGCGGCATGCAACTCCCGCAGATCAAGCGCGCGGTCACCAATGGCGACCCCCGGCCGGAACCGCTCGCCGGTTCCGACCCGGCGCAGCACGGCGAAAGGCAGGTTCTGAATCGGAAAGTCGGCGCCTGATGCGTTGGCCGAAGTAACCCAGCTACGCAGTGTCGGATCGTGCGTTGAATTCATGCTTGTTCGAACTCTTTGGCATGCAGCCAGGCAGCCAGTCGGGGGGCCTTTTTGGTGCGGCTCCATTCTTCCAGCATCTCGTCGGCCACGGCTTTGGCGCGCGCCCGATCTTCATCCGTTCCCTTATCGACGGCCAATTCCAGACGATGGCCGCTCGGATCGAAAAAGTAGATCGAATCGAACAATCCATGATCCACGGGGCCGAGCACGTCCACGCCGTTTTTTTCCAGATGGGTTTTGCATGTCAGCAGTTCGTCATATTGTTCCAACGCGAACGCAATATGCTGAACCCATGCCGGCGTGTTCGGATCGCGACCCATTTCCGGAGAGTTGGGCAGTTCGAAAAAAGCCAGCACATTGCCGTCGCCGGCATCGAGAAAGACGTGAATGTAGGGGTCAGGCTCCTTGGTGGAAGGCACTTCGTTCTCGGCGAAGGCAAGGAGATAATCCATGCCCAGCAAGTCCCGATAAAACTCAACCGTCTCCTTGGCATCGTGGCAGCGATACGCGACATGGTGGATTTGCCTGATTTTCATTGCGCCCCCGGTCAGCCAGCGCTTTCGAGCACGCCGCGTTGCAGTTGATCGCGCTCGATGGATTCGAATAACGCCTGGAAATTGCCCTCGCCGAATCCCTCGTCCTTCTTCCGCTGGATAAATTCGAAAAAGATCGGTCCGATCAGCGCCTGGGAAAAGATCTGCAGCAACAGGCGCGGTTCATCCCCTGCCGTGCTGCCGTCCAACAATATACCCCGCCGCTGCAGGTCCGCAACCGGCTCACCGTGTCCGTGCAGTCGATCTTCCAGCATCTCGTAATAGGTATCCGGTGGCGGCTTCATGAATTTCAAACCCCGTTCTTGCAGGCGATCCCAGGTCGCGAGCAGATCGTCGCAGGCAAAGGCGATGTGCTGAATGCCTTCGCCGTTGTATTGCATGAGGAATTCCTCGATCTGTCCATTGCCGCCGGCTTCTTCGTTGAGCGGGATACGAATCCGGTTATCCGGCGCGGTCATCGCCCGTGAAGTAAGCCCCGTCTTCTGCCCGCGAATGTCGAAGTGGCGAATCTCACGGAAGTTGAACAGCCGCTCGTAGAACGATGCCCAGTGGTTCATGCGGCCGCGGTACACGTTGTGCGTGAGGTGGTCGATCACTTGCAGACCCACGCCTTGCGGAAAGCGCTCCACGCCATCCAGGTACTCGAAATCAATGTCGTAGATGCTCGCGCCGGCAGTGTAGCGATCAATGAGATAAAGCGGCGCGCCGCCGATACCCCGGATCGCCGGCAAACGCAGTTCCATGGGCCCAGTGTCGAGCTCGACGGGTTGCGCGCCGAGTTCCACCGCGCGGTTGTACGCATGGTGTGAGTCCCGCACCCGGAACGCCAGTCCACAGGCGCAGGGTCCATGCTCATCGGCATGGTAGTGGGCCGGGCTATTCGGCTCGTAGTTGACGATGAAGTTGATGTCGCCCTGACGCCAGAGCTGCGCGTCCTTGGAGCGATGTCGGGCGACATGACTGAACCCAAGGGTTTCGAACACCGGTTCGAGCCGACCTTTATCGATCGCCGCGAACTCGACGAAATCGAAACCGTCCAGTCCCATGGGGTTGTCGTGCATGGAGAAACTCCCAAGCGAATAGTTTCAGTCAGGTTAGATCACCGATGGGGAAATATGTTGCCTATTTAGTCCATTATTGATGTAGAATTAAGGAAATTCTTCAAATTACGCGCAGGAATAGGAATATTTCACTTGTTAAGTCAAAACGAATCGAGACCATTGGACCGCTCGGAGCGCGCGATCCTGCGCGAATTGCAACTTGACGGCCGCATGGCCAACGCGAAGCTGGCCGCCCGCATCGGCTTGTCCGAGTCACCGACTTTTCGCCGCGTCAAGGCGCTTGAGACTGCCGGCTTCATACGCGGTTACTTCGCCGAGGTAGATCAGCGCAAACTGGGGCTATCCGTCACCGCATTCGTACAGGTGACGATGGAAAAACAGCCGGATGAACGCACTGAATCGTTCCACCAGCGGGTAGCCCAGGAGCCGCATATCATTGAATGTCACGCCATGAGCGGCACGCAGGACTACCTCATGAAGGTGGTGGCTCACAGCATAGATCACTTTTCGGAACTGGTAATGAAGCAGATTCTCAAGTACCCCGGCGTGATGCACGTGGAATCGAACTTCAGCCTGAAGCCCATCAAGCACGCCCGTGCGCTTCCGCTCGACCCTTGAAATCCGATTGGAACTCACGCGATGTCAGGCGCCGAAACGCCCCCATCACGATAGCGTTTAACGACGGCAGGCGCGGTTCCCGATTCAGCAAAGCGGGTTTTCGGTACTTTCCAGAACCACCCGGGCGCGCTGTTCAAGTTCAGCTTCCGATGTGCTTTTATTCCTTACCCATGCGCTTGGCTAAAAAAGATCTATTCGCGGTAATGGCGGAAATGAAGCCTAATCGGAAAAACTGAATGAATACGTTTCGCGGTAGGCGTCAATCAGGATCTGCTGCGCTTCTCGGGTAAATTCCAGGGCGTGAAGCGTCAGAATCGCGGACCAGTGCGTGTCGATATCGGTCATTACTTGCGCCAGTTCAGCGCTGTCGGCCGCGGTGAATGCGACTCGGTACGCAGGCAGCAGGGCGTCAAGATTTACCCGCCGAGACTCGGCGGCTTCGCGCTGTTCTTCCGGCAGTAATTCATAGTATGACCGAATGATCAGCGCCGGATCGCTTAAGTCCGACAGGGATTCGATCAGGCCGACCAGATGTCCTTCGATCGTGAGCAAGCCCGGTTCCTGCTCGGCCGCGGACGAAAGATGCGGCATCGTTCCCACGATCCAAAAAGCGCCAGACAGGAGTAGGCGAATCAGTCTTGCGGGCGAATGAAACAAGGTAGCGCTCACTTGCAATCCGGGTGCATAGAGTAGGACCTTACCTGGTTTGTGTCGCCGCTTGCTAGCGCGGTTCCCGCGCCAGCGGCTCGCAATCCACGCAGGCGCCGACGGCAACTGTCACGGCACGGCTTTTCAGGCCGAGCCAGGGAGGAATGACAGCGCCGAATCCTCCAGCCGGCCCACCCGCCGCGAGCACCAGCAGGTGATCCGGTGAGGGCAGGGCGCAATACTCTGTATCGGTCTTGCCGCGAACGACCGCGGACTTGCCGACCTTTGCCCATTCGCCTCTTTTGATTCGCGCTTTGCGGAAAATGAATGCAGCGATGTCCGATTTGCTCCAGCCGGCGGCTTGCAGGAGGTCGCGATGCTGCTTTGGCACGACGATCACATAATTGCCGGACCAGATCGAGTAATTGCGCATATTGGCGCGCATTTCGGCGGCGTAAGTCTCAAGTATCTGCTCCGCTTCGGTGGTCCATTCGTTCATGATCTGCCGCGGCGCGCCGGCGGCGAAAACCGTGACCGCGGAAGCGTCCGCCGGGATTCCCCGAGTTTCGGCTATTGACGGCCAACTCGAACCTTCTTCGTCTTCCGCCAGACAATAGCTGATCTTGCCGGGGTGGCCCAGGGTCGAGCGGTCGATGGCGCCGGGACTGACATCGAGAATATTGATCAATGCGAGCCGGATCGCCCGGCCGATCACCGCGGTTGCGCGGTCACCGCCGCCGAGAACGTTGAAGCCGCTGTCCGTGCCGATTTGCAGTCGAATCGGACCGTTGATAATGACCAGGATCGCGCAGCCGCCGGTGCTGGCGGTCGCGCCGTGCAAGAGAAATTCCTCTCGCGACATCGCCGTCCAGGCCGTGACCACGGCGGGAAAATGGCTCGGCAGGCAGCCGGCCATGACGGCATTGATCGCCAGCTTCTCGGCGGTGACCGCGCGTTCCCTGACCGGCTCGACGCCGATCAATTCCCCGGCGGGAAGATTCGCCCATTCGAGACAGGCACGTACCGCTTCCGGAGTCGGAGGGACGACGGGAAAGCCGTCGGTCCAGCCACGGCTGTGGAAGAATTCTTGAGCGTCTTCGAAATTCTCCAGTTCGTATGCGGCTGATTTCAGCTTCATCGTCATAAGAGTCGTGGCGCCTCGGTTCGGCGGAGTTTCAGGGCCGGCAACGCTACTGGCGGTAAATTCGCGAATTTTCGTGCTTGGTATCGATATCGGCCGGACTTTTCGACAGGGCGCCGACAAGGGCAGAACGCAAGCAATGGGCGATGGTCGACAGAGCGCTTGGAGAACGGACAAATCGGCCGCGCAGCGATTGGGACTTCGGCAGCGGAGGGAGTTAGCACAGCCTTGTTGCTGGAGGTCAATCAGAGGCGCGCGCCCAAGCGACGCGCGCGATGTTCGCCTGCCTGGTAGAGGATCAGTTCGTGAACGTAGCCGCCGTCATCGCGCAGGAATTCGATCTCCGCATCCACGACCCTTAGAAAAAAGCGGTCCGTGTCCATGGCAAAAGCCGGAAAGGCCTGCTGGCCGGTCACCTGAATGAACAACTGGGACTCGCGGACCGAAACCGTTATCGCGACGCCTTCCGCCAGCTCATATTCGCCCTCGTAGTCGTTCAGGACTGCGCTGTCGAGCGGGATTTCCTCGCGTTCCGTTGTTCCGAGTTCGTCTTCGACCCGGGGCGCGTTGATGATCTGACCTGCCTGAACGAACTCGATGCCCGCGGAGGAACCCTCTACTGGCGTGGCAAACGTCACCCGAATCCGCGCGGCGGCGAACTCGAATACGTGCTCGCCCTGTTGCGTCAATGGAAATGCCGTCTGCCCCGTGGCCTGGCCGAATAGCTGTCCGTCACGCTCCGAGAATGTGAGGGAAAAGCCTGGACCCAATTGAAATACTCCGGTATACGGCGCGAGATCGATGGTTTGCGCCTGCGGTGGTTGCGCAAGCAGCGACAGCCCGAGGTTGGTCACTTCAGCGTAATCGGAAGATGCGGTTAATAGCAGCCAGCCTTTTGATTGGGCTGGATTCACGGCGAGGAAACTGGCATAGCCGCCGGTGCCGCCATTGTGCCAATGGACCGTGTTCCCTTCCCCATCCGCTGTCATCTGCCAGGCCAGGGCCATGTCGTATCCTTCCTGAGGCTGCTGGGTCGCGAGAATCGCCCCATGCACGCCGAACGCATCCGCTGCGAAGTTGGCCTGTATGAATCGCATCAGGTCGTTCGCGGATGAAACGATTGCGCCGGCGCCGGCCAGGGAATCGAAAGTCCACGCCGGCATGACCGCACCGTCGCTGTATCCCGAAGCCATGTTTGGGTCGACTTGTTGCGGATAGGCCGCGAACGACCGGCTCATACCCAATGGCGCAAGGATGTATTCCTCTATCGCGGCCGGATAGTCCATTCGCGCGGCATCGGCCGCGATGGATCCCAGCAAGCCGAATCCCAGGTTCGAATAGACTTGTTCGCTGGACAGGGAATCGGGATCGAATGAGCGCAGAAATTCATTCAAGTCACTTCGCGTGTAGTCCGCATAGGGGTCCAGGATGTCGCCCAGGGAGAAGTTGTCGGGCAGACGCGGCAGCCCGGAAGAATGGGTCGCCAGCGAACGAAGCGTGATCGCGCCCACCGACTCGTTCTCGAACGGCAATTCCTTGCTGTAGCTGGAGATCTGCTCATCCCAGTCGAGCCTGCCTTGCTCTACCAGGCGCTGGACCAGTATGGCCGTGAACACTTTGGTGATGGACCCGATCTCGAACAGTGTATCGCCATCGGGTTCCCGCGATTGGTCGGGCCTGGTCTGGCCGTATCCGTATACGGTGACATCGCCCTGATCGTAGGAGGCAAACACGGCGGCGCCTACCTTGCCGCGGCTTATCGCGTTGTTGATTCTTTCGTGTATGTCCCCCGAATCGGCCGCCTGACAGGCAAGGCCAAGGAAGAGGGCAAGTAGAGCGCCAAACGTTGGTATCGGTGAAGTTTTCATCGAGTAAAACCTTTTCTGCAGCAGCGTCATATCAGCTAGCGAAGAACGGCGGAGAAACTCACCCGACTCCTTGTCCGTTGGTACCCCGGAAGTGATCGGAATCGGCCTCAGGCGAAGTTTCGAGCGATCTCGGAGATCAGGCGGGCTTCGTCCGGAAACTCTCCCGTTTCATGTTTTGAATACGCCAATTGGCCGCCGACATGCACATCGAATCTGCCGCCGCCGCTTTCGATGAGGCGAGCCGTAACGCCGAAGCGGTCGGCTAATTTGGCTGCCAGACTGACAGCCTTGGGTTTATAGTTTCACTGTACACAGTATGCAATCGAGATATCCATGTTTATCGAGTCTCATCTTGTAAGTTTGCAGCGAGCGGCCAGGAGCCTGACTCCCAGCCTTGATTATACCGATCCCTCGCCCGCGCTGGCGATTTTCATTACAGCTTTCAGGGCAGGGCGAAGACGACCAGGGACGGGCCTTCGCGGGTGAGTCCGCTGAAACGGGACATGTCGCCGGAAGTCTGCATGGCGATACCGATCAGGGCGCTCGCATGCAAGCCCGGTTGGCCGACCACCAGGGCAATGTGCTGTTTCCCGCCCACGCTGTAACTGATCGGAAACGAAGCAGCGATATCGCCGAGGTCGGTTTTCCAGAGAACTTCGCCGTCGGTCTGGTCGAAGGCCTTGAACGACTGGTCGACGGCGGCGCCGAAAACCAGGCCGCCGCCGGTTGCGAGCACTGCCGAGGAAGGCGGCATGAACTCGCGGAAACTCCAGGCCAACTCGCGGGTTTCGAGATTTATCGCCTGCAAGCGGCCGACATTGCCGTCGCTGTCGGGGGGAGCTATCCCCGAAATGGCGGCGCCGGTGCTGAGTAACTGGGAATCCCCTCCGGTCGGCCCGCCCATCATGCAGGTCTCGGCGAGCGACAGGAAGAGCATGTTGCTCTCCGGATTCACTGCCCCCGCAAGCCAGTTACGCCCGCCGATGGGCTGCGGGCAAACCAGCACGGCATTCTCGGCATTCGGCCGCGCGTTCGGGTTCATGGTTTTTACGCCGGATTGCGGGTCGATCGAGGCAACCAGATTCTGCAATCCCAGGTCGATGGAAAAAAGGTATTCGCCAGTGGCCGCGTCCAGCGCATCGTAAAGCGCAATTTTGCCCGCGGTAATTACCGCCTTGCGGGGCGAGCCGTCTACGTCGACTTCGATGATTTGCCGCTCGAATGACCAGTCCAGATCCCACTGATCGTTCGCCACGTGCTGGAAATGCCATACCAACTCGCCGCTTCGCGGCCGCAGAGCAATCGTCGAATTGGTGTACAGCGCGTCATTGCTGACGCCTTGTATAGCCACCGGATCGAGCAGCGGCGCGGTATGGTAGGTGGGCGCCGGCCCGAAAAAAACCAGATCGAGTTCCGGATCGTAACTGCCGCTAACCCAGACCGAGCCTCCCTGGCGCTCTGTATGGGCGATATCGTTCCAGGTGTGTCCGCCGGAATCGTCCGGTCCCGCTACAGTCTGGAAACGCCATAATTCCTCGCCGCTGCCCGCATCCAGGCCGATGATGAAGCCGCCTTCCGGCACCATGGTCGCCGTAACTCCCTGAACGACGACGCCGTTGGCGATCAGCGGCGATGCCCGCAGGGAGTAGGTTTTGGGACTCGAGGCTGTGACCGCAATGGCGTGATTCCAGACCGGTTCGCCGGTTCTGAAATTGAGTGCGACCAGGCTCAGGTCGAGCGTGGGCACGATGAGCAGGTCGCCGTAGATCGCTATGCCGAATTTTCCGTTGAGGCCGGCGCCGGTCCTGTCGGGATCGGTCGCATGTTCATAACGCCACAATTCGGCGCCGCTACTCGCATCCAGGGCCAGCACCACATCGCCGACATCGGCAAGAAAGATCACGCCATCGTGCACCAGGGGCGTAGGCATAGCGGCGCCGGGCGCCAGCGGCGCGCGCCAGCTCTCGACCAGTTGATCGACATTCTCGGTATTGATCTGGTCCAGCGGGCTGAATCCCAGGCTGTCATAGGACTTGCGCCAGATCAGCCAGTCGCCGGGGGCGGGATTTTCCAGCATGTCGCCGGTCACCGCTCGCATGTCCGCCAGCAAATTCGCGCTTTCGCCGTTCGATTGCGCGAATGCGGGCGCCAGGGCGACACAGCCCCAAACTACAGACGCACGGCTCATTCGCGTGCAAAAAATGCGCATCATCAGTTCTCCCCTGATCCGGTCAATGCCGGCTGTTATTCAGTTTTCGCGACATATCGCGAAATCCACGGAATTTATACACGTCCACATCGTCATGTATACAAAAACGCACTTTTGTATACACATGCGCGTATATGTAAGCCATTGCATCGCCATTCGCGGGTCAATGCATTGCCTTTCATCAGCGGCGTTGGCTCATCCGCTCCCAGAATTCATCGAGCCTGCCTTCGAATTCCAGGCCGCGGTAAAACGGATAGGAATCGCAGTCGTATTCCAGAATGGTCGTGTCCAGAGTCTTGCGCCACTGCCGGTAACGAATGATGGGCCGCCGGTAGTTCTCGGGATCGTGCAGCGTCAGCAGGCCGCGCAAGTTCTGGCCGTCTTCGCTCATGGAAATACGCTCGACCACCCTGGCGTTTTCGGATACGGGTTGTCCGGCCTGATCCACGAAGGCCGGCTTGAGCAGCGCTGACTCCACCACCAGAGTGCTGCCTTCCCAGCGGCCGAGGGAATAGCCCATGGCTCTTGCCGGCAGGTCTTCGGGAAAATCGCGGCCGTCGAGGAAAATTCTCCGCACTTCGCGAAAACTCTCGTACAAAATGGTCAACTGCTGTTCGTTCTGCAAGATTTCCAGCGGGTAGGGCCAGCCTGAAATCCGCACCAGGGCCGGCGAGATACAGCGCAGGGCCGGATCGTCAAGGTAGCTGTAATCATCGACCTGCAACCGTGCCGACTCGGTATAGTCAAGATGCACTTTTTCCATGCCGGCCGAGATTCGCGACCAGATGCCGCTGAAATCCACCGGCGCCGGCGGCAGCGCTGCCTCGGGCGCTCTTGGCTCGGCGCGCCAGGTTCCGGTAGAGCCATCGTGGTGGGCAATCAGGGTTCCCGTCATGACAGTGCCGTCAACCGTGCCGGCAAGTTGCCGGCTGAGCAGCCTGCCGCCGGCATTGCGGTAATCCACCTCCATTTCCAGCCTGCCGCCTGCCAGCGTGAACTCGACGGGACCGCCATCGACATAGGCGTTCAACTCGCCCTGCTCGCGTTCAAACGTGATGATGCCCAACCGTTCCGCGTCGTGATTCAACGTCAATAGCCAGTCGCCTTCGATCTGTGCCCAGCAGGCGCCGGCAAGGAAAAGCGAAACAATGGATGCGGAAATTCTCAATTCAGCTTGCATCTGGATTCAGTTTCCCGCGCTTATGGTAATGACCTCGCCGTCCTCGAGGGTCATCTTGCTGATCCATATCTTGCGAGAACTATCCAGCCCCAGAAAGCCTTCAAGCGCGACATTGTCGCCAACCCTGACCGTGTCTCTGCGCCAGCCAGCGCGAAGCAAAGTACTGATGGCATGACTCTGGGCGTCCCAGATCTCTGCTTCGCCGTCTTCACTGGTAACGGCAACGAAAATTCGCGTGTGGGGATTGACGTAATGCACTTCGACGACTTCGCCTTCCTTGGCGCCAAACAGTTCATAGGAAAACTCCGCGGCAAAACTGTGGTGGGCCGCGGCGCGCCCCGCGATCGTCATGAGACCGAACATGGCCAGACCATGAACAAGAACTTTTGTCGGCACGATTCTATTCCGAGTCTCCCCGCTGCCGCGCCAGCCGGGCATTGCGGTCCGCTAGCATCCTTTCATAGTCTTCCTGACCAAGATAGGTCACATCCAATCCATTCCTGACTATTCACTCACATTTACTTTCACAAAGCCATTCGTCCAGCAGCATTGGGCATGGCCGGCCATCGCCGGACCGGTAAACTCGGTAACCCTTGCGCGCAGCAGATACAGACCGGGTTCGCCGCAAGTCACGCTGGTGTTCGCGGCGCCGCCTGCGCCGGCCACTCTTACGCTGGTTTCACTGAAGATCACATCACCCGAGCCTTGCTGTTTGAACCAGGCGACCGTAACCGGAGGTTTCCCACTGCCACCGCCAAGAAACTGGGCGAAAAGCGGATTCACTTCGCCTCGGTCCTCGACCCAGGCCGTCAAGGCGAGCGGGACTCCGACCTGGGTCTCAAGGGGACCGGCGGTTACTCCGGCGGGACCGTGACCCCAATCCGCGTCTTCGGCGAATCTGATGCGCGGCGGAAAATTGCCGTTGGCGTCGCCGGCGATGGCGTCGATGATGTAATCGGTATTCAGATTGGCCCGGATATCGAAGGTCTTGCCCTGATTTTCCAGACGCCAGATTACGGGCTCCCCGAATCCGGGAGGCACCTTGACGGTGAACACGCCCCAGTGCCGATCAACTTCGAATCGAGTGGGCTGACCCTGATCGGGGTCGCCGTCGGGCGCGCCTATAATACGGTTCTCGGCGCCGGCAGGAATTTCCAGCACTTCTTCGGTGTTGCGATTGTAGTAACCGAACGACAACGCGATCATGCCGTCGCCGTCTTCATACCAGCCCTCATAGGCCGGCGTTACCGTCTGCCCCGAACTGATGCCGATGTCCTTGCCCAGCGGCAGCATTTCGATCGGGAGGGGAACGCCCTGGGCGAATACCGCGCCCGCTGCCAGCAAACAGAACCCGAACAAGAAGCATCCGGATTTGGGAACAAGCTTATGCATGATCTCTCCATAAACAGGCGCCGCCAGGTCCCGGAGTGTATCAAGCGCGGCAGACGAATACCGCATTTCCGCCGGTTTTGGCGGCAAGATTGCAATCGCGCCAGCCTGGCGGTCTGGGACGCGGGTTTTCTTTCTGCTATCAATAGCTGGCTCGCCGAATCAACTCATAACCGAGGCGAGCGTCCCGAGGAGAATTATCATGGTTGGACCAACCCTGTTCTTGCCTCGGCGCCGCGCTCGTTCGAATCAGTCCGTCGAGGTTTTCGGCGACTCGGCCGCGGCGGTTACCGACACCGGCGATGGTGTTGGTCAGCTATTGGAGATCTATTCCATCGCCTACCGGCATCAGATCGCTCCTGGAAACGATAACGCCGGCGCCGTGCGGGCGATCTCGGCGGAAACCGGCGAGACGCGCTGGCGTCATGTCCCTTGTTGCCACCGGCGGTGGCCTAGTCTTCGGCGGCGACACCAATGGCCGCTTTCGCGCGTTCGATCAGGAGACCGGCGAGGCGCTATGGGAAATCAATCTGGGCTCGCCGGTCTCCGGCTACCCCATTTCCTATGCGGTCAACGGCAAGCAGTACATTACCGTCAATACCGGTTCCGCCCAGATCAATCTGGCGCCGGAACTGCGTCCGAGCCGGGGCACGAATCTGTTTGTGTTCGCCTTGCCGGACTAACCTCTCAACGCGCGGTTGCCAATTCCGCGGATTTTGACCATATAATCGAATTCCAAACCGCCAATAGCGAGGCCAGCCATGAAACCAAGATTCTCCGGCCGGGAAGCGCTTTTCACCGCGGCTGCATCCGTTTTCGTTATCGGCGTGAGCCTGTTACTTGCCCCGGTGCTGGCCCATCATGCCAGCGGTCCGTTTTACGATCCCGAGGATCGGGTGGAGATTCAGGGAACCGTTACCCGCTTTGTATTCCGTAATCCCCATGCTTTTCTGTTTGTCGACGTGCCCGGCGCCAGCGGCGATGCAACCGAGTGGCAGGTCGAGCTCGGCGCGCCGATCAGTCTGCGGCGCACCGGCTGGACACCGGATTCGCTGACTGTCGGCACGGTCGTGAACGTGACCGGAAACAAGTCCCGGGCGGAAGGCACTTTCGGTCTGTGTTGCGTGCGCATGACCCGGGAAGATGGCAGCCCGATCTTGTCCGGCGGCAGGGTCGAAGAAGAGGATGTGCAATAGCATGAATCCAGATTCCGGAACGAAAACCGTAATGGGAACGCTGGCGCTGGCCTCACTGGCGTTGGTGATAGCGACGGGGTATGGCGTCAGTCGAAGCAGCGCCCAGCAGGGCGGCGCCGCGATTCCCGATTTGGCCGGCGTGTGGGACGGCTCGCCGCGGGCGCGGCCTATCAATGGTCCGAACATGCCCTGGACCGAAGACAACTTCCCCAAACTCAATGCCCGGGCGCTTGCCTATCAGGAAATCTGGGAAGAGATTATCGGCCCCAAGTACGATTGTCAGCCGGCGTCGTCACCGGCGATCCAGTACGACCCCTATAACATGCAGGTCACCCAATGGCCGGACCGGGTTCTGTTCCGCTACGAAAAGGACGACCAGCTTCGCACCGTCTGGCTGGACGGCCGCCAGCCACGGCCCCACGAATTCAGCGTCCAGGGATTCTCAACCGGTTACTACGAAGATGGCGCGTTGATGGTGACGACGACCAACTTCGTGTTCGACATCGTCGGATTCGACGATTACAACGGCATACCTTCCTCCTCCCGGAAAGTCGTGCGCGAGCGCTACTGGCGCGACGGCGACGATCTGTGGATCACGCTGGAAGTGGAAGACCCGATGTTTCTGCAAGAGCCGGCGTCCTATACCGCGCGTTGGGTTCCAGCGGCTGAAGGGTACAAGTTGCTGCCCTACGACTGCGACCCGGAAGCCTCACGCGCGTCGGTGCGGTTCTTTCCTTCGCGTTACGACTGAAGTTATCGGCAAGTCGTTCGGCCTTCAAAACGCTTTGCTTGTTGTTGGCTACGCCGCCCGGATCTCACCCCGTGCCGACATAGGGTATCAATCTGCCAAGCAGCAATACACCGGTCCAGGCCAATAGCGATGTAGCCGCGATCGCCTTGGCCACCGGCGTCGTTGGGGAGCCGGAATTCCAGCCCGCCATAAGCGGCCTGACCTGCAGTTGGTATGCCACGAGATTGACCCCGGCGATCAGGATCAGCAACATCTTCAGCTGGAAACCGATATTGACGGAATAGCGCACAGGATCGCCAATAAAGAACAGGGCGCCGGTAATCAGATTGAATAGGAATCCGATCCAGGCCAGCGGCGCCAGCCGATTCACGGATGCCGCGTCGAAAGACTTGAACAGACCCAGCAGGCGCATGTCGATGATCAAGAGTGCGCCGAGCAATATGCTGAGACCGATAAAGTGGATAATTTCCAGCACCGGCCATAACCAGACTGTCTCTGAAATCAATTGATTCAGGCTGCTGTCGGCAAGATTGCTGGCAAAGGAGCGAAACATGACGGCTCAAAAATACGCGATAAGCCGGCCGGCGCTGATCGCCGCGGCCCAGATCGTCAGAGACAGTAATGCAAGCGGCCGCAACGTGCCTTCTTCACTCAGCATCGTCACATAGAAAGACGCAGAAACCGACTGTTTCCGCAGGCGCGAATGAATAGTCCCCGCCAGCAACATGCCCGCGAAGATGCAACCGATCTTGATCAGAAATGGCGGATTCGTCACCAAGACCGTCGCCTGGGATGTGAACAAAAGTAGTCCCGAGACCAAATTGAGCGTAAAGCCGAACCAGGCAAAAGGGGCAAGATTGACGAATACTCGCGGATCGATTCCCTTGACGAAGCCTGCGAGCCGCAGGTCGCGCATGGCGAAAATACCGACCACGATCGCCAGCCCAACGATATGCAAGCTGAGAAGCGCCGGGTAAGCCCACAGGGAAAGCGCAACCCAATTCGCGACCGCGGTGGTTTCGAGCCAACTGAACATGTGCGTCTCGTCTTGAGTTGGAACGGATCAGGCTCGCCGGGCGATTGCCTGACCGGCGCCTAGCGTAACGCGGAACGCTTGCAAGCCCAAATTAAGACTGCCTTGTGTTGAACAGGGGCGCTTGCCAGCAAACCTTGATAACATCCAAACCACATTGGGGAGGAGCTAATCATGAACTATTTGAATAGATACTTACTGAATTTTTGCAGTGGTTGTTCTGTTGTGGCGCTGGCGCTGGTCAGTGGCGCGGCTGCTGGCGCGGACGCCGACGTGGCCGCGGCGCTGGCTCATCCTGACCGCCCCGCTGAGGATGCCGCTGACGATGAACGGCGCAAACCCGCGGAAGTGCTGGCATTTGCTGGACTGCGGACCGGTATGGCCGTGCTCGAACTGGAAGCCGCCGGCGGCTACTACACCGAGATACTGAGTCGCGCGGTGGGCCCGGACGGCAGCGTAATTCTGCAACACCCGCCTGGTCTCATGGGATTTGTCGGTGACGGCATAGATATGCGCACGGCGAATAATCGGCTTGCCAATGTGCGAGTCAGCATTACCAATTTCGACGAATTGGAGGCCGCGGATAATTCCATCGACATGGTCACCTGGATTCTGGGTCCGCACGAACTGGGCTTCGCGCCCGAAGGCAACAGCCTGGGCGACCTGGCCGGCAGCTTTCGCGAGATAGCGCGCGTCTTGAAACCCGGCGGCGTATTTCTCGCGAACGACCACATAGCGCCGGACGGCGCGGGATGGGAAGCGGGAGACACATTGCATCGCATCGAAGAGAGCCTGGTTACACAGATGGCCGAAGAGGCCGGGCTTTCCGTCGCGGACAGCTCGGACTTGTTCAAGAACCCGGACGATCCGCTGACCGAGGGTGTATTTTCCCCGTCAATTCGGGGCCAGACCAGCCAGTTTGTCGTGTTGTACAGGAAGTAGCGAAGCCAAGGCCGGGATCGAACGTCCTTATGTAACCCAGGCGCCAAATGAACTTGGGGAACCTGACCGGATTTTTATTGTAGTCGCCGGCCTGTCTGGACTGGTATCAGATCTGGCGCATTGAGCAAGTCTCGATTAGCCACGCCGGGAAGGCCGCATGCGCCAGCAAAACCGGTCTATGCGCAACTGAAGTCGCGATCGGTCAATCCGGGAAGCGCGGCAGTCTTGCCGCGCCTTCCGGGACCGGAAACCGGGCCATGTTCATCTGCATGGCCAGAAATGTGTAATAGCCGTTGATGCCGGTCAGATCGATCACGCCTTTATTGCCGAATCGCTCCAGCGCGCGCTGGAAAGTCACATCGCTGACACGGCGATTGCGGTGAAGTTCAATGGAAAAATCATAAACGATTTCTTCGTCTTCGCTCATTCCGGCCGGGCGGCGGCCTTCCGCGATGGCGTCGGCGATTTCCTGGTCGATACCGACCTCAAGCGCGATGGGATAGTGCGCGTACCACTCGTAATCCTGGGTCCATTCACGCGCGGTAATCAGGATCGCCAGTTCGCTCAGAGTATTGCCGATGGCGGAGTTGAAGCGCAGGTAATCTCCGAATGCCCGCGCCCGGCTCATGACCGCGGGACTATGCATCATGAGCTCGAATGGCCCGCTTACGGGACGGTTTCTCGCCGCCTCGAATTCTGCCGCGGCCTGCATCTGCTCCGCGGAATAGTCGTTCGGATCAATGGTCGGTATGCGCTGGGCGGTCAAATTAGGCATATGGATTACAGCCATGAATAAGATAATGCTATTCGCGAACTTCATCGATTACCCCTGAGACGGAATCTCGTTTTCGACGCCAGGAATTGCTGAACGATGTCGCCGCTATGCCATGGGTGGCCCGGAAATGGTCCGGTCAGCTCGAACCGCCGGGGGTAATCTGCAATACCTGATTGACCTCCAGCAAGTCACTACTGAGACCGTTCTGCCGCATGATTCGCGCCACGCTGGTATTGTATCTTCTGGAAATCCGCCAGAGCGTATCGCCTCTGCGGACCTTGTATTCAATCTTGTCGACCGTCGCAGTGGCGCCGACAGTCGAGTTCGTGGCGGAAGCAGGAATCTGAAGCCGCTGCCCGACATTGATGAGGTCGCCTGAAATGCCATTCGCCGCTCGCAATTGGGCCAGAGAAATTCCCATGGCTCGCGCGATTTCCCAAAGAGAATCGCCACGCCGCACTCGGTATTCCCGATTGGATTTCGTCAGCATGGCCACGTAGTTATGATAGGGCGTTGAAAATACCGCGACGTGATAATGCGGCGGATTGCGTTCCCGGGTCACGTCAAGTACGCCGGACGATTCCAGCGACAACAGGGTTTGCTCCAACCAGGAACGGCACCTGCCACGGCGGGGAATTCGAATATCTGCCGCCATGCCCGCGGGATGCACGGAAATCGAGGCCGCGTTTGCCGGCTGTCGATTTTTCGGCCGCAACAGGGAAGTAACCGTCAACTTTTCGCCACAGGCCGCGCGGAATTGCGCGCTTAGCCGATCCAGTAACAATTTGACTCCGGGCCGGGCATAGGGATTTGAAACTTCATGCAAGACCAGGTTGCGATTCTCTACTACCCTGAGCAATTCGCCGGATTCGATCAGGTCCGGAATTTCCCGTGACGTGTCAACAAAGGTCAGACGGTCTCCAACAGCAACACTGTACTGGCGTTGCACGGATTCCTTGGAACCTCTCAGGCTTTGTGCCTGCGCCACGCCGACAGACGCCGCAAAGATCGCGGTCAGAATCGCAAATCTCCGGAAAATCAAGCTCTTGTTCCTTTGCTTGGCGCTCTTTACGCCGAATTTTGTGTTTCGGTTGCCCAACATCGATTTATGTCGGCAAGTTTTCCAGAATCATCATTGAGATTTCCGTATCCGCGAAAATATCAGGAACCTTGGCGGTAGATGCGTCGGATGAGCACCGGTTGTTCGAGAATCTGGCCACGCACCAGTTCCATGGAAGTAGGCGCGTCGCTCGGCATTTGCTGGATCTCGTCGAGCACTTGCATGCCCGTTAACACCCGGCCGAAGGTTGCGTATCCATAGCCGTCGCGACCGCCTTCGGTGAAACCCGTATCGAGTTCCGGGTTGTCGCGCACATTGAAAAAGATCTCGGTGTCGGCGGTGCCCGGGTCCAGGCGGGCAAAGGCGAGCGTGCCGCGCTCGTTCGCAATGCCGGTCTGATCCGTGGTTTCGTGCGCCACAGCCGTCGTCGACGAATAGCCTTCGGCGTAGGCGTCGCTGCCGTCCAGTACCGCCCCGGACAACAGCCCGCCTTGCACAACGTCAATTGCCGAGCCATCGGACTCCCGGGTCACGCGATAGAAGCTCGCCCCCTCATAACTGCCGGCATCCACATGGGCAAGGAATTGGGCCACGGAAAGGGGCGCGCGATCTGGATATAGCGCAACCTCGATGTCCCCAACGTCGGTTTCGAATACTACCTGCACAGTCTCCTCCTGATCCCCGGCCTGATCAGGAGCCGCAGCAGTGTCAGCCCCGGGGCTGCATGCAACGGCCGCGCTCAGCAATATCATCATGACCGGCGCGCCGAAAGTTTGAATCCACATGTTCATGGTCTCCATTGTCCAATAAAAGGAATAGCTAACAACTTGTTCGCACCGCCGCAAGCGCCTCATCGAATATTGCGAAAGTCTGCTCCAGATCCTGCTCGGTATGTGCCGCGGATACAAACAGATTGTGATGAGAAGCCATGAACAGGCCACGCCGGGCGCATTCGCCGCATAGCGCCTGATGAAATTCGATGCCGGATTCGTGCTCCATGCGCAGATATGGCATGGAAGGCATGCCGCTTGCCTTTAGCATCAGGCCCTGCCCGGCGGCGATATTCGTGAGTCCTTCGGTGAATTTGCGGCCGATTTCCAGAATCCGGGCTGGCGCATCGATTCGCGCCAGTTCCTGCAAGCAGGCCAGCGCCGCCGCCATGGCTCCCGCCGAGAACCAGAAACTACCAGTCTGGAATATTGTGCCGGCGGCGTCCTTCAGGGAATCTCTGCCTGCTACCGCCGAGATCGGGTAGCCGTTGGCTATCGCCTTGCAGAAACAGATCAGGTCGGGACGATAGCCGAAATATTCGTTTGAGCCGCCCATATCGATGCGGAAGCCGGCGCGGACATCGTCGCAGATCGATACCACGCCGTGTTTCTTCAGCAATCGGTGCGCCTCCGGCCAATATCCCGCGGCGGGCAACTCGTTGTCCTGATAAACCGGATGGTGATATGGCGAGGAAATAAACGCGGCAACTTCGCCGTGGTTTTGGTCAAGCGTTCGTCGCAACGCATCGATGTCGTTCCAGGGAATGCGAATAACATGCTGGTGGTCGGCCGGATCGATTCCGCCACGCTCAATGGATAGCATCCAGGGTGAGGAGCCGTGATAACCGCCTTCGATCGCTATCAGTTTCCTGCGGCCGGTCGCGGTCCGGGCGATCAGCACGGCCATATTGGTAGCGTCGGCGCCGTTCTTGGCGAAAGTGGCCCAATCCGCGATGGGAACAAGATCGACCAGGAATTCCGCCAGTTCGACCATTACCGGCGACGCCAGCGTGCAAGTGTCGGCCTTTTTCATTTGCGCCCGATAAGCCGACTCCACTACCGGATTCCCATAACCGAGAATCATCGGCCCATACGCACACATGTAATCGATGTATTCATTGCCGTCGACATCCCGGAAGCGGGCGCCCCGGCTGCTTTGCGCGTAATAGGGGTAAGCGCCATGCGGCTTTTGCACAACTGGATTGAAGTGTCCGGGGATGCCGCTGGGGATTACCTTCCTGGCGCGCTCGAACAGCGCCCGGCCGCGGGAATAGACATGCAGTTTCCTGTTCATTGCTCGACTTCCTGCACGATGTTTTCGTGCCTGTAGTACATCATGTAAACCGCGAAAACAATCGCCACGCTCGCCATGAAGCCGGCGAAGAACAGGTGATACGCCGCGCCTTCGAGTTTGCTTGAGCCGTCAGGATTCTGGATGAAGTAATTCACGCCGGCGGTGAACAGATTGCCCATGGAGATGGATAGATAAAAGAAGGACATGACAAGGGATTTCATCCGCATCGGCGCCTGGGTGTAGGAGAACTCCATGAAGGTGATAACCAGCATGACCTCCGCCGCGGTCAGCGCCAGATAGGCCAGCAAATGCCAGGCGATGCTCGGTGTTGCGCCGTTGCCGATCTGCATTTCGCACCAGGCGGTGATCAAAAACGGCGTCACGGCGAGAAACATGCCCACGGACATTTTCCGGCTGGCGGTGACCGTGAACAAGCGGCCCATGGCCGGATAGATCAAATAGGTGAAAATCGGCACCAGCAAGATGACAAGAAAAGGATTCGCCGACAACATTTGGCCGGAAAGCACTTCGTAACCGAGCAATACCCGGTCCATGTTTTGCGCTTGCAGCACCCAGGAACTGCCCATCTGGTCGAACAGGGACCAGAATGCCGCCACCAGCGCGTATATGATTGCCAGCCGCTTGATTACGCGAATGCCTTCCGGGCCGGCGATGTCGAGGAGCCAGGATCTTCCCGCGGGCGGTATGTGGACAAACTTGTACCGCCCCAGCCAGAACACCAGGGTTGCCAGTCCCATGAAAAAACCGGGTACGCCGAAAGCAATGGGCGCGCCATAATTTTGCAGCAGCCAGGGCGTCGCCAGCGATGATGTCGCCGAGCCGATATTGATGCCCATGTAATACCAGGAATAGGCGCGGGACATCAGATGCTGATTACCGCGGCCGAACTGGTCGCCGACATTGGCGACCACGCAGGGCTTGATTCCGCCCGAACCGAAAGCGATCAGAGTCAACCCCAAAAACAGGCCGGCCCGCGTGTCGTCCAGCGCCAGCGCCAGGTGACCCGCGCAATACACCAGCGAGAGGAAGATGATCGTGCGGTACTTGCCGAGATAGACATCGGAAAGAATCGCGCCGAGAAAGGGCAGGAAGTAGGCGGTGGCCGTGAACAGGTGGAACCAGGTGGTCGCTTCTTCGTCGGACATCGTCGCCAGGCGCCCGTCGCCGGACATCAAATACTGGGTCATGAATATGACCAGAATTGCCCGGACGCCGTAGAAACTGAATCGCTCGGTTATGTCGTTGACGATGATGTAGGGAATGCCGCCGGGCATGTCGCGGGATGCAACCGGGGCCGTACGATAGGAGGTCACGGAATGCTCGTCCTGCTCAGCGATTTTCGCCACAAGTGTTCAACCAGGGTAATCCGCCGTGCCACAGGCCGTAAACACCAGTGACCCACGCCTGAATTTGTAAGGCCGTTTAACGGCCGGACTGATGACGACATTACGTCCTTCCCCATACAGGCCGCGAAACGACTTGACCGGCGCAACATCGATCTTGTCCGGGTTGATCTTGCATTCCACCACATCAATGCTGCCGTTGCCGCGCCGAACGACAAAATCCACTTCGCGGTCATGACATTGCAGGACGGCAGATGGGGCATGCAATATCGCTCTGGCGGCCCAAGTCCCGAGCAGTTGGACGCTGATCAATTGGAAAGCGCTGAAGCGGCGGCAACGGCGGCGCTGCACGAGTTCTTCGCTGCTTTCAACGCCGCCGACAACGAAGCTCTTTTCGCCGTCAACCACGTCCCGCAGGTCATGCTGTTCGAACTGAATTTCCTTTATGGCGAAATCCGCGGCGCCACTCCGGTTTCAGTCAATTTTGATCGGCTGCGAAACGTGGAAGATTGGAGCCATAGCGAAGCCGAAAACATCACTCCGGTGCACATAACGCCCAACAAGGTCGTCTTCGAATTCCAGTTCAGCCGTTACAACAGCAATGGCGACCGCTATCGAACCATACCGGCGGTCTGGGTGATCACCCGGCAGGGCGAAAAATGGGGCGTCGAGTTCCGCTCCCTCATGACCCCGAGCTTCAGCCTCTGAGTTATCTTGAAATCCCTGTTTTCTTGAATAACTCTTTGTAAACACCTATTGTGACGACTACTCCCCCTGTGGTCTCGACCGCGGGGCGCAGGGCCTCTTCGGAGGCCCTTGCTTTTTTTGGCAGGCGCCAATGTCAGCTTTATTGACCGGATTGTTATTCCATCAATTCCGGATGGTTTGCCTTGATCCAGTCCAGGACGTTCCTGTTCAGATTTTCCGCATGACTTACACAGTCTGCCGTGGTGGAAGCCGGGATGATGTCTCCAAAGTAATCGGAATTATTGCGTTGCTTTCGTAAGCCGTTCAATACGATGATTGTATTTTGGTCCAACCCGATGGTGAGATTCATCACTTGTATCATCGTCATGTGATGTCCGGGTTTGCTGGTAAGCGTTCTGTAGCCGTTGGCCTGCAAGGCTGCATTGGCCAGTTGCATGATTGCCTTGTATGCCGCGTCAAATCGGGTTTCGTTGCTGACATTTTCGACACGGGAATCCTTGAGGTTGCGCTCCGCTGCTGCCAGAAGTCTTGCGATGGTTGTCCTGTCGGGTTCAATAGTTTCCAGGCTGATTCCGATCAGGTTTTCCAGACTCATTCCAATTCCCCATAACATCCAGGCGCGGCTTTCGTGACAACTCTCGTATGAAGGAGTCATTTTCCCTAAGCAGGCGCTGCCACTCTTCGACGCGGAACACTTTGGGATTCACTTCACGCGACAAGGCTTCTTGGGCCGGATGCAGTGCGGTGACGGCTTCGGCAAAGCTCAGGTCGCCGATCAGCATCAGATCAATGTCGCTGCCGGCCGAATCCTTGCCGCTCGCGACCGACCCGAAGACGAATCCCCAGACGATGTTTTCGGCTGCTGGCGCCAGCGCCTCGCGCAGCACGTCCACCATGCCGATGGTCTTGCGAATTATGCCGCGCAGTTCATTATAGATGGGGCAATCGGGATTAGCCTGATAATGGAGTTGATTGCCTTGGCGCCGTAAGCTGAGAAGCCCAGCCGCGGTCATGCGGTCGAGTTCCCGCTTGATGGTGGCGACGCCCATTCCGGTCGCCCGCAAGATTTCGTTGGTATAGAAACTGCGGTCGGGCCGGTTGTACAACAGGCCAAGAACCCGCTGCTGTGTGGTGGTGAAGAGCGCTTCGCTCAATTGACTCATGGCATCGAACCATCATTCATAAAAAATGAACGATAATTCACTTTTTATGAATTTACAATCCCGTAACGGTATTGCAGCGTGGCTGCAGCGTGGGACAGCCATAGCGCGGCTAGCTTTCCAGCAGCAGTTTCAGACCGTAACATCCGGTCGATTCGGCTCCGCTAGTAACGCCACGGGGCAGACCGGCTTAATCTGTCAATCCCTACATGCGGCCTGCCGATTGAAGGCGAGGGCGGCGTAGGCTATCTGCTGCGGCCGGGCTTTGACCTGCCTAATGTGACGTTTACCCATGACCAGGTCGATGCGCTCGCCGTAGGTCTTTCTTTCGTGGAAAGCACGGGCGATCCAGTACTGGCGACCGCGGCCCGTGAAGTGCGCGCGAAAATCCAGGCAAGTATGCCTCAACCAGAGCAACGTAAGCTCGCCGATGCTCCATACTTCAGTCTTCAAGGCAGGAACAGCGCGACACCGGATCTCGCTTTGCTCCGCCAGGCGATCCGCCAGCGGCAGATTGCGCAATTCGACTACCAGCACGGCGATGGAAATCAAACCGAGCGCCGTGTGCGCCCTTTCGTGATTTGTAATTTGACCGATGGCTGGATGTTTTCCGCCTGGTGCGAACTGCGGCAAGATTTTCGTACATTCCGATTCGACCGCATGGCGAATCTCACCGTAACAGGTGCAAGGTTCGATAAAGATGAGGCAACAGGATTGCGCGCCTTCATGGAATCGGTGCGATGCGAAGCGCGGGATCACTAACCTGACCGCAGCCTTTGAAGCCGGGTTGTAACGCTGCACGACTGGTATTTCCTTTTTGCCAGCCTGTTCAGACGGTGATAGGCTTTTGCGGCTGTCAGGCCAGATCTTTCCCGGAGTAATCTAGTGAAGGGCGCCTTTCCCGGCATTGTTTCCGGAATAGTCATTGCCTTGGCGGTGTTGCACGGTAGTTACGCGGAAGCACAGGCGCGCATCCCCGGCTGGAATCGGGTGGCGCCGTCCGGCGGGCATCAGACCCGATGATCGAGTGGAACGCGTAAACGGCGGAGAACTGGAGTTGGCGAATCGCCACTGAAGGGAGATTGCTCCCGCCGCTGGTCAATCGCGCCCACGAAGCAGGCGCGGGGAAGGGAAATTGAGCGAACCACTTTGGCGGCCATCGAGCGGGCGCATCAGCACTAGTGGTATGCGGGAATTTGCGCGCCGGCTTGAAGCGCGGCTCGACTTGCGATTTCAGGATTACGGCGAGCTGCATCGCTGGTCGGTCGAAAATCCCGCAGCCTTTTGGGAACAGGTCTGGCAATTCACCGGAGTCATTTCGTCGGCGCCCTGGGATCAGGTGTTGGTCGATGGTGACAAGTTTCCCGGCGCGACCTGGTTCAGCGGCGCCCGGCTGAACTTCGCGGAGAATCTGCTGCGCCGCCGTGACGATGGCACAGCCATTGTTGCCCGGCTTGAGAATGGCGAGCGGCGGACGCTGAGTTACGCCGAACTGTTCGAGCGCGTCGAACAATTGGCGGCGGCGCTGAGAGCGAGCGGTGTTGCCCCAGGGGATCGGGTCGCGACACTCATGCCAAATGTTCCGGAAACGCTGATCGGCATGTTGGCCAGCGCGAGTATCGGCGCGATCTGGTCATCGTGCTCGCCGGAATTCGGTTTCACCGGAGTCATGGACCGGTTCGGCCAGATTTCCCCCAAGGTGCTGATCGCCTGCGATGGCTATTTTTACGACGGCAAGAAGATAGATTGTCTGCCGCGAGTGAAGCGGATCGCCGAGAATATCAACAGTCTCGTGCAAGTTGTCGTGGCGCCGGTAGCTGAAATCGGCGATAACCTATCCGCTATACCGAAGGCCGTCAGGCTGGAAGACTATCTGGTTACCGCGAACACCGCCGCCCTCTATTTCGAACAGCTCCCATTCGATCATCCGCTTTACATCATGTATTCATCGGGCACCACGGGCGAACCCAAATGCATTGTTCACGGCGCCGGCGGCGCGCTGATCCAGCATCTGAAGGAGCACCAGTTGCACGTGGGTCTGGGGCCGGAGGATGTGTTCTTCTACTTCACCACTTGCGGCTGGATGATGTGGAACTGGCTCGTCAGCGGTCTCGCCAGCGGCGCGACGCTGGTGCTTTACGATGGTTCACCGTTTCATCCCGGCCCGGGCGCCTTGCTTGATATGGCGCAAGAGGAGCGAATCTCGGTCTTCGGAATCAGCGCCAAATACATCGCGGCGATAGAAAAGGAACATCTGGTGCCGCGCGAAACTCATGATCTTTCCGCGCTGCGGACGATTCTGTCGACCGGCTCCCCGCTTTCCCAAGAAAGTTTCAGTTATGTCTATCGTGATGTGAAGCAGGATGTCTGCCTGTCATCCATATCCGGCGGCACCGACATCATTTCCTGCTTTGTGCTCGGCAATGAATGCCTGCCGGTGCGGGAAGGCGAGATTCAATGTCCCGGTCTGGGCATGGCGATGGAATTCCGCAATGAGGATGGCGAGCCGGTGATTGGCGAGAAAGGCGAAATGGTTTGTGCGCAACCGTTTCCGAGCGCGCCCATCGGATTCTGGAACGATCCCGGCGACAGGAAATATCGCAGCGCCTATTTCGAAATTTTCCCGAACGTCTGGACGCATGGCGACTACGGCGAATTGACAACAAATGGTGGAGTCATCATTCACGGCCGCTCCGACGCCGTGCTCAATCCGGGCGGAGTGCGTATCGGAACCGCCGAGATTTACCGGCAGGTGGAGAAACTCGACGAGATCATCGACAGCATCTGCATCGGCCAGGAATGGAGAGGCGATGTCCGGGTCGTTCTGTTCGTCGTATTGAGAGACGGAGCCGCGCTCAGCGAAGACCTCCGACAATCGATTCGCCGGACGATCCGCGCCGGCGCCTCGCCGCGCCATGCGCCAGCCGTGATTCTGGCGGTTGAAGATATTCCGCGAACCTTGAGCGGCAAGATCGTGGAACTTGCGGTGCGCGACGTGGTGCATGGCCGGCCGGTCACGAACACCGACGCGTTGGCCAATCCAGAAGCGCTGGAACTGTATCGGAATCTGCCGGAACTACAGTAGCGGCAAGGCCAGACCTAACCAGGATCACGTTTTCGGAACATGACCATGGGCTTGTTGCTCATGACCAGTTCATCGTTCTGGTTGAAAACCTTGTTGTGCATGAAAATCGTGCCCATATTCGGGCGCGAACGCGACTCCTGCTTGTCGATTATGGTCGATTCCACGTGCAAGGTGTCGCCCGGAAAAACCGGTTTGGTCCAGCGCAATTCATCAATGCCGGGCGACCCCAACGCGCCTTTCGCGCCCCCGGTCATGTTCTCGACGATCATGCGCATGGACATGGCGCAGGTATGCCAGCCGGATGCGCAGAGACTTCCGAAAAGCGTCGCCTTCGCCGCCTCGTCGGAGAGATGAAACGGCTGCCGATCATACTTTCCGGCGAACTCCAGGATTTCCTCCCTGGTTACGTGATATTTGCCGAATTTTTGCGTCATTCCAACTTCAAATTCTTCAAAATAATTCGGCATCGCCATCGCTGAAAACCTCCCTGGACGCGGTTATTGCCGTACGAACTTCAGCACTTCGCGATCGCCTACCGACGCGCCCCAGATCACGCCGTTGTCGTCAACCGAAAAGCCTTCCGGAAAACTGGTGCCGCCACTTGGGCTGGGATCGGGAATGAAGTCGGTGATGGCGCCGTCAAGCGTCCCGACGTAGATGCCCCGATGCCAGCCGGGGTTGTAGCCGTACTCGCCCTCGGCCGCGCGTGATTCAGAATCGACGACATATAGCGTGTCGTTGTGAATCCTGACCCCGCTCGGTCTGCCGAAATGTTCCCAGATCGCCAGCAGGCTGCCGTCCGCGGCCAGCACTTGCAATCTGTTGTTGGTGCGGTCGCCAACGTAGATTCGGCCTTGGGAATCAATCGCCAACGAATGGGGACACTCGAACTGGAGTGGGCCGCTGCCTTGCTCTCCCCAGGCTTCGATAAATTCGCCTTCGGCGGTCAAGTGCATAATTCGGCGGTTCGATTCGGGATTGATGTGGCCGTCCGCGATATAGATCGTGCCATCCGGACCGATAGCCAGATCGGAAGGTTCGTTGAACAGATCCGGCCCGTCACCGCGAATTCCGGGCTGGCCCAGTTCGATCAGGATGTCACCTTGCTGGTTGAACTTGAAGATCTGGTTGCCCTTGACGCCGTCTTCCACGCCCGCGTCCACGATCCAGAGATTGTCATCCTCATCGACGATAATGCCGTGGGGGAAAACGAACATGCCCGCGCCAAAGCTGAACAGAAACTCGCCTTCGGGGCTGAACTTCATAATCGGATCCATGTCCGATTCCGAGCAACTGTTCATCCCGCAACGCTCGAACAGCCAGATATTGCCCGCGGAATCCACATCGACCGCATTGCTCGATCCCATCGCGCGGCCAGCGGGCAAGGTCACGACATCCCTGACGATCTGGTAAGAGTTCGGGTAATCGGGCAGGACACTGTTCTGCTGGGCAAGGACGTTTCCGGTGACAACAATCGACGATGCAAGAATTGTCGGCAAGCTATTGCGGCTGAAAGTCATGAGGTTTTCTCCGCGGTTCCGGGCCGATGGCAAAGTTTCACGCGATACTAGTGCCCGATCTTTACCGATGTCAACGTGGTGCGTGGATGCGAGCGTTCCAGGCGCATCCGGGCTTGCGGCGAACCGTCCGGAAGTGGGTATGGTAAGTGCCAGTCGGGATTGTCATCGTCTTCCCCTCGCCAGTTTGATCCATGGAGGGGTGGGGTCTGAAACGCTTCCCTTGAAAACAAAAGGCCCCGATGATCCACCGAGGCCAATTGTCGACCGGGAATCCCCAGTCCTTTATGGATATATTGAGTGCAACGGACGGAAAAATCAACCGCGTGCGCGGGTTCAGCGCATATGAGACCGGGACTAGCTATATTCTTAGGGTATACGCGCGCCGCATGGCCCGTTCCCGGCGTTCGGGCGCGCGCGGGCGTCCGGTGTTCTGGTTGTCGAAATTCCGGCTGTTCCGGTTGGCACTGTCACCACCTTAAGTTAGGTGCTATTTTTGCCCTTCTGGAAGCAACCACGGCGAGACAAGCTCATGAGCGCCCGCGGGACCGTACAGCAACCCCTTACTCTATTGGTCGCGGCCACTGCCGTGGCGCTTGCCGTCGGCGGCGGACAGGGCCAGGCGGCGGAAACCCATAGCTGCCTGCGGGATTTTGGCGCCCAGGTGCGAATCGACAGCGCGACCTTCGTAATGGGCGACAACAACGCCTATCCCGAGGAAGGACCGGCGCATGAAGTCACTGTTTCCGGATTCTGGATCGACAGTCACGAGGTGACGAACGCACAGTACGCTCGGTTCGTTGCCGAAACCGACTATGTCACCGTGGCCGAGCGCCAGCCGAATCCCGCGGACTGGCCCGGCGTGCCCGCGGAATCGCTCGTGCCGGGGTCCGCTGTGTTCACGCCGCCCGAAGCAGGTCGGGCGCCGGCCAACTGGTGGTCGTACGTGCCCGGCGCTAATTGGCGCCAGCCCGCGGGTCCAGGCAGCACGATCGAAGGCAAGGATAATTATCCGGTGGTGCATGTCGCCTGGGAGGACGCAAAGGCATATGCCGACTGGGTGGGCCGGGGACTGCCGACCGAAGCGCAATTTGAGTTGGCGGCGCGCGGCAAACGCAATGGAACCTGGCCCTGGGATGGCGATGAACTCGCTCCCGGCGGTCATCATCGCGCCAATACCTGGCAGGGCAATTTTCCCGTTTCAAACACTGGTGAAGACGAGCATCGCGGTCTGGCGCCGGCGGGCTGTTTCGAGAAAAACGATTATGGCGCTTACGATCTTATCGGCAACGCCTGGGAGTGGACAACCAACTGGTACGCACCGGGACACATACCGGGAGATGCCGCCGATCCCGCCGGTCCGGCGGAAGAGCAGAGCTTCGACTATCGGAATGGCGGCATGCCGGTGAAGGTCATCAAGGGCGGATCCTTCCTTTGCGCCCCGAATTATTGCCTGCGCTACCGGCCGTCGGCGCGGCAATCCGCGGATGCCGGACTCGGCGCCAGCCACATCGGCTTCAGGACGGTGCGCAACGACTGAATCCGGCGGCGATGGTTTCGAGCCGGTCCGAAGTTCGATAATTCGCCACGGTATGCCGGCGCACTGTATCCACTGAACTGCCTGGCATCAATGCGCTCAGCGTCATGCCGCCGTCATCGAATTCGAATACGGCAAGGTCGGTGATCAACAGGTCCACGGCGCCGCTTGCCGTCAGCGGTAAATCGCAGTTTTCCACGACCTTGCTCGCGCCATCCTTGTTTACATGGGTCATGGTTACGACCAGCCGCTTCGCTCCACTCGCCAGATCCATCGCCCCGCCGACGCCGAGCAGCGGCCGGTTCGGCGCCGCCCAGTTGGCGAGATTGGCATGCTGATCGACTTGCAATCCACCCATGATCGCGACGTCGATATGGCCGCCGCGGATCATCGCGAATGAATCGGCGCTGTCGAAATAACTCGCGCCCGGCAGGGCGGTTACGGGAATCTTGCCCGCATTAACCGGAAAATCCATGGCGCCGCCCGTGGTCGGTTCCGGCCCCATTCCCAACATGCCGTTCTCCGAATGCAGGATGATGCCGTCGTCCGGGCTGATGAGGTCGGCGATCAGGGTGGGAATGCCGACGCCGAGATTGACGACATCGCCGCGCCGCAGTTGCCTCAAGGCGACCGCCGCCATGGTCATGCGCGCCGGATTCGTTTTCTTGGTGCTGTCGGCGATGGAGGCCGATGTGCCCAGATGTTCGAGGCGCACGTTTGCCTGCACCAGGTAATCGACAAAACAGCCGGGCGTGTGTATGGCATCCGGGTGGATCTCGCCCGTGGGAACGATTTCCTCTACCTCGGCGATCACGGTTTCGGCGGCGGTCGCTATTGCCCGATTGAAGTTGCTTTCGGTCATGCGGTATTGCAGGTTGCCCGCGGTATCGGCGCGCCAGGCGCGTATGAAGGCGATGTCGCCCCTGATGGGCTCGACGAAAACCATCTTACGACCGTTAATTACACGTATCTCGCAGCCCTCGGCAAGCTGGGTGTCCACGGATGTCGGTGTGAAAAATCCGCCGATGCCCGCGCCGCCGGCGCGCAGCGCTTCGGCGAAAGTCCCCTGCGGAATCAATTTGGCTTCGATAACTCCGGATTGCGCCGCGGCTACCGCTTCGGGATTGCTGGTGAAGAAAGAGCCCATCATCTTGCTGAGCTGGCCGTTGCGCAACAGTCGGCTGCCGCCGAGACCCGACTCACCGATGTTGTTGCCGATAAAGGCGATATTGCGCGTGTCGGTTTCAGCAAGCGCGTGTAACAGGTGGACCGGAGTTCCAGTCATGCCGAAGCCGCCAACGAGCAGCGCGTCACCGGAACGGACTTTGGCGGCGGCCTGCCGCGCATTGATGATGGGCACGCTCTTCATTCGATTCCTGCCTTCGTCTCCACAGCGCGCATCATGATAAGACAAATCCAGCCTGAATCTTTGCTCACGCGCAACTCAAGCGCAAGGATTGGGCTGCTGCTATCATTCCCGCGCCGAGCATTCTTTGGAGTTGACCGGTAATGTGCCATCCCGAACTTGCAAAATTCTTCGCTCCACCGCCGGCGCCGCAAGTGTTGCAACAGTCGGTCACAACGCTATGTTTCGGCGCCGCGAACGCGCTGCGAAAAATAGCGATATTGCCCGATATTTACGGTGACACCCCGTTCTATCGCCAGTTGGCGGCCCATCTGGGCCAAGGTAGGGCGCGTGTTTATCTGGTCAATCCCTGGCAGGCTTATGGAGAACTCCCCGAGCAAACCAGGGAGGCCGCCTATGCAAGACGCCATAAACTCAAGGACGGGGAATTCTGCCGGCGACTCTATCGATTCGTGATCGAAGAAGGAATAGATACCGTGGCCGGCTTTTGCATTGGCGGCAACTTCCTGCTTGAGTTGAACAGGCTGGGCTTCGCGGGCACGAGTTTATCGGTCTATCCATTGCCCTGGGGCATGCCCAATCAAGACGCGCTCGCCCCCGGGTTTGATTTCATGGCCGAGTTACAAATGCCCATCACCATCATCATGGGCAAGGAGGACGCCCATGCAGGCCCTGAGAACATTTCGCTACTTGAACGAATCTGCCGGGACAACTCCCAACTGGAATTGCACCTTTATGAGAAATCCGGACATGGCTTTCTCAGGGATCTGGGCAGCGAAGACGAATTCTTGCGCAACAACGCGCAGGACGCGCTGAAGCTATTGAACCGCAAGATGTTTCCCGATTCCGCGGCAGTAACGTAACGAATTCAGGACTCTTGTTCGTGGTGGCTAAGGGCTTCGGATCGCAACCGATCCGCCTGCCTTGAAACCCAAAGCGCGACATTCGAGTGAGGAAGCAGGCCCAGGCCGTCGGCGCGATAATCGAGTTCATTGAGCACGCGCTCGTAAGGTCCGAATCCTTGTAGACGAAAAGGCACGACGATCGGAGTCAATCCTTGTGAACTCGCCTGCTCGATATAACCGCGGATTTCCCGCTCCGCCGCTATCCTTTTTTCCTGCCAGTCCTCGCGCAAGGTGAAAACCTTTATCTCCCTGATTCCCAGTTGTTCGCCGGCGTTTCTGGTTCGCTGGCTGATCTTGTCGAGCCAACGCTGGTTTTCGGCATCGTCGCCGGGGCCATGCGCTATCACGGCTACCACTTCGTTTTCCGGGTCCGAACTGAGGTTGCGGATTCGCGAAGTCATCACTCCGTCGATTTCTCCGGCATCCGCCAGTCCGTCGGTGCTGAGGTGGAAGGCCAGTTCCGTATCGACTTTCCAAAAACCCATCGGCATCGGCATGTTGGCCTGGATTTCCTTTAGCCGCTCAGGATCCGGTCGCTGGGGAGCGCCATCCTGTACGCCAAGTATCTGCAAGGTCCGGTCATACCAGCTTTCTCCGGAAATGAATACCCTTACTACGCCGACGTGATTCACGCCTCGGGATTCAAGTCTGCGGATGGCTTCCTCGATGGAGCCGGCATCGGCCATGCCCAATGCCATTTCCACCGGATAACGTTCCTGCAACGGTTCCACGGCTTCCGCGAGATGTGCGTTCCATTCGTCGCTGCCGCCATGGGCCATGATCATCACGCCGTAATTTAATTCTTCGCCGGAGCCGGGATTTTCCGCGACGGGAACTCCGGCGCAGGAGGCAAGCGCCAGCGTGGCGGCGCAGATCGAAATCCATAGGCGCAAAGGCCCGATCTTTTCGGTTTTCATAGTCGTTTCCTTCAGGACGCCGCTAGATATCGATGTGCAAACCGACGCGGAAGTTGGTTCCGGGCTGGTGAGCGTTCTCGATCGCGGATATCGAATCCGTGTTCAGGCTGCTGATATTGATCCAGCGCGCGTATAACTCATCGGTCACGTTGAACAGGCCGAAACGCAGGCGCGCCGCATCGGTAACATTGAAATAGCCGATCAGGTCGACGACGTTGTAGGCCTCGGCGGTTACACGATCGGTAGCGGAAACCCGATCCTTCGCGCCGACCGCCGTAAGCAGCAGTTCTCCGCCCCAGCGCGTCGAGGGCGCGTCGTATCTGAGTCCGGCTACCGCGGTCAGCGGATCCACCGAATCGAGCGGAGTCGAAGCCGTCTCGTTATCGCCGCGGGCATAGGCGAGCGCGGTGCGGGCCTGCCAATGTTCGTTCAGAATAAACTGCGCGTTGAATTCCGCTCCGCGGATTTCGACTTTGCCGATATTCCGGTTCTGGAACAGGCTGATGGCTCCTTCGGTTCCGACAAAAGCGCTTTCGATGAAATTCGTATAGCGATTCCGGTAAGCGGCAACGCTCAGGAAGGCGTTCGCGAAACTTGCTCTTACTCCGAGTTCGAGTCCTTTACTGTTTTCGGCCGCCAGTTCCGGATTGGGGACGGTGGCATATTGAAAGCCCAGGTTGACGAAGGATTGGTTTGCTTCGGCGAAGTTCGGTGGCCGATACCCTTCGGCGTATTGCCCGAACATCGACCAGATTTCGTCGAAGTCGTACAGTGCGCCCAGACTCAGCGATGCCGCGCCCTCGTCGATCGATTCGACGGGGAAACCGTAACCGCTGACCTGGCCGGTGCCATCAAGGGTCGGGTCCGGCATGGCGTCCATTTGATAGCGGTCGTAACGCGCGCCGGGGATCAAGGTGAATCTGCCGTCCCCGAAAACCATTTCATCTTGCAGGTAAAACCCGAAGCGAGCCGTGGAAGTATCCGGAATGGTCTTGTTTGGAAAAACTTCGGGCGGCGCAAATGGAAACGCGGAAATCCGACAGCTTGTCTGTCCGCTCGCAAGGTCCTCCTCACAACGGTTGCGCGGCCGCTGGGTATCGGTTTCCTCGATATTCGCGCCATAGGCGATCGCGTGGGTCACCGAACCCACCTCGATGGTTTTGCGCAGATTCAGGTTCAGGGCCAGGGTCTGCTGGTTGAATTCGAAGGTGGTTTTCCGCTGAGCGCTCGTTCCACCATAAGTGCGTGGATTACGCGGATCGATAAAGGAATAGCTGGTGCGTTGCTGCTCGGTAAATTGGGTTGCATCGGTATCCATCTGGTTGACGCTTGCTTCGAGGTCGTCGAACAGGGCGAGGCCCGCCTGCCATTGATACTGAATTCCGAAGCGAAGCCTCTCGGTATCGTCCAGGCCATGGGAGCCGGAAACCGATCGGCCGATGTCGGAATCGAGTTGCGTGGCGATTTCCTCGACGAAGTTGTCAACGCTGAATCGGAGCAACTGTCCGGGCGCCAAGTCCCAATTCAATTGCAGCAGTAGGCTGTCGGAAGTTCCGTCTTGGGGATTCAGACTACCGGGGCCGTTCACTTCCTGTTCCCCGAATTGGCGGTGAGTGTATTGCGCGAGCAGGCCGAGATCGCCGTTTTGAACCGCCGCCGTGAATCCGCCGCGATTCTGCGCGTCCGCATCGGCGGTGGAAGCGCGCAGCCCGAAAAAGGTGTTCCGGTCTGCTTCCAGGTAGTCGCGGGGGTCCTTGCTGGTCAAAATAATCGCGCCGCCAATGGCGTCGGCGCCGTACAGCACCGAAGCAGGACCGCGAATCAACTCCGCGGTCTTGATATTGTCGGTGTCGATGCTGTCCCGGCCATAGGTTGCCGGGCCAGCTTCAAAAATGTCGTTGCTGCGAATTCCATCTATGACTGTCAGCACCCGGTTGCCGCCGATGCCGCGAATGCTGAAACCCTCATTGCCTCCTCGACGGGCGGTGCTGATCGATACGCCGGGTTGAAAGCGAACCAGATCGTCCAGATCTTCGGTCATTTCCCTTTCGATTTGTTCGGCGGTTACCAGCGTCACGGTACCGGCGATATTCTCGATCGTGCGCGGTAGCCGCGTCGCGTTGACGATCAGTTCTTCAACGCGGTCGGCGCTTTCCTGTGCCGCTGCCGGAACCGCCAGCGCGAATCCGATGCTCGCGGCCAGCAAGGTTCTCGAAATTGCAATCGATCTGCTTGATACCGCCTGCCGCGGGACCAATATTCGGTGTTTCATCTTTTTCTCCATCGGCGCTTGTTCGTTTACGCGCACCGTAAGCAATGCGATCTTTTCCATGGGGTAAACACGGAATTTTGCTGTCCTGCCGGAATCAGCGATTCAGATGTGGCAGGGAGAATAACGGAAATAATTTCCGATGTAAATACAAATGATAAAGATTCGCATTTACATTTGATGGCGGTCAGCGTTCGGGGAAAACATCCAGGTCATCGGCAAGGATTACTTCGCCGTCATAGATGGCGCCTATTTCATCAAGCACCGACTCTTCTTCGGTGCCGTAAAACAGCCCGTGATAGAGCACGAGCAATTCGGGCCGGGCGATGTTCGCCAGCCGCGCCAATTCTTCCGACGTCGTATGCGCGCTATTGTGGTAGCGCTGAAATCCGGGCGAGTTCTGCAACAGTCCCTGCAGACTGATCACTTCGTGAAAAAGCAGATCGACCCCTTGCGCCTTCTCCACCAGCGTTTCGCTATAGGCCGTGTCTCCGCTAATCACCAGCGACAGATCAGCGGTCGTTACCTTGAAACCGTAAGCCGGGTGGATATCGCCGTGGTCGACGGCAAATGCCTCGATCACGAGGTCATCCTTTTCCAGCAATATTCCGGGCTCGATCGTTTGGGCCGTGACCCTGAAGCCGTCCGGATTCTGGACCGGCTGCAGACCTCCGGTCCTCAGATCCACGTCCACCGAGTTCATTTCCAGCAATCCGCTCGCGATCCGCTCAATGCCTTGCGGGCCCCAGGCTTTTAGTGCCGCGCTGCGCCGCCACCACATGGTATGCGCGAGTTCGGAAAAATCCATCGTGTGATCGCTATGCAGATGAGAGAAGAACACGCAGCAGATCAGGCTCGGATAAAGCGAAGGGATGTCGTACTTGTAGCGGGCAATAGTGGCTTGCCGCACAGCGCCGGCGCCGGCGTCGAACAGGTAGCTCTCACCCTTGTGAATAACCGCTATGCTGGAACCTGCCCGAAACGCATCGGGTATCGGTGTGCCGGTTCCCAGCACGACGACGCGTGTCGGAGCCAGCAACTCGCTTGCCGAAGGGGCTTCCCGCAGTTCCGTTCTTGCGCTGGGAAGCGTCAACGCGAACTCCGGCTCTGGAGTCTGGCTCAAGGCCTTGCCTGCCAATAGCAGCGCACCCAATGTAAAACCGAAAGCCGCCTGCGATGGATGTTTGTTCATCGGACTGTCCTCAGGGTTGCCGGTCTTGAATGCGACCTGCCCCGCCCAGTTCATAGTAAACCAGGGGGACGAAATCGATCGCGGTCCAGCTCGCTTCCTGGCCCCATTTGGCGTCGTAGTCTTCGGTCGGCCGCGCGGCCATGATTTCATCGAGATGCATGCCCTGGCGAATCATGGCGTATATGCGGCCGCGAATATCGAGAATCATGTCACGGAATTCCTCCATTTCCGCGCGGCCCACGACGTCAAGGCCATGACCCGGAATGACCCGCGTATCCGGGCCGACCATGGAGATAGCCATGTCGAGGGCGGCGATCGTCCCGCGCAAGGTGCCGCCATTGAACTTGTCGATGATCGGGTAGCTAGTGGTTCTGAACACATCGCCGAGATGCAACACGTCGGATTCGGGGAAGTAGACGAAAGTATCGCCGTCGGTATGCGCGGGTGGGGCGAGAAAGGCGCGCACCATTTCGCCGTTGAGGTGAAATGAAATCGTATCGTTATAGGTTACCACCGGCCGCGCCGCCATCGGCTGCTGGGGCGCGAAACTGCCTCCGCCTCGCGGGAAATGACTGCGCTCTTCGAGGAATTTCACGCGGGTGTTATCGTGCGCGAAGATCAGCACGCCCATATCGGCCAGGTTTGCATTGCCGCCCACGTGATCGCCATGGATGTGGGTATTGATCACGAAGCGGATTTCGCTGTCGGTCACCTCTCCGACGACCTCGGTCAATTGCTCGGTCATCGGCGCGAACAACGAATCCACGAGCAGCACGCCCTCGGCTCCGATGAAGGCGCCGATATTGCCGCCGCCGCCCGGACGCTGGACCATGTAGACATTTCCGGATACATGCTCGATGGAAAGTTCGGCATCGGCAAAGCCCACCTGGGCAAAGGAGAACTTGCCCGCGAACAACATGAGGCCTGCGATCGCCAAGATTGACGGAAACTTGCGCGAATGGATCATTTTGCTATCTCTTCTTGCCGTCCATCTAGAATTAGGCTACATAGTACCTGATGCATAGTCTCCGTTATGCATGCAATTGAAATTTCTGAAAACAATAAGGAAGCTCTGATTTATCAGAGATTCCGCGCGACACCTGGATGTGCCGCCGAATTCAATGACGCAAGCTATTGCATTCGGACACCAAAACAACGCCAAGCTGTGCTTGGCGGCTGGGTGTAGGCAAGCGTTTTCGAAGCGCGGCTTCGAGCGCGGCCGGAACGACGCCAAGGCGACGGCGCCGCAGCTGATCAGGCGCGACGTGGGAGAAGTGGACGATCCCTGGGATTACGGTCGGGTGCTGCCGATCCGCTCTCCCTATGCGACCACGGTCTGGGATTACATCAACCGGGGCATGCCATTGGGCATGGAAGGGACGGTCACGCCAGACGAGGTCTATTCGATTGTGGCCTATCTTCTATTCCTCAACGATGTAATCGAGGAAGACATGGTGCTCGACCAGGACAATCTGCCAAAAATCGAGATGCCCAATCGAAACAACTTTGCCCGAGTCCCGGACTGGTTCCCCGGCAAGCCAAGGCTTGAAGGCTATCCGTACTAAAGTCCGGTCAGCGGCGCTTGTGAGTGCAGGCAAGCGTTTTCGAAGCGCGGCTTCGAGCGCGGCCGGAACGACGCCAAGCTGTGCTTGGCGGCTGGGTGTAAGCAAGCGTTTTCGAAGCGCGGCTTCGAGCGCGGCCGCAACGACGCCAAGCTGTGCTTGGCGGCTGGGTGGAGGCAAGCGTATTCGAAGCACGGCTTTGAGCGCGGCAGGAACGACGCCAAGCTGCGCTTGGCGGCTGGGTGTAAGCAAGCGTTTTCGAAGCGCAGCTTCGAGCGCGGCCGGAACGACGCCAAGCTGCGCTTGGCGGCTGGACAACAACTGTTCAGAGAAAACGAGTTTCAAGCACAGGAATTTTGATATGCCAAGATTCAGCCTGATTTTTCTGGTTCTGGCCGCGGCCCATTCGCAGGCAATGGCGCAATCGCCATTGGAGACCTATACCCCGGTGACGCCGGAAGAGTTGAGCGATCCTCCTGAGGGCGACTGGCTGATGTGGCGCCGCACGGCCAACCATTGGGGCTACAGCCCGCTCGATCAGATCAACAAAGACAATGTCGGCGACCTGCGTCTGGCCTGGGCCTGGACCATGGGACCGGGGTTGCAGGAAACCACGCCGCTGGTGCATGACGGCGTGATGTTCCTGCCCCAGGCCTGCGATTTCATCGAAGCTCTCGATGCCCGCGACGGCACGCTGCTTTGGGAATATCGCCGCCCGGAAGTCGATCACGCGGCGCCACTGTCCTGCGCCAATCGCAACGGCACGCTGTACAAGGATCAACTGCTGCTCGCTACCAGGGACGCCTATCTCGTATCGCTGAACGTTTACACCGGCGAGGTGACCTGGGAACGCCGCATGGGCGACTGGACCGTGGGCCAGCACTATTCCGGCGGTCCGCAGGTCTTCGACGGCAAGATTATCGCCGGCATGTCGGGCTGCTATTACATCAATACCAGTTGCTGGATCACCGCCCATAACGCCGATACCGGCGAGGAACTGTGGCGCACGGGCACCGTGCCGCGAGTCGGCGAGCCCGGCGGCGAAACCTGGGGCGACGTGCCCAACGAGCAGCGCCGCGGCGGCTCGGCCTGGATGCCGGCGAGTTACGACCCGGAACTCAATCTGATCTATATCGGCATCGCCGTGCCCATACCCTGGGGTTCGATCCAGCGCGATACGCGCGGCGGCGATGTGCTCTACACCAATTCCACCCTCGCCCTGGATGCGGATACCGGGGAAATCGAATGGTATTTCCAGCACATTCCCGGTGGTAACTGGGATCTCGATCACCCCTTCGAGCGCATCATCGTCGAAAGCGAAGTGACCCCGGACGCCGAAGCGGTTTCCTGGGTAAATCCCGATATCGCCTCCAACGAGCGGCGCAAGGTAATCACCGGCATACCCGGCAAGACTGGAATCGTCTGGACTCTCGACGCGGCAACCGGTGAGTTCCTGTGGGCGCGGGAGACCAATTACCAGAATGTCATCGTCGGCGTCGACATCGAGAACAACAAGGGAATCACCAATATCGATCTCGACATCACCGAGATCAGGCAAAGGAAGTTCGTCTGCCCGACGACCCGCGGCGGCATCAACTGGAACTCCGTGGCCTATAGTCCCCAGACCAATGCGGTCTACACGCCGACCAATAACGCCTGCATGGATTACTACCTGAATCCGTTCGAGCCAGTGGTCGGCCTGCATCACCGCTCGGCCACGAGTCGTATCGTCGCGGCGCCGGAACTGGAAAATCAGGTCGGCCTGCTGACGGCGGTCAATGTGGCCACCGGCGATGCGCTCTGGACGCACCGGCAACGCGCCGGCATCGGCGGTTCGGTGCTCACCACCGGCGGCGGCCTGGTCTTCGTCTCGGACGACGCCAGGCGCTTCCGCGCTTTCGACGCCGACTCCGGCGATGTGCTTTGGGAGCAGATTCTCAATTCCACGGCCGGCGGCTTTCCGGTGTCCTATAGCGTGGACGGCGTGCAATATATCGCCATAGCCGCCGGAGGAGGCGTTACCTACCGCATGCTGACGCCGGAGTTGCAGCAACGCGGCGGCGGCAACATGCTTTTCGTGTTCCGGTTGCCCTAATTGTCGGCAAAAATCGAAGAGGGGAAATTGATGCAAGTTGTACTGAGAATTCTGATTATCCTGGCCTGCCTGCTGGCGATTCCCGTCGCGGCGATCGCCACTGCCGCGGCAAAGCAGCGCTTCGCCGACGGACCCAACCGGGTGTTCTCGGGAGGTCCGCTGGTTTCGGGTGAACTGTATGCCGGACCTGAGCCCGATTGGAGCTTCGTCAACGAGATTCCCACGGTCGAATTGCAATTGCTGGACCCGGCGCAATCCCGGCGCATCTGGATCGCGGAGGCCGAAGGCAAGTTGTACGTCTGGTCGGGCTACATGGGCACGACGGTCGGGCGCATCTGGAAACAATGGCCGGTGCAGGCCGAACGCGACGGCCGGGCGATCATTCGAATAGACGGCGTACGTTATGAACGTCAACTCAATCGCATACGGTCAGGCGACGAACTCGACGCGATCGCCGCCGCGATCACCGGCAAGTATCCGTCACAAACCACCAGGGCGGGAATCGAGGCCGGCGGCGTCTGGGTGTTCGAAGCGGCGCCGCGCTGACGAGTGAGGTCTGGACGGCGCAGCCGACAAAAAGCGAAGCTTTTTGAGGGCCGAACGGCTCGCCAAGGATGGCGAGACTGGGGGTTGGAGAAATCGGGTAGTTGCGCCAGGGAAGGCATGCACAACCTGGAAGAATGCAAGCACCCGGTCGGCGTTGCGAGGTTCATTCGGCGCGATGCCATTCGGGTTCGCGCCCTGCGTCCTTGTGGTCACCATCGCTGTATTGACGGATGAGGAAACCGAATCATGAAATTGTTCTATTGGGCCGTAGCTATTGCCATCGTCGTTACGATTCTCGCCGTCCTGTTTGTACCCGGCGTAGACGATTTCGTCGAACAAACCTTTCAGCGCTACCTCGGGCGGGCGGCCAGATAAATGCAAGCGCCTCACGGGTGAGACTTGCCTCGCCCGCTGTTAGGCTGGAGATCAGCTCATGAAAGCATCCCACTTCAACCGGCGTCGATTCCTGCAGGCCAGCGGGGCCGCCGCCATCTGGATTCCCACATCGGTGCGCGGTTATACGATCGCCGAGATGCAGAGTTTCTTCGTTGACGGCGAGATGCAGGTCGATGTCTCGAAATGGGAACTCGACACGCCGGCGCTTTGCGTCGATCTGGATCTGCTGGAGGCGAACCTGGCGAAAATGCAAGCGACCATGGGCGCGAACGGAATCGCCAGCCGGCCCCATGCGAAAACGCACAAATGTCCGGTGATCGCCCGGATGCAGATCGATACCGGCTCGATCGGAATCTGCACCGCGAAGGTGAGCGAAGCCGAGGTCATGTATCAGAATGGCATCGAAGAGATTCTGATGACCACGACCAATGTCACGCCGACCAAGATCAATCGCGCGATGTCTCTGGCCGAGGATTGCCCCGGTTTCGTTCAGGCGACCGATACCATGGACAATGCGCGCCTGCTGTCCGCGGCCGCGGTGGCCAGGGGTCTGGTTGCGGACGTGGTGGTAGACGTCGACCCGGGCATGGGTCGCACCGGCACGCCGCCGGGGCAGCCCGCCCTGAGCCTGGCGCAACTCGTCGACCAGCTCCCCGGCCTTCGCTTCAGAGGCATGCTCAGCTATGACGGCGCCTCGCAACATGTCGCCGGTTTCGCCGCGCGCAGGACTCGCACGCTCGATGCAATGGCGCCTGCCGCGGACACTCTCGAACTGCTGCAACGATCCGGCCTGAGAACCGACATCTTCAGCGGCGGCGGCACCGGCACCTATAACATCGATCACGAAATCGGCGGATTGACCGACGTTCAGGTCGGCAGCTATGTCTTCATGGACGCCCAATATCTGGAAATCGGCGGCGAACAGGACGATGCGGTCTACTCGGACTTCGAGCCCTCGTTGACGATCCTGACCACGGTGCTGAACGATCAATACGCCGGCCGCGCGACGTCCGACGCCGGCGCCAAGGCCTGCACGATCAATCGCCCCTGGCCCGTCGTCAAGGGCGAGACCGACATCAGCTACACCTCCGGCTCGGACGAGTTCGGAACCATCCGCTATGGCGACAACGCATCGCGCACTTACCAGGTCGGAAACAAGCTCGAACTGATCGTCTCGCATTGCGATCCCGTGGTTAACCTGTACGACCACATCTACGCCATCCGCAACGACCGGGTGGAAGCAATCTGGCGCGTCGCGGGCCGGGGAATGTCGGCTTGATCCAGTTACCGGACCCTGACCGCAAAGGGAAGCTCCTACGGCAATTCCGCACGGAGCGAAGTCTCTCATAATCATTCCGCGCGCAGTGAAGCCTCCCCGCTGTCATTCCGTGTGCAGTGAAGCCTCCTCCGCTGTCATTCCGCGCGCAGTGAAGCTTCCCCGCTGTCATTCCGCGGGCAGTGAAGCCTCCCCGCTGTCATTCCGCGGGCAGTGAAGCCTCCCCGCTGTGATTCCGCGGGCAGTGAAGCCTCCCCGCTGTGATTCCGCGGGCAGTGAAGCCTCTCCCACTGTCATTCCGCGCGCAGTGAAGCCTCCCCGCTGTCCTTCCGCGGGCAGTGAAGCCTCCCCCACTGCCATTCCGCGCGCAGTGAAGCGGAGTCGCGGTATCCACTCTTCCCCCAAATCAGCATATTCGTAATACACTCGGGGTAGCCAACATACCAACAGAATTGTATTATTACTTCCACATATAGGAACTATGACTCCCTAAATTGTCGAAAAATGTATTTCCAAGAGATTTGTCGACATCTGTGCGGCGTTTAGCCCGGCATTTTCCCGCCGTTGTCGTCACCGGCGCCCGTCAGACCGGCAAGACGACCTTGCTGACCCGGCTTTTTCCCGACTACAACTACGTCAGTCTCGACTTGCCCGCGGAAGCTCAGCTTGCCGAGGAGGATCCGCAAACCTTCTTGATCAGGCATCCGGCCCCGCTGCTGGTGGATGAGGTGCAATATGCGCCCAAGTTGTTTCGGCATCTCAAGGTCGAAATCGACCGCAACCGTGAAGCCGGCGGACGCTACATTCTCACTGGGTCCCAGAAATTCGCGCTAATGCGGGAAATTTCAGACTCCCTGGCGGGCCGCTGCGGCGTACTTGAACTGGAGGCGCTGTCGATCAATGAACTGGGCAGCGCCTTTGCCGAGCGAGAATCGAAAGACGGAATCGCCGAGATTCTGGTTCGCGGATTCATGCCACAGCTCTGGAAAGATCCGGAACTGCCGCCGGCAGACTTTTTCCGCGGCTACCAGGCGACCTATCTGGAACGCGATGTGCGCCAGATTCTGAACGTTACGTCCTTGCGGGACTTCGACCGATTCATGCGGGCCGCCGCGATTCGGTCCGGTCAGTTGCTTAACAAGACCGAACTCGGCAAGGAAGTCGGCATCAGTCACAAAACCATCGACCAATGGCTGAGTGTTTTGCAAGCCACAAACCAGATCACGCTACTGGAGCCTTACTACCAAAACATCGGCAAGCGTCTCGCCAAGTCACCCAAGCTCTATTTCAACGATGTGGGATTGCTCTGTTTCCTGCTAGGTCTCAATAAAGCTGTCGTCAGCCAGAATTATTTCATCGGAGCGATCTGGGAGACTTTTGTCTTCGGCGAATTACGCAAGTTCATAGGCATCGAATCTCCCGAGGCGTCGCTGTGGTTTTATCGCGACCAGTCGAGGGAAGTCGACTTCGTCATCGAGCGCAACGGCGAACTGACTCTAGCCGAAAGCAAATGGAAGGAGCTCCCGGCGCTGAGGGATGTCAGACAGGCGCTTGCAACGCAGCCCTTGCTGCGAAACGCGCGATTGCCCGTGATGGTTTTTTGCCGCACCCGGCAAAGCCATCCCATTGGCCCCCAGGCAATGGCAATCAACAGTTTTCGGCTGCGCGAACATCTATGACGGACGCTTACGCCATCCGCAACAAGCGAGTGGAAACGATCTGGCGCGTCGCGGGCAGGGGAATGTCGGTCCAAATATTCTTTGAAAAATTCCCTCCAGGGAATTTTTCATTATCGCAAAACGAGCATGGTTTTGTTTTGCTGCCGAATTCAATGGCTTGCTCCACCCACGGAGCGTAGCTCCATGTCGTTTCGGTTGCGCTCGAAGCTGTGCTTCGAAAACGCTTGCCTTCACCCGTCGAATTCGGCGGCACATCCCTGTGCCGCAGGGAAGCTCTGACTTGATCAGAGCTTTCCCGAGGATTTTCGGCGCCGCGCTTTTGGCGGCATTCTCATCCTGATTGTCGCTGTGCACTCGGGAATTCGGGTCAGCTCGATTAATCCAGCGCCGACAGCCGAGCCAACTCGCCGGGCCAGTCGAGGATGCGCCGGTCGGCGGTGATCAGCCGGCAGCCTTTTTCCATCGCGGTGGCGACGATAAAGCGGTCGGCGGGGTCGGCATGAAATTCGGCGAGGCCCGCGGCTCTCGAACCGATCGCGCCATCCACCGGAATTTCGATCAATCCCTGTTCGATCTGCACCCGCCGCCAATGTTCCGGCGTGTAAGCGAGACTGATTCTGCGCTTGCTCTTGAGCATGGCGATTTCCCAGAACGAAATCGACGATACGGCGAGTTCGCCGGATTGCCATGCCTGATCCACCTGGGTTCGTGCATCCGATCCAAGGCGCTTGTCGCCGATGCGAAGCCACAACAATACATGCGTGTCGATGAGCAACAAGCTTCAAGATCCCCGGCTTGAATCCATTTCCCAATCGACGTCGATCGGCTCCAGGATGTCGCCGAGAATCTCAACCTCTTCCTTGTCGATGCCAAACAGGCTTGCGGGTCTGGTTCGATAAGGCACGAGACGCGCTATCGGTCGATTGTTCTTCGAAATCACATACTCTTTTCCGGTTTCCGCGACTTCGTCCATCAACTTGAGACACTTGGCCTTGAATTCGGAAGCCTTGATGGTCTGTCCGCTCGTGCTGATGTCTGTTTCCATCCGCGTTCACTTTTGGCAGTGGTACAAGTCAGGAATAATACCATGGTCATGACCATGGTCAATTAATTCGCGCCGTCATCCTGCAATCCCAAACTGTCATCCTGCGCGCAGTCGCGGGATCCATCATTTTCAAAATGAGGATGATTGATGGCGCTTGGGCTTGCATCGAACTGCTCAATTCATGGAGCTCATGGTGGGCTCACTGGGGGGCTCATGGGACACTCACTTGATGAAATTATGGGTGTCCCATTGCCTGGCACCATTGCCTGGCAACTTGCCAGCGGGCGGGGGGCTTGATAAAAGTTGCTCGGATTCCGGGAGATATCGAGCCATGCTCAAAACCCTTCGCTGTATCGTTTCGAACTCATGCTGGGTAGCCTTATCGTCGGCGGCAATGCTGAGCGTCGTTCCCATCGGCCTGAAGGCCCAGGTCTCGGATTGGCCCTATTGGGGCGGAACCAAAGCCTTCCAGCGCTATTCGCCGGCGGACCAAATCGATGCCGGCAACGTGGACGAGTTGGAAATAGTCTGGCGCAGACCCGCCGCGGATCGGTCGGTTACCGATGCCGACCCGCAGCTTCGGATTTCCGGGAATTTTCGCGCAACGCCCATCTATGTCGACGGCGTTCTCTATACTTCCAACGGCGTCGGCCTCGTCGAGGCAATTGACCCGGCCACAGGCGCCACCCGCTGGGTGCAGCCCTTCGATGCGGACAGTCTCCAGACTACCCGCGGCGCCTCATCTCGTGGCATCGAATATTGGTCCAATGGATCGCAGGATCGTATTTTCGCCGTGCGGCTGGGCAATCTCTACGCATTGGATCCGGCCACGGGCGAACCGATCGCCAATTTCGGCGACGACGGCGCCGTCAACCTGATTCCCGAGGGTGCGGAGACTTTCAGCCTGGTCTCAAGCGCACCCATCGTGGTAAACGGTGTGATCATAATCTCCGGCACCGTCAATGGCGCCGGCGACGGCGGCACCCAATGGCGCGGCGTCCATTCCGAGGATGTGCGCGGTTTCGATGCCATAAGCGGCGAATTGCTGTGGACTTTTCACGCCGTTCCGCAGGATGGGGAGTTCGGCACTGATACCTGGGGCAACGATTCCTGGCAAGGCGCGGGAGACCTCGGATCCTGGTGCTGCCTGTCTGCGGACGAGGAACTGGGCCACGTCTACGTTCCCTTCACAGCTCCCACCGCAGCGTACTTCGGCGGCCACCGGCCCGGCGACAACCTGTATTCCAACAGCCTGGTCGCCATTGACGCGAATACCGGCGAGCGGGTCTGGCACTTTCAGATGGTGCATCACGACGTCTGGGAATATGACAACGTCGGCCCGCCGGTACTCGGCGACATCGTCGTCGACGGCCGCCCCATCAAGGCGGTGATGCAGGCCAACAAGACCGGCTGGGTCTACGTGTTCGACCGCGTGACCGGAGAGCCGGTCTGGCCGATCGAAGAACTGCCGGTGCCGCAATCCGATGTGCCCGGCGAAGTGCTCTCACCCACCCAGCCTTTCCCGACGAAGCCGGCGCCGATCGCAACCCAGGGCATCACCGAAGCAGACATTGTCGATTTTCCCGAAGTCGCCCAGGTCGCCCGCGCCACGGTGGCGAACTTCGTCACCGGACCGATCTTCACCCCGCCGAGCATCGTCAGCGATGAGCCCGGCGGCAACCAGGGCACGCTGACCTTGCCGGGCTCCTGGGGTTCCGCCAACTGGAACACCGGCGCATTCGACCCCGAAACCGGCTACTACTACGGCTTCGCCAACGACATTCCCCGCGTTTACCGGCTCGTACCAACCGACGAACCCGACGCCGACATGCCGTACTGGAGCCCGAACCGCGAAGCGCCTTACCTCGACGGCATCCCCCTGACCAAGCCGCCCTGGGGCCGCATCACCGCCATCGACATGAACACCGGCGAGCACATCTGACAGATCGCCAACGGCGATTCGCTCAGCGAGCATCCCGATCTCGACGAACTCGACCTGCCCACCCTCGGCATCGCCAGCCGCCCCGCCGCGCTCCTGACGAGAACGCTGCTCTTCATCGGCGTAGGCAGCAACAACCACGGCGGCACCCAGCCCAACATGTGGGGCACCGCCTTCCGGGCTTACGACAAATTCACCGGCGAGGAAGTCTGGCGCACCGACCTGCCCTCAGGCACGACCGGCGCTCCGATGAGCTATATGCACGAAGGAAGGCAATACATCGTGGTAGCCGTCGGCAGCTTTGGTGACGAGCCGGAGTTGGTGGCTCTGGGGTTGCCCTGAGTTGAAAAGAGGGACGCACGCTGTTGCTGGTGGCTGGAACAAGTTCGAGATTGTAGAGTATGGTCTTGCAGGGCTCTCCATCGGATGCAGTTGTCAAGGATTCCTTGACAGCTGTGTCGGCTTTCAATTCGTTCTCCGCAAAAATGATCCAAGTGCAATTGGTTCATGGAACATCCACCTGATAGGTGTCCCATTACTGCTATCTACCACCTGCTAAATCGATAAAACTTCCAGTTACATATGAGGCTTCTTCACTCAATAACCATAAAATCGCATCCGCTACTTCCTTTGGGTCTCCACCTCTTTGCATAGGTAGGCTCTTTGCCAATTTTTCAACTCTGTCAGGATCGCCGCTATTGGCGTGAATATCCGTGAAAATGTATCCAGGCCGGACACTGTTAACCCTTATGCCTTCCGAAGCTACTTCTTTTGACAATCCGATTGTGAGTGTGTCCATTGCTCCTTTAGAGGCGGCATAATCAATATATTCTCCAGCAGCACCAAGTCTGGAAGCTGCGGAAGATACGTTTACAATACTCCCGCCATTTCCGCCAAAAGAATTCCCCATTCTACGAACTGCTTCACGGCTGCACAAAAAGCAACTTAAGACATTTGCAGTCAATATGTGATTGATCGTGTCCCCAGTCATTTCGGAAAGCCGCTTTTTCACTCCCAACACACCAACATTATTAACTAACGCTGTTACAGTCCCGAGTTTCTTATCGACTTCTTCAAATAGTCGAATCACTTCTGCTTCTTTACTAACGTCAGCTTGTACGGTAATACACTTCCCATTTTGGTTTCGAATTCTATCTGCAACTTTTAGTGCAGCAGATTCGTTTTCGATAAAATTGATACAAACTTCATATCCAAGCTTGGCTGCTTCAATTGCAGTAGCAGCTCCAATACCTCTGCTACTACCTGTAATGATGGCAATTCTCTTTTTCTCTCGTTTCATTCCAGAGATCGCTCCTTGTTCAATAGACAATGATAAAATTGCAAATGAATCAGCCGCTCAATCCGAGATCCCGAAGTATCGATTCGGCGCCGCGGAAGTCCTTATGCCGAGGGTGATGTTCCACGTTCTCCCCGATCGCGATAAAGTCGTACCCCAATTTCTGGCTTGCCTCCCGGTCGTATGGGCTGTCGCCAAAGTACGTTCTTCGCTTCGCGCCACCAGATGGCAAGGCGCGTTGTTCGGCGATCCGCATGATATCAACCTTGCCAATTGCGTCCGAGGAGGATGCGATGGACAGTCGCCGTGGGTCGAGCCCGATTGCTCGGAGCTTGATCCGCGCCGTTTCCTCCCATCCTCCCGTGGCCACTGCCACGCAGACCCCTGGCTGCTTCATGAGCCGCCTAATGAAATCGCTCGCGCCGGGTATCTCCGGCAGTATCCCGTCGCGAGCAGCCACGTAATCCGCCACAAGATTCGTGAAGACTTGCCTGACCGCGTTATGCACCGAGAGCTGATTGTTGTTCATCTTCGACCGATCAATAATCTCATTGAGAATCCCGCTGTCGGTCCGGTGACGATACCCGGACCAGTCAGCTTCGATCTCGGTTCCCAGCACGGTCCGCACGGACTGAACGTAAAGCTGACCGTCGAACGTCTCCGAATCGGCCAGCGTACCATCAAGGTCGAAGGTGACTAAATTCATAAGCCAATTGGGTCAATCAAGCTCGCTTTCACAAACAGCTCTACCCGGTACCTCATGCGCTTCATTCAACCCCCTCCTTCCTTGCTCATAATCTATCACGTGTCTCATGGGACACCCAGTTGATCACATGATGGGTGTCCCATTGTATTCTCATGTTTCCTCTTGGCATTGGAGCACACCTTGGCGAACTGTCCAAAAAGTGGGACCATTTTTGATACAGACTTAGTTCCATTTTAGTGCTGTGAGTAGACAGCCCCCCGTTGCCTCATCCATAATGGCACTACTATCCGTACTAATGAGTGTTGGCATTCAGCAAAGGGATGATATCTGCTATCCGCTTGATCAGTGTATATTGATATTCATTATCAATACTAATACAACCGACCGGATCATAAAGGCAAGCCTGCATTTTTGCTCGGTTGGCTGCAATAATACCCACTTTACTGTCTTCTACAACTAGACAACCTTCTGGATGCACATTAAGTTCGCGTGCTGCATGTAAAAACAAATCTGGCTCCGGTTTCCAGCTGTTAATAGTATAAGAACTAAATATCCGGTCGCAAAAATAGTCACTGATCCCTGTTAACGCTAAAGAACGCTCAATTTTCTCCATCGGCCCACTGGATGCGACACAGATTGGTATATCTAATTGCTTGAGCATTGCCACTACCCCTTCTACAGGTTTAAGGTGCATTTCAAACAATTCGTCCACTATTTTACGATATTGTAATACAAATTCAGTATCAAACTTTACATTATAAATATCCTCCATTGTCGCGAGAATATCAGCCAGCTTGACTCCTCGAAAATCGCTAACAAGTTGACCTTCACTTGCATCTATACCATAATTTTTTAGCGTAATTACTAACCCTAGATTGCATAAATTTTCACTATCTACCAATGTTCCATCATTGTCAAAAATAATGCACTTAATCATCATTTACTCTCCAGTATATACACCAAATGCTATTTCTTTGGCATCTAGCTTAATCCATTAATGACAGACATTGACTCAACTTCATGAGTAAAAAATCCTTCACACTGAAGCAAGCCAATATTAATAGCTTGGATTTTTTGTTATTGATTTCAAGGCTTTCCCTCTACAATAGTCTCACTAGTGGTCCCAATTATACATATAGTGGGCGACGCTCAACAATTCCAATAACGATATCTATTTCTTGCCAGCTCTGAACTTCAACAAAATAGTTTATTGCTTCAATTATTACTTCTTCACCATACAAAGGGACTTATGGGACATTCACATTATGGTGCCTCATGAGACACCCGCCGAATGATTCGATGGGCGTCCCTATGTGATTAGGAATTCGTGCTTAATCTGATGATTTTCCCAGGATCGAACTGTCAAGGATTCCTTGACGGTTGTCTCCGGGTGCAAGTCTTTTCTTTACTCACGGTTACCGGACTGATACTACACCTCGATTATCAGCGGATCATCGTCCATACCTGCTAATGAGTTTTCCGCACGATTCGGCGAATTTAACCCAGCCCTTTTCGGCCAGCACATCCGCCGCCAATCCAATCTGCCGGGGGGAGAAGCGCCTTTTTTGATTGTTCCAAGCATGAGTCTGCTTCACGAGCGCTTAACGCGAGGCTGGCCGGTCATGTGTCAGAACCCAATGCACCGTGGAAAGCAGTTCAAGACCGTATGCCGACTCGAATCCCGTTACCAGATCGGCCACCCGGTCGAATCGTTCCGGCGTTTTGGGTGAGCGGTTAAGCGACTTACCGGAATCTTCCAGAGCGCCCGGCACCAGTTCCAACTGCTTGTCGGGCATATCGCCACCGTCGCGGTACCCTGAGATGAAGTGGCCTTCCAGCGAATTCAGAACATGACGCAGGTTTTCGGCATATGGACCATAGGGACCTTTGGTGAACTTGAGTTTGAGTGGCTGCCCGGCAACTTGCATGAAGTACATCAGCTTGTGGACTTCCAGCAGAGTGATGAACGGGTCGAGCAGTCCGCGAAGGTATTGGTCGATCAGTCCGATCAGCGCCGCGTGGTTTGCGCTCATCCTCGGTACTTCATTGCTTTTCGCCATATTCTGGTTCATGGGATGCCCGCCCGATGGCGTGATGGGTGTCCCATTGCTTTTCTCTCGGAAAGGTCGTTGAAGCTTCGATGCCCTGTATGAGTTCTTCATCCTCATCGTCGAAATCGGGAGACATCCAGAACTGATCCTCCAGCCCTCCCATTTTTCGTTCCTGTCTATGTTCCCGATACGGCGTCAGGCGCAGCCATGGTTCTCCCGCTTTGGCAATGATGACTTCCTCGCCCTGCCACGCAAGTTTGCCAAGCTTCAACAATTGGGATTTAGCTTCGTGCATTTTGATTTTCTGGCCCACTGACAATTTTTTCTACACCAACCGGTCTTTGTTAGGCAGTAAGAGTATATGCACCCGAAACCCATGGCGACTATTCAGCGCGAATCGACCGCATCCGTCAACATTTGCGGGTAATGTCTTGAGTGGTGTAGTGATATATGACAACATACGACGCGTACCGCGATACGAAACCAGTTAGCTGGATCAGGGCTGCGCGCAAGGTATTTGAGGCCTTCCCCGAAGCCGTGCGGGACCGGGCGAATACCGCACTAACGATCGCGGCCGAGGGCGGTAAGGCGGAAATCGCCAAGCCGCTGAAAGGCTTGGGATCGAGTGTTCTAGAGATCGTCGTCCGCTACAGGACGAACGCTTGGCGGGTGGTATGTGTAACCGGATTGGATGATCAGATCTGGGTGCTCCACGCGTTCCAGAAGAAATCACTGGTGGGAATCAAGACGCCTAAGCCAGAAATCGAACTGATCGCGGGGCGACTTAAGCGCTTGAAATCGGAGTTATCGCCATGAACGAAAACGACATTGAGTTGGTTGAAGGGAGCGGCAACGTTTTTCGCGATTTCAGTGCCCCGGAAGCGGATCTGAAACACGCCAAGGCGGTTATTGCCAGCCGCATCATTTCCGTTCTTGATGACCGCGGTCTGTCCGTGAGGAAGGCCGCTGCGCTGACCCGATTTGCCGCAGCCGACTTTTCAAGGGTGCGCAACGCAGACCTGCGGCGATTCACGCTAGACCGGCTAATGAAGATGCTCGCATCCCTTGATGCAGACATTCGCGTCACGGTCCAGATCGAAGGTGGCGAAGGTGGCAATGAAGGCAAGACTGCCCTGGCAACTTGAGTCCTCAAAGGTGTTTGCATAACCCGCGCCAGCGCTTTCATGCAATAGTGAAGATATTGGTGGATACTTCGGATATTCAGGAAATTACCGGTCAAAGCGAGGTAGGCATGATGGATAGATTCACGGGGATTATTCACTTCATTGGACTTCGTACTATCGGGTTCGGCGCGTGGGCGCTCGCGTTGCTGCTGTGCACAGGCATGAGTTTAGCGGCCGAATCCGACAGCCTGCAAAAAGAGTTCTTCAACGTCGGATCGACCTTTTCAAACGTGGTAACGACTAGCCACGGAGGTGTGACGACGATTTATGTCTCCGGGCAGGTAGGTATTTCCGACGGCGAGATTCCCGAGGATTTCGGGCAACAGGTTGAATACACCTTCGCGAATTTGCGCCGGCAGTTGCAGGCGGCGGGCGCCTCCCCTGAGGACGTAGTCCAGATTCGCACCTATATCGTGGATATAAGCAGCGAAAGAGTGTCCGCTTACAACGAGGCGAGGGTAGGGTTCTTCACCCAGCAGAACAAGCCAGCGTCGACCATGGTGGGAGTGCCGGGGCTGGTCATTCCGGAGTTGCAGGTTGAAGTCGAAGCTGTCGCGGTCATCGAAAATTAGTTTGCGGGCCGGTTGATCCGCGTCCGCGTCCCCGTCAGAGCGGCAGAGAGAGCGCTGTGCCCGTGATAGACTCGGGCCGATTGACTGATCGCAATGTAACCGAAAGAAGTTGGCAATGGTTTCCATGAAAGCAGGAATCTTCTCGCCGTTGAACAAAGCGCGAATGTATTGCCCAGCTTTGTTTGTGGCGCTGTTCCTGCCGTTTTCAGCATCACAGGCAATCGAGGCTGATGAGGGGGCCTGGCGGGTCGTGAACTACTGGTCCGAATGGTGTGCTCCCTGTCGTGTAGAGATTCCGATGCTGAATTCGCTTCAGGAGCGTTTGAACTCCAGCGACATCCGGATAGTCGGCATTAATTTCGATGACGATCCTCGAGAAGTCACCCTCGATATCGCGAACGAGCTGGGCATTGAATTTCCCGTGCTTAGCCGACAGGAAATAGAAGCGCTTGGGCTTCGACCCCCGGATGTATTGCCCACCACCTACATCCTTTCTCCGTCCGGTGAAGTGACTGCGAAGCTGATAGGGATGCAGACCGAGCAGGACATTCTCGAGGAACTGGCGAGTCAGGGTCTGGTTGAAGAGACTCAACCATGAATACGCCGCCAAAGTCCCTGTTTTTCATTCTCGCCGCTTCCACGGTCGCGGCGTTTGTTGTTTCAGCCCCGGTATTGGCTGCTGACGTCTCTGTCACGCGCCTGGAAACACCTGCCCCATCAAATAGCAGTCTTTCACGAGTAGTGGCCGACGAATCAGGGCGGATATATTTGTCCTGGGTTAACCGGAACGAGGAAGTTGCCGGTTTAGTCTTTTCTCAACTGACGGATGACAAATGGTCCGAGCCAGAGATGGTTAGCCAGGGAGACGACTGGTTCGTCAACTGGGCGGATTTTCCCATGTTGTCCGTTAATCAAGGCAACAAAACCACGCATTGGTTGAAAATGAGCGCGGAAGGTACCTATGACTACGACATTGAAGCGAAATTCTACGATGCGGAACAACAGGGGTGGAGTGAGCCGAGGATAATCCACAATGACGGAGTCAGTGCGGAGCACGGATTCGTCTCCATGCTTCCGGTAGGGGCGGGACACACAATGATCTCCTGGCTTGATGGACGAAATACGAAGTCTGCGGAAGGCTACGGAGCAATGACATTGCGCGCTGGCGTGTTTGATCCAACCGGCCTGACGATTGACGAATGGGAACTGGATAGCCGGGTCTGTGAATGCTGCCAGACCAGTTCCGCGATGACTACCGCGGGCCCCATCGTGGTTTACCGGAATCGGTCGGATGAAGAAATCAGGGACATCTATTTCACCCGCTTTGTAAATGGCGCCTGGACGGCGCCGCAAGCAGTTCACAACGACGATTGGCGGATCGCTGGTTGCCCGGTAAACGGGCCGGCGGTTGCCGCACGGGACGATCAGGTAGCCGTTAGTTGGTTTACCGCCAAAGACGATACGCCTGCAGTCAAATTGGCGCTGTCTGACGATGGCGGAATCAGCTTTTCCGAACCGGTGCCGGTGGCCGGCCCACATACGATCGGCCGTGTTGGCGTCGCCATTCTGAAATCAGGCCGCGTCGTGGTGAGCTGGCTCGACACGGAACGAGATGGCGCACACATCATGCTTTCTCTCTTCACTCAGGACGGCGAGTTCGTCAGCAGCACGGAAGTTGCGGCAACGAACGCTTCTCGCCGCAGTGGCTTTCCCGTGATCGTTGAAAAAGACGAGTCAGTCTACGTGACCTGGACCGATATCAGCGAGGCTCCGCAAGTCAATGTCGCAAGGGTAGATTTCTGATGCCTGTTTGAGGCAGGGAATCTCAGGCCGGCAATTCCCACTTGGGAATTCGGATCATCGTGCGACATCCTCCAATAAATTGAACAATCTGGCGGAGAGGCAGGGATTTGAACCCTGGGAGGGCTTGCGCCCTCTCTTGATTTCGAATCAAGCCCGTTCAACCGCTCCGGCACCTCTCCTCGGTGGGGAATTATAGCCTTGCTACCAGCAAAAACTGTGACCTAAGGAAATCTTGGTAATGGTCATCCGCAGGCCGCTTCGAGTTGTGTAGCCCTGAGACCGCCAAATTCCTCAAGCATGTCGCTTATGGTTGTGTCTCCATCGGTGGGTGCGGTGGCTTCGTTGGGCATGCCCCGCCCGAGAAGATCCACGGATAGATCGAGTGGCGTTCTCCCCTCGTAATTGAGTGAGTTTATATCGGCGCCACTTTCGAGCAGCATGCTTAATATTTCGGGATCATCACTCAACACTGCTGCGTGCAAGGCGCTGCACGCAGCGCCAATCGGATCCGGATCAGCTCCATGATCAAGCAACAATCGTACGATTTCGAAATGACCGTCGTGCGCCGCAAAAAGCAGGGAACTAGCGCGGTTCGCTGCTGGGCCGTCAATGTCCGCGCCGGCCTCAAGCAGTAGTTCAACTATCCCGATGTGACCATTAATAACTGCCAAAATTAGTGGTGAAAATCCCCAAAGTTGATCGATTATGTATTGGTCCATTCGGCAACCATTTGATTCATCGGCAATTACGAAGCGGTGATCAGACGTTGAACGCGCTTCCAAACCGGCGTCGGCAGCGATCAACTCCCGCGCGACATCGACATGCCCAAGGGCTGATGCCCACAAGAGAGCGGTTTGACCCCCCAGGTATGTGGCTTTGTTCACGTCTGCTCCTGCTTCGAGCAGTATTCGAACACTCTCGGCTGAACCTGATTGCGAAGCAATCATGATTGGAGTTTCTGAAATCCCTCGAAGGATGTCTGGATTGGTGCCCGATTCGAGCAGTAGTTTAATCATGCCGGTGTCGCCGCGTTCTGCCGCAAGATGCAGTGGTACGGCGCCACGATTGTTCATTGCTCTGACTTCGGCGCCCGCTTCCAGCAGCACGGTTGCCATTTCAAAATCTTGTCGGCGCACCGCCCAATGCAAGGCCGTGGCGCCATCGGTCTGTCGCATGTCCGGATCGGCGCCGCCTTCGAGAAAGCGCTTCACAGAATCAGCATCTCTAGATCTTGCTGCCTCGATAAGGGAATCTACTGGCTCAAGTGTGCATCCGGCTGCGGAAAGAAACAGCGTAATTACCAAGGAGGCTTTCAGTCTGACTCGGCATGCCAACGAAGCTGCTTCAGTCTGATGAAAGAACTTTCTCCTAAACATCTTTTCTGTGGTCATTGCGTAGTCTCTCCCATTATTGGGTTTCCGAACTTATCGAAGATTACTTAGGTTCTCCGTCTGTCTCTGTCAGGACACCCATGTCTTCTTGGAGGTTCGAGCTTGAGAATACGGTTTGGTCGAATCTCCGTCTAGTTGAGATCAAGCAATCTGGGTCGTTACCGTCAGCCGTTTTCCGAGTGCTTGAAGCGCTTTTTCGATTTGGCCGATGTGCGAGCGATGGTTGAGGTCTAGAGACGGCGCACCGCGCCCTCTGAAACGCCTAGCCGTGTAGCCAGTGCGGTGTTTCCCATTCCGTCGGCGCGCATCGCGTTGTACAACGCAATCTTGGCGGCAGCAAGCGCCGGTAAAGCGATCATGGGCCGCCCTCGCGCGGCAGAAGGTTTGGGAATGTCGCGCCGTGCCCCAATGTAACCCCCCAAGGCAGCTATCAGGCAATCTCGTGCCTGCGCAAGGGTCTGGGACTCGTTCTCCCCTTCGGTAAGGGCTTCCGGAATGTCGGAGAAGGATACAAAGATCGAGCCATCCTCCTGACGCGCCAATTCCACGGGCCAGGCCATAGTCTGAGTCACATCGATACCCCCTTTATCCCATTTTCGCTCACAAGTCTTCGCGATTCAGGCAGAGTTGGCTTGGCCTAGCCTAGCCGCGAAGCCCGACCCCGATAGACTCCCGATATACTAGACCCGAATCCGGCCCTCAAAGATGATCACCGCCTGACTCCTGATGCACAGATCTTCATCCGTGATCTCAACTTCCATGAAGCCCGAACGACAGGAACACTGGAAAGACCTCATCTTCCTTTTGCCAAGCTTCTTCGACCAGTAGGGCGCGAGGAAAGTGTGGGTGCCGCCTGTCACGGGGTCCTCGTTAGTGCCTGCCCAGGGCCAGAAGTAGCGGGAGTAGAAATCGTAGTCACCAATACCGGGAGCGGTGACCAGCACGCCGTCAATCGAATCATGCGATCGGTACAGCGCCCCGAAATCTGGCGCCAGGTTTACGAGCACCTCAGGGTCGGCAATCTCCACCATCAATATGTTCGTTTCTTGGTTGTAAACGACGTTTTCAATTGCCTCAATGCCAAGCGCGGTCAATAGCATTGGCGGCGCCTCAGCCGGAACTGTGCCGTAGAGTGGAAAAGTCATTGTGATCTCACCTTCAGAGACGCTCGCGGCAAGTGTAATCTTCTGAATATTAACGAAACTCACGTTTCTGAGTTGATACAACTCGGAGACCACCTTGGCCGATCCGAGTGTGGCATGGCCACAAAGCGGAATCTCCTTCTTGGGGGAGAAGTAGCGGATGGAAAACAAATCTGGTTGCCGGATCGATTGAAGGAACGCGGTTTCGGAAAGGTTTAGCTCACTTGCGATGTTGAGCATCCTTTCGTCGCTTAAGGGGCTCTCGACAATACACACGCCCGCGGGGTTTCCTTTGAAGGCAGTGTCGGTGAAAGCATCCACGATGAAGGATTTCATGATACCTGCTTAGTTACTGTGCAATAGATCAGTTCGGGCCAAGTCTACCAAGAAGGGGTCGCTGTTGCCGGACGGCTCGCCGGCCGGGGTCGAGTCGGCGGCGCGGGACATCGCGGAGCCGCTAATGGCGCGCGGCGGCGGACCCCGGGGACGCGGGCGAGTCCAGGAGGTGGACGTCGACTCCTGGCGGATGACGAGGCCCCGGAGCGCGGGCGTGGAGCTACGAGACGGCGCTGTCCGCCCTGCACGCGGGCCTGTCGAAACCGAGGACCGTTAAGGCGCTCGGTACAATATGGGGTACAAGTTGTATAACTTGCTATTTTGTTGAGTTATTGGCGGAGAGGCAGGGATTTGAACCCTGGGAGGACTTGCGCCCTCTCTTGATTTCGAGTCAAGCCCGTTCAACCGCTCCGGCACTTCTCCGAAGCCGGGATTATAGACTTGATTTGAGTTGATTCTAAGGCTATGGCGGGATTTCAAGCACGGGTGTCCCGTTTAATTTCCTGAAGTACGAGGCGGTGTACCTGAGCGAGATCGCTGACGGCCCCGACGCGGAGCGGATGGTCGGCTCGTGGATCGCCTTCTACAACGAACTGCCTCCGCACTCGGCGCTAGGCGGCCGAACGCCCGGCGAGGTCTACCGGGGCGCACTGGGGGAAGCCGCGTGAGCGTGCCGGGGACCATGCGCGCCGGGAACGCCACGGCACTCGCCGTGTCAACCCGCTTCGCGGGTCCTCCGCTTCGCTGCGGCCCTTCGGGTGACACGGCGAGCGCCGCGGCGAAGAGGTTGACGACGACCGGAAGGGTACTTCCAGTCGTCAATGACCGGCTTTTGACACCCAGGATCGCAGACACTTCGACAATGCCGTTGACATCGTGGGTTTCCGTCGGCAGGTTTCGTTCATCGAGGGCTTCAGATCAATCGGAGTACACCTTATTTCCGCCCTCGGACTGTCCAACGAACCAGGACCACCTCAGATCGAGCTCAAGAAGACGACGCTACTTGTGTGGCCGAAATCCATCCCGGATCAGAACCGTGCTTTTCGTTTCCGACCATTCGAGTCGTTTTTTGAAAGTGGAGCCAAGACAAATCGTCCGTTGCAGCCCGTAAAAGACTCACTGTTTCTTTCCGGGCGGACGTTCTTGAAACTCGGTGTGGGGACCACTTATCCGCGCGAGCGTATGCTGGTGTGGATTGCCTACCTCGAATGGGCCGTAGGCACGTTCATGCTGATCCACTTATTGGTCGCGCTAAAAAACACGCTACCCATCGCCTTGCTATTCTTCGGTACTTAGGGTCGGCGGCAACAATGCGGTGTTTGTGGAATTCAACGCCTCCCGGGGTTTGCCGATTTCGGCTTGTCCGGCGATGCCAGGCCGATTGGCTTAACGTGTTGTTCAAATTTCCGCAGCCACTTCTGCAAGGAGCAGCGGCCCATGATAGTGGGCTGTCCGGACCGTTTCCCAGTATCGCTCAAACATTCGGCGTCAATCGGGCATTCTTATGCAGCGTCAATCGGGCTTCACCTTCACTAGCGGGTTGTTGTTCTTCCGAGTGTCGGGCATGGTGCCCGAATGAACAACCTACTGATAAGTCACAGCGAGGACTCGGCCGATGGGTTCATCACGCTGCCGGGAAGGCGCGGCATGCTGGAGGAAACCTTGGAAACGCTCACCTCACTTCAACCAGGGCATCACGACAAGCTCACTTGGGTGCTCAACATCCGTGGCTATTGCGATACCTTGTCGAGACTCTTCGGCTATGCGTGCGAGGGGGGCTTCGTGTTGGAGAGAAGTCTGCACTCGTTCCCGGTCGATGAGACGGCGGAAGGTTTGATGCAGCGGATGCTCACGCCGAGATGAGTGCAGTCCCAGGTAGCCCACGTCGGTTTTGTCGTAGTTGGAAAATCAATGAGGAACCATGGTCGATTGGGGAAGAGCCGAGTGCGATCAGGTAGAAGCGGTAGTCCGCAAGCTTTGGGGCTGCCTGTCGATGGAAGTGCCGGCAATCCATGTTGAGCCTCCGGAGCAAGTGCCCGGCAGCTACCACAAGCTCTTGGTCCACAACGCCGGCATGACGGCCACCCTTGAGGCGCACTGGGGCCAACCGCTGGCCGTAGACCTCATAGCGGATGACCTGATCGTTGACGAACGCTCGCTCTACCGCTTCGTCGGGCTGTACACCGAGGAGGACGGAGAGCGCCAGGTGGTGGAACTGGCCGCCATTCGCATCGTGTTGGACGCCTTCCCGGCGCTGTTGCGTCCAGAGTTTATCGAAGGCGTCCGCCCCTTCGGGGAGATTCTGGCTCGCGCGGGCATTACGTTCCGCGCCAGGCCATCTGGATTTTTCCGGCTCGAAGCCGACGAATTCATCGCACGGAAAGCCAGCATAGCTTTCGGCGCAACGCTCTACGGCCGAGTGAATGAACTGCGCGGTGAAGACGATGTATTGCTATGCGAGACCGCGGAGATGTTGCCGCGCGCCGGAACACCCGAGAACACTTGTCAAGCGGAGAAAACAGTTCCTGACACCGGTTTTGGCTCGCCCTATTGAGCGACCACCGCTCGGCAAGTGTCCTAAGCGCCGACCGCCGCCGATAGGGCGGAAACTCATTCATGGGCTGCCGCGCATGCCAGTGGGCTTGTGTCTGCGGGAGTGCTTTGGGGGTACGGCTCCCGCGACGAGCTAGAGAGGGAGCATCGATCTGTCCTCCCTGATCAGCGGACTCATTCTGCTGATGGACAAGTCGATCAAGCCCGGCGACGTGATTACCGTCGAGAACACCTACGGATGGGTCAACAAGCTGGGCGCCTGCTATGTTTCCATCATTACCCGCGACGGCATCGAGCACCTGATTCCAAACGAGACGATGATCACCGAGCCGGTGTCCAACTGGACACATTCGGACGCCAATACGCGCCTGCGGATACCGATCGGCGTGCACTACAGCACCGTCCTGGAACTTGCGACCCGCCTGGGCGAGGAGGCAGCCCAGAGCCAGCCGCGGGTGCTCAACGACCCGGCGCCGCGCTGCCCGGTCAAGGGCTTCGGCGATTCAGCGATTGATCTGGCAGTGCAGCGTGGGACACTCATAGCATGGGTAGCTTTCCGCCAGCGACTTCAGTCGAAACCGCGGCGCCTGGTAGTCTGGGTCTTGCCGGGGACGCCAAAGGGTTGACCGGCTGAACCGGTTCAAGCGGCAGGCGCGCCGTTCGCTGGCAAGGCGACGCTTGAGATGCTCCACGGCTCGCCGCTCAGTAGCAGTCACCACTTTCCCCGCACCAACTCCTCCAGTGCCGCCTTGTCCAGTTCAGCCTCGGCCAGTAGCCTTTTCAACCTGACGTTCCGACGCTTCAATTCGCGGAATCGTTTCGCTTCCAACACCGCCATGCCACCGAACTTCGCGTTCCATCGATAAAGCGTATTGCCGCATAAGCCATGACGGCGGGCCAGATCCTGTGCCGAGGCTCCAGTTTCGTGTTCCCGCAGGATCGAGAATCTGCTCTTCCGAATACCGCTCCTCTTCAATTCTGGATCTACTCAAATTAAACATGCGGGGAAATCCCACAATGCGCCGGGCTCGAATTACAGCACCAGGGTCAGCTCGGCCGTGGCGCACAACGCCTGTTCGGTGTACGCTATGCCGCAATTGATCGCGTCATGTTACGGCAGGGTCATGGTAATTTAGGCGGGGATCCTATGGCGCCACGAAATACAACTTGAAAATCGGTTTTTTGTTCGACTCACTGGGTTAACAGGAAGACCAAACATGTTGTTTTCTTACAGCATTCTCCCTGAAACCAATTATCTAATTGTAGTCAGATATATAGGAGTCATATCATGATAAATAAACATATCGCTGCGGGAATTTTGTTATTAGCTGGCTTGTTGCTTAACAACGCATCAGCCCAGGATTCGAGCTATGATCCGGAGCGAACCGCGCTATTGCTGGTTGATCCCTTCAATGAGTTCTTGTCGGAAGGGGGTAGATTGTATCAACTTTCCAAGGAAACACTTGATGCCAATAATGCAATACAACATATGGTTGAAGTGACCGATGCCGCTCGACAAGCAGGCATGCGAATAGTTTACGTCCCTCATCATCATTATCAGGAAGGGGATTACAGCGGTTGGAAGTTTCTTAGTCCCACACAACGCGGCGCGGCAAGTGGAATGGTGTTTCAAGCGGACACGTGGAACGTTGAGTATTACCCCGGGTTGGACAAACAAGCTGGAGACCTGGAAGCTCGGCAGCATTGGTCATCGAGTGGTTTTGCGAATACGGATTTAGATTTTTTGTTAAAACTGCACGGAATAGATCATGTTGTATTGGCAGGGATGCGAGCGAATACTTGTATTGAATCCACCGGCCGGTACGCGGTTGAGCTAGGCTACCATACCACCCTTATTAAGGATGCCATAGGCGCCTTTAGCATGCGTGAAGTCGAAGCCGCGGCTGAAATCAACTTTCCAGCGTTTGCACATGCTGTAATGACTACGGAAGATTTTGTGAAGGCAATAGAGTAGCGCATGCACACAAGAGTGCCGCCGCCGTTGCCTGGTTCGCGCCTTTGCCGCTAGCCCTCACGAAACACTTGCCACCGATGACAGTCTGCCCGATTCTGGGCAGAAGGCAAAGAAGACCATGTTTTCGCGGCAGAGCTGCGAGTCGATGGCGAACTGGTGGAAACAGCGCGATGGCCCACGAAATTCGTCAAGCGCCGCTTCTGCCTTTTCCGGCAATATGATTTGCCGGATAGGGATCATGCAGTCGATGTGAGGCTGCTGAATCCCGCCGAGGAGGCCAGGGCGATGCCTGATGACATCACCATTTACGGCGCCGGGGCGAATGCGGCAGACTAGAGTATTGAACGCAGCCAACAACCTTGAGGACTTATCCATGAAAAAGTTGATTACCGCGGCAAGCGTCATGACAGCAATGCTGTTTTCGTTTTCCAGCTACGCGCAGGACATTCCCGAAACCATTACGGTGACGAGTTCCGCCTTCGAGCATCACGGCATGGTGCCGCTGGCGAATTCCGCTTACGGCGACAACACCTCCATCGACCTGTCCTGGTCGAATTTGCCCGAGGGGACAGTGCAGTTGGCGCTGGTTTGCGACGATCCTGTCGTGGTCGAAATCGGCATGATGCCGTCGCCGTTTGTCCACTGGGTTGTTTACAATATTCCAGCCGGCGCCTCGGGCCTGCCCGCGGGACTACCGGCGGACGCTGAAGTCAGCGGCATTGACGACCTCGAAGGAATGATCAACGGCCTCAACGGCCTTGGCAGATCAGGGTATTTCGGTCCCCGGCCGCCCGCCAACGGTCAACTGCACGCCTATCATTTCAGAGTCTATGCGCTGGATGCCGATCTTGGCCTGGAGCCCGGATTGAACAGGGATCAGCTACTGGAAGCGGTCGACGGTCACGTCCTCGCGACCGGAATGCTGATGGGGCATTACGAACACATGGAATAAACGGCGAGGATCAATCTGTTACATGTTGAAACTTTTGGCTTTTGCGCCTTTGTTAGTCAACAATATTAGGATAGAAGGTTCACCCTTGATCGTTATTCGTGTTCTGCACAGGAGTATGAAAATGCTACAAAAATACGTATCAAGCTTGATGCTCGCCGCGGCGCTGGCGATTTGCGCCTTCTCCGCTCAGGTCTCGGCTCAGGCCACGGAGGCGGTTGAGCCATTCAAAGTAGGTACCTTTGCAGTGAACGACACTCCATTCGTGGGTCTCGTCGTGAGTAACGACTCACTGATCGTCGACCTCGATGCCGCGAACCGCGCCATGCAAATGCAATGGCAATACAGCGACATGGACATGCCCGAGGATATGCTTGGGCTGATTGAGCGATACGAGTACGGTCTGAAGTTCCGAATTTATGAAGTTGTGAACTGGCTCGTCGAGGAAGATCTGCTCAGCGGCGGCACTGCCTATGTGCACCCGGTGGACTCCGTGGACATCATGGCGCCGATTCAATACCCCAGCAAGATCATGAACGCGGCGGTGAATTTCTATACCCATGCCTGCGAAGGCTGTACTCCCCAGCAACTGGCGGAACGCACTCGCCAGCGCCAGGAAAATCGCGGCGTGCCATACCTTTTCCTGAAGCCCACCCGCGGCGCGGTGATCGGTCATGGCGAGGACATAATCATGCCATTCGGTCGTGACGAGATCGAATACGAAGTGGAAATGGCTATCGTCTTCGGCAAAACCGGCAAATACATTTCATCCGCCCGCGCCTACGATCACGTCTTCGGCTACATGGTCGCCATGGACGTTTCCGACCGCGGCGGTCGCCCGCCCGGCGGTTACGGTTCGGGTCAGGACTGGTTCGTCGGCAAGGGCCACGACACCTTCGCGCCGCACGGCCCCTGGATCGTACCCAAGGAATTCTACGGCGATCCGATGAATCGCCTGCACCAGATCACGGTAATCGACGGCGTGACCGTTCAGGAAGCTCAAGCAGGGGACATGATCCACAATATCCCCGAATTGATCGAGTACGCTTCCTCGCTGATCACCGTATTCCCCGGCGATGTGTTGCAGAGCGGAACCTCCGGCGGCACTGGCGCCGGCCGAGTTCAGCGCGCCACGGGTTCCGGCTATCTGGTCGACGGTGAGAACATCAGCGCGAGCATTGAAGGAATCGGCACATTGACTCACAGGATCGTCGCCGAACGCGATATTCCGGATGACTTGTCCGGTGCGCAGTTGCCGCCGACCGCCACCTATCGCGACCGCTAGTCGCTGATAGAATCCTGAAGAACAAAGGGCGCCGGCCGAAATTTTCCGGCCGGCGCCTTTTTTCGCAATCAGTTCAACGAATGATGTTGACGGTCACGGTTGCCGGCTCGCCATCGGCCTTCAAGCCGTAGTACTCCACTTGATAGCGGTTGCTGGTGTAAGTTTCGCCCCGCGAGACGCCGTCGAAGAACGGCCGATTGATGCCGAGATTGCCCAGGGAGAGCAGTTGCCCCGGCATCAGATCCTTGCCGTAGGACTGCAGATTGTCCCGGAGCCATCTGACTACATCGATGGGCCGGTACCAGTCCGCCATGGAGCGCCGCTCGATCACCGTACCGTTCTCATCAAGCACCGCGTATTCCATGTTGTTCAGCCGTTCCAGCCATTCCTCGGTCGGCTCGATGAGAACGGCATCGCCGGCCAGCGCGATGCGGCTTGTCATGTTCCCGACCACGGCTCGAACCATGGCGTTATCGTCCGGCGCCGCGGTCGGATCCGGCACCTCGGCGAACGGAACGAAGGCATCGAGCGCGGCAAGTATTTCCAGGTCGGTCCGCGCCTCGTTGATGGACTCGCTGCCCACGCGAAAGGCGAAGTCGGCTTCGAGGAAACTTCCCGCTCCCATCTCGTCCACGCGAACCGAGGCGCCGTTGCTTACAAACATGCCGGACAACATTTGCGCCCGGATGCCGCCGGGCGGAAAGTATGTACTGGTGGGGCCGGGATTGTGGCCGCCGGTCTTGTAGCCGACGACTTCTCCGAATGTCGGACGCAATATCTCCACCGTTTCGTCCTGCCAGCGATACGCCTCTTCCAGCGACAACTCCGGTGCGAACGGCCGGATCGCCCTGACATTTAGAAAGTCGTCAATCAAAGCCTCGACCGCTGCGCGAATTTCCGCCTCGTCGGCGTTAGCCGCCGAATCGGGCTGGGCAAGGACGCTCCCCGCCCAGACTGTTGCGGCCAGCAAGGCGCACGTAATTGCGGGGCCGACGATTGGCATTCTCAACACTTCCATAGCGCAACCTGTCTTTCTACAATTCGACCAACCGATGATACTCGAAGTTCAGGAACCAGATGATTCTGCTAAAAGGACTGCCCGGCTCACCCTATACCCGGAAAATGCTCAGCCTGTTGCGATACAGGCGTTTGCCCTACCGCTATCTGCATGCCCGTCACGGCGAGACCGAGGGTCTGCCGCAGCCGAAGGTGAACCTGATTCCAGTCTTTTATTTCCGCAACGCTGACGCAAAGCTCGAAGCGGAAGTCGATTCAACCCGTATCCTGCGCCGGCTCGAAACCGAACATGCCGGCCGTTCGGTTATCCCGAAAAATCCCGTGCTGCGCTTTCTCGATTACCTGCTTGAAGACTACGCCGACGAATGGCTGACCAAGGCGATGTTTCACTACCGTTGGAACTTCGACGCGGATGCGAAAATGGCTGGCGGAATCCTTCCCTACTGGGGAGACATTACCGCGCCCGACGAGACAATCGCGGAGAAATCGGAACAGTTCGGCCAACGCCAGATCAATCGCCTTTACGTGGTGGGTTCAAACGAAACGACAGCGCCGATAATCGAAGCCAGCTACAAACGATTTCTGCGACTGTTCACCGAGCACCTCGAACGCTTTCCGTTCCTCATGGGTGAACGACCCGGCGCCTCGGACTTCGCCGTATTCGGTCAACTAACCCAACTGGCTCAATTCGATCCCACTTCGTCCCGCATAGCTTTGGAGCAGGCTCCCCGAGTCTATTCGTGGGTGTCCCTGACCGAAGACCTGTCAGGCCTGGAGCCCGAACCAAAACACTGGCTCCCCGACTCTGACGCGCCGCGAACCCTGTCGGCATTGTTTGCGGAAATGGGGAGAACCTACGTGCCCGTCATGTTAGCCAACGCGGCTGCCTATCGAGCCGGTGAGTCGAAGGTAGAATGCATTGTCGACGACAAACCCTGGCAGCAGACCACCTTCGCCTACCAGGCCCATTGCGTCGACTGGATTCGCGAAGAATACGACGCGCTGGATGCAACGGCGCGTAGTACCATTGACGCATTGTTGGCAGGATCCGGCTGTGAAGCGCTGTTGGTTCAGCGATTGGAGTAGTGCGAAGTACTTTGGAGCTTTCAAGGCCATGGCGAAAGACGGAACAGCCTTGTGCGAGGAGTTGGCGCGAGCCTACCGGGTGTTCGGGGCGCTCGGTTGGGGCGATATGGGCGATGGCCATATCAGCGCGCGGGACCCCGAACGCGGCGACTGCTTCTGGATGCTCGGCTATGGAGTCACGTTTCCGGCTGCCACAGCCGACGACATGGTGCTGATCGACCGGGATGGTCAGATTGTGGCCGGCGCCGGCGCCGTCAACTGGCCGGGCTATCATATCCATCAGCCGATTCTCGCCGCGCGCCCCGATATAGGCAGCGTGGCTCACACGCATACGTCGTGGGGTGTGCCTTTTTCCGCACGGAACCGCCTGCTCGAGCCTGTCACCCAGGAGGCCTGCATCTTTTTCGAAGACTGCGCCTTGTTCGACGACGAGGAAGTGCAAGTACAGAGTCTCTCAGCCGGTGCGCGGATCGCGCAAAGCATGGGCCAAAACAATTCAGTGATCTTGCGCAGCCACGGCTTGCTTGCCGCCGGCGCTTCCGTCGCCTCGGCGGTCGCGCGATTCGTACTCATGGAGCGCGCCGCGGAAGCGCAGATGAAAAGCCCCGACAGTCAGCCCATTTCCGCGGACGCCGCCCGTTTCGCCAGGGCCGACCTGAACGGAGAGGATTACCTGCGCAACACCTTCAATTTCCTGGCGCGTCATCACGGCGTGTATTGAAGGCAATTCGCTCAAGGCAATGCCAAAGCCATCAGGCGTTCCGCCTCTCCGCTCGCTCCTCCGCCGAGCGCGAACACGATGTATTGCTTGCCGTCCGCCAGATAGGTGATGGGCGCCGCATGGAAGCGCGCCGGTAGCTGCAGCCACCACAGTTCTTCGCCGGTTTCTTTGTCGTACACGCCGAGGCGATTGGTCTCGAAACCCTGCCCGATGAAGAGCAGCGTTTTGGTGAGCAGCGGACCGCCCAGCTTTTCAAAATTGCCCATCGGCGCCAACTCAAGACCTTGCAGGTCGGGATGATCGGTTGGCCCGGTTCCCACCGGCACATGCCAGAGCTTTTCACCCCGATTCATGTCGAAGGCGACCAGTTGCGAGTAGGGCGGTTTGAAAAGCGGCAAGCCCCGCGGCCCGCTCAATTGTCGCACTTGTGGCCGAATCGTCAGATCGGAATCGGGAGACTCCGGCGGATTGATGTTTACCGTGGAGAAATGCGCCCAGCTAGGCACAAACAAACGATTCGTTTCCGGGTCGTAAGCGGCGCCCCACCAGTTCGCGCCGCCGCTCCAGCCGGGCCGGATGATGTTGTCTCCCGGCGCGGGTGGCGTATACAACGGGCCGCTATGGTATTGGCTGAATATCTCCAATGCCTCCGCCCGGAGTTCCGGTGTGAAGTCGATGAGGTCGTCTTCGGTGGCGCCGTTTACCAGAAACAACGGTGGCCTGGTTGGGAAAGGTTGGGTCGGCGAAGTGAATTCACCCGTCACCGTCGAGGCCGGAACCGCTCTTTCTTCAATGGGCCAAACGGGTTCGCCGGTTTCACGATCGAAGACAAAGGTAAAGCCTTGTTTGGTAATCTGCGCCACCGCCTTGATCGGACGGCCGTCGACCACGATGTCGATGAGGTTCGGCGCGGCCGGTGGGTCATAGTCCCACACCGAGTGATGCACGAATTGAAAATGCCACGCCCGTTCTCCGCTGTCGGCATGCAGGGCCACCAGGGAATTGGCGAACAGGTTGTCGCCGGCGCGATGGCCGCCGTAGTAGTCGGGCACCGTCGTTCCCACCGGCAAATAGACCAGTCCCAGTTCTTCATCGGCGCTCATCAGGGTCCAGACATTGGCGCCGCCGGTGTATTCCCAGGCGTCGTCGGGCCAGCTATCGGCGCCGAATTCGCCGGGATGGGGAATCGTATGAAAAATCCACAGCATCTCGCCCGTGCGCGCATCGAATCCGCGCACATGACCGGGCGGCGCTTCACGAAAGTCGGTTCCTTCCGTCATGGCCGAACCCACGACGACAACGTCGCCGACCACGACGGGCGGTGAACTTACCGCATAAAGCGAAGGATCGATGGTTCTGCCGAGACCGCGTTTGAGATCGACACGGCCGCCGCGGCCAAAGTCCGGATCGGGTCTGCCGGTCGCCGAGTCGATGGATAACAGGAACGTGCGGCCGCCGGCGTAGAACAGTCTTTCTTGCCGGCCATCGGTCCAATACGAAAGACCCCGCGTCATGAACCCATGCACGGCGGGCCGCCCATCAAGATACAGCACGGGATCGAAACTCCACAGTGTTTCCCCTGAAACCGGATCGATGGCCGCAATCTGGCCGAGTGAGGTCGTCGTGTACAACACGCCGTTCACCATGAGTGGCGTAACTTCATAGGCGTAGGTTCGAAACGAACCGCGGTTTTGAATGACTTCGTTGTTTTCCCGCAGCGCCTGGTCCACGGATTCCCAGGTCCAGGCGACTTGCAGGCGTTGTACGTTGTCCGCGTTTATCTGATCGAGTGGTGAGTATTTCGTGTGCGCGGCATCGCCGCCATAGCTGCGCCATTCGCCGTCCCGGGCTCCCTGCTGTGCCAGAGCACTGTCAAGAAAGAGGCAGGACGCCAGCAGTGGAATCAGCCAATATTTCATGGCAAACCCAGCACCACCAGTTCCGGCGGCGTTCCGAGCATGGTTACCGCCACATGTTGCTCGCCGTTGGCGCGGAAAGTCACCGGCGGGCCGATAGGCTGAGCCGGCAGCGCCACCCGGGCGATCGTGACGCCGGTTTGCTTGTCACGCGCCACCAGTGGGTAGCTGCCGCCCGGATCGGGTGTTCTTTGCGCCGAGATCAGCAGGGTCTTCGTTACCAGCACCTGATCCCAGCCATTACCAAGCGGAGGCAACTCCACATCTTCCAGCAGCGGGTGGTTCAGCACGCCGGGCGCTCCCGGTCCGTTCGGTACCTGCCACAGAATTTCGCCTGCGTTCATGTCGATCGCGGTGATTTGCCCATAGGGAGGCTTTATCAGAGGCAAGCCTCGCGGGCGCAAATTCGTGGTGACATTGCGCACATAATTCAAGGTAGCGTCTTCTGCGGTCGGCACCGCCAGTCCGGAGCGGCTCGGCGTGGAGACGGAGGGTATGTACAGGATGCCGGTTTCCGGGTCGACCGCGGCGCCCATCCAGTTGGCGCCACCGATGTATCCCGGCATATGAATCGTGCCGAAACTGGTTTCGGTTGGCAGTGAGGGCGGTGTGAAAATCGGTCCAAAGCGATGTTGTTCGAGCATTGCCACAGCAGCTTCATGCAGCTCCGGGGTAAAGTCGATCAAGTCGTCCACGCTCAGGTTCTGGCGCTCGAACGGCGGAGGTTTGCTCGGGAACGGCTGGGTGGGCGAGGCGCGTTCCCCCGGCACATCGGACGCGGGAACCGGCCGCTCTTCGATGGGCCATATCGGTTCGCCGGTAATGCGGTCGAACGTGAACACGAATCCATGCTTGGTAACCTGGGCGACCGCCTTGACCGGTTCGCCGTCCACGGTGATATCGATCAGGTTCGGCGCCGCCGGCGGGTCATAGTCCCAAAGGTCATGGTGCACCATCTGAAAATGCCATAGTCGCTGGCCGGTCTTCGCATCCAGCGCCACCAGGCTGTTGCCGAAGAGGTTGTCTCCAAGCCGATGCCCACCGTAGTTGTCATTGGTGGGAGAACCGACCGGCAGATATACGATGCCCGCCTCGACATCGGCGCTCATCAGCGTCCACACATTGGCATGGCCGCTGTATTCCCAGGAGCCGTCTTCCCAGGTTTCGTTACCGAGTTCCCCTGGCTGGGGAACGGTATGGAAAGTCCATAGCAATGCTCCCGTGTTTACATCGAAGCCGCGCACATGACCCGGCGGCATCTCCTTGTAGTCAGGCTGGTCCGATATCGCCGATCCCACGACAATGACATCGTCGACGATTATTGGAGAAGACGTCACCGAATAATTTATCGGCGCCTCACGTCGCGCCCGGGGAATGCCGGCGATGAGATCCACTCTGCCGCCTTCGCCGAACCCGGGAATCGCTTCGCCGGATTCGGCATCGACTTCAATCATGTAACCATCGCCGGTTCCCCACACGACCCGGGATTTTTCGCCGTCGGTCCAATACGCCAGCCCGCGGTTGCTGAAGCCGAGCATCATGATCGGGATGCCCGAGGCATAGCTGCGGGGATCGTAGGTCCACAAGGTTTCGCCGGTGAGCGCATCGACGGCAGCGGCCTGATACAGGGGCGTGGAGATATAGAGCACCCCATCAACCGCCAGCGGGGCAGTTTTCAGCCCATTGATGCTGACCTCCGGGACATCGTTGGCAATCAGCAGATTCGGATACTCGGTCTTCAGTTGGTCCAGATCGAAACGGCCGTCGATGGACTGCCAGCGCCACTTGATTTCAAGCCGGTCGAAGTTGTCCGCGGTAATTTGATCCAGAGAAGAATACTTGGTGCTGCCGCTGTCGCCGCCGAAATAGCGCCAATCTCCCTCGACCATTCCGGATTGGGCATAGCCGGCGGGGGAGGCCACACAAATTGCGAGAAGGAACAACCCGAGAATTCGTTTTGTCGTCATGTGAGCCAACCCAATTATCAGATTCAAATGTCCTGGTTTACTGATCTGGCTTCCACTGCAACTAGGAATCATAGTTCCGGGAGTCCGCAAAATACAGGGGCAAGACCACGATCCTCTCCAAGACACCTTGCCAGGAGTCAGAGAGGCATCTGACACGGGCTGTTGCGGGAGCATCGTCTTGTCGAAGGGACGCGGGTAGGAGCGGATGAAACAAGCGGCTATGGTACGCGAATCGCTGCGGAAGACCTTATTTGGGTGGTTTCCAGCCTTCTATCAGTGGATCGAGACGTGCGCTTGGAACAACATATGCGTACGAAGTGGATACAACAAGAGAGCATTGGAAGATTCTCAAAAAATCCATGCCGAGTAGAATTACGGGCAGCGATTCCGACACATAGAAATAACCGTCTTTCGGTTCGCCGTTTAACATCACCACAGCTTGACGGATCTGTATGGGCACTTCACGATTGTCAGCTACTCTGACTGTAGTAGTTCCCCATACGGTTAAATCCAATTGGCGCGCCAAGTCGATCGGAATTTGGGCAAATCCCGTGAATCCCGTATCCAGATAGGCTTCGCCTGAAAAATTGCTGTGCGGAAGACTGTGAACGTCTTTGCAGATGCCGATTCGCAACTTGGGAATGCCGGAGTCGTCAATAACACCCCGTACTAAGGTTGAAACATTGGTTGCCCAAGTATCCAAGGTGGAAAGAACTCGATGCGCCGATCCGGATTAAATGAAAAACACCGTGAGGAGAACTCTCTTTGGCCTTCTGCATGGCTATTTCAGAAAAATCTCCCAAATAACCTGCTCCATCCGTAATGTCGATAGCTAGATACTTGCCGCCATGTTGCGCTTCGAATTCGGCTTTGTACTTCTCCGTATATATTTTCTCGGCTCTTTCCACAATTTCTGAAGTATTTAAGATTTCTGTCTGCACGGTCCCCGTTCCTCGCATAACAGACCACTATATCTAGTGGTTGTTACCAATTATCGACCACAAGCAACATTTCCTGAAACGGATTGCGCGATCTCCATCCGCCTGACAGCATACCTTAGTTGAGTCAAGCTTGGACAGAAATTAGCTTTCGCGACGCCAATCAAACGCACAGTCGTCTATGGATTGCCAGCGCCTGTTCCCATTCGAGACCATACTGGCCGGGAGGCGAGTGCCGCGGGCCTGAAGTTGCGAGCAAGTGTCGCCGGCTAGAGTAGCCCCGCCAGGGTTACCGGATTATTTAGGCTCTGCGTCCCAGATCGTGTACATAATCAGGCCCGATCGCTTCGATGCTGGTGGTTCCGCTGCCGCGCATGGCGATATCCAGTTCCCGGTTCAACAGATCCAGGACTCTCTCCACACCCGCCTGCCCGAACGCTCCCAGGCCGAAACAATAGGGCCTGCCGATTCCTACCGCGGAAGCGCCCAGGGCAAGCGCCTTGAAGACATCGGTGCCGCGGCGGAAGCCGCCGTCGATAAGGATCGGAATGCGCCCGTTCACGGCGGCGGCCACTTCCGGCAAGCATTCAATCGTGCCTCTACCGGTTTCAGTCGCTCTGCCGCCGTGATTGGAAACCACGATGGCGTCGGCGCCGCTCTGCACTGCCATGGCGGCGTCGAAACCGACCTCGATCCCTTTGATAACCACCTTCATGCCGGTGACTTCCTTCATGCGCCCGATCACCTCCCAGGTCATGGCGGCATTGTTCAAGCTCGCTCCCTGCATATCCAGACCATCGAACATCGGCTTCAGACGGCCCGTATGGCAGTCGGTGCAATTTCGCGTATCGGAACGGGTCATTCGCGCCTGGGTTTCGGTATTGCGCCCGCCGGGTAAATCAACGGTCAGGCACACCGCGGTACATCCCGCCGCTTCCGCCCTTTGCAGCATGAGCACGGTATTTTCCCAGCGATTCGTTGCATAGAGCTGATGCCAGATGGGTGCGCCGCGAGCTTCCGCCACTGCCTCGACGGAAGTCGATGACTGCGTGGACAGGATCATATGATGTCCTTTTTCGGCGGCGGCTCTTGCCGAGCCCAATTCCGCATCGGCGTGATAGGCGCCCTGACTCCCCACCGGGCAAAGCACGATCGGGGACCCGGCCTCGGTACCCAGCAGGTTGACCGAGGTACTTATCTCGCTTACATCGACAAGACGCCGCGGCTTTATCTGAAAGCGGCTGAAGCCTTCGCGATTCGCGAGAATCGTTTCGTCGCTGTCCACACCTGTCGCCAGATAACCGAAATGGGCGGGCGGCATTTTCTCCCGGGCCAGTGCCTCCATTTCGAAAACGTTGATGACTTCGCTGGGGTCGGTCAATCGCTCTCGCAGTGTTTCTTCCACTTCCTGGGCGAAAGCGGAATAACTGGTGAGCAAGGGACTGGCGGCAAGATACTTGAGAAATTCTCGGCGGTGGGTCATGCGGAACTCCGGAAAATACCTGTTGATTTCCATTGGCGTCTACTCGCGGTTATCCTGCCAGAAAACTCAGAAAACATACAAATCAGGACAAGCCTTGACCATTCGATACGGCATTATCGGCACCGGCATGATGGGTTGCGAACATATCCGCAACCTGGCGGCGATGGACGACGTGGAAATCATCGCGGTGGCCGACCCCAACGCCGAGCCCCGCGAATGGGCTCTGAAAGCCTGCGGCGACCGCTTCTCGCCGCGCGTGCATTCAGACTACCGGGAGATCCTTGACTCCTGGGACGTCGATGCCCTGGTCGTGGCTTCCCCCAACTACACGCACATCGACGTCATGCGGGATATCTTCACCACAGACAAGCACGTCATGCTGGAAAAGCCAATGTGCACGACGCTCGCCGATGCCCTGGAAGTCGATGCGGCGGCCAGGGCGCACAAGGGAGTAATCTGGGTGGGACTGGAATATCGTTTCATCCCGACCATCAGTTCCCTGCTCCGGCATCTGCCCGAAGTAGGCCAGGTGAAAATGTGCGCCATTCGCGAACATCGATTCCCTTTCCTGCGAAAAGTGGGAGACTGGAACCGGTTCAACCGCAACACCGGCGGCACACTGGTCGAGAAGTGCTGCCACTTCTTTGACCTGATGAACCTGGTCGTGCCGGGGAAACCGTCTCGTGTACTGGCGTCCGGCGCCCAGTCGGTCAATCACCTGGACGAAATCTACGACGGCGAGGTTCCCGATATTCTCGACAATGCTTACGTCATCGTGGAATACGACAGCGGCGCGCGGGCGATGCTGGATCTTTGCATGTTCGCGGAAGGCTCCCGGCATGAGCAGAACATCGCCGTGACCGGCGACGTCGGCAAACTGGAAACCACCGTGCCCGGCGAGGAATTGTATATCAGCAAACGAGAAGGCAGGTCGGGCGATTCGATTCCCGTCTCAATGGACTCGCGAGTCAGGCATACCGGTTTTCATCACGGCTCAAGCTTTCTCGAACATCGGGAGTTCATCGACGCGATTCGTGAAAACAGACCTGCGGCGGTGACGACGCGGGACGGCCTGATGTCCGTGCTGATCGGGCTTGCCGGCCAGCGATCCATCGAGACCGGCCAGGCCGTGGATGTCGATTCACTGCTGGATTAACGTCCACCCACCGTCATTCCGCGCGGAGCGAAGCGGAGTCGCAGAATCTCGTCACATCGATCAATGAAACGCGGTATCCCATCCGCGGCGAAATTCTCTACCAAACGGCAATGCCCAAGTTCAACTCTGAAGCGCTCGACTTCAGAGCACTTCAGAGTACACTTCAGAGCTATGGAACTGATCGACTTGCTGAAACAATCCAAGAGCAAGACTCTGGAATCTCCCGCCGGTCGCGGTGCGCGAGGCTATCGTCAATGCCATCGTACACGCCGATTACGCCTAAAACGGCGCTAATACATCGCGAGATAGAAGAGCAACAATCCTGTTCATTGTGCCTCGAAAGAAGCTGATTGAGTGGGTGTGCAAGCAACTCGGTCCAACAAACCAGAGCCACCTTACCTGGAGAGCAATTGTGGAAAATGAAAAAACGAGTAAAAGCAGACGCGGATTTATAGCCAAATCAAGCGCGGCGGCCGGACTGGCGGCGGTCGCGGGTTTGTTCGGCAAAGGAGCGAGCGCTCAAACCATGGAGGTCAATGCCATGGGCCCAACACCGGAACAGGCCGAGGCTTTTGCCCAGCTTCCGGACCAGCCGGTGGTGATGGTGAATCTGCTCAAGTTCGCCGATGAAGCGAGCTACAACCAGTACGGCGCCGATGTGGTCGAGCCGCTGTCTCGGGTTGGTGCGGAAATTATATTTTCAGGCGAGTGTCGAATGACTTTTATCGGCGGCGTTGAATGGGACAGAATTGTGCTTGTGCGTTATCCCAATTCGCGAGCTCTGTTGCAAATGGCGCAATCTGCCGAGTATCAGGCTATCAGCGGCAGCCGCACAAACGGATTGGAAGGCCAGATTAATCTCGCTGTGTTCGAAAGTTAACGGATCTGTTTTTCTCATTGAATCAGTTGGTTATATGGTGCGGCGGGAAAGATCGGAAACCGGACCATGATATCGAGACTTCTGAAAATCCTGACTGGAACGCTTCTCGCCATCGCGTTGATTGGCTTGGGGGGATTCGGTTTCGTCTTCTTTTCGCCGCGGCCGACGCTCACTACCGACCCGGCGACGCTCGCGGGCGACGGCGGCACAATCAATTACTGCGAATTGCCGGAACTGGACGGCAGCGGCGCAATGGCGGCAGACATCCCGAAAGGCAATACGCCGGGTTGTGCTTATTCCCATTTTCCGCTTCCGATACTGGCGCAATGCACCGAACCGCTGCCTGAAGACGCCGATGACATTCGCGGTCTCTGGATCGGACGCACCGGCAATGTTGGGCATGTGGAAAGAGTTGAACAATGCGGCGCGCGCACTGTAGTCACCGCGGCTGGCATCATTCACGACTCCGGACCCAACAGCACGGGTGGATTCAATACCAACGACACGGTGGGTTCCGTGCTGTTCAAGATCGGTGATCGGGAGTATTGCCCGCGGACATCCGCCGGCATGTTCTGGAACGGCGGGGTACTCGAATTTCGGGCACTGGGCTGGGGGCCCGTGGTCGTCAGACGCTACCTGGATGGCGAACAATTGGTGTGGGAATACGTGGATGGGAGCGTTACCCGCATGGACAGGCTTTGCCGGCTGCCGGAAGAACACAGGGAGCCGAGACCCCGCGGCCGCAGACTCGCCTTCTTCGCCGACCGGGTCTCACTCAACTGAGCTAGCTGGGTCGCCGGGCACAGGAATACAAAAAGCGACTTTCTCTTTGCGTAAACCCTGGTTCTATACCCCTAATTGAATCCATTGCTGAAAATGGTGCGCCCACGATTGTAACCCTCGGGCATTGGCAACACATTATTGGCCCGAGCCCAAACTTCATAGTTGGCGAGCATTTCTTCAAATAACTGCGGCTGCGCGTCTTTCAAATCATGCACCTCGCCCGGGTCTGTTTTGATATTGTACAGATGCCAGTCGGTCTCGTTCTGTTCGAATCTATTGATTACGATTTTGAAATCACCCTTGAATAGAACGCTACTGCCACCGAGTTCGTAGCCAATGGGTTCGGAGGGGGAATGGATCTGGTCGGTAGTTCCCGCCAGGTGATCAGCCAGACTCGAACCGACTATGGGTTCAACAGCGTCACCGTTCCAGCTTCCTTCATGATCATCGATATCAACCAGATCGAGAATAGTGGGCGCAAGATCGGTCACAAACGTGAATTCATCAGTCAATTCGCCCCGCCGCGTTATGCCCGGACCCGAAATCACCAGGGGCACGCGCAGTCCACCTTCGTTGGCATGAAACTTGAAGTAGATCAACGGTGAATTGGCGATCGTGGCATTGTCCGGACCGATCGCTACCCAGGAACCTCTCTCTCCCAGGGTTTCGTAGTCTGTGCGATATCCCATCTGTTCAAACCATGCATTGAGCGGGGAGTTTCCGTCGGAATCCACCAGACTTGTACTTGCCGCTCCGTTGTCCGAGGTGAAAATGAAGATCGTATTGTCGTACTCATCAATACTTTCCAGGTACGACATCAAGCGCCCGATGTGCGCGTCCATCGCGTCGACCATGCCGGCATAGACTTCCATACGGCGAGCGTCATAACGTTTCTGTTCATCCGTCATTTCGCTCCAGTCCCGGGTGCCGGGAGTCGCTGTCACGTCGGACCCGGCGGGAATTACACCGTTGCCAATGGCCGCCTGCCGCCGCTGTTCCCGCAAAACAGTCCAACCCTCATCGTAGACTCCGGCATACTTGTCTGAATATTCTTTTGGCGCCTGCACTGGTATATGCACAGCCTGGAATGGAATGTAGGCAAAAAATGGCTGATCGCTGCTCTCGTTCGAATCGATAAATTCGATGGTCTTGTCGATAAAGTATTCCGAAGAATAAAAATCATCGGGCAAGGTATGGGGCGCCCCGTCCGCAAACCAGTTGGCCTGGTCGTGGATGGGGAGATAAGTGTGTTGCGCCCAGTTATCCGCGCCGGTGTCGGCCAGGGCAATGGTGCGATCGAATCCCCGCGCCGAAGGCAGCAAGGAAGGCGTGTGTCCCAGATGCCATTTGCCGGTCATGTAAGTGTGGTAGCCGTTCGCTTGCAGAAGACTGGCCAGGGTTATGACCTTGTCGCTGAGAACGCCCTGATAGTGATCGTAAGCCATTTGCTCCGGCGGAATGGATTCAGGGATATTGGGGACACCGTTTCGATGACTGTCCACGCCGGTCAAAAGCATGGCGCGAGCCGGGGCGCAATTGGCGGCAGTATGATAGTTGGTGAACGATAAACCTTCCGCGGCGAGTCGGGCGATATTCGGTGTATTGATTTCGCTGCCGAAAGGCGAAATGTCCGTATAGCCAAGATCATCCGCGAGAATCAGAACGACATTCGGGCGATCAGGCTGCTGTGCGTCAACGAGAGTTGGCGCGCCAAGATTCGTGAGCACAGCGATACCAAGACAAAACAGAATTCGGAATTTCATGACTTATTCGCTTTTTTTAGTGGGAGCTTGAGCGCTGGTAATCCAGGTTCTGAAACTCCAGCGTGAATGAAACCGGGACGGATACGGGGAGATAACAAATCGCGTCGTCACAGGCCTGATAGTCGAGCGTGCCGGACAATGTAATCGCGTTGACTTCCTCCATTACATCTTCAATTTCCGCTGAAGCATTAACCACGGCTTCCTGTATCAGGGTGAAGGGTTCGCGGTAGACAGGAACATACTCGTCCAGGGGCTCGAAATAGTAGATTTCCGATTGCGGAAACTCCACGGCTTCGAAGCGGACAAATTCCGAAGGCGCCATATTGAATCCGATCACGCGGTAACCCTTTTCCTCGGCGCCCGGGGCATAAATATGCATTTCCGGGCCGGGTTCAACATCAAGGGCTAGAGAAAAGCGAGTGCCGTTCGTGACAACGGTATCGCTTGGATAGGCGGTGAAATTCAGATGTGCGGTAGTGCCTTCCATCGCAGCGATCGGGGACAGGCCTACGCCAGATTTCAGCATGACGTTGGAAGTGGTCACTCTTTCCCGATAAAACTCTTCGAAGTAACGGGCAGTGACACGGCCATCGGCATCCAGCACGAATGTTCCTGGAAAGGGGGTGCCGTTGATCATCCGGCGTAGTTGCGGAGAATCGAAAACGGCCGCCGCAACATACTTGTGGACATCGGCTACCACCGCGGGGTCATTCGCTTTGAGCCCGAGCCCTTCGGCGACCACGGTATTCAAGATGCCGTATTCCCTGATGGTGGCGGAATCATCGTCCGACAACAGCGGGAACGTAATGCCGCGCCGCTCGGCGAACGCAGCCAGGGTATCCTCCGAATCGTAGCTGATAGCAGCTACGCCTATTCCGGCGTCTTGCAGTTCTTTCGAACGGTTCTGCAACTCCACGAGTTGCGCTTTACAGTAGGGTCACCAATCCGCCGAACGGTGAAACAGCAACATGGCGCCATTCGGTCCCATGATGGAGTCCAGCGTCTGCGGCCGGCCGTGCTGATCGGGCAGATTGAAATCGGGCACGTGTTCGCCCACTTGCGAGCCCAGGGAATGGACGTCGATCGGGGTTCTATCCTGGGCGGCGGACGACATGGGAAGCGCAAGCAGCAGGGCAGCAATCATGGAAAGGAGGCAGGCGTTTCGTTCGGACATTTTCATGGAGTGGCTCTCCATCTGGAAAATTCAACATACCAGCAATGCGGCGATTATGGGAGAAAGAAACCGATTTGTAACAATTAGCGACAGAGTCAGACAATGGATAGGCCCTTCCCGGAACATGGAGTACAGTTGATCGCTTGGAAGCGCTCCAGGGTGAACAGCCATGAAAGCCGGAATATTCTTCTCTGCTGCTGTCCTGCTCGCGGGAATAGCGGGATTTTCCTATTGGTTCCTTGCCTGTCCATGCGACCGCACGCCCGGAGGGTATTTGTTGGGGGAGGAATCTCAAGAGGTAATTTCCGACTGGTCGTTCGTCAACGACGTGCCCATATGTCAAATCCAGACGAGCGTTTTCATTCTTCCTCATTCAATCAATTTGAATTGCTCGTCCATGGAAAACGAACTCTTCATCGGTTGCATGAATTGCGAAGGAAAGCGCTGGGGCGCCGCGTTGACTGAACGTGGTCAAGCTCGAATTCGAATCGGCGGCACCGTGTATCCGGTGGCGGCTCGACGGCTTACGGACACCGCGGAGAAGGACCACGCCTGGTTATCGAGCAGCACAAAAGCGGAAAGACCCCCCGGCACGCCACGACCACCGGACAATATCTGGTGGACGTTCCATCTGACATCCGCGAACTAGCGGCGCCCGGGGCGGAGCCGAGGGCACTGTAATTGGGAATGGCGATGTCATTCAGGCTAATGGAAACGGATTTCCGCAATAGCAATGCCGCTTTCACCCGCAACTGAATACAATAACCAGGTCTTGTCGCCTTCCTGATAGATGGCCGGATCTCTGAGTTGGTGAACCCGCTCATCGATGTAGCTTCCTCTTGAAGCTTCCACGGGCAGGTCGGCGCCTTCGTAATTCCTTCCAGGCCGCAATACTTCAATCGGGTCAGTGGCAGTCCATTCATTCCAATCATCTTTCAACTCGATTGTGGAAAGCATTATGCGTTCCGGTTCATCGCCCCGGTTGGTGAAGAATACATAGAGGCGTTCATCTCGAATCAGCAGAGCCGAATGGCGCATGTTAGTGGTGAAAAACCGGGGGCCCGCTTCAAAATTCGTCAAGCCGTCGCGAGAGCGATAAAGGAAACCCGGCATGCTCATGGCGTAGTGGAAGCCCTCGTGCTCAATCACGCGAAAGTAGGGGCTGCCCAGATCTTCTTCTCTGCCTTCGAAGTGAATACCGTCTTCGGACACGGCCGCGCGTGTGAACTGTCTGCCTTCTCCCCGGCCATGGAAATACATCACTATTTGCTGAAGATCTTCACGCACGTGCGCGTCTGGTGATGCGATATGTGCATACAGTGGTGCAATCCGCCCCGGGGCAAGTGAACAGGGAGGGCAAGTAGTAGAAAAGAAGGAGTCTTCGAGTCTCAAGGAGCCAGGTGAATACACGGTCTACGGGCCAGTGACTTCATCGGCGTAAGCCATGCGAATGTAAATGCCGCGGTGGTCGGTAAAGTACAGATAGTAGTTGCCAAGCGGATTCTCTACCCAGTCAGGCGCCTTGATCAACGAGGGGCCCTGAATATTGCCGCCCATTCGGGTATCCATATCAGGCGTGATGATGGGACCGTCGCCAAGGCGAGTGACAGTGAAGTCAGCCGGCTCCGCAGCGTGCGAGACTCCAGCAAGAGCAGACAGTGCGTACAAGAGTAGAGTCAGTAGTTTTGCAGATTTCATCATGGTTTTCGCGATTATCTCCAAGAGTTTTACTCACTCATTTTCGATACTACGTTTATTCCGGTCTCGGGATTGGCGTCATCTCCCGGATCATGAAAAAAGCCCGCTGCCACGCTGACCGAGACAGCCGGATTTGTTTCAGGAGGTGGAACAAGAACTATCGGCCCACGCCCGCCAGGAAGCGCAGGAGTCTTATTTCGATTCCCTCGGCAACGCCGGGGACAAACAGAACAATGAGTACTACGGTGAGCAGGACACCGGCTGCAATAAAATAGGAATATTTCATATTGTTCAACTTGATCCCCTGTTCTCATTTCGTGGAGCAATTTCGAAGAGCCACAGAGTCTCCGCTTCAACTTCGGCGGGAGTCATTTCGACGCGGTATTTGCGTGTGAATGCCTGTGTTACTTGTTCTATGATCGGGCCCGATGTGATGCGCGTCAGCATGATGGGGTAGCGCTTGCCCTGTATGCGCATTGTGCCACGGCCATCCTCTTCCGCCTGCGCCGGCCACTTTTTCCAGTAACGTTCTCTGAGCCCGCCCATGTAGTTGGAGTTGAGAAAGAGTTTGCCGTCAATCTCGACAATCCATAAAGTACGGGACCGGGGAGGGTTGAGGAGTTGCAATTCGAATGTCCTGACTCCACGGACGAAGCTCCAATCCGATTCCCAATCCGTCACCAGTTCGCCGGATTCCAGCGGCCCGCCGCTGAAAATTACGGACGGTCCATCGGAAGAGCGCGACGAAATCGCCAGGGCGCCGAGTGCGACGACCGGGATAAGCACCAGCGTTCCGATGACCAGCGCCAGGTACCGAAATACTGCTTTGCTATCAAGTTTCATTTGCTCTGCCTCTCCAATGTACTTGCAGTCGAAGCTTACGAATCTGATTAACGCAAATACGGGGATCGATCATTTGCGAGCAGAATTTTGCGCCCCAAGACGGACGCCAAAATAGATATCCAACGGCAGCAGGATAAGACAGAGAAACCAGAATCACAATGGATAGGGCAGCATAGCCATAATATTTGCTCTTCAACCACGGAACTGTCAACGCGTCTGGTTGGGAGAGGAGTAGGGAAAGGAGATGGTGCCCAGGGGCGGAATCGAACCACCGACACGAGGATTTTCAGTCCTCTGCTCTACCGACTGAGCTACCTGGGCCTATCACGACTAAAACTGGCATCCTGCCACGTCCCTGTGTTGGCAATGCTCCGCATTGCACCTCTGCTCTTCCGGCCGCCAATCGTAGATTGGCGTCGTTCGGGCCTCAAGAAGCTGCGCTTCTTGCCGGCTTCGCCGGCCGGCCCTCACCCAACTGAGCTACCTGGGCCTATCACGACTAAAACTGGCATCCTGCCACGTCCCTGTGTTGGCAATGCTCCGCATTGCACCTCTGCTCTTCCGGCCGCCAATCGTAGATTGGCGTCGTTCGGGCCTCAAGAAGCTGCGCTTCTTGCCGGCTTCGCCGGCCGGCCCTCACCCAACTGAGCTACCTGGGCCTATCACGACTAAAACTGGCATCCTGCCACGTCCCTGTGCTGGCAATGCTCCGCATTGCACCTCTGCTCTTCCGGCCGCCAATCGTAGATTGGCGTCGTTCGGGCCTCAAGAAGCTGCGCTTCTTGCCGGCTTCGCCGGCCGGCCCTCACCCAACTGAGCTACCTGGGCGTATCATGACTAAAACTGGCATCCTGCCACGTCCCTGTGTTGGCAATGCTCCGCATTGCACCTCTGCTCTTCCGGCCGCCAATCGTAGATTGGCGTCGTTCGGGCCTCAAGAAGCTGCGCCTCTTGCCGGCTTCGCCGGCCGGCCCTCACCCAACTGAGCTACCTGGGCGTATGTTGGAAAAACGGAAGGGCGGTATTTAACCCTTCGGCTTTAGCGCAGTCAAGCGCAGGTACGGATAGCCCGATCGGCGGACATGCCGACCGATGTGTTTTACCACCTTACCGGCGCGGGATAGCGTGCGATCAGCGTATCCGGGGTAACGATCGTAAGCCCGTTCAAAATGGCTTGAGAAACCAGACCCCTGTCGAATGGGTCTGCGTGAAGTTCCGGCAATAGCGCATCATGCGCGGCGCTGCTTTCGTCGAAGGGGAGCGGCTCCAGTTGCAGCCATTTTCGTCTGCTTTCCACGTATCGGTCCGGTCTTTCGGGCAGTCGCAATCGGCCCAAACGGTACTTGATGGCGATTTCCCATCCCGAAAGGGCGCTGAGATACACTTCATTGCGGGGGTCGCGGCAGCAATCTCTTGCTGTTTTAGACAATTGGGGGTCGTCAGTAGCCAGCCATAGGAAGGTGCAAGTGTCGAGCAGCAACCTCATTCCGGATCGTTCGCGCCTTTGAAGGCAGCTATAAGACTGTCGGGGAGAGATTCAAAAAAACTGGCGGGAATTTCCATACCCCGGTCGATACCCACGGGGCGCCTGTCTAGAAGAGGTTGTGGCAGAGATCTGATCTCCGCGACCGGCACATTGCGGCGGCAAACGGTGATGGTCTCTCCACGCTCGACTGATTCGATGTAACGCGAGAAGTTCGCCTTTGCTTCGGCAATGTTGATCTTGATCATGGTCATATACTAGACCAACAATCGGCACATATCAACGGACAAGCGCTTGGTTCGCGCCAGTGGTCAGCGTTGCCAGTTTGTCATTCCGGCGGAACATAGCCTGCCGCGCGGTCGTATTCCTCGTTGTCGAGGAACTTTTCCATTTGTTCGCTGAGATATTTCCGGTCGGCGGCCGAGGCCAGGTTGAGCTGCTTTTCGTTGATCAGCATGGTCTGCTGGGCCAGCCATTCCTTCCAGGCTTTTTGCGACACCGTGCGATAGAGATCCTGGCCCTTTTGGCCCGGAAAAGGCGGTACCGGCAGCCCGGGAAGTTTCTCTCCATATTTTCTGCAGAATACGGTGCGGGTCATGGTTCTTCCCTATTCATTGCTGTTCATGGCCGCCGTTATTCGGAGGCCGCCAGCGCCGCGAGCAATTTTCTGACCGGGGCGGCGAGTCCAACCTCCACGGGTTCGACGATAGAGTACCAGAGCCAGCGGTCCGATTCAGCCACGGCGGATGGGAGTTGAGTGACCTTATAGTGAACGGGCGTGATATCGAGTTGGAAGTGGGTGAAGCCATGGCGGATGGGCGGTAGTTCGATCGGTGGTTCGATTGCAAGGCACAGGGTGGCGAGATTGGCGGGCAGACTATTCAACGCGGGCGACGCGTTGGTCCTCCCCTTGATTTCTGCGGTGTTTATGGGTGTCCCATGGTTGCCTTGATGTGGGTGTCCCATTGTTGCTGATGCGGGCGACGCGTGAGCCGCCCCAGCTATTTCCGCGGTGTTTGTGGGTATCTCATCGTTGCCATTGCTGTTGGTGGATATCCAATCGTTGCCAGACGACGCTTGGGCCACCGCAACTATTTCTGCCGTGTTTGTGGGTGTCCCATTGTTGCCATTGTTGGTCCCATCGTTGCCGTTGGATTTCCCATCCTTGGTTTCATTGTTGGGAGAGGGCGTATCGGAATTTTCGATTTGGGGCAGGGAGTAGAGGGAGCCCCAGATGCCGTTGGGCGGGCGCTTTTCGAGCAACACTCGGCCTTCGCGGTCCTGCAGGATGAACATGGTTACGGAACGGACCGGCAGCGTTTTCGCCGGCCTTTTGCCGGGGAAACGATCGATCTCGCCGCGTTGCCGCGCCAGACAGCGGTCGTATAGTGGGCATTGAGGGCAATCGGGATTGCTGCGCGTGCACAACGTGGCGCCGAGGTCCATCATGCCCTGGGTGTAGGCGGCGACGCGCTTCGATGGCGTCAGCTCCTCGGCCAGTGTCCAGAGTTCGGATCGGGTCTTGCTGTTTCCGGGAAATCCCTCGACCGCGTAGCAGCGCGCCAGCACTCGTTTCACATTGCCATCCAGAATCGGCGCCCGCCGGCCATGGGCCAGGGTCAGAATCGCGCCCGCGGTCGAGGGCCCGATGCCACTCAATCGAGTCAGTTCTTCCACCGTGTCGGGAAATCCGCCGCCGTGTTCTTCGACAATGGTTCGCGCCGCCTTGTGCAGATTGCGCGCGCGGGCGTAGTAGCCGAGCCCGGTCCACAAGTGCAGCACCTGGTCGATGTCCGCCGCGGCCAGTGTCGTCACGTCCGGGAAGCGAGCCATGAAGCGCTGGAAATAGGGAATGACCGTGCCGACCCGGGTCTGCTGCAACATGATTTCCGAAATCCAGACTCGGTAAGGGGAAGGATCAACCTGCCAGGGTAGATCATGCCGGCCATGGATCTCGAACCAGTCGATAACGGCTTCGGCGAAGTTCTGCGCCACCGTCGAGCTCGAATCAACTGGCGCTGTCATGACTATTGATCGAGATTCGCTGCGAGGCTTCGTGGAAGACGATCCGGATTCTGCCCCAGCCGTCATGGCGCTGACCCGAATTCAGTGTGAGCCGGCGATGCCGTCGGTCCAGGTTCAATTGGCGCTGGCATCGTCATTAATGCGGGAAAAGATTTCGCGCACTGCACTAAAGTCAGGCCGGCAGAACTGGTCCACCTCGTCACTGAAACGGGCGGCGCATTCCACCGGCCAGGTCACGCTCTGATAGTTGCCGCTGATGGGAATTGTCTGAGTGAAAGGTTCGCCGAGCATGGTCAGCAACGCGTCGTAATCGAACTGTCCCGTTTGCAGGTTGGCGAATCCGGCTCCGGCGGCGCTGAAGTTGTCCATGCGCAAATTGAAAGCGTGATCGCTGGCAAGGCCGCCATCGAGGGAAATCCCGCCGCTGATTTCGGAAAAGCGGATCAGGTCCGGCCATTGCTGGATGGTCTCGCCGCTCGGGCTGAGCGCGGAAATGGAAGTGAAAATCTGCTTGATGAGGCCAATGTTGACCAGATTTTCGGTCACGGTGAAGGAGGCATTGCCGCGCAGATCATGCAACAGTTCGTTCAGGGACTGGCCTCTGGCGCCAAAAGCGCCATCAATATGCAGCCGTCCGGTAAGCACGTCGAACCGGGTCACCAGTGGGGCAATGTCCGAGATCGCAAGTTCCTCGCCATGAAATTCACTCTCCATGTCGCCGCTGCGCGCATTCCAGCGCATATTCGCGGAAACGGTTCCATCCAGTGCCGTGGCCGGTGGAATCTCCATGTTGAGTACCTGGTCCTCGACGTTGGTAAAGACGGTCAAATTCTCGACGCGGAGCACTCCCGCCGTCAGTGCCTTCGCCGAAATCGAACCGGAAAGGTTCAGGTTTTCCAGGTTCGGCAGCACCCGCGCGGGTCGGGGGAAAGCTGAGGTCGCTTGGCCGCCGAATCCGCCGTCCGCTGGCTCGCCCTGTCCAGAGATGAGTTCGCTGATATCAAGCTCGCCGATATCCACTTCATAGCGGACATTGGCGGGCGCCAGGCCGCGGGCGAAGCGCAGCTCGGTTTCCGCTTCGATCACGAGCCGGTTCGAACTGCTCACCGACGCCGTGGCGTTGAGCTCGGCAGAGTCCCCTGACAGGCTGAATTCCAGTTCCGCGGGCCATTGTCCGTCCGCATTGCCATTGGGCGCCGATAGCAAAGACTGTTCAGGAGAGACCAGCCAGCCAAGATTTTGCAATAGCGTTCTGGCGTCGAATTCATTGCTGGTCAGATTTGCCCGGTAGCTCGGGTCGGCCGGAAAATCAGTTACGTCCAGGCGACCCTGGAGCAACACCGGCGTACTGTTGATATCGAGGTCCGCAAGCGCCAGTCCGCCGGAATTCGCGTCCGCTTCGACGTTGCCGCTCAGGCCCACCTCCGCCTCCCGCAATCGCCGGTTGGAGCTGTCGAACCATTCGACGTCGAAATTCGCCAACAAAGGGAAGGACTCGCCCTGCAAATTGACGTTGTCGCCGACTACTCGCAGATTCTTCAGCAGGAAGCGCCGGCCGCTGAAAAGGTTTTGTACGTCCAGCCGTCCGCCCTCGACCGCTATACGCTCGGGTAGCAGGGAGGCCGTGTCGGATTCGCCGCCGAAGATCGGAACCGTTTCCGCCGGCCCGGTGTGCCAGATACTCGTGCCCGTGGCATCCACATAGGCGTTTACGTGGAAGCCATCTATACGAAGTTCCCGAATCGTCAACTCGCCGCGCAGAAGATCGCCTCGATCAACATCCAGTTGCACGAATGCAGCCGAAGCGAGTTCTTGCGGCAAGCCAGGATTGCGTAGCCGCGCGTCTTCGAGCGTCAGCCGGGCCACTGGCAACAGGTTGAGATCAATCGCGCCGGCCACGACCAATTCATAACCGGTGGCGGTGGCAACGTAGTCCTGCAGCGTGGTCCGGTATTGCTCGGGACTGTTGACCCAAAGCGCGGCAAAAACAATGGCCGCCACTACGGCCGCCGCGATACCGAGCAGGATTTTTCGCGGGCGATTCAACATGTACTGGTCCGGGATCGAAGCGCAATCAGGTTCATGAGACACCCGCGACCGCCAATTGCGACGGAAAAGAAAGAAGTGTAGCGGAATGCCTCAAGCGCCGCACGACTGCTCCACTATGTTCGCTTGGTTAGAGCACGAAGTGGCGTTAGCCGCATGAGTCGCCCCTAGGCGCCTGATTGGTCGGAGCGGGCGTTTGGCTTTGGCCGCGGGATTCGCTCCGCTGCGTTTCTCCCGCCGCGGCGTTATAATGCGCAGCCTCCCAGGCGACCGCTCCGGCACAACCGGTTAGGCAATCATGAGCAAACAAGCGCGCAGCGCCAGCGTTCAGCGCAACACGAAGGAAACCCGTATTTCCGTTTGGCTCGATCTTGACGGCAGCGGCCGATTCGAGGCGGAAACAGGTTTGCCGTTTCTGGAGCATATGCTCGATCAGATCGCCCGTCATGGCATGCTCGATCTCACGATCAAGGCCGAAGGCGATCTCGAAATCGACGCTCACCACACCGTCGAAGATCTCGGCATTACCCTTGGACAGGCGCTGAATCAGGCGCTCGACAAGACCGGCATCCGCCGCTACGGCCATGCCTATGTGCCCCTTGATGAAGCGCTTTCCAGGGTGGTGATCGATTTTTCCGGGCGGCCGGGACTCGAGTATCACGCCGATTTCGCGCGCGCCGTCGTCGGCGGATTCGACATCGATCTGTTTCGCGAGTTTTTCCAGGGTTTCGTCAACCACGCCTTTGTCACCTTGCACATCGACAACATCCGGGGCCGCAACGCGCATCATCAGATCGAGACGATCTTCAAGGCGTTTGGCCGCGCCGTGCGCATGGCGGTGGAGTTCGATCCGCGCTCGGCCGGCGTGATTCCGTCCACCAAGGGCAGCTTGTAAGTTGAGACGTTCGAGCCCGGTTCCCCCGGCACGCCTGAATTCCGCGAGTCAAAAAGCATGAACACGGTTGCGGTCATCGACTACGGTATGGGCAATCTGCATTCGGTTGCCAAGGCAGTGGAGCATGTCGGCCGCGAACTTGAACTCGATATCGACGTTTCCATCACCGCGGACGCGATGACTATCGCGGCAGCGGATCGAGTCATCTTTCCCGGGGTCGGCGCGATTCGCGATTGCATGGCGGAAATCAACCGACTTAATATCGGCCGGATGGTTGCCGAGGCTATGCAAACCCGCCCGGTTCTCGCGATCTGTGTCGGCATGCAGGCGCTGATGGAGCACTCCGAAGAAAACGGCGGCGTCGATTGCCTCGGATTGGCGCCGGGCGCAGTACGCTACTTCGGCGACGATCTGCGCGACGAGGCCGGCGCATGGCTGAAAGTGCCGCACATGGGCTGGAACGAAGTGCGTCAGACCCGCAAGCATCCCCTGTGGGAAGGGGTGCCAGACGGCAGCCGCTTCTACTTCGTGCACAGCTACTACGTGCAGACCGGCCGGGAAGATCTCGTGGCCGGCAAGACGACATACGGCGAGGAGATGGTCTCCGCTTTCGCCGACCGCAACATCTTCGCCACCCAGTTTCATCCGGAAAAAAGCCAGACCGCCGGCTTGCGCCTGCTCGGCAATTTCCTGCAATGGGACGGGTAAGGCCCGGTCGGCGCAGCCGACGAATAGCGCAGTTTTTCGAGGGCCGAACGACTCGCCATGGGTGAGGGCAAGCGTTTACGAAGCGCAGCTTCGTGCGCAAACCGAACGACACCGAGCTGTGCTCGGTGACTGGACCGGCGAGGCTGGGGGTAGTCGAAGCCAGCGAATTTTAGCCAGGGACGGCATGAATAAATTTGCAGAATTCCAAAGGAGATTCTGCGACTTTGCGCAGAATGACATCAAGTTGGAAAATTAGACCATGTTGGTAATACCCGCCATCGACCTGAAAGACGGCAAATGCGTGCGCCTGCGTCAGGGCCGCTTCGACGAGACCACGATATTTTCCGAGGATCCGGTGGAAATGGCCGGCCAATGGCGCGATCAAGGCGCCCGGCGTTTGCATATCGTCGATCTCGACGGCGCGGTTGCCGGCGCCCCGGTCAACGCCGGGATTGTGCGAGCCATCGTCAAGAGTTATCCAGAACTGCCGGTGCAGATTGGCGGCGGCGTCCGCGACATCAAGACCGCCGAGTCCTACATCCAGGCCGGCGTGCGTTTCATCATCATTGGCACCCAGGCCGTGCGCGAACCGGAATTTGCCGCCATGGCCTGTGAAAGATTTCCGGATCAGATAATCATCGGCATTGACGCGATCAAGGGCATGGTTGCCACGGAAGGCTGGCTCGAAGTGAGCGAAATCAGCGCGGCCTCGCTGAGCGCGCGGTTCGCCGACTGCGGCGCCAGCGCCATAGTCTATACCGATATTTCCCGCGACGGCATGATGCAAGGCGTAAACGTCGAAGCCACGGCCGCCCTGGCGGCGCGATCGGCCATTCCTGTGATCGCATCCGGCGGCGTGACCGATCTCGATGACATCATCAAGTTGAAGCAGGCCGCGGCTGTATGCGGCGGGGCGGGCATCATTGGCGTTATCGCTGGCCGGGCGCTATACGAAGGAACTCTGGACCTGAGTCAGGCCCAGGCGGAAGCGGACGCATAAACCCATGGGACTCGCCAAACGCATAATTCCCTGTCTCGACTGCGATAACGGACGCGTGGTCAAAGGCGTGCGTTTCGTCAATATCCGCGATGCCGGCGACCCCGTTGAAGTAGCGAAACGTTATTGCGACGCCGGCGCCGACGAGATTACTTTTCTCGACATCACCGCCAGTCACGAAGGACGCGCGACCACGGTCGAAACCGTGCGCGACATCGCCGCTCAGGTATTTATTCCCTTAACGGTCGGCGGCGGCATTCGTAGCCTGGATGACATCCGCATGATGCTCAATGCCGGCGCCGACAAGGTGGCGATCAATACCGCCGCGGTATTCGAACCGCCTTTCGTCCGCGCCGCTTCGGAACGCTTCGGCTCCCAATGCATTGTCGTGGCGGTGGACGCCAAACGGGTCTCGGCGGGAGAAAAGCCGAAATGGGAGATCTTCACTCATGGCGGACGCAATCCCACCGGCATTGACGCCTTGGAGTGGTGCGGCAGAATGGTCGACTACGGCGCCGGCGAAATCCTGCTCACCAGCATGGACCGGGACGGCACCAAAGAGGGATTCGACAACCAACTCAACCGCGCCGTAAGCAGTACGGTGCGCGTGCCGGTAATCGCATCCGGCGGCGTTGGCGCACTTGAACATCTCGCCGCGGGCGTACTCGAGGGCGGCGTCGACGCAGTGCTCGCCGCGAGCATTTTCCACTTCCGCGAATTTACCATTGAACAGGCCAAACGCCACCTGGCCGTCCGTGGCATCGAAGTCCGCTTGTAGGGCGAGCAACCGTATTGCGTGATGTAACGGAACAGGTCGTATTCTCCACGTTTCGGTGTATTTGTCATTGAGAAGCGCGGGGGCCTTTCGCGGTGGTTCGGGCGCCATGGTCAATTATCGGCGAGCAGGCGATTCGCGAACACGACCAGGTTGCGCATGATGGCGATAATGGCAACCTTGGGCGGTTTGCCGACGGCCCGGAGGCGCTGGTACTTGACCCTCAGTGATGTCGCCACGTTCGTTCACGACTTTCGACATCGAATTTGCACGCAACTCCGCAACGCTCGGCAAGGTATCCGACGGTTAACCTGGTCTCGGGCAGGATAGCGTTTCTGATCAGCTCGCCATAGATGTATTGGCGGTTATGGGCGCATGATTCGCGCATATGCGCCATCAACGCATCCATGAATTCGAACTTTCGCCGCTGTCGCCCGCCCCCGCCGACCCCGAGGGAGGATTTAGCGAGATCCCGCTAAAACCGTTTTGATCTAGCTGGAGCTAGTGGCCTTCGCTGTCGGCCATTGCGAAGCCGAAGCCCCTTGGCGCCCATTGCCGCTCCTTGCGGCAGTATACCGCGGCGCCGGAATAGCCTTTCTCCTCCAAATCCTCCCCCTCAACCACTAAGAAACGCCTTTGCCTTCGGCGCAGCGTAGGCCGTCGCGGTTGAAAGTCAGGATGCGCATCTGGAGATGTCTTCGATTCTTGTTTGCCTACTGAAAACACCAAAAGTGTTACTGGTTACATTTATGTTGTTACTTTAAGTAATCTTATGTTACGATACTACACGTTTTGGGTGGCAACCATATCGCGTTGCACAAAAGTGGCTAAGAAATTGGAGTCCGAAATGAAACATAGTAATCACCGGGGTGAACACCAGCAGGTCGCGCGCCCTTCAACCAATAACCCTGTTTGTGTTCAAGAAATCCAGAGCTCTTTGCGGATTCCAAAAAAATCCTCGAGCTTTAGTCGATTGGCCTGGGGCGCAGTGTTCTGGACAGCTCTGGCGCTTTTCCCTGGCATCGCATTGGCTCAGGATGTGGCAGTCTCACCGACGCGGCTGAGCGTGCTGGAGGGTGGCTCGGCGGAATACACGGTAAGGCTCACCCGCCAGCCGACGGCGGATGTCACGATTGGAGTGGAGCGCAGTACCGTGCGGGATTATTCCGACGATAGTCTGACGGCAGAACCGGACAAGCTTACCTTCACTGTCGAAAACTGGGATGCGCCGCAGACTGTGACGATCTCGGCGGCCGAGGATCTCGACGGCGAAAACGGCTCGGGTGGATTCAATCACAATGTGCAAAGCACCGACAGCAACTATGACGGTATTCAGATCAGCGGCGCCTTGGCGACCGAGGTCGACAACGATCCTGTCGGGGTAACAGTCTCGCCGCTTACGCTGTTGGTACTCGAGGGCGGCTCCAATGAATATACAGTGAGGCTCGATACCGAACCGGTGAACAATGTCTCGCTCTACGTGCTGTCGCGACCTACGAATGACAGTGACCTGACGGCGCCGAGCAGCAGGTATACCTTCACCAAGGAAAACTGGAATATTCCGCGGGCGATACGCATTACGGCGATTGAGGACTCCGACAAGCTGGATGGTGTTGCGGTCTTCGATCACGTTCTTGAGGGGGATGACCCTAGCTACAACGACGATGTCATCACCGCTATCGATTCGGTTACGGCCACCGAGGCCGACAACGACAAACTGACGCTGACGATTCAGACGGACGCGTCGGCCCCGGTGAGCGGCGCTTTCGAAGTGGAAATAGTCTTTTCCGACAGCGTGTCCGGCTTTACCCTCGCGGATATTGACGTGAGCAACGGAAGGGCGTCGAATTTCAAGGAGATTAATTCGCGGACTTACACGGCCACGATCACGCCGCAAGCGACCGGTAAGGTCAAGGTGGACGTGGAAGCGGGCGTGGCCACGGACAGTGCCGAAAACAGCAATAAGGCGGCGGAGTCTCTGGTGATCGAGGCGGATCTGACGGGTCCGACGGCGGCGATCACCAGCGCAGCCTCGGAACCCGTGTCCGGCGCATTCGAAGTGAACATCGTTTTTGATGAGACGGTGACCGGTTTCGAACAAAGCGACATCACGGTAACGAATGGCACGGTGACCGACTTCAGCGTTTTGGAGACGAGCTATACGGCGGAGATCACCCCCGCGGAGAGCGGCAGGGTTTACGTGAAGATTGATGCGAACGTGGTCGAGGACGCGGCCGGTAACGGCAACAGGGTAGGGAAGAACTTTGTCATCGAAGCGGATCTGACGAGGCCGACGTTGTCAATCACAAACGCAAACCAGCAACTTGTAGTCGGTGCGTTCAGGACGATAATTCGATTCTCCGAGGACGTGTCCGGCTTCACTCTTGCGGATATTGACGTCAGCAATGGAACGGCATCGGAATTCGAAAAGAATTCTTCAAACAGTTACGTGGTCACGATCACGCCGCAAGCGACCGGCGAGGTCAAGGTGGACGTGGAAGCGAACGTGGCCACGGACGATGCCGGCAACGGCAATGAGGCGGCGGAGTCTTTGGTGATTGAGGCGGACTTGACGAATCCCGCGGTGGCGATCACCAGCGCAGCCTCGGAACCCGTGTCCGGCGCCTTCGAAGTGATCATCGCCTTTAGTGAGGCGGTAACGGGTTTCGAACAAGGCGATATCACGGTAACGAATGGCTCGGTGACCGACTTCAATGGTTCGGAGTTGAGATACACGGCGGAGATCACCCCTTCGGACAGCGGAGAGGTGACCATAAGCATCGATGCGGACCAGGCCGAGGACGAAGCCGGCAACGGCAACGAGGCAGCGGAAGACTTTGTCGTCGATGCGGATCTGACAGATCCGACGCTGGCGATCACCAGCGCAGCCGCGGGGCCGGTGTCCGGCGCTTTCGAAGTGAACATCGTTTTTGACGAGGCGGTGACGGGCTTCGAACAAAGTGACATCACCGTGACGAATGCCACGGTGACCGACTTCAGTGGTTCGGAGGCGGACTACACGGCGGAGATCACTCCTTCGGGGAGTGGCAGGGTGCTCTTGAGAATTGGTGCGAACGCGGCCGAGGACGCGGCCGGCAACGGCAACGCGGCATCGGAGGTGTTTGTCATCGAGGCGGATCTGACGAGGCCGACGGTGGCGATCACCAGCGGCGCCACGGAACCCGTGGAGGGCGCGTTCGTAGTGAACATCATCTTTAGTGAGGCGGTGACGGGTTTCGAACAAGGCGATATCACGGTGACGAATGGCGCGGCGACCGACTTCAGCGGTTCGGGGAGGAGCTACAAGGTCGAGATCACCCCTGCGGCGGCCGGTGAGGTGACCGTAAGAGTCAATGCTGACCAGGCCGAGGACGCGGCCGGCAACGGCAACGAGAAATCGGAGGAGATTATCATCGAGGCGGATCCGGCGGGTCCGACAGTAGCGATCACGAGCGCAGCCTCGGGACCCGTGTCCGGCGCCTTCGAAGTGAACATCACATTTAGTGAGGCGATTATTGGTTTCGGACAGAGCAATATCGCGGTGACGAATGGCGCGGTGACCGATTTCAGCGGTTCAGGGGCGAATTACAAGGCAGAGATCACTCCTTCGCAGAGCGGAGAGGTGACCGTAATCGTTGATATGGATGAGTTCGTCATCGAGGCGGATCTGACGGATCCGACGCTGGCGATCACCAGCGCAGCCGCGGAACCCGTGTCCGGCGCCTTTGACGTAAACATCGTTTTTGACGAGACGGTGACCGGTTTCGAACAGAGCGATATCACCGTGACGAATGGCTCGGTGACCGACTTCAGCGGTTCGGGAAGGAGCTACACGGCCGAGATCACCCCTTCGGAGAGCGGGGACGTGACCGTAAGCATTGGCGCGGACCAGGCCGAGGACGCGGCCGGCAACGGCAACGCGGCGGCGGAGGATTTCGTCATCGAGGCGGATCTGACGGATTCGGAAGACGAGACCAACCCGACTCTTGTAATTGAGACTGAGGCGTCGAGCCCGGTGGGCGGCGCTTTCGAGGCGCGAATAAGGTTCTCCGAGAACGTGTCCGGCTTCACGCTCGCGGATATTGACGTGAGCAACGGTACGGCGTCGAATTTCAAGGAGATTTCTTCGCGGACGTATACGGCCACGATCACGCCGCAAGCGACCGGTGAGGTCAAAGTGGACGTGGAAGCAAATGTGGTCGTGGACGATGCCAACAACGGCAACGAGGCGGCGGAGTCCTTGGTGATCGAGGCGGATCTGACGAGGCCGACGGTGGCGATCACCAGCGAAGCCACGGGACCCGTGTCCGGCCCCTTCGAAGTGAACATCGTTTTTGACGAGACGGTAACAGGTTTCGAACAAAGTGATATCACCGTGGAGAATGGCGCGGTGACCGACTTCAGCGGTTCGGAGGCGAAGTACACGGCGGAGATTACTCCTTCGGGGAGTGGCAGAGTGCTCGTGAAGATTGATGCGCTCACGGTCGAGGACGCGGCCGGCAATGGTAACAGGGTGTCAGGAGGTTTTGACATCGAGGCGGATCTGACGAATCCGACGCTGGCGATCACCAGCGCAGCCGCGGAACCCTTGTCCGGCGCATTCGAACTGAATATCACCTTTGATGAGGCGGTGATCGGTTTCGAACAAGGCGATATCACGGTAACGAATGGCTCGGTGACCGACTTCAGCGGTTCGGAGACGAGCTACACGGCTGAGATCACCCCTTCGGACAGCGGGGAAGTGACCGTAAGCATTGGCGCGGACCAGGCCGAGGACGCGGCCGGCAACGGTAACGAGGCCGCGGAGGATTTCGTCATCGAGGCGGATCTGACGGATTCGGAAGACGAGATCGGCCCGAGGACTAAAATCCTGACGGAGGCGTCGAGCCCGGTTGGCGGCGCTTTCGGGGTGGCAATAACTTTCTCCCAAATCGTGGACGGCTTCACCGTCGATGATATTGGCGTTCGCAACGGAACGATCTCGGAATTCAAGGAAATTTCTACGCAGATTTACACGATCACGATCACGCCGCAAGCGACCGGTGAGGTCAGGGTGGATGTGGAAGCGGACGTGGCTACGGACGGCGGCGACAAAGGCAATGAGGCGGCGGAAACATTGATCATCGAGGCGGATCTGACGAATCCGACGGTGGCGATCACCAGCGCAGCCGCAGAACCCGTGTCCGGCGCCTTCGAAGTGGACATTACTTTTGATGAAGCGGTAACCGGATTCGAACAGAGCGAAATCACGGTGGCGAATGGCGCGGTGACCGATTTCAGCGGTTCGGGAAGGAGCTACACGGCCGAGATCACCCCTTCGGAGAGCGGGGACGTGACCGTAAGCATTGGCGCGGACCAGGCCGAGGACGCGGCCGGCAACGGTAACGAGGCCGCGGAGGATTTCCTCATCGAGGCGGATCTGACGGATTCGGAAGACGAGATCGGCCCGAGGACTAAAATCCTGACGGAGGCGTCGAGCCCGGTTGGCGGCGCTTTCGGGGTGGCAATAACTTTCTCCCAAATCGTGGACGGCTTCACCGTCGATGATATTGGCGTTCGCAACGGAACGATCTCGGAATTCAAGGAAATTTCTACGCAGATTTACACGATCACGATCACGCCGCAAGCGACCGGTGAGGTCAGGGTGGATGTGGAAGCGGACGTGGCTACGGACGGCGCCGGCAGAGGTAACGAGGCGGCGGAGACTTTGATCGTCGAGGCGGATCTGACGAATCCGACGCTGGCGATTACCAGCGAAGCCGCGGAACCCGTGATTGGAGCGTTCGAAGTGAACATCGTTTTCGATGAAGCGGTGACCGGTTTCGAACAAGGCGATATCACGGTGAGGAATGGCGCGGTGACCGACTTCAGCGGTTCGGAGGCGAACTACACGGCGGAGATCGCCCCCGCGGGGAGTGGCGTGGTGGCCGTAAGCGTCGATGCGAACCAGGCCGAGGACGCGGCCGGCAACGGCAACGAGGCGGCGGAGACTTTAATCGTCGAGGCGGATCTGACGAATCCGACGCTGGCGATCACCAGCGCAGCCGCGGAACCCGTATCAGACGCATTCGAAGTGAACATCACCTTTAGTGAGGCGGTGACCGGTTTCGAACGGCGCGAGATCACGGTGACCAATGGCGCGGTGACCGACTTCAGCGGTTCGGAGACGAACTACACGGCGGAGATCACCCCCGCGGAGACCGGAGAAGTGACCGTAAGCATCGATGCCGACCAGGTCAAGGACGCGGCCGGCAACGGCAACGAAGCTTCGCGGGAGTTTGTCATCGAAGCGGATCTCACCAGGCCGACGCTGGCGATCACCAGCGCCGCCGCGGAACCCGTGTCCGGCGCGTTCGAAGTTGACATCACCTTTAATGAGGCGGTGACCGGTTTCAAACGGCGCGAGATCACGGTGACCAATGGTGCGGTGACCGACTTCAACGGTTCGGATACGAACTACACGGCGGAGATCACCCCTTGGGGGAGCGGCGCGGTGATCGTGAGCGTCGATGCCAATCAGGCCGAGGACGCGGCCGGCAACGGCAACGAGGCAGCGGAAGACTTCATCATCGATGCGGATCTGACGAACTCGGAGGACACATTCAGACCGACGCTGGAGATTCAGACGACGTCATCGGGTCCGGTGAGCGGCCCTTTCCCGGTGGCAATATTTTTCTCGGAGATCGTAGACGGCTTCACTATCGAAGATATTGATGTGCGCAACGGAACGGTGCTGGAATTCGAACAGCGTTCTTCTCAGGCTTACACGATCGCGGTCATGCCGGAAGCGACCGGTGAGGTCAGCGTGGACGTGAAAAGGAACGTGGCCACGGACAGCGGCGACAACGGCAACAAGTCGGCGGAGTCTTTGGTGATCGAGGCGGATCTGACGAGACCGGCGCTGACGATCGCCAGCGAGGCCGTTGGCCCGGTGGGTGGCGCGTTCGAGGTAAACATCGTTTTCGATGAGGCGGTAATCGGCTTCGAGCAGAGCGATGTGCAAGTCACCAACGGTTCGGTGACCCGCTTCAGCGGTTCGCAGACGAACTACACGGCGTGGATCGCCCCTTCACGGAGCGGCGCGGTGACCGTAAGCGTCGCGGCGGACGCGGCCGAGGACGCGGCCGGCAACGGCAACGAGGCGGCGGCGGATTTTATCGTCGAGGCGGATCTGACGGGACCGACGCTGGAGATCGCCAGCGAAGCCTCGGAACCCGTGACCGGTACGTTCGTGGTGAGTATCGTTTTTGACGAGGCGGTGACCGGTTTCGAGCAGAGCGATGTGCAGGTAAGCAACGGTTCGGTGGTCGGCTTCAGCGGTTCGGAGCAGAACTACACGGCGCGGATTGCCCCCTCGCTTAGCGGTGCGGTGACCATAAGTGTCGCGGCGGACGCGGCTGAGGACGCGGTCGGCAACGGCAACGAGGCAGCGGCGGATCTTGTCGTCGAGTCGGATTTGACAAATCCGGTGACGACAATCACGAGCGAAGCCACGGGACCCGTGGCTGGCGCCTTCACGGCGACGATCCGCTTCAGCGAGATTGTGTTTGGTTTCACGCTGACGGATATTGAGGTGAGCAACGGCGCGGTCTCGAATTTCGGTCGGAATTCTTTGCGGGAATACACCATCACGGTCACGCCGGAAGCGACCGGCGAGGTCAAGTTGGAGGTGGCCGCGAACGTGGCCAGGGATAGTGCCGGCAACGATAACGCGGCGGCGGAGGCGTTTGTCATCGAGGCGGATCTGACGGGTCCGACGGTGGCGATCTCGAGCGAAGCCGCGGGACCCGTATCCGGCGCGTTCACGGCGACGATCGTCTTTAGCAAGCCGGTAACCGGCTTCGAGCAGAGCGATCTGCAAGTAAGCAACGGTACGGTGGACGGCGTGGACGGTTCGGGCACGAACTACATCGCGCGGATCACTCCCGCGGAGAGCGGAGAAGTGACCGTAAGCATCGCGGCGGACAGGGTCGAAGACGCGGCCGGCAACGGCAACGCGGCGGCGGCGGATTTTGTCATCGAGGCGGATCTGACGATTCCGACGGTGGCGATCTCGAGCGAAGCCGCGGGACCCGTGGCTGGCGCGTTCACGGCGACGATCGTCTTTAGCGAGCCGGTAACCGGCTTCGAGCAGAGCGATCTGCAAGTAAGCAACGGTGCGGTGGACGGCGTGGACGGTTCGGGCACGAACTACATCGCGCGGATCGCTCCCGCGGAGAGCGGAGAAGTGACCGTAAGCATCGCGGCGGACAGGGTCGAGGACGCGGCCGGCAACGGCAACGCGGCATCGGAGGTGTTTGTCATCGAGGCGGATCTGACGGGTCCGACGGTGGCGATCTCGAGCGAAGCCGCGGGACCCGTATCCGGCGTGTTCACGGCGACGATCGTCTTTAGCGAGCCGGTAACCGGCTTCGAGCAGAGCGATCTGCAAGTAAGCAACGGTGCGGTGGACGGCCTGGATGGTTCGGGCGCGAACTACATCGCGCGGATCACTCCCGCGGAGAGCGGAGAAGTGACGGTAAGCATCGCGGCGGACAGGGTCGAGGACGCGGCCGGCAACGGCAACCAGGCGGCGGAGGCGTTTGTCATCGAGGTGGATCTGACGAGTCCGACGGTGGCGATCTCGAGCGAAGCCGCGGGACCCGTATCCGGCGTGTTCACGGCGACGATCGTCTTTAGCGAGCCAGTGACCGGTTTCGAGCAGAGCGATCTGCAAGTAAGCAACGGTGCGGTGGACGGCGTGGACGGTTCGGGCACGAACTACATCGCGCGAATCGCTCCCGCGGAAAGCGGTCCGGTGACCGTAAGCATCGCGGCGGATATGGCCGCGGACGCGGCCGGCAACGGCAACGAGAGTTCGGAGCCGTTCGTCATCGAGGCGGACCTGGAGCGGCCGCGAGTAACCGTCACCGGCCCGGCCGATCCGGTTGTGGCCGGCGCGGGCGAATTCGAAGTGACGATCGCCTTCTCGGAACCGGTGCAAGGTTTTGCGCGGGAGGATATCCAGCTCGGCAACGCGACGGTGACGGATTTCATCACGGCTTCATCGCTGGTCTATCGAGCCATGATCGATCCGGCGGCGCCGGGACAGCCGGTGGTGGTGGAGATTCCGGAAGACGTGGCCGCGGATCTGGCCGGCAACGGCAACCAGGCGGCGGAGCCGTTGCAGGTGGAAACGAAGCTGGTGGTGAGTTTCGGAGAGTCCGACTACACGGCGATCGAAGGAGGCGAGGCGGCGGCGGTGACGTTGACGCTGAGCCAGGCCGCGAACCAGGCCCTGGCGATCCCGATCCGCTTGACCCGGCCGGAAACGACAACAGTTGACGACTATGCGGTCGAGGGATTGCGGGATTGGGATGCCGAGGCAGGCGTGGGAACGCTCGGCGTGCCGGCCGGCGCGACCGAACAGGCGTTCAGGATCATCGCCAACCTTGACGAGGACGGCGACGACGAAACGCTGGAGCTGGGATTCGGAGACCTGCCGGAGGTCGCGATGGCCGGGGAGTCGGCCGCGGCGACGGTAACGCTCAAGGATAAGGGCCTGGTGGACCTCCAGGTGAGTTTTGGGCAGTCGAACTACACGGTAACGGAAGGTGAGCGGGGCGAAATCGAAGTGACGATGTCGCCGGCCGCGGACCGCACCGTGGACGTTCCGCTGCGGGTAACGCTCGAAGGCGGAGCGACGCTGGAGGACTATAGCGGCATACCGTCATCCCTGGTGTTCGAGCGAGGCGAGAGTCGGCGCATGGTTTCCCTGGCGGTCGCGATGGACGAGGCGCACGATCCCGGGGAGGGTATTGTGCTGCATCTGGGCGAGCTGCCGGAAGCGGTAAGCACGGGCGATCCGGCCTCGGTCCAGGTTCGATTCGACCAGCGGCGCACGGCGGAGCAGTTTGCGCAAACGCAGGAGGCGCTGCTGGCGGTAGTCGGTCGTTCGATGGGCGAGAGCGCGCTGACGGCGATCGAGAGTCGCTTCGAGCGGCATCGGCAGTGGGGTCGATTGCAGGCTGTCGCTGATGAGCCGCTACTGCTGGGAGATAACGCTGGCGCGGCCCCGGGCAGCGCGTTGCCGGGATCGTTGATGTGGAGTGTATCCGCGCGGACGCCGGCAAATGTCGCGGGGGCCTACCCTGGCCTGGGCAAGGCGCCGGGAGTGGCGGCTTACGGGCAGGAACCAGGTTCTGGGTCCGGACTCGAAGGCGCGCTGCCGGGAACCGCGGCGGGGAACGGAAACCCTGGGCGCGATCTGTCGGCGGCGGGTTTCGAGATTCCGCTGGACCTGCGGGAACAGAAGAGGAATTGGACGCCGGTGTTGTGGGGTCAGGGAGACATGCAGCAGTTCAACGGCGATCTGGAGCGGCTTGGGACGGACTACAAAGGTGGCCTTGACGCCGCTCATGTAGGGCTGGATCTGTATACCGACGAGCGTCTGCTCGCTGGGCTGTCCTTCATGCGCAGTTGGGGCGACCTGGATTACAGCGACGATGGAACCGACGGATTGCTGCGCAGTCGCATGGACACGGCGCATCCCTACCTGTACTGGCAGCCGAACGAACGGGTTGGCGTATGGGGCGTTGGCGGCTTTGGCGCGGGCGACGTGGGTCTGGAAGAGTTGGGCCGCGCGCACGATTTCGATGCCGATTTTCGGATGTACGCCGGCGGCGTGAGAGCGCTGTTGAGCCGGCGCGGCGACAACGAATGGGGTGTGCGGGCGGATGTCTTGTCGACGCGCCTGGCGACCGATGCTTCGGCGGATATCGCCGGGGTGAGCGGCGAAGCTCGGCGGGGCCGGTTGATGCTGGAATGGATTCACGACGAGTCGCTGTCGGCGGGTCGCTCGTTGCGCCTGAAGGTGGAGGCCGGCGGACGTTTCGACGGCGGCGACGCGGACCGCGGCGCCGGCATGGAAACCGGATTTCGAGTGGCGTATCTGGATGCGAACAGCGGTCTGGACGTGTCGCTGCACGGGCGCGTGCTGCTGGTGCATGAGAGCGGTTACCGGGACTGGGGCGCGGGTATCCAGGCAAACTGGGATCCGGGTCTGAAACGGCGCGGCTTCCGGGCGTCGATAGCGTCCTCCTGGGGCCGGGACGGAGACGGCCGGACCACGTTGTGGGACAACGCCGACGCCATTACCGGTCCAGTGGGAGCGCTGGCACAGGGCTCGCGGCTTCGCATGGAAAGCGAAGTGGCCTACGCCGGATTGCGCACACCGGGCTTGCCGGGTCTGTTTACGCCCTATAGCCGGCTGCGCTGGACTGGGCGGGGCCGGGAGTTGGCCTGGGGAACGTCCTGGAATCTGGTGGCGAACGGGCAATCGACGTTGCCTTTCACGCTGGAACTGGAAGGCGTGAAGCGGGCAAACGCAACAGGCCAATCCGATTACGGTGTGCTGCTGCGCTTGTCGATTCCCCTCTGAAAACCGCACAAACCACGGCGCTCGGGTTCGGGCGCCGTGGCAGTGCGAACAGCGTTAGCGGGAGTTCATGATTCTTCACGGTTCAGTTCGATCGCGAGCGCGCGGATAAACCGAGACCCGGGGCTTAAACGCCGCGGGTTCCGGGTTCCGGTGACACCCTCCCGGAGCCGGGACGGAGAAGGTCGGACAACGCCGCTACCCTCACCCGCCCTGCCCAGACAGGAGCATTTCTGGCACTGACAACCGAATACCGCAAACATTTGCCATACCCAATGCGGCAGGACGCGATCCACCAGCGTCAAGCGCAATTCCCTCCAAATCGAATACGCTTCCTCGAACAACAGCAGCCTCGGCTCCAGACTCCTGCGCGCCAATCCCATACAGCTTCACCGCTGTCTTCACTACCGGTAACTGTACGACCGGACACTTTGTGTGTTCTATGACCGGACACTTTATTTGTTCTCTACACGGGCGATTTACGCCATTGACATCCGTCGATAGTGCGTGCACCATGCCCGCCCATGAACAGTGTGCGTTTTTACTTCTGGTTTCCCAACGAGGGCAGCCGGAAGAATTCTGAGTAATTCTTCACCGGCCGCCCGGAGTTGTGGCGGTCGTTCTGTTTCTTCCCAGTAATTTCCAGTCACGGCTCCGGCAGGCCAAGCGGAGGAAACCGTGATGGGAACCAATGGAATCAAAAGACTGCAACCCGGCCGGCAATACCGGCACGAGACCGGCGGCGGCGTCCGTGTGCACCTGTCGGTCGAGCAACTCGACTACGTGACGGCGATGGACGAACTGGCCGACGCGCTCGACGACTCGCCGGGCGTATTGCTGCGGTCCGGCTTCGAGTATCCGGGGCGGTACACTCGTTGGGACATCGGTTTTGTCAATCCGCCCCTGCGTCTGACTGGTCGCGGGCGCAAGTTGACGATCGAAGCGCTCAACCGCCGCGGCGGGATTTTGCTTGCCGAAGTCGAACGGGCGCTTGCCGACTGCAAGTCCGCGCGGAGCATTTCCCGGGAACAATCGGCGATTCATGTCGACATCCGCGCAGCCGAAATCGGTTTCAGCGAGGAGGAACGTAGTCGGCAGCATAGCGTCTTTTCAGTCCTGCGAACCCTGATCGAATGGTTCCACAGCCCGGAAGATCCCTTTCTCGGGTTGTACGGCGCATTCGGTTACGACCTGACCTTTCAGTTCGAGGACATCGAACGCCATCAGCACCGCGGCCCGGACGACCGCGACCTCGTGCTGTATCTGCCCGACCGGATTCTGGTGGCCGACCATCGCCTGGAACACGCCCAGGCCTATAACTACGATTTCATCTGCCGCGCGCCAAACCGAGAGCACCACGGAGAAACCACCGGAGGCCTCAAGCGGAGCGCGGACGCAACGAAGTTTCTGCCTGCAACCGGCGTGGAATGGCAATCCGATCACGAGCCCGGCGAATACGCATCCGGCGTGAAACGCGCGAAAGAATTCTTCAGCCGCGGGGATCTGTTCGAGGTCGTGCCCGGCCAGACATTTTCCGCGCCTTGCAAGGATAGCCCGGCAGCGGTGTTCAAACGCCTGGCCCGAACCAATCCCGCGCCTTACGGCGCATTGATGAATCTCGGTGAGCGCGAGTACCTGGTTTCCGCGTCGCCGGAAATGTTCGTTCGGGTCGAAGGAGACTGCATCGAAACCTGTCCCATCTCGGGAACCATCGCGCGCGGCGGCGACGCCTTGAGCGACGCCGAACAGATACGCCGGCTGCTCAATTCGACCAAGGAAGAATCCGAACTTTCCATGTGTACCGACGTGGACCGCAACGACAAGGCCAGGATTTGCGAACCCGGCTCGGTGCAGGTCGTCGGCCGTCGCCAGATCGAGATGTATTCGCGGCTGATTCATACCGTCGATCACGTCAAGGGAACGCTGAAAGCGGGATTCGACGCACTCGATGGCTTCCTTTCGCATACCTGGGCCGTGACCGTCACCGGCGCGCCCAAGTTGTCGGCCATGCAATACCTGGAGAAGTACGAAAAGTCGCCGCGGCGCTGGTACGGCGGTGCCATCGGCCACATCGGCTTCAACGGCAATCTCAATACCGGCCTGACCTTGCGCACCATCCGTATCAAGGACGGAGTGGCGGAAGTGAGAGCCGGAGCCACTTTGCTGATGGATTCGGACCCTGAATCCGAGGAGCAGGAAACGCGCCTCAAGGCGCGAGCCCTGATGCAGGCCCTTGGCGTGGACGTCAAACCGCTCGCGGCGCCTGCCGACCGCGAGACCCGGCCCGGGTTCGCGCACATGCGCGTGCTCATGGTCGATCACGAGGACTCTTTCGTGCACAGTCTCGGCGATTGTTTCCGGCGCCTCGGCGCGGAACTGCTGACCTTGCGCCCGGAGGCCGCCCGCGATTACCTGAATCGGGAACACATCGATCTGCTGGTATTGTCTCCAGGTCCATCCGAACCGAAACGATTCGATGTCGCGGCGACGATTGCCTGTGGGCTGGAAAGAGATGTACCGATTTTCGGCGTCTGTCTCGGACTGCAAGGCATCGTGGAATATTTCGGCGGTGAATTGCGGCAATCGCCGACACCCATGCATGGAAAGCAATCGGCAGTCGCCCACGAAAACACCGAATTGTTTTCAGAACTTCCCGAGTCGTTCCAGGCCGGCCGCTACCATTCGCTGGTGGCCGACACCGTGCCGGATTGTCTGAAAGTAACGGCGCAAACCGCGGATGCCGTAGTAATGGCGGTGGAACACGCCGAATTGCCCATCTGGGCCGTGCAATTCCACCCCGAGTCCATCATGAGCCTGCAAAACGGCGACGGCCCCCGGCTGATCCAGAACCTGCTGACCCTTGCCGCCGGCTCGCGCGCCCAGTCATTCCGCGCGGAGCGAAGCGGAGTGACTCGGAGCATCCATGCCCCTCGCCCCTAAGGGGCGGGGCGGAGCGCCGTCCAAAATGGCAGTCCTGCCATTTTGTCGCGGAATCTCCCTGAGACTGCGCCATCGTCAATGAGATTCTGCGACTGCGCGCAGAATGACGCAGGGGGGGCGGTGCGGAATGACGCAGGGGGGCGGTGCGGAATGACGCAAGGGGTACGAAATGTTGGGGGGAGAGCTAAAGATTGCGATTGAAAAGCAGGGCGATGCGTACGCCCGCCAGGCCGAGGCGCTGTTCGGACAGTCGGCGCATGTCTGCGATATAAGCTTCGGACAACTCGATTTCCGGCATTTCGCGCCCAGACCGCTCGGCTGCAAGAATCTCGCGCTCGACCGCTTCGGGATATACCACGCTGGTCATCAAGGCGCGGCTTTCGTGCATCCAGGCAGTCCAGTCGAGCGGCTCGGACTCGATTTCGCTCAAGTCCATGGACTGGAACGCTCCCGTGATGGAATCGACACTGGCGAGGATTCCCTGTTCGCGTAGCGCCCGATCCCAGGCCGCGTGCAAATTGCCTTCGCTCGTATCGATGCCATTACCGCCCGCGTCGCCGGAATCGAAGACTTGCGCGGAAAACAGTGAGCCCGTATGCAGCGGCTGGTGAATGTCTCCGGCCAAGTGTAATACCCAACACAGCGCCACCGCACGCTGCCCCGCTTCCGTGGCCGCGTCGGTCAGCAAGCGCATGTTGAAGTCGAGCGCAACAACCACGTTGTCCACATCCGCTGCACTGCGAATCGCATCGCCGTCCGTGCCTGCAATGTCGGGAAACGGATCGATGCCGACATAAACATTGCCTTGTGTCGTAGCGGCATCGCGCAGCCAGGCGCCGTCTATGTAATGCCAGTTACCGCTATGATAGCGAGACCGCTCGCCCCGCGGCAGCCCGCGGGCGATGTCCGGCCAGAACGCCGCCTGGCCCAGCAGCCAGGTATCGAATTCCAGTTCGTTGCCGGTATCGATGAAGTCCGGAACCTGTCCCAAGAAGTCTTCACTGAAGCGAGGGTGCGCCCGCAGGATGGCCACAAGTTGCTCGCGAACTCCGGGTTCGAGATACTCCACCGCAACGGCAGCGCTGACGCGATGGCCGACGGAATCCCAGGCCAGGACCGGCGCGCCGAACGCGGCTACGGTGGCCAGCAGCAATGGCAATAGAAAGCAGCGCATAGTCCCGTACTCCGGATTGAATTCACAGGATAGCCGAAAATTGCAAAACTCGTTTTGCAGGGACGCATCGCCAAAGGCGTTCGCCCCACAGGCGGCCTGAAAAGTGGAATTTCCACATTGAAGATGGCTCTAATCGGAGGCGTACAGCCACCCTGCATTTGTTCTGTAAAGATTCTTTTTAATCTGCAAGAATCACCAATCGAACTGGAATCCGTTTTTCTCAGTAAACTCCTATGTATCAAGGAGTTATCAGAGTTCTTCTGCTGGTCCGGCTTCATGTTTATTCTGCATATCTGCATCTTTTATTCTGCAAGTGTCCAACGTGGCGCTTTCTTGCTGCCGTAGTTTACGATTATTCCAGCGCGTCGCCATTTTGTTATCAAATTATTGATTCTATTTTTCTTCTCTTCTTCCGAAAGAGATTCGCCGAACACCGGCCGCAGGAGCATATCGAACTCGGCGCGGCCGCACTCGCCGTATTCCATCAGATAGTCGGTCATCAGCTTTTCGTAGTGAGCGTCATTCTGAGAGTGAGTGCGAGTCAACTCGGCCTTGCTACCCATCGCCGTCGCTACTGCAGACGAAACACGCAAACTGGACCGCCTTCCCTCTACGAGCTTCGCGCGTCTTAGCCGAGTTGCAGCCTCCTTGGAAATCGGCAGTTTCTTCTGTACTCGGTCGAGGGCCAGGATATCGATGAGCGGCAGGTCGGTCCTTTGCATCAGCCACTCGCTGTAGGCCTGGTCGACCACGCGGCCATGGATGGTCAGCGTTACGGCATTACTTTCGCTCAGGTCGTAGTCTGGCAAAGGGAAGTAGCGCCGCGCCTGGCGAGAGTGCATGTCGTGGATACCGATTCCCATGGTGTCGATCATGTTTAGTAGCGACATGGCCTCTGCGAGAAAGGGGTTGCGATAGAAGCGGGGCACTTTCTTACCCTCGATATAGTCATCGGGGCGGCCCTCGAAAAATTCGCCGTCGTTGACGAATTCCAGCCGGTCAATGTATTCCGTAACGACGATTCTGGCGTTTCGAAAGTAGTCCTGGTGGGCGATACAGTTGTTCAGCGCTTCAAGCACCACTCTGCGGTCATATTTGGAGACTTCCACCGGCATGAGAGAATTCGGCGGTAGCATGCGAATCTGGATATTGCGGATTCGCTTGTAGAGTTCAGTAGTATTGGTGAAAAAGGGTAAGCCGAAGTGTTCGTAGGCGCGTTCCTCACCTCGCAAGTTCCAGGTCAGTTGCGCCATATGGGGCGATAGGAGTACAGCGGATTCCGGCTTGCCGAGAAGAAGTATCGCTGCCCTTGTTATCTTGCCTTGTCTTGTTAAGTGCGCCCGTTCAAGGAAAGCTGGCAGATCCCAGTTTTCGACTTCCTCGATCGTGAAGCGATTGACGTGTTTTTCGGCGAAGGATTCCCTCGCTTTTGCGAGCGCTTGCCGATCAATGTTTGCCGGGGATGCCTCCTCTACGATTTGCGCTGTCCAATCTGTGCCAAGCGTCTGATTCCGTATCTGGTCCTGTTTATCAATGCCGAGATTGGTCAGACTACTTCCCGCGCGGGCGTAATAGTGTTCCTTCCAAGCTATCGGTAGTCCCACGGGCGCGGCGGGAACTTCCATCATGACGACACGCCCTTTTTCATGGTGCAACTCGTGAATCTCACGAAAAGTGATGCTTGGTTCAGTATCTGAGCCGATTTGTTGTTTCAGAGAATGAAGTCGCTCGGATTCGGAACGATAGTCCGTACCCACAATCGAGCGAGTTGCATCACGTACTCCAAAAACAAGCCAGGCCTGTTCCTTGCTTCGCAGATTTGCCTCGTTGGCGAGTGCCGAGAAGTACTTGCCAATTTGGTCCATTTTGAAGTTGTCGTTGGCCTCCTTGAACTCAATGACCTCGGTCTCCCAAGTCTGGATGAGATCGGAAAGGACATGCTTCGGTTGGATCTTTTCCATGCGTCGGTTGCTTCCTGCCCGGTAGTGTAAGGGGTTTCCGACATATCGCGCACGTTTTGATCGTTTTCCGCTGTAGGGCTTGGCGAACTCCCCCTAAACCTCCAGCCATTCAGCTCGCACGTCGCCGGCCTGCGTTAGCGACTCCGGCGTGCCGTCCCAGACGATCTGGCCGTGGCCCATGACGTAGAGCCGATTCGAAATACGCATGGCGATGTTGAGTTTCTGTTCCACCAGCAGGATGGCAACGCCGCGGTCGGCGATTTCCAGCAACAGGTTACCGACCTGCTCGACGATTTTCGGCGCTAGCCCTTCGGTGGGCTCGTCGATCATGATCATGTCCGGATCTCCCATCAAGCTGCGGCACATGCTCAGCAATTGCTGTTCACCGCCGCTGAGCGCGCCGCCCGGAACGTCGGCGCGGTCGGCGAGCAGGGGAAACATGGCGAATACTTCCTCGACGCTCCAGCGTCCGGAGGGCTTGGTCGACTTCATTCCCAGCAGGAGGTTCTGACGCACAGTCAAGGTGGGGAAAATTTCCCGGTTTTCGGGCACATAGCCAAGGCCGAGGCGGGCGATCTCGTAACTCTTGCGGCCGGCGATCTGCTCGTTCCTGAACAGGATCGAGCCCTGGGGCTCGACTTCGCCCATGATCGTCTTCACCGTGGTCGAGCGGCCGACGCCGTTGCGGCCGAGCAAGCTGACGATTTCGCCCTCGGCCACCTCGAAGCTGACGCCCTGCAGCACGTGGCTCTTGCCATACCAGGCGTGCAGATCAGTTACATCCAGCATCGTCTTGCACCGCCGTCAGTCCCCTTTTGCGTGTGAAATGGGTGTCCCTTGCCAGTTTGCTTGCGGCCGGCGATCTGCTCGTTCCTGAACAAGATCGAGCCCTGGGGCTCGACTTCGCCCATGATCGTCTTCACCGTGGTCGAGCGGCCGACGCCGTTGCGTCCGAGCAGGCTGACGATTTCGCCCTGAGCAACCTGAAAAGTGACGCCTTGCAGTACATGGCTCTTGCCGTACCAGGCGTACAGATGAGTTACATCCAGCATCGTCTTGCACCGCCGTAAGTCCCCGTTTGCGTGTGAAATGGGTGTCCCTTGCCGGTTTGCCTTGCCGGTTTGTTGACAATAGTGGCGCGGCGCACGCCGCCGCGTCCGGGCAGGCTCACGAACTCGCCTTTGGTCACATTGCAAGTTGCGCCTTGCGGCACATAGCTCTTGTCATGCCAGGCATGCAGGTCGCGTGCTTCAAGCATCGACTTGGGCCTCGCCGAGGTAGGCTTCCTGCACGGCCGCATCGGCGCGGATATCCGCCGGCGCGCCGCTGGCGATGACCTTGCCGTAGACCAGCACACTGATGCGGTCGGCGAGATCGAAGACGATGTTCATGTCGTGTTCGACCATGACCAGGGTCTTGCCCTCGGTGATCCTGCGGATCAGGCGCACCGCATTGTCGGCCTCGCTATGACTCATCCCGGCGACTGGCTCGTCGAGCAGGATCAGTTCGGCGCCGCCGGCGATGGCCATGCCGAGTTCGAGCGCGCGCTGTTCTGAATAGGCGATTTCGCCAGCGGGAATCTGCGCCTTGCCGGCAAGTCCGATTTTTTCCAGCACTTCCCCGGTGTTCTCGTTCAATGCGCTCTGCCGATCGAGCAAATGCCTGAAAGAATAGCCGTAACCGGAAGACCAGAGCAGGGCGCAGCGGATGTTTTCGAAGACGCTCAGGCGCGGAAAAATATTGGTGACCTGGAAACTGCGGGCAACCCCGAGCCGATTGATCTGAAAAGGGCTGAGATTCTCGATCGACTGACCCTTGAACTGGATCGAGCCGGCCGTTGGTGCGAATTTGCCGCTGATCAGGTGAAACAGCGTCGATTTGCCGGCGCCGTTGGGGCCGATGATGGCGTGTTTCTCGCCGGTCTCGATATCGAGATCGACTCCCCGGATGATTTCGGTCACGCCGAAATTCTTGCGCAGATCCTTCATGGACAGGAGGCTCATGAGGTCTGCTCCTGCCCGCTATCCTCATCGGGCGCATTGGCCGCTTCCCATGCCCTTTGCAGGCCAGACGTCGATTTCTTCGTCAAAAACCAGCCGAGCATGGCCAGGGCCAACAGCGCGGCCCAGACTAGCACCGAATCGCGGGAAAGGCTCAGGCCCAGGAAATGCAATTCGGGTTCGGCGGTGTGGGAAAGTTCGAGCAGGCAGACCACACAGAGAATGAACAGCAGCGCCGGCAAGCCAGTCAGCAGATATGGCAGCGCCAGGGTGTGCATTTTGCCGCGCAGCCAGGCGAGGCGGTGCATCATGATGAAACCGGCGAATCCGCGCGGCAGGAACAACACGGTCAGGACGAACAGAATGCCCAGGTAAAGCAGCCACAATTCAGTGTAATTGCTGAGCAGGAAATTCATCAGGGTCAGGATGATCGCGCCTATGATCGGCCCGATGAAGAAGCCCAGCCCGCCTATGTACGCCATCAACAGCACCCGGCCCGAGGTCACCAGGTTCAGATTCTCGTCGGTGAGAAATTCGTAGTTGAGCGCGAACAGGCCGCCGGCCACCCCGGCGAACATGCCCGAAGCGCAAAACGAGATGAAGCGCACCCAGCGTGCGCTGTAGCCGATGAACTCGGCGCGTTCGGGGTTGTCGCGCACGGCATTGGCCATGCGTCCGGCCGGAGTCTGGGTGAACAGATACATGAACAGGGTGGAGGCGAATACCCAGAAGGCCGCCAGGTAATAGACATCGACATCGCTGAAGAAATCCATGCCGAACAGGGGCGGGCCGAAGGTGCGGTCGCCGCTGACGCCGGCTTCGCCGCCGAAGAAGCCGGTAAAGATCAGCGAGGAGGCCGCCACCAGTTCGCCTATACCCAGGGAAATCATGGCGAATACCGTGCCTGCCTTGCGCGTCGAGAAACTGCCGATGAAAACGCCCGCAAGCAGTCCGGTCAAGCCACCGATCAGGGGGATGAAGGCAATCGAGAAATAGACGGATTCGTTCTCCATCATCAGCAGCGCGTGCACTGCAAGGAAGCCGCCCAGCCCGAAGTAGACCGCGTGGCCGAAGGAAAGCATGCCGCCCTGTCCGAGCAGCATGTTGTAACTGAGCGCGAACACAATGGCGATGGCCATCTGGTTGAAGATTGAAATCGCCAGGATCGAATCGAAGAACAAAGGCAACAGCAACAAGACCGCAAGGTAGCCGGCCCAGACTCCCGATTTTGCTGTGAGGATCTTCATTGTTCGCGCTTGCCCATCAGGCCGGTGGGACGGAAAATCAGCACCAGCACGAGCAGCAGGAAAGGCAGGATCGGCGCGATCTGCGACAGGTTCAGCGTCCACAGGTCGTCAAGCGGATGGCTGCGCGGAAATTCCAGGCCGAACAAAGCCAGCAAGTCCTGCATGCCGACATTGGTTGCAATTGCGTAGGACTGCAGCAAGCCGATCAGCAGCGAGGCCAGGAATGCGCCGGGCAGCGATCCGAGCCCGCCGATCACCACGATGACGAAGACGATGCTGCCGAGCACGAGGGCCATGCCGGGGAAAGTCGTCAGCACCGGCCCGGCGATGACGCCCGCCAGGCCCGCCAGCGCCGTGCCGACGCCGAATACCGCCGTGAAGATCAGCGGCACGTTATGGCCGAGGTTCGCCACCATGTGCGGATGGGAAATCGCGGCCTGGATGATCAGGCCGACGCGCGAACGGGTAAGCACTTGGTAGAGGCCAATGAAAATGCCGATCGAAATCGCCAACATGAAGCCTCGATAAGCCGAAAACTCCTGGCCGAACAGGGTGAACAGCGGGAAATCGAGCAGATCCGGCGTCTGGTAGTTCTTGGTGTCCGCTCCCCAGAAGAACTGCACAGCCTCTTCGATCAGAAACGCCAGACCGAAAGTAAATACCAGTTCCGCCACATGACCGTGCTGATGCACGCGCCGCAGCCCGTAGCGCTCGACCAGGGCGCCGATCACGCCGACGATCAGCGGTGCGACGATCAGTCCGGTCCAGTAGCCGAAATAAAGGCTGACGGAATAGGCGAAATAGGCGCCGAGCATGTAGAAGCTGGCATGGGCGAAATTGAGTACGCCCATCATGCTGAAGATCACGGTGAGACCGCTCGCCAGCATGAACAGCAACAGCCCGGTGACCAGGCCGTTCAAGGTGGCGAATACTAAAACTTCCGGCATAAGCCGCGCTCGTCCCTTGTCAGCGCCGCGGACGCCTCATTTCACAACTCGTTTCCATCACGGTCTGTTCGGCCGGTACGAAGTGCTCGGTGTACAGCCCGAATCCGGAGTTGTCCGCGTCGAACTCGATGTTCTCGTCGGTCATCACGGAAATGTGCAAGGCCTGTATGATCTGGTGATCGCTGCCGCGCATCCAGATTTCCTCGCCGCTCAGGTTGGTGAACCTCATGTCTTCCAGCGCCAGCGCGACTTCATGGGGGTCGGCGCCGCCGGTCTCTTCCATGGCCTGAACGAGCATGGAAAGCGCGTTCATCAGACGTGGTTGGGTAACATCCCGGTCCGGATGCGCCGCTTTGAAATCCCGGTAGAACTGCTTGCGCTCTTCGGTGGGGATGGGGTTGCCGGAATCGTTATGCACGAGGCGAATCCGATTCTTGCCGTCCGCGCCAAGCGTTGCGGTGATGCCGTCATAGGCCGCGTAAAACGTATAGATGGGAATATCGAGCCCGGAGTCGATGATCGATCGCGCGAGCGAAACCATGTCGGCGCCAAAATTGCCGGTGATGACGGCATCGGCGCCCGAGGCGACAATCTTGGTCACATAGGGCGTGAAATCCTTGACCTGGCCGATGGGGTGGAACTCATTACCGACGATCTCGATATCGGGCCGCTTCTCGTTCAGCATCCGTTCCGAGGTTTCGGCGACCACATGGCCGAACGAATAGTCCTGCCCGATGACGTAAACGCGCTTGATCTCCTCGTTGAGCGCAATGAAATCGGTCAATACGTTGAGTTTCATCACCGCGTGCGCGTCGAAGCGGAAATGCCAGAAACTGCAATTCTCCTCGGTCAGGATCGGATCGACGGCGGAATAGTTGATTTGCAGGATTTCCTGGCCGGGATTGCGCCGATTATGTCGGAGAACCGCCGTGTTGAGCGCATTCGCCACCGCCGAGCTGTTTCCCTGAAAGATGTAACGCAGCCCTTCGCTTACCGCGCGGCGGAACTGGATTTGCGACTCGGTGGGGCTCTGCTGATTATCCAGTGGCACGATTTCGATCATGCGGCCGTCCAGAATTCCACCCCTTGAATTGAACAGATAGTCCGCGGCGAACTGGATTTGCAGCAGCCCGCTGGTGCCAATGGAAGCGAACGGGCCGGACAGTGGGTCCATGAAACCGATTCGCACCGGCTCGCTTTCCTGCGCCCGGGCCTGGACCGCCGCGAAAGCGGCAAGGGAAATCACCAACACTGACAAGGGGCGGGTCAGGAATCGCGCGGGAAATTTCAGAAGCACTTTGATCTCACCTGGCATGGCGGCCGAGGCCGTGGAAAGCTCGACATTACCTTGCGGGTAATTGGCTTGCAAGTGGCGGCCCGCTGGCTGTTTCGGCTTCGGTTTCCGTTCGCGCGCAAAGCTCTGGTAGTGTCCGGCGCGGCCGCGGCCGCCCGCGCCGAATCAGCGCCGCGGCCGCGTCATTTCGCAATTGCTCGCGACCACGGTCTCCTCCGCGGGCACTCGGAGTTTCCGCACCAGCCCAAAGCCGGAGTTGTCGATGTCGAATTCGACGCCTTCGTTGGTATGCGCCAGGATATGTAGCGCCTGGAAAATCTGGTGATCGTCGCCGCGCATCCACACTTCATCGCCGCTCATCGAGGTAAAACGCATGTCTTCCAGCGCCAGGGCGATGTCATATGGGTCGGTGCTTTCCGCCTGTTCCATGGCCTCGACGAGCATCGAAAGGGCCATGGGGATGCGTGGCTGGCTCACGTCCCGATCTGGATGGGCGGCCTTGAATGCGCGATTGAACTGCCTGCGTTGTTCGGTCGGAACCGGATTGGCGCCATCGCTGTGCACCAGGCGGATGCGGTTATTGCCGCCTTCGCCCAAGGTGGCAGTGATGCCGTCATAGGCGGCGTAGAAGGTGTAGATCGGGATGTCGAGGCCCGAATCAATGATCGATCGCCCCAGCGAGACCATGTCGGCGCCGAAATTGCCCGTTATTACCGCGTCGGCGCCGGAAGCGGCAATCTTGGATACGTAAGGCGCGAAATCCTTGACTTGGCCGATAGGATGAAACTCGTTGCCGACGATCTCGATATCGGGCCGTTTCTCGCGCAGTAGCCGTTCGGAGTTTTCGGCGACGACATGACCGAAAGAATAATCCTGCCCAATGATATACATGCGCTCGATGTTGTCGTTGAGAGCGATGAAGTCGGTCAGCGCGTTCAACTTCATTACCGCATGGGCGTCGAATCGAAAATGCCAGAAGCTGCAGTTTTCCTCGGTCAGAACCGGGTCCACCGCGGCATAATTGAGTTGCAGTATCTCCCGGCCGGGATTGCGCCGGTTATGCCGCTCGACCGCCGAGTTGAGCGCGTTCGCCGCCGCGGAACTGTTGCCCTGGAAGATAATCCGCAGTCCCTCGCTAACCGCGCGGCGGAACTGGATTTGGGTTTCAGTGGGACTCTGCTGGTTGTCGAACGGTACGATCTCGATCATGCGCCCGCCTAGAATGCCGCCCCGGGAATTGAACAGATAGTCCGCGGCGAATTCGAGTTGCAGTAGCGCGCTGGTGCCGATGGAGGTAAACGGGCCCGACAGTGGATCCAGGAACGCGATTCGCACCGGTTCGCGCTCCTGCGCCCAGGCCGGGACCGCCGCGGACGCCGCGACAAAGATCAGTAAAGCTGCTAGCAAGCGCGTCATGCATCGACTGGCAAAGTTCGGCTGCGCTTTCGCCTCGCTTGTGCGGCGCCGCCTGGCCGAAGCCGCGAGAATGCCGACGTTATCTCGGCGGGCAAAGCCCCTGGCGCTTGCGAGCGGTGCGAACATTGTTCGATTCATAGCCAGCGTCTGACCCGGCGGCGATAATCCTCGAACTCTTCGCCAAATACTTCGCGCAGCATGCTTTCCTCGTCGAGGATGAAGCGATAGTGGATGATCAGCCCGAAAACCGGCGCTACCAGCAGGCCGGCAACCGAGCCGGTGATCAGGGCCGTTCCCAACAGCACGAACACCATGCCCAGGTACATGGGATTGCGGCTGAAGCGGAATGCGCCGGATGTAACCAGCGCGGTCGCTTCCGAAAACGGAACGATTCCGGTATCCGCCTTGCTGAACAGCCCGGCGGCGGAAATCGCCGAGGCCAGACCGAGCAGGACGAGGATCACGCCGATGCCGAGGGTCAACGAGCCGGAGAAACTCACCAACGGCAGATTTCGGTCGAGCAGGAAAACGGCGACCAGTCCGAGCGCGAACCAGATCGGGGGAATGACGATGCGTTTCGGGCGGTGCGGTGTATCGATCATCGGTACTGGGCTTCCGGGTAATAATCCGCTAAAGCAAAGACGTTACGCTGCTGTTTAACGTCGTGCAAGTGAATTGTTCAACCAAGATCTAGTGACTGCGAAAGTCCAATTCGCACGGCTCGAACATCCTTGACTGACAAATTTCCGATCTTTTTGATAATCAATGAGTTGTCTAGTGTAAAGAGTTTGAATCGAACCTTGCACGAAAAGCTCAAGCCGGCTTTCCGCCAATCTTCAAGCGTGACATCGCTAGGCCAATTTCCGGTCGTTGAAGTGATCATCACGAGTACAGACTGATCGTGCGAGTTGTTGAACTGGCTTGATGACAGCACCAAGGCCGGACGCCGCTTGAAGGCCTGACGATCCGTGAACGGAAATGGGACGGCTACCACGTCAAATGGATCAAAGATCACGCCATGCCTGCTCGTCTTCCGGTGAAACCCACTCGTTTAGGCTGTCGCCGATTCCTTTCAGATATTCGTCTTGCCCTGCGATCAGCTTACGCACGAGCAGATGATCGCCTTCGACCTCAAAGGCGATCACATCACCTTCGCACAGATTGATCGCCTCACGAATACGCTTGGGAATAGTTGTCTGTCCCCGGGAAGTGATTTTTGCCAGCTCCATAGTCTTGCTGCTCAGATGAACTTACAAGTCAGAAAGTAAGTAATTCTTACAATGAATGCAAGCGAATTCGTCAAAGGGACTTGGGCAAATGCATGGAAATGCATGGAACACCCATCGGAAATCGATGGGACACCCATCGCGCGGCGATCAATCCACGGGGGGTAATACATGGGGCACCCATTCAGCAAATCCATGGGACACTCATCGCTCACTCTCATTTCACCCGGAGATTTGCCATCATCCAAATCAACAGGGACACAAAATGAGTACAGTACTGTTCAGTTTGACCGCGACTATCCCGCTGTTGGGGCATGGCGGCATCGTAGCTGCCCAGGGTGAAGCGGCCGAGAGCGCCGAGCAGAGCGTTCATTATGTTGCGGCGACGCTGCGGGCATACCGCAATAGTGGCCGCTTCGCGGACAATCCGGGCATTGATGAGGCCGACATGGGGCGATTCATCGAACTACCGGAAGACATCCAGGTTCGATTCCCGCGAAATATCGGCCCGGACAGTCCGATGTGCAATTTCTATCGCGATCCGGAGAATGCCCGCATGACCATTGAGGAGAGGGCGGGAATCGCCCACGGCTTTCTTCCTTCGTTGGAAAACAGGCTGCGCCGATATGTCGAAATCGACGCGGCCTTTCGGGACGCGTTAGTGGACAACTTCGGCTCGCGGGCGCTTGAGCGAATCAATCGGATCAGATCTGAATCCGTCAGCAGCGCGATGCTGCCCATCAGGGAGTACGACGAGGCTGCCCGCATCGCGTTCGCCGACAGCATGTGTATGTAGCTGTCTAGTAAATCTCGAACAACCCGGCTGCCCCCATGCCGCCGCCGACACACATGGTGCAGACAACATGGCGGGCGCCGCGGCGCTTGCCTTCGATGAGGGCGTGGCCGACCAGGCGCGCGCCGCTCATGCCATAGGGATGGCCGACGGAAATGGCGCCGCCGTTGACGTTGAGCAATTCGTTGGGAATGCCGAGACGATCCCGGCAATAGACGACTTGCACGGCGAAGGCTTCGTTCAGCTCCCACAGGTCGATGTCGTCCATTTTCAGATTGAAGCGTTCCAGCAACTTCGGCACGGCGTAGATCGGGCCGATGCCCATTTCGTCCGGGTCGAGTCCGGCGGCGGCCATGCCGCGATAGGCGCCAAGCGGAGTCAGTCCCTTGCGTTCGGCGACTTTGGCGTCCATCAGTACCGAGGCCGAGGCGCCGTCGGACAACTGGCTGGCGTTGCCGGCGGTAATGACGCCGCCCTCGAACACTGTGCGCAGGCCTTTGAGACCTTCCAGTGTGGTCGTGGGGCGGTTGCCCTCGTCCTTATCCAGGGTGACTTCGTGCTTGCTCTGCTTGCCGCTTTCCTTGTCGGTGAACAACATGGTGGAAGGCAGCGGCGCGATTTCATCATCGAACCTGCCCGCCTGCTGGGCAGCAGCGGTGCGCTGCTGGCTCTGCAGGGCAAACTCGTCCTGCTGTTCGCGGCTGATGCCGTAGCGCTTCGAAACCACCTCGGCGGTTTCCAGCATGGACATGTAAGCATGTTCCGAGCGGCCGATCACTTGCGGGTCCTGGGCCCGGTAGCCGTTGCGATGCTCGTTCTGCACGAGGCTGATCGATTCGACTCCGCCGCCGACTACGATCGGCATGCCGTCGTTGACGATCTGCTTCGCGGCGGTGGCGATCGCCATCATGCCCGAAGCGCATTGCCGGTCGATGCTCATGCCGGCGACGGATGAGGGCAGTCCGGCGGCCACACCGGCCGTGCGGCCGATATTCTGTCCGGTCGATCCTTGCTGCATGGCGCAGCCCATGATCACGTCTTCCACCTCGCCGGGTTCGATTCCGGCCCGTTCCACCGCTGTCGCGATTGCATGGCCGGCCATGGACGGCGCGTCGGTGTCATTGAATGCGCCCCGGTAGGCCTTGCCGATCGGGGTTCTGGCGGTGGATACGATTACTGCCTCGGTTGTCATGCTTTGCTCCGTCTGGATTGTGATTGAATAAATTTCGTTCGATTCGCGTCCGTCACGACTCGGCAATAAGGGCGCGAACATCGTCGATGGCGGCGCGGGCGAGTTCGGACATTTCCGCATCGGTTCGATCCTGGATCGGATGCGGCACGAAAACGCTCTTCGGTGAAATGCCGAGCGATCTGCCCTGGGCCGCTGCGGCATCCGTAAATTCGCAGGATGCGACGAACCCGGCCGGCAAGCCCCGGCTTTCGAGGTCGAGCATGTCATGCAAACTGCACGACGTGCAGGAGCCTCAGTCGGCGAGTGCTTCTAACACCGCGTCGCATTCGGCGCCGATCTGCTGTAGCAAGGCGGCCGGTGCGACCCGTGTGAAAGTGGGCTTGCAATAGCGCCTGACCGTCGCTCCCTGCTCCTCGAGCAGGGACTCGACTTCGTCAAGGAATTCCTTGCCCCGCGGTTTGGAAATATCCAGCAGACCGACGGTGGCTCCTGACAGGCTGGCCAGTCTCGGCGTCAACTGACGCTCCACCGGCTGTAATTCAGCCGTGGGATCGAGCAATGTAGTTTGGGTCATGATTGCCTCTCTGTCTCCAGGGGGGACGTCATTCTATTCTTTGGGAAACCATTTGGCTTCCTCTTTCGCCGGCGGCTACCCAGCCACCGATTATCGCTGAAAACATGCCCGCCGTGCCGCCGAGACTGACGATATGCAGTCCTCCCTTGCGAAACTTGGGCAACTGTTTACCGCGCAGCGATTCCGGCGCGCCTTCGGCAACGCCATCGACTCCCCGCAGAACGGTTTCGGCGGGAACCCGCAAACGTTCGTCGAGCGCTTCCCGCAAATCGGCTTTGGACCAGCCCGCTTCGCGAATCACGCGGCGGTGTTCGGGGCTGACAACAAGAATCGCATCGCACACGCCGAAGTATTTGTAATGCGCCACCGTGCGCAGGCTCGCGGCAAGGCTGCCGGCGAGTGACTCGGGCGTACGCGACTGCTGGTCGACGATGCCCTGCAAGCCTTCGCCGGCGAATAGGCTGACGACCGAATCTTCGCGCGCAAAGCCGCGGTCCATGGCCAGGCTAGGCCAGCCCGGATCGGATTCGTCTTCGGCGAAACAATATGTGTATTTACCAGGATTTCCCATAACGGCGCGGTCGATGCCGCCGGGTATGCCGCCGCCGACATTGCGGATGATCAATTGCAGCGCGCGGCCGATGGTGGCATTGGCCCGATTGCCCTGGCCGAGGGCGTTGACGCCGGAATTCATGTTGATCCGAGTAGCCGCGGGCCCATTGACGATAACTACCGGCGAAGAAAAATAGGTGGTGCAAAGCAGGCCGTGCATGCAGAAAACATCGTCGAGGGCGGCTTCCACCGCGGCGATGACGAGCGGGAAGTACTCCGGCTTGCAACCGGCCATTACCGCGTTGATCGCGAGTTTCTCGATTGTGCAGGGGACGCGGTCCGGAGGAACTTCGCCGATGATCTCGCCGGCTTCGCGGTTCGTACCGCCGAGCATGCGCATGACGCGTTCCGGCGTGGGCGGAACTACCGGAAGACCGTCGGTCCAGCCGCGCTCGAAGCAGGTCTCTATGTCGTCTTCGGCTTCCGCGAGATCGACCTTGCGCGCGCCAAATTCGGCATGCCGCGCTGCCAGTTTTTCCGGCATGCCCGGATCGAGCGTGCGTGAACCGCAGCCGGGTCGGTGCGGCGTGAGTCCCTCGCCGAGGTCGGCAATGCCGGTAAACTCGCGCCATTCGGCCCGGTCCCAGCCGAAAACTCGCTCACTGCCTTCTCCGTCGCCATGCAACAAGGTCGGAACGAATTCGATCCCGTTCCGCCAGGAGAATTCCAGCTCGCGGTCATCGACAGCCTCGAAGTTGTCCGGAAAAGCTGGGTCGTCCTGAACGTAGACCGAAAGGCCGCTGTCGAGTTGCTCCGCGAGTATCGGAATAAGTGGTGCGATCAGGGCGCAGGTGGGACAGTCCTTCTTGATTACCAGCGCGTAACGTGTGGCCAAAACCGTCTCCGTAGCGGACGCCGTCTGGGTGCGATTGAATTCTGGAAGGCGATTGTCGCAAAACTTGCGGGAAGATACACCCGGACACTTTGCTGACTGCCTACATGATGGATTCAACTGCTTACTCCAAGAAGTCACTTCGGTTTAGAAACAATTTTTTCAGCAAAAACTTGACGATCCGGCAAGGCCGGGGCATGCTCTGAAGCATATTGATGCAGTCTGCTGCAGAGGTGGCGGACCAATGAGGAAGAGGTGTTCCGTGGCCGCCAATTTTCGCGTAACCGTCAATCTGGAAGAAGCTGAATACAGGGAACTGTCCGCGATTTCACAGAAGCATCGGGTATCGCTGGCCTGGCTGGGACGCAAGGCGATGACCGAGTTTCTGGAGCGATTCGAACAGGAAGAATTGCAGCTTCCGCTGATTCTCGCGCCAGAGCAACCTGAGACGGCTGATCAAGGATAATTCCTCGGAAACTGAAAATGGAAGAAATGCGGAAAGAACCGTCAAAATCGATAATCGACTCGGGATATATGAAGGCCCGCCTGTTGGCGTCTGAGTTTCAGTTGGAAGAGCAGATGGGATTCGCACGGGCGATGGTTTCCGCGGCAATTTTCGCGTATTGGCGTGAAGTCGACACCGGCTCGCGTTGGAATTGGGGTTTGCCCGACCCGCTATCTGATCTTGAACTTCCCTCTTTATCTGCGGAGGCTGAGTTCCTGGCGTCGAGCTTCGGAACAACCGCTGCAAATCTGGACCGGAAGCAGGCTGGCTATGCCTTGGGCGTGCTCTACACGGCAATGATGCCAAATTCGTTGAGAGCTAAAGCGGGCGCGTACTATACGCCTCCAGCGCTATGCGAAAGACTCCTGGATATGGCTATCGAATCCGGAATCGACTGGCAATCGGCGCGAGTGCTCGACCCGGCGTGCGGAAGCGGTGCATTTCTCTCGCCGGTGGCGCGGCGCATGGCCATCGGTCTTGGAAATCGTGATGCCAAACAGGCATTGCACAGTATTGAGCAAAGGCTGTGTGGCTTCGAAATAGATCCGTTTTCAGCCTGGATGTCGCAAGTGCTCCTTGAAGTGACCTTGAGCGACCTTTGCCATAAGGCCGGGAAACGGCTGGGGCAAGTCGTTCGTGTATGCGACAGTCTTGAGCAAAGTCCGGCAGGAGAAGAGTTTGATCTCGTAGTAGGCAATCCGCCGTATGGGCGCATTGGCTTATCGCCTCATCTGAGAGACAAGTTCCGGCGCAGTCTGTTCGGCCACGCGAATCTCTATGGAGTCTTCACCGATCAGGCGCTACGCTTGGCAAAGCAGGACGGGGTTATTGCCTTTGTGACACCGACAAGTTTTCTCGCAGGCGAGTATTTCAAGTCGCTTCGCGGCCTGCTTGGCCGGGAGGCGCCACCGAAAAGAATCGAATTCATCGATGAGCGCAAGGGTGTATTCAACGGCGTACTTCAGGAAACACTGTTGGCTACATACAAGCGCGGTGAAACTTCGGGCGCCGGCAAAGTCAGTTTCATCACGCAACGACAGGATGGGAGCATTAAACGATCCAGCGCCGGCCCCTTCAATTTGCCCAAGGACCCAATGCAGCCATGGCTGATGCCGAGAACGCCAACTCAGCGTGGATTGGTGAGTCAGGTTGGTGAGCTTTCCTATCGATTGGCGGATTATGGTTACAAGGTAAGCACGGGTCCGCTGGTGTGGAATCGTCACAAACCTGGATTGCGGGACAGGCCCGCGAAAGGACGTTATCCACTAGTGTGGGCAGAGTCGGTTCGCGCAAGCGGCGAGTTTTCGTTCCGAGCCGAAAAGAGAAATCACAAACCGTATTTTGAGCCGAAGGACGATGAACAATGGGTTGTAACTGAGTTCCCTTGCGTATTGCTGCAACGTACAACCGCAAAAGAACAAAAGCGCCGGCTGATCGCCGCGGAATTACCGGCTGATTTCATTAAGGAACATGGAGCGGTCGTAGTTGAGAATCACCTGAATATGATTAAGCCGTTGAACGGCAAACCAAAGGTCGCGCCTGCGACTTTAACCGCGCTATTGAACAGTGACGTAGTCGATCAGGTTTTCAGGTGCATAAACGGAAGCGTCGCGGTGTCTGCCTATGAACTGAGCGCCTTACCCTTGCCGCCGCCCGAGGACATGAAAGAACTGGAAAAACTAGTCAGTAAGCGAGTGACGCGTAAAAAACTGGAGCACGTGGTTGAGCGCCTTTACGGCAACGGTGGCGGGTGATGATGCTACCTTCGCTGCTGCCTGTCGGCGAAATTCACGACCGATTGCGGAAGATATTTCCTGAAGGGACAACCAACCGGAATTACGTGACTCGCGAGATGGCAGCGAGGACCGTCTTTGTCATGCTTTACATCGGGGCGATGGATTATCTGGAAATCTGGTTAAGGCCGGATCAGGTCACCAGAATGTCCGATGCGCAAGCGGTGATGGAGGACGATGACAGTCGGAATAGCTGGCGAGAGGAATCACTGCGCCCCAGCAAAGACGTGATCAAAGGTCGGTGGTACGCAGCAAATACGCGTGAACCAATTCGAGACGAATCATTGCGCGATGGCCTTGTACGAATGGGAGCCGTTGCGGAACGATCAGGACTGCCAACGACATCGCCGCATCCGCGCTATGCGCTGACCGAGGATTTCGCGGAGTTATTCAACCCCTCACTTACAGCAACACGCCTGACGGAAAAAATGGAATGGTGGCAGGAAGCATACTTGTCCTCCGGAGCCTTGGCGCGAGTGGCGATCATGCGCAGTGGAGCCGTAGCCGGCGGCAATAGAGTACTCGTCACTTTTCCCAATGGCGAAACACGTCGCATGGAACCGGGCCCAAGTTCGGTGATTTCCAAGGCGGTAATTGAGGAGTTTGCACCGAGATTTCTGCAAACCCCCGGAGTCATCTGGTTAAGCGAGAGCAGAAATCAGGTCGTGGCGCGAGATGACCAATTGGCTCAAAGCATAGGTCTTACGATTCAGCCAGACCGAAATCTCCCGGACATTATTTTGGTCGATATTGGCCCCATGGAACCATTAATCGTTTTCGCCGAGGTCGTGGCAACAGCGGGTCCAGTCAGCGAAGCGAGAAAGGATTCGCTCATGTCCATTGCCACGGAAGCTGGATTTAACCAGGATCAAGTAGCTTTCGTAACCGCCTATGCCGACCGAGACGATGCCGCTTTCAAGAGTTCAGTTAGCGAGCTTGCTTGGAACTCGTTCGCCTGGTTCAGGTCGGAACCAGATCATATGCTGTTGTTGCACCGGGGCGCCGATGCAGAGCAAAGGAGATTATTCCAGCTAATGGAACTATAATGGATGTCGTTAGATGTACGTAGATTACAAAACTTGCATTGGTGAACGAGCCACCGAAAGTTTACGTCTTTTCTGTCCCAATATAATGGTTTGCTATATTTTCGAATACACTTCCATATCCATATTTTGTTAGAGGATCGTTAAGTGGCAGTTGTTGATCTCTATTCCTATCGCAAGCGAGTTGCGGACGAAGATGCGCCGGATGTTTTTAAATATGACATTCTTCCTCTTGAACTCAGATTTCAGGTTATACATATTTGGAAAGAAGCTATCGGTTGGACTTATCTTAATCGCCCAAGTGAAGTCCCAAGTGCAGTGTATAATCTCTGTGAAAAGGATTGGGAAAAGATCCATAATACCATTGCTAAAGAGCATGGTTTACTGGAGTTAGGAAATGAATACGAATTTTGTGATCGATGTAAGTCCTATTTCTTGGCCTGCAATACTATAGAGTTTGCAATAGATATTATTGAAGTAAGCTTCCACTACATGGACAGAACTCTTCGAAAACGAGACTTCATTAAACGAACATTAAATTCTGGGATAACACAAACGGTAGACGAAGCGATCACTGAATTAAATGAACGCTTTAGACGCGCTAGCGTTGGGTACCGATATGAGAGTGGGAAGATAATCCGTATCGATTCGAAACTGGTGCATTCAGAAGTTGTACGCCCTGCCTTAGTCTTCCTGCAGCAACCTGGTTTCGAAGGACCTTGTGATGAGTTCTTGCAAGCTCATGTACAATACCGGGCTGGCGAAAATAGAGAAGCGATTACGAATGCCAACAACGCATTCGAAAGCACCTTGAAGGTGATTTGTGATCAAAAAAACTGGAAATATACTAGAGGTGCACGAGCTTCGGATCTTCTCAAGACTGTAAAAGGAAATGGGTTATATCCAGATTATATGAGAAAATCTTTTGAGCAACTTGCCGCAACACTCAACTCCGCTCTGCCAGTGGTCCGAAGTGAGGAGGGCGCCCACGGTCAAGGAGCCGAACCACGCAAAACCCCCGACCATGTAGCTGCCTACGCTTTGCACTTGGCGGCTGCCAAGATTCTATTCCTGGTCGAGGCTCACAAGGCAACAAATTAGAGCCAAGCCAGAAACGCATCACGTTTGCTATTGATTCAGTCCACAATCGGATTTGACTCTGTTCATTAGTAAATGAAACCCAATGTACAGATACCGGTCAGAATATTGATTATCATGAACACCGACGAGGTGCGCGAAACCACCTTCCATAATTGCGGGCCCTTGTAGGCCGCGCGAATCGCAATGATCAACACGACCGTATAGCCTAACTGGGCGAACATCTCGACGAAATAAAGCAGCCATTGGTCGCGATCCACCGCGCGGCCGCCGAACACGAAGAATAGTCCCGCGCCGAGAAAATACAAGGCCCAATAGGTGACCGCGAGGCCGTATTCCCCGGCGAGCAGCCGGGAAACAAAGGATCTGTCTGCTACGCTCGCCTGTGCCAGGATCCTACTCCGCGTCAGGACGCGCCTGGCTTGCTCCCCATCAGGCCGCGCAGCGCGTTGGGAACATCCGCCGGGAAGACGAGGAACTTGGCGTTCTCGGACTCGGAAAGCTGCTGCAGCGAGTTGATGTATCTTTCACCGAGCAGATATACCACCGGCATTTCCTTCTCGCCGATGGCCTCGGTTACCAGCGTAATCGCCCGCTTGCTCGCTTCCGCCAGAATCACTTGTGCTTCCGCCTCGCGCTTGGATGCTTCGAGTTCGCCTTCCGCCTTCAGAATGGCCGCCTGCTTGTCGCCGTCGGCGCGCGTTACCGTTGCCCGCCGCGCGCGTTCCGCCGCGGCCTGCTCTTCCATCGCCTGCTGCATGGTGGAGGATGGGTTGATGTCTTGTATTTCGACGGTTTTCAGCGTGATGCCCCAATCGGAAATGTCATCGGAGATGGCGGCCTTGAGCTTGGCCTTGATGTGATCCCGCGAGGACAGAGCATCGTCCAGGGTCATTTCACCGATGATCGAACGCAATGAGGTCTGCACCAGGGTCTGGATGGCGACTTCGTAATTCTCCACGCCATATACCGCCTTCTCGGGGTTGACGATATTGATGTACGCCACCGCGTTGGTAATCAGCACGGCGTTGTCCTTGGTGATGACCTCCTGGGAAGGAATATCGAGCACGATGTCCTTGGTGGTGACCCGGAACGCGACGGCGTCGATATAGGGAATGATGAAATTCAGACCCGGCATGAGCGAGCTGTGGTACTTGCCGAGTCTTTGCACGACCCATTTGAATCCCTGGGGCACCTGCCGCACGCCCTGGGCCAGCGTTACCAGCAGAAATACGAGTACGGCTATTGAAACAATCAAACCCGGTGAAATATCCACTAAATTAATCTCCTTACATTTTTCTTACGATCAGTGCGTTACCCGACAGATCCACGACATGGGCGCGGTCGCCGATGGCGAGCGGATCCTCGGACAGGATTTGCCATTCATCCGAACCGAGAATAGGCGCCGGGAAGCGGATCGTGCCGCGGGTCGAACCCGTGGGCGGCTTCAAAATCTGGCCGATCTGCCCGATCAATGCCTCCCGGGACAATCCCGCCTTGGTCCGGTCCCGGGCCAGCGGTTTGACGTACTTGAACCAGCCCAGCGCGAGCAAGCCCGATAACAGCGCCCAAATGGTCACTTGGGCGGCGATGGCAAGTTGGGGAACGAGCAACAAAATCAAGCCGACGAGAACGGCGGCGAGTCCGATCCAGAACACAAAAAAGCTGCCGATGAAGACCTCGACGATCATCAATGCGGCGCCGGCCACGATCCAGAGCCAATAGGGCATGTTTTTGCTCCTGTCAGATTCGGAGCATTATACAGCGAATGCGTCGGCGCGGGTGAAGCACGATCGCGCCGCGGTCGGCCACCGCGGCAAGGTCCAGTATATCGACCTTGCCGGTTTCCAGCTCCGCATCGATTTCCACCACGCCGACCAGCAGTCCGGGGGCGATGCCACGCTTGCAAAGATGACCCCCTTGATGAATCGTCTTCGGGGAAGCCGGATATCCACCGTAAACATCCTTCACGACGTTACAGCGGCAAGTTCAACCTTGAAGCAACGGCGGCTTACCGCAGTTCCGGCGCAGATCAAATGTCCGTAACGCAGCTTTCGCCGACAGGAAAAGCAAACTCTCCCAGTTGGTAAAGAACCGACTGGTGGAGTACCATTCGTAGCGTTCGGGCTGTCGCCGGAGGCGGTCCAAAATAATACTCACTAGCCATTGAACCGGGTGGCGCCGCGGAAAGTAATCATGAAGGAAAACGCCGTCAAAGTTCTGGTAGTCGATGACGAAGAAGATCTTGAGTTATTGATAAGACAGAAATTCCGCCGCCGCATCCGCAGCGGCGAGCTGGAATTCCTGTTTGCCCACAACGGCAGGGAAGGGCTGTTGAAGCTGGCGCAGAACCGGGATATTCACCTGGTGTTTTCCGATATCAACATGCCGGTAATGGACGGCCTGACCATGTTGCATCAACTGGCGGAAGCCGATCTCGACGTGCAGGCGGTCGTCGTTTCCGCTTATGGGGATATGGGAAACATCCGCACCGCCATGAATCGGGGCGCATTCGACTTCCTGACCAAGCCGATCGATTTCGCGGACCTGGAGATCACCCTGCAGAAAGGCATTGCTCATGTGCGCAGTTTGCAGGCCTCGCTGGAGACTCGGGACAAGTTGGTTTCGATCAAGCGAGAGCTGGAAGTGGCCAGCCAGGTGCAGATGTCGGCGCTGCCCGCGGAATTGCCGCCGAACCCCTACTACGACGTCAAGGCGCTGATCTACCCCGCCAAGGAAGTGGGCGGCGATTTCTACGACTACTTCCAGATCGACGAATTCCGGCTGGCGCTGGCGATCGCCGATGTCGCCGGCAAGGGCATCCCCGCCGCGCTGTTCGCCATGGTGACGCGGGCCTTGCTCAAATTCATGGTGAGTCAGTACGAAAGCCCCGCCGCCGCGCTTGACTCCGTTAACGCGCAGTTGTGCGACGGCAACGACAGTTGCGTATTCATCACCATGTTTTTTGGAGTGCTCGATACGCGCTCGGGGAGCTTTCTTTATTCCAATGCCGGACACAATCCGCCGCGGATAGTGCGTGAAAACGGCGGCATCGATGTGATCGCCCCGACCGGAAATCTGGTGCTAGGGATCGATCCGGAGCAGAATTACGGCAACGCGGAGGTCCAACTCCATCCTGGCGACACGCTCATTTTGTATACCGACGGAGTGACCGAAGCCGAAAACCCACGGGAAGAGGAATACGGCGAGCAGCGGATGGATGCGATGCTGCGGGAAAGAGCGTCGGATGACGCCAGGGAGATCGTGGACGGCATGGTTGCATCGATCAGGGAATTCGCCGGCGATGCCGAACAATTCGATGACATCACCTGCGTGGTGTCGCGCTTTCTGGCGAGACGGAATCCATGAATTCCTGCTTCCGGCCCATTGCGCCGGCCTGCCATCTGCTGCTCTTCGCCTCGCTGGGCGCGGTTGGCGGCGTGTTGGCCGCCGACGATTCCGTCATCCGGTTTGGGCAATCCGCGGCGCTCGCTGGCCCCACGCGCGAACTCGGAGAAGGAATGAAGCTTGGGCTTGACGCCGCCTTCAATGAAATCAACGAAAGTGGCGGCGTTCACGGCTACCGGCTCGAACTCGTATCCCTGGATGACGGCTACGAGCCGGAAGCCGCCATCGTCAACACGCGTGCGCTAATTGAGGAACGTCAGGTTTTTGCCTTGATCGGACCCGTGGGCACGCCTACCTCGACCGCCGCCCAGCCCATTGCCACGGAAGCGGGCATACCTTATATCGGCGCCTTTACCGGCGCGGAATTTCTGCGCGACGCGGAATCCTTGCCCAACGTGATCAACGTGCGCGCTTCGTATTTCCAGGAAACCGAAGAAATGGCGGCCCGCCTCAGTCTGGATCTGGGCCTGGATACAGTGAGCATCTTTTATCAGGACGATTCCTATGGCCGCGCCGGTCTGAATGGACTGCGCCGGGCGGTGGAAATCTATGGCATGGAAATCCGAGAGGAAGTTTCCTATCCGCGCAATACCGAGGCGGTAAAGCTGGCGCTGCTCGATTTGCGCCGGGCAGGCGCCGAGGCCGTAGTTATCATCGGCGCCTATCAGCCCGCGTCTACCATGATCCGCTGGGCGCGAAAGCTCAACTATTCACCCTATTTCATCAATATTTCCTTTATCGGTAGCGAAGCGCTAGCGCGGACACTGGGGCAAGACGGGGAAGGCGTTTATGTAACCCAGGTAGTGCCGTTCCCGGAAGATGCCAGTCTGCCGGTCGTGGCGGAATACCAGGCCGCTTTGCGCCGCATCAATTCCAGCGCGACCCCCAGTTTTGTGTCTCTCGAAGGTTATCTTGCCGGCCGGCTGGCGGCCGAGGGTCTGCGGCTTGCGGGGCCCGAGCCGTCTCGCGAAGGATTCCTGCGGGCGCTGAAGACCTCCGGAGAAATAAATCTGTCCGGATTCCGCCTGACCTACGGATTGAACGACAATCAGGGCTCCGATCAGGTGTACCTGACGGTGATCGATGAAAGTGGGGATTTTACTTCGGTGGATAGAATCGAGCCCAGATGAGCGATCCGGCAAAAAACAGTGCTGACCCGGCGCGGGTGGAAGCGCCCGAAATCCCCTCCGACGACGGTCAGGATGTCAGGCAGCTCAATTTTCTGCGAACGATAGCCGCGCGCCTGACGCTGATCCTGCTCGGCAGCGTGTTGCTGGTCGCCACCGCCAGCCTGGTCGCCTATTTCGCATTGCAGATTACCTTGAACTATCAATCCCGGATGGCGGATGTAGACATGCCAAACATTGTCGATTCCGTGCAAATCGCCCGCCAGAGCACGGCGCTGGTAAACGGCGCCTTTCGCATTATTTCCGCGCGTACGCGGCAGGAGCACGAAGCTGAAGTGGCGGAGGTCGAGCAGGAGCGGGAGGCAGTGGAAAGCATTATCGAAAATCTGGAATCGCGTTCGGATCTTGGCGAAAACACGCAAAACATAAGGCTGCACCTGGCCCAGTTGAGCGGGCATCTGGCTTCAATCCGGGATTCCGCCTTCAGAAGATTGCAGATCGAGGAAAGCCTGATGTTGCTGACGGCGGAACTGGCGGAAATCAATCGCAATATCGAATCCGATCTGGCGCAGTCGATTGATGATCAGGGATTCTATCTCGTCGAAGGCCTGCGCGGTCTGGATGAGACTCCGGCGCCATTGGAAGTGCGCGCTTCGGAAGTTGAATTTACCATCTATCACAACCTGACGGTGGTTAATCAGCAGGCTAATCTCGCGGTGCTGCTGCTCGATGAAATGCTGGTATTGAATGACCGGCAATTCCTGCCGCCGATCGAAGAGCGGCTATTCAGCGCGCTGGACAATGCCCGGCGGGCCTACGCCAATCTGCCGGCCTCCACCCGGATGACCTCCCTTGGAGCGAGCCTGCAGCGGTTGGAACGAGTGGGCATCGGCAGTTCGGGCATCGTCGAACTCCGCCGTGAAGCCTTATTGCGGCTGGAGCAGGAGCAGGACTCGCTGGCAATGGCCAGGGATGCGTCGAGCGTGCTGGATTCCGAAGTCAGCAATTTGGGCGCGCTGATCAGCGGCAATGCCCTTGGCTCCAGCGAAGCGGCGCGGCAATCCGCCGCCAATGGCATTGTTCTGTTGTTTACGATCAATCTGATCAGCGCCATCGGCGCGATGATTTTCGGTTACTTCCTGGTCTGGAAGTCGCTGATCAGACGCTTGACCGCGCTCTCTGGTGCGATGCGCGAAATGTCCCGGGGCGATCTTGAAGTCGCCGTTGAAGTCGGCGGCAATGACGAGGTTTCTGAAATGGCCCAGGCGCTGGAAAGGTTTCGGGAATACGCGCTGGAAGTACAGCGGCTCAATCTGGTGGAGAAGCTGGCCCAGGAACTGGACGCCAAGAACGAAAGTCTGGAAGCGACGCTGAAGGAACTGGAAAAAGCTCAGCAGCAGATCATTGCCGAAGAGAAACTGTCATCGCTTGGCCAATTGGCTGCGGGTATCGCCCACGAAATCAAGAATCCGCTCAATTTCATCGGCAATTTTTCCGAAATTGCGATGGAATTCGGCAAGGAGATCGAGGAATTGCTAGAGGAAATCGACGAATCCGACGCCAGGGAGGACATACGGGAAATCGTGGAGGATCTGGGCAAGAGCATGGGAAAAATACGCGACCACAGCAAGCGCGCCGACAACATCGTACGCAGCATGCTGGAACATTCGCGCGGTGGCGAAGGAGAGTGGCGCGAAACCGACCTCAATGCCGTTCTCAAACAATACGTGGAATTGGCTTTTCACTCGATGCGGGCGCTGAATACCGGCTTCAATATGGACATGGTGACGGATCTTGACAGCGAAATCGGGCTACTTGAAGTCGTGCCGCAGGATATCTCCAGAGTGTTTCTGAATCTGGCCACCAATGCCTGCCAGGCATTGGACGACAAACGCCACAGGATTGAAGGATTCGAACCGGTAATTTCCATATCCAGCAAGCGGCTGGAGGAGGATGCCGAATTTGTATTGCGCGATAATGGTCCGGGCATTCCCAAGAAAATTCGCGACAAAATTTTCGAGCCATTCTTCACCACCAAGGATGGCACCAAGGGAACCGGGCTCGGCCTATCGCTGACGACCGATATTCTGGTGCGTCATGGAGGTTCGATCGCCGTCGACTCGCAAGAAGGGGAATTTACGGAAATGAGAATACGTCTGCCGCTGAAATCGGTGCGCAAGGCGGAAGAAGCCGCGCAAGAGCGAGTTTGAATTGTTGGATTTGGGGAAACTGAATTAGAGGATTTGTGTCATGGTTGCAATGCGAATCAATTTGCTGAAATTCGCGACGCGAATCTTTCTTGCCGTGGCCTTGACCTGCTTTGCCACCGGCGCTGGCGGACAGGAGACCGCTTCAAATATGCGTGAAGCGATCGCCAAAGGCGATTTCAGCGGAGAATTCCGTTATCGCATGGAAACCGTCGATCAGGCCGGATTCGATGAAGACGCCATGGCTTCCGTTCTGAAAACCCGTATCAGCTTTCGGCCACTGGACCTGAGTAATCTGGGATTTTTTTTCGAACTCGACAACGTGTCCTATATCGGCGATGACGAATTCAACAGCAGCAGAAACGGCAAGACCGATTTGCCGCTGGTGGCGGACCCTGACGGCACGCACATCAATCAGGCGTACGTGGATTTCAAGAACGACAGCGGTTATGTCAGATTGGGGCGCCAGCGAATCAATCTTGATGAGCAACGTTTCGTCGGCGGCGTTGCCTGGCGGCAGAACGAGCAGACCATGGACGCGCTCACCGTGGTCGGCAATGCATTGTCCAACGTAAATCTGAGCTACAGTTACGTGCATGGCGTTTCCCGGATTTTCGGCCCCGACAGCGGAGTTCCGACGGATTATTACGACAGCAATACGCATTTGCTGAACGCGGGAATAAATCTGGCCATGGGCGGCAGAGTTTCTCTCTATCACTACGCCATTGATCTGGAAAACGCCGCCGCGCTTTCCAATCAGACCACGGGTATTCGTTTCAGTCAGACCATTCAGGGCGAGGAACTGAGTTTTCCGCTGAATTTCGAGTACGCCAGGCAAGGCGACTATGGTGACAATCCCCTGTCTTACGACACCGACTACCTTCTGCTTGAAGGCGGAGTCGACACCGGAGATTTTCGGATATTGCTGGGTTATGAAGTGTTCGGAGGCGACGAGAGCGAGCCGGGAATGTCGTTTCGCACGCCACTGGCGACCCTGCACAAATTTCAGGGCTGGACCGACCGCTTCCTTACTATCCCCGATGCGGGCATCGAAGACTCTTATATTACCCTGACGACTCGGAGACTTACGCTTAGCTGGCACGATTTCAGTTCGGAATCGGGTTCCGCGCATTATGGCGGCGAATGGGATGTGTCCTGGCAGTACGCGATCGGAGACAATTACACTTTGCTGCTGAAGTACGCAACTTATGATCCAGATACCCACGCTACCGATATAGACAAGGCGTGGATTCAATTCACCGCGAGCTTTTAGGTATATTTTTTTCCGGTTCGCGGTAATATGGACATTGAATGGAAATCAGGCAAACTGCGTCCGGCGGTAGGAGATTGGAACTTTGAGCGAACCCCATCTGAGCATTCGTGTGGTGAATGATCTCAAGGAACTAGCCGTAGTTGCCGAGCGCGTCGATGAATTCTGCGGGCAATGCGAAATTTCTCCGACTATCGCCTATCAAGTCAATCTTTCGCTTGACGAACTCCTCAACAACACCATCAGTTACGGTTATGCGGACGATGCCCAGCACGAAATCCAGATTGATTTGAGCATCGACGGGGACAAACTCGTAGTGCGCATAGAGGATGACGCCAAACAATTCGATCTCACCGATGCCGCGTCGGCGGATACGGATTCCAGCCTTGAAGACCGGACTCCCGGCGGACTCGGAATCTTCTTCGTCCATCAGATGATGGACTCGGTCAGTTACCTTCGCGAGAACAACAAGAACGTGGTGGTGCTAGGCAAGAAGATCGACACTTCAGATTAGAAATACGTCGCGGCCAGCGGCAAGCCGGCGGCAGGCCATGTCGAACGGGCAAGCCGCGTCGAACAAATATCGATCTTATTCGGCGCTGATCGTGGCCAGAGCCTGGGCTCTGTCCGGCTGAATATTGATTATTTTGTCAAAGCCGCTGACTTCGAATACTTCACGGATTGATTTTGACAGCGAGCAAAGCATGAATTTCGCATTGCGGTTTTGCAGCAGCTTGGCGGTCATCAGGATCGCGCGCAACCCTGCGGAACTGATATACGTGAGGTTTTCCATATCAAGTACAACAGCACGATCTCCGTCCTCGATAGCCCCCTTTACGGACTCCTCAAACTGCATCACGTTCGAGCCATCAATCCGCCCTGTTATCATGGCCGACAAGACGCCGTCCTGTCTTTCTACATTGACCTCAATCATTACAAACGCTCCATTTCAGGTTTGCCGATACCGACCGCACAAGTTCATCCGCTAAAGGTCCGGATCCTGCAATACCACGAACTCCGGATATGCTTCAATTCCCAACTCCACCACATCCTGGCCATGGCGTTCAACGTCTAGCGTAACTCTTACGCCCATCAACTTTCTTATCACCACCCAGGTGAGCATTGATGCGGAAAACACAAAGGCGCCTACGGCCAGTATGCCCACCACTTGAACCAGCAAGTTTCCGCCAGCCACAATGCAAACCGCAAGAGTACCCCAAATTCCGGCGAATAGGTGCGCGGAAATCGCTCCGACCACATCATCGATTCGTAAACGCTCCAGCATCTTCATGCCGAGTGTGCAAATCGAACCACCGACAGCGCCGATGATTATAGCCCAATAATGGTCGACTATATCCGGACCCGCGGTAATCGCCACCAGGCCGGCGATCGCACCGTTCAAGCTGGCCAATAGATCGGTTCGGCCGAAAATCGGTCGGCTCAATGCAATCGCGGCTATAAATCCGCCACAGGCCGCGAGATTCGTATTCACCAGAATGTTACTGATGGCCACGGCATCGACCACGCCGCTCAATGCCAGTTGCGAACCTCCGTTGAACGCGAACCAGCCCATCCAGAGAATAAAAATCCCCAGCGTCACCACGGGAACATTAGATGGCGGCGTCGGTTTTATAGAACCGTCTTCCCGATACTTTCCGTGGCGGGCGCCAACGATTATAGCACCGGCCAGAGCCGCCCAACCACCAGTTGAATGCACGATGGTGGAGCCGGCGAAATCCTGAAAACCCAGTTGGTCCAACCAGCCTCCGCCCCAGGTCCAGGCGCCGACCACGGGATAAATGAAGGCTGTCAGCACAGCCACGAAAACGAAGAACGACCAGAGCCGGACTCGTTCGGCAAGCGTTCCCGAAACAATCGACGAAGTCGTCGCGACGAAGACCATCTGGAAGAACCAGTCGGACATCACCGAATTGCCGTTCTCCAATACCGCGGCTGCCGCAGCCGCATCGCCACCGAGCAGCGCCTGTTCTTCCGCCGACGTGCCGTAAAAAATGCGGAAACCGCCGATCAGGTTATCCACTCCGACATACATCAAGTTGTAACCGACAAGGTAGAAGGTCAGACCTGCTATCGCATACAGCCCCACGTTTTTCAGACAGATTACCGATGCGTTCTTGGTGCGCACCGAACCGGATTCCAGCATTGTGAATCCGGCGCACATCCACATGATCAACACACCCCAGATGAGGAATGAAAAGCTGTTCAGTACGAATTGTGTTTCCTGCGCCATGCTTGTTCTCCAAAATTATTCAATTCGGCAAAGTACTTCTTCGGACAGCCTCCGGATTCCAGGAGACTCAAGCCCTGCCTTGAGTAATGCCGGATCGATCGGAGAAGGCGCAAACGTGGCGGCCTGCGACACAAAAGTTGTGCAGCCGCACACGATCCCCTCCTAAATGAGCCGGACCAGACGGTCTACTGGGTAGTTTCCACGCCTATTGTCTGTACCGGACCAAAGCCGCGTATTTCCACTACCACGGGTCCGCCCCTGGAACCGTCATAGTGCACCGCGCCAGCGGGATGGAACATGAATCCGCCAGCGGGTATTGGCGTAGTCCGCGTCATGTCGTGGCTGGCGTCCGTTCCCGCATGCCAAGTGCCCTCGATGACGGTGATGAACCGATCCTGATCATGGAAATGGGGATTGCTTGTCCCGCCGGCGGGGAAGCGAATCCGCATAATATAGAGACCCTCTTCCTGGGGATTTCCGTACAGCAAATGCGATTGGGTGCGGTTGAGGCTTTCGTCCCATACGATATCATTCAGTTGCACGATAACGAATTCATCCCATTCGGCGGCAAAACTTGCCGGTACGAGCAGCGCCAGCACGGCGATGACATAGCGAATCTTTGACATGGGCTGATCCTGTTTCGGTTGTTTTGGTTCGGAGTCGGGCGCCGGCTCATGTGCGGCGCTATTCGCGAGACTATATAAGTACGGCGCTGGAGAGGCAAGAATTAGAGTCCACTTTGTAGAGTCCACTTTCAGGATGACTTATGGGAAATAGCCGGGCGAGGGCGCCTGAAGACTCCACTCCGGTAATTGTCGGCGCGGGGCAGTACATGGAACGGGACTTGCCGCCGCGGCAGGCGCGGCCGCCAATGGGTATCGCCGCATGCGCCGCGGAATCCGCGCTCAAGGATACCGGCTGCGAAGACTTGCTCGCAGACTTGATCGACACGCTTGCCGTAGTCCGAATCTTCCAGGATTCCCGCAACCGGCCGCGTGACGATGTTTCTTTCGGCCGGGCGGAGAATCCGCCCCGCGCCGTTGCGCGCCGCATTGGGGCAAATCCCGCGCATGCGATCTATGGCAATATCGGCGGCGACACGCCCCAGACGCTGGTGAATGAAGTTGCCCAGGCCATCGCTGACGGCGATATCGGCGTAGCCCTGCTCGCCGGCGGCGAAGCAATTCATACCGCCCGCGCAGCCATGCGCGCGGGTGTGAGCCTGGACTGGCAAGAGGAGGATGGCGGCTCCCTGGACGATCGCGGCATGGGCGCTACCCTGGCGAGCCGGCATGAACTGGTTCACGGAATCGGCATTCCCGTGCAAACCTATCCGTTGTTCGAGAATGCTATTCGCGCGGGACTCGGCAACAGCATTGAACAGCACCTTGATTTGATGGCCGGCATTATGGCGCGATTTGCGCGAACGGCGAGCGCTAACCCTTTTGCCTTTTATGGCGAACCGCGCAAGCGGGCCGAATTGGCCTCGATCAACGCGAGCAACCGGTACATCTGCCTGCCCTATCCAAAACTGATGAACGCCAGGGACAGCGTCAATCAGGGCGCCGCCCTGGTAATGACTTCCGTCGGCAAGGCAAGAGAGCTAGGCATCGATCCCAGCTCGTGGGTGTTTCTGCATGGCTGCGCGGAGGCGCGGGAAAAACAGCTGGTGTCCGAGCGCGTCAATTACCATGCCTCGCCGGCGATTCGCGCCAACGCCGCCACGGCATTAGCCATGGCCGGCAAAACTGTCGCGGACATGGATTTCATCGATCTTTACTCGTGTTTTCCTTCGGCGGTGGAAGTCGCCTGCGCGGAGTTGGGTCTGAAACCCGATGATGCAAGAGGTCTGACGGTAACCGGCGGCCTACCGTTTTTTGGCGGACCGGGCAACAATTACAGCATGCATGCCATCGCCGAGATGGTATTCTTGCTGCGGGCGAAACCCGCCAGTTGTGGACTTGTTACCGCCACCGGCGGCTTTCTTTCCAAGCACGCGACTGGGATTTATTCGACGAGCCCGTTTCCGGGCCGATGGAAATTGCCGAGTTCCGCCGCGGATCAGGCCGCTATCGACGCCATGGTCAGCCCGGAATTTACGGAGCAGCCGAGCGGCTCGGCGACAGTGGAAACCTATACCGTTTGCTTCAAGCGCGGCGCGCCTGACAAAGGCATCGTCATCGGCCGGCAATGCGCCGACGGGCGTCGATTCGTCGCCAATACGCCCGCTGACGAAACGGCGTTGGCGCGGCTGGTCGCGGAAGATCAGATGGGGCGTTCCGGAACCGTAAGCGCGACGCCGCAAGGAAACGTTTTCGTCCCCGCCTGAGTCGCGCGGCGAGGGTGCGGACCGAAATCGGGATGAGGAAATGAATTTCAACGAACAGAAAGTGCTGGTTACCGGTGGCTCGCGAGGCATCGGCGCTGCCGTGTCTCTTGCTTTCGCCCGGGCCGGGGCCACGGTCGCGATTATCTATCGCGACAATCGGGCGGCAGCGGAAACCGCGCTGGCGCGACTGCCCGGCGATGGGCATCTGGCGCTAGCCGCGGATGTCGCGGATGCGGCCGCGGTCGAGGCAGGCGTCGGCGAAGCGCTGGCGGCGCTGGGGCGAATCGACATCCTGGTGAACAACGCCGGCATTGGCATTTATCACCGTCTGGCGGAAGTTTCTTACCGGCAATGGCAGGATGCCTGGCGCAAGACGCTGGAAGCAAATCTGCTTGGACCGGCCAATCTGTGCTACTGTGTCGCGCGTCACATGATGGCGCAAGGCGGCGGCAGAATAGTCAATATATCCTCACGCGGCGCATTCCGCGGCGAGCCTTTGAAGCCCGCCTATGGCGCCAGCAAGGCCGCCCTCAATTCCCTGAGCCAGTCGCTGGCGGTAGCGCTGGCGCCCCACCATATCTTCGTCGGCGCGGTTGCGCCGGGCTTCGTGAATACCGAGTTGACCGCTGATCGGCTAAACAGTCCGGAAGGCGAAGAAATTCGCGCCCAAAGCCCATTCAATCGCGTCGCTCAGCCCGAAGACGTAGCCCACGCCGTACTGTTTCTCGCCTCCAGGGGCGCGGAATTTTCCACCGGTACGATTATCGACGTAAACGGTGCTTCATACCTGCGTTCGTGACTACCGTTTGGTTGCCGCGCAGAGTCAGGTTCGCGCGAATGGATTGATGACTCGCGCCCCGGCAGTCTTGATTCGGGCTCATGTCTTCGGAGCAGACGGTGTTGCATCCGGCGGTTCGGGTCGCGGCAGGGATGGCTCCGTTCCGGCAGGAATTGCCATGGCGCCGGCTGGGTTGTACTGTTTCCTTGCTCGTGAAACCGCGGGCGCAAGTTGGTACTTACCATAAAGCTTCGATTTCCCGCGCGCTGATGGGTTCGCCGCTGTTGCTCCAGGCGTTGCGAACGTAGTTGACGACCGCGGCCATTTCCGCGGAACCGAGGGCGCCGCGGAAGGAGGGCATTTCGCCGCGGCCGATGATGAGCATGAGAGCGACGTCCGCGCCGGAGCCCGATACCACCTCGCTACCGTCAAGCGCGGGATAAACGTTGAGAATCCCCTGACCACCGGCTTGATGGCATTCGGCGCAGTTATCGAAGAACAGGCGCCGACCATCCAGATCCGCGAGCGGATCCGGACCGGCGCAGGCTGGCGCCAAAATGACAGTCAGCAGCAAGGTCAATCGCAGCATCATTGGGGGACCTTATTGACGAAAAATTGAACCGGCGCAAGGCAAAATTTCGAACCTCATCGCGTTCAAAGGAGCATCCAAGGCTTCAAAAGGAGCTCTCATTCGAGCAAACTCTCCTTCAATGGCTCTTTCAATGAGACACGCACTCAGTTCAGGCTGCATGCACTCAGACCAAGGAGCATGCAATTCAGGAAACTCAGAACCATGGCGCGCACTTTACTGACTGCCCCGGACGAAAGCAATCAAGCGGAACAAGGATCGGGGATACCCGCGAATCAGTGGGGATACCGAGAAGCAGGCGTGTACTTCACGGACTTCTCGGGACAGCCATTTCTGTAATGTTGTTCCGAATCGAAGGCGCCCGCTGCCGCATCAGCAGACGCGACCTGCTGGAAATCGACCTGCTGGAGGTCGCGGCGGGTGAGCATTGGTGTGTGTTCGGCCCCAACGGCGCCGGCAAGTCCCTGCTTGTTGATCTGATTACGGGCCGTCGCCCTGAAACCGGCAGCTACGTGCGCTTTGCCGAAGGCTTCGATCCCGTCCGTGACATCTTGCAGGTTTCGTTCGAGGAACAGCAGCGCCTGTGGCGCCGGGACGAACGGCTGGACATCAGCGATTTCAGCGAGAATGCGCAAGACCAGGGAACACTGGTATCGGCTCTGATCCGAGCTGCCTTGCCGGCGGCGGATCAGGACGAAAACCGATATCGCAAGCTCAGCGCGGACCTGGACCTGACCGCCCTGCTTAACAAGGGCATCCGCTTCCTGTCTTCCGGACAGATCCGGCGCGCGCTCATTGCCCGGGCGCTCTACGGACAGCAAAACGGCCGCTCCAGGCTGCTCGTCTTCGACGAACCGCTGGAAGCGGTAGATCGCGATTCCCGCTCGCGCATCCGCGGCGCTATCGCCGCCCAACTGGGCCCTGATTGCGCGAGCCTGCACCTGTGCCGGCGCGAACAGGACCGCTTGCCACATGCTACTCATCTGCTGGTCATGGATAATCTGCGCGTGCTGGAGTCTGGCGCGATGAGCGAAGCCGGCTGGGAACAGGCGGCGAAGCGATTCCGGGGTCGGCGTGGGAGCGCTCCCGGCGATGTTCCCCGCTATCCCGGCGTGACGCGGCAAGCAACTGAACCAAATGCAACAATGATCGAATTGCGTAGCGTCAATGCCGGCTACGGCGACCTGCGGGTGTTGCGCGATCTTGACTGGACCATGGCAGCGCGGCATCACATTCTGATCGAAGGACCCAATGGCTGCGGCAAGTCAACTTTGCTGAGCCTGATCGATGGCGAGAATCACAAGGGCTATGGACAGGAAGTATTTCTGTTCGGCCGGCGCAAGGGCAGCGGAGAGACTGTCTGGGACGTCAAACGGCGCTTCGGCGTCGTGTCCAACGAGTTGCACAACCGCTATGTGCAAGGCTGGAAAGTGCTCGATGTAGTGGTATCGGGATTTTTCGACTCGGTAGGGCTGTACGACGACAGCGGCGCCAGTGAGCGGGATCACGCCCGCGCCTGGCTGGCGACCTTGCGCATCGGGCATCTGGCCAATGCCTTTTACCACCAGATTTCCTTCGGTCAGCAGCGGCTGGTTCTACTGGCCCGGGCCATGGTGAAGCAGCCGGATATCCTGATCCTCGACGAACCCTGTGTCGGGCTGGACGATTATCACCGGGATTTCATTCTGGAAACGCTTGATGTCATCGCCGACAAAACACCGACGCGGCTGATCTATGTCAGCCATGCGCCCGGCGAAATGCCTGCCTGTATCAATTACCGCCTGCGTTTCAAAGCCGCCGCGGACGGCGGTTACCAGCTAGAGCAATCGGAGATCTAGCTGCGGATGTAGTTCTGCAATTGCTCGATAGTGGCGCGCTGGTCGCTCATGATGTCCTTTACCAGGTCGCCGAGAGAGACGATGCCCACGACCAGGCCATCGTCGACAACCGGCAGATGGCGAATGTGGTGGTCGGTCATCAGATTCAACGACGCATCCACCACGTGCCTGGATGGGACCGAAATCACATTGGTGGTCATGATTTCTTCTACCCGGGTATCGCGCGAACCGCGTCCCTTGAGAATGACTTCACGGGCATAGTCCCGTTCCGAAATAATGCCTTGCAATTCGGGCCCGGTCATCACCAGCAGCGCGCCGACACGGCGATCGGCCATCAGCTTGATCGCGTCATAAACGCTCGCCTCCGGGCGGATGGAGCAGATCTGCTTGTTCTGCTTGCGGTCCAGAATTTGTCGCATGGTATGCATTGCGCGCCTCCAACTTTTTGCCGAATGGATCAGTGCAGCCGGGTCAGGGAAATATTCGCGTAACCAACGTTATTTCCGTAAAACCCTACACTGTCGTTGACAAATAATGCTAGATTGCCGTCGCAGGTTGCAACAAAACCGTAACTGCCGCTTTCCTCATCGAATTCGAGATCGGAAACTCCAATCAGGCTTGCGCGCGCGCAGGACGGCTGGTGCAGCATGAGTTCAAACCAGTTGTGATCCCGCGAACGGCGCAAGTAGCCCACCCAATCGTAGGGCATCAAACTGTTGTCGAAACCTCGTTCATCGAGTTTTTCGCCCGTTTCATTGGTATCGACATCGCGGTCGATCCAGGCGCTCAGAATAGCGATATTAAAGGCATAGCCCGCGCCGGCTTCGAGCAAAACGCCGGTATTGAAACTCATTTCATTGGTAAAAAAGTCGAGTTTAACTTCGTCGCCCAGCGCCAGCGGCGTTCCCGGTTCGCTATAACGGAACAGATTCACTCGCGGCGCCTCGCAGGCGGCCAATAGCAATATGCTTGCCGCGGAAATGCCGGCAATCGTCAAAATCGTGGATCGGCGCACTGGAATACTCCCTGGGAAAAACAATTAGCAGCGTGAGGCGTTCAGTCTAACCCGAGCGATCATGCCGTCAAGCCCCCGTCCGAGTCAGCGCCGCGACTACGGGCTTGCTCATTCCGCCGAGCAATACGCTTATTGTCTACGCCGTCGCCAGCGGCAGCGTTTCGGTAGCCGCGCTGTTCGTCGCTGGCTATGCGCCCGGCATCCTGATCAGTCTGGCGATAGTTCTGGTTTGCGGCTACTACGCCAAGCGCCACGATTTACCGGCATGCGAGAGGGTCTCGGCGCGCGAGGCGGTCGCGCGGACCATAGCGGCGCTGCCATGCCTGTTCCTTATCGTGCTCGTGATTGGAGGAATTCTCGCCGGAATTTTCACGGCAACGGAGGCGGGTGCGATCGCCGTACTTTACGCGCTATTTCTTTCGACCGCGATCTACCGAGAAATCAAGCTTGCCGACATTGCCCAGATCTGTCTTAAATCGGCACAGACAACGGCCGTGGTTATGTTCCTGATAGCCGCGTCTATCGCCATGTCCTGGATTCTCGCGTATTTGAACATTCCGGCCCTGGTCGCGGAAAGTCTCGTCGGCATCAGCGAAAATCCGATTGTCATTCTGCTGCTGATCAATTTGGTCCTACTCGTTGTCGGCATCTTCATGGACATGACGCCGGCAGTGCTGATCTTCACGCCAATATTCCTGCCCGTGGCGCTAAATCTGGGAATGTCGCCATTGCATTTCGGCATCATGCTGGTGCTCAACCTTTGCATCGGTCTTTGCACTCCGCCGGTGGGAACAATACTGTTTGTCGGCTGCGCCCTGGCCAAAACGACGATCAATAAAATGGTGCGACCCATGATTCCCATGTACGTGGCCATGTTTGCGGTGCTAATGCTGATTACATTTATTCCGGAATTCAGCGAAGGCCTGCCGCGGTTCTTTGGCTTGATCGAGTGAGGCTTGCGATACCGGCGGCGGACAGGCGATACAAGAGTCCACCGCACTCTGTTAAGGTAGGTAAAGAGTGCCTTCAAATACTCGATTCCCGAATATTGGTAACTGCGACTAGTGGAATTATGTCAGGCAGCGCTCAAGCCACTGGAACCGGCAAAATTCTCAAACCGACTCCGCTGATCGCCCTGGTTCAGGCGGGGGACGCCGATGCCGCGGCGGAATCTCGCCCGCGAATCTTGCGGATTCACTCGAACTGCCTGACGCGTTTGCCCGCGGCGGAAGCTGGCTTGCAGTCTGCTACCTTGTCGTCAGGGGCGATTTCGAAGGGATCGCATCGATTGCGAAAGAAGCATTGGCCATGTGTGACAAAATTCGCGGCAACTGGAAATAGGCATCGAAGAGAAAAGGACGGAAATGTGTATGTCGATTGATCAGACAATCAGTTGGAGCGACTTCGAAAAGGTGGAAATCCGCATTGGCACGGTGTTGCAGGCCGATGAATTTCCCGAGGCGCGCAAGCCGGCATATATCTTGCGAGTGGACTTTGGCCCGGATGTCGGCGTTCTCAAATCGAGCGCACAGATTACCGATCTTTATACGAGGGAAGAACTGGTAGGGCGGCAGGTGGTTGCGGTCACCAATTTTCCGCCGAAACAGATCGGTCCCATCATGTCGGAATGTCTTGTTACCGGTTTCAATCGTCCCGACGGAGCGGTTGTGCTTGTCAGGCCTGACAATACCGTTCCTAATGGTACTCGCCTCGGTTAAGCCGACAGCGACGAGCAGATCCGGCCGGGCGAACGAAGAGCAGCATTTCCACCTGCCGATGGCGAATTCGCGAAAATGACACTGCTGAAAAACTTTGAACGATATCCGCTGACTTTCGGACCGACGCCGGTCGAGCCTTTACAACGGCTATCGGAAGCCCTGGGCGGCAAGGTCGAGATCTGGGCCAAGCGCGAAGACTGCAATTCCGGTCTGGCCCTCGGCGGCAACAAGTTGCGCAAGCTCGAATACATCGTGCCCGACGCCATCGCCGCGGGCGCCGATACCCTGGTGTCGATCGGCGGCGTGCAATCGAATCACACGCGGCTGGTAGCGGCCGTCGCGGCCAAGCTCGGCATGGGCTGCCGGCTGGTGCAGGAAAGCTGGGTTCCCGTGGACGATGCGGTTTATGACCGGGTCGGCAATATTCTGCTGTCGCGGCTGATGGGGGCGGATTCGCGCATCGTCGATGACGGCTTCGACATCGGCATCCGCGATTCCTGGAAGGAAGCCATGCAGGAAGTGCGCGAGGCCGGCGGCGTACCCTATGGCATTCCCGCGGGCGCTTCGGAACACAAGTTCGGCGGTCTTGGCTATGTCGGCTTCGCCGAGGAATTGCGCGCCCAGGAAGCGCAACTTGGTCTCGGCTTCGACTACATCGTCGTCTGTGTGGTAACCGGCTCGACCCAGGCCGGCATGATCGCCGGTTTCAAGGCCGACGGCCGCGCCGGCCGGGTAATCGGCATTGACGCATCGGCCACCATTGACCAGACGCGGAAGCAAGTGGCGAGAATCGCCAGAAATACCGCGGCGCTGATCGGACTCGAACAGGAAATAACGGACGAAGACGTTCATATCAATCCTGACTATGCCTATCCGGCCTATGGCGTACCCAGCGCGGAGACCAGCGCTGCCATGCGGCTCGCGGCCCGCGCCGAAGGCATGATTACCGATCCGGTCTATGAGGGAAAATCCATGCAGGGGATGATTGATCTCATCGAGAAGGACTTCTTCCCCGTCGGTTCCAGAATTCTTTACGCTCATCTGGGCGGCGTCCCCGCGATAAACGCTTACTCCTACCGCTACCGGAAGGGTTAGAAGACAAATTACGCCAATTTCCATGCTGATTGCGCGAGAACTTTTGTGCTGAGGCGCCAGCAATAAGCACGATAATCATTGCAGCGCATGGCGATATCTCGGGCCTGCGAGGCGATATGGCGGATTCGCGGAATCGAACGGCAAGGATTGAAGTCAGGCTGGGTCTGGTCGGAGCGAGGTCGGAGCACGCCGATCCGCGAGCGAAGTGGCGTCGGAATCGTTAGTCCCGTTGAGTTGGCGTGACGCCTCGCACCGATCGATTTCCAATCCTGGCGACCGCCTGGTCTTGTGATAGGATTGGCCGGAACTCCAATCAAAGCTTTGCTTGCATCGGAGGCGATCGTGGACCGCAGGAAATTCCTTCATTACAGCGGCATGGTTTCGGCTTCGGCCCTTATGAGTGGACGCATGGAGGCAGCCGAAAACTGGGGCGGCGGCGACATCAGCCATCTCATTCCCCTCGTCAATCACGACACGATTCTGCTCAAGGTTTCTTTCGCCAATGCCAGGCGGAACCCGTTGCTGCGCATCGGCTCACGCGAGATACCCGGCCGTCCGGGCGACACGCTCGGTCGATTCTGGTCGTTTACCGCGGACAGCCTGGAAAGCAGCCAGGAATACGAATTGCAACTTCGCGAAGGCGGCGCCGCGCTTGCCGAATCCTGGCCGCTGCGCACGACGCCTGCGCCGGACGCGCCGGCGGAAAGTTTTCGCTTGCTGGTGTATACCTGCGCCGGTGGGCCCGACGACGCGGTTGGCCAAAACGGAGTCTGGCGCTATCTGCCGGTAAGCACGCGCCGCCGCATGTTTCAGCGCGCCTTGAGCTTCAGTCCGGATCTCGCCGTGGGCATCGGCGATCAGGTGTATTGGGATCAGACCGTCGCCCGACGCTGGAACAGCGAGGCCGCGCGGCGGACCAGGGAATTCATCTGGGGCAAATACGGCAGTTTCGACGAGGATTTACCGGTATTCGGCTCGCCCAACGAGACTACCCTGACCGGCTGTCTCGATGAGCAACTCGGCGCGCTATACGCCACGGATTTTCGCTCGGTGCCGCTGATCCTGACCCAGGACGATCACGATTACTTCGAAAACGACGAAGGCACCGACGAAGTCTTCACGTTTCCGCCGCGCAATTTCACCGCCCGGCTCGGCCGGGCGCAACAGTCGCTGTATTTTCCCGAGTATCTGCCGGAAGCGAACCGGCCCGCTCATCTGGCCGGGTCCCGGAACGATGGATTAAGCGAGTCCTACGGCTCGTATCGCTGGGGAAATCTTCTCGAATTGCTGTTGTACGATTGCCGCAGGTTCATTTCCGTAGCCGGGCCGACAAGCGTTTTCGTCGAACAGCAGGCCGAGCGCTGGCTGGCGCGGCGCACCGCCGACGAAGCGGCCGCCCGCCACCTGATTCATATTCCGTCCACGCCCATGGGTTGGACCGCGGGCAAATGGGGCGAGTGGTATCCGGATTTTTTGCAACCGGACGGCACGCTCGGCCTGGAGAATCCCAAACCCTATTGGCAAAGCGGCTGGTTCTCCCAGCATCAGCGCATTCTTTCCTCGCTGTCGAACCAGGACGAGCGCATCGCGCTGATGATCTCCGGCGACCTGCATGCGATCGGTTCGGGCCTGATTCATCGCAGTGGCGGCGTCGTATTCGAAAATCCCATCCAGTCGGTACTCGCGGGTCCGGTCAGCACCGGCACCGGTTGGCCGAGTGGCTCCCGGGGCATCGAGCCCAAGGCGCCGGTCGATCTCGAAGTGGAAGAACGCGTCAAACCGCTGGAGCAGAACGGATTCACCATCGTCGATGTGGACCCGGACAGTATAGAGGTCAGGCAATTCACCTGGCTGCCGGAAATGGGCCTCGACGCTATCGACGGCTTACAACCCTTTTCGAACTTCAGTTTGAGCCGCCGCGGATGAATTTGATTCTGAAACTGTTGCTTGGGCTGATCGCCGGCATGGTGGGGGGCTCGATCGTCAACATGGGTTTGGTAATCGTCGGCAGCGAAATCATACCGCTGCCGCCGGGTGTCGACGTTACCGATTCGGATAGCCTGAGCGCCGCCGCGGATCTGTTCGGGCCGCGACATTTCATATTCCCGTTCATCGCCCACGCCGGCGGAACGCTTGCCGGAAGTTTGATTGCCTGCCTGGCGGCGGTGCGGCAGGCAAGGCTGGCCGCGCTTCTGGTTGGCTGCCTTTTTCTGCTTGGCGGCATTGCCAATGCCTTCATGATTCCGGCGCCGGCCTGGTTCCTGGTGCTGGATTTGAGCCTTGCCTATATTCCCATGGCGCTGCTGGCGATATGGATTCACCAACGATTGCAAGCGAAATCAAGGAGTTCCGAATGACCGCGAAGATCGATTTCTACACCAACGCCATGTCGCGCGGGCGCATAGCCCACTGGATGATGGAAGAATTGGGCGAGCCCTATGAAACGCATTGGGTGGATTACGGCGAACCCATGAAGTCCGCCGAATATCTGCGTATCAATCCGATGGGCAAGGTTCCGGCCCTGGTTCATGACGGTGCGGTCGTGACCGAAGGTCCCGCCATTCTTACATTCCTGGCCGCGACGTATCCGGAAAAGGGTCTGATCCCATCGACGCCGGCAGCGCTTGCCGATTTCTATCGCTGGATGTTCTTCGGGGCCGGGCCGGTGGAACAGGCGCTCATGGCAAAGTCCATGAAGTGGGAATCCACGCCCGAAAGCAGCATGATGCTGGGATATGGAAGCATCCAGGACACCCTGAACGCTGTAGAGGCGGCATTGGGTAACGGGTCCTGGATTTGTGGAGACCAGTTCACGGCAGTGGATGTGTACATCGGCTCTCATCTGAGTTGGGGTATCCAGTTCGGCACCATTGAAGAGCGGCCGATTTTCCGGGAATTCGCGGACCGCTGCATGCAACGCGAAGCCTGGCAACGCGCAAATCAGATCAATGAAAAGCGAATAGCGAAAACGCAGCAACAACCGCCTGACGATTCCGGCGGCGATTCCTAGACAGGGGACGCAATTGCGATGGGATACGCCGGATCGCCGTGGAGCTGCTGATGGGAGACGGCGGCAGGGATTTACCTCAATTGCTCGCCGCGATGGAACCGCGGCTGTTGCCCGATGAATTCGTTTTCTGCACATTAGCTCAAGAGCGGGATGAAGTGGCCTCGGACTTGCTCGCGCTGGCGACATTCAGGGAAGAAGAGGGATTGAGCCTGGTGCTGGAGCGCAACCTGGCAGAGCGCCAAGGACTTCAATATGGTCCGATAATGCGCTGCATCAGCCTGACGGTACATTCGGCATTGGACGCGGTCGGACTGACCGCGGCGATATCGGGCCGGCTGGCCCGGCAAGGCATCAGCGCCAACGTGATCGCGGCTTACTTTCACGATCATGTATTCGTGCCGGCGGCACAGGCGGAAGAAGCGCTTGAGGCGCTGCGTGAATTGAGTAAGGAATGACAGCCGCGAGCGGCGCCATGCGTATTTGGAACCACCTGTCATTCCGCGCGCAGTCGCGGAATCTCGTTGGAGTGGCGCTTGGTTTCGTTGTCGCAAGAACGCCAATCGGCGGGAGATTCTGCGACTGCGCTTCGCTTCGCGCAGAATGACAGTTCGGGCTTGTTTGTGTACGGTCCGTAAAACCAGAGTTAGAAACCATGAAAAAATTGCCGATTTCACTATTCGCGCCGCTATTGCTGGGCGCTTCCGTGTTGCATGCCCAGGAGACTCTTACCGTGGAAGGCATCGACCGGCCGGTGGAGATTCTCAAGGACAAATGGGGCATTTCGCATATCTACGCCGAAACCGAGCACGATCTGTTTTTCGCCCAGGGTTACAACGCCGCCAGAGACCGGCTGTTCCAGTTTGAAATCTGGCGCGCCCAGGCTACCGGCACGACTGCTGAGATTCTCGGCCCGCGCGCCATCGCCCGGGACCACGGCACGCGGTTGTTCAAATTCCGCGGCGACATGGGCGCGGAGATGAGCCACTACCACCCCCGCGGAGTCGATATCATCACCTCCTTCGTACATGGCGTGAATGCCTATATCGACGAAGCGCTGGAAAATCCGGACGAATTGCCGCTGCCGTTTCACCTGCTCGGCATCCTGCCACGGCACTGGACCGAGGAAGTGGTGATCTCCCGCCACCAGGGCCTGCTCGGCAATATCGGCACGGAACTGCGAATCGGCCGCGCGGTATGCCTGATCGGCGAAGAGCAGGTGAAGGCATTGCAATACTTTCATCCCCATGAGCCGGACCTCTCGCTTGATCCGCTGATCGATTGCGAGTCCCTGCTCGAAAACAACATACTCGGGCTGTACAACGCCTACCGGAGTTCGATCCGCTTCGAACCCGAAGACATCGTGCTGGCCGAACACCGGGCCGGCGACGATGCGTTCAACCAACTCGCCGCGATATTGCGCGAGGAAGAGCGCGAATTGAACCAACGCGCGATCGACGACATTGGCAGCAACAACTGGGTCGTCAGCGGCGATCTCACCCAGGACGGCTGGCCGATGATGATCAACGATCCGCATCGCGCGCAATCGTCGCCATCGCTGCGCTACTGGGCGCATCTGATCGGCCCCGGTTGGAACGTGATCGGCGGCGGCGAGCCGGAAATTCCCGGAATCTCCATCGGCCACAATGAGTATGGCGCCTGGGGGCTCACGGTATTCAACACCGATGGCGAAGACCTGCTGGTTTACGAAACCAATCCCGACAACCCCGACCAGTACCGCTTCCAGGGCCAATGGGAAACGATGCGCACAATCGAGGAGGCCATTGAGGTTAAAGGCGGCGATCCGGTCACAGTGGAATTGAAATACACCCGCCACGGCCCGGTAACGTTTGAAGACAGCGAACGCAATCTGGCCTATGCCGTGCGTCCGGCCTGGATGGAATTCGGCGGCGCGCCGTATCTCGCCTCCTTGCGCATGAACCAGTCGCGCAACTGGGAAGAGTTCCGCGAAGCTTCCAATTACAGCAACATTCCCGGCGAAAACATGGTCTGGGCCGACCGCGACGGCAATATCGGCTGGCAGGCGGTGGGCATCGCGCCGATCCGGCGCAATTTCAGCGGTCTCGTGCCCGTGCCCGGCGACGGCCGCTATGAATGGGACGGTTATTTGCCGATCAAGGCGAAGCCCAACGAATACAATCCCGACCGCGGTTATATCGAGACCTCCAACAGCAATTACACGTCGCCGGACTATCCCTATCTCGACGCCATCTCCTATACCTGGACCGACCCATATCGCTGGGCGCGCGGTTCGGAAGTGCTGGCTTCGGGCCGCAAGTTCAACATGATGGACATGATCGAGTTGCAGCACGACTACCTGTCGATTCCTGCCCGCAGCCTGGTGCCGATGTTGCGCCCCTTGCGCGCCGATGACGAGCGCGTGGAACAGGCGCGGCGCCGGCTGCTCGACTGGAATCACGTGCTCGACGCAGATTCCGTCGAAGCCGGCATTTACGTGGCGTTCGAGCGGCAATTGCTCGACAACATCGATTTGCTCAAGGTGCCGGAAGCAGCCCTGCCACTGCTGAGGATCGGCATGAAGACGATGATCGACATGCTGCTCGCCCCCGACGGCGACTTCGGCGACGATCCCATCGCCGGCAGAGACGCCTTCCTGCTCGATTCCCTGGCCCAGGCGGTGGACACGCTAACGGGCAAGCTCGGCGCGGACATGGAAGACTGGATCTACGGGCAGGAAAATTACAAGCACGCCCTGATTCGTCATCCGCTGGCGCCGGCGGTGAACGAGGAAATGCGTGAAAGACTCAACGTCGGCCCCTTGCCCCGCGGCGGCAACAGCTACACCCTGGGCAATACCGGCAGTGGCGACAACCAGACCAGCGGCGCCTCCTTCCGGATTTTCATCGACACGCGCGACTGGGACAATACGCTCGGCATGAATACCCCCGGACAGGTTGGCGATCCCGACAGTCCGCTGTACGATAATCTGTTCGAGTTGTGGGCGAACGACCGGGTATTTCCCGCGTTCTACTCCCGCGATAAGATCGAAACGGTCCTGTACGAAACACTGGTGCTGCAACCCCCGAACTGACGCAGGGGCACAAATTCAGAGTGAACGTAGGGGCGAACTGACGCGGGGGCACAAATTCAGAGTGAACGTAGGGGCGAGGCATGCCTTGCCCGAACTTAACCACGAACCATAGAGGTCCAGATATGGATAAGTTCGACAAAGACGGCGTAAGACTACCGATCAAGATCGATTCCACTTCGAACGGCGAGTTCGAGCCGGTTCCCATTTCCCGCACCAATGAGAAGGGAAATCGTCTGGCGCTGGAAAGGGCGGACGAGTTATCCAGACACAAGGGCCAGACCCGGCGTAAATTCCTGGTTTCGGCATGTGGCGCGGCCAGCACGCTGATGGCCATGAATACCGCCAACGCCTATGCAGGCAAGCGCGGCGGCTTTTTCGAATTACGCGATGAAAGCGCCCTCGATGACGCTTCGGCGCTTGCGGAAGTCGGCGGCGACGAGTTCATTTTCGATGTGCAGGGACATTACGTGAACCCCGAGGGCGAATGGCTTGGGCGCCAGCCGCCGAACGCGCGGCCTTATTCCGGATTCGCGAAGGCCTCTTGCGAACTCGCCGACGAACCCGGCGACCGCTCCTATCTCAATTGCCTGAGCGAGAGCGAGTTCATCAAGGACGTTTTCATGGACAGCGACACCGATATCATGGTGCTGTCCTTCGTGCCTTCCACCCGCGAAAACGAGCCGGTCACCATCGAAGACGCCGACCAGACCCGCCGCATCGTCTCCGAACTCGAAGGCAGCAAGCGACTGATGATCCACGGCCGGGTGAATCCGAATCAGGAAGGCGACCTCGAAGCCATGGACGAGTTGGCGGAGAACTGGAACATCTCGGCATTCAAGACTTACACCCAATACGGTCCCGGCGGCGTCGGCTATTTCCTGCACGACGACGTCGGCATGGCGATGATCGAACGCGCCCAGCGGCTGGGCGTGCGCAATATCTGCATTCACAAGGGACTGCCTTTCGGTCCGCGGTCTTACGAGCATAGTCAATGCTCGGACATCGGCATCGTCGCGAAGATGTATCCCGACATGAACTTCCTGATTTACCACTCGGGCTTCGTCACCGGCGTGCGCGAACAGGAATTCGTAGACGGCGCCGGCCGCGATGGCATCGATACCCTGATCCAGTCGCTGATCGATAACGAAATCGGCTCCAATTCCAACGTTTACGCGGAACTGGGTAGCACCTGGCGTTATCTGATGCGCGATCCGGACAACGCTGCCCACGCCATGGGCAAACTGTTGCGTTATTGCGGCGAGGATAACGTGCTCTGGGGTACCGACTCGATCTGGTACGGCTCGCCCCAGGACCAGATCCAGGCCTTCCGCACGTTCCAGATCAGCGAGGAATACCAGGAGCGTTACGGTTATCCGGCGATCACCGACGAAATCCGGCGCAAGATTTTCGGAATGAATGCGGCGGGACCCTACGGTATCGCGGAGGACGAAATTCGCGGCTTGACCGCTACGGACCGCGTGGCAACGGAAAAACTGGCCTATCTGGAAGACCCGCAACCCAGCTTCCTGACCTACGGCCCCAAAAATCGCCGCGAGTTCCTCAACTTTTTGAAGTTGGGTGGGTGAGGCCCGGTCGGCGAAGCCGACGAAAAGCAAAGCTTTTCGAGGGCCGAACGACTTGCCATGGATGGCAAGGCTGGGGTTTGGAGAAACCCAAAATGTTGCGCCAGGGATGGCATGCGCAGCCCAACAGAATGCACGAACCCCGGTCGGCGAAGCCGACGAAAAGCAAAGCTTTTCGAGGGCCGAACGACTTGCCATGGATGGCAAGGCTGGGGTTTGGAGAAACCCAAAATGTTGCGCCAGGGATGGCATGCGCAGCCCAACAGAATGCACGAACCCCGGTCGGCGAAGCCGACGAAAAGCAAAGCTTTTCGAGGGCCGAACGACTTGCCATGGGTGAGGGCAAGCGTTTGCGAAGCGCAGCTTCGTGCGCAGTCCGAACGCCGCCAAGCTGTGCTTGGCGGCTGGACCGTCGAGGCTGGGGTTTGGAGAAACCCAAAATGTTGCGCCAGGGATGGCATGCGCAGCCCAACAGAATGCACGAGGCCCGGTCGGCGAAGCCGACGAAAAGCAAAGCTTTTCGAGGGCCGAACGACTTGCCAAGGGTGAGAACGAGCGTTTTCGAAGCGCCAGCTTCGAGCGAAATTCGAACGACGCCGAGCTATGCTTGGGTGAGACTCGGTCGGCGCAGCCGACGAAAAGCACAGCTTTTCGAGAGTCGAACGACCCGACATGGATGTCTGGGCTGGAGGCTGGGCGGCAAGGCTGGGGTTTGGAGGAACCTGGACTTTCACGCCAGGGATGGCATGCACAAGACTGATGAGAAACCATTATGAAAACGCTACTTTTACTGATTGGCAGCGCGCTTGTTTGCTATTCCGCCATGGCCCTTGAAGAAATCGATCCCGCTCTCGCCGAAATCACCAATTTCCGGCAATACAGCGCCAGTTTCGCCAGCGCGGGACAGCCCACCAGGGAGCAGTTTCAGGCGCTCGCCGACAACGGCTTCGAGCGGGTGGTCTACATCGCCTTCACTAACAATCCCAACGCCCTGCCCGATGCCGACCTCGTGGTAAAAGGCCTGGACATGGAATACATGCAGATTCCGGTGGATTTCGGCAATCCGCGCCCGAGCGAGTATTACGCTTTCGCCGACTCCATGGCGCGCAACGAGGGCCGTAAAACCCTGCTCCATTGCCAGGTCAACGCCCGCGCCACGGCGTTCAGCTTTCTCTACCGGGTAATCGACGGGAATGTGCCGGTGGACCAGGCCAAGGCTGACATGAACACCGTCTGGCAACCCAACGAGACCTGGCGTGACTTCATCTTCGAAGTCCTCGAAGAAAACGGCGTCGACCCCAACTGCGAAGGCTGCGACTGGACTCCGCCACCGCCAAGACAATAGGATCCATACTCAAAGAGAGGACACGGAATGCAGAAAGTACAAGGAATCGGCGGGTTCTTCTTCCGGGCCAGGGATCCCAAGGGACTTGCCAGGTGGTATCAGGATCACCTCGGAATCAATATCGCCCCGACGGACATGGAAATGGCGCCCTGGATGACCGAGTCCGGCGTCACGGTATTAGCACCATTCGCTAACGACACCGATTACTTCGCCGCCGAAAAGACTTTCATGCTGAACTTTCGCGTGTCCGACCTGGACGCGATGACCGCACAACTGAAGTCCGCGGGTATCGAAATCAGCCACGAAAGTGAAATGGAAGGCATCGGCCGCTTCGCCCGCATCCACGACCCCGAACACAACCCGATCGAACTCTGGGAACCGGAGGCTTGACAGAGGGGCTGCGGCGATTCATTTCAGTCAGACGGAGCAACAAAGGTGAAGAAAGAGCATATCGTACTGCCGGCTGACCCTTCGGACCCGGAAGATTTTGATGTTACGCGGGAAGCGATGGAACGAGGGCAGCGGGCTCGGTTGATACGACAAACGAGAACTGGACTTGGACTCTCGCAACAGGAGTTTGCGAGCCGCTTTCATGTTCCGGTGGGAACGTTGCGTGATTGGGAACAGGCGCGAGCGCGGGCGCCCGACTTCGCCATTGCTTACATACGCGTCATCGGCAAGCATTCTGAAGTCGTTTCGCAGGCTGTCAGCTAAAGCGCAAACTCTGTCCTTAGTTCAGAAATATTGTAAATGTTGTCCATTAGCCATATTTCCGGTCTTTAGGCGTCATTCGCTGCCTGTGGATGCCGCCACCTCGTCGACTACTCGCGCTATCGATTGCCATTGCCCCGATGTTACGATGACGAGCGGCAGCCCGAGTTGCGACTCGTAGCTTCTGCAAACGTCCAACGCAAGTCTCTGCTGCTGACCGAGTTCTGAGGACGAATGGTCAGGGCGCGTCCGTTGTTCATCACTCAAGCGTCTGGCCCGGATTTTCCCAGCGGCTTCTCGAACGAACACGAGAGCGGTAAGGTCCAGCCGTTTGATGACTTCAATCGGTATTGGGACAAGCTGATCGCCGTTGTAAATAACGCAGTGTCCGTCGAGCAACAATACTTGAGTACCGATGGTTGTACGTTTCCGCGCCAGTTCGTCAACTAGGATTTCCTGATTATGTTGGATATCCTCAGCGGGAAGGAGGCGGAGGGTCTCGCCTGATTTATTATTCAGAGTTCGACGTCTGATAAGAGCGCCTGCGTTGACGACAGCCGCCAATCCTCCCGACTCAGCCACCACTCGCTGTAGGATTGTCGATTTCCCAACCCCTGACAGCCCAAATACAGCGATGACTTTCGCTATCCCCATATCGCGATTTCTTTGCGAAGCTCCTCGTGTAGTTGCTTACGGGCGGATTGCCTGCATTCGATAATGGTCTGAGGTGGCCCCTGGAGTACGCCTAATTCCTTAAATTTCTCCAGCCCAATCGGATTTTTTAGATGACTCACGAGCAGGAAATCGATGATTTTTAAAGGAGTAGGCTTCTCGCCTACGAGTTCCTCGATCTCGCTTAGCGAGAACACCGATCTTTTCGCGGTTGCCCGTATCGCGTCATTCAGTGTCGTTACTTCTATAACGCCATCCACGATACCGAGTGTCGTAATGCTCTGGTAGTCCTTGAACCGGGTGTCCTTGGACAAATAAAAGACGAGAATATCCCCTGGTCGCAGTCGACGCGTTTGGGCACGGCACAGGTACACCTTTCTTATCGTATTCCCCGGTGTACGGTTGGTCGTTCCGTCCGGGAGTACCCTTGGGAAAAGATCCATCTGTACACGAAGCGACTTCTCGGGGAATAGCCGCTCGTGATACTCCGCTTGAATAGGCACAAAGAATGTCCCGGTGTTCTCGTTGAGGAGAAAGCTCGGGTACAGACATCGGTTTCGGTCAGCAATCTCGTGCTCTGGCACGTCGTGCTCTATCGGCCCCCGATGCATGGGGCGTTCGAGCAGCCGCTCCCCACTATCAATCGTAACGGTTCGCTCAAATCCGTATCTGACCAACAGATCTATTAATTCTCCATGCTTATCGTACACTGTCAGGTAAACCACATCGTAAGAGTTCAAGTGCGACCACCAAAGCACCTGCTTCAGAAGCAGTTCTCCAAGCTTCTCTCCTTGAAATCCGGAGGACACCTTGAAGGTGCATAATTTGAGTATCTTGCTCCCGCGGCTCTTGCAGTCCGCCTCGGCAGGAGTTTCGTCTTTTCGCACAATGATTCCTGCAAGTTGTTGATCGATGCGTACAATCCAACATTCGCGAGAATCTCTGACACACTTGTCCTGAAACCACTGATCGAACCCAGGATAGTCGCCTCGTAGGCTATCGAAGAATGGATCCCTGATGTCAAGCGAATATGCCGGTATGGATTCCACGTCTGGCAACCCGACCGGTTTCGGTGCAAAGAGCTGTTCCAATAGCCCCAATGCGCCTTGGACATTCAGAACGAGATCTCCAACACCGGCTCTTAGAGCCCGACGATACAGCCTCTTGTCCTCGCTGATCAGGAAATTTGCCGCCCCTCTCTCGGTAATCGCCAGAAGCTCGATGTCGCGTAGGTCGTTGTGTCCATTCGCTCTTCCGAAACGATCCTCAAGTGTTTCCTGGTCCGATAGATGTACGTTTTCCAGTCTCAGGTACTTGTCCAATTTGCTCTGGACTACCTGGCGGCGCTTTGCGTCGCGGTCCCTTGATACGTCTTGGTAATTCGGATCAGCAACTACGAGCTTTACGTCGAACTGCTGGCATGTCCGTGCAAACTTGGCATTTGCCGGTTTCACAGTTTGTGGAGGATCCTCAAGCGAAATTGCCACGTTGGTATCAAGCAGGAATTTCAAGGCGTTCTCTCAACATGTCTAGCACCGGCTCGGTTACGAATCGGTAGGATTGGGGCGCCGCGAAGTCCAGAGCTTTGAGATCGTCCGAGCCAACGGTCGCGGGCAATCGTCTGATTTCACCCAAAAGAATCGCGAAGCCCTCGCTCACCCCTGCAAAATACTCATCGAACACACACCTATCCACCGCGCCCGCCGAGCCGTAGTAAGACCAGAGTTCCGGAAGTACCAACCGCTCCACAGACACGACAGTCGCCAAACCGATCACCTGCTTTACAGGCGCAGTCGAGTAAATCCACATGGTGGCTCCGCGCACCCGCGCATCCGCCGGGAAGCGTCGCCGAAACTCGACGGTCTTGACTCCTTCAATGATGTTGTCAGCGTGCTCAGGCCGAATGCTGAGCAGCACTTGGAGATTCGTTGTCATACTCATGTAATTGAAAACTCGGCAGCAATCCCTAAAACTTCGAAGGCCGCTATAACGCAGGGTACATCCTTGTGATCGTCGAGGATGAAAATTTCGACATCGCCCGCATCGTAGAAATCACGAGTCGGGGTGTCGATTCGTCGCTCTATTGCAGTCATTGGCGGCATAATCATAGTTGCGCTGGAATCTTTTCGAAGGGATTCACCACGTCAATGCTGAGCGGCGCGAAATCTTTCACATTGCGTGTAAGTAGCGTCAGGCTTCTGCTGGACGCGATCGAAGCAATGGCCAGGTCCGCGAAACCGGGGGAAAGGCCCATGGCCCTTGCCAAATCCATGAACCCCCCAGCCGTTTGTGCGGCATCAATGTCGAATGGCAGCACTCTGTCCTCGTAGAGGTGGAGCACAAGTTCGAGCCAATCACTGATTTTCCGGGCTTTTGCTTTGGCGCCGGTTCGTTCCATTTTGTTGATTCCGCCGCAAATTTCCGCCACCGTGATTGTTGAAATAAACAGTCGATCGGAGTTTGCATCCATCCAGTCGATCAAGGCGGATGGCGCTTCCCTGGGGCCGGGCGCACCGACTGAAAGGATATTTGTGTCAAGCAAGTACACTTCGGTCCCTAAAGTGCTGCATCTCCAAGTGGGCTCCGGTCTCTGGGCGGGATGTCTTCGTCCTCGAGCCCGGATGCCGCCAACAGGCGGCCGAATGAGGGAACACGCCGCAGCCGGTTCCATTCGTCAATACCGATAATTACCGCGCGCGGCTGTCCGCGGCGAGTGATTACCGCCGATTCTCCGAGTGCCGCATTTTCGACGATTGCCGAAAGTCTGGCCTTGGCCTCGCGTAGTTGAACTTGCTGCATGCTGTTCTCCAAGTGACCAATGTAGTCACTATAGGAATGAAACTTGCGCGGGTCAACTGGAACATCCAGCCGGACCGGCGTGAAACTGTCGAACAAAGTGTAGTTCAAATAAGAGAAAATGCCGGACAAAAGTTAGTTGAGCATTACTCGCCTTTCTTTAAAGTTATTGGATACAGGTACTCCGTTCTCTTGTAATAATACTTAGTGGCAGTTAGCCAATTGACTATATTTAACTAATATACTAAATTTAGCAGTCTGACTAAATAGTGCTAAATACAATGAACAAGTCTGCCAATCCCTTTCGACCGGGCGCCGGGCATACGCCTCCCTATCTCGCGGGGCGCGAGGCCGAGAAACGGATTTTCGAGCGGCTGCTGCGGCAGGAGGTCGTCACGGAGAATCTCGTGCTTTCGGGGCTGCGGGGATCGGGCAAGACCGTATTACTGGATTCGCTGAAACATCTTGCCATGGAACAGGGTTGGCTCTGGACAGGTACCGACATCAACGAGTCCGCAAGTATCGACGAGGCCAATCTTGCGACGAGGCTGTGCGCCGATCTGGCCATCAAGACTTCGTCGATCGTGGTTTCCGAGAAACAAACGCTGGCGCCCGGGTTTACTTCCGAGTCAAGAACCTTGCGGCAAGGGCTTGGGTTCGAAGCGTTGAAAAGCGTTTTCGCCGAGACTCCGGGACTCCCGCTCGACAAGCTGAAAGCCGCGGTCGAGTTTGGCTGGAATGCCTTGGAGAGCAGTGGAAGTGGGATTCGCGGAATCATCTTTGCGTATGACGAAGCGCAAAATCTGAGCGATCACGCGGAAAAGGATCGGTTTCCGCTTACCCTTCTTCTCGACGCGTTTCAGTCCATGCAGCGCAAAGGCCTGCCGTTGATGCTCGCTTTGGCCGGACTCCCGACGCTATACCCGAAACTGGTGGATTCGCGAACTTATGCCGAGCGCATGTTCCGTTCCGTTTTTCTCGAAAGCCTGTCCGAGCCGGAGACCCGGGACGCCATTCTCAAGCCAATTGAAGGCAACGACCAGATTACCCTGGGTAACGAGACAGCCGGAGCGATTGTCAGGATGTCAGGCGGCTACCCGTATTTCATCCAGTTCATTTGCCGGGAAGTCTATGACGCATTCACAATTCGTCTGGACAAGGGGCGGAAAGGCAGGGTTCCTGTCCGGGAAATCGAAGAAAAACTCGACTCCGATTTTTTCAGCGGCAGATGGTCCAGAGCCACGGATCGTCAACGCGAACTCTTGTCGGTAATCGCGAGCCTTGAGCATTGCGAAAACGAATTCGGCGTTTCGGAGATCGTCGAGAAATCCAAAGAAGCATCGGTAAGACCGTTTAGCGCGAGCAATGTCAGCCAGATGTTGACCGCGCTTGCCGCACAGGGCTTGCTTTATCGAAATCGCTTCGGCAAACATACCTTTGCGGTACCCTTGTTCGGCGCTTTCATCAGGCGGCAGGCGGAACGCGTATGAATCGTGAACAAAAGAAAGGCGGGCAATGCCCGCCTTTCTTGTCTTGCCTGGATCGGGGCCGGATTATTCGGAGCCGCTCTGGTCGACGTTCTTCCAGCTATAGAAGCCCATGAACATCTCGTCCCAGCTTTGTTCGCCCCAATGGATGTCGATATTCGGGTCCGGGTTGAACTCGTTCTGGGCGGAGTTGTCGAAGGCGCCGGTGGCGACGATTTCGGTGCCGGCTGGGACTCGCAGCGGCGTTTGCAACTCGTGCGCCAATTGCCAATTGAAGGAATAGGCCGGCACGGACAACAGCAATTCCTCGCTGCCGTCAGGATATCGCGCCGTAAACGCCATGCGCTTGCCGCGGAAATGCATGTGCGGCATGAGCGAGTATATCTCCGCTTCTTCCGGCACATAGGTCACCAGTTGCATTTCGTGGTCCTTGGCATGGGCCGGAATGTCGATGGAAAAGGCATTGCCGACGCCGCCGGACATGCGTTCGGCGGGCACTACGCCCTCGTCGTAGAAGTAGATGCCGATTTCGGTGGCGTCCACGGTTTCCTTGCCCGATGTGGTGTAGTGCATTTGCAGATTGAGTCGGGACCCGGCCTTCAGCAGTCCGCCGACGCCTTCCGGATTAAACGAAAAGCTGTTGCCGGGAGCGTAGCCCGCGACCGAACCCTGGTCGGGGTCACCGCCACCGAGCAGGGAACCAATGTCGATGTCTGGATTCTCCGCGAAGATGCGATCGATATCCGGCTGCTCGCCGGCGGCCATGGCCGCGAAAATTTCCGTGCGGATGGCGACAGCCCGTTCTTCCGGCAGGCTGTTGATGGCTTCGACGACCAAATCAAAGCCACTGCGGCGTCCTTCGGGAGGAATCACGGTCGTGATGATGTGATGCAGCACTTCCGGCGCTCCGGGCGCTACTTCCGATCCGCGCACCCAGCGATCCTCGGTCAGGCCGAGATCAATGGGTATGTTCATATAGTCCACGACTCCCGTGGCGGGAACCGATTGGGGCGGAACCTCGATGATCAGATCCGGTTCGCCAAGCGCTTCGGCCAGGGTCCATTTGGTGTCCGGCCATTCGAGCTGACTTAACGGATCGGCGTCGCTCTCGGTATTGGCGCCGGCGTCGATCCAGCTAACGAGCTTCTGCATGTCGGCATCAGCCAGATTCATCTCGTTGCGCATCTTGTGACCGACCTTGTTGTCGATCTGACCCGGAGGCATGCGGCGAGTGAGTACTACTTCACGAATCATCGGCGACCAGCCCTTGACGGCAAGTTTGCTGTCCATGGCGAATGGCGCGATGCCGCCCTGGCGGTGACATTCGGCGCAGTTCTCGGCGATGATCGGAGCAATGTCGTGCTCGTAGGACAGCTCGCCATGCTCTTCAAGGCTGTTATAGGAAATGGCCGCGCCATCGGTAGCGGCAACGGTCAATTCGATGCTTTCGTCATTGAGAACCCGATCGAGAACCCGGTCCAGCGAAGGACCGGCTTCGCCGCGGTAGAGAATTTCATATGTCGCGGGGTCGTAGACTACGGCTTCATCCAGGCGAGTCAATCCGAGCATTTCCGCAACCAGTTGCGTGTCGTCCATCAGGATGGGGAGGTCGATGCCGGTCTGTTCGGCTTCCGCCCGCACCGCTTCGCGGGCAGTGTCGAGGCCCGGGTTGATCAGCATGAACGCCACCCCCTGGAACTCGTAACGGGATCGCAACTCCCGCAACGCCGCCAGTGCTTCGGCATCGGTTGCGCCGTTGGCCTGGGGCAGCAATACGATAGCTTCCTGGTCGTCATACCAGGCCATGTGATGGAACGCGCCGTTGTGGTCGATCAGGGCGAAATCTCCCACGCGCTCGCCGGCATATAAAGGTGAACTGCCCAGCACGGCGCAAAGGGCCGTCAAGATGGTTTTTTTCACGTCATGATCCTCACGAATAAGGGTTATTGGCTGAATTCTACAGTTCTTGCGACAGCTAACGAGTCTAACACGAATTTGTTACCGAAGTACCCGAAATTTTATTGGATTTCGAGCGTAGCATATTGGATTACATTGCCGAAAGTTCAAGCCGGCGCGAACGGCATCGCGAGCCCGGCGCGACATGACTATTGCTTGCCGCCTGGTTCTGCATCAAGATATATGCCGTAACGAATTCAGGATCGCTATCCATGGCTAAATCCACCCGGCCTTTTACCGACGAAATCGCGGCCAGACCGGATGTTGACCAGCGGGCGACATTCGATACTTTATGGGGAATTCTCGGCGAATTGTTCGATAAGGTCAGAGCGCGGTTCGAACTACACCCGGATCCGTCCACCGCGGATCTCCAACCTTACCAGGCCACCGACGGCAGTGGCGCCAGTGGCTGGCTCAGCACCTACACCGGCCCCGAGATCGATTGGCTGGTGCATTCGTGGGTGGGTAACCCCAAGGCAAGTTTCACCAATATGCATCTGACGGTCAGCCTCGCCGGCAAGTTCGATGCGCCCAATCTCGGCATCGCGCTCGGCACGGTGCCGGATCTGTTCATGTATCTGGATTTCATCCCGCGCAAGGATTTGGCGAACAACCCGGACTACATGGAAAAGTACTACCGCGAGTTGAACGAGGAGCACCTGCGATTGCATGAAGACCCGGAATTGCGCAGCTTCATAAGCCGCGACTTGTACATGCGCGTCACCCAGACGGCGGCGAGCATTTGTATTACCGCTACGGACAGCGAACGGAACCTGCAAACCCTGCGGGATACCACGCACGGAATGCTGGACCAGTGGCTCGTCAACGTCGAGAAGTCCAGCATTTTGCCGGCGTCCGCGCGATCGGCCCAGGCGGCTCGGGATGAGCTGCTGCGGCGGGAGATCGCCGAGCGCGATCCCATGAATGCGCTGGTGGAGCGGATGTACGGTAGAGAGTTGACCACGCAGTTGATCGCGGCGCTTTGGGGTGGTCGCAGAGTATTGCCAAGGCCGGCATGACGAGCCATGAAGCGGATCGCGGTCAGAGCGTTCTATCGAGCCGCGACGGTGGCGGCTCGCGTCGCGCCTTATGACAATCTCACGCTGAAGATCCATTATCCAAGCAAATACGGCAACACTTTCCAAGAGCGGGATACCGGATTTATTCCCCCGGACGAGACGCATGCGCCGTTTCCGGTGGTGATCGTCATGCCCGGGATAAACATCTCGCTGGAGGCATATGGCTGGATCGCCGGCGCGCTGGCGCGGGCCGGCTTCATCGCTGTAACCTACAATTGGGTCACCATCGAGATCGGCGACCTGGTCAGCGCTAGCCCGGGACTTACGCTCCAGGCATTGCACCGGGATCATTACGGCAACCAGCCCTCCTGTCCGGCCTTGCCCGCCATCCTCGATGAGTTGGCGAAAGTACAGCGGAACAGTATGCTGGCCGGGCATCTGGATCTGGACCGCCTCGTGCTCGGCGGCCATTCCGCGGGCGGAACCATGGCGCTGGTCAACGCCAACAGCGACTGGTATCCGGGCGTTCGGGGCGCCTTCGCCTTCGCGGCGCACACGGCGGGAAATCCGCGGCTGGGCTGGCCGGAACAAAGCATTATGCCACTGGCGGGAAACCTGCCGCTGCTCATCATGGGCGGCAACCGGGACGGCGTTATCGCCGGCAGCAGCTATCGTTATAGCAATACCGGCCAGTCCGCCGCGGACACCCCGGTTGAGCGCACTTTCAGGGAAGGAGTGGCGGGTGATGGCGATGGCCGCTATTTGCTAATCGTCGAAGGCGCCAATCATTTCTCCTTTGCCTGGCCGCGGGATCCAACTACCGGGCGCGCGTATCTTGACCGTCCGGCCGCTGGCGACGGCCGGCGTATGCGGGTCTACATGGCGGAACTGATCGTCAATTTCTGCCGTCGGGCGTGTATTGGCGATGCCGCGTCGATCACGGCCATGGAGACTTTGTGCAACGCCGAACATCCTTTGGCGGCGGTTGCCGAAACGAAGTGACCGCGGATCGCGCGTGAGGAGAATTCAAGCATGACAAGCAAGCAACCGAGCAACTGGCAGAAACTGATCACCGGCCAATGGCATGGCGCGCCGTCGGTATTCGAACCGGATGGCGCCTATGTGGGATACAACAACGTCTCGCGGGCGAGCGAGCGCGTCGGCGGCAAGACCCGCTACTGGATGGACACCGACTTCGATGCCATCGGCGCGTTACGCAATCGCTTCGAGATCGGGCGCTTCGATTTTGGAGTGATCGACTCCGACAACGACCGCATCTACACCGGGCCGGATATCGTCGGTTCCGGCAAACCCTATGGCGCGCTCGTGGACTCGGAGTATTTTTCCCCAGCCTGGAATAGCCATCTGCGGACCGTGAATCACGTGGTTCCCGAATTGGGCATGCAGGTCTACTCGTCGCTGCTTTTCGAGGGCGCTACGCTGGTAGCCACGTTCAACGGCCTCTACATCGTCACCGAGGATTATGAGAAAAATCCCGTTACGCGGGATCGGGTCGCCGATTGGCTGGCCCGGGAACGGATAGAGGGCAAGCGGCCTTTCGTCTTGCCGCCAAAGCACGCAGGCCGCTGGATCGGGGAACTCGAGGTTTACGATCAAGAGCAGAAACTTGCCGGGACCAACCGCGTGACCATGGACTACCGCCCGATCAACCTGACCCGGGCCGAAACGCGTATCCGCTCCAGCGGCGTAGTCGATAGCGATCATACCTGCGAACGCACGCGCGACCACAATCGCCACCAGTTTCACGGCCCGGATCTGTTCGGCAACGGCTTTGCCTATGGCCGATACCTTTACAGCGTGCTGCATGTCTATGGCAAAGCCCTGCGCATCGAGACCAGAGACACGCTGATTGATCACGACTATACGCTGGTAGTGAACTGGAACTACTTATACTCACAACGGCGCAAGTACACCGCGCACGGCGTGTTGCGCTGGCAGCCGGGCGAGGAGATCCTGGGACCGCGATTTCTGTGACGGGCGCCGCGGGCGCGGGTAGCTTCCGATTACACTCGAACTGAGCTACCCGGTCTCATAGTCATGCAAGGCGCCATCCACGGCAATCACTCGGGAACCGCGGAAAAACTCGAAAGTCTGGCGAGCGCCTTCATCGCCGATCCCTGATAGCTTCCAGACCGGGCGCGGCGCGTCCGGGTGCGGGCCGAGCAGAGTTGCCAGATTTACCTTGACCACTCCGGCCTCAAGCCGGCGGGCGACTTCCAGTGCCCGTTTTCCCTTGCCGAAAACGTAGGCCGCGAGGCCGTAGGGCGGCGCGTTTGCCAGCGCCACCGCCTGCTCGATACTGGCATAGCCATGGATCGTCGCCACCGGTCCGAAGATCTCATCGAGCGCCTGGTCTCCGCCCACGCCGGACACCAGCGTGGGTTGCATGAACCACCCATCTAGCGCCGGCGGTTCGCCACAGCGATGCGCCACGCCGCCCAGGGATTCGTAACGCGCGATCGCGGCGAGGACCTGGTCCCGATGCAGCCGGTGGGCCAATGGGCCTAGCTCCGTGTCGTCGAGCGTCGAGGCGCCGATCCGCAATGTATCGAGCGTGGCGGCCGCCAGCTCTAGCAGTTGGTCCAGCATGGAGTTGGGGACGATGATACGCCCGAGCGCGCGGCACCACTGGCCGTTCAGCGTGGTCAGGAGAGTACGGATCGCTGCTACTACCGCATCGGGATTCGCATCCGGAAGCATGACCAGCGGATTATTGCCTCCAAGTTCAAGCTGAGCCGGCCGCATCTGCCTGGCGCAGGCGGCCGCTACCGCGCGGCCCGCCGCAAGGCCGCCGGTAAAACTCACCGCGGCGACCCGGTGATCCCTGGTCAGCGCTGAACCGGTTTCGCCGGCGCCATGAAGTAGCTGGAAAGCCCCGGCCGGCAAGTCAGCGCGGTCAATCGCTCGGGCAATTAGCTGTCCCGAAAGCGGTGACCATTCGGAGGGTTTGAACAGCACCGGGCAGCCGGCGGCGAGCGCGCTTGCGATCTTGTGGCTGGCGATGCCCGCCGGAGCGTTCCAGGGTGCGATCACGACCGCCGGCCCAAGCGGCAGTCGCTCGACCTCGAAGTTGAGATGGCGGTTGATGCAGGTCGATTCAGCGGTAAGGGCGGCCGCCCGGCGGAAAGCAGCCGCTGGAATTCGCGCGAGCTCTCTGGTCTGGGTAATTGGCACGCCGGTAGTGACCGCATCGGCTTCGGCGATGTTGTCCGCGAGTTCAAACAGATTGTCGGCGATTGCAAGCAAGCTGTTGGCGCGCGCCGCAGCCGCCAGTTCGCGCCAGTCGCCGTTGCCATGGACTCGCTGGGCCGCGGCGATCGCGTCGTCGATCTGCTCGGCGCTGGCGCTACGCTGACGCGCTATGCATTGGCCGCTATTGGCGTCACTAATGACATCCGGCAATTCCGCCGCCGGGGTCTCCCAGTTGCCGTCAAGGTAGTTGAGGAGCTTGTCTGGAACGGGCATTTAGCTGTCCGGGCCAACGCCGAAAGAGGACTGTTCCGCGCCGCTTATTTCCCACTGCGCGGCCATCAGCCTCCCGCGTTCCGCCGGAAAGGCCTGCACCAGCGACATGGCAAGATCGCGCAAGGTTCGAGCGTGAGGCTGGGCGTCGTCGGCGCCGGACGTACCGACGCACTTGAGCGCGTTGGTCGCGAGCCGAAACGAATGTTCGGCCACTTGCCCCTTGCACAAACGCCAATGCTGCACTACTTTTTGCTTTTCCAGCAGCGGCGGTGAACTCGTCTCCAACTCAAGCTGGCGCCGCAGCCACAGCATAGCCGACTCCAGATCCACCAGCATCTCGCCAATGAGTTGCTGGTGCATGGGCGAGGCGCCCAGCGGTTTGCCGGTGTCGGCGAACGTGCGCTGCCGGAGCATGGAGATGGTCTGGTGGTAGATTGCCCAGGCCGCGCCGAGATAACAGGCCATTCCGGCAAGTTGGTTGCCGACAAAAGAACCGCGGCTGACCTGCATGCAGCGGACAAATGCGTTCGGCAACGCTAACGCGTTCTGAACCGCCACGAACACATCCTTCAGCACCAGCCCGTGGTTCGCGGTGCCGCGCATTCCGATGGCGTTCCAACGCCGGCGTTCCGAAACGCCTTCGGCGTCACGATCAATGATGAAGGTGCACAGGCCGCCGGCGTCGCTGTATCCCTCGAGTTTCGCGGTCACCAGATAGCGGTCGGCGACGCCGGTCGCGCAGCCGAAGGACTTGATACCGTTGAGCAGGTATCCGCCATCGATTGGCTTCGCTTCGGTAGTGATGGTGATCGCTGCGGTCTCGGACTTTACCGACTCGCTGGCGAAGTTGGCCAGCCATTTGCGTTCGGTTCCCATGGCGCCAAGCACTTTTTCGGCGAAGGCTCGCACCACGGGGACTTCTTCGGCATCGAACAGGTTCTGTTCGATCGCCTCCAGCGCCAGCAGGCCGCGGGAAGCCGCGCTGCAATGAAAAAACCAGGCGAGCGCGGTCGATGGGCAGGCCGAGCCTATGGCAAAAGTGGCGGCGGCGAGATCGCGCAGCCCGCCGCCGAGACCGCCGTAGTCTGGCGGCACCACCAGACCCAGCAGGCCAGCCTCGCTGAAACGCTTTACATGGTCGCGGCAGAACTCTCCATCCTGGTCCACCATGGCGGCACTTGCGCGCAAGGCGGGCAGGACGCTTTCGACAATTGCCGCTATCTCACGCTCGCGGATCGTCATGCGTTCGACGAAATGCTCGCCGACATGTTCCATAAGGCTCTCCAGAGCGCCGTAGCGCCAATTCCGGACAAGCTTTGCGAATGTGTTCCCCGCTCGTGGATTCTCATCAGAACAGCCGGCTCGGGGCTATGACAAATGTCAATAGGTTTCGCCGCTGGCCGATGTAGATTGATGGGCAGGCGGACATACTGCGGCGATATGGAATCTCAATCCACAGCGGCCAGAAGCATCATCGGACTGGCGGTAAACTCCGGTGTCAGCGGTCTCAATCTGTCGACCTACTACCTCGCCTGCTTCACCTCGATCATGCTGGCGACGTTCCTGCCTCAATCCCAGGCCTTCTTGCTGGCGGAGCAATTGCGTATTCCGGAATCGGAGCAGGGCGTCATCAGCGGCGACCTCAATTTCTGGGGCGAACTCGCCATCATTTCCACTGTCGGTCTGTTCGGCGCGCTGTCGGATCGCGTCGGCAGGCGGCTGGTGATCGCCATTGGATTCGCGATCATGGGTCTGGGCCTTTACCTTTACCCTCGCGCCACCGAAGTCAACGATCTGCTGTTATACCGGATCATCTATTCGGTCGGCATCTCCGCGGTGATTTGCATGATCGTCACCGTTGTCGCGGACTATGTGCGCGACCGCAGCCGCGGCAAGGCGAGCGGTTATCTTGGCGTCATGAACGGTCTCGGCGCGATGGTGGCGGCGCTGGTGCTGATCCGGCTGCCCGCGCGCTTTATCGAGGGCGGCATGTCGGTGGTGGACGCCGGTCTGGCCACCTACGGCATTGTCGCCGCCATCGCGCTGCTGTCCGCGGTGGCGATGTTTTTCGGATTGCGCAAGGACCGCGAGGCGGAACGCGAGAGCGGGCCTGGTCTGCTGCGGATATTCGGCGATGGTCTGTCGGCGGCGCGGGACCCCGGCATTGCCCTTGCTTACGGCGCGGCTTTCGTGGCCCGCGGCAATCTGGCCGTGGCGGGAACTTTTCTGGCGCTTTGGCTGACTACCTACGGCACCTCGGAACTGGCGCTGTCGGCCGCGGATGCGCTGGCGCGGGGCGCCACCATCATCGCCATTTCCTATACCGCGGCATTGTTCGGCGCACCGCTGTTCGGCGTCATGACCGATCGCATGCGGCGCACCACGGCGCTCTCGGTTACTTTACTGATCGCCGTGGTCGGCTACGGCGGCACGATTTTCGTCAGCAACCCCTTCGGTGGCGCGATGATCGCGCTCGCGGTCGTCATCGGCTTGAGCGAAGTCGGCTGCGTGATCACCAGTGGCGTGCTGGTGGCGCAGCAGGCGCCGAAAAAGATCCGCGGCTCGGTGATCGGAGTGTTCAATCTATCCGGCGCCGTCGGCATTCTGGTCGCCAGCAAGGCTGGCGGCTATCTGTTCGACTATTGGCGGCCGGCGGGGCCGTTCGTACTTTTTGCTCTGGTCGCGCTGGCGGTGCTGGTCTGGTCGCTGAGCATCCGGTTTGCGGTTGCCCCGGACGCCGAAGAGCAATCGACCACCCAGGTATCATGACCTTCTTTCCAAAGTTTGCCGTCGGCTCGGTTGGCTACAACCTGATGTTGCTGCGGGGAGTCTGGCACGACCACATCGAACTGTATCAGCTTGACGGCGAGCCACTGGCGCACGACCCCAGCGCGGGAAGTCCGGGGCCCGGCCCGTTCGACAATCTGGTTTACATCGATTTTGACGGCAAGCGGCTGACCGCCACCAATGTGCATATTCGCGGCCGCGAGCCGGCGGCGAAAACCTTCGCCGGAAGTCTTGTCGATGGTCTGCTGGTGTTTGATTCTCTTGGCCGCGGCGCCTACCAGAATGTCGGCATGTCGGGCGGACCGGGCGTGCTGACTTTTAGCGCGCGGCAACTCGGCGCTCACACCGGCGTCTACTTCGAACCGGATTTCATCATGCTCACCGGCCCGGGTCAGCGGCTGCGGCACACGGTGTTGTACCGACACGGCAAGGCTGTGCGGACCCTGACCGCGAAAGGTACGCGGCTGATGCCCATCTGCGACCGCCGTCACCCGCTGGACCCGAGAGGTCCGGACGGACCGGTCCACGAAACTCGCTTCGAATCCGACATCTGGTCTGACCTGGAACCCGCTCGCTAGGGAAGATCTGACAATCGGACTTTGGCGTGCGTCATATCGATATGCCGCAAGATTCGGCGCCGCAAGGCATTTGACCTGGGAGCAAGACAAAGCTTCTTGATTTGTGTGATTCAACAAGTCCGCGGAGGGATTTGTCCAGATCGTATCCAGCGGCATGGCTGCGACGGCGGGACGCCACACTTGACGGATTAATCAGGCGCTGGCGCGAGTCAGCGCGGGTTCCGCGGCCTTGATTGGCGGCACCAGCGGCACGGTTTCGATCACCCACCTTAACTCGGGCGACAGTCGTCTGGCCGGCGAGGGAATGGTCAGGACTTTCTCGCCGCGGCACTTTGCCACGGCTTGACTGTCGATTTTCCAGCCATGTTGTTCTATAAGCCGGCGGCGCGCGGCGCGGAAGGTGCGAATGAACTTGTCGTCGCCGAAGGACATCTCGTTGGCCAGATTGTCCGGCAGGTAGTTCGGCGAGGCTGCCTCGACGATAGTGGCGTCTTCGTTCAGGATGCGCAGCAGCCGCTTCCGCGAGTCGCGGTCGAAGAACCGCGATTTAAAGAAGTTGCGGAACTGCAAGGCGAAGGTGCGGGTGGTGTTCTCGTCAACCGGCGTGTTGGCGTCGAACATGACGATGGACATGCGCTCATTAATATCAATACGGATGCGGGCGATCATGCCGGGCAGATACCACTGCGGGAAAGTCGAGGTGGGCTGTCCTTCCTTGCGCATGCGCCGGCGCAGCCAACTTCCCTTGAGCTTTGGCGGGAATTGCAGATTCTCGGATTTTCCCCACCATTCGCCGGTTTCGATCTTGACGATATGGTTATCCTGCGCCGATTCGGGCTTGCCGAAGGTGGGATGAACGAAAGAGGCGTGAGCGATATCGGTACCGTTCTCGACGATGCGCGCCGCGTCCGCCTTCCAACTGAACTCGCTGGTCAGCATGCGCCACCGCGGGTCGTCGAATTCCTCGCAATCCGGAATCGGAAACCGCTCTTCCTCGGGCAAGTCGCCGAGGAACACCCAGATCAAGCCGTAGCGCTCCGCTACCGGGTAGGAATCTATCCGGGCGCGCTCTGGTATCGCCAGGTTTTCGCCCTCGGAAGGAATGAAGTTCAGGGCGCCATCTTCAGCATAGCGCCAGCCGTGATATGGGCAAACCACGCAATCGTCATGCAGCCAGCCGCCGGAAAGGGACCCGCCGCGGTGCAGGCAGACATCGCTCAGACAATGCGCCTTGCCTTGCCGGTCGCGGAACAGCACGAAGTTCTGGCCCAGCAGTCTTGCCTTGACCGGCTCGCGACCGACACGGGCCGACCATTCCGCTACATACCAAAGGTTAATCAACATAGGCACAGCCGCCGAATACGCTTTCTTCTCGCTAGTTTACCCAAATGCCTCGGCAAAGATCATGATTTTTATCAAAGCCCGCATGCCGGGTGGATGCGCCATAGATCGCGGAGCATGATAATTGTCAAGGCTCAAGCCGGTTGGCGGGCGTATCTTTGTTCTCGCGGCTATCAAGATTCCGGCAATATGTCCCACGCCACCAGACAAGCTCGCCAATCCATCGACGTCGCCGGTTTCAGAACCGCCTTGAGCAGCTTCGCCACTGGCGTTGCGATTGTCTCGACCAGCGCGCCGAACGGTGAGCCGGTCGGCGTCACCATAAACAGCTTTGCCTCGGTCTCGCTGGCGCCGCCGCTAGTGCTATGGAATATCGCCAGATCGGCCTTGAGCCACCACATCTTTGTCCGGGCGAGATATTTCTGCATCAATGTGCTGGCGATGCACCAGCAGCAACTGTCCATGACATTCGCCAAAACCGGCGCCGACAAGTTTTCGGGACTGAACTGTGGGACCGGCGTCGGCGGCGTACCGAAGCTGCCGGAGTTCGCGGCCTGTTTCGAATGCGAGACCGAACACAGGCATGAAGGCGGAGATCACACCATCATCGTAGGGCGGGTGCTCGCTTTCGAGGATCGCAAGACCGACCCGCTGATCTTCTACCGGGGCAGGTTTCTGCGCAAGGGCGGACCCTACCCGGAAGACGGGCCGCAAGCCTGAGCCGGCGCGGACATGTTATCTACCCGATACTCTGCCGGCGCTGTGGACCACGTCCGGCTTGAGCAGATGCACGCGGTAGCTGCCCTCTATCTCGATCACGCCATCGTCGCGCAAACGCCGGATCGCCCGGCTCACGGTCTCGATAGTCAGGCCAAGATAGTCCGCCATGTCCTGCCGGGACATCGGCAGATCGACCACGGTTTCGCTTGGGCCGACACCGCGCTCGCGAATCTCCTGCAGCAGATAGCAAACACGTTCGTGGGCCTTCTTCTGGCCCAGGGCAACCATGAGGTCGATGGCGTGGGAGGAGATCGATCCGCGGATGCGCCGCATGTTGATTTCCAGCGCCTCCGACTCGCCGGCGCAACGCGACAGCCGGTAGATGGGAAACTCCCGCACCTCGGCCTCGCTAAGACTCTGCAGCGAATACTCGAAATGGCCGTCGTTGGGCGACAGGCCGATGAAATCGCCTGGGTAGGAAAATCCGAAAACCTGGCGTTGACCGCACGGCGCCGACCGCTCCACCATGACCACACCCTTTTCCACCACGTAAATGGCTCTTGCCCTGGAATACTGGTCAAACACAAACTTGTGGGCGCGAACCCGGTGCAGCACCGAAGAGCACTTGAGCCAGGCGACAATTCGCTCGTCGACACCCGCGAAGAGACGCCGGCAATAGTCCGGGGAATTCGGCCCACGCTCCTGCGCCTGGCCAGGGCGGTCTCCTTGCGTATTAGCATGAGGCGGGGGAATCACGGCATGTCCCAATTTTCCGTACGACTGGAATGCCGAAAAGATTGCAGACGAATGAAACATCTGTCAATAGATCGTGGCCAATACCGGCGCGCGGGCCGCGCCCGGATCGCCCTGAATAAACTACAAGGAGTCATCCATGGAGACCCTGGCGCGCAAGATCAGCCAACAGACGCTTGACCGGATCAGCGGGCATCTCGGCCTTGAGGAGATCACCGCCGCGAACGGACCGTTTCGCGCCTTGATCTCGCCTGCCTTCGGCGATGCCGAGATCGGCAGCATGCGCCTTTGGCGTGGCGAGAGGCTGCAGAAGATGGTTTACATCGGCATGACCGTGGCGGCCATCGGCATCGATTCCCACATGATCTTCGCCTTCACCATGCCGGACTCGCCAGTGCCGAATTTTACGCTTGATTCGGTTTACGCCAGACTGCCGCCAGGCGCCGATGCGGAGCAGCCGGAAGGCGAAGAGCAGCATGCCTTCCATCTCGACCTCATTCCGAAATGCGACCTCGGCGTCAACTACGCCTACTTGCGGCGCGTCTACCAGCCCTTGTCCGAGACCCGGCAGCGGCTGCGCGCGGCGGACGGAATCTATCCGGCGCTGCTTTCAACAACCCAGCGGGCCATCATGTCGCCGTGGATGCTGGCGCGGCGCGCGACTCCGGAGGCATACCGCGAGCAAGTCTATCCAGCGGTCGAGGAATATCTGTCCCACTGGCTGGAACTGGTGGATCAGGGCCTCGGCGATATCGCCGACAGTATTTTCGGCGAGACCGGCAGCAGTCGCGAGGCCGCCAGCCGGGCTCTGATCTTCAATCGCGAGATCGACCCGGTCTGGGCCAAGGTTGATCGAATGCTGGGCGAAGCGACTTCCGAGCAATTGCTTGCCGTACTGCGCAGCCTGGGAGTGGAATCCGCGTCCTGACCGGCGCCCGCGTCCTGCCCGCGGGAACATGACAATTATCAATTCCAGCTTGTTCTTCCCCTGCTAGGATTTAACGCAAGGGGCTATGCGAAGTCCCCGGCATTACGTGGGGGAAACATGCTGTGAACATCATTGGCGCGTCCGCGAAACTGTCCTGCCGCGAACTGGCGGCGCTCTCGGCGCTGGCCTGCCTGCTTGCCGCGGGCGGCGCCGCTAACGCCCAGCAGTCGCAACCGGCCGCGGAAAACGAGCGTCTGGAAGCCATCATCGTGACCGCTCGCAAGCGGGAGGAATCGGTACTGGACATATCGCTTGCCATCTCGGCCTATGACGAGGAGACCATTCGCCGGCGCAACCTCGGCCAACTCGAAGATGTCGCCATGCAAACGCCGGGCCTGGCGTTCGAGGATTTCTCCAATGGCGGTTTCGGCCTGCCGGTGATCCGCGGCGCGACGCAGTTCAACGTTGCCCAACTCGAACAGAACGTATCGGTGTTCCTCGACGGCATCTACATCCCGAGGCAATACGCCTTTGATCTGGGGCTGGTCAACACCGGCCGGATCGAGGTGGTCAAGGGACCGCAGTCGGCGCTGTACGGCGCCAACGCTTTCGCCGGGGCGATAAATTACGTTCCCAGAGAGCGCAACTTCAACGAGGTCATTGGCAGTGTCGAGGGAACGTTGGGCAATCGCGACCGTGTCGATATGGTCGCCGACCTCAATATTCCGTTGGTCGAAGATGCGGTTGCCTTGCGTCTCGGCGTCTCCAGATCGGAATACGAGGGAGATTTTCCCAACAACCATCCAAACGCGGCCCGAATAGCGAATGCCGGCACCGACGAGGTGGTCGGCGGCTGGGAGAAAAGCGCCTATTCCTTCGGCGCGACGGCGCGGTTCGAGTCGCTTGAAATGAAGCTTGACTGGTACCGGTTCGAGACCGACTCCGAGGAGGGCGCGCAATTTGTCCTGACCCGCGGCAACGGCGACACCAATTGCAGCCCGACGGTATCCGGGTTCCCGGTGCCAAGACCCAACGACGCGCTGTTCTGTGGTGAATTGCCGGCCACGCCGATACCGGGCCCAAGCGGCATCTCCGGCTTGGTCAGGGACCCGAGAAGTATCGGTCTGGATCTGGTCACGGAAGTGCTGCGCGGCGAGATCGACTGGCGCATCAGCGACCGGTCGCGGATCGACTACATTATCGGCAGTATCACCAGCGACGTCTTCTCGGTGGGAGACTCTTCCCGCGATGCACTCATCGGAACGCCCAATTTCTTCGTTTGGCCGCCGGTCGTGGAGAACATTTTCGCCAGCCTGCCTACCGGAGGTTTCGACTATCAAAGCCATGAGCTTCGCTACGAGTATGAATCCGACAGCGGGTTCTACCTTTCGTTCGGAGCCTACCTGCTCGATGGCGAGGATACCGATATCCAGGTCTTCGCGGGTGCGCCGCTCGGAGGTACGGAGCCGATCACAAGCGTCAATCCGAGACCTCCCACCGATGCCGAAGGGCGAACCGAATCCGAGCGCAGATCGCTGTTCGGCCGCGCCGCGCTGCCATTCTCTGACGGCATGTTCGTGTTGGGACTGGAAGCGCGCTACACCAGGGAAGCGAAAGATTTCACCGACCGCATAGTGCGGCAAAGTTTCAGCTTCGATGACGATTACATCACGCCGCGAATAACACTGGACTACAACATCAGCCCGGATCGCCTGCTCTACGCCTCGGTGGCCAAGGGAGTCAAGTCCGGCGGAATCAACGTCAGCGGCTTCCCGGGATTGCTGGAGCAGGAGCGCTTCTACGCCCCGGACCAGAACCTGACCTACGAGATAGGGTCGAAGAACGTTCTCGCGAATGGCGATTTGAACCTGAATGCGGCCGTGTTCCTGATCGACTGGAGCGATCTCCAGACCTTGACAATCCCTACCGGGGCGCCAACCGAGGTGGCCGCCATCGTTACCAACATCGGCGCCGCGAAATCCAGGGGCGTCGAGATCGACGCCACGGCCTGGATTTCGGACAATATCACCGTCAATGGCGGAATCGCATGGATCGACGCTACCTACGGCGATGGCACCAAGTCAGGCCGAGTGGTGGGGGCGGGAGTATGCGATGGCTCGGTTTGCGCCCGGGATGGGGATGTCAGCGGCAACGAACTGGCGCGTTCGCCGGATCTGCAATGGAGCATCGGCGCCCAGATCGAGGGGCAACTCACCAGCGAAATCGACTTCTTTATCCGCGCCGACTTCGCGGGACAGGCGGAAATGTGGGTTTCGGAACTGAACCTGGCCACCATAGGTTCCCGCAGGCTCACCAGCTTGCGGGCCGGTGTCAGCCGGGACAACTTTTCGTTTGACCTCTGGGCGACCAATGCGTTCGACGAGGATTATGTTTCCAACGCCTTCTTCATCGCCAACAGGTTCACGGTGGACTATCGGCCGACGCTGGGTCCACCAAGGCGCTACGGAGCGACCTTGCGCTATGAGTTTTGAGGCGTCACCATAGCTTCGAGCAAGTTCCAGGGCCGTGAATCAAGCAGATGGGTGCCGGGCGAACACTGCTTGTTCGCCGCCGCTTGGGGATGCACCGGCGCCAGTGTTAGCGGGCCGTTTGAGCGGAACACTTCCGGCGCGGTGAGCAGGCCGTCATAGCTTCGGCGCCGCCATGGCGTGGTGATGGTGAAATCCTGCTGTAGCGAGCAGATCAGTCCGCCGCCGGCGCTGTCGCGATGGCTCGCGGCCAGGACATTGACTCGATTTTCCGCGGCGCGCTCCACCAGACCGACTTGCGATTCCCAGGCTTCGAGGAAGTCCGCCGGGACCAGCAACGTGCTTACCCCCTCCAGGGCGAGCAAGCGGAAGCTCTCCGGATAGATCGCGTCGTCGCCGCAAACCACCGCCAGCTTGCCGCTGGCGGTATCAAGGGTGACGAAGCCCTCCCCAGTGGCAGACCACGCGTAGCGCTCGCAAGAGTGCACCAGCGGCTGCTTGAGAACCACGCCGCCGCCGTCCACCAGCACGGCAACATGTACCCCGGAGGTTGCCAGCGATGTGGCAACCAGGCAATTGTCGCCCGCGGCGCTGGAGATGCGCTTGATTATTTCGCCGGACCACTCCGGGCTGTCGAGACCGCAACTTCCGGGCAAAGCCGGCAAACAGATCAGCGCCGCCCCAAGCGAAACCGCCTCGTGTATTCGCCCGCATGCCTCCTCCAGCGCCGCCGCGCCTTTTTCGGCAAGCGTCACCGTGGCTGCCTGTATCCGCTCCGGACCGGAGATCTCGCCGCTGGGCCGGATCGCTGAATCCTCGGCAAGCCGGGCGTACAGGGACGAGCGCCTGCTTGCGAATACGTCGGTTCCATCTGCCCGGCGTTTGTTATCGGCGAGCGTCACATCGATTTCCGCTGCAATCACCTGCTCGTCCTTGCCGGCGCGAGCGAGCACCGCGCCATCCGGCGCCACGATCTGGCTGTCCCCGGCCCCCGCGAGAAAGTGGGCGGGGATGTGGATAGCCTCGCTGGCGGCGGCGAGCGCGGGCTCGGGAATCAACGGCCCCACTTTGTTCGCCGCGACCACCCAGACCCGGTTTTCCGCGGCGCGCACCGGAATATGGAGTTCGCCTTCGTCAAAGGCCATGGAGTTGAGGCTATTGCAAAGAATCCGGGCGCCGCGCAAGGCGAGGCAGCGAGGCGTCTCGCTGATCACGCCGTCCATGCACGAATACATGGCGATGCGTCCAATTGGAGTATCCACCACGGGGCCGACGGAGGTTGCCCGCGCGAGAAAGACATTCTCGTGGCCGATCAGCACCTGCTTGTCGGTTACCGCCGCCACCTCGCCGGCGGGAGAGAAAAGCACGCTCGATCCGGTTACCTGGCCTTGCTTTCGGCGCAGGGAACAGTTGATCACCGTCCAGGCATTAGTCCGGCGGACGACGTCCGCCACCGCGGCGAGAAAGCCGCCCCCAAGTTCTACCGAGACCTCGAAGCAATGTTCCGGCCCCAGATACCACGAGCAATGATTCGAGAATTCCGGCAATACCAGCAATCGCGGCTCATGCTTGCCGGCGGCCTCGATCATGCGCACACAGGTTCGCAGGTTCGCCGCCACGTCATCGCCAACCTGGAACTGCGCCGCCGCTACCCTGATCGTATTGCTCATGCGTCGTTGACTTTTGTCATTTCCGAAGTTGTTGATCCAATTAGACTCATGATAAGTATCGCCATGGCCGGACCGCAAGCCTTGACTGTCACGACATTGCCGCCTTACACCCGATTCTGGGGCATCGACCTTAGCGACGGGGTTCGTCCACGTCATCTCGTGGCCTTCATGATTCTCGTACTGATGTCCTCGGGCTATGCGGGCGCGATGTCGGCGCTGCAGCCGGGTCTGCTGCAGGTAATGGGAATCGATCCACGGGAGCAGGCGGAGATAACCGGCTACCTCGGCGCCGTGCAGGAAATCGTCATGATCCTGTCCATGGGTCTGTTCGGCGCCTGCGCGGACCGGTTTGGCCGGCGTCCGCTGTATGTGTTCGGCTTTCTCGTTTCCGCCGTTGGCTTCGCCTGCTATCCCTTTGCGCGCTCGATCGCCGAGCTGGCTGCCTGCCGGGTAGTCGTCGCCCTGGGCGGCGGCGCCATGTTCTGCATGATGGTGACCGTCATCGCTGACTACACCCGCGACTCGACTCGCGGCCATGCCAATGGCCTGCAAGGATTCGTGGCGGTGCTAGGCGCCTTTATGCCGCCACTGATCGCGGGTTTGCCCGCGGCTTTTGTCGGCGGGGGCGCCTCGGAAATCGAAGCGCAGCGGCTGACTTTCGTTTTGGTGGCCTTGCTCTGCGGCATCGGCGCGGTTATCGCCGCCATCGGCCTGGCGCCAAGGGTGGCGCAGTTGCCCGCGGAGGCGGGCGCCAAACTCTCGGTGATCCTGCGCGATGGCGCCTTGGCGGCGCGGGAGCCAGGAGTCGCGCTTTCCTACGGCGCGGCGTTCATTTCCCGGGGCGACCTCGCGGTGACCACCGCATTTATGGTGTTATGGCTAGTGCAGTTTGGCGCGGCGCAAGGCATGCCAGCGAGCGAGGCGATGGCGAGCCTTGCCGCGCCCCGGCTGCTCGCCACGGTATGCGGGGCTTTGTTCGGCGCCATATTCATCGGCTGGCTGGCGGACCGGATCGGCAAGGTTTCCGCGGTGGCGGTGGCCGCCGGACTGGCGAGTGCGGCCTATCTCGGCATGGGCCTGGTGGACGATCCCACCCGGCCCTGGGTGTTTGCCTTGCTCGGACTGATGGGGGTGGCGGAGATCAGCGCCTTTGTCAGCTCCCAGGCGTTGGTCGGACAGCGGGCGCGGCGCGACCGCCGCGGCGCCATAATCGGGTTCTTCAGTGTCTGCGGCGCCGCTGGCATCCTCGTCGGCACGGCCGGCGGCGGCCTATTGTTCGCCAACATCCGGCCAACCGCGCCCTTCGTGCTGTTCGGCTTTCTTAATCTGGCGGTATTTCTCTGGGCGCTGGCGCTGCGCCGGCGGGAATCCAGGGGCGCGGGGGAAACCGGCGCGGAGGCTAGCACGGCATAGGCTAGCGTCGTGTCATGCGACATGGAGCGCAAGACTCGACACTAATATTGCTCCAGCAGCCGCCCGAAGCCATGGATTTTGTCATTGACGCCGACAGCCCGCAGCGCGTGCCAGTAAGTCGCGGTATTGATGGCGATCACGGGCTTGTCCAGATACCGTTCAGCGGCGGCCGCCAGCCGGATCATTGACAGGTTGGTGCCGACTTGCAGCAACGCATCCACATTGTCGCCGTCCAACTCCCGCAGCGCCGCGCTGATGGTATGCTCAGGCACCGCCGCGATGGCGGTCCAGGAGGGACACCGCAGACAGGTATCCCGAATTGTCTCGTAGCCATGGTCGCTCAAGTAGTTTGCCACCTCGCGATTGGCGACCGGGAAATAGGGCGAGAGGAAGGCCACTTTGCTGATTCCGCCGTATGCGCGCATGGCCGCGCAGAGGGATTCGGAACCGACCGAGATTCTTAGCCCGGCGTTATCCTCGACCTGCCTTTTCCATTTGGCGCCGCCCTCGGCGCCACCGTAGAACGTAATCGCGGACATCCCCATCACCAGGTAATCCGGTTTGCAGCTCAGTACGCCTTGCACGGCCTCAAGGGTATTGTCCGAAATCTGCCGGGTCCCGGTCATGAAGGTCTCGTTCGATACCGCATTGGCGTCGTCGATAACAATGCGGCTGTAATGGTTGGTCACGCCGGCCGGACGCAGATCGTCGAAGTCCGGCTGCACGATAGTGTTGGTTGAAGGGCCAAGCACGCCGAACTTGCAGCGTGGCCCCAGTGCATCTGTCATTGCTTGTCTCCTCTTTCAACTGACGCCATTGGCGTTTTCCAGACCATGGAACATTGATTGGCGCAAAAGGAAGTCGTATCTGCGCGCGTCATCGCCGTTAATGGCGCGCATCTCCTCGAAGCGGCGCCGATGAGCCTCGGCATCGCCCTTTTGCTCCATCATCTCCTTGTTTCTGATGGTCTGGGTCTGAATTAAATCATTGGTGACCTTGCGCCGTTGGCGGTCGAACCGCTCGAATAGCGCCGCGTCGTGGCCGTGCTTCAGACAGTGGGCGATTTTTTCATGCAGATTCCAAACATCGTGAATGCCGCTGTTCATGCCGAAACCACCCAGCGGATTGTTCAGATGCGCCGCGTCGCCGACAAGGAAAACCCTGTCATGGGCCATCCGCGCCACCACCCGCTGATGGACGCGATATACCGTGCGATGCGCTGTCGCCACGGCCGGGTCACCGATCAGGTTATCAAAGAATTGTTGCTTGAATTGATCGGAGAGCAGTTCCGCGTCCGATGTCTCTTCCCCGGCCGGCAACAGAATACGCCAGACCCGAGGAGTTCTCAGCAGCACCAGCCACTGATCCGGGTCGGAGATATAGTTCACCAGCGCCAGATCGGGAATATGCCGTTGCAGGTCGAAGGATGTAGACAGGCACAGGAACTTCTCGGGCCAGGTAAAGCCCTCGAACGCCACCCCGAGCCATTTGCGGATGATCGAGTTCGCGCCCTCGGCGTCGATCACATATCTCGCCGAAATCCGCTCCATCGCGTTGGGAGTCTCCAACGCCACCGTGACGCTCTCGTCGGACTGCTCGATCATGGTGACGCGGTGATTGAACAGCACTGAGGCATTTGCCTGACGATCGAGACGCCGGGCCAGCGCTCGCGCCAGCACGTGCTGCTCGCATTGCACGCGAAAGGGAAAGCGCGTCCGGTCGCACAGCTCGCTCAGGTCGAACTCGATGCGTTCGCCGCTGTGGCGATCCCGGTATTGGTAGACCGGTGCCTTCAGGCCGCGCTCAATGACAAAGCGGACGATGTCAAGTTGGTCCAGCATCTCCAGGGTTGGCGGATGGAAGGTCGATGCGCGCAAATCCTGCGCACAGTCCGCGCCCGCCTCGCACAGCAAGACTTCGACTCCCAGCGCCGCCAGCGCACAGGCCGCGACCGTGCCGACCGGGCCAGCGCCGGCGACCAGTACCGCGGTGGATTCCATCGGTCAGCCTCTTGCCAATGCCACCAAACCTTGAGTCTAGACCAGGCGCCCGCAAGCCAGCTTGATAATTATCAAGCCAACGTCCGTCGATTCGATCGCCGAAAAAAAAAATGCTGTATGCTTGAATCTTGCGAACGTCTCGCGCAACGCCTCGCGCAACGCCTCGCGCAACGCAGGTCGAGCGCAACAGGAGGTATTGTTTGATGTACGGTTCTAGTAAATTGCGCGGCGGCTGTCTGGCCTTGGCGCTTTGCATCCTGTCGGCGACGGCCGCGGCCGAGCAATCACCCGTTGTGATCCAGATTACGGGACTTCAGGATGTCAGCGGCGATCTCTACCTTACAGTTTATGACTCGGAAGATGAATGGCTCGGTGACAATGTGGTATTGCAGCGGAAAGTAGACATCGAGGACGCGCGCGACGGTGAGTTGGTGACGGTGCAAATCGAGCTTGCGGCGGGCGACTACGCCTTGTCGATTTTTTACGACCGCAATGGCAATGGCAAGCTTGACACCAATTTTTTCGGCATTCCCAGGGAACCCGTGGCGGTTTCCAACAATGCGCGTCCAAGATTCGGTCCACCGAAGTACGAAGACGCCATATTCAGCATTGGCGCCGAAAGCGTCTTGCAGCGCATCGACATGACGGGCATCTAGCGAATATTCTGGACTCAGAAGGGCGTCCGCGCCGACACGCCGGTCATTCTCGCTCCGGCAAAGCGCGCATAACCTCGTCAGGCGAAACCACTGGCCGGTTCTCCGTCCCGCGGACGCCTGATATCCGGTTGCGGATCCGCGAGCAATCCTCCGGATTCCGTCAATTCCTCGATTTTTTCCGTAAAGTCCTCACGCGCGGATTCGATTTTGCTTTCCTGTGACACTGTATCGAGCAGTGAATTGCCATTGTTGCTGGTCGCGCAAGCCGCGAGGAGCAGAACAATCAATCCCAAAAATACCTTCCGCATATCGCGCGCCTTGGATTCCAGTCTGAGAATAGCCGAACTCTGAATTTGACAGGGTAGCAAGATGCGCCCGGATTTGCAGAGATCGCGCCAATGGGTACCCGGATGAATCGGATCCCGATTGATGTGAAAATAGCTGGACATGTCCAAAGCTGTAATGCTGATCAATCTGGGAACGCCAGCGGAGCCCACGGCCAGGGGGCTGCGCGAGTTCTACCGTTATTTTTTCGCGGACCGGTTCGTTTTCGACATCAATCCCATTGGCTTGTGGCTGTTGCGCAATCTGATCATCATGCCGCTGCGGGCGCCGCGCACCGCCCGCGACTACGCCGGAATCTGGATGGAACAGGGTTCGCCCTTGCAGGTCTATTCCGAACGGGTCAGGCGCGGCGTGCAGGAACAGTTCGATGCCGCGGGCGCCGATGTCGCGGTGCGCATCGGCATGGCCTATAGCAAACCGTTCATCGGTGATGCGCTGGCTGAACTCGAACGGGAAGGCCGCGATGAAATCCTGGTTTTCCCCTTGTATCCCCAGTATGCCAGGGCGACGACGGAGTCCGCCTTTTATGCCGTGCGGACCGCGACGGCAAGCTGGCGGCAGGCGCCGAAACTCCGCTTCATCAATGACTTCTACGCCGAGCCGGCGTTCATTCGCGTCTGGGCCGAAGTCATTCGCGCCAATCTGGCCCGAGTGAACGTCGACCACCTGGTATTCAGCTACCACGGCTTGCCCGAGGCGGCGATTCGCAGGACCGATAAACGCGGCTGCTGCAATTTCGGTGCGTGCTGTGACGAAGTAAGCGAGGTCAACCGCAACTGTTATCGCGCCCAATGTATGGCGACCAGCCGCGCCATCGCCGGCGCGCTAGATCGGGAAGTCGAAGCCAGTTCGGTGGCGTTTCAGTCGCGCTTCGGCCCGGCCGAATGGACCAAACCCTACCTCGATCTGCATTTGCGGGAACTGCTCGCCCAGGGCAAGAAGCGGGTGGCGGTGGCCACGCCCTCGTTCGTGACCGACTGCCTGGAGACTTTGCACGAAATCGGGCGCGAATACCGCGAACAATTCATCGAAGCGGGCGGGGAAGAGTTGATTCTATTGCCGAATCTTAATGATGCGCCGGAATGGATAGACACAGTCTACGAAATCGCGATCCAAGAACTGCCGACAGCGTGAGTCGCCGTCTGGTGAGTGGTATTTAGCGGGCGTGTGAGGCATGGATGCCGAACGCGAAGCCTACAGGGGTGGAGGCAAGCGGTTATGAAGCGTAGCTTCATGCGCAGCCGGAACGACGCCAAGCTGTGCTTGGCGTCTGGACCGTATTTACGGCGTCCGCTAAATACCACTCACCAGACGGCGACGGATCGAAGCCACCAAAACTCAGGCCGCGATAGCCCGCTTCACCAGGTTCTGCATCAATGGGACCTTGAACCCGTTGTGAGCCAGCACTCGCGCGCCGGCGCTGGCCATCGGCGCGACCGCCTCGGCGGTGGCCATGTCCTTGTTCATTCCGCGAACGGCGTTTTCCACGTTGCGCAGTCGCCTCGGCGTGGTTTGCACCGCGCCGCAAACGATGCTGGCGTCGGTTATGGCATCCCCGTTGAGGCGAAAGGCCGCCGCGATATTGACCAGCGAGAAATCCCACACGTTGCGGTCGGCTACTTTCTCGAAATAGAAAGTGGCGTCGCGCCAGTCGGCCGGTAGCCGGATCGCGGCGAGAATGTCGCCCGGGCGCATGATGGTTGTGTTGAGAATGTCCCGCGCCGGGCCGACGAAAAAGTCTTCCGCCGAGACTTCGCGTTCACCGCCGCTATTGCGAATCACCATGGAGGCGTCGAGCGCGACCAGCGCCGGCGCCGTGTCGGAAGCGCCTGCCGCGACGCAGCGGCTGCCTTCGAATAGCGCATGTTCGCGGTTCATGCCCTGAGGCGTATCGGCGTAGCACAAATTGCCGCCGGCCCGATAGCACGACAGGCCGCGGCGATAGTACCAGCAGCGCACATCCTGGGAGACATTGCCGCCGATGGTGCCGATATTGCGAATCTGCGGACTCGCCACGACCGCGGCGGCATCGGCGAGCAGCGAGAAACGCTCGCGAACGAGCGGGTCGTTGGCTACTTCGGTCAAGGTGGTCATCGCGCCGATTTCCAGCGTGTCGCCGTCCTCGCGTACGCCGCGCAGGGATTCGATTCCGCTCAGGTCGATGAGCGCATCGGTAGCTTTGGCGCGGTCCTTCAACCAACCGTAGGTATCCTGACCTCCGCCTACCAGCCAGCCCCGGTCTCCGAGGCGCTCGGCAATCGTAATCGCGTCATCCAGCATTACCGGCTGGTAGAGCTCCATATTTGGCATTACGTCATGTGAAGGCATAGCGAAACCTCAGAATGTGTTGGTTTTCAGGGATTGGGTACTGTAGGAATTCCCCGCAAGGTGATTCACGATCATGTCCGTCGTGATCGGCGCGGAATTGAACAGATGACCGTCGAGGGCATCGGATATGGCTGACGCCAGCGCGGCGCAGGCGGCGCCCTGGGTCGGCTCGCCGATACCGCGGCCGCCTGCCGGATTCTGAGGATCCGGAATGTTGACCGCGGCCGCGCTGGTTTCCACCGGCACATCGAGGATTGTTGGCGGCTTGCTCTGATACAGACCCACGTTGGCCGGCAGCCCGTTCTGCGGATCGTAGACATGGCGCTCGAGAGCGGCCAGGCCCACGCCCCAGACGGCGCCGCCGCGCATGGCGTTGTCGAAATTCTTCGGATGCACCACGGTGCCGCAATCGGCGACCGCGGCGTAGTCGAGAATGTCGTACTTGCCGGTATCGGTGTCGAGTTCAATCTCGATAAAGCCGACCACCACTCCCGGCGGCTGCCCCACGCCCGGGATGTTATCCCTGGCGACGCCGACCAGGCCGCTGCCGGCGAGTCCCTGTACCGCGAGCTGGGTCAGCGGATTGATGTCTTCGGGATATTCCTCGCCGCTAAAGGCGCCGCCGAGTTCCATCGCGCGCTGGGCGCATTGCGCGTAGCTGAGGCCGGAATCGGGTTCGGCGCCGCGGAATACGCGCTCGCCGCCGATCTCGTAATCGTCCGCGCTGCCGCCGAGGTCCATGGCGGCGATTTCCTTCATCTTGGCGATCATGTCCTGACCGGCAACCCAGTTTGCCCGGCTATGGGTGAACACCGTATTGGAGCCGCCCTGGCCGGAACTGTGCGGCAGATGCCGGTCGCTGCGGCCGCGATGAATCTGGCAGCGCTCCCAGGGAATCTGCATCACTTCGGCCGCGGCGCGGCAGGTGGCGGCATAGGAGTACGTGCCGAGGTTGCCCACGCCGCTATGGATATGCAACATGCCGTCGGTATCCATTCGTAGCAGACCATCGTAGCCGCGGCCGCCGGCGCCGTGATAGCCGATGCCGACTCCGAGACCGCGCGCCTTGCTGCCGTTTTGCCTGGGCTGCTCGAGTCTTTCGCGCCAGTTGAACAGGCGTTCGCCCTGATCAATGGCTTCGCGCACGAAGGCGCTGGTTACCGGACCTTGGCTGCCGCCCTGAAAGCCATCGCTGTCGAGCGCGTTGACCTTGCGGAATTCAACTCGGTCCACGCCGGCGGCATTCGCCGCCTTGTCGGTAACCGGGGCGAGGATGGCCGCCATTTCGTTCTGACCAGGGCCGCGCTGGGCGCCCCGCGGCGTGGTGTTGGTGTAGACCGAAATATGGCGGAATCGCATCGCCTCGGGCTGATAGGCAACGGTAACGTGTTGCGCCGACGAGTTGCCGCTGCCGCCTCCGGTCATGCCGCCGTCGTTGACGATTACCAGATCGACCGCGGACACCTTGCCGTTCTCCCGCACGCCGACCTTGATCCAGCCTTGCATGCCGGAACGGGCCGAGCCGATGTAGAACTCCTGCTCCCGGGTGATGCGCAATTGCAGCGGACGGTTCAATTGACGCGAGAACTGGCCGGTTATCGCCATGTAGGGGTAGGGTCCGATCTTGGAACCGAATCCGCCGCCGGTGGCCTCGTTGATAAAGACGAGATCGGCGAGATCGATATTGAGCATGCGCGCCAGGCCGGCGTTGTTGGCGCTCTGGCTCTGGGAGGAGCCGTGGAAATAGCATCTGCCGTTTTCCCAGTACGCCATGCAGGTGCGCGATTCCAGCGAGTGGTGCGGGTAGCCGATGGTGACGAAGGGTTCCTCGACGACTGCGACCGCTTCCGCGAAGCCGGCTTCGAGGTCGCCGAACTCCCATTCCCGGGTGAATTCGGCGCCGACGGGTTCGCGCCCCGCGCGCATGGCGTCGATGGCCTCTTGCGGCCATTTGACGTCCATGATCCGGGCGCTGTTGATGGTCGTGCCGTCCGGTCCTTCTTCCTGGACGGGAACCAGTGCGTTGCCCTCCGGGTAGGCGGTGGCGCCGCCCGGGGAAAGGCTTTCCAGCGGGTCCACCACGAAGGGGCGGCGTTCGTATTCCACCCGGATCCGCTGAATCGCGGTTTCCGCGATTTCTTCGCTGGTCGCCGCGACGGCCAGAATCGGCTGGCCGACGTAAGTGATGTAGTCGAAGGCGAGCGCGGGATTGGCGGGAGGCGCGACCGGCGGCAGATCCGCGGCGGTGAAGACGCCGATCACTCCATCCAGGCGCAGCGCTTCACTGGCGTCGATGCTTGCCACTCTGCCCGCGGGCAAGGGACTGGTCAGCAAGCGGGCGAAGACCATGCCTTCCCGGCGATAGTCTTCAGCGTACTTGATCTCGCCGGTGACCTTGCCAGGAACGTCCGGCGGAACAAAATCGAATCCTATATGCGTAGTCATGCCAGTTGCCCCGAGGCGCGCAAGACGCCGTTTATGTAATGTTCATAAGCGCCGCAACGGCACAGGTTGCCCGACAGGGCCATGCGCACCTGTTGCCGGTCCGGCGCCGGATTGTCGTTCAGCAGCGCCACCGCGGACATGATCTGTCCCGGCGTGCAGAATCCGCATTGCGGGGAGTTTTCGTCGATGAAGGCCTGCTGTACAGGATGCAGCGTACCGTCGGCGGCCTTGAGGCCTTCGACCGAAGTCACGGCCTTGCTCTTGACGTTATGCGTCAGCACCGAGCACGAGTAGTTGGGCACGCCGTCGATGAGCACGGTGCATGCGCCGCATTCGCCTCGATTGCAGCCGATCTTGGTGCCGGTCAGATCGAGCCGGTAACGCAAGGTATGGGCCAGGGTCTCCTGGGGCAGAACGTCGACCGGCCGGTCGCGGCCGTTTACGTTCAATGTGATCAGACGCTCCGCGGCTGACAGCCCGGACTGCGCCTGGGCGAGGTAGACTCCCGCGGCGCCGGTCGTAGCGGCGGCCCCTGAGAAGATCACCCCCTTGATAAAACGTCTGCGCGTCAGTTTCGCATTCACTGGGTTAGCTCCGTTTCTTATGCAAAGACAGCCCGCGCCCGCCATCGGCAGCGGGCGCGGACAATGCGTTGAAGCTAGACTTTTTGCTGCTTAAATGCAACAGCCGGAAATTCGGCCGAGAATTCAGAACTCGAACTGGATTCCAACGCGCAATTCCCACAGGCTGCGCTGTTCGAGCAGGTCGGTAACGTTGCGGTCCCGGAAGCGCTCGAACACATATTGGCCTCGATCGTTGAGCGAGGAAGTGACCACCTGTTGGGAGAAGAACTGGCCGTCGTATTGCAGGCCGAGATCGTCGTCGATCAGGTTCAGCAGGTTGTAGATCTTGATCCAGCCTCTTGCGCGCGTTCCGAACATCAGCGGCAGTTGCTGGTCGAGTCGCAGGTCGAGGCGCGAGGACCAGTCGGCATGGTTGGCGTTGCGCTCGACAAAGCCGGCGCCGTAGCCTTCGCGCTCGACAAAGGCGGAGAAGGCGGCAAGATCGAAGTCCGGGCCCGCCACCACACTCGAATCGGTCGCTCCCGGCACATAGAGCAGGTGGCGCCCATAAAATCCGTCGCCTTCCAGATCGGCGGAACTCATTACGTGGCTTTGCGGATGCCCTTCCTTGCCGTAAAACAGAGCGGTAATTCGGGTCTCGTGACCGGCGATGAAGTCGCGGCCGTAACTGAGCCTTGCCGTGAAACGATGCGGTGACACGTAGTTGGAAGTGCCCGGCATCGGCTCGACCAGATCGACCAGGGCCAGATTGTCGAAATTGGAAGCCGCTACCGACGAGGTCATCGGACTTACGTCCTTGGCGTCGGTCCAGGCGTAACCCAGGGTCCAGTCCAGACCCCAGTCCAGACGCTGGCGCGCGACCAGAGACAGGCTGTGCGCCTCCGGTTTCTGACCCGAATTGGTCAACATGTAGTTCTCGGCGCCGTTGACGAAATCGTAGATCGGCTGGCTGGCCGCGGTAGTGCCAACCCGTTGTTGGGACAGATCCAGATAGTAGGCGGGATTACGCTGCCGCGAGAAGATATAGTCGGCGTCGACGCTGATGCCGTTTGCGAGATAGTAAGTTCCACCCAGCGCCAGTTTCCATTCCGCCGGCTGCTCGTAATCCGGATCGATCAGCACGAGGCGGCTGTCGTTGGCGTTGGCCTCGGTAGTGGCGGCGACCTGGTCGACAAGAGCCGCCGGCACGTCGTATCCGGGACGGCCGCTTCCCGAAAGCGGCACTTCGCCGAAGATCGATTCGACGCCGCTGAAATTGCGCCATTGCAATTGCACATTGGTGATGCCGTCATTGCTCCAGGCGTTGGACAGCCACACATTCGGGTTGCCGCCCGAATACAGACCCAGACCGCCGCGCAAGGTGAGATCGTCGAGCGCCTCCCAGGTGAATCCGAGACGCGGCATGAGCAACTTCAGGCCATCGACGTTGCCGTCGTTGCGCAGACCGTTGTTGGCGCTGGCAAAAGTCTGGTTGAATCGTGGCCGGTCGTCGCTGGCGAACCATTCGTAACGCAGCCCGGCAGTCAAGGTCAGGGCGTGGTCGGACAGATGCCATTCGTCCTGAAAATACAGTGTATTCAGCACGTTGTTGAAATTGGCCGCGGCATCCGCCGCATCGTTGGTGCCGCCGCCGCTGCCATAGTACACGCGGCTGGGGCGACCGAGTTCGAAACGGTCGATGCCGGAAAGAGCGCAGGCCGGGTCATCGAACCGGCCCTGAGCCGTCAATGCGCCGCAATGCGCCGGATTGCCGGCGGAATCGTCGAAGAAGTCGTATTCGCCGCCGCGCGAATGTTGCACGAACAGGTTGAAGACCGAGAGGTCGTCGCGTTCATAGCCGAAGGTCAGCAGGTGCTCGCCTGCGAGATATTCGCCGCTGAACTTCCAGAATGAAGACTCCCAGTTGAGCCGGTTGGCCTGGCGCGAGTCGTCGGCGCCGAGGTAGACGGTGTTCCTGTCTATGTTGATCTGGAAATCGGCAAAATCTACTGGGCCGGTGGTGACCTGGGTATCGACCATGGTGTTGGAGTTGACGAAGACTTCGGTGGAGAAGGCATCGGTCCATTGGGAGAACAGTTTGACGATGATCGTTTCGAGTTCGGCTCCTTTCTGGTAGAAGTGATTGGAGAATTCGAACTCGTTGTTGTCGCCGTCCGAAGCCCGGTCCTGGATGCCGTCGTAGAAATTGTAGATGCCGGCAAGGCTATGGGAATCGTTGATGTTCCAGTCGAGCCTGATCATGTATTTCCGCTCGGTCTGAGAGCCGTCGACCGGCTGGCCGCCGGGGTCGTAGTCATAGAGATCAATGGCGGTTCGGCGGATGCGGTCGTAGTCGGCTTCGCTCAGCCAGGGACGCTCTACACCGTTGCCGGAACCGGCGTGGCCCATGGAAAGAAAGCGGGGTTCTTCGGTTTCTTCCAAAGCGGCGAAGAAGAACAGGCGATCTTCGACGATCGGCCCGCCGATGCTGAATCCGTATTTTTCCTCTTTGTAGTCGACAGTGGAGAATTCGCTGGTGTTGCCGTCTTCGGTCAAGGAATCGCCACGCCACTGATCTCCGGTCAGTTCGAAAAATCCGGCGCCGGTCCATTCATTCGTGCCGGACTTGGTTACGGCATTGATGTTGCAGGCGGTGAAACCGCCGTAGTTGACATCAAAGGGAGCGAGTTCGGCTGCCACCTGGGCGATGGACTCGTAGGGGAAAGGCATGCCGGTAGCGGTGGCGTAGCCGTTCGAGTTAAGACCGAAGCGGTCGTTCTGGGCGACTCCGTCCAGGCTGATGCTGTTGTAGCGCGGGTGCTTGCCGATGCAGTTCACCGCGGAGCCGCCGTCGAGGTTCATGCGCGGGTCGAGGGTGTAGACGTCTTTGATGTCGCGGTTATAGGCGACCGAAGTTTCCAGATCAAAGACGCCGAAAGTCGCCGAAGGCCCTGGCGCCACATTGATCAGCGCGCCGCTCGGGCCGATGACGAGAATTTCCTCGACCGGGCCGGATGCGCCTAGATCGATGGACAGATTGTAGACCTCGCCCAGGGAAATGGTTTCGATAGTGAGACTGCGGCTGTCGTCCACCGTTACGCGATAGGGGCCGCCGACGGGCAGATTGGCGGCATAAAAAGTGCCGGTGGCATTGGATTCGAGTACGCGGGTTGCGCCGGTGCGCAGGTCCACCACCTCCACGGAGGCATCGGCGATGGGCGTACCGGCGTCGGACACGGTGCCGCGAATGGCGGATGTGGTGTCCTGGGCTTCTGTTTGGGCGGAAAGTCCAATGGCCAAAACAGCGGCAAAAAGGGCGAATCGATTCGCCCTGGATAACGAAAGCATGGTTGACTCCTGGGTCTCAGTTATTCCGTTGCGTTTTTGGCGCTACCGGAAGTCTGCCGGTGATTCATTGCAACAAGTTGACGGTACTGTGAAACTTTTGTTAATTACGTCGTACGGCCCCATCGATTGTTGGGCCCGTTCCTGCTCCACCTGTTACAGATAGATTTTTTCGAGGCGTTCCACGGCTGCGACGAAACCTTCCGGGTCAACAAAGGTTTCAGTCGTGTCCATAAACAATGCGTCCGCGCCAGCAATGGCGGCATGATAAAAATCAAGGAAAAACGGGACGTTCCGGCTAAGATTGCAGTCGCCGCGAGTCCCGAAACGCGGCGGGATATCACATGACCTATTTCCTTGCTCTGAAATATCTGCACCTGGTGCTGTTCGCCTACTGGCTTGGCGGCGATCTGGGAACTTTTCTCGCCAGCCGTCAAGTAACCAACGCCGAACTGAGTCCGCAATCCAGGCGCACCGCGCTTCGCATCATGCTCGCCTGCGATATGGGACCGAAGCTCGCCATGCCGCTGGTGCTGCCGACCGGTCTGCACATGGCGGCGGCCGCGGGCGCGCTTCCCTTATCCACCGCCGCGCTGGCGTCGATCTGGGGCGTCGGCCTGTGCTGGTTCGCATGGGTGCTGACAATTTATCGCAAGGAGGGCAGCCTCCTTGCCGCACGGCTGACACAATTCGATCTTTACTTCCGCATAGCGCTCATAGTCTCGCTGCTTGCCTGGGTAGCGAGCCTGATTGCCGCCGCGCCGCCTCCGCTCTGGCTTGTGTCCAAGCTACTCATTTTCGCATTGCTGGTCACATGCGGCATCGGCATAAGGTTCAATCTGAGAACTTTCAAGCCGGCTTTCGCGCAAATGATGAGCGACGGCGCCAGCGCGCAAGCGGACGCCGCGATGAGACTTTCGCTGCAACGCTGTCTGCCTTGGGTATGGTGCATCTGGGCCGGACTTTTCATCGCCGCCGCCTTCGGGCTGCGGTTGTTGGGCTGAACGGATAATGCGCGGTCCGCCATGATAGAGAAGCGGAATCCGGCTGCCGGCGCTTTCTCGGGTTGCTGTTGAGCTCGGACGCGACCTGAATCACCGGTTCCGGCAACTCGGCGCCCGAAACGTTCGTCCGCTGGACCGCCTGACACGTCGGATTCCCATATTGGGAACTGCTCTGATCGAGGGGTACGGTCAAAGCGAAAGCTGAATTCAGGATTGCCGAAAACCGGATTGGCTTATTTGCAATCGAGGTAGTTGCCGGCCAACAACGTCCAGTTCAGGTAATCCTCACTGCCCTGCAACTCAGCCATGAAACAGCTTGATTCGTCTTCGTCGCTAATCTTGCCGTATGGGATCCGCAGAACACGGGTTTCCGCTTCCACGAAAGGAATGTCTTCCGTTGCCGTTGCGCATTGGATCAGGGCGGCATCGGCCAGCGTCCAGTCGCCGGCATCCAGCCAGTTGCCGGAATCCGCGGTTCCGTGGAATTCGGCCGTGAAACACAGCGTTCCGGTTTCGTCGCGATACTCGGCCATGGGCAGGTCCAATATACCGGTCCCCGACGTCAGAACAGTGATGGTTGACAGATACCCTTCGGAATTGCCGAATCGTTCGAATATCACCAGCGCTCCGTCTTCCGCTACCAGGTAGGCGTGCCTGCCGTCTGGGCTTGCCGCGCCGCGTCCCCGAATATTGCCAAAGTTGCGTACGAAGTTGCCGAAACGGTCTAAATCGTTGAATCCAACATAGTTCGTGACAATCAACTGCTGAATTTCTGACCGCCACTCCAGGCTGAAGGCAAAGCCGTCACAAAAGACATCCGCCGCCGGCAGATCTTTGCGCGGCGCGGCGAACTTGCATGCCTCCCCCCTATACGGCGGAATCTGATCGAGTTCATCGAGTAGCAGTGGGTTAGCGTCCGGTCGCAGCCGAAATACACTGACGGCTTTAGGTCTTACTACGAACATGTGTTGGTCATTGTCGCTGATCGCCATAACCGATAAAGTTGAGGAAGCGGAAGCGGATAAACTTGTTTTGCGGGTCGGCGTCAACTTGCCGGTTTCCGCATCGCGTTCGTAGACATGCAGTGAACTTTTGGTCAAGGCATAGACATGACTGTTCGAGTTGGAAACCAGTGCGTACTGTAAACCGTCCAGCGCCACCGTCTGCACGTGTTGCATGCTATCCGGGGAGACAGCAAAAACTTGTAGCTCATTCGACTCATTCCAAGCCACATGGACGAAGGATTCAGTCGTGTCCATAAACAATGCGTCCGCGCAGCGGCGGTTTGAGTTACCAATTACAGGCATTCGCATCGCGTCCCCAAGCTGCCGCTGGTTTCCATCAACTGCGTCGAACCGCCGCCAGCTCCCGCAGTTGTTAGCGTAAAGTCTGGCGCGACGGGAGTCCCACAACAGCGCATCGGAAAATTCCCAACTTTTTTCAAGTAATTGTGCAAAGCGCAGTTCACCGCTTTCCGGGTCACGCTCGAAGATCAGCAAATCATTATCCGTAGCCATAAAGAGCGCCGTGCCGTCGCTGCTCAATGCCAAAAACGGCCCCCGTTGGTTAAACTCAATGATATGGCCATTTGCATCTCTGACTGCGTCGTTCAGTTCTCCCAGGTATTTCAACCATACCGGAGGCGCGCTCTCTTCCCAGCGCAACGTGAAGTCGCCGCCCAGCGCATTGCCGCGGGTCCCCAGCCGGATGAGGTAACGGACTCCTTTGTCGGCCTCGAACGCAACTTCCGAGGGGGCCGCGCCCCCAACATCTTCGGATATCAGTTTCAGGTCGCCGCCGCTCCGGCGGTATACGGTCAAGGAAAAATTGGCCTCGGATTCGGCTTTGTCGGCAAAAAAGCGAACCCAGCCGGAGGCCGGCGCCTCATACTCGTACCACAGGGACGCAACTCCTTGCTTGCCGCCACGCTCGCCTGGCTCGACGGTGGCGAACTCGTTGGAGCCAGTGATGGCGCCGCTGGAATTGGTTAACGCTAGAGCATTGGTCATTTTGTCGTTTACCGGCGTTGATCCCCAGCGCAAAATGCTCCTAGTAGTTCGGAATTCAAATGCCGAGAAAGAGCTGTTTCGAAAGCCCAGGGAAATGAAATAACGCTGATCCTTGGTGGCATGGAAAGCAAATTCAGACAAAGTATTATATCGGTCAGTTGCGCCGATCAGATCAAGATCCTTCAACGAGTCGCCGGCAAAGGCAGTCAGCGCCAGATTCAATGAACTATCGGAGATATTTGGATCGGGGTCTGGGTCAAAAAGTCGCCAGGTATAGAAGCCGTCCTCCGGCGCCGCCCATGTGAACCATTCCGTTCTGACGCCTGTCGCGGCTGGTTCGCCGGGCTCCACGGTCGACTGTAAATTTATTTCGACATCCAGTGACGAAGACCGCGCATTGCCGATGTCCTCGGCAGCTTCAAAGTCGTCTTTGTCCGCGATTCGTCCTCCGGGATACCAGGAAAGAGCGTAACTTCCGCCGCCGCCGGAAGCATCGCCCGCCGCCACGGCGATACGATATTCCTGTCCGCTCGCTGCCGGAAACGTGGCCTGCCGATAGGGATAACCCGAAACCAGCCGCAGTTCCGAAGGCCGATCGCCAACAAACACGAGCGTCCGTAAATCGCCATTGTCGGACTCGAAACGCCAGTCGCCGTCATCGGGCGCCGTCCACCGGTACCAGACGGTTGCCGCCAGCTTACCGAACGACTCGCCCGCCTCAAGAGTCGCTCCCTGATTGTTGCCTTGAACGCTGTTTCTCTCACCCTCCAACTCGATGCTGTCGGCGAAAAGATCGTTAACTGGCGGATCCCGCGACCAGCGCAAGATCGCTGGAGGCGCGCCGCCCGTACCATTGTGGCTAATCCGTATCTTGTAGTCCTCATTCTCCCGGGAGAAAAACTCGACAGCGGCGGGATCTCCCGTAACCACCTCTTCTATTGTGCCGAGCGAATCACCTTGAAATAAATCGAGTTGCAGATTGTAGCCGCTACCATCTTCCGAATCCGGTCTTACGTCAAACCGATAAAAGCCTTCAACCGGCGCCGTCCATTCATACCAGGCCGAATTTGATGGACGTCTGGATTCTGTAGATCGTATATATGCGTCGGTGTTTACCAGAGACTTGAACACGGGTTCACCTGGTTCCGTGGCCGCAAGCAGCAAATCCAGCCGTTGCGGACTATCCGTCAACGCAGCCGCGGATGCGAAATCGGCGTTTGCCGGTCTTTCCGCCGGAACAATGTCTGTCTCCTGCGCTCCGGAACCCCGAATCAGCAACGAGGCGGATGCCGGTCGCGCGTTCCAGGCGGTTGCCGTAAAGTAAAGTCGCGCGGCGCCTTCGCCATCGTATGCAACGTCGAGTTTCAATTGCTGTGATTCGCCCGCGGCGATCTCCCCTAGCGTAATCAGTGGCGAGGTCCGGGTGGACCAATCAATTTCCCGCTCAAGACCGTCTTCTCGCCTGACTTCGAGACCCGTCAGATCCCAATCGTTGACTCCACATAGGCCGTCCGCGGTCCGGCAGTTCACCTCCAAACGCGTCCCCGCGGCAACATAGGCGTCCGCCGTCACGGTCAAGGTAATTTCGCCGGATTGCTCCAGGCTTTCGGTGTCTGTTTCGATGTGGAGACTCGGCGCGGACGCGCCGCGAATGATGGTCCAGGCCAGCGCCGCGCGGGGCGCCTCGGTATAGATACGGTGCGCAACGATTTTCGCCCGGTGGACGCCCGGCGGCGGATTTTTCAGCATGATCCATTCCACATTGTCCTTGCGGGAAACGGACGTATATTCGCCGCAGGCGCCGGTTCCGCAATCTCCATCCAGGTCCAGATACAGGTCGAGATCGTTCAGCACCGCGCTGGCGATGGTGTCCGTGGGCGGTTCGTCCCAGGTCATCACCAGAGCTAGCTGACTGGCGTCCGCCGGCACCACTATATCCTGCGAAGCCAAATCCCCGTCCTCGATCCGGGAGATGGCGCCGCCGCTGGTCCAGCCGTCCGCCCGGTCCCTGTCGAGTACGCTGGTGCGGGCGGAGACCTTGCCCAGACCATAGCGGACTTGCAATTCGCCGGGGCCGTTGCTGTTGTTGGCGGGAAACCGTGCCGGGTCTTCCAGCCAGGCGTCCGGCCGAATGGCGCTGGCCATCAGTCTCGCCCGGGTTAGCGCCGGTTGCTGCCGATGCGCGGGCGCCACATCCATTAGCAGTGCCGCCACGCCGGCTACCATGGGCGCCGCCACGCTGGTTCCACTTAGTCTCTGGTAGCCACCGCGTTTGCCGTCGCCGCTGGCGGAATAAACTCTGTAACCTGTCGCCACTACCTGTGGCGCCAGGCGTCCGTCCGCCGTGGGTCCGTGGCTGCTGAACGACACCAGTTCGCCGCTACGCAGCGCCGCGCCCACGGCCAGCGAGTTCTTGGCGGTAGCATAGTTGGAGAAGACCCTGCCACGAAAATTTGCCTGAGCCACGACATAGAGTTGGCGATGAGTCCAGACCACCGAATCCAGCTTTCGTTCGCCAACATCTCTTCCCTCGAAAATATTTGATATGCGTGCCAAACTCATGTTGACGATCAACGGTTTGACAAGATTGGCGCTAGAGTCGGCCTCGTCGCAGCCGGACGGCCGGCTGAGATAATCCATACCTTGCAGTATGCTGTTGAAAGAGCCAGCACCGTAGTGGTGCAGCACCTTGGCGAACCGGATATGGGATACCGAAGGCGCCATGCCGGCGAACTCCGGATTGACGTAACCGTTGCCGGCGATGGTGCCGGTGACATGCGTGCCGTGGCCGTTCTCGTCCACCCACAGGTCATTGTCCGACAGCCGGGGCTCGATCCACACGAAATTGGCCCCGCATATGCTCCGCCGATGCGAGGAGATGTCCAGGTGGTTGATGTTGAGGCCGGTGTCCATGACGCCAATGGGCACGCTGGCGCCGCCGATACCCGAGAACAGCCCCGGCGAGCCGCTATACCAGCGCAGGGCGTCCGCGCCCATGGTGGGTATGGCGGTGTCGTGCGCGGCCTCGACAAGTCCCACCGGTTCGATGGCCAGCACGAAATCGACATCGGCGATTGCGTCGAGAGCCGGCCAGTCTACGGTGGCTGTGTAAACCCGTATGTCGGAATCGAAACGGCCCACCACCGCGCCGAGGTTTTCCAGCGCTCGGCGCCATTGACCGTCGGGGTCTCCGGCCATCAAGGTAACGAATACCGGCAACTGCTGATCGGAGGGCAGGGAGCGGGCTTCCCGGGCGAGAGCTTCGGGCAGTTTCATGGTTCTCGGCGGGGCGCCCAGGCCGGCAACTGCCGGCAAGGACGCGATCTCTTCCAGGCGTGACGGGTCGCCCGGCAGCCGCGCGCGGATCAGGCGGCCCGCCGCGCCGATGATCTCACCGCCGAGCGCGTTCAGCGATTCTCCGAGGTCGTTCTCACTGGCGGCATCCGCCAATCCGATCCAGCCGAAAGTCCAGTCGCGCCCCGAGGCGGCGGCTTGACTGGCCAAAACGGATACGGCGTCGGGCGCATCCAGCCAGGCCGGATAGTCATCCGGGGACGCCGGCCCGGTTGCCGCCGGCCGCTGCAAGCGCTCCAGGGTCATCTGCTCGGGCGCGGCGATAAAGGTATAGCCGTCGGGTGGCGTTGGCGGCTCCCCGGGCGGCGATTCGGCATCCGGCGCCGTGGTTCCGGCGGTTGAGGGCGCGGCCTGAATCAGCGGTTCCGGCAACTGCCCGGCGCTTTCGGCGGCGATACGATCAACGAGGGCGTCGAGCATTTCCTCCTGTGAGGCGGCAGCGGGGGGCGCCTCCGAGGCGGTGCGCGTGGTAGAAGTAGAGCGAAAAGTGGCGATGAGGACGATTACGCCTGCCGCCAGACTCAATAACAACAAGAATTTAACGAGATTGAACCGCAAACTCCATTTCCCCCAAAAGCCCAAACCTGTCTAACCCGGACGTTGCAGGATTGAGGCGGGCAAGGCGCAATATTGTCGTTATGATCCAGTTGCTTGGGCGGATATCGAAGCGCGGATTGCCCACGATGGATGGTAACCGGGAATTCGTTCCTTTTCCATGCTCGGCCGGCGAGCAGCAAAGCTGAATCGAGGATTGCCGAAAACCGGATGGGCTTACTTACAATCGAGGTGATTGCCGGCCAACAATGTCCAGTTCAGGTAATCCTCACTGCCCTGCAACTCAGCCATGAAACAGCTTGATTCATCTTCGTTGCTAATCTTGCCGTAAAGGATCCGCAGTATCCCGGTTTCCGCTTCCACGAAAGGAATGTCTTCCGTTGCCGTTGCGCATTGGATCAAGGCGGCAGCGGTTAGCGTCCAGTCGCCGGCATCCAGCCAGTTGCCGGAATCCGCGGTTCCGTGGAATTCGGCCGTGAAACACAGCGTTTCGGTTTCGTCGCGATACTCGGCCATGGGCAGATCCAAAATACCGTTCTCCGATGTCAGAATAGCAGTGGTCGACAGATATCCTTCGGAATTGCCGAATCGTTCGAACATCATCAGCGCCCCGTCTTCCGCGATCATGTAGGCGTGCCTGCCGTCTGAACTCGCCGCGCCGCGTCCCCGAATATCGCCAAAGTCGCGTACGAAGTTGTCGAAACGGTCAAAATCATCGAGCCCCACATAGTCCGTGTGGAACAGTTGCCGAGTGTCCGGCCGCCACCGAAAGCTGAAGGCAAAGCCGTCACAAAAGACATCCGCCGCCGGCAGACCTTTGCGCGGTGCCGCGAACTTGCATGCCCACCTTCTGTACGGCGGAATCTGTTCGAGTTCGTCGAGTAGCAGTGGATCCGCGTCCGGTTGCAGCCGAAATACACTGACGGTGTCTGGTGTTACTACAAACATATATTGGTCATTGTCGCTGATCGCCATAACCGAGAAATTTGAGGAAGCGGAAGCGGACAATCTTGTTTTCCGGGTCGGCGTCAGCTTCCCGGTTTCCGTATCGCGTTCGTAGACATGCAGTGAACTTTCGGTCAAGGCATAGATATGAGTGTTCGAGCCGGAAACCAACGCTTGCTGTATACCGTCCAGCTCCACCGTCTGCACGTGTTCCATGCCATCCGGGGTGACGGCAAAAACTTGTAGCCCATTCGAATCCACCAAATGGATGAAGGTTTCAGTCATGTCCATGAAAGATGCACCCGCGCAGAGGTATCGGTCCGGGTCACCACCGGATACCGACATTCGCATCGCGTCCCCAAGCTGCCGCTGGTTTCCATCAACTGCGTCGAACCGCCGCCAGCTATGGCAGTCGTTAGCGTACAGTCTGGCGCGGCGGGAGTCCCACAACAGCGCGGGACTATTTCTCCAAATATCAAGTAGTAATTGTGTAAAGCGCAGTTCACCGCTTTCCGGGTCGCGCTCGAAGATCAGCAAATCTTTCTCCGTAGCCATAAAGAGCGCCGTGCCGTCGCTGCTCAATGCCAAAGACGCCTGCCATGGATCAAACTCAATGATATGGCCATTTGCATCTCTGACTGCGTCGTTCAGTTCTCCCAGGTATTTCAACCATACCGGAGGCGCGCTCTCTTCCCAGCGCAACGTGAAGTCGCCGCCCAGCGCATTGCCGCGGGTCCCCAGCCGGATGAGGTAACGGATTCCCGCCTCGGCCTCGAACAGCACTTCCGAAGTATCCGCGCTCCCGAGATCTTCGGATATCAGTTTCAGGTCGCCGCCGCTCCGGCGGTAAACGGCCAAGGAAAAATTGGCGCCGGATTCGGCTTCGCCGATAAAAAAGCGAACCCAGCCGGAGGCCGGCGCCTCATAGTCGTACCACAGGGACGCAGCGCTCGGGTTGCCGCCACGCTCGCCTGGCTCGACGGTGGCGAATTCGTTGGAGCCGCTGATGGCGCCGCTGGAATTAGTTAGCGCCACGGCATTGGTCGATTTATCGTTTGCCGGTGTTTGCCCCCAGCGCAGAACGCTGCTGGGACTATTGGAAACAAATGCCGAGTAGGTGTTGTTCAGAAAGCCCAGGGAAATGAAATAACGCTGATCCTTGGCGGCATGGAAAACAAATTCAGACAAAGTACTATATGGGTCAGTTGCGCCGATCAGCTCCAGATCCGTCAACGAGTCACCGGCAAAGACAGTCAGCGCCAGATTCCATGGAATCTTGGTGGTGGGGTCTGGGTCAAAAAGTCGCCAGGTGTAGAAGCCGTCCTCTGGCGCCGTCCATGCGAACCATTCCGTTCTGACGCCTGTCGCGACTGGTTCGCCGGGCTCCACGGTCGACTGAGAATTTATTTCGACATCCAGTGACGAAGACCGCGCATTGCCGATGTCCTCGGCAGCTTGAAAATCATCGTTGTCCGCATCGCGTTCCGAGCGGCCCCAGGAAAGAGCGTAACTTCCGCCGCCACCGAAAGCATCGCCCGCCGCCACGGCGATTCGATATTCCTGCCCGCTCGCTGCCGGAAACGTGGCCTGCCGATAGGGATAACCCGAAACCAGCCGCAACTTCGAAAGCTGGTCGCCAACAAACACGAGCGTCCGTAAATCGCCATTGTCGGAATCGAAATACCAGTCGCCGTCATCGGGCGCTGTCCACCGGTACCAGACGGTCGCCGCCAGCTCGCCGAACGACTCGCCCGCCTCAAGAGTCGCTCCCTGATTGTTGCCCTGAATACTGTCCTCCTCACCTTCCAACTCGACGCCGTCGGCGAAAAGATCGTTAGCTGGCGGATCCCGCGACCAGCGCAGGATCGCTGGAGGCGCGCCGCGAAAACCATTGTGGCTAATCCGTATCTTGTAGTCCTCATTCTCCCGCGAGAAAAACTCGACAGCGGCGGGATCTCCCGTAACCACCTCTTCTATTGTGCCGAGCGAATCACCTTGAAATAAATCGAGTTGCAGATTGTAGCCGCTACCATCTTCCGAATCCGGTCTTACGTCAAACCGATAAAAGCCTTCAACCGGCGCCGTCCATTCATACCAGGCCGAATTCGATGGACGTCGGGGCTGTATCTCATTGAATTCGGGTTCACCTGGTTCCGTGGCCGCAAGCAGCAAATCCAGCCGTTGCGGACTATCCGTCAACGCAGCCGCGGATGCGAAATCGGCGTTTGCCGGTCTTTCCGCCGGGACAATGTCTGTCTCCTGCGCTCCGGAACCCCGAATCAGCAACGAGGCGGATGCCGGTCGCGCGTTCCAGGCGGTTGCGGTAAAGTAAAGTCGCGCGGCGCCTCCGCCATCATATGCAACGTCGAGTTTCAATTGCTGCGATTCGCCCGCGGCGATCTCCCCTAGCGTAATCAGCGGTGAGTAGTCGGTAGTAGTCCAATCAATTTCCCGCTCAAGACCGTCTTCTCGCGCGACTTCGAGGTTTCCCAGACTCCATCTGTAGTATCTGCAGAGACCGTCCGCGGTCCGGCAGTTCACCTCCAAACGCGTCCCCGCGGCAACATAGGCGTCCGCCGTCACGGTCAAGGTAATTTCGCCGGATTGTTCCAGACTTTCGGTGTCTGTTTCGATGTGGAGACTCGGCGTGGACGCGCCGCGGATGATGGTCCAGGCCAACGCCGCGCGGGGCGCCTCGGTATAGATACGGTGCGCAACGATTTTCGCCCGGTGGACGCCCGGCGGCGGATTTTTCAGGATGATCCATTCCACATTGTCCTTGCGGGAAACGGACATATGTTCGCCGCAAGCGCCGGTTCCGCAATCTCCATCCAGGTCCAGATACAGGTCGAGATCGTTCAGCACCGCGCTGGCGATGGTGTCCGTGGGCGGTTCGTCCCAGGTCATCACCAGAGCTAGCTGACCGGCGTCTGGGGGCACCACGATGTCCTGCGAAGCCAAATCACCGTCTTCGATCCGGGAGATGGCGCCGCCGCTGATCCAGCCGTCCGCCTGGTCCCTGTCGAGTACGCTGGTGCGGGCGGAAACCTTGCCCAGACCATAGCGGACTTGCAAGTCGCCGGGGCCGTTGCTGTTGTTAGCGGGAAACCGTGTTGGGTCCTCCAGCCAGGCGTCCGGCCGAATGGCGCTGGCCATCAGTCTCGCCCGGGTCAGCGCCGGTTGCTCCCGATGCGCGGGTTCCGCATCCATCAGCAACGCCGCCACGCCAGCTACCGTGGGCGCCGCCATGCTGGTTCCACTGAAGCTCTGGTAGCCTCCGCGGCTGCCGTCACCTCTGGCGGAAGAAACATCGACACCTGTCGCCACTACCTGTGGCGCCAGGCGTCCGTCCGCCGTGGGTCCGTGGCTGCTGAACCGCGCCAGTTCGCCGCTGTCCAGCGCCGCGCCCACGGCCAGCGAGTTCTTGGCGGCGCCATAATTGGAAAAGCCATAGGAACCAGCATTGGCTTGAGCAACGATGTAAAGTTGGCGATGAGTCCAGACCACCGAATCCAGCTTTCGTTCGCCAACGCCCCTGCCCTCGAAAATATTTGCCGAGGCCGACAAACTCATGTTGACGATCAATGGTTTGATAAGATCGGCGCTAGAGTTGGCATCGTCGCAGCCGGACGGCCGGCTGAGATAATCCATGCCTTGCAGAATGCCGTCGAAAGAGCCGAAACCGGTGTGGTGCAGCACCTTGGCGAACCGGATATGGGATACCGAAGGCGCCATGCCAGCCAGCTCCGGATTGACGTAACCGTTGCCGGCGATGGTGCCGGTGACATGCGTGCCGTGGCCGTTCTCGTCTACCCACAGGTCATTGTTCGACAGCCGGGGCTCGATCCATACGAAATTGGCCCCGCATATGCTCCCCCGATGGGAGGAGATATCCAGGTGGTTGATGTTGAGGCCGGTGTCCATGACGGCGATGGGCACGCTGGCGCCGCCGATTCCCGAGAACAGCCCCGGCGAGCCGCTATACCAGCGCAGGGCGTCCACGCCCATGGCGGGCACGGCGGTGTCGTGCGCGGCCTCGACAAGCCCCACCGGTTCTATCGCCAGCACGAAATCGGCGTCGGCGATTGCGTCGAGAGCCGGCCAGTCAACGGTGGCTGTGTAAACCCGTATATCCGAATCAAAACGGCCCACAACCGCGCCGAGGTTTTCCAGCGCTCGGCGCCATTGACCGTCGGGGTCTCCGGTCATCAAGGTAACGAATACCGGTAATTGCTGATCGGAGGGCAGGGAGCGGGCTTCCCGGGCGAGAGCTTCGGGCAGTTTCACGGTTCTCGGCAGGGCGCCCAGCCCGGCAACTGCCGCCAAGGACGCGATCTCTTCCAGGCGTGACGGGTCGCCTGGCAGCCGCGCGCGGATCAGGCGGCCCGCCGCGCCGATGATCTCACCGCCGAGCGCGTTCAGCGATTCTCCGAGGTCGTCCTCACTGGCGTTATCCGCCAATCCGATCCAGCCGAAAGTCCAGTCGCGCCCCGAGGCGGTGGCTTGATTGACCAAAACGGATACGGCGTCGGACGCATCCAGCCAGGCCGGATAATAATCCGGGGACGCCGGCCCGATTGCCGCCGGCCGCTGCAAGCGCTCCAGGGTCATCTGCTCGGGCGCGGCGATAAAGGTAAAGCCGTCGGGTGGCGTTGGCGGCTCCCCGGGCGGCGATTCGGCATCCGGCGCCGTGGTTCCGGCGGTTGAGGGCGCGGCCTGAATCAGCGGTTCCGGCAACTGCCCGGTGCTTTCGGCGGCAATACGATCAACCAGCGCGTCGAGCATTTCCTCCTGTGAGGCGGCAGCGGTCGGCGCCTCCGAGGTGTAGCGCGTGGGAGAAGATGGACGAAAAGTGGCGATGAGGACGATTACGCCTGCCGCCAGGCCCATTAACAACAAGGATTTAACGAGATTGAACCGCAAACTCCGTTTCCCCCAAAAGCCCAAACCTGTCTAACCCGGACGTTGCAGGATTGAGGCGGGCAAGGCGCAATATTGTCGTTATGATCCAGTTGCTTGGACCGATATCGAAGCGCGGATTGCCCACGGTGGATGGTAACCGGGAATTTGTTCCTTTTCCATGCTCAGCTTGCGAGCCGGCGCCGAGGTCAGTCTTCCGGTGGCGAAATCACCGTCATTGGCGATGTGGCGCGGCCGCGCCAGACTGATCGGAAATTGAGTTTGACCGTGCAGGCAGCGCTGGCGCTGGACGATCCGCGCCGCGCATGGTTGTCTCCGAAAAACAGGGAAAAGATGACGCGAATTTCGTCAAGCCGAGCGGTCAGGAAGAGAGCTTGCGGCAGCCTGCTAACCACACCAGCGCGCCGCGCCGCCAATGGGCAACTCGGCGCCCGAGACGTTCGTCTGCTGGACCGCCTGACACGTCGGATTCCCATATTGGGAACCGCTCTGATCGAGGGGTACGGTCAAAGCGAAAGCTGAATTCAGGATTGCCGAAAACCGGATTGGCTTATTTGCAATCGAGGTAGTTGCCGGCCAACAACGTCCAGTTCAGGTAATCCTCACTGCCCTGCAACTCAGCCATGAAACAGCTTGATTCGTCTTCGTCGCTAATCTTGCCGTATGGGATCCGCAGAACACGGGTTTCCGCTTCCACGAAAGGAATGTCTTCCGTTGCCGTTGCGCATTGGATCAGGGCGGCATCGGTTAGCGTCCAGTCGCCGGCATCCAGCCAGTTGCCGGAATCCGCGGTTCCGTGGAATTCGGCCGTGAAACACAGCGTTCCGGTTTCGTCGCGAAACTCGGCCATGGGCAGGTCCAAAATACCGGTCTCCGATGTCAGAACTGCGGTGGTTGACAGATACCCGTCGGAATTGCCGACACGTTCGAATATCACCAGTGCCCCATCTTCCGTGACCAGGTAGGCGTGCCTGCCGTCCGGACTTGCCGCGCCGCTGGAAATTTCGCCAAAGTCGCGTACGAAGTTGTCGAAGCGGTCAAAGTCATCGAGCCCCACATAATCCGTGTGGAACAGTTGCCCGGTGTCCGGCCGCCACTCCAGGCTGAAGGCAAAGCCGTTACAAAAGACATCCGCCGCCGGCAGACCTTTGAGCGGCGCCGCGAACTCGCAATTGTTCCATCTCCACGAAGGATACGGCGGAATCTGGTCCAGTTCGCCCAGCAACAGCGGGTCCGCGTCCGGTTCCAACCGAAACACACTGGCATCGGCTCTTTCACTTGGGCCGACCGCGAACAGATATTGATCGTCATCGCTGATCGTCATGACCGAGGAAGTGGATACGCTCGTTTCCCGGGTCGGCGTCAGTTTTCCGGTTTCCGCATCGCGTTCGTAGACATGCAGTGAACTTTCGGTCAAGGCATAGACATGACTGTTGGAATTGGAAACCAGCGCTTGCTGCAAGTCATCCAGCTCCACCGTCTGCACATGTTCCATGCTATCCGGGGTGACGGCAAAAACTTGTAGCTCATTCGAGGTCACCACATGGACGAAGGATTCAGTCGTATCCATAAACAATGCGTTCGCGCAGCGGCGATTTGAGTTGCCAGTTACCGACATTCGCATCGCTTCTCCAAGCTGCCGCCGGTTGTCATCAACTGCATCGAACCGCCGCCAGCTCCCGCAATCGTAAGCATAAAGTCTGGCGCGGCGGGAGTCCCACAACAGCACGACAGAAATTCCCCAACTTTCAATTAACTGCGCAAAGCGCAGTTCACCGCTTTCCGGGTCGCGTTCGAAAACCTGCACGCCTGGTTCCGCGGCTGCAAAGAGCGTCGTGCCATCGCTATTGAATGCTAATAGCCCTCGCTGATAACGCGGGAAGTCCAGCTCAATGGCGTGGCCATTTGCATCTATGTCCCCATCGTTCAGTTCTCCCAGGTATTTCAACCATGACGGAGGCCTGCTCTCTTCCCAGCGCAACGTGAAGTCGCCGCCCAGCGCATTGCCGCGGGTTCCCAGCCGGATGAGATAACGGACTCCTTTGTCGGCCTCGAACGCAACTTCCGAGGGGGCCGCGGCCCCAAGATCTTCGGATATCTTTGTCAGGTCGCCGCCGCTCTGGCGGTAAACGGTCAAGGAAAAACTGGCCTCGGATTCGGCTTCGTCGACAAAAAAGCGAATCCAGCCGGAGGCCGGCGCCTCATAGTCGTACCACACGGACGCAACGCCCGCATTGCCGCCTCGCTCGCCTGGCTCGACGGTGGCGAATTCGTTGGAGCCAGTGATGGCGCCACTGAAATTGGCTAGCGTCACGGCATTGGTCGATTTATCGTTTGCCGGTGTTGGCCCCCAGTGCAGAACGCTGCTGGTGCTAGTGGAAACAAATGCCGAGTAGGTGTTGTTCAGAAAGCCCAGGGAAATGAAATAGCGCTGATCCTTGGTGGCATCGAAAGCAAATTCAGACAAAGTACTAAATGGGTCGGTTGCGCCGATCAGTTCCAGATCCGTCAACGAGTCACCGGCAAAGGCAGCCAGCGCCAGATTCAATGGACTATCGGAGGAATCTGGGTCGGGGTCTGGGTCAAAAAGTCGCCAGGTATGGAAGCCGTCCTCTGGCGCCGTCCATGCGAACCATTCCGTTCTGACGCCTGTCGCGACTGGTTCGCCGGGTTCCACGGTCAACGAATCTTTTGTTTCGACATCCAATGACGATGACTGCGCATTGCCGATGTCCTCGGCGGCCTGAAAGTCGTCGTTGTCCACGTCTCGAAACGCGGGACGCCAGGAAAGAGCGTAACTTCCGCCGTCGCCGAAAGCATCGCCCGCCGCCACGGCGATACGATATTCCTGCCCGCTTTCTGCCGGAAACGTGGCCGACGAATCGGGGTAACCCGAAACCAGCCGCAACTCCGAGGGGTGGTCGCCAACGAACACAAGCGTCCGTAAATCATCATTGTCGGAATCGAAACGCCAGTCGCCGTCATCGGGCGCCGTCCACCGGTACCAGACGGTTGCCGCCAACTCGCCAAACGATTCGCCCGCCTCCAGAGTCGCACCCTGATTGTTGCCTTGAACGCTGTTTCTCTCACCCTCCAACTCGACGCCATCGGCGAAAAGATCGTTGGTTGGAGAACTGTGGGACCAGCGCAAGATCGCCGGAGGAACACCTCCTTCGTAGTGGCTGATTCGTATCTTGTAGACCTCGTCGGCCCGGGAAAAGAAGTCGATCGTAGCGGGACCGCCAGTAACCACGCGCTCCAATGCGCCGAGCGAATCACCTTGATAAAAATCGAGTTGCAGGTCGCCGGCGCTGTCCGGGTCTGAACTCACCTCAAACCGATAAAAGCCTTCAGCCGGCGCCGTCCATTCATACCAGGCCGAGTTCGATGGACGCCGGGGCTGTTCCTGAGGCTGATCGAATACGGGTTCACCCGGTTCCGTGGCCGCAAGCAGCAAATCCAGCCGTTGCGGGCTTTCCGTCAATACAGCCGCGGATGCGAAATCGGCGTTAGATTGTCTTTCCGCCGGGACAATATTCGATTCCTGGGCTCCGGAACCCCGAATCAGCAACGAGGTGGATGCCGGTCGCGCGTTCCAGGCGCTTGCCGTAAAGTAGAGTCGCGCGGCGCCTCCGCCATCGTATGCAACGTCGAGTTTCAATTGCTGCGATTCGCCCGCGGCGATCTCCCCAAGCGTAATCAGCGGCGAGTTGTAGGTAGTCCAATCCAGTTCCCGCTCAAGACCGTCTTCTCGCGCGACTTCGAGGTTTTCCAGACTCCATCTGTAGGATCTGCAGAGGCCGTCCGCGGTCCGGCAGTTCACCTCCAATCTCGTTCCCGCGGCAACATAGGCGTCCGCCGTCACGGTCAAGGTAATTTCGCCGGATTGCTCCAGGCTTTCCGTGTCGGTTTCGATGTGGAGACTCGGCGTGGACGCGCCGCGGATGATGGTCCAGGCCAGCGCCGTGCGGGGCGCCTCGGTATAGATACGGTTCGCAACGATTTTCGCCCGGTGGACGCCCGGCGGCGGATTTTCCAGCATGATCCATTCCACATTGTCCTTGCGGGAAACAGACATATGTTCGCCGCAGACGCCGGTTCCGCAATTTCCGTTCAGGTCCAGATACAGGTCGAGATCGTTCAGCACCGCGCTGGCGATGGTGTCCGTGGGCGGTTCGTCCCAGGTCATCACCAGAACGAGCTGACCTGCGCCTGGGGGCACCACGATGTCCTGCGAAGCCAAATCCCCGTCCTCGATCCGGGAGATGGCGCCGCCGCTGGTCCAACCGTCCGCCCGGTCCCTGTCGAGTACGCTGGTGCGGGCGGAAACCTTGCCCAGACCATAGCGGACCTGCAAATCGCCGGGGCCGTTGCTGTTGTTGGCGGGAAACCGTGTTGGGTCCTCCAGCCAGGCGTCCGGCCGAATGGCGCTGGCCATCAGTCTCGCCCGGGTCAGCGCCGGTTGCTCCCGATGCGCGGGTTCCGCATCCATCAGCAAGGCCGCCACGCCAGCTACCGTGGGCGCCGCCATGCTGGTTCCGCTGAAGCTCTGGTAGCCTCCGCGGCTGCCGTCACCTCTGGCGGAAGAAACTCTGTAACCCGTCGCTACTACCTGTGGCGCCAGGCGTCCGTCCGCCGTGGGTCCGTGGCTGCTGAACGACGCCAGTTCGCCGCTACGCAGCGCCGCGCCCACGGCCAGCGAGTTCTTGGCGGCGCCAAAGTTGGAGAAAGCATAGCTACCGCTATTTGACTGAGCCACGACGTAGAGTTGGCGATGAGTCCAGACCACCGAGTCCAGCTTTCGTTCGTCAGTGCCCCTGCCCTCGAAAATATTTGCCGAAGCCGACAAACTCATGTTGACGATCAATGGTTTGACAAGATTGGCGCTAGAGCCGGCCTCGTCGCAGCCGGACGGCCGGCTGAGATAATCCATACCTTGCAGTATGCTGTCGGAATAGCCGAAACCGGCGTGGTGCAGCACCTTGGCGAACCGGATATGGGATACCGAAGGCGCCATGCCGGCGAACTCCGGATTGATGTAACCGTTGCCGGCGATGGTGCCGGTGACATGCGTGCCGTGGCCGTTCTCGTCTACCCACAGGTCATTGTCCGACAGCCGGGGCTCGATCCACACGAAATTGGCCCCACATATGCTCCGCCGATGCGAAGAGATGTCCAGGTGGTTGATGTTGAGGCCGGTGTCCATGACGGCGATGGGCACGCTGGCGCCGCCGATACCCGAGAACAGTCCCGGCGAGCCGCTATACCAGCGCAGGGCGTCCACGCCCATGGCGGGCACGGCGGTGTCGTGCGCGGCCTCGACAAGTCCCACGGGTTCGATGGCTAGCACGAAATCGGCGCCTGCCATGGCGTCGAGGGCCGGCCAATCTACAGTAGCTGTGTAAACCCGTATGTCGGAATCAAAACGGCCCACCACCGCGCCGAGGCTTTCCAGCGCTCGGCGCCATTGACCGTCGGGGTCTCCGGCCATCAAGGTAACGAATACCGGCAATTGCTGATCGGAGGGCAGGGAGCGGGCTTCCCGGGCGAGAGCTTCGGGCAGTTTCACGGCTCTCGGCGGGGCGCCCAGCCCGGCAACTGCCGGCAAAGACGCGATCTCTTCCAGGCGTGACGGTTCGTCTGGCAGCCGCGCGCGGATCAGGCGGCCCGCCGCGCCGATGATCTCTCCGCCAAGCGCGTTCAGCGATTCTCCGAGGTCGTCCTCACTGGCGGCATCCGCCAATCCGATCCAGCCGAAAGTCCAGTCGCGCCCCGAGGCGGCGGCTTGATTGACCAAAACGGATACGGCATCGGGCGCATCCAGCCAGGCCGGATAGTCATCCGGGGACGCCGGCTCGATTGCCGCCGGCCGCTGCAAGCGCTCCAGGGTCATCTGCTCGGGCGCGGCGATAAAGGTATAGCCGTCGGGCGGCGTTGGCGGCTCTCCGGGCGGCGATTCGGCATCCGGCGCCGTGGTTCCGGCGGTTGAGGGCGCGGCCTGAATCAGCGGTTCCGGCAACTGCCCGGCGCTTTCGGCGGCGATGCGATCAACCAGGGCGTCGAGCATTTCTTCCTGTGGGGCGGCAGCGGTCGGCGCCTCCGAGGCGTGGCGTGTGGGAGAAGACGGACGAAAAGTGGCGAGGAGGACGATTACGCCTGCCGCCAGACCAAATAACAACAATGATTTAACGAGATTGAGCCGCAAACTCCATTTCCCCCAAAAGCTCAAACTTGTCTAACCCGGACGTTGCAGAATTGATGCGGGCAAGACGCCAAATTTTCAATTTGATCCAGTTGCTTGAGCTGATATAAAAGCGCGGCTTGTCCATGACGGATGATAACCGGGGATTTGTTCCTTTTCCACGCATATCCCGGCGGATGACGGGAACAGCCTCAAATCGCGACGGTCGAGCAAGAAAATGGCCGCCTCGGAATAGGGCGGCCACTTTGCTTTCGACAGGCGCGAATGGCTAGCACTCGAACCGGATTCCAAGGCGCAATTCCCACAGGCTGCGCTAGTTGATATTCCAGCCCAGCCGCAACTTGTAATTCTGCTTGGTCCGGGCGCCGTCTGCCGGCTGGCCGCCGGGATCGTAATCGCAGAGATCGATAGCGATCCGCCGAATGTGGTTATAGTCGGCTGCACCGAGACATGGGCGTTCGATCGCGGAAGCGAGTCCTTAGGGCTCGATAAAGGCGTCGGGGCCAAGGGCCGTTCGGGTTCCTACTTGTCGCCAAGGCTGGATTGGGCGCCACGCCGGCCCTGCTTATGCCTGACCTTGGATTGAGCGTCTGCGCTCATGCAGTTCGAGTTCGACCTTGCGCATTATTTGCCGGTCCAGCCGGTAATAGAGCATCAGTGCGCTGCCGAGTACGAAGAATACAGCCGGGATGACGTTGAACATCAGTTGAATGCCTTGTATCGCCGTTTCGGTCTGGATTTCGTTGGCGATAAAGCCAGATCGGGCCAACATGAATCCGGGCAGCGCCCCGCCGACGGCCGTGCCGAGTTTCAGCGAGAACATCGATGCCGACATGACCAGCCCCGCGCTGTTTTTCCCGCTTTGCCATTCGCCATACTCGGCACAATCGGTGTACATGGAAAAGAGCAAGGTAATGGTTACCCCGAACGTGAATACCCCCAGACTATGTACCAAGACAACCTGGGCAAACTGCTCCGGCGGAATGAAGTAACACAATACCAGTAGTCCCGCGTGCAGCAAGTTCATCGCGACGATCAAATGCCGTTTTTCGAAACGCCGGGCCAGCATGGGCGTCAGCAAGGCGCCGATTAGCTGACCGATCAGCCCAAACGAAGTGAACAAAGCGGTGCGGTCGAAGATCATGAACACCGCGCTTCCGTCGTCCATCATGTAATACTTCAGATAAAAAATGATTGACGAAAACCGCGCAATCAGACCAATGATCACGACTATTCCCGTAACCACGAGCACCACCCACGAGCTGTTTGCGATTAACCCGGATAAATCCCTGGCCACGCTCGAATCGTGCCGCGCGGGCCGAACGCGTTCTCTGGTGGTTACAAAGGTGATCCAGAAGATCAACACCGACATCAGCGCGAACAGGGCGATCGTCAGCCGAAACCCGAGCACCTCATCGCCATTACCCAGCAAGCTCACCAGCGGGGTTGCCAGGGCGCCCACGCACAGCGTTCCCAGCGAAGCAAAGACAAAACGATACTGGGTCGCCTTGGTGCGTTCTTCGGCAACTGGCGAGATCACGGCGAGCAGCGCCGAATAGGGCACGTTGATCGCGGTGTACGCGAGCATGACCAGCGTATAAGTCAAATACGCGTAAGCCAACTTGCCGGCAGCCGAGAGCTCGGGGCCGAGGAACAGCAGCATTCCGAACATCGCGTATGGAACCGCCACCCATAGTAAATATGGCCGATACTTGCCCCACTTCGAATGGGTTCTGTCCGCTATCAGGCCCATCGCCGGGTCGCTGATCGCATCGACTACCTTGGTAACGAGCAGCATGGTTGCCGCCGCGGCCGGTGAAATGCCGAAAACATCCGTATAGTAGTAGAGCAGGAACAGGCCAAAGAAGCCCATGTAGAAGTTCGACGCCATGTCGCCAAGGCCGTACCCGACCTTTTCCGTGAACGACAATGGCGCGGTATCCGGCGCCTTGAGCGCTGCTGGCTGTTGCATGTCAGCGCTCCCTCGCCAACAATTGCGCCTGATCTCCCTCAAGGACGATTTGTTCTTTCGGCGTGATCGTACCGACAAATTTGTGGCGTCCTTCACCTCGAGCCTCGACTTCCTTGGGAGATTCGCCCTTGAGATCGGCAAAATTCACAAACCCGACCACGTCAAGATTCTGCATTACCAGCCAGGAATATGCCTGGAAGGGTTCCTCGTCCGGATTGCGGAAAACCAGTCCGGAGCCGTTCAACGGGGTCCACTTTCCACTCATGCTATCCGCTACGAATCCATACAGACCCGTGGGTCCGCTCACCGCGGGATGGAACGTGGATGCCTGGGTTGAGAAAAACAAATAGTAAAGCCCGTCGCGCCAAACTACATGAGGACGCTCAAGTTCATTGTTGACGCCATCCGCATGGAGTAATGGCGGCAACAAGGCCATATCGTCGGCGTCCGCGCCCGCGGCCGCGCCAATTGCGCCGTCGAAGTCCGTGCTCGAATCGACGAGCGAAGCGCTGAACACCATATAAGTCCGCTTGTCGACAGGATCAACGAAGCGGCTCGGATCCCGAAACGCCTTGATAAATCCAACTTCACCGGTCAGTTGGTTAAGCGTCGATCTATAGTGGGGAACTGGTCCGATGAGTTCGCGATGCCGCCGCCATTCCCGCAGCCGGATTTCACCTCGATCGAAGGAGAGGGCGCCGCTCGTTTGAAAAATGCGCTGGATGTAGCTGGTATTCTTTTCGTTTCTGATTCCCGCCGCCGTATACCAGACATCAAGGCGAGCCTTGTCCGGCAGGTACGTGGCGCACCCCGACCACTCCCTTGCGCCCGGGGACACTGCTTCGGCGAATAACGGACCGTGGTCCCGCCACTGATAACGCCGGCGCGAAAGCAGACGTAAGCGGGCGACATCGTGGCGTTGTTGGGGCTCAATGTCAGATGGCGCGGACAGACCCATCCAGAGTTCAGTATCGCCAATGAAAGCGGCTTCTCCAGTGGGCAATCGCACGGGCCATGGGTCCCAGATGTAGAGTTCCGGAAAGATCCGCGAACTCTCAGCCGCGGAAAACACTACAGTAGATTGGCCGCGCCCACCGTCCAGTAGCTGGAGGTGCTTGCGTTGCCAGCTTGAGGTCATTTGACTAATCGCACCAAAAGAAAAAGGGTGGCGTGGCAACCATTTGCCACGCCACCCGATATGGCTGTCAGAATCGGTAGGTTACTCCGATGACCGTTGAGGTTCCAGTCAGCGGGCGAGCGCGAATAATATCGCCGGGCGCTCCGACGCCTTCTTCCGCTTCGGTAATCACAAACTCGTCGGTGAGATTGTTGACATTGATGTAGGCAGTCAACTCGTCGGTAATGTTCCAATTGCCGAACAGGTTCACGAGCGCGTATGCCTCTTGTTTCAGGCCGTTGTTGTCTTGCAGGTAGAATTCGGTCGAGCCTTGCAGCGCCAAACCGATCGCGAATTGCTCGGTGCGATATTCGGGGATAATGGTGTAAATCAGGTCGGCCTGACGCCGCGGCGTATTGCCCACGATCGCGGGGTTATCGCGATCCTTGCTGATTTCAGCATCGGTCCAGGTGGCGTTACCGCGCACGTAAATGAAATCGCCGAAGGAGATGTCGCCTTCGAATTCTATTCCATCGGCTTCGTATTCGCGTACAAAGGTCAAACCACTGGTCAGTTCGGCCTGGGTTTCTTCAGTCACGGTGTGAAAGTAAGTCGCGAACAAGGACCAATAGTCACCCGTGTGCTTGTAGCCAAATTCGAACTGATCGACATTGTCGAAACCATCGGTTGAACTCGCGAGGCTGCCATCCGCGCTGAGCGAGCCCGGCACCTGGGTGAGACGATCGGCGATCGCGCGGCCGCCATCGCTGTAGCGCGCGAAAATCGAGACATTGTTGCTGAGCAAGTAAGTGCCTCCGATGGAGAAAGCGGTATTGTCCGAGTCGTAGTTGATGCGGGTGACCGCGGCATTGTTCTCGTTCAGGGCGCGGATGCCGCCCGCAATAAACCCGGCCGACGTTGCGCCCGGATGCTCCAGTAGCGCATCGCTGTCGAGTCGCGTGATGACGCCGTCGGCGACAGCGAATTGGCCCACCGAACCGTTGCCGTTCAGGTCATAGGGCATGTTTCCGCCGCAACAGCCATCGAGTCGCTGTCCCCGGGCCTGCACATCGTCGCGACGCAGGCTCATGTCGACCGTCCCGCGATCGCCGACGTCAAAACCGAGGTTCATATAGGGCGCGATCGTCCGGTATTCGAGATCCCAATTCCATGCAAGAAATGTTTGCGTAACCGCGCCGTTGTCGGCGAGCACAACGTCCAGGGGATCGCCATTCTCATCGAGCCCGGCGCCTAACGCGACATAGGAAATATTCTTCGAACCGCTGCCAGCGAGAGTCTGCATGCGCGTATGCCAGTTATTCCAGGAAGTTTCAATGGCCTGCTTGCTGTAGTAAATGCCACCGGAAGCGCGGAAGTTGCCGGCATCGTAGGTCAGCTCAAGGTCATTGGCGAGCAGTCCCAGATCGTGGATTCGGGTGTCGAACAAGAGGTTGGTGTAAGCCAACTGATTTGGATTCGCGGCTTGACCGTCGATCGTCGCGGCCACGCCACCCGAACAATCGAGACTGACTCCTCCGACGCTGGCGCTTTCGCAAAGCCCCATACCCTTGCTTGCGATCGTTGCCGTGCCACCCGCGAAGCCATCGGTGAACGGCGAAATGAATCCGCCGGACATGTCCGAGGTGCGAAATTTGTTGTTGAAAGTCAATTCGTCGCTCAGATCCCTTTCGAATTCAAAACCGAATGCCGTGACATCGGATTCGATTCCATCCGAAACAGCTCGAGAATGCGGGTTGCCAAACTGGTCGAAGGCCGTGATGTTATTGGTTTGCTGAGAGTGAGTGGTTGTCGAACTGGCATCGTAACCCGGCAGAGCGCCGTAGGAATCGTTGCTCTCGACCAATACCGCGGATGGCAGATAAGTGGTTACCTTGTCGTCAAGTTTCTTGAAGTAAAATCTCAGGAAACCATCGTCGAGTTCCTTGGTCAGATTCGCTTTGATCTGCCCCCCTTCGTCACCGCTGAAGCCAGTTTCGCGAACGCCTTCGCCGCCGCGGAAAAAACCGCCGATGTGATAGGTAATGGTGTCGTCAATCACTCCGCCGTATTCAAAGTCCGTGCGGAATTCTTCGTAGTCCGCGCCAAAGCTGAAGCCGATGCTTCCCGATTCGTCGCCGCCGGTCTTGCTGATCATGTTGATGATTCCGCCGGGGGAATTGCTCGCGAAGGTGGACGCGGAGCCGCCACGAATACTCTCGATTCGGTCAACGGACGGGTCAAACCGAATCCAGTTGTCGGTATTGCCGAAGTTGATATCGCCGAATTCCGTCACCGGCAAACCGTCTTCCTGAAGTTGCATATACTTGGATCCGCCGGTTGCCAGCGGTATGCCACGGATCGTCAGGTTGGCGTTACCGCCGCCGCCGGAAGATTCGGCGCGGATGCCGGGCAAGCTGCGAAACACCTCGGCAACGGAGCGCGGCGCAAGGCTTGCGACATCCTCCGACTGCAAGGAACTCACGGATACGCTGGCCTCAAGCTTGCTCGCGCCCCTGCCGGGCACGCCCGTGACGATGATCGCTTCAATGCCGGCAAGGGCGTCTTGCTCCGCCGCGTAAGCGAGACTAATGGGCAGCAGCGCTGCCAAGGCCGCTCCAAGCGCCGCGCCTGCTTGGCGCGCTATGGTTTGAGTCTGCATGGTTTTCTATCCTCTTTCGTCCGGTTCTGATTCCACGCGAGTAAAACTCGCGAAGTCAAAATTAATCTAGCGGACTTTGCAATCGATTGCAAATGCAATCGATTGCATTTTTGTAAGTAAATGTTTTAAATGATTATTTCAAGTTATTTCAGGCTTGAAACGGCATTGCATTTGACGCATTATTGGATTTCGTCCGATGTCAGGAACCCAGTAAGCCGTGAGCAAAAATCCCCCCCGAGCAGTCTCAAGCCTCCAGGATCTGGCCGATATCGCCGGCGTGTCGCGCGCCACGGTTTCACGAGCGCTTAACAACAGCACCCTTATCAATGCGGAAACGAGGAAAAGACTTCAGGCGCTGGCGAGCGAACACAATTACACCGTAAACAAGCAAGCGCGCGACTTCCGGCTCAAACAAACCCGTGTGATTTCAGTCGTGTTCATGCTCGACGCGCATTCCGAACAGCATCCGTCAGACCCGTTCTTCCTCGAGATGCTCGGCGGCATCGCCGATGGTCTGTCCTTGCATGACTACGATTTGCTCCTCGCTCACGCGCCGGTAGCGAGTATGCGCGACTTGGCAAACAGCCGGATCGTGAGAAACGCCGAAGGCGTGATCTTCGTGGGTCAAGGCGAGGAGCATGAGGCGCTGAACAAACTTGCCGACGCCGGCACACCCATTGTGGTGTGGGGGGGATCGGTAGCGGATAAACGCTATCTGCTGGTAGGTGGAGACAATGCCGGCGGCGGTTTCAGCGCCACATCGCACCTGATTGCACAAGGACGCCGGCGGATTGCTTTTTTCGGTAATACTCGAACTCCCGAAAACCAGGCGCGGTTTTCCGGCTATGAGAAAGCATTGGCTCAGGCAAACTTGCAACCCGACGACAAATTGACCGTCGACATACCTTCCGACATGCAGCATGCGCAAGTGGTAATCGAGAATCTTCTGAATAAAAGGATTGACATGGATGCGGTCGTTTGCACCAGCGATGTAATGGCGATCGCGGCGATCGCGGCATTGACGGAGTCGGGATTCAGTGTGCCAGACGATATCGCGGTCGTCGGTTACGATGATATTCCAATCGCGAGCTTCAGCAGTCCACCACTAACGACGATACGACAGAGCATCCATCAAGCTGGCAGTGTCCTGGTCGAGTCGGTTCTCGCGCTGATTAATGGTCATCAAGTCGCCGACACGACTTTGTCCAGCAAATTGGTGGTTCGCAAAAGCTGTGGCGCCTGATGGCAAATCAATCAGGTATTGGGGGGTTGCCGTTCTCTTGAACCTGATAATTCCATTGACCCCGCATTAACCACTTTGGCCGGAATTGGATAAAGCTATTGTTCCCTTTCCCGCGCCACCTGCCGCAGGTAAATTTCTTCCAGCCGTTCCACCGCCGCGACGAAGCCTTCGGGATCGACAAAGGTGTCGGGACTGTAGGGCTGGCCGGGTTCGTATTTGTCGTGCAAGCCGTATTGACCGCCGTGGGCGGCGACCCAGACGTCGATTTCCATGGCTTTTTGCCGGCTGTAGGTCGAGGCGAAATCGTCGGCTACGCCAGGGTAAGTGGGATCGACCACTAGTTGCTTGCCGGCGTTGATGGTGCCCATGTTGGCGATCAGCACGCGATAGTCGCGGCCGTTCTCGCTTACCATCATGGCGTAACTGGAACTGCCTTCGGTATGGCCGGGGTGCTCATATACGGTGAGGCGGGTATCGCCGAGTTCGATGACTTCGCCTTCGCCGATGATACGGTTCACCGGAACCGGCGGGAACGAAACCCTGCCGCCGAAATGGGGATCGCTGAAGCCGCCGTCTTCAAGCACCCTGGCGTCGCCTTGCGTGGCCAACATTTCCGCGCCGGTGATCTGCCTGATCTCGGCCAGCGCCGCGGTATGGTCCCAATGGGATTGCTGGGACAGCAGGATGCGCACGTCTTCGAGCCGGAATCCGAGCGACTCCGTGTTTTCCCGGATCATCGCGGTCGAATCTTCCAGGCCGGTATTGATAAGGATGTGGCCATCATCGGACGTGATCAGGAACACGGAAAGATCATAGCTGCCTACGCCATAAAGATTGCCGATCACCTGAAAGCCTGGAAAGGGCCGGATCCAATCTTCGGGCTGCGCCCACGCCGGGTTCAACGCAGCCAGCGCGAAACCAGCGGTCAAAATGATTCCGAACAAATTCCTGTTCATGCGGGATTCTCCGTTCTTTCCAGCCAATAAGACACTTCCCGCCGTGTCAAAGTCAACTCGGAGACCGCGTGAAAAGACTGTATCGGTATGAGCGAGGCGTGCTAGTTCATTGGGCGTAAGGTTGCAATTCCGCTCTCGAAATCCGCGCGGAGGGAGTTCGGCGATGTCTTCGGAGGCCCGGCAAAAGCCGGCAAGGCAGTCGGACGGCGCCCGCCGAGGGGCTGAAGATCATTCATAACGCAAGGCGTCGATGGGATCGAGATTGGCCGCTTTCGCCGCCGGCAGGATGCCGAACAGTATGCCGACGAAACCGGAGAATCCCAGCGCCAGCACTATCGCCCACAAGGGAATGCTGGCGGGAGGAAAGGACTCGATACTGCTTGAGATCGCCGCTCCGAGACCGAAGCCGAGCGCGAGCCCGATCAGACCACCGAGCAGCGACAGCAAAATAGCTTCGATCAGAAACTGGGCCAGGATGTGATGCCGCTTGGCGCCGATCGCCTTGCAGATGCCGATCTCCCGGGTGCGTTCGGTAACCGACACCAGCATGATATTCATGATGCCGATGCCGCCTACCAGCAGCGAAATCGAGACGATGCCGCCGATGACCAGGGTCACCATATTGATGACGGTGTCGAAGGTATTCATCAACTGTTCCGCGGTGTTAATGACGAAGTCATCGTCCTCGTCCGGACTTAGATCGTGGGCATTTCGCAACAAGGCCGTCAACTGGCGCGTGACATCTTCAACATCCGCGTTTTCGCTCAGGCTCAACTGAATCTGAATATCCGTGCGCGCTTGATTTCCCTGCAGACTTCGCATGGTGGCGTAAGGCACCAGCACGATATCGTCCTGGCTGAATCCCATGAAATCGCCCTTGGTTTCGAGCAGGCCGATTACCTTGAACCACTCGCCGCCGAGTTCGACGTATTTGTTTACGGGATTTTCCGGCAGTCCGAGATCGTCGCGTACCTTCGAGCCGATGACGGTGACCCGACGGCGAGTGAGATTGTCGCTTTCGGCGATGAAGCGCCCGAGTTGCACGTAGGATTGGGAAACCTCGCGATAGGCGTAAGTAGTTCCCATGATCTGACTGAAGGTAGTCTGAGCCGCGTATCTGACCTGGCTGGCGCTAGAGCCATACAATATCGGCGTAATCGATGCGACGCCTTCCGCGCGTCGCTCGATCAGTTCGAGATCCTCGGGCGTCAGCCGCGCCCGTACCCCGCGCATTTGCTCGGCGATCGGCGTATACGACTGCACCGTAAGGCTGTTCGAGCCGAGCGAGGAGAAACTTTCGCCGATGAAGGCGCTCATGCCCTGGGTCAGGGAAACCACCGCGATAACGCTGGCTACGCCGATGACGATGCCGAGGGTGGTAAGAAAACTGCGCAAGCCATGGGCGAGAATGGATATCAGCGCCGAACGGGTGCTTTCGAGCATCACGTAAAACATCAGTGAGCTGCCTCCGTCCTCTGGCGATCCCGGAAGATCCGCCCGTCTTTCAGCTCGACGATGCGGCCGCAATGCCTGGCGATATCTTCCTCATGCGTAACCAGAATCAGGGTCTGGCCTTCGGCGTGAAGTTGATCGAACAAGTACATGATTTCCGTCGAAGTGCGCGAATCCAGATTTCCGGTAGGTTCGTCGGCAAGCAATATCGCGGGCCGTGTCACCAAGGCGCGGGCGATGGCGACTCGTTGCCGCTGGCCGCCGGAAAGCTGGTTGGGCAGGTGATCCATGCGGTCTTCGAGTCCGACCCGGCGCAAGGCTTCCGTGGCCATTTCCCGGCGCTGGCGGTAGCCGATGCGTCTGTAAACCAGGGGCTGCATGACATTGCCGAGGGCGTTCGCCCGCGGCAGCAGATTGAAACTTTGAAAGATGAAGCCGATTTCGCGGTTGCGGATTTCGGCTAGCTGATTGTGGTCGAGTTCTTCGACGTGCGCGCCATTGAGGTAGTACTGTCCCAGCGTGGGCCGCTCAAGGCAGCCGAGAATATTGAGGAAGGTAGACTTGCCCGAGCCGGAAGAACCGACGAAGGCGACATACTCGTTACGCTCGATTTCGACATCCACTTCGTCGAGAGCCCGCACGAGTTGCGACCCCATTTCGTAATGCCTGCTGATGCCGCTGAGGCGGATAAGCGCCATGTCTGCCTCGCGGATCAGATATCCACCCGGGTGGCTTCGAGCCGGTCGCCGTCCAGTAGATGACGGAGTTCCCGATCCGGCCCGACGACAATTTCCACAGAGTCGTCGATGCCGCCGGTCAACTCCTGAAACTCGTCATCTGAAGCTCCCACCTGGACCGGGATCTTGCGGGCGACGCCATCTTCGTTGACGAAAATGAAATACTCGCTAAGCAATCGCGACCGGTCTTGCTCGAACATCAGCGCCTGGATCGGCACCGCCGGCACCGCCTGATCCTGGGCGGTAAAGATTTCAGCACGGCAGGACATGCCCGGCCGCAATACCACGTTACCCGCATCGAGAATATCGATTTCCACGGTGAAACTGAGTCCCTGGCGGCCGCGGCTGATCTTCGCGGTGTTGGCGATGTAGCGCACTACGCCCTGGATAGGCTCTTCGGGATAGGCGATGGTGACTATCTCGGCGCGCTGGCCTACCGCGAGGTCGGCCACATCGGCTTCGTCCACCAGTACTTCCGTGTAGATGCTTCGCGGATTGGCGATGGTCATCAGGGAAGAGCCGGGGATATTGGTGGAACTGGCGATAGCGGTCTCCCCTACCTTGATGTCGAGACTGGTAATGACGCCGTCGATCGGGGAAACGATTCTGGTCTTGCTCAACTGATCGTTGACCTGTTCGAGTTGCGCCTGGGCCTGGGCCAGCCGCTCGCGGGACGATTTCAGGTCGATCCTGGCCAGTTGCAACTGGTTGCGCATGGTGTCGAATTCTTCCTCGCCTACCAGATCGCGCTGGTACAAGCTGCGGGTGCGTTCGAATTGCCGCTCGAGATTTTCGATGCGCACTTGCTGGCGTTCGATATCGATGGAATTGAGCCGCACCGATGCCTCGGCCTGTTCCAGGCCGGCCAGGAAATTGCGGTCGTCGACGCGCAATACGAGTTGATCCGTTTTGACCCGTTCGCCTTCCTCGACGAAGACCTCCGCCACTTTGCCGATAACTTCGCTGCTGAGCATGACTTCTTCTTCATGAGCAAGGAAACCCGAGGCCAGGATGGACGGACTGATGATGCGTTCGCTTACGGTAGAGACATTGACTTCCTTGGCGTCAACACCGGAGAAATAGCGATTGGTAAACGACAGGGCAACCACCCCGACGATCAGGAGCGCAATCAGCAGCGGTTTGCGGAATTCTCTCATAGCAAAAACTCGGTCATATGTTCAACCGTGGAACAACGATAACTGGTCCCTTGAATCCTTCAACAACAGGACATTATAAAGCAGGGAAAAGTTACAAGGTCAGAGTGACGGCTATGCTCCCGTTGCCGCCGCCTTCGGCATCGATGAAGGAAACATTGAAGTCCGCGCCCCCGGAGAGCAGCAGAATACTGCCGCCGAACAGCAGCAAGTGCGGCAGCAGCGCGATGAGCGCCGATTTCAGCCAGGTCCCCTGCCGCCACTGGCGGTAGCCGAGGACGAGCAGCCCCAGCGTCCAGAGATAGGTCAGACTAATCGCACCGAGCGCATCGTTGATCGGTGAGTCGCCGAATTGCAGGCCCAGATTGCCGAGTTGCAGCGGGTCGAGTTCCATCTGGCCGATCTGGCCGTTCGGGGTGAGCGCCAGCGTGATCGCCATGCCGACCGCGGAAAACAGCGAGGGGACCGCCGTCCAGACAGTCAGGCAAAACCAGTTGCGGAAGCGAAAGCCGTCGCCGGTGAAGGCAGAAACCAGTGTCAGATAGCCCGCTTGCAGAATCCAAATGAAGATCAGCGCCAGGATTGCGCCGAAGAAGCTGGAGACGATGAATATTGTCGGGGACAAGAATTCCGATTGTTCCCGGAACGCCTCGATCTGTTCCTCGTCAGGTTCGGCGCCGCCCTGATACAGCAGGTTCTCCATGAACCAGGGAATATCGAGGATACTGAAATACCAGAGCATGGCGAGAGCCTGACCGCCGGCCACCAGCAGCAGCGGCAGCAGCCAGGTCGGTCGTTCGCGCAGATTAGCGAAGGCGACGGAAGGTTCCAGCAGGATATTCTGGATAGTGCGGATACCGCCGACTGGTTGACCTGCAGGATCTGACATTCAACTTGCCCGTTAGTTGGAAAACGGCAAAGCTACCATGAAATCCATATGCAGAGTAGCCAGGTTCGAGCCAACTCGCCGCATTTGCCGATTTCGGCTACAGTGGCCCGATCTATTAGATCCTGGACGTTCATGGCGGTTCCCGAATCCATCTCCTATCGAGATCTGTTGCATCAGGCCTGGCCTATCATTCTCGCGAATATGGCCGCCCCCCTGCTCGGATTGGCGGATACCGCGATAATCGGCAACTTCGGCGACACCGCCGCGCTTGGCGCCATTGCCTTCGGCGCGCTGATCATTTCCTTTCTTTACTGGAGTTTCGGTTTTCTGCGCATGGGAACGACCGGCTTCGCGGCGCGGGCGGCTGGTGCCGGCGACGAAACCGAAGTGCGCGCCATCATGGGCCGCGCCTTGCTGCTGGCGCTGGCGCTAGGAACGCTCTTGTTGCTATTGCGGGCGCCCGTCGAATATGCGGCGTTTTTTCTCCTTGACGGCAGTCCCGCGGTTGAAACCGCGGCGCAAACCTATTTCCGCATTCGCATCTGGGGAGCGCCAGCGGCGCTGTCGGTATTTGCCCTGTCGGGAATCCTGGTTGGTCTGGGCAAGGGTCGTCTGCTGCTCGCGCTGCAATTGTTTCTCAATGGCCTGAACATTGTGTTGGACTTGCTGCTGGCGGGCGCATTGCAGATGGGCGTTGCCGGAATCGCATTGGGCACATTGGTAGCGGAATGGTGCGCGTTGGGGTTCGGGGGAATTCTGCTGTATCGAAGTCTGGCGGCAACCAAGGCGCCCGCCGAACCATTTTGGCCGGTCGCGCGAATTCTGGACGGCGCCGCTTTAAGGAACACCGTTTCAGCCAATACGGATATTATGCTACGAACGCTGGCGCTGGTGCTGTCATTCGCCTTTTTCACCAACCAGAGCGCCCGTTTCGGCGACGTGACCCTGGCGGCAAACCACATATTGCAGCAATTTGTAGCCTTCGCGGCATTTTTCCTCGATGGTCACGCCTTTGTAGTGGAGTCCCTGGTTGGCAAATCAGCCGGGGCTGGCCGGCGGGACATTTTCGACCTGGCGGTGCGCAGGTCGAGTGAAATTTCCTTTTGTACGGCTGTAGCTCTGGCGCTTGGGCTGGCCTTGGCGGGAAGTCAGTTCGTGTTCTTGCTCACCGATATTCCGGAGGTGCGAATCGCGGCCGTGGATTTGCTGCCGTTCGCCGTGGCGTATGTGGCGCTTTCATTCGCTTCGTTTCAGTTGGATGGGATATTCATCGGCGCGTCGCGCACCCGCCAGATGCGAAATGCCGCATTGCTGGCCGTGACCCTGTTCCTGTTGGCCTGGTGGTTGCTTGCCGGACCATACGGCGTGGCCGGCTTGTGGTGGGCGTTGCTGGTGTTCGTGGTTGGCAGAGCGGTTGCCTTGGCGCTCTATCTGCCTGGATTACGGGCGTCTATCGCTTTGCCGCTTTCTCAATCGGAAGGAAGTGCGTAAGCTTCGGTTTGCACTGCAATCAGCTTGGTGCCGAGCAGGGAAATTCCGCCGCTGTAGCGTTGTTCGCCGGTGGTGGAGAATTCGAACTGGTAGCGCCGTCCGACCTGAAGGAAGCCTTCTTCGTCACGGCCCAGCCAGATGCCGCGCAATACCGTGGTCTGATCGAGCAATTGCAAGCCGCGTTGGCGGCAATAGCGCCTGACATAAGCAACCGTCAGGCGTTTGATCTTGTCGCTTTGCCACCAGAACGCAAATACAAATGCGGCGATGGCCAGAAACATGACAACACTCAAGCTCAGCATGGCTATTCAAACCTGAAGGCTCGGAAATCAATAAAAGGCTCCGGCGGAATCGGAGCCGTTCGAACGGTTCTCACTTGCCGACTTGCTTTGCAGTTGCAATTACCGGCGGTGGCCATCTACTGGAGCCGGGCGGGCGCCAATGCCGCCGGGCGGCCGCGCTTTGGCTTCAACCTCAATTGCTAGTGTACCAATACCGTCGATTGAAGATTCAATTGGTTCACCTGCTTCTAGCTCTCTTACTTCACCTGGCCGCGGAAAGGACTGCCCGCTGTCCCTCCCGCCGCTGTTTATTCGCGCGCGGCGTATTCCTGGTAGCGCTTGATGTGGGGAGCGATGAGCTCCAGGGCGGTCTTGTCGCAGGGCGGCAATTCGGCGTCGCTGAATCCCAGCGGCGTTACTCGTTCGCCCCAGCGGATCAAGCCGGCGGCCCAGGTCAGACCCGCGCCGAAGGCCGCTGACAATACGTAATCGCCAGGCTGTATGCGGCCTTCCTCCAGCGCTTCGACCAGCGCGACCGGAATCGTGCCCGCCGAGGTATTGCCGTACTTGTCCACGTTAATGATGACCTTGTCTTCGGGTATGCCGAGGCGCGAGGCGAGCGCATCGAGAATCCGCTTGTTGGCCTGATGCGGAACCACTACCGCGACTTCGCTCTTGTCAACGCCGGTTTCTTCCAGCACATCGACGCAGGCCTGGGCCATGCTCTTGACGGCGCGCTTGAACACTTCACGGCCGTCGAAATTCCATTTCACATAAAGAAAATCGTCGGTCAGACGCTCGTAAGCCGAGCCGAAGTTGGTGATCTGGATGGCATTCCTGGCGTCGGCTTCGCAACCGATGCGCGACGCCAGCAACCCGACCGGCTGTTCGCTCGGTTCCAGAATCACCGCGCCGCAGGCATCGCCGAACAGGATCGCCGAGCTGCGCTGGCTCCAGTTCAGATAATGGGTGATATATTCGCCGCCGATGAGCAGAATCTTCTTGTGCTGGCCGGTCGCGATCAGGCTCTTGCACAAATGCAAGCCGTAGAGAAAACCCGTACACGCCGTATTGATATCCAGCGCCGCCGCCTTGCGCGCGCCGAGCGCATCTTGAACGATCGCGGCGGTGTTTGGGCAATAGCTGTCATTGGTGAGGCTGGCCAGCATGATCAGATCAAGGTCGGCCGGATCGACATTGGCCGCGGCCAGGGCGCGTCTGGCGGATACCAGGCCGAGCTCGGAAAAATTGACGTGACTTACACGCCGCTCCCGGATACCTGACCGGCTGACGATCCATTCGTCCGAGGTATCCAGAAAGGTGGCCAAATCGTTATTGGTGAGCCTCGCCGGCGGCACGCACATGCCCCAGCCGGTAATTTCGGCGTGATACATCAATAATTCACTCCCATCCCCCATTCCGAAAAGTGGCCCGGCTTCCCTACGGCTCTGCGTTACGGCCGGCGCCACGCGCCATCCCGGAGTTTCCAGGGGCGGCATTTTCCCTGACCGGAGCATACTGTATTTTCGCCACAGGGCATAGGCAAAGCCTTGTCCAATGAGACATGAGCCTGAAGCGAGTCTGTCGTTCCAACGAGACATGAGCCTGTAGTGTGGTTTCTGGGATCATCGGAGGATGATCGTGACACTACAGACAGAACGGGTTCGCACGCTGGAGGATGTGCGTGCGTTTTTGACGGGCAGCCAGGCGTTGGATTTCGACGGTGTGGACCGCGAGGGCGCCTACGATCTGGTGCGCCGCACGCTGGTCCGTCTGGATTACGATCAGCTGGGCAAGCGGGACAAGGGTCTGGTCAAGCGCTACCTGGAGAAGATCACTGGCCTGTCGCGCGCGCAACTGACGCGGCTGGTCGCGCAATACCGGGCGACGGGCCGCATCGAGGACCGCCGCCGCAAGCCGCCGTCCCGACCGTTCCGGCGGCGCTACACGGACGCGGACATCCGCCTGCTGGCGCGGGTGGACGAGGGTCTGGACAACATGTCCGGCCCCGCGACGCGGGCGGTGTTGCGGCGGCAGTACCGGATGCATGGAGACAGCCGTTTCGAGCGGCTCGCGGGTTTGTCCAACGGACACCTGTACAACCTGCGCAAGTCCCGCGCGTACGGACTGGTGCGCAAGCGGTGGGACCGCACCCGGTCGACGCCGGTGGCCATTGGCGATCGGCGCAAGCCGGACCCGCGCGGCCGGCCGGGCTGGTTGCGCGTGGACACGGTGCACCAGGGCGATCTGGACGGCGCCAAGGGCGTGTATCTGATCAATCTGGTGGACAGTGTGACCCAATGGGAGCACGTGGCCGCCGTGGAGGCGATTTCGGAGCGGTTCCTGCTGCCGGCGCTTGCGGAATCGCTGGCGGGGTTTCCCTTTCGGGTTCGGGGCTTCCATGCCGACAATGGTTCGGAGTACATCAACCACCGCGTCGCCGGGTTGCTCGACAAACTGCATGTGGAGGAGTTCACCAAGTCGCGGCCACGGCGCAGCAACGACAACGCGCTGGTCGAGGGGAAAAACGCCGCGGTGGTGCGCAAGTGGCTCGGCTACGACCATATTCCGTGCTGTTTCGCCGACCGCGTCAACCGATTCACCGCGAGGGCGCTGACGCCCTGGCTGAACTTCCACCGCCCCTGCCTGTTTCCCACCGTGGAGCGGGACGCCAAGGGTCGCGAACGCGTGCGCTATCTCGACGCGGACGTGATGACGCCGTGCGAGAAACTCGAATCGCTGCCGGACGCGGAGCGCTTTCTCGTCGAGGGGACGAGCTTGGCGGCGCTTGCGGCCCAATCCGTGGAGAGAAGCGATCTGGAGGCAGTCGAAGCGGTAAACCAGGCGCGGCGGGAGCTGTTCCGGGACATCGGCGTCGGCCGGACAGGCGCCGCGGTCGCGTGAATCGCCGGAAAAATCTTCACGAAGGCGGGGCGCCCTGTGGATTTGTGGACGAGTCCTGCGGACCGGCGCGCGCCCTGCGGGACGTGTGGACCGCCCGTGCGCAACGCGAGCGTTGCACACCGCCGGTCCACACTCGCGCGCCTCTCGCCCACAATTCCACAGGGCCGGCAACTACGCGCCGATGCCCGCCGACTCAAATTCGCCTTGCCGAAAGTCAACAAATTCTTCAGCATGTCGGGTACTGAAAGCCAACATCCCCGAAACTGCGGCACAGCTCGGTCAGGATCCAATTACAGGCTCATCTCCGAATTGGAAAACACTGGCAAGCGATAGGAAGGTTCCGCCTTAATGCAATGAATACCATGCTCCGCGGCCGGCGCCGTGTCGCCGCAATTGATTGGCGCCGCACAGGGACTTTATGTGGTCCTTGATCGTGTTCCGGTTCCCGCCGGTGGAGGATACCGCCATGGCCACCGTAAGCCTGCCGTGTTCACGGCACAGTTCAAGCAATTGGCGGGAAAGTTCGGGCAGACTTTCGAACAGCAAGCGCTCGCGGTCGATTTTCGTTTTCAGCCGATCCTTTTGCGTGGTCAATGAGCGCAGGAGATAGCCGAGCCACGGCTGCCAGTCCGGACTGTCGCCGCGGATGGTTTGCTGTGTTTGCCGCAAGGCCGAATAATAATCTTCCCTGGATTGTTCGATCACGCACTCCAGCGAACTGAACGGCGCATAAGCGTAACCTGCCCGGAGCAATAGCAAGTTGGTGAGAATGCGCGACAAGCGGCCGTTGCCATCCTGAAAAGGATGGATTTGCAAAAAAGTCACGACGAAAACCGCAATCACAACCAGTCGGTGATGATCGTCGGCCTCAAGCTGCGCCTGAGTCCAATCGACCAGCTCCCGCGTCAATCGAGGCGTATCGAATGGAGTGGCAGTCCTGAAAACCACGCCGAGACTTGTTCCATCCGGGGCGAAGGCTTCCACGTGATTGTCGTGAGTCTTGTAATCGCCCCGGTGGCGCAAGTCTTTCTCCGAGTGCTGCAACAGAACCTGATGTAATTGTTTGATGTGGTTCTCCGTCAGATCGATTTCCGCCCAGGAGTCGAAAACCAGATTCATGGCATTGGCATAGCCCGCAACTTCCTGTTCGTCGCGTGAGGCGTATGTCGTGATGTCCAACCTCGACAACAATCGCTCGACTTCAACGTCGGTCAATTGCGCCCCCTCAATGCGGGTAGATGAGCCGATGCTTTCGACTGTGGCCACCCGGCGCAGGGCGAGCAGCCGTTCCGGCGCAATTCGCCCGGTGGCCGCCCACGCGCCCTTGAACTCGTCGAGCGCGGAAATAAGTCGCAAGAACTCCGAAGTTATGCGCAATGTGTCTATTCGCACCTTATCGCCCATCCATTCTTACATCCAATTTCATCCAATTATAGCGGCGTCCACAAACATTGAACAGATAGCCGCGAATGGCGCGTCTTGCAAGTCGCCTCGAACTTGCCTACCCATTTAACCATACGATTACATCCAATTTTTGACTCCTGATTGCTCATTGACACGTATGCCAGTAGCGCAACAAAATAATGCCATCATGTTGCGGTATTTGTAATCATGTCATCATTAATCAGAACTCAGATTCAACTTACGGAAGAGCAGGTCAGAGCGCTAAAAGCTCGTGCGCGCGATGAGGAACGTTCAATGGCCGACCTCGTGCGCGAGAGCGTTACGGAGTATCTGGCGCGCCGGCCCGCGCGGGACCATCACGCCCTGCTTGGCCGCGCTCGCGCCTTGGCCGGGCGTTTTCACTCGGGCTATTCCGACGTGGCGGAGAATCACGACCGACACCTCGATGAGGCGTACGATTCGTGAGCCTGTTCATCGATACATCGGCGCTGTACGCCCTCCTTGACGGTGACGAAGCCCGGCACGCGGATGTGGTTTCGGTCTGGTTGACCGTCAACGACAACGGCCGGATTCTATTTACCTCGAACTATGTCCTTGTCGAAACCTTCGCCCTTGTTCAACGCAGACTTGGCCTTGAGGCCGTTCGCAGTCTCGCGGATGTTTTCGTGCCGCTGTTGCAACCCGTGTGGGTCGAAGAGGAACTCCATGCGACCGCGGTTGCATCGCTTTTCACCGCGGCGCGACGGCGCCTGTCGCTAGTGGATTGCGCCAGTTTCGAACTCATGCGCCGCCTTGGGTTGACCGATGTTCTGGCGCTGGACACAAACTTCGCTCGTCAAGGTTTCAACCTGCTTCCCGCAGGCCAGGCATGAATTGAATACCGCCGGGCTCCATGCCCTGCGACCAGGTTGGTTTTCGCTTTGGAAAGCTGTGCTAGACTTCTCGGCGGAAGAGCATCGTCCCCGGTGGGGCGCCCGGACTTCAAACCCGGTGAAGTCTGTTAATGACGGGCTTGGTGGGTTCGACTCCTGCCTCTTCCGCCAGAATCCGGTTTTCGAGTCTGCGAAAACTGACAAAAAGCGCCCATGGCGGCGCTTTTTGTTTTTCTTGATCCGTCCGCCGTCAGTCCGTAACCTGCTATCAATTGTTCAATTCGGGGAAATAGGACCATGAGATTTTTGCTGATCGGATTGTGGGCATTGTTCCTGGCTGCCTGCGACCAGCCGGCGCCGGAAACATCAGTAAGTGCGCCGTCAGGCGCGGAGACCGCAAGCCCGGCGTTGCCGGAGCAGGGCGATGACGCGGGCAGGACCGTGATCTATCGCGACAGTTTCGGTGTGCCGCATATCTATGCCCCGACCGTCGAAGCCGGTCTCTACGCTCAGGGTTGGGCCCAGGCCGAGGATCGGCCCGCGCAATTGCTCATGAACCTGAAAATCGCCATCGGCGAATTGACCGAGATCGCCGGCGAGGGGGGTGTGCAGCCATCGCTGATCTCACACATGTTCGGGCACATGCGCAATGCCTCGATTTCGGTTGCCAACATGACCGAAACCGAGCGCGGCCGCCTGACCGCGTTCGCCAACGGCATCAGCGATTTTTACCAGGCGCATCCTGAAGACGTACCCCCGTGGTGGAATCACCCCGCGGTTACCCCGGAAATGATCGATGCCTTCGGCCGCATGTTTCTCTATAACTGGTCCATCGATGAGGCGATGGGCGATCTCCGGCGCGGCGGCGTCAATCCGGATTTCATTGAAGAACAGCGCGCTTCGAATCAATGGGCGGTGAGTCCGTCGCGCACGGCAAGCGGTCACGCCATCCTGTTGATTGACCCGCATCTGGCGTGGTTCGGCGTCAGCCGCTTCTGGGAAATGCGCATCCACGCTGGCGAACTGCGTGGCAGCGGCGTAGGTCTGCCGGGCTCTCCTTATATCGGTCTGGGCCATAACGAAAACGTCGCCTGGGCGATGACCACCGGCGGCCCCGATACGGCGGATGTCTACGAAATCGAACTCGACCCGGATGATCCCAACCGCTACCTCTTCGACGACGAATGGCGCGAGATCGAACAATTTACGGCAGCGCTGCCATTCCCGGACGGCAGCAGCCGCGAATACGTTTGGGAAGCCTCTCATCACGGTCCCATCATCGCCCGGAGCGAAGGGGTAGCCTACGCGGCTCGCATGGCCTATGACTCGGGCACGAATCGCAATCGCGCCTGGGAATTCCTCAACTTCGCCGAGGACTACACCGGCGCCGTTGCTGCTTGCGAGACGCTGTCGATGTTTCCGCAGAACGTGATGGTCGCGGACACCAGCGGCAATATCTATTACCAGCGCACCGGCAGGGTGCCGGTGCGGGATCTGTCATATGACTGGTCGCTGCCCGTCGATGGCAATACTTCGGCTACCGAATGGCAGGGATTCCATCCCGCGCAAGATCATTTGCAAGTGCTTAATCCCGCGGCCGGGTACATGCAGAATTGCAATATCCCGCCCGACGCCATGATCCCGGATTCACCGTTTTCGCTTGATGCACAGCCGGATTATCTCTTTTCCAGCGCTGACTATGGCCCGTCGCGGGACGGCTGGATCAATCAGCGCGGCGCCCGCGCGATCGAGCTGCTGAGCGCGGACAGCGATGTCACCGTCGAGGAGGCGCTTGCCTATGCCGTCGACGTGCAGCCTTACGGCTTCCGGCGGTGGCTTGAGGTGCTGGCGGCGGCGGAGGCGCCGGCTTCCGCCGAGTTGACCGAAATACTCGGCTGGGATGGCCAAATCACCAAAGACAGCACGGCCGCGCTTAAATATTACTATTGGCGCGCGGCGCTCGATGAGATCGAGGCAGGTCCCGCGATTCGCGATCTTGTCGATGACCATTACTCCATCGTCGAACAGCGGCCGCCGCGGGCCATCGAGCTGGACGACGAACAACTGGCGACCGTGCGCGAGGCCTGGCTTAACGGCCTGAACCGGATCCGTTCCGATTTGGGCGATACCACGCAACCCTGGGGCCGCGTGTTTCGGACCGGACGCGATGGCGTCACCTGGCCAGTGGGCGGAGGCGGCGGCGACCATCTGGGACTCACCACCATGCGCACAATGGGCTACGCCGACGCCAACGAGAATCAAGAGCGCCACGGCGTCAGCGGGCAGACGTCAACGCAGATCGTGGTGCTGTCGGAGCCGATCCAGAGTTGGCTTTATCTGCCCACCGGCCAATCAGATCGCCCCGATTCTCCGCATTACCGCGATCAGTCGGAGACCGTGTTTTCCGATCGTGAGCTCAAGCCGAGTTGGTGGTTGCCGGAGAATCTGGCGGGCAATATCGAATCGCGGACGGAGCTTGAGCCGCGTTTTTGAAAACTAATTCTGATTCATGTATATTTTGTAGTCGTGTAGGCGCAAGTTTGGACAGGACGTAACAAGAAATTGCGAGTTACTGGAGCCCACTCGAAAAATAGGGCTGCTAAGCTCGTTTGCTACTCTACAATCTATATTCTGACGTTGGAAGTACTACAAATGGAAAATATCTCGGAAAAATCAAAAAAAATAATCGGAGCGCGCCAGCTTCCCAGAATCACCGTCGTGATCGCTCTCGCCGCCATGATGCAGTTTTTAGGTGCTGTGGCCAATGCGGCAGATCGTGCCTTTATTAATTCATTCGACGTTACCAAAGATCAGATCATTCTGGTTGAGTTGAATGAGGGTCGAACCGATAGCAATCTGTTCGATCTTGAAAACACAACAATTTCTTTTGTTCCAAATGGTGAGGGAGGTTATTCGGTAGAAAGAAAGGAGTTGCAATGGAATCCGGATATTGGTGAAGAAATGGAAGCTGCATTTCTCGATGATTCTTATGGAATAATTGCAAACCGCCATACGCTAGAGAATTTTAAATTTCCGTTTTCTGGTGACAAATTTGGAGAAATTTATGTTTCACCGAGTGGGATAATTTCATTTAGCTCGGATATATATACAGTAATATTTCAGCGAATTAATTCCGGAATGTTTAGATATGATAGAGGCATAAAATACTTAAGCAATAGCTTTTTTGAAAACACGATCGCACCATTATTCTGGATATATTCTCCTCGTAATATCACGGGAAACATACATGTACATGAAGATTCTAGTTCTGTTACTCTGACCTTTTCAGTATCTGAACCTTGCTGCAATCTTGATGCATACACAACTTCGAATAATATTAACGATTATCAGGTCAAGCTCGATTCATCGGGACAAATAGATATCAGTTATAAGAAAATCGAGTCAAAAGCGGGAGTTGTCGGAGTTTTTCCAGTACATGAATATGGTCTTGGCCAACTCATTAGCTCCTTCAATTTTGAAGAATCTAGTGAGCTGAATCCAGAATATGACATCACCAATGTGGCGATATACAAGACCAAGGACAATCGAAATCTGGAATTCATATATACATTTTCCGGAGATCTTTCTAGTATTGTCAATCCCGATGCTCGTGGTTGGAATTTGAGTGTGGAGGCTCGCCCTAACGGTAGTGTATACAGTACCAGGGGAGGGTCGAATTCAAGAATTAGCAATGGATCATCAGGATTATATACTCCTTATTTTTCCGAGTTTGTATCTGAACCAATAATTCGCGGAAATCAACTTTTTGTTACTCTAAATTTGACATCTGTGAATGCCAACGATGTTATCGAAATTATCAGTAGAGTAGAAGAATATACTTTTGGCCCAGGAGATGAAGTACGATTTAATTTTATATACCCTAAACTTATTTATCGAGATTCTTTTTCAAGGAATATCGATTTTTCTACGGAGGAGGTTAATGATCTGCAGTCACGCATTTACGAAGGATTTTATCACCAGTTAGATCAGTATATAGATACTAATGCAATTATGTGTGCTGCTATCGCGGAGTTTGGAGATATTTTCACATTGGGCGCGCACTATTCCAGCTTCAGATTGGATAATGGCGCGGCGTCATCACCAGTCCAATCTTTTAATAGCCCTTCAAAAGGAATAGGCATCGGGCTCGGTTTCGATGCTGAACCACGAGACGGCCCCTCGTTCGTAGGATCCTGCAAAACTTACAATTTGCAGTCAAACTTGGCAAAAATTATCCCTTTAGGTTCGGTTTCGGGAAGCAGTTTCGGAAGTACCCCATATTATTATTCTTCAGGTTTACTAACTCATGAAATTGGTCATACTTGGATAGTGAACGGACTTCCCGCCGAGGTGAGTGGAGAAACTATTTGGCTAAGTCAATGGGGCGGACACTGGAGCGACTACTTGCACAGCCCAGTTCCGATTAATCTATCTGGTCAAGAAGAATCTTCTACAATGGGGGGTTGGAACTGGGTAGATAATGGTGATGGCACGTTCACCCGATATAGTTCACGATTATTGGCTTCTGGTTTTTCATATCTTGATTTGTACTTGATGGGACTAATTCCTCCAGAAAATGTGCCGGATTTCTTTATCGTAGACAAAGAAAATATGAAATTTGTCGGCCTGGATGACGATGGCAAAGCGCTATTCCGTCTCGATAAACTGGACGTGACAATGGAGGATGTAATTGCAGCCAATGGGCCGCGCTTTCCAACCTACCTCGAATCTCCAAAAGATTTCAATATGGCATTCACTTATGTCCGGCCTTATGGAGAGCCGATAGATCAACAGAAACTTGCCACACTGCGAGGTGTAAGAGATGCTTTTTTCGATCACTGGTGCAATGTCACAGGGGGTCTATCGACGATCTATTCGGAGGTAACGGATAAGTATCAGTTACCTAAATCTTGTGTGTTGTCGACAGATCTCGGTAATGGTACTGAGGATCCTGCCTACGGTGTACCTTACGAGTGGCTAGACTTGGATATATCCGATTTTGCCTCAATAGATAGCGCAGTCGTAATTGTAAGGGATCAAGATTTGAATGAAGGCGATACGTTTTCAGCTTATGCCGAAGTGGAGGGGACAGGTATCGTAGATATCTACGTTAAAATTATATTTCCGGATTGGTCCACGGTAACCGTTGGATCGGATGGAAGATTAAGCGAGCCTTCGGAAATTGTTTCATTCCGGGAGTCACATGTGCTTGAAAGCGGCGTCCGCCAGCGTATTGAGTTAGTGAATATGAAGCTTCCAACTGGAGCTGAATACAAGGCTCTCCAAAAAGGGAAATACATAATAGCTTTCCATGTCACTTATGAAGGTCGTGACAAACCATTCCATCTCGAAAATATGATTAACGCCTGGTCTCGCAGGTTCAAAATAAATTAGATGGTCAAGCTCTGCCCTCGCGACAAGGTAACCGTGGTGATGGGACACCCATTGGCCATGGCACTGGTGATGGGATGGTGATGGGACACCCATTGGCCATGGTGGCCATGGGACACCCACTGGCCAGGGTGGTCATGGGACACCCATTGCTCGGATAGCTGTAGCCTGACCATGGGACTCCCACTGGCCATGGAGCACCCATCATGGCCATGGGACACCTATGGCCCGGATCATGATAAGACGACCATAGAAATTCAGCACTTCAACCAGTTCGAGCGAATACACATCATTGCTTACCAAGATTGGCTGATTACAAAATTCCCCCCGAAATTGGTCATTTGCCGCATCTGAACTACACTTACCTGCAACAAGTCACCAGGAACCGCGGGCAGGCCATGACTCAACCTCGCTCAAGCATCGTGTCGCTGCAAGAGACGTCTTACTATCATTGCGTCTCTCGCTGCGTGCGCCAGGCTTTTCTCTGCGGCGACGACCGCTACTCCGGCAACAACTTCGATCACCGCAAACCTTGGCTGCTGCGGCGGTTGAAGCTGCTGGAGGAAGTCTTCGCTATCGATATCGCCGCTTACGCGGTGATGAGCAATCATTACCATGTGGTGCTGCATGTGGATCAGGTTCGTGGCCGAGATTTGGATCGGGATGAGGTAATCCGTCGCTGGCTGCGTCTATACAAGGGCGATCCCCTGGTGCATCGATATTTGCAAGGGGAACTGCAATCCAAGGCGGATTACCGGCAACTGGATCTGATTACCGACGCTTGGCGCGAACGCTTGACCAGCATCAGTTGGTTCATGCGCTGCCTGAATGAGTACATGGCGCGGAAAGCCAATCAGGAAGACGGTTGCAAGGGCAGGTTTTGGGAGGGTCGTTTCAAGTCCCAGGCGCTGCTGGATGATGCGGCATTGCTGTCTTGCATGACCTATGTCGATCTGAATCCAGTCAGGGCCGGACTCAGTGAAACACTTGAGGGATCGGATTTTACGTCCATTCAGGCGCGTATCCGGCGAATCAGAAAGGGAACACGTGAAGACAACCAGAGTTTCTCGGTTCCGAAGCTGATGCCATTCCGGGCCGGAAGCGGGGAAAAGTCGTCCAAAGCCATATTGCCTTTTGATCTGAAGAATTATCTTGAATTGGTGGATTGGACGGGTCGGATCGCGCGCACGGACAAGAAGGGCAGGATTCTGGAAAACGCGTCGGCAATGCTGTCCAAGCTGAGTTTGACTGAAGCGCAATGGCGATTGTTGGCCCTGGATATCCAGCGGGAAGCGATCACGATGTTTAACGGCCTGGACAAGCTGGCGGCGCGGGAAAGGAGCAAGGCAAGGAAGGCCGCTTGAGTCACTGCGGGCTCAATTTCATGTCCGAACGGGCAGCATGGCCCGTGCCTGCGATACAGGCTCACTGATCTGTAAACATTGGCGCGATATGAATTTATTCAATTCGACTCTGTTTTAATCCAGACCGCCACAGGAATGGGTGTCCTATGTACGAGTATTGCGGCTTCGCTAATCCCCAGCCTCGCCATCCTTGGCGAGTCGTTCGGACCTTCAAGAGCTTCGCTCTTGATCGGCTGCGCCGACCGGACCTCACCCAAATATAGCCCTGAAGATAAAAAAGAAAATTATGGACAGCACGGCGCCGACGGGGAGGGTGATGATCCAGGACAGGAAGATTCGGCCGCACACTCTGAGGTTTAGCGCGCTGATTCCTTTGGCGAGGCCCACGCCGAGCACCGCGCCTACCAGCGTATGAGTCGTCGATACCGGCATGCCGGTGCCGGAGGCAATTACCACGGTGGTTGCCGCCGCCAGCTCGGCGGCGAAGCCGCGGCTTGGGGTCAGGTGGGTGATATTGCGGCCGATGGTCATGATCACGCGGTAGCCCCAGGTTGCCAGGCCGATGACGATGCCGATTCCGCCGAGCAGCAGAATCCAGTTGGGCACCGTGGATTTCTGGGCAAATACGCCGCCGGTTTCCACTACGCCGACTACCGCCGCCAGCGGGCCGATGGCGTTGGCGACATCGTTCGAACCGTGGGCAAAGGCCATGGAACAGGCGGTGAACACCATCAATACGCCGAAAACTTTTTCCAGGTTGTCGAGTTCGTGGCCTTCCTCATGCGCTTGCAGCGCCACGCGGCGCAGCAGCAATATGCCCAGGCCCATGGTAACGAAGCCTAAACCGATGGCGATGAGCAAGGTCTGGCCGAAGTTGAATTCAAGGCCGGTCTTGCTGAGACCCTTGATCATGGTCATCATCGAAATAACGAAGCCAACCAGGAAGATGTACCAGGGCACATAACGCTTGGCGTTGGCCAGTGGATCATCAGTGTCGAGCACAAGCTTCTGTACGCTGAGAAACAGGATCAGGGCAATTACCCCAGAGAATACCGGCGACACCACCCAGCTTGAGGCGATGGAGCCGACCTGGCCCCACATCACCGAATCGAAGGAAATTCCGACAACCGCGAAGCCGATGATGGCGCCTACGATCGAGTGCGTCGTCGATACCGGCCAGCCGCGCTGGGAAGCCACCAGCAGCCAGACGCCCGCGGCCAGCAGCGAGGACAGCATTCCGTAAACCAGCAACTGGGGATTTTCATCGAGGCCGGCGTTCTCCAGGCTGATTATGCCGCTACGCACGGTTTCGGTGACTTCGCCTCCAGCCAGATAAGCGCCGGCGAACTCGAAAACCATTGCAATGGCGATGGCCTGCTTGATGGTGATGGCTCGAGCGCCGACCGACGTGCCCATGGCGTTGGCAACATCGTTGGCGCCAACTCCCCAGGCCATGAAAAAGCCGAAAATGACGGCCATGGCGAGAAAAATCGAGCCGTACTGAGCGATGATTTCAGACATGCCCCTTCCTGTTCGAAATGCTTCCTTTAGGAACTTTTATCGGGAGGTTTGTGGCTCGGCAAGATCGGCCCGGCGGTATTAGATCATTGATAATGCAAGCGGGCCAGAGAGGAGGCGATTTTTTTTATGACAGCTCTGTAATATAAAACATGCAGTCCTTGCGGGCGATCTCGGGGTTCGTGGTCACCATGAACAATTTCAGCTTCCGCCTGGGATAGAGACGGCCTTCAGCCAGGCGGAAATAGTCTCCCACCGCCGCCGCGCCGTTGCCGTTGCGCACGCGCAAATTGTCTTCGAGGGAACCGGCAACGAAACCCAGTAGCGTATCGGTTCCGACATGTCCGAAATTGTGATTCTCCACGGATGGCAGCAAGGTAACGCCATCTTGCAGCAAATTGTGTTCGCCATAGGCGATCTCGCCGCCTTCGGCAAGTTCCAGCCGCATGGGATGGTGAAAATATTCCAGCGACATATCGGCCGGACTCGCGTCGAGCACGTTTTCGAAGGTGAAATAGCGGGTCAGTCCTTCACCGGCGAGGAGGGCCGATTCTCGGTCCTCGGCGCCCCCGCATTCGACGGTTACGATAGGCATGTCCGCGTGCGTGCGTTCCATCAGCGACCCTAGCCGCAGGTCGGTGACGATCATGCGATGGGTGAACAGCGAGACCAGCGCGGCATTGCGCGGCTCCATAATCGTGCTGATGCCGAACGAGGGGCTGGAGCCGGAAGTATTGTGAACGTCCACCACGCATTCCGGCCGCGCGCTTGCAATCAATTCCATCATCTCCCGGGCGAGATGATCGACTTCCGTTGCACCGTAAGGCGGGACGAAGCAGCGGTTCAGATCCTTGCAATGGGGCAACATCCGGTAGACGAAACCCGGCGCCTGCTTGGCCGCGTCGACCGAGGGGATGAAACAAAGCATGTTGACCGCGGGCCGCAGGCCGAGCCGCAGCAGTTCGAACAGCGCATACAGACCGCCGGGTTCGTTGCCGTGCATGAGCGTCGCCATCGCCCGGCAGCGGCTACTGTCGTTGCCGGTCAGATGGATGCAGGTGGGACCGTGCAGACAGTGCAGGAATTCCAGTGCGCTGGCGCCGAGCGAGTGGGGGTCCGGATCATGCCAGTGATGGAACAGTCCGCGATTATTTCCTGCCGCTTCCACCCGCGCTACTTCCATCTGGCCACCGGAATGTTCGCGGCGCTGTTGGCCCGATATTGGGTCAGCATCTCGATCAGCGCTTCCCGCTTGTGCATATCCCGGCGCAACTCGGCGACTTTTTCCAATTGCCAGCGCGCGCCGGTCTTGCGCGCGGACAGGCGTTCTTCGATGATATCCAGCAAGGGCATGAAATCATCTTCGCGGAAACCCATGGCGGCAAGTTTTTCCGGCACCCGCGGCAGCAGTTTCTCCAGCAGCGTCGGCACCGGGAAATACTCCGGCTGGATTTGCGTTACGGATGGCCAGAACAACTCGGCTTCGAGGCCGCGTTGGGCGGCGCGGTAGAAATTCGCGGTGCAATAGTTGAATGGAATTGCCGGCAGCAGTTCAACGATGTGCTCCTGCATGACCTTGGTCAGGCCGATGGCAAGTACCGCATTGGCCAGCATGTCGACCAGGCTTGGCCCGGCTGGCAGGGCGCGGAACTCGATGCGCAGATGACCGCCTTCGGCGGGGTCGTAGACGGGCCGATTCCACAGCCAGACTGAACCCTGTTGCAAGCGCAGTTCGCTCAGGGAAGGAATTCCGCCCGCCTTGACCACGGCGACGGCGTCTTCCTCGTCGCAGGTCGCGAGAATCGGCCGGTAGAGCATGGCGGCCTCGGCGAACAGTTCGAAAGCGCTGGTGCGAATCCAGTTATTGCCGAAGTTTACCCGGGCCGGGATCGGGTGCATGCCATCCTTGGGCCGGCAATCGATCGACTGCTTGAATAGTGGAATGCGCGTTTCCTGCCATAGCCGGTGGCCGAACAGGGTCGGCGAATTGGCCGCCAGGGCCACTACCAGCGGTGTAATCAACTGGGCGGCGTTGTAGAACTCGGCGTATTCCTTTGGCGGCACGCGCAAATGGATCTGGAACGAGGTATTGGCGCCTTCCAGGGTTACGTCGTCCACGGCGAGTTGCAAGGTGTCGGCGCCGGTGATGGCGATCGTGAAAGGTCCGCCCCGGATATGGGTAAGTTCCCGGGTAAGCGCTTCGAAACGCGGCAATTTGGTCATTGCCTGGTAGCCGATATCGGATTGCTGCAAGGTAGGCAGAATGCCGACGGGCACAACCGAGCCGTCCCATTGCGCGGCGCTGGCATTGATCTTGTCGATGGCGGCCAGCGCCTCCTGTTGGGTCTTGCGGAAGCAATAATCGGAGATCAGGCAGGGACTGAAGTTGTATTCCAGATTGTAGCGATTCAGTTCCAGGGTTAGCTGCGGATCGTCGAGTTCGGCGATGATCTCCTGGTTGACGTGCAGCGGCTGGCCTACGGGATCGACTATATAGAGTTCAAGTTCGGCGCCGAAAGATAGTTCGCCTTCACCGAAATCGGGCCTTTGCAACAGCAACTCAAGCGCTTCGAGATTCGCCCGCAGCCGTTTGCCGAAGTGCTCGAATTCCTCGCCGCTGAATTCGAAGTTGCTGATTTCCTGGCCCATGTTATTGTCGATCCGAAGTTTTCGCTCTCCCGAAGGGCCGCTAGATTACAGTATTCTCTGAACAATTCCATCCTTGGAATTGTCGATTGCCACAAAACGAGCGCGGTTTCGTTTTGCTCACGAGTTCAATGGCTTGCGCAATCGAATTCATCCCGCTGAGCCATGCGCGCGAGCCAGCGGGCGCTTCCGTTCCACCATAGCCCGCGGTCTGGTTCCCACAAGGCCTCCGGCGGCGCATCGCTGCGCCGCGCGCAAGCGCTGATAGATCAGAGCTTCCAGTAGCCTTGACTGCATTCCGTAAAGAACGATCGCCATGCCGTGTAGCCGTTCAAACATCGGCGCCGCGACCGCGGGAATCCGGGCCGAACAGCTTCTCTCGGCTTACCCGCACGAACCGAACATTGCCGTCCCGGCGCGTGAAGCCGATGCCATCGAAATATTCGAGAATCTCGATACACAAGTTGCGGCCAATGCCGCTCGCATCGCGAAAGCCGACGACCGTGAAGCCTTCGTTTCCGCCGGGGCCGCCTGCAAGCGTCTCCGCGAGCGCGGCCAGTTCGCGAATCGTTGCAGGCAAGTAATGCCGGTTGTCGGCCACCTTCACGAGCCGGTCGGAAATTTCCGCCTGCCGCAGAAGTTTCTCCAGCGTCGCCAGGGGCAGGCCGGACATTGCCGCCAATTCCCGGGTGCGCGGCGGTACCTTGTCCGCGTTTTGCAGGATAGGCCGCAACTTTTGCAGTAATCGCTCGACCTGTTCGCCAAGGCGAGTGCTATGGCCGGGCATATGCAACAGCGAGCCGCTGCGCTGCAGCGCGCCGTCAGCAAGCAGCTTACCGATCAGCCCCGGCAGCAGGGGTCGGGTCAGGCGCAGGTCAGTTGTACGCGCCAATTGCGATTCGCCAATGCCCTGGCGGTCGGGATGGGCGCGATGATGGCCGGCAACGACGGCAAGCACGGCTTCCCGATGCCGCCGGTAATGGGTCTGATCCAAGAGCCGGGGATATTCGCTTCCCGCGAGGGTCAAAGCGATGCAATCCGCGGGAGGATGCTGCAATTTCCCGGCAAGATCCTTGACTGCTTCGGCGTCGAGATTGCGGCACAGACTGAACTGGTCAAGGTCAAGCCCGCCGGGCAGCAGTTCGGCCAAGGCTTGGCATGCCGCCTCGGGCGGCTGGTCCATGGCGGCAAGCAATCGCAGCCGTGCGGCGGTGTCGCGGCCGCGGGCGGGAACGAAAATATCGACTGCCCAGCCGCCGCCGAGAGTTTGGCTGGCGGCCGGGTCGCGCAAGATGAAGCGGTCTCCATATAGCACATGAACCGGCTCCCGGGTCTTGATCTGAAAATACGGGCTCTCGCCGAGGCGCCGCAAGGTCGCCAAGCGATGACTGGCGCCGATATGCAGGTGATAGCGCGTATTGGGTCCCGCTATCGCTACTCCCCGCAGCAGGCGCAAGTTGGCGTCGAAGCGGGTAACCGAATGCTGCAAGCGGTCGTCGAGCAGCCAATCGCCGCGACCGGCAAGGCCATGATCCAGAGTAATATTGAGCGCCGCGCGCTCGCCCTGCCGTATTGCTTGCCGCTCTTCCCGATGAACCCGGATGCCGCGGATCCGGGTTTCGGCGCCGCTGCCGGTATGCAACAGCGAGCGGCCCGGTTCAGCGCTGCCCGTTCGGCAACTTCCGGTTACCACCGTGCCGATGCCGCGCACGCTGAAACCGCGATCTATCAGGAACCGGAACAGGCGCTGGTCGGATTCTTCCGCGCGCCGGTATTTCGCCAATAGCAGCTTGTGCAGGAAATTGCCGAGGCGGTCGATGCCGTCGCCATCGATGTTCGAAACCGGAAAAACCGGCGCCTCGGCGAGGCCGCCGCCGGAAAGCAGTTGGCGCACATCTTTCTTGACCTTGTTCAGCCGGGTTTTGCTCGCGCGGTCGATTTTGGTCAGGGCGACGCAGCCGGAACCGATGTTGAGCAGGTCGAGAATCGCCGCATGTTCTTCGGTCTGGGGCATGACGCCGTCGTCCGCGGCCACCACCAGCATGGCGGCGTCCACGGCGCCTACGCCGGCGAGCATATTGCCGATGAAATCGATATGGCCCGGAACGTCGACAAAGCCGAGCAGGCAGTCACCGCCGTCCGCTTCATATTGCCGGTAAGCGAAGCCGAGATTGATCGACAGACCCCGGCTTTTCTCCTCCGCCAGCGTATCGGTATCGACCCCGGTCAGATTGCGCACCAGCAGGGTCTTGCCATGATCGACATGACCCGCGGTTGCGATCGTCAACGAGCGGTTGCGGGAAAGTCCTGACGTCATGTCATTGCGCAAGGGCCTGCCGGCGCCCGCTGCCGCCTCAGGCCGTCTGGCGGTTGAAATGCACGATCAAGGCAATCATCAGCGCCACGATCATCGCGACAACCATAAAGCCCGCGTTGAAAATACCGCCGGTGACGATGCCATAGCCGATCGAGCCGGTTATCAGCGCGTAATACAGGAAGGGCAGTAAGGTCTTGCGAATTACCGCGCCCTCCTTGCCGACGAGCCCCACCACCGCCGACGCCGCCACCACGTTGTGTACGCAGATTATATTGCCGGACGCGCCGCCGACCGCCTGCAAGGCGACGATCCAGGTCGGATCGACCAGGATGCGCTCGCCGACGCCGAACTGGAACAGCGAGAACATCATGTTGCTGACGGTATTGCTGCCCGCGACAAACGCTCCGAGACCGCCGATGAAAGTGGCAAAGAAAGGCCATGCCGAGCCCGCGATATTGGCCACGCCTTCCGCCAGGGCGATTGGCATCTGCTCATAACCCGCCGCGCCGCCGCTGGAGTTGATGAACACTTGCACCATGGGTACGGTAAAGACCAGCGCCGCCGAGGCTGGCAGCAGGGTGCGCAGGGAACTGCCCAGCGCCGCCTTGTACTCGGGCATGCGCATGCCGTGCAGCAGGATCGTAAACAGCGAGACAATGATGAAAATTGTACCCGGCGACCACAGCGGCTGAAACGAGGCATTGATATCGCTGCCGAAGATCCGCGGCCAGGACCAGGTGACGAAGGGATTGGCGGCGCGCAGGAACGGCTCAAGGCCAACTTGCGGCAGCCGCGTCAGCACCAGCAGGCCAGCCACGAACAAGTAAGGCGACCAGGCTTTCAGCAAGCTCATGCGATGATCGGGGTCGGGGACATGGCCGCGGTCCTGCAAGGCGCCGGTCCATTCCTCGTCCCAGTTCTCCCGATGGTCGAAATCCCAGGTATCTTCCTGCTTCGGCACCAGGAAACCCTTGCGCGCGGCCGACACGACGATGGCCAGACCAATCAGGCCGCCGAACATGGACGGGAACTCCGGGCCGAATACCGTAGCCACGACGACATAGGGAATCGTCATCGCCAGGGCGGCGAACAGGGCGAATTTCCAGATCTTGAAGCCAGCCGCGAAGCTGCGTTCGGGGCCGAAGAAACGAGTCATGATCGCGGTCACCAGCAAGGGCACGAAGGTTCCCGCCAGGGCGTGAACGATGGCGACCCTGGTCGCGATGAAGGCGAGGAACTGATCCCATTCGGCAAAGCCGCGCTGCAAGGCGTAAGCGGCCATGTCCGGATCCGCCGACAGTCCGGTGTTTATCCCGACCAGGATCGGCGTGCCCATGGCGCCGAAGGATACCGGCGTGCTCTGGATAATCATGCCGGCAACCACCGCGGCCATGGCGGGAAAACCGAGCCCGACCATGAGCGGCACGGCCACCGCCGCCGGCGTGCCGAATCCGGCCGAGCCTTCGATGAAGGAACCGAACAGCCAGGCGATGATGATGACTTGCACCCGGCGATCCGGACTGATGTCGGAGAAGCCCTCGCGGATAGCGTACATGGCGCCGCTCTGGCGCAGAGTATTAAGCAGCAATATGGCGCCGAAGATGATGAAGATCAGGGTGGCGGCAACGATCAGCCCGTTGACGCTCGCCGCCAGAATCTTGGTCAGCGGCACTTGCCAGACGAACCAGGCCAGCACGAAGGCGACGACATACGCGATCGGCATGGCGCGGCTGGCGGGCCAGCGCAGCACTACCAGGAATATGGCCACCGACAGGATCGGCAACAATGACATCAGGGCCAGCACACCGATACTCATGACGTTTCTTCCCGGGAACGTTGGCGACGGCTAGAGACTAGCAGATTAGCCTGAGGGAAAGAAACGGCGGTGGCGGCCGTGTCGCAAGCCATCCATGGCGCGAGTTTGACGGCTTCGATACGCCCCGAATTCAAGTGTCCGGCAAGCCGGCATAGTTCGGTGTCGTTCGGCTCGCGCGCGAAGCCGCGCTTTTAAAACGCTTGCCCTCGCCCGCGCCGAGACGTTCGGTCCTCAACAGGCATTGCTTCGCTGGCTGGATCTCACCCGCGCAGGCGCGCCTGGGCCGCGGCCAGCCGGGCTACCGGCACTCGCGGCGGCGAGCAACTAACATAGTCGAGGCCTTGGCGCTGGAAGAATTCGATCGAAGCCGGGTCGCCGGCATGTTCGCCGCAAATCCCGAGCTTGAGTTCGGGGTTGGTGCGCCGGCCGCGCTCGACCGCCATTTCGATCAATTGGCCTACGCCGCTCTGGTCAAGACTGGCAAAAGGATTCTGGTTAAAGATTTCCTTTTTCTTGTATTCGTCGTAGAACAGGCCCATGTCGTCCCGGCTCAGGCCAAGAGTCGTCTGCGTCAGGTCATTGGTGCCGAAACTGAAGAAATCCGCTTCCGCGGCGATTTCGTCGGCGGTGACCGCGGCGCGCGGGATTTCGATCATGGAGCCCACCAGGTAGTTAATTTCCACTTTCTGGCGATCGATCACTTGTCTCGCTACCCGATGCACGGTGCGTAACTGGTCGGCCAGTTCGGCGCGGTATCCAACCAGGGGAATCATGATTTCGGGCACGACCGTGATACCGTGCTTGACCACATAGGCGGCGGCTTCAAAGATCGCCCGGGTCTGCATTTCGGTGATATCCGGATGCAGAATGCCCAGCCGGCAGCCGCGGCAGCCGAGCATGGGATTCTCTTCGTGCAGCGCCTTGACGCGGTCGATGACGTAGTCGAGGGATACTCCGAGCTTTTGCGCGAGTTGCCGGCGCACCACGTCATCGTGAGGCAGAAACTCGTGCAAGGGCGGATCGAGCAGGCGTATCGTCACCGGCCGGCCGCGCATGGCCCGGAACAGGCCGATGAAGTCGCGGCGCTGGAAAACCAGCAGTTTCTTCAATGCTTCCTTGCGTTGCACCTCGTCCGCGGCGAGGATCATCTGACGCATGAAATTGATGCGGTCGCCTTCAAAGAACATATGTTCGGTGCGGCACAGGCCGATGCCTTCAGCGCCGAATCGCACCGCCTCTTCCGCCATGGCCGGAGTATCCGCGTTGGTGCGGATTTTCAGGCCGCGAACCTCGTCGGCCCATTGCATGACGGCGCGGAATTGCTCGTAGGTGTAACTCTTGTCAGCCTTCAGGCTGCCGTCGAGCACTCGTTTCACTTCCGAGTCCGCGTTTTCGACCATGCCTTGGTAAATGATGCCGGTGGTGCCGTCGATGGAGATATACTCGCCTTCGCGCACTACATGTCTTCCGGCGGTGAGGGTTTTCCTGTCGTAGTCGATGCGGATTTCGCTGGCGCCGCAGACGCACACCTTGCCTAATTGACGGGCTACCAGCGCCGCGTGCGACGAGACGCCGCCGCGGCAGGTGAGGATTCCCTGGGACAGGAGCATGCCCTTGAGATCTTCCGGCGAGGTTTCCACGCGGCAGAGAATGACCTTGTTGCCGCGGCGAGTTTCAAGTTCCGCCCGCACCGTGGTGAATACGATTCTGCCGGTGGCCGCGCCGGGACCGGCCGGCAGTCCCTGACCGATAACCGCCGCGGCTTTAAGCGCTTTTGGGTTGAATACCGGCACCAGCAGCGAATCCACCGACTCCGCCGGTATTTTCAGCAAGGCGGTTTCCCGCGACATCAATCCTTCGCGCTGCATTTCGAATGCGATGCGCACCGCGGCCTGGCCGGTGCGCTTGCCGTTGCGCGTCTGCAGAATGAACAGGCGGCCGCTCTCGATGGTGAATTCCAGATCCTGCATATCCTTGAAATGCTGTTCAAGTGTCTGCCTGACCTGCTCTAGTTCGCGATAGCTTGCCGGCATCTCCTTCGCCATAAGGCTAATGGCATTCGGTGTGCGCAAGCCTGCCACCACGTCTTCGCCCTGGGCGTTGATCAGGTATTCGCCGTAGAATTTGTTCTCGCCGTTGGCGGGGTCGCGGGTGAAGGCGACGCCGGTGGCGCAGTCATCGCCGGCATTGCCGAATACCATGGCCTGCACGTTCACCGCGGTGCCCCATTCGGCGGGAATTCGATATTGCTGGCGATACAATACTGCCCGCTCGTTGTTCCAGGAACCGAATACGGCGCCGATGGCGCCCCACAATTGTTCGTTGACGTCTTGCGGAAAATCGCCGCCGGCGCGGCGCCGGATCAACGACTTGTAACGCCGCACCAGGCCGCGCAAATGCGAGACGTCGAGCTTGGCGTCGGACACGACTCCAGCCTTTTCCTTCACCGCATGCAGAATCTTGTGAAAAGGATCCTCTTCTTCTTCGCCGCGCGCCCGCACGCCCATGACGACATCGCCATACATCTGGATAAAGCGCCGATAACAATCCCAGGCGAAGGCCGGATTGCCGGACACTTCGGCCAAGCCTTCCACGGTCTTGTCGTTGAGGCCGAGGTTGAGGATGGTGTCCATCATGCCCGGCATGGAATCGCGCGCGCCGGAGCGAACCGACACCAGCAACGGATTTCTGCGAGCGCCGAATTTCTTGCCCATCTGTTCTTCGATGCCGGCAATGGCCACCTCGATTTCGCCGGCGAGCGAAGCCGGATATTCCCGTTCGTTATCGTAGTACCAGGAGCAGACTTCGGTGCTGATGGTAAATCCTGGCGGAACCGGCAGGCCGATAGCCGCCATTTCGGCAAGATTGGCCCCCTTGCCGCCCAGCGTTTCGCGCATGCCGGCGTTGCCGTCGGTTTGTTTGCCGAAGACGTAAACGAGCTTGTCGCTGATGATCGGAGAAGAGGATTGCCGGGCTGCAAGGGACGTAGTCATGATCTTCCAATCGAAAACGTTCGTTTTTCGGCGGTCATGACTCAAGCTCGCCCGGCGCATGTTCGCCGCCGCCGACGTCCTGGGTCCGACTGCCTGGTTCCTGGTTCCGCCGCGAAACTGCCATCCCGCTCGTGGGAGATAGCGATGGCCGTCACGGGACAGGCAGAATAATTCACCCGACCATCAAAATCCAGCGTGGGAGCGGGATCAGGACATGCGAGACCAAGCGGGGATGTCATCAGATTTTGTGCGTTATTTTCTTGACGCGACCCCTGCTGCCCCTTAGATTTCGTGGCAATTACTCCCCGCCGGACTTGCCGCAAGGCCCCGGCGGGGTTATTTTTTAGGTCCGCACAGTAGCTGCCATGGAAGCAATCGAGTAGTTGCGTGCCGAAACTTGCGCCGATGCTCACGGTTCCTTTAGCAATCCCATGTCCAATTTGAACTAATTCCAATTTCTAAAAATCACACGAATATTTTTAATAAATTTTCTGAATGAATCATCCGATTGAGCCGCTCTATTGAAATTCATGTTTTTCACAATATCGTCGGCAAATTCTATTCCGCCCAAGCTTGGGTTAATACCTGCCTCCCGAATTGCCGAAGTTAATAACTGCTTATAGCGGTTCCGATCACATTTCAAATCGGGTGCATCGCAGCCTTTGTCAAAGACAGCCTTGAAAGCCGCCCCATCAAGTAACAACCATCTTTCAATATGTGGGTCAGGGATTGCTTGAATGATCGGAGCGCGTGAATTCTCTTGTCGAAGTTCTCTCGACCTTTGTTGCAGCCCTTTACAGTTTGCATCAGTTGCAACGATTATCAGGTCGGGAGTGGTTTCAACTTGTGTTTCCAGATCATGAACATAGCGCTTAAACTCATCTACCACCCGCCCAAATCCTCGCACAGCGCTCCGCCACTGAAGATCCAATTCCAAGCTATATTCGGCAGCAAGTCTTTCTAATATAGCGTCAATTACCTGCTGATGGGCAAAGTCTTCGACGAACAATGCCACATTACGCATCAAAATCACCGCGAAGGATACGAGTGGACACTGGAAGGATTTCCTCGCTGTCATCCAGAACGCGCTCAATGTCTTTTGCGCGGCCCAAGGCCCCTAGTGTAGAAAAACAACCGAAGGGATCAATTCTGGTTGCTCGCTTCTTACTTCGAACTACAAGCAGCGACTCATCAAGAAGAAGATCTGTTAGAAGCGGAGAATGTGTAGTGACGATATATTGTGTATGTTCCGACTTCGCGCGAGTTTTTAACAATTCGGCGATTAACTGAATGCGACGTGGGTGAATTCCATTTTCCGGCTCTTCGAATCCCACAAGAGAGGGGCCTTCCTTTGCACCTGCCAGGGCAAGAAGTCCGAGTATCCTGAGAGTACCTTCGGAGATAACTCTTGCGGGGATAGCGACCCCGTTTTCAATCAACCGCAACTCGACCTCTCCAATGTCGTTCACGTCAACTTCTATTGCGTCGATGTTGGGAAGCAGAGTATGTAGAGCTTTTTCCAGTGCCTTGAATTGAAGCGGCTCTAGTGCTTGTAGTGTTCGAAGGAACGCGGCGAGATCTTCACCCATCAGACCGATATGCCGAACCTCCTTGATAGGATTGACTGCTCGCATTCTCTCTCGAGGCTCAAAGTAGAAGAACAGCCAACTCTCCAGTTCCCGGTGTGTCGCCACCAGATGTGGGTAGTGGGGTGCATAGTGAGGCTTCGACAGAATCGTATGGTCGAGATATCGGTCATGGTAAGTAGGATGGGCCTGTCCTTCCAGGCGGAGATGAATTTTCTCTATCTGTCGTTCGATAAAGGGCTTACGATTTCGAGTTGGCTCTCCTTTGCTATTGAGGGCTGCAAGATACTCGTCAGTTACTCTTAGTACTCCGGATTTCGGCAACATTTCCACTTCGACTCGATATCTAAGATTTCGCTCACGAACCTCAATCAGACTTCCTTCTCGCTTCCCGGCCGAGGATACGCCGCTTGGTCTGCGAATTTCCCGAATCTGCTTGTTGACTGACTCCACGACGGCGTCGGAAAGATACAAGTCCGCTTCTATGGAAAAAACCAGATGCTCCTGCTCGATAAGACCCCGGATGCCTCGTTCTCCAACGGTGAAAGATTCTATAGGCTTGCCACGGTATGGTGGTTCAAAGGCTTCTTTGAGCGTCCGACTGGTTCCAAGCTTCGACAGCAGTTGGAGGGCGTCCAGGAAATTGCTTTTTCCTGCTCCGTTCGGACCGAACAATACGCCCAGTTCGGGCAGGGAAACTTCGACATCATGCAGGGATTTGTAGCCCTTGATGCGAATGTGCTTCAACATGTGCTTCAACTCCGTAAATTTGCGGTAGAAGAATACTCTATACTCAATCAGCGCGTCAGTTATTTTGGCGCCATTGCGACAGGCCAGTAGATGCGTGTGCCACGCGGTCGTACTGCGGTCGGACTGGAGTTGGGCTGATCGACATCCCTCTTACCCCCGCATCCGCCTTTGGTTTGCGCGATTTGCTATGCTCAGACCGGATCATCCAAAGCCGGTAACTAATTTATGAAAAAGTGGATTCTTGTCGCGCTGCTGATCTGTTGGCAACCTGCGCTCGGGATGGATCAGGCGGAATTATCCGCCTTGCTCGAAGAGGCGCGGGCGGAAATGGACTTGCCCGGGTTGCGAGGCGCCGTGCGGTTTATGGATGGCTCGATAGTCAGCGCTTCAGTGGGGCTGGCGGATGTGGAAAATCCCATGGCTCTCGACGACTCCGTGGGCATGCCGGGCGGCAGCACCGGCAAGACTTTTGTCGCGGCGCTGACGATGTTGCTGGTTGAGGACGGCGTGCTCGCGCTCGAAGATCCGGCGTCGAAATGGCTGGGTGGCGTCGCATGGTTCGACGAACTGCCCAATGCGGAAACGATGCGCATACGGCATCTGCTCTCGCATTCTTCCGGCATGGGCGACTATCCGGCCACGATGCGTTACGGCATGCTTTCGATTTGGCGCGCAATCAGCCGTGGAGGAATCCGGTTCGAAGTCGAGGAGTTGATCGGCATGGTCGATCGCGAGCCGCTGTTTCCGGCGGGAGACGGCTATGCCTACACCGACGCCGGTTATCTGGTGCTCGGGCGCGTGATCGAGGCGGCAAGCGGGCGCGAATATTTCGATCTGCTCGACGAAAGAATTCTGACGCCGCTCGGTCTCGACGAAATCAGACCCCAGGACCGGTCGATACTGCCGGACATAGCTCCGGGCTATATGGCCGGCGCGCGCAATCTGCGCGATGACGGCAGCATGAAGATCGATCCGTCCTCCGAGTGGACCGGCGGCGGCCTCATCACCAATCCGGTCATGCTGGTAAGGTTTTACGGGGCGCTGGCCGAGGGTCATGTCGTACCAGCAGAAAGCCTTGCGCTAATGCTCGCATCCGGCTGGCGCGATCCGTCGGCGCCAGGCTGGCATTATGGATTCGGGCTTTTCGTTGACGAGGACGGCGACAGTTTCGGCCACGGCGGTCTGTGGCCGGGTTATCGCACCCAGGTAACGCACTACAACGGTAGCGGCGCGACTATCGCCGTACAGACCAATCGCGACGGCCGCCTCGACCTGGAAGGGCTGGTAGCGCGCATTGAGTCGCGGTTGTAGCCGCATCGATCTGGACCGCGCAAGGCTGAATCTCCTTTACAGATGATCTCCCCCACCATGAAATGCCGTGGAATGCAGCATGCCGGCTAAAGCAGATTTCGCCATCCAGGAGAAACTCCTGGCGCGGGTTTCGCGATCGTTCGCCTTTACCATTCCGCAATTGCCGAAATCACTGCGCCGCGCGGCGGGCAATGCCTATCTGCTATGCCGGATCGCGGATACGATCGAAGACGATCCCGGCTTGCCCCTGGCGCGGAAGAGAGCCTTTTTCGAACGTCTGTCGGCGCTGGCGGCGGGCAGCGAAGAGCCTGAAGCGTTCGCGCGCGAACTGCACGCGGCGCTTTCGGAACGGAGCAGGGAGCAGGATCGGCAACTCGTCGCTCGGGCTCCTTTGGTAATGCGCATCAATCGCGCATTGCCGGAAGCCCAGCGCGGGGCGCTGGCCCGCTGCGCGGGAATCATGACCTCGGGCATGATGGAGTTTCAGGCGCGGCGCGGTCTGGCGGGACTCGCTGACGTAACGCAGTTGCAGCGGTATTGTTATTTCGTTGCCGGTGTTTTCGGCGAAATGCTGACGGAATTGTTCTGCGACTACAGTCCCTGCATCGACGCGCAGCGCGAGAAGTTGATGCCGCTCGCGGTTTCCTACGGTCAGGGCTTGCAGATGACCAATATTCTCAAGGATATCTGGGAAGACCGCCGCCGCGGCGCTTGCTGGCTGCCGCGGGACGTGTTCGAGACCGAGGGAATCGATCTGCAACGGCTGCCGGAGCACCGCGACAGTGAAGGTTTCGCGCTAGCGCTGGCGCAAGTTCTCGGTTTCGCCCGCGGCCATCTGGGCGATGCCCTGCGCTACGTCAAGCTCTTGCCTGCAACTGAAACGGGCATTCGCCGCTATTGTCTTTGGGCCACCGGGATGGCCGTGCTCAGCTTGCGCCGAATCCACGCCAATCCGCACTTCCGCCGTGAGGAAGAAGTGCGGATATCACGCGCGCAAGTGCGCGGAATCATCGCCGCTACCAGCATCTGCGCCCCTTGCAATCCTGCGTTGTCATTGCTGTTCGCGTGGTTGAACCGGGACTTGCCCGGTGCATCACGGACGCTATTCATTTCTCAATAGCACTCGGAACAGGCCGCGCAGCAGCAGGTTCGATTGCGCCAGCAGATCGATGGCCGCGGCGAAGGCGGGCGCGGCGCGTTTTGGCTGGAAAAAATCCCTGCCGGCGCGAAAATCTTTCGCAAGTTGAATCCGGCGCAAGGTCATGGCAGCCATGCCAAGCGTAAGTAGCAGGTGCCGGCGGATGCCGCGCTCCCGCCGCGGAATGAGCAGGATGAAATTCAGTCCCTGCCGCAAGTGCTGACGAGCCGCCGCGACCAGTTCGTCGAAACCCGCATCGAAGTCAGGGCCGTTATCCGCGGGGCGCAATTCAGCCAGCTTGAAGCCCTTGTTTAGAAACGGCTCCCGCGGCAGCCAGCAAATGCCTTTGTCCAGATCGGACCAGATATCTTTCAGGATGTTGGTCAGTTGCAGGCCCTGACCGTATACGGGCGCCAGCGCCATCAGATTCCCACGCGCGGCCGCCGTTGCCGGAGAATGTTCGCAGAACAGTTCCGCCAGCATTTCCGCCACCACACCGGCGACACAGTAGCTATAGCGGTCGAGTTCCGCCATGTCCCGCAATCCTTCTCCGGCGCCCTTGCGCTGATACTCGACCATGCCTTGGGCCATGATTCCCAGGCAGCGTTCGATTGCCCGGCGCCGCGCGGGAGAGAATCCGCGGGTAATCCGCACAATTCGTCCGGTGTTCGCCGCCAGCTTGCGTTCGCTGCCCGAGGTCCCGTTCGACAACAGTCTGGACAACTTCGCGGCGAAAGCATCGGCATCGGCGCGGCCACTCAGGGCGTCGGTGAATCGGCGCAACAATATTTCCTTGCGCGCAAAATCAAGCAACGGTTCGTCTTCGATGGTGTCGGCGATGCGGCAAAGCAGATAAGCGTTGGCGATAACTTCGCGCAGCCCGGGCGGCAGCCGGGGAATGGTCAGGGCATAGGTACGCGATACCTGTTGCAGGATTTCCGCCTGAAAGGCAAGGTCGGCCTCAGGCGTAGCTCCGGTAGCTGGCGATTCGACTTGCATCCGGCGCCCGACTCAGTTTCCCGTGACCTCGGTCAACAGTTTACCGCTGCTGAACCAGGAATCGAGATTGTCCGCTACCAGCTTGCCCATGGCTGCCCGGGTCTCCATCGTTGCGCTGCCGATATGCGGCAATAGCACGACGTTGTCCATTGCCAGCAACTCAGCCGGAACTCGCGGTTCGCTGGCGTATACATCGAGTCCGGCGCCGGCGATCAGGCCTCGCCGCAAAGCTTGCACCAGGGCCGACTCGTTGACGCTGGATCCACGACCGACATTGATGAAAATGCCGTTGGGGCCCAGCGCGTCCAGAACTTCGAGATCGACCATGCCCAGGGTTTGCGGGCCGCCCGGAAGCATGTTGAGCAGAATGTCACAGTGCTCGGCCAGTTCTCGCGCGGATGCAAAATACGGAAACGAGATGTCGTCCTTGGGCCTGCGATTGTGGTACGCGAAGCGCAGTCCAAAGGGCTCCGCCCTGTGTACGATGGCGCTGCCGATCCTGCCGAGGCCAAGTATGCCAAGCGTACGATCCGCCAGACTGCTGCCAAAGGGAAACGGCCCCCGCAGCCATCTGCCTTCGCGGACGTAGCGGTCCGCATTGACGATATTGCGAGTAGTGGCGAGGATCAGAGCGATCGCCAGATCGGCCACTGCGTCATTGAGTACGTCCGGGGTGTTGGTCACCGCTATGCCGGCCGCCCCGGCGCGGTCGAAATCCACGCCGTCGACGCCGACGCCGAAACAGGCCAGCACGCGCAGCGACCCTAACCCGTAGACGATTTCGTCACAGATCCAGGATGCGCTGGCGGCAGCCTCGCACTTCCCCTCAAGCTGATTGATCAGGCCGCGTTTTTCGGACGCGGACAGCATCCACAAGCGATGCGTCTGGTAGCGCGCATCGAGCTTGGCAATGGTGTCGGCGTGGAAGTTGTTGACGATCAGAAGAACCGGCTTGTCAGGCATGCATCCATGTCCCATTCGAACGGAGCGCCAGTATACTTTGCTGCGGGCCACGGGCAAGAGCGTATCCTGTGGCTATGTTAAAGTTAGCCGCGCCATGGCCGGTTTTCGTCCGGCGTCAGAAGAGATCGAGCAGACCGTGCCGCAAATCCAGCGCCTGAGATCCCTGCCTTCGGTAGATCGTGTGCTCAATGCGCCCGAACTTGCCGGGCTGATCGGACAATATGGCGTCCAGGCGTGCAAACTCGCCGCCCAGGACGAACTTGCCCGCCTGCGCAAGGGGCTGCATGAGGGCGACGCGGCCGTGGCCGCCGAAGTTTGCGCCGGCGATTTTCCCGCCGCATTATTCACCGCCGTGGAGCGCGATGTCGCGGCGGAATTCAGCGCCTCGCTCAAGCCGGTATTCAATCTCAGCGGCATCGTGGTGCATACCAATCTTGGCCGTTCGGCTCTGCCGCGGGAAGCAGTCGCGGCGATGACCGGCGCCGCGGCGGGCGCCTGCAATCTGGAATACGATCTCGAACAGGGCCATCGCGGCGACCGCGACCGTCATCTCGAAACGACGCTGTGCGAGTTGACCGGCGCCGAGGCGGCTACCGTGGTCAACAACAATGCCGCCGCGGTCCTGCTCGTGCTCAACACGCTGGCGGCCGGGCGCGAAGTGGTGATTTCCCGCGGTGAACTGGTGGAAATCGGCGGTTCTTTCCGCATGCCGGAAATCATGCAAAGCGCCAACTGTATACTCAAGGAAACCGGCACTACCAATCGAACTCATCCGCGCGACTACGAAAACGCCATCAACAGCAATACCGCGCTGTTGATGAAAGTGCATACCAGCAACTACGAAGTGCGCGGTTTCACCAATTCGGTGAGTGAGCAGGACTTGAGCAAGTTGGCCCGCGAGCGCGGCCTGCCTTTCGTGTGCGACCTGGGTTCGGGTACCTTGGTCGATCTGGTGGGCTATGGGCTGCCCCATGAGCCAACCGTCGCCGAAGTGCTGGCGGACGGTATCGATCTGGTCACTTTCAGTGGCGACAAGCTGCTCGGCGGACCCCAGGCCGGCATCATTGTCGGCCGGCGCGAACTCGTGGACCAGGTGCGGCACAATCCGCTGAAGCGCGCTCTGCGGGTCGACAAGATCACGATCGCCGCCTTGCGCGAAGTGCTGAACCTGTACAAGGACCCGCAACGTTTGCCGGCGAGGCTGCCGATGCTGGCCGACCTGACTCGCCCGGCGGCGGAGATTCTTGTCCTTGGCGAGCGCCTGCTAAAGCCGGTGGCCGCGGCGCTCGGGCCGAAGGCGCGAGTCGCCTTGACCGATTGCAAAAGCCAGATCGGCAGTGGCGCCTTGCCGCTCGAGCGGCTCGAAAGCACCGCCTTGCAAATCACGCCGATCGCCGTGAAAGGAGTCAAGGATGCGGCATTGCAGCGGCTTGCCGCGCATCTGCGGACGCTGCCGCGGCCGGTGATCGGCAGGATTCGCGGCGGCAGCCTGTTGCTCGACTTGCGCTGTCTGCGCGATGAGGAGCAGTTCCTCGCTCAGCTTCGTGAATCCGCGCTTCCCGCGTGGTCATGAACGTCGGATCTGGCGGCCAGTCCGGTATTGCGCAGGCCGACGCCGAGACGGAAGCTGATCAAGGACAGAATCGATGCCGTGAGCATGATGAGGAGTAGCGGATAGGCCGTGCCGTTGTAGACCGCGGCCACGAGTTGCGCCGCCGCAGCGGAAAGCGTCATCTGCAGGAAACCGGTCAAACCCGAAGCGCTGCCCGCCAGTTTTGGAAACTGGTTGATGGCCGCGGCCTGGGCGCTGGGCAAAGTGATTCCATTGCCCAGCACGGTCAGGGATATCGGCGCGAACAGCGCTAGCGGATGGCGGTAACCGGCCAGTTGCAAGGCAAAGGCGAGGCAGATGCCGACGATTGCGATAGTCATGCCGATCAGCATCAAACGGTCGCCATGAAGCCGCATGCCGAAATGTCTGGCGATGTAACTGCCTGCCATGAAACCGCCGGGCATCATGATGAAATAGTAGCCGTACTCGTTGGCGGGGCGTCCCATCACCGAAACCACGATTTCCGGTCCAGCGGCGATAAAACTGAAAAACACTACCGAGACGAACGACACGCAAAAGGCGTAACCGGTGAAAACCCGAGAGGAAAACAGGTTGCCGAACGTGCGCAACATCGAGCCCAATCCTTCGAAGGGAACCGATTCCTTTAGCGTCTCCGGCAGGCTGAAGCCGATCATCGCCAGCATCACCATACTGAATACCGCAATCGCGGTTCCGGTCGCCTGCCAGCCGAACCGGACCAGCAATTCACCACCGACCGCCGGCGAAATCATCGGGATAACGACCATTACCATCACCAGTGTGGCGATAACCCGGGCCGACTCGGCCGGGCCGTAGACGTCGCGCACGATGGCGCGCGCCAGCACCAGCCCGACGGCGGCGCCGAAGGCTTGCACGAAGCGGCCCGCGATCAGCGTTTCAATGGTTCCGGCCAGGGCGCATAGCAGCGAGCCGGCGACGGTAATGAGCAGGCCGAGCATGATGATCGGTTTGCGCCCGTATTTGTCCGAAAGCGGCCCATAGGTCAGCGTGCCCAGCGCAATGGCCGCCATCGACAGGCTGAGCGTCAATTGGGCGACGTCGTCGCTCACCGCGAAATCTTGCCGGATGGCGGGAACCGCCGGCAGCAAAATCTGGGTGGCGGAAGGTCCCAGGGCGGAAGTCGCCGCAAGCAGGACGATCAGCCGCTTGGACAAATAGTCGCGGTCGGTCACAGGGCTACCTTGAATTATTTGGGAAATCCTGATTAATCAGAGCTTCCGCGCGGCACATGGATGTGCCGCTGAATGCGGCGGCGCGAGCCGTCGCCTTCGGGAGTAAAACAAATCCACGCTCGGTTAGCGGAAATGAACGATTCCATGGCAGGAATCGTTCAGAGATTCCCCGAGCGATGCGCCGGTCAGTCTTCGGACAGCAATTGCGGACTGTTTTCCATGCGCCCGGCGCCGTTGGCAAAAATCACGCTGGAACCGCGCAACATCGAGCGTTGCGCCTTGCTGATTTCGAATCCGGGCCCGAACGCCCGGGCATGAAACGCCTGACTGGCCTCGCCGGCGTTTCCGGCGGGGGCAGTATAGCACGACAGGTTTGCGCCTGATCTCGCGCGCAGACAGATCGCGCCATCGTTGCCGGCGTCGAGCAGGAAACCGTTTTGGTGTTCCCGGAAGCGCGGCGAGGCGCGCAGGATGTCGGCCAGTTGACGGGAAAATCCACCGCCGGAAGTGCGCAGGCTAACCGGCAGCGCGGCGCCGAGCCGGCGGGTAATTCCCGGATCAGTGCGCAAGGCGCGCTCGAAATGTTCCAGCGCCGACTCGTGTTCGCCCAGTTTCCATCTGGCGTCTCCCATGCGCGCTTCCACTCGCGCGCGCACCAGCGCTTCCCGCGGCGGCAGTTGCGCCAGAGCGCGGGCGCCATGTTCGATGATCTCATCTTCATCGCCATCGATCGCCGCGGCTTCGGCGAGCCAGGCATGGTAGTAACCGGTGTTGAGCTGGAACGCGCCGGCGTCGAACGCATCATCGAGCGCTCCGCGAACGACTCCCGTTCCGATCATGCGCACGAGTTCCGGTTCGATCCATTCCGGAATGTGCACATCGAGCGGCGCATAGGGCCGCAGCCGGTTGAGCAGGATTTCCGGGCGCGTGAACAGCGAGGCGGCAAAACGTTCCGAACGCCAGGCGGTGAACAACAATCCCGCCGCTTCGATCCGTGTCTTGAGCGAGCCGGCCCAGCCGGCGCCGGCGCCTTGTTCCAGTCTGATCTGGTATTGCATGCGACTGGCCACGGCGTTGATCAGCGCCGCCATGGCATCCTTCTGAAAGTCGTCGGCGCTATAGGAACCGTTGCGGTCGGGCTGGTTCAACGCGGTTTCCGACAACACCGCGGCGTCCTCGGCGTAACCGGCCAACAGCATGAACGCGGCGCTGACCATATAATGTTCCGCCCGGTTCATGACGCCGACTATCGGCTTCTGGCTTTCGCGCCAGTACAGCATGCGGTCGAGAGCCGCGCGCGCCTCGACCAAGCGGCCCTGACTCATGGTCAGATAGAGTTTGTAGATCCAGGGGTCGGCGACGCTGTCGGGGTTCAGATTGCGGGTAGCGCGGTCAAGGTAGTCCTCGGCCGCTTCCATTTGCAGCAGCGACAGCGCGACTTCCGACGCGTTCGTCAGATACACCGTATCGCCCCTGCCCGACTGGGCAGCCAGGTTTTCATCCTCGCTGATCGCCCGATTGCACACCGCCATGGAATCGACCGGCGCCAGACTCGCCAGTTCCACTGCGCACAAGGTATTCCAGGCGCGCGCCCGTTCACGTTCATTCTCGGTGTTTTCAAGCACGGCCATGGCGCTGGCGCGGGCGGCGTCGTACTGCTTCAGTTTCAGCAGCGGCCAGCCGCGGAAGGATTCGACATCCTGCCCGTAAATTTCGTTGATATGGTCGAGATATTCGAGCGCGCGAAGCTGGTCCCCCATGAGCTGATGCACATTGGACAACTGGCTCAGGGTCAAGTAGTGCCATTGGATATTGCCCGACTCGATCGCTTCGGTAATCGTTTCATAACCGGTCAGGCTTTCGGCGCGATTGAGGTGAAACAGCGCCCGGGCGAGATTGCCTTCCGCGGTGTAAAGCACTTCCGCGTAAGCAAACTGGGCCGCCGGCGAATCGGGTTGGCGCCGAATCCATTCCTCGCCGAGCTCCCGCGCCCGGACGTTTTCTTCCAGCGCCAGGGCGTCGCAAATCTCCAGCGCGCGAGGATTTTCGATATCGGTAAAGCCGAAGCAGGAGGCGGACTGAGCGATTTGGATATCACCCAGTTCCGGCGGCGCATCGCCGTCCTGGGCCGGCGCGGGAAAACTTGCGCAAAGCAGTCCCCAGCCCAGCATCAGGGCGGCAATGCCCCGCCGGGGCCGGCATGCCTCAGTCGAGCGTGCCGGCGGCCAGGCGTTCCATTGGTTCGCGCATGTTGTCATGTAAAATCCGGTTCAAATCGGCTACCCCCGGGGCAAGTTCGAGGCGATGGCCGAGCACTCGGGGCAGCAACAGTTCAATGTCCTCGGCGCTGACGAAATTGCGCCCGCCTAAAGCGGCGGCGACTTGCAGCGCCGGCAGCATCAGCACCAGGGACCGGGTCGAGTTGCCTTGCAGCACTCTTTCATCCGCGCGCAGATTGCGAGAGATGTCCACCAGCGTGGACTTGACGATATCGGCGATCGCCACTTCCCGGTCGATGGCGGCGCGGCTGGCCAGGATTTCATCGCGGGTCAGCACCGAGCCGCTGCCGGGACTTTCCCGGCGGCTGCGCCAGGTCTCCAGCACTTCGAGTTCCGCCTGCCGGTCGATATGCTCCATGCTAATCTTGAACAGAAAGCGGTCAAGTTGCGGCACTGGCAGGGGATAAGTGCCGACCAGATCGAGCGGATTCTGGGTGGCGATGACGAAAAACAAGTCGTCCAGGGGGTAGGTCACATTATCGACGGTGACCTGTTTCTCGCCCATGGCTTCGAGCATCGCCGCCTGCACTTTGGGCGAAGTGCGATTGATTTCATCCGCGAGCGCCACATGGGCGAATATGGGGCCGTGGCGGAAATGAAAGGCGTTGCTGGCGCTGTCGAATACCGGTACGCCGGTGACGTCCGAAGGCAGCAAGTCGGGAGTGAACTGGATTCGGCGGAAAGGCGCGATAAAGTGCTCGCAATCGCGATCGTCGCCGATGGCCTCGCCAAGCGCCTTGGCCAGGGTGGTCTTGCCGGAACCGGGGAAATCCTCCAGCAGCACATGGCCATCGGCGATCAGCGCGATAATTACCAGTTCGATGACATCGTCGCGGCCGATCACCTGGCCGCGCACAACGTCCCGCAGCCGCTGTAACACGGCGATGGCGTCCGCGAGGCTTGCGCCCTGATTATTCCGCGTTTCGCTTGGCGGAGCCTGCCTAGCCGTGTCCCAGCTCATGTTTTGCGTTCCTTTTTTGCGTTCCTTGAGTCGTTGCCTATTTGGCGCGCAGCCAGGAAAATGGATTCAGGATTGCCAGAATCCGTTTTCCAACGTTCGTGGTGCCGCGAATCTCGGCGCTCAGGCGCCGGCGCATGCCGCTCCAGTCATCTATGCCCAGACTTGGCGGCCGCTCGCCCAGAGCATGCGCCAGATGCCAGGCGGTGAGCGCTTCCAGCGCGGGCGCCGTAGCGCTCGCCCGGCGTGCGAACGCCTCCCGGCTTTCGCCGAAGCGCCGGCGAATTCCCAGCGCGGCAAGCTGATCCAGCGCGGCGCGATAGCTGAGCCGGTGCTGACCGGCCAGTCCGGCCGCCGCCGGAATCCAGAGGCGGTAGAACTTGACTGTATAGCTCGCCAGCACCAGGGCCGCAAGCAGGGCCGGCAGGGCGCCGAGCACGAGTTGCCAGTTGATCGTCAAGCCCGCCTGTTCCTGCAGGAACTCCTCGAAGGCCGCTTCGCCGCGCAACATGTCGCCGAGCAATTGTTGCAATTCGTTTTGCGGATCGGTGGTCATGTCGACCAGCGTTCGCCGCGGCGCCGGATCGACGATTACCCAGCCATAACCCTCGAAATAGATCTCCGGCCAGGCATGGCCATGGATCGCCTGGATCAGCAAGGCGGAGCCGCCCGCGCGATTTGCCGCGGGAACCGCGTAGCCGATGCCCACTCGGGCGGGGATGCCGAGACTGCGCAGCAGGTACGTCGATGCGAACGCGAAATGCATGCAATAGCCGGTCAGGTCGCCAAACAGGAACGAGGCCGCCGGATCTTCGGCGTAGGCGTGTTCATTGGCCAGACTGTAGATGCCGTTGCGGTCGAGCCAGCTCTTGATCGTCCAGGCGCGGGCAAAAGCGTCGGCGGCATATTGCGGCCGCAGGTCGCCGATGATTTCCCGCGCCAGCTCGCCGTAACGCGGGTTGTCGGGGAGACGCAGGTATTCCTGCCGGACTTCCTCGGGCCAATCCGGGTCGCCCGCCGGCAGGCCGACCATGTCATTGAGATCGAACTCGGGCACGAGTGAGTGCGCGTCCCAAGTACGCTTGAACCGCAGGTTGTCGGGATTGGGAGCGTTTTCGAAGGCGATGGGCGCATCAAGGCCGAACGGCGACCGATGCGGCGTCAGGGTGCCGATGGTGGTGCTGACCAGCCTGCGACCTTCGTCACTGACAGTCTCCCGCGGCGGCGCTCCGGGCGCCGGAATCAGATCCTGGTCCATTTCCGGATGCGAGGTGAAATCGAGCATGTAGCCGTTCCATTGCGAATAAGCCGATTCGCGGAAATAGTATGCGCCGCCGTCCGGTTCGTAGTCGTCCCGGAAGACGACTACGGCTACCGGCGCCTGCTTGTTTTCAGTGTTGTTCTCGCCATCGTGAAACGGGTTTTCCCGCTGCTGGGCGCTATTTCCCGTCAGCCCCAGATCGTCGGTCATCCGCGGCGTCGGCAGGCCGAAGGTTTGCACGTAGCCGATGAGGGACAGGCAGAGCAGGCCGAAGACCGCGAAATGATATGGCAGGCGGCGCCGGTTCTCTTCCACCAGCAACAACGCCGACAGGCACAGCACCGCGCCGCAGCCGAGCACGAGCAGAACCGTGGCGGGGTCGAGACCTCGGCTCAGGGCAAAGTCGCCGAGGAAAAACGGCCGGTTGATCATGCCGTTGCGGTGGGCTGAAAGAATGATGACAAAGCCGGTGGCGACCAGCAGCACTTCGATAATGCCGCCGGCGCTGCTGCGCACGGCCATTACGCGAACCGCGCCGGTAAGGGCAAAACTGAAACTGAGCCACTTGACGCCTTCCGCCAGATGGAAAGCGGTGACGGGACCGAACAGGGTGGCGATAAAACTGCTGCCGGTGATGATGCCGGCGGCGATCATGCCCATTGCCGCCAGCAATGCGGCCGCGAACATGATCACGGTAGTGCGCAACCGCTTGAGCGGACTGTCTCGTTCTTGCGGTCCGACGAGTACGCAGGCGGCCATGCAGCCGGCGACCGCCGCGAATGAGCCGGTGCTGACCGTCAGCGAAAGACTCAGCAGCCAGTAGCTGCCGGCGATAATCGCCGCGCGGGCCAGCGCCGGCAGCAGACCTTGCCGGTCAGGAGATTGCAAATCCGCCAATTGCATCATCCGGTCAGATCTTGCGCAAATTATCGTCGTAACAGGTTCCCGTGGTCCGGTCGACCAGAATGATCGACTCTACCGTGGGTCCCAACTGTCGGCATAATACCAGCAATTCCGCGCGCGAACCGCCGTTGCCGCCGTCTCCGCGCCCCTCCATCTGGCTTCGCGGCCGGTAGGGGCTAGGCATGCCTCGGCAGTGGTCTGTACCGTCTCCCCGGCCTGGTTCGGCTCGCCGCAGAAACAAGCGGCTCCATGGCGATCGCCGCCTGGATTCCTTCATGCCATCGGTGGCAAGCACCAGCGAAAATCGACCGCGAAAAGAGCCGCCGCTCAGGCCGCTCAGGCCGGAAATCGTGCCGGCGGCGGCAAAGACGATGCAATGGGTGGCGCCACGCTGGTCGGCCGCGGCCAGAAAGCGTTCGAGACCCGGTGCGTGGGGCTGATCGAGAGCGCGGGAGCGCGCCACTGCCCGCAACGACGATTCAAGGTCTACGCAAGGCGATTCGGTACCGTCGGCGGAGAATTGCCAGTCGTCGCCGAAGGCGCCGGACTCGAGCGCCGCCCGCGCTACCGCGGCCGCGGCTTCGTCGCCGGGCCCCGACAGCAGATAAGCCAGAATGCGTTTGCCGTGGGCTACGCTGCGTTCCCGCAGGCGCACGTTCAATTGCCGGGTGCGGGCATAGTTCTTCCAGAGGATGTCGCGCACCGAATCCCCCGCCACGTATGGCCTGATTTCCATGCGGTCGCCTACCGGTTCGCCGCTTTGCCTGGGCATGCCGTCCTCGGCGGTAAGCGAATGCAACAACGGCAGATTCTTCAAGGTGTTGATGCGCGGCAACACATAACATTCCCGTTCGCGCCGCGACCGCCAGGAATAGCGGCACAAGCCGAGCACATCGGACACCTCGAAACGCCGCGTCACCTGGCTGCTCAGACACCGCAGCCGCGGCGTGATCTCCTCTTCGAGATTCTCGTCCGGGGCGATGCGGATGCGGTTATCAATGTGGTCCGGGTGTTGCCAGGACCATTGCAGGCGTACCAGCGGCAACAGGCCGACCGGCGCTAGGGTGAAACCGGTCTGGTTGGGAAATCCGGCCTCGAAGGGCTTGCCGCCGGTCCGCCCACTTCCTGAGTCGTTTCCCGTTTCGCGCTGGATACGGCGCTGCAGGATCAACCCGCAGATGACCACCGAGAACAGGCAACTCAGCAAGATCGCCAGCGCGCATATCCCGAGCGCGAACACCATCAGATCCATCGCGCCATAGCCGAAGAAGCGCAGCGCCAGCGCAATGCAAAGCAGGGTAACGGCGCCTCGCGCCGTCAGTGGAAACAGCCCGGCCAGGGCGCGCAACTGAATCTTGACGGAGTCGATGGGCTTCACCTTAAGCAACTGGCCTATTCGATTTCGAGTGAGTGCAGGAATTTGCTCAGCCCGGTCAAAGGAACGATTTCTCCCTTGCTCCTGGTTTGCCGTTCGGAGCCTGCATAGATAACGGAGGCCCCGCGGATATTCGGCAATGTCTTGGCTACGCGTTCGGGTGACTCGAACCAGTCGGAGGCGACAGTCGCTCCAGATTTGATCTCGATTGCCGCGCTGCCCTCGGCATGGGGATATAGCAGGTCGCACTCAAGCCCCCTGCTGTCGCGGAAAAAACTGAGGTCTGGACGGTGACCCTGATTGAATCCATGCTTGAGGGCTTCAATGACGGCGACGTTTTCGAATAAGGCGCCGCGTAACGGATGAGTGGCGACCTGACTTGCGCGTTCGATTCCGATCAGGTAACTGGCCAGTCCGACATCGTAAAAATACAGCTTGGGTGATTTCACCAGCCGCTTGCGGATATTCGCAAAATGCGGCGGTAGCTGGAAAACAATATAACTCGCCTCGAGAATCGTTATCCAGTGGCGGGCGGTTTGGTGGGACACACCTGCATCGGCGCCCAGCGAAGACAGGTTGACCAATTGGCCGACGCGCCCCGCGCACAGGCGTATAAAGCGGCGAAAGGCGGAAAGGTTTCGGATCTCTCCGATTCGTCGGACATCCCGTTCCACATAGGTTTCAAAATAGTCCCCCAGCGCCTGATGCGGGTCCAGTCGCTGATCGTGGATGCGCGGATAGAAGCCGAAAAAGAGCATCTCGTCGATTTCACCGCCGCCCCCCGCCTGTTCATATTCCGCAATCGAGAACGGCAGCAAGCGCAGCAGGGCGGTGCGCCCCGCCAGCGACTGGCTGATGGAATCGGAAAGTCTGAATTGCTCGCTGCCGGTCAGCACAAACTGGCTGTTGCGCCCTTTTTCGTCAGCCAGGACTTGAAGCCAGGACAAGAGTTCCGGAAGGCGCTGTACTTCGTCAAGAATGGCGCCGTCACTCAGGCGGGAAAGGAAGGTTTTAGGGTCGGTTTCGGCGAACTCGCGCTGGTCCGGCCGTTCCAGATTCACATATTCAAGATCGGGAAAAACCGCGCGGCAAAGCGTAGTCTTGCCGGATTGGCGAGGCCCAGTGACCGTTACAAAAGGATATTGCTTGAACAGCGCGGTCAGCCGCGGCGCGATTTCTCTGATGATCATGCGCCTGAGAATAGTGCAATAAATGCACAAATTGCAAATACTACATGCAATTTGTGCGGATTACTTGAATGAACGGTTACTTCTTCCCGCGCTTAGAGGAAATAGTGTTCCCCGCCGTTATATTGCTTGCGCCGGCTGGCCCAGCAGGGTTTCGATGCGGGCGAATCTGTCCGTGGTTTCCAGTTGGAAAGAATGCATGTCCCGGCGAACGCCGGATATTTCCTCTTCGATGCGAGCGAACCTGTCGGCGGTCTCGGCCTGAAATGAATGCATGTTCTGCCTTAATACGGATACTTCTTGGCGGACATCGGACATGTCATGGCGCAGAGTAGACACGTCCTGACGGACATCGGACATGTCCTGACGGAGATCGGACACGTCCTGGCGGAGAACGGACACGTCCTGACGGAGATCGGACACGTCCTGGCGGAGAACGGACACGTCCTGGCGTAGAACGGACACGTCCTGATGGAGAACGGACATGTCCTGACGGAGATCGGACACGTTCTGACGGAGACCGGACATCTCTCCCTGAATTCCGAATATTTCCGTGCGTATGACCGACAATTCCTGTCGGGTGGCGCCCGATTCCGAGTCGATGCGGCTTTGCAGGTAGAGAGTGACCACGAGCAGGCCGATGACCAGAATAGCGTTATCTTTGGCGAGCGAGATCAGTTCGTACATGATTGGCGATTCCTGTGTCAGGGTTCCTTGTCCCGCCAACATTGACGAGAATGACGCTACCACCAGCTTGATGGGGGGTCAAGAAAACCGGCGAATTCAGCGGTCGCGCGAAGGCCGCGGTCGGCCTGGCGCCGCCGTTGCCGAAAACATAGCCGGAATTTGCTCGATTGCCCGGAATTGACGGTGAAAAGGTTGCCGATGCCCGTCACCGATTCGCGCGTTCCTCGATGAGTTGCTCGACCACCGCGGGGTCGGCGAGGGTGGTGGTGTCGCCGAGGTTGTCGAGTTCGTTGGCGGCAATCTTGCGCTGGATGCGGCGCATGATCTTGCCGGAGCGGGTTTTCGGCAGGCCGGGGGCGGCCATGGGACACCCATTCCCGCATAGTTCTATCTAGCAGTCATGGATGTCCCCTGATTTTTCGGCCTGATTTCCCTATTCAGCATACATGGATGTCCCATAATTTTTCTGGAGGCGCGTGCGCACGATCAATCTGGTACCATCCACGCTTGCGACGATTCACCAACGAAGTTGGAGATAAGTTGCGATGTGGGGATGAGCGCCGGGAATTTATGGAAGCGACTACGTGGCTTCCGGTATTTCGGCAAGGATATCGAGTGCGTTCGGGACAGGGCGATTACCGACTTCAGAAGTGGTGTCGGAGAACAATGTTTTATGCGTATAGGGGCTAAACAGTAACAACCGCACACGCCGGGTGCTGCGTAGCATCACGGTGCTAGTCTTCAAGAATTTCAATTTCATTCGAGGATCTGTAAGTTTAAACTTATGGACAGGAGCTAATTGTGATAGAGAAAAGCAAATCTGGAATATTCATTATTGCAGAGATCATCAGAAGTATACATCCTACCGGCCGGAGAATAGTCTTTGCATGTTCAAAACTAGTTTTTTCCGTATTCTTTTTCTGTGCATCGTTATCTGTGCATTCATCTGATTGGTTAAGTCTGCCAATTGAGGATTGGTCTGATAATCTCCCACATGAATGTACTTCCTGGTATCACTCTATAGCCGGAGAATGTCCGGTTAAAGTATACATGCACGATTTCAAGGTTCATATTTCTCCTTCAATTTATGAAAGTGGTAATGAGGATACTAAGAAACTCATAGAAAGTTTCTATTCACGCTTGGGAGTGATGATCTATGAATATGGAATACCTGAAGAGATATTGGAAAGTTTCAGAGAAGAAACTGCCATATATCTGGCTATTACTTCAGGAAATACTGATCGATTTTTTCCATGTAATTGGCAAGTAACAGGTTGTACGGGATATGGTGCTACTGAAGAAGATTGGAGTAAAGAAATTGTTCAAGTAGGGATAAACTTGCGTTGGGAAAATGCTAGAAGATCAGTTCTATTGCATGAGTTTGCTCATGTGTATCATCGAAATATGATCCCCGATAGCTTTGACAACAATTGCTTGAAGCTGGCTTATGAGCACGTGACTCAAAAGTTGAATTTGTATCAGCGGAACCAAACTCACTACTATGTTCCATCGTCTGAAGTCATTCCAATTCAAGATGAACCACGATTCACAACGCCGTATGCAGGAGTAAATCATATAGAATGGTTTGCCGAGATTTCTACAAGATTCTGGATGGGTGCGGGAGAGTATTACCCTTTTGATCGCTATGACCTTTACGAATATGACCCCTTGGGTTACATCGCAATGTTTTTTGTTTGGCAACCAGATTTTCTGCCACAGTTGGCAGAAACAACATGCAGAGCGGAAGACTTTTAGAACACCGCGGAAGAAATCAACCTGAGGATCAGGTATCTGGCCAATATTTGTTGGGAGAAATTCACCCAACCGCAAATTTTCTCATGGAACGGCCATGGATGGCCGCGGAACACCCATCGGGGCATCCACTGAGCGTTTCCCGAGGATTCATAACGATGGGTGTCCCACGAGATCGCGTCCCACGAGATCTCCCACGAGATCATGGGTGTCCCACGAGATCGACAAGATCGCTGTACTTCAAATTTGCCCGGCTCTTGAGTTTGGCGAGGGAAATCCAGGCAATTACGCGGACGCGGGGACCAATGACATCCGATGGTTCGAGCATCCTTTCAATTTGACGCACCACAAAGCAGGATCAGGATATGGAAACGCCCTCCAGCGCCGCTATATTGCTTGCGCCGGCTGGCCCAGCAGGGTCTCGATGCGGGCGAACCTGTCCGTGGTTTCCAGTTGGAAAGAATGCATGTCCCGGCGAACGCCGGATATTTCTTCTTCGATGCGAGCGAACCTGTCGGCGGTCTCGACCTGAAATGAATGCATGTTCTGCCTTAATACGGATACTTCTTGGCGGACTTCGGACATGTCCTGACGGAGAACGGACATGTCCTGACGGAGATCGGACACGTTCTGACGGAGACCGGACGTCTCTCCCTGAATTCCGAATATTTCCGTGCGTATGACCGACAATTCCTGTCGGGTGGCGCTCGATTCCGAGTCGATGCGGCTTTGCAGGTAGAGTGTGACCACGAGCAGGCCGATGACCAGAATAGCGTTATCTTTGGCGAGCGAGATCAGTTCGTACATGATTGGCGATTCCTGTGTCAGGGTTCCTTGTCCCGCCAACATTGACGAGAATGACGCTACCACCAGCTTGATGGGGGGTCAAGAAAACCGGCGAATTCAGCGGTCGCGCGAAGGCCGCGGTCGGCCTGGCGCCGCCGTTGCCGAAAACATAGCCGGAATTTGCTCGATTGCCCGGAATTGACGGTGAAAAGGTTGCCGATGCCCGTCACCGATTCGCGCGTTCCTCGATGAGTTGCTCGACCACCGCGGGGTCGGCGAGGGTGGTGGTGTCGCCGAGGTTGTCGAGTTCGTTGGCGGCAATCTTGCGCAGGATACGGCGCATGATCTTGCCGGAGCGGGTTTTCGGCAGGCCGGAGGCGAACTGGATGACTTCGGGTTTGGCGAAGGCGCCGATTTCCTTGCCGACGAAGCGGACGAGGTCGGCGCGCAATTCCGCCGACGGATCGAGTCCTGTCATCAAGGTGACATAGGCGTAAATTCCCTGACCCTTGATCTCGTGGGGATAGCCGACTACCGCGGCTTCGGCTACGGTTTCGTGCAGCACCAGGGCGCTTTCGATCTCGGCGGTGCCGAGACGGTGGCCGGAGACGTTGATGACATCGTCTACGCGGCCGGTCACCCAATAGTAGCCGTCGGCGTCGCGGCGGGCGCTGTCGCCGGTGAAATAGTAGCCGGGATAGGCGGTGAAATACGTATCTACGCAGCGCTGGTGGTCGCCGTATACGCTGCGGATCTGGCTTGGCCAGCTTTGCTTGATGACCAGGTTGCCGACGGCTTCGCCGGACAGCTCGTTACCATCGTTGTCGAGCAGGGCCGGGGCCACTCCGAAGAAAGGCCGGGTCGCCGAGCCGGGCTTGAGGTCGGTTACGCCCGGAACGGGTGTGATCATGATACCGCCGGTTTCGGTCTGCCACCAGGTATCGACGATGGCGCAGCGGCCGTCGCCGACGACGTGGTAATACCATTCCCAGGCTTCCGGATTGATCGGTTCGCCCACCGAACCGAGCAGGCGCAGGGACTTGCGCGATGTGCATTCCACCGGCTCGTTGCCGCAGGCCATCAGGGCGCGAATCGCGGTCGGCGCGGTATAGAAGATATTGACCTGGTGCTTGTCGACTACCTGCCAGAAGCGCGAGGCGTCGGGGCAGGTGGGCACGCCTTCGAACATCAGCGTGGTGGCGCCGTTGGCGAGCGGTCCGTAGACGATGTAGGAATGGCCCGTCACCCAGCCCACATCCGCGGTGCACCAGTAAATGTCGCCTTCGTGATAGTCGAAAACGTACTTGTGGGTAATGCTCGCGCCAAGCAGATAGCCGGCGGTTGTGTGCAACACACCCTTGGGTTTGCCGGTGGATCCAGAGGTGTAAAGGATGAACAGCGGATCTTCGGCATCCATGATTTCGGGCTCGCAGTCCGCGCTCACCGCAGCGGTCGCCTGGTGGTAACAGACATCGCGCTCGTCGCTCCAGGCGACTTCGCCATTGGTGCGCCGGATTACGAAAACGCTATGTACATGCGGGCATTCTTCGAGCGCCTTGTCGACATTCCGCTTCAGCGGGATCAGGCGCCGGCCGCGCACGCCTTCATCGGCGGTAATCACCGTTCGGCAGTCGGAATCGAGGATGCGGTCTTTCAGTGACTCCGGCGAAAAGCCGCCGAATACCACCGAGTGGGTCGCGCCGATGCGCGCGCAGGCGAGCATGGCGAAAGCCGCTTGCGGAATCATCGGCAGATAGATGCAGACGCGATCACCCTTGGCGACGCCGCGAGCCTTGAGCGCATTGGCGAACTTGTTCACTTCCCGGTGCAATTCGCGGTAACTGATATGTTGCTGTTGGTCGGGTTCGTCGCCTTCCCAGATGATGGCGGTCTGCTCGCCGCGGCGGGCCAGGTGCCGGTCTATACAGTTGTAGGCCACATTGAGCTGTCCGCCTTCGAACCAGCGCACCGCGGCGGCGCCGAAAGCGCCCGTCGTTATCTTTTGCCAGGGCTGATGCCAATGGAGGAAGTGGGCGGCCTGTTCCGCCCAGAATTCCGCCGGATCTTCGATCGACCGCCGGTACATTGCCGCGAACTGTTCGCTATCCAGATGACTTTTGGCGGCGGCCGCTTCGCTGACCGGGTAAGTGACGTTCTCTGACATCGGAGATTCCTGTGTTGCGCCCTCAAAGGCGTTTATGCCGCGGGGACCGGATCGATTGCAAGATGCAGATTATCTATCAGGCGCGTATTGCCTAGATAGCCGGCAGCCAGGATTATCAGTTCGGAATCTTCCGCGGTTGCTTTCCGCAGCGTATGCGCATTGCAGATATCGAGATAATCGACCTCGAATCCTGCCGCGGCAAGGCGTTCGCGGCCGCTTGAGGCGATAAGCGGGTAGTCCCTTTCACCTTCGGCGATCTTGTCGGCTATGCCGCGCAAGCCGCGGTAAAGCTTCGGCGCCGATTCCCGCTCGGATTCGGACAGATAGCCGTTGCGCGAACTCATGGCCAGGCCATCGGCTTCGCGAACGGTTTCAACGCCGACGATGCCGGTGGTCATGCAGAGGTCGGCGACGAGCCGGCGCACGAGCAGGAATTGCTGATAGTCCTTGAGGCCGAAATAGGCCTTGTCCGGCTGCGCGAAATTCAGCAGCCGGGCCACGACGGTAGTCACGCCATCGAAATGCCCAGGCCGCGAGGCGCCGCAATAGCGCTCCGATAGCTCGGGCACATGCACCCGCGTCGAGAGTTCCGGGCTCTTGCCATAAACCTCCTCCGTCGATGGATGCAACAGCAGGTCACAGCCGTGCCCGGACAGGACTTCCCGGTCCCTTTGCAGTGTGCGCGGGTAGTCGGAAAAATCCTCTCGCGGACCGAATTGCAGCGGATTGACGAAAATCGTGACCACGCTGTAATCGCATTCCTCGCGGCAACGTTCCAGCAAGGCGAGATGACCCGCATGAATATTGCCCATGGTCGGAACCAGGCCAATGCGGCGGCCCTGCTGGCGCCGCTGCGCCAATACGGCGCGAGCTTCGCTGATCCGGCTGACGCTGCGCATCAATGGAAACAATGCTCCGGGGCGGGAAAGCCACCGCTTTTTACAGCGTCCACGTAGGCTTTGACGGCGCCGGGGATGCCGGAATCGGATTCGAGCAGGAAGTTCTTGACGAATTTCGGCGTGATCGGCGAAATGCCGAGCACGTCATGCAGCACCATGATCTGGCCGTCCGTATCGGGGCCGGCGCCGATACCGATCACCGGAATTTCCAGCAGTTCCGTTATTCTCGCCGCCAGCGCTAGCGGCACGCATTCGAGCAACAGCAGGCTGGCGCCGGATTGTTCCAGCAATTGCGCCTCTTCAATGATCAGCCGCGCCTGACTGGTGTCGCGGCCCTGCACATGAAAGCCACCGATGCGATTAACCGATTGCGGCGTCAGGCCCATGTGCGCGCAAACGGGAATGCCGCGCTCGGCGAGCAGGCGGGTGGTATTGGCGATCCAGGCGCCGCCTTCGAGCTTGACTACCTGGGCGCCGGCCCGCATCAGGTCGGCGGCGTTCTGCAAGGTCTGGGATTCCGAGGCATAGCTCATGAAAGGCATGTCTCCCATCAGTAAGGCGCCTTCGTTGCCGCGTTTGACGCAGCTCATGTGGTAAATCATGTCGTTCATCGTGACCGGCAAAGTGCTGTCATGGCCTTGCAGCACCATGCCAAGCGAGTCGCCTACCAGCAACACTTCGACTCCGGCCCTGTCCGCGACCCCGGCAAAGCAGGCGTCATAAGCAGCCAGACAGACAAACTTTTCGCCCGTCCGCTTCATTTTCTGCAAGCTGGCCAAGGTGATTGCGCCGGTCTTTCGATGTGTGCTCATGACTGCTTCCGCACTGACTTCCGCGCAGGGAATTGTATAGCAGGCGCCGCGCTTTTGTCGGCTGCGCCGACTGGGCCTCACCCACGTTTGCGGCGGCGGCGGCGTTTTGGGCGGGCGGATACTTGTTCCAGCAGGTGAATTCGCTGGTTCTCGTCGACTTGCTGAAAATTCGTCCACCATTCGCCCATGCCGCCGGCGTCTTCGCCGCTTTGCTCGCGCAAAAGCAGGAAATCATAGCCAGCGCGGAAGCGCGGGTGATTGAAGCAATAGTTCACGCTGCGGCGGTCCCTGCGTTGGAGGCGGAGTTGCAGCTCCCAGATTTCCTTGCTGACGTTACTGATACGGCGCGGAATCGTGGTCTGACTCGACTGCGCGAGCACCACCCGCTCGGCGCACTCGCCTAACCGCGCAAGATTCAAGGCGCCATCGAGATTGCGCGACTGCCGTTGCAGCGGCGGCCACAACAGTGCCGCCAGCATGAAGCCCGGCGTAACGCCGAGGCCATTGGCGATTCGTTCGTCGCTGTTGCGCAAGGCGAGGGTTACCAGCCGGTCCGCCGGGTCCATGGCGGTGTTTTCTTCGGCGAATTCGTGGCTGAACAGAATTCGGTCGAGACGGTAGCTTCTGAGCAGGCGGAAGGTCTCGCCGGCGTGGCCGCCGCAAAGCAGTTTCAGCAACTCATCGAACAGGCGGGCGGACGAAGCCGATTCGAGCAGATGGAAAAGTTCCCGGATCGGCGCTTCGGTTTCGCTTTCCATGGTGAATCCGAGCTTGGCGGCGAAGCGGATGGCGCGCAACATGCGCACCGGATCTTCCCGATAGCGCTCGCGCGCATCGCCGACAATGCGCAGGCGCCGATCGCGCAGATCGCGCAAGCCATCGTGGAAGTCGAGCAAATTGAAACCGTCGGTGGTGTAATAAAGCGCATTAACGGTGAAATCCCGGCGATCGGCGTCTTCGTCAATGTTGCCGAATACGTTGTCGATCAAGGTCATGCCGGCATGGGAATGGGCCGAATCGAGTTTCCGGGACTGTTCTCGCGTCGGCACTTGCTTGAGCCGGTTGTTCGCCTCGTGATGACCGCGAAACGTCGTGACTTCAATGATTTCGCGGCCGAAGCGCACATGCACGATCTTGAAGCGGCGGCCGATAATGCGTGAACGCCGGAAAATCTTTCGGACGTCTTCGGGATGCGCGTCGGTGGCGACATCGAAATCCTTCGGATGCAGGCCGAGCAGCAGGTCGCGCACGCAGCCACCGACCAGAAAGGCGGCAAAGCCCGCATTCTGCAAGCCATAGACCACGCGCAACGCGGCGTCGGATACGTCCTTGCGGGAAATGCCATGCTCCGCGCGGGGAATCACGGTTGCATGTTCCAATCCCGGTAGCGTGCTAATGGACTTCACGAGAGGCCGCTTGCCAGACGCATGGCAATTTTCTCGCACGGATTGGACGGACTGGAGAATTCAGTTGCACGCATTTCCCTCCGGGCTGGACAGTGCCGACCGCCTTCAGGCGGATTGTTTCTTTTTCCGGGGGATGCCGTGGCGCTGGCGGCGCTCCCATAGGGACTTGCGGCTAATGCCGAGCTTATCGGCAAGTTCGGTTTCGGTCATGGAATCCTGGTGTTCAAGCACGAAATGCTCGAAATAATCTTGCAGCGAGAGTTCCTGACCGTCTTCGGCGGAATCCCCGCCCCGCTGCCAGCCGGCGCCGCTTTCCTGCACAACCGGTTTTTCGACGGCGATGAAATCCTCGTCGATCACTTCGCCCTCGCCGAGAACGACCGCCCGTTCGATGGCGTTTTCGAGTTCGCGAACGTTTCCGGGCCAGTCGTAGGCGGCGATGGCGCGCTCGGCGCCCTTGCTGAATCGCATCTGCGGCGACTTCAACCGGTTGCAGGTGCCGCGCAGGATCGCGTTAGCCAATTCGAGAATATCTCCGCCCCGTTCGCGCAGTGGCGGCATCTGCAAGCTCATGACATTGATTCGATAGTACAGGTCTTCGCGAAACTTGCGCTCCGCCACCAGTTGTTTCAGGTCGCGCTGGGTAGCGGCCACCAGTCGCATGTCGATCTTGCGGGATTTCACCGCGCCCATTTTGCGGATCTCGCCGTCTTGCAGCACTCGCACGAGCCGCCCCTGCGCCGTCAGCGGCAACTCGCCGATCTCGTCGAGAAACAAGGTACTGCCGTCGGCGGATTCGACCAGTCCCGCGCGCGTTTCGGCAGCGCCGGCGAAGGCGCCTTTTTCGTGGCCGAACAGTTCCGCTTCGATCAGGTTTTCCGGGATCGCCGCGCAGTTGACCGCGACGATCGGATTGGTGCGGCCGCCGAGTTCGTGAATCGCCCGCGCCACCAGTTCCTTGCCGGTGCCCGATTCGCCACAGATAAGCACCGGCGAACTGGCGCCGGCGAACTTGCGCACGCGGCGAAACAATTCCCGCATCTCGGGACTGTCGCCGATCATGCCCGCGATCGGCATTTGATCGTCTTCGTGCGAAGAAATCCTGCGGCCGTGTTCCGCCAGAATCTTTTCCAGCGAGGCTAGCAGTTCGCCGTGGTCGAATGGCTTGGCGATATAGTCCACGGCGCCGAGTTTTACCGCGTCTATGGCGGAGCGGATGCTGGAATAGGCGGTCATGATCAGCACCGGCGCGGAAGTGGCGGAGATCAGATCGGTGCCAGGCGCGCCGGGAAGTTTCAGATCGCTGACAATGACGTCGAATTTGTCGACGTTGAAGCGGTCGAGCGACTCCTGCACCGAGGCGGCCTCGCTGACGCTATAACTGTGCCGTTCAAGCAGTCGTTTGAGAGTGCCGCGAATGACCGCTTCGTCCTCCACGATCAGAACTTCGCGCTCAGCAGCGCCCATGTCAGTTTCTCGCTATCGCCTTTGGCGGGGGAAAACGCAGTTCGACTCGGGTTCCGCTACCCCGATCCCGGTCAACCGGGCTGATTATATCAATATCCCCATTGAAGTCCTCAACTATGCCATAGACCAGGGATAGACCAAGCCCAGTGCCGTCGCCTGGTTCCTTGGTGGTGAAAAAGGGTTCGAAAATCTGGTCCCGGATCGCCGGCGAGATTCCGGCGCCCTCATCCTCCACGGCGATTTCGACACCGCTGCCGCCGGCGCGGCAACTCACCCGGACCACGGCGCCGGGCCGGCTGGCGTCGCGCGCATTGCCGATCAGATTGACCAGCGCCTGCTGCAGGCGTTGGAAGTTGCCGGATATCGTGGCCTGGCGGTCGCCTTCGAGCACGAGTTCGATTTCCCTGGCCTTCGTGTCCAGAGAAATCAGCGTGGCGGCTTCATCCATACAATCGAAGACATTGACCGGTTCCAATTGTTCGGCGGCCTCGCGGGTTCCGAAATGGGCAAAATTCATCAGTGATTGCAAGATCTTCGACGTGCGGTCGGTCTGTTCGACGATCTGGTTCGCCAGATTGCTCAGTTCTTCGTCTTCGTATTCATCGCGGATGGTTTGCGCCAGGCCGGCGATGCCGGTAATCGGATTACCGATTTCATGGGCGATGCCGGCGGCAAGCTGGCCGATGGAAGCGAGTCTGGAGCTATGCGCGAGGCTGGCTTCGAGATCTTCGGTTTCGCTGATGTCCTCGATCAGGATGATCATTCCCTCATAATGCGAATCGGCTTTCGGGGACTTCTCGATTACCGCCTTGTGCAAGTTGACGGTATGCCGCCGGCCGCCGAACTCGAAGCGCGTCTTGTAGGAATGCTCGGCTTCGCCGGCGATGAAATCCTCGAGCACCGAGCGCCAGGGCTGATCCAGCTCGGCGATGCCCAGGCCAACGACTTCGTTTTCCTGGATAGCTGTCAGTTGCGCCAGGGCCTGATTCCACATCACGATCTCCCGGTCCACGCTGACCGAGCAAACGCCGAGCGGCAAGTCGAGCAACATCTGCCGGTGATAGCGCCGCAGGCTGTCGAGTTCCGCCGCCAAGCCCGAGAGATTGCCGCGATTGGCCTCGATTCGGCTTTCGATCAAGGTGAAATCGGAACGGCGCTGATCCGGCGCCATGTTATAGGGCAGATAGCGGTCGACCATTTTTTGGGCAAACCTGGGACCTATCAATCGCGACAGATTGGCTTCCAGGCGCGCGCGCAGCAGGCGTAGCGAGGAAGGCCGCTGATCGTCCATGCTGATTTCGGCGTCCTGCAGGGCCTGTTGCACTTCGCGGCTGGCCACTTTCTCGCCCAGGGGTTTGCTCAGGGACTCGATGAACTCCGCCGGCGATTTCGCCACCAGGCTGCCGCGGGCGCCATGTTTGACGGTATCGAGAGAACAGATTTCCGCGGCGTGGCGTTGCGCGTTCGAGGTCTTGCTGAAATTCGAAACGATGCCGAACAGCACGGTATTGACGACCAGCGAAACCGCCGCCGCTTCGCGCCAGGCGACGGAGTCCAGTGTCAGCGGTCCGGCTTCCAGCAACATAGGCAGCAGCATGTACCAGAACCAGACCGCGCCACCGCCCGCCAGACCGGCGACGAATCCCCGCACATTGCCCCGGCGCCAGTAGAGAATGGCCAAAGTGCCCGGCAGGAACTGCAGACAGGCGCTCAGCGCCAGCACGGTAATGAAGTCCAGGCTGATTTGTTTTTCGGGAATAATGTAGAACGCGAACCCGGCCCAGATTACCAGCGTTATCAGCAAGCGCCGTCTGAATAGTAGCCAATGGTAGATATTGTCCTGGGCCGAAGGCTGCTGCAGCGGCAGGATCAGATGATTGAGGCACATGTTGGACAACGCCAGGGTGATGACGATGATCAATCCGCTGGCCGCGGATAGTCCGCCGAGGTAGGCCAGCAGGCTGATCCAGGGCGCTTCCCAGGCAACGCCGATGACTATCGGAAAATACTCCACCTGAATTTCGGAGCCCGAAAGCAGCCCCGCCCAGAGGATGGGCAATACCGGCAGGCTGATGAGCAGGAAATACAGCGGCAGGCACCAGCTTGCGAAAGACAGCGCCTTCAGGCTCCGGTTTTCGTTGAATGCGGCATAGAACGTGTGCGGCATGGCAACCGCGGCGGCGAAAAAGAACAGCGCCAGGATATGGAAGGAACCGGCGAATCCTTCCGCGCGCAAGTTGTCGAGCAGTTCGGGCCGGCCTTGCAGCCAGTCCTGCATGGCGGCCGGGCCGCCGAACCCCGCGCCGATGGCGAATATGCCCACCGCGAGCAAGGCCACCAGCTTCACCAGGGATTCGAAGGCGATAGCCATAACCAGTCCGTTATGCCGGTTTTTTCTAGCTGTTCGCGAGGTGCCGAACAGGATCGCGAATACGGTGATGACGAGGCAGAAAACGACCGCGACGCCGCCGCGGGACGCCGCCGGCGCGAGGATGCCCGCGGTTTCCGACACGGCGCGAATCTGCAGCGCGATCATCGGGGTCGCCGCGATCAGGGTGAACAGCGTGACCAGAGCGCCAGCCCTGCGCGAGTGGTAACGGAATGCAATCAGGTCGGCCAGTGAACTGAGCTGATAAGTGCCGGTCAGTTGCCGGATCGGCCGCAGGAACAGGGGCGAGAACATGAAGGCAAACGAAATCCCGACATAGGTGGCCAGGTAGCCATAGCCATGGCGCATGGCAATGCCGACCGAGGTGTAATAGGCCCAGACGCTGGCGAAAACTCCCAGTGACAAGGTGTATATCAGCGGATGCTGGACGATTCCCGCGGGAACCCATTGACGGTCGGTAGCGTAGGCAATGCCGAACAGCAGCAGCAAGTAGCCGGAACTCATCGCCGCCAGGGTGGTGAGTTCAAAATTCATCGCTGTCCTGTTCGCGGTCGGTAAAGGCGGTAAACGCTATTGCCGCCAGCGCTATCAGATGAGGCCGGAACCAGAGGGCGCTGGCCTGGGTTATCCAGTCGATGCTAAGCAGGAACAACAGGTAGACGATGATTATCAGGATCAGCATGGGACGAGGGATATACACGCTCGGATCACTCGAAAAGGCTGGCGCGTATGCAATGCTGCGCCGGGATTCGCATTATATCCCAATTGCCGATGGCCCAATCGAGCAGCTCGCCGGCGCTGGCCAGTTCCGCCGGAGGCGCATGGTTGAGAAAGCGCAGCGCCCGGCGCAGCAAGGCGGCCGCCTGCCGAGTGTCCGCCGGCGCGGCGAAATGCTGCTTGCTCAGTTTCTGCCCCTGATCGTTGACGAGCACCGGAAAATGGGCATAGCCGGGCCGTGGATAGCCGAGCAGGGATTGCAGATACAACTGGCGCGGCGTGGAGTCGAGCAGGTCCGTCCCGCGCACTATCCGGTTGACGCGCTGAAAGGCGTCGTCCGCAACCACGGCGAGCTGATACGCGAACAGACCGTCCTTGCGGCGCACGACGAAATCTCCGACATCGCGCTCCAGCACTTGCGCGAAATGTCCCTGAACGCGGTCGTCAACGCGATAAGTCGCCGGTTCCGTCCGTAACCGCAGGGCGCGGTCGCCTGCGGGCGGGCGTTCGCGGTCGCGGCAGCGGCCGTCATATACCGATCCCATGGCGCGCACCAGCCGGCGACTGCAATCGCAGGGGTAGCAAAGCTCTCGCTCGAGCAGATCCTGAAGTATTTCCTGGTAAGCGGAATGCCGGGTGCTCTGATACAGCACCTCGCCGTCCCAGGTCAGACCCAGGTCTTCGAGTTGCCGCAAGATGGCGTCCGCCGCCGCGGCGGATTCACGCGGCGGATCCAGGTCTTCCATGCGCACCAGCCAGACGCCGCCGGCGGCCCGGGCGTCGACAAAGCTGGCCAGGGCGGCGACCAGCGAGCCAAGATGCAGCGGGCCGGTAGGAGAGGGGGCGAAGCGCCCGACGTACCGGCCTGGCGAGTCCGATTCCGTATTCAGATGCCGAATTGCTTTTCCCTGATCTCGTCGAGGGTCTTGCAGTCAATGCACTTGTTGGCTGTCGGCCGTGCTTCGAGACGGCGGATGCCGATTTCAATGCCGCAGGATTCGCAGTAGCCGTAATCGTCCTGGGCAATGGCCTCGATGGTACTGTCGATTTTCTTGATCAGCTTGCGTTCCCGATCGCGCGTGCGCAGTTCCAGGCTGAATTCTTCTTCCTGGGTGGCCCGGTCTACGGGATCGGGATAATTGGCGGCCTCGTCCTGCATGTGATGCACGGTGCGGTCCACTTCCTGCATCAATTGATTGCGCCAGTCCAGCAGAATGCCGCGAAAATGCGCGCGCTGATCCTCGTTCATGTACTTCTCTCCGGGTTTCGACTGATACGGAGTAAAGTTTTTCAGAACCGGCTGGGATTCCAAACTTCGACTTGCTGTCATGGTCAAACGCCTCTCACTATCTACTGCCCAGGCCCGCTTCGAAGCGAACCTGTTCGACTCTGGCCGAGCGCCGTCTTGAATATCTCCCCGAGGGATGGCTCCCTACTCGTAGAAGCAGCGTAACCTACCAGAATCAAATTGCCGATGCCACAAAATTGCGACTGCCGTTATAATGCCCGGCTTCTCGCAATACCGGAATTTCCAGAATGAACAGGTCTACCGCCGGACGAAATCGTCCGGAGCGTCTGACAGGCGTCAATCCCTTTCGCGTATTGGTGGTGCTGAATCGAGCCGCCGAACTCGAAAAGCAGGGCCGCGAAATAGTACACATGGAAGCCGGCGAGCCGGACTTCGCCACCGCGGCGCCGATTCGCGAGGCGGCCAAGCGCGCGCTCGACGCGGGCTTGACCAAATACACCCAGGCGGCGGGAATTCCGGAACTGCGCGACTGCCTGGTGCGGCACTATCGGCAGCGGCATGGACTGGAGCTGGCGCGGGAGCGGATTTTGATTACTCTCGGCGCCAGCGGCGGTCTGTCGATTCTGTCCAATCTGTTGCTACGCCCCGGCGCCGGCGTGCTGATGACCGATCCATCCTATCCCTGTTACCGCAATCTCGCGCGGCTGGCCGGCGCGGAACCGCAATTGATGGCGGTCGGCGTGGAAGACGATTTCCGGCCTGCGCCGGAACTGCTGGAGAAGCACTATCGCGACCATACCGAGAGTCTGTGGCTGGCTTCGCCCGGTAATCCCACCGGCGCGGTTTTCAGCCGAAAAGAACTGCGCGGCATCAGCGACTGGGCCGACGCCGCCGGCGTGCGTCTGCTACTCGACGAGACCTACCACGGACTGCATTACGTCGAGGACATGCCCAGCATTCTTGAGCTAAACCCCAATGCCTATGTGGTGAACAGCTTTTCCAAATATTTCGGTATGACCGGCTGGCGTCTCGGCTGGATCGTGGTGCCGGAAGACCAGGTGGAATTCGCCAATATTCTCGCGCAAAACCTTTTCATCTCGCCTTCGAACTTTGTCCAGCACGCCGCCCTTGCCGCGTTCACGCCGGCGGCGCGGGAAATTTTCGAACAGCGCCGGACCGCCTTCCGCCAGCGCCGCGATTTCCTCGCCGCCGCGTTGAGCGACATGGGCATGTTGCTGCCGCGGGAAATTCAGGGCGCCTTTTACGCCTACGCGAATATCGCGGCCTTCAGCCGCGACAGCGAGACGTTCTGCCACGAAATGCTCGAGCAACATGGAGTGGCGATCACCCCGGGCACGGATTTTGGCGAAGGCAACGGCAACGAATACGTGCGCATGGCCTTTACTACCGGTATGAAAAACCTGGAGCTGGGAGTCGAACGCCTGCGCCGGGCCCTGAACCGGTGAGCGGCCGGTGAAGTTTCCCGGCGCGCTGAACCAGGCAACGCTGATCCAGCGCTACAAACGCTTCCTGGCCGACGTGCGCACCCCGGATGGCGACACGCTGACGATCCATTGCCCCAACACCGGTTCCATGCGCAACTGCCGCGAGCCGGGCAGCCGCGTCTGGTTTACCAGGTCCGGCAACGCCAAACGCAAGTATCCCCACACCTGGCAAATCGTCGAAGTTGACCGTCGCCACCTGGTCGGAATCAATACCGGCATGGCCAATCCACTGGTGGGCGAAGCCATCGAGAACGGCCTGGTACAGCCGCTGGCCGGCTTCACGGCCATACGCCGGGAAGTGACCTACCCATCGGGCCGCGGGCGCGCGGATTTCCTGGTCAGCCTGCCTGATGGAGATTGCTTCGTCGAAGTCAAGAATGTCAGTCTCGCCGAAGTGGACGCAACCGGATTGTTTCCGGATGCGGTAACCGAACGCGGCCAGCGTCACTTGCGCGAATTGACCGCCTTGCGCCGCGCGGGCTTGCGCGCCATGGTGATTTTTTGCGTAGCCCACGACGGCGCCGAGCGCGTGCGACCGGCGGACGAAATAGATCCCCGATTCGGCGAACTTTTGCGCGCGGCGGCCGGAGCGGGAGTCGAACTGCTCGCCTACGGCGTTACTTACGACATCGACACAGGAACAGCGCTGCTTGACCGGCAACTGCCGGTACTGCTCTGAGAAACCGGATTCCGCGGTCGCGCCGCCGCGAAGCGCCCGGAGATTGGGCGCCAGCGCGAACAGTTACCGCGCTTCGATCGTCACCATGCCGTCCACTAGCAGAAACGGCACCGACAGCAGATGCTGGCCGATACAAGGGCCGGCCAGACACAGGCCGTCCTCGATGCGAAACAGGGCGCCATGGGTCGAACACTGGATCAGCGAGCCGTCCGGATCGAGGAAGCGGTCTTCTTCCCAATTCAGCGGAGTGCCGAGATGCGGACAGATATTGCGGTACAGATGCAATTGATCGTCCTTGCGCACCAGGAAAAACTGCTCGTTGCCCGCTTCGACTTCTTTCGAGCAGCCTTCGAGCACATCGTCCGCGGCGATCAATGCCAGCATGAAAGTTCTTCCTTTTTCGAGATTTTGTTTGTCGTGTAGGGGCGACGCATGCGTCGCCCGCATCAGTGCCGTCAGAATTCGGTCAACATCTGTCCAGCGCCTGACTGAAGTCCGCGACAAGGTCAGCCTGATCCTCGATGCCGACGGAAAACCGCAGCATCGAATCTCCCACCCCCATGGATTTGCGCCATTCCGGGCCCATTTCGAAATAAATGGTATGCGCCACCGGAATTCCGAGACTGCGGGTGTCGCCGAGATTGCTCGACGACACCACGACTTCGAGACTGTTGAGAAAATCGAAGCAGTCCGCTCCCGGCCGCAGGTCGATGCTGAACAGCGCGCCGAATGCGCGGAACAGCTCGCGCGCGCGCTGATGTTGCGGATGTTCCGGCAGACCGGGGTAGTAGACCCTGGTCACCGCGGGATGGCTGGCGCACAGTTGGGCCAGCGCCATGGCGTTGGCGCAGGACCGATCCATGCGCAAGGGCAGGGATTCGGAGCCGGTGGCCAGGGTGTGGGCGGCTTCCGGCGCCAGCGAGGCGCCCATGTCGCGCAGGCCTTTCTTGCGGATCTGGAGCAATCCCCACTGGTTTGCGTCTCCGCCGCGGTAGATGTCGAGGATATTGGGATAACCGCTCCAGTCAAAATTGCCGCTGTCGGTGACCGCCCCGCCGAGGGCGTTGCCATGACCGCCGATGTACTTGGTCAGTGAATTCACCACCAGTCCGGCGCCGGCCGTCTTCGGCCGGAACAAATGCGGCGTGGTCAATGTGTTGTCAACCACATAAAGCAGTCCCTGCCGCCGGCACAATTCTCCTATGCCTTCGAGATCGGCGATCTGGGTGCCGGGATTGGCGATGGTTTCGACGAATACCAGCCGCGTGTTGTCACGCAATTTTTCCGCTACCGCGGCGGCGCGAGTGGCGTCGACGAAATCGACCTCGATCCCGAGCCGCTCCAGAGTTCGAAAATAACTGTTTGTATTGCCGAACAGGAAGGCGCTGGAAATCATGTGGTCGCCGGCCTTGAGCAAGGTCAGCGTGACCGCCGCGACCGCAGCCATGCCGGTGGCGAAAGCAATGCTGCCGACGCCGTCTTCCATCTCGCTGATGCGTTTCTGCAAGGCCGCTACCGTGGGATTGGCCTGACGCCCGTAAGCGTAACCCTTGCGCTTGCCCTGAAATACTTCAGCGAGTTCGCGCGCATCCTCGTAGCCATAGGCGACCGAAGGATGCACGGGCTTGTGCAACACCCCGTGTTCCGGACGATCCTCGCGATCCGAATGCAGATTGCGGGTGGTAAAGCCTTTCGATGGCATGGAAACGAACCTTGTGGCGACCGCGGCCGTCTATAAACCGGCGAAGACGCGGCTGGATTCTATCAGAAGCTGGATTTCCGCGAGTCGTTGCCGGTAAGCCATGCTGCCGGTATCCCGATACAATTCGTTGAAATCGTCCTGGCTTAGTCCATCCCGGTTGCCGCCGACCGCGGGCATGTATTCGGAGTCGAACTGCAATTCGCTCATCCGCTGCTGGATTTCCAGCGCGCTTTCCCGGTCCCGGGTGGCAAGCCGGGCCAGCGTGATGCCGGCGCTGTTGGCGGTGAGATCGGAGAAGCTGAAGCCGGAACGATGTCTGGCGTCGTAGGATTCCTTGGCGGTGGACAACATAAGCGCGAGGTCGGGACCGAGCGCGACGGTGATCGCGGCGATGGAGGTCAAATGCTGGGCCAGGTCCTGCCGCAGATGCAAGCGAACTTCGACGAATTTCGCCGCGGGCACGCCCCGCGCGGCTTCTTCTCCTGCAAGCTGTTCGATATTCTCCTCATTCACGTATACCGCCAGGGTTTGCAGCAGCGCCTGATTCTCCGCGATCGGATCGCTGCCTTGCAGTGATTTGCGCCGCGCCTCGCTGAACAGCGGCGCGAGCAGGCGGCCGAGAGGGATTGCGCGTTCGGCGCTTGGTATGCCGTCCGCGACCTGGCTGATCACGGCGTAGTATTCCAGAATGCGCTGACGGTCGGTTTCGGAAATGAGCCATTGCCGCGCCTGATCGCCAGCCCGCGCGAGCAGTTCCGGATCCCAGTGCACGTCGATGCGGACTTCATCCGCGCCTAGTTGCAGGCTTTCCACATTCGACAGCAGGCGGGCGGCTTCGGCCGGCAATGGATCGTCCGCGGCCAGCGCTTCGGACAGGCTCGGCGCGAGCCGATTGAACAGCAGTCGAGGTATCGGCAAATAACCAAGCCGCAGCCGCCCCAGTTCCGGCCGGCCGCCTCCGCTTGAGATTTCACCGCGCAGATTCATGTACAGCGGCGGGATACCGCCAAGCGACCGGCTGACTTCGAAACCGAGCGCGCCTTCGCGCAACTTCACCCGCGCCGCCCAGGCGGAACTCATGCGCGACAGGGACAGCAAATGGCGGCCGAGCAGGTTCAGTTCTTCCTCGTTCCAGCGCAGTTGGTGCGGGCCGGCCACGCCTGGCGTCCGCGGCACGCTGTCGAGCAGCAGTCCTTCCACCCGGGCTGCCTCCGCCCGGCTCAATTGCGGGCGTGTTTCCACCAGCGGCGTGAATTGCAGGCATAGCAATATCGGCGCGGCCGCCGCGCCGGCGGCTAGCAGCCAAAGCCAGACGCGCGGCAATCCCGCGCCCCGTTGGGGCTTGAAGCGGAGATTTCCTCTATACATTGCGGAAGATTGAAACAAAAGAGCTTCATTGCCGTCAATCGTTGACGAACCGGCGTCGCCCGCGCTGTCCGAACAGCGCGGGCTGCCGATTACCTGGTTAAGCCGGGCGTAACCGTTACAGCGGCTCTCGCAGCGGCTATAATTCAAGGCAAGAATTCGGCAGGTATTTCATGGTGGCGACTACAGACAGTTTTTTTCGAAATCCCTCGCGCGCAATAGCCGCCACGATTCTGGCATTGCTGCTGGCAGCCTGCGCTTCCACTCCGGATAGTCCCGCGGTGAGCGGCGCGGAACCTGCCGCCGCGGCGCGGCCGGCGTCCGACGCGGTTTCCACGCCCGACCCGATTGCCGCGCCCGACCCGGCTGACGAACCAGTAAGTCAGCGCGCGCGAGCCGCCGAAGCCGCGGAACGCGCGCGCCAGACCGTTGAAGCCGAACAGCTGCGGCAGGCGGAACTGGCGCGGCAGCAGGCCGAAGCCGAGCGCCGGGCCGAACAAGAGCGACAGCGTCTGGCGGAACAGCAGCGGCTCGAGGAAGAGCGGCTGGAACGAGAACGGCTGGCGGCGCTGGCAGCCGAACGCGAAACCAAGCTCGCCCGCATTGCCGAACTGGAAGCTCGCATCGCCGAATTGCAGGCTCAAGTCGAGGCCGGTGACGTTCTCAGCGAAACCATGCGCGAGGCGGTGCTCGTTTCCGAGCAACTGCTGGCGCTGTTGACACAAGAACAGGCCAGATACGAGCCAGACAATGTCGACGCCGACGGCAATCCGGTCGATCCCCCGGCAAGCGACGACATTGCCGAACTGGAAGCGCGCCGCGAAGGCCTGCTCCAGCAAATCGGCCCTTGCTAGCTGGCGCCGGTATCGATTGCAAAACCAGCGCCGTTAGCCGTTCGCGCGAGTCATCGAAAGCGTCGGCAATCGTGACACGGACCGGAGTCAAGGCGCGCGGCTTGAGCCGTATGAGCGAGTGGATATTTCATCAGTTATGCCACGATGGATATATCGTTATAAGAACAATGTAACCGGGCCCGCGCATCCCCGCGCGCTCCCGCCAAATCGATCGCGCTAACTCACTGAATCCTTGCGGCTTTGCCCGAAGAGCGCGCTTCTTTTGCGGGCGGCGTTATGGTAGAGTGCGCGGCTTTGACCGCAGCAAGGGAGAATCACTCGAATGACGTCGCATATCACCATCCTGGTGACGGTATTGCTATCCCTCATGGGACTGGGAATTGCCTGGTACTACATGAAGAAAGTAGTCAGCATTCCCATTGATCTTGGCCTGAACGAGGACGAAAGCAAACGCCTCAAATTCATCCATGGCGCGATCGCCAGCGGCGCCATGGCCTTCCTCAAACAGGAATACCGCGTCCTCACCATCTTCATGCTCGCGTTCGCGCTGATCATTGCCGTTCTTATCGACGATACCCATACCCCTGGCTACCGCGAAGGCATCTATACCGCCATCGCCTTTCTGTTCGGCGCCGCCATTTCCATCGCTTCCGGCTATATCGGCATGAAGGTGGCCACCCAGGGCAACGCCCGCACCACGGTGTCGGCCAGGAAAGGCATCTCGTACGCATTCGACGTGGCGATCGATTCCGGCGCCGTCATGGGCTTCGCCCTGGTCGGACTGGCGACTCTCGGTCTGGTGGTGATCTATCTCGTACTTAGCGCTCTCATGTCCGAACTCGGGCCGGAAAACAATCACATCCTGATGGAAGTCATTGCCGGATTCGGCCTCGGCGGGTCGACCATCGCCCTGTTCGCACGAGTGGGCGGCGGCATTTTCACCAAGGCGGCCGATGTCGGCGCCGATCTGGTCGGCAAGGTGGAAAAGGGCATCCCGGAGGACGATCCGCGCAATCCGGCGGTGATTGCCGACAACGTGGGCGACAATGTGGGCGATGTCGCCGGCATGGGCGCCGACCTGTTCGGCTCCTGCGCCGAGAGCACCTGCGCCGCGATGGTGATCAGCGCCGTCGCCTTCGCCTACGACCCCAACGCGTTGCTGTATCCGATTCTGATCAGCGCCGTCGGCATTCCGGTCAGTTTCATCACCAAGCTGGTCGTCGGCGTCAATGACGAAGACGACGTCGCTCCGGCGCTGATGAAACTGCTGATTATTTCGAGCGCATTGATGGCGGTCATCATGTTCTTCTTCACCTTGCTGCTCATTCCCGAGTTCTTCACGCTGAACGGCGAGCAATACACCAATATGGGCGTGTACTGGTGCTTTCTGTCGGGCCTGATCGCCGGTCTGGCGGTCGGCCTGCTAACGGGTTACTACACTTCCGAGAATTACGAACCGGTCAAGGACGTGGCCAGGTCCTGCGAAACCGGCGTCGCCACCAATATCATTTTCGGTCTGGCGCTGGGCTATCGCAGCACGGTTTTGCCCTATCTCTGCATCGCGGTAAGCATCTTTGTTTCCTGGCAACTGGCCGGCATGTACGGTGTCGCCATCGCCTCCCTCGGCATGCTGGGGACCCTGGTGATCGCGCTCATGATCGATGCCTATGGCCCGGTCGCGGATAACGCCGGCGGCATCGCCGAAATGGTAGGGCTGCCGAAGGAAGTGCGGCGCCGCACCGACATTCTCGATTCGGCGGGCAATACCACCGCCGCCATCGGCAAGGGCTTCGCCATTGGCGCCGCGATCCTGACTTCCCTGGCACTGTTCGCGGCCTTCATTACCGCGGCCGAGAACTTGCAAGGCGAGCCGATTACCGTGAGCCTGCTCGACCCGCTCGTGTACACATCGGTGTTCATCGGCGCGGTGCTGCCGTTCCTGTTTACCGCCATGACCATGCAATCCGTCGGCAAGGCGGCCTTCGACATGATTGCCGAGGTACGCCGGCAGTTCCAGACCATTCCGGGCATCATGGAAGGCACCGGTGAGCCCGACTACGCCGAGTGCGTGGCGATCTCCACCAAGGCCGCGCTGCGGGAAATGATCGCGCCGGGCATTCTGATCATGGGCACGCCGCTGGTCGCCGGATTCCTGTTCGGCGTCGAAGCGGTGGCCGGCATCCTGGTGGGCTCGCTGGTGGCGGGCGGCGTGCTGGCGATCGCCTCGTCCAACAGCGGCGGCGCCTGGGACAATGCCAAGAAATACATCGAAGCGGGCAATCTGGGCGGCAAGGGTTCCGAACAGCACAAGGCGTCGGTGGTGGGAGACACCGTCGGCGACCCGCTGAAAGACACCTCGGGCCCGTCGCTGAACATCCTGATCAAGCTGTCGGCGATTCTCAGCCTGGTTTTCGCGCCTTTCTTTGTAAACTACGGCGGAATCTTGCTGTAACCGACGATTCGTGGCTTCAAGCGGGTCCGCGGTCGGGAGCACCTTTCCGCTAAATTTCGCCTCGCCATCCATGGCGAGGCGAAAATCGAATCGACGCCGCTTTATACGTCCATGTAACGCGACGTCTCTACGACGCGGAAAGGCGCTCCCGACCACGGACCCTTTCACTGTGCCGAGCCCTTCAAGCGGGGCTTCGATGCCAGCATGTGAATTGCTTCTACTGCTCGGAAAGGGATTCGAAGTGGTACAAGATCCATTCGCGAATTTCGGAGATCGCCCCGGTGGCGGCTTCCGCGATTCGGGTTTCTACCGTTTGCACACATTGATAGATGCGGAAGGATTCGGTGTTCTCGATGATGAGATTGCGCACCGAGGGATTGAGGGTGTAATTGGAAATCTCCACCAGCCGCCAGTTTCCGGCAAGAGTTTCGCTGACGCATTCTCCATCGCCGAGCAGATCGACGTATTCCATTTCCAGTTCGGCGTAGCCCCCCGCGGGAACATCGAGATCGAGAGACAATTCCAGCGAGCCGCCGGCCACATCGATATCGACGAAGTCGATCGACTCGATTCGGACCGCAGTATCGAGCGGATTGAACGCGACCACGCGCAGCAGATCCTGTGTATTTACCTGCCAACTAGCCGAATAAAAAGCGAACTTGACCTCTCCTTCGCCAGCCTCCCCGGCAAATCCCGACAATGGCACCATCATAGTTGTTACAACTAATCCCTTCCTGAGCAATTCGCCAATATTCATGCTTTCGATTCTATCCGTAGACCAAATCCGCTTCCATGCAGTTTGCACGATGCAAGGGGCCGCGAGGGGAGGGCTATGTGCGCGTCGTAGAGGCGGCGCGATACATGGACGTGTAAAGCGACGCCGATTCGATTCTCGACTTGACAGGATGTCAAGTCGAGATTTAGCGCACATAGCCCTCCCCTCGCGGCCCCGCTCGAAGCCACAACACCCCCCTGCAAGTCGGAATTTTGATTTTGGCCGGGGATGCAAGATAATCGGCGGCTGTTGCGCGGGCGGAAGCGAATTCCATTGAGCGATCTCGGCAAGATCAGGCATATACTTTGCGTTGCTTCCGGCAAGGGCGGCGTCGGCAAGTCTACTACCGCCGTCAATCTCGCGCTGGCTCTGGCCCGTTCCGCCAGGGTCGGCGTGCTCGACGCGGATATCTATGGTCCCAGTATCCCCACGCTGCTTGGCGTGTCCGCCGGCACGCGGCCACGGATCCGCGGCGGCAAGAAAATGATCCCCATCCAGGCGCACGGCCTGCAATGCAATTCCATGGGTTTTCTGGTCGACCAGAGTACCGCGATGGTCTGGCGGGCGCCCATGATTATTTCCGCCTTCAATCAAATTCTCACGGATACCGCGTGGTCCGATCTCGATTACCTCGTGGTCGATTTGCCGCCCGGCACCGGAGATATCCAGTTGAGTCTGTCCCAGGGAGCGCGGGTCAGCGGCGCCATTATCGTTACCACGCCCCAGGATCTGGCCTTGCTCGATGCGCGCCGGGGAATCGAAATGTTCCGCAAGGTGGCGGTGCCCGTGTTTGGCGTGGTGGAAAACATGAATATGCACATTTGCCGCCAATGCGGTCATGCCGAAGCTATCTTCGGCGCCGGCGCCGGCGACCGGCTGGCCGCGGATTTCGGCGTGCCCGTGCTTTCCCGCCCGGCGCTTGATCCGGCCATACGCGAGGCCAGCGATCTCGGCCAGCCGTTGCTGGTGTCGCAGCCAGAACATTCGGCCAACGCGGCCTGGCTCGAACTGGCCCAGGCCGTAGCCGAGCGCTGCGCGAGCAAACCCGCGCCAAGCGCACCGAAAATTACCGTTATCGACGACTAACCGTTGTCGGAGGCAGAGGCCTGCGAACCGCGGGCATTACAGTTACGGCGACTAAACGTTGCCGGAGATCAAGACAAGTAGATTGGGAGCAATATAGTGGATCGGGTAAACGAATTTCTCATTTTCATCGACAGTTTTCTTGGCGGCGCGTACTGGTTTCCCGCGCTGCTGCTGGCGACCGGCATCTTTTTCACCTTGTACCTGGGATTCCCCCAGATCCGGTATTTCCGTCACGCCATCGCGGTCACCCAGGGCAAATTCGACAAGGACGGCGCCCACGGCGACACCAGTCACTTCCAGGCGCTCGCCACGGCGCTTTCGGGCACGGTCGGCACCGGCAACATCGGCGGCGTGGCGCTGGCCTTGCATCTCGGCGGCCCGGCGGCGCTGTTCTGGATGTGGATGACCGCCTTCTTCGGCATGACCAGCAAGTTCGTGGAAGTAACGCTGTCGCACAAGTACCGCAGTCAGACCGAAGACGGCACCATGGCTGGCGGTCCGATGTACTACATGGAGAAAGGGCTGAAACTGAAATGGCTGGCGGTGATCTTCGCCATCGCCACCGTGCTCAGTTCCTTCGGCACCGGCAATCTGCCGCAGATCAACAATATCGCCGCCGGTCTCGAAAGCACCTTCAATCTCGACCCGCTGATCACCGCGATTTTCATGTCGGTGTTACTGGCGATGGTAATCATCGGCGGCATAACGCGGATCGCGAAAGTGGCCGCGGCGATCGTGCCAACCATGGCCATCATTTACCTTGTCGGAGCGCTGGCGGTAATCATCCCCAACGTCGGCAACATACTTCCTTCCTTCGCCTCCATCTTTTCCGACGCCTTCACCGGGTCGGCCGCAACCGGCGGATTTCTCGGCGCCACTTTCGCATATGCTTTCGACCGCGGCGTCAACCGGGGCCTGTATTCGAACGAGGCAGGGCAGGGCAGCGCGCCGATCGCCCACGCCGCGGCGCGCACCGACGAGCCGGCCGACGAGGGCATGGTGTCGATTCTCGAGCCTTTCATCGACACCATCGTCATCTGCACCATTACCGGGCTGGTGATTCTCAGTTCCGGCGTTTGGGCGGAAAAACTCGACAACGAATTCCAGCGCGCCGACATGCGAGTAATCAGCGGCGTTTACGTCGAGGAAAACGAAGCGCACCAGCGAGGGCTCATTGCCTACTTGAGCAACGACGACTCAACGGTAGCCGGTTTCAACGGCAGCTTGCAGGTGATTGACGGCCGTATTCAGAACCAGGCCGACGTTACCGTCATCAATTCCCGATCCTTCGCGGAAAACGTGATGTTCAGCCTTGACGGTGAACCCGTGACCGGGGAACTCGCGGTTTCCGACGGCAGGCTAGACGATCAATCCGTGGTCGTCACCGGCGAATCGCTGGTGCATTCGGTACCCTTGACGACCGAGGCCTTCAACCGCGGCCTGTTTGGAAATTACGGCCAGTACATCGTCTCTATCGGCCTGATGCTGTTCGCATTCTCGACCGCCATCGCCTGGTCCTATTACGGCGACCGGGCCATGACTTATCTGCTCGGACCGAAATCGGTTCTGCCATATCGCGTGGTCTACGTTGGCGCATTCTTCTACGCGGCGCTGGCGGATACGACCATCATCTGGAACGTCTCGCTGATTACCATCGTACTGATGACGGCGCCGAACCTGATCGGCATCCTGCTCATGCGCAAGGAAATGAAGAGCACGGTGAAGGAATATTGGGTGAAGCACGGTCGGCAAAGCCGATGAAAAGCATCGCTTTTCAAGGGCTGAACGACTTGCCATGGATGGCAAGGCTGGGAGCAATCGAAGCCAGTGATCTCGCGCCAGGGACGGCAAGCACAAACTTGCTAAACGACGCCGCGTTCAATCCACTTCCGGGCGGCGAATGTCGGCGACCAGGGCCTGTATTTCAGCCGGGGGTTCGGGCGTGAAGCGGCAAACCGTCCAGGCCACCAGTAGATTCAACAGCGCGCCAATGGCGCCGATGCCTTCCGGCGAAATGCCGAACAGCCAGTTTTCGGCATTGTCGACAGCCGGATTGATGAAACGGAAGTAGATGATATATAGCGCGGTGAAGGTAAAGCCGGTGATCATTCCAGCGATCGCGCCTTGTCGGTTCATGCGCTGCTGAAAGATTCCCATCACGATGGCGGGGAAGAACGATGCCGCGGCGAGGCCGAAGGCAAAGGCTACCACCTGGGCCACATAGGCCGGCGGATTGATGCCGAAGTAACCCGCGATCAGCACCGCCACGAAGATTGCCATGCGCGCGAACCGTAACTCCTGCTGTTCGCTGATATCCGGCATGAAACGGCGTTTGAGCAGGTCGTGGGACACCGCCGATGAAATTACCAGCAGCAATCCCGCGGCGGTCGACAGCGCGGCCGCCAGCGCGCCGGCTGCTACCAGCGCTACCACCCAGTTAGGCAGTTCGGCGATTTCCGGGTTTGCCAGCACCATGATGTCCCGGTTCACGTCGAGCTCATTGGTCGCCGCATCGCCGGTATATTGAATCAGCCCGTCGCCGTTGCGGTCATCAAAGGCGATCAGCCCGGTCGTTTCCCATTTGCTGAACCAATCCGGCATGGCGCTATATTCGACATTGTTCACGGTGTTGATCAGATTGGCGCGGGCGAAGGCGGCGACAGCCGGCGCGGTAGTGTACAGAATCGCGATGAAGATCAATGCATAACCAGCCGATTTGCGCGCGTCCCGCACTCCGGGCACGGTGAAAAAGCGGATGATGACATGGGGCAGGCCGGCGGTGCCGATCATCAGCGCCGCCGTAATGAAGAACACGTCATGAGTGCTGCGCTGGCCGTCGGTATAGGTGGGAAAGCCGAGCTGCTCGCTGAGACCGTCGAGACGGTCAAGCAAATATCCGCCGCCGAATGCTTCGGTCAACTGCGAGCCGAATCCAATCTGGGGAATCGCCTGCCCCGTCATCAGGATCGAAATGAAGATCGCCGGCGCCATGAAGGCGAAAATCAGCACGCAGTACTGGGCTACCTGGGTGTAAGTAATGCCCTTCATGCCGCCGAGTACGGCATAGAAGAAGACGATCGCCATGCCGATCATCACGCCGAAGGTGATATCGACTTCGAGGAATCGCGAAAACACGATTCCCGCGCCTTGCATCTGTCCGCATACGTAAACGAAGGAAATCACGATGGCGCAGAAAACCGCCACCATCCGCGCCGTCTGGGAATAGTAACGATCCCCAATGAAATCGGGCACCGTGAACTTGCCGAATTTTCGCAGATAAGGGGCGAGCAGCAGGGCCAGCAGCACATAGCCGCCGGTCCAGCCCATCAGGTAAAAGGCGCCATCGCGGCCGAGGAAAGAAATCAGCCCCGCCATGGAAATGAACGAGGCGGCGGACATCCAGTCGGCGGCGGTGGCCATGCCATTGGCGATAGGCGGCACGTGCTTGCCGGCGACGTAGAAGTCCTGGGTCGAGCGGACCCGGGCCCAGATGGCGATGCCGATGTACAGCCCGAAGGTCAGGATAACGAAAACGAAGGTCCAGAACTGAACGCTCATTGCGCGGAGTCTTCGCGTTCGCTCCCGGAGCGGCGATAGCGCTCATCGAGCTTGTCCATGCGGTTAATGTAGACAAAGATGAGAACGATGAAGACGAGGATCGACCCTTGCTGAGCCATCCAGAAGCCAAGTTTGAAGCCGCCGAAACGGATGTTGTCGAGCAGGTCTACCAGCAGAATGCCGCAGCCGAAGGAAACCAGGAACCAGATAGCTAGCAGGGTCAGCACCAGCCGGATATTGGCCTTCCAATAAGCGTCGTCTTTCCTTCCCGGCATTGCCTCTCCCGAATTTCCCCGTGCTCCCGCAATCGGCAGCGATAGTAGTACACAAAGCGGATTGAGTAAAACCGGCGGATCGGCTGGCGTTGTCAGAAGGGAATCGACAATCGCAGCAGCAGACCGTATTCGGACCGTCCCATTGTGCTGGCGTGTCGCACGCTTTCCAGTTCAAGCGTAAAAGGTAGCGCCGATTGCCCTTTCGCGAGCAGATTCCAGGACGTTCCCCAGGCTATCTCCCGGCCCTGTCCGGCCCAGCGCAGCCGGCTATAGGGCGTAAACAGACCCGGCAAGCCCAGCGCTTTCAAGCCGCCCCAGGCCAATTCGCTTTCCATGCGAAAGCGCGAACCCTGCCCCAGGGCTCCTGCCTGTAACGGACGGGTAACGGCGTCGGCGTTGTCCCACAGGGTGGTCCGACCGTCCCCGTCCCGGCCCCAGGAGGACGTTACCGACGCTCGGAAGCCGCGCTGTTTCAGCCCCGGGTCCCAACTCGCCTGTACGCCCGCGCCCCAGTCCCGGTAGCCGCTCTCATGCACCAGCAGCACCCGCCCGTGCAGCGACACGTCCAGGCCCCTGTTCGCATCCAGATACGCCACTCGAAATCCGGTTTCCATGCCGGCGCCGCGGTCCGCGTCGCCGCCATCGAACCGCGCGCCGGCCTCCAGCTTCAAACTCAGCGAGCGTCCCGCCGCCAGCGATTCGTCACGGACCCATTCCAGCATCAGCCGGCCCCGGCGGGCGTCGCCGCTCACCCCGGCGATATCCGCCGCGGCATCGGTCGCCAGACGCGTCGACAGAGCATCCGCCCGCAGGCCCCATTCGCTGTTGCCGCGCCGGCTCAGCAACGCTCTCACGCCGCCGGCGAACATGCGAAAATCGGCATCGAAATCGTGCGCGCGGCCCAGTTCTTCCAGACCCACGTCGCCTGCGCCAAAGCCGCCGACGCCCCATACGCTTACCCGTTCGTTCGGCTGCCAGTACAGATAGGGGTGCGCCGTATCCATGCGACTGCGCAGCAAACCGTCGGTTCCATCGTCGCTATAATCCAGGTCGCCCCAACTACGCATGAAGGACAGTCCGGCGAGCAGCCGCTCGTCGGCATACAGGTCCAGTCCGACGTGAGCGGCGTCGAGGCCGCCTCGATAGTCCATCCCGAGCCGCTCCAGATCGCCGTTGAAATGTTGCATGTCTCCCTGACCCCACAACACCGGCGCCCAGCTCGTTTGCTGTTGCTGCTTGCCCAGGGGCATCTGGAAAGCCGCCGCCGACAGGTTGCGCGTGGAGTTTCCGACCCCCGCAGTCTGTCCCGCCAAGAATCCCGCCGCTGCATTGCCGAATCCGGTCCCCGAGCCTGGATTGTGCCCGAAAGCCGCTCCTCCCGGCGCCTCGCCGAAGCCGGGAGAGGCGCCCGGCTGCATGCGATAGCCTGCCGCGAAATTCGCTGGCGATCCCGGCGAGAAACCCCGCATCGACGATACCGCCGGCGCGCTGTCCCGATCCGCGCCCAAGGCGCTCTGATCCGCGGCGTTCCGCGCCTGCCCGGCGCCAATACTCTCGTTGCCCGCCAGCCCCGATGCGGACGCGCTTGGGGCCGCCGCGCCGGCGTTGCTTTCCGGTGGTGGCGGCTCGCCAGCCGCGGCGCCCAGCCGACTCCATTGCCGATGCCGCTCGAATCTACCCTCGATGGCAGTCAGCGCGCTCTCGCCCATGGAGCGTGCGACCACCGCCAGCAGCGCTTCCTGCGTGCGCGCGAACTGCTCCGCCGTGCGCCGCTGCTCGAATCGCACCTGGACCGAGGCGGGCTCGCCCGCGCTTACCGCCTCCGGCAACTCACCCAAACGCAGCACAATTCCCTCCCCGGGATCGTGCGCCTCGTCCGCCGCGACCGCCAGGGAAACAACGCTTCTACTTTCGCCTTGCGCGAATGTTAGGGATGCCGGTATGCCGCTATAATCCTCGGGCGTCGCGCCGCCTTCGAGCGTTACCAGCAGCGGAATGTCCACGGCGCGATCCGCGGCCGGCGACATGGTCACTTCGATTTCGGCCTGCTGACCTTCAATTACCGTGTAATTCGCCTGCCCGAAACTCACCTGGAGGTCCACCAGGCCTTTATCCTTGAGCGTCACAGTCGCCGCGGCCGCTTCCCCGGCCATCGCGATCTCCGGCAGATCCCCGAATCCGAGCTCCAGCGTCTCGTCGTTCTCATCCCCATCGTGGTTGGCGACGATGCTGAACGTCTGTTCGGTCGCGCCGGCCGGGAAGTCGAGCGTTCCCGCGCCTGTCACGGCATCCCAATCCGACAATCCCTCGACGGTATAGTCGTCGACCGCCGTCGTCTCCGGCCGGATCAAGCGGATCGGGAGCGCCAGGGCCTGATTCGCGGCCTGACTCAGCTGCAGCGTCACCGTTGCCGCCTCGCCCCCTTCGATCGCCGTGTAGTCGGTCTCCTGGTAGCTCACCACCAGCTTCGCTTCCACCTGGAAAGGCTCCGCCGCCTGATTGCCGTTACCGGCCAGATCCGCGGCCACATCCGCGGGGATCTCCACCACCACCGGCTGTCCCGGCGCCGCGGGATCGATCGTGGCTTGATAGACAAGCGATGAAGTCGCGACAAAGTCCGTCAACGTCGCGTTGCCGAGCTGGATATCCTCCCGCGCAAAACCTTGCACCGGCTCCGAGAAGGCGATCGTCACCTGGAACCCGCCCACGCCTGCCGGAACCGGGTCGGCCGGGCCGGTGACGGTTACTCGCGGCCGCTCCAGGTCCGCCTCGATGAGGAACGGCTCCGCTGCCTCGTTGCCGTTGCCGGCCGCGTCCTCGGCCGTGTCCGCCGCGATGCTTACGGTTACTTCTCCGCTCTCCGCGGGGTCGATCTCCGCCGTATAGTTCGTTCCCGAACCGCTGAAGCCGATGACCGCGCCATTGGTTACTTGCACATCGCTCCGCTCGAACCCGGTCACTGCTTCGCTGAAAGCGAATGTCGCCGTGAACGCGCCGGACACGGGTCCCACGGCTTCGCTGGCGATCTCCACCGTCGGACCCGCCAGGTCCGCCTCGATGACAAACGGCTCCGCTGCCTCGTTGCCGTTGCCGGCCGCGTCCTCGGCCGTGTCCGCCGCGACGCTTACAGTTACTTCTCCGCTCTCCGCGGGGTCGATTTCCGCCGTATAGTTCGTTCCCGAACCGCTGAAGCCGATCACCGCGCCATTGGTTACTTGCACATCGCTCCGCTCGAAGCCGGTCACCGCCTCGCTGAAGGCGAACGTCGCCGTGAACGCGCCGGACACGGGTCCTGCGGCTTCGCTCGAGATCTCCACCGTCGGATTCGCCAGATCCGCTTCGATAACAAAGTCCCGCGATATCTCATTGCCGTTGCCGGCCGCGTCCTCTGCCGCATCCGCCGCAATGCTTACGACCACCTCGCCGCCGCGCGCGGGGGTAATCTCCGCCGTGTAGTTCGCTTCCGAACCGCTGAAGCCGGTAACCGCGCCATTCGTTACCTTAATGTCGCTCTGCTCAAAACCCGTTACCGACTTGCTAAAAGTGATATTAACCTCGAACGCGCCACCCACCGGAGCGGCGGCTTCGCTGGCGATCGCCACCGCGGGCTTGGTCAGATCCGCCTCGATGACAAAGTCCTCCGAAACATCGTTGCCGTTGCCAGCCGCGTCCTGGGCCGCGTCCGCCTCGACCCTTACGCTGACCTCGCCGCCAAGCGCGGGGGTAATCTCCGCCGTATAGTCCATCCCGGAACCGCTGAAGCCGGTCACGGTGCCATTCGTCACCGCGATCCCGCTCTGTTCGAAACCCGTCACCGCCTCGTCAAAAGTGACGGATACCTCGAACGCGCCACCCACCGGAGCAGCCGCCTCGCTGGCGATCACCACGCCTGGTCTGGTCAGGTCTGCCTCAATCACCAACGGCTCCGCCGCCTTGTTGGCATTGCCAACCGCATCCGAAGCAACCCCTGCCGCAATCTCCACCGTGACCTCACCAGTTTCTTCTGGCGTAATCGTGAACGTGTAGTCCTGTGCGGAAACCTTATTGAAATTGGACGACGTTCCATTGCTCACGCCAATATCCCTAGGAACAAAGCCGTAAACACTCTCGGAGAAATGAATTGTCACCTCGAAAGCACCGCCCACCGGGGCAGTCGCCTCCGTTTGAATCTCCACCTCCGGTCTGGTCTCATCCACGAACCGAGACCGGAATACCCCAATGGTGGTGGTTTTGGCGATGCTCCTGTCCTCGGACTCCACTATGACTTCGATGGTGGTCGTGTCACCCTGGGACAAGGCGATGTCACCGCTGGGATTCCCCCTGACAACCTCCGTACCATTCACCGTCACCGTTGCGTTGGCTTCCGCCGCCGTTGGCGTTACTTTCAATCTATCGGTAGTGGCGTTCACGGTGGCGGCGTAGCTCGTGGTCGTCGCGGCGAAATCCGGTCTTAGCGTCCCCGATGAGAGCGTCAAGTTCGACAGGTTCGCGTTGGCGCCGTTCGACAGGAAGTCCACTTGCACCTGTCCTTCATTCACGTCGATCCCGTCCGTGACGGTGTAGCTGAACGTGTCGATGACGTTGACGTCGGCGTTGGCGTTGGGAGTGTAGGTGATGGTGGTTTCGTTAGCGTTGATCTCTACGGTTCCCTGGCTCGGCGCTATTGGGTAACCCACCTCCTTTACCTGGAGGAAAGTCCCGGTGTCCACGTCGGAGTCGTTTTCCAGCACGCCAATGACGACTTCAGCGCCTGCGCTGGTCTGGGCGGTGTCCGGCTTCGCCTCCGGCGGATCGTTCACGGCATGGACATTAATGGTAATGGTGTAAGCCTCTTCGCTGTCTTCCGCGCCGTCATTCACCTTGAAGTCGAACGTCGCGAACGGGACGCCGTTGGCGTTGGCCGGCGGAGTGTATTTGAGCAGGCCAGCGTCGAGTTGGGCTTTCGTCACCTGGCCGCCTGCGGCGATGGCCATGCCGCCAATCGACAGCGTCCCCTGGTTCGGCCCGGGCAGTTTGGCGATCTTCACGTGATCCAGCTCGGCGCGCGCGTCGTCGACGTCCGAGAAGGGGAAGTCCGCCGCGCTAAAGACGTAGTCGTTGTCTTCGTTGATGGATACGGTATTGTCGGAACCCGCGATGCGGTCGGACACGGCATTTACGTTGATGGTAACGGTGTAAGCCTCTTTGCTGTCCGCAACTCCGTCATTGACCTTGAATTTGAACGTCGCGAGATTGTCGCCATTGGCGTTGGCTGGCGGGGTGTATTCGAGTTGGCCGGTGTCGAGTTCGGCTTTCGTCACAACCCGGGGCAAGCTGACGCTGGCGATGGCCGCGCCGCGAACCGACAACGTCCCCTGATTCGGTTCGGGCAGCGAAGTGATCTTCACATGATCCAGCGTTGCGCCGGATTTAACGCTCATAAAGAGGAAATCATTGGCCATAAAGGTGTGCGTCTTGTCCTCGTCCATGGACACCATGAAGTCGGAAGCCGTCGGGGCGTCGTCGACCGGCGTGGCGATAACGGCGGCTGCCAGCCCGTCGCCGGAATTGTTCAGGGCGTGCACCTCGAACTTGTGCTCAATGTCGTTGGTCAAGCCGGTCACGGTGTATCGGGTGGTGCTCGCATTGCTGCCGCTGATGGCGGTCCAATCCCGTTTCCACGTTTGGCCGTTATTTTCGGAGAAGCGATACTTGTAACCGGTGATTGTGATATTGCCCGGATCGTTCCAGGTCAGAGTGACCTGGCTGTCACTCGGCGTGGCCGAGAGATTCTCCGGGGCGGTCGGCACAGGCAAACTCGTTTCCGGCGTGGCCATTGTTGCGGATACGTGGCTGATGGTTTTTTCTTGGTCGTCCACCGCCGACACGGAGAAAGTGTATTGGGCGCCATTGGTTAACGAGTCAATGACAGCGATCGTCTTCGGCCCTGAACCGGCCGCAAAGGTAGCGGTAGAGGACGTGTTCGCCTGCTTGATCTCTACCTCATACGCGGCGACCCCGGGATTTGTGTCCCACTCCAGATGGACCCGTCCGTTGTCCGGCGTCGCCTTCAAATTGGCCGGCGCGGGCCACAATGGAGTGGCCTTCGCGGTGTTTGCCGCGCCGGGACCAAAAATGTCCCGGGCGCGCACCGCCAACGTGTACTCGATGCCGTTGGTCAGGCCGGTCACGGTGTGTCCGGTGGTGTCCGCAAGGCTGCCGCCGATGGCGGTCCAATCCGGGTTCCAGTTACTGCCACTATCATCGGAGACGCGATACTCGTACCCCGTGATGTCGTCGTTGCCCGGATTGTTCCAGGACAAAGTGGTCCGGCCATCGCCACCGGATGTCGCTTGTAAGCCCTCCGGGGCCAGCACGGGCGACAGTGGAGTGGCCGTAGCGGTGTTTGATGGCTCGCTGAAACCGGAGTTATTTTCGGCACGCACCTGAATTTTGTACTCGATGCCGTTGGTCAGGCCGGTCACGATGTGTCCGGTGGTGTTTGCATCGCTGCCGCCGATGGCGGTCCAATCCGGATTCCACGTTTGGCCGTTATCTCCGGAGACGCGATACTCATACGTGGTGATTGTGCTGTCGCTTGGATCGTCCCAGGACAAAGTGGTCTCGCGATCATCGCCCGATGTGGCGTTGAGATTCGGAGCCGCCGGCACCGCCAACGGCGTGGCCGTTATGGTGGACGTATTGCTGATAGTTATATTGCCAGCGTCCACCGCCCACAGGTTGAAAGTGTATTCGGCGCCGTTGGTCAGTGAATCAACGACCAAGGTCGTCGAGTCCGACCCGGGATCGGGATCAACGGTTTCAGTTCTAGTCACGTTGCCGCCGATGATCTCGACATGATATCCGCTGATTTCTGTTGCGCTGCCGGTGGTCCACTGCAGGTTGACTTGACCATTGCCCGATATCGCCTTCAAATCGGCCGGCGCGGGCAACAGAGGAGTGGCCGTTATGGTGGACGTATTGCTGATAGTTATACTGCCAGCGTCCACCGCCCACAGGTTGAAAGTGTATTCGGCGCCGTTGGTCAGTGAATCAACGACCAAGGTCGTCGTCGAGTCCGACCCGGGATCGCGATCAACGGTTTCAGTTCTAGTCACGTTGCCGCCGATGATCTCGACATGATATCCGCTGATTTCTGTTGCGCTGCCGGTGGTCCACTCCAGGTGGACCCGTCCGTTGTCCGGCGTCGCCTTCAAATTGGCTGGCGCGGGCCACAATGGAGTGGCCTTCGCGGTGTTTGCCGCGCCGGGACCAAAAATGTTCCGGGCGCGAACCTCGAACGTGTACTCGATGCCGTTAGTCAGGCCGGTCACGGTGTGTCCGGTGGTGTCCGCAAGGCTGCCGCCGATGGCGGTCCAATCCGGGTTCCAATTACTGCCACTATCGTCGGAGACGCGATACTCGTACCCCGTGATGTTGTTGTTGCCCGGATTGTTCCAGGTCAGGGTCACCTGTGTGTCGCCGGCTTCGGTCCTGAGACCGGTGGGCGCATCGGGAGGCGGATCGTTCACATCGGTGACGGTGACGGTGATGTCCAGGACTTCCGTCTTGCTGCCATCGCTGGCGGACAGCGATACCTCATAGTTGTTATCTCCGCCGTTGTCGGTGGGTGTCTCGAAGTCAGGCGCGTCTTTGAAGTTCAATACGGCAGTGACAGTGTCGTTGGTGTTGTTAGTGCGGGAATAGGAGAATTTGTCGGCGTCGACTCCAGTCAGTTCCAAGGTCAAGTTCGAAGCGGTAGCACTGGCGTCCTGATCGTCGATCATGTAGGTCTCAATCGCGTCCATGCCGTTTTCCGCATAATCAATGTTCGTGTCTCCGGTCACCGTGGGCTCGAATTCGTTCACATCGGTGACGGTGACGGTGGTGTCCAACGTGTCCGTCAGGTCGTTGGAGTCAACTTCCAGCGTGAACTCGTAGATGTTATCCCCATTGTCATCGACCGGATTCTCGGCGTCGGGGGATTCTAAGAAGTACACGTACAGTTCCTGGTTATCCAGCGGGCCTACAATTGTGACTTCGAAGTCTTCCGCGTCAACTCCAAGCATTTTATAGTTGGTCGTCAATGGACCCAACGGGGCGGTGACTGGGTATATCCCTATTTCTGAAATAGTCGATTTTTTCTCATCCACTGTTACCTCTGTTGGTCCGACGATCGTCGGACCAACATTTTTCAGGGTGAAAGTGTAGTCCGACGAGCTGTCTTCATAGCCATCGCTGACCTTGAACTTGAACCTCGTAAATACCCTGCTGCTGGTGTTCGTGGGCGGATTGTATTTCAGATCGTGATCGTCGAGCTGGTCCGCCGTCACCTGAATGGGGGAGCTGGTGATATCCGCGCCACCTAACGACAGCGTCCCTTCACCTGTGTCGGGCAACGAGGTGATCTTCACGTGGTTCAGTCGGTGGTTGTCGTTATCCTCGAAATTGAAATCGCCCTTTTTAAAGGCGTAATTCACACTCTCGTCCGTGTCCACGGTCTTGTGGTCAGCCGTGGGAGCGGTATTTGTCGCGTTGATTATTATCTTTTGAGCTTCACCGGATGATATCCAACTGCTACCAGATCCCACGAGGCGCGTATCGTCAATTGCCCAATCCACAGCTCCGCCGTCGTCTTCATCATCGGACAACGTAGTCCGCATTTTCGGTACGGTTCCAACGCCGCTAGCAGTCGTCACCACGAAGTACTTGGTATCTTTGCCAAGATTGCACCCGACAGGGGCACTGAATTTCTGGACTCCACTGCCCAAGGGGTTTGGGGTGTTCAAGGTACATAGCAGGGTTCCCGGACTATTCGATGAGTTCCTCATCACTTTTACCGTGAGGGTTCTATCGCCCGCATCCGCTATGTTCACTTCAACACTTTCCAAGATGTAACCCCCTGATTTATTGCCCGTATTAAACCCTTGTGCATAATTACTACCGGCTATGGGGATCTCGCCGTCGGAACTTTTTCCGTTGTTGCTCACGAACCTGGCCTCGTCCGCATAAGCTGGCGACAAAAAGCCGAGTGAGACCGCAACGGCGAGGATTGCGCCGATGACTTTGAGTCCTGGGATAATTCTCATCAACGGCGCCTTTCGATATGCGCCGGTTCGACCCTTTGGGGGGCGGGCGTATTCGAGTTTCTGGTGATGTTTGTGTTAGCCGCAAGGGAGTGGGATGCGCCGTCAATCGCTAAGGTCGCGCTCGGGGAAAAGGTCTTTGGGCGCCAATCTGGCCGGTAGAGCAGAAGCGAGAGCGCCGCCCCTTTGGGCCGCCCGGTGGCGTTGGTCCACTTCGGCATACGGTCTCTGCCGTCGACCGGTGCATGGTAAATGCGAGGCAGGCGACTCAATTCCGCCGCAAGAATTTGACGGCTTGCTGCGAGCGCAAGGAGGTTCATTTCGAGACACCTTGGCGCATTGGACTATCGGAATGAGTTGCTCTCCCGACACCGGCATGCATGAAGACCGACATCGCGGCATCAAGTCGCGACCGCGGCTCGAGGGTTTCGAATGAGCGCGATGGGCGCCGGGGAGGTCGCCGATACGCGCTCCCAAGCCGCCGATTTGCGGCGCTATCGCGCGATCGCCCCATTCGCTCCACTTTTGCGGTAGTCAATGACACTGGATTCCTGATGGAAATCTGATATAGGAAAAAGTTATCAATACCATAAGTATTACCAGGATGCCATGAGTTTGAAGATGCGGCCCGGTCGAAGAATCCGCCAAATGCGGATCGCGCATGAGTTTGGCGTCTTGCGGCAGGTTGATACGAAGATGACGGAAAGCCGCGCGGTTTTGGTGAAACGGCGCCGGGATCGTTCGCGGACCGGCGCCAACAAGGATCGCGGCAATGGGCTTGCTTACAAGTAAAACGCCTGGGCCAGCGCGAGCACGGCGAAGAAGCCGATGGAGTCGGTCAAGGTGTGCAGCACCACGGAGCCGGCGAGGGCGGGGTCGAGATTGATACGGCGCAGGAAAAGAGGCAGGTAGGCGCCAGTCAGGGCGGCGCTGACCAGGTTGATCAGCATGGCGAAGCCGGCGATCAGCGCCAGCAGCAGGTCGTCGTACCAGAACATGGCGATCAGTCCCATCGCCACCGCCCAGACCAGGCCGTTGAGCAGCGCCACGTTCAACTCGCGGATCACCAGCCAGGCGCTGTTGGACGGACCGATATGGCCCAGCGCGATGCCGCGGATCACCAGGGTCAGCGTCTGGGTGCCGGCGACGCCGCCCATGTTGGCGACGATGGGCATGAGCACCGCCAGATAGACGAGCTGGTCGACGACGTCCTGGAAGGCATAGATTACCAGCGCGGCGAGGGCCGCGGCGACGAGATTGACGCCGAGCCAGACGGCGCGGCGGCGGGCGGTCTTGACGACCGGCGCGAAGGTATCGTCCTCCTCGTCGAGGCCGGCCATGCTCATGAGCGAATGCTCGCCGCTGTCGCGAATCACGTCGACCACGTCGTCGATGGTGACGCGGCCGACGAGTTTGCCGTGCTCGTCCACTACCGGCGCCGATACCCAGTCGTGCTGTTCGAACAGTTGCGCGACCATTTCCGCCGACATGGAAACCGGGATCGCCTCGATATCGGTGCGCATGACGTCCATGACCAGGGTCGCCGGATCCGACACCAGCAACTCGCGCAGCGGCAGGATGCCGAGAAACTTGTCCTGGCGGTTTACCACGTGGATGTTGTCGGTCATCTCGGGAATTTCGTCGTGGCGGCGCAGATAGCGCAACACCAGTTCCACCGAGTGGCCCTTGCGCACGGTGATGGTGTCGATGTTCATCAGTCCGCCGGCGGTGTCCTCGTCGTGGGACAGCACCGTCTCCACGCGCTGGCGGTCCTGTTCGTCCATTGCCTGCAGCACTTCGGCGGCGACTTGCTTCGGTAATTGCTGGAGGATGTCGGCAAGGTCGTCCGGCTCGAGTCCAGCCGCGAGCCGCGCTACTTCGGCGGCGTCGTATTCGCGCAGGAACTCGCTTTGCAGATCTTCGTTCAGGTATTGGATGACTTCGCCTTCGGCGTCCTTGTCGAGCAATTGCCAAAGCACGCCGCGGGCCTTGGGCGGCGAGGATTCGAGCAGATGCGCGATGCCGGCGGCAGGCAAGGTCTTGATCATCTGCCGCACCTGATACAACGAGCCGCTCACCAGCGCCTGATTCAGGAACTGCACGCGGTCGCTCTGGAATTCTGTGTCCGACATGCGCTGGACTCTGTTGGGGCCGGGAGCGGTCAGGGATGCTCGCCGAAGCCGTTCTCGATCAGGCTGACTATCGAAGTCAGCGCCTGTTCCTCGTCTGTTCCATCCACCTCGATGCGCAAGGTCGTGCCTTTCACCGCCGCGAGCATCATCAGCGCGAGAATGCTTTTGCCGTCGACCATTTTCTCATGACCGATGCGCACTTCGCTGGCGCAGCGCGAGGTAATGTCGACCAGTCTGGAAGCTGCCCTGGCGTGCAGGCCGGCCTTGTTGACGACCAGGATTTCCGCGCTGCGCATGGTCAGGCCCGAATTTCCCGGTGGCGGACCTGAACGTTGGCGATCTTGCCTTCGAAATGACGCGCCAGCTTTTCGCACAGGAACACCGAGCGATGCTGGCCGCCGGTGCAGCCTACCGCGACGGTGATATAGCTGCGGCTGTTCTCCTCGAATCGCGGCAGCCAGGTTTGCAGATACTCGCAAATATCGGAAAACATGTGCTGCACGATATCGAATGACTCCAGGAACGTCCGCACCGGGGCATCGAGCCCATTCAGCGACCGCAGCCGGGTTTCCCAATAGGGATTCGGCAGGCAGCGCACATCGTAGACGATGTCGGCGTCGGCTGGTATCCCGTTCTTGTAGCCGAAAGACTGGAATTGCAAGGCAAGACCGAATTCGGTTTTTTCGATGACGCGCTGGCTGATGGCGTCCTGCAGTCGCTGCAGCGACATGCTGCTGGTGTCGATGGTCAAGCTGGCGAGCAGGGCGATGGGTTCGAGCAGTTCCGATTCCTTGTCGATCGCTTCGCGCAGTCCCAGCCGATCCGACGACAGCGGATGCTTGCGGCGGCTTTCGCTGAAGCGCTTCAACAAGGTTTCGCCGTTGGCGTCGAGGAAAATGACTTCGACCGGGATGTCCTGCCGCTTGAGTTGCTTGACGATTCCGGGAACCAGCGACAGGTCCACCGACAAATTGCGCGCATCGATGCTGACGGCGACATTGACGATGCCGTCGGACTCGGAGGAAATGCGGTCCGTCAGCGCCGGCAGCAGGCTGGCGGCGAGATTGTCTACACAATGGTAGCCGCTATCTTCCAGATAGCGCAGCACCGTGCTCTTGCCCGAACCTGAACGGCCGCTGATTATGGTTAGTCTCATGTAGGATTTTCCCGCGGCCAAACGCCAGCTTCCACAGCGAAAAAACCGGGCTGCGTTTCACGCCTGATACGTAACCGTGACAGTATATAGATCATCCACATTGCCTGTATGCCGCAATGTGAAACAAAAATCCTCGTCGTTGAACAAGGTGGCCACGGCCGCCAGGGTGCGCACGTGATCGTCGTCCCGGACATTCGGCGCCACCAGGAAAAACAGCAGGTCCACCGGCCGGTCGTCCATGGCGTCGAAACCGATCGGCTGACGCAATGTCACTAGCGTGCCGATAACCTCGGAACAGCCTTCCACGCGGCAATGCGGTACCGCGATGCCCTGACCGAGACCGGTGCTGCCAAGTTGCTCCCGCGCCATCAGCGCGTGAAATACCGCGTCGGCGTCGACGCCGGGCGCCTCATCGGCGATCAGCCCGCTAATCCGGAAAAACAGCCTTTTCTTGCTATGGCCTTCGATGGCGCACAGGCAACGCGAGGGTGTCAAAATGTCTTCCATCCGCATGCTGGGAATCCTTGTCGGTTGTGTCCTTGTCAAACTATCCCGGTGCGGGCGGCGCCAGTCGCTTGCGTTCGTTGGAAGGGGGTATGGCAAGCGATTCCCGATACTTGGCGATGGTGCGGCGGGCGACTTTTATGCCGCGCTGTTGCAGCAGCGCGGTAATCTTGCTGTCGGACAACGGCTTGCCGGCATTTTCCTCCGCGATCAGCTTCTTGATGATGGCTCGAATTGCCGTGGACGAGCACTCTCCTCCACCGGTGGTGGCGACGTGGGACGAGAAAAAATATTTCAGCTCGAACACGCCTCGCGGCGTATGCATGTATTTCTGGGTGGTCACTCGGGATATCGTCGATTCGTGCATGTCCACGGCCTCGGCGATATCGTGCAGCACCAGCGGCTTCATGGCTTCTTCGCCGAATTCGAGGAAATCCTGCTGCCGTTCGACGATCTTCGCCGCTACTTTCATTAGCGTCTCGTTGCGGCTTTGCAGGCTTTTCAGGAACCAGCGCGCTTCCTGCAAATTGCTGCGCAGATAACTGCCGTCATTGCCGCCGCCGGATGTCGACGCCAGCGCGGCGTAATCCTCGTTGATGCGAATGCGCGGGGCGCTGTCCGAATTCAGGTTCACGCGCCAGGCGCCGGACACCGGATCGCGGCTGACGAAAACGTCGGGAATCACATAGCTCGCCGCGGCCGGGGAGATATGCGCTCCAGGGCGGGGATTGAGCGATTCGATGAGGCGGATGGTTTCGCCGAGTTCCGTCTCGCGCAACCTGGTGCGCCGCATCAATTGCGCGTAATCATGGCTGGCCAGCAGGTCGAGATGGTCTTTCACGATCAACTTGGCGTATTCGGCCCGCCGTTCGAGCGCCGGATCGGCAATCTGCCCGAGTTGCAGCAGCAGGCATTCGGACAGGTCGCGCGAGCCGACGCCGATCGGGTCGAACTGCTGGATACGATGCAATACCGCCATCACCTCGTCCGGGCCGACCCCGGCGTCCGGGTTGAATCCGGCCAGAATCGAGTCGATATCGATACTGAGCATGCCGTTGGCGTCGATGGCGTCGATAATCGTCAGGGCGATGGACTTGTCCCGCTCCGACATCGGCGTCAGGTTCAGTTGCCAGAACAGATGATCCTGCAAGCTGTCTTCTTCCGAACTCCCCGCTTCGAAATCGAAAGACTCGCCGTCCCAGGACGAACTCCCCTGGCCGGCGGAATGATAATCCTGCCAGGTATCGCTGACGCTGGCCGGTCTGCCGAAATCCTTGTCCGCTTCTTCGGTGCTCTCCTCCAGTTCCAGCATGGGATTGGATTCGAGCATCTGCACGACTTCCTGCTGCAAGTCGATACTGGAAAGCTGCAATAGTCTGATCGCCTGCTGAAGCTGCGGAGTCATGGCCAGATGCTGACCGAGCTTGAGCTGAAGCGAGAGTTTCATGAGTGGTCAATGCGCCGGAAAATCAGGGGCTGTCGCCCTTTCGGAACAGTCAATTCAGTATACCCCATCCGTTTGGCGCTGTCTTTGCGGGGGACGTTGGCTGAGCGGCGCCCCGCGTCCGTCATTCCGCGCGGAGCAAAGCGAAGTCGCGGAATCTCTTCCTTGTGCGACAGGCTCTGTGACGTCGAGTGGGTCCGCGGGCGGAAGCGCCTTTTCGCTAAATCCCGCTTCGACATCCATGTCGAGGCGGGAATCGAATCGGCGTTGCTTTACACATCCCTGTATCGCGCCGCCTCTACGACGCGAAAAGGCGCTTCCGCCCACGGACCCTTGCAGTGTGCGGAGACCATTGATCTGGGCTTCGAAGCAAAACCGGAGAAGGATATTGACCGTAGCATGGCTCAACAAAGAAGGTGATAGAATGCGGCCCACCATATTGGATGAGGCGCTTTCACCATGGATAAAGTTCTGATCTACTGGGACAACTCGAACATCTTCCACGAGGCCCAGCGTCTGGCCGAAGAACAGGAAGAGGGGCCCGATGCCAGATTCAGGGTCCGCATTCACTTCGAGAATTTGCTTCGGTTAGCCCACGCTGACCGACCCGTGAAAAAAGCGGTTGCCGCAGGATCCCTTCCTCCCGAAATGCGCCAACTATGGAATCGCATGGAGAGCCATAACGTTGAAGTCCATCTTTTTGACCGAGGTTCTGCCGAACAAGGCGAGCGGGAAGTGCCAGACCGTCTGCTGCAATTGCGCATGCTCGAAGACGCGCTCGACTTCAATGGCGATCCGGGAATAGTGGTGCTGCTGACCGGTGACGGTTCCGGATACCATGATGGTGCCGGATTCCACAGTACGCTTGAACGGATGCACAAACGGGGTTGGCGGGTCGAGATTTTGTCTTGGGCGCATGCAACCAACCAGCGAATGCGGCGATGGGCGGAGGCAAACGGAATATTCGTAGCTTTGGATGATTTCTATACTTCAATTACATTTTTGGAACCATCTCGTCCCGGTTTTGAGCTGGCTAAAGGACGGAAAGCCGGCGACTTGAGACTCGAAGTCAGGATGACTTTGTGAATTTTAGCGCAAGCGTTGTTAAACAGATACGCTATTGGTCAGAACTTTGCCAAACAAGGAGAGCAGGATGTGTAGACTCGGCTACTGCAACTGCGAATGCCCGTCGACGCGCTCGACTTCAATGGAACTCCAGGGATGGTCTTGAAGTGGGTGGATGACTCAGAAAGAAAAGGCGCGCAAATGAGTTGGAAACAATTGGATATTCAATTGCATGAGTATAAGACTGAGCTCAAGAAGTACGTGAAATTGAATGAGGAAACTGCAGAGAAATTGGCTACATCTATTGCATCTGAAATCAGATTTCTCCCCCAAGAACAGAAAGAAAAAATTCGTCTTGCAAGTCCTGTAAAGCTTGAAAAAAGAATTGATGAATTGAAAGCATTTCAAGCATTCATGGATAGAGTGAACAATTCGGAAATTGGAAAATTTCCTGAGGTAGTTCGTAGTCAGGTGATATATCAGAATTACATCTGCTTTATATACTTGCCGGAGACGTTTTTTAAAATCCTAAAAAAAGAGATGCCAAGTAATTCTGCAACGAGAAAGTGCTCAAAATACCTAACGGATAATCCTGTTCGATCATTTAGAAATGCTCTGGCTCATGCAAACTGGTCTTATTCGCAGGACTTTACAGGAATTGATTTTTGGGCGCGTAAAGGCGAGAATACAGAAGAGTCAATGCAGAAATTCTACACTGACAATCAGGAAGTGAATTTTTGGCAACGTCTGTCTAGGTGTGTGAGCTACGCCGTTATTTCGAATCTTTAATTTCGAATATCCTTTTAAATGAATGGTCGAAAAATGGTATAGGGTACCGCGTTGCTAAGTTTAATGAATCAGATATCGAAATTCTCTCCGAGATAGACCTCGCGCACGGTGTCGTTGGCGAGGATCGCGGACGGCTCGCCGTCGGCGATGATGCGGCCTTCGCTGACGATGCAGGCCTTTTCGCAGATGTCGAGCGTTTCGCGCACGTTGTGGTCGGTGAGCAGGATGCCGATGCCCCTGGCCTTGAGAAGGCCGATGAGATGCTTGATGTCGCTGACCGCGATCGGATCGATGCCGGCGAAAGGTTCGTCGAGCAGCAGATAGCCTGGGTCGGTTGCCAGCGTGCGGGCGATTTCCGTGCGCCGGCGCTCGCCGCCGGACAGGTTCATGCCCTTGTTGCGGCGCACATGGGCGATGTTGAACTCCTCGAGCAAAGCCTCGAGCCGGTTCCGGCGCGCGCGCCGGTCAAGATTGCCGCGGGTCTCCAGAATGGCGAGGATATTGTCTTCGACGCTCAAGGTGCGGAAGATCGAGGCATCCTGGGGCAGGTAGGCGAGGCCGTGGGCGGCGCGGCGGTGAATCGGCAGCGACGTGACCTTGTCGCCGTCAATGAAGACTTCGCCGCGGTCGGGTCGGATCAGCCCGACCAGTATATAGAAGCAAGTAGTCTTGCCGGCGCCGTTCGGCCCGAGCAGACCGACCACTTCGCCGCGGCCGATGCGCAGGGAGACATTGTTTACCACCTGGCGGCCGCGGTAGCTCTTGACCAGGCCGGCTGCTTCCAACATGGGCTAGTCGTTCCGCGGGGTAAAGGCCCCGGCGCAATTGCCGCTGGCGCGAATCAGCTCCAGTTCGGTCAGGTAGAGGATGGTCTCGCAACTGGTATTCATGTCGCGGGAGTTGATGTCGGCGTTGCCGACGAATTCGATGACGGTATTGCCGTCTTCGTCGTCATAAAACAGGATGGTGTCGCCGCTGCCGGTTACCAGGCCGCCCGCGTCATCGAGTTCCTGCTGGTAACGCGCCGGTGCGCCGCGCACCGTTACGCGGCTCAGTTCGTTGGTCGCGGTGCCAAATTCGAGTAGCGCCTCATCGCCCTGAATGCGCAGGCTGCCCTGGGTTATGGTGACGTTGTCGCTCATGCGCAGGCTACGCACGCCATTTTCGGTAGCCATCGAAGAGTTGCCGTCGGCGCTCCATTCGATCGTCTGTTCGCTGTCGTTTTCCAGCGCGGGCGCGCCGGCGGTCCAGCAAAGCAGTCCGGCAAGCGCGAGGCGGCGGGCGCGGTCAGGGCCGGACATGACTGCCTCTGACGCCGCCCAGCATGAGCAGGGAATCTTCCGGCAGATCGAGCACCAGGCCGGCGGCGCTCTGGCGCAGGCCGCCGGTGATCATGTGCACTGGCTCGTCGGTGGTAACGGTTTCGCCGGCAAGATCGATGTTCAGCACGGTGGTGTTAAGCGTCAAGGTTTCGCCGCCGCCGCTTTGCTGGAACAGGGCGACGTTGCCGCGCAGTCGAACGGTATCCCCGGCCGGCGCGACGAAGCCCTGTTCGGCCCTCGCGCGCCAGTGTTCGCCGCCGCTCTGGTACCATTGCAGCGAGGGCCGCGACCATTCAATACTGTCGTCGTTGAAGCGGATTTGGCGGGCCGCCTGAATGGCGTAACCGATGCGTCCTTCGGCATCGTGGAACTTCAGGTCCACGCCTTCGGCAACCGCGTTGTAGGTCAGTTCCGCTAGCGGCGCAGGCGGCGATTGCTGCATCGTTTCCAGGCCGCCCATGGCGACCAGGGCCACGACAACGGCCGCCGCCAGTGGAATTACGGTTCGTTTCAATCCGGCCACGGCCATGGCAGTCCGCTCAAATCCGCGAAAATTGACAATCCAGGGATAGAGGCAAGCGTTTTCGAAGCGCGCGGCTTCGGGCGCGGCCGCAACGGCGCGGAGCCTTGCTCCGCGACCGGACTGGAATTGTTACAGCAGTCTAGCATGGAACGCCGCGATTCACGGTGGCAGGAACTGATCGTATGACCGCTGGCAGCGCAGCAGGAAATCGGTGATTTCGCGCACCGCGCCGCTGCCGCCGGGAAGCGAGGTGACGATATGCGCCCGGCCGCGGACGTCTTCGTGCCCGTTCGGCACCGAACAGGCCAGACCGGCGGCTTGCAGCACCGGCAAGTCCATCAAGTCGTCGCCGGCGAAGCAGAACTGCTCGGCGGCAATACCGGCTATGGAGAGAAAATCCTTCAGCGCCAAAAGCTTGTTGTCCACCCCCTGGTACAGATGGACGATGCCGAGGTCGTCGCAGCGCCGCTCGAGAATCGGTGAAGCGCGGCTGGTGATGATCGCCACTTGCAATCCGGCGCGCATGAGCATCTTGACGCCCAGGCCGTCGAGCGCGTGAAAGGCTTTTATCTCCTCGCCGGCGCTAGTGAAATACAGGCGCCCATCGCTGAGCACGCCATCGACATCGAGCCCGAGGGCGCGAATCGCCGTTGCCCGCCGCCGCGCTTCGGCCTCGCCGCAGTTGAATTGCATGACCGGACCTAAACCACGTTGGCCTGGAGCAGATCGTGCATTTTCACGATACCGCTCGGCTCGCCGTCCGCGCCGGTCACGATGAGCACGTAAACCTTTGCTTCCTGCATGATGCGCGCCGCTTCCGCCGCCAGCGCGTTCTCGTCGATATGCACGAATCTTTCCGACATGACCTGGTCCACCCGGGTCCGGGCGATGTCGCGGCCGGCGTCGATGGCGCGGCGCAGGTCGCCGTCGGTGAATACGCCGATCACGCGGCCGGCGCTATCGGTGATGGTAGTCAGGCCAAAGCCGCCGGCGCTGATTTCCAGCAATGCCTCGGACAGACCGGCTTCCCCGCGCACTCGCGGAATTTCGGCCCGCGGATGCATTACGTCCTTGACCTTGACCAGCAGTCGCCGGCCGAGCTGACCACCGGGATGAGAACGGGCGAAGTCCTCGCTGCTGAAACCGCGGGCTTCGAGCAACGCCATGGCCAGCGCGTCGCCTAGCACCAGCGCCGCCGTGGTGCTCGAAGTCGGCGCCAGACCCAGGGGACAGGCTTCCTCGTTAACCCCGGCATCGAGATTGACGGTAGCGGCCCGGGCCAGATCCGAGTCCGCCTTGCCGGTCATGGTGATCAGCGGAATGCCGCGCCGGCGCAGTAGCGGCAGCAAGGCGATGATTTCGTCGGTGGCGCCGGAGTTGGAGATCGCCAATACGACATCGGCGCCGGTGATCATGCCGATATCGCCATGGGCGGCCTCGGACGGATGCACGTAAAGCGCCGGTGTCCCGGTGCTGGCGAGCGTGGAGGCAATCTTGTTGCCGATATGGCCCGACTTGCCCATCCCGGTCACCGCCACCCGCCCGCTGCACGACAGGATGATTCCACAGGCCTGTTCGAAGTCCGCCCCGATCCGCGCGGGTAATTCCGCGATCGCCGAGCGTTCGATCTCGATAGTGCGCAAGGCGCTGTCGATAAAGGGGAAATTCTTGTTCATGGCCTGACTGGAGCGGCTCACGCTCAGGTGTTTTGCAGCATTAACGTAAACCAGCCGCAATAGATTAACAACAAGGTCAGCCCGCCGAAGCGGCCGATCGACTTGCCGCGCCTGATGCTGATATAACAGAACAGCGACAATACCGCGCAGATCAGCAGCACCGACAAGTAATCCAGGTAGAGAAAGCGCGGCTCCAGCGGGCCGGGCGCGAGCAGCCCCGGAAACGGCAGCACCACCAGCAGATTCATGATGTTGGAGCCGAGGATATTGCCGATGGCCAGCTCGTCTTCGTCCTTCAGCGCGCAGGTTACCGACAGCGCCAGCTCCGGCAGACTCGTTCCCAGCGCTACCACGGTGAGACCGATCACGCCGGTGCTGACGCCCAGCGTCGCGGCTATCGAACTCGCGGCAAGCACCAGCGCCTGGGAACTGACGACCAGCAAGCCCAGGCCAAGCAGCAGGTAAAAGACCGCCTTCAGGTTGCTGACCGGGTCGATTTGCAACTCGTCGAGCACTTTGGCCGGTTCGCTCTTGACCTTGGGCAGCATCAGCTTGCGTATGAAAAACACGGCGATGACGATAAGCACGACGGCGTCAAACCAGCCCAGGTAGAGATCCAGAAACAGCAGGCCGGTAACGACGGTGACCAGCAGCATCGCGGTGATTTCCCGGCGCATCAGGTTGGGCGGCGGCGTCAGCGGGCTGACCATCGCCGCCACCCCCAGGGCGATGCCGACGTTGAACAGATTGGAGCCGAGCGCGTTGCCCACGGCCAGTTCGCCTTCGTCGTTGAGCGCGGCGATGGCCGAGGAAAAGAATTCCGGCGCGGAAGTGCCGAAAGCGACAATGGTCAGGCCGATGAGAAGGGGAGACACCCCCAGATTGCGGGCCAGCGCCGAAGCGCCGAAAACGAACAGGTTCGCGCCCCAGGCGAGTCCGATAAAGCCGAGGACGATGAATAGAATGTCAGTGAGCATGAACCGCGGACTCCGCCGGGCCGATTAGGAGCGCCCAATTAGAAGGATGTTTCAGGCGCTTTGCAAGTAGGAATTTATTGAACGGAGCAATTCAGGTACACTGGCGGCCATGCGAACGCTGACCAAAACGATATGCCTGCTGGTTCTGCTCGTTGCCGGCCAAGGTTCCGCCCTGGGGCAGGAAATGACAGCGCTGGATACCGCCCGGCTGGCGGTGGATACCTTGCTGCGGCAAGTTCGGGATACGCGGCATCTCTATACCAGCGACAGCGAGACCTACTATTCCGGCGTGGAAGAAGTGCTCGACCGCTTCGTCGATTTCAACGTGGTGGCGGAAGTGGTAATGAATCGCTTCGCCGACGCCGCCAGCGATGAACAGAAACAGCGTTTCGGGCAGATTCTGCGCAGTAATCTGACCCGGTTCTACGGCGCCGCCCTGCTCACCTATGCCGAACAGGAAGTGGTCTTCCTGCCATCGGAAAATCCCGAACGCGACACGCCGGAAAGCACTATCGTCACCATGGAACTGACCGGCGGAGGCGGACAGAACGTGCTGTTCCAGTACCAGATGTTCCTGACCGCCGACAACGAATGGAAGTTGCGCAACCTCAGTCTGGCGGGCATTAATCTTGGGCGTCAGTATTTCACCCAGTTCAGCGCATTGATGACTCAGCATGGCAATGACATTGAAGCCGTGCTCGACAACTGGCAATAAGCGGGGACGGAATCTTGGATTGCGACCAAATCGCCCGCCTGTTGCGGGCGGACCTGCCTGATTGCGAGATCGCGGTCAGCGGCGGCGAAGGCAAATTCACGATCGCGGCAACCGGTCCGGCTTTCGCCGGCCTGAACGCGGTCAAGCGGCAGCAGCGGGTCTACGCGATACTCAACAGCCACATCGTCAGCGGCGCGATTCACGCGGTGTCGATGAATCTCAAGGCGCCGGACGAATCCTGAATTCAGCAGCGTCGAAGCGCCGCCGGAATTGATGGCGCAAGCGATAACATCCGTGAGCAAGACAAAACCACGCTCGTTTTGCGGCAAAGAGAAATTCCAAGGCTGGAGGCAAGCGTTTTCGAAGCGCGGCTTCGAGCATGGCAGGAACGGCGCGGAGTCGCGCCGGGCGACTGGACTGGAATTTTTCGGAGAAAACCAGTGGACAGATTGCACATAACAGGGGGCGTCAGCCTCGAAGGCGAGATTCGCATTGCCGGGGCGAAAAACTCGGCGCTGCCGGTGCTTGCCGCGAGCCTGTTGACGCAAGAACCGTTAAAAGTGTGCAACTTGCCGCACCTGTTCGACATTACCACGATGCTGGAGTTGCTCGGCTGCATGGGCGTGCAGCGGATCGTGGACGAAAAGATGAACGTGCAGGTGGACAGCAGCACGATAGAGAATCTCAACGCGCCCTATGAACTTGTCCGCACCATGCGCGCGTCCATCCTCGTGCTCGGCCCCCTGCTGACGCGCTACGGCCGCGCCGAGGTGGCGCTGCCCGGAGGCTGCGCCATCGGCAGCCGGCCGGTGAATCAGCACATCGCCGCCTTGCGGACCATGGGCGCCAGCATTGAAGTCGAAAACGGATATATCCGCGCCCATGCCGATGGCAAGCTCAAGGGAAAGCATATCTTCATGGACCTCGTAACCGTGACGGGGACCGAGAACGTAATGATGGCGGCGACCCTGGCCGAGGGGCAAACCATAATCGAAAACGCCGCGCGCGAGCCGGAAGTGATCGATCTTGCCACCTGCCTCAACAAGATGGGAGCGGACATCACGGGTCACGGCAGCGACACTATTGTCGTCAATGGCGTTGACGAGTTGCACGGCTGCGACTTCGCCGTCATGCCGGACCGGATCGAGACCGGCACCTATCTGATCGCCGCGGCCGCGACCCGGGGTCGCGTCAAGGTCAAGGACACTCAGCCGCACACGCTGGATTCAGTGCTGAGCAAGCTCGAGCAGGCCGGCGCCGTGTTGCGGGTCGGCGCGGACTGGATCGAACTCGACATGCGCGGCCGGCGGCCGCGGGCGGTGTCCCTGCGCACGGCGCCGTATCCGGCTTTTCCGACCGATATGCAGGCCCAGTTCACGGCCTTGAACGCGGTCGCCGCGGGCATCGGCTCGATAACCGAGACCGTATTCGAGAACCGCTTCATGCATGTGCACGAGATGAACCGGATGGGGGCCAATATCCGCGTGGAAGGCAATACCGTGATGGTCGAAGGCGTCGAGCGCCTCAATGGCGCGCCGGTGATGGCGACCGACCTGCGCGCCTCGGCGAGCCTGATCATCGCCGGCCTGGTGTCCGAGAACGAAACCACGGTGGACCGCATTTACCACATCGACCGCGGTTACGAGTGCATCGAAGAAAAGTTGCAGTCGCTCGGCGCGCGGATCAGCCGCATCCCGGTGCGTTGAAGGAGCGGATCATGAGCACGGCTTCCGAATCGGTAATCATCGCCCTGACGCGGGGGCGAATTCTCAAGGAGACCCTGCCGCTGCTGCGTCAGGCCGGCATCGAACCAGTCGAGGACATGAGCCGCAGCCGCAAACTGATGTTTGCCACCAGTCTCGACCAGGTGAGTCTGCTGGTGATGCGCGGTTCGGACGTTCCGGTATACGTAGAAAACGGCGCCGCCGACATCGGTGTGGCCGGCAAGGACACCTTGCTTGAATACGGCGGCGACGGCTTGTACGAACCGCTCGATCTGCGCATCGCCCGCTGCCGCCTGATGATCGCGGCGCCGACGCGGGCGTCCGCGCCCGGCGTTCGGCCGCGGGTGGCCACCAAGTTCACCCGTATCGCCAAGCGCTGGTTCGCCGAACAGGGCCGGCAGGTGGAACTGATCAAGCTCAACGGCGCGCTCGAAGCCGCGCCGGCCATGGGGCTGGCGGACGCCATCGTGGATATTGTCGATACCGGCAATACCTTGCGCGCCAATGGCCTCGAGCCGGTCGAAACCATCGCCGAGATCAGCTCCCGGGTCATCGTCAACAAGGCTTCCATGAAGATCAAGAGCCGGCGGATCCGCGTTATCCTGGAACGCTTGGCCGAAGCCGTGGCGCGGCTCGACGGCTGAAGGATCTCTCATGCGCCGGCCTCGACTCAACATCGATTTTCTGACCGCGTCCGAACCCGATTTCGGCGAGCGGCTGGCCGCCGCGCTCGACCGGCGGATGCTGCTGGACGAAGACGTCACCGGCCGGGTGCGCGCCATACTCGAAGACGTTCGCGCGCGGGGCGACGAGGCCATTCTCGAATACACGCGCCGCTTCGACGGTCTGGCGGCCGCGGACATGGCTGGACTTACGGTGGAGCGCGGCCAGATGGAGCAGGCGCTGGAGCGGTTGCCGGCGGCGAGTTCCGGCGCCTTGCGCCACGCCGCCGAACGCATCCGGCGTTATCACCAGGCCCAGAAGCAGGGTTCCTGGCAATACACCGAAGAGGACGGCTCGATATACGGGCAAAAGGTTAGCGCTCTGGCGCGCGTGGGCATTTACGTTCCCGGCGGCAAGGCAAGCTATCCTTCTTCCGTGCTGATGCTGGCGATTCCCGCGAGCGTAGCCGGCGTCGGCGAGATTATCGCCACGGCGCCGCTTGCCCATGGCGCCGGCAACGACACGGTATTGGCCGCGGCGGCGCTGGCCGACGTGGATCGGCTCTATACCGTCGGCGGCGCCCAGGCGATCGGCGCCATGGCCTATGGCGCCGCGTCCATTGCCAAAGTCGACAAGATTGCCGGCCCGGGCAATATCTACGTAGCCGTCGCGAAAAAGCTGGTGTTCGGCGAGGTCGGCATCGACATGATAGCCGGGCCCACCGAACTCACCGTCATCTGCGACGGCGGCACCGATCCCGACTGGATCGCGATGGATCTGTTTTCCCAGGCCGAACATGACGAACAGGCGCAATCGATTCTGATCGCCACGGACGCCGCCTATCTCGAAGCCGTGGCGGCGGCCATGAAGCGGCAATTGCCCAACATGGAGAGGCGCGAAATTATCGCCGCCAGCATCAATAGCCGGGCGCTGTTCATTCTCGCCGGCGATCTGCGACAGGCCGCCGCGGTCAGCAATCGGATCGCGCCCGAGCATCTGGAGTTGTCGGTGGAAGATCCGGCCGCCTTGCTCGAACATATCGAACATGCGGGCGCCATTTTCATGGGTCGTTACAGCGCCGAGGCGCTGGGCGACTATTGCGCCGGCCCCAGCCACGTGCTGCCCACGTCCGGCACGGCGCGCTTCTCATCCGCTCTGGGCGTGCCGGATTTCCAGAAGCGCAGTTCCATTATCCATTGCTCGGCCAAAGGCGCCGCCACGCTCGCGCCCACCGCGGCGGAGCTCGGCCGCAACGAAAACCTTCACGCTCACGCCAGATCGGCGGAATACCGTCTGCCCAAGTGATGCGGGTGGGAGCGGGCGACAGCCGCCACGTGCTGCCCACGTCCGGCGCGGCGCGCTTCTCATCCGCTCTGGGCGCGCCGGATTTCCAGAAGCGCGGTTCCATTATCCATTGCTCGGCCAAAGGCGCCGCCACGCTCGCGCCCACCGCGGCGGAGCTCGGCCGCAACGAAAACCTTCACGCTCACGCCAGATCGGCGGAATACCGTCTGCCCAAGTGATGCTGTTGGAGGGCGCCGCCGCCGGCCCGGCTCATCAGCCTGGGCGATCGCATCAGGGATCGAACAGGATTGCCTGACCGAAGCCGAGGGGGGTCTCGAATTCGAGCGCGCGGCCTTCGCGATATATCCGCACCCGCACGATGTCGCCGGGCTTTTTCTCGCGCACTTCCAGCACGATGCTTTCGTCATCGACCACGATTGTGTCATTGATAGCGGTGATCACGTCTCCCGGCTGAATGCCGACCCGGGCCGCGGCGCCGCCTTCATCGACGCTTTCCACGAGCATGCCGCGAATATGATCCACGCCGAAGAACAGCTCGCTCGACTGGGCGGTCAGGGCTTCTCCGGTCAATACGCCGAGATAGCCTGAATTGTCGGCGATGGCCTGTTCCACGAGTTCGCGCGCGGCGCTAACCGCCACCCTGGCCGGCGTGGCAAAGCCGATGCCTTCGAAATTGCCCGATTCCGACAGGATCGAGGAATTGACGCCGACCAGCCGGCCACCGCCGTCGATCAGCGCGCCGCCGGAACTGCCCGGATTGACGGCGGCGTCGGTCTGAATCATGCTGACCGAGAAATCGAGATCGTGACTCAGGGAACTGATGATGCCCCGTGACACCGACTGTCCGATATTGTGCGGATAGCCGATGGAGAATACGACGTCGCCCACGGCAAGTTCGCTTTCGTCGCCGACCCGGACCGCAGTCAGGTCGTCCAGATTGATATGCAGGACCGCCAGATCATGAGTCTCGTCCCAGGCGATCACCGTGGCCGGAGTGCGGCGGCCGTCACTCAGGGTGACCGTGGCGTCAAAGGCGTCGAACAGGGTGTCGACGACATGCAGGTTGGTAACAATGAAGCCGCGCGGATCGATAACGACGCCCGAGCCGAGACTTTCCTGCTCGCCGAGATAAAGATCGACGCGGTCGTCGCCGGAGCGTTCGATGGCTTCGACGTTGACCCGGGTCGCGCTGATGCTGACCACCGATACCGAGGCGCTGGCGATGGCGTTGAAGAAACCGGGCGCGGTTGCTTCGCTTGTCGCCGCCAATTGGCCGAGGACGCCCTGGATTTCCTGCAACTGGCGCATCTGTAGCGCGACCACCGCGACCAATACGCCGCACACGACCGGCCAGCCGGCAAAGCTCAACAAACGCAGGAATCGGCTCATCGTGAACAGCGAGGAAGCTAACAAAGTCGGCATGCTATCATGACCGCGTCCGGTCGCGCACCGGAGCGCCGAGGTATTGTCATGACCGTGAGTCTGCGCGAGTTTTGCGCCGAGTGCAATGCGCTGTTGCGGCCGCGGGACTTCAATGACTATTGTCCCAACGGACTGCAGGTGGAAGGCCGCTCCCGCATCGGCAAGATCGTTTCCGGCGTCACTGCCTGCGGCGAATTGATCGAACGCGCGGCCGCCGCCGGCGCCGACGCCCTGCTGGTGCATCACGGTTATTTCTGGAAAGGCGAAAGTCCCGTCATCACGGGTTATCGCAAGCGCCGCATCGCCGCCCTGCTCCAGCAAGACCTCAGCCTGGTCGCCTTTCATCTGCCCCTCGACGTGCATGAGGAGTTCGGCAATAACGTGCAGCTCGCGCGCCGGCTGGGGCTGCGGATCGACGGCGACATTCACCGCCACGACGGCCATCCGCTGGTGTTGCGCGGCAGGCTTGCCGAGCCGGTTGAACTGGATTCCTTGGCGGCGCGGCTAGCCGAAACGCTGGGACAGGCGCCGCTGGCGATCCGCGGCGGCGACCATATGATCGACCGGCTTGCCTGGTGCACCGGAGCGGCCCAGGGGTATATCGAACAGGCCGCGGCGGCCGGCGTCGATGCCTATCTCAGCGGGGAAATCTCGGAGCAGACCGTGCACGCCGCGCGGGAATCCGGATTGCATTACCTGGCGGCCGGCCATCACGCCACCGAACGTTACGGAGTGCAGGCGCTGGGCGAACATCTGGCCGGGCGCTTCGGAATCGCGCACGAATTCATTGATGTGCCCAACCCCGCTTGAGCGGCTTCAGATAATCCGGTCGGCTTCCATCAGCGCCATGACCTGGTCGACGCATTCGTCGACGGAAAGCGAGCTGGTATCGAGTTCGAGCCTGGCCGCCTCCGGCGCCCGGTAGGGAAAGCTCAATCCGGGCACGGTAGCGGAAGCATTATCGCGGGCGTCGGCGTAGATGCCGCTGGGGTCGCGCTGCATGCAGACTTCCAGGGGTGGATTGAGATAGACCAGATAGCAGCTCTGCCGGCCGATCACGCTGATGGCGTGTTCGCGCGAGTCCTCGTTGGGCGCCACGAAGGCGGCGCAGCAGATCAGGCCGGAATCGTTCAGGAAGCGGGCGACATGAGCGCTGCGGCGCAGGTTCTCGGCCCGGCCCTCGGCGTCATGAGGCAGATCCCGGCTGATGCCCAGGCGCATGGTCTTGCCGTCGAGGACGGTGCTGAAGCGACCGAGGTCGAACAGCCGGCGTTCCAGCGCGCGGGCCAGCGTCGACTTGCCCGAACCGGAGATGCCGATGAACATGACGGTGACCGGGCGCTGGCCGTAGCGCGCGGCGCGCTCTTCGCTGCTGACATGAATGCCGCCGCCGCGGACCGCCCGGGCCTGCCGGGCGTGCTGGCAGTGGATCATGCCGGCGCCCACGGTGACGTTGCTCAGACGGTCGATCAGGATGAAGCCGCCGGTGGCGCGATTTTCGCGATAGCTGTCGAAATTGACCGATTCTTCCAGGGCGATGTCGAGGCGGCCGATTTCGTTCAGTTCCAGTCTGGCCGCGGGACGTTCGGCAAGATTGGCGATGTCGATGACATGGCGCACGGACTTGACCGTGCCCGTAACCGTTCGCGCGCCGAGCTTGATATCGTATTGCACGCCGGGCAGCAGCGCCTGTTCCGCCATCCATACCACGGTAGCGTCGAGCCGGTCGCCGCCGGCGGGAGGGTTGGCCGGATGCGCGAGCAGGTCGCCGCGGCCGATGTCGATTTCATCTTCCAGGGTCAGGGTGACCGCCATGTTGGCAAAGGCCAGTTCAAGTTCCTCGTCGAAAGTGACGATGGACTTGATTCTGCTCTTGCGGCCGGAGGGCAGCACGACCACATCGTCGCCCTTGTGCACGACTCCCGAAGCGACAGTGCCGCAATAGCCGCGAAAATTCTGGTTCGGACGGTTGACGTATTGCACGGGGAAGCGGAAGTCGGCGAAATTGCGATTGGCGGACAATTCCGCGGTCTCCAGCATTGGCATCAGCGGCTGATCCCGATACCAGGGCATTTTTTCGCTCGGGTGAACGACGTTGTCGCCATGTTTGGCGGAAAGTGGAATGAAGCGCGGCTCGATGCCTTCCAGCCGGGCGCTGAATTCGAGGTATTGGTCGCGGATACGGTTGAAGACTGGTTCCGAGAAGTCCACCAGATCCATCTTGTTCACCGCCACGATAATCTGCTGAATGCCGAGCAGGGAAGCGATAAAGCTGTGCCGCCGGGTCTGGGTCAAGACGCCGTGGCGGGCGTCGATCAGGATGATCGCGAGATCGCAATTGGAGGCGCCGGTAGCCATGTTGCGCGTGTATTGTTCATGGCCGGGCGTGTCGGCGATGATGAATTTGCGCCGCGCGGTGGAAAAATACCGGTAGGCCACGTCGATGGTGATGCCCTGCTCGCGCTCCGCCTGCAGTCCATCGACGAGTAGCGACAGATCGAGCTTGCCGTCGAGGCTGCCGGACTTGAGGCTGTCTGCTTCGATAGCGGCGAGTTGGTCCTCGTAGATCAACTTGGAGTCGTGCAGCAGGCGACCGATCAAGGTGCTCTTGCCGTCGTCAACGCTGCCGCAGGTGAGAAAGCGCAGCAACTCCTTGCGTTCGTGCTGCGCCAGATAGGCCTTGATATCGGCCATGGCGTGTTCGGGTTGCTGGTTCATATGAGTATTCTCTGAAAAATTCCAGTCCTGCCGCGGAGCACCGCTCCCCGCTGTTCCCGCCACGTTCGAAGCCGCGCTTTAATGGCGCCTGCCGCCATCCCTGGAATTTTTCATTGTCGCAAAACCGGAGCGTGGTTTTGTCTTGCCCGCGAAAGCCCTGATCCAATCAGGGCGCGCTAGAAATATCCCTGGCGTTTCTTTTGTTCCATCGACGCCGCCTGGTCCGAGTCGATCAGCCGGCCCTGGCGTTCGGAACTGGTGGTTAACAGCATTTCCCGGATGATATCGGGCAGCGTGTCGGCGTCTGATTCCACCGCGCCGGTGAGCGGATAGCAGCCCAGGGTGCGGAACCGCACCGTCTTGATCGTGACCGGCTGATCCTTGCGCAAGGGCATGCGATCGTCGTCGACGAGGATGTCGATGCCGTCGACGTTGACCACCGGCCGCCGCTTGGCGAAATACAGCGGCACGATGTCGATGTCGTTCAGGTAGATGTATTGCCAGATATCGAGCTCGGTCCAGTTCGACAGCGGAAACACGCGGATGCTTTCGCCCTTGCTGATATGTGTGTTGTAGAGATCCCACAACTCGGGCCGCTGATTGCGCGGGTCCCAGACGTGATTGCGGTCGCGGAAAGAAAAAACGCGTTCCTTGGCGCGGGATTTTTCCTCGTCCCGGCGCGCGCCGCCGAAGGCGGCGTCGAAACGGTGTTTGTTCAGGGCCTGTTTCAGCGCCTGGGTTTTCATGACATCGGTGTGTTTCTCGCTGCCGTGGTCGAAGGGGTTGATGTTGGCCCGCACGCCTTCCTCGTTGATATGAACGATCAGGTCGAGCCCGAGTTTTTCGGCCTGGACGTCGCGGAACGCTATCATTTCGCGAAACTTCCAGGTTGTGTCCACATGCAACAGCGGGAAGGGCAGGCGGCCGGGATAGAAGGCCTTGCGCGCCAGGTGCAGCATTACCGACGAGTCCTTGCCGATGGAATACATCATCACGGGATTGTCGAAGGCAGCGGCGACTTCGCGGAAAACATGGATGCTTTCCGCTTCGAGCTGGTTCAGGTGAGTGAGATTGTAGGCGGTCATCGACGGCGCGGCTGTCCCGGCGTTAGCGCTGCTGACCGTTGGCGGCCTGGTCGTCTTCGGGTTCGAGTTTCGGTTTTTCGAGACCGAAATCCTCGGCCAGGGCGCCTTTTCGGGACGGATCCTGACTGGTGGCGTAGTCCTTGGGCGGCAACACGCCGAGTTCGTCCGCTTCCGCGGGACCGTTCTCGAATACCGCGTCGGTATTGGCCGGCAGCAGACGGCTGGCGACCTCGGCGGAGCACAGGGACTGGGCGCCGGTGGCAAGGTGCTGGTAGACATCCTTGTAGCTTTCGGTCATCTGTTTTACGAGTTCGGCGGTCATGCTGAAATGTTCGGATACGTTTTCCCGATACTCCCGATCGCTTTCGCGCAGGCGCCGCAACTGATCTTCAAGTTCGCGCACGCGCGCGGGCCCGCCGCCGAACCGGCTGGCGAAGGCGGCGCCGATCACCAGGCCAAGGGCAAGACTTGCGATACCGACGAGCCAGATGGTCAAGGAATATGCCTCTGATGAGAGAGCCGAAAGTGAAATTCGCGCAAAAACTGAAGTATACCGTAAGTCGCGAGTTTCGGCTTGTGGCTTTGACGAGGCCCTTCCCTGCCGCGGCTTCTCGAATTGTTCCGGCCGCATCGCTGCAATCGCCTCGACTGAACGAGGTCCGGCCGGCGAACTTCATAAGCAGCGCATATGAAAATTTCACGCTTCTCATATTGCGCGGAGACTTTCGCCGCCTGCGTCGAGTGGATTTGGGGTTAGAATGCCGCCTCGCGAAGCGGGCTGGGGTCTGATGGATATCTACGGTCGATATAGGGAAGCCGTGAACGGCGGCGATATCGCGCACGACGAGATGCAGCAGCGCGTTGTTTTTCGGCTGCGGGAGCTGGCGCGGGAAATTTCGCCGCGCTGGTGTCGCAAGCCGTCGCGGCTGTTGTCGCGGCTGGGACTGGCGCGGCGGGGGGCGCCTCCCCAGGGGATGTATCTTTGGGGCGGAGTAGGGCGTGGCAAGACTTTTCTGATGGATCTGTTCTTCGATTGCCTGCCGGGCTCGCACAAGACGCGGGTGCATTTTCATGCCTTCATGCAGCGCGTGCATCGGCGGCTGGCGGCATTGCAAGGCGTTCAGGACCCGCTGCAAGAGGTGGCCGGTGAATTCGCCGAAGAGGCGGGGATCATCTGTTTCGATGAGTTTTTCGTCTCGGATATCGGCGATGCCATGTTGCTCGGCGGCTTGCTCGATGCGCTGTTCCGGCGCAAGGTGATTCTGGTCGCCACTTCCAACATTCCGCCCCGCAAGTTGTATGAGAACGGATTGCAGCGCGACCGTTTTCTGCCGGCGATCGCCTTGCTTGAAGAGAATTGCGCCGTGATCGAACTCGACTCGCCGGTCGATTATCGGCTGCGCAGCCTTGAACAGGCGACCTTGTATCACTATCCGGTAGCCGCCGGGACCGGCGACTTGCTGTTGCGCGATTTCAACGAGCTCGCCACCGGCAGCGCGCGCATCGCCGCCGGCGAGGCCATCAACATCCAGGATCGTGAAATCGAGGTGCGCTATCTGACTCAGGACGTGGTCTGGTTCGAGTTCAGCGCGATTTGCGAAGGGCCGCGCAGCGCCGCCGACTATGTGCAGATCGCGAAGATGTTTCACGCCGTCATCATCAGCGATGTGCCGGAGCTGAACGACGAGCGCCTCGACGCCGCGCGGCGATTCGTCAATTTGATCGATGCTTTTTACGACTGCCGGGTGAAACTGATTCTCAGCGCCGAGGTGGCGATTCCCGCGCTTTATACCGGCGCGCGGCTCGCCGCCGAGTTCGAACGCACCCGCTCACGCCTGCTCGAAATGCAGTCACGGGATTATCTCGGTTTGGAACACCGGGCGTGAAATTAAGTCCGCGGACGTCCCTGTCCGCGTTTCCATGCCCGGGCGCCGGATCGGTCTAGCGAGAAGCTGCCGGCCTCACTATTTGTGTATCCATGCTGGAGACCGGGAAAGCGGGGCTAATCTTCCAATTGGCGAATCCGGACCGAACCGCCGGAGGTTCGCAACGACAGTTCCGGTCCGCCGCCGTTCAGCGATTGTTCGAGTCTCCCGCGCCCAGCCGAGTTGTTCGGCGTGACCTCGGGGAGGTCAGAAGTTACCCGGCCGCCGGAGGCGCTTGCGGTCAGATCGGCCTGGAAGTCATCGCGCAGATAAACCGTTACGTTGCCGCCGGAGGTGTGCAGTTGGCTGTCCCTTTCGGGCTGGCCGGCAAAGCCCACTTCGACCGAGCCACCGGAGGTGCGCGCTTGCACCGCGCCGCCGGCGCCGGCCACTTCGATGGAGCCACCAGAAGTTCTCGCCTCGACCGCCGCGCCGGCATCGCCGATGCGGATGCTCCCGCCGGATGTCTTGGCCGCGACTGCTCCAGCCACATTGCCGAGGCGAATCGAACCGCCCGAGGTTGCCGCGGAAACGGGACCGCCGGCGCTTTGCACACGGATTGTGCCGCCGGAAGTTCCCGCGTCCACCGGGCCATCGATATCGCCGGCTTCGATATCGCCGCCGGAAGTGCGGGCGGTGAATTCTCCCTGCAACCGGTCAATCTCGATATCGCCCCCTCGGGTGCGCAGATTCAGATGCTGGCGGTAAGGCACGTTCAGTGTTATTTCCGCTTGCTCGCCGCGGAAACTCCAGCCGAACCAGCGGGATCGATCCTCGCCCCGGCCGCGAATGGTGACCACGCCGTCCTCGTGACTGAATTCGAATTCGAGCCGGTCGGCGCGCACCGCGGAAAAACTGATTTCGGGTCGATCCCAGGCGCTGACGGTTATTCCCGCGCGTTCGACATCGACGACCACCCGGTCGCCTTCGTCCACGGCAAAGCTGCGCTCCATATCCTGGCCAAAGACGCCCCCGGTATAAGCCGCCAACGCCAGCATGGCGGCGCAGGCGGCGAATGTTCTGCCAATTGATTGATTCATGTGACGCTCCTGATGAAATTGCGAGTTCATGCGTTCGTCCGAGCAATCCCCGTGCCAATGTTTTTCACCAAGTACAACGTGATTCGTATCAACAAGTTACAACTTGCTTGCTAATCCAGCTCACACAGAAATGGGAGCGGTGGCCGGAATTTGGCGAATCTGGCCGACTCCATCGCGCTTGGCCGCCAGCCCAGAGTTTATTGAGCCATCTTCGCTCGCGCATCCGCCGGGCGTCGGCGCCGAAGCAATATTCCCCAACAGCGCCGCTTGAAAATTCCCCGGCTCGCGGCGGAATCCGACCGCTGCCGAATCCAGGCTCGCCGAATCCAGGCCAGCCACGATCGCCACGATGAACGGCGCCGGATTGTTCGACCCCACAAAGCAGTCCACCGCCTCGCGTAAAAGCGCGAGTCGAGGCGGGTAATCTCCAGTTACCGCACCATGGCCCATGTTTCCGACGAGTACAATTCCGGAGTAAAATTTCACAGCCTCGGGCATTTCATGTGTTCGCTACATGTTCTCCGCGGTCTCCTACACCAGGATCGGCACTACCTTGACGGGTTGTAGAAAGTCTTAAACATATGCGAATATGCCAATCTGATTATAGGCCCGACCGCTGAATACATCAGCGTGATGCAAGGTAGTAACTGGTTATCCCTTCCAAGCGAACAGAGTTCCTCTGCCGGTATTCAACCGCGCCCCGTGAAGCGCGGGCGCGGGCAAGTCATCGCGTTGAAAAATGCATCGGCAGGGAACCGCTCCCGCGGCATCGCGGGTATCAGCCCGAACGCGAACGAGACAGCAAGAACTAGTAAATGAAATTTCAATATTCATAGTCAAAACGGAGCAAGAACCGCATGGCGACTATCACTGGCAATAACGGCAAAAACACGCTCTACGGCACGACCGGGAACGATATGCTCATTGGATTGGGCGACGACGACACGCTGTACGGCTACGGGGGGAACGATACGCTCGTCGGCGGCTCGGGAGCGGATATCCTGGATGGAGGCACAGGGGAAGATACGGCAGCCTACGATACCTCGGTAGGCGGAGTCATGGTCAACCTGGCCACCGGCACGGCCTCGGGCGGTCATGCCCAGGGCGACACCCTGATCAGTATCGAAAACCTCAAAGGCTCGGCTTACTTTGACACCTTGATCGGCGATGCGCTGGACAATGTCTTGCGCGGCCTGAACGGTAAAGACACGCTTTCCGGCGGCGCGGGCGCGGATACCCTGTACGGCGGCAACTGGGACGACACGCTGACCGGCGGCGCGGGCGCGGATGCGCTGTATGGCGGCGCGGACGAGGATACCCTGGCTTACGACGCCTCGTCGGCGGGGGTCACGGTCAACCTGGCCACCGGCGCGGCTTCAGGCGGAGACGCCCAGGGCGATACCTTCAGCGGTATCGAAAACCTCCGGGGTTCGGCCCACGCCGACGTACTGACCGGCGATGCCCAGGACAACACCCTGCGCGGCCGGGACGGGGACGACACCCTGGCCGGCGGTGGGGGCGCGGACACTCTGTACGGCAATGACGGAGACGATACGCTGACCGGCGGCGCGGGCGCTGATACCCTGAACGGGGGTGCGGACGAAGATACGCTGGCTTACGACGCCTCCACTTCGGGAGTCGCGGTCAACCTGGCCACCGGCGCGGCCTCGGGCGGCGACGCCCAGGGCGATACCTTCAGTAATTTCGAGCGCATCAGGGGTTCGGCGTACGCCGACATCCTCACCGGCGATGCGCAGAATAACGTGCTTTGGGGCGAAGACGGCGCCGACACGCTTTCCGGTGGCGGTGGGGACGATGAAATCCATGGCGGCGCGGGCGCGGATATCCTGTATGGCGGGCTGGGTCAGGACACGCTGAGCTACCATGACTCATCGGCGGGAGTCCTGGTCAACCTGATCAGCGGCGCGGCCTTGGGCGGCGATGCCCAGGGCGATATCTTCAGCAGCATCGAACGTCTTGAAGGCTCGTCGCACAATGACATTCTCTTGGGCGACGCGCAGAACAACGTTCTCTGGGGCCGGGACGGGAACGACGCGCTAATCGGCGGCGGCGGGGAAGACGAACTCCACGGCGGCGCGGGCGCGGATACTCTGATCGGCGGCGGCGAAAAAGACGAACTCCATGGCGGCGCGGACGCGGACACACTGATCGGCGGCGGCGGAAAGGACGAACTCCACGGCGGCGCGGACGCGGACACTCTGATCGGCGGCGGCGGGGAAGATGATCTCCACGGCGGTGCGGGCGCGGATATGCTGGATGGCGGCGCCGACGAGGATACGCTGCATTACGACGCCTCCACCGCGGGGGTCACAGTCAACCTGGCCACCGGCGCGGCCTCTGGCGGGGACGCCCAGGGCGATACCATCAGTAATGTCGAACGCATCAGGGGCTCCGCATACGCGGACACCCTCACCGGCGATTCACAGGATAATATCCTTTGGGGATTGGACGGGGTCGACACACTCTCTGGCGGCGGCGGGGACGATGAACTCCATGGCGGAGCAGGCGCGGATACCCTGGACGGGGGAGCGGATCAGGATACGCTGGGTTACGACGCCTCGTCCGTGGGGGTGACGGTCAATTTGGCCACCAATACCGCCTCGGGCGGTCATGCCCAGGGCGATACAATCAGCAATTTCGAGCGCATCAGGGGCTCGGCGCATGCTGATGTCCTTACCGGCGATACGCAGAACAACGTTCTCTGGGGTCGGGACGGGGCCGACACGCTTTCCGGCGGCGGCGGGGACGATGAGCTTCACGGCGGCGCGGGCGCGGATACCCTGGATGGCGGCGCGGACCAGGATACGCTGCATTACGACGCCTCGTCCGCGGGGGTCACGGTCAACCTGGCCACCGGCACTGGCGCGGGCGGCGATGCCCAGGGCGATACCATCAGTAATATCGAACGCCTCCGAGGCTCAGCATACGCCGACATTCTCACCGGCGATGCGCAAAATAACGTCCTCTGGGGTCGGGACGGGGTCGACACGCTTTCCGGCGGCGGCGGGGACGATGAACTCCACGGCGGCGCGGGCGCGGATACGCTTGATGGGGGCGCGGGAGCGGACACTCTGGATGGAGGCGCGGACGAGGATACGCTGCATTACGGTGCCTCCACCGCGGGAGTCACGGTCAACCTGGCTACCGGCGCGGCCTCGGGTGGCGACGCCCAGGGCGATACTTTCAGCAATATAGAACGCCTCAGGGGCTCGGCATACGCGGACATCCTCACCGGCGACGTGCAAAGTAACACTCTCTGGGGCCTGGACGGAGATGACACGCTCTCCGGTGGCGGCGGGAACGATACGCTCCATGGCGGCGTGGGTGCGGATACCTTGGACGGCGGCGCAGGCGAGGATACGCTAGCTTACGATGCCTCGTCCGCTGGCGTCACAGTAAATCTGGTCATCGGCGCGGCCTCCGGCGGCGACGCCCAGGGCGATAGCTTCAGCGATATCGAAAACCTCAGCGGCTCGGCATACGCCGATGTACTCACTGGCGATGGCGGACGTAACTACCTTTTTGGTCAGGACGGAAACGACACGCTCTCCGGCCACAAGGAGAATGATTTCCTGTATGGCGGTGCGAGCGCGGATACCCTTTACGGCAACGATGGTGACGATTTACTGACCGGTGGCACGGGCGCGGATGCCCTATACGGCAACGACGGGGATGACTGGCTGATCGGCGGTGTCGGCGCGGATACTCTGGATGGGGGTGCTGACAGCGATATTCTGTCCTACACCGACTCGTCGGCGGGGGTCACGGTCAATCTGGACACCGGTGTGGCTTCGGGCGGTGATGCCCAGGGCGATATCATCAGCAATATCGAATGGATCATAGGGTCGGGGTTCGCCGATGTGCTCACCGGCGATTTTGGGGATAATTACTTCTTGGGCGGGGACGGTGCCGACACGCTTTCCGGCGGCGGCGGGGACGACGAGCTCCATGGCGGCGCGGGCGCGGATTCCCTGGATGGTGGTGCTCAAGATGATACGCTTGGATACGATGCCTCGTCCGCAGGCGTCATGGTCAACCTGGCCACCGGCGCGGCCTCGGGCGGCGATGCCCAGGGCGATACCATCAGTAATTTCGAGCGCATCAGGGGTTCAGCGTATGCTGATATCCTTACCGGTGATACGCTCACTAACTTCCTTTGGGGCAATGACGGAGATGACTCACTCTTCGGCGGCGAGGGGGACGATGAGCTCTATGGCGGCGCGGGCGCGGATTCCCTGGATGGGGGCGCGGATCAGGATACGCTAGGTTACGACGCCTCGCCTGCGGGGGTCACGGTCAACCTGGGTAGCGGCGAGGCGTCGGGTGGCGACGCCCAGGGCGATATCATCAGTAATTTCGAACGCCTAAGGGGCTCGGCGTACGCCGACATCCTCACCGGCGATGCGCAGAATAACACCCTCTGGGGTTTGGACGGGGACGACACGTTAACCGGCGGCGCGGGCGCGGACACCCTGGATGGCGGTGCGGGCCAGGACACGCTGCATTACGACGCCTCCACCGCCGGAGTCACGGTCAACCTGGCCACCGGCGCGGCCTCGGGCGGCGACGCTCAGGGCGATACCTTCAGCAGTATTGAAAACCTCAAAGGCTCGGCCTACGCCGATTTCCTCACCGGCGATCGGCGGAATAACATCCTCTGGGGCCGGGATGGGGTCGACACGCTCTATGGCGGCGGCGGAAATGACGAGCTCCATGGCGGCGTGGGCGCGGATATCCTGTATGGCGGGCTGGGCCAGAATACCCTAGCTTACGACGCCTCGTCCGCAGGGGTCACGGTCAACCTGGACACCGGAACGGCCTCGGGCGGCGATGCCCAGGGAGATGAATTCTCCGGATTTGAACGCCTCCGGGGCTCGGCCTTCGCTGATGTCCTCTCCGGCGATAGACAGGATAACGTCCTCTGGGGTCTGGACGGGGACGACACTCTGATCGGCGACGACAGTAGAGATGAGCTCTTTGGCGGCTCTGGTGAGGATACCCTGTATGGAGGCGACTACGGAGATCTCCTCTATGGTGGCGATGGCGCGGATACCCTGTATGGAGGCTTTGGCGACTATGTGAGATCGCACGGGGATCGGCTCTATGGTGGCGATGGCGCGGATACCCTGTATGGAGGCCGACAAAGCCAAGTCGTCGATCAGTTTCATTCCCTTGTTAACTCTGTCCCGAATATGCTGTATGGTGGCTATGGTGCCGATACCCTCTATGCGATTGGGGAGGATGATAAGGTCTATGGTGGCTATGGTGAGGATACCCTGTATGGGGGCATCGAAAGTGATTGGCTCTATGGTGGCTCTGGCGCGGATACGCTGTATGGGGGCTCCGACCGTGACTGGCTCTATGGTGGCTCTGGCGCGGATACGCTGAGGGGCGGCAACGGCATTGACCGGCTCTATGGTGGCTCTGGCGCGGATACGATGGAGGGAGGTGACGGCTCGGATACCTTTGTGTTCCTTTCGGCGGCAGACTCCACCCAGGGCAATGAGGATAAAATCCAGGACTTCACCGGCGGCGAACGACTTGACGTATCCGCCTTTGGCGCCACCTTCATCGGCGAGAGCGCCTTTTCCAGCGTGGCTGGAGAAGTGCGCTTCGCCAAACGCGGGGACGACACTTCGGATGCGGCCGATGACTTCACCGACGTTTTCGTCGATACCGACGGCGACGGCACGGCGGACTTTGCCCTGATCCTGGTGGGGCTTCACGATCTGGTCGCGGGGGATTTCATTCTGAGTTGAGCACCCAGGTTTCCGGATCTCAATTTGCGCCAGCAATAAGGCGAAAACATCAAGGATATAGTAAGGATTGTTCGACCTCACAAAGCAGTCCACCGCCTCGCGTAAAAGCGCGAGTCGCGATGGGTATTCTCCGGTTAAATGGGTCATGGCGCATTTAACCTGAGGCTATAATTCCGGGGTGCGTTTTCACACAATCCCGGACATTTCATGTATTCTCGCGCATTTTCTCCGCAATTCCCCATATCAGGATTGGCACTACTTTGACGGGTTGTAGAAAGTCTTAAACATATGCGAATATGCCAATCTGATTATAGGCCCGACCGCTGAATAAATCAGCGTGATGCAAGGTAGCAACTGGTTATCCCTTCCAAGCGAACAGAGTTCCTCCGCCGGTATTCAACCGCGCCCCGTGAAGCACGGGCGATGGCAAGTCATCGCGTTGAAAAATGCATCGGAGGGAACCGCTCCCGTGGCATCGCGGGTATCAGCCCGAACACGAACGAGACAGCAAGAACTAGTAAATGAAATTTCAATATTCATAGTCAAAACGGAGCAAGAACCGCATGGCGATTATCACTGACGACGACAGAAACGGCATACTTTTCGGAACGAGCGGCGACGACACGTTATATGGCAACTATGGGGATGATGAACTCCATGGCGGCGGGGGCGCGGATTCCTTGTATGGGGGGGGCGATAACGATACGGCGTCCTACACCAACTCGGCAGCCGGAGTCACGGTCAATCTGGCCACCGGCGCGGCCTCGGGCGGCGACGCCCAGGGCGATACCTTCAGCAGTATTGAAAACCTCAAAGGCTCGGCCTACGCCGATTTCCTCACCGGCGATGCGCTGAATAACATCCTCTGGGGCCTGGATGGGGTCGACACGCTCTATGGCGGCGGCGGGAACGACGAGCTCCATGGCGGCGCGGGCGCGGATATCCTGTATGGCGGGCTGGGCCAGGATACGCTGAGCTACCATGACTCATCGACGGGAGTCCTGGTCAACCTGATCAGCGGCGCGGCTTTGGGTGGCGATGCCCAGGGCGATATCTTCACTAGTATCGAACGCCTTGAAGGCTCGTCGCACAATGACATTCTCTTGGGCGACGCGCAGAACAACGTTCTCTGGGGCCGGGACGGGAACGACGCGCTAATCGGCGGCGGCGGGGAAGACGAACTCCACGGCGGCGCGGACGCGGATACTCTGGATGGAGGCGCGGACGAAGATACGCTGGCTTACGACGCCTCCACCGCGGGGGTCACGGTCAACCTGGCTACTGGCGCGGCCTCGGGCGGCGATGCCCAGGGCGATACCTTCAGTAATATCGAACGCATCAGGGGCTCGGCATACGCAGACATCCTCACCGGCGATGCGCAGAATAACGTTCTCTGGGGTCTGGGCGGCGCTGACACGCTTTCCGGCGGCGGCGGGCTCGATGAGCTTCACGGCGGCGCGGGCGCGGATACCCTGGATGGCGGCGCGCACTGGGACACGCTGGCTTACGACGCCTCGTCGGCGGGAGTCACGGTCAATCTGGCCACCGGTGCGGCGTCCGGCGGTGATGCCCAAGGCGATACCTTCAGTAATTTTGAACGTGTCAGGGGCTCGGCATACGCTGATATCCTCACCGGCGATAATGGGCTCAATCACCTCTGGGGCCTGGATGGAGCCGACACGCTCATCGGCGGCGGCGGGAGAGATTATCTTTATGGCGGCGCGGGCGCGGATACCCTGGATGGGGGCAGCGGGGATGACAATCTCTATGGCGGCGCGGACGCGGATACCCTGGATGGGGGCGCGGACGAGGATACGCTGAACTACAGTTACTCTTCCGCGGGGGTAACGGTAAACCTGGCCACCGGCGCGGCCTCGGGTGGTCATGCCCAGGGCGATACCTTCAGCAATATCGAAAACATCGAGGGTTCGAATTACAACGACGTTCTCACTGGCGACGCGCAAAACAATTACCTTTGGGGCAATCAAGGGGACGATACGCTTTCCGGCAACGGCGGGATTGATAATCTCTATGGCGGCACGGGCGCGGATACTCTGGATGGAGGCAGCGAGGACGATTGGCTCTATGGTGGCACGGGAACGGATACCTTGTATGGTGGCAGCGGGTATGATTTGCTCTATGGCGGAGCGGGCGCGGATATTCTGGATGGAGGTGCCGACACGGATAGGCTGCACTACGATTACTCCTCCGCGGGGGTCACGGTCAACCTGGCCACCGGTGCGGCCTCGGGTGGCGACGCCCAGGGCGATGCCATCAGCAATATTGAAGACATCAGTGGCTCGTGGTACGACGATGTCCTCACCGGCGATGGCGTGTCTAACGAACTTTACGGCCTGGGCGGGAACGACACCCTGACCGGCGGCGCGGGAGCGGATACCCTGGATGGAGGCGCCGATCAGGATACGCTCAGTTATGATGCCTCCACCGCGGGAGTCACGGTCAATCTGGCCACTGGCGCGGCCTCGGGCGGCGACGCCCAGGGCGATACTTTCAGCAATATCGAAAACCTCAGTGGCTCGGTCTATGCCGATACTCTCACAGGCAATGCCCAGGCCAACATCCTGAGCGGTCAAGACGGGGACGACACCCTGGCCGGCGGTGGGGGCGCGGATACCCTGTACGGCAACGATGGCAACGACACGCTGACCGGCGGCGCGGGCGCGGACACCCTGGATGGAGGCGCGAACGAGGATACGCTACATTACGACGCCTCCACCGCGGGGGTCACGGTCAACTTGGCCTCCGGCGCGGCCTCGGGCGGCGACGCCCAGGGCGATACCTTCAGTAATTTCGAACGCCTCAGGGGTTCGGCATACGCCGACATCCTTACCGGCGATGCGCAGAATAACGTCCTCTGGGGTCAGGACGGGATCGACACGCTTTCCGGCGGCGGTGGGGATGATGAACTCCACGGCGGCGCGGGCGCGGATACCCTGGATGGAGGCGCGGATGAGGATACGCTACATTACGACGCCTCCACCGCAGGAGTAACGATCAATCTGGCCACCAATACCGCCTCGGGCGGCGATGCTCAGGGCGATACCTTCAGTAATTTCGAGCGCATCAGGGGCTCGCTATACGCCGACACCCTCACCGGCGATGCGCAGAATAACGTCCTTTGGGGTCAGGACGGGGACGACACGCTTTCCGGCGGTGGCGGGGATGATGAACTTCATGGCGGCGAGGGCGCGGATATTCTGGATGGAGGCGCGGATCAGGATACGCTGAACTATGATGCCTCCACTGCGGGAGTCACAGTAAACCTGGCCACCGGCGCGGCCTCGGGCGGCGACGCCCAGGGCGATACCTTCAGTAATTTCGAGCGCATCGGGGGATCGTTGTATGCCGACATCCTCACCGGCGATGCGCAGAATAATATCCTTTGGGGCCTGGACGGGGCCGACACGCTGACCGGCGGCGGCGGGAACGACGAGCTCCACGGCGGCGCGGGCGCGGACATCCTGTATGGCGGGCTGGGCCAGGATACGCTGAGCTACCATGACTCATCGACGGGAGTCCAGGTCAACCTGATCAGCGGCGCGGCTTTGGGCGGCGATGCCCAAGGCGATATCTTCAGCAGTATCGAGCGCCTTGAAGGCTCGTCGCACAACGACATTCTCTTGGGCGACGCGCAGAACAACGTTCTCTGGGGTCGGGAAGGGAACGACGCGCTAATCGGCGGCGGCGGGGAAGACGAACTCCACGGTGGTGCAGGCGCGGATACTCTGATCGGCGGCGGCGGGGAAGATGATCTCCACGGCGGTGCGGGCGCGGATATGCTGGATGGCGGCGCCGACGAGGATACGCTGCATTACGACGCCTCCCCCGCGGGAGTTACGGTCAACCTTGCCACCGGCGCCGGCTCGGGCGGCGACGCCCAGGGCGATACCATCAGTAATGTCGAACGCATCAGGGGCTCCGCATACGCGGACACCCTCACCGGCGATGGGCGGCATAATACGCTCTGGGGTCTGGATGGAGACGATACACTCTCTGGCGGCGAGGGGGACGACGAGCTCCATGGCGGGGCGGGCGCGGATACCCTGGACGGGGGAGCGGACCAGGATACGCTGGGTTACGACGCCTCGTCCGCGGGGGTGACGGTCAATCTGGCCACCAATACCGCCTTGGGCGGTCATGCCCAGGGCGATACAATCAGCAATTTCGAGCGCATCAGGGGCTCGGCGCATGCTGATGTCCTTACCGGCGATACGCACAATAACGTCCTCTGGGGTCGGGACGGGGCCGACACGCTTTCCGGCGGCGGCGGGGACGACGAACTCCATGGCGGCGCGGGCGCGGATACCCTGGATGGCGGCGCGGACCAGGATACGCTGCACTACGACGCCTCTACCGCGGGAGTCACGGTCAACTTGGCCACTGGCACGGCCTCGGGCGGCGATGCCCAGGGCGATACCATCAGTAATATCGAAAATCTCAGCGGCTCGGCCTATGCCGATACTCTCACTGGCGATGCCCAGGATAACACCCTGCGCGGCCATGACGGAGATGACACCCTGGCCGGCGGCGCGGGCGCCGACACTCTGGATGGAGGCGCGGACGAGGATACGCTGCATTACGGTGCCTCCACCGCGGGAGTCACGGTCAACCTGGCTACCGGCGCGGCCTCGGGTGGCGACGCCCAGGGCGATACTTTCAGCAATATAGAACGCCTCAGGGGCTCGGCATACGCGGACATCCTCACCGGCGACGTGCAAAGTAACACTCTCTGGGGCCTGGACGGAGATGACACGCTCTCCGGTGGCGGCGGGAACGATACGCTCCATGGCGGCGTGGGTGCGGATACCTTGGACGGCGGCGCAGGCGAGGATACGCTAGCTTACGATGCCTCGTCCGCTGGCGTCACGGTCAATCTGGCCACCGGCGCGGCCTCCGGGGGCGACGCTCAGGGAGATATCATCAGTAATTTTGAGCGTCTTAGGGGCTCGGTCTACGCTGACGTGCTTACCGGCGATGCGCAGGATAACATTCTGCGGGGCCTAGACGGGAATGACACTCTGGTCGGCGGCGCGGGCGCGGATACCCTGGATGGGGGCGCGGACGAGGATACGCTGCATTACGGTGCTTCCACCGCTGGCGTCACGGTCAATCTGGCCACCGGCGCGGCCTCGGGCGGTCATGCCCAGGGCGATACCATCAGCAATATCGAAAATCTCAGTGGTTCGGCCTACGCCGACCTGTTGACCGGCGATGCACAAGATAACACCCTGCGCGGCCTAGATGGGGCCGACACGCTTTCCGGCGGTGCGGGCGCGGATACCCTGGATGGCGGATCGAACAACGATACGCTGGGTTACGACGCCTCATCCTCCGGGGTTACCGTCAACCTGGCCACCGGCTCGGCCTCTGGGGGGGACGCCCAAGGCGATACCTTCAGCAATATCGAGCGCATCAGAGGCTCGCTGTACGCCGACACCCTCACCGGCGATGCACAGAATAATATCCTTTGGGGCCTGGATGGAGCCGACACGCTTTCCGGTGCCGGTGGAGACGATGAAATCCGCGGCGGCGCGGGCGCGGATATCCTGGATGGGGGCGCGGACGAGGATACGCTGCATTACGGTGCTTCCACCGCCGGCGTCACGGTCAACCTGGCCACTGGTGCGGCCTCGGGCGGCGATGCCCAGGGCGATACCTTCAGTAATTTCGAACGCCTCAGTGGTTCGACATACGCGGACATCCTCACCGGCGATGCGCAGAATAACGTCCTGTGGGGTTATGACGGAGACGATACCCTAACCGGCCGAAACGGGAATGATATCCTCTATGGTGGCTCTGGCGCGGATACCCTGGTGGGAGGTGGAGGCTACTACAATCATCCGCATCTGCCTAACTCCGAAAGAGATCTGCTCTATGGTGGCCCTGGCGCGGATACGCTGTGGGGAAGCGGAATAGGCGGATTACTCGATGGCGGTGCGGGCGCGGATATCTTGCATGTCGGTAATGGCGGGAATATCTTTGTTTTCCGGGCGACGGACTCCACTCCGGGCAATGAGGATGTAATTAAGGGTTTCTTCAGCGAATCCGTATTAGTCACCGACCCCGTAAACCCGAACTTTTCCTATGTTATAGAGTACGACAAACTCAATGTATCCAGTTTTGGGTCGACCTTCATCGGCAGGAACGCCTTCTCCAACGTGGCGGGAGAAGTGCGCTTCTCGAGTCGAGGGCACAATACCCCTGGTTGGGGCGATGACTTCACCGACGTTTTTATCGATGCGGACGGCGACGGCACGGCGGACTTTGCCTTGATTCTGGAAGGGCTTCACGATCTAGACGCGGACAATTTCATTCTGAGTTGAGCGCATTGCCAATGCCGGCAGGTGGTTGCCCCCCATGGGAACCGCTCGCCGGCAAGTGCGCGGGCCGAAATTACGCGCACAAGCAGTTGCAGCCGTTCGGCGATTCGAATCGATCAGATATGGAAAGCTTCGCCGACTATTGGCGTTAATGCCCGCTACGCGGCAGCGAATCTGAAATCAGGCTGCAATCCGTTCCAATGCTCCGTGAGCAAGCGCCGATGGCCGCTGTCGATCGGTAATTGATTCAGCGCTTGCGGCCAAAGATCGCGGGCCCTGGTCATGACGTCAAGCAAATGGGGCTTGATCGCCCGCCAGGGAATGTCCGCCTTGCTTGCCCAGTGGCGGAAATGTTCTTCGGTAACCGAATACCATGCTTTCGTTGTTCCCAGATTAAGAGCAAAACTATGCTCGTCGGGAATGTATGCCTGGGTGGTTAAAATACCGTAAGCGGGAGAGAGCCTTGGCGTGCGTCCATCGGCATAGATCAGGCTCCAGTTCTTCAGGTGAGCATCGCTATTGGCGAGAAGTTCGTTCATGAGCCAAGAAAACAACTTACTTGATGCCTCTATATTTCCCAGATGGGGCCGTAAGTCCAGCGCGCGGCAGCGGCGGCAGCCAAGGTTAAATCTGGTGGTAAACAATTCGTGGCCGTGTTGCCCGAGGTGACGGGCGCGGCTCGCGGCGCGTTTCAGCACCGGCCAACGAGGCTTTCCCAGCAAGCGCCGTGGCCCGACCACTTCTCTCGACGTTCCCTTTCGGAAGCATCTTCATTTGACGAGGAATAGAATTTTCCCTCACTCACGATGAAGCGAGCCGTGTCAATAACTAAGCATAAATTCCGAAGATGACGGTTAACGCGATGGCGAGAAGACCACCGTACAGCCACAAAATAATGGATATGGCCCAAGTGTCGATGCGTTCAATCTGCTTCTCGCACAAATCGTGGAATTCACTGCCTATCGTTGCGGTCTCCTCGCCGCGTCGTTCTTTCCCGTGCTTGGTATTCTGCCTGCTGGCGAGGGCTGTTACGGCGCTGGAGATGTTGTTGATCATGGTTCGGGTCGCCTCCCGGAACATACAATAAATTCGTTGACTACAAATTTGTTTGATCGGAGATCGCGCTTTGCGTCGTCTCGGGCGGCTGGCGGATTGGCTGGCCGGTCTCCAAACTGCGTACTCCGCCCGACGCGGACCCGACCTGTAGGGCATGGAAGGTGATGCTCAACGCCATGGCGAGCAAGCCGCCGAGCAGCCAGAGTTTGGTGGACTCGATTCGGTTATTGGTCTTTTCGAACAGTATGACCATGTCCGCGCCGAGTCGTTCCTCAGCCGCTTTCAGATCCTTTTCGCGCAGTGTCTTGATTTCCATGCCAAGCCGTTCCACCACCACCTCAAGGTTCATTTTTGTGGCCAGGGGCTCGACCGCGGCTGCGAGTTCCTTCCTGGTCGCGAGAGGCTGGACGGCGGTGGCGAGGGCCTTGGCGATGGCTTCGGCTTGTAGGCGGGTCATGCCTTTCCCTTCAAGCTGGTGGGTTGTATCCAATATATCTTCTGCTTGCATGACAATTCCAGTTTTCGCGAAAAAAATCGGAGAGCGCCCGCGCGGCTCTCCCCGCGTTCGTAGGAAAGACTAGTAGGGTTTCAAGAAATCGCTCGATTTCCGGGCAAAACAGGTTTCCGGCCGATCCCTTCGCGGGCGAAGATCGTGATCGCGAATTTCCACGCTTTCAAGTTGCGGGAGATACTCCAATTTTCCAAGGGCGGCCGTTTCCTGCCGCAAGGCCGGGAGCCCGGATACGACCGGACACATTGTGTGTTGCAAAACCGGGCGCTTTATTTGTTCTCTACAATGCGGCGTGATTACATTGGACCAGAACAGTTTTTACACTATAATCGTGTACACAATAAAAGTGTGGAGATTCCGACATGAAGAACATCACCCTGAGCGCCGATGAAAATCTGATCGCGGCGGCCCGGGATATGGCCGCGAACGAGGGCACAACACTCAATGCCCGATTCCGCGAGTGGCTCGAAGATTACGTCCAGCGCAAGCGCAGAGCGGAGGAGGCCATGGAATTGATTCGCGAATTACGGGTGCGCGTTCGCACCGGCGGGCGCAAATTCACCAGGGACGAAATGAATGAGCGCTAGTTTTCTCGATTCCAATGTCCTGCTGTATTTGTTCGATGAACGCAGCCATCGCAAGTTCGGGGTTGCCGAGAAGCTCGTCGACAAAGCGCTGCGAACCGGAAACGCGGTGATCAGCTTCCAGGTCGTGCAGGAAACCTTGAACGTGGCTACGAAGAAATTGGAAGTCCCCTTGAGTTCCGGGGAAGCAAGCAGATTTCTTGAAACTACCTTGTTGCCGCTGTGGAAAGTCAATCCAAGCCGGGAACTGTACCGCAGGAGCCTCGAAATTCAATCTCGCTATCAGTTTGGCTTCTACGACTCGCTCATCGTTAGCGCCGCGCTCGAGGCGGGTTGCGGCACGCTCTATACCGAAGATTTGCAACATGGACAAATCGTTGAAAGATTGAAAATCATAAACCCGTTCTTGATGGACTCCTGAATAGCCGGAAGATTCAGGAAATCTGAACTCAAACCGGTTGCATCGCTCACTCGCGATGAAGCGCGCCGCGTCAATATTCCAACCGCGGAATATCAGCCGATGATGTGGCAGGATGAGCAATCTCCCGCCAGGGCCGCTTCCGAGCGCCGCAACCGCGATCTTGATCCGCAACTGGCATGTTGCGGCAAGGACTAGCAGGATTGATCCGTTCTGGTGGTCAACGCGCCGCCGCGCTACATATAGGAGAAAGTGCATCCCAATGCGCTGATCGGCGACCTGCCGCAACGCAACCGATCCGACGAGCATGCCGCCGACCCTCAAATCGACCTGGAGGAGGTTTACAACACCGAACGCCATTTGCCGTATGTCGCGTGTACCAGAGCGAGGGATCGTCTGCTGGTAACCGGCATCGGCCCCGCATCCGAATTTCTGGATGACTTGTCTCTAGCTTCGCCGGCCACATAACAAATTCGGTAACGGCAATTTTGTATTATCAGACAGCGGGCTGCACGGCTAGTCAGGCTGCCGGCGGAGCAACTGGCCGGTTTCGAATTCGCGTTCCGCAACCGGCTCGGCGGCGACCTGAAGCGCGAAGACGACGATACTCAAGGCGATGGCGAGCAGGCCGCCGAGCAGCCAGACTTTTACCGACTCGATTTTTGTGTCGGTCTGTTGCAACACGCTGGCAAAACCGGCCTTCGTCTCCTTACGCAGTGACTCAATATCCTTGCCGAGTCGATCCTCTGCCGCCTTCACATCCTTGCGCAGTGATTCGATATCCTTGCCGAGCCGGTCGTCCGCTGCCTTCATATCCTTGCGCAATGATTCGATTCCATTGCCGAGCCGGTCCTCCGTGGCGTTCAGGTCCTGCTTGCGCAGCGCCTGGATTTCCTGCTCAAGCCGACCCTCCGCGGCCTGCAGATCCTGTTTGGTCGCGAGAGGCTCGACGGCGGCGGTGAGGGCCTTGGCGATGGCTTCGGCTTGTGGGCGGGTCATGCCTATCCCTTCAAGCTGGTGAGTTGTATCCAATATATCTTGTGCTTGCATGACAATTCCAGTTTTCGCGAAAAAAATCGGAGAGCGCCCGCGCGGCTCTCCCTGCGTTCGCGGAAAAGATTAGTAGGGTTTCGAGAAATCGCTCGATTTCGGTACAAAAAAGGTTTCCGGCCGACCTCATCGCGGGCGAAAATGATTTGATTCCGACCGGGCGCTCAGGTAACATCCGCGCTCCCTCGAAATACCGTGATTCTTACGAGCGATGAAGACCTATAGCGCGCATCCGGGCGAAGTGTCCCAGAACTGGCTGCTGGTGGATGCCGATGGCCAGACGCTAGGGCATATGGCGACCGCCATCGCCACGCGCCTGCGCGGCAAGCACAAGGCGGAATACACGCCGCATGTCGATACCGGCGACTTCGTCGTGGTGATCAACGCGGACAAGGTCAAAGTCACCGGCAAGAAAACGACGGACAAGATTTATCACTCTCATTCGGGCTATCCCGGCGGATTGAAATCGATTTCTTTCGAGCAGTTGCTGGAAAAATCGCCGGAACGGGTCGTGCGCCTGGCGGTCCGGGGCATGATGCCGCGCAATCGGCTCGGACGAGTCATGCTGAAGAAACTGAAAGTGTACGCCGGCGGCGAACACCCACACGCGGCGCAGCAGCCGCAAACCCTGGAATTGTAAGCGCGCGAGTCGAAATGGAAACCAATCACTATTACGGCACCGGCCGCCGCAAGACTTCCACCGCTCGGGTTTATCTGACTCGCGGCAGCGGTAATATCGTGGTCAACCGGCGGCCACTGAAGAATTATTTCGGCCGCGAGGTCGCGCGCATGATCGTGCGTCAGCCGCTGGAACTTGTCGACATGGCCGGGCGATTCGATATCAAGGTTTCCGTGCGCGGCGGCGGCAGCTTCGGTCAGGCCGGGGCGATCCGACATGGCATTACCCGGGCGTTGATCGACTACGACAGCGAACTCAAGCCGACCTTGCGCAAGGCCGGATTCGTGTCCCGGGACGCGCGCGAAGTCGAGCGCAAGAAGGTCGGTCTGCGCAAGGCGCGCAAGCGGCCGCAGTATTCCAAGCGCTAAACAAATTTTTTCTTGCAATTCAGTAACCTGGCCTTGGGCGGGCGGGAACCCGCTTGAATTTTCATGGCAGATTCATTAGCATCCGCCCGGTTTGCCCGCGCGCGTGGATTTGCCGCGGAAGTTCCACTTGACGAGGAGATGAACTAAAGGTGACTGACGACAGTTCCAAGACTGCGCGCAGGCGCTTTCTGGTTGGTTCTACATTGGGTCTCGGGACCGTCGGCGTAGCTGGCGCCGCGGTCCCCTTCATCGGATCCTGGAATCCGAGCGCGCAAGCCAGAGCGGCAGGGGCGCCGGTTCGTATCGACATCGGCAATCTGCTCGAAGGCGAGATACTCGGACCGATTCCCGCCTGGCGCGGCCGGCCCATTTTCGTGGTGCGGCGCAGCGCCGAGGCGCTGGCAGCCATGAACCGGGATCCCGACAGGCTCGCCGACCCCAACTCGGAACAACTGGAACAACCCGGCTACGCGCAAAACGAATTCCGCTCCCGCACACCCGAATTGCTGGTGCTCGTCGGTCTTTGCCCGCACCTGTTCTGTTCGCCGACGCCATTCGTCGAATTGCGCCCCCAGCCTTTCGACGAGCAATGGAACGGCGGCTTCTTCTGTCCCTGCCATGGCTCCCGCTTCGATCTGGCGGGCCGGGTCTATAGCGGCTCGCCGGCCTCGCGCAACATGGAAGTGCCGCCGTATTCGTTCGAGGACGACAATATCCTGGTAATCGGCATTGACGAGGAGACCGCGGCATGAGCGAGCAACCGCGGACCGCGAACGCAAACGGACGGCTGCGCTCCGACCTGATTGCCATGGTCGACTGGGTCGACGCCAGGCTGCCGATCGTGGAAGCCTGGGAAAAGCATATGTCCAAGTACTATGCCCCGGCCAATTTCAATTTCTGGTATTTCTTCGGCGTGTTGTCGCTGCTGATGTTGGTGATCCAGATCCTGTCGGGCATCTGGCTGACCATGAACTACACCGCCAGCGCGGATGGGGCGTTCGCTTCGGTCGAGCACATCATGCGCGATGTGGAATGGGGCTGGCTGCTGCGCTACGTCCATTCGACCGGCGCCTCGGCGTTCTTTTTCGTCGTCTATATGCACATGTTTCGGGGCCTGATGTATGGCTCCTACCAGCGGCCGCGAGAGCTGATCTGGATCTTCGGCATGGCCATCTATCTGATCCTGGTGATGGAAGGCTTTCTCGGCTACGTGCTGCCCTGGGGCCAGATGTCCTATTGGGGCGCCAATGTCATCGTGTCGCTGATCGGCTCCATTCCCATCATCGGCGAAGATCTGCTGATCTGGGTGCGCGGCGACTACCTGATCTCGGGCGCCACGCTCAACCGCTTCTTTGCCTTGCACGTAGTGGCGTTGCCGCTGGTGCTGATTGCCCTGGTAGTGCTGCACATCCTGGCCCTGCACGAGGTCGGGTCAAACAATCCCGACGGTATCGAAATCAAGCAGAACAAGGGTCCGGACGGAGTTCCGGTGGATAGCGTGCCGTTCCATCCGTATTACACGATGTTCCACGATCTCGGCGGCGTGGTCCTGTTCCTGATCGTATTCTTCGCCATCGTGTTTTTCGCTCCGGAAATGGGCGGCTACTTCCTCGAAGTGGCGAATTTCCAGGAAGCGGATTCGTTGCGCACGCCGGAACATGTGCCGCCGGTGTGGTATTACACGCCGTTTTATTCGATGTTGCGTGGCATTACCTATCCGCTATTCGGCATCGACTCGAATTTTTGGGGCCTGCTGGTCATGTTTGGCGCCATCGCCATCCTGTTCTTCCTGCCCTGGCTCGACCGCAGCCCGGTGCGCTCCATGCGTTACAAGGGCTGGTACAGCCGCGCCGCCCTGATGTTGTTCCTGGTCAGCTTTTTCGTTCTTGGCGTGCTTGGCACCCAGACGGTCAGCCCGGCCAAGAAACTGCTGGCGCAGATCATGACCGTGATCTACTACCTCTATTTCATTCTCATGCCCTGGTATACACGCCTCGAAAAAACTACCCAGCCGCCCGATCGGCTCACCGGACGCTGGATCAGTATTCCGCAATTGATCGGCAGCATCGTGCTGATCGCCTTGCTGGTGGTGCTGCCCTTGCTGTTGGTGTCGGAGCGGGCGGAGGCGGCTGAATCCGGCAATCTCGATCTGGATCATGTGGAAACCGATTTCATGGACAAGGATTCCCTGCAGCGCGGCTTCAACTACTACATGAATTATTGCGTCTCCTGCCATGCTCTTGGTTACGCGCGCTACGAACGAACCGCCGATGATCTGGAGATTCCCCACGAACTGGTGCTGGAAAACCTGATTTTCGATGACTCGCTGATCGGCGACCGGATTGAGAATTCGATGTCCGAGGATGACGCCAACGCATGGTTCGGCATCGCGCCACCCGATCTGACACTGATCTCGAGGGTGCGCGGGCCCGATTGGCTGTATACCTATCTGCGCTCCTTTTACAACGATCCGGCGCGGCCGTTCGGCGCCAATAACAGCGTTTTTCCCAACGTGGGCATGCCCAACGTGCTGTACGAATTGCAAGGAGATGTGATTTGTGACGATCACGGCGCCGACGATCCCACGCAATGCACGCTGAGCCATGTCGAAGGCAGCGGCAGCATGAGCGAAGCGGAATTCGACTCCATGATCGGAGATCTGGTGAATTTTCTGCATTACATCGGCGAACCGATTCGCTACCGGCGCCAGCAAATCGGTATCTGGGTTTTGCTCTTTCTGGGCCTGTTCTATATCTCTATCGCCCTCATGAGCCGCGAGTTCCGCAAGGACTATCACTGACGGGCGTTAAGCGTCCGCAACCGGGGAATATAATGGGAGTTATCGCGAAACGGTCGTCCATGACCTTTTATTCGGACCCTGTCAGCCATTACAGCCATCGGGTCCGCATCGTTCTCGCGGAAAAGCAGGTAACCGTCGACCTCATCGACGTGGATTCGGACAACCTGCCCGAAGACCTGGTAGACCTGAATCCCTACAACAGCCTGCCGACCCTGGTCGACCGCGACCTGGTGCTTTACGAAGCCGACATCATCATGGAATATCTCGATGAACGCTTCCCGCACCCGCCGCTGTTTCCGGTCTATCCGGTGGCTCGCGCGCAAAGCCGACTGTGGATGCACCGCGTTCGGCGCGAATGGTGCTCACTGGTCGATACCTTGCTGGCCAACGAGGGCACTGACGCCGAACTCGAACGCGTGCGCGGAGAATTGCGTGACAGCCTGATCGCCACGGCGCCGATTTTTGGCGAGAAGCCCTTTTTCATGAGCGACGAATTCACCATCGTCGATTGCTGCGTGACGCCGATCTTGTGGCGATTGCCGGTAATGGGAATAGAATTGCCGGAAAATCGCACGACAAAACCCCTGGTGGAATACCGGGATCGTCTGTTCAACCGCGATTCGGTGAAAGCCAGCCTGTCGGAACTCGAGCGAGAGATGGCCGCCTGAACGGAAGCGACGATCGCGGCGGCGCCGCCGCTGGTTCAGTTCAGGTATTCGAAGATCTTGACTACCCGGGTCACGCCATTGATGTCGCTGATCAGGGCCGCCGCCTTATCTCCCTGTTCCCTGTCCACCACGCCCAGCAGATAAACGGCGCCGTTTTCGGTCACGACCCGGATATTGGCGCCAGCGACAGATTTGTTGGTCAATAACAGGGCGCGCACCCGGGTGGAAATCCAGGCGTCATTGCCGCGGGCGAGCAAACCGGTGTTGCCCGTGACTTCCAGTTCGTCGTGGATGCGGCGGATTTGCGTACTCGCCTCGCTGGCGATTTCCACCGCGCGTTGCTTCAGTTCCGGAGAAGGCACCTGGCCGACCAGCAGCACTACGCCCTTATGAGCGGTTACGTCAATATTGGCCTCGCGCAGGGCCGGTTCCTGGGTGGCCAGGTTTACCCTGACGCGGGTTTCGATGGATTCATCCGTGATGAAGGCGCCGGCGGAGCGCTCGGTAACGTCTTCCTGCATGCCGTCCTCGCCCGCGGTTTCTACCAGGATGGCAGTGCAGGAGGCGGCAAGCATAATCGGAATACAAGTCAATAAGCGGAATTTCATGCGTCTTCTCCTCCGAATATCGCGGTGTCGATGAAGTCGCAAAGACAATGAATGACCACCAGATGCACTTCCTGAATTCTGGCGGTGCGGTCGGACGGCACGCGCACTTCGACGTCCCGCGCGCGCAGATCGGTCGCCATGCGGCCGCCGTCCCGGCCGGTCAAGGCGATCACGATCATGTCGCGTTCATGGGAGGCGCGAATGGCCCGTACCACATTGTCGGAGTTGCCGCTGGTCGAGATCGCTAGCAGTATGTCGTCTTTCCGTCCCAGAGCGAGCACCTGCTTGGCGAAGATTTCACCATAATCGTAGTCGTTGGCAATGGCGGTTATGGTGGAACTATCGGTGGTCAGGGCGATAGCCGGCATGCCGGGCCGTTCGCGTTCGAAGCGGTTCAGTAATTCCGCCGAAAAGTGCTGGGCGTCGCCGGCCGAGCCGCCATTGCCGCAGCACAGGATCTTGTTGCCGTTCAACAGGCCGTCGACCATGACCGCGCCGGCGTCCTGGATGGATTGCGGCAGTTCCTCGGCGCATCGCTCCTTGACGGCGATACTGTCCAGAAAATGCCTGGTTATGCGTGAGGTCAGGTTCATGCGGTCAGTTCCACCATTTGCTGCAATTTGTATCGGCCACGGCCGGCGTATGTTTTAGCAAGCTTTGATTTATCCGGGCTGGTGCGCGGCAGCTCGATTTGCACGGTAAATTCAGTGGGTGCAGGCAAGCGTTTTCGAAGCGCAGCTTCGGGCGCAGCCGCAACGGCACGGAGCTATGCTCCGTGACTGGAGCAAGCCATTGAATTCGAGAGCAAAACAAATCCACGCCCGGTTTGCGGCGGCGAACGATTCCAGGCAACAAAATTTCCAGCATATCCATTAGTCTGAATCAGGCCCCCGGAAAGGCGTCTCGAATCCATTCGAGCCTGTCCCGCCGGTCCGGTCCGCCGCCGGTTATGGCCACTACGTCGAAGCGGCAAGACTGGTGTTGCCAGTTCCGCCCGTTGAGGAACCAGGCCGCGGCCAGCCGCAGCTTGCGTTGCTTGGCCGGCCCCACGGTTTCTTGCGCGCTGCCGTAACGGTCGTTGCCGCGGTAGCGCACTTCGACGAAGACTACGCAGCCCTCCCGGTCGCGCATGATCAGGTCGATCTCTCCGGCGCCGCAATTGAAATTGGCCTGCAACAGGGACAAACCCTGTCGCTTGAGGTAGCGCAAGGCGCGTTGCTCGTGGAGGTGGCCCAAGCGCCTAGAATTGCTCGACGCGGTTCGGTCGGCGCTTGCAGCTTTATTATCCGGCATTGAACAATCCTTTCCAGCCATCCCCGGCGCGATAGCCGATGTTTCGTCAACTCCCGGCCCGGCCATCGATGGCAAGTCGTTGGGGCCGGCAAAAGCTTCACTTTTGATTGGCCTCGCTAGCCGGCTCCCGCCCGGTCGCCGCCTGTCGATCGAGGCGCTGGTCATGGCCGCGGCTCAGTCGCCCGGCAGGGCCAGCGGCGCCGCGATGCCGTTATCGAAGCGTCCCGGCGAAAGCTTGCGATGGATACGCCGGTCCCGTTCCATGCGCAATTCGCCGGTGGCGCCGCGCAAGCTGGTGACTTGCCGGCGCAGGAACTGTTGCAGCCGCGGGTAGAGGCGGAAGCTGTCGATGCCCATGGCCTGCAATCGGCGCTCGGCGCCGCTGGCGGCGAGGGCGGGGTTCCGATCCAGCAACATCGACGGCGCGTCGGCGAAAACGATGCCGTCGAGGTCCCGGTTCAGGGCCGGATTTTCGAAACCGTCGTAAATCGAGGGCAAGGCGAATACCGGCAAATCGTCGGCGTAATAGAAGTCGAGGGCGGGCTTGATCTGGCGTCCGACCTGGGGATTCGCCATCAGGAATATAAAATCGATATCCTGGCGCCGCCGCGGCGTGAATTCGACATTGGAACGGGGCAATATGTCGCGCAGGCGTTGCAGTCGCGCCTCGCTGGCGTCGATGTCGAGCACGCTCTTGACCACGTCGGTGAAATTCCCGGCGTCGAGATACGCCGCGCTGGAAACGAAACTGCCGCCGCGGGCCTGCCAGCGCTCGGCAAAGATGTCCTGCAAGCGCAGAAATACATCGTTGGCGGGATAGATCGCCGCGGCGTTGCGATGTCCCGCGCGCCAGGCAAGTTCAATAATCGCATCGATCTCGTCCTCGGGCGCCAGCGCGAACTGGAACAGCCGGCCATCGCCAGGCGGAGGGTCCTCGTCGGTGTAGTTCAGCGCCAGCGTTGGCGTGGGCAATTCTCCGGCCGCCAGCAACTGGTTGACGAGATCCTTGTACAACGGTCCCACGATCAGATCGACGCCGGCCGCCACCGCGCGCTGGTAGATCGGTCGAATGTCGCCCGCGCCCGAACTGTCGAACAATGAGATGCGCGGCGCCTCCCGCGATACCGCCAGCGCCTCGTAATAGCCGGCCAGGAAGCCTTGCTGAATCGCCATGCCGGCCGCTTCGCGCAATGGCAGGATCAGCGCGATATGCCGCGGCCGGTCGGCCCAGGCCGCCTCGAGTTGCCGCAATTGCCCGGGCAACCGCCGTGCGCCCGAATGCTGTTCCCAGGCCCGGCGCCAGCTTGTCAGCGAATCGATTTGCCGCGGTATGCTGTGCTGAACCGAACCGACCACCCGGGCCAGTTCGATCCAGCCGCGCAATTCGTAACTCGTCGCCGAAGCGGCCATTTCCTCGAGTTCGGGACCGGACAGGCTTTCCAGCGCCGCCCAGGTTTTGCGGCGCGCGTCATCGCCCGCGGCGCCGTCGAGCAAACCGGTGATCTCGGCCCAGGCGACGACGGCCTGCCGCGCTTGCGCCATGGCCTGGTTGATGTCGCCCAGAAGCAGGTAATAGTCGATGAAGTAATCCGCGCCGCGGTCGGGCAAGGCAATCTCGCGCAGCCACGCCATGGCCGCGGCATTGTCGCTTGCGGCAAGACTGATGCGGGAGCGCAGCAGGGCGAGCCGAACTTGAAGCTCCGGCGTCGCCACGGTGGCGGATTGCGCTGCCTCGGCGGCTTCGAACAGTCGGCCCTCGGCGAGCAGGCGCTCGGCCGCGCGCATCCGCAAGCGCGCTGCCTCGGCGCCATCTACTGCCTCGGCCCGGGCCAGCAGGCTAGCGATGGAATCATCCCCGGTAATGGGGTCCGCCGCGTCGCGCCCGCCCGGAGACATGCCGCAGCCAGCCAGCGTCAGCAGCCAGAGCAGGATATACACGCGCATTGAAGACAAACTAAAATCCGGAAAGTTAAGGTTTTCCATGAACGATTCGATCTTTGGAATTGTTCATTGCCGCAAACCGAGCGTGGTTTTGTTTTGCTTCCGGATTCAATGGCTTGCTCCAGTCACGGAGCATAGCTCCGTGCCGTTGCGGCTGCGCCCGAAGCCGCGCTTCGATAACGCTTGCCTGCAGCCATCGAATCCGGCGGCGCATCCCGATGCCGCGCGGAAGTTCTGACTAATCAAAGCTTCCTTAGGTCAGTGCTTCAGGAAATTCGCCGATACCTAAAGATTAATACAGGTTTCGATTTTTCACCAATTTATAGGAGAAATTTCCAAGGTGCCGACAACAGGCTGTCTTTACGTGGTGGCGACTCCCATCGGCAACCTCGCGGATTTCTCCGGCCGGGGCAGGGAAATTCTCGCGGCGGCCGATTGCATCGCGGCGGAAGATACCCGGCATAGCGGCAAGCTGCTCGCCCATTTCGGCATCAAGCGGCCATTGCTGTCCTATCATGACCATAGCGATGGGCGCGTTCGGGAAAAGTTGCTGCGGCTGCTGCGCGACGGCGCCACGGTGGCGCTGATATCCGATGCGGGCACACCGCTGATTTCGGATCCGGGTTATGCGCTGGTCAAAGCCGCGCGGGAGGAGGGCATCGAGGTCCTGCCCGTGCCCGGCCCGAGCGCGCTGATCGCGGCGCTCAGCGTCGCGGGCCTGCCGACGGACCACTTCCGCTTCGTGGGTTTTCTGCCGGCCGCCCAAGCGGCGCGTCGGCGCCGGCTGGAACAACTGAAATCCGAATCCGCTACCTGGGTGCTATATGAATCCAGTCATCGCATCGTTGCTTGTCTGGACGACCTTGCGCTCGTGCTTGGCTCCGGCCGTTCCATCTTCGTCGCCCGTGAAATGACCAAGCAATTCGAATCCCATTTTCTCGGCAGCCTGGAACAGGCGGCGGCATGGCTGCGCGGCGACGCCAATCAGCGCAAGGGGGAGTTCGTGCTGGTGCTGGCCGGTCATGCGGCAAAAGGGGAAGAAGACCAGCGCCTGCCGGAAGCCTTGCGTATCGTGACGCTGCTGAAGAACGAATTGCCGCTCGGGAAGGCAGCGGCCATCGCGGCTGAAATTACGGGGCTGCGCAAGAATGTCATTTACAAGGCGGCGCTGGGAAATCCGGAAAATTAGTCTATCGGCGAACCTGGCATGGATTCATCGCGGAATTTGTTGTCATCGTATCGCAACTTCTTTAGGCTGGCGGTTCGAGTCAGCCGGGCAATCGCTGTTGGCGCCGTTTGGCGCGGGCAGAGGAAAGTCCGGGCTCCATAGAGCAGGGTGCCAGGTAACCCCTGGGAGGCGCGAGCCTACGGCCAGTGCAACAGAAAGCATACCGCCAGACCCCGGTCTGGTAAGGGTGAAATGGTGCGGTAAGAGCGCACCGCGCGGCTGGCAACAGTCCGCGGCAAGGTAAACCCCACCCGGAGCAAGGCCAAATAGGAATCCCATGGCGCGGCTCGCGCCGGATTCGGGTAGGCCGCTACAGGCCTGCGGTGACGCAGGTCGCAGATGAATGATTGTCCTCGACAGAACCCGGCTTACAGGCTGACTCGGCCTATTCCCGCGCGTTTTCGCGAAATTTTTCGCCTTCGCTTCCGTGCATCCGTAACGCCCGCCAAACTCGTTGACCTGAATTACCGGTGGAGCGCATCGCATCGCTCTTGGTTGGCCAAATATGCGCGGTTTTCAGTTGCCGCGAATGGGAAATTTACCTTTGCCCGTAACCGTCTGAGCCCCTTTCCCGGCTTGCGCCGGAACTGATCCAGCCATCAGGCACTGCTTGGCGTCGTTCGCGCTTCAAACCGCGCTCGCGCTCACCCGGCGCCGCCGCGCGCTCCCGCAGTCAAGCGACGGAATCTTCACGCGGCCAAACCCCGTGGGAGGCCACCCTCTCTGGGCGTCAACAATTTGTCGTGGCCCCGGAGTCAAGCGTCGGAATACTGATGTGGAAAAGTGGAAAATATTGGTAATTTGTGGGCGAATGTGGTTTATTACGGGAAAAGTTGGAGGGATGCGCCATGTTTCGCGGCATGAATACCGTATCGCTGGACGCCAAGGGGCGTCTGGCCATGCCGGCGCGCTATCGCGAACGCCTGTCGAATGACTTTGGCGGCCGTCTTGTGGTGACCATTGATCTCGATACCAGGCATCGCTGCCTGTCGCTGTATCTGCCCACCGAATGGGACAAGATCGAACAGCGGATCGATGGTCTGTCCGGATTGAATGAACATGTCCGGCGCATGAAGCACCTGCTCATCGGACATGCCAACGATCTGGAGTTGGACGGTATCGGCCGGGTGTTGCTGCCGCAGGAACTGCGCCAGTACGCCGAGTTGGAAAAGCAGGTTTGTCTGGTCGGCCAATGCAAGAAACTTGAAATCTGGAGTCAGGACAACTGGCTCGGAAAACGCGACGAGTGGCTGGAACAGGTGCATGAACAGGGAGAGTTACCGGAAGAATTGAGAACTCTGGCTTTGTAACGGTCGGCAGTCTATGAATGGCGCGAACAGCCGATGATTGACATAGCCGGGCATCAGCCGGTATTGAGGGCAGCGGTCGTGGAAGCATTGAACCCGCGGGAAGACGGAACTTATCTCGACGCCACCTTCGGCCGCGGCGGTCACAGCGCGGCAATTCTCGAACGGCTGGGACCCGGCGGCCGGCTGCTGGTCATGGACCGGGATCCGGAAGCCATCGCCGCGGCGCGGGAAATGAGCGCCGCCGAGCAGCGCCTCGAAGTCATCGACGGGCGCTTCGGCGAATTGCGGGCGGCATTGGCGCGGCGAGGACTCGAAGGCGAAATCGATGGCGTACTGTTCGATCTCGGCCTGTCTTCGCCGCAACTCGACGACCGCGGCCGCGGCTTCAGTTTCAGCGGTGACGGTCCGTTGGACATGCGCATGGATCCGCGCAGCGGAATCAGCGCCGCCGACTGGATCAATAGCGCGCCCGAGCGGGAATTGGCGGATGCGATGTATCGCTATGGCGAGGAAAGGCATTCCCGGCGAATTGCCGCGCGCATCGTGCGGGAGCGGCAACGCGAACCTATTGCCACCACCGGCCGGCTTGCGCTTATCGTTGCCGCCGCGGCGCCCGGCCGGGAACGCCGCAAGCATCCGGCTACCCGCGCCTTTCAAGGCATCCGGATCCGCATTAACGAGGAACTCGACGAACTTCGCGGCGGGCTGGCGGGGGCGCTGGCAGTGCTGCGTAACGGCGGCCGGATGGCGGTGATCAGTTTTCACTCGCTGGAAGACCGTATCGTCAAGCGATTCATTTCCGCCCAGGCCAAGGGTGACGATTTCCCCCGCGATCTGCCGGTCACCAAGGCGCAACTGCGCGCGCGCATGCGGCCGATAGGTAAGTCAAGGCGCGCCACCGCGGTGGAAGTGGCGCGGAATCCGCGCGCCCGCAGCGCGGTGATGCGAGTGGCGGAGAAACTGCAATGAAGACCGGAACCGAACCCCGGCGCCATCACGCCAGGCCGAGCCAGAATTACGATCGCCCCTCGCCCTGGAGCTGGGCCGGACTGGGTCTGGCGTCCACCTGGGCGTTACTGGCGATCCTGGCGGCAACTTTCATGACCGGACTGGCCATGGTCGACGTAACCCAGCAGCATCGGCGGATTTCCCGGCAATTGCAGGAAATGCGCCAACAGATCTACTTGCAGGAAGAAGAAAGAGGGCGCCTGCTGCTGGAAATCAGCACTTTCGCGCTTGCCGACAGGATCGAGCGCGTTGCCCGCGAGGAGTTGCGGATGCATGTGCCCGAACCGGAAGATATCGTGGTGGTGCACCATGACTAAGTCGAAAAAGGCAAAACCCGCCGACGCCTGGCGCCCGGGACTGCTGCTGTTGCTAATGGCGCTTTGCCTCGGCGCGGCGGGCTGGAAAGCGGTAGCGCTGCATGTATTGCAACGCGACTTTCTGCAAGAGGAAGGCGACGCGCGCACCGTGCGAGTCGTGCCGCTGGTGGCCAACCGCGGTCTGATTACCGATCGCAACGGCAAAACGTTGGCCATGAGCACGCCGGTGAAGTCGATTTGGGCCGATCCCACGGAAATCAATCCGCGCGGGGAGAAAATCGTTGATCTTGCCCGCCTGCTCGATCTTGACGTCAAGGCGCTACGCGCGAGTCTGGAACAGAACCGTTCGCGCCGGTTCCTGTACTTGCAGCGCCATCTGGCGCCATTCGATGCGGCGCGGGTGCTGGCGCTGGATATCGCCGGTGTTTATGAACAGCAGGAATATCGCCGCTTTTATCCCCATGGCGAAGTTACAGCCCACCTGATCGGTTTCAACGATATCGACGACAGCGGCCAGGAAGGCATGGAGCGCGCCTATGACGCCTGGCTCCAGGGCGTTCCCGGCAGCCGCCGCGTTATCAAGGATCGCCGCGGCAACGTCATTGAGGAACTGAACACCATCAAGCTCGCGCAGCCCGGCAAGGACTTGCAATTGAGCATAGATATCCGCTTGCAGAATCTTGCCTACCGCGAGCTGAAATCCGAATATCTCAAACGCAACGCCAAGTCGGCCACGGTAGTCGTGCTCGACGTAACCACCGGCGAAGTGCTCGCCGTGGCCAACCAGCCATCGTACAACCCCCACAACAAGTCGCGGATCGAAGATCTGAGCGTAACCCGGAATCGTGCGTTCACCGATATCTACGAGCCGGGCTCGACCATGAAACCCTTTACCGTGGCCGCGGCGCTTGAGTCCGGGCGCTTTACGCCGGATACCGTCATCGAAACCGGCAACGGCTGGATGGTCGTGGCCGGCCGCACGGTCCAGGACCTGCACGGTTACGGCGCCTTGACCACCACCGGCGTGATCACCAAGTCGAGCAATGTCGGCACCAGTCTGATCGCCGCCGAGATCGGCGCCGGTTCCATTGTCGATGTTCTCGAACGCTTCGGTTTCGGCCGGGCGCCCGATACCGGATTTCCCGGCGAACAGGCCGGCGTGGTGCCTGATCCGGCGCGTCTCGGCCAGCACGCCACGGCGGTGCTGTCCTTCGGCTACGGGGTGTCCGCGACGGCGGTGCATCTGGCCCGGGCCTACTCCATCCTGGCCGATGAAGGCGCGCGCAAACCGGTTTCGCTGCTCAAGCTGAGTGAAGAAGAAGTCGCCGCGCTGCCGCGCGAACGGGTAATCAGCCCGATTATCGCCCGGCAGGTGGCGGAAATGCTGGAAACCGTGGTGGACCGCTCGCGCGGAGGAGCGGTGACGGGCGCGCGCATTCCGCTCTACCAGGTGGCGGGCAAAACCGGTACTTCCCATGTCGTGGGCGCTTCCGGTTACGAGGAGAATCTGCACAATTCGCTGTTTGTCGGCCTGGCCCCGGCGACCAGGCCCGAAATCATCGTGGTGGTCATCGTCAACGAGCCCAAGGGTGACGAGCACCTCGGCGGCCAGGTGGCGGCCCCGGTGTTTTCCCGTATCGCCGCCGGCGCGATGCGCATTCTGAATGTGCCTCCCGACGATGTCCCGCGGCCAGCGCCCGGCGCCCGGATTTCGGCGGTGGCCAGCGTCGAGGATCTTGCTGAACCATGAACGCCCCCCAGCCAACGCCCTTCAATACCAGCTTGCTCGATCTGATTCACGGATTGGCGGACTGTCAGGGCCGGGAAAACGAGTTCGCGATCGAAGTAAGCGGAATACAACTCGACAGCCGTCAAGTGCGGCCCGGCGATCTGTTTCTGGCGACTTTCGGGCACACCCATGATGCGCGCGATTTCATCGGCGCCGCGGTCAGCCGGGGCGCGGCCGCGGTGCTGGCCGAATCCGGACGGGATTGGCGGGGCGTGCGCCAGCTCGGCAAGACGCCGGTGATCGCGGTCGATCATCTGATGGCGAAGTCGAGTGAAATCGCTGGCCGCTTCTATCGGGATCCATCCACGCGCATGTCGGTCATCGGCATCACCGGCACGAATGGAAAGACCACCTGTTCCCAATACATCGCGCGGCTGCTGGCCGCGGCCGGCAGTCCAGCGGGAGTGATAGGCACGCTGGGCTATGGCGTTCCCGACCAACTCGCGGAATGCGCGCTGACCACGCCGGACGCCGTCTTCACGCAGAAGGCGCTGGCGGAAATGGCCGCGGCCGGGCTGGACACCGTGGCGATGGAAGTCTCCTCGGTGGGACTGCATCAGTGGCGGGCGCAAGGCGTGCGTTTCGAAATTGCTATCTTCACCAATCTGACCCGGGACCATCTCGATTATCACGACAGCATGGAGGACTACGGCGCGAGCAAGCGCAGACTGTTTTCCGGCGCCGGACTGCGTCACGCCATCGTCAACCTCGACGATCCCTACGGCATCCGCATGGTCAACGATCTGCGATCGAAACTGGAAGTGACGACCTATGGCATCGGCAATCGCCAGGCGACGATCCGGGCCGAAGAAGTCGCCGTGACGCATCGGGGCTTTCGCGCGGAAATTCATACTCCGGCAGGCTCCGGATCGATTGATTGCAAGCTGCTCGGCAGATTTAACGTCAGCAATATTCTTGCGGTAGTGGGCGCCTTGCTGGCCTGCCGCGCGCGGCTCGGCGATCTCGATATCGAACGCATTTGCGAACTCGTTTCCGGCCTGCAAGCCGTTGACGGCCGCATGGAAGTATGGGGCGGAAGCGATGATGTAACCGTAGTAGTGGATTATTCCCATACGCCGGACGGGCTCCAAGGCGCGCTGGCGGCCTTGCGCGAACATTTCACCGAGCGGCTGTGGTGCGTGTTCGGCTGCGGCGGCAACCGGGACAAGGGCAAGCGGCCGATCATGGGCGCCCTGGCCGAAAAACTGGCGGATCATACGGTGATCACGGATGATAATCCCAGGTTGGAAGACGGTGATTCGATCGTGAATCAGATTCTCAGTGGCATGGCGGCGCCCGGGACGGTCCATGTCGAGCGGGACCGCGAACGGGCGATCGCTCATGCCATCGCCCAGGCCGAGCCGGGCGATGTAGTGCTCATCGCCGGCAAGGGGCACGAGGAATATCAGCAGATCGGCGCCAGGCGGCGCCATTTCAGCGATGCTGGCGTGGCGCGGCAGGCCCTGATCAGGCGCGCGTCGGAACTGGCGGGATCAGGATCTTGATAGGCGGTATGATGCTTGACGCACTGGCGGCGGAACTGGACGGCGAACTGACCGGCCGCAACGTCAGCTTTGACGCGGTGTCTACCGATACCCGCAGCTTGCGCGCGGGTGAATTGTTTCTGGCGCTTCGGGGCGAGAATTTCGATGGCAACGAGTTCCTGCCCGAGGCGCGCCGGCGCGGCGCCGCGGGCGCCGTGGTCAGCCGGCTTGCCGCGGTAGACTTGCCGCAGTTGCGCGTCGCTGACACCGGTTCGGCGCTGGCGCGGATCGCGCGCGTCAACCGCGAACGGTCAACCGCGAAAGTGCTTGCGGTTACCGGCAGTCAAGGCAAGACCACGGTCAAGGAGATGCTTCACGCCATCCTGTCCCAGGAAGGCGGCTGCCTCGCGACCCGCGCCAATCTGAACAACACCGTCGGCGTGCCGCTGACCCTGCTGCGGCTCAAGGCCGAAGATCGCTTCGCGGTCATCGAGATGGGCGCCAATCGAGCCGGGGAAATCGCTTTCAGCGCGGCAGCGGCGTGGCCCGATATCGCGCTGATCACCAATGCTTCCATGGCCCATACCGAAGGCTTCGGCGGCTTGCCGGGGGTGGTCCGGGCCAAGGGCGAGATCATTGCGGGACTGCGGCCGGACGGCCTGCTGTTGTTGAACGCGGCCGATCCAAATGTCGATCAATGGCGCCGCCGCGGCGCCGCGTTCCGCCGGCGGCAGTTCAGCTTGCGCGAAGTGCCGGGCCAGTCGGATTATTTCGCCGCCGGCATCACGTTGAACGATAGCGGCCAACCCGCTTTCGTGCTGGCCGGCCCCCATGGGCAAACCCGCGTCCGCCTGCAATTGCTCGGCGAGCATAATATCGCCAATGCCGTAGCGGCGGCGGCGGCCGCATTCGAAGCCGGCGCCGGACCGGACGCGGTTCGGCAAGGTCTGGAGGCGACCGCGCCGGCGCCGGGAAGGCTGTTCCCGGCGCTTCGACGTGACGGCGTTCGCATCATCGACGACAGTTACAATGCCGGGCCCGGATCGTTTCGCGCCGCCATCGAACTACTCGCGCAACTGCCCGGACCAGCCATGCTGGTCGCCGGCGATATGCTGGAACTCGGCGACCGCGCGGAAGCCATGCATCATGAGGTGGGCCGGTACGCGGCCGGGTGTGGCGTCAAGCAACTATGGGCTGTCGGCGAACTCTGCCGTCATATGATCAAGGGATTCGGCGAAAATGGCCGGCATTTCGCCACTCGGCGCGAACTGATCGAGGCCCTGTTCGAGACTGGGCCCGGCGCTCTGGCGCCGAATCGCGTCATTCTCGTTAAAGGTTCGCGGGGCGCACGCATGGACGAAGTGGCCACGGCGCTGCGGGAAAGAGGAACAAGCTGATGATTTACTGGTTATCCGATTACCTGATTCTGCTCGACAGCAGTTTCTCGGTCTTGCAATACATTACCGTGCGCGCCGCATTCAGCGTCATTACCGCGCTGGTGGTTTCGCTGATTTTCGGCCCTGTCATCATCGAACGCCTGAACGTGGCCCAGGTGGGTCAGGTGGTGCGCGCGGACGGGCCCCAGACGCATTTCGAGAAAGCCGGCACGCCAACCATGGGCGGCGCGCTGATCCTGCTCAGCATTACCATCAGCACGGTTTTGTGGTCGGACTGGAATAATCATTATGTCTGGATCGTGCTTGCGGTGACCTTGCTGTTCGGCGCCGTGGGCTGGGTCGACGACTACCGCAAACTGATCAAACGCGATCCGCGCGGCTTGTCCGCCCGCTGGAAGTATTTCTGGCAATCGGTGTTCGGCCTGGCTGGCGCGTTAGTGCTCTATTTCACCGCTCCCGGCGGTATCGAACTGGAATACATCGTGCCTTTCTTCAAGGATGTGGCGCTCAACCTCGGCATCGTCTACATCGTCATCAGCTATTTCATGATCGTTGGCTTCAGTAATGCGGTAAATCTCACCGACGGTCTCGACGGGCTTGCCATTCTGCCCACGGTGATGGTCGGCGGCGCGCTGGGCGTAATCGCCTATCTTGCCGGCCATAGCGAATTTTCCGCCTATCTCAACATTCCCTATATCTCGGGTTCGGGCGAGATTTCGATCTTCGCCGGAGCGCTGCTCGGCGCCGGTCTCGGCTTTCTATGGTTCAACACTTATCCGGCGCAGGTGTTCATGGGCGATATCGGCGCGCTCGCCCTCGGCGCGGCGCTCGGCGTCATGGCGATCGTCTCCCGCCATGAAATCGTGCTCTTTATCATGGGCGGAGTATTCGTGGTGGAGACGGCTTCGGTAATCATCCAGGTTGCCTCTTTCAAGCTGACCGGCAGGCGTATCTTTCGCATGGCGCCGCTGCACCATCATTTCGAACTGAAAGGATGGCCCGAGCCGCGAGTGATCGTGCGCTTCTGGATTATTACGCTGATGCTGGTCCTGTTTGGACTGGTAACGCTGAAACTGCGCTGAGGCGACGGAGAAAGCAATGCTTGGCGGTTCCAGGCGAAATCCGGCCAGGGTCATCGTCGGTCTCGGCGATACCGGTTATTCCTGCGCGCGCTATTTCATGAGGCGGGAGCTCGAATTCCGCGTGGTCGACAGCCGCGCGCGGCCGCCGCGGCTGGCTGATCTGGAAAATCTGAAGCCGGACCTGGAAGTCGAACTGGGGGATTTTCGCGGCGACCGGCTGCTTGACGCGCGTGAACTCGTGGTTAGTCCCGGCATCGATCTGCGTACCCCGGCGCTGACGGCCGCGGTCGAGGCTGGCGTGCCGGTAACCGGCGATATCGATATTTTCTCGCGCGAGGCGCGCGGTCCCATAGTGGCCATCACCGGCTCCAACGGCAAAAGCACGGTGGCGGCCATGCTGGCCCAGATTCTCGATGCCGCCGCCGTAAACTACGGTCTCGGCGGCAATCTCGACGGCCGCCATTTCTGTCCAGCGCTGGAATTGCTTGAAGAAGACGAAAAAGACTGGTATCTGCTTGAGATTTCCAGCTTCCAACTCGAAACCACTCGCCAATTGAACGCCGAAATCGCGCTCATCCTAAACCTCAGCGCCGACCATCTGGACCGCTACGACAGCCTGGAGGACTACGCCCGCGCCAAACAGCGCATTTTCCGCGGCTGCCGCCAGATCGTCCTGAATCGCGACGAGCCGTTCAGCCGGCCGCCGAGTCCGGGCGATGCTTCGATTATCAGCTATGGACTGGACGCGCCGGCGCCGGACCAGGCTGGATTGCGGCAGCATCGGGGAGAACGCTGGCTGGCGCTGGGCAGCGAGCCATACCTGCCGGTCGGGGCATTGAAGCTACCCGGCGACCATAACGTTTCCAACGCTCTGGCCGCCATGGCGCTGGCTCTTGCAATGGGCGTGGCGCGGCAACACATCGTCGCCGGCCTGGGCGAGTTCGCCGGTCTGCCGCATCGCTGCCAATGGGTCGCGAACATAGCCGGCGTGGATTATTACAACGATTCCAAGGCAACCAACGTGGGCGCCGCGGCGGCGGCGGTGCGCAACCTGGGCGCCGCCCGCGCTGGCCGCTTGCTATTGATTGCCGGGGGCAGCGGCAAGGGCGCCGATTTCGCGGCGCTGGTCCCGGTTATGCGGGAATTCGCGCGCGAGGCGATCCTGATCGGCCGCGACGCGGCCCGCATGGCCGCTGTCCTGAAGCCGCAAATCCCGGTCCGTTTTGCCGCTAGCCTGGAACAGGCTGTTGATGTGGCGAGCGCCGCGGCGCTGCCCGGCGAGGCGGTGCTGCTGTCGCCGGCCTGCGCCAGCTTTGACATGTTCGATAACTTTCAGCAGCGCGGCGATGCATTCATTCGCTGTGTGGAGAGCAAGCGATGATCGGCGCCGCCGCTGCCGGTTCCAGCGCCCGCGCGCGGCCGGCGCCGCCGTTTCCCGAGCCTCGGCCGAGCGCCCTGCTGCTGGTAACCTTGCTGCTACTCGCCTTCGGCTTGCTGATGATGACTTCGGCCTCGGTGGAAATCGCCCAGAGCCGCCACGGAGACCCGCTCTTTTTCCTTAAGCGGCAGTCGATTTTCGCTGGCATGGGCGTGGCAGTGATGCTGGTGCTGATGTGGATCCCGATCGATTTCTGGAACCGGCTCAATTGGCTGCTGTTGCTAGGTTCCTATGCCATGCTCATCGTCGTGCTGCTGCCGGGAATAGGCCGCGAAGTGAACGGCTCCATGCGCTGGATCGATCTCGGCTTCGTTTCGGTGCAGCCTTCGGAGCCCGCTAAAGTGCTTATGGTGATTTTTCTGGCTTCGTATCTGAACCGGCGGCGGGAGCTGGTGCGCACTACCTGGCTTGGATTCCTGACGCCGCTGCTGCTGGTCGGGCTGGCGGTGATTCTGTTGCAGATGGAGCCGGATCACGGCGCCATGGTTATCCTCGCGCTGACCGCGCTGGGCATGATCTTTCTGGCCGGCGCCGGTCTTTGGCGAGTGTTGACGCTGTTGCTGCTGTCAACGGGTTCAATCGCCTTGCTGGCGTATACCGAGCCCTACGTGGTCAGGCGGCTGACCGCATATCTCGATCCCTGGGCGCCGGAAAACATTTACGGCGCTGGCTATCAACTCGGTCAGGCGCAAATCGCCTTCGGCCGCGGCGGTCTGTTCGGCGAAGGGTTCGGCAACAGTATTCAGAAACTCGATTTCCTGCCGGAGGCGCACAATGATTTCATCCTCGCGGTTATCGGCGAGGAACTTGGTCTGGCCGGGGTGGCGCTGGTGGTGCTGCTATTCTGCCTGCTGGTCTGGTGCTGCTTCTCTATCGCCCGCGAAGCACATCTGCGCGAACGCTTTTTTTCCGCGTATCTGGCCTGGGGGCTAGGTTTGCTGTTGGCCGGCCAGGCCATGATCAACATCGGCGTCAATATGGGCCTGCTGCCGACCAAGGGACTGACTCTGCCATTCATGAGCTATGGCGGCGCCAGCTTGATCGTCTGCTGCGGCATCATCGGATTGCTGCTGCGCATTCAATATGAAACCGAATGCGTTGCCGAATCGCGCGCCCGGCGCCGGAGGCTGCCTTGAGCAAGCGCGCTCCAGTGATTCTGATCATGGCGGCCGGCACCGGCGGCCATGTGTTTCCGGCGATCTGCATCGCCCGGGAATTGCGGCAGGCGGGCGCCAGCATCCATTGGCTCGGCACCCGGACCGGCATGGAAAACAAGTTGCTGCGGGAAGAAAGATATCCGTTTCACTCCATAACCGCGACCGGACTGCGCGGCAGCAGTCTTCGCCAGCGCCTGCGCGCGCCGTCGATGCTGTTGCGCTCGCTGTGGCAGGCTCTGCGCATATTGCGCCAGGTCAGGCCCGACTGCCTGCTGGGCATGGGCGGTTATGTGTCCGGCCCTGGCGCGCTCGCTGGCCGTTTACTGCGCATCCCGGTTCTGATTCATGAACAGAATGCTGTTCCCGGCTACGCCAATCTGGTGATCAGCCGCTGGGCCGATCGCATTTTCGAGGCGTTTCCCAAGACTTTTCCCACCAATGAAAGGGTCCGGTTCACGGGCAATCCCGTGCGGGAAGAAATCGTCAAAGTCGGCCGCGAACGCCGCTTTCTGCCGCGCCGGGGATCGTTGCGCCTGCTGGTGCTCGGCGGCAGTCAAGGCGCTCAGGCGCTGAACGTGCTGATTCCCGATCTGATCGCGACCTGGCCCGGCGGGCAGCCTCCGGAAGTGCTGCATCAATGCGGTTCCGCCACCATGGCCGCCACCATGCAGCGCTATCACCAGCTCGGCGTCGACCTCTCCGGCGCCAACCGGCTGTTGGGTTTTATCCGCGAAATCGCCGACGCCTATGCCTGGGCCGACCTGGTGCTGTGCCGCTCGGGCGCGAGCACGGTCGCCGAAGTGGCGGCCTGCGGTCTGCCGGCGGTCTTCGTGCCCTACCCACATCACAAGGACCAGCAGCAATTGCTCAATGCGCGCTGGCTCGCGGCCCGGCAGGCGGCGGAAATCATCGAACAATCCGAGCTGACGGTTGAGCGGCTGCGGGAAGTCCTGCTGCGGCTGGACGGCAACCGGGAATGGCTGGCGGAAATGTCTCGGCGCGCAATGGGCATGGCGATTACCGACGCCGCCGAACGCGTCGCGCAATCCTGCCTGGAGGTGGCGAATGGCTGATCCCGCCCTGCTCCAGTTTCCGCCCGATATGCGCCGGATCAGGACGATACATTTTATCGGCATCGGCGGCGCCGGCATGTGCGGCATCGCGGAAGTGCTGTTTAATCAGGGTTATGTGGTGACTGGCTCGGATTTGCGTTGCTCGAAGGTAACCGCCCGGCTTGCGCACATGGGCATCAAGGTGTTCGCGGGTCACGCCGCGGGCAATGTCAGCGCCGCGGACGTGGTGGTGTATTCCTCCGCCGTTCCCAACGACAACGCCGAATTGCTGGCGGCGGAGAAGGCGGGCAAGCCGCTGATCCCTCGCGCGGAAATGCTGGCTGAATTGATGCGCTACCGCCATGCCATCGCGGTCGCGGGAACCCATGGCAAAACCACGACCACCAGTTTGATCGCCTCGGTGCTGGCCGAGGCGGGACTGGATCCTACTTTCATCATCGGCGGCGTCTTGAACAGCGCCGAAACCAATGCCCGCCTGGGGGAAAGCCGTTACCTGGTGGCGGAAGCCGACGAAAGCGATGCGTCATTCATGCATTTGCAGCCACTGGTGGCGGTAGTGACCAATATCGACGCCGATCACATGGCCACTTATGGCGGCGATTTCGAGAATCTGAAGCAATATTTCGTTAATTTTCTGCACAACCTGCCGTTCCACGGACTCGCCGTGCTTTGCGCCGACGATCCGGCCGTGCGCGAAATTCTGCCGCGAATTTCCCGGCCGGTAATCACCTACGGATTCAGCAAAGGCGCCGATTACCGTATCGCTCGGCTGCGCCAGGATCGGCACCGGATCAAATTTGAAGTAGATCGGCCCGACGGTCAGGATCCGTTGACTCTGGAACTGCAAATGCCAGGCCGCCACAACGCCTTGAACGCGACCGCCGCGGTGGCGGTCGCCAGCGACGAGGGCGTCAGCGACGAGCGTATTCGCGCCGGCGTCGCCGGCTTCGCCGGCGTCGGCCGCCGTTTTCAGCAACTTGGCGAATTCGCCGTTCCCGGCGGCGCCGTGAATCTGATCGATGACTACGGTCATCATCCGACCGAACTTGAAGTGACCGTTGCCGCGCTGCGGGCGGGCTGGCCCGATCGCCGCCTGGTAATGGTCTTTCAGCCTCACCGTTACAGTCGCACCCGCGATCTGTACGAGGATTTCGTCGCTGTGCTTGCCGCGGTAGATGTGTTGTTGCTGCTCGAAGTCTACAGCGCCGGAGAGAAGCCGCTGCCGGGGGCCGATTCGCGATCGCTTTGCGGTTCGATCCGACAGCAAGGCAAGGTCGATCCGATTTACGTGCCCGAGGACGGCCAGTTGCGCGAAATTCTCGCGGGCCTGCTGCGGCCCGGCGATATCGTGCTCACGCAAGGCGCCGGCAATGTCGGCGTCCTGGCTCGGGAACTGGCGGAAACGGGTTTCGCCGCCGGCAGCGGAGGGAGCGGGGAATGAGCAAGCGAAAACTGCCGGACACTATTGCTGGGCTGGGCCGGATCGCGGTGCTGATGGGCGGCGATTCGCCCGAACGCGAGATATCCCTGCTCAGCGGCAACGCGGCCTGGAATAGCCTGCGGCGCCTTGAATTGCCGTCTATCGCTATCGATGCGGGCCGGGATGTCGCCGGGCGGCTAGCTGACGCACAGGCGGATTTCGTGATCGTCATGTTGCATGGACGCGGCGGCGAAGACGGCTCCATTCAGGGTCTGCTCGAAGTGCTTGGGCTGCCTTACAGCGGCAGCGGGGTGCTCGCCTCGGCGCTGGCGATGGACAAGATCAAGAGCAAATTGATCTGGCGCCAACTTGGTTACGCCACCGCCGAGTTCATGTGCCTCGACGCGGACACCGACTGGGATGCCGCCATTGCCCAGCTTGGTCCGGCCGTGGTCAAGCCGGTCGCGGGGGGTTCCAGCCTGGGGGTGGGCATCGTCCACAGCGCGATTGAACTCGAACGCCAGTTTTCGGCGGCAGCGGCTTTCGATTCACCGGTAATGGCCGAGACATACATACAGGGTCGGGAGTTTTCCGTAGGCGTATTGCAGGACGAACTGCTGCCGGCGGTGGAACTTCGCACGCGGCGCAGGTTTTTTGATTACCAGGCGAAGTATGAGGACCGGGAAACCGAGTATATCTGTCCGCCGGAACTTGCGGAGGACAAGCACGAGGAACTGTTGACCCTGGCCCATGACGCCTATCGCGGTCTCGGCTGCCGAGGGCTGGCCAGGGTGGATCTTATGCAAGATCGGGCGGGAACGTTCTTCCTGTTGGAAGTGAACACGGTCCCGGGCATGACCGGACATAGCATTATTCCAATGGCGGCCAGCCGCCTGGGCAGGAGCTACGACGATCTCATGACGCAGATTCTGAACTCCGAGGCGGAGGCGCTACAGTCATGAAACTTAGCCTTGGCGCGCGGATATTGACCGGCGATGCGCAGGCGCCAAGACCATGAAGCGCTGTCGGGACAAAGCGGTCGCGAATACGCGCCGCAAGCGGCAGGTTCAGGCGCAAGCTGGCCACGGCAAGCTGTTTCCGCGCGTTTTGCTGCTATTGACGCTCGCGGTTTCGGGCGCGGCGGCGATTTTGCTTTTCTATCGGCAATGGGACGAGCTCGCGCCGCGGCTCAATCCGCCGCTGACGCGAGTGGAACTGGACGGCGAACTGCGGCGCCTGTCGGCGGATGAAATCATGGCAGTGCTGCAACCCTTTGCCGGAACCGGATTTTTCGAGTTCGATCTGGAGTCGGCGCGGGAGCAGGTCGAAGGCTTGCGCTGGGTAGAAGCCGCCGCCGTGGGGCGGCGCTGGCCGAACACCTTGAGCGTGCGCATTACCGAGGAAACCATAATAGCCCGCTGGGGCGACGAGCAACTAATCACCCAGCGCGGCACGGTCGTCAGTTCCGATTTCGCCGAGATCGACCAGTCCTTGCCGCGCTTGAGCGGCCCGGCGGATGCGCATTTCGAGGTAATGCGGCAGTACCAACGGCTGAACCAGATCCTGTATCCGGCCGGCCTGCGGTTAAGCGGATTGAGCGCCAGCCCGCGGCGCAGTTGGCGCCTGCAACTGAACGGCGTGACCGAGGTCGTGCTGGGCAGCGAGGATCTGGTTGAGCGGCTGCAGCGCTATGTCGATTTTTATCGCCGGCTGCCGGCAGCCGAGCGGCTGCGGCACGAAGTAGCGGATTTGCGCTATGGCAACCAGTTTAGCATCAGGCTAGGGGACGCGCGGGCTAACGCCGGCGCCGGGCAGGCCGCGGGCGGGAAACTCGCGCGGCGCTGAAACGGGATTGCGGAAATGAATGAAACATCGGGCAGTAACGGCAACATCATCGTCGGACTGGATATAGGCACCACCAAGGTGGTGGCGCTGGTGGGCGAAATTTCGGACAAGGGCGAATTGAACGTGGTTGGCATGGGCAGCCACCCGTCGCTGGGACTGAAAAAAGGCGTCGTGGTGGATATCGAATCCACCGTAATGTCGATTCAGCGCGCGATCGAGGCGGCGGAAGAAGAAACCGGCTACAAGATCACTTCGGTATACGCGGGCATCGCCGGCAGCCATGTCAAAAGCATGAACTCCAGCGGCGCGGTGTCGATCCGCGACGGCGAGGTGACCAGGGCCGACGTCGATCGGGTGATCGATTCGGCGCGGGCGGTGGCGATTCCTTCGGACGAACGTATTCTGCACATAGTGCCCCAGGAATACACTATCAATTCCCAGAATGGCGTGAAGGAGCCGCTCGGCATGTCCGGGGTGCGGCTCGAAGCCAGGGTGCACCTGATTACCTGCGCGGTTAATGCCATGCAGAATATCGAGAAGTGCATTCGCCGCTGCAATCTCGATATCGAACAACTGGTGCTGGAGCAACTTGCATCCGCGGAAGCGGTGTTGACCCCCGATGAAAAGGAACTCGGCGTATGCCTGGTGGATATCGGCGGCGGTACTACGGATATCGCCATCTTTACCCAGGACGCGTTGCAATTCACCGGCGTTATTCCAGTTGCGGGAGATCAGGTAACCAGCGACATCGCGACCGCCTTGCGCACGCCCCGGCAAAACGCCGACGAACTCAAGATCAGGCACGCCAGCGCCCTGGTGCAATTGACCAAACCGGAAGAAACCATCGAAGTTCCCAGCGTCGGCGAACGCGCCCCGCGCGAGCTGTCGCTGCAGAATCTGGCGGAAGTGGTGGAGCCCAGATACGAAGAGCTGTTTTCCCTGGTGCAGTCGGAACTCGCACGCAGCGGAATGAAGAACTTGCTCGCGGCGGGCATTGTCATAACCGGAGGCTCAAGCAAAGTGCTCGGCGCGGTGGAATTGGCCGAGGAGGTTTTTCACGAACCGGTGCGGGTTGGGACGCCTCAGAAAGTCAAGGGACGTGCCGATATAGTTAGCAATCCGATCTACTCGACCGGGGTCGGCCTGTTGCTGTACGGGTTGAAGGACTTCGAGGAGCGGGGCGGCTTGGCGGAGCAGCGGCAAGGAAAACTGGCCAAGTCCGATTTGCTGGGTTCCGCCCGGCAGTTTTTTCGGCGATTCATGTAATTGTCAGCAGCCTGTCGGCAAGGCTGCGCCGGCAGGAGTCAAAGAAGCGCAGGCTGCGCGCGGTTCCGCAGCCAGGAGTTTAGCAATGCCAGAAAAAACAGAGACATTCGAGATTCTCGAAAGCCCGATTTGCGCGGCAAGCATCAAGGTCGTCGGCGTGGGCGGAGCGGGCGGCAACGCAGTGGAGCACATGATCAACCGTAAAGTTACCGGTGTTGATTATGTTTGCGCCAACACCGACGCCCAGGCGCTCGGTCTGCTCAGCGTGAGCAATAAAATCCAGCTTGGCAGCAAGATTACTCGCGGCCTCGGCGCGGGCGCGGATCCCGAAGTGGGCCGCGCGGCGGCGCTGGAAGATCGGGAACAGATCCGCGAAATTCTGCAAGGCGCGGACATGGTGTTCATCGCCGCGGGCATGGGCGGCGGCACCGGCACCGGCGCCGCGCCGGTAATCGCCGAAGTCGCCAGGGATATGGGCTTGCTGACCGTGGCCATAGTCAACCGCCCGTTTCCGTTCGAACAGCACAAACGCATCGCGGTGGCCGAAAAGGGCATTGTCGATCTGGCCGAGAATGTGGATTCGCTGATTATCGTGCCCAATGCGAAGCTGCTTGAAGTGCTGCCGCCGGACACCACCGTGGTCAATGCTTTCGCGGCCGCCAACGATGTGCTGCACGACGCGGTAAAGGGGATTTCCGATATTATTACCAAGCCCGGTCACATCAATGTCGATTTCGCCGATGTGAAGACCGTCATGTCGAAGCGCGGGATGGCCATGATGGGAACCGGCGTCGCTTCGCGCGATGATCCCAATCCGGGGGGCGCCGCGGCGCGCGCGGCCATTTCCAGTCCGTTGCTGGAAAATGTCGATATCAGCAGCTCCGGCGGCATTCTGCTCAATGTTTCCGGCGGTGAGCATCTGACGCTGAGCGATCTGACCGCGGTTGGCGATGTGACTCGGGAAGTATGCGATCTTGACGGTGACATGCTGATATCCGGCATGGTCGTTGAGCCGGAACTGGGAGACAAGGTGCAGGTCACCCTTGTTGCCACCGGATTGCGCGGCAAGCCGTTCCAGGAGGAAGACGAGGATCAGGCGCTGGACTCCGCGCCGCATGGAGTGGAAGCGAAAGGACCGCGGCGATCGGCAAGGCGGCCGGCGGAGGAAAGGGAAAGCGCCCGCGATCATGAACGAGCCCAGGGTTCGCGTGGCCGGGCAGGGACGCGGTCCAGGGACAGCTCGGCTGCCGAGCCGATCGCGATCGATCAGGCAAGCGCGAAAAAGGCCGCCAATGACGGTCCCGCCAATCTGGATTATCTGGATATTCCGGCTTTTCTGCGCTGGAACGTGGACTGATTAATGCCGTACGGTTGAGAACTTTTCTCATTTCCGCCGGTCTGAGGAAGCAGTGCTGCTACAAAAAATGACGTATGCGGCTAAACGGATTCTTTAGTAGTCGCGCATAGTCTGGTAGCATTTCCCCTTCTGGAAGCTGGGCTCCAATCGTATGCTGAAGCAGCGAACCCTGAAGAATTCGATTCGCGCCACCGGCGTGGGCCTGCATACGGGCAACAAGGTCTGTTTGACCTTGCGGCCGGCGCAGGTCAATTCAGGCATCGTATTCCGGCGGACGGATTTGAGCCCCATCGTCGAAATCGCCGCGCGCGCCGGCAATGTCGGCGACACCACGCTTTCGACAACGCTGGTAAAGGACGGCGTTCGCATAGCCACCATCGAACATCTCATGTCCGCCCTGTGCGGCCTAGGCATCGACAACGCCATTATAGAGGTGGACGCCGCCGAGATTCCGATCATGGACGGCAGCGCCGGTCCTTTCGTGTTCCTGATCCAGTCCGCCGGCATCGAGGAGCAGCAGGCCAGGAAAAGCTTTATCCGCATCAAGAAACCGGTCTGCCTGCGCCAGGGCGACAAGTTCGTCAGTCTTGAACCCTTCGATGGATTCAAGGTCAGTTACTCGCTGCTTTACGACCATCCGGTTTATCGCAAATACACCAAATCCGCCACGGTGGATTTCTCCAGTACCTCCTTCGTGAAAGAAGTAGCCCGCGCTCGCACCTTTGGCTTCATGCACGAGTTCGAAGAATTGCGCAATCGCAACCTCGCGCTCGGCGCGAGCATGGATAACGCTATCGCCGTTGGCGATTACAAGGTGTTGAACGAGGATGGACTTCGCTACGAGGACGAGTTCGTCAAACACAAGATTCTCGACTCTATTGGCGATCTCTACCTGCTTGGCAGCAGTCTGATTGGCGAGTTCAAGGGTTACAAGTCTGGACACGCGTTGAACAACGCGTTATTGCGGACGCTTGAAGTGACCGATGACGCCTGGGAAGTCGTTCGTTTCGACAAGGAAGCAAATGTGCCCATTTCCTATGTCAGGCCCGTGCTAGCCGCGTGAGTCCACCGGATCCGGCGGGGTCGCGCATGCTATCCATGACGGTACATCGTTAGTTTCGCCAACCCCCCAGCCTCGCCGGTCCGGCCACCGAGCGCAGTTCGGTGGCGCTCGGCCCGCGCACAAAGCTGGCGCTTGGTTGACGCTTGTTCTCGCCCATGGCGAGTCGTTCGGCCCGCAAGAAACCGCGCTTTTCGTCGGCTGCGCCGGCCGGGCGCGTGCATTCCATTGGATCGCGCATGCCATCCACGGCGCGACATCGCTGGTTTCGCCAACCCCCAGCCTCGCCATTCATGGCGAGTCGTCCGGCCCGCGAGAAGCTGCGTCGAGCGGGCCTCACACTGAATTAAGGACGCTTCCAGATTATAATCGGCCTCAGTCCCGCCAGGGGCCTCTTTTTTCGTGTTCGGCTTGGGCCGTTTCGCGACTGAACCCGGAAACCAGATGAAACTACTCAGCAGGATCTTTGGCAGCAGCAATTCGCGCAAGCTGAAGCGCATGCGCAAGTCCATTGCCGCGGTCAACCGGCTGGAGCCGGAATACGAGGCCAAGTCGGATCAGGAATTGCGCGCCGGAACCGAAAAATTACGCGCCCGGCTGCAACAGGGGGAAACTCTGGAAAACCTGCTGCCGGAAGCGTTTGCCTCCGTGCGCGAAGCGAGCAAGCGCACCTTGCGGATGCGCCATTTCGACGTGCAACTGATCGGCGGCATCGTATTGCACAAGGGTTCGATCGCCGAGATGCGCACCGGCGAAGGCAAGACTCTGGTGGCGACTTTGCCGGCCTATCTGAACGCGCTCTCCGGCGAGGGCGTGCACATCGTTACAGTGAACGAATACCTGGCCGAACGCGACGCCAACTGGATGCGGCCGATTTACGAATTTCTCGGCCTGACCGTGGGCGTGATCAAGGCCGGAACCACGGTGGAGGAAAAGCAGGCCGCGTATGGCTGCTCCATAACTTACGGCACCAACAACGAATTCGGCTTCGACTACCTGCGCGACAACATGGCGTTCCGGCTGGAAGACCGCATGCAGAAGCCGCTGAATTTCGCCATTGTCGACGAAGTGGACTCAATCCTCATCGACGAGGCGCGCACGCCGCTGATTATCTCCGGCGCCGCCGAAGACAGTTCCCAGCTATACCAGGACATCAACAAGCTGATTCCGCGGCTGCAGCGCGGCGAGCGGGTGGAAAAGTCCAAACTGGAAATGATGGATCGAAATTTCGTCGCCGAGGAAAGCGGTCATTTCACCCTGGACGAGAAAACTCGCCAGGTGGAACTCACCGAAACCGGCCATGCTTTCGTCGAAAAGCTGCTGGTGGACCGCAAGTTGCTGAATCCGGGAGAGTCGCTCTATGCGGCGACCAATCTGACCCTGCTGCACCACGTGCAAGCCGCCTTGAAAGCCCACCACCTGTTCCAGAAGGATGTGCAATATATCGTGCAGGAGCAGCGCATCGTGCTGATCGACGAACATACCGGCCGCACCATGGAAGGCCGGCGCCTGTCGGAAGGATTGCACCAGGCGCTGGAAGCGAAGGAGCGGCTGCCGATCCAGAGCGAAAGCCAGACCCTGGCTTCGACCACTTTCCAGAACTATTTCCGCATTTATCGCAAGCTCGCTGGCATGACCGGCACGGCGGATACAGAAGCCTTTGAATTCAATCAGATCTACGGTCTCGACGTGATCGTCATTCCGACCAATGCGCCGATGATCCGGGCCGATGAAAATGACCTCATTTATCTCACCATGGAAGAGAAGTTCGAAGCAGTGGTCGCGGATATCACCAAAATCAGCAAAAAGGGCGCCCCGGTCCTGGTAGGCACAGCGTCCATCGAAAATTCGGAACTGCTGTCGCGATTCCTGGACGATAACGGAATCAAGCACGAAGTCCTCAACGCCAAGTTTCACGAAAAGGAAGCGCAGATCATCGCTCAGGCCGGTCGGCCCGGCGCGGTGACCATCGCCACCAATATGGCCGGCCGCGGCACCGACATCGTGCTCGGCGGCAAATGGGAAGCCGAGGTGGAAGCGCTCGAATCGCCGTCCGAGGCGCGGTTAAAGCGCATCAAGGACGAATGGCGCGGGCGGCACGATCAGGTTTTGCAAGCCGGTGGCTTGCATATCGTCGGCACCGAACGCCACGAATCTCGGCGTATCGACAACCAGCTCCGGGGCCGCGCCGGGCGTCAGGGCGACCCGGGCCATTCCCGCTTCTACCTGTCAATGGAAGACGATCTGATGCGGATTTTCGCGAGCGAAGGCGTGAAAAACTTCATGCGCCGGCTTGGCATGCAGCGCGGCGAGGCGATCGAGGCCGGGATGGTCACGCGTTCCATCGAAAAGGCTCAGCGTAAAGTGGAAGGACGCAATTTCGATATAAGAAAGCAATTGCTTGAGTATGACAATGTCGCCAATGACCAGCGCACCATCATCTACCGGCAGCGCAATGAGTTGATGAGCAACGACGATGTCAGCGAAATGCTCGACGGCATGCGCGAAGAAGTGGTTGCACAGCTCGTCGGCCGGTTCCTGCCGCCGCAAAGCATTCCGGAACAATGGGATCTCGAAGGGCTTGAGCAGTCCATCGAAGCGGAGTTTCGGTCTACCCTGTCCGTGCGGCAATGGCTGGATGAGGACGAATCCCTGCATGAGCATCAACTCAAGGACAAGATCAACAAGGTTCTCGGCGAGGAGTACGCCGCCAAATGCACGGTGGTCGGCGACAAGATGCGCATGTTCGAAAAGCAGATCATGTTGCAGATTCTCGACACGTTATGGAAGGAGCATCTGGCCACCATGGATCACCTGCGCCAGGGCATATTCCTGCGCAGTTACGGCGGCAAGAATCCGCGTCAGGAATACAAGCGCGAGGCTTTTTCCCTGTTTCAGGACCTGCTTTCCAATTTCCAGTTCGAAGTAGTCAAGATGCTGAGCCAGGTAACCATCCGGCAAGAAGACGAAGCCGCCGCCATCGAGCGGCGCCGGCAGCAGGAAGCGGCGCGGGAGCGCATGAATTTTCAGCACCAGAGCGTTTCCGCTCTTGGCGGCGCGGCCGCGGGCCAGCAGCCGCCCGAGCCGGGTCAGCAGTCCCCGCCGACGCCGCGGCAACAGCCGCGGCCCCAGCCATTTGTCCGCGAAATGCCCAAGGTCGGCCGCAACGCGCCTTGCCCGTGCGGTTCCGGCAAAAAATACAAGGTCTGCCATGGCCGAATCCGTTGACGGCGGCCAGCCGCCGGCGCCGATCAGAACCGTTCCCGGCGTGCGTCTGGCGGCGGCCCGCGCCAACATCCGTTACCGCAACCGGCTTGATCTGGTTGCTGTTGAGCTTGCGCCGGACAGCGAAACCGCCGCGGTGTTCACGCGGAATGCATTCCGCGCCGCCCCGGTGGAGATCGCCCGGGAGCATTTGGCCGCGGCCCGGCCGCGTTATTTGCTGATCAATGCCGGCAATGCCAATGCGGGAACCGGCGCCGCGGGCCGTCAGGCTGCGCTGGCTTGTTGCCGCGCGCTGGCGCGGCAATGCGGCGTGGAAACCGAACAGGTGCTGCCGTTTTCCACCGGCGTAATCGGCGAGGCGTTACCGGTGGAGCGAATTACCGGCGCCTTGCCGCAATTGGCGGCGCGGCTGGACGCCGGCGCCTGGCCCGATGCGGCCAGGGGCATTCTCACCACCGACACCAGGCCGAAAACCGCTTACGCCGAACTCGAGCTGGACGGCTGCGCCGTGCGCATCGCCGGCATCGCCAAAGGCGCCGGCATGATCCGTCCCGACATGGCCACCATGCTGGCATTCGTTTTCACCGATGCGAAATTGAGCCGCGCCGAGGTCGATTCGCTATTGCGGGAGCAGGTGGAGCACAGTTTCCATCGCATAACCGTCGACGGCGACACTTCGACCAATGACGCCTGCGTGCTTGCCGCCACTGGCGCCGGCCCGGCGCTAGGCGATCTGGATGGCGATTCCCGGGACAGGTTCAGATCGGCGATGGCGCAAGTGTTCCAGGGGCTGGCTAAGGCGATTATCCGCGACGCCGAAGGCGCCGGTAAATTCGTCATCGTGCGCGTCAGCGAAGGCGCCAGTTCGGCTGAATGCCTGCAAGTCGCCTACGCGGTAGCCGAATCGCCGCTGGTGAAGACGGCGTGTTTCGCTTCGGACCCGAACTGGGGGCGCATTCTCGCCGCCGCCGGCCGGGCCGGCCTGGCCGATCTCGATCTGGCGGGATTGCGCATTTCCCTCGGCGGCACGCCCGTTGTCGCCAATGGCGAGCCCCATCCCGACTACTGCGAAGAGGCGGGTCTCGCCGCCATGGCGGGAATCGATATCGAGATCGATATCCGCCTCGGCCGGGGCGATTGCATGGAAACCGTCTGGACCTCCGATCTGAGCCACGACTACGTCCGCATCAATGCCGAATATCGCACCTGAACCGGCCCCGGCCGCGGCTTCTCCGGTCCATGTCATGGTGGCCGTGATTTTCAACCACCGGGACGAAGTGCTGGTTGCCTTGCGCAATCCGCGCAGCCATCAGGGTGGTTTGTGGGAATTTCCCGGCGGCAAGCGCGAGCCCGGCGAGCCGCTGTTGCAGGCGCTGCACCGGGAGATCTACGAAGAAACCGGTCTGCGGCTGCTGGCCAGTCACCCCCTGTGCCGGGTCGAACATCGTTACGCCGACAAGCACGTGCTGCTCGATGTTCGCCTGGTCAGCCGCCATGCCGGAGCGCCGGCGGGCAGGGAAGGGCAGCAGATCGCCTGGCGCGCGCGGCATGACTTGCTGGCGGCGGACTTCCCGGCCGCCAATGCCGGCATCGTCGAATTGCTGCGCCTGCCGGCAACGATAACGATCACGCCGGAGGCGAACGGCAAGCGCGAGTTTCTCCAACTGATGCGGAAGCTGATCGATTGCGGCCGGGAACTGGTTCAGGTACGGCAGCCACGGCTGCCCCCGGGCCGATACCGGGACTGGTTCCAGGCGGCATTGGAACTGGCCGCCGGGACGCGGACCCGACTATTGTTCAACAACGCGCCGCAACAATATCGCCGGGAATGGTCCGGCAGCGGTTTTCATGCCTCCGCGCGCGTGCTGTCAGCGCTGCGAACGCGTCCGGTTCCGGCGGAACATCTGTTCAGCGCTTCCTGTCATTCGCTGGCGGAACTGCGCCGGGCCGAATCGCTCGGCGCGGATTTGACATTGCTGTCGCCAGTCCACGCAACTGGCAAGTACCAGGCTGGGGAATTGCTCGGCTGGAACGGATTCAGGCGGCTGGCGGACCAGATCAGCTTGCCGGTATACGCCCTTGGCGGGATGCATCCGGGCCAGGCGCGGCTGGCGCGAGTTCACGGCGCTTTCGGCGTCGCCGGCATCGGCAAGTTCGGCTGCTGAGACCAATTATTGCAGGGGTTCGGAATCTGGCTTGCCGGGCGGCGAGCTTGGCTCGCCCGGCACCCGGTATCTTTCCGCCGCCCATTCACCGAGGTCGATGAGCCGGCAGCGCTCGCCGCAGAAAGGCCGGAAACCGCTGTCGGCGGACCATTGCACTTCCTTGCCGCAATTGGGACAGCTTACCGAAACGGGTTCGTCGTCATTCATGGGTTTCCGCCATTGCCAGATAACGGCCATGCAGACCTTGCACGCGGGCGGCCAACGCGTTTTCGCCGCCTTCGTTGTCGATGATGTCATCGGCGCCGCGCAGGCGCTGCTCACGGCTTGCCTGAGCGTCGATAATCGCTTCCATGGTGGCACGGTCGCCCTGGTCCCGCAACAACGCGCGCCGTAACTGGGATTGCCGGGAAACATCCACCACCAGCACCCGGTCCACCAGGCGATGTTGCGAGGTCTCCAGCAGCAGGGGCGAGACGAGCAGGCAATAAGTGGCTTCACAGGCGGCGATATTGCGCCGGATACGCTGGTCGATGAGCGGGTGCAGCAAGTTTTCGAGCCAGACGCGCTCGGTGCTGTCGGCGAAGATCAGCCCCCGTAGACGAGCGCGGTCTAGCGCGCCGGTTGCGGTCAGAATTTCCTGACCGTAGCGATCGGTGATCAGGTCAAGCGCGTCGCTCGGCGCTTCGACCACTTCCCGCGCTATTAGATCCGCGTCGATGATGTCGACGCCAAGGGCGGCAAAAATGCGCGCAACCGTACTTTTACCGCTGCCGACGCCTCCAGTGAGTCCTACAGTGAACACTGTCTCAAGCTTCCTTTAGCCGAGCAGGCCGGCCAGGCGTTCCGGCCCCGCCAGCAGCACGGTGAACCCCGCGAAAGCGAGAAAAGGGCCGAACGGCAGGGGCTGCGACCAGGACCGGCCGCGGGCCATGACCAGCGCCAGACCCCAGACGGCGCCGGTTACCGAGGAAATGAGCACGATGTATGGCAGCGCCATCCAGCCCAGCCAGGCGCACATTGCGGCTAGCAGTTTGAAATCGCCTTGCGCCATGCCTTCCTTGCCGGTGAGCAGGCGATAGACGTAGTGAAAGCCGCCGAGCAGGAGATAGCCGGCAGCCGCGCCGATGACGGCATCCGCGGCGCCGACGCCGAGCAGTTCGGGGAAGAATGCGTTCAACAGCAAGCCGAGCCAGAGCAGCGGTAAGGTAAGAATGTTCGGCAGCAACTGGTTTTCATAATCGATTACCGCCAGTGTGACCAGCATATAACTGAACAACAGCAGCGCCAGGCTATGCCAGCCGGCGTCGAACATCACCGCCAGCAATCCGGCCAGCAACCCGCATGCCAGTTCCACCAACGGGTAGCGCGGTGGAATCCGTTGCTGGCAGCCCGCGCATTTGCCAAGCAGCAGCAGATAGCTGAATACCGGGATCATTTCCCAGGGCTTGATGTCGCGTTTGCAATTCGGGCAATGGGACCAGGGCAGCATCAGGTTGAAACGCCGGCCGTCCGCGTCTCGCGGATCCCGCAGCAGGCCGAGAAAGTGCCGGGTTTCGATCTGCCATTGCCGATTGAGCATGATCGGTAGCCGATAGGACACAACATTGACGAAGCTTCCGGCCAGCAGACCGAAAATCAGGTAGACCGCAAAGACCTGGCCGGGAGAACTGCTGATATGTTCCGCGAATTCCATGAACTTGCCGCGACTTACAGGACCGAGCCCAGCCGGAATATAGGTAGATACATGGCGATCATCAGACCGCCAACGAGGAGTCCAAGCACCGCCATTATAAAAGGCTCCAACAAGGCCGTTAAGCGCTCCACGCGACTTTCCACGTCCTCCTCGAAGAAAGTGGCGCATTTGGCAAGCATATCGTCAAGCGCTCCGGACTCTTCGCCGATGCCGACGAGTTGCTCCAGTATCGGCGGGAACAGCTTCGTCGCGCGAACTGCTCCAGCCAGGGATTGGCCGTTGCGGACTTCTTCGCAGATGGCGCGAGTGGCGTGGGCGTAAACCGCATTGTCGGTTGCTTCGGCGACTGCTGCAAGCGCATCGGTCAGCGGTGTGCCGGCGCGGAACAGTGTCGCCAGCGTGCGCGCGAAACGGGCGATGGCGGCATTGCGCAGCAGTGGTCCGATCACGGGCAAGCGCAACAATGCGCGCTGCCGCAACTCGGCGGCCCTGCGCGAGCGCCTAGGCAGCCAGACCGCGGCGCCGGCCGCCGCCAGCGCACTTCCGGCGCCGGCCCGCCAATGCGCTACCGCCAGATCGGATAGCCGCAACACGAACACGGTAAACCCGGGCAGTTCCGCATCGAGTCCGGCGAAAGTCTCGGCAAAGGTAGGAACTACACGGGTCAGCAAGATGACCGTAACTACCGCCGCCACGCAGACAACCGCCAGCGGATAGGTCAGCGCCCCACGGATGCGCGACTTGAGTTTTTCCGACTTTTCCCGGTAGCCGGCGAGCCGGTCCAGCATGGTTTCCAGCGTGCCCGAGGTTTCGCCCGCCGCCACCAGGCTGCAATATAGCGAATCGAATTGGCGCGGGCGCCGCGCCATGCTTTCGGCCAGCCCGCGGCCGCCGGCAACGTCGTCGCGCACATTCAGGATCAGCGCTCTCAGCGCGGCGTTCTCCGTGCCGCCGGCCATGATGTCCAGAGATTGCACCAGGGGAATCGCCGATCTGACCATGGTAGCCAATTGGCGAGTGAAGATGGCGATATCGGCGGCGCTGATCCGATCCTTGCCGATGCCGAGCAATGGCCGCCGCTTGCGCCGGATCCGCGTTAGCCGGACGCCCTGGCGCCGCAGCCGGGCTTTGGCTAACGGCAGACTGGCGCCGGCAATCTCGCCTTGAGCCGGCTTGCCGTGGCGATCCGTTCCCCGCCACACGAAATCGATCGGATCATTCATCGCAGTCCGCCTGCCGCGTTTCAGGTAACGCGGTTGACTTCATCAAGACTGGTCAGCCCCGCCGCGGCTCTTTCCAGTGCTGCCCGGCGCAGGCAGTCATGCCCCTCTTGCCTGGCCTGTGCGGCGATTTCCAGGGCGTTGCCATCGCGCATGATGATGCCTGCCATGGCCTGGCTGACCGGCAGCATTTCATAGATGCCGACCCGGCCCCGGTAGCCGCCCTTGCAATGTTCGCAGCCCTGAGCGCTGAACAGTTGCAGACCGTCGGTCTCGTCCGGCCGAAAACCCGCTTTCAGCAAGGCATCGCGCGGCAATCGCAGCGGCCGGCGGCAATGCCGGCAGAGTTTGCGGGCTAGGCGCTGGGCGATGATCAGCCGCACCGAGGTCGCCAGATTGAAAGCCGGCACGCCCATGTTCTGCAGTCGGGTAAGGGTTTCACCAGCGCTGTTGGTGTGCAGGGTCGAAAGCACCAGGTGACCGGTTTGGGCAGCCTTTACCGCGATTCCGGCGGTTTCCAGGTCGCGGATTTCACCGACCATGAGGATATCCGGGTCCTGTCGCAGGAAAGCGCGCAAGGCCGCCGCGAAATCGAGACCGATGCGGTTGTTCACGGCAACCTGGTTAACGCCTTCAAGGTTGATTTCCACCGGATCCTCGGCGGTAGCGATATTTCTTTCCGGAGTATTGAGCAGGCGCAATCCGGCATATAGCGTGACCGTCTTGCCGCTGCCGGTGGGCCCGGTCGCCAGGATCAATCCCTGGCTCGCTTGCAGGGCAAATACGAACAGTTCGCGTTGCGTATCGGTCAGGCCCAGCGCATCGATGTCCAATTGCGCGCCACCGCCGTCGAGCACTCGCAGTACCAGCTTTTCACCCCACAACGTAGGCAGCGTGTTGACCCGGAAATCGACCCCGCCGTCATTCGCGGTCCGCAGTCGGATGCGGCCATCCTGGGGCAGCCGCCGTTCCGAGATATCCATCCGCGCCATGATCTTCAGGCGCGACGCGATGCGCCGGGCGATATTGACCGGTGGCCGGGTGATTTCGTGCAAAATCCCGTCGATGCGAAAGCGAACCCGGCAAGTAGTCTCGAATGGCTCGAAATGGATGTCCGAAGCCTCGGCCTGTAATGCATCGAACAGCAACCGGTTGACCAGGCGCACAATGGGCGTTTCGTTGGCCCCGGCGGCGGCCTCGCCGGCTGCATCCGGTTCCGGCGCTGCCTCGCCGTTAAGGGCTTCCAGACCGATCTCGTCGAGCAGACCTTCGCCGCGGCCCCGCAAGCGCAGCACGCGATCCAGCTTGTCCGCTTCAACCACTACCGGCTGGACCGAGAGACCGGTGTGAAACTTGATCTCGTCGAGCGCGGACATCGCCGCCGGATCGGACAGCGCGAGCAGCAATCGGCCGCCGCGGCGCGTTAGCGGCAGAACCTGATGCCGGCGTATAGTTTTGCGGTCGATCAGGCCGCGTTCAATCTGTTGCGGATCGAAGGCATCAAGGTCGAGCAACGGCGCGCCAAGGGCCGCGGCTGCCGCTGCCGCTGCCTGCCGGACATCCACCCGCGCCGGGTCCGCGCCCGCGGTCAGCACAGACCGTTGCTCAGGCATGTGCCGCCTTCGGTCCAGCCAATCGGCGCGGTCACGCCGCCGGCGCTCAAGGTATAGGTCACCCCGCTCAGATTGGAAGCATCTTCCTGGCGCCAGGTCATGGTGATGACGCCGTCGGTTACCTCGGCGCCATGGGTGTCGGCGGTTGCCGCGGAATTGGCGGGTATACCGAGAGCGCCGCCATCGAGCTCCGCCAGCGATGCCGGCCCTCGGGTCTGGATAGCCAATTCCACCGCGGTCTTCAGCGGCGTCACCGCCAGCACCAGCTCCGAGAACGCGGCGCGATCGGAATAATTGCGATAGGCGGGCAGGGCGACCGCCGCCAGAATGCCGATGATCGCCACCACAATCATCAACTCGATCAAGGTAAAGCCCTTCTGGGAATGGTTCATGATTTCCGTCTCCTTGTGACTGCGGGCAAAAGTGTAGGCAGGAATTCGGGAGGATGAGAAAAACCGCCGCGAAATAATTCGACAGCACTCAATCGGCATAGGTGATCCGTGCAACGGCGCGCGCAACGGGACACCCATCCCGCGCGCAACGGGACACCCATCCGCAACCCATTCAGATCGGTATCTATGGGGCTATGGGACACCCATCTGGGGCTATGGGACACCCATCTGGAATCCATGCGGATCGTTCAGCGTGTATTCAGTTGGCGAACGGCATTTTGGGAATGGGTAAGCGGTTGTTTTGTATTCGGAATCGCCCGCGGTCGAGCTTGCATGGGGCTATGGTGGGGCTATGGGACACCCATCTGAAACCCATGCGGATCGTTCAGCGTATATTCAGTTGGCGAACGGCATTTTGGGAATGGGTAAGCGGTTGTTTTGTATCCGGAATCGCCCGTGGTCGAGCTTGCAAGCAGAGATGTTGTGGGTTAAGGTTCGCGACTTTCCGGGCAGCTTATCAAGTGGACAATTTGGCGCGGGTCAGCGGGCCGGCGGCGCCGCTCAAGCGGAGGATTGAAATGAAATCAGCGCTAAGGTTTGCGATGTTCGCGATTTGCCTGTTCGGCGCGCAATGGTCGCTTGGTCAGCAGAAAACCGTCAAGGACGGCGTGTTCACCCAGGCCCAGGTCGATGCCGGCAAGCCAGTTTACGACGGCGTCTGCCGGACCTGTCACGACATGCGTTTTTATCGCGATTCGCTGCGCTCCTGGAATAATCAGCCGCTGTTATGGTTTTGGGAGTCGATCTTGGGCACCATGCCGGCGGACAACCCAGGCTCGCTGTTGTTCGAGGAATATACCGACGTAGTCGCTTACATCCTGGCCGAGCAAGGCTTCCCTACCGGTGAAATCCCGCTCGATCCCGATAACGGCATGGATCAGATTCATATCGTCCAGCCTTGACCGGCGGTCTTTGTCGCCTCAATCCGCGGCCGGGCCGTGGAATGCCGGCAAGCGATTGCGAAGCGAGCTGCGCCGCGAGAGCAATTCGCCTGACAGCAATCGCATAAGTCCCCGCCGCTTTTCGGTCCGAATTGCTGATCAGACTTCCTGCCCCTCGCGCATGGAATCGATCGAGGCGGCGGGGGCGGTCTGGCGCAACAGCGCGCGTTTGCGCAAGAAGCGGCGCATGCCCGAAGGCCCCATGCGGGAACCGCCCATGCCCGAAACGCGGAAAGAGTTCTTTTCGACATCGTTGACCGCGGCGGTCAGGCTGGCGTCGTTAATGCTGACTCCGCCGACTTCAAGCCGGGCGGCGATGGCTTCCGCTTCCGCCATGGAACCGGCGAAAACCGCGGCGGAAAGACCGTAATCGGAGGCATTGGCCAGATCGACAGCTTCGTCGTTGGAGTCGAACGGCGATACCGTGATCACCGGACCGAACGTTTCTTCCTGCATGATCAGCATGTCGCCATTGACTTCGCTAACTATTGTCGGACGGCACCATTTGCCGCCATGATGGTCTTCGATCTTGCCGCCGCAATGCACTCGCGCGCCGCGGGCGAGCGCATCGTCTAGATGCTGCCGGATCCGGTCGGCTTGCTGGGCGAAGATCAGCGGGCCGATATGTCCTTCATCCAGGTCAGCCTCGTTCAGGCTGATTTCGCCGGCCGCCTCTACCAGCGCCAGCAGAAACGGCTGGTAGTGCTCGCGCGCCACATAAGCCCGTTCCAGCGACTGGCAGGCCTGGCCGGCGGCGCCGAAGGCGCTGCGGGCAATAGCGCGCACGGCGTTGCGGAGGTCGGCGCTCGCGGTAACGATGGCCGGATCCTTGCCGCCGAGTTCCAGAAAAGCGGGGATAAATCTCTGCGCCGCATGAACGGCCACCTTGCGTCCGGTGGCGACGCTGCCAGTGAAGCAGATCGCGTCCGCCGCATCGATCAGGCCGGCGCCGGCCTGGCCATCGCCGGTAATGAAACGGAACACCGGGTGCAACTCCGGCACCGCGGCAATGCTATCCAGCAATGGCCGCGCGAAACGCGAAGTGACTTCACTCGGCTTGACGATTACCGCGCAGCCGGCCAACAGCGCCGGGATGGCGTCGAGCGACGCCAGCGCCAGCGGGAAATTCCACGGGCTGATGATGCCAACCAGGGGGTAAGGCGCCATTACGTGGCGCCAATCGACCGTCGGCGCCATTGCCGAGCGGCCCGCGCCGCCTTCGAGCAGGGCGGGCGCCTGTTGTAGCCAGTAATCGATCAGGCTGATCGGTTTTTGCACTTCGAGCCGGGAAATGAGGCGCCGGCCGGTGTCTTTGGTCAAGGCATCGCCGATGGATTCGCGGCGCCGGTCGAGTTCGCCGCGCCAGGCGCGCAGCGCCTCGCCGCGATAGGCCAGGCCACGTTGCCGCCATGCGTCTTGGGCGCTCTTTAGTTCGCCGGCCAGTTCGCGGATTTTCCGGTTCGGCCAGTTCTCGATCTCGCAGTCGATGCGGCCTGTTCTCGGATTTCGCGCCGGGATCGTTTTCATGCCTTCTTGTATCCGATGGGAAGCCCCGCGTCCGGCGTGAATCCGAACAGTTCGACGCCGGGCAGGGCCGCCGTTACCAGTTCGCGCGCATCAATCAGCGCGGCCAGATCGATTCCGGTCGAAAGACCCATGGACTCCAGCATGAAGACAAGATCCTCGGTAACGATATTGCCGCTCGCCCCCGGCGCAAAGGGGCAGCCGCCGATCCCCCCGAGCGAGCTGTCGAGGGTGGTGATGCCGAGTTCCACGGCCATTAGCGCGTTCGCCAGTCCTTGCCCCCTGGTGTTATGCAGATGCACGCCGCTCAACTTGTCGGAACCGCAATTACGCCAGATGCCGAGCACGAGCCGCCGGAGCTGGTAGGGATTGCCATATCCCGTGGTGTCGGAGAGGCTTACCTCATCGACGCCAAGTTCCACTACCTGTTGCGCGAAGGAAAGCACTCTATCCTCGGGCACCGCGCCTTCCAGGGTGCAGCCAAAAGCGGTGGACAGGCTGACTTCAAACAGCGGCCGCCGCTCCCCTGGCAAGGTTTCGAGAAATTCGACGCAGGATCCAATTTCCGCGATCACCTGAGCATGGGTCCGGTTGAGGTTTTTCCGGGAATGGGTCTCGCTCATGGAGAAAGGCAGCGTCACCTTGTGCGCGCCGCTGGCTACCGCGTCCCGCAGTCCGTGCAGATTCGGCGCGAGCGCGGCCACGCACAGGCCTTCGAGGCCGGCGGCGAAACGCACGACTTCCGCGGTGTCGGCGAGTTGCGGCAGCAATCCGGCGGGAACGAACGAGCCGACTTCCATTTCGCGGCAGCCCGCCGCGTACTGGGCGGCGATCCATGCCTGCTTGCTCGCCGTCGGCATGATGGGTTGAATACTTTGCAGGCCGTCCCGCAAGCCTACTTCGCTGATGAGAATATCGGTTGTCATATCCGGGTACCGGAGTCATTCCGTTTAAATGAGCTATTGTTATAACAAAATAACACATATAACATTGACAGACATCCGTTAAAAGTTGAACAACCTGGTTGAGACAAATGCGCCCGAGCGCCGAAGACCTGCCATTGTCAGGCATGAAGATAATCGAGTTTACCCATATGGTCATGGGTCCGGCCACCGGTATGATCCTGGCGGACCTCGGCGCCGAAGTAATCAAGATCGAACCGCTGGGCGGCGACAAGACTCGCCGCCTGCAAGGTTCGGGAGCAGGTTACTTCCCGATGTACAATCGCAACAAGCAAAGCATCTGTATCGATCTCAAGCACGAACGCGGCCGGGAACTTGCGCAAGGCCTGGTGGCCGGCGCCGATGTACTGATCGAAAATTTCCGCCCCGGCGCCATGGACTCGCTCGGCTTCGGCTGGGAAGAGATGCACGCCGCGAACCCGCAACTGATCTACTGTTCGTTGAAGGGCTTCCTTTCCGGTCCCTACGAAAAACGCACCGCGCTTGATGAGGTCACCCAGATGATGGGCGGGCTCGCTTACATGACCGGGCTGCCGGATCGTCCCATGCGGGCGGGAGCTTCGGTGATCGACGTTACCGGAGGCATGTTCGGCGTCATCGGCGTACTGGCGGCGCTGGAACGGCGGCATCGCGGCGGCGGCGGCGAACTGGTAACAGGTTCGCTGTTTGAAACCACGGCGTTTCTCGTCGGCCAGCATATGGCCCAGCAAGCGGTTACCGGAAAGCCGGCTCTGCCCATGTCCGTGCGCAGTTCCGCCTGGGCGATATACGATATTTTCGAATGCCGCGAGGGCGAAAAGGTGTTCGTGGGCGTGGTCAGCGATACGCAATGGCGCCGCTTTTGCGAAGAGTTCGAACTGGCGGAATTCGCGTCGGACGATTCGCTTGGGCAAAACAACGCGCGCGTGCGCGAGCGCGGCCGGATTTTGCCCGTGGTAGCGGAATTGTTCGCGGCCATGGGCAGGGACGAGATGCTGGCGCGGCTGGACCGCGCCGGCGTTGCCTTTGCCCAGGTCAACAAACCGTCGGATCTGTTCGAAGATCCCCATCTGAACGCGCACGAAGGCCTGTTGCCGGTAAGCTTGCGCGATGGCGAGCGCGCGGGCGAGCAGACGCGGCTGCCGGCGCTTCCGATAGAATGGGGCGATCGGCGCTTCGGGCTCAAACGCGACCTGCCGGCGGCGGGTGAGCATGGCAGCGAAATACTGGCGCGGGCGGGCTACGATGATGACGAAATCGCGGAATTCCAGCGCGCCGGTCTCGTGGGAACGCCGCCGGAGTGAGACCGGCAGCCGCGCCGGCGAAGCTCAAACGTCCGGCAACTGGTACACCCAGGGCCGGCGCTTGCCGTCAGCCTCTTCAAACGCGCTGATCGCGGACTTCTTGCGCAAGGTAGCGGCAATGCTGTCCAGGCCTTCGAGCAGCAGCGCGCGCCGGGCCGGTTCAATGCCGAAGCGCATTGCCTCGCCTTCGCGCCAGCGAATCTGCCGCGCTTCCAGATCGATTTCGAGTTGATGCCGGCGGGGCGCCAGTTCCACCCATTCCGTCAGGCGCCGAATTTTGGCTTCTTCGAGTTCAATCGCCAAAATGCCGTTCAGCGCGCAATTATTGAAAAATATGCCGCCGAAGGAAGGCGCGAAGATGGCTTTGACGCCAAAGTCCTTCAGCGCCCATACCGCATGTTCGCGCGAAGAGCCGCAGCCGAAATTCTCCCCGGCGAGCAAAATGCTGGCGCCGCGGTAACGGGCCTTGTTGAGGATGAAATCCGGTTCGGGTTCGCGACTATCCGCCGCAAGGTATCGCCAGCCGGCGAACAACGCTTCGCCGAGCCCTTCTTTCGAAACCCGGCGAATCTCCCGCGACGGGATAATGGCGTCGGTATCGATATTCGGCCGCGGCAGCGGCGCCGCTATGCCTCGATGGAATACCTTTTCATTCATCGCTAGGTCTCCGCGGCGCGGATATAACCCTGGCAGGCCGAAGCGGCCACGGTCTGGGGGCTGCCCAGATGGGTGCGGGCGCCAGGGCCCTGCCGGCCCTGAAAGTTGCGATTGGTCGAGGAGATCACTCGCTTGCCGCCGAAGGATTCGCCACCGGCGTGGAAGCAAAGCGAGCAGCCGGCTTCGCGCCATTCGAATCCGGCGGCGCGAAAGATCCGGTCGAGTCCTTCCGCTTCCGCCGCTCGTTTTACCGCGCTTGAACCGGGAACGCACAGGGCCTGAACCCAGGGGGCGATTTTTTTGCCGCGCAGATAGTTCGCGGCAGCGCGCAGATCGCCCAGCCGATTGTTGGTGCATGAGCCAATAAAGGCCGCGTCGATCCGGATCGAGCTCAGCGCCGTGCCTGCAGAGAGATCCATATAGGTCAGCGCCTCGCGCGCGGCCAGGGCTTTCCGCGGGTCGGCGAAGGCGTCGGGATCGGGAACGACGCCGCTGATCGGCGCCAGTTGCTCGGGATTCGTGCCCCAGGTAACCGAAGGGGAGATTTCGGCGCAGTCGACTTCAAGTTCCAGGTCGAAGCCGGCGCCCTCATCGCTGCGCAATTCGCGCCAATGGGCCGCGGCCAGGTCCGCCAGCGGCCCGGCCGGCGCGCATTTTGTGCTGCTAACATAAGCAATCGTGCGCTCATCAGGCGCGATCAAGCCGGTAAATGCGCCCATCTCTACGGCCATATTGCAAATTGTGAAGCGTCCGTCCATTGCTAGCGCGCGGATCGCGGGGCCGGCGAACTCGACCGCGTAACCGCGGCCGGACTGGCTGCCGAAACGGGCGATCAGATGCAGGATAATATCCTTGGCGGTAACGTCGGGCGCGGTTTCCCCGCGCAAGTTCACTCGCATCGAGCGCGGCCGCGATACGCGCAAGGTGCTGGTGGCCAAGGCATGCTCGGCTTCGGTGGAGCCGATGCCCCAGGCCAGCGCGCCGAGAGCGCCGAGAGTGCAGGTATGGCTGTCCGGGCAGACCGCGCTCATGCCCGGCAGCACGATGCCATGCTCGGCCGCGGCCACATGTACGATTCCCTGGCGGGGGTCGTTGACGTCGAATAGGTGAATTCCCGCCCGGGAGGCGCTATGCCGAGTCGCTTCGATAAACTCCCGGCCATGTGGAACGAGCGTGACATCGCCGCGGCCCGGCCGGGTATCGACGATATGATCCATGATGCAGAACACGCGTCCGGGGGCGCGCACATCGCGCCCGGCCTGTTCCAGACCGCGCAAGGCGATACTGCCGGTACGCTCATGCAGGAAGATTCGGTCCGTGTAAATCAGGCATTCCCGGTCGCCGAGGACGGCAACCTCGTGCAATTCCCACAATTTGTCGAACAATGTAGTCGGCATATCTTGTAAAGTTGGCTGCATTGGGCGGCAATTACCAGTACTTGCACATGGCAATTCCGCTGCCTATAATCGAGCCTCCATTTGATATATTGATCTAACAATAGGGCAAACGATACAGCAAATGTTAACAGAACTTTCGATTTTATATTTTGCCGCGGCGTCGGTTGCGTTTATACATACCTTGATTGGTCCCGATCACTACTTGCCGCTGGCCGCGCTGGCGCGAAACCGGGGCTGGTCCGTGGGCAAGGCGTTACGGGTGACTCTCATATGCGGTTTGGGCCATCTGGCGGGTTCAATCGTTCTCGGCGCCGCCGGACTGATCGCCGGCGCTAACCTGTCACGGCTTGCCTGGCTTGAATTCGCGCGGGGCCAACTGGCCGCCTGGGCGCTGCTGTCGCTGGGGCTGGTCTATTGTTCCATCGGGTTGCGCGATTTCCTCCGGCGCCGATACGGCAACGCGCCGCAATCGAGCGACTCCCGCCGTTCGCGGCTGCTGTTCCTGGTATTCGTGCTAGGTCCATGCGAGCCGCTGATACCGGTGCTGATGTTTCCGGCGGCCGCCGAAAGCATGGCGACCCTGCTGGCCGTGGTCATCATATTTTCCATGACCACCCTGGCGGTCATGACTTTCATGGTCGGGCTTACGCTCCATTACATGAGATCTCCGCGGACGGAATCCATATTTTCCGGTCGCTGCCGGGAGCTGACATTCGGCACGATCATGTCGCTTTGCGGGCTGACCATGGTTCTGGGGTTGTAAGGTGGCTCCATCCGGCGCGGTGAAGGCGATTGACGCGGTCATCAATATCTGGACCGCGGAAGCCCTGTCCCATCGTCCCGGCTGGACCGATGAGTTTTTCGTCGGCAAGGTAAAAGGCAAACATGGCAGCGGCGGCATCAGTCTCGAGCAGATGCTGGCGGAAATGGATGAAGCCGGAATCGGCCGCGGCTTTCTGATCGCCGCGAAATCCGGCCGGCCGGGACTGCCGGGCTGTTACCACATGCCTCCGGAAGTGGTGGCGGAGGCGGTGGCGCAATATCCGCAACGATTTTCCGGCCTCGTCGGCATCGACCCCTATACCGGTATGGACGGTGTCCGGGATCTGGAGCGTTGCGTACGCGAACTCGGCTTCATCGGCGCGCATCTGTATCCGCACTGGTTCGACCTGCCGCCCAACCAGGCGCGCTATTACCCGTTTTACGCGAAATGCATCGAACTCGATATTCCGATCCAGATGCAAGTGGGACAGTCACTGATCTATTCGAAGGAATATCGATGCCGCTCCGTCGGCCGGCCGATCTATCTCGACGACATCGCCTGCGATCTTCCCGAATTGAAACTGATCGGTTCCCATGTCGGCATTCCCTGGCACGACGAAATGATCGCCATGGCGTGGAAACATGAGAACGTTTACCTGTGCAGCGATGCCCATTCACCGAAATATTGGCCGCCGTCCGTGGTGCGCTATATCAATTCCTACGGCCAGGACAAGGTAATATTCGGCACTGATTTTCCAGTGCTGCGCTTCGGACGCACCATGGATGAGATCGACGCGCTCGGCCTCAAGCCCGAAGTGCGGCGCAAGTTTCTGCGCGATAACGCCATCCGGCTTTACGGTATGGCGGAGGATGGCCGATGAGAGCGCCGCTGGCGGGAATTCGCATCGTCGAAATGACCAGCGTGGTGCTCGGGCCTTACGCCTGTCAGATGCTGGGCGACCTCGGCGCCGATATCATCAAGATCGAACCGCCGGGCGGCGACACCAACCGCAACCTCGGTCCGCATCGCGGCAACGCCGACATGGCCTCGCTGTTCCTGACCTGCAATCGCAACAAGCGTTCGGTAGTGCTCGATCTGAAATCGGAAGCCGGTCGCGGCGCGGCAAGCCGGATCATCCGCGACGCCGACGTACTCATTCATAATTTCCGGCCCCGGGCGATGGATCGGTTAAAGCTCGATTACGAGACCGTGCGCGAACTGAATCCGCGCATCGTCTATTGCGCCACTTACGGCTATAGCAAGCGCGGGCCTTACGGCAACAAGGGCGCTCTGGACGATTCGATCCAGGCGGCTAGCGGCATCGCGGTATTGCAAAGCATGGTGGAAGGAGAACCGCGCTATCTGCCTACCATCGTCGCCGACAAGACTACGGCGCTGTTTGTGACCCAGGCCGTGCTGGCGGCCTTGTTCCATCGCCAGCTAACAGGAGAGGGCCAGGAAATCGAAGTGCCGATGTTCGAATCCATGGTGTCCTTTGTCATGACCGAGCATCTATGGGGACAGACATTTGAACCTCCTATCGGCAAGGCCGGCTATGTGCGGCTGATGGCCAAACACCGGCGGCCCTATCGCACCAAAGACGGCCGCTATCTCGCGGTGCTGCCGTATTGGGACAATCATTGGCGGACATTCTGCGAAATCGCGGGACGGCCGGAACTGATAGACGATCCGAGGTTTCTCTCCATGACCACGCGGCTTGCCAATATCGATGATTCCTATCGAGTCACCGGCGAAATCGTCGCCGGCCGCGACCGCGCCGAATGGGTGGAACTGCTGGGAGAAACCAATGTGCCAATGATGGTCGTCAACTCTCTTGACGAACTGATCGACGATCCGCACCTGGTTCAGACCGGATTCTGGCAGACCGTCGAGCATCCCACCGAAGGCAAGGTGCGCATGAGCAGCCCGCCGATGAACTTCAGCGCCTCCCCCGCCGGCATCGGCCGGCTGCCGCCAAGATTGGGCGAGCATAGCGTCGAGGTGCTGGCGGAAGCGGGACTGGAGAGAACCGAGATCGACGCGATGCTGGCGGCCGGAACTACGGCGGCGCCAGCCTGAAATATTCGGAGAAACGGATATGCCATTCAAGACCAAATCTATCGAACACGAAATCAGTCCGGAAGAACAAGCCTGGCTGGAACAGGAAATCGCCGAGCAGGAGGATCGCTTCGCCGCCATCGCGCGGGAAATGGAAGCCCTCGAACCCCGGCGCCGCAAGTGGTACCAGGAATTTTTCGACCGCATCACTGCCCTCGGTTTCAATGCCGACGGCGATAACAAGGTTCGAATCGCCGCGGCGGATTTGCCCGTTCAGCCCGAGGGCAGAAAGGACCAGGTGGTGTGGAAACATGGGGTCGATGGCGATTAGCCGCGCATCGGCCCGCGAACAGGAGACAAGACATGGCGCGACCGCATATTGAACCGTTCTGCGATCGGGACGTTCACTTCAAAAACATGACTTTGCCTGGATTCTCGCCCGGCATGCGTTACAAGATGCTCAGCCTCGATACCGATTCCGGCGCTTGCAGCATGACCGTGCAACTCGACTCCGGGTATCGCCAGCCGCCGGGCTTTTCCTGGGCCGAGCGCGAACTGATGATCATCGAAGGCGAATTGCGCGTCGGTGACCGGCAATGCCGGAAAGGGCACTATTTCTACATCCCGCCGGGCTACGCGATGCCGGAAATCGCCACTACCGGCGGCTGCCTGCTGTTGATGATGTACAACACTTCGGCCCCGAGCCACGAGGAGGCGACCGAGCATCATCCGCTGGCCCAGATTAATCTCTATCATGACGTCGACTCTTACATGGACATGCCCTGGGCGCCCGGCAATCTCGTCAGCCCGGCGGTCGCGTCGGGCTGCATGATCAAGCTGCTTAATTTCAATCCGATTTCCTATGCGATGACCTTTCTCTATTGCATGTCGCCGGCGTTCTTCCAGGACAATATTTCCTATCACGACTGCGCCGAGGAGTCGTATCACCTGTGGGGGACTTCGTGGATGATGCAGTTCGGTAATCTGCCCACCGGCGGATATTTCTGGCGTCCGGCCTATATAAATCACGGCGCCTTCGCTTCCCAGTTCGGCTGCATAGCCCTCGGCCGGGTCGATTCGAAGCTGTTCAATCATTTTCATTACAATCCCTGGACCACGCCGAAGGAGAACGCGGAGCGCTCGGCGGCCAGGCTGTATCAGCGCGACCCGCTGCTATATCGCTGGATGGTTAGCCACCATCACAACCATCCCCATGGGCCGGAAGATTTCGAGCGGACCATGAAGCGCCGCGGCGCGGACGCGGATAAGGAAGAGGCAAAGGATCATGCAAGGGAAGGACATTTTCACGACCATTGGCACGGAGTACACCGGCATGTCGACAACGCGCATGATCTCGAACACTGATTTTTTCCCCGGCCGGTCCGCGGCGGCGGGACGCCGCGCGCTGTTCGCCGCGCTGCTTGCCCTGCCAATGAGCGTTCAAGGCCAGGATCTGGAGCATTTCCTGAGCTGGTTCGCCGGCGAATACGACAACAACGAACAGGTCTGGCAGCAAAGCGAAGACGGCGTCGCTCCCGAGAACCGGCACGAACATATCCATCACATTTTCATTGCCGCGGCCGCCCCTGCTATCGGTGAGCATACTTTCTTCATCAAGCAATATCTGGGCCGCGATTACGAAGATGTCTACCGGCAGCGACTCTACAACTTCAGCGTGAACGAGGATCGCGGCGCCATCGAACTCGCGATTCACAGTTTCAACGACGAGGAAAAGTATCGCAACGCCGACCGTGAGCCGGCTCTGCTGGCGGATCTGCGACCGGAAGATTTGCGCAATGTGTCCGGCTGCAATGTTTACTGGCGTTTCGCGGGCGATCATTATGCCGGCGAAATGGACGACAAGGCCTGCTTCTATTATTCCGAGGCAATGGAACAGAACGTCTACATCACCGACAGCTTGCGACTTACAGCCGACGAAATCTGGATCGGCGACAAGGCCTTCGACGAAGACGGCAACATGCTGTTCGGCCGGGAAGAGCCCCATCGCAATCGCAAGGTGCGGCAATTCAGCGGCTGGGGCGCCGTGCGGCGCGGCAACTTCGATCCCGACGCCGACGACCTCGATGAGATGCTGCTGGCGCCGGATTTGCGCTTGCACAACGAAGGGCAAATCGCGCCATTGGTCACGATCGAGGGCGATGCCACGGGTTACAGCGTTGAACTGGCCAGGCTGACCTATCAGAACACCCGGGTCGCGGTGCTCAAGCTCGGCATCCTCGATTCGGAAACCGGCGAGACCGTGGCCTATTCCTGGGCCAATCCCGGCGCGGAAAGGATCGGCATCAACCTGGGTTGGTTGCAAGTGGGGATGACCGCGGATTAGCTCCGGTCGGCGCGGTAGACCAAAAGCAACGCTATGAGGGCGGAACGGCTCGCCGGGAGTGCAGGCGAGCGTTTGCCAGGCGTCGGCTTCGCGCACGATCCGAACCGCGCCTGGCTGGGCCTGGCGGCTGGCTGGACTGGCCAGACCGGGAGTCGTCGAAGCCGGCAAAGCCGCGCCAGGGAAGGCCTGCGCAAGATCACGGAATGCGCCAACGCAGCCGCGGAATCGCCACATGATGCCGATGAATCGACAAGTCATTCTCGCCGAAAAACCTGAAGGGGTTCCCACCCCAGGCCACTTCGAATTGCGCGAAGCGCCGCGGCCGGTAACGCCAGCCAGCGGCGTGCTCTGCCGAACCCGCTATCTGTCGCTTGACCCTTACATGCGCAGCCAGATCGCCGGTCGGCATCCTTCAGGCACGGTGACGCCGGGCGGCGTCATGGGCGGCGAAACCGTCAGCGAGATTATCGACTCGGATGCGCGGGAATTGCCGCCGGGGCGGCTGGTGCGTTGCATGGGCGGCTGGCAGGAATATTCGGTCCATGCGGCCGGCGAGGCGCATTTGCTTGACGAGGATATCGACTCGCCGTCCCATGCCTTGTCGATACTTGGCATGACCGGGCTGACCGCTTACGCCGGCATGATCTGGCAGGCCGGCGTCGAGGCCGGCGACCGGGTGCTGATACCCGCCGTTACCGGCGCCGTCGGCTCGGCGGCGGCCCAATTCTGCGCGCTACGCGGCGCGGAAGTGATCGGCATCGCCGGATCGGAAGAAAAATGCCGATTCGCGCGGGAGTCGCTCGGCGTAGCCGACTGCATCGATCGGCGCGCCGAAGACATCGACGCGCGGCTGGGGCAGCTTTGTCCCGATGGCGTCGATGTCTATTTCGATCTGGTCGGGGGCAAGCTGCTGCATGTCGCTTGCACGCATCTGGCCAATTATGGCTGTATCGTGCTTTGCGGCCTCATGGCCGAATACAATCGTGCCGAGCGCGACCCCGGTCCGGCCCCCGGCCTGCTGATCGCCAAACGGGCCATCGTCAGCGGCCTCGTGGTATATGACTTCGAAACGCGGCGCGAGGAATACATTCGCGAGTGCCTGCCCTTGCTGCGCGCGGGCAAAATTCACCAGCACGAAGATGTCAGCCACGGTCTGGAACGCGCGCCGGAGGCGTTCTGCCGGCTGATGCGCGGCGAAAATTTCGGCAAGGTGCTTGTTGCCTTGCCCTGAAATCCGCGCTACCGGCCCTGGCGGCGCGGACTTCCCGCCATCCCTGGCTATGCGGCCGAGCTTCGCGCGGCCACTCCCGTAAAGGTCGGCGCCACCGGCGCCGGCAGATGCGTTTCGCTTTCACAACGTGCGCGTATTGCCTCGATACCCGGTCCGAGGTTGAACAGCGGCAAGTCCGCGGGGCGCGCCGCGGCCATTTCGGCGCGCAGCGCCTCGGTCGCCGCCGCATCGACCTGACCTGCATCGTCAATCACTACGCCGTAGCGGCGAGCCCCCTCGCTGGTCATCAGGCGCCGATCCACATCGGTCCGAACGAGTTGCGGATCGCGCGTTAGCGGATCGCCCCAGCCGCCACCGCCCCAGGTATTGAAATAGAGCAAGTCGCCCTTGCACACCTTGACGCCTTCCACCTTGGCCGGCAGCCATTGCTCGCTGCCGTCCACGCGCACGAGGCGTTTGCTCGAACGCATGCCGGTTTCGCCGCCGAGCACGCCATAGGGATACGTCAGCCAGCGTTCGTCGTGAATGCCGATATGACCGTCACAGAGAAAGCGGTAGGCGATGCTGAGTCCGTTGCCGCCGCGATGCAGGCCGGCGCCGCCGGAGTCGGGAATTGTCTCGTAGCGTTCGATGCGCAATGGAAAATACGATTCGATGAACTCGTTAGGCACATTGGTGAAACCCGGCCAAAGCGAGTGGCCGTCGGGACCGTCGCCGATGGGCCGGCCGGGAATGCCGCCGAATCCGATCTGGAAAAGCTGAAACCATTCGCCCTTGTCGTCGTAACCCGAATAGAACAGATGCGGCGAATCGGAGAAGCCGGCCGCGTTGAGCATCTGTTCCGGCGCGCCCATGCCGAGCAGGGCGCCGAGCACGTCGAATATTCTGCCCAGGGCGTGGGTGCGGCCCGACAGCGCCGCCGGGAAACGCGGTTTCAGCAAGGTGCCTTCGGGAATGCGCACATCGACCAGATCGTAGAAACCGTCGTTGAACACGATCTGGGGATCGACCACGTTGATGGTGAAGGAACCGAAAAACATCTTGAACATGTCTTCGTTGAGGAAGAAATTCACCGAACTCTGGGCTTGAGGGTCGGTACCGTCGAAGTCGAAGATCGCCACCGAGCCCTCGCGCCACATCCGGCACTTGATGCGGTATGGTCCCATGCCCATGCCGTCGTCGCAGATATAGTCCTCGAACTCCCGGGGTTCCTCGGGAATGAAGGCTTCGATGATGAACTTCATCGCGGCGTGATTGCGTTGCAGCATGATCTCCATGGTCGAAAACAGCACGTCGTCGCCGAACCTTTCGGCCAGATCGACGCAGCGGCGGGCGGCGGTATTGCAGGCCGCGACCAGGGCATTGAGATCGAAGCGATTCCATTCCTTGGTGCGTACATTGTGCAAGATCAATTCAAGCATGTCGCTCTGCAATTCGCCCTTGCGATAGAGCTTGATCGGCGGGATGCGAATGCCTTCCTGGTAAATCGTGGTCGCCTCGATGGGAATCGAGCCCGGCACCATGCCGCCATTGTCGGTCATGTGGCCGAACATGGCCGACCACGCGATATGGCGGCCGTCCTTGAAAACCGGCACCAGCACGACCCAGTCCGGCAGGTGCGATACCGCGGCGTTGCACATGTACGGATCGTTGGTGAGGATAATGTCGCCCTCTTCGATTTCGGCGTCATAGGCCTGGAGGAATGGGCCGATGAAAGAGCCGAACTGCCCGACCACCATCTTGCCTTCGACATTGGCGATCATCGGAAAGCAGTCGCCCTGTTCGCGAATGCCGGGAGACATGGCCGTGCGGAACAACACCGCGTCCATCTCCACGCGGGCGTTCTTCAAGGCGTTTTCGATCAGGTCGACGGTGACGCCGTCCACTTCGATCTTTTGCAGGGGAGTGTTATTGGTCTGGATAATTTTCGCAGGCATGATGGCTCGCTCCTATGTCCGTGGGTTTATGAGCAGGTTGCCGATGGCGTCAACCCGAGCTTCGTGATCGGGCAGCACCACCGTCGTCGAATCCATTTCGATGACGATGGCGGGACCCGGAATCAGCAGACCTTCGTGCAATTTGCCACGGTCGTAGATATTCACGTCGTGCCATTCACCGTCGTAGTAGTAACGGCTGTCGTGGATCACACAGTCCTCCAGCGTCGTGCCTTTCTCGCCGACGAGGAAATCGGCGATCGGCGCGGCCCTGGCCTTGACCACGGCCCGGATCATGAGAATTTCGTGGCCTTCGCCGAGCTTGAAGGTGAACAATTGTTCGTGTTCGCTGTCGAACTGGTCCACCAGCAGGTTCAGGCCGTCGCGCCGCAATTGCGCCTCGTCGAAATCCACGGTGATCTGGAACGCCTGGCCGGCATAGCGCAGATCGGCCTGGAAGTTCACCTCGTGATCGCTTTCGGGAATGCCGTCGGCGATCAGCGATTCGGCCGCCCGTTCGCGCAATTCGTGCAGGTCGGACAGCAACTGTTCGTCGGTAAGATCGGCGGCCATGGTCAGATAGGTGCGCGCCGCCTCGTCCTGGATCTGGGTGGTGGCGTCGCCATAGGCGCATAGTACGCCGGGTCCCGGCGGGATGATCACCGGCCAGGCCTGCGTCAGGATGCCGAGGGCATTGGCGTGCAGCGGTCCGGCGCCGCCGAAGCCGACCAGGGCGAAGTCCCTGGGATCGTAGCCCTGTTCCACCGAGACCAGACGCAAGGCGCCGAACATCGATTCATTGACGATCTTGATGATGCCTTCCGCGGCTGACATCAGATCAATGCCCATGGCGTCCGCGGTTTTTTGTACGGCGGTGACGGAAGCGTCGCGATTGATTTTCATATCGCCGCCAAGTTGTACATCGGAAGGCAAATAGCCGAGCACCACATTGGCGTCGCAAACCGTGGGTTCTTCGCCGCCCTTCATGTAGCAGGCCGGGCCGGGCACCGCGCCGGCCGATTCGGGCCCCACTCGCAGCGCCTTGGTCAATTCCGGCACGAAGGTGATCGAACCGCCGCCGGCGCCGACCGTGCGCACGTCCACCGAAGGCGCCCGGACGCGCACGTCGCCGACGATGGTTTCGCGCCGCACCCGGGCGCGGGCGTTCTGAATCAGGGCGACATCGGTTGAAGTGCCGCCCATGTCGAAGCTCAGAATATTGTTGAAACCGGCTCGCCGGCAAAAGAAGATCGCGCCGGATACGCCCCCGGCCGGCCCGGACATGAGCATATTGACCGGGGATTCTGCCGAGGCCCGGGCCGAAGCCAGACCGCCGTCGGAGCGCAGAATCGACAATTGCACCTCGTCTCCCATCAGATCGCGCAAGGAGTGCTGCAGATTCTCCACGTAACGGGCGACTTCCGGCTTCACATAGGAATTGACCACGGTGGTTTCGGTACGCTCGTATTCCTGCATTTCCGGCACGACTTCGCTGGAAATCGAAATCGGCGTGTCGGCGAATGCCTCGCGGGCAATCTCCCGCGCGCGCCGCTCGTGTTCGCCGTTGACATAGGCATTGACGAAACAGATCGTCAATGCCTCGATGCCGCCCCTGGCGGCGAGCTTTCGCAGCGACTCGCGCAAACGCTCTTCATCGAGCGGCGTGACGACTTCGCCATTGGCGTCGACGCGTTCACTGGCGCCGATGGTCAATTCGAGCGGCGCCAGTAAGGGCTTCTTGATATAGGTGACCCAGCCGCCAAGTCCACCCGGACAAAACGACCTCGCCACATGCAAGGTGTCCTCGAAGCCGTCAGTCGTGACCAGGCCGACGCGGGCGCCGCGGCCGGTCAGCACCGCATTGGTGGCGACCGTGGTGCCATGCATTACCCAGCGGGTCCGCCGCGGGTCGATGGCGGATTCCGAGCAGATCTTGTTGATGCCGTTAAGCACGCCGATGGACGAATCCTCCGGAGTGGAAGGCACTTTCGCGGTGTGGGTTTCACCGGTCTCCTCGTTTACCAGCAGGAGATCGGTGAAGGTTCCCCCCACATCCACGCCGAGTCGATAACTCATTCTAGATCCTCCGTAGTCGTGAAAACTAATTAGTTCTTGCTGAACAATTCTATCTCTGGAATCGTTCATTGACTCAAAACGAGCCTGGTATTGTTCCCGGATTCGATGGCCCGCGCCATCCGGTCCGGCGGCGCATCCATGCGCCGCACGCAAGCTCCGGCAATTCAGAGCTTGCGTGATTCTGATTTGGTCAATTGCCCTCGCAGCCATTCCCGGACGCGTCCGCCGGGGGCTGTGCCGGTCAATTTCGTTGCCAGGTCCGAAGCCGCCAGCAAGCCGGCGGCGTCGATGCCGGTTTCCAATCCCATTTGCCGCAGCATAACAACCACATCTTCGGTCGCGACATTGCCGCTGGCGCCGGGGGCGAAGGGACAACCGCCCAGGCCGCCGATGGAACTGTCGAACCAGCGCACGCCGGCTGTCAGCGCGGCGTAGACATTGGCCAGCGCCATCGCTCGGGTGTCGTGGAAATGGCAGCCGAACGCGCCGGGCCCGTGATGCCGGGCGAGCGGCGTGAGCAAGGCGCTGACCTGGGCCGGATGCGCCGCGCCGATGGTATCGGCAAGCACCAGACGGTGTATGCCCGCGGCGACGAAACGGGTGGCGATGTCATGCACGGTTCCGGGATTCACGACTCCCTCGAACGGGCAACCGAAGGCCACGGCGACGATGACGATGACTTCGATGCCGTCGGCGCGGGCGAGATCGATGATTTTCCAGGCCGCGCGCTCGGCATCGGCCATGCCCATGCGGGCATTCTTTCGCGCCATGATTTCGCTGGCGTAGATGACCATGGTGACTGATTCCGCGCCGGCGTTCCGGGCGAGTTCATAGCCTTTCATGTTGGGAATGAGGAAGCTGTAACTTGCTGTTCCCCGCCGGTCCAGGGATTGCAGCAACTTGTCCGTGTCCGCCATGGCCGGCACGGCCTTCGGCGATACGAAACTGCCGGCCTCGATGCGAGAAATGCCCGCGGCCGCGAGCGCCCGCACCAGTTGCAGCCGCTGGGACACCGACAGCATGCGGCTCTGGCTTTGCAGTCCGTCGCGCGGACCGACTTCATTGATCGTGACGCGGTCAGCCATCAGCCGATCACTCCTTCGGCGCGCAGGCGCGCGGCTTCTCCCGCGTCGATGTGCAGGAATTCGTCGAGCACTTCATCGGTATGCTGTCCGAGTCGCGGCGCGGCGCCATATTCTTCGGTTCCGGTGCGCGACAGCTTGATCGGATTGCCAGGCCCGCGAGTGCTGCCGCCGTCCGGATGTAGGAGATTCACCACCATGTTCCGATGCAGCACTTGCGGGTCGGACAGGGCCTGCTCGAAATTGTTGACCGGCGCGCAGGGAATGCGTTTCTGCTCGAGCCGCCGCAGCCAGTTGGCGCAGCTATCGCCGGAGAGCGCTTCGTTGACCCGGCGGACGATGTGCTCACGGTCGCGCCAGCGGCCGGGCTGGGTGTCGTATTCGGGCTTGTCGAGTTCCGGGCAGTCAAGCACCTGCTTGAGGTTTTGCCAAAAGTTGTCGGTGATGACGGCGATCACGATGAAGCCGTCGGCGCAGGTAAAGGTGTCATAAGGCACATGCACGAAATGGGAATTGCCGATGGGGTGAGGGTTCTCTCCAGACAGGAAATACATGGTCGCCATGTAATTCAGCATCGACACCTGGCAATCGAGCATCGATATATCCACTTCCTGCCCGCGGCCGCTGCGGTCGCGTTCGCACAGGGCCGCGAGCACCCCCATTACTCCGAACATGCCGCCGCCGAGGTCGCCGATGGGAATGCCCGCGCGCACGGGATGTTCCGGATCAGGGCCAGTGATCGACATGCCGCCGCCGGTGGCCTGGGCGACCTGGTCGAAAGCGGGCCGCTTGCGGCCGGGGCCGCTGGCGCCGAAGCCGGTAACGGTGCAGGCGATGATGCGCGGATTGATCCGGGCCAGACTGGCGTAGTCGATGCGCAGCCGTTCCGGGACGCCGGCGGCGAAATTGCTGATGACGACATCGGCCACTTTGACGAGCCGGTAAAAAAGCGCAAGTCCGCGTTCGTTCTTGAGATCGATGGCGATGCTTTTCTTGTTCCGGTTCAGGGTGATGAAATAGGCGCCCATGCCGTCCAGCGAGTAACGGGGATCGTTGGCGAGCAATTTGCGCGTGCCCTCGCCGGCCGGGGGTTCCACCTTTATCGTTTCCGCGCCGAGATCAGCCAGGATCATGCTCGCGTAAGGCCCTGACAGCATATGCGTGAGATCGAGAATGCGTATTCCGTCCAGCGTGCCCGGCATTTCCTTTAACTCCCTATTTCCAGTTCAATGAGCTCGTAGCGATTCTGCATGTAGCCGCCGGCGATGGCCTGGAGAAAGATGTAGTTTTCGTCGGCCGTGCACCAGAGGTCATAGGGCGGGTGCTCTTGCGGCAACCCGCCCGCGGTATCGGTCACCTGGAAATGCCACGCCGCGAAGCGCCCGGCTTCGACTTCCAGTTCTTCTTCGCCGACGAAAACGAGCGACAGGCCCATTTTGAACAATTCCGGGCCGGTGGCGCCGCGATGGTCGGGAGAAGTCAGAAACAGTTCGGGAATGAACTGCTTGCCGGGCCCCCTGGCCAGATCGTAGGTTCGCATCAGCAATGCGTCGCCCGCTATGGGATGAGCCTGCAGCCAGGGTACCCGCCCGGTGGTATTGTATTTCTGCGTGATCGGGCCGTGGTCGCGATGGATGGCCTCGCAGATCGCCTGATCGTCTTCGAAGCGGATCCAGCCGCTGCCTTCGAAGCTGCCGCCGACGCTGAGGCGCAGGCTGCAATCGATCGGGCTGCTGTCTTCGTGGCGCATGGAAAGTATCACATCCCGAACTACATCGGGCTCGTCGTCGATTTCGCAATGCGCGAGCAATACGTCGACGCCATCGGTCTGCTGGTTGATGAGGAACCACTCGCGGCCGCGTTCCGCGCCGCGCCGCTCAGGCTGCGCACTGGTATAGCGGATATAACCGCGGATCGATTTATGTCGCTTGCTCATGCCTGGGTCGGGCTCACTGGATTGCAACTCCGCGTATATTGGGCGACGATGCCGGTTGCTCCGAACGTCGATGGATTGCCTCAACCAGACATTATTGTAATAATGTTATACCTTTAGGGCAAACCTGTAATTTCGCCAACAATTGCACGGCTCCGACCGGGAGGCGCCATGGAATCGACTGACCAGACCGCCAAGGTACTCTATCTGGAGATCAAGGCGAACCCGCGACCACGCTTCGGCTTCGGCGAGAAGGCGATCCTGGTCAATATAGATCTGCAAAAGGCCTATACCCGGCCCGATCTGTTCGCCACGGGATATGAAACCGACCCCAGGCAAAAGGAATACGTCAATCGTCTGAGCGCGGAATTTCGCCGCGCCGGCTGGCCGGTGGTATGGACCTATGTAGCTTATATGCAGTCAGGCGAGGATTGCGGCATCTGGGGGACCCGCGGCGACACTCCCGATTCCCTGCAGAACATCAAGCACGGCTCGGAGCGCGCCGAATTCGACGATCGGCTTGAGATCGATCATGAACGTGACGTGATCTATTGCAAGAAAATGCCGTCGGCGTTTTTTGAAACCCAGTTGCAATCGCTATGCGTCTGGCACAAAGTCGATACCGTCGTGCTCACCGGCGGCTCCACCTCCGGTTGTATTCGCGCCACCGCCGTGGAATCGCTATCACGAGGCTATCGCACCATCGTTCCCGAAGAATGCGTCGCGGACAAGCACGAAAGCGTGCATTTCGCCAATCTGATGGATCTCGCGCTCAAGTATGCCGACGTAATCCCGGTTGCCGAAGTCTTCTCCTGGCTCGGCGGATTGTCGACGGCGGACTGAACGGTACAAGCGCCGGACTCATGAAAGCCGACCTGCATCTGTACGATTACTGGCCGTATCGCGACCGGCCGCGAATCGTTTGGCCGGGCGGCGCCAGACTCGCTTTCTGGGTGGCGCCGAATATCGAGTTCTACGAATTCGACCCGCCGGCAAATCCGCAACGCAAGCCCTGGCCGCGACCCTTTCCCGACGTTGGCGGGTATTCGATCCGCGACTATGGCAATCGCGTCGGTCACGAGCGGCAGATGCGTCTGCTCGAACGCTTTGGCATCCGCGGTTCGGTGTCGCTGTCGGCGGCGCTATGCCAGCACCATCCGGAAATCATCGAATCCTGCATGGAGCGAAATTGGGAATTTTTCAGCCACGGCATCTACAACACCCGTTACACCTATGGCATGTCCGAGGCGCAGGAACGCGAGATGATCCTCGACTCGATGGACACTATCGAAACACATACCGGCCAGCGGCCGGCCGGTTATCTGGCGCCCGCGCTGTCGCATTCCGAACGAACCCTGGATCTGTTCGCGGAAGCAGGCGGCATCTATACCTGCGACCTGTTTCACGACGATCAGCCAACCCCCGTGACTGTGCGCGGCGGCCAGCGATTCGTCTCGATTCCGTATTCGCTGGAGATGAACGACACCATTGCCTATGTCGTCAACCGCATCGAGCCGCGCCGATACGGCCAGGCGCTGCGGGACAATTTCGACCGCCTCTACATGGAAGGCGAAGCCAGCGGCACGGTAATGTGCATCCCGACGCACAACTACCAGGTGAGTTGCCCGCACCGCCTGTACGCCCTGGAAAAGGCGCTCGATTACATCACCGGGCACGCGCAAGTCTGGGTTACCACCGGAAGGGAGATCGCCGAATATTTCCTGGGTCATTACTACGATACCGCGGTGGAAGATATCCGCCGCAAACGGGAACACGCGGATGGCGCTTGATCCGGAATTTCTGCAATACCGGCATCGCGGCCGCGGCATGGACCATGACCGTTATCAATGGTCGCGGTTGCACCAACGCGAAAAGGTAAGCTGGCCCGGCGGCGCGCGGCTGGCATTGTGGATCAATGTCTGTGTACAGTTTTTTCCGCTGAACCAGCGCGGAGCGCCTTTTGCGGCGCCTAGCGGCATGACCATGCCCTATCCGGACCTGCGTCATTTCAGTTTGCGCGATTACGGTAACCGGGTCGGCATCTTTCGCCTGCTCGACGCTTTCGATCGCTACAAGGTCAAGCCGAGCTTCGCTGTCAATGGCGCCATGGTCGAACGGACCCCCGGCCTGATCTCGACGCTGCGTGAGCGCGGTGATGAAATCGTCGCTCACGGCTGGCACATGGATTGCTTGCACCACGGCGGCCTCGCTGCCGGGGAAGAATCGGACCTGATCGGGCGAACCCTCGACAGCTTGCGCGCGGCGACGGGTCAGGCTGTAACGGGCTGGCTCAGTCCGGCGCGCAACGAAAGTCCCATAACGCCGGATCTGTTGGCGGAGCAGGGCGTGCAATGGTTTGCCGACTGGGTCAACGACGATATGCCGTATCGCTTTCATACCCGGGCGGGCGATTTGTGGGCGATGCCGTTGTCGAATGAACTTGAGGACCGTTTCATCCTCATGCAGAACTTGCATTCGGAAGAATCCTGGGCGACCCAGGTTTGCGACGCCTGTGATTTCCTGCTCAAGGAAGCAGCAACCGGAGGCGGCCGCATACTCGCGCTGAATCTGCATCCCTGGCTGCTGGGTCAGCCGCATCGCATCGGCCGGCTTGAACAGGCGCTCGATTACATTACTTCGCGGTCCGGCGTTTGGGCCGCGGCGCCGGGAGAGATTCTGGCGGCCTGCGTCAATTCCGATAGATCGGAACTTTCATTGGATTGACCATGCCGTCCCTGGCGCGGCGGTCGAGGTTTCGCCAACCTCCGGTCTTGCCAATCCAGTCACCGGACTTGGCCCGGTGACGTTCGATCCGCGCGCGAAGCCGCGCTTGGCAAACGCTTGCTCCCACTCTTGATAGGTCGTTCAGCCGCCGAAAAGCCGCGCTTTGACGGCTGCGCCGACCGGGCCTCAGGCCTGCTATACGAACTTGGTCGCGCCGAAGAACGCCACCGTGGCGATGCCGATCCAGTACAAATAGGCCAGACGCTTGCCGAAGCGCAGCGACTTTTCCAGCGTACTTTCCGCCTCGAGATTGGGGCCTGCCGCCAGCACCCGGAATAATCCCGTCCATTCGCGCATGATGTAACGCAATTGCAAGCCAATGATCAGCAACAGGCCATAGATCAGCACCTTCCAGGCAAACCACTTCTGCATGGTCCCGGCATTGAACGGGCCATAGCCGAGCAGCGACAGGATAGCGGTGATCAGCAACGCCGGGATAACGACATAGCGGATGCGTTCGTCCCAGATTGTAAGCCGAATGCCGCGATCGGATTCGCGATAGATGAAGGCGGCCCAGCAAAGCGCAAGCCAGCCGGCGAACAGGATCCACATCAGCCACAGCCACGCGCCGCCATAAGGTTGCAGGCCCCAGATGTTGCCCATGTGCAGACCCAGCGGCAGCAGCAGAATAATGCCGCTGCGGGCGAGGATATCTATTCGATACGCGGTTTCCATGTGCCGCCGCCGTTCTTCCATGGACAATTGGCGGTTGACCACATGCCGTGAAGTCTGGAACACGCCCCATTCGCCGCCGAGCCAGTAAACCATTGCAATAATGTGCAGCCAGCGCAGCACAGCGAGTTCGGTGATGACCATATTTTGTCTCCCTTGTCAGATCGTGGCCCCGGCGACGGTCCCGGATACCGGGTGTCTGATCAGCGTCAGCGCGGCCAGCGCCACCACGATCAATGCAGCAAAAATCAGAAAAGGCAATTCATAGCTGCCGGTGGTGTCGTAGATCACTCCCGTGAGCCAGATGCCGAGGCCGCCGCCGCTGGCGTCGAGCACAGTGATAGTGCCCAGGATCTTGCCGGCGTCGCGGGTGCCGAAAATGTTCATGACGGTAAGCTGGAGCATGGTGTAGACCCCGCCCCAGCCGAGGCCGAAGGCGGTAACCGCGATCCAGATCAGTGCTATGTCCATCCGGATCAGGATCAGCGAACCGACCAGCATGACCAGAATGTTGCCATAGAACACCTTGCGTTTGTCGAAATAATCGGCCGCCAGACCGAAGATGAATTTCCCTACCAGGGCGCTGAAAAAGAACAGGGTGATGGCATTCGTGGCAACCTGGGGGCTGAAGTCGGCATCGGTCATGTAAACGAAGATATGCGCCGAGGTGCCAAGCACGGTATAGAAAGTGGTCATGGCGATAATCGCCAGCGCCCAGAATGACCGGCTGCGCAAGGCATCGGCAAAGGCAACGCCGGATTCCGGCCCGCTCGCGGCAGCGATCGCGCCGGGCTGCTCCGCGACATCGGGTTTGTCCTTCACCAGCAGCCAGGTCGCGACGAGCATCAGCGCGGGAAACAGGCTGCCCCAGGCAAAGGCGCTGCGCCAGCCAAAGGCCTCGACCATCGCGGTGCCGTATTGGGGAAATACAATGCCGCCCATGCTCGTGCCCATCAGCGCGATGCCGATGGCAGTGCCGCGATAGCGGACGAACCATTTGGAAACCAGGATGACCGCGGCATTGAGGCCGCATACCACCAGCACCAGCGCGAACAGCGCGTGCACGAGGTACAGGCCAGTCAGACTTTCCAGTTGGCTATAGGCGATATTGCCAAGTATCAGCAACACCCAGCCGGCGAGCATGCAACGGCGCACGCCAAAACGGTCGATCAATATGCCGATGAAGGGCGCGGCCAGTCCGGCGAGCAGCAAGGTAATCATGTCGCGGAACTTGATTTCGCCCAGGGACCAGCCGAATTCGTTGATGAACTCGACGTCGTAGACTGTCAGGCCAGAGATGGTCTGACCATTGCTCACCATCAGCACGACGCCGGCAAAGACCGCGATGAACCAGGGGTATATCCTGCCGTTGCGCGTGCTGGTCATGGGAATACTCGGGAAAACGAAGAATATGACCTAATGTATTATCATTAGGCGTCAGTTGCAAACTCGCGGCAAACCTTTGTCTTGCCTTAATCCAACTTTGATATATTATTATATCTATTTATAACAAAAGGACCTGCCGTGAACGCATTCGATACCTTGAGTGACGAGTCCCGGTTCAAGGAACTCGACAAGTCTTCGCCAACTCCACTGTATTATCAGCTTTACACCTTGTTGAAAACGCTGATACTCGACGGAACGCTGCCGTTCCGCGGCCGCATGCCCACCGAAGAAGTGATGGCGTCGATGTTCAAGGTTTCCCGGATCACCGCCAAGCGGGCGATGGACGATCTCGCCGCCGAAGGGTTGCTCGCTCGCGGCCGGGGCAAGGGAACTCACATCATTTACAAATACTCGCCGCGGCCGGTGAAAGCGCCGCTGGTGGGCATGTTGCAGGAAATCGAGACCATGGCGCGCAACAGCCGCGCGCGGGTGATCCGCTGTAGCTGGCAGGAGCCGCCGCGGGCGATTCGCGATGAACTTGGCCTCGCCGCAAGCGAGAAGGCGCTGCATCTGGTCCGCGTGCGCCGGCGCGACAAGCTCGATTTCGGCTACTACACGAGTTGGACCGCCGGCGTCGAGATGCCCTCGAATCCGGCGATTTTCGAGACTACGCCGCGGCTGTCGTTCTTCCGTCAGAAGGGTCTGGAAGTGACGCATGTGAAGCAGACCCTGAGCGCCGAAGCCGCCGATTCCGAGGTCGCGAAAGCGCTGGCCGTGGCCGCGGGCAGCCCGTTGCTGAGCCTCACCCGGCGTTCCTACAACAAAAGCGCCGACGGGGAACGTATGCACGATTATCTGCGAGTGCTCTACAACCCGGAGCATTTCCGCTACGAGATGGACCTGGAAGTCGAATAGGGCGGCAAAAAACTCATGCGCCGCCACGGTCAAGAATGCGGCGCCGCGCCGGCAGATTGAGCATCGCGGTTTTACCGCGCTCGCGTCGCAGGGCCGCGATGTCGAGTTCGGCGAAGCCGCACATGGATTCGCCATAGGCGGCTTCCGCCAGCAACTTGCCCCGGAAATCCACTACCTGGGAATGGCCATCGGTCGAATCCTCGGGGAATCCCGGCCCGGCGATGCCGGCGCTGTTGGCGGATACGACATAAACCTGATTCTCGAAGGCGCGCGCGCGTTTGGCGACGTTCTTCGGCGTGAGTAGGGGACTGCCCTGTTCACTGGAGGAATGACAGATCACTTCGGCGCCGCGCAAGGCCAATTGCTGACTGATTTCCGGGTACAGGATTTCCTCCGAGGCGACACAGGCAAGCCGACCGATTGCAGTCTCCGCCACCGGGTAAAGTGAGTCTTCACCATGAATTTCCAGATAGCGGTCCAGCACGTCGCGCGGCGTCGGCGCGAACATTGAAATCTGTCGGCGATAGCGCAAGATCACCTCGCCCGAGGGATCAATGACGAAACTGCATTGGAAGTACAACTCCGGAAAATTCCCGTCGGTTTCGTAGGCATTGCCGGAAAGGTAAAGGCCGTTGCCGCGGGCGGCCTCGCCGAGCAGTTCATATTCCGGCCCATCCGGGCGCAGACAGGCCCGCTCGCGCCACTCGGCGGCGGCTTCGCCACGAGGATAACCAGTCAGGAAATATTCCGGCAGCACCACCAGGCGAGTGTCGTCGCCGCTGTAGGTCTTGATGAACAGCCGGCTGCCGCGGATCAGGCCGTCGCAGCGTTCGATGCTCGCCCTGATTCGCGCCCGGGCCTGATCCACCGTGCGGCAATCGTTCACCGCATGGCAGCGCATTTGCAGCGCCAGCGCCGCGTAAGGCGCTGGCGCCTTGTCGTTCGCTTCCCGGTTCAATCCAATTCCTCTTTAAGGCGCCCTTCGAGCAGCATCACGCGGAATTCGCCCGCGTTTTCTCGCAACTTCTTGATCTCTGCGTATTCTGGAGAATTCCAGAAACGCCGGGCAGTAGCCATATCCGGCCAGCGATGCACGACCAGCCGCGCGTCGCCCCAGTCGCCTTCGAGCGCCTCCGCCGCGCCGCCGAGCACCACATATTCGCCGCCAAAAGCGGCCACGAGATCAGGCACCCGCCGCGCGTATGCGGCGAATTTCTCACGATCGGTGATAATCGCCTCGACTACCAGGTAAGCTGCCATAATTCGACTCCCAATTACAGATTGTTATATTGACATAACTTTATACCGCGTGATAGCTTCTCGGAAAATTGATTCGCGCGGGATCGGATAAATTATCGCAGGCGGCAGTTGGCGTTCGAAACCGGTTTCCGGCGCGAATTGCAGGACGGAACTGGATGAGCGAACACGCGCTGGGTCCGACATGCCACGCCGTGATCAGTACGGATCGGTTGGAAGCCGCGGTGTCGGCCTGGTGTGTTCACTTGCGTCAGCGCGAGTGCGCCCGCGGCCGGCTCGGCGCCAGGCAGGCGCGCCAATGGCGGGCGCCGGGACTTGCCGGCGCCCGCGTGATCTGGCTTGCGAACGATCTTGGGGAGCCTTGGCTTTGCTTCGTTGAAGACGATTCGGCCAGACCATTGAACGCATTCGAGCATTGCGGCTGGCAGTCGCTTGAAGTCGGGGTATCGCGGGTCGATGATTTACTCGGGCCCTTGCGCGAGTCGCCGTTCGAGATACTCGGCGAACCGGCCGACCTGGATGTGAGTCCGAACGTGCGCGCCATGCAAGTGCGCGGTCTGGCGGGAGAGGTCGTTTATTTGACCGAGGTTCGCGCCGAAGTGCCCGGCTTCGAACTCGCGCGAGCCCGTTGCCCGGTGGATCGTCTGTTCATTCCGGTGCTGCTGGCCGCGGATCGCGATCAGGCCGTCAGCGCTTGGGAAGCGCTCGCGAAAATCGGCGCGCTGCGGCTGGATACGCGCATAACGGTAATCAATCGGGCGCGGAGGCTGTCGCTGGAGACAAAGCATCCGATCGCGGCATTGCAGCTTGGCGGCGGCAATCTGCTTGAGATTGACGAATTGCATGATCTGCGCGAGCGCCCGCGCGCGGCCGGCCGGCTGCCTGCCGGCGTCAGCATGATCGGCGTCGAAGTTCAGGATTTGTCCGCGGTTCCGTTGCCGGGGCAGACGTATGAGGTGTCCGAAGGTCCGTTCACCGGCCGTCGGGCAGCGCTTGTTTCCGGCCATGCCGGAGAACTGGTCGAATTAATAGAGCGCAGCAGCGTTCCAATGCAGGAGTGAAGTTATGAGCCATGTATTATGCCATCCGGCGTCCCAACTATTGCCCGCGCTGGCCCTGGCGTTCGCCGCCGCGGCCGCGCCGGCCGCCGAACTCGATCCGGCGACCGCCGCGGGCAATATCGCGGTCAACCGCAAGATTCAATGTTCGATGGAGGACGCTTCGCCCCAGGTCTTTCAGTGGTTTGGCCGCGCGTATTCGAGAGTACCCGGCGAGCCCGACCGGCTGCTGTTCAATCTTGACGGAATGAACATCCGTCAATGCGTGAGCGTCGAGGATCCGGTGCGCGGGACGGGTTATCGAATGGTCTCGCGCGAGCTCATGCTCTACCTGGACCCGCGGACCAATGAAGTGCTGCGCAGCTTCGCCAATCCATGGACCGGCGCCGACAACGAAGTGATTCATGTCGCCAACGATCCGGTCAACGGCCGGCCGATTTTCGGCCGCACCGCCGACGGCGAAGATATCCCTTTCGACCTGCAGGATATCAACGGCAACTGGCTGATGCGCATCGAAGTGCCGCTGTTCTACACCAATCCCTTGGGGGGCGATTATCAGGAATACGTTGGGGGAACCTACCACGCCACCGAGATCTTCGATTTCAACGGAGATACCGCGGAACTGCTTGACGCCGAAGATCCGGTGGCGTATCCGGTCGTGTCCTGGGTGCGGCTCGCGCCCTGGCTGCCCTGGATGCAAATGGGCAATCGCGCGGGCATGATGTATTTCAACGCCATGGGCCGAAAGCTGGAAGACTTCGGACAGCTCTCCGCGGTGATGCAGGCCGAGATCGCCGAGAATTACCCGGATTACGCGGCGCCGCCGGATATGGAAGATACCCGGCCCAACGAGACTTCCTGGACCTACATGAAGAAGATTATCGACGGAGCGGATCAATGAAAATGCAATTTGCCGCGGCGCTGACGCTAATACTGGCCGCCGTTGCCGCGCGAGCGGACACCGTGCCCGACGATGAGCGCGTGCCGATAGACCTGCGCCGCACCACCCTGGTCGTCCAGGATATCGAGCGATCGCTGGAGTTCTACCGCGACGCTCTGGGCATGGTCGTAATTTACGATAATCTTATCCTGACGCCACGCGACGCCACCGTGGAAGAAGCGGAACGCGCGCTGCGTCTGCTGATGTTGCGGGCGAACGACGATTACATCGGTGTCGTAGGCTTGCTGCAATACTTCAAGCCCGCAAAGGAAAGAATCGATCTCGCCGGAACCTCGTTTATGGAAGGCACGGCGGTGCTCCTGTTCAATGTCGAAGATCTGGCGAGTACTTTCGAGCGCGCCCGCAATGTCGAAGGCGTGGTGGTGCTAGACGAGCCGATGCCAGTGTCCTATCCGTCCTATGATGGCGAGGGCGTAATCGAAGTGATCGTCAGCACCTTGCAAGATCCCGACGGTTTTACCATCGAACTCAATCAGTTGCAAAGCGAATTGCGCTAGTTTGATGCGTGGATTCTGCGACTCCGCTGCGCTGCGCTGCGCGCGGAATGACAGTAGCAAAAGGTGGTCATTCCGCGCGTAGTCGCGGAATCTCGGTCAGTTCGGTGACCGCGGCGCGGATCGCGGCGAGTCGCTGTTCCATGGCCGGCCCGCAATGTGTCATGCGAACGTTCGCCGGCCATTCGAAGGCGTCGTAACGGTCGGAGTACTTGCGCAGAATGCCGCCCTGCCAGCGGATGACCCGCACCGGCAGCGATAGGTCAAGCAGCCTTGACGCATCTTCATTCCGCAGCGCGGCGCGGTAGGCGCGGGCGTAGTCCGGGCCCGCGCGCAATTGATCGAGCAGCATCGCTTGCAGCGCTTCCGGTGGTACCGCTCCGGCTGAGCCGATCCGATGCTCCTCATCCTGCTGGTACCAGGGAAACCATTGCCGGAGCGCACTGATCATTTCCCATGCGGCTTGCAAATGGCCGCCATCTTCCCTGGGCGAGAGATCCGGGAAGTAGCGTAGCAGCATTGCTTCGCGTTCTTCGGCGGTGAAATGAGCGGCATTATCGAGCACGAGGAAGTGCGTTGAATCGGGCCAGGCGCGAGCGAATTCGATGGCGATCTGGGCGCCAGTCGCCGAGCCATACAAGCCCACTCGCTCATGTCCCAGCGCAGCCATGAATTCCTTCAGCCATTTAACGTAGCCGGTAAGATCCTCGCTTGGCTCGCTCAGCGGATCCGAAGCGCCATAGCCCGGCGTATCCGGCGCGATGGCGGCAATGCCCGCGGGTAGCGTCCGCATGACGGGTTCCATCCAGGCCGAAGACAATGGCGAGGGATGCAACAGGATCAGCGGAATTCCGCTGCCGGCGTGACGGAAGTGGGTTTGACTGCCTTCCGCCAAGTCCACATAGGCACGCTTGATCACAGGCCAAGGGCTCCTGGATTCAAGCGCCGGTTCGGGTCGAGTTGTTGTTTCAAAGCCTTCACCAGGCGCCAGTTGGCGCTCCGCAGTCCATCCTTGTATCGATAGGACTTGCCAAGTTGCAAGTGCGCGGCCCCCAGTTCAGTGAACAAGCGGATCAGCGCCTCGCGAATTTCAGTCACCGCCGCGCGGGCCGGGAGGTTTTCCGGAAAACCGTGAATTCTGTGCAGCAGGCTCGGCTCGACGCTGTGGCGATGAACTTGCTCAAGAGCGTCGGGCCAGAAAAACACCGGCTCAAGCACGGTGCAGTTGGTGGCGACCGTGGTCAGCAGGTGGCCAACGCCGATATTATATTCGGTCAGCGTATCCTGGTACCGCGCGAACAATTGCATGATTGCGTCCATGGCCGCGGCGGCGCGGGAATGAGGAAAAATACCATGAACCGGAACCCAGCGTTCGCCGTCGGGGCCGATGATGCTGTTCACCGGCCCGAAGGGATTCGCCCGCAGCACCTTGGGAACGGTATCCGGCAATTCCCGGCCGCCCTGGCCGGTGGCGATCCGCCGCACCGCGCCGAGGCGTTCCGCGGCGCCTTCCTCGGTGCGATCCTCGATCATTACGCTGAATGACCATTCGACATCATCCATGAAGCCGCGTCCCGTCATGGCGATGCGCGCGCCTTCGGCCAATGCCTTGCCTACGCTATCAGCGGACTTCATCACACCCAACAGGTTTTTCGCATCACTGGCCAGACTCTCCCGGTGCATGCGCTGGCGTTGGAGGAATGGATCAAAACCGAAGCATTCCATGGCCAGGTCCTGGCGCGAAATTTCGGCCATGGCCGCCAGCATGGCAGGGTAATCGCCAAAGGCGAAGGCGCCGAAAGCTCGGCCCGAAACCGCTGGCAGTAGTCGCAAGGTTGCAGCGGCCTTGATGCCGAGCGCGCCGCAGTCACCGCAAAACAGGCCAGTCAGGTCGGGACCATGCTGACGGAAGAACGGGGCGGCGTTTTTCTGTCCGGCGGAACCGGTATGCAATACGTTTCCATCCGCCAACACGACTTGCAGGCCCAGCGCCGATTCGGCCGCCGAACCATGATGACCCGAACCCCAGAAAATGCTGTTTTGGGACAGGCTGCCGCCAATGGTGGCATGGATTCCGGACAGGGTTCCCCAATAAGGCGTCCGCAGCCCGGCGCCCGCCAGCGCCTGGCGCAGTTCGCGCCAGCTTGTTCCCGCTTCCACGGTGACATACATGTCGTCGCGATTGATTTCCAGCACCCGGTTCATGCCGCGCATGTCGATCAGCACCGAATCGGCTTCGGATGGAACATAGCCGCCGCTATAGGACATGCCGCCGCCGCGGGCGATTATCGCGCAGCCCGCGACCGCCGCTTCCGCTACGGCTGCCGCCAGTTGGTCGGTGGTTTCCGGGCGCAGGACTAGACCCGCCGGCATGCCGCGAGTGAAAATGTCCTGGGCAAGATAATCGCGTGTTTCCGGGTCCCGGCTCAGTAGATCGCTCCCGAGTAGCGCACTAAACCGCTCGATCAGGGAATCGTCGATCACCTGCCCGCGGCTGCCATGACTTCGCCGGCGGCGCGCTCGCCTGATTCGAACGCGCCTTCCATGCCGGAAAACTCGGAAGCCGTATGCTCGCCGGCGAAATGAACGCCATTGGCCGGCTGCCGCAGCGCCTCGTAATAGCGTCCTATCTGGCCAGGCGCCCAGGCCGGCCAGCTTCCCTGGCTAAATGGGTCGGCGCCCCAGCGCACCAGCCCGCGCAGATTCAGCTTGCCGCGGGCGTCGGGATAGACGCGGAAGATATCTTCCAGAATGAGTTCGCCTGCCTCGGCTTCGGGCAAGGCGTCATATCGATCGCAACCATCGCCGTTGATCCAAACCGTGACGAGGGCGTTGCCGGTTGCCGCCTCGCGGCGCGCGAACAGCCGGCCGAACTCGGCGTTCGACCAGATTGAACCAGGGATGCCACAAGCTTCCCAGTCATCGCCCGAGGCTTGCAGATAGGCCTGGGTCACCTTGTTGAATACGACAGCGTCCAGGGCTTCGCGTTGGCGGGCGGGGAGGGCGGGACTGAATTCGATCTGCCGCAGCGCCGGCACGGGCAGGGTAAGGATTGCCGCGTCCGCGTCGATCACAAGACCGCTGGCGCAACGAACAACTACTCCACCGCCCGTGTTTTCCACCCTGTCTACCGTTTCCCCCAGTCGCACGGGTTGCGCCAGCCGCGCCGCCATAGCCTCGGGCAGGCGCATATTTCCGCCTTCCACCTCGAGCAAGGAAGCGCCTTCCGCCGCCCCGCGCTGGAAGCCGGCCACCACGCGGTACAAGCTCAGCAACGAAGTGCCCGCCAGCGTATTGCCGTAACTGTTATTGGCTCCAAGCAATGCAAGACCGGCGTCGTTCAGTCCTTGCTCGCGAAACCAGTCACTGGCGGAAACGTCGAAATGGGACATGCCGGCGCTGTGCCAATCCGAATTCTGGCGGAATGGGGGTTCGCGCAACAGGTAGCTGGTCAGCCGATCCGGGGTGATGGCCCTTAACTCTTCCGGGAAGGGGTTTTCCGGCGATTCCGACCAACCGCGGCGGGTTTCGGGCCGGCCGTTGATCAGATAACTGGTGGGGAACGCGAGCCTGGCTTCGGGGGGGGTGATCTCGACGCCGACGCCCTCGGCTGCCGCGAGCAAGCGCCGATAGTTGGAGGCGATCTGGCTGCCGCCGGCCTCGGGACGGCCGGGTACCTGGTCGAGGGTCAATATGCGTCCGCCGACGCGGTCGCGGCCCTCGATCACAATTACTTCAAAGCCCGCTTGCTGCAGCATCAGCGCCGCGTGAAGCCCGGAAAGCCCGGCTCCGGCGATCGCCACCCGGCGCTGCTGGGCGCGGATCGCGGTCGGCAGGGCGGCCATGGCAGCCGCTGCGGCGGCGCCGGCTAAAAAGCGCCGGCGGGACAAAAAACCATCTCCGAATTCAGGCATCACACAATGGAAAGTAGCAAACTTCAGATTACGCTAACATATGACATATGAATATATCAATAAATTCTGTTTGCATAATGATATGCTATTATGCTATATCTGCTTCAAAGCATACTACTACGAGGGTTCTCGCCATGCGCCGCTATTCTAAATACAATTTGCTGCTGTCGGTCGCGATCGTGTCCGCAACGGCATTGAGTGGGTCAGTTTTCGCCCAGGAAAGCCTGATTGAAGAAATTACCGTGACCGCTCGCAAGGTCGAAGAAAGTCTGAACGAAGCGCCGGTTACCGTATCGGCATTCACTACCAGCTCGATCGAACAGCTCGACCTCAACAGTGTCACCGACATCGCCCGTTTCACGCCGGGACTGAGTTTCTCCAGCGCCTTCGGCCGCTCGACCGAACGGCCAGTGATCCGGGGGCAGGGTAACATACTGGCCAGAGTTCAGTTCGGCGTGGAAAGCGGTGTCGCCTATTTCATCGACGGCATGTACTACGCCGGCGATATCCAGTCGCTCGATATGTCGAACCTGGAACGGGTCGAGGTCATCAAGGGACCGCAAAGCGCGCTATATGGCCGCAACACCTATTCGGGGGCGATCAATTTCGTGACCAGAGGCGCCGGCCAGGATCTCTCCGGCCGGGCGCGCGTGCGTGGCCTCGGCGACGGCGAGCAGGAGATCATCGGCAGCATCGGCGGTCAATTGATCGATGGGGTGCTCGCCATGCAAGCTTCGGTTCGCACCTATGAGTTCGACGGGCAATGGACGAATGAGGTAACCAACGGCGATATCGGGCAGGAAAGCAGCGACTCGATTAACGTAACCCTGGACTGGACTCCGAACGAATCTTTCTCCGTCACCGGCCGCCTGCAATATCAGGAAGATGACGACGGCACCCGGCCATTCTTCCTGCAGTCGGCAGCGGAGAACAATTGCTATCCGGGATTCCGGTCACTGGCATTCTGGCCGCTGGTGGAGAGCCGGAACCCGAATCAGTATTATTGCGGAGAAATCCGCTCGCGGCCGATCGCGCTCAACGACGGTCCGGACGCGGATGGCGTGGCCAACCTGATCCCCGGCATCAACCCCGGCAGCACTTTCTTCGGCAATGTCTATTCGTTGGGTCAGGGCGTGGCGTTCAGCGGCGTCAAACGCGAACTCAATGTCTATGCGCTGTCGGCCGCGTATGAACTCGATTCCGGCAACACGCTCACGTTCCAGGTCTCAAGGCGCAACGAAGAAGCCCAAACCGGTTCGGATTCCGATCATGGTCCGACCAACTTTTTCCTCGGACCTGAAGCGTTTTTCGCGAATACGGGCATCAGCGATTTCACCGAATCCGCCTACGAGGCGCGGCTCGATTCGGCCGTGGATTCCTCGATCCGCTGGAGCGCCGGGGTGTTTTACTATGACCAGGAAGAAGACGTGACCGATATCATACCGGGCGGCTTGACGCCGGATGGCATCGATAACTACATCACGAATTTCGCCGTATTCGGATCCGTCGGGTGGGATTTGTCGGATCGGGCGAGCGCCACCGTGGAACTTCGTTATGCCGACGAAGAGAAGTCGCAGGAAGACATTAATGCCAGCGGTATGATCGACTTCAGCGGCGCCAAGAGTTTTACCAGCATCGCACCGCGCGTCACACTCGACTATCGCCTGAACGACGACGCCATCCTGTATGGAATCTACTCCGAAGGCATCAAGCCCGGCGGTCTGAACGGCGCTCAGGGCGCCGCCCGAGACCGCGCCTTTTATGATGAAGAGGAATCGCGAAACCTTGAAGGCGGCATCAAGACCGCGTTGTTCGATGGCCGCGGCCAACTCAATCTTGCGCTGTTCTGGACCGATATCAGCAAGTACCAGCTCACTACCCCGGTCGCCGATCCGGGCGGCGCGCTCAACTCCATCGTCACCAACCAGGCGGACGGCGAAGTCATGGGCATCGAAGTAGATCTGCTGGCGCAGCTTGGCGATAACACCAGGGCCGGCGTCACCTACGCTTTGGCCGACTCCGAATTTACCAGTGGCTGTGACGAGTTCCAATGGAGCCTGACCAGCGGCGGAGGCAAGTTTACCGGCGATCCGGCGACGTCGTTGAATCCCAATGGCATGGGCGACTGCTCGGTCGCGGGACATCAGTTTCCGATGGGCTCGAAGCATCAGGTCAGCGCTTTCCTGGATTTGTCGCGGCCGATGGCGAACGGCTTGAATTTCTTTGCCAACATCAACGCAAGCTATGAATCCAAGCGTTACACGCAGTTGCATCAGTCGTCCTTCACCGGCGCGGCGACACTGGTCGGCGCCCGCATTGGCGTACAGGGCGATAACTGGTCCCTGGCGCTACTCGGCCGCAATTTGTCCAATGAGGATTCCGCGATTCTCGCCACGCGCTGGCTGCAATCGCCTTACTTTACCTTTGCTTCGTTGAACGTAGCTCCTCCAACCGCAGACAGAAGCGCCCCACGCGCCTTCTTCGCTCTGCCGCGCCGCGAGCGTCAGCTCGGACTTGAGTTGAGTTACGAATTCTGACAGCGGACAATTGCCGGAGGCGCCAGAAGTTCTTAACATCATCAAGCGCACCACGCTCATCGTCAGGGATATGACGGTGAGCGTGCGCTGGTATGAGCACGTGCTTGGCATGTCGGTCTGGCTCGATACCGAGTACGTACTTTCGGGAGAGGGCATCGCGGCGGGTTCGCCCGGCGACCGGACCCATCTTGTCATCATGCGGGCCGAACACGACAAAATCGGCATGATCGGCCTGTTACAGTGGCTGGAGCCGCCTCTCCCGGCGCCAGAGATCACTTATACGGTAGGCTATGGTTCGCCGGTATTCGTAGTCGAAACCGAGGACGCCGGGGAACTCGCGCGCCGGGCCGAAGAGCTTGGCGCCCGGATACATACCCGCGAGCGGCGCTTCAGCGTGACCGGCGCCGGCGGTCAGATTCGTCATCTGAAAGGCGCCGCCCTGTTCGACCCGGACGGGCATTTTTTCGAGTGCAACGAGGTGCTGCGAATAGAGCACCCGAACAATTCCACATGAGCATTCGCTTCCAGCGCGCCAATTTTCTCGTTTCGGATATCGAAGCCGCCTTGCCTTTCTATGTCGATGTGCTCGGCATGGAGGTCGCCTTTCGCAAGCCCCACCGCGATGAGAGCTATTCGCATGTGGTTTTCGGCCTCGATCGATCCAGTCCCATCGGTTTCGTCGCCCTGAGTACGCCAACCCAGCCGCGTGTCATGGCGTTGACGCAAGTAGCGGGACTGGCGAGACTGCCGACGCCGCGGCGGTCGACCATCGTGCTCCATGTGGACGATCCGGACGCGGTGGTCGCGCGGGCGCGCGCCGGTGGCTACGAAGTTTTTCCGGAAGAAACGCTGATCACCCACGACGGCCGCACCGGCAGGGAGATCGGAATTCTTGACAGCGACGGCAATCTGGTGGTGATCTACCGCATTACTTCCCCGGCGCCTCCCTAGCCGCGATCACAACAACAGGTCAGACCGGAGTCCAATGGCGAATCAGCAAAGCACTCCGAGACCGGTCGAATTTCCCCCGCCATCGCGCGCCTGGCTGCTGGTTTCGCTGTTGACCATCGCCTATGTGGTCTCCTTCGTGGACCGCTACATTCTCAGTCTGCTGATCGATCCCATCAAGGCGGATCTCGGCTTGAGCGATACTCAGATCGGTTTCTTGCTCGGTCCGGCTTTCGGCATTTTCTACGCCACCATCGGGTTGCCGCTCGGCTATCTTGCCGATCATGCGCGCCGGACCTGGATCGTCGCCGCGGGCGTGACCATCTGGTCGCTGGCGACTGCGGCGTCCGGGCTGGCGCGGAACTTCGCGCAGATGTTCGTTGCGCGACTCTCCGTGGGCGTTGGCGAGGCGGCCTTGAGTCCCTGCGCGATGTCGCTGATCGCCGATTCCTTCCCGGAAGAGCGGCGCGGCAAGCCGATAGCAATTTATTCGAGCGCCTTATCCCTGGGCGCGGCCCTGGCCGCCTTGCTCGGCGCCGCGGTGCTGACCTGGACGAACAATACGGAAAACACGGTATTGCCGCTGATCGGCGAATTGACGCCCTGGCGCATTGCTTTTTTCGTCGCCGGCCTGCCCGGTCTGTTTCTTGCCGTGCTGTTCTTCCTCATGCGCGAACCGGCGCGAATCACGTCTGCCGCCGGCCGCCCGCACTTGCATCTCGGGCACATGCTGCGCCACGTCGCCCGCCATGGCCTGACCTACGGCTGTTTCGTCACGATTTTCTGCTATATGACCATCGTCGCATACAGCCAGGGCTGGCTGGCCGTGATGTTCAACCGTACTTATGGTTGGCCGGTAGAAGTTTTCGCGCTTTACGATGGCCTCTTGCTGATCGTGATCGGGCCGCTTTCGGTGATGTTCGCCGGCTGGCTGTCGGATTATTACACCGAGCGCGGAGCGAGGGACGCGCCAATGCGAATCGCCATCCTCGGACTGTTTCTGTCGGTGCCGCCGGCGGTGATCGGACCCTTGCTCGGCAACGACATAGCCGCCTTCTTCGTGGTTTCGGCTTCAACCATCGGCGGCGCGTTCATTTCCGCGGTTGGCGTAACCGCTTTGCTCAAAATTGTTCCTTCGGGCATCCGCGCCCAGACCATCGCCTTGTATTACATGGCGATCAGTCTGGCTGGGCTGTTTCTCGGCCCGAGCCTGGTCGGACTCCTGAACGATATGATTTTTGGCGTGGCAGGCGTGCGCTACAGTATCGCGGCGATACCGCTGATCTTCGGTCTGCCGGTCATGATTCTTGCGCCAATGACGCTGAAACTGTACCGCCGGGCCTTGGACGATCCGCGGTTCCGCGACTAGGCGTCGTGTCATGCGTCCCATGCCGCATCAGCGTTCGCCCCCTGGCTCGAGGCAAGGCGCATCCCGCGGGCAATGGCGAGCCCCATTGGCAAGGGGCGAACGCCGCCACGGGCCGAGGGTTGAACACCCTTCGGCAACGTCGGCGGCGCGCCATCGCGTCGTTGCAGCCCCCGCCGAGGGCAAAATCGTCCGCGGTCTGCGTCTGGCGCTAACGCGCTGCCGCTGCTCTGATGCAACATGGTACGCATGACGCGACACCGGGTTGCCGGCGCCGCTTGTGGATTGTGTTGGATTGCACATGCCAGCCTTGGCGCGAATCGGGTGGGTTCGACAACTCCCAGCCTTGCCGGTCAGGTCTTATCACGGATTGGGGCCGCTTGGCCCGCGCATGAAGCTGACGCCCGGTAAAGGCTTGTCTCGCCCTTGGCGAGTCGTTTGAGCCTTCGAAAGCTGCGCTTCCGGTCGGCCTCGCCTTGCGGGACTAGCCCGGACACTGCTCGAGAATGTCGTCCATGGTATTGCGGTCGCGGTTTTCGATAAACAGATCGTACTTCTCCGCCAACGCATCCCAAAGCCGCGCGTATTCGCACTGGAACTCTTCCCGCGGCAGATAGCGGCTCGGTCCGCGGTCGCTCTTGCGGCGGATTTCGCGGCGTTCAACCATAACTATGTTCAGCGGGTCGTTGGCGAATTGCAGTTTCGTTTGCGGCGACCAGCGGTCGCCGCCATGGGTGTGGGCGTACATCAGCGGAATGACGTGATCGATATCGAGCCGCATGGCCACTTCATGAGTCTCGCCGGTGTATTCGTCGACCCATTCGCCGGTGCGCACGACACAATTGCGCGGATTGGTGAAGCGCACCGGCACGCGGCTGGTCAGGATCAGCATTTCCTGCCGGGTGGATTGGCAGTCGCCGTCGAAATCGAGTTCGAAATTCCAGTCATCGCTGTTGAAGAACCGCTCGCGGTCGCGCCGGTTCGTCGCCATCCGCTCGGAGCCGATGCGGGTAAAGGTGTCCGGATAGCGGCAGCCGGACATATGGCAGTGGTAAGAGCGGCCGTAGTAATGACCGCCGTTCTGGTCCAGGCTGCCGATATGGGCCGATGCGGCCGGAATGAAAAGGGCCAGCAGGCCCAAAAGGATTTGATGTGTGCGGTTCATGATCGTTCCTCGCCAACCGGCCTCTGGCATTGTGTTGCATTGTGCATGTCGTCCCTGGCGCGACTTGCGTGATTTCGACAACCCCCCGGTCTTGCCGGCCCAGGCCCTAATCACGGATAGGGGCCGCGCGGCCCGCGTCCCAAGCCGATGCTTGGTAAACGCCTGTCCTCGCTCTTGGCAAGGCGTTCGGCCGTCAAAGCGGTGCTTGGCCGGCTGCGCCGACCGGGCCTCGCCCACGGTCAATCCAGTAAAAAGGACAAATCCGCGGCGCGGCAATGTTTTGTCAATATGCCCAGCGAAATATAGTTTACGCCAGTTTCGGCGATTTTCACCAGAGCCCGCTCGTCAATGCCGCCCGAGGCTTCCAGCTTGCAGCGCCCGCCGGTTCGCGCCACCGCCTGGCTTATCTGATCCCGGCTGAAATTGTCGAGCAACGCTACGTCCGCTCCGGCCGCGATCGCCTCGTTGAGTTGATCTGGATCCCCGACTTCGATCTCTACCGGTTTGCCTGGGCGCATCTGCCGGGCCCGGCCTATGGCCTGTGCGATTCCGCCGCTGGCGCGGATATGGTTCTCCTTGATGAGGAAGGCGTCGTACAACCCCATGCGATGGTTGTGGCAGCCGCCGATGCGCACGGCGTACTTCTGGGCGCCGCGCAGACCGGGCAGGGTCTTGCGGGTATCGAGCAGTCGGCATTCGGTATGGGCGACCGAATGAGCGAGTTCGCGGCTGCGCTTGGCGATCCCGCAAAGCAATTGCAGAAAATTCAGCGCGCTGCGCTCGGCGGTGAGCAATGCGCGGACGTTGCCTTGAATCGTATAGAGAACCGAGCCGGCCGCCACGCTGTCGCCTTCGCGGCAACGCCAGTCGGGAAGCAGCGTGGGGTCCAGTTGCCGGTAAACCTCGTCGACCCAGGGACGGCCGCAAAGCACGGTATCTTCGCGCGTTATCGTCTTGCCCGCGGCGATTGCCGCCTTATCAAGCAGGGCGGCGGTGATATCGCCGTCGCCGATGTCCTCGGCCAGCGTAAGGCTTACCTGTGCCGGGAGATCTTCCGGAATGGACTGTAGGGCTGATTTCACAGCCCGATTCGAGGGAGGCGCCGCGGGCGTTCGTCCAGGCTCCGCGGCTGGCGCAAGGTGAGCTGCGAACCCTGCTGGGAGAAGTCGATGCGCTGCAAAGCGCTCATGCCAAGCAGAATGGTGTCGCCGCCCATGCTGGGAGTGATGCTTGCCGGCAGATCGCGCAGCACGATATTGCCAAGCAAGAGTTCATCTATGCGCGTTGAATATACCGTGACGGTCCCGTTGGCTGTCGATGCGCGTCCCGGATAGCCGCGCTGCAGACCCGCGGCTTGCGCCACATGAGCGGGAATGGCCACGTCGGTGGCGCCGGTATCGAGCAGAAATATGACCGGTAGGCCATTGATCTCGCCGCTGGCGACATAGTGTCCTTGCCGGTTGCGTTCGAGCACGACTTCGCGCGCGCCGTCGGAGCCGATGAAGCCTTGGAGGTTCTGGTTGGGATTGGCCTGACCTCCCAGCCATCTGTCGAACAAGCCTGTAAGCGCCGCCAGCCCAAGAGCGAGTGCGAATATCAGCATGCCCTGACCCATGCGCCGGCCGGGGGGTCTGGATTCTGGATGGACAGCCATGGCCCGGATTATCCGCCAGACGGACGGGAGCGGCAACCGGCTAATCGATTTCAGCCATGCGCGACCGCACATAAGCGACGCGTTCTTCGGTCGGTGGGTGGCTGGAAAGGTAGTCCAGCGGGGAATAGGAGATCGAACTTTCTTCACTGTCCGTCGCGGGATTTCGGCCGTTATCGCCGTCGCCGGTCGAGTCCTCCACATCGTCCTGCCGCAGGTGAGAAGCCTCCAACTTCTGCAATATGGTCGCCAGGTGCATCGGCGAAAGGTCCGCTTCGATCAGGCGGTCCACGGCAAAGGCGTCGGCTTCTCGCTCGAACTCCCTAGAATTTGCCGCCAGCCCCACCGACAGCGGCAATCCGACGAGCAATTCTCCAACCGCGCCGATGTCTCCGGTGAGCACGGTCAGCATTACCAGCCAGGCGGCGCTGCGGAAAACGTTTTGTTCGACATGCCGCAATCTGGCATGACCGAGTTCATGGAAATAGACCGCGAGCAATTCCTCGTCGCTTTCCGCCAATTCCACAAGCTCGTCGGAGAAAGCGATCATGGTCGCGCCCAGGGTTACGGCGTTGGCGCCGAAAATGCCGGCTTCCCTGAATTCGATCGTCGCGACCTCGCCATGCGACAGAAAGTACCGTTCCAATTCCTCTCGTCGCTCGGGTGCGATGCTGGAAGGCTCCAGAAAGGCATCCAATTGCGACATCAGCACGCCCGACACTTGCGCGCTGATCTCCTCGGGCACGGTCAGGGCCAGCCGCGCGGCGAGCGCGGGAACGCCCCAAAAGGCGAGGCCCGCCAACATCGCTATAACGAGCGCAGCCGCGGCGACGACCATGGGCATATGGCGCTCGACACGGCTGGCCAAGCCGGGATTCAGCGCCAGCGTTTCGCGCAATTTTTCGACGCCGGTGAAGTCCCCGGTGACGAAGCTCCCTTTCCCGCCGAAGGTGATGCGCGTTGGGGCGCCCGGCAGCGGACTGGATACTTGCAGATTCTCGCGGTCGACGCTCACCGGCAAGCCTTCGTCGGTGATCAAGGCTACCGCCACGTTTGACCAGCGCAGGCGCGCGGGGTTGCCCTTGCTGCGGCCGCCGTCGAACCAGGTGCCGCGTACTTCGTTCAAAAGCCCAACCCGAGATCGAAGGCTTCGCCGATTTCTTCGCCCCGCGCCGAGACATGGTCGAACTCGCCCGCGGCAAAAGAATCGAGTTCCCTCGCTTCCAGCAGAATGTTCGCCATCAAATAGCGCACGCGGCGCACCGCTGCCCAAGGATAGAAGAAGCCGAGCGTCACGAGGATTAGGAAAGTATTGCTTAATATCAGGAACACATATTCGATGGAAATGCTGCTGCGCAGGCGGTTGCCGCCGATTTCGATATTGTTGAACACCAGCTTGTAAATCATCGCCTGATAGATTGCCGCCACGCTCGCGTAGACAAACAGGAAACTCGGGAATACCACCAATATGGCTTCAACTTCGGCGGACAATTGCGATTCCCCGCCCCCAATCATCGCGGTTAGCATGCCGATGGAGAAGATCAGGATTATCGCCAGCACGATGACCAGTATCATGGAGACGAAAATTCCAATCCCGATTCCGTAAAACCCGTGTACGGTTGCCGACGAAGTCGAACGGGTTATGCCGAAACGGTAATGATTGTATTGGAATTGGTTGATCTTGTACCAGGCGAACGGCAATCCGAAGCCGAAGGTGGCGACGCCGAACATGGGCCAGAATAGATGCGGCGGATAAGCTTGCCGGTGGCCGCCGTCGAATCCGAAGCGTACGCCACGCCAGGCGGAATTGGACGAGTTGAAGCGTGACGACTGCACCACAAACACGGGAATGAGCAAAAGCAGTAGCGCGAAAGTGATCCAACCTGCCGCAACACTGATATAGCCCGCGAAGGAATAGGCAAGCAAGGCCGCCACGGCGATCAGCCGTCCCTTGAGAATCGCGATGGGGCTGGCGAGATATTCGAAGCGGTCGCCGGCGAGTTCGGTATTGCCGTAAAAGTACCTTTTGGTTCGGACCTTTGCCCAGGCGGAATAAATGCCCAGGGTGAGAATGGTAAACAGCATGTTGACGATCCAGATGCGGAAGTAGTCCGAACCTTTGCCATGGAAGGCAAACGGTTCGTCGGAGGTTTGTTGCTTTTGGATGGATTCGACTTCGTTGCTGCCAGAAATGCCGGAATCGATCATAATGCTCTCCCTGTCGGTAAGGCTTGTAATAGTCGGTCGTTTGCGAACCACCGCTGAGCCTACCATAACTCGGGATTACTCCCACAACATCGGCAGGAATCCATTGGTGGTTTCCTGCGACAATTGTCCGCTCCGCCTGATTTGCAATATGGAAAATCAATGAAGAAATTCGGAATCGGCCAGCCGGCGGCTCGCTTCGAAGACCGCCGCTTCCTCACCGGCGACGGATTGTATCTCGACGATGAGAATCTGCCGGGGCAGGCTGCCGGCGTATTTCTGCGTTCGCCATACGCGCACGCCCGCATTGGCGCTATCGATTTGTCCGCGGCCCGCGCCGCCGCTGGCGTAATCGGCGTATTCTCGGGTTCGGACCTGCGCGCCGCCGGCGTCGGCGACCTGCCTTGCATGGCGGATGCGCCGAACGAGGACGGCACGCCCTGTTTTAAGCCGCCGCGGCCGGCGCTGGCGATCGATTGCGTGCGTCATGTGGGGGAGCCGGTGGCATTGGTGGTGGCCGAATCCCGGATCCAGGCGCTTGACGCCACCGAGGCGATCTTCATTGATTACGAGGAGTTGCCTTCGGTCGTCGAGACCGGCGCGGCCCTGTCCGAAGACGCGCCGCGCCTGTGGGACGAAGCCCCGAACAACCGCTGTTTCGACTGGCATGCCGGCGATGCCGCCGCCGCCGGCGCGGCGCTCGCCGGCGCGGCGCACCGGGTCGAACTCGAACTGCTCAACAACCGGCTGACGCCGAATTCGATGGAGCCCCGCGGCGCCATTGCCTCGTTCGAAGACGGCCGCCTGGTCTTGCGCGTTTCCTGCCAGGGGGTGCATTACATCAAGCGGATGTTGCTGCACGGCATATTCGATTGCGCCGACGAGGACATTCGCGTGATCTGCAAGGATGTCGGCGGCGGCTTCGGCGCCAAGATCTATTGCTACCCGGAATACGTCGCGGCCCTGCATGCGGCGCGAACGCTCGGCCAGCCGGTGAAATGGGTGGCCGAACGCGGCGAGTCTTTTCTCAGCGATAGTCATGGCCGCGATCATGTAACCCGGATCGAAGCTGGTTTCGACGAAGAATTCCGGTTTACCGGACTGCGCGTTGCAACCATCGCCAACCTGGGCGCCAGTCTGTCCCCGTTCTCACCCTTCGTCGCCACTTCAGCTGGAGTTCCCATGCTGTCCGGCTGTTACCGGATTCCGGCCGCGCATGTTCGCGTACAAGGCGTGTTCACCAATACCGCGCCGGTCGACGCCTATCGCGGCGCGGGCCGGCCCGAGGCGATTTACGCCATCGAGCGACTGATGGACGTCGCGGCGCGCCGGCTTGGCGTCGATCCCGCGGAAATTCGCCGCCGTAATCTGATCGGCTCCGCCGAGATGCCGTTCAGGACCGTGTTGGGTTCGAACTACGATAGCGGTGAGTTTCCGCAAATTCTCGAACGGGCGCTCAAGCGCTCCGGCTGGGGCGAATTCGAAGAGAGACGGATCGAGGCCCGGAATCGGGGCAAATTGCGTGGCATCGGCCTTGCCGCTTATATCGAGCGATGCGGGGGCGGCGCGCCGGAACAGGCCCGGCTCCGCGTAGCGGGCGACGGCGGCATCGAGTTGTACATCGGCACCATGTCCAATGGTCAGGGGCACGAAACCGCGTTCCGGCAAATATTATGCGAATACCTGGGCACGGATCCGCGGCGGATCACGATCGTTCAGGGCGATTCCGACCGCATTGCTCAGGGCGGCGGCACCTCGGGTTCAAGATCGGTGCCGGTAGGCGGCGCGGCGATTGCCGCCTGTGCGAAGAAACTGATTGCAACGGCGAGTGGCAAGGCGGCGGAAATGCTGGAAGCAGCGGCCACGGATATTCGTTTCGAAGCCGGGCGATTCCAGGTCGCCGGCACCGACCGGAGCCTGAACTTCGCCGAAGTTGCCGCCGGCGCGGCGCTGGCGAATGGCGGTCCGGCATTCGATGAAAGCGATGATTTCGCGCCAGAGCAGGCGACCTATCCCAATGGCGTCCACGTGGTGGAAGTCGAAATCGACCCTGGCGCCGGCGCACTCGAACTCGTCCGCTATACCGTGGTCGACGATTTCGGCAAGGTGATCAATCCCAATCTGTTGCTCGGTCAGATCCATGGCGGCATCGCCCAGGGACTCGGTCAGGCAGTACTGGAAGATTGCCACTACGACCCGAAGTCCGGTCAACTGCTGACAGCGAGTTTCATGGACTATGCCATGCCCCGGGCCGACAACTGTCTGGATATCGACTTCTCCCTCCACTTGGTCCCATGCAAAACCAATCCACTTGGCATCAAGGGAGCGGGGGAAGCCGGCGCCATCGGCGCGCCGCCGGCAATCATGAACGCCATCGCCGACGCCTTGCGCGAATTCGGCGTCGATCATGTAGACATGCCTGCCACGCCCCTGGCGCTGTGGAACATCATCAATAGAAACAATTCGATTTAGACGATGGCGCAAATGCAAGACTCCGGATCGCCGGATTCCGGCGCATTAATCCAATTGCAGCGCCGGACCCTCTTTGCTAACTTTCCGACCACTCGTCCATTGCCCCGAGGCGCCATTCGTGACCGAAAAATCCGAACGGAAGCTAAGCCGCCGCTCCATGCTTGGATTCGTCGGCGGCGTGGTGGCCACACCCACGCTGTTGGGTCAGCCAGCGACGGGTCAGTCAGCCAATCGCATGCGGCCGCGGGCGGGCGATGAACTTGTTTTCGACGAAGGTCCGCGGCAGGGCGAAATAGTTCGCCCCGGCCTGCTCGAATTGCATGCCAGACCGATCGCGGCAATGGCCAGGGATCCCGCCACCGGCGTCGTGCGCGATGGTTCCCGGCTCAACCGGGTCATGCTTACGCGCATTGATGCCGAACGGCTTTCGCCGCGCTTCCAATCCAACGCCGCCGCGGGCATCGTCGCCTATTCGGCGGTCTGCACGCATACCGGCTGCGATGTATTCAACTGGGACGCGGAACAGTTGCGTCTGGCCTGTCCCTGCCACGAGTCCCAGTTCGACATTTATGACGGCGGCCGCGTGGTTGGCGGTCCGGCGCCGCGGCCGCTGGCCATGCTGCCGCTGGAAATCGTTGACGATAGCGTGCGGGTTGCCGGTCCATTCCGCGGCCGGGTCGGTTTTCAGCAGGCTTTCTGACAGGGGTAGATCATGCTCGGATTGATTTTTCGTTCGCTTGTTTTCGCTAGCGCGCTCACCGGTTTCGCAACGGCCCAGAATCTGCCGCCGTACAATCCGGTAAGCGCCGAGCGCCTGACCAGCCCGGAAGAACATAACTGGCTCATGTATCGCGGCAGCTACGATTCGCACGGCTACAGCGCGCTCGATCAGATCGACTCCGGCAATGTCGCGGAGCTGGAACTGGTATGGAGTTTTGCTACCGGTCTGCGCGAAGGCCATCAGGCGCCGCCGATCGTCAATGACGGCTACATGTACGTTACGACCCCGCAAAATCACATCCTTGCCTTGAACGCCGCTACTGGCGAATTGCTCTGGCGTTACGTGCGCTTGCTGCCGGACGACCTGCAACAGATGCATCCCACCAATCGCGGCGTCGCGCTATACCAGGACCGGGTATACATGGCCACGGTCGATGCCTATCTCGTCAGCCTCGATGCGCTGACTGGAGAAGTGATCTGGGAAGCGCCTGTCGAGGACTATTACAACGGCTATTACATGACACTTGCTCCGCTGGCGGTGGACGGCAAGGTCATGGTCGGGGTTTCCGGAGGCGAATGGGGCATTAGGGGATTCGTGGCGGCTTACGACGCGATGACCGGCGAGGAGGTCTGGAAGACTTTCACCATTCCCGCGCCGGGCGAACCCGGCTCGGAATCGTGGCCTGGCGATTCCTGGCAAACCGGCGGCGTGCCGGTCTGGCTAACCGGCTCCTATGACCCGGAATTGAATTTGACTTACTGGGGCACCGGCAACGGCGGTCCCTGGACCGGCGATGCCCGGCCCGGCGACAACCTCTACGCAACCTCGGTCATCGCGCTGGATGCAACCACCGGGGATTTGCGCGCACACCACCAATACCATTGGAACGATTCCTGGGACTGGGATGAGGTTTCCGCGCCGCTGCTGATCGACTTTGAACGCGGCGGACGCGAAATTCGCGGCATGGTGCATCCAGGCCGTAACGGCTATTTGTGGTTTCTCGAACGCGGCGCCGATGCCATTGGTTTCGTCGATGCCGGGCCGTATGTGTTCCAGGACGTGTTTACCGGCATAGACCCCGTTTCCGGCCGTCCCGAGTATGACATGAGCAAGAAGCCCGGCATCGATTTCGAGGCGGATTTCTGTCCGTCCCTCTGGGGCGGCAAGGACTGGCCGCCGGCGGCCTTCAACCCGGTTTCCCGCCTGCTGTTCATTCCGGCAAATGACAATGTCTGCTCCACGATGGTGGGGGAGGAAGCCCAGTACAGTCCGGGCCGCACATTTATCGGCCGCGGACAATCCGGCAATGGAGGCTTCTTCATTCGCGGCGGCGTTGAACATATCGGCGAACTGCAAGCCTGGAATGTCGACACCGGCGAGGAAGTCTGGACTACCACTTTTGCCAGCCACAACTGGGGACCGGTGTTGGCGACCGCGGGCAATCTGGCGTTCATGGGCGGCACCAATGACCGTTATTTTCGCGCCTTTGACGCGAGCACCGGTGAAATTCTCTGGCGTTTTCCCACCAGTTCCGGAATTACAGGAGTGCCGTCTACATTCGCTATCGGCGGCAGACAATACGTTGCCGTGCAAAGTGGCTGGGGAGTAGACGCCCAACGCGAGCAGAATATGATCAACCTGGCGCGCGGCGACGACTTCCATGTGCCCCAGGGCGGGGCGATCTGGGTGTTTGCCTTGCCCTGAGATCCGGCCGGAGAAGCCGACAAAGCGCGGCTTCCCGCCCGGGCCGAGCGCAACCGGGCAGCACTCTGTGGCCGGACTGTCGCGAATGGGCGTTAGCGAAGCCTGGCGGCCGCGCCGGGGATGGCATGATCGAGTCGTGCAGGGGGCTAAAACACCAGCAACCCGGGATTTAGTCGATCAGCGGGACTGACTGCTCGATCAAACATTTGCCGGCCCGCGCCGCGGCAGTGGCCAAGGGTTCGATCCAATGCTGGTCGTGAAAGGCCACCCGGTATACAAGGCCGATGCGCCGTCGGGGTTCGGGTTCCGCCAGCCGCAGAAAACTCAGACCGGGCGAGGCTGTCTTTTCCGCCGCGGCCGCGGTTTCCGGAAGCAGCGTAAGACCAGCGTCCGCGCCCGCCAAACGCGCAACGCTGCCAACCGATTCCAGGCTTCGATAGACTCCCTCCAATGTCAGCATCGAGCAGGCGCCGAGCACCTGCTCTCCCAGGCAATGACCTTCGCTCAAGGTGAGCAGGGGGCCGATATCGGACTTGGCCAGATGCTCCGCTTTCAGGCTTCTTGCATTTTTCCGGAATGCCGCAAGTCTTGCGGAACTTCCGGCAAGCACGAGCGGATCTTCGAACAGTTCCCGTTCGGTCAATTCGAGCTTTCCCACCGGCAGCGAAATGAGCGCGCAATCGATGTGGCCGCCAAGCAATTTGTTCAGCAATTGCTTACTGGTAGCCTCGGTTACGGCGATATCAATCCGCTCTTCGAGATTCTGCAATTCCGCTTTCAGTTTGGAAATGATGTAAGGCGCGAGCGTGGAAACAATTCCCAGGGCGATATTGAATGGGCCTTCATGAAAGCGCTTGCCCATGGTTTCCAGCAGCAGCGCTTCATCCAGCACCCGCAGCGTCTGCTCATGGATTTTCCGGCCAAGCGTGGTGAGCACCACGCCATGGCTGTCGCGTTCGAACAGCGTCCAGCCCAAGGTTTTTTCCAAATCGCGCACTTGCAGGGAAAGCGCCGGCTGGGACACGAAAACGGCTTCCGCGGCGCGAGCGAATGAGCCGTTTTCGACGACTGCCTTGAAATACCGAAGTTGGCGTAGAGTTACGGACATGATTCCGTCTCTCCTGAATGCTTGTGCGCGAGAGGATTCGCGAAAATTGACTTATGCAGAGCATGGCATTGTCGCATTTTTTCGCTGGAAAGAGGAATTGCCTGTCGAGGGCAAGATACGGGGAGCGGATTCTGCGAGCAGAACCCGCTCCCGCAAAACCCCGATCCTTCGGTTTGACTGTCTGGTTCTTCCGCCAGACTTCTTCGCCAGCGTTCCTCTAACCGTTCAATTTTCTTGTTATTGGTTGATTGACTCACTGTCTTAAAGGCTTGCGCAAAATGGTAAATCAAGCAAGTACCGTTTTATATAGGTGGTAATAAGAAAAACTAGGAAAGCCAACGAACTTGAAAATTCAGCAAGGATTCCGCCCGTGGCTGAACGGAGACTGGAGCCATTCCCGCGCCGCGGCGGGTTTCGCCTCCAGGCTGCGCAGAAAAATCTCAAGCTGCCGCAATTCCCCGCGCGAGAGATCGAGCGGTTTAGCTTCGTTATGGCCAAGCATCGCGGTCGGCGCCACTTTGTAATGGTTCAATACTTGCGCTAGCGATGCAAACTGTCCGGTATGCATGTAGGGAGGCGTAAGGGTGACATTGCGCAAGCCGGGAGTCTTGTGGGCGCCGGCCAATTCGTTGCCGTCCCTGGCGAAGCGCAGCTCCAGGCATTGCTCCGGCGGTGCGTCGCTGAACTCGCCAAGGCAATTGAACGGATCTTTCCGCGCCAGCCGGACACCGTCGTAGCGGCCCATGGACGGCAATTGCCCGGCGCCGGCGAGGATACCGGTATTGTGGAAGTCGTGGTTGGTAAAAAGTGGCCCGTTATGGCAATTGACGCAGTTTCCCTCGCCGATGAACAATTTCAGCCCGGCGATTTCATCCCGGTTCAGCAGTTGTCCCTGGCGAACCGCGCCATTGCGCGCCACCGCATCGGCGTAGTCGTCGAACCGAGTCCGTCCCGGCAGCAACTTGCGCTGATATGCCGCCAGCGCCTTGCCGGCATTGGCGAACGCATTGGCAATATCGAACTGAAGACCGGGGTCGAGCCTGCGCCAGTTTTCCTGCGCCAATTCACCGCCTTGCGGCGAGGCGGACCGCGGAAACCGCGTCGGATCGGGCAAATCCGCGAAAATATCCTGGTACATTGTCCTGTATTCGGGGTCGGTCGCGAGCAGCCGGACGATCGCGGAGCGGCCGGCGCCCTGTTCGAAATGCGTCTCCAAAGGCGTCAGAGCCTGAGCCCATTGGCTTTCGCGGCGGCCATCCCAGTAAAACCAGGGGCTATAGGCGACACCGATCAAGCCCGGCGTATGTCGTTTCCCCGGTCCGGCGCCCACGGCAATCGGCAAGCCATCCGTGAAGGAAAGTTCCGGGCGATGACAACTCGCGCACGATACCGCGCCATTGACGCTGAGACGTGGATCGAAAAACAATCGCCGCCCAAGCATTGCCGCCCGCTCGTCATCGGCGGCGGCATTGCTCGGATCGGGCGACAACGGCGGCAAGGCGCTAATGGAAAGCGAGGCGATCAGGGCAGCCTCGGGTTCGGCCCAGTGATCGGGGAGGGGGGCAGGCGCGAGCAGCCAGATCAGAAACGCGACGCCAGGCGCCAGGCAAATTGCCAATATGCGCTTGTTCACAATTCGAATTCGAGACTGGCGCTGTCGGCGTCGTCTCCCAGCGTAATGCCGAACTCAATCAGCCAGCGGCCCGGCATATGGAAGCGGACGCCTTGCAGCAGATAGACGCCGGGTTCGGGTTCGGCGGTGACTTCAGGCCGAGTCGGCAGGCCATGATCGTGTTCCGGCATGCCTCCCAGAACTTCGAATCGCGCGCCGGTGACGGGCGCACCGTCGGCATCGATCAGCCGCAGCCGCCAACTGTGCATTTGGTTGATAGCCAGGGGCGACAGGCCGCTACTGATGTTCAAGCGATTGCCGCTTTCGGTGATCACGGAGAAATCCGCCTGCTCCCCGGCCCAGGCCAAGACAGGAGCGAACAAGAGCGCCAGCGCTATCGGCAATTTGCAGTTCATTTCGGCTACAGTTCAATGAAACCACGAATTTTAGCAAATTCGCGCCCTCGCGCTCATTCCGCGACCGTGTGCGCCACCATTTCGAATTCGCCGACGATCATGCGCTGGTGATCGAAAATCTGATCGAAAGGAATTTCAAGCTGATCCGGATGCATTCGCGGATCCTGCCTTACCTTTTTCATGCCGTTGTCCCGGATTTCCTTGGACTTCCAGACAATCCAGGAAAAGCAGACGGTTTCGTTCTCCTGCAATTTCACCGCGCGAGGGAATGAAGTCTGCTTGCCATACGGCGCCTCTACGCCCCAGCAATCGACATATTCGAGCGCGCCATGTTCCAGGAAGACTTTCGCCGCCAGACGGGCGGAGTTGAGAAATGCGTCTTTATTTTCAGTGGGAACGGGAGTGATGAAGCCATCGACATATTTCATTTGAATTCCTCTGTTGAATATCTCTGTGGATTCTAATGGATTTTGCGTGCCGTTCCTGGTGGGGCTTTGTTGGCTTTGCCGATTGGGCCTCAAGAAGCTTCGCTTCTTTTCGGCTTTGCCGATTGGGTGTTTGCTTTCAGGTTGTCTTTACATGCCCACCCTGGCGCGACTTTTCAGGCTTTGCCAAACCCCAGCCTTGCCGTTCCGGCCACCGAGCACAGCTCGGTGGCGCTCGGCCTGCGCACGAAGCTGCGCTTCGTAAACGCTTGTCCTCGCCCTTGGCAAGTCGTTCGGCCCTCGAAAAGCTTTGCTTTTCGTCGGCTTTGCCGACCGGGTCTCACCCATCCATGGCAAGTCGTTCGGCCCTCGAAAAGCTTCGCTTTTGTCGGCTGCGCCGACCGGGTTGCTTGCTTTCAGGTTGTCTTTACATGCCCTCCCTGGCGCGACTTCTCAGGCTTTGCCAAACCCCAGCCTTGCCGTTCCGGCCACCGAGCACAGCTCGGTGGCGCTCGGCCTGCGCACGAAGCTGCGCTTCGTAAACGCTTGTCCTCGCCCTTGGCAAGTCGTTCGGCCCTCGAAAAGCTTTGCTTTTCGTCGGCTGCGCCGACCGGGTCTCACCCATCCATGGCAAGTCGTTCGGCCCTCGAAAAGCTTTGCTTCTTTTCGGCTGCGCCGATTGGGTGCTTGCATTCTGTTGAATTGTGCATGCCTTCCTTGGCGCGGCTTTATCGGCCTCGACTAACCCCGGCCTTGCCATCCTTGGCAAGTCGTTCGGCCCTCAAAAAGCTTCGCTTTTTGTCGGCTGCGCCGACCGGACCTCACCCATCCGTGGCAGCAGGGAGAATGCGAACTGCCAGGCCACCGCGCCGCCCCAGTCATGTCCGACAATGGTGGCGCTGTTATGGCCGAGATGGCGAATAACCGCCGCCACATCGCCAACGAGCAGGTTCATGTCATAGTTTTCTTGTCCATCCGGCGCGCCACTTCGGTTATAACCGCGCTGATCAATGGCGACCACCTGAAAATCGTCCCGCAAACCATTCATCTGATGCCGCCAGCTATACCAGAAGTCGGGGAAGCCGTGGATCATCACTACCAGCGGGCCTTCGCCGATGGAAGCGTAATGGATACTCACGCCGTCGCTGTCGGCATAGCCATGCTCGACCTCGTCCCGGATATCGGCGGCGGCATTGCCGGCCGCTGCGGCGAAGGCAAGCAGCGCGGCGAGTTTGCGATTGAATTTCATGTGCGGTCTCCTGCTGAAGCGCGCGTTGCCTAGACCAGTACCAACGCGGGCAACCGTTCGATGAACCAAAAGGTGGCGATGCTGCCTAGGCCGTAGGCCAATCCTCGCTCGATGCTGAACAACATGTCGCGCCCAACTCGATTGATGGCGTAATACGCGGCCAACAACGCGCAGATGAAGCCTACCTGGCCAAGTTCGACGCCGATATTGAAGAATAACAAGGCAAGTGGAATATCGGCATCGCTCAAGCCTAGTTCGCCCAAGGCGCCGGCGAATCCGAAGCCATGTAACAGGCCGAACAGGAATGCGACCAACCAGGGCTTGCGGTGGATCAGAGTTGCCGAACCGCGCTGGCCCATGACGATTTCGCGCGCCAGAAAGACAATCGAGAGGGCGATCAGCACTTCGATGGGAGCGCCAGGCACGGGAAAAACGCCGAGCACGGCGCAAGCGAGGGTGACGCTATGGGCGATGGTAAACGCGGTAACCGTCTGCACGAGTTTCCAGAAACCCTGCATGAGCAGTAGCAGGCCGAGCACGAATAACAGGTGGTCGATGCCGAACAGGATGTGTTCCGCGCCGATCACCAGATAGCGGCCGGCCAGGGTGGTCCAGGAGCCCGCGCCGGCCTTGAGTTGGGTCAGTGGAACTTCGATCTCGGCGCCGTCGCCGGGAATGTAGGCGGTTACGCCGTCGCCTTCGAGCCAGTTGGCGATGACCAGCACGCCGGAAAGACCCCAAGGGAAAATCAGACTGTCATCCACGTTCAGCCGCGGTTCGCAGGAAAAGCGGTAGGCGAATGCCGCGGGCGGCAAACCGGCGCAACGTTCGGGCAGGATGCGTTCGATGTTGAATAGCGGCGGTACCTGGCTGTCCACGATCGACAGTCGGTACGAGCCCGGTTCGGATTCCTGCAGGATCACGCGGGCCACGCCGGTGATATTGATGTCATGGGCCTCGGCGGCCATGGCCGGCGCGAGCAGCAGCAAGAAGAACGCTAGACGCCGCGGCCAGTCAGTCGTTGATGACGATGACATAGTTATCCCAGAGCCGATCGACTTCGACTTGCAGCAGGCGGTCTTCTTCGGTCGCTATCCAGTCGATGCGCACCCGGTCCGCGATTTCCTCGAAATCAGGTAATTCCGCCGCGGCGCGCTCGCGCACCCGCAGCCAGTGCTGGCCGCGATTGCCGACGAAGGGCCCGACCCATTCGTTCACCGACGCGGCAAAGATCCGCTCGGAGAATTCGTCGCTGAAAATATTCGCCAGATCCAGGCGATTTACTCGCGGCAGGGGCGAAACCGTTCCTGACTCGATCGTCAGTATGTCGTCCGGGTCGCCGCCGGCGGTTAGCAAGCCGGTGACTTCAGCCGCGAGTTCATCGCGGCTATCGAACACCAATTCGTCCACGGTAATCGTTGCCATGGTGGTATAGCGATCGCGGTTTGCCTCGTAATATTCACGCAATTCGGCGCTATCCGGCTGGATGACGTCGCCGGAGAGCACATGACGCATTTTCTGCGCGAGCATGTCGTGAACGCGCGCATCGTTGTCGAGATCGAGCTTGACCGCTTCGCGCACCAGAATCTGTTCCTCTATATAGCGTGAGGCGATCTGATCCTGCTCCTGCTGCGTCAGCTCCCTGCCGGAAGAAAGTTCCTGCATGAATATGCGGGCGTTGATGTCCTGTTGGCTGATTTCGATCACTTCGCCGCCGCCGAGGCTGGAGACGCCGTAGACGCCGAACAACAAAGCAGCCAACGCGATGAAATGCGTCATCGGTTCTCGCAGCATCTTTTGCAAGGCGGATGAATGCGGACTGTGATCTGACATGTGACTGGCAGCCGGTTTTTCCGTCGGGGTGAGTCTATAGTATTCTCAGAACAATTCCTGCAATGGAATAGTTCGCCGCAAAACGAGCGCAATATTATTATGCTGCCGAATTCAATCGCTTGTGTCACTGACTTCGTCGCGCAGTTGCCTGTGCGCGACCCTGCGGGCGCCGCGGTTTTCGCCGCGGCGCGCGGTCATGATTGGTCAAGAATGTCGGCGGCGCGTTTTTGTGTCGCGCGGAATCTCCAATTAATTGGAGATTCCTATACAGTATGGGTCCGACGCAAGCGCCTTGCTTGCTCGCCGCGAGCGATTCGTGCCGAAGGAGCGCTGCAATGGAACGGTTGACTGACGAATTCATGGCTTCTTGTCCCCGCGATCGCGGCAGGATTCTGCGTGGACACAACATGACCCGTATCGAAACCTTTGTCGATGCAGCCTTCGCGTTTGCCTTGACTTTGCTGGTAATCAGCATAGATGAGATTCCGCGCAGTCCGGCGCAACTCGTGGAATCGGCTCGCGATATTCCAGCGTTTGTCCTCAGCGCCTTGCTGATTGGACAACTATGGCTGGTTCACGTTGGCTGGAGTCGAATTTTCGGGTTGCAGGATCGCGTTACCGTATTTCTCAGCCTGGCGTTGGTCATGCTGGTGCTGATTTTCGTTTATCCGCTGAAATTGATGTTCCAGTCCGGCATTTTCTATTTTTCCTCGGGAGCGCTTGGCGCGAATATCATGGTAAACGATGGCGAATGGACCGAACTAGACGTCTCCAACATGTTCTTGTTTTCAGCCGCGGGCTTGTTATGTCTGGTATTGATCGTCATCGCGTTGTACTTGAACGGACTGCGTTTCAGGCGGCAGCTTCGGCTAAACGACTATGAAGTGTATCTGAGTTGGAAGCGGATGATGGCGGCATCGGTGGTTGGCGTAACCGCGATACTCTGCGGCTTAGCCGCGGTAACGGTGACCGGGGCGGCGCTGCCCTGGACCGGTTTGGGTTATCTGACTCTTCTGTTAACCTTGCCGTTAGCCAGCGAAATATTCCGGCGCGGCTATCCGCCGCCGATCGGCTAGCCTGTCGGCAGCGGATGCGGCGTTTGCCGAGCCTTACGGAAGAGGCCGGCTCCAGCGCGGACAGATGGGCCTTCACCAGAACCCACGCGCGAAGCCAAATGGGAAATTAGCCTGCGAAGGGAAGAATGGCTTCCGGGTCGTGGCTCGATTCGAAGTCACAATCACGCGACCGGGTATACACAAAAATTGCGCATCTGTATAATTCGCGCTTTGCAGGTGTAGCCATCTCATGTTGCGAATTGTTGAAGAAGCCCTGACATTCGACGACGTACTCCTCCTGCCTGCCCATTCGACCGTCCTGCCCGCGAAAGTCGATCTCAATACGCGGCTGACTCGCGCGATTTCGCTCAATATTCCATTGATTTCCGCCGCCATGGACACGGTTACCGAGTCCCGGCTGGCCATCGCCATGGCCCAGGAAGGCGGCATCGGCGTCATGCACAAGAACATGAGCATTGAGCGGCAGGCGCGGGAAGTGCGGCTGGTGAAGAAATTCGAAAGCGGAGTAGTGCGGGATCCCATCACCATCCCGGTGCGGGCCAAGGTGCGGGAACTGGTTGATCTCATGCGCGAGCACAACATATCCGGCATGCCCGTGGTCGACGGCGCCGGTCTGGTAGGCATCGTCACCAGCCGGGATGTTCGGTTCGAGACAAACCTGGACGCGAATGTCGAAAACATCATGACTCCGCGGGAAAAACTGGTCACGGTTGGCGAGGACTACGAGCTTGAAGACGTCAAGGCGCTGCTGCATCGCCATCGCATTGAAAAAGTGCTGGTAGTCAACGGCGGCTTTGAATTGCGCGGACTGATAACCTTGAAAGACATCCGCAAGTCCGAAGATTTTCCCAATGCCTGCAAGGATGAACTCGGTCAGTTGCGGGCTGCCGCGGCGATTGGCGTGGGGGGCGACAACAACGAGCGCGCCCAGGCCGCCATTGAAGCCGGCGTCGACGTGATCGTGGTCGATACTGCCCACGGGCATTCTCAAGGCGTACTTGATCAGGTCAAGGAGATCAAGACCAGGTTTCCCGAAATTTCCGTGATCGGCGGCAATATCGCCACCGCGGAGGCCGCCCGCGCCCTGGTCGAGGCCGGCGCCGACGGGGTAAAGGTCGGCATCGGCCCCGGCTCGATCTGCACCACGCGCATCGTCACCGGCGTAGGGGTGCCGCAAATAACGGCGGTAGCAAACGTGGTCGAGGCGCTGAAGGACACCGATGCCTGCGTCATCTCGGACGGCGGTATCCGCTATTCCGGCGACATCGCCAAGGTGCTCGCTGCCGGCGCTCATGTAGTCATGGTCGGCTCGTTGCTGGCCGGCTCCGAAGAGGCGCCGGGAGAAGTCGAGCTATTCCAGGGCAGAAGTTACAAATCCTATCGCGGTATGGGATCGCTCGGCGCGATGTCTTCTTCGCAAGGCTCAAGCGACCGCTACTTCCAGGACTTCGAGTCCGGCGCCGACAAGCTTGTGCCGGAAGGCATCGAAGGCCGGGTGCCCTACAAGGGACCGATGTCCGCCATCGTGCATCAATTGATGGGCGGACTACGATCCAGCATGGGCTATACCGGCTGCGGAAACATTGAGCGGTTGCGCAACGATACCCGCTTCGTGAAGATCACCGCCTCTGGCATTTCCGAGTCTCATGTGCACGATGTCAGCGTCACCAAGGAAGCTCCCAATTACCAGGTCTACTAATTCCCCCGGCGCCGCAGCCATGGCCGATATCCATGGGCAAAAAATATTGGTGCTGGATTTCGGTTCCCAATACACCCAGTTGATCGCGCGTCGGGTGCGCGAAGCTGGGGTATATTGCGAGATCCACGAGTTCGACATCAGCGAAGTCGAGGCGCGGGCCTTCGAACCGAACGGCATCATTTTTTCCGGGGGTCCCGAATCCGCCGGGGTCGCCGCCGCCCCGAGCCCGCCGGAGTATCTATATGAACTTGGCGTGCCGATTCTCGGCATCTGTTATGGCTTGCAGATCATGGCGGAGCATTTCGGCGGCAAGGTCGAGGCGTCGGACAAGTCCGAATTCGGCTTCGCCCAGGTCGCCATTGAAGTTTCCTGCGGTCTGTTGCGCGGCATTGAGGATCGCATTGATCTGAACGGCCGGGCGCAACTCGATGTCTGGATGAGCCATGGCGACAAGGTAACCGAGGCGCCGCCGGGATTCGCGGTCGCGGCGGCCACCGACAGCGCGCCGATCGCGGCAATAGCCAACGACCAACGGGGTCTGTACGGCCTTCAATTCCATCCCGAAGTTACCCATACCGCCCAAGGTCAGCGCATCATCGAGCGCTTCGTAAATGAGATTTGCGGCTGCGATTCGCTATGGACGCCGGCGAATATCATCGAAGACGCAATAGCGACCGTGCGCGGAACGGTCGGTTCCGGTCAGGTTCTGCTGGGGCTCTCCGGCGGCGTCGACTCCGCGGTAGTCGCGGCGCTGCTGCACAGGGCCATCGGTGATCAGTTATGCTGCGTATTCGTCGATAACGGCCTGTTGCGGCTGCACGAAGGCGACCAGGTCATGGCGACGTTTGCCGCCAATATGGGTATACAGGTTATCCGCGTCAACGCCGAGGGACAATTCCTTGAACGATTGCGGGGCGAGGCCGACCCGGAAGACAAACGCCGCATCATTGGCAATACTTTCATTGAAATATTCGAGCAGGAAGCTTCGAACCTGCGCGATGTGCGCTGGCTGGCCCAGGGCACCATCTATCCCGATGTGATCGAATCCGCCGGCGCCCGCACCGGCAAGGCGCGAGTGATCAAATCGCATCACAACGTCGGCGGCTTGCCGGAAACCATGAAGCTCGAATTGCTTGAACCATTGCGTGAATTGTTCAAGGACGAAGTACGCAAGTTAGGTCTTGAACTCGGTTTGCCCTACAAGATGGTTTATCGCCATCCGTTTCCCGGTCCTGGTCTGGGCGTGCGCGTCATTGGCGAAGTGCGCAAGGAATATTGCGACATTCTTCGGCGCGCAGATGCCATTTTCATCGAGGAACTTCAACGCGCCGGCGTATACGACCAAGTCAGCCAGGCATTTGCGGTTTTTATGCCCGTCAAGTCAGTAGGAGTAGTGGGGGATGCGCGCCGTTATGCCTGGGTTGTCGGTCTGCGCGCCGTGGAAACCGTAGATTTCATGACCGCCCGCTGGGCGCGGCTCGACGTGGAGCTTCTGGAAACGGTTTCCAACAGAATAATGAACGAAATACCCGAAGTTTCACGGGTGACTTACGACATATCAAGTAAGCCACCCGCTACAATCGAGTGGGAATAGACCGATTTGTCCTGATCGCCCTCGAAACGATCAGAATCCAGCTAGCTGGACTTTTCGTTCTTAACCGCGACAAAACCGGACTGCCCTTTGCCCTTGGCCCGGCGCACGGTATAGCCGTAAAGTCCGAGATTGAACTTTCGATCGTCCTCAAGTCCCGCAAAAGCTTCAATTATCCGCGCGGCAACGGGATCCGCTTTCGGAGCGTCGGGAACTTGCCTTGCCAGCCACTTGCCAAAAGCATCTTCGGCGAGATCGTCACCGATTGATTTGCGAAGCGCGTTCAATTTTCTAATTTGACCTTTAGTCAATGAATTTTCGTCAATAGCCATAATAGTTTCCTGTTAGTTTGCCGTAATGATCGAATCCTTTAACCTTGTAAATCCAAATTGCGAGTATACGCAAAATTGAGATGCGGAGAATACTTGAGTTTGAGTAACGCATCAAGCATCAATCGAATTAAATTGCAAAACTCGTCAATTCGATTGATGCAAAAGCCTTCAGAATCAATACGGAACAAAGCTTGCGCGAATCCAGAATAGTAAAAAGCTGTAATTGTCATGAACTCGTCCCATACGGTCAGAGTCTGCACGAATTGCTGACATTGTTTCTAGTGACCGGAAAACCGCCTGATTTATTTCAAGGAGTGTTCAGCAGTGCAACACTCCGAGTTCCTATTCTAAAATAGCCGCATCCTGGGCGCTTGGATACCGGGTTCGCGGCCAATTTACAAAGCGGGTTACTCGGAAAATGCTAACGGCAAGCCTGAAAACCGCCCGGCGTTTCAGGTACTGTAGCAGCCTGATCGTATACTCATGGAAGCGCAAGTATGGTTTTCTTCAAGATCGCTCCGGTTTTGAAAAATCTTTACGGATTGGTGATCCTGACGATTCTGAGCTTACCGGCCGTGGTCTGGCCGGCGAACGAAAGCGCAATGCCGCTCCATAGGTTTCCGTTCGTAATTGATGGCGCAGGCTGGGGAAACCGATTTTTTACGGCCAATGTCTCGGAATCGGCCAGCCAATGCGGTCCGGGCTCACATGGAGCCATTCTCGATGGCGATGGCTGCAATATCGTACCTGGCGCGCTCGATCGCGGCGCCGCTTTTCCCGCGCCATTCGACCGGTTCCGCCATAGCGTTTCCGGCGTCACCAGCGGCGGCTGGATTCCGGAACCCCTGGATTCGACAGCGGATATTCCGGTTTCAAAGCAAGGCGGCTACGTTCGGATCCATTCGGGCGCGCGCTGATATGTGGTTATCCCTTAGCGTCAAAGACGTACCGCGCACCGGCTGGAGTTCTGACCAGGCGCTAAATTGGCGGCCTCCGCTGTTTACCTTGCTGTTGCTGTGCGCCGGACTGTTCCTGCTTGGTGTCGGCGAGTCGCTGCTGATCGCCGCGGGCGCCGGGGTCAGCCCCTGGACGGTGCTGGCGCAGGGTATCGAAAATCAGACCGGGCTGAGCATCGGCTGGGCGACGTTCAGTACCAGCGTTATCGTCTTGTTGCTCTGGATTCCACTGAAAGAGACGCCGGGCCTGGGCACGATCCTGAACGCGTTTGTCGTCGCGGCGGCCATGGACTGGTCGCTGCAATACCTGCCGCGGCCGCAAGCCTGGTCCCTGCAATTGCTTGAAGTAGGCGGCGGCATCCTGCTGTTCGGCGTCGGCAGCGGACTGTATCTTATCGCCAATCTCGGACCGGGTCCCCGCGACGGACTGATGACCGGCTTGCAGCGTTTGAGCGGCTGGCCCGTCGCCCTGGTGCGCGGCAGTCTCGAAGTCAGTGTCGTGGCGCTTGGCTGGCTGCTTGGCGGCACTGTCGGTTACGCTACCGTGTTGTTCGCGTTGCTTATCGGGCCATCGGTTTCCCTGGGCCTGTATTGGGTGGCGCGCCTGTCGCCGGTCACGGAGCCGCGGTTATGAACGCCGACAGATCGTCAGCCGGGCCGAGAGATCTGCGATTCATGCAACTTGCGCTGGCGCTTGCGCGCGAGGCGGAAGCATTGGGCGAAGTGCCTGTCGGCGCGGTGCTCGTGCGCGAAGGCGAAGTGATCGGACAGGGTCATAATCAGCCAGTCAGCAGCAAGGATCCTACCGCCCACGCGGAAATCGCGGCGCTGCGTCAGGCCGCGGAGAAAGCGGGCAATTACCGCCTGCCCGGATCGACGTTGTACGTCACCATTGAACCCTGCGCCATGTGCGTCGGCGCCATGATTCACGCCCGCGTCGAGCGGCTCGTATTCGGCGCCCGCGAACCAAGAGCCGGAGCGGTAATCAGCCGCGAATCACTGGCCGACAAGACCTGGCTGAACCATCGAATGGAATTCACCGAGGGCGTCCTCGCCGAAAGCTGTGGATCATTGCTGCGGGAATTCTTCGCCCGCAAACGCAATTGAGCAAACCCTGGCAGTTACTGAATGCAGCCGGCAAATCCGATATCATTGCGCCCTGTTTTCCGGCAGCCCGTCTGCCGCTGTCCGCTCCGGGAATTCGTTCATGCAGGTGCTGTTCGGGAGCACGGCTCTCTCGGCGTTCAAAAGCGCCAATCTGCTTTCCGCATTGCGGGCCGTTAACCCGGCGCTCCGATCCGTTTCGGCCCGCTTTGTCCACTTTCTCGAATTCGATGAGATTGCCGTATCCGACCGGCGCAAGCTGGACATCCTGTTGCGCTATGGCGCGGACTGGTCCGCGACGGTCAGCGCCGGCCCGCCAAGCTGTGTCGTCGTACCTCGGCCCGGCACGATTTCGCCCTGGTCGAGCAAGGCTACCGACATTCTGCGTAATTGCGGCTTGGCGCATCTGGGCCGAATCGAACGCGGGATCGTGTATTACCTTGACGCGGATGTCATATCGCCGAATTGGAAGCCTCTGATCCACGATCGCATGACCCAGGCGATTCTGCCGGATATTGGCGATGCCGCCTGTCTGTTCGAACATCACAAGCCCCAATCCATGGCCTCGGTCGATATTCTCGGCGGCGGCCGCGACCGTCTGGCGCGGGCGAATCGGGAAATGGCGCTGGCCCTGGCGCCGGACGAGATCGACTATCTGTACGCTAACTTCCAGGCTCTGGGCCGCAATCCGACCGATGTCGAATTGATGATGTTCGCCCAGGCGAATTCCGAGCATTGCCGCCACAAGATCTTCAACGCGGCCTGGACCATTGACGGCGAACGCAAGAGAAAGTCCCTGTTCGACATGATCCGGCACACGTATCAAGCCTCGCCTGAAGGCGTGCTTTCGGCCTATAAGGACAATGCGGCAGTTATGGCCGGCCACGAAGCCGATCGATTCTTTCCCGCGCCTGACTCGCGCGGTTACGGTCGGCGCAAGGAAGCGGCGCACATTCTGATCAAGGTTGAAACCCATAATCATCCTACCGCTATCGCGCCGTTCCCCGGCGCTTCGACCGGATCCGGCGGCGAGATCCGGGATGAAGGGGCCACCGGCGCTGGCGCCAAGCCGAAAGCAGGGCTGACCGGGTTCAGCGTGTCGAATTTACGCATCCCGGAATTTTCCCAGCCCTGGGAGGAAGATTTCGGCAAACCCGGCCAAATCGCATCGGCCCTGGAAATCATGCTCGACGGGCCGATCGGCGGCGCCGCTTTCAACAACGAATATGGCCGGCCGGCGCTGTGCGGCTATTTCCGCACTTTCGAGGAACGTATAGCCGGTGAACTGCGCGGCTACCACAAACCGATCATGATTGCCGGCGGCCTCGGCAACATCCGCGCCCAACACGTGCAAAAAGGCGAGGTCGCTCCCGGGGCGAAACTGGTAGTGCTAGGCGGTCCGGCCATGTTGATCGGGCTGGGCGGCGGAGCGGCTTCCTCGCTGGCTTCTGGAGCGGCCAGCGAAGAGCTTGATTTCGCCTCGGTGCAGCGCGACAACCCGGAAATGCAGCGGCGCTGCCAAGAAGTAATCGACGCCTGCTGGCAACTCGGTGAGGCCAATCCGATTCGCTTTATTCACGACGTCGGCGCCGGCGGTCTCGCCAATGCGTTGCCGGAACTGGTCAAGGATGCGGGGACGGGAGGAGCGTTTTCCCTGCGCAAGATTCCGAGCGCGGAATCGAGCATGTCGCCGCTGGAAATCTGGTGCAACGAGGCTCAGGAGCGATACGTACTCGCTATCGCCGCAAGTGATCTCAAACAATTCGAGAAAATCTGCGATCGTGAACGCTGCCCGTTCGCTGTCGTTGGAGAAACCTTGGCCGAGCCGCGTCTCACACTGGAAGACGAACACTTCGGCAATAATCCCATCGACCTGCCCATGGATCTGCTGTTCGGCAAACCGCCGGCCATGCACCGCAAGGCCGAATCTCCGCCGGCGCGAAGCGGCGATTTTGACGCTTCCGGCATCCAGCTCGCCGAGGCCATCGACCGGGTGCTGGCGCTGCCGGGCGTGGCGAGCAAGGCCTTTCTCATTAACATTGGAGACCGAACGATCACCGGTCAGGTCAGCCGCGACCAGATGGTCGGCCCCTGGCAGGTTCCCGTCGCCGATGCGGCGGTGACTTGCAATTCCTACAACGGCCATGCCGGCGAAGCCATGGCCATGGGTGAACGGGCGCCGCTGGCCTTGCTTGATGCTCCCGCCGCCGGGCGCATGGCGATCGCCGAAGCAATTACCAACATCGCCTGCGCCGACGTAGCCCGGCTTGGAGATATCAAGCTTTCCGCCAACTGGATGGTCGCGGCCGGGCATGGCCACGAAGACGCCGCGCTGTATGCGACCGTCGCTGCCGTGGCGCGCGAATTCTGCCCGGCGCTGGGAATTTGCATACCGGTCGGCAAGGACTCGATGTCCATGCGCACCGTTTGGCAGGAGGCTAATGGCGCGGAACGCAGCATGACCGCGCCGTTGTCGCTGGTCATCAGCGCATTTGCCCCAGTAGGCGATGTGCGCCGGACCTGGACGCCGCAATTACGCACGGACTTGGGACCGAGCAGCCTGGTGCTGCTGGATCTCGGCGGCGGGCGCAATCGGCTCGGCGGCTCGGCCCTGGGGCAGGTTTATCGCCGCATGGAGGGCGCGCCGCCCGATGCCGACGACCCCGAAGCCTTGCGCGCCCTGTTCGCCTTGCTGACCGAATGCCGGGCGCGGCGGCTGGCGCTGGCCTGTCACGACCGCTCCGATGGCGGTCTGGTCACGACCGTGCTGGAAATGGCCTTTGCCGGCCATTGCGGGCTGGAACTGGAGTTACCGGAAAACGGGAATGCGTTGGCGCAGTTGTTCGCCGAGGAAATCGGCGTGGTGCTGCAAGCGCGCGACAGCGATTTGCCGACATTGCGGGACCTGGCCGAGTCCCGAGGCCTGGGCGGCTGCCTGCGCGTAATCGGCAAGCCGGCTACCCACGGCGACATTTTGATTCGGGCCGGCGAGCGGGAAATATTCCGCCGTTCGCGCATTGAACTGCATCGGCGCTGGGCGGCAACGAGCTATCACATGCAAAGTCTGCGCGATAACGCGGATTGCGCCCGGCAGGAATACGACGCCTTGCTCGACGCGGACGATCCGGGCATCAGTTTCGAAACCGGTTTCGATCCGCGGGAAGACATCACCGCCCCCTATATCAACGCCCAGGCGCGGCCACGAGTGGCGATTCTGCGCGAGCAGGGCGTTAACGGCCAGATTGAAATGGCCGCGGCTTTCGACCGCGCCCGTTTTGAAGCTTTCGACGTGCATATGACCGACCTCGCTTCGGGCCGGGCGGCATTGGGGAGCTTCGACGTACTGGCGGCCTGTGGCGGATTCTCCTTCGGCGACGTACTCGGCGCCGGCGGCGGCTGGGCCAAGTCGATTCTTTGCAACGAGCCCATGCGCAAGCAGTTTGAAGCTTTCTTCCACGCTCCCGGAAAGCTCGCGCTGGGCGTCTGCAATGGCTGCCAGATGATTGCCTTGCTTGCCGAACTTATTCCCGGCAGCGGCCATTGGCCTACTTTCCAGCGCAACCTGTCCGAACAATTCGAGGCGCGTTTCGCCATGGTGCAAGTACAAGATAGTCCTTCGGCTTTTTTCGCCGGCATGGCTGGCAGCCGTTTTCCCCTGGCCGTGGCTCACGGCGAGGGCCGCGCGAGTTTCGACGCGGCTGGAGATCGCGCTGAACTTGGCTCGCGCATCGCCTTGCGTTACGTTGACAATCGGGGTGAGAAAGCGGACAGCTATCCGGCGAATCCCAACGGCTCCGCCGAAGGCATTGCCGCGGTGTGCAATGAAGACGGCCGCGTTACCCTATTGATGCCGCATCCGGAACGCGTCTTCCGCACCTGCCAGAATTCCTGGCATCCCGACGATTGGGGCGAGGATGCGCCCGCCATGCGGCTGTTCCGCAATGCAAGAGTCTGGCTGGATTGAAAATGAACGAAAACGGCTTGTATAAGATCGAGGTTTACGTCCCCGAATCCCATCTGGAAGCGGTGAAGACGGCCATGTTCGCCGCCGGCGCCGGCCGCGTCGGTGATTACGACAGTTGCGCCTGGCAAACGCCGGGACAGGGGCAGTTCCGGCCGCTGGAAGGCGCCTCGCCTTACATCGGGCAAGTCGGGAAAGTAGAAACGGAGCCTGAATACAAGGTGGAAATGGTGTGCGCCGGTGGACTTGTTCGCGAGGTGATCGAAGCGATGAAGGGAGCCCATCCTTACGAGGAAGTCGCCCACAGCGTTATTCGTTATGAGGAAATTTAATCCTCAATTGGAATGGTGCATGCTGTCCTTGGCGCGACTTCTCAGGCTTTGCCAAACCCCAGCCTTGCCGTTCCGGCCACCGAGCACAGCTCGGTGGCGCTCGGCCTGCGCACGAAGCTGCGCTTCGTAAACGCTTGTCCTTGCCCTTGGCAAGTCGTTCGGTCCTCAAAAAGCTTCGCTTTTTGTCGGCTGCGCCGACCGGGCCTCACCCTTACGAGGAAGTCGCCCACAGCGTTATTCGTTGTGAGGAAATTTAATCCTCAATTGGAATGGTGCATGCCGTCCTTGGCGCGACTTCTCAGGCTTTGCCAAACCCCAGCCTTGCCGTTCCGGCCACCGAGCACAGCTCGGTGGCGCTCGGCCTGCGCACGAAGCTGCGCTTCGTAAACGCTTGTCCTCGCCCTTGGCAAGTCGTTCGGTCCTCGAAAAGCTTTGCTTTTTGTCGGCTTTGCCGATCGGGTGCTTGCCCTCGACTTGGTTTGTGCATGCCATCCCTGGCGCGACCGCGAGGCTTCGCTAACCCCCAGCCTTGCCATCCATGGCAAGTCGTTCGGTCCTCAAAAAGCTTCGCTTTTTGTCGGCTGCGCCGACCGGGCCTCACCCTTACGAGGAAGTCGCCCACAGCGTTATTCGTTGTGAGGAAATTTAGTCCTCAATTGGAATGGTGCATGCCGTCCTTGGCGCGACTTCTCAGGCTTTGCCAAACCCCAGCCTTGCCGTTCCGGCCACCGAGCACAGCTCGGTGGCGCTCGGCCTGCGCACGAAGCTGCGCTTCGTAAACGCTTGTCCTCGCTCTTGGCAAGTCGTTCGGTCCTCAAAAAGCTTCGCTTTTTGTCGGCTTTGCCGATCGGGTGCTTGCCCTCGACTTGGTTTGTGCATGCCATCCCTGGCGCGACCGCGAGGCTTCGCTAACCCCCAGCCTTGCCATCCATGGCAAGTCGTTCGGTCCTCAAAAAGCTTCGCTTTTTGTCGGCTGCGCCGACCGGGCCTCACCCATCCTTGGCGCAAAGGTTTTGGCTTCGCTAACCCCCAGCCTTGCTGGTCCAGTCGCCAAGCACAGCTTGGCGCCGCTCGGGACTGCGCGGGAAGCTGGCGCTTCCTGAACGCTTGCCCTCGCCCATGGCAAGTCGTTCGGTCCTCGAAGCGTTGCTTCGTCGGCTGCGCTGATCGGGTGCTTGCTTTCAGGTTGTTTTTACATGCCCTCCCTGGCGCGACTTCTCAGGCTTTGCCAAACCCCAGCCTTGCCATCCATGGCAAGTCGTTCGGCCCTCGAAAAGCTTTGCTTTTCGTCGGCTTTGCCGACCGAGCCTCACCCCTCCCTGGCGCGACTTCTCAGGCTTTGCCAAACCCCAGCCTTGCTGGTCCAGTCGCCAAGCACAGCTTGGCGCCGCTCGGGACTGCGCGGGAAGCTGGCGCTTCCTGAACGCTTGCCCTCGCCCTTGGCAAGTCGTTCGGTCCTCGAAGCGTTGCTTCGTCGGCTGCGCCGACCGGGTGCTTGCCCTCGACTTGGTTTGTGCACGCCATCCCTGGCGCGACCGCGAGGCTTCGCTAACCCCCAGCCTTGCCATCCATGGCAAGTCGTTCGGCCCTCGAAAAGCTTTGCTTTTCGTCGGCTTTGCCGACCGAGCCTCACCCCTCCCTGGCGCGACCGCGAGGCTTCGCTAACCCCCAGCCTTGCCATCCATGGCAAGTCGTTCGGCCCTCGAAAAGCTTTGCTTTTCGTCGGCTTTGCCGATCGAGCCTCACCCATCCTTGGCGCAAAGGTTTTGGCTTCGCTAACCCCCAGCCCTGCCATCCATGGCAAGTCGTTCGGCCCTCGAAAAGCTTTGCTTTTCGTCGGCTTTGCCGATCGAGCCTCACCCATCCTTGGCGCAAAGGTTTTGGCTTCGCTAACCCCCAGCCTTGCCATCCATGGCAAGTCGTTCGGCCCTCGAAAAGCTTTGCTTTTCGTCGGCTGCGCCGACCGGGTGCTTGCCCTCGACTTGGTTTGTGCATGCCATCCCTGGCGCGACCGCGAGGCTTCGCTAACCCCCAGCCTTGCCATCCTTGGCAAGTCGTTCGGCCTTCGAAAAGCTTTGCTTTTCGTCGGCTGCGCCGACCGGGCCTCACCCTTACGAGGAAGTCGCTCACAGCATTGTCCGCTGTGAATCGTTCGGTTAGCTCTCGCTGATCAGCCGTACGTCGAGTTCCTTTCCGGCGCGGGTCACGTCGAACATGCGTACTGGAAAGCGCTGTTTTTCCACATCCCGAAAAAAGTGTTCCAACGTTATTTTCACTACCGGGAATGCGATTTCGGTCCACGGAATCTCGGCTTCGGTAAACAGGTTCACTTCCTGGGTTTCCTCGGTGAATCCGAGATCAGCCTCGAGAATGCTCGCGCGGAACAGCAGATAGACCTGGTTGATCTGGGGCAGATTGAATAGTGTGTAGAGCGTGCGCTGGCCGAGTTCGATGCGCGCGCCGGCTTCTTCCATGGTTTCGCGGACCGCGCCCGCGTGAGTCGATTCGCCGTTCTCCATGAAGCCCGCCGGCAGCGTCCATTTTCCGTGACGTGGTTCAATGCCGCGCTTGCAGAGCAGAACCCGGCCGTCCCCGCTGACTGGCACCGTGCCGACGACATTGCGCGGGTTCTGGTAGAACACGATGTCGCAATCGGGGCAGTAATGGCGATGGCGGTCGTCGCCTTGCGGAATCAGATGGCTTACCGGTCCGGCGCAATGCTGGCAGAACTTCATGCGCGCTTGATTTCGCAATGCAAGCGGAAGCTCTTGGATGTGATAAAGGATTCGACCTCGCGCAGGCGTTTTTCAAGATCGCGAAAAGCGCTGGCGCAACTTCCGGCTTTGCCGCCTCTGCCCGCGGATCTGCCCGGCGATTCACCGGCTGACGGCGGTGGCTCGGCACGACCCGCGCGAGCCCGGCGTTGCCGCCGACGCTGGAGCCGTTCGTCTTCCAGAAAAGGATCCGGATCCAGCAAAAAGATACAGGCGATATATCCGAATATCGTAAATGGGCCCAATACGAAAAACGAGAGAAAAGTCAGCAAGCGTATCCAGAATGGATTGACTTCCAGATAGTCGGCGAAGCCGGCGCAGACGCCCGCGAGACGTTTGTCGCGCGTGTTGCGATAGATTGGTTTGCGATAGTTCAGATTACGGAAATGCGCCGAAGCTCCCGCGGGATCGAGATTGTCCCAGTTGCGGTCGCGGAACACGTCGCGATCCATGCAGAAATACATGACGAAATAGCCGAAGAAAAGCGTCGGCCAGAACAGCAGGCTGATCACGAAGATCGTTCGCACCAGCGCGGCCGGAACATTCAGCCATTCGGCGATGCCGCTGCATACGCCGAGCCAGACCGCGTTGCTCTTCTTCAGGCGCAATCTAGCCGGTCTGCTCATGCTGCTCTCTCCAGTTGGGGACCTCGGCGTCGAGAATGGACTCCAGCACGTCGATGCGTTCGGTCAGGGAATCAGCCATCGCCGAAAGCCGGTCGAGGTCGTAGTTTTCTCCGTCCTTTTCATGGCGCCGACGTTGTTTTTTTCCGCTTTCCTTGGTAATTCCCAGCTTGATCCAGTAGGTGATGAACCCGAATATCATTGCCACCAGCGCGATGATGAAAGTGAAGACGTTCATGTCCGTGACCTATTTGCTTTTCAGGCGATCTTTCAAATCCTGCAGTTCCTGGTCGATGTTCTCTTCACGCGCCAGTTCATCGAACTCGGCCTGCAAGCCCCGTTGCTCAGTACCTTCGCTATCGATCTGACCTTCCATCTGGTCGATCTTGCGCTCGTAATACTCGAATTTGTCCATGGCATTGTCAATCGTTTGATTGCTGAGCTGCTTGCGCACGTCGCGGCGGGTGCTCGTGGCCCGGGTGCGCATGACGATGGTCTTCTGCCGCGCTCTGGCGTCGTTCAGTTTCTCTTGCAGCAGGTGGATTTCGCCGTCGAGCTTGTCCAGTGTCTCGTCGAGCTTGAACAGATCGGCTTCGGTAGTCTCCACCCGGGTCTGAATCGCGCCCTTCTCCAGCAGCGCCGCTCGAGCCAGGTCCTCGCGCTCCTTGCCCAGGGCCAGTTCCGCCTTGTACTCCCAGTCCTCTGTCTGGGCGCGCAACTGGTCGAGCCGGCGCGTCAGGGTCTTCTTCTCCGCCATCACCCGGGCCGTGCTGGACCGCACTTCCACCAGGGTGTCTTCCATTTCCTGTATTACCATGCGAATCAACTTTTCCGGATTCTCGGCCTTGTCGAGCAAGGCGCTGATATTGGAATTGATGATGTCCGACAGTCTCGAAAAAATACTCATTGCTGATACCTCCTGTGGAATCCTGCTTGAAGCGTTGTTGCAACCGCGCAACGGGCTTCGTTGTCTTGACCATATCCCAGCAGAATGCGTGCCAATCTTTCCCGTTTTCGATAACTATCTGAAAAAGCAGAGAATAAATTTCCAAGAATACGTGGGCGCCCCATTGGAATGGCTAAAAATCCCAACATGTGGTAGTTTGCGCCAGCAGAAAATCCCGCCAATTCGGTGTTGAAAACGATGGATCGCGAATCGCCCCTGCGCATGATCGGCGAGGCCGCAAGCTTCCTCGAAATGCAGGAACATGTCTCGCTGGTGGCGCCGTTGAGCAAACCGGTGCTGATCGTCGGCGAGCGCGGCACCGGCAAGGAACTAGTCGCTGCTCGCCTGCATCACTTGTCCCGGCGCTGGGAGCGGAATTTTCTCAAGCTCAATTGTGCCGCCTTGAGCGAATCCCTGCTCGAAGCGCAATTGTTCGGTCACGAAGCCGGCGCTTTTACCGGCGCCGCCAAAATGCGCCGGGGCCTGTTCGAGCGCGCCGACGAAGGCAGCTTGTGTCTCGACGAACTGGCTAATACCAGCATGGCGGTGCAGGAGAAGATTCTGCGCGTGATCGAATACGGCGAGTTCGAACGCTTGGGCGGAACCGAGACGATTTCGGTGGACGTGCGCCTGATCGCCGCCACCAACGAGGATCTGCCGGGGCTGGCAAGGCGCGGCGAGTTTCGCGACGACTTGCTCGATCGGCTCGCCTTCGACGTCATCACTTTGCCGCCGCTGCGCCAGCGGATCGAGGATATCCCGATTCTCGCCCAGCATTTCGCCGTCGGCATGGTCAAGGAGTTGGGCGGCGAATACTTCGCCGGTTTCAGCCGCAAGGTGCAAGCAGCCCTGTTGAGCTATCCTTGGCCGGGCAATGTGCGCGAGTTGAAGAATGTGGTCGAACGGGCGGTGTACCAACATGGCGACAAGCCGGTAAAGGAGTTGGTGTTCGATCCCTTTGCATCGCCCTGGCGGCCGGCGGCGCGAGAGGTCGGCGCGGCAGGGGAGGGTGCAACTCCCGCCGCTGCCGAATCCGGTGCGCTCGAGCCGGCGCGCGTCAGCGAAATAGACTTCCGCCAGCACATGCGGGATTACGAAAAGCAACTGCTGCGCCAGGCGTTGCAGCAAAACCAGTTTAATCAGCGCAAGACTGCCGAGTTCCTCAAACTCAGCTACGATCAGTTGCGCGGCTACATGCGCAAATACGATCTGACCGCGGGGTGAGGCCCGGTCGGCAAAGCCGACGAAAAGCAAAGCTTTTCGAGGGCCGAACGGCTCGCCAAGGGCGAGGACAAGCGTTTACGAAGCGCAGCTTCGTGCGCAGGTCGAGCGCCACCGAGCTGTGCTCGGTGGCCGGAACGGCAAGGCTGGGGTTTGGCAAAGCCTGAGAAGTCGCGCCATGGATGGGTGAGGCTCGGTCGGCAAAGCCGACGAAAAGCAAAGCTTTTCGAGGGCCGAACGACTTGCCAAGGGCGAGGACAAGCGTTTACGAAGCGCAGCTTCGTGCGCAGGTCGAGCGCCACCGAGCTGTGCTCGGTGGCCGGAACGGCAAGGCTGGGGTTTGGCAAAACCTGAGAAGTCGCGCCATGGATGGGTGAGGCTCGGTCGGCAAAGCCGACGAAAAGCAAAGCTTTTCGAGGGCCGAACGGCTCGCCAAGGGCGAGGACAAGCGTTTACGAAGCGCAGCTTCGTGCGCAGGCCGAGCGCCACCGAGCTGTGCTCGGTGGCCGGAACGGCAAGGCTGGGGTTTGGCAAAGCCTGAGAAGTCGCGCCAGGGAGGGGTGAGGTCCGGTCGGCAAAGCCGACGAAAAGCAAAGCTTTTCGGGGGCCGAACGACTTGCCAAGGGCGAGGACAAGCGTTTACGAAGCGCAGCTTCGTGCGCAGGCCGAGCGCCACCGAGCTGTGCTCGGTGGCCGGAACGGCAAGGCTGGGGTTTGGCACAGCCTGAGAAGTCGCGCCATGGATGGGTGAGGCTCGATCGGCAAAGCCGACGAAAAGCAAAGCTTTTCGAGGGCCGAACGGCTCGCCAAGGGCGAGGACAAGCGTTTACGAAGCGCAGCTTCGTGCGCAGGCCGAGCGCCACCGAGCTGTGCTCGGTGGCCGGAACGGCAAGGCTGGTGGTTGGCGAAGCCTGAGAAGTCGCGCCATGGATGGGTGAGGCTCGGTCGGCAAAGCCGACGAAAAGCAAAGCTTTTCGAGGGCCGAACGACTCGCCAAGGGCGAGGACAAGCGTTTACGAAGCGCAGCTTCGTGCGCAGGCCGAGCGCCACCGAGCTGTGCTCGGTGGCCGGAACGGCAAGGCTGGTGGTTGGCGAAGCCTGAGAAGTCGCGCCAAGGATGGCATGTAAAAACAACCTGAAAGCAAGCAACCCAGTCGGCGCAGCCAAATTCATTCGACTTGCTCAATCAACCGTTTCAAGTTTGCAATGTGCTCATTCAGTTCCTTTCTGCCCGCACCAGTCAACTGATACCAGGTAACCGGGCGGCGGTCGCGATAACTTTTCTCGACCGCCAGCAATCCGGCGTCTTCGAGCTTGCGCAGATGAGCGCCAAGACTACCGTCATTTTCTTCCAGCGCTTGCTTCAGCCGGCTGAAAGAAATCGCGTCATGCCTGACCAGCAGAACACAGACCGCCAGTCTGACCCGATGTTCGAGCAATCCGCGGGGAGCGCCGAACAGGCCGATTTCCGCGATATCGGGATCATTCCGCGGCATGCGTGTTTCTCGGCCCAATAAAAGCCATGGCAACCAGGGCGATGGCTGCCAGAACGCCGGCTGCAATAAATCCATACCCCGGCATGAACAGGGAAATCAGATATCCGGCCACCAGCAACAGGCTGATGGGAAGCAGCCGACGTTCGAGATGCAGGCCCGCGAGATAATAGGTCAGCGCGGCCAATAGAATCCAATGCGAACTGAACCCTGCCCAGGTCAGTTGGCCCGTGGCGACAGCGGCATATCCAAGCAAGCCGGCGGCAACAAATCCCAGGAAATGAAGTGCCCAACGACTACCTCCACGTCGATCGACAACTCCCGCGCGACGACGCGCTCCCCGAGCTAACCAGATGGTGATTGCAAATCCTGCCGGAGTAGTGAATAACCAGAAATAGCCAATCCAGACCGAAGCTGGTCCCACAATGTCCACCAACGAGAAACCACAAAGGCAAATTGCCGCCCATAACAGATAAATCGCCGGTACATTCACGTCCGCTGACTGTTCGGCGGCAGCCCGAACATAGGCGAGATCTTCTTCAAGTGACTGTTTATTCGACATTTTGCCCTCCAAATGCCACATCCGGCATGTGCTTTAAAATAAAATGTACTCTGAAAAAAAGAGTATAAGATCGGCATTGTCAAATGCTTCAAGGGAGGAAATTAAACTTGAGTTGGCACTACATAAAATATTACACTAAAATTCGTGAAAATTTGTGGAGAAGGTGATGCAATTTCAGGATTTCGTTCAGGACGAGATTTATTCTCCTTCGCTAATCGCGGACGCGCTGCGGACCACCAAGGCTGAAATCGCCGACACGCTCGGTTTGGCGAGAGACGCGTTATCGCGCAGGTCGAGGCTGGAAGCGAAAAAAACCCAGACGCGCCTGCGCCAGATGCTGGAAATACTGCATCGGGTGGAAGAAGCGACCGGCTCGCCACTGGCGGCATATGCGTGGTTTCGGGCGGAACACTTGCCCGGTTTCGGTGGCATGACGGCGGATCAGTTGGTTCGAGATGGAAAGGCGGAATTCGTACATGCCTATCTTGACGAAGTCATGGCCGGCGGTTACGCCTGAATTCGAATACTTGGGATGCGTATTCAGGGACTGGCATATCGGGCACACAATCCGAAGTGGGCATGGGAACCGCTGTCTGGTGAGGGAGCCTCTTTGTATGGAGGCCGATACAATCGAAAGGGGTTGGCCGCGCTTTATCTTTCTTTGGACCCGCATACCGCCATCAGGGAAGTTCAACCTCTTCGCCGTCCCATGCAGCCTGTCGTGCTTTGCGCATATGAAGTCGATGTGGAACCGATTTTCGACTCGCTCGAAGTTCAAAATTGTCGGGATGCCGGCATTTCCGAACGGGAGATTAGCGCACCCAATTGGCGAATGAGTATGTATTCGGGATCTGTTCCAGCCTCTCAGCAATTGGCGGAGAAGTTGATAGCGACGGGCTTCGCCGGCATGCGTTTCCGCAGTTTCGTGGCGGACTCCGGTTCGGACGATCTCAATCTCGTGCTGTGGAACTGGGGCCCGAGGCGTCCGGCCAAGGTCGTGCTGGTCGACGATGAAGGACGCCTTGTCCCATAGCGGAACCAATAAAGGCCGGTGGACCGTACTTCAGTTCCGCATGGCTTCGTAGACCACCTGCTGGGCTACGTTATTGTTGAATGGCGCCGGCGGTCCGCCCCATTTTTGTTCCATGTACACCATGTAGAAGTCGTTTTCCGGGTCGACGATGAAAATAGTGCCGCCGATGCCGCGCCAGCCGAAGTTGTAAGGCCCGTCGGGATTGTCGGTGGTAGGCTGCAAATGGAAACCCAGGCCCCAGTCACCGAGTTCGCCGAAGAAGTAGTATTCCCGCGATACGCTGTCGCCGATCTTCGGCTCGAGCATTTGCTCCAGCGTGGCTTCCTCGATGATGCGTTCGCCGCGATACTCGCCGCCATTGAGCAGCATTTCGGCGAAGCGCAGGTAGTCCTCGGCAGTGGAATTCAGGCCGCCGCCACCGGAAAGCATGCGCCGTGGGACGGTGTTGTCGGTCATGGCGGCGCCGTGAATCGGTTCCGCGATGCGGAAGCTCTCGCGCTTCGGCACCCAGAAGTAAGTGTCGTCCATGCCCAGCGGGTCGAAAATGCGTTCCTGCAGCACAACATCCAGTGTCTTGCCGCCAGCCACCTCGAGTACCGCGCCGAGCACGTCCGTGGAATGCCCGTAATGCCATGCGGTCCCGGGTTCGAAATACAGCGGCAGCGCGCCGATACGGGCGGCAAGCTCCTGGGCGGTCAGGTCTCCGCGCAGTTCGCTGGCATACATCTGGCCGAGTTCACTGTTGGGTGAAAAGATCGCCTGGATGAGTCCCGATTCATGCGTCAGCAGGTTCTCGATCGTCATCGCGTTCCGGGCCGGTCTCAATTCGCCGGTCTCGTGATCAATGACCTGGGCGTCCGCGAACTCGGGAATAAATTTCGAAACGGGGTCGTCAAGCGCCATCAGCCCATCTTCCACCATGGTCATGATCGCCACGCTGACAATGGGCTTGGTCATGGAATAGATGCGGAAAATCGAGTCCTGATTTACGGGCTTCGGGTTTTCCGGAGAGAGCAGTCCGACGGACTCCAGCACGCCCACGCCCTGGCCGTTGCCGACCAGCAAGAGAGCGCCATTGAGAAAATCGCCGTCCACCGCGGCCTGCATCTGCGCCCTGATTTCCTCGATTTCTCCCTGGTCGATGCCGAAATTGGTCGAGTGAATTCGCTCGACGGAAGAGTCGGCCAGCGCCTGCGACGCGGACAGAAAAAGCAGAAGGGTGGCGCCTGTAAGTGCGCGCCCGGCTCGAATCGGATTCATGAAGGTAACCTCGAAAGCAGTGCGGAAGAAGCGGCAAAGTAACCCAGCCGCAAGTGGCGTTCAAGCCGCCAGTAAGGAGATTGCAAGTCCCGCGTCCTTGTTCGGCAAGTGGGTGCCCCAAGTCGTCACGATGTTTTGGAGACGCCGGCGCCGTATCGGCAATGAAGATAATTGAACATTGTGATACCTCTCTTGATCTCATATCATGAGTGATGTTATGAGACTGATATTGGATACCAATGTAGTAGTAGCAGGATTGCGCAGTCCGTCGGGCGCATCGGCGAAACTGCTGGAAATGGCGCTAGACCGGCAGTTTTCGCTGGTGCTTTCGGTAGCGCTCGCGCTGGAATTTGAGGCTGTGTGCAATGATCCAAGTCAACGGATTGACTCTGGACTGAGTGAGGAGGAAGTCAACCAGATCATTTCCTCGCTCTGTGCAGTGGCGGACCCTGTTTCCGTCCATTTGCTCTGGCGCCCACAGTTGCGCGACCCGGGAGACGAAATGGTTCTCGAAGCCGCGATCAACGGTTACGCCGACGCGTTGGTAACTTTTAATCAGAGAGATTTTGGCGATGTGCCGAGCCGTTTTGGCATCGCCTTGCTTACGCCGCAGCAGGCATTGAGGAGTCTGTCTTCATGAAAACGCAAACTGTCGCATACCCCTTGCGGTTACCCAAGTCCTTGAAATCCGAGTTGGCCGGCATATGCCGGGAGGAAGGCACCAGCATGAATCAATTCATCGCAACCGCCGTGGCCGAGAAGGTAACAGCGCTTAAAACGGCCGAGTTTTTTGCTGACAGGCAGGAAATGGCGAACATCGAAGAGGCGCGTCGCTTGCTGCGGCGCAAAGGCGGGCAGCCACCTGAGCCCCATGATCGCCTGGATGATGCGTGAGGCTTGGTTGGCAAATCCGATGAGGTGCTGCTCGATTCGTCACCGCGGCAGGAAAACGAGTTCCGGCACGACGACTTCCCACTCGGAGTCGCAGCGAATGCCATCGTGGTATTGCGGTTCCGACTGTTCCTTGCTCCATCGCAGCACAGCGAAAACCGAGGCCTGGATGCAGCGCTTTTCTTCAGGGGGCTTGAACTTCGTCGACAATCGGCCTACCCGTCGTCCCGAAGCATCGAACAACTCCCAGCGGGAGTCGCCCGTGGCGGCAACCTGAAGTTTCAATTCATCGCCCGGCTGGAGTTTGCCGATCGCCTGGTGAACCGGGTTGCGCGAGACATGTCTGCCGGCGAAACCCAGGTCGACCGTCTCCAGGTCCAACCGCTTGTAGTGTGCCTTTAGTTGAAGCGCATCCCCTACTGTGTAATTTCCGCGACTCTCTTCGACCGCGGGCGATCTGCCCATTGGTGTCTCGCGGCGCAATATGGCGGGCAAGCGCCCCAGTTCATCGACAAACGGATTTACTTCATGCGCCATGCGCATCAGCGCGAGCGTTTGCCGCGCGCGAGTCATGGCGACATAGAATAGCCGTCTTGAGGCGTCAGGGTCTTCGCCCCGGCTGCGTTTTTGCCAGCCGCCGTCAAGCACGATCACGTGATCGAACTCAAGGCCCTTGGCCCGATGAGCCGTAAGCAAAAGCAGTCCCCGCTGGCGGCCGCGGATGTCGCGGCCCCATTCGGCAAGCCATTCGACAAAGTGCTCGACCGGCATTTCGCCTTCGCCAGATTCGTCGGCGTACTCGGCCACTGCTTCCCGCAACAATTCGTTCCAGCGCCCCGGCGACTGTTCATTCAACCACCGATTCATGGCAGTGGCATCCACCGTGCGTGGTTTTCGTTCCTGCACCCAGGCCAGCAGCGCCCGGGTTTCCCGCAAGCGCCAGAAGCCGCGGAATTGCTCGTTGCCGAACTGCGCTTCTACGCCTTCGAGTTCACAAACGGCTCGCACAGGGTCGAGAAACTGCCATTCGCGGGCGATCACCGCGCATTTGCTCCAGTCCCAATCCGGCCCAGCCAAATTGGCGAGACGGCGCAATTCGCTCAAGGCTGCCTGGGCTTGCGAGAATGCATCGCCGCTCGGAAGTATCTGTACCCGGCCACGCGCCACGGGATCAAGATCTTGCCAGGCGCCGCCGGGTGGAGTCGCGCGCCGGGCGGAATCGATACTGATGGGACGATCCGGTTTCATCCGTTGCCGGGCGGGCGCGATCAGCGCGTTTGCTGCCTCGATGATATTGCTGATGGAGCGATAGTTGTCGATCAAGTAGGCGCGCTTGGCATCGTAGTCGGATTCGAAACGGCGGATGTACTCTACCGATGCGCCGGCGAATGCGTAAATGTTCTGGTCGTCGTCGCCCACCGCGAACAAGCTCAGGCGGTCTTGTTTTTCTTTCAGCTTGCGACCGGAGAGAGCGGAGATCAGCGCATATTCGTCCGGTCCAATGTCTTGATATTCGTCTACCAGTATCCAGCGAAAACCGGCCAGCAGACGTCGCCGGTTTTCGTCCAGTTCTTCCGGTGGCAAATCCTCGCCCTGCAACAGGTCTGTGGCCTTGCGCAGAACTTCGGTAAAACTGTCGTCGTTCGGTTTGACTGTTCGCGCGGCGCCGGCGCGAACGCTGAAACTCGCGCCCAGCAGACGCATGGCAAGGCTGTGGCAGGTCATTACGGTCACGCCATTGGCGTCGTCGTCGACCAGGTCGCGCAATCGCCGCCGGATATCCGCCGCCGCGTGACGGTTGTAGGCCAGTGCGATAATGCTTCCCGGACGCTCGCGTCGCGCCCGCAGCAGCCAGGCGATGCGATGAACAAGCACCCGGGTCTTGCCGGAACCGGGCCCCGCGAGCACCAGTACACTGGTTTGTTCGCGTTTGTCGGTGACGATTCGTTCCTGTTCCGGGTTGCCGAGACTTTCGACGATGTTGCGCCAGGACGCCGCGGTCATTTGCCTGCTGATTTCAGTTTCTTTTTCCGGCAGCCAGCGCTCCAGAAACGAGTCCTGGTCCAACTCGAAGTAGTCCATCGCCAGTACGAGCGCATCGGCAATTTCCTCAATTCCCCTTTGCGCGTATTCCTCCATTACGTGGATTTGCAGCATTCTGTCTTGGTAGTGGAGTTCAAGCGGTTCGAATTCGGTTTTGCCGAAACCTCGCTTCCAGTCTTTGCCGAGGTTTATCGTCATTGCCTGCCGGAATACCGCAAGGCCCTTGTTCAGGCGGATAACTTCCAACTCGTGCAGCCACAACAAGGCGCGTTCCATCAGTTTTTGCGGATTCTTCGTCCCGGATTTCAATACGAGGTCGGAATCGATCGCATCTCGTAACAATCCCAAGCTTGTCTCGGCAAGCAAGTCGACCCCCTTGCTGCCTTTATCCAAACGGGACAACAGATGTTCAAGCAGACATTGCGCGGCCGCGCGGCGCCGGTCGGCGGTTTTCCGCAGTGCATTCCAATTGCGGTTCAATGTGAGCCGGATCGTGTCTTGCCCGACACGACCTCTGATCGAAATACTGCCTTTGCGGGCGGTTTCGTCGCGGCCGTCTTCAGCAAGACCCCGCAACAATCGCATCACGCGTTCCGGCAAGGCGCTGTCGTGGCCGAGATCCTTCAGCCGCTGAGTGGTCACGCGCAGGTGCAGAATCTCCGAGTCTCCTTCCTGCCGATCGGGAGCGAGTTCGCGCATCAGGTCGATCAGCGAAGTTTCTATTGCGCGAGCGTCCGCGAGCCGATGTTGGGAATGGTTGGGCACACCTTGGTGCACGTAGGCGGTCAGTGCGGTGTCGTTGTTGGCGACTCCCAAATCCTCAAGATCGTAAAGCGCTTTTCTGACTTGCTCCGGGCTCAGCCCCGAGACTTGCATGAGTTCGTCGGTTGTTATGCCTTCCACTGCGTCGGCATCGATCAATCTTCCGGTAATCTGCAACAATTGATTCCGGTAGCTTTCGAGTTCGATACGATTCCTGATTCTCTTTCTTGCCTCTTCAATTGAGTTCACCCGCAGCGACGAAGGGAAAACGTGAACCAGATTTTCTTCGCGGCTCAGCAATTTTGCCTCTTCAAGCCAGGACACAGCAGTGCGAACGCGGGTGTCGTCGGAAACCCCGTCCCGTTCGAACGCCGCTTCTTCGTCTTCCCTGAGAATCTCGCCCGCCGTTGCGACCACTTCCCCTTTCAGTTTCTTGTGTTTGTCGAGATTGCGCAGCGCGCGCAGGATTCCGTGAATTTCCTGCCGACTCAGCCGTGATCGCGCCGACAAGCCAAACTGACGTTCCACGTCGTCGGGCGTGTAAAGCAGGACGCATCGGGCCGCGGCCAGATCCCGGCCGGCCCTGCCCGCTTCCTGCAGGTAATTTTCCAGCGACCCGGGAATGTCCGCGTGAATCACCAGGCGCACATCAGGTTTGTCGATACCCATGCCGAACGCGTTGGTCGCGACAATTACCCGCAATTCGCCTTCGGTGAATGCCTTTTGCACCGAGCCTTTCGCCTCCGGTTGCAAACCGGCATGAAAGAAATCCGCTGCGACGTCGCGTTCCCGCAAAAACGCGGCGATTTCTTCGGTTCGCCGCCTCGTTGAGCAATAGATTATCGCGCCGCCGGGAATGTCCGATGGCAGGTCGGACGAAAGCACTTCGGTGATATGGTGATATTTTTCGGCTGCAGTCGTGCGCACGACGACGAAATCGAGATTCTCCCGCCGGGCGCCGCCGTCGAAAAGTTGCAGTTCGACGCCCAGTTTCTGCCGAAAATATTGCAGAATTTCATCGACGACTTCCGGCTTGGCTGTCGCGGTCAAACACAATACCGGCGGCTGGTATCCAGCTTGCGAATTGGTTTTCTCCTTGATGAATCTGGCGATATAGCGGTAGTCGGGGCGGAAATCGTGACCCCATCGCGACAGGCAATGCGCCTCGTCGAGCACCCAGAGTCCGACTTCGCGCAGTTCCAGCGCCTTGCGCACCGTGGGATTCCGCAATTGTTCGGGCGAGATCAGGACAATGCCCGCATCTCCCAATCGGACGCGGTCCAGTGCCGCGCCGCGTTCGGGTAGAGACAACAAGCCGTTGATAGTTGCGCCGGACTCGATGCCGCGCTTTTCGAGGCCGGTCACCTGGTCAGCCATGAGCGCCACCAGCGGTGAAATGACAACAGTCAACGCACCCGTTTTGTTGTATCGCGAGAGTGCGGGAATCTGGTAACAGAGAGATTTTCCGGTTCCCGTCGGCAAGATGGCGAGTGCATGCTTTCCGGCCATGACGGCCTCAACAATCGATTGCTGCATGGGCTTGCCCGCATCGTCCCTGGGTTCGGGCCGAAACCCGGCGAAGCCGAACCAGCGCTTGAGTTCCTTGTTCGCGTCGTGGCGCTCCCGGCACCAGTTGCAATCCGACTCAGCGCAGGCGGTGTCGCGCAGGCGGCGGACGAGTTCGCCCGCCTCGGGAAATTGATGACGCACCCACGGCGGCATGACCGAGTCCCCACCTGCAACAGAAACCCAGGCCAGCGCGTAGGCGAGCAGCCAGCCGTTTTGCACGGCGTCGCCGGGCAGGTTTTGCCCTTGAGTGAAACAGGAGTCTCCATCGAGTCTCTTTGCAATCGCCTTCCTTGCTTCGGCCTCGGTCGGGCAGGATTTGCCACGAACCGTTGCGAAGAATCGGTCAAAGCCGGCGGCGATGGAGTCTCGGGTCGTCAGCCAGTGGTAGCAATCGAGCAAGTCCGCGTCCATCTCGCGCAGTGCGTCGATTTCCTCTGCCAGCAACTGCAGGGTTTCGCGGCAATCAAGCTCGGGGTTATTGCGCGCGCCTCGGGGGATACCGCCGTCCTTGTAGTGTTTGACAAGCCTGTGGTACGGATTGCGCGGAAAGGCAAGAGGACTGAGCCGCAGAGTATCGAGCAAGGGCAGTTTGAGCGGCTTCAATTTCGGCATCGCCTCTTGCAGATGCGGAAAATCAAAATCGATCAGATTGTGTCCAACCAGAATTTCCGAGCTTTCGGCGAATGATTCCAGTTGACCCCGTTCGGTTGGCTTGATTTCGCCTCTGAATTGGCGATGGAATGCTTTGCCTGTATGCGATTGAACGGCGGCGAGCGCATTTATGCGCCGGCTTTTCCTTCCGACCTCCAGGTCGATCACCAGACATTTGAATGGCAGGACAGCCATGAATCGTTCGAACTCCTCCGCCAGTTTTGTGCTGGATATTCCGCGCCGATTTGGAATGTTCGCGGGCATTCTAACCGACATTTTCAATTGTAGACATTTCTGGAATTACGCAAGCCGGCAAGAACGACGGAAATCGGATGAGTCGTTGTTTGAGACTTTTACATTTCTTGAAACTGGCGGAATCTTTCAAAGATTTTATTGAACGATCTTGCAGCCTTGATCGACAAAAACGATTAACATGGCCCGATGATTCCAACGATCAGGCAACTAAGATACCTGGTGGCCGTGGCTGAACACCGGCATTTCAGCAAGGCCGCCGAGGCCTGCTTCGTGACCCAGTCAACGTTGAGCACCGCGATTCGGGAACTCGAACAGCAACTCGGCGTGGTGATCTTCGAGCGCAACCGCAAGTCGGTGCTGATCACGCCGGTGGGAGAGAAGCTGCTGGCGCGGGCGCGGACCATTCTGGGAGGAGTCGAGGACTTCGTCAGTCTGGCCTTGACCGAGAAAGGCTCGCTAACCGGCGAAATACGGCTTGGCGTCATTCCCACTATCGGGCCGTTCCTGCTGCCGAGAATGTTGGGCGAACTGCGCCAGACCTACGGCAAGTTGCGACTTTATCTAAAGGAGGAAATCAGCGCCCGTCTGGCGGCTATGCTGAAACAGGGTCAACTTGACGTGCTCATGCTGGCTTTTCCTTATCCATTGCGCGATGTGGAAACCACTATCTTGTTCGAAGACGAGTTCCTGCTTTGCATGCCGTCTGGACACGCTTTGGAAAAACGTCAATCGGTGCGGCAGAATCAGCTTCACGGGGAAGCGCTGCTGCTGCTCGAAGAGGGTCACTGCCTGCGCGACCACGCCCTGGAAGCTTGCGAATTGCGGTCCGCCGAAACCAATCTGGTATATCAGGGCACAAGCTTGCATACCCTGGTGCAGATGGTCGCCAATGGGCTCGGCTTGACCTTGCTACCGGCCGTGGCGATCGCGGGCGATGTGCTCGGCGACACCAATCTGCCGCTGCGCCGCTTCAAATCGGAAAAGGTTTGCAGGCGTATCGGCATGGCCTGGCGCAAGTCCGATCCGCGCCGGGATGAGTACCGCATTCTCGCCGAGTTCATAGCGGCCCGCTGTGCTCCTTCCGCTTCCGGGGGCGCCGCGCGCAAATGAGCGAAGCGCTTGTGCAATTGCAATTGTGGCATTTGCGGATGGGCGACATTGCCGATGCCGACTTGCGCCTCGGCCTGTCCTGGCTCAGCGGGGAGGAACTCGATTACTTTCGCAATTGCGCCTCGCGGACGCGCAAGCGGCAGTTCGCCCTGGGCCGGCTGTTGCTGCGCGCGGCGCTTTCCCACCTCGACGCCGAACGCGCGCCCGGTCAATGGCGCATCGTCGAAGGCCCTCATGGCAGGCCGGAACTGGCCTCCGGCGAGCCGTTCATCGGCTTCAACCTGGCGCATTCGGACGACCGCATCGCGCTTGTTACCGGACCGCTGCAAAGGCTTGGCATCGATCTTGAGTATGGATTGAAGCGACGCAAGGTCGAGCGGCTCGCCCGGCGCTGGTTCAATGCGCCCGAACTGACGGAAATGATGCAGCTTGCGCCCGCGGCGCGTCAGCAGTGGTTCTATCGGCTCTGGACCATGAAGGAGGCCTGGAGCAAGGCGCTCGGCGAACCGCTCGCGCCCTCATTGCGCCGCGTGACGGTCACGGGAGCCGAGGGCAGCGTATGCAGTGTAACTGTAACCGGCGGCGAAGCGGATCGATGGCAGTTTTACCGGATTCAGGCGGCTCCCGGATTTCACTGCACCCTGGCTTGTCAAAGCGAAGCGGAGGTCAGACTGACATCGCGCCGCATGTCCGGCCTGGCCCGATTCGAATCCACCAAAAATCAAATTCTCGACCGGGCGGAGAACACTTCCTGAACGAGCCGGGTGCGAAGCGGTTTCACTGAAGCAATCAGCACTCACCGATTTCGGCGAGCGACTCCAATACGCGTTCATGCAAAAACTCGTCCCAGGCGTTGCCGTTGGGTGTCTCGCGCGCGGCCCTTAACAATTGTAACGCGCGGTCTCCGTAACGCCGTTCGCTCAGCAACAGCAGCGAATATCCGGTTTCCAGTTGCACGACCTTGAGTTCCGATCCGTATTCAAGCGCGAGGTCGATATGTTCGAGAGCCCTTGCGCTGGATGCGCCGAACAACAGGCGCGCGATAATCCCGGCCTTGTCGAGCGCTTCCGCGTGCCAGACCGCGATGCCGAGATGCGCCAGCGGCGATTCCGGATCGAGTTCGACCGCCGTTTCTACCGCATTGCGCACGCGCCCGACATAGCGATTGCCAAGCACTTCGATAACTCCGACCACCTGGGCGTAACGGCCCATGGCGTGGGCAAGTTGCAGATGGGCCTGGACGTTACGGGGGTCCAGCCGGACGGCTTCGAGTCCGTATTCGGTCGCGGTGGCGAAAATATCTTCCTGCTCCTGGCCGGTAGCGATGTGGTAGCCGTATACCGACAAGGACTCCGCCGCCAGGGCGTAACCGTCCGCATTATTTAGCTCCGCGGCCATCTCCGCGGCAGCCAGGAAATTGCCTTCGTCATGAGCCATCCGCGCAGCTTCCAGGGATTGAGCGTGGAAGGAGCCTCCGGCGAAGCAAGCGGCCGCCAGGCAGGCGATGCGGGCGAGCCGCGGGATTGCGAATCTTCTTGTTCTAGTTGAGTACATATTCGAGTACGAATTTGGAGCCATAGAATCCTGTGACAAGCAGCACGAATCCGGTCAGCGTGCCGCGAGTCATGGTTGTTCCGCGCCATCCCAGGCGATGATGTCCCCAAAGCAGGACGGCGAACAGCAGCCAGGCGAGCACCGTGAAGAAACTCTTGTGAATGATGCCGTCCATGCTCCAGACATCGTCGATGAAAAAGACGCCGGCGATGATCGCCAGACTGAGCAGCGTCTCTCCGGCCCAAAGCAATTCTAGCAGGAATGTTTCCATGTCCTGCAGTGGCGGCAGCTTGGTCAGCAAACCGCCAGCGTGGCCATGCTTGAGCCGGTGATTCTGGTAGGACAGGAAAATCGCCTGCAGCGCGGCGATGGATATGAAGCCGTAGGCCAGTACGGACAGCAGCACATGGCTGCCCGAACCCGGGCCGAGGCTGGTAGACGGAAAGCTGCTGCCGATCGTCAGTGACAGCAGAATGGTCGTAACGGCCAACGGGAAAAGACCGAGGAACAGGTTGTCCAGCGGTTTGCGAAAACTTGAGCCCAGCACGAGCACGGAAATCGCCAGCGCGATGAGGGTGCTTATTTGAGTGATGCCGAAGCGGTAGCCCAGTGGAGCGCGCACGATCTCGTAAGCACTGACCGCATGGGCCAGCACGGCGACAAGGCCGCAGAACAAAACCAGGGCGCGGGTATTCCCGCCGCTTCGCAATCGCTGCAATTGCAGTATCCAGGCCAGGGTGTAGAAAGCCGCGGCGAATAGCCCCGCGCTTACGCTGAGTTCAGGCATATCCTGTTGATTCGTCCGGTAGAAACAACTGAAAAGTGTCGCATATGTCCCGGCGCGGTTGAAGCGCTTTTTCAGACCCTGTTTCAACTCCGGCCGGTTGGTTATACTGGCGCCCTTTTCTCCGGGGCCGCCAGGTGTTCGAAAATCTTACCAAACGACTAACCGCCACTTTCCGCGGCTTGAGCGGCAAGACCGCTCTGAGCGAAGCCCAGGTTGAATCGGCGCTGCGCGATGTGCGGCGCGCGCTGATCGAAGCCGACGTCGCGCTGGCGGTGGTAATGGAGTTCCTCGACCGGGTGCGCCGGCGGGCCACCGGACAGGAAATCGCCGGCAGCCTGACGCCGGCCCAGACGCTGCTCAAGATCGTTCAGGCCGAACTTGAAGCTGTCATGGGGCCCACGGCGGTCGGACTCGAACTGCGGACGGCGCCGCCGGCGGTAATTCTCATGGCCGGTCTGCAAGGCTCGGGCAAGACCACCACGGTGGCAAAGCTGGCATCCTGGCTCAAACGCGAACAAAAGAAGAAGGTTCTGGTCGCCAGCGCCGACGTCTACCGGCCGGCGGCAATCGCTCAATTACAAACCCTGGCGGCCCAGATTGAAGTTGACTTCTTCTCCGGTGACAGCAGCCGCGGCGCGCGGGCAATCGCCGACGCGGCCTTGAAGGAAGCGAAAAAACGGTTTGTTGACGTGCTGATTGTCGATACCGCGGGGCGGCTCGCCATCGACGACGAAATGATGCTGGAAATACGACAGTTGCACGAATCCCTGCAGCCGGTCGAAACCCTGTTCGTAGTGGATGCGATGACCGGCCAGGACGCCGCCACTACGGCTCGGGCCTTCGGCGAAGCCTTGCCGCTGACCGGCGTTGTGCTGACCAAGGCCGATGGCGATGCCCGGGGCGGGGCGGCGCTGTCGGTGCGCCATGTCACGGGCAAGCCGATCAAGTTCATCGGCGTCGGTGAGAAGCCGGACGCATTCGAGCCTTTCCAGCCTCAGCGCATAGCCTCGCGAATTCTCGGCATGGGCGACATGATGTCGCTGATCGAGGAAGCCGAACGCAAGGTCGACAAGAAAAAGGCCGCCCGCATCGCGCGCAAGGTCAGGACAGGCAAGGGCTTCGACCTTGACGACATGCGCGAGCAACTGCGCCAGATGCGCAGCATGGGCGGTGTCGCCGGCATCATGGACAAGCTGCCGGGCATGGGCGCTTTGCCGCCGGGCGCGGCCGGCAATATGGACGACCGCCAACTGCGGCGCATGGAAGCGGTAATCAATTCCATGACTCCGCGCGAACGCAGCAATCCCGCCATCCTGAACGGCTCGCGCAAGCGCCGCATCCTGCAAGGCGCGGGCGCGCGGATCCAGGATCTCAACCGGCTGTTGAAGCAGCACAAGACGATGCAGAAGACCGCCCGCAAGATGAAAGGCGGCAATCTGCAAAAACTGATGAATCAACTCCCCGGCGGCGCCGGTCCCGGCAAATTTCCCGGCGGCGGCAACTTGCCGCGGTTTTGAGGTTGGAAATGCGAAAGTAAATCAGGATCCGACCTGAAAAACTCATTTCAGTTTCGCCTTTCATTGCCCGCGGAATTGCCTTAGAATAGCCGCCTTTTTTGTGCGGGCGACAACGCCCGTACTACAGGAACTTGAACATGGTAACGATTCGTCTGGCGCGTGGCGGGGCGAAGAAAAAGCCGTTCTACCACATCACTGTCGCCGACGTGCGTTCGCCGCGCGATGGCCGATTCATAGAACGCATCGGATTCTTCAATCCCGTGGCGCGTGGCCGTGAAGAGCGGCTGCGGCTGGATCTTGAGCGCATGGACTATTGGAAGTCCCAGGGCGCCCAGATCACTCCCAGAGTCGCCACTCTGGCAAGGGACGCGGCAGCGGCGGCAGCTTCGTCCGAAAGCTGATTCGCGGCGCGATGGCGCGGGACATCGATCCACGCCGGCCGCGCATCGTCATGGGGCGAATCGGCCGGATTCATGGCGTCAAGGGCTGGCTAAAGCTGCAGTCCTGGACCAGTCCCGCGGAGAACATCCTGGAGTTTGCCAACCTGCTGGTGGAATCGGAAAACGGGCCGGAGCGGTTGCGCATCGACCAAAGCCGCTGGCAGGGCAGCAACTTGCTGGTGCGCTTTCAGGGTTACGACGATCCGGAACGGTCGCGCAAGCTGACCGGGCTGGATGTGGCGGTGGAATCGAACGCGCTGGCGGAGTTGGCGGCGGGAGAGTTTTACTGGCACCAGTTGCAGGGGTTGCAAGTGGTGAGTCTGGCGGGAGAAATCTTCGGGCGGGTTAGCCGTCTGCTGGAAACCGGCGCCAATGACGTGCTGGTGGTGGAGCCCGACGCTGGCAGCATGGATGATCGCCAGCGCTTGATTCCCTACGTCTGGGAGCAGGTAGTGCGGCGAGTCGATCTGGAAGCCGGCGTAATCCAGGTCGATTGGAGCGCGGACTATCTGGAGTAGGCGGTGACATGCAAGTTGATATCGTCACGCTGTTTCCGGAAATGTTCAGCGCGCTGACCGAATACGGAGTGACGGGCAGGGCGGTCAGACAGAATCTGGTCAAGCTGGCTTGCTGGAATCCGCGCAACTATGCCGGCGACCGGCATCGCACGGTCGATGACCGGCCATTCGGCGGCGGTCCGGGCATGCTGATGAAAACGGAGCCGCTGCTGGCCTGTCTGGCGGCGGTGCAAAAGGATTGTCGGGGCCGGGTAATCTACTTGTCGCCCCAGGGCCGGAGGCTCGACCACGAAGCGATCGCGCGCTTGGCGGGGATGCGGAAGCTGGTGCTGCTTTGCGGCCGTTACCAAGGCATCGACCAGCGCGTCATCGACAGCGCGGTCGATGAGGAACTGTCACTTGGCGATTTCGTCATCAGTGGCGGCGAACTGGCGGCAATGGCGCTGATCGACGCGATGATTCGCCTGCTGCCGGGCGCGCTCGGCGACGAAGACAGCGCCGAGAGCGACAGTTTCGCCGACGGGCTGTTGCTCGGGCCGGAATACACCCGGCCCCGGGAAATAGCCGGAAAGCAAGCGCCGGAAGTGCTGTTGAGCGGCGATCACGAGGCGATCCGGCGCTGGCGCCTGATGCAGAAGCTCGGCGCGACCTGGCGCAAGCGGCCTGATTTGCTGGCTGGTCGGGAATTGACCGAAGAGGAACAGCAATTGCTCGACCAGTATCGCGCCGAAATGATAGAGAACCAAGGAAATTCCAATTGATCGGAGCTTCCGCGCGACTCACGGATGCGTCGCCGGGTTCAATTACGCAAACCATTGAGTTCGCGAGCAAAACCACGCTCGTTTTGCGATAATGGACAGTGCCAGGGAGGGAATAGTTTGGAGAATCCCTAATGCGACAGCCGGCCGCGGAGCCGCGCCGCCCGAGGAGCAGAGACGATGAGCAAGAACAAGATCATCCAGCAGATCGAGCAAGAGCAGATGAACAAGAAACTGCCTGAATTCGGTCAAGGCGATACCGTGGTGGTCCAGGTTCGCATCAAGGAAGGCGAGCGCGAGCGCATTCAGGCATTCGAGGGCGTAGTTATCGGCGTGCGCAATCGTGGCCTCAATTCCGCGTTCACGGTGCGCAAGATTTCTCATGGCGTTGGCGTTGAACGAACTTTCCAGACTTACAGCCCCCTGGTGGCCGGCGTCAAGGTCAAGCGCCGCGGCGATGTGCGTCAGGCAAAGCTGTTTTATCTTCGCAATCTCACCGGCCGCGCCGCGCGCATCGCCGAAAAACTCGGCAAGAAACCGCAATCCGTATCCTGAGGACTGCCCCGCAAGCCGGGAAGCGTTAATGCGGCGTCGAAACGATGCCGGAGTTTGGGCGGCCCTTAATACGCAATGCCGCCAGCTTTTGGCGCGCGCCTGTCCGCGCTGACTGGTTCCAGGCAGTTGGCCGATATATCATTGACCTTTGATCTGGAGGTCCCATGAACGAGCAAGCGTTCGGAAAATCCGCGTTCTTTCGAGTGTGCGCGGCGATACTGCTGGGCATGCTGGTGCAACCCGCCTTCGGTCAGACCGAAGCCATGCGCGCGCGGCTGCATGAATCCATCGTGGCCGCTTCGGGCAGCCAGTTGGAAATCGTCAACATCAAGCCCACCCCCCTCGGCACGATCTATGAAGTCGAACTGAATACTGGAGAATTGCTGTATGCGGACGCTTCCGGCGAGTACCTGTTCGCCGGCGATTTGTACCAGACCACGCCGGACGGTCTGCTCAACATGTCCGCCGCCACCCGCCAGCAGGCTACGCTGCGCAAGATTTCCGCCGTGCCCGACGCGGAAGCTATCATCTTTGAGCCTGAGGGCGAAGTGAAGGCGACGCTGACGGTGTTCACCGATGTCGATTGCACCTATTGCCGCCAGTTGCACAACGAGCGCGAGCAGTTGCACGATTTCGGCATCCGCATTCGCTATCTGGCCTATCCGCGCGGTGGCGAGAATGCCGACTCCTACCAGAAAATGATCTCCGTGTGGTGTTCGGAAGACCGGCATCGCTCGCTGACCCAGGCCAAGAACGGCCAAAACCTGCCCGGCCGCGAATGCCAGACGCCGGTGCTGACGCACTACGATCTGGGCAACCAGCTCGGCATTCAGGGCACTCCAGCCCTGATATTCCCCGATGGCCGCCTGATACCAGGCTATATGGAAGCGCCCCGTCTGGCGGCGATGCTGGGAATCGAATAAGGCGCCGGCCGCCGCGCCAGGGAAGGAATTGTTCAGAGAAACTGTAAGGGAGCTCTGATTCATCAGAGCTTCCGCGCGGCACCAGGATGTGCCGCCCAATTCATTGGCGCAAGCCATTGAATTGGGGAGCAAAACAAAACCACGCTTTTGTTTTGCGGCAATGAACAATTCCAGGGAAGGAATTGTTCAGAGAAACTTAAGTATAATCCGCGCTTTGTCCCCGGCGCGGAAGCCAATCGTGATGCAAGCACCCGTCAACGTAGCAATTTGTGGTCTTGGCACCGTTGGCGGCGGCAGTTTGCGCTTGTTGCGCGGCAATGCCGATGAAATTGCCCGCCGGGCAGGCTGCCCGATCCAGGTAGTACGGGTGGCGACGCGGCGTCCGCGGGCTATAAAGATCGATTCCGCGATCAGCCTCGGCAGCGATCCCTTCGAAGCCGTGCAAGACGACAATGTGCAGGTCATAGTAGAAGCCATGGGCGGTTTCGACCCCGCATTCGCGGTAGTCAGCCAGGCTCTCGCCGGCGGTAAACAGGTCGTCACCGCCAACAAGGCGCTGATCGCCGAGCGCGGCAACGAATTGTTCGCCATTGCCGAGGAAAACGGAACTACTCTCGCTTACGAGAGCAGCGTCGCCGGCGGCATTCCTATCATCAAGAACCTGCGCGAAGGACTCGCCGCCAATCGCATCGAATGGCTGGCAGGAATCATCAACGGTACCGGTAATTTCATCCTGACGGAAATGGCCGTCGGCGGGCGAACTTTCGAAGACGTGCTGGCCGAGGCCCAGGATCTCGGTTATGCCGAAGCAGATCCAAGTTTCGACGTAGACGGTATCGACGCCGCGCACAAGCTCACCATCATGGCGTCAATCGCTTTCGGCATTCCGCTGCAATTCGCCTCCACCTATACCGAAGGGATTAGCACGCTGGCGCCGGAAGATCTGGCGTACGCGGAAGAACTGGGTTATCGCATCAAGCATCTTGGCATTGCCCGGCGCACCGACAAGGGGGTCGAGATGCGGGTGCATCCCACCCTGATCAGCAAGCGCTGGCTGCTGTCCGAAGTGTCTGGAGTGGATAACGCCGTTGTCGTGAAAGGCCATGCCGCCGGCTCGACCATGTACCAGGGCCCCGGCGCCGGGGCTGATGCCACCGCTTCGGCCGTGGTTGCGGATATCATCGACATCGCCCGCCAGCTTCGCGCTGGCGGCCGCCAGCCGCTCGTGCCTTCGCTGCATTACCACGGCGCGGCTTTGGATCTCCCGGTCGTGCCCATCGACAGCATTGCATCCGAATATTATCTGCGCATTCCGGTTCTTGACCGCATGGGAGTAATGGCCAGGATTACACGGGTTCTTGAACAGCACGCTATCAGCATCGAAGCGGTAATCCAGAAAGAGGTCCACGGCGGCAGCGTGCCCATCGTATTGCTTACCCATGCCGTGGCCGAAAGCAGCATGAACGCCGCTATCGCCGAACTCGCAAAGCTGGCGGATGTGGTCGGTCCGATCGGGCGAGTGCGGGTGGCGCCGTTTCCCGCCGGCGAATGACAGGTGGAATATCTCAGCACTCGCGGCGGCAGCTCAGGCCAGGGATTCGAAGATGTGCTGCTGACTGGTCTCGCCCCGGACGGCGGCCTGTTCGTGCCGGCTGAACTGCCGCATTTCAGCGCGGGTGAACTGTCGCGGATGCGGGACTTGTCCTATGCCGAACTCGCGACGCGCATCGCCTCGATCTTTACCTCCGGCGCGTTTCCCGCAGCCGAACTGCGCCGCATGATAGAGAGCAGTTACGCCGGTTTCTCCCATCCTCAAGTCGCGCCCCTGACCGCCCTGGCGGATGGCGAATACGTGCTCGAACTGTTCCATGGCCCGACCCTGGCGTTCAAGGATTTCGCCTTGCAGGTGCTCGGCCGGATGCTCGATTACATTCTGGTTCGCGACGGCCGGCGCGTGCTCATTCTGGGAGCGACTTCGGGCGATACCGGCTCGGCGGCGCTGGAAGGCTGCCGCCATTCCGCCCAGGTCGATATCTGCATCCTGCACCCCCACGAGAAGGTCTCGGCAGTACAGCGCAAACAAATGACTACGGTGGCGGGCGAGAATGTCCGCAATCTGGCGGTCGAAGGTAATTTCGACGACTGCCAGCGCCTGGTAAAGGCCGCATTCGCGGACCAGTCCTTCCTGCCGCCCGACCGGCAACTGGTGGCGGTGAATTCGATCAACTGGGCGCGCATCGTCATGCAAATCGTTTATTACATTCATGCCGGCCTGCGGTTGGGCGCCCCGGAGCGCGCGGTGTCGTTCGCCGTGCCTACCGGTAATTTCGGCGATATCTATGCCGGCTATCTGGCCCGGGAAATGGGTCTGCCGGTAGACCGGCTGATCGTGGCCACCAACGAGAATGACATCCTGCACCGTTTCATCAGCGCCAATGAGTATTCCATCGCGCCCTTGCGCCATACCTTGTCGCCAAGCATGGATATCCTGATATCGAGCAATTTCGAACGCTATTTGTATGAACTGTTGGATCGCGACAGCGAAGCTCTTGCTCAATTCATGGCTGATGGCGCCGCGGGCGGCGCCAGTCTCGCCGACCGGCGCTGGCGGGCCATGCGCGAGGTTTTTGCCAGCGCCAGCGTGGATGACGCCGCGACTTGCGCAACTATCGCCGAAGTCTGGCGAGATCACGGCGTATTGCTCGATCCCCACTCCGCGATCGGCGTGCGCGCCGCCCGCGATTGTGGCCGCGATCCAGACGTGCCGGTGATCTGCCTGGCAACAGCGCATCCGGCCAAGTTCGCCGAGGCGGTCTCCGCCGCCGGACTGCCGCCGCCTGAACTCCCCGAGCGTCTGCAACGCCAGTTCCGGCAACCCGAGCGCTATCGCGTGGTCGAGAACGATCTGGCCGGGCTCACCGCCATGCTGGGCGGCTGGGCAACTTGAACGCGGCGGCCTTGATCCGGCGACAGGCCGCGGACCTTGACTGGCCCGGCGAGATGCATCCGCTGCTGCGCCGCATATACAGCCAGCGCGATCTGCCGGGCCCCGAAGATCTGCAGCTGGGACTCGCCAATCTGCTGCCGCCGGATCGGCTGAAAGGAATGGATGAGGCGATCGAACTATTGCTCGCGGCCTTGCGCGAGCAATGGAAGATTTTGCTCGTGGGAGATTATGACGCCGATGGCGCCACCAGTTGCGCGGTCGCGATTTCCGCGCTGCACAACTTCGGATTCGATCATCTCGACTACATCGTCCCGAATCGTTTCGAATACGGTTACGGTCTGACTCCGGCCATTGTCGAACTTGCCGCTGTCCGCGCTCCGGACCTGCTCATCACCGTCGACAACGGCATTTCCAGCATTGACGGCGTGGAAGCGGCGCGCCGCGCCGGTCTGCGCACGCTCATCACCGATCATCACCTGCCCGCGGCGCGGTTGCCCGCGGCCGACGCCATCGTCAATCCCAATCAGCCGGGCTGCGCCTTTCCTGGCAAACATACCGCCGGTGTCGGCGTGATCTTCTACGTGATGCTGGCCTTGCGCGGCCGCCTGCGGGAAATGGGCTGGTTCGGCGGGCAAGGCCCGCCCGAACCCAGGCTCGCGGAATTGCTTGATCTCGTAGCCGTTGGCACGATTGCCGACGTAGTCCCGCTGGACCGCAACAACCGCATTCTGGTGCAGGAAGGATTGCGCCGCATTCGCGCCGGCCGGGGGCGGCCCGGCATTCGCGCATTACTTTCGCTGGCGAACCGCAACCCGGCAACTGCCGTTGCCGCGGATCTGGCTTTCGGTGTCGCGCCGCGGCTGAATGCCGCGGGCCGGCTGACGGACATGTCCACCGGCATCGAATGCCTGATGGCGGAAGAAGAACATTCCGCCCGCGAACTCGCCAGGGAGCTTGACACAATCAATCGGGAACGCAGGGAAATCCAGGCGGAAATGGACCAGCAGGCCACCGCGCTGGTGGCCGAGCTTACGGCGTCCATGCGGGAACTGCCCGCCGGCCTGTGCCTGTACGATCCCGGATGGCACCAGGGCGTAGTCGGCATCGTGGCTTCCAGAATCAAGGATCGCGTGCATCGCCCGGTAATCGCATTTGCCGGCAATGGAGAAAATTCCCCGGGGGAATTGAAAGGCTCCGGCCGTTCCATCGGCGGGTTTCACATCCGCGACGCGCTGGATGCCATAGCCAGCCGCAATCCCGGCCTGGTGAGCCGCTTCGGCGGCCATGCCATGGCTGCCGGCCTGAGTCTGGAAGCGTCCAGAATCGAAGACTTCAGCAAGGCATTCGCCGCGGAGGCAGCCCGGCAACTCAGGCCCGAACAACTCAAGGCGAGGTTGCTCAGCGACGGTCCGCTAGAGCCGCGATGGTTCACCCTGGAAGTGGCGCAGATGCTGCGCAATGCCGGGCCCTGGGGCAAGGACTTTCCCGAACCCCTGTTTGACGGCCGCTTTCGCCTGCGCCGCCAGCAGCCGCTCAAGGAAAAGCACCTGCGCATGACGTTGAGTCCACTGGAAGACCCTGGCGTGCAAGTCGAGGCCATCGCCTTTAACGTCGAAAACTGGCCGCATCCGGAGGCTACCGAAATCAGTCTCGCCTATCGCCTCGACGTCAATGAATTCCGCGGCGAGCGTAATCCGCAACTCGTGGTGGAGCAAATCCTGCCCGGCGATGCCCATGCCTAGGAACTCGCCCCCAGCGGCAGTCCGCGGCCGCGGAGCCGGGCGCTGCCCGATTCCGGCGCTCCGGTCGCTACGCTCCCTCCGCGCAAGGCCGGAGGGGGACATTTGAACTTTGGAGAAAAGGGGACATTTCTGAATTGATTTGACAGGCGCGCCCGCGCGTCGATTTTGGCTAGTGCTTCTGTTACCCTTTGCCACAGATTTTTAGCGCGATTTGCGTAACATTCGCCTGACGCGACTCGCGCCACCGATTCGGAACTAACGCCATGTCGAAATTCCCGGCCCGGCTGTCGGCTTTGCTTCTGTGTTGTGTTGCCGGCTTTGGCCTCAATGCCCAGGTGCATAGCACCGAGCAGATCGAAGTTGAACTCATAGCCGAGACGACCAACGCGGTCCCGGGCGAGACCTTGTGGCTTGCCATCCGCCTCGATCCCGCCGACAACTGGCACACTTACTGGAAGTTCGGCGGCGACAGCGGCGAAGCGACCAGTACCAGCGAGTGGCAATTGCCGGCGGGCATGTCCGCTGACCACATCGGCGAAATCGCCTGGCCGATTCCCGAATGGACGCCGTTTCTCGATTCCGGCCTGGTGACCTTCACCTATGGCCACGAAGTGCTGTTGCCGTTGCCGGTATCGATTCCGGCGGATTTCCAGGCCGCTACCTTCGCGGCCGAAACCACCATCGACTGGCAGGTCTGCGAGGTCATCTGCATCCCCGGCAGCGCGCGCTTCGGCATTTCCCTGCCGGTGACGGATTCGCTCGAAATCGATGAGCGCTGGCGCCAGGGCTTTGCCGACGCCCGGGCGAACACGCCGGTTCCTCTGGATCAACACGAACTAGTCGCGCAATTCAACCACCATGACGGCAAGGTCAATGTCATGGTGCAGGCGCCCGATGCGCGCTTCGCCGACGCCGACGAAGCCTGGTTCTTCCCCACTCGCGAGCGCGTCATGAAATATGCGCCGTACCGGCGGGTGATTCTGGAAGATTCGCGCATCCAGATATCTACCGAACAGCACGGTCGTTATCCCGCCGACATGACCGAACTCGATGGCGTGCTCGCCTGGATCGACGAGGACGGCGCCTGGCATGGCTACGATCTGCGGCCGGCCTTGACCAGCGTTGCCTGGGACCACAGCATCGAGGTCGAACTGATCGCGGAAACGGAACACATTGTCCCCGGCGAGACTGCCTGGCTCGGCCTGCGCCTCGGTCCCGCTGAACATTGGCACACCTATTGGAAAATGGGCGGCGACAGCGGCGAGCCTACCAGCGTGAATGAATGGACAGCGCCGCCCGGTACGCAAATCGGCGAACTGCAATTCCCGGCGCCGTCCTGGCTGCCGTTCTACGACACCGATCTGGTCAATTTCGGCTACGAACAAGAGGTGCTGCATCCTGTCGCGGTCACGGTTCCGGCGGACTACCAAGGCGATTCCGTCGAACTTTCCACCCTGGCCTATTGGAACGTCTGCGATCTGATCTGCATTCCCGGAGAGCAGCGCTTGAGCATTACGCTGCCGGTGGGTGAAGCCCCGCGGATCGATGAGGACAATGCCGCTTTGTTCGCCGGCGCTCGCGCGCAACTGCCAATCGCGGAGCACGACATACGACCCCTGCTCGCGGTGGCGGGTGACCGCGTCAGTCTGGCATTCGAGTCGCCCACCCTGAATTTCGGCGAATATACCGATGCCTGGTTCTTCCCCGAACAACGCCGGGTAATCAAGCCGGGACCGCTGCGCGATGTGTCGGTGCAAGCGCAATTGTTGCAGATTACCCACCAGCAGCCGCGCCGCATGCTCGACGATCTTGAATCGGTCTATGGCGCCCTGGTGCTCGAAAACGCCGCCGGCGAACGCACTGCATACGAATTCGCCAATCCCGCCGGCATCGCTAGCGCGGCGACGCTGACGCCAGTGGCGGCCAATATTAGCGGGGGCGGCGACAGCGGTCTCGGCGGTCTACCGCTGTACATGCTGTTCGCCCTGCTTGGCGGCATGATTCTCAACCTGATGCCTTGCGTGTTCCCGGTGCTGTCGCTGAAAGCGCTGAGCTTCGTCGCCGCATCGGGTGAGACTGCCCGGCATCAGCGCAACGAGGGCCTGGCCTACACCGGCGGCATATTGTTTTCCTTCGTATTGCTCGCTTCGGCGCTGATCGCTCTGCGCGCGGCGGGCGAGCAAGTCGGCTGGGCCTTTCAGTTCCAGCAACCCTGGTTTCTCGCCTTCATCGTCTACATCTTCTTCACTCTCGGTCTGAGCCTGTCCGGCGTGTTCGAGATCGGCACTGGATTAATGGGTGTCGGCAACAGTCTGACCACCCAGAAAGGTTACAAAGGCTCGTTCTTCACCGGGGTGCTGGCGACCATCGTCGCTACGCCTTGCACCGCGCCTTTCATGGGCCCGGCGCTCGGCTTCGCCCTGACCCAGCCCTGGATCGTGGCGATGCTGGTGTTCCTGTCGCTGGGCCTGGGCATGGCGCTGCCGATTCTGGTGCTTTCCTTCGCTCCCGCGCTGACCAGCTACCTGCCGCGGCCCGGCGCGTGGATGAACACTTTCAAGCAATTCATGGCGTTCCCGCTTTATGCTTCCGCCGCCTTCTTCCTGTGGGTGCTCGGCAATCAGGTCGGTGTCATGGGCATGTCGCTGGTGCTTGGCGTATGCATCTTGCTGGCGCTTTCGGCCTGGCTGTATCAGCGGCGCCATGTGGTGGGACCGATCATGCGCACGGTCAATTTCGCGGTTGGCATCGCCACCCTGTTGCTGGCGGGATATCTTATGCAGACGCCATTCCTGCGGACCATGGCCCAGGCGGATACGAATCTCGTCCAGCAGGCCGGAGCAAATTACGAACCGTTCAGCAGCGCCCGGTTGGAGCAATTGCGCGCCGGCGGCACCCCGGTGTTCGTTAACATGACCGCGGACTGGTGCATCACCTGTCTGGTCAACGAACAGAGCAGCCTGGGCACCGAGCGCGTAAAACAGTCGATGGAAGATAACAACATCGTCTACATGAAAGGCGACTGGACCAACGAGGACCCTGAAATCACCGCCGTGCTGGAAGAATTCCGGCGGCCTTCGGTGCCCTTGTATGTACTGTATCCGGGCGACCCGGCTGGTGAACCGGAAATTCTTCCACAAATCCTTACGCCGGCGATCCTCGACGACGCTTTCAGCGCGATTTGACGATAGCGGGCAACGGCAGGCGGTAGAGATGACAAGGATCGTGCGCTTTCTGCTGCTTCCCCTGTTGTTCCTGTTCGCTGCTCCACTGGCGGCCCAGCAACTCGACTTCGCTTCCGCCGACAGCGTCGCCCAGCAGCTTCCGCGCCTGCACAGCCTGCTCATCCAGCATGGCGGCGAGCTTGTCTTCGAGAAATACTACAACGGCGCCAAGCCAACCCAGGCGGCGAACATGAAATCCGCATCCAAGAGCGTTATCTCGGCGCTGGTGGGAATCGCCATTGAAGAGGGTTTCATTGAATCCGTGGACAGCACTCTGGCGGAGTTCTTTCCCGAGTATCTCGAAGACGACCAAAACAACGAAAAACACTCGATCACCGTGGGGAACCTGCTGACCATGCAGTCGGGCCTGGAAACCACAAGCAATCGCAATTACGGCCGCTGGGTCGCAAGCCGGGACTGGATCAAGTTCGCCATCGATCAGCCGCTGGTGACCCGGCCTGGAACCAATATGCTGTATAGCACCGGCAGCACACACTTGCTGTCGGCGATCCTGACCCGCGCGACGGGCATGGATACCAGGCAATTCGCGCAAAAGTACCTGACCGGCCCCATGGGTTATTCAATATCTTACTGGTCGCGGGATCCCCAGGGCATTTACTTCGGCGGCAATGACATGGAAATGACGCCGCGGCAGATGCTCAGCTTCGGCGTCATGTATTTGAACGGGGGCAAGCACGGCGACACCCAGATCGTGCCGGAAGAATGGGTTGCCGCCTCACATCAGCCCCGGGCGCGTTCGCCTCGCGGTCAGGGCCGCTTCTACGGCTACGGCTGGTGGCTGCGCGATCTCGCCGGCATGCAAGTGCCGGTGGCCTGGGGCTATGGCGGCCAGCTAATCTTCGTGGTCGAGGAACTCGATCTAGTGGTAGTCGCTACTTCCGACAGCAATCCGGGCCCCACCCGCCGCGGCCATCTCGGCCGGCTCTACGATCTCATCGAAGATCACATCCTCATGCCAGTTCGCTTCGCCGCTCGCGTCGGCCCCTGAAGAATTGCAGGGAAAGCGGAACGGCCACGGCAAGTTAGTTCCTGTCCGTAAATTCCCAACTATTTGATTTTTTTCTGAAATGCTCTGAAGGCGGTGGTAAGAAATCGGCGTTTTGGGAATTTTTACGTTGGTTGACAAGCGATACAATCACACAACAAAACGCCGGGGGCATCATGCGACAGAAGCGCGCGACGCAGATCAGTCTGTTCGATCCGGCCTGTTGTTCGGTACCCGAGCGATCAGGCGCGTCACCCGCTCCCGCGAAAAATCCGTGATCTTCTCCAGGAAGCGCTTGACCAGGCTCGTATCCCTTTTGCCCAGCCGATCATGGTTGAGACGGACCAGTGTGCGGCGTACCAGATCGCAGCTGGCCTGACGGTCCACACCATTGAAATTCAGCGCCTGACTGCCCGTCGGAAACGCACGCGCATCCTTCAGCGTACGAACCCGTTCTGTCTGTAGTGTCACGATCATCCTCCGATGATCCCAGAAACCACGCTACAGGCTCATGTCTCGTTGGACAAGGCTCTCGCTTCAGGCTCATGTCTCATTGGACAAGGCTCTCGAATCGAAACGTCACCCGCCTCACTCATGCAATATACGGGCTAACGCTGTCCCCGTCATCCTGTCCTCGGTCGCAAGATTTGTCTCGACAAAAATAAAACTTGCCTTTCGAAAATATAAAGTTTACTTTTATATTTGCACGAAACATCAGTGGTTGGAACGATGATTCCACGCAGATTGAGCAAAGCTGTTCTTGCGGCGTTGCAGGACACTCCGGCCGTCTATGTGGCAGGCCCGCGGCAGGCCGGCAAAAGCACATTGGTCCTGCGGCTGGCGAAAAACGACTGGCCCGCGGATTATGTGACTTTCGACGAGGCCGGCATGCTCGGCGCGGCCGAAGCCAATCCCCAAAGCTTTCTCCAGGCCTGGGATGGCCCTCTTGTGCTCGACGAAGTGCAGATGGCGCCGGGATTGTTCCGAACGTTCAAGCTATTGATAGACGAAGCACGCTACGAGAATCCGGCATCCGCCAACGGCAGGTACTTGCTTACCGGCTCATCGAGCATCCTGGCTTTGCCTAAACTCGCCGACGCGTTAGTGGGACGGATTGGTGTTTTCACGCTTTATCCCTTGTCGGCGCTGGAGATTTCCGCGGGGGAGGGCGACTTTCTGTCACGCCTGTCGGAGAACCGCTTCATTCCAGGCCCCTTGCGGAGCAAGCATCGACTTACCGACATGATAGTCAAGGCGACCTTCCCGGAGATTTCGCATAAGGGTCAATCCGAGCGCCGAAAATGGTTTGAAGACTATGTTTCGACGATTTTGCAACGGGATGTGAGACAGATTGCGAAAATCGCCAAACTTGGCGTATTGCCGAACCTGCTCAAGTTGCTTGCCGGGCGGGCCGGCGGACTGGTGAACGAAGCCGATATTGCACGGTCGCTCGGGCTAAACGCGGTAACCGCGAAAAACTATCGTATTTTGCTGCAAATGATATTTCTCACGCTGGATGTAACACCCTGGTTCCGAAACGTCGGCAAGCGTCTGGTCAAAGCGCCCAAGTGTTATCTCGTCGATACTTCACTTCTGTGTCATTTGCTGAACATCGACCCCGGCCATGCCGCAGTGCATGAACCTCATGTCTTCGGTCAGGTAATGGAGAATTTCGTTGCTTCGGAGCTCGCCAAGCAATTGACCGTATTCGACCCCTACGCGAGGCTGCATCACTTCAGAACGAGCTACGGCAAGGAAGTCGATTTCGTGCTCGAAGATCCAGGCGGAAAAATCTCGGCAATCGAGGTCAAGGGCCGTGATGCGGTTACCGCAGCGGATTTCAACGGTCTTCGAGAACTCCATAGCCTCGCGGGCGGGGATTTTGTCTGCGGAGTTGTCCTTTATCGCGGAAACCAGACAATCCCTTTCGACAAGAACCTTTGGGCGGTTCCAGTCTCGGCTTTGTGGCAATGAGCGTATCAAGAAGCCAGGAGATATCGGTACAGTTTCATCACCAGCGCCGTCTCGTGCTCTTCGAGCCAGCGGCGAATTTCCTGCCCCAGCACCAGAGTCCTGCCTGACTCGTCGGCGACGATAGATACGGCTCTTGCGTCCACGCGTTGCGCGGGCGAGACCAGATCTCCGGTTCCGCATTGGCACAGGCGCGTGCCGGCCGAATCGTATGCCGAAGCGCGGCCCTCCAGCAGAATCTGCAATTCGTCCGCGCCCGATTCCTTCAGCTTGTCTCCCTTCGCAAAACTTCTCGCATCCAGCCAGGGCTCCAATTCCTCGATCAGTTCCTCGAACAGCACCTGTCTTTCCAGGAATCGGTCAAGCTCTTCGGCGGTGCGGCTCAGGAGCCAGGCTCGTTTATCGTCTGCGCCGGCGGCATCCGATTTCCAGGCTTCAATGAGAAAATCCTCGCAATCTCCCAGAGCCCTGTCTTCGCTGGGTTCAAATTCCACTTGCGCGTACGTTGCTGACGGGACATTGCTTTCGAGCCCCGACTGCAATGACCGTGGCGCCGAACTCAAACTGACTTGCACTCCGGTGGCGACGGCCGACTGCAAGAACCTTCCCAGCACGTTGATAGCCGAATAATCGAAGCCCGAAACCGCTTCCATATCGATAATCAGGCTGACGGGAGGGTCCGGGGCTTCCAGCGACTTCTTGAGCTTGGCGACCAGTGGCCAGGCGCTGCCGAAAAACAGATATCCACGCAGGCGGTAGCCGTGTATTCGCTCCCCGCCTTCCAGCAGGATGGCCCGGTCCGGAGGCGGGCGGACCTTGCTGCTTCGCCGGCTGCGTCCGGTGAACCGGCTGGCGATCGGGTCCACGCGGCTCAGCCGCAGCGCAAAGAACACAATAGTGGCGAGCAATCCGGTGCTGACGCCCTCGATCAGGCCGAAGGCAACGATTACCACGAATATCAGAAGAACGATCGCATATTCCGACACAGGCAAACGTTTTCGACTCCGCAGCAGCCCCTCTTCGATCATCCCGGCGCCGGCGAAAAACAGCATGCCGGAAATCAGCGCGACGGGTATGAATTCGAGCATGCCGTCACCGAAAAACAGTCCCGCTCCGATGACCAGGGCGCAGGTTACGCCGGTCAGGCGTGTCGAGGCGCCGAACAGTTTGCTGCGAAACGAAGCTGGAACGATCATGCAGGCGAATGTGCCGCCTCCCAGGCCGCTGAACACGTTGGCGACACCCGCTGCCCGAAATTCCCGGTCCCATTCCAGTTCCTGATTCAGCGCCACTTCCAGTCCCGCGAGACTCATGACCACGCAGATCAATGCGACGATGACCAGCACCAGCAGATTGGGTATCTGGCCCTGCATTGCGGACCAGTCCGTCAATGCAAGATCAATTGGGGCGATGGCGGGCCACAAGGTTCCTTCCGCGGTACCGGCCAACAACAGGCCGGCGGCTCTTGCTTCGCCGCCGCTCATGCCCACCGCCGCGAAGACAGCGTGGCAGCCGCCAATCGCAATCACCACGCTGAGAGGCAGGATCAGGGGATTGCGCCATCGCCGCGTGGCAAAATACAGGCCAAGTCCATATAGCGCTCCGGGTATCCAAAGCAGCAAGTGGGAAGGTTCAAAGACTTCAGCCAGGGTCCGCCAGCCCAATTCCACGCCTGCCGATTCAATGGCGCCCAGCAATACGGCACCGCCGATTCCGGCAACGAAACCGCTGGCGACCGGATAGGGAATGAAACGAACCAGGTTTGCCAGGCGAAAGCTTCCTATGAGGTAGCAGAGCGCGGCCGCGCAGATCACGCCGGTTGCCAGCACCACGACGGTGGTAACGAAAAGCGTTTGCCCCTCGGCATCGATCGTCGATCCGATATCGGCCATCACGATGACAAGAGCTGGCGACAGTCCCGCGATTGCGCCGCGAAAGCCCCCGGTCAAAGCAACGATCAGACACCCCGCGAAGGCGCCGAACAGTATCAGGCCAACGCCCTGGGAGGACCAGGGCTGCAAGGATCCCGAAAAGACGAAACTCGCAAAGGCAATATGGCTGACCAGCAAGCCCAGCCCGGAAGTGGACCCCGCCGACAGTGCCGGTATCAGATTGGAGGTCGCGGAGCGCAACCTAGTCCAGCCGCATCAGCACCGCGGAAATATTGTCCTTGCCGCCGTTGCGGTTGGCGCTGTCGATCAATTTTGCGATGCCGCGCTCGATATCCTGGCCGTGATCGTTGAGTATGTCCTTGATCTGCCAATCGGCGACCATGTCCCATAGGCCATCGGAACACAGGAGCAACAGGTCGCCCGCTTGCAACTCATGTTCAAGGCAATCGACTTCGACATCTGCATGAATGCCGAGCGCCTTAGTCAAGATATGGTCGATGTTGGCCAGTGAGAAACCATTTTCCGGCATTGCGCCTTTGGAAAGCAGGTCGTTCATCAAGGTGTGGTCCCGCGATAGTTGCTCAAGTTGTTTGTCGCGCAGCAAATACAGGCGGGAATCTCCAACGCAGCCGGCCAACATGCGCCGGCCATCGACCCGCGCCGCAATCAGCGTCGTGCTCATGCCATTGTGACTCTTGTTCGCTTCGGCGGCGAGGAAAATCCGCTGATTGGCGGCGCGAATGGCCTGAGTCATTTCTTCAAGCAAGCCGTCGGCGCCAGCGTTTCCTGGCCGGTCAGGCCGCAATTCAGTCAATATCGACGTGACCGCCATGCAGGAGGCGATTTCGCCGGATGCATGGCCGCCAAGGCCATCGGCGACTACCGCCAGGGCGGCGTCTTGGTCAAAGCCGATGAAATCTTCGTTATGTTCGCGCAACAGGCCGGTATCGGTCTTGCCGGCAATGCGAACTTCGAGTTGATCTTCGATCATGAATATAGTTCCAATAATCTGAGGGTTGTCCCTGCTGTGCCCAGCGAATTCCCCCGCAAGCGCGAGGATTCCGCCTGGGCGCGGCTGCACCAAAGTCTAGCGCAAGCCGCGCCCTTTGTGGATATGGAATTTTCCGGCTGACTCGCCAGCCGCGGCATTACTGTGTATACGGCCCTTGTATCGAATGGGGAGGGATAAAATATGATACCCTTCGCGGGTTGTGAAGAACGGCCTTGAGCCACGCCGCTTCCCCAAGGAATTATCAAGCGATGAAAGTACTCAACTACTTGGCCATCGTGCTGCTGGTAGTCGTAATCTTCTACCTGCTGATAGTCGGCGAGTCACTGTTGATGCCGCTGGTGATCGCGATCGCCCTCTGGTATCTGATAAATACCCTTGCCGCGGCGCTGGGCAGAATTTCCATCGGCGGGTTTTCGATTCCCCGACCGATTTGCCTGTCGTTGTCGATTCTGACCTTCCTCGCCGCGATCTGGGCCGTCGTCAATTTTCTCAGCGCATCCTTTGGCGGTGTCATGGAAATCGCGCCGGTATATCAGGATAACCTGATCCGCCGCCTCGAATCGCTGTCGATTCCCTTCGTGGAGGTCGGCGAAATCCAGGGCGAGAACTTCGGAGAATTGATCAGCGAATGGATTGACTTGCCGAGTTATGCCGCTTCCCTGGGCAGATCCGCCGCGGGAATTCTGGCCAGCGGCGGCCTGATTCTTATCTATATCGGCTTCCTGTTTTTCGAGCAGGGAAAATTCCACGGCAAGATCGGCGCATTGGTGTCGGATCCTGCAAAAGAGCAGGAAGTGCGCGGCATTTTCGATCGCATCCGCGATGACATCCAGAAATACATCACTATCAAGATGTTCACCAGTTCGCTCACCGGCATACTCAGTTACGGGCTGTTGCTGGCGATGGGCGTGGACTTTGCCGGCATCTGGGGCCTGCTGATTTTTTTGCTCAACTTCATTCCCACTATCGGCTCGATTATCGCCACCATGTTTCCCGCCATGATCGCGCTGGCCCAGTCCGACGGTTACTATCTTTTCCTGATGGTGCTTGGCGGCATCGGCGCATTCCAGGTGATGATCGGCAATGTGCTCGAGCCGAGGCTGATGGGCAGTTCGTTCAATCTCAGCCCCATCGTGATTCTCCTGAATCTGGCGCTGTGGGGCACAATCTGGGGTATTCCGGGCATGTTCCTGTGCGTGCCTTTTCTTATCATTTTCACCATCATCATGAGCCATTTTCCGAAGACCCGGCCCATCGCCATCATCTTGTCGAGCGATGGCGACCTGCGCGTGCCGCTGGAAGAAGCGCTGGAAGCTTTTTCCTTTACCGGCAGTGGCGGTGACGCGCCCATGCTTGACTCGGGCAAGAACGGCGAACGCGACAACAACGGCGATTGATCCCGACGCAGCCCCGGTATCATGAACAGCAACCTCATACGCAAGAGTTTCCTTGACTATTTTGCCGGCCATGGCCACAAGGTCGTGCCCAGCAGTCCGCTCGTGCCCGGTAATGACCCGACCCTGCTGTTCACCAATGCCGGCATGGTCCAATTCAAGGATGTCTTTCTCGGCCGGGAGTCGCGCCCCTACAAGCGCGCGGTAACTTCCCAGCGCTGCCTGCGCGCCGGCGGCAAGCATAACGATCTCGACAACGTAGGCTATACCGCGCGCCACCACACGTTCTTTGAAATGCTGGGCAATTTCTCGTTCGGCGATTATTTCAAGCGCGAAGCGATTCAATTCGCCTGGGAGTTTCTCACCGTCGAACTTGGCCTGCCGGCGGAAAAGCTCTGGGTCACGGTATTTCGCGACGACGACGAAGCCGCGGATATCTGGCTTGATGAAATCAAGGTGGATCCGGCGCGTTTCTCGCGCTTGGGCGAAAAAGACAATTTCTGGGCCATGGGCGATACCGGGCCTTGCGGTCCCTGCTCGGAAGTGTTCTACGATCACGGTCCGGGCGTGGCCGGGGGGCCGCCCGGATCAGCCGATGAAGACGGCGACCGTTATATCGAGATCTGGAACCTGGTTTTCATGCAGTTCGAACGCAAGCAAGATGGCTCGCTTGCGCCCCTGCCGCGGCCATCGGTCGACACCGGCGCGGGTCTGGAGCGCATCGCCGCGGTAATGCAGCACGTACACAGCAATTACCGGATCGACCTGTTTCAATCCCTGCTCAAGGACATACAGCAAATTACCGGCGCCAGCGACTTGGAAGATCCTTCCATGTGCGTAATCGCCGATCATATTCGTTCCTGTTCGTTTCTCGTGGCCGATGGCGTACTGCCTTCCAACGAAGGCCGCGGCTACGTGTTGCGCCGCATTATCCGGCGCGCGATACGCCACGGCCACCGGCTGGGCATGAAAGACCTGTTTTTCCATAAGCTGGTGCGCTCGCTAGCCGATGTGATGGGCGAGGCCTACCCGGAACTCATCGAGCAGCAGCCGCGAATCGAAAACGCGCTGCTGGAAGAAGAGCGGCAGTTTGCGCGTACGCTGGCAAATGGCATGACCATCCTGGAAAGGGCTATAGCCGAGCTCGGCGGAACCGCGGGTATCGGCGGCGATTCCGCCGCTGGCAAAGGGCAAGGGGACGGCACGGGTTTCGGCGGCGGCCGCGAGCTTTCGGGCGCCACCGTATTCCGCCTGTACGACACCTACGGTTTCCCGGTTGACCTGACTGCCGATGTCGCCAGGGAGCATGGCCTGACGATCGATGCCAAAGGATTTGAGGCGGCAATGGAAGCCCAGCGCGAACAGGCTCGGGCGGCGAGCAATTTCAGCACTCGGGAGTTGGTCGATATCGATCCGGGGCAGGCAACCGAGTTCATCGGTTATGACCATCTTGCGGCTACCGCCGAGGTGATCGGCATGTTCTCCGCCGAGGACCGCCAACCGCTGGATGAACTGTCCGATGACCGCAAGGTCAGCCTGCTGCTCGATATCAGCCCGTTCTACGGCGAGTCCGGCGGTCAGGTAGGTGACAGCGGCACACTGGAAAACGGCGATACGCGCTTTCTCGTTACCGACACCCAGAAGCAGGGTGAAACTCTGCTGCATATCGGCTGCTTGCAGCGGGGCGCATTGCGCACCGGCGACCGGCTCAATGCTCGGGTTGCGGCGGCGGAGCGCGCCGCCATCACCTTGAATCATTCCGCGACTCATCTCATGAACGCGGCGTTGCGCGATATTCTCGGCGCCCACGTCACCCAGCAGGGTTCGCTGGTCGACAAGGATCGGCTGCGCTTCGACTTTTCCCATTCGGCGCCGGTGGGCCCCGAACAGATCCGGGAAATCGAGCAGCAGGTAAACAGCGAAATCCTGCGTAATTCTGCCGTCAGCAAGGAAATCATGCCGATCGAGGAAGCTCGCAAGCGCGGCGCGCTCGCCATGTTCGGCGAAAAATACGGCGATCAGGTGCGCGTGGTAAGCATGGGCGGCGAATATTCGGTGGAATTCTGCGGCGGCTGTCATGTCGATCGCACTGGCGATATAGGACTATTCAGAATCACCAGCGAATCAGGCATATCCGCCGGCGTGCGGCGGATCGAAGCCGTTACCGGCCGCCGCGCCCTCGCACTCGTGCATCGCGAAGAACAGACCTTGCGCGATGTCTGCCGTGCGGTGAAGTCGAGTCCTGACGAACTGGTCGCGCGGGTGAGCCAGCTTTCGAAAGCCAATCGATCGCTGGAAAAGCAAATTGAGCAACTCAAGGCAAGACTGGCCACTGGCGCCGGCGGCGACCTCGCCGATCAGGCCCGCGAGGTGGCGGGCGCCAGGGTATTGGCCGTCAGAGTGGATGGGCTGGATCCGAAGGCCATGCGCGAAGCGGTCGACAAACTCAAGAACCGCCTTGGCAGTTGCATCGTCGTGCTGGCCAGCGGCGAAGACGGAAAAGTCAGTCTGGTCGCCGGGGTCAGCAAGGATCTTACCGGATCGGTCAAGGCGGGAGAGCTCGCCAACATGGTCGCGAGCCAGGTCGGCGGCAAGGGCGGGGGACGCGCGGATATGGCCATGGCGGGAGGGCGTGACGCGGATGCCTTGCCCGGCGCGCTCGAAAGTGTAACGCCCTGGGTCGAAGCGAAACTGGCGGACGCACGCTGATGTCCCTCATCGTGCAGAAATTCGGCGGCACTTCGGTCGCCTCGGTCGGTCATATCGAAGCGGTAGCGGACAAGATCGCGCGCTTCCGGGATGAAGGGCACGATATCGTAGTCGTGCTTTCGGCCATGGCGGGCGAAACCAATCGGCTGGTGGCGCTGGCGCAGGAAATCATGGAGCAGCCGACGCCGAGAGAGATGGATGTGCTGATGTCGACCGGTGAGCAGGTGACTATCGCGCTGTTGTGCATGGCGCTGGAGCGCCGGGGTTACGGCGCGCGTTCGTTTACCGGCGGGCAGGTTCGCATTCTGACCGATGAAAGCCACAACAAGGCGCGAATCCGGGAAGTGGACAGCACCAGACTTCATGCACAGCTTGAGCAAGGCAATGTCGTCGTGGTCGCCGGCTTTCAGGGAGTCACGGAGAATGGCTGCATAACCACGTTAGGCCGGGGCGGCTCGGATACTACGGCGGTCGCGCTGGCGGCGGCGCTGGAAGCCGATGAATGCCAGGTTTATACCGATGTGAAAGGCGTCTATACCACCGATCCGCGCATGGTTGACGGCGCCCGGCTGCTGCGGCATATCACGTTCGAGGAAATGTTGGAACTTGCCAGCCTCGGCGCCAAGGTGCTGCAAATCCGGGCGGTGGAATTCGCCGGAAAATACAAGGTTCCCTTGCGGGTGCTTTCGACATTCGAAGAGGGACCCGGAACCCTCATCACGCTGGAGGAGGAAGATATGGAAACACCAGCCATCGCCGGCGTCGCTTTCGAGCGCGACGAAGCAAAATTGACCGTGAAGGGCGTGCCCGATGTTCCAGGTGTCGCCTACAAAGTGATCGGACCGATCAGTGAACAGGGCATAGAAGTTGACGTCATAGTTCAGAATTCCGCCGCGGACGGCAACAACGACATAACTTTCACCGTCAAGCGCGGAGATGCCGAGCAAACGCAGCAGATTCTTGAGCAGGTGATTCCCTCGGTTCCCGCGCAAGCGGTGGAACTCGATACAAAGATTGCGAAAGTCTCGCTGGTTGGCGTCGGCATGCGTTCCCATGCAGGCATTGCCAGCCGCATGTTCAAGGCGCTGGCCGGGGAGAACATCAATATCCAGATTATCACCACTTCCGAAATCAAGATTTCCGTCGTGATCGAAGAGAAGTACCTGGAATTGGCCGTGCGGGCGCTACATGGCGCTTTCGAGTTGGAAAAACATGAAAATGGCCACTAGGATAGGTAATGTCCAGGGAATATTGCGCAAATCAGTTTGCAAACTGGGAAATTAGGCGGATACTATTACCGATGTACCGGTAGAGGCGCCAACAACACAATGGATTGGCGACGGAATGCCAGCTAGGAGACGTGCAATGCTGATACTGACACGCCGGATCGGCGAAACACTGATGGTGGGGGACGATGTAACTGTTACGGTGCTGGGTGTTAAAGGCAACCAGGTGCGAATAGGCGTCAATGCGCCCAAGCATATAGCCGTTCACCGTGAAGAGATCTATCAACGAATTCAGCGAGAAAAGGAAAGCCAGGCCAATACCCCTGAAGAAGAGTGAACCGTCGGGTATAAGTGGTCGGTCCTCTTCACGTTGAATTTCGACTTTCATCGAAGAGTCGCCCCCGTCTCGCTGACGGGATTGCGCCTTGATGCACAACATTTCAATTTGTTCCGTCAGGCGCCCATAAACACAATCTTGGCCAGGAACAATACCGCGAGAATCCCGGCCGCCGGCCGAAGCTGATCGAATCGGCCGGAAACCAGTTTGATCGCCGCATAGGTGATGAACCCGGCCGCGATGCCGTGCGCAATCGAAAAGCTGAAGGGAATCGTCACCGCCAACACCACCGCCGGCACGTATTCCGTGGCGTCGTCCCAATCAATCCCGGTCATGTTGCGAATCATTACGCAGGCGACAAAGAGAAGCGCCGAGGCGGTGGCGAACGGCGGAATCGTCGCCGCCAGGGGTGACAGCCTTGTCCAATGAGACATGAGCCTGAAGCGAGTCTGTCGTTCCAACGAGACATGAGCCTGTAGTGTGGTTTCTGGGATCATCGGAGGATGATCGTGACACTACAGACAGAACGGGTTCGCACGCTGGAGGATGTGCGTGCGTTTTTGACGGGCAGCCAGGCGTTGGATTTCGACGGTGTGGACCGCGAGGGCGCCTACGATCTGGTGCGCCGCACGCTGGTCCGTCTGGATTACGATCAGCTGGGCAAGCGGGACAAGGGTCTGGTCAAGCGCTACCTGGAGAAGATCACTGGCCTGTCGCGCGCGCAACTGACGCGGCTGGTCGCGCAATACCGGGCGACGGGCCGCATCGAGGACCGCCGCCGCAAGCCGCCGTCCCGACCGTTCCGGCGGCGCTACACGGACGCGGACATCCGCCTGCTGGCGCGGGTGGACGAGGGTCTGGACAACATGTCCGGCCCCGCGACGCGGGCGGTGTTGCGGCGGCAGTACCGGATGCATGGAGACAGTCGTTTCGAGCGGCTCGCGGGTTTGTCCAACGGACACCTGTACAACCTGCGCAAGTCCCGCGCGTACGGACTGGTGCGCAAGCGGTGGGACCGCACCCGGTCGACGCCGGTGGCCATTGGCGATCGGCGCAAGCCGGACCCGCGCGGCCGGCCGGGCTGGTTGCGCGTGGACACGGTGCACCAGGGCGATCTGGACGGCGCCAAGGGCGTGTATCTGATCAATCTGGTGGACAGTGTGACCCAATGGGAGCATGTGGCCGCCGTGGAGGCGATTTCGGAGCGGTTCCTGCTGCCGGCGCTTGCGGAATCGCTGGCGGGGTTTCCCTTTCGGATTCGGGGCTTCCATGCCGACAATGGTTCGGAGTACATCAACCACCGCGTCGCCGGGTTGCTCGACAAACTGCATGTGGAGGAGTTCACCAAGTCGCGGCCGCGGCGCAGCAACGACAACGCGCTGGTCGAGGGGAAAAACGCCGCGGTGGTGCGCAAGTGGCTCGGCCACGACCATATTCCGTGCTGTTTCGCCGACCGCGTCAACCGATTCACCGCGAGGGCGCTGACGCCCTGGCTGAACTTCCACCGCCCCTGCCTGTTTCCCACCGTGGAGCGGGACGCCAAGGGTCGCGAACGCGTGCGCTATCTCGACGCGGACGTGATGACGCCGTGCGAGAAACTCGAATCGCTGCCGGACGCGGAGCGCTTTCTCGTTGAGGGGACGAGCTTGGCGGCGCTTGCGGCCCAATCCGTGGAGAGAAGCGATCTGGAGGCGGTCGAAGCGGTAAACCAGGCGCGGCGGGAGCTGTTCCGGGACATCGGCGTCGGCCGGACAGGCGCCGCGGTCGCGTGAATCGCCGGAAAAATCTTCACGAAGGCGGGGCGCCCTGTGGATTTGTGGACGAGTCCTGCGGACCGGCGCGCGCCCTGCGGGACGTGTGGACCGCCCGTGCGCAACGCGAGCGTTGCACACCGCCGGTCCACACTCGCGCGCCTCTCGCCCACAATTCCACAGGGCCGGCAACTACGCGCCGATGCCCGCCGACTCAAATTCGCCTTGCCGAAAGTCAACAAATTCTTCAGCATGTCGGGTACTGAAAGCCAACATCCCCGAAACTGCGGCACAGCTCGGTCAGGATCCAATTACAGGCTCATCTCCGAATTGGAAAACACTACGGAGACTATCACGATCCCGATCATCCAGCCTCGTCTCGGCTAAACATTGCCCTTGGCAACGACCTCCACACGTTTGGAACGAGCCCGTTGAGAGGCGGGAGAATGCGAATCGGTGTGGAATGCACAGAAAGCGTAGTCGAAGGCGCGACAGGGTCAGTTCTCGTTGAACTTCATCGTCAGGGGTTGTCTGTCCTGAGCGACGAACGAGAGTACAGTATTGTGGCCGCACCAAAATCGAGAAAACCGGAACGACAGAGTACGTTTCCAGACTTCGAGGTGATCCCAGTAGCGGGGCCTCGAGATGACAATTGGGAGAATATCTGCTCCGACCCCGACGACTTGGATGTGAAAAGGTACGCGAGCAATTTCACGGCGAATGGGGGAAAACTCTATGTTTACTACTCCGAGGCGTTTCCCCGGTTTGCGACAGAAATTAGGCGTTTCGAACAGCAAAACGAAGCATTTGCTTCGTCATTTCGTACTCGTTATGGCATGTGGGTAGCTGTCCACTCTTTGCTGATGTACGAACAAGTGAATCGCGAAGACTTACCGCATTTAACAGATACACAGGTTGATGAGTTTTGGCGCCAAGAGCGCGTGCGACTCGGCGTGATTGCAGTGATGGTGGCGTCTCAAGAGGTCACAAGCGGGGTGGCGTCTGAAGAAGATGAAGCGGCTGCGTCGTGAGTAGCTGGGTAGTTGATATGTCGTGGAAGGTCCGCGACCGCAATCTCGTCACAAGTAGTGGTTAACGTATCGGGGTTGAAACGACCGATTGAGTGGGCGGCGTAGATCCAGTCGGCTTCCACGGAGATCCATTGTCGACCAAAGGACTCGGCAACCGCTCCCGTTGTATTGCTGCCTGCAAACGGGTCGAGAACAACATCTCCTTCATCGGTAAGGAGTCGTAGGAAGAATTCGACAAGCGTTCGAGGCATACGAGCGGGATGAACCGGTGCACCTTGAGCCAAGCAAAAGGTTCGATAATCATCACTGGATACTGTATTGGCGACTTTGAGGAGATTGTCAGCTTCGGCAATCCAACGAGTGAACGCCTTGGGAGTGAGGGTAGCGTCAAGGGTCGGCAAGCTTTCTGCGCCACCCACGTTGGATGGGATGGCGCCGCCATTGTCTGCCTTAAAACTGTCCGTGCCAATTAGATGTTGTGATGGGCGAGGTCCGGGATTGTATTTTCCGGTCTCGATAAGTCGTTTCATACTGGGGCTGTACTCGCGGAGGACGTTTCGGTTATCCGCTTTGGGCCTTGTAGTGGGAGACATCCACCAGATGCGTGTGAATGCGTCCTTAACTCTGATGCGCTCTTTGTTAACCCACTCGACAGGCGATGGAAGGCGCGCCGGGTTGTACCAAATGAACTCCTGGCAAAGGTGAAGCCCTCCTTTTTTGAGAAATCGGAGAAAAGCCTCAAGAACGTGCGTGGACATGACAGGCTCGCCGGGCAGCCAGGCGTTTCCGATCTCGATGACTATGGACCCGTCGTCGGTGACCATCTTGCGGAGAAGCGGTGCGAACTTCGCAAACCATTTAATGTAATCCTCTCCCTGTAGGTTGCCGTAGCTCTTTTTTGTGTTGAGGGGAAACGGAGGAGACGTGAAAACCAGCTGTACTTGTCCCTGCCGGGCGCTAAGGGGCCTTGTCTGGAGTAAGCGCAACGAGTCGCCACAATATGCGGAACCTAGGGCTGTTTGGAATATGGGCGACGAAATCCGCCGTCCTGTCGGGAGGACGTCCGCAATTTCAACTTTATGTGTTTGCCCCCAGGAAGCCACGGGATCAGGCGGCTTGACGGCGGCGCTTCAGCGCCAGTTTGTGTACGGTCTGCTGACCTACTCTATAGAATGCGTTGCTCCCTTGCATGCGTTCTAGCGCAACTGCTAAAGCTGGCGATATGCTCTCGTTTTCATTGATATGCCTGGAAATGAATTGCCAAGTGTAGCCGGATTGAGATTCCGAATCTGTAACCGAGAGGTCGGCCGCCACGAGAATGTCGCTTAGGGGCTCGTCAGGGTTACGGGGATTCAGCACAGTCATCGCGATTCTTTCCTTGATTGTTGGTAGTTTATCAGAATATCGGCAACAGAGAGGGAGCCGATGGCATCGGGCTCGTCACTTTAGTTGAATGCGATCAGGGATACCTAACGCGACGTACTCCGTAATGCGGTTCCATGCTTCCTTAAAATCGCTCAAAACTCGAGCCCCCTGGTTGTGAGTAACTTCGCCTGGTCTCACGCAAATAGTCAAAAATAGAGATACAGTAATTTCTTTGAATTCCAGAATTTCCTTTGCGACCAAGCGAGTTACAAGAATTTGCCTGGCGGAGAGAGAGGGATTCGAACCCTCGATAGGGATTAACCTATACGCCCTTAGCAGGGGCGCGCCTTCAGCCACTCGGCCATCTCTCCGTTGGGGCGGGAGATGGTATCACAGGCGATCTGCCCCGTTGAATCAGGAAATTCGCTGGGGCGCTGTCTGTGATTCGGCGCAGGCGTATGCGACCATTGTTCGGAGACGTAAAGCCGGGTAGAGCCAGAGGTTTGGCATGAAGCGAATTCCGATTGCGACAGGCATGGCATTGGTCTTGTCTATCGTTCCACTGACGGGCGTTGCCCAGGTCGAGTCGTTGACGATCTATCCGGCCGGCACGGTCATCACCATGGATCCGTCCCTTCCCCGCGCCTCGGCTGTTGCGGTAAGCGAGGGCCGGATCGTAGCGGTTGGCGACGTTGACGATTTTGCGGCCTGGGAAGCGGGCCGGGACGTCAGCGTGGACGAGCGGTTCGCGGGCAAGGTAATCGTTCCCGGCCTGATCGACAATCACCTGCATCCGTTCCTGGCGTCTATCGTGCTCAATACGGTCTGGATAACGCCGCAGGAATGGCAGGTGGGCGATATGCAGGTGCCGGCCACGCGCACGCATGAAGGCTTTGTCCGGCGCCTGGAGGAAGAACTCGCGGCGAATGCCGACCCTGCCGCTCCGCTGCTCAGTTGGGGCTATCACGCTTCCTGGCACGGCGAGGTCATGCGGCCGGAACTTGATGCCATCTCCACGGACAAGCCGATCGTCCTGATCCAGCGTTCGTTTCACGAAATCGTCATGAACACCGCGGCGCTCGATTGGCTTGGGCTCAACACCGACGATATCGGAATCCATCCGGATGTCGAGTTGGGCGAGGGGTTCTTTTCCGAGAGTGGAGTCGATGTCGCGCTGGAGCGGCTGGTGCCGTATTTCTTCGATCCCGAACGATTGCGGGCGGGACTGGACGCCTTGCGCGACGCCGTTCACGCGGGCGGGATAACGACCATCGGTGACATGGGCGTCGGCGGATACCTCGGATTGCAGGAGGAAGCCGAGGTTTATCAGGACCACTTCGGCGATTCGCGAACGCCGTTCAGAATGTTCATGGTGGCCTCGCCGGCAACTATGCTGACGCCGCCGGCGAAGCCGGAGGTCGATGAGTTTGCCGCGGTCAGTTATCCCAGGGTTTTTTCGGGTCGGCACGTCAAGTTTTTCGCGGACGGCGGATTTTTCGCACTGAATATGCGAATGAAGTATCCCGGATACACGGACGGGCACGAAGGCAAGTGGATGATGGCTCCGGAAACGCTGGAGGCTGCGATTCGCCCCTATTGGAACGACGGCTACCAGATCCACGTTCACGTCAACGGCGACGAAGGGCTGGACGTGGTGCTGGATATCCTCGACAGGCAACTCCAGGAAAGGCCGCGGTTCGACCATCGTTTCACCTTGCATCACGTCGGCATATCCACCAATGAACAGCTTCGCCGGGCCGCGGCGCTTGGTGTGGTGATTTCAGCCCAGCCGAATTACCTGTGGGCGCTGGGCGACAAGTATGCCGAAAGCGGGCTGGGTTACGACCGTGCCTCACAGATGTCCCGCATCGGGGCGATGGTGCGTAACGGCATCCCCACGTCCCTGCATTCGGACTTCACGATGGCGCCGGCATCGCCCTTGTGGCTGGCATGGGTGGCTTCGAATCGCACGACGGCCAATGGGACACTCATGGCGCCGGAGGAGCGCATCAGCGTCGAGGAGGCCTTGCGCGCGGTGACGATAGACGCGGCTTTCGCCATGGGACTCGAAGACGAGATCGGCAGCATTGTTGCCGGCAAGAAAGCGGATTTCACGATTCTGGAAACCGATCCGTTCGAGGCGCCGGTCTCTACGCTGAAAGACATCGAAATCTGGGGAACCGTTTTCGAGGGAACGGTTTATCCGGCTTCCTCGACCCCATAGAACGAGCAAGGCAAACCTCGCCCGCGGATCAGATTACCTTTTCGCCGACCAGATCCTTGATTTCGGCATTGGAGTAGCCCAGTTCGCGCAAAATGTTCTCGGTGTGTTCGCCGACCGGGGGGATGGGGCTTATCTCCGGTTCGTATGAATTGTTGTTTCCCGGCGGTTTCAGGACGGTGATCGGGCCGGCCGGGCTGCCTACTTCGATAAACCTCCCCAGCGCCTCCAGTTGCGGGTGTTCCCAGACTCCGGCCATGTCATTCACGTCGGCCCAGGCGATACCGGCGGCGTCGAGTCTGCCGGTAACCGTGGCGGAATCGAGATTCTCGAATGCCGCCAGAATAAATTCGCGCAATTCATCCCGGTTCCGCGAGCGAGCGGCGTTGCCGGCGAATCTCGGGTCTTTCGTCATAGGTGGGTGTCCCAGGATTTCCCCAGAATCAATTCGCGCAATTCATCTCGGTTCCGCGAGCGAGCGGCGTTGCCGGCGAATCTCGGGTCTTCCGTCATAGGTGGGTGTCCCAGGATTTCCCGGGCGCCGAGTTCGGCGAGTTGCCGGGTGCAAAGCGGCGCGGCTATGGCGTGTTCCAGTGAGAGAACCGTAATTCCGGCGAGGGGAGGCTGGGTCATTCCGGCGCCATCCGCGCTTCGCCCTGAAGGCACAGGGCGCCGTCTTCATTGGCAATCCAGATTTCGGTCCGCCCCTCTTCGTCGGGTTCGCGGCCGCACAAGCGGAATGATTCCGTATCGAAAACCGGATGCATCACACGAAACGAATATTCGAGAAGCGGCCTGCCGGGAAATTGCCGCAGCAACTCATCGAGCAGCAAGGTCGCCAGCAGCGGCCCATGCACGAGCAGGCCGGGGTAGCCTTCCACCTCGCGCACATAGTCCCGGTCGTAATGAATGCGATGAGCATTGAAGGTAAGGGCCGAATAGCGGAACAGCGCGATAGCATCGGCCCGGGTTTCGCGTTCGAAGTTGGGATCGGCCGGCGCGGGTTGCGGCGGCGGCGCGGCGGAATCGGCTGACCGCGCCTCGCGATAGACGATGTCGTGCCGTTCACTGAAGGCGAGACCCGAGGGGCTGTCGTATTCGTGACCCACCTCGACAAAGGCAAGTTTCCCACTGCGCCCCTGCTTGAAGTCGATGCTGTCGATGCGCGAACGCCGGGTAACGGTTTCACCGATCCGCAGCGGGTGATTGAACCGAAACCGGCTGCCCGCCCACATGCGCCGCGGCAATTCGATGGGCGGCAGGAAGCCGCCTTTCTCCGCATGGCCGTCATGGGCGATTCGGCTTTGCGGCGTCATTTCCAGGAAATAAAACCAGTGCCAGAGCGGCGGCAAGGGTGAACCCGCAATGGCCGGCGTTTCCGGCCGGTCGAGCAGGGCGGCGAAACCGCGCAGCGGATTCGGGCCGATGCGTTCGGTGCAGGACTCGGTCCTGCCGAGCCATGCGTCAATTTTGCTCGCGCTATCTGTCATAATGCCTTCGGCCAGTCCGACAACTGGCCAAAAAAATAGCAGGAATCTCGACTTATGTCCGGCAAGTACTTTGAAGAACTGGAAATCGGCATGGCGTTCGACCATTTGCCGCATCGCACGATTACCGAAGCGGACAATCTGCTGTTTTCCACCATGACTCACAATCCCCAGCCGTTGCATATCGACGCCGAGTTCGCCGCCGCCTCGCAGCACGGTCAGCGCCTGGTCAACAGCCTGTTCACCCTGGGCCTGGTGGTCGGCCTTTCCGTCGGCGACACCACGCTCGGCACCACCATCGGCAACCTCGGCATGGAACAGGTCGAATTTCCCAATCCGGTCTTCATCGGCGACACCATCCGCGTGCGGACGCGCATCACCGACAAGCGCGAATCGAAGACCAAGTCCGATCGCGGCATCGTCTGGTTCGAGCATATCGGCCGCAATCAGCGCGATGAAATCGTCTGCCAGTGCCTGCGCAAGAGCATGATGCTGCGCCTGCCGCGGGAAGCCTGAGCTTCCGGAAGGACGGTATATGCCAGTCGATCCTGATATGGAATACACGGAATCGCCCGCCCGCCGGCGCAGCATCCATTTCGTGCCCGGCGGCAATGAGCGCATGTTCGGGAAATCACTTGGACTTGCCGCCGATGCGCTGATTCTCGATCTCGAGGATTCGGTGACGCCTGAAGGCAAGTTCGCCGCACGAGAAGCGGTCTGCGCCTGGCTGCGCGAGGCGGATTTCGGCGGCAGGCAGAAGCTGGTCCGCATCAATCCGCTTGCGTCTCCCTGGGGCGAAGCCGATATCGCCGCGGTCATCGGCTGTGCGCCTGATGGCCTGATTGTGCCGAAAGTATCGAGCGCTCAGGATGTCGAGGCCGTCGCTGGCCTTGTCGAGGAACAGGAGCGGCGTTCAGGGCTCGCTCACGGTTCGGTAAAACTATTACTGATCGGCACGGAAACGCCGAGTTCGGCTTTCCATCTGCCGGAAATGGCGGCCCATCCCCGCGTCGATGGCATGACCTGGGGCTCGGAGGATCTTTCCGCCGAACTCGGCGCCAGCGCCACACGCGACGAAACCGGCGAGTATCTGGAAGTGTTCCGCCTGGTGCGTTCACTCACCCTGCTGGCGGCAACAGCCGCGGGCAAGCAGCCGGTCGACACGATTTATGCCGATATCCGCGATCTGAAAGGATTGCGCGAAGAATGCCGGCGCGCCGCGAGCATGGGATTTGCCGGCAAATTGACCATTCACCCGGATCAGATCGAGATCGTGAACGAGATGTTCACCCCGAGTCCGGCGGAAATCGACGAAGCCGAGGAGTTGCTCGCCACCGCCGCGGAACAGCGGCGCCAAGGCCGCATCGCCTTTCGCTTCAAGGGCCGGATGGTGGATGCGCCGCATCTGAAACGCGCGCGCCGGCTCCTCGCGCGCGCTAGCAAAAAAACGGAAATCTGAGCGTGGAATTCGTCGAAACCGAAGAACAGCGCATGATCCGGGAGTCGGTCGCGAGTCTTTGCAGTCGTTTTGCGGACGAATATTGGGAAGAACGCGACCGCCTCGGCGAGTTTCCCCATGAGTTCTATGACCAGGTTGCCGCCGCCGGCTGGATCGGCACCGCGATTCCCGAACGCTGGGGCGGCGCCGGCCGGGGCATTCGCGACGCAGCTATCCTGCTTGAGGAAATCGCTGCTTCCGGCGCGGCCATGAATGGCGCCTCACCCGTGCATCTGTCGATGTTCGGCATTCATCCATTGGTCAAGCATGGCTCCGACGCACTGCGCGAGAAGTATCTGCCCGATGTCGCCAGTGGTTCGCTGCACGTGGCTTTCGGCGTTACCGAGCCTGACGCCGGCACTGACACCACTTCGATCCGCACTTCCGCCCGCCGCGAGGGCGACCGATACATCGTGCGCGGGCGCAAGGTCTGGACCACCAAGGCCACGCACTGCGAGCGCGTGGTGCTGCTTGTGCGGACCACTCCTCGGGAAGACGTGAAGCGCAAGACCGACGGCATGACTTTGCTGTTCGCGGAGTTGCAGCGGCCCGAAGTCAATATTTCACCGATTCCCAAGCTGGGCCGCAACGCTGTAACTACTTGCGAAGTCGTATACGACGATCTGCCGGTGGCAGCATCCGATCGTATCGGCGAAGAGGGCAGGGGCTTTTACCATCTGCTTGACGGACTGAACGCCGAACGTATTCTCGTTGCCTCGGAAGCCGTTGGAATCGGGCGCGCCGCGCTGCGCCGGGCGGTGAACTACGCCAACGAGCGCGAGGTATTCGGCCGCCCAATCGGCAAAAATCAGGGGATTGCCTTCCCGCTGGCCCAGGCGCGCACCCAACTCGAAGCCGCCGCGTTGATGGTGGCGAAGGCGGCCTGGCTGATCGATCACGATCAGCCCTGCGGCAAGGAAGCGAACATGGCCAAATGGCTGGCGGCGGAAGCCGGATTCAACGCTGCCGATGTGGCGCTGCAAACCCACGGCGGATTCGGGTATGCGCGGGAGTATCACGTCGAGCGCTATTGGCGCGAAGCCCGGCTGATCAAGCTCGCGCCAATCACCCAGGAAATGATCCTGAATTACGTCGCCGAGCACGTGCTCGGCTTGCCACGCAGTTACTGATTCCGGCGCCGCGGCGCGTATGGCCGGTGTTACAGCAATTGCAGACCGCTTTCCGGCGCGATGAAATCCCTGCCCAGTCCTTTCGCCACCGCCTCGTAGGTAATGTGGCCCCGGCAGACGTTCAAACCCCGGCGCAAGTGCTCGTTCCGCTCCAGCGCCCGTTTGATTCCCTGGTTTGCAAGTTCACGGATGAATGGCAGCGTGGCGTGATTCAGCGCCTTGGTCGAAGTGATCGGCACCGTGCCGGGAATATTGGCGACGCAATAGTGCACCACGCCATGTTTGATGAACGTCGGCTCGTCGTGGGTAGTCGGCCGCGATGTTTCAAAGCAGCCGCCCTGGTCGATACACACGTCGGCCAGCACAGCGCCCTTTTTCATCTTCTTTACCAGAGATTCGGTAACCATGTGCGGAACGCGCCCGCCCGGAACAAGCAGGGCGCCTACCACCAGATCCGCATCTACCACAAGCCGCTCAATCTCTTCCGGAGTTGATTCCGCGCATTCCACTTCCGGCCCGAGAAGTTCCCGCAACTGAGCCCGCCGCGCCGGAAATTTTTCGACTATGCTGACCCGGGCGCCCAGGCCGAGCGCAATCCGCGCCGCATTGCTGCCTACCGTGCCGCCGCCAATGACTACCACGTTGCCCGGCTCGACGCCGGTAGCGCCGCTGAGTAACAGACCCATGCCGCCCTGGCGTTTCTGCAGAAAAACCGCTGCCGCCTGCACCGCCGCGCGACCGGCGATTTCGGACATCGGAACCAGCAATGGCAGACCGCCCTGGTCATTGGTCACGGTCTCGAATGCTATGCAAATCGCGCCGCTGGCCTGCAGGTCGTCGGTTTGCTCCGGATCCGAGGCCAGATGCAGATAGCCGAACAAGGTATGGCGCGGCAGCAGCAAGCGGCGCTCGACGTTGCTCGGTTCCTTGACCTTGACGATCAGGTCCACAGCTTCGAATACCTCTGCCGCGGTGGCGGCGATTTGCGCGCCCGCCCGGCGGTAGTCCGCATCGCTTTCGCCGATTCCCGCGCCCGCGCCGGACTCGATCCAGACTTGATGGCCGTCAGCAACCAGTCCTTGCACGGACTCAACATTGAGTCCGACTCTGTACTCGTGATTCTTGCTTTCTTTTGGCGAACCAATACGCATGACATAACCCCCCAGGTGTAATTGCGTCAGGAATCGGATATCAGATGGAATGGCGATTTCTTATGCCAGCGATATCGTATATAACGGCGATTGCCGCAACGCGGATTATAAGTTCTTTTCAGGATATTGGGAATGAATTTCAAGGCGGCCGTTTGGCCCGCGATGTTGTTGACGCATGTGCTTGGCATGCATCAGGGTCTGGCCCAGGAGGCGGCCGCGCGCGATGATCTCCAGCAGCAGCGCGTTGCCCCGTTTCAGGTTTTCGATAATCTCTATTACGTCGGCGCCAGATGGGTTTCGGCCTGGCTGCTGGAAACCGATCAGGGTTTGATCCTGTTCGATTCGCTTTATGGCGACCTCGTTGACCTTGCTGTCGACGGCATTCGCGAACTCGGCTTCGATCCTGACGACGTGCGCTATGTGATCGTCAGTCACGCCCATTACGATCACGCCGGCGGCGCCCAGCGCTTCCAGCGGGATTTCGGCGCCGTGGTGCTGATGATCGAGGCGGACTGGCAACTCAGCGAAGGCGAGCCGGATTTCCGCGAGTATCCCCGGCCGATGCGGCATCTCTCGCTGGGTAACGGCGACACGCTGAACCTCGGCCGGACGCGATTGCGGTTCTTGCAGACGCCGGGCCACACCCGTGGCGTGCTCAGCACAGTCTTCACGGTCTACGATGGCGGCTATCCCCATACCGCGGTAATGTTCGGCGGCGCGGGGCTGAATTTCGAAGGCGCGGACCGGCTGCGGATGTACATCGACAGCGTCGGCCAGTTGCTTTCCGTCCCCGGGGTTGAAGTGAATATTCCCAATCACCCTGCATTCGGCGACGTATTCGCGCGCAATGAGTTGTTGCAGCAACACCAGGACGGCGACCCGCATCCCTTCGTTGACCCGGAAAGCTGGATCGCCTGGCTGGAACTGTTGCGCGGCGACGCTCAGACCCGGCTTGATGCCGAGCTCGCTGCCAATTGAACGGCGGATCATGCATTGACACTTTGTTGCATATCATAAAGATATCTATATAATATCTATCTGATATCACTTTAGAGGTTCAAGTCATGATCAAGGAAATTTCTCGCCAGGTATTGCCGGGCATACCGGCAGTGCTGGTACTGCTGATCGCCATTCTTGCCGATATCGCGCTTCTGGTTCTGGGCATCATTATCCAGGCCGTTCCGCTGATTATTTCTGCTGCCTTAGCGATTCCCGTGCTGTTTTTTTTGTTGGCCGGCTTATTCATGGTCAATCCGAATGAAGCCAGAGTGCTGCAACTCTTCGGCCGTTACGTCGGCACCGTTCACGACGAAGGACTGCGCTGGGCCAATCCTTTCTTTACCAAGGGAAAAATCTCGGTTCGAGTGCGCAATTTCGAAACCGAGCGATCCAAGGTGAACGACGCCGACGGTAACCCGATCGAGATCGCCGTGGTCGTGGTCTGGAAGGTTGTCGATACCGCCGAGGCCACTTTCGAGGTGGACGACTACGAAAATTTCATGCGCGTGCAAAGCGATTCCGCGGTGCGCAATCTCGCCACCCAATATCCCTATGACAGCCGCGACGAAAACGTGACTTCGCTGCGAGGCAATACCGAGGACATAGCCGAACGATTAGAAACCGAAATCCAGGGCCGTCTGAACAAGGCAGGCTTGCAGGTGCTCGAAGCGCGCATAACGCATCTTGCCTACGCGCAGGAAATCGCCTCGGCGATGCTTCAGCGGCAACAGGCCGGCGCCATCATCGAGGCGCGGGAGCAGATCGTCGAAGGCGCGGTCAGTATCGTGCAGAAGGCGCTGGACGGCCTGTCGGAACGCGGCGTCGTCGAACTCGACGAAGAGCGCAAGGCGGCGATGGTGAGCAATCTGCTGGTTGTGCTTTGCGGGGAGAAGGGCACTCAGCCGGTGGTTAATACCGGGTCCCTATATCAATAAGCGAGCTCTGTCTCGGGAGTCAGGCGGATGACGCGCAAGACATTTCTGCTGCGTACGGATCCGGAACTGCTCGCCGCGCTGAATCGTTGGGCCGCCGATGAGTTGCGCAGCGTGAACGCGCAGATCGAATTCATCCTGCGCCGCTCGCTGCAACAGGCCGGCCGCTATCCACCAGAGGAAAAGCCCGGCGCCGGAAAAAACCAGGCGGCGCCGGGCGCCGACGGACCGGAACGCGATCGGTAACACGATCGCCGCGGGGTGGTTCGGAAGACGGTAGTCAGGCCGGGTTCTTGCGGTGCATGCCGCTACTCGATCTGCCAGCGGGCGAAGGTGCGGCGCGCCTCGCCGAGTTGTTCCGGCGTCATCCGGCTTGCAATCTCTTCGATCATGGCGCCGGCTTCGGGATGATCGTAGCGCGCGGCCCAGGCAGCCCAGGCATGGGCCAGCACCGGATCGCGGTCAACGTGATCGCCGTCCCGGTGCATGGCGGCAAGGGTGTAAGCCGCGGCGCCATTGCCTGCCCTGGCTGAGGTTGCATACCACTCGACCGCTTTGTCGCGATCCTGCCGTACACCGTTGCCGAAGTAATACAGGCTGCCGAGATTGAGTTGCGCGCCGGGATGACCTTGCAGGGCAGCGGCTTCGGTCCAGCGGAAGGCGATCTCGTAATCCTGCTCCACGCCCTGGCCGGTGAAATACAGAATGCCGAGATTGTATTGCGCCAAGTGGAGTCCCGCTTCGGCGGCTATCGAGAATTCACGGAAAGCGGTTTCGAAATCGCCGGCCAAAGCGGCATTCACCCCATCCTCGTAGTCGCCATGGGCGGAGACGGTGGTAAGCGCGAATCCAGCCACGAAAACTGCTATGCCAATTCCTGTTCCGATTGAATTAGTCCGCCGCATAACGAGCCGCCGATCAGGCCGATCCAGAGAGAATAGTACTATATTCAACCGTGCGCGTGACCCGCTCGCCGGTCCTGCCATTGAACCGGCAAGTCCGGGCAGAATATTGGTTCCGGGAGCGCGCGGCGGTGATCGAACGGGGTTCGGCGCAAGCCGGGAATGGATTCAGGCGGCGCCGGAAAGTACTCGGAGTTTGAGCGCTTGCAAGCATGCACTCTACTCAAGCGCCAGTTCGAGAATTCAACCTTCAGAGCGGCTTGAAGTTCGCCCGCCCTGAAACCGCGACCCTGACATCCGACCGCGGTTTCTTGTAGAATCTGCCCCTCGCCCGCGTCTGGCATGGCCCGGCAAGGGCTGTTTCGAAGCTACGCACCCGTAGCTCAGCTGGATAGAGTACCTGGCTACGAACCAGGTGGTCAGAGGTTCGAATCCTCTCGGGTGCGCCATTTCACAGTGGTCCATTGCGGACACATAGGTAACGGTTTCGGGGCGGCAAACGCATGAAATCTCCTTTGTTGACGGCGTTTGCGGCTATAACGGCAATCCTCGCAAGCGCAATGGCAACAGCCAACGAAGGCAGCATTGCGTTTACCGGCGCCACTATCATTGATGGCACGGAAGCTGAACCGCTGGCCGATGGCGTATTGGTCATCACCGATGGTCGCGTGCGCAGCATCGGCCCCGCCGCGGAAGCGGGCATTCCGGCAGACGCCGCGATTATCGATGTCAGCGGCAAGACGATCATGCCGGGGCTGATCAATGCCCATGGGCACGCTCAAACCCGGCAATTGGGGCGATTTTATCGTGCTCGACGATAATCCGGCGCTGGATATCGCCAACACTCGCCAGATCGACAGCGTCTGGATCGCCGGCAACCGCGTGCCGCGCTGATTCAGCGTCAGGCGGGGCATTCCCGACCCCAGCAAGACCGGTGTTATCCGTGACCAGACTTCGTCGAGATATCGATCAGTCTTGGGGGCGCCGCACTTGTCGCCCGCAAGGAATCACTTCGCTGTCAGGGACAGGGATCCTCGCCCTGCACCGGAGTCGCGCCCGAGGGCAGGAAGCGGCAAGGGTCGGCGTCTTCCAGCATCACCCGCGCGCCGGCGCGAATCAGCGCATTGGTGCCCGGCGCCTGAAAGAAGTTGTAGCCTTCCCGGCTGGTCATCCAGGCCGAAGGTCCACCAAGGTACTTGCCGGCGCCGTTGGTTTCTTCCACCACCCGATCCACCAGCGCTTCGTATTCCGGGTCTCCCTGGCGCCGGCCGCTGAAACTGCCGAGGTCGGAACTCGCCACGAATACCACGTCCACGCCTTCTACCGCGGCGATTGCATCGGCCGCGGCGACGCCTTCAAGGGTTTCGATCATGGCGATGATCATGATGTTGTCATTGGCCGTCTGCCGATAACCGCTGCCCCAGAGGGCGCCATATTGGCCGCCGCCCTGACTGCGGCGACCCATCGGCGGGAACTTGGCGAAGCGCACCGCGTTTTCCATTTTCCCGGCGGTATCGACCATCGGCACGATGATGCCGAGAGCGCCGATATCGGTCGCTTTCTGAATGTCGCCTTCGGTAGCGTCCGGCACCCGGATAAAAGGTATCGCCGGCGCATCGCGGCAGGCGTAGATCATGCGCGCCACATCGGTGTAGTTCAGATGGCTGTGCTGCATTTCAATCCAGATGAAATCGAAACCGGCGCTGGCCATGGCGCAATAGATGTCAGGGTCGGGAGTCGAAACGGTGCCGCCAAGCACCTGGCCGCCCGCGGCCAGCTTCGCCTTGACGGTGTTGTAGAGTTCGCCGTCCTGGGCCGGAGCGACAGCGGACCAGAGCAGGGCCGCCGCGGTGGGAAGCAGGTACTGTGCGAGATTCTTCATGTTTACCTCGCTGATTTCAGCGGCGGGCCTACCGCATCAGGCTTCGGAAATCATCGGCGCGCGCCGTTCGCCGGACGCTTTCGCGGCGAGTTGCTGCTGTCGCCGGCGTTCGCCGCGCTCGCGCAATTGATCGCGATTGCTATCGTCTACCCTGGAATAGTCGTCGCGCCATTTATCGCCGCCGCGCCAGCTCAGGCTCGAACGCCAGGTTGTTTTCGGAGCCTCGGCTTCTTCCAGCAGGCTCAACGCCCGCCGCACGATTCCGACCTGGCTGAAGATATCGCCAGGCATACCACAGGGATTGCCCAGCGGGAAATCGGTGTGCAGATAGCGAGCTACCCCGCAATGTTCGACCACGTCGAGCGCGCTGCCGATGATTACCGTGGGAAAGCCATTTTCTTCCAGGCGCCGGCTGACCAGACTCACGGTCTGGTGACAGACGGGTCACAATGGCACGAGCATGGCCACGTCGACATGGTCTTCGCGGCACAACTCGAGGATCGCCGGAGCGTCCTTTTCCGTGGTATTGCGCTTGCTGTAGTCCGTCGGCGCGGAATAGAACCGGCCGCACAGGCTGTCGAAGATTTTCGCGCGCGCCATCCTGCGCAGATGATCGAGCGGCAGAAAACTGCCGAGATCGTTGGTATGCGTCACGCTTTTGTGCCAGGACAATTCGTCGGTATACATCGAATGCGGCGTCGGTGTCGTCAGCGACGCATAGACCTGCCGCTTCGAACGGCCCTCGACCGTGTCCGGCATGGCCGTGGTGATCAGTCCAAGGCGGCATTCGCGCAGGGGTTTGGGCAGCGGCGTGAAAGGCGTTTCGTCGTGGCAGGCCCACACGTAGTCCTTTTCATATCCCTGGGCACGGTAGTAGTCCCGGGTGCGCTGCATGTAGGGAACGTCGTATTTGCCCGGCACGTGAATCTCCTCTGTCTTAAAGTCAGGGCTCGGGCGGCAGAATAACCCGTAAGGATTCGAAGGAAAAGCGGGATCATGTACGAAACCGAACTCTATGCGCCGGTGAAGGCCTTTTTGCAAGCACAGGGCTATGAAGTAAAGGCCGAGGTCAAGGGCTGCGACGTAGTTGCGGTTCGGGGCGGCGAGGCGCCGCTGATCGTTGAACTGAAGACAAGTTTTTCACTGCCTCTGGTATTGCAGGGGATCGAGCGGCAGCGGCTAACCGATAACGTTTATCTCGCGGTTCCGCCTTTCTCCGGCCGCGCCGCGCGCCGCAAGGAGGTGCTGGCGTTATGCCGCCGGCTTGGCCTCGGCCTGCTCACCGTCCGGCTGCAGCCTACCTGGTTTGTGGAAGCGCTGCTCGACCCGGCCGAATATCGCTCGCGCAAACGCAAACCGGCGCTGGCTCGTCTACTGCGTGAATTCCAGCAGCGGGTCGGCGATCCGAATACCGGCGGCGCGACCCGTCGCAAGATCATGACCGCCTACCGCCAGGATGCGCTGCGCTGCGCCGGCTATCTCGGCGACAACGGCCCATCCAGGGCAGCCGCCGTTGCCAAGGCCACCGGCGTGGCCAAAGCCGGCCAGATCTTCCTCAAGGACCACTACGGCTGGTTCGAACGCGTCGCCGAAACCCCGCGCGGAACATACCACCTGACCCCCAAAGGCCGGCAAGCAATAACGGACCTGATGGAGGCCATTCCACAGCGCTAGACCTGCCTGTCTATTCAATAGCGATTCGACACAAAAAGCGAATCATGGTACAACGCAATAAGCGAATTTTGGCGCAACGCAATAAGCGAATCACAATGCGACGCAAAGAGCGAAAAATTACCCAAGCTCAAAAGCGAAGAGAAGCGCGATGGTAAAACCCGCTGAGAAATTGGCCAGCTCACTCGATGAACTGCGCAAGTTGCAGGAACGTGGTCTGATTGCCATCCGTTCAAAAGACCTTTCCCGCACACATCGTCAACGGTTGGCGAAAAACGGTTTCCTCAAGAAAATCGTCAAGGGTTGGTACATATCCGCCAGTCCCGATGAAACCCAGGGAGAGAGTACGACCTGGTACGTCTCCTACTGGCGGTTTTGCTCCGCATATCTGAATCGTCTAAAGAAAGACGATTGGAGCCTGTCCCCCGAGCAATCTGTCTCGCTGCACGCAGATAACTGGACAGTCCCGGGGCAATTGCTCGTTCGAGCGGCGAAAGCCCGAAACAACATAACTCTGTTGCCGCACGGCACTTCTTTGCTCGATATCAGATCAAACCTGCCGGAGCCGGGGAAAATCGTCATAAAGGATGGCATGCGCATCTACAGTTTGCCCGCCGCCCTGGTTGCTTGCGGAGAGCGATTCTTTCGTCAATATCCGACCGATGCAAGAGCGGCGTTGGCGGCAGTCGCCGATGCCTCGGAATTGTTGGCACAACTGCTGGAAGGTGGTCATGCAACGGTCGCAGGCAGGTTGGCCGGCGCATTCAGAAACATAGGCCGCTTTCGCATCGCTGACGATATTCTGCAATCCATGCGCGCGGCCGGCTATCAAGTGAGAGAGGCGGACCCGTTCGAGTTTCCGTCTCTGGTGAAGTTTCCACGGCGTGAGCTTTCGCCCTGCGTCGGCCGGATTCGCTTGATGTGGAACGAAATGAGAACGGAGGTCATCGATAATTTTCCTGCTCCACCACATCGGAAAGTCACCACCACCACCTATTTGCGGCAAGTCGAAGACTCCTATGTCGAAGACGCCTATCACTCGCTCTCGATCGAGGGGTATCAGGTATCTACGGAACTGATTGAGCGCGTTCGCTCCGGCGGCTGGAATCCCGCGCGGAGTGTTGACGACAGGGACAGTCTGAGCGCCCTGGCGGCCCGAGGATACTGGCAAGCGTTTCAGTCGGTGCGCGGCAGTATTGAAAAGATACTCGAGGGCCAAAATGCTGGTGAAACAGTCGATTTCGACCATGGCGACTGGTATCGGGAAATGTTCGCGCCTGGCGTGAGCGCGGGCATTCACCAACTCGCCGACCTGGCCGGCTATCGCAATGGACCAGTTTTCATTCGCCGCTCCAGGCATGTGCCGCCAAGCAAGGAAGCCGTGCGCGACGCAATGCCCGCGCTTTTCGAGTTGTTGAAGGAAGAAACCAGCGCCAAGGCGCGCGCTGTGCTTGGCCACTTCGTTTTCGTCTACATCCACCCGTACATGGACGGCAACGGGCGCATGGGGCGCTTCTTGATGAATGCAATGCTTGCGAGCGGCGGATATCCTTGGACGATAATCCCATTGGAACGCAGAAACGACTATATGACTGCGCTCGAAAAAGCTAGTGTGAATAAGGAGATAGAACCATTTTCAAAACTTCTGGGGTCGCTCGTACAAGCAGGACATTGATTCGGTAAGGAATTCCGTTGATCATCGGTATTCTTGACAAGGGCGCACGTTCAGGGATTGCCTTGGTTCATTCAGAATGGTGAATGTCATGCGGAAATCGATTTCCGGTACGGTCTTGCTGGCGGGCCTGTTGATTGTCCTGCCGGAGTCGGTGTCGACCGCTGAACACGAGTATGCCAATCCTGTCGTGTTTCAGCGCTTCGATGCCGGCGGGGAAAATGCGGCTACGCCGGATATTCCCGGATTTTATGGCGGGGCCAGTATCTGGGTAGTGGAGGCGAACGGCAGCATGCTGAAGTTGTTGCGGCATCCTGGGACAGGGCCGTCGGCGAGACATCTTGACCATCCTTCGGTCACCAGCGATGGCCGCTTCGTGATCTATGCCGAATTCGACAACGCCGAGGTCGGCAGGGAAGGCGTTGCCCGCCTTTACAGGGAAGACCTGCGTACTGGCGAAAGATCGGTTCTGCGTGAGCAGGCAAGCTGCTCCCTGCATCATGCTTCTCTTTCGCTGGACGATGCGGCGTTGACTTACGCCCGGGACTGCGGCCTGGAACGCTCGTTGATTACCGAGGTCGGGGGTGAGCTGGTTCCAGTCGAGTCAGTCGAAGAAGGCGCCAGTGCCGGCAATGGCGCAAGCGCCCGGAACAGGGTTGTCTTCCAAAGCGAAAAGCGTGTTCCGGGACAGGCAGGCAGAACGATTGCCATCATTCTCTCGGAATTCGGAAACGACGGGGAAGTGACTCACCGGATACTGGCGGATTGGGAACTCCGCGACCGCCGCGCCACGATTTCCCAAGACGGCAATCTGGTGGCCTGGCAGACAAATTCGACCACAGGCGGCGGCACCGACGATATCGTGCTGCTCGATCTGGAAGATCCCGATGCCGAACCGGTCAAGCTCACGGAATCACCGGCCAATGACGGTCATCCCTGGTTTTCCAGGGACGGTGACTGGCTGCTGTTCGAATCGGACCGAACCGGCAACTGGGAGATTTTCACGTTGCACATTCCCACCGGCGACGTCGCCCAGCTTACGAACGACCCGGACTACGTGAGCACACGCCCGCGTTGGTGAAGCGGCCGGCTTGATAATGGGCTGAACAATTTTCCCCTGCCCGTGTTAGGCTTTCCCCCGGTTTTTTCCGAGGGTTCCCCCATGTCCAGACTATTGCCGCTGATGGCTCTGGCGCTGCTGTTGGCAGCCGGTGTCCTGCAGGCGCAACAGGGAGACGACAACATGAATTCGCAATCTCCTGTGGACGGCGTTACCAGCCGGTTCATTGAAAGCAACGGCATTCGCATGCGCATTTTCGAGGCGGGCGATACCGGGCCGCTGGTGCTGCTGGCGCATGGCTGGCCCGAATCCTGGTACAACTGGCGGCATCAGCTGACCGCGCTCGCCGATGCCGGCTACCGCGCGGTGGCGCCGGATATGCGCGGCTACGGCGAAACCGATGCGCCACCCGATTTCGACGACTACGACATCATCGATCTGACCGACGATATGGTCGGCATTGTCGATGCCCTCGGCGAAGACACCGCGGTCATGGTGGGGCACGACTGGGGCGCTATCGTCGCCTGGCATGCGGTCGTGCGCTATCCCGAACGATTCGATGGACTCATCGCCATGAGCGTACCCTACGGCGGTACGGCGCAGCGGTCGCCGATGGATGGTTGGCGCGAAACATTCGGCGACAATTTTTTCTACATCCTCTATCACAACGAGTTAAGCGGCGCGGCTGAAGCGGAATATGACAGTGACCCTCGCGGCTTGATAAGCCGGCTCTACCTGTCGCCGAGATCTCCTCGCGAAGCGCCCACCATCACAGATCCATTGCGTTCGGCAGGTGGCTGGATCGGCCGCCTGGGCGCTCCGGTCGGATTGCCCGACTGGCTGAGCCAGGAAGATCTGGACTATGTCGTGGGGCAGTTGGAGCAGGCGGGATTTCGCGGTGGTGTGAACTACTACCGCAACTTCCATCGCAACTGGGAAATCAGCCTGGAATACGAAAGCGATCGGGTCACCGTGCCGACGATTTTCATCGCCGGCGCCGGGGACTTGGTGATCGGCGGCGCCACCGTCGAACAATTGACCGCAACGATGTCCCGTGTAATCGACGATCTGCGCGGCGTGGTGCTGATTCCCGAAATCGGCCATTGGGTACAGCAGGAAGCGCCCGCGGAGACCAACGCTGCAATGCTGGAATTTCTAGCAGATCTGGACTTGTAGCGCGGCCGAGCAACAAGTGACTCCCCCCGTGGGGGAGTCAAAATCGCGAAGCGATTTTGGTGGGGGTGTCGGCTCTACCTCGCAGGTGTTCCGCGGACAAACACCATGTCCCAGGAGATTTCCGGGCGTCCGGCGGCATCCGCATGATGCGACGCGCGGACAACCTCCAGGCCTCGCTCGCGCGCCAACTCCCTGATTTCGTCGGCGCTGACCGGCGCCATCGGCCGCTCCGGCGGCAACGGCCCGAGCCGCAAGCTGAACATCATGCTGCTGTCGGGTTTCAACAGCGATGCCAGAGTTCGAAATGCGCGAGCCCGATCATCGGGGGGCACATGCATCCACATGGCGCTGAGCCAGATCAGGTCGAATGCCGACCCTGATTCGCACACCAGGCTTAAGTCCGGCAGACAATCATCGATCCATGTAATCGCGGACGAATCGTGTAATTCCTGACCCGCCAGGCGCAATTCGCGTGAAGGCTCCACTGCGACGACTTCATGATCATGCCGCGCAAGCCAGGCGGCGTCACGGCCGGTCCCGGCCCCTACATCCAGAATTGCGGCCGGAGCAGGCGGCAGCAGATCGAGCGCGGCGGGATGGACTTCCTCAAATGCCAGATTCTCATAATCCGGCACGATTTCGCCCGCGAGCCGGTTGTAACTGTCCACCACATCCTCGACGGCAAACTCGTTCATCCAGGAAAACACTCAACTCAGCAAAGCCGCTACTGCCGCCACCGCCTTGTCGATATGCGCTTCGGTGTTATAGATCGTCGGACATAGCCGCAGGCCGCCGGTAGCGGCGCCGGCTATGCCGTATTCTTCGTAAAGACGATTGACCGTCTCACCGCGCCGGGCCGGATTCAGCTTCGTTATGCATACACCGTGGCTGAATTCGGGGGCCATCGGCGTAAACAGATCCAGCCCGGCGGCGGCGATGCCCCGCTTCAGTCGCTGTGCAAGATGCACGATGCGCCGTTCGATGCGCTTCGGCCCGATCAGATCGTGAATGTTCGCGGTAACGCCGAGCCCGGCTAGCGCCGCGTCGTCGCGCTGGCCCAAAGACTCGAACTTGCGCGCTCCCGTTAACGTGGTCTGTGGATCGTTGCCCCAGCCCGGTGCGACGACGGATGGCCATATTTCGCCGATGAGCGATTCCTGGACATATAGCAAGCCTGTTTCCTTCGGCCCCATGTACCATTTGTGAGCGCTGGCGCTGTAAGAATCGACATCGAGGTCGCGCAGGTCCACGGCCATGGCGCCCCAGGTCTGGGCGCCGTCGAGATGCACGTGAATGCCGCGTTCATGGGCGCGGCGCGTCAGTTCCTTCACCGGCAACTTGATGCCGCTGACGTTGGAGACGTGGGTAATCGCCAGTACCCTGGTGTTGTCGCGAAATTCATCCGCGAAGGCGTCGATCAGTTCCCGCGCCGCTTGCGGACTCTCCGGCGTCGCCACCTTGCGTACCCGCAGCCCGTAGCGAGCCGCACGCACTTCCCAGGCGACGTTATTCGTAGGGTGGTTCTGATCCCAGATCAGCACATCGTCGCCGGTCTGCAAGGGCAGTCCGCCTATGATGATGTTGTTGGCTTCGGAAGTGTTGCGCACCAGCGCGATCTCATCCGCCGAGACATTCAATTGCGCTGCGACGCGGGAACGGGCCTGTTCCAGCAAGTCGCCGAACTTGCCGCGGTTATTGAAAGAACAGTCGCGGTCTATGTCGGCGGTGAGCAAGGACACGTTTTCCGCCACCGCGCGGAAAGACGGACAGAGATTGGCCGCGTTCATGGGTACGGCATCGTCTGTGAACGAGAACTGGGCGCGCACCATGTCCCAATAGGATTCATCTTGCCCGCGCGCGGCGAGTTGCTGCTGCGCTTCGGCGGCGGTCATGCCGGCGCCGCCGAGCGTCAGGGCGCCGGTGGTTTGCAGGAATTCGCGGCGTGTTTGAGTTTTCTTCATGGTTGGTTCCGTATTCTCCAAATCTAGCGAGTGTCGGGTTCGACCCAACACCGACACGTCTTGCGTAGTCTACACGGCAGGGTCGTCTTGTTCACTTTCCGTGCGATGGGTGTCCCATGGCTGAGCCGGGGTGGGTGTCCCATGGCTGTCCCCCGTGGTGGTGTTCCATGACTGGGGGATGGGTGTCCCATGATCGCTTTCCGTGCGATGGGTGTCCCATGGCTGAGCCGGGATGGGTGTCCCATGGCTGTGTTTGTGCGATGGGTGTCCCATGGCTGAGCCGGGGTGGGTGTCCCATGGCTGTGTCCCTTTCCGTGCGATGGGTGTCCCATGGCTGAGCCGGGGTGGGTGTCCCATGACTGTCCCCCGTGGTGGTGTTCAATGACTGGGGGATGGGTGTCCCATGATCGTCCGCAGCGCCGTCGTGCTACGCAACTCCCGGAGAGCGCGACTGCTGCTGTCCAGCTCGTGTCCCCATCAGGCGCTGTTCCACACCGCCGCCGCCCGGCTGCAGCCCGGATAAGCACGCTTCGGCGCAAGTCCGCATCCCGGACGGGCATCGCCCGGGGGCCGACTCGCCCCGAACTCGTGAAACGGCGCCGTTCTTCGAAAAAACGCTAAGAAAACACGCCGGAAAAGGCGCGGTAAGCAAAAGTCGCCGCCAATCAAACCATCCAGGAGGGCGCGAGGCGAGAGAACCAGGGTGCGCCGGAAAATCCGGCGCACTCCTGCAATATTCGGGCTAGGCTATCCGCCTGCTATATGACTCGCTTCGCTCGCAATGAATGGATTTCTTCCTCGATATAGCCGAGTTCCTGCATGACCTGGTCCGTGTGTTCGCCGAGTGTCGGTGGCCGGCCGCGAATCTCGCCAGGTGTTTCCGACAGCTCTACCGGGGTTTTCATCAAGGGCGCGGGCCGGACCAGACCGGGATAGTCCGTCGCCTGGAAAATGCCCCGCGCGGCGATGTGAGGATCTTCGAGCACTTCCCGCGGCGACAGTACCGGTCCCGCTGGCAAGCGCGCTTCTTCCATTGCTGCCAGCACTTCCTCGCTGGTGCGTTCAGCGCACCAGCGCGCCAGCCGTTCGCTGATGATTTCGCCGTTATCGCCGCGGGAAATGTCGTCCTTGAAGCGCGGGTCGTCGAGCCAGTGATCCTCGCCCATGAGATCGGCCCAGCGCTTGAACAGCGGACCGCCGATGGATTGCACCAGCACCCAGCCGTCCTTGGTGCGGAACGTATCCGCCGGCGCCGCTGTCTGGGCGCGATTCAGGCTGGCGACGCGGTCTCGCTCGATCGCATGCTGTTCGATCAGGGTGCCGTTCATCATCGTCAGGCCAGTATTGAATAGCGAGCCCTCGACAATCTGGCCCTTGCCGGTTTTCGCTCTTTCGTACAACGCCGCCATCGTGCCGAAAGCCGACAGACTGGCGGTGCCGAAATCGATGTATGGCGCCCAGGCGCGCACCGGCTGCTCCGGCGTGCCGGTGAGATACATGCTGCCGGACATGGCCTGGCCAAGCCCGTCGAAACCGACCCGGTTGGCGTAAGGGCCGCCCTGGCCGAACGCGGAGATCATGGTCAGGATGATGTCGGGCTTGATCGCGGTGAGACTGTCGTAGTCGAGTCCCATGGCCTGCAAGGTATCCGGCGGCAGATTAGCGACGACAACATCGGCTGTAGCCACGAGCTTCTTCACGATTTCACGGCCTTCCGGCTTCATCGGATTCAAAGTCAAGGAAAGTTTATTGCGCGCGATCTGCAAGAACAGCGCGCCATCTCCCTGCTCGGTCACCGGCGACAGGAATCGATCCTCCGAGCCATCGACCTTTTCGATGCGAATTACCTCCGCGCCCATATCCCCGAGCAGGGTGGCGCAAAACGGCCCGGCGATATAACGCCCGAAATCGAGTACACGAATGCCTTGCAAAATCTTGCTCATTTCAGTCGGTTCCTTGTTGGATTAGAGTTGAATCGGCCTGCGCTGTTCAGTCGGACAGCTCCACCGCAGGACTGAAAGGATCATCAAAGCCCGATACCGAACCTCGCAGCGCGCCAATCAGCGGCCTGCCGTCCGCTTTTGGCGCCGGAGACCGCACAGCCACCGGTCGGCCACGATTCGTAATTGTCACCGGCTCGCGATCAGAATTCACCTGTTTTATCACTCGCAAACACCTTGCCTTGAATTCTGTTGCCGCCATGGTTTTCATGATTATCCCGTTGACAAGAACCAACTAATGCGAAACCGAGCCCACAGAAATCCTGATGCGGTCGTTTCTGATGGTGATGAGTGATCCCGTAGCGAGTGCTTGCTGATGCCTTTCCAGTAGTTCGGCCATCAGCGCAATGCGCTTTGCCGCGGGAACATCAGGTAGACGGACCAGGCCGTTGTGCTTGATTTCATTGAGGAATATCAACTCACCAAAGTCCGTGTCGATGGTAACCAAGATGCGGTTTTCGGATTCCGCGCGTTCAAGCAATGCCTGATCGCCTGGATCATGGCCGAGTTCCCACGCATCGAGGACGTCATGACCAGACTTTCGTAACCAGTCCGACAGCCTTTTGCCGGCGCATGCATCGACGAGAAATCTCATGACTCGGCGATCTTGACCGCCGATAAGCTATCGTTGGCAATTACCGCACGCGCATAGGCATTGCAGGCTCGGATATCGTCTGCTTCCAATCCGGGAAAATCTTCCAGAATTTCTCCGTCGCTTACGCCTTGTGCAAGCAGGCTCAGGATCAATTCGACGGAAATTCGCATATCGCGAATGATCGGTTTGCCACCGAATACATCCGGCCGGGCGGAGATCCGCCGAAGCAATTCGGAATGGTCTGTCATGGCCTTTTCTCCCAAAGGTCTCTTCCATGCGATTCCTGCATGATACTCCTACATTGCCTCTTTCTCCGCATTTCGGTCTCGCAATCGCCATACATCCAGGCACATCAAATCTGGAACAGTCGGTTGACTTTGATTGCCCAGCCGCGGTTGCGGAGTTCGAAGGATCTCGGGTCGCCGAAGGGGCTGGTGTCGCGGTCGTCGCTGTAGACGATGAACAACTCGCTGCTTGGCGCCCATTCCCAGCGAAAGCGGAAGTTGGTGCTGAATGAGGAGGCGTTCGAGTCGTATTGCACGAGTCCGCTGAAATACATGCGCGGTGAGAAGGTGTAGGTGAGCCGGACTCTGCCGAGTTCGGTCTGGAAATCGCCTTCCGGCAGCTTCACTTGGTTGATTGAGTAGCCGGGTTCGATGGAGAGTTGCGGTGAGAGTTCGATTCTGCCGGTGTCGTAGCTGAAAGCGGTATTCTCGCCGCTCCAGAAATCGCCCAGCCGCACGGAAAAACGGCCGCTGAACCGGCGTTGCGCTCCAAAATGGTATGACACTTCGTAACTGGTGAAATCGAAATCGCCCGGCTGCAGCGTGACATCGCGTGCGATCGCGAACGGCCGGGTCAGCATTTCGAAATCATCGCTTATCGAGATCTGGAACTGATCGCTGCTTTCGAATTCGGTGTTGAAAATCAGTTGGTGCTGGCGGGTTTCGAGCTCGCCTTCGTCGGCGGACCAGTAGGACTGGGACAGCGCCTGGAAATTGAAGCGGCGAATCCAGTCGATGGAAGCCGGCCGCGGGCTGAAGCGGACCGAGTTTTGCAATTGCCTGAAATTGTTTCGCCGCTTGAAGCCGATCTCGGGATTGAAATTCTTTTCGACTTCCAGATAGCCCGCGGTCAAGCCGTAACGGTCGCCGTTGTAGTCGAAATTTCCCATGTAGCTCTGGTCCTGATCCAGCAATCCGGGGCTGTCGGTCTTCGCGAAGTACGTGTCGATGGAGAAGTCATCGAGAAAGTCGAAGGATCCATCGACGCCATAGAGTGTATTGGAGCCGTCACCGGCGAGCGATTTCGAGCGATCGGTGAGAATCATGCCGACGGTGCTGCGGCCGAACACGTCCTGTTTCAGGCGCAATACCGAAAAACTCGTCGATTCGATTCCGGGCAGGTCGCTGCCGTCGGTATTGATGTTCAAGGCGCCGACATCGACATTGCCGATCTTTCCCGTCAGCCGCGCGCCGGCATCGATGGGCACCACCTGTCCCTGTTCCAGCCCGATGCGGCGGCTGAAAAACATGGTGGGAATATCGAGGTTCCGGGGCTGGACGAAATCGAAATTTCCCCGGCCTTCGAGAAAGAAATCGCGCTTTTCCGGGAAAAACAGATTGAAGCGCGTCAGGTTGACCTGGCGTTCGTCGACCTCGACCTGGGCGAAATCGGTGTTGTAAGTGAAATCGGCGGTGAGATTGTTGGTGATGCCGAACTTCACATCGACTCCGTATTGCTGCTCGGCCTTGTTCTCGATCGTGGACACTGCCTGCCGGTTCGTTGTCACCGTGCCCAGCCCATAGGGTTTGATTTCAAGATTGAAGTTCCGCGGCGGCACCCGGAGATCTTCCAGATTGCCGGCCTCGGATATGCGCCACATGCCCGCCACCAGGCTGTTGCCCAAAGCAGCCGAGATCGGCAGTTCGGTCAGGTACGAGGCTTCGTTCAGGCGGCGGACGATGCGCCGGAACTGTATTCCCCACAATTGTTCTTCGCCCGGTTCGTAGCGCAGCGAACGGAAAGGAATTTCCATTTCGACGGTCCAGCCGCCGTCGAAACGGCCGACGCGGGAGTCCCAGACGATGTTCCAGTCGAAATTGACGCCACGGCCGCGGTCGCCTTCGTTGGAAATCGCGAAATCGGAAAAACCGCCGATCGGCGAAACGAGGAAAGCGACGCCATTGCGCCGGTCCAGGTAGGTGTCGAGCATGACGGAGAACGAATCGTTGGTGCGAAGTTGCCTGGTGTCGCGCCGCATTTCATTGGCGACCCAATCTTGTTCCGGCGCCGATTCATAGTTTTTCGCTGCTACGTACAAGTTGTCTTCATCGAAAAAGATCCAGACTTCGGTCTTTTCGCTAGCGGGCTCGCCTTCGTCGGGAATGTGCTGGACGAAATTCGATATCGGCACAACCGACTGGTAAACGCTTTCATCCAGATCGCCGTCAATATCGATTGGCTCGGTCACGCGCACCGCGCGAATGGATATTCGCCCGTCGGTGCTTCTTCCTGCAACAACTTCCTGGGCGTCCGCGGGAGAGGGGGTCGCCGCGAGCAGCGCCGCCAGACCGCCGAGCCGAACGAGAGCAGCAAGGCGATAGTGCTTGATTGCAATCAGGGAATTGCGCATCGCACCGATTCTATTCGAGCCCCGGTGCAAGCGCGAGAACGGATTTCCGCAAAAATTAAGCCTCTCTGTCATTGTTGTACTAAGATCAGAGCGACGGGAAAAGACCGGTTGCCGCAGGGAAACCATCGAGCGGCGGTGGCGTATTGGAGGGCGCCGAACATGAATGAACTGATCTCACTGGCGAAAGAAAACGCCTTCGTGGTTATTGGCCTGCTGCTGGTAACGATTTATCTGCAAGACCGCATACATGGCGAATCGCTTTCCAACAGGCAGGAGATGACGGAGTCCAGGCTTGAGATGTCCACGGAATTCGCCGCCGTCAGACTGGACATGTCCACGGAATTTGCCGCTGTCAGGCAAGAGATGTCCACGGAATTTGCCGCTGTCAGGCAAGAGATGTCAACGGAATTCGCCGCCGTCAGACAAGAGATGTCCACGGAATTTGCCGCCGTCAGACAAGACATGTCGGAACTCGGAAAACGAATTTCTCGCATCGAAACCCTGGTTGAGCGACTGCCTCGCATCGAAACTCTGATTGAACAATTGCTTTTGGAAAAGCAAAGTCAATAGCGCGCGTGGCGAATTCCGCGCGCCTGATCTACAATCCCGCTATCTGCATGCGCCCTGGTGATGTCGATGAATCGAATGTTGCGGCTACTGATCTTCCCCATGCTACTATTCGCGCCGTCGACACAGGCGGCGGAACATCCCGGCTATGTGGTCGATCCGGATCGGCGCACGACCGGCATCGGCAAGTTCTACATGGAGCGGGAGATTTCCTTCGTGATGGGGCATCTGGCGGCGGACTGGCTGAATCGGCCCAGCCGCATCCAGGAGGAAATGCCCGATCAGGTAGTCGAGAACATGAATCTCGAGCCCGATGAGGTGGTCGCCGACATCGGCGCGGGTTCGGGCTATTTCACTTTCCGCATCGCTCAGAAAGTGCCTGACGGCGAAGTGCTCGCGGTGGACATCCAGCAGGAAATGCTCGACCTGATCAAACAGCGGAAAGCCGCCGGTAGCGGCGAGAATATCCGCACCGTTCTTGGTGCAATCGATAATCCGAGATTGCCGGAAAATTCAATTGACGCCGCCATCATGGTCGATGCCTACCACGAGTTCTCGCATCCCTTCGAGATGATTGACGGCATTCACCGGGCGCTGAAACCCGGCGGGCGTATTTTTCTGCTGGAATATCGCGGCGAAGACCCATCGGTGCCTATTCGACCGCTGCACAAGATGACCGAGGAACAGGTCGTGCGCGAAATGAGCGTGTTCGGCCTGGAGTGGACCGACACCCTGGATTTCCTGCCCTGGCAGCACATGATGATCTTCACCAAGACCGAATGAAATCGACCAGGACGCCAATTGACTTGATCCTTCCCGCCATGCTCGGCCTGGCTCTCGGCGCATGCGCCGAGGAAGGCGGTCGGCAGTGGCCGCAATTCGTTGATGCCCGCGGCGGGTACGAAACCGTGCCTTTGGCAAAAGACACGGTAGTAGTCAAGGTGGTTCAGAATCTGGCCAGCAACATGGAAGACTTCGACGATCCCCAGGTTGGTCTGGCGGAAAATCTCGACCGCATGGAATATTGGATTGAGACAGCCTGCTCTCAGGGCAGCAAACCGGATTTCATTCTCTTCAATGAATTTCCCCTGACCGGATATTCGCTGGCGCCACGCAACGAAAAAATTGACTACACCATCACTATCCCAGGGCCCGAAACCGACCGTCTCGGCGAACTGGCCAACTCCTGCGACAGCTATATCATTTTCGGCAGTTACGCCCGGGATGAAGAATGGCCGAGCCATATTCTCAGTATCAATACCGTTATCGACCGCCAGGGCGAAATCGCGGCCGAATTCTGGAAAACCAGGAACATCAAGCGCTTCAGCACCGACGGTGGAGATATTCCGACGACAACGGTGGAAAACGTCCATGACCGCTACCTGGACCGTTATGGCGAAGAACAGCTCATTCCGGTCCTGCGCACCGAATTCGGCAACATCGCGGTAAGCACCGTGCAACTCGATCCCTTCGTCTACGCCGCGTTTGCCATGCGTGGCGTCGAAATCATGTTTCGCACAGCGACGCTGTTTTCCGAGACGGATGTCAGGGCCATTGCCCGTTACAACAATATGTATTCCGCCATGTGCAATATTGTTTTTCCGAATGACAGTCCGGCAGCCTCGCAAGGCGGCAATTCGCTGATTGTCGGGCCAAACGGCAGTGTGCTGGCGCAGGCCGCGGGGAACAACGAAGCCGTGATCGAGGCCGAAATTCCCATCGCCGAATTCCGCTCCGGGCGCACTATTCAGCGTTATCCGTTAGAGATGCTGGAGCCAGTGTTCTCGCAATATCGCGGCGAGATTCCGCTCAACCATCTCGATCTGCCGCCCGAGCAATTGCCGCAGACAAGATTGGACATGGCGGCGCTGCTCGACCGGGTAAGCCGCTGGTTGAACGAGTAAGGCCGCGATCAAAGCAGCTTTCGCAGATTACCGTAGCCGCTGCGGCTGATGGGAAGTTCGCGTTTATCCGTCAGAATCGCGATGCGGCTGTCCTTGCTTTCCGATTCGATGCGGGCCAGCCAGTTGATATTGAGCAGATAAGAGCGGTGGATACGGCAGAACTGGCGCGGGTCGAGTTTCTTTTGCAGGCGACTGAGCCGGTCGAGCTTGATGTGGGTGGCGTCGGCGGTGTGAATGGCGACATAGTCGTCAGCCGCCTCGATAAACATGACCGCATCCACGGCCAGCACATGTACTTCGCTGCCGTCGCGCACCAGGATGCGGCGCAGTAGTTCCCGCTCGCGCACCGGGTCCGCCAGCAGGCTTTGCAGCCGCGAAGGCTCTTCCATGCCGACCCGGGTAACAACCTTTTCCACCGCTTTCGCAAGCCGCTCCGGATCGACCGGCTTCAGTAAATAATCGACGGCATTTGCCTCGAAAGCCTGCACCGCGTATTGATCGTAGGCGGTGACGAAAACCACGAAGGGAATTTGCTCCTGCACGAGTTCAAGAACGTCGAAACCATCGAGCTTGGGCATTTGCACATCAAGAAAGAGCAGTTGCGGACGTTGTTCGTTTATGGCCTTGACTGCTTGCAAGCCGTTCTCGCATAGGCCGACGACCTCGACTTCCGGATGCCGGGCGAGGGCGTTTTGCAAGGCCTGCCGGGCGTGGGGCTCGTCGTCGACGATCAGGCAGGGTATGGGTTCGCGTTTCGCCATGACGCTCAATTTACGGCGGCGGGCGCTCAAGGTAAAGGCAGACAGATGCGAGCAATGAAAAGGTCGGCCTCGCGGCAGGTCTGCAAGGTGGCGTCATCGCCGTAGCGATTCTTCAGCCGCTGGCGCAAGCTGATCAGCCCGATGCCGGTGCCTTGCCGCTTGTGTCCGAGTTCGTCCACCGGATTGCTGATCTCGATATGCAGCCGTCCATCGCCGGCCTCGGCCCGCAATTTCAGACAGCCGCCCTCGATACAACTGTCGATGCCGTGTTTGATGGCGTTTTCCACCAGGGGAAACAGCATCAGTGACGGCGCCGGGATCTCCAGCAAGTTATCGTCCACCTCGATATCGGTACACAACCGTTCGCCGAAACGTTCGCGTTCGATGCTCAGGTAGTTTTGCACATGCTCGAGCTCAGCGCCAAGGGTGGCGGTCGGCCGGTTGCCATAGGCCACGCTGTAGCGCAGAAAATCCGCCAGCCGCAGGCAGAAATGCCGCGCCTGGGCCGGTTCCGAGTCGGTGATATTGGCCAGCACGTTCAAGGCGTTGAACAGGAAATGCGGATGAATCGTGGCGCGCAGGGCGCGTAGTTCCGCCTTGCTCGTCAGCAATTCCTGCTGCAATGCCTGCTGTTCCAGGTCGCGGCCGCGTTGCAGCGCGATGAACAGGTAGTGCAGGAGCACGAAAAATTCGTATTCACCGGCGAAAACGACAAGGTTGGTGAACAAGGCGCGGGAAAAGTAATCCAGATACGGAACGGTTTCGCTCAGCGAATCGAGGATCAAGGCATAGCCGCGGCCAAGCAGCGCCCAGATCAGGGCGGTTATGAGCAGGATTACCGTCTGGGTGCCGATCACGGTGGTCCAGGCGCCCTTGTCGAGCGGCAATGCGCGGCAGAGATAGTAATTGGGGATAAGGAACAGCAGCCACAGGAAATACGCCGGCGCGAACAGCTCCAGGCTACGCGCCAGCGGGATATCGGTGATGCCGCTGACGAGAGTGGACAGGCCGGCGCTGAACAAGCTCCAGCCGACCAGTGTCGCGATTAGGCGATTGGGTGTCCTGAACAGAGGATACATGGGATGTTATACGCCGGAGCAGCTTTGCTCAGTTTCGGATTTCGCCTCCGCCCATCAGCGCGAGTCCGGTTACGATCAGGGTTTTGGACGGCAGGTTCAATTCTTCCGCCATGTCCCGGGTCTTGTTGCTGAAGCCGCCCATGATATTCATGGCGCCGCTCTTTTCTACTCTCCAATTGGCGGGAACGGTAATTTCCATGCCGCCCATGATGCAATAGAGGTTTAATTGCATTGAGTCGCCTTCCATCTCGGCATCGCTGAAATCGATGTCGTATCCGCCCCAGATCGCCATGATCTCGCCGCCCTTGAGCCGTTTCGAGTGGTATTTCAATTCGCCGCCGCCCATGAAGGCGAACAGCTTGATTTCCTGCTCGTTCGGATCGAGATCTTCATTGCTGGAATTGAGACGGCGGGGGAGAAGATTGCGGGGATTCACGAGGAAGAAGGCGATGGTGATCAATATCATGGGCGCGAGCATGTCGCTGAAAGACAGACCGAACAGTCCTACCTGCGAAACGATGAGTACCGCCCCGAACAAGATTACCAGCCACGCCATCAATGGCGCCCCGCTCTTGCCGGATCGGGCGATCCAGAAGATGCCAGCGAGCAAGAGAATGTAGGGAATTGCATTGAAGGTAAATCGGAACAGCGCGCCGATCAGATCGCGCAGGCCGAGAACGCTGAATAGTCCGGCATTGGAGAGAATGATCAATCCGGCGATCGCCACCAGAATATAAGCGAACGTTTTTCTGCTTTGCGGGTTATCAGGTTCGGACATCTACTGCCTCCTGTTTTTCCGGCGTAAGGGTAAGCCTAACCGCAGCGCCCTGATCCCGTTCCGGCGATTCGGTGAGTGACCCCTTATTCTCGGTAAAGGACGTAACGGGCTCGCGACGCCGGCCGTTCGTTATTGACCGAGCCAAGGTCGCTGCTCAGGGAAAATCGCAAGTCAAGTTGAACTCGCGACTGTAGTATGCGCCTCGATCGTATGAAGAAGTAACTTTCGCCACCAAGAGGACGTTTGAGCAAATGGGAGACATAGTCATGCATTATCGCTATCACCATTTTTACCTGCCCATAGCCCGTTATGTGAAACGGCTTTCGCCTGCCGCGAAGACGGCTGTGGTTATCGCTCAGATTCTGCTCCTCGGCACGCTGCTGGCGTTCGAACTGTCCAGTCTCACGGGAGTTCTGTAAGCCACCGCCAGCGTAATGCCGTTGGGCTGATCTGACAAACGGGGGTAATATCCCTCGTCTAGGATTTGACGTCTGTTAATCAGCCCACGGAGTTGCGAAATGCGAATTTTCCATCCTCGCCGCCGTTTAACACGGCGGCATTTTTTTGCCCATGTAACCAGATTGTACGCGGCTCTGGCCCTGGGCGCCTTGCCGGCGCTGGCGCATGGCGCCACGCGCCGGGTAAATCGTCTGTCGGAAGATCCGTTCTACCTGGGCGTGGCTTCCGGGGATCCCGGTCCGGATTCGATCGTCCTCTGGACACGGCTCGACCCAGCCGTGTTGCGCCAGGCCGACCTGGCCGCGGATGCCTTGCAGATTGATTACGAAGTCGCCGCCGATGCCGGATTTGCCCGCATCGAACGCAGCGGCAGCATTGCCGCCACGCCCGAGCTCGGTCATTCCGCCCATGCCGATGTGCGCGGCCTGCGTCCGGGCGTGGAATATTTCTACCGTTGGCGCATCGGCGGCATTACCAGCCCGGCCGGGCGCACTCGCACCGCGGCCGCCGGGGCCGAAGACATCGACCGCTTCCGCTTTGCCTTTGCTTCCTGTCAGCAATACGAACATGGCTATTACACCGCCTACCGGCACATGGCGGACGAACAGTTCGATCTCATCGCGCACCTGGGCGACTATATCTACGAAAGTTCCTGGGGCGAGAACCTCGTGCGGCGTCACGAGGGGCCGGAAATCCAGACCCTGGCCGACTATCGGGCGCGCTACGAGACTTACCGCTCCGACCTTGACCTGCAAGCGGCGCATGCCTCGGCGCCCTGGGTGGTGACCTGGGACGATCATGAAGTGGACAACAACTATGCCGCCGCCGTGGCCGAAGACGAGCAGACGCCGGAGCAACTGTTGATCCGCCGCGCGGCCGCCTATCAGACCTGGTACGAATTCATGCCGGTGCGCCTGCCGGTCGGCCGGCAGGGTCCAGATATGCCGATTCATCGGCGCCTGCGTTTCGGCAAGCTGCTGGAAATGAGCGTGCTGGACACGCGGCAATACCGCGGTGATCAGGCCTGCGGCGATGGCCGCCGGCCGAGTTGCGCCGGGCATCGGGATCCATCGCGCACACTGCTTGGCCAAGCCCAGAAGCAATGGCTGTTCGACAGCCTTGGCAACGCCGATGCGCGCTGGAACGTGCTGGCGCAGCAGATCATGATGGCCAGTCTGCGCTCGGTCGACGCGAACGGCGAACAACTCTGGCCGATGGACATCTGGGACGGCTATCCCTTCGAGCGGCAGCAATTGCTAGAGGCGCTGGCCGATGCCGACACGCCGAATCCCATGGTAATCACCGGCGATATCCATTCCCATTGGGCAGCGGAACTGAAGCTCGATTTCGACGATTCAGGATCGCGCGCCGTTGGCGTGGAATTCGTCGGCAGCTCGATCAGTTCCGGCGGCGATGGCGAGGACAGCAACGATTACGGCGCGGCGCTGCTCGCCAATAACCCCCACGTCAAGTTCTACAATTCCCAACGCGGCTATGTCGCCAACACGATTACGCCAGCGCAATGGCAGGCGGACTTCAAGGTGTTGCCGCGAGTTACCGTGGCGGGAGAGCCGATCAGCATTCGCCGTTCCTATGTGGTGGAAGACGGCGACCCGCGATTGCAGGAGGCGTGAAACTCGCGGCTATTGCAGGATAGCGACGGACTTGATCTCGGCGAATATCGAGCTGCCCGGCGCCAGCTTCAGACGCCGGGCTGACTTCCGCGACACCCGGGAAAGCAATCTGCTGTTCTCGCCGACCTGCAAATGCACCATGCACATCGCGGCATCGGGGGATTCCTCGATGCGCAGCACTGTTGCCGGCAAGCGATTGAGGATGCTCGAATGCGCTTCCACCGCATGGCTCAGGCTGATGTCCCGGGCGAGGATTCGCAGACGGATCAGGCCGCCCGCGGTAACGCCTGGATCGGGAATCAGCATGCTGCCGTCGGCGAATTCCGCTTTGGCCAGATTCCATTCCGCGTCAAGACCGGCGATGGCGGTTTCAAGCACCACGCCACTTTCCCCGGCGGCGTTTACCGGCAGTTGGCGCGAGGCCATGAGTTCGGTCACCGAGCCGCGCGCCACGCATCGGCCTTCGTCCAGCACCAGTACATGCGCCGCCAGCCGGGCGACTTCGTCGGGGGAATGGGTAACATACACGATGGGACAGTCGAGTTGTTCCGGCAGACGTTGCAAGTAGGGCAGCAATTCCTGCTTGCGCGCGACGTCGAGGGCTGAAAGCGGTTCGTCGAGGAGCAGCAGGCGCGGCCTGCTCAGCAATGCCCGCGCCAGCGCCACGCGCTGCCGCTCGCCGCCCGACAATTGGCGCGGGTTCTTGTCGAGCAGATGATCGATGCCAAGCAGTTTGACCGCGTCAGCCGTATCCGCGTCACTGCCAGGGTCTCTGCCGTAATGCAGATTCCGCCGCGCGCTGAGATGGGGCAGCAAGCTGGCGTCCTGGAACACATAGCCGATGCGGCGCGAATGGGTCGGTAGCAATCGAGTCTCGTCCTGCCAGATTTCGCCCTCGACCTTGATCCAGGCGGATTGTGGCCGATCCAGGCCCGCCAGGCACCGCAGCAAGGTGGACTTGCCCGAACCGGACGCGCCGAAAACACAGGTAATTCCGCGAGCGGGGATCTCGACATCCACCTCGAGACGGAACTCGCCGCCGGCGGGCTGCGCCATTGCGTAGGCGATGCGGACGTGCAAGGCGCTAGCTTCCGAATCTCATGCCGGGAACGGCGCGGCGCCCGAGCGAACCGTACACGACCAGCAACACGAGGAACGAGAAAACGACCATGGAGCCGGCCAGCCAATGTGCCTCGGCGAATTGCAGAGCCTCCACCTGTTCATAAATCTGCACCGAAACAACGCGGGTTTCGCCAGGAATATTACCGCCAATCATCAACACCACGCCGAATTCACCGACGGTATGAGCAAATCCCAGGATCGAACCGCTGATGAATCCCGGCCGCGCGAGAGGAATGGCGACGGTAAAGAATCGCTTCCATGGCCCCGCGCCGAAAGTGGCGGCGACTTCCAAAGGCCCATCGCCCATGGCGTGAAACGCATTCTGGATCGGTTGCACCACGAATGGCAGCGAATACAGGATCGAACCGATCACCAGGCCTTCGAAGGTAAATGCCAGGCTGCCCAGACCCAGCGCTCCGGTCAACTGGCCAATGGGGCCGGCTGGAGCCAGGGCTAGCAAAAGATAGAAACCGAGCACCGTCGGCGGCAGTACCAGCGGCAAGGCGACGACGGCCGCGACAGGACCGCGCAACCAGGAATGGGTGCGCGCCAGCCACCAAGCCAGGGGAGTGCCGATCAGCAGCAGCAATAAAGTGGCGGTCGTGGCCAGACGCAAGGTGAGCCAGATTGCCTGCAGAACTTCAGCCGGGAACATCATGGTTCGGAATCGTCCATGGTGTAGCCGAAACTGTAAACGATGCGCCGTGCCTCCGGTCCGCGCAGGAATTCAAGGAAAGCGCCGGCCGCGGCGTTGGTCTCGTTCAGCAACACGGCGTATTGGCGAATCGGTGAATGCAGTTCACTCGGCACGAGCCAGCCGGATCCTTGTTCGATGGCGCCGTTCCGGCCGACCTGGGACAACGCGACGAATCCCAGCGGAGCATTGCCGGTGGCCACGAACTGATATGCCTGGGAAACATTCTCGCCCATGATCAGGCTGTCGGCCAGTAGCTCCGTCAGGCCGAGATTGTCGATAACCTCTTGCGCCGCGAGGCCGTATGGCGCCAGCCGCGGGTTCGCCAGGGCGAGTCTGCCGCCGGCGAATACAGATAGCGTTTCGCCGCTGATTTCCCGCGTCGGTTCCGCTGTCCAGAGCACCAGCCGTCCCACGGCATAGGTCCGCAGACTATCCGCTACCGCGAATCCCTCGTCCACCAGCAGCGCCGGCTTTTCCCGGTCCGCCGACAGGAAAGCGTCAAACGGCGCGCCATTGCGCAACTGAGCGTAAAACCGGGCCGATGAGCCGGTTATTAGCTCGATTCGATGCGGCTGCAACAATTCGAACTGTTCCACCAGCATTTCCGCGGGCCTTGAAAAATTCGCCGCCACGGCAACTCTAGCTTCATCGGCGAGGCTCGAGGTAGCGACAGTCATCAGTGTTAGGGTCAGTATAAAATAGTGTAGTCGCATATGCGGAATGTGTTTGCAGTCGATCATCTTGTAGGCGACGGCTGGAGCCATTTATAACCCGTGAGCTTCGAGAGAGGCAAGAAGGAGTTTTGCGTGGCTGCACGCTTGTTGCTAACTTCCGACCAGTTAGTAGAGGTATAAAAAATATATGCTAATTCCAAACAACGAAGGTAAAGCATGCGATGCAGTGTTAATATACTTGGAAAAATGTTCTGGACTATTCCGTTCAAATATCCATCTTCCGGATCAGGATGGAAAAGTACCGCCAGTTGATTTACGCGTAAAACTGGGTAGTCAGAGATACGCATTTGAGCATACACGAATAGAGTCGTACGAAGGGCAGTATAATACGGGCGTAAATGTATCTCGGGTAAGCCAATACATCAGGAAGGATTGTCTTTCAAAACCAATTCCTAGTGAAGCATATTATCAATTGCATTTTCCATCCAACTTTTATCTTCCTAAAGGTCGCAATAAAGAGAAAAAAAGGCGTTAAAAAGGTTAATGAATTGGATTCGAGAGCAGGCACATCGTTTCTAAGAATTAGATAACACTCGAACTCTTCATCATTTTTAGACTCGTCACCCATCCAAATTTGACTATTGCGAAAAAGGACTGCCAAAAGGAAGTGAATACGAAATTAGGTTATGTCGATTGCCGTTCGCCGGGAAACGGAAAAAAGAACAAGGTGCTGTTGACGTAATGATAGGGACCTACGCATTAGTTGACGTTTCCACTCGAGCCTGTCACAATCCCCGCCGTCAATAACCTTCGGGAATCCCGCTTTGCCGGGTTGCCTGTCGAATGGAACAGCATCAGCAAATAGACGGAGATTTCTCCTTCCGAGGGTTATTGACAACGGCCCGATGCCATCCCGGTGCTGGGACTGAGAAAGGGTAATGACATGAACAGGTTTCTTTCAAGTGTTATCGGCACAATCAACGGGATTGTTGCTTGGGGGCTGATTATCTTTCCGCCAGTAATGGGCGTTATCTGGATGGGGATTACAGGCTTCTTTGTCGGCCTGCTTTTGGGGTCCATCTTGGCTATCTTATTGTGCGGCATGCTCGCACTTCTCATTGACATGAGAGACAGCTTGCGCAAGATTTCTGAGTCGGTATCAGTATCGGAATAACCCGCCAAGGGCAAGCTGTGGGAGCATGCCTGACGGATACCACTCAGGCGAGACTACACGATGACAGAACTGCGCCGCTTGACGGCATCCATATCGGTCGAATGCGGCGAATGTGAGAGTCCAGCGAAGATGATCGAGGTAGATGGCACTGTGGTGGTCCGTGCATACTGACTGGCCTGCGGCGTCGTAGTGGACGGGACCGAGTTCCACGATATGCTCCACACTTCCCGCCTCCGCTATACCACATAGGAAGGACGCAATATCGAACGCCGACACATCAACAAGAACTGAATGGGTCGCGTACCACTGAGTAGGGTCAGCAATGAATTTTCCGACCCGCGCTGGCCATTCATCATGAAAATCGATCGCAATGGATAGGCGGTAAATGGCGTTGGACATAATAAAACCCTCCAGTTACGATATTTGCAACTAGCAGGCTTCTGATAATCTCCGCTTCTGGCCGCCAACCTGCGGAGGAATTATGAAGGCTATACTCGATCCCAAGCATGACTTGTAAAGGCGCAACACCAGAAAAGCTGGCTCGCGCCCTGCTTCGCCGGGTAGAACCATACTCACGACCTCGCGCCCGACGCAAGCCCGTTGTCCGCGATCAAGTCCCTGTAGAGAAGGTTCCAACCGACTAAGCGGGAGACCGTCTCTCGCATCTGGGCCAGCGTGTCCGCGTCCCGCATATTGTGTTTCGCGGCGAACTCTTGAATGTAGCGGTCAAGATGCTTCGGGCTCATTTTGCGGAACGTGCTTTTCGTCGCCCGCTTGATCATCGCCCAGAAGCTTTATACGCCGTTGGTTTTAACGTCACCCCTGACGAAGTCCGATGCACTGTGCTTCACCGTGTCGTGCTGGTGGGGCAGGCTGGCGTAGGGTGAGGCAGCGTCCGTGTAGACGGTCGCGAACGCGTCGATGTGTTCGACGACAAACCCCTGCAACGTCTCAGTGTCGGTGCGCTCAACGACCTGGGTGCGGACCTGATTGCTCTCGCGATCCTTCGCGCAGGAAGTCGGTCACGGCGGTGTAGCCCCCGGCATAGCCCAGCTCGGCAATCTCTCGCCAAAGACGGCTTCCGGACAATCCCGGATAGGCGGCGATCCGTTCGCGCAGGTAATGTTCAAGGGGATCCAGCAGCCGTGGTCTTGGCTGCCGCGGACCGTACCGGGCGGATTGCAGTCCCTCCCGGAGATACTTGCGGACGGTCTTCCGGTCCAGACCGGTTCGCCGAGCAATCTCCGAAACGCCCAACCCATGGTTCTTTAGTTCATGGATCATGATGATCTCCCGCAGTTTGATCATGGATGTGTTCCCCGACAATCCAGGGGGCATCAAGCACCAATTTCCGCGCTGCCGCCACCGCCCCGGGGGCGGTGGCGGCAGCGAAAACTGGGGATTTTTCAATCGGCGCTTTTGGGGAGTATTACTGCGGTACTGACATGAATATCGCGCATCGTCCCCAAGGGCGTTTTCAAACCACTCCGTCGCCACTTGCTCGGATGGGAACATATCCATAAGCTGAATCAGCGTAAGGCCGTCTCGATAGTGCTTTTCAGTCGCTACGCTCCCTGCGCGCGGCCAGGGGGCGGAATCGCTGCAGCAATCGACATATCCACGAAAAGAGGGAGGATAAGGCAAAAGACGAGGGCTTTTAATCACGGGAAAACTATCTTAACTTTACCCTCAAACTGTCCAACCGAGCCCGACCATTTCTCTAATACTTCGGTCAGCGATTTCGGCTCAGTACTTTTATCGCTATTGAGTGAACAAAAAATGCACCGGACGAAATATTCTTGGTAGAAACAAGCTCAAGCCTATGGTGGTTTTGGCGCATGAAGTGTGACGATATACATTGGCAAGAATTTGGTATGCCACAGCGAGGACAGCAGGAAAAATACAGGGATTAACTCCGACTAAGGATCTTCCCGGATTGGAACTGCAGGGCCACGGAGTTATTCGAATTAGATAAGTCAAATCTGACTTGGGGGTCAATAACCATTAAAAAAACAAGCTATGCGACTTAAAAGCGAGCAATGGGGTCGTTACTGATTAACTGAGGAGCGTGAGATCAATTTAGCTCTTGATGCTTCGAATTACACAAAATGGTTAGGCAAACGGATGGAAGCGGGCGACGAATCGGCGCAGGATGTCATGCGCCTCTGGAGTGTGTTCGGAGCGGATTCTTTCGGAAAGGGAATTGGCGGTTTCTGGTGGAAAGTAGCCATGATGTTTGTAAGCGCGAATGCGCACGTCAAAACCTTCAAAATCACCTTCGGGATGGAACTGCGTGGCATAGACATTGCTGCCGACGCGGAACATCTGCACGGGACACATCGTGCCTGTTGCCAGCAGAGTGCTGCCGGGCGGCGTCTCGTCACAAGCTTCCTTGTGGCCTACCAGAACGCGAATCGTTCGCGGCATTCCCCGCAACAGCGGATCCTTGCTGCCGGCTTCGGTGATATTTATATCGATACCGCCAACCTCCTCGCCATAGGTTCCGGATATTTCCGCGCCCAGGTGCTGACCCAGCAGGCCGTTTCCCGAGCAGCAGCCGAGAAAGGGGAAGTCACGTTGTATAACTTCATCCAGCAGGCGCCGGAAAAAGTCCTCGATGGCGATCTGCAAGTTTGATTTTTCGTGCTGGGCAGTGCTCAGGTCGAAAGGACTGCCGCCAACGATAATCGCCGAGTACCGCGCCAGATCCAGATCCGGGTCAGGCTGCTTTTCCAGCCGAACGCGATGGACCTCGGCCGAGTCAAGCAGTCCGTGCTGGCAGATCTTGCGCAATTCGCTGTCCGCGGTGTCATCTTCCGGACGAAGTTGCAGAATCAGAAAAGGTTTTGTCATTGTCGCGGCCGATTGCTCTCAAACTGCCGCATTGTGTAGATTTTTCGCCGCGAGTCAATCCAGAGTGCAAGGCATACAAGCATTACAAGCATGGGACACCCATTGAGACGGGCGGAGAATTATCGGAGAGGCATGGAGCGGAGAGGCATGGGACACCCATGGAGATGGGCGGAGAAGCATGCGACACCTATCTCAACGAATCGGTGGGACACCCATCTCGGAATCAATGGCATGAAGCATGGGACACCCATTGCCGGGGCAGTTTGGGACGCCCATCTTGTGATGGGTGGGAAGGCGAGTGGCAAGCATGGGAGGTAAGTATGGAAGGCAAGCATGGGGCAAGCATGGTGGCAAACATGGGACACCCATATTGTGAGGAATGGGATGCAAGGTGAAGCTCGGATGAATTATCATTCAGCCATGATTCGGACTGGCTTCTTGATCGTAGCGCTGTTGTTGCCGCTTGCCGCCCAGGGGCAACCGCGGACATTCGCGGAATGGCTCGAAGAACTTCGGGCGGAAGCGCGTGCGCTCGGCGTCAGTGCCGAAACCCTGACCGCGCTCGATGGCGTCTCGCCGCTAGAGCGAGTGCTCGAACTTGATGGCTCGCAGCCGGAATTCGTGCAGACCTTTACGCGTTATATCGAATTGCGCGTAACTCCCAATCAGATCGCCCGCGGTCAGGAGCTATTGCGCGAACACTCGGCATTGCTGGCCGCTGTGCAGGCGCGTTACGGCATACAGCCGCACTATCTGGTCGCATTCTGGGCCATCGAAAGCAATTTCGGCCGCGCCACGGGCGGGTTCTCGGTACTCGAAGCGCTTGCCACCTTGGCCTATGATCCGCGCCGGGCGGATTTTTTCAGGGAACAGCTATTGACGGCCTTGCAAATTATTGACGATGGTCATATCCCGCCGCAACGCATGACCGGCTCCTGGGCCGGCGCCATGGGGCAGTTGCAGTTTCTGCCTACCGTATTCAGGAACTACGCGGTTGATGGCGATGGCGATGGCCGTGCCGACATCTGGAACAGCCTGCCTGACGTTTTCTATTCGGCGGCGAACTTCATCAGCCAATCCGGCTGGCGCGGCGACGAGCGCTGGGGCAGGGAAGTACTGCTGCCTGAGGGATTCGATTATTCGCAGGTGGGCGCCCGCAATCTCAAGCCACTTTCCGAGTGGCGCGAGCTAGGACTGCGCACTGTTTCCGGCGACCCAATTCCGGTGGCGGACATGCGGGCTGCCGTGGCTGTGCCAGCAGGCGCGGCCGGGCCGGCATTTCTGACCTACAACAACTTCCGGGTCACCATGTTATACAACCCGTCGGTCTTTTACGCGATAACCGTGGGCCATCTCGCCGACCGCTTTACCGGCGCGGCGTCAATCGCGCATATGCCCGAAAACGAAACCGCGTTGAGCCGGGCGCAGGTCTTGGAATTGCAGGAATTGCTCAATAGCCGCGGCTTCGACTCCGGCGAACCGGACGGCCGCGTCGGTTCGCGAACCAGAGCCGCCATTCGCGCTTATCAATCTGAGCAGGGGCTAATCCCCGACGGCCATGCTTCGCTGGAATTACTGGACAGCTTGCGCGAGTGAACCAAAGCTTTCGCGTCAACCGACCCGCGATGAATCCGACCATTTCCGATTCGGCCTTGCGCAACTATCGCCGCGTGGCCCTGATCACCATCGCCGCGGTGTACTTCCTCATCCTGGTAGGCGCCACGGTACGCGCTTCCGGCGCCGGCATGGGCTGTCCCGACTGGCCGACCTGTTTCGGACGCTGGATTCCGCCGGTGAGCGAAGCCCAATTGCCGGCCGACTACCAGGAGATCTACGCTGATCTCGGCTATGCCGAAACTCGATTCAACGTGGTCAAGACCTGGACCGAATATCTCAATCGGCTCATCGGCGTCGTCATCGGCCTGCTGATATTGCTCACCGCGCTGTATTCCTGGTCCTGTCGCGGCTATGACCGCTGGATTCCGCTATCTTCGGCCGCGGCCTTCGTCATGGTGGCGATTCAGGGTTGGCTCGGCGCGCGCGTAGTTGGCTCCAATCTCCAGCCTGGCATGATTACGATTCACATGTTGATGGCGTTGGCGATCGTCGGCGTACTGTTGTTCGCCTTTTTCCGCTCGAACCGGGAAATCATGGCGCGCCAGCCGATCGAAGGCATCGATTCGCGCTTTGCCGTCTGGCTGTATGTCGCCCTCGGCTGCACCGTGCTGCAGGTAACTCTCGGCACCCAGGTGCGCGAAATGACGGACTTCATAAGCCGCCTGCAAGGCGAGGAAATGCGTTCGAGCTGGATCCAGGCGATGCCCTGGTTTTTCTACGTGCATCGCAGCTTTTCCGCGCTGGTGCTGCTGGCCAATGGCTGGCTGTTATACCTGCTGGCGCGGTCTCTGGGCTGGGAGCACGTGTTAACGCGGTTGACTACGGTCATGCTCGCGATCGTCGCGGCGGCAATTTTGTCCGGCGCCACGCTCGGCCATTTGGGCATGCCGGCCCTGGCTCAGCCCGCTCATTTGCTGGCCGCGTCGCTATTGTTCGGATTGCAATTCCTGATCTGGATGGGCTATCGTCAAGGGCGCCGGAGTTAGCGGAATTCCCCAATTGAATCTATCTAGCGGATCGATCCGGCGGCGGCCGCATGTATCGAGCGGGAGATTCAGCCATTAACAGCCAATCATCTCTGGGCGCCGGGGCGGTATTGTTCCTCCTGCTGTTGTCTCCGGTTGTGGTTGGCGCCCAGGACAATGCGGCGCAAAACAGCGAAGAAGAGAGCACGGTCAACTATCCCGCGGCCTTTTTCAGTCAATATAACCCAGTCTCCGTGGACGACATGCTGTCCCGGATTCCAGGCATCGAACTGGTGCTGGACACAAGCCGGGGCGGTTTCGCGAACTTTAATCAACAGGACCGCGGGCTTGGCGGCAGCGCCCAGATTCTGATCGACGGTAAACGCCTGGCCGGCAAGGTCAATGAGGCGCGCGAGCAACTTGCCCGTATTGCCGCCGAAGAGGTTAACCACATCGAAATCATTCGCGGCACTTCCAGTGGTCTCGACGTGCAGAATGTTGGCCAGGTAGTGAATATCGTGCTGAAAAGCTCCGCGGCCCGCTCGAGCATTGCGGCCCAGGCCGGCATGCAGCGCTATCACGACGGTAATGTCGAGCCGGAAGCCACTGTTTCGGTCACCGGCCGGCAGGATCGCCTGAATTACCTGTTAAGCGTTAGCGCCCAAAGCAATTATCAGGCCGAAAACAGCCTGGAAGTCAGCCAGCACGGCGGCGGCGCGCTCAACGAAATCATCACGTTCGACAGGATCAACAATCAGAACGCGTACCGCTTCAATTCCAATCTGACTTACGACATCGGCAGCGCCGACCGCATCGCTCTTAACGCGCTTTACAATCGTAACGATCCGCCAAGTTCGTTGGTGCGCGGCATCACTGACTACAATGGCGCCGGACCCGTTACTACCTGGGAGCGCGAAGAAGTTCCCGCAAGCCAATCGAACTGGGAAATCGGCGGCGATTACGAGCATATCTTCCTCGACGGTTCGCGCTACAAGTTCCTGTTTATCGCCAATGACCGCGATGCCGAGATCTTGCGCGAACGCTGGGAGTTCGACGCGCCGGGCGCGGATGAGCGCAAGAATCTCTATCTGCAGAACGCCAGCGGCTACCAGGAACGAATCGTGCGCACTTCCTATACCTGGAGTTTCGGCGAGGGGCAGGGCCTGGAAATTGGCGTCGAAGGCGCGCGCACCACTCAGCATACTTCGCTGAAATTGGGCCGCCCGCTGCCCGGACCGGCGAATCCGGATGTCGGCGGATTGGTCCGGGTGCCGGTAAACAATGCGGCTTCCACGGTAGAGGAAGACCGCATCGAGACCTTCGCGGTGCATAATTGGCGCTTGAACCCGCGCATGCGGCTGGAATCGTCGCTTATCGGCGAGTTTTCCGAGATCGCCCAAAGCGGCGATGTGGTCAATTCCCGGGACTTCCAGTTTCTCAAGCCGAAAATGGATTTCCGTTTCGACATCAATCCCTCGCTGCAATTGCAGGCTTCGGTCGAAAAAGTCGTGTCCCAGCTCAGCTTCGCCGACTTTTCCGCCAACACCAACCAGCGCGACGAAGATCAGGACACAATCGCCGGCAACCCCGAACTCGAACAGGAACAGAGTTGGCAATACAACGTGAATCTGGATTATCGGCTGCCCAATGACGGCGGCGTCCTCAGTTCGCGCCTGTTCTATTACGATGTCGCCAACTCCATTGGCCGGATCGAGTTGCATACTCCCGGACAGCAACTCGCCTCCACCAACGGCAACGTAGGCGATGGCAGTGTGCTCGGCTTCAATTTCGACGCCAGCCTGCGCTTCGGCTTTCTTGGCCTGCCCCAGGCCCTGGCCACTTTTGGCGTGCTGTTGCAGGACTCCGCCATCGACGACCCCCTGATCGGAATCGAACGCAAGGTCGTGCCCTACGACCGCGGCAGCTTTCGTGCGGGGTTTCGCCACGACATATCCCGGCTCGGACTGAATTACGGTTTCGAATATCGCGACCGCATCGACGGCAATCGCACGCTGTTCGATATTGACAACGTGCTGTACCTCGGTTCGCAAAGCGATCTGACGGCATTCGTTGAAAAGAGCGGCGTCGCCGGTCTTACTGTCCGCCTGGAAGCGAGGAACCTGCGGGACCACGAGGATCTGCGGCAGCGCTTCCGCTACTACGGCTACCTGCGGGACCGGATATTGCGCGAGACCGAGCATTTCCGGGTTACCACGGGATTGCAGTTCGCCTTTTCGGTGCGCGGCAATTTCTGACCGGCCCGGTCAGAAGGTCAAGACCGTACCGACGAAACCGTAGCGAGTATTGCTGTCGCCGAGCCCCTCGGCATTCAGCATGATCGCGCCCGTGTCGAGGCGCAGATTGCCGGGGATCGCATCCCAGCGGATGCGGAATTCCAGGTGCTGGCCGAGGTAACTGCCGGATTCTCCGGTAACGTCGCGTCGGCGCGTGCGGCCCCAGGAATCGCGTTTCTCTTCGAGCCAGAAATGGCGGTAGGAAACCATGATATTGAGGTCCGGCGTCGGTGTCGCGAACAGGCGGACGCCGGGAGTGATCAGATTGGACCGGCTGAAGGGCTGGTACATTCCTACTACGCCGAATTCGAACGTCGTGACTCCGAACAGGGAATCGAAACGTCCGTTTTCCAGATCGAACGGATCCTCGTCGCCGCTGGCGTAATCAATTTCCAGCACCGCTCGCAACGAGTTCGGAAAGCTATAGCCCACCGCGGCGTATTGGAAAAACGCCTCGTGATCGAGATTTGTCCGATTGTCCGAGGACGCGTTTGACCGGCTCTGGCCGAATTGCAGCAAGGATTCAAATTCGTAATCAAACTCGCCGCTTGCCGCCGGCTTGCGCAAGCGAATTCCGGCGGAGTTGAAACGCCGGTCGCGGGTGCGCACTCGGAGCGAGTCTTTTTCCCGTAATGAGAAGAAGTAGAGGTCGGTGCTGAACGGCGCGGTCGCGGGCGGCAGCGTAAGGTTGGCGGCGTAGAAACGCTGGGCGCCGCTGGATTCATCCCGAATCCGCTTGTTGTCGAGCAAGCCGCTCCGGTCCGACGGCAGCCTGCGGACGACCTGGGAACCGAGCAAGCGCATGACGCCGCCGTTCGCCAGCGGCTGAACCCATTCGAAACCGTCAAAGGTGTTGATGGCGTTGCGGAAGCGATTGCGCGCCAGGAACCGTCGGCTGCCCCAGTCGGTGGCGAAGCGGCCGAGCCTGATATCGCCATCGCCGGGAAGGTCGAAAGACAGTGTCGCCTGCAACACTTCCAGCGCGTTGATCGCGGTTTGCGTGACAACGGCGTCGTCGTCGGCAAGTTGCTGGCGCGAGTCGGAAAACTCGATTTGCACGCCGACCCCGTCCCGGCGATAGCGGGTATCCAGCAATGTCCGCATGACGATCATGCTGTCGTCGGGACTGGAGCCGGCGCGCGGGTTGCCGTTGATCGCCTCGAAGCGGCTGCTAAGCACCAGGCCGACGCTGAATCCTTCCGGCGGCGAAAGCGCGTCCTGGATGCGCCAGGGGGCTTCGGCGGCGTGGGCCGAATGCATGAGGAAACACAGCAATGCGCACCGGAAAACGGCTGAGCGGAAGGCTGCGGGCATGCTGTGCGGGCCTTGCTGGAAGTGGGAAGTTTGGCGGCGGAAGATATTACTTTAGATCGTCGGCGTTTGCGAACGGGACGACGCTCGGCGCCCCCGCGGCGGCACGGACGCCCCAAAGTTTCGTGGTGGATCGGATGGGTTTTATATGGGCTCGCCAAAGATTCAGGTTCAGCATGGGTGTCCCGTGAGTTCGCATGGGTGTCCCGTGAATTCTGAGTTCCTCCCGTGAATTCCTCCATGAGTTCCCCGCATAGGTGTCTCATGAATTCGCTTGGATTCCTTGGGCGTCCCATGAATTCGCTTCGTGGGTGGGTTTGATGGGTGTCCCACGGATTTCACAGATTTTGCATGGGTGTACCGAGAGTTCGCATGGGTGTCCCATAGGTTCGCCCGGATTTCACGGATTTTGCATGGGTGTACCGAGAATTCGCATGGGTTTCTCTTGCGTTCCTCATGAGTTCCCCGCATGGGTGTCCCACGAGTTCGGCAGAGGATAATTCTGCCCGAGTGCGCGGAGCGTAAGTATGAATAGGTCTCCGGGTTGCGCTGTCGATTGACCTCATTACCAGTTTCACGGAAACCTGCGCGTCGAAGTTTTCGCGCAATCTCTGACACTTTGCTTATTCTTTATACCGGCGGCTGGCTGACAACGGTTTTGGGCGCAATCGGGTTCTGGATTTTGCGGCGTCGGGAGTTTACTCTTGGCGCAGTCGTGACAGGCGTACTTGCGAATAGGACGATATGCGGTCATCACAACTGGCGGAATGACTATCGGCGGAGGTTCTGCGGGTGCTCAACGAATTCATTTTCAACATTGCGGTGTGGATTGACGATACTCGCTGGAGCGCCATGCTGCATGAGTCCTACTACATGTACAACTGGGTGGAAAGCACCCATGTACTGACCTTGATGGTCAGCCTCGGTATATTGTTCCTGATCGACCTGCGTATGCTCGGGGTAGCACTGCCGGATGTGCCGGCCAGCCGCATAGCCGAGCGTCTCAACCTGCCCATGCTGGTGGGATTCTCGGTCATGGTGATAACTGGCATTCTGCTGGTTTACGCGGTGCCGGTGCGCAGCGCGCAAAGCGTCTGGCTGCGAATCAAAATGGTGCTGATGCTGGGATGCCTTGTTAACGCCATTTTTTTTCATCGGCAGTTGAGCGCTTCCGTTTCGAGCTGGGACAATGAACCGCGGGCCCCGCGCAAGCTGCGAATCGGCGCGATGCTGTCGCTGGGCGGCTGGGCGCTGATCGTGATGTGCGGCCGCTTCATCGCCTATGACTGGTTCGATTGTCAATATAACGATTCGGAACTCTTGGCCGTTGTGGCCGGCTGCATTGACGGCCAGACCCGCTTCTAGCGCGAACGAATTTCGGAGACAGATCATGCCCGCATCCCTGCTAGGACCGTACACGAGAACGATTCTGGTCATAGCCATACTGGCGGTGGCGCTGGCGTTCGCGCTGTCGAACGCGCGCGTCGAAGTACACGGCAATCTGCTGCCGATGTTCGAATGGATGGAAACTACCTGGTTTGGCTATATCGGCAAGACCTGGGGCGCGGCTTTCGCCACGGTCGAGGCCGTCCATCTGCTGGGTCTGGCTCTGCTCGGGGGTTCGGTAATCGTCGCCGAAGGGCGTCTGTTTGGCGTATTCCTGACCGATGTAAAGCAGGGCGTAATTACCGCTCGCTGCAATCGTACATTCAATATCGCTCTGGCCACGCTGATCGCCACCGGCGTGTTCATGGCCTGCGGAGTGGCGCTGAAAATCTACTATCTGCCGGTGTATTGGTACAAGATGCTGGCGCTGGGCGCCGGCGCCCTGTTTCACTACCTCGTGCGGCAGCCGCTGGTCGAGCGGGGCCCCGGCGAGGTCAATCCCTGGCTGCTCAAACTGATGGCGATAGCGTCCATCATGGTCTGGTTCACCGTGGCGGCCACCGGCCGCTGGATCGGTTTCAGCGGATAGGGGAGGATTGAATCATGAGTGAACGTGAACAAGCCGAAGCCCGCGAAAAGTCAAAACTGATCGACGAGCAACTCGCCGCGCTGATCGCGGGCGGCAGCGTAGCCATATTTTTCATCTGGTACTGGAGCGGCCAGATCCAGTCCGTAATCGAGCTCCTAAGATTGGCGTATGGGTGAGGCCCGGTCGGCGAAGCCGACAAAAAGCAACGCTTTTTGAGGGGCGAACGACTTGCCATGGATGGCAAGGCTGGGGGATGGCGAAACCACCAGCGCCGCGCCAGGGATGGCATGCACATTCGTGCAGAATGCAGGCACCCGGTCGGCGAAGCCGACAAAAAGCATAGCTTTTTGAGGGGCGAGGCCAAGCGTTCATGAAGCGCAGCTTCATGCGCAGGCCGAGCGACACCGAGCTGCGCTCGGTGGCTGGACGAACGGCTCGCCAAGGGTGAAGGCAAGCGTTTACGAAGCGTCAGCTTCGTGCGCAGACTGAACGACGCCAAGCTGCGCTTGGCGGCTGGACTGGCGAGGCTGGTGCCTATCGAAGTCAAATCTGTCGCGCCAGGGATGGGTGAGGTCCGGTCGGCGCAGCCGACGAAAAGCATAGCTTTTCGAGGACCGAACGGCTCGACAGGATGTCGAGACTGGGGCATATCGAAGTCGAATCTGTCGCGCCAGGGATGGCATGCACATTCGTGCAGAATGCAGGCATCCGGTCGGCGAAGCCGACAAAAAGCAACGCTTTTTGAGGGCCGAACGACTCGCCATGGATGGCGAGGCTGGTGCCTATCGAAGTCAAATCTGTCGCGCCAGGGATGGGTGAGGCCCGGTCGGCGAAGCCGACAAAAAGCAACGCTTTTTGAGGGCCGAACGACTTGCCATGGATGGCATGCACATTCGTACAGAATGCAGGCACCCGGTCGGCGAAGCCGACAAAAAGCATAGCTTTTTGAGGGGCGAAGCCAAGCGTTCATGAAGCGCAGCTTCATGCGCAGGCCGAGCGACACCGAGCTGCGCTCGGTGGCTGGACGAACGACTCGCCAAGGGTGAAGACAAGCGTTTAGGAAGCGCCAGCTTCGTGCGCAGACTGAACGACGCCAAGCTGCGCTTGGCGGCTGGACCGGCGAGACTGGTGCCTATCCAAGTCAAATCTGTCGCGCCAGGGATGGGTGAGGTCCGGTCGGCGCAGCCGACGAAAAGCATAGCTTTTCGAGGACCGAACGGCTCGACAGGATGTCGAGACTGGGGCATATCGAAGTCGAATCTGTCGCGCCAGGGATGGCATGCACATTCGTGCAGAATGCAGGCATCCGGTCGGCGCAGCCGACGAAAAGCATAGCTTTTCGAGGACCGAACGGCTCGCCAAGGGTGAAGGCAAGCGTTTACGAAGTGTCAGCTTCGTGCGCAGACTGAACGACGCCAAGCTTCGCTTGGCGGCTGGACTGTCGAGACTGGGGCATATCGAAGTCGAATTTGTCGCGCCAGGGATGGCATGCACAATCTTGCTAATTCTCCAAAACCACACCGACGCCGTCACGACGCGGATCGGCCGCTGCCTGCCACTTGTCCCTCAGCTTGCCTACGGCGTGAACTCCGCCAAAGTAGGCGTTCAGTCCTTCAATCATGAGATCGGTGCTCGGTTCGCTGTACTCAAGCGCGGCGATTCCGGGCAAGAACCGCCAGGCCGGATTCTCAAGATACAGTCTGCCGCCTCCCGTGACATGAATGCGCGGGGCCGCGACCAGCGCTTCGAGGCTGTCCGCGTTCTCGGCATAGCCCGCGATAACTTGCGCCACGGCGGAGATGATGCGGGCGCTGCCGGGACTGCCGAGTACCAGCACGGTCTCGCCGGCGCGGGTGATGATGCTCGGGCTCATCGAAGAATAGGCAGGCTTGCCGGGCGCGATCGCATAGGGATGGCCGGGATTGCCGAAGGTGAAATCATCCATGTAGGAGTTGTATAAAAATCCCAATTCCGGCGCGGCGATCCGGACGCCATAGTAGGCGTTGATGCTGGTTGTAGCCGAAATGGCGAAGCCGTCCGCGTCGATCAGCGAGAAATGCGTGGTTTCGCCGCCATTGCTTTCCGGCATCCGGTCGTCGGTTCGCAGCGAACGCTCAAGCAGGGTGGAGGCGTATTCATCACTCAACTTTCGGTCCAGAAAAGCGGCGTAATCACTGAAATCCTCCACCGGGCGTTCGCGGCGGTCCCGCTGGGCGAGGAAGATCGAACGCGTCATGGCCAGGCGCGCCTCGCTCTCGCTCCAGCCTTCCCGACGCTGCCGCTCGTAGATTTTCAGCGTCTGCATCATGACCCAGCCTCCGGCCGGCGGCGGGAAAGTCGAGACCTGGTAGCCGCGGTAATCGGCGCTGACCGGGTCAACGGGAACCGGATCGGCGACGCGCGCGAGATCGCCTTTCCGGATCCAGCCGCCGTTGGCGATCATGTCCTGTTCGATCAGATCGGCTATTTCGCCCTGGTAAAACGCCTCGCTGCCACCTTCGGCGATCTTCTCCAGCGTGGCGGCCAGCCGTGGCTGTCGAAGCCGCTTGCCTTGCGCGATGCCGTCGTCGGCCTGCATGTGTCCGGCGGCCAGAAATCCCGCGAGATCCTCCTGGTGCCGCAGAAACACTTTCTGGCGGAATTCTCCCTGGATGAAGCCATCGCGCGCATAGGCGATCGCGGGTTCGACGAGTTCACGCCAGCTAATTCTGCCGCTGCCGTGGTAGCGCCACAGGTACTCCAGCGACTTCAGCCAGGTGGGAACCGTCGTGCGCTGATGCGGCGTCATGTCGTCACGATCTATTGCCGGGTCGGTGAGCGCCGGGGCGAAAGAACTTCCGTTGAGCGCGAAAACCTCATCGCCGTCGCGCCGGATAAGGAATTGGATCTGCCCACCCAGGCCGCTCATGGCCGGTTCGGTCACGCCAAGCGTGAAGGCGATGGCGACCGCGGCGTCGGCGGCGTTGCCTCCTTGGCGCAGGATATTGGCGCCTGCTTCGGTTGCTTCGGGGCTCGCACTGCTGACGGCGGCCTGCGCGCTGGCGTCTTCCCCTGCCGCGACGACCAGAAAACCCAGAAAAACAAAGAGATAACAACGCGCAGCGACCGCCGGGCGAGCATGCCGGAAAGTAGTCATTGCAACAGTTCCTGCTAGCGCGATCATCGACGAATTAAGGACCGAATTCGTTCACTGGTCAATGGAATTTTGCTGTCTTGCGAAAGTATTTCATGACAGAATCGCCCGTTTCGACAACGTACATAAGATTCATGGGAGAGATGCAGCAATGACCAGATTTACCAAAATCGCTTTAGCCATCGCCGTGACCATGTGTGCGGGCGCCACGATGGCGCAGGACGAGGCTGACATCGAAGAAATCATCGTAGTCGGTTCACAGATCAGAGGCGCCACGATCAGCGAGGCCCTGGCGGTCAGCGTCGTCAGCACCGAAGATATAGAGATCATGGGCGTAGACTCGGGCGATGAATTGCTCGCATTGATCCCTGAAAACGGACAGAACTTCTTCAACGAAGCCGAGAACATCTCCGGTGGCGTTAACTCGGGCCGGGGCGATATCGGCGCGTTCAACCTGCGTAATCTGGGTACCGGCAACACGCTGGTGCTGCTCAACGGGCGTCGCATGGTGAACTCCGCGTCATACCAGACCGAAGAGGTCGGCGACAGTTTCATACCGGTCAATACGGTCAATTCCCAGCATCTTCCGGTGTGGGGTATCGAGCGCGTCGAAGTATTGCGGGACGGCGCCTCGGCGATATACGGCGCCGATGCGGTGGCGGGCGTCGTCAATACCGTGCTCAAGAGCGATTTCGAAGGCTTCAACATCCGTTTTCGCCACTACGAGTTCGACAACGTTCCCGGAACCCGCCAGAGCGTTACCGGCGAAATCGATCATGTTGCGCGCCGCCCCGGCGCCATGGCGCTCGGGATCGATTGAGATTGCATATTGAAACCATTCGCAGACGAATCCGGGGAATCTGTTCCATGACCAACAGAATGCATCTTCTGCTCACTTCAATCGTGACTCTGCTGGCTCTGAATGCCGCGCCACTGGCGGCGCAGCCGTTGCAGACCGAACTTGAGAACCCCGCCCCTGAACGGATTCCTTTCGTCGGCAGCAGCTATTTCCATTACAACGACAGTCTGCACAATCACGTATCGCGCATGCTGATCTCGCTCGCCACGACGCGCGGTTCCCGCTGCAAGTAGCCCAGGATGCGGTAACCGGGCACCTGAGCCGCCAATTGCAATGGTGCTGCACGGGATGAGGGGCAAACTTCCTGTCGATTACTGTTTATTCGTGACTACCTCAAGTAGCGCGAGGACAGGAAACCCATCGCCGAGGACATGGCGGCGAGCCGCCAGATCTGGGAGTCCCGGACGGGCGGGGACGCCCGTCCGGTTTCATTTTCGGATTATTGCATCGGGGAGAAGTCGGTAGCGACCATGAACTTGCGTTCGATGCCGGCAAGAATCTGACCATTGGCATTGGAAGCCGCGGCAACCTCCTGCCATTCGGGGTCCTGGCCGAAGGCGCTCCAGGAAGCGTCAGCCGCTTCCCGGCTGTCGTGGGCGATTATGTAGACCAGCGTGTCCTCGCGCTCTTCTTCGCTGGTGGGCGTCCAATAGCCGACATTCTCCATGCCGTGCTTTTCGAACAGCGCCATCGTGTGGTCGCGGAAGCGGGCGTTCAAGTTGTCCAGGTTGCCCGGCGTGGACTTGTAGATGCGAAGTTCGAATACCTTTCCCGTGTCCTGGGCGGAACTGGTGAACAATATGGCGGCGCCAATGCCGATGACCAGGGAAAGTAGGGAAATTCCTGCGATTTTCAGATATTTTCTCACGATTTTCTCCTGATTTTCTGGTTGGAAGTATTCTCGTTGGAGTTTTCCAAAGGGGTAGCGGAAAGTGCCCCGGCAGTATAATCAAAGGTTTCTCCCATTGCGAACTACGCGGCGGGATCGATCCGCTGGCGCTTTGCGCCATTTGTTGTCCAACGGCTGGATTGGCGCATGCCGTCACCGGCGCGGCATCTGTGGATCCGCCAACCTCAGGCCTCGCCAGTCCCGCCGCCGAGTGTAGCGTGGTGGCGTTCGGCCCGCGCGGGAAGCTGGCTCTTCATTAGCGCTTGTCCTCACCCGCGGCGAGTCGATTGCTCCTGCACAAGATTGGCTTACGATCTGCTTCGCCAACCGATCCTCACCTGACGTCGCGCCCTTCGCGTCACGTTCAAGTGGTTAGCTTTAGCCGGATGCCTCTAGTAAAATTGTCCTGATCTGAAGTCCGAAGGCGCCCGAAAATGGAGAATCTCGTCAGTCAAGGATTGCCGCTAGCGCTGTTCGGCATCGGCATCGTTTTTGTTTTTCTCTGTCTGCTGGTTGTCGCCACCCGGGTCATGTCGATACTGACCGAGCGTTTCGGTCCGGCTTTCGGCGTTGCCCCGGCAACGCAGGAGAGCTACCCGGCCCCACCCGCGCAAATGGCCGCCATCATCGCCGCGGTGACCATGCACCGGTCGCGCCGGCGCGCGCGGCAGCAGGCACCATAACCATTTTCAATCGGATTCACTCATGACTGTACCGCGTAATCCCCTGGGTATCACCGAAGTCGTGCTCAGGGACGCCCATCAATCCCTGATTGCCACGCGCATGCGCATCGAAGACATGCTGCCGATCGCGGAAAAGCTCGATCAAGTGGGCTTCTGGGCGCTCGAAACCTGGGGCGGGGCCACTTTCGACGCCTGCATCCGCTTTCTCGGCGAAGACCCTTGGGAGCGCATCCGCCGCTTCAAGGCGGCCATGCCCAATACGCGCCAGCAGATGCTGTTCCGCGGCCAGACGATTCTCGGCTATCGGCATTACGCCGATGATGTGGTGCGCAAGTTCGTCGAGCGGGCGGCGCTCAACGGTGTCGACGTGTTTCGCGTATTCGACGCCCTCAACGACATGCGCAATCTGGACACCGCTATCTCCGCCGTGCGCGAACAGGGCAAGCATGCTCAAGGCACGATGGCCTATACCACCAGCCCGGTGCATACCCTCGACACCTGGCTCGACATGGCGCGCAACATCGAAAGCATGGGCGCCGATTCGCTTTGCATCAAGGACATGGCGGGTCTGCTCGAGCCCTACGACGCCTATAAAATGGTTTCCAGACTGAAGGAGACTGTCGGCATACCGATTCATATTCAGTGCCACGCGACTACGGGGCTGTCCACCGCCACCTATTTGAAAGCGATCGAAGCGGGCATCGACAATATCGATACCGCGGTCTCGTCGATGAGTCTTACCTATGGCCACTCGCCGACCGAAACCATGGTTTCCATGCTCAAGGGCACGCCCGGTTTCCCTGGCTTCGACCTCAAGCTGCTGGAAGAAATCGCCGCCTATTTCCGAGAAGTGCGCAAAAAATACGAAGCGTTCGAAGGTTCCCTGAAAGGGGTGGATTCCCGCATCCTGGTATCCCAGGTTCCCGGCGGCATGTTGTCCAACCTCGAAAACCAGTTGCGCGAACAGAACGCGCTCGACCGGCTTGACGAAGTGCTTGAGGAAATCCCCCAGGTGCGGGCCGATCTTGGCTTCGTACCTTTGGTTACGCCGGTATCCCAGATTGTCGTCACGCAATCGGTGTTCAATGTGCTCAGCGGCGAAAGCTACAGCAACATCGCCAATGAAACTCGCGGCCTGCTGCGCGGTGAATATGGCGAGACTCCGGTGCCGGTAAACGTGGACTTGCAGGCCAAGGTGCTCGATGGCGATGAGCCGATCCGCTGCCGCCCCGCGGATTTGCTCGAACCCGAATTCGAACGGCAGCGTTCCGAATTGCGCGGCATTGCCAAGCGCGATGGTTTCGTGCTCACCAACGAGATCGATGACACCTTGACTTTCAGCCTGTTCCCGCAAGCCGGACTGCGCTTTCTCAAGAACCGCCACAATCCGGCCATTTTCGAACCTCCCCCACAGGTCGCGCAGAAACAGGCGCCGGCGGCGGATGCCGCCGGTGTCTATACCGTTGAAGTGGCGGGCCAGCAGTTCGTGGTCAAGGTTGCCGAAGGCGAACAGGTCGGCGAAATCGCACCCGCCGCCGGCGCCGTGGGCCCCGCCGGCGCTGAACAGGAGCGGAAGATAACGGCGCCACTGGCCGGGACGGTAGTGCGGGTCATGGTCGGCGTCGGCGAAAGCGTCAATGCCGGCGATGTATTGATCGTGCTCGAAGCCATGAAGATGGAAGCGGAAGTCCAGGCGCCGGCGGCGGGCACGGTGGCCGCCATCCGCGTGCGAGGCGGCGACAGCGTGCAACTGGGCCAGATCCTGTTGCTGCTGCGGGAATAAGGCCGGGCAATGGAGCAATGGCGCTCACTTTGGCAAAGCACCGGAGTGTATCAGCTCGAATTGCCGGAACTGGCGATGATGCTGATCTGCCTGGTGTTGCTGTATCTGGCGATTCACAAGAAATTCGAGCCTTTGCTGCTGCTGCCGATCGCCTTCGGCGGGCTGTTGGCGAATATTCCAGGCGTCGAAATTGCCACCGGTGACGGCATCCTGCGGCAACTGTACGAGATCGGACTGGCGACCTCGATTTTCCCGCTGTTGATTTTCATGGGGGTGGGGGCGCTGACGGATTTTGGCCCATTGCTGGCCAATCCGAGAACCATGATCCTGGGCGCGGCTGCGCAAGTCGGCATATTCGCAACCCTGCTCGGCGCCTTGCTGCTATCCGATCTGGGCTGGTTCGATTTCAGCTTGCAACAGGCCGCGGCCATTGCCGTCATCGGCGGCGCCGATGGTCCCACTTCGCTCTATCTGGCCAGTGTGCTGGCGCCGGAATTACTTGGCGCCATCGCGGTGGCGGCGTATTCCTACATGGCGCTGGTGCCGCTCATTCAGCCGCCAATCGCGCGGGCGCTTACTTCGCGGCAGGAGCGCGGCATCCGCATGAGCGAACAGCGCCATGTCCGCCAAATCGAAAAGATCCTGTTTCCATTGCTACTGCTCTTGCTCACTGCCTTGCTGGTGCCTGCGGCGGCGCCCTTGCTCGGCATGTTCTGTTTCGGCAACCTGATGCGCGAATCCGGCGTCGTCAAGCGATTGACCGATACCACCCAGAACGCGCTGGTGAATATCGTCACGATCCTGCTCGGGCTGGCGGTCGGCTCGCGGCTGGCGGCGGATCAGTTCCTGCAGCCGTCGACGTTGGGAATCCTGGTGCTGGGATTGTTCGCTTTCGCTATGGGAACCGCGGCGGGTGTGCTGATGGCAAAGCTGATGAACCGGTTCTCAAGTACGCCGATCAACCCGCTGATCGGCGCCGCTGGCGTATCCGCCGTACCCATGGCGGCGCGCACCGCCCATCGCATGGGGGAAGAGGCCGATCCGGAAAATTTCCTGCTGATGCACGCCATGGGTCCCAATGTCGCCGGCGTAATCGGCTCCGCCATCGCGGCTGGAGTTCTAATCAGGCTTGCGGCCTGAGAAGCGCTCATAGTCGCCGACTGGCTCTTCCAGTCTGGAAGCCTTGCACTGAGACGACGAGATTTGCGCTGGCAGCGACGACTACATGCTGGACAAGCCGCCACTGCTGTTCAAGTCACCGAGTTTTATCCGCGGCCGTTCCTTCCAGAGCAGCCTAATTGTCATTGATGAATGCCAGAATCTGACACCGCTTCAGATCAAGACCATCGTCACCCGGGCCGGCAACGGCTCCAGGGTAATCCGCGTGGGCAGCTTGGTCCAGATCGACACGCATTATCCGAGCGCGACGAGCTCGGTATTGACCTATCTGAGGGAACAGTTCAAGTCTGTCAGCAGGGGCGGCAACGGGCTGCCGCGCGGCTTGCCGCGCTCGGCGTTTGCGCGCTGCGCCGAGAAGCAATTATAAGGCGCTTCAGTCGTCGAAAATATTCTGATCCATGGTCTGGGCCGGCGTGCGCTCGCCGGTCGTGCCGACGGCCTTGGCCGGTACGCCAACCACCGTGGTGTGAGCCGGGACATCCTTGAGCACCACGCTGCCGGCGCCGATCTTGGCGCCTTCGCCGATGATGATATTGCCGAGCACCTTGGCGCCCGCCGACACCAGTACGCCGGACCTGATCTTGGGATGGCGGTCGCCTTGCTCGTTGCCGGTGCCGCCGAGCGTCACCTGTTGAAGAATGGAAACATTGTCCTCGATCACTGAAGTTTCGCCAACGACAATGCCGGTGGCGTGATCGAACATGATGCCTTTGCCCATGATGCAGGCCGGATGGATGTCGACGGCGAAAACTTCCGAATTGCGACTCTGGATAAACAGCGCCAGGTCGGTGTGCCGGCGCCGCCACAGGAAGTGCGCGAGCCGGTGCACCTGGATTGCCTGGAATCCCTTGAGATACAGGATTACCGGCAGGAAAGTATTCACCGCCGGGTCGCGCTCGTAGACCGCGAGAATGTCGCTGACGGCGCAGTCGATGATGTCCCGGGAAGCGGCGTAAGCTTCTTCGAACAATTCTCGTACCGTGACCACGGGCATGACGTCGTCGGAGAGCTTGTTGGCCAGAATGAAAGACAGGGACGATTGCAGATCCTTGTGATTCAGTACGCAAGCATAAACGTAGCTTGCCAGCAGAGGCTCTTTTCGAACCACTTCCTCGGCTTCCGCGCGGAGCTTGCGCCAAAGTTCGCTGGTCATGGTGCGCCTCGTGCCTGAATTGAACAAAGCGACCAATTATAAGTGCTCACCGCCGGGATTCAATGTGGCTTTACGGGGTTCCCGTGAAATTGTAGTACCATCGACGGCAACCGGTGGAAACCTGGAGTTGCCGCTTGAGCAGCAATTATTTGTTAGGGCCGGTCTTGTCGATGCTGTTGCTGGCGGCGGCGCTAGCCGATGCCGCCGAGGACCGCTGGCAGGGCGAACAATACCAGTATTGGCTGGAACTCGAAGCCGCCGATCAGACCTATGCCGACCGCTCGCTGGAAATCGGCCGGCATCAGGCGTTTCTGGAATTCCTGGGCCAGGGGTCGGTGGTGTTCCGCGATGGCCCGGTCGATGCGCTCAAGCTGTATTCCTCGGAATCCTTCAGCGGCAACGAGATCAGTTGGGAGGCGCATTACATCGACGTATCGAGAGCCGGAGACCTGGGCCTGTCAGCCGGCCCCTTGCTGATCATCAATCCAGGCGAGGATCCCGATCAGGATCTGTTTGGCCACTTGATATCAATCTGGCGCAAACAGGGCATCCGCTGGGAACTCATGGCCGACCTGGCGGTGCTGATTCCCGGCTACCTGAGCATGGACGTGCAGCCAAATTTCGACGACACCCATCCAGTGCTCGAAGAAACCGCGGCGCCTTATGTAGCCATGGCGGATACTGATCCCATGGAAACTCTGGTGCAGGCGGATCTGACTTTCGGCCGCTCGATCAATTTTCGCGGCGGGCGGCGCGCGCTGCTGCGCTGGGGCATGGAAAACTCACGAGTGTATTTACCCGGTATGGCGCCGGCGGTCGGAGCCGAGGACGCGAGCACGGTATATGGCGCCTTCCTCGACACACAACTGGAAGCCACCGTTCCCATCAGTCTGAATCTTGTCGGCGGCTATATAGCCGCGTCCCAGGAACTCGGTTATACCTATGGCGCCATGCAGGAAGAAGGCGCCACGGAAGAGGCTGGTTTTCGCGCCAATTATCTGCGTCTGTGGCGACTGACAACGACCGAAGAGTGGCGCATAGCCGTGGAAGTGCTTTCGCCTTATTAGCGGCAGATGCGGCGGCTCAGGGAATCAGCGGATTTTCGAACACCACCGCGCGCCTTCCATACCAGGTTGCGACGCCGCGACTGTCAATGATCCGAATTGCCAGTACGTGGCGGCCGGGCGCGAATTCATTCGTGTCGATGGCGCTCTGGAATCCCAGATTCGGCTGATTCGGATCGCTCTCCGTTGTTCTGACTGCGGCGACATCCGGTCGCGGCAGGCCATATTCCAGTTCGGCAACGTTCGCGCCATCCAGGTAGAGCAGAACCCGCTCCACGCCCAGATCTTCGTTATAGGCCCAGCCGCTGATCACGGTGGTACCGGAGAGCCTCGCGCCGGGAACGGGCTGATCGATCCAGGCCCGCGGCGGATAGGGGCAGGGAGCGGCCGCCGGGGCGGCGGGCGGGACGATGGCCCGGCCCCGGTAGTAGCTGAACAATTTTTCGCCTTCGAACAGGGATAATTGATCGATCTGTTCCAACGCATCCGTCAGACCGCAGACGCGGGCGATCATTTCGTGCTTTTGTTCGACGTTCAAGGTCGAGTCTTCGGTTATGAACAGTAGCGGCTCGCCCGCGCGTTGACGCAGGAATTCGCCGGTTAAGCCCCAATGCGCCAATTGTCGGTAACGCCCGTCGCGCACGGCCTTGTCCCGATCCAGTGTGTAGCTGATCGGGGTAATGCCGGCATATTGCAATTGTGCGGCGGTGTAATAGTTATCGGTGACGATGACCGGCCGGCTGCTGAAGTCGGCGCGCAGCAGTTGCCCACTGTAGGCCGCGAATTCCTGCCAGCCAGCCATTTTTTCCGATAACACGCCGGCGCCGAGCAATGGTTGCAACCGGGTTTGCCAGGACTGGCTGCCGATTCCGGCCAGCGCCAGCAGAGCGCCCGTGAAGCCGATTGCCGGAATCGCTTGCGCTGCCGCGGCGCCGCTTTCGCGCCATCGCCGCGCCAGCCAGCGGCGCATCCGGCGCAGCGCTTCGGGCGCGAACACGAGCAGCGGGAAATAGCCGGGCAGGGGCCAATGCTGGGTAGTGCTGTCGGCATCGGCCCAGGGCGCGAGCACGGCAAAGGCCAGCAGATGCGGCAGGGAAAACCACAACAGCAGATTTACCCGGGTGTCTTTCGCGTTGAACATCAGCCAGGCGCTGTACAGCAATAACGCATATAGGGGCGGTGTAACCAGCAATGCCTGCACGGGGACATGCAACAGGCCTTCAGTCGCGAATTGCCAGGGATGGCGCTCAATGAAATAGAAACTCGCGCTGCCGAGATTCCCCGCCAGATTGGCCCAGAGCATGGGCAACAGGCCCATGGCCGCGACCACGGCGGTCAGCGCTATTTTGCGCTTGCGCCAGTGACCGGCGCCGTCAAGCAGCAGATATAGCACGGCGGCGGCGGGATAGAGCAGGAAGCGGTAATGCGTGCAAAGGCCAAGCGCCATGAATACGCCCGCGCCCAGCCAGTGCGCGGTTGCGTCCGTGCGCAAGGCGCGTTCGAGGCAGCCCAGGCCAAGCAAGCCGAACAGCAGCATGGGCACATCGGGCACCGCCAGCAAGCCGAGAAATCCGCCCAATGGTATGCAAATGCTGAGCATGGCCGCCTGCCGGGCGTCCCGGCGTCCGGCATAAGGGCAGGTCAGCCAGTAGACTACCGCCGGCAGGCAACTGCCGCCGATCAGAAACAGCGCGCGGGTGGCGAGCGGATTGCCCGGGTCCAGCGCCGAACCGAGACCGGCCAGCAGCGCGGTAACAAAAGGCAGGTCACTGTATGCCAGCGCCGGCATGGTTGAAGCCAGCCAGTAGAAGATTTCGTCGCTATAGAGATCCAGCCGCCAGGCCAGCCAGATCTTGACAATCAGCAGCAGACCGCAGGCCGCCGCGAGCCATCGAATATCGGACAGGAAACCGGCTGCTTCCGCCTGGTCGCTCTGAATTGGTCGCGGGTTTGCCTTGATCCGGGAATTAGTTCGCTCTGCCTGATCGCGCAATGATGTTTCCGACCTTCAAGGTGGAGCTTTTCGGCGTCATTCTAGCGGAAAGCCGCGGCAGATTGAGAATGAACAACGCCAGCAGCGCCAGCAGGCCGGTGATCCAGGCGGCGGATGACAGCGGGTGCAAGGCAAAAGTGCCGATCTGGAAGGTGATCGTGGCGGCAATATAGGCCAGCCCGGTGCTCCAGCCGAATACCAGCAGCGTCCACGGCAATCCCGCTTCCTTGTTTACGGCGCCCAGCACGGCGACGCAGGGCGCGTAAAGCAGCACGAACACCAGGTAGCAAAATGCGGCGAAAGGACCGCTGAACAGGGCGGCCATATTGGTCAGCGTGCTGGCGGACACTTCCTGTTCCGCGGCCACCGACTCGACATCGCTGACATCGCCGATCGAGATGCCAAGCGGATCCGTCAAGGCGCCGCCAAGGGCCGCCAGTTCGGCGCCGATTGACCCGAACGCTTCTCCGGCAGCCGCGATGAGATTGGGCGCCGCATTATCGTCGAGCCCGGAATCGTCGCCGCTGTAGAGCGCATCGAGCGTGCCGACGATGGCCTCCTTGGCAAACATGCCCGTAAACAGGCCGACGGTCGCCGGCCAGTTTTCCCGCTCCAGTCCCATCGGTGTGAAAGCGGGAGTAATACTCTTGCCGACGACGCTGAGCATGGAGTTCTCCGAGTCTTCGTTGCCGAAACTGAAGTCGGAGCCGATGGAATTGAGAAAGCTCAGCGCCACGACGACGCTCACGATCACCTTGCCGGCGCGGAAAATGAAGCTTCGCAGCCGGAACCAGGTCGTGAACAGGATGTTGCGCAAGACCGGCACGTGATAGGCCGGCATTTCCTGGAAAGAGGGCGTGATCTGGCCAGCGAACAATTGCCGGCGGAAGATCCAGCCGGTGAATATGGCCAGGGCGATGCCTAGCAGATAGAGACCGAAAACGATGTTTTGGCCGTTACTCTGAAAAAAGGCCGCCGCGAACAGGGCGTATACTGTCAGCCGCGCGCCGCAACTCATGAATGGCGCCATGGAGATTGTCATCAGCCGGTCGCTGTCACGATGCAAGGCGCGGGTGGCCATTACCGCGGGCACGTTGCAGCCGAAGCCGACAATCAAGGGTACGAAGGCATTGCCGGGCAAGCCAATGCCGCTCATCACCCGGTCGATGACGAAGGCGGCCCGGGACATGTAACCTGAATCTTCCAGCGCCGACAGGCAAAGATAGAGGAAACCGATTACCGGAAGGAAGGTGGCCACCAGGGTGATGCCGCCGCCGACGCCCTGGGAAAGCAAGGTGACTACCATCTCGGGAGCGGCTATCTGGCGCAGCAGCCACGCGCTGCCATCCACCAGAACGGCGTTAAACAGAATATCGAAGAAATCGATGAACACCGCGCCGAGATTCACCGCGATGGTGAACATGAGATAGATCATCAGCAAGAAAATGGGAACGCCCAGCCATCGGTTCAGCACCACCTTGTCGATACGCTCCGAAAGACCGTGCTGCCCGGGAGTTACCTGAACCACGCCGTCGATCATTTTTCGCGAAAGATGGTAGCGTTGCAGGGTCTTGTCTTCGTCTGACACCGCGCCATCCAGCTCTGCGCCGGAACCCGTCATTCCGCGCGCAGTCGCGGAATCTCTCCCCGATTGCGCGAGATTCATAACTGCCGCGGCGATTTCCCCAAGCAGTGCTTCGACGCCTTCCGCGCGCGAGGCGACCATGGCCACGACAGGCAGTTGCAGCCGGCCCGCGAGCGCGGAAGTTTCGATGGAAATGCCTTCTTGGGCGGCGACATCGAGCATGTTCACGACTACGATCACCGGGATGCCGTGTTCGAGGACTTGCTGGGTCAGCACCAGCCCACGTTCGAGAGTGGCGCCGTCTATGATGTTAACGATCAGATCGCTTTCGCCGCTGTCGATGAAATCCCTGGCGATTTTCTCGTCGATTCCCTGATAGTCCTGGTCGAGCGAATAGATACCAGGAAGATCGACGAGTTCCAGTTGACTGCCGCCGGCTTCGAAATAGCCGAATTTCTTTTCCACGGTCACGCCCGGCCAGTTGCCCACTTTCTGATGGGTGCCCGTCAGTATGTTGAATAGCGTGGTCTTGCCGCAGTTGGGGTTGCCGATGAGGGCGATCTTTTGCATAACGCGGAACGATCTCCCGAAATTACTGTTGAATTTTCACTGTAATCACGTCCGCCTCGGACTTGCGTATGCTGATATAGCTGCCACCGACGCGCACCTGCACAGGATCGCCCATGGGTGCCTGACGCAGGACTTCCAGGCGGGAACCGGGAATAATGCCGAGCGCATAAAGCTGGCCGCGCAATTCCGGCGGATCCGGATCAATATGCAGGACAACGCAATGGTCGCCCAACTGCGCCATGGAAAGAGGGGTTTCGTCCACTGGGCCGAGATCCAATGAGAGGCTGTTGCAATTGCGTTAAACTATCACACGCAAATACTGTTGACAATCATTCTCATTTGTATTTAAATCGGTTGCAAGAAGCGAGAGCAATGCCATGTACGTTTGCATTTGCCGTCAAATCACCGAGAACCAGATCCGCGATCTGTGCCGAGACAGCGGCGCATCCAGTCTGGCCGAAGTACGCAGCCAACTCGGCGTAGGCCTCGACTGCGGCAAATGCGGCAACCACGCCCGCAGCGTCCTCCGCGAATACCACCAGTCCGCCACCTTCGACCCAACCCTCGCCACCGCCATAGCAGTCTGAAAACGTTTTTCGGCTCTCCGGTGCGCGGTGCGTGTAGTACTTTGCGCTAAATCTCGCCTCGCCAGTCCAGCCGCCGAGCACAGCTCGGCGTCGTTCGGCCTACGCTCGAAGCTGACGCTTCGAAATCGCTTGTCCTCACCCTTGTCTCGACTCGAATCGTCGTCGCTTTAGGCCATCCATGGCGCGCTCCTCCTCTACGACGCGCAAAGCACTACACGCCCCACGCACCTAACATAGTGGATATACAAACTTCAGTTTTCTTCGCCGCGCGCGCCGCTCGAAGCCACTAATGCAAATGGTAGTAATTCTCATTTTATTTATCATATAAATCAATAAGTTACGGAATTAATTGCTTGACTTTAGGAAAGCTTTCGGCGATGCTTGTAGTTATCTGCCATGGGTGAGGCCCGGTCGGCGAAGCCGACAGGAAGCGCAGCTTCCTGAGGGCAGAACGGCTTGCCATGGATGGCAAGACCGGGGCTTGTAGAAACCACAATGGTCGCGCCAGGGATGGCATGTATCAACCGACAGGAGCATCACATGAAGTCCGACCCTACCGTCATCAAACATTTGAACAAGGCGCTGGCGAACGAACTCATCGCCATCAACCAGTATTTCCTGCATTCCCGCATGTTCGAGGACTGGGGATTGCAAAAACTGGCGAAAAAGGAATACGAAGAGTCCATCGACGAAATGAAGCATGCCGACATGCTGATCAAGCGCATCCTCTTTCTCGAAGGTCTCGCCAATCTGCAAAACCTCGGCAAATTGCTCATCGGCGAGCATACCCGGGAAATTCTTGAATGCGACCTCAAGCTCGAAATGCAGGCCTGCCCGGACCTGCGCGACGGCATCGCCTTTTGCGAGTCGGTCGGCGATTACGTCAGCCGGGATCTGTTAAGCGAAATTCTCGATAACGAAGAAGAGCACGTCGACTGGCTCGAGACCCAGTTGGCGCTTATCGACAAGGTCGGGCTCGAGAATTATCAGCAATCGATGATGTGAGCCCGGGCACGGCGCTGTAAATTCAAGCCGGATCGTGGTCCAATTGCCGCAATCTTGGGATTGCGCCGCATGTACGCCTGTATCGATCTGGGTTCCAACAGTTTCCACCTGCTCATCGGCGAATGGGAAGAAGGCCGAATTCGCATCGTCGAGCGTTGCAGCGAAAAAGTGCAATTGGGCGAAGCGGTCGTCACCACCGGACTGATTTCCGATGCCGCCTTCGAGCGTGGCCTGGCCTGCCTGGAAAATTTCCGCGCGCTGATGCGGTTGCATCCGATCCGCCAATATTGGGCGCTCGGCACCAACGCCTTCCGTCTGGCGCGCAATACGCCCGATTTGCTGGCGGCCGCCAGCAACCTGGGCATTCGCATTTCGGTTATCAGCGGAGTGCAGGAAGCAGTGCTGATCTATGCCGGAGTCATTACATCGCTGCCATTGAACAATGAAAGGCGCCTGGTCATCGACATCGGCGGCGGAAGCACCGAAATCATCGCCGGCCGCCGGCACGAGCGCATCATTACCGAAAGCCTGCCGGCGGGAACCGTGGCCTGGCGGGATCGGTTCTTCCATCGTGGGTCCAGTGACGCGAAGGAACTAGAAGCCTGCATGGACGCCGGTCTGGATGCGGCGGTCGCGGTATTCGAGCCAATGGCGGCGGCGGTGGCGCGAGCGGGCTGGGATCGCGCCTACGCCTCATCCGGCACCGTAAAGATGCTCAAATACATTTGTGAAAACCAGGGTTATGGCGAGAATAGAATCACCGCCACGGCGCTGTCGGAGTTGAAGGGCATGCTTGCCGCCGGCATCGCCGCAGGCAGTCCACTGGCGGGGTTGAAGGAAGATCGCCGGGAGCTGCTTCTGCCCGGCTGGTGCGTGGCTTCAGCCTTGATGCAGGCGTTTGGCGTGGAAATGCTGAATTTCAGCGTGACTGCTTTGCGGGAAGGTATGCTGGATTTCCTCGTACGCAACGAAAAGACCATGCCGATCATGCGCGCAAGTAGTCTGCCGGCGGTGAACCGGGTGGGTTCGCTGTGAAAGCCAAGCCTGCCTATTCCAGTTTCTCGAGCAATTTGTCTTGTACTTTCGGCTCACCTTCCCGGGTCGGCTTCAAGGGCACATATTCGCCGTCTGATTGCATTTCCCAACTTTGTACACGGTCCTTCAGGTAAAGATCGACTTCATCGATAACTCGCTTGGCAAGTTTCGGATTGAGAATAGGGAAGCAGACCTCGATGCGATTGGAAAGATTGCGTTCCATCCAGTCCGCGCTCGAACAATAGACTCGAGGCTTGGAATTACGGAAACAGTACACCCGCGAATGTTCCAGGAAGCGACCGACGACGGAGACGACGCGGATGTTTTCGCTGATGCGAGGCAGGCCGGGACGCAGGCAACAGATTCCCCGCACGACCAGATTGATTTTCACCCCCGCGCGGGACGCCGAATACAGGGCCTTGATAATCTGGGGATCGGTCAGCGAGTTCATTTTCGCCTTGATGTAGGCGGGTTTGCCCGCCTTGGCCGCGCGCTTTTCATTATCGATCAACTTCATCAGCGCCTTGCGCAGCCGGAACGGCGCATGGAGCAGCAACTTGGGCTGGATCTTCTTGCCCATGCCGGTGATTTGCTGAAATACCTTGTGCACGTCCGCGCAAATGGTCTCATCTGCCGTCAACAGACTGTAGTCAGTGTAGACCAGCGAATTTTTGCGATGATAGTTGCCCGTGCCGAGATGCGCGTAACGTTTCAGGCAGCCTTTCTCCCGGCGCACGAACAGCAGCATCTTGGCGTGGGTCTTGTAGCCGAGCACCCCATATACCACTACCGCGCCCGCTTCCTGCAAAATACTGGCGAAATGAATGTTCTCCTCTTCGTCGAATCGAGCGCGCAATTCGATAACCACGGTGACTTCCTTGCCGTTGCGGGCCGCCTCCGCCAGCGCCTCCACCAGTTCCGATGACTCATTGGTGCGATACAGGGTTTGCTTGATCGACAACACGGACGGATCCTTGGCTGCTTCCCGCACCCATTGAATGATCGGCAAGAAAGACTGGAAAGGGTGCAGCAGCAACTGGTCTTCCCTGGTCACGGCGCTGAACATACCCTTGTGATAGTCGGTCAGCCCCGCCGGCAATCCGGGCGAAAACTTGGGAAAGAGCAGATTCGGCCGGTCGAGCATGCCGAAAAGGGCAACCAGCCGCTGTAAATTGACCGGTCCGTCAAGTTCGAACAATTCGCTTCGGGTCAGATCGAATCGATCCAGCAGGAAATTCGACAAGCGTTCCGGGCAGCCCGTATTGACTTCCAGCTTGGTTGCCGCGCCGAATCGGCGGCTATGCAACTTGCTTTGCAGAGCGGTCGCCACGTCTTCGACTTCGACATTCGACATTTCGAGATCGGAATTGCGGGTGACCCGGAACTGGTGGCAGTCGTTGACCTTCATGCCCGGAAAGAACTCGCCAACGTATTCATGGATAATTGAAGAAAGGAAAACGAAATTGTCGCCTTCGGGGGCGATATCCCCGGGCGCCTTGATCAGCCGGGGCAGGGATCGCGGCGCGGGAACGATCGCCAGACCGCTTTCCCGCCCGAATGCGTCCTTGCCTTCCAAAGAGAGAATAAAGTTCAGGCTCTTGTTGACCAGGCGCGGGAACGGGTGGGCCGGGTCCAGACCAAGAGGGCTGACTACCGGCAACACTTCGTTGTCGAAATAATCCCTGGCCCACCTGGCCAGCTTGCCGTTCCACTCCTGTCGTTTTACGAAATGAATGTTTTCCGCGGCCAGGGAAGGAAACAGGTCCTCGTTGAGAATCCGGTATTGCTCGGCAAGCGCCGCCCGCACCTGCTCATGAATCTGTTGCAGTATCTGTTCGGGGTACTTGCCGTCGGGATCCGGCTTTTGCATGTCGTATAGCAGACGCTTCTTGAGTCCGGAAACGCGGATTTCGAAAAATTCGTCGAGGTTGGAACTGAAGATCAGCAGGAACATCAATCGTTCCAGCAATGGGTGTTCCCGATTGCTCGCTTGGGAAAGTACGCGAAGATTGAATTTGAAATAGCTGAGTTCGCGGTTTTCCAGATAGCCGCCATGGCTCAGATCGATATCTTCGCCTTTACCGAGATCATCGGTATGCAAATTATCGTGCGCCTCACTGGGATGCTCAATCTCGCTGCCGACCAGTTTGAGGGCTGGGAAACCATCCGCGACGGTCATGACTAAAATCTGAACTCCGGAAACTCAACGAACCATACTAGCATCTGGCGGATTTTCCCGAAACGCCGGAATTTCTTCCCCAACAGCCATATGCCTTACACTATGGCGCCATGTCCCGCGCTAGCGCCAAGAGCACAATTTTTTGAACTTGCCTGTTTCCTTCCGATGGTTCTGTGTTTTGCCGCTGTTCGCCCTGGCGCCGGCGGCAGTTGCGGGCGCGGCCGAATTGCCGGAATACCAGGCGGCAAGCGGAGTATCGGGAACTTTGTCCGCCACCGGTTCCGATACCGTGGCAAACCTGACCACTTTGTGGGCGGAAGAATTCAAGCGCGTTTACCCGAATATAAATATCCAGATACAGGCGACCGGCTCTTCCGCCGCACCCACGGCGCTGACCGAGATCACCGCCAATATCGGTCTCATGAGCCGCAACATGCGGCGCGGCGAGATTCAGTCGTTTACCGCCCGCTATGGCTATCCGCCTACTCCCATCCCGGTGGCGCTGGACGCGCTGGCGATCCTGGTACACCGCGACAATCCGCTGGCGCGGATCTCGCTTGCCGAAATAGACGCGATCTTTTCCTCTACCTTGCGTTGTGGCGCGACTCGCCGCATCGATACCTGGCGGCAATTGGGATTGCCGACGCTCTGGTCGGACCGTGCGGTTCACGCCTTCGGCCGCAATTCGGTGTCTGGAACTTACGGCTTTTTCAAGGAAACCGCGCTATGCCGAGGTGATTTTCACATCGGCGTAAACGAACAATCGGGTTCCGGATCGCTGGTGCAGGCAATCGGTTCCGCCTTGCATGGCATCGGCTATGCCAGCATTGCTTTCAGTACTCCCAGTGTACGCATCGTGCCAGTGTCCTGGCGGCAGGATGGCGTGGAGCGCATTACCACGCCCGCGCAGGCAGTGGCCGGTGAATATCCGTTTACCCGCTTCCTGCTGTTCTACGTGAACCGGCCGGCCGGAGGGTCCCTGCCACCCCTGGAACGTGAATTCATTCGCATGGTGTTATCCCGAGACGGTCAGGAGATCGTTGCGCGCAGCGGCTATATCCCGTTGCCTCCGGCGTTGGTCAGTGAGTCCCTGACCGCATTGTTGTCGCCCTAGGCTGCCGACATGACCACGAAACCGCGGCAGACGGAAACGGCAGCGATACCAGGCGTGACGGCGGCGGCGGAACGGCCCGGCGCCAGGGGCTCGGCGGTGCAGCAATTGCGTCTCGCCGCCCGCCGCCGTTTCTGGGACCGGATGGCGCGGATCGTGGTTTCAATCGGTGGTCTGGGCATCATCTGCGCCATCCTGCTGATATTTATCTATCTGGTTTACGAAGTTTTGCCTCTGTTCCGGGGCGCGGACATGACCGAGAGGGAGTATTTGCCGGAACTGACTCAAGGCTCGGCCCTGTTGCTCGAAGCCGATGCGATGGCAGTCGTCGCGTTGCGCATTGATGATCAGGGGCGCGCCGCCTTCTACGATTTGACCAGCGGCGAACTGCTCTCCAGCGAAACGCTGACGTCTCCTTCCGGCGCAAGACTGACGGAAATCGCCGAGGACTCGGGAAGCAGCGACCTGCTAGCGGCGGGATTCTCCGATGGCAGCGTGCTGATTGTCGGCTGGAACGCGGTTCCCGATCCCGGCTCGGGAGCCATTTCCCCGCGCCTGGAGTTTCCTTTTAGCCGCCAGCCCTATCAACTGCTGGCAAGCGAACCGGTTCGCGCGCTGGCGTTGCGCACCGGACAGGGCCGCGTCGGAGTAGCGGCGCTCGGAGCAAGCGGGCGGGCGGTTCTGCTGGAACAGACCACGCCAGACGATCCCGCGGGTCTGGTAGCGGCGCCGCTGCCCGGTGCGGGCAATGTGCGCCGCGAATTGCCGCTCGCCGGAATGGCGGTTGAGCGGATATTTCTGCCCCAGGATTCACGCTGGATAATGCTGCTCTCCGGTTCCGGGGAACTCAGTCTGGTTGATCTCGAATCGGAGGACGAGCTGGAAATCGCGCACACGGCGCAGCTCGCGCCAGAATCCACGCGGCTGACGGATGTCCGGTTGCTCGCCGGCGGCGTGTCTTTGCTGGCGGCGGACGCTAGTGGCGCGGTCGGGCAATGGTTCATCGTTCGGGAGGGCGAGTCGGTGCGCATGCAGCAAGCTCGCCGTTTCCCGCTATTCGACAGCGCGGTAGCCGCCCTGGACGTGGAGCAAAGCCGGCGTAATTTCGTCGCGCTCAGCGAGGATGGCGAACTGGCGCTGGTCAACGCTACGGCGGAAGCGGAAAATCTGCGGCGCGACCTGGGCGTCACGGCAGTTCGCGCAATGGCGCTCGCGCCGGCCGGCGATGTGCTGCTGCTGGAAGACGAGTTGGGCGGCATTGCGCTTTGGCGGATTGAAAACTCGTTCGCCGAGTTTTCCCTGCCCGCCTTGTGGAACAGCATCTGGTACGAAAACTACCCCGCGCCGGCGTTGGTTTGGCAGACAACTGCCGCTGACGATGTCTTCGAACCGAAGTACAGTCTGGCGCCGCTGACCTTCGGCACCTTGAAGGCGGCCTTTTACGCCATGCTGTTCGCGGCGCCGCTGGCGCTTTGCGCCGCGATGTTTACCGGCTATTTCATGTCTCCCGGGCTGCGGCGCCAGGTCAAGCCCCTGATCGAACTCATGGAAGCCTTGCCCACGGTAGTGATTGGTTTCCTGGCGGGGCTATGGCTGGCGCCGCTGGTGGATGAGAATCTCGCCGCCCTGGCTCTCGGCCTGCTGTTGCTGCCGCTGGCCGTAATGCTGGCAAGCGCGGCCATGGCGCGACTGCCGGAACAATTCGGCGCCGTGCTGACCGAGGGTTGGCAACTGCTTGCCCTGGCGCCGGTGCTGCTGTTGTCCGGCTGGCTGGCATACTTGCTTGCCCCGCCGCTGGAAGCCTTGCTGTTCGATGGCAGCCTCCGGGATTGGCTGTCGGTACGCTGGGGACTCGACTATATGTCCCGCAATGCGATGATCGTTGGCGTGGCGATGGGTTTCGCGGTCATACCGGCCATCTATTCCATCGCCGACGACGCTATTTTCACCGTGCCGCGCCATCTGAGCTCCGGCGCCCTGGCGCTGGGCGCGAATCGCTGGCAAACCTTGACCTGGCTGATTTTGCCGGCCGCGGCGCCCGGTATTCTCAGTGCGTTGATGATCGGTTTCGGCCGGGCCGTTGGCGAAACCATGATCGTGCTGATGGCCACCGGCAATACGCCCATCATGGACATGAATCTGTTCGCGGGCATGCGTACGCTGGCGGCAAATCTGGCAATCGAGATCCCCGAATCGGAAGTGGGCAGCACGCATTACCGGATTCTCTTTCTCGCCTCGCTGGTGCTGCTGCTGTTCACGTTCCTGATCAACTCCGTTGCCGAGCTGGTGCGGCAACGGCTGCGCAAGAAGTACCGGATGATATGAAACGCGGACTTGCAATCTGGTTTCGCAGCGGAGCGCCCTGGATCTGGCTCAATGCCGGCGCGGTTGCCGTTTGTCTTGCCATGGTGATTGGTCTGCTGCTGTTGCTGGGCGTCAGGGGCCTGGGGCATTTCTGGCCCAAGCCGGTGCTGCAGGCGAGTTATGCGGCAATGGATCCGCCGCTTACCGTAGTTGGCGAAATCGCCAATACCGAAACTGTCGATGCCGCCCAGTTGCGGTTTTTCGCCGCGGGCTTGCCGCTTGCCGGCGCCACCATCGAGCGGCAATTGCTTAAGCTCGGCAATCGTGACATAACCGGCAATGATTTTGCCTGGGTTCTGCCGGAGTTTTTCATCGAGGTGAATTATCCGGAACAACTGGTGACGCTGGAGCGCCGGGAGTGGGGTAACTTTTACGGCTACCTGACCGGAATACTTCAGGACGGCGCTTCGGCAGCTCCGCGGGGGACCGAAGCGGATGCTGCCGGCGCGCTCTGGAGCGAATTGCATCGGCGGCTGGATCGGGCCAGGCAACTGCGGCAGGAGATCGAACAGATCGAACGTACGATCATCGCCGATATAAATTTCGGCATGGAGCGCTTGCGCTTGCAGGAGCGGCGGCTGCAACTCGCCGGTGGCGATTCTCCAGAGAATTCGCGGCAGATAGATCGGCAGCGCGAAATGCTGGATACCCAATACGCGGAAATTCGCTTGCGCCTGCTCGAATTGAATCGCCAGATTCAGCGGGATTCGGCGATTTTCCGCATCGCGGACGGCAGCACGGCGGAGATTCCGGTTGCCGATATCGTTCGCGCCTACCGTCCAAATGCCATGAACTGGTTCGAGGCCATGGGGGTGTACCTTGCCCGCCTGCTGGAATTTCTGACCGAAGATCCGCGCGAGTCCAACACCGAAGGCGGCCTGTTGCCGGCGATATACGGCACCGCCATGATGGTGCTGCTGATGTCGGTCATCGTTACGCCGCTGGGCGTGTTGGCCGCCGTCTATCTCAGCGAATACGCTCCCCGGGGGTGGCTGACGCGAATTATCCGGATCTCGGTAAACAATCTTGCCGGGGTGCCGTCCATCGTATATGGCATGTTTGGACTCGGTTTCTTCATTTATCTGGCAGGTGGAGAAATCGACCGGTTGTTCTTTGCCGAATCGCTGCCCGCACCGACCTTCGGCACGCCTGGACTGTTATGGGCCTCGCTGACCCTGGCGTTGCTTACCCTGCCGGTGGTAATCGTCGCCACGGAAGAAGGTCTGGCCAACATACCGGCAACATTGCGAGAGGGCAGCCTGGCGCTGGGCGCGACCAAGTTCGAAACCCTGTGGCAGGTTATTCTGCCGCTGGCGCGCCCATCCATGCTGACCGGACTCATCCTGGCGGTGGCTCGGGCCGCTGGGGAAGTCGCGCCGCTGATGCTGGTCGGAGTCGTGAAGCTGGCGCCGTCGCTGCCATTGGATACCGAGTTTCCCTATTTGCATCTGGAACAGCAATTCATGCATCTTGGTTACTATGTTTTCGATCTGGCCATGCAAAGCCCCAATGTCGAGGCCGCCATGCCGCAGGCGTTCGCCACTGCCTTCCTGCTGGTCGCGGTAGTTACCGGCCTCAATCTGAGCGCGGTAATCCTGCGCGGCAGACTGCGCGAGCGCTATCGGGCCATGGATACGGGATCCTGGTCATGAATACCGGAATTGGCGCCGGAAACAAGGCCGGCTCAGCCGCGGTCGAGCCCGCGCCCTGTCTGGAAGCGCGCAACCTGACCTTGCATTATTCAAGGAATCAGCGCGCATTGAACGAAATCCGGCTCACCATTCCCAGACAGCGGGTCACCGCGCTGATCGGGCCCAGCGGCTGCGGCAAGACCAGCCTGCTGCGCTGTTTCAACCGGCTCAACGATCTGGTTGACGATTGCGTCATCACCGGCCGCATCAAATTGGAAGGAAAGAACATCTACTCACCGAAAATCGACGTTACCGAGTTGCGCCGCCGGGTCGGCATGGTGTTCCAGAAACCCAATCCCTTTCCCAAGTCCATATATGAAAACGTCGCATTCGGCTTGCGCATCCGCGGCATTAACTCGCGCCGCCAGTTGGATGAGATCGTGCAGGAATCACTGACGGCGGCAGCGCTGTGGGACGAGGTCAAGGATCGTTTGCACAAGAGCGCGCTGGAACTCTCCGGCGGCCAGCAACAGCGGCTGGTAATCGCGCGCACCCTGGCGGTGGAGCCCGAAGTGCTGTTGCTGGACGAATCCGCTTCGGTGCTCGATCCCATTTCAACCTTGAAGATCGAGGAACTCATTACCGAACTGAAGAAGAATTACACCATCGTAATCGTGACGCACAATCTGCAGCAGGCGGCCAGGGTGTCCGACTACACGGCTTTCATGTACATGGGCAACATGGTGGAGTTCGATTCCACCGCCAGAATTTTCACCAATCCGGTAAAGCGCCAGACCGAAGACTATATTACCGGCCGGTATGGGTGAGGCCCGATCGGCGCAGCCGACAAAAAGCAAAGCTTTTTGAGGGCCGAACGGCTCGCCATGGATGGCGAGACTGGGGCCAATCGAAGCCGAAAACCCCGCGCCAGGGATGGGTGAGGCCCGGTCGGCGCAGCCGACGAAAAGCATAGCTTTTCGAGGACCGAACGGCTCGACAGGATGTCGAGACTGGGGCCAATCAAAGTCGAATCTGTCGCGCCAGGGATGGCATATACAATCTGACAGAATGCGCGTACCCGGTCGGCGCAGCCGACGAAAAGCATAGCTTTTCGAGGACCGAACGGCTCGACAGGATGTCGAGACTGGGGCCAATCGAAGCCAATGCGCCCGCGCCAGGGATGGGTGAGGCCCGGTCGGCGCAGCCGACAAAAAGCAAAGCTTTTTGAGGTCCGAACGGCTTGCCAGGGATGGCAAGACTGGGGCCAATCGAAGCCGAAAATCCCGCGCCAGGGATGGCATGTACAATCTTACAGAATGCGCGTACCCGGTCGGCGCAGCCAACAAAAAGCAAAGCTTTTCGAGGACCGAACGGCTCGCCATGGATGGCAAGACTGGGGCCAATCGAAGCCGAAAACCCCGCGCCAGGGATGGGTGAGGCCCGGTCGGCGCAGCCGACAAAAAGCAAAGCTTTTTGAGGTCCGAACGGCTTGCCATGGATGGCAAGACTGGGGCCAATCGAAGTCGAAAACCTCGCGCCAGGGATGGCATGTACAGATTACCAAGGATGGCATGCACAGACTACCAAGGATAGCATGCACAATTTGAGGTATTTACCATGGCGCCATCAGCCGACGAAATCGGCCCCCACATTTCCCGCCAGTTCAATCAGGAACTGGAAAAGGTCCGCACGCACATGTTGCGCATGGGCGGGCAGGTGGAGAAGCGTCTGACCGATGCCTTGCGTTCGGTCGCCGAGCACGACAGTCAACTGGCGCAGCAAGTAATCGACGAAGATATCGTGATCGACCGGTTGGAGCGGGAAATCGATACCGAATGCAGTCTCATCATCGCCCGCCGCCAGCCCGCCGCCGGCGATCTGCGCCTGGTGCTGGCGATCATCAAGGCGATCAGGGATCTGGAACGCATCGGCGACGAGGCTACCCGTATCGCGCGCAGCGCCCTGCGTCTGGCGGAAGAGGGGAAAGACCCGGTCCATCTCGGTGAATTTCATCATACAGGAGATCGGGTGCTGGGCATGGTGAAACAGGCGCTCGACGCATTTGCCCGAATGGACGCGGAAGCCGCCGCGGCCATTGCCGGCGAAGACGTCGAAGTCGATGCCGAGTATCACAGTGCGATCCGCTCCATGGTCACCCACATGATGGAGCATCCCGAGAGCGTCAGCATGGTACTGATCATCCTGTGGGCATTCCGCGCATTGGAGCGCATCGGCGATCATGCCAAGAACATATCCGAACACGTGGCCTATATGGTGATCGGCGCCAACCTGGGAAGAGGCAGGCCACTGCCGAAAAAATGAAGCGGAAACGGAACGCAGCCTGCTCAGTGCAGGTTTAGCTGCGGCGGCTGATCCGGAAATGGCGCCTGCGCAGGCGCGCGAGGTTTGTCGGGACCCTTGATGCGTTCGGCCGGAAAACGGCAACTGAACACACTGCCATTGCCGGATTCGCTGCTGATATGCAGGTCGGCGTCGTGACGCATAAGAATGTGCTTGACAATGGCCAGTCCGAGTCCGGTGCCGCCGGTTTCCGATGAGCGGCTGATGTCCACGCGGTAGAAACGTTCGGTCAGGCGCGAAATATGTTGCGGTTCCACCCCGATGCCATTGTCGATCACCCGTATTTCAAAAGCTTCGCCATCGCTGACGTATTCGGCTTCAATGCGAACGTCGCCCTTGTCCGGCGTGTATTTGGCGGCGTTCTGGGCGAGGTTGGACAAGGCGCTATATAGTTCGGCGCGGTCGCCGACGATTTCCAGTTCCGAATCGCAGGAAGTGCTGAACTTGTGGCCCTTGTCCTGGTAAATCTGTTCCGTGTCGTGCTCGACTTCGCGGATCAGCAGATGCAAATTGCACGGCTTTTGCTGGCGCTTGACGGCCTTGGTTTCCAGCGCCGTCAGCATCAGCAGGTCGTGCACTATGTTCTCCATGCGCGCTGACTGCTGGAACATCTGACGCAGGGGTTTGCGCCATTTTTCTTCCAGGTCCTGGACATTGTCCATGATGGTTTCAAGATAACCCTTGATCACGGTAATGGGCGTGCCGAGTTCATGGGACACATTGCCGACAAAATCTTCGCGCATCAATTCCATGCGGTGCAGTTGCGTGACGTCGCGCACGATCATCAGCCGTTCCTGTTCGCCGAACAGCGCGATTTCGAATTCGAGCGTACGCGAATTGTCCCCGGGCGCCGGCAATTTAAGCGGTTCGCTGTAATCGGCGTCGTGGAAATATTGCGAGAAGCGGGGATCGCGCACCAGATTCGTCACCGGATGACCCTGATCGCGCGGATACTGGAATCCGAGCAGTCTGGAGCCGGCCAGATTCCACCATACCAGGCTGCCCTGCTGATCGATCATGATAACCGCGATTTCCAGCGCCGCCGAGGATTCCTGGGCCTTGCGAATGATGCTTTCCAGATAATTGCGGGTTTTCTGCTCCTGCCTGCCGAGCTTGTAGATACCGTCGAACACTTCGCCCCACAGGCCGAACGATTCCGGTGGTTGTGTCTGGGTGGCGGAAGGATTTCCCTGCAGCCAGTGGCGCAGACGCCAGAGTTGCCAGTAATTGACCAACAGGTACCCGGCCACGCCGATCAGCATCGCGAGTGGCATGTTGCCTGCCAGCCAGCCGATCAATGCGGTAACGGCCAGAACAATCAGCAGGCGCTGGATTTCCGCGCGCCAGTAGTGCAAGAGTAGAAACCCCGATTCGGAACAATATTCACCAAACCGGTATTCTAGAGCGGCGCGGCTATCATGACCAGTTGCGCTAACCGCGATGCGGAGCAACGCAGACTCTGGTCATGGCCGTCGCGTCCCTGCTACCGATCTCCTTATTCCCGATCCGCGGCCTAAAGCCCATTGATCTGGTACGCCGGCGGCGGTTCCATTCCCCGGAGCGAGCGCACGAAGAAGTCCCAGCGGCGCCGATTGAAATAGTCCGAATTGTCGAGGAAGTGTCCCGCGCCCGGCACGATCAGGTATTCGAAATCCTTGTTGGCCTTGATGAGCGCGTCGATCAGGCGGCGGGTGGCGAGTGGCGGCACGTTCTCGTCCAGTTCGCCGTGAGCCAGGAATAGTTCGCCCTCGAGTTTGTCCGCCCAGGTTACGTTTGAATTGTCGTCGTAGTGTGGGCCGAGCGGGAGCCCCATCCATTGCTCGTTCCAGATCGCCTTGTCCAGACGGTTGTCGTGATTGCCGGACGCGGAGACACCAGCGGTATAAAAGTCGGGCCGGCGCGTCATCGCGCGCACGACGTCGTAGCCGCCGGCGGAGAACCCGTAAACGCCGACGCGGGAGAGATCCATGTAAGGGTAACTCTCCGCCAGCGCGCGGATGCCGGCGATGTGATCGTCGAGTCCGACCTCGTGGAGATTGCGGTAGGCATGCGCGAGGAAATCGCGCGAGCGGCCCGAAGACCCACGCCCGTCGATCAGCACCACGATGAAGCCGAGTTCCGCGATCGACGCGGCATTTCGGCCGGTCAGGCCGGCGGTAAACGACTTCGGCGCCATCACGTAGTGGGGTCCAGTGTAGATGTTCTCGATCACGGCGTACCGGCGCGACGGATCGAAATCGGATGGCCGGTAAATCGCGCCGTAGATCGGAGTCCGTCCATCCGCCGCCACGGTCTCGAATGGCTGCGGATACCGGTAGCCGAGTTCGTCCAGCGCCGATGTGTCGGCGGCTTGCAACTGCATTATGATTTCGCCATCGAGCGCGCTGCGCAGCACGGAGCGGGTCGGTTCGTTGATCAGCGACATGTTGTCGACGAAGTAGCGGCCGTCCGGTGAGACGGAAACGTCATGGTCTAGCGCTTCGGGGGTAAGCAACAACGGCTCGCCGCCGTCCCGGTTTACCCGGTAGAGGTGGCGCAGGTACGGATCGCGATCCGGCTCGCGGCCGCTGCCGACGACGAAAAGATTATCTTCATCGAGGGTCGCGCCGGCGAGATAGTGAACACGCCATTCGCCGTGCGTCAGAGCGTGGCGCCGACCGTCGCGAGTCACCAGATAGCCGTGGTGCCAGCCGGTTGCTTCGGACAGCCAGAAATAGGCATCGGCGCGGTCCAGATAGGTCCATGAGTGATCGTAGTAGTCGACGAAGGTATCCGAGCTGGTTTCGGCGAGCACTCTGGCGGCGCCGCTCGCGGCATCGATCGCGTGCAGACGCAGCGCGCCGTAGCCGCGCGCCGGAATGAGCTGAGTGACTTCCTCGCTGTCTCCGGTCCAGACGAACGAAGGCCCGTAGTAGTAGAGGATGTCCTGAGGCGGCAGGCCCACCGCGACACGGGCGCCACTCGCGGCGTCGATAATGAAGGATTGCGCGGTTGGAACGTTACTGTCGCCGGTTAGCGGGTAGAAGTACTCGTAGGCGATCGGCGGTGCGCCGTCGGGCGGTGTCGACTCCACGAGGCTAAGTGTCCTCGCGCCTTCGAGATTCATGCGATAGCTCGCAAAGCGCCGGGAATCCGGCGACCATTCGATGTCGGCGTCCAATTCGGGCGTCGAGCTCGCGGCCTCCACCATGCGCCGCGGGTTGACAAGCGGGCGGGCGTAAGGGCGTTGCGCGGAACCGTCTGTCGTCAAGCGGCGGATATCCCCGCTGGCCATGTCCTCCAGGTAAAGATCGTGATCACGGATGAATACGCGCCAGCGCCCGTCCGGCGAGAGCCCGGCGACCGGCGCCTCCACTTGCCGCAGCGAGTCGCGGGCGAACGACCAGCGTTGCCCTTCGAACCAGAAAGAGAGTGTTTCCGTTTCGAAGTCGTAGTCCACGCCGCGCAACGATAGATCGGTGGCATCGACCGTTTCGCCGCTGGCTTCCGTCAGCTTCGCTGCGAGCGCTTCGTGGTCGAACAGCGCCTGGCTCTCGCCGCGGTCGGGGTCCGTCAGCACGAAACGGCGGCCATCGGCGGTGTCAGCCTCGAACCAGAACAGGGCGCCGTCTTCCCGCCACCGCGGCGTCAAGCGCTCGCCTTTCACGAGGGCGCCGAGATTTTCGGGCAGGAAAGCCTCCGCGCGCTCGTACACCGCGACGGGAAGCGAAGCGCCGTGCTGCGGCGCCTGCTGATCGGCGGCGCGCGGCGCGCAACCGGTAACCGCGAGCAGCGCGACCGCGGCGGCGGAAAACAAATTCTTGTGCACAAACGCCTCCTTACTGTCCGAAAGTCTCAGATGCTGTAGCGCAAGCTCGCGAAGTACGTCCTGCCATCGAGATCGTACTGCTCCGAGAAAAAACGCGCCAAGTATCTCTTTAGCAACGCTCCGTACGTGACGAACGCGTAAAATACAGCCGCTTGGGAACCCGGCTGCCGCCCCGGCTTGAGCATGTTTCCGACTCGCGCCCAGAAACTCGGGAAGAAGAATATATTATATATTCTAGCCGAATGCCAACCCCGCCGTGCTATTCGCTATTCGGGAAATCCTCGCCGGAAGCATGGCGAACGAATCGCAAAACAGGCAGAATCCCGGCGCCTTTTGGACAAAGCGCTGATTGCGCCTATAATTGATTGATTAAGCCAGATTCAGGTTATATCGTCCTGCCATCGACCTGACTTGCGCTACAAGGGAGCAAACAAATGAACAACAAAAACATCTCACGAAACCTGTTTTGCGCGGTATTGACCGTGGCGGGCATCGCTTTTGCAGGCAGCGCGCAGGCGCAGGATCCAATTTACTACGTTTCGCCTGGGTTGAAATTGTTGCAGTTCGACGACGAAGCCATGCTGGAAGCGCGGGAAGTCGGTTTCACTTTTTCGCTGGGCGTCGATTTCGATCGCCACTGGAGCGCGGAATTCGGCTTGCTGGAAGCCGATCCGCTATATGCGGAGAACCAGGCGGAAGCTGACCTGGATACCTGGCAGCTAGATCTGCGCTATACCCTGTGGCAGCCCGGAAACAGGATTCGGCCCTATTTCAGCGGCGGCGTCGGCAATATCAATATCGACGGCGAAAATGACTCTTTTCTGTCCTACGGCGGTGGTATCGAATTTGAACTCAGGGATCAGTTCGTGCTGCGCGCCGGCGTGCGAAACTATAGCTTGCTGGGTCGGGACTGGGTGGATTCGGATATCGGATTCGATGCCGGGCTGGTGTATTATTTCGGCGAACGCAATCCGCCACCGGCCCCGTCCCCGCCTCCAGAACCCATAGCCGTGGCGCCGCCGCCTGATTCCGACGGCGATGGGGCGCCCGATCCGGATGACGATTGTCCCAACACCCCATCCAATTACGCCGTTGACGAAAACGGCTGTCCGATCCTGATCGAGGAAATCGCCCGCTTCGAATTGCAGGTTAACTTCGACTTCGACGAGGCTGTCATTCGCGATGTGGACCTGCCCGAAATCGAAGATCTAGCCGAGTTTCTGCGGGAGTACGATGGCGTCATGCTGCACCTCGAAGGCCACACCGACAGCGTCGGCACGCAGCTCTACAATCTCGATCTGTCCCAGCGCCGGGCCGATGCCGTTCGCGAAATGCTGATCGAAGATTTCGGCATTTCGCTGGGCCGCGTTAACGCGCAAGGATACGGCGAACAACTGCCGGTTGCCGATAACGAGACTGAAGCCGGTCGAGAAGCCAATCGCCGTGTGGTCGCGGTGGTAGCGGAGACCTTGCAGAGATATCAGGAGCGCTGAAGCGCCGCCGCCAACAAGGGTAACCTTCCGCTAAAGCGGTCGCGCCCACGGGCCGGCCCGCTAATTTGGCGCCCGATTTAGTATTTCCCTTCCCCCTTACTATACTTCGGGCGCCGGCCTCGAAGGTCGGTATAGTTAAGTAATCCATTTACTATTATCCGAGACCTGCCGCTGAGTCGCAGGCCGGAGAAAGGGGGAATCCAGATGCACGAAGCCATGCAGCCTTGCGACGGAAACCGGGAAATTCACGACTACGATTGCCCTTCGGCCGATCGTGAGCCTGCGCCGGGAGAGGAGCAGGAGCGCAAGGTCTATTATGCGCGCCCGGCTGCCACTGAGCTGGCCCCGGATACGACCCAGCTTTATCTTTCGGAAATCGGCCACAAGCCGCTGTTGACGGCGGAGCAGGAAGTTCAGTATTCGCGAGCGGCGCGGCACGGCCACAAAGGTAGCTGGCGGCGCATGGTCGAAGGCAATTTGCGTCTGGTGGTGCGCATCGCGGCGCGCTATCGCTGGCGTGGACTGCCCTTCGGCGATCTGATCGAGGAGGGTAATCTCGGCCTGTTGCACGCGGTGGAGAAATTCGATCCGGAAAGAGGATTTCGCTTCTCGACCTATGCGACCTGGTGGATTCGCCAGAATATCGAACGCGGGCTCATGAGCCAGACGCGGACCATTCGACTGCCCGTCCACGTTGCCAAGGAACTGAACGTCATCAAGCGCGCCGAACGGGAACTCATGGCCCTGAAAAGCCGGGAACCCACGGTCACGGAGATATCGGAGCGCACGGGCAGACCTGCCGGCAAGGTGAAGCGTCTGCTTGCGCTTGGCGTCGGAATTTATTCCGCCGACGCTCCGCTGTCGGAAGACGTCAAAATCCCCTTGCTGGACATGGTTCCCGACCGGACAGCGCGGCAGCCGGGGGATTGCTATGGCAGGGACCAGTTGCGCGAGCGTCTGGCGGAGTGGTTGCGGGAACTGACGCCGAGACAGCGGGATGTTTTGCTGCGGCGTTTCGGTCTCGAAGGCCATGACTGCGATACGCTGGAACGCGTAGGCCGGGAAGTCGGCCTCACCCGCGAGCGGACGCGGCAGGTTCAGCTTGAGGCCTTGACGAAATTGAAGCAAATACTTGCCAGGGACGGACTTGCCGCCGACATTCTGCGGGATTTCGTCTGACGCCTGATCCTCCCCGCGCTATCGTGTACACTGGCGCCTCGCGGTTTAAAGGTTCGGAAAGTCCTCCGGCGACGATTGGCCCGCTGTCGTGGCAATTTACTCAAAATTCCATGGACAATGACTTTGGCGGCGCGCTCGCCGGCAAACTGATCATCGATCTGTCGCGCGTGCTGGGCGGACCCTATTGCACGCAGATTCTCGTCGACCATGGCGCGACAGTAGGCAAGATCGAGCCGCCGCGAGGGGATGAAACCAGGGACTGGGGTCCGCCCTTCCATCAAGGCGATGCCGCCTATTTTCTCGGACTCAACCGCAACAAGCGCTCAATCGGGCTTGATCTGTCTTCGCCGCGGGGCAGGCAGGTGCTGCTGACGCTGCTGCGGGAAGCCGACGCGCTGGTGGAGAACTTCAAACCCGGCAGCATGGAACGCTGGGAACTTAGCTACGAGAAACATCTGCGGGACCGCTTTCCCCGGCTCATCCATTGCCGCATCAGCGGTTTCGGCGGCGACGGCCCCTGGGGTGGATTCCCGGGCTACGACGCCATCATCCAGGCCATGGCCGGCTGGTTCAGCGTCAACGGCGAGGCGGACAGCGATCCGACCCGGCTCGGGTTGGCCATGGTGGATATGGGCACGGGCTTGTATTGCGCCGTCGCGATCCTGATGGCGCTGACCGAACGGGAACGATCCGGCCGTGGCCAATATCTCGACATGACATTGTACGATTGCGCGGTTTCGCTGATGCATCCGCACATAGTCAACTACAATTTATCCGGTGTGATACCTCGGCCCACGGGCAATGCTCATCCCAATATCAGCCCGTACGACACTTTTCGCACTCGCACGGTGGACATTTTCATCGGCGCCGGCAACAACCGCGCCTTCGCCAAACTCTGTGGGGAACTGGGCTGTCCGGAACTGGTGGCGGACGAGCGCTTCCGTGACAACATCGACCGGATCAATAATCGCGACGAACTGAAGGTGGAACTCGAATCCTGCCTGATCCGCCTGGACGGCGACGAGGTCGGAGACAAGCTGGCGCGGGCGGGTCTGGCCGCGGGGCCGATTCACGACACGGCGCAGGTGGTCGATCATCCACATACGCTACATCGGGAAATGACGATCGAAAAGGACTGGTACAAGATGACCGGCACGCCGATCAAGTTTTCGCGCACGCCGGGCTCATTGCGCAGCTTGCCGCCGCGCTATGGCGAGCACGGGCGCGAGATCTTGCGCGAATTCGGTTTCGACGAGGACATGATCGCCGAACTCATCGAACAGGGAGTAGTTCTCCTCGACCGCCGCGGCTGACCGCTGTTTCCATGTCCTCACTATTGTTCGTGGTCCTGCAATACCAGGAATTCCGGATATGCCTGGATCCCCAACTCGACCAGATCCTTGCCGCGGCGTTCGGCATCCATTGAAATTCTTACGTTGATCACCTGCCCGATCGCCAGCCAGAGGAGTAGCGAAACCGGAAAAACAAATGCGCCAACGGAAAGTATTCCCGTGAGTTGAACCAGAAGATCTCCTCCGGATCCGATCCCGACCGCAATAGTGCCCCAGACGCCGGAGAACAGGTGGGCGGGAATCGCTCCCACGCCATCGTCGATCCGGTACTTCTCAAGCAGCTTCAGTCCCATTACGCAAATCGTGCCGCCAACGGCGCCGACCGGTATCGCCCAAAAGTGGCCGGAGAAATCCGGACCCGCCGAAACCGCCACCAATCCGGCAATGGCGCCGCTCAGAGTGACCATTAGATCTACCCGGTGGAAAACCAGTCTGGATAGGGCAATTGCGGCCACGAACCCACTACAGGCAGCCAGATTGGTGTTGACCACTATGTTGCTCATGGCCACGGCATCGATTACGCCGCTCAGGCGCAAATGGGAGCCGCCGTTGAATGCGAACCAGCCCATCCAGAGGATGAACATTCCAAGCGTTGCAAGAGGCACATTGGAAGGCGGCGTCTGATTAACCGAGCCATCCTGATTGAATTTACCGCGCCGTGCGCCCAAGACCACAGCTCCCGCCAGTGCGGCCCAGCCACCGGTCGAATGCACGACGGTGGAGCCGGCGAAGTCCTTGAATCCCATCTCATCGAGCCAGCCTCCTCCCCAGGTCCAGGCGCCGACCACCGGATAGATCAAGGACGTAAGTGCGACAACAAAAACGAAAAAGGACCAGAGCCGGACCCGCTCGGCAAGCGTTCCCGAGACTATTGACGCCGAACTGGCGACGAAAGCCATCTGGAAGAGCCAGTGCGACATAGTCGAATTTTCGTTTTCGAGCACGGCTGCTATTGCGCTCTCGTCCCCGCTCAACAGGGATCGTTCCACTTCAGAAGGTCCGGAAAGGAAGCGCAAATCGCCGACATGGATTTGTGCGCTTCCATACATCAGCGTATACCCGACCAGATAGAAGGAAATGCCGGAAATCGCAAGCAGGCCCACGTTTTTCAGGCAGATTACGGAGGCATTCCTGGCGCGCACCGAACCGGATTCCAGCATGGTGAAACCGGCGCTCATCCATATGACCAGTACGCCCCAGACCAGGAACGAAAAACTGTTCAGAACGAATTGTGTTTCCAGCGCGGTCAGCGGGAAATCCCCTTGGTCAAATGCAGAATCCCCCGGGTACTTTTGCGATAACCGGCAATGGTTACTGAGCGTGGCGGGGTGCGCATCGCCTTGCGATCAATTCGCGGGGTCGGGGATGGTGTCTTCTACCGTGAGGGGGTTGAGGTGGGCGCCGTCGGTGATGCCGGCTTTGCGCATGGCGATTCCGGTGAGGCATTCCTGCACGATGCGGCTTGAATTCATGATCGTGGTGTAGCCTGGGTCAACGAGCGGGTTGAGTTCGACGAGTTCGAAGCCGACCAGATTATTCACGGTGCAAAGCGCGCGCACGAGCGGAAAAACCTCGCGCGGCGTCAGGCCGGCGGGTTCCGGCGTGCCGGTGCCGGGAGTATAGGCCGGGTCGAGCACGTCGATGTCGAAAGAAACATAGAGATATTCGGGGCCGTCGTTGGCCTCGGCCAGGATGCGCTCCATCACCGCGGGCCAGCCGTCGCGCTCGATCTCGACCATGGTGTGATAGCGCATATTGTTCTCGCGCATCCATTCGAATCCCTCCGGGCCCGGCCAATATCCGCGCAGGCCGACCTGGATGTAGTTCTCCCCGAGGATATGGCCTTCCTCGATGAGGCGGGCGATCGGCTGGGCGTGGGAAATCAGGTGGCCGCCGTAGCCGCTCGTCGCCGCGTCGTAGTGCGCGTCAAAATGGATGACGCCAACGTTTTCCTTGCCGTAAACATCGGCGACTCCCGCCACATCGGGATACTCCAGCGAATGATCGCCACCGATGACGAGGGGAATCGCGCCGGTTTGGGCGATCTCGCGCACCATGGCGCGGACGTAGGGCATGCTGCGCTCGACGCTGAACCGGTCGATGGGGGCATTGCCGTAATCGACGGCGTTCAATTCCTCCTGCCAGGCGACGCCCGTGTGCATATGGGGCCGGTCGCCGACATCGAACATGCCGTGGCTGTAGCGCAGCGCGTCGGGTCCCTGGCCGGCGCCGCGAAAGCCGACGCCCATGTCGATCGCCGCGCCCAGGACCGCCACATCGACCTCACCGGCGACCAGGTCTTCCGGGGTGATGGCGATCGGCAACTGGAAAAAGGTCTGCACGCCGAAGGCATACATCCGGCCCGGATAAAAAGGCCCCGGTTCCCGTTCGGGATCGCCGCTGGTGTCGCGCAACTGGCTCCAGAGGTCGAAGCTGGGATCCTCGGTATTCATCGGGATCATTCCGTCTTCGCGCTCGAACACGCTCGGCGTGAATTCCTGGGCGACGACGAAAATCACCGGTAGCGCCAAGAAGCACGCGAAGACGATCTTCTCCAGGCTCGATCTGGACAGCTTGTTCATTGTTATCCCTCGCGGAGATTCTGCGACTACGCTTCGCTTCGCGCAGAATGACGGTCGAGAACCCAAGTCATTCCGCGCGTATTTGTCATTCCGCGCGCAGTCGCGGAATCTGTTTCGCTACCCGCCGTTACAGGCGATACGTTCCTCCGAGGAATATCACGCGCCCGCGCGGTGTGGCCGGAAAGGCGTTTTCCGAGATGAACGGGTTCGTTTGGGTAACGTTGTTGATGCCTCCGTACACGGTCAACTCGTCGTTGACCACGTAGCGGGCATTGAGATCGTGAATCCAGGTCTCGTCAAGCAGCACCGAAGGGCCGAACAAGGTCTCGTAGGTTTCGACTTCCACTCTCCCTGTGCCAAGCAACATTTCCCCGAGGTATTGAGACTGCCAGCCGACGCTGAGATCGCCCCAGGTCCAGCCAAGGTAGATGTTGCCCGTGTTTTCGGGACGACTGATTTCGCCCAGTTCCGGATTGACTTCTGTCAGGTCGAGCGGATTGGTGTAGAAGTCCAGCTTCCCCATCTCGGTGGCGGTTACTGAAGCCCTGAAACCATGCTCGCCGATATCGAAGCTGTAGGAGGCGGAGAGGTCAATACCGTCGGCTTCTATTTGTGCGAAGTTGATATCGGTGGTGCGGAAGAAATTAAAGCCGCCCGCCTGCGCCGAATTCACATCCGTATTCCTGCCGATCAAGCCGCAGAAAGCCTGGTTCAGCGAGGCGCCCTGATAACAGCCGTTGACGATATCCTGCACAGTTACCGCGGAGATTCCATCGTCGATCACAATGTCCCAATAGTCCACGGTCAGGCTGAAACCAGGAAAAAACGAGGGCGCGAAGACGAAACCGTAGGTGAGTGTATCGGCGGTTTCCTCCATCAGATCGCGGTTGCCGCTAGACACGCCGGAAAATCGGGCCGACAGCGGATCGGTCCAGACGTAGTTTCCGTCGGCATCGAACGGATCTAGACCAAAGCTCTGGAAAGCCGTCACGCAGTTGGCTTGCGTGTTCGCGCCCTTCGTCGGGTCGGCTTCAGCAAGCGCGGTGATGTTCACGATATCGCAAGGGTCGGCGGGCCGCGACGTGGCGCCGACTTCAGGGCCAAACAATTCGGTGATGTTTGGCGCCCGCACCGCCTGGGACAAGCTGCCGCGCACAGCGATGTCCTCGATCGGCGCCCACACCAGATTGAGTTTCCAGGATTCGGCATTGCCGACGGTCGAATAGTTCGACATGCGGCCCGCCACGTCCAGCGTCAGCTCCCGGAAGCCCGGCGTATTCGCCAGGATCGGCAACGACAACTCCAGGAAAACGTCGCTGGCGTCGTATTCGCCATATTCATTCCTGACGATAACCGACGGATCGAACCCCAGCGAGCCGTTGTCTGAGACATCGCTGATCAGGGTGCCCGCGGGATAGGGTGAACCGGAAGGAATGACGCCACGCTGCCATGGGTCAAATCTGGCGTCGGATGATTCTTCCCGGTATTCGACGCCCGCGGCAAAGCCGACCGGGCCGCCCGGCAATTCAAACCATTCCGAACTGTCACCGACAACGGAGCCGGAGAACACCAGTTGATCGAGCGTGATTTCCGACAGGGCGGTGGAGGTTACCCAGTCCATCGCCTGCTGGCTTGCCCCCGGTTTGCCTGCCCAGAGATTCAGTGGTACACAGTTTCCACTGCCTGGCGTATAGGAAAAGTAACCGTCGTCCCAGCTTGGGATGCCGAACGGAGTATTGAGCGAAGGCGCCGTGGGATCGACGTCGGCGCGGCAGGCGGCCTGGCCCGTGGCCGGGTCGGTCACCGCGTCGATGGCCGCGAAGAAGCGGTCGATGATGATCTGGCCGGTCGTGGTCGTCTCCGAGTCGTAGCGGCCGTAGTTGGCGCTGAGTTCGTAAGTCCAGCCGTTGTCAAACTCTCCTTCAAGGCCGGCGACGAAGCGGACGGTGTCCCGGGCCGTATTGCTCATGGAATCGAAATGCAGCGGGTCGACGGTCAGACCCACTCCGCCGGTCTGCTCCGCCACGGGGCGGAGGAACTCGGGCAGGAAGGGATTGTCCGGAGCTCCCCACAGCAGATCCCAGAAAGACGATGGACGACTGTGCGACGAAGCTTCCTGGGCCACGTATTTCAACTCGGCGAAAACCGTGTCGGAATCGGTCAGATCGTAGTGCGTAAACAGATTCAACGAGATCTTCTCGTCCGGTGAGACGATATCTTCCTCCGACGGCGTGTAAACGTTGAAGGAATCGCCGCCGAAGCCGTTGAAACTGCTGGCGATGATATCGTCGCGTATCGGCCTGATCGTGCCGTCTTCCTGGATATTCCAACAGCCGCCGACTATGCCGAAGCCGGCGCGGGAGAAAGATGAGTTGTAACCGGTGAACGAATCGAGGCAGTCGGGCGTGCCGTTGCCGTCGAGATCGATCGGAATGTCTGGATCGAAACCCGAAAAATTGAATGCGTTGCCGGGAATGATGTAGCCGTAACCCGAAGTGATCGTGAAGTTGGACCCCACCCTGGCCCCTCTCGCCGGCGCATTGACCGCGCGGTTGATCAGCGCGGTCTCGGCCGCGGTCAGGGTCGGCGCTACGCCGAACTCGTCGGTGTAGTCCGAGATAAAGTCGTCGGCGTTCTTGGGAATCTGCAGTCCGTAATGGTACAGCCCGGTGGTGGCGTAATCGTAGTAGGTCGCGAAATTGGGCGTGCTCGGACCGATGTCGCCTTTCTGGAAGCGCAGGTCGGGGTTGGCCCAGTCGCCGGCCGAGTCGTTCAGGTATCCGTCGGCGCGCTCGCCCATCGTCAGGCCGGCGTCCTGGCGCACATCGGCGGAAAAGGTAATATTGCCGCGGCCGTTGTCGAAATTTTCGCCGTAAACCAGAGAGAAAACGGCTTGCTGCGAGTCTCCGTATTCGGACGAAGCGTAGCGCGCGTCGATTTCCAGGCCTTCGAAGTCATCCCTCAGGACGAAGTTCACCACCCCGGTGACCGCATCTGCGCCATAGATGGCCGACGCACCGCCGGTCAGCACTTCCACCCGTTCGACGAGGGCCTGCGGGATCGAGCCGATGTCCACCGACGAGGATCCTTGCAGTCCGCCGACATGGCGGCGGCCGTCAACCAGGGTCAGGGTGCGGTTTTGTCCTAATGCGCGCAGGTTAAGCCGTTGACTGCCGGCGTTGGATTGTTCCGCTGTCAGCGACGACAGCAGCGCTGGTATGTCGTTGACAATATCGGAAAGGGAAAACTCACCGGAAGCGGCAATGTCATCCGCGGTGAGTGACTGCACCGGCAAGGCGCCGACCAGATTGGCATCACGCGCGATGCGCGAGCCAGTCACGATCACCTCTTCGATGACGTCTTGCTGGGCGAATGCCTGTTGGTAAAACGGGACCATGGCGGCGGCCAGCAGAATTACTCCGGGCCGGCGACGGAAAGGTATACGAGTTTTCATTAGCTTCCCCTCTAGCAGCTATTTGGATTAGTTACGGTTCTTGTTCTTATTCTTATTATTCAGCCGATTATAGGCGCTTCTATCTTTTCTGCAAACGAAGTATCACGGCCGGGCAATATTATCGACGCGAAATAATTCCAAAAAGGGGGTTGGTGTCTTGCTGATTCGGTGTTATGGTTATGTATAACACTAAATCAGAGCCCGGAGTTCGAGCCCTTGCAGGAGAACTGGAACAGCAGGGAACCCATCTATCGGCAACTGCGCGATCGCGTTGCCGAACGCATCATTGACGGAGTCTGGACGGAAGGCGAGGCGGTGCCGTCGGTGCGCAGGATTTCCCATGAATTGCGCATCAATCCGATAACCGTGTCGCGGGCCTACCAGATACTGGTCGATGAGAAACTGCTCGAAATGCGGCGCGGTCTTGGCATGTTTGTGGCCGCCGGCGCCAGGGAGCGATTGCGGGAGCTGGAAAAAAACAGATTTCTGGAACGAGAGTGGCCGGCGATCGTCGAACGGATTGATCGCCTGGGACTGAAACTGGGCGACTTGCCAGGCGCCGCCGGCAGGCCGTCCCGCGACAAAGAAAGGTAGCAAAGCATGGAAAACGTTGTTGCAGCCCGTGCGCTGGAGAAGTCATACGGCCGCCTGAAGGCGCTGGATGGCGTCGATCTTGGCATATCCGCCGGCTCGATCAGTGGCTTGATCGGTCCTAACGGCGCCGGCAAGACCACGACGCTCAAAGCCCTGCTCGGATTGATCGATGTGCGGGGCGAACTCGAAGTCGCTGGCATGGATCCGCGCGCGGCCCGGCACAAGCTCATGGAGGAAGTCTGTTTCATCGCCGATGTCGGCATCCTGCCCGGCTGGATGACCAGCCGGAAACTGCTGGATTATGTCGAGGCGGTGCATCCCCGCTTTGATCGGGCGCGGGCCGAGCAACTGCTCGCCGACACCGATATACCGGCGGACAAACGCGTCCGGGCGCTGTCGAAAGGCATGATCACGCAATTGCACCTGTCCGTGGTCATGTCCATCGACGCCAGTCTGCTGGTGCTCGACGAGCCGACCATCGGGCTCGACATCATGTACCGCAAGACTTTCTACGACCGCTTGCTGAATGACTACTACGACGGCCGCCGCACCATCATCATCAGCACCCACCAGGTCGAGGAAATCGAACGTCTGCTGACTCACTTGCTGTTCATCGACAAGGGCAAAATCGTGCTCGACATGCCGGTGCAGGAAATGGCCGAGCATTACATCGAAGTGGCGGTCGAGCCCGCCCAGCGCGAAAGGGCCTTGAGCCTAGACCCCTTGCACAAGCGCGAACTGCTCGGTCAGCTTGTCTGCATTTATGCCGGCGTTGCCCGGCGGCAGTTGGAAGATCTGGGAGCACCGCGGACTCCGGCGGTCGCCGACCTGTTTGTGGCCAAACTCGCCGGAGGAGGACATGATGAGAAATGAACTATCGCGCTTTGGCGCCTTGTTGCATAAGGAATTTCGGGAGCATCGAAACCTGTTCGTAATCACACCGCTGGTATTCAGCCTGTTGTTGCTGTTGCTCGGTTCTCTCATTGTGTTCGCGATTCCCGAGGCCGCGGAACGGATTTTGCTGGAGGAGACCGCCAGCATAATGGCAAATCTGCCCCTGCGCTCGGCTGTGATTGTCCCGGTACTGCTGTCAATTCCATTCGCTTTGGCGCTGTTCCTGACATCAATCATTTACCTTACGGTCTGTCTCCATCAGGACCGCAAAGATCGCAGCTTTCTGTTCTGGCAATCGATGCCGATCTCGGATTGGCAAACGGTTCTCTCCAGGGTAGTAACCACCGTCTTTATCATTCCCGCGATTGCCGCGGTCTTTCTGTTGTTCTGCTTGCTGGTGCTGGCGCTGTGGCTGCAGCTAGCCGCCTGGCGATTCGATTTGTCGTTCGCCGCGGGCAAGTCGCTGCTGCTGGCGTTGGACGGCGCCGTGCTGTTCTATTGCTTTGCCTGGCTGAACGGGCTGTTGATAATGCCGATTATCGGCTGGTTTCTGCTGTTTTCGGCTTATTCCCGGCGCGTGCCTTTTCTCTGGGCTGTCGGCAGCGCCGTCGTGCTGGCGCTGCTGGAAGTCTGGCTGCTGGACAGCTTCCATGTCGGTTACTGGATGAGCTGGACCGCCGCGGCAGCGGTATTCGGCTATTCCGACCTCCCGGCGACCTTGTTCAGCTATGACATGCTGGTTGCGCTCGCGCTCGGCGGCGTCCTGCTTGCCGGCGCTACGCTGATGCGCCGTTTCAACGATTGAACCGGAGGGATGAAATGAGAAAATACATCTTGCGCAACCGCCACACATTGCTAGTCAGCGTGATTGCAACGTTCACCGTCCTGACCTTGCTGGAAGGCAGCCTGAGCGGACGCGACCTGTTCAGCTTCGAGATCGATAACAGCTTTCTGGAGATCAGGATAGGCGATACGGAATTGTTCAACGAACTGGAAATTCTGGACGATATCGGTATCGACATCGATTTCTGATCGTCCCGCCGCTGCGCCAAGACGCTTCGGAAAATCCAGCCGAACCCGCGATTCCGGCACTCGGTAACTCCGGTTGGGCTGTGCTAGCATTCGCCCCTGCCAACCGGATCCGAAGGATTAGAATTCTCATGCCGATGAACACTCGCATCGTCCTCGCCCGCAGACCCGAAGGCGAGCCCGCCAACGACTGCTTCCGCATCGAAACCGAAGAACTGCCCGAACTCACCGAAAACCAGATTCTTATCAAAGTCTGCTGGCTGTCGCTGGACCCTTACATGCGGCCGCGCATGAACGACATGAAGTCCTATGCCAAGCCGCTTCAGATCGGCGATGTCATGACCGGCGAATCCACCGGGGTAGTGCTCGAGTCGAGGTCGGACAAGTACCGAAAGGGCGATCATGTGGCCGCCCATCTCGGCTGGCAGTCCCACATTATCGCCGATGCCGGCAATCCGGCGGTCATGCCGGTGGATCTGGCCAATGGCGCATTGTCCGCCCATCTCGGCGTCGTCGGCATGCCCGGCAGAACCGCGTATTTCGGCTTGAAAGAGGTTGGCAAGCCCCAGGCGGGTGAAACCCTGGCCGTGGCTGCCGCTTCCGGCGCGGTGGGGTCGGTAGTCGGGCAAATGGCGAAGATTCTCGGCCTGCGCGCGGTCGGCATCGCCGGTGGACCGGACAAATGCCGCTTTGTGAGCGAAGAACTGGGTTTTGACGCCTGTATCGATTACAAATCCACGGATTTCGCGGGCAAGCTCGCTGCCGCCTGCCCGGACGGGATCGATATCTATTTCGAGAATGTCGGCGGCGCGGTAACCAAGGCCGTGGCCGGCTTGCTCAATGCGGGCGCCCGAGTTCCCGTTTGCGGTTATATCTCCAATTATAACGACGCCAACCTCGAACAGTCCGAAACACCTTTCCATATCCTCAAGCGTCTTGATCCGGTCCCGGAACATCGTTTCTTTCTGGTTACCGAATGGCATGAACGCTGGCTGGAAGCGACCCGGCAACTCGGCCAGTGGATCAGCGAAGGCAGGCTCAAGTACCGCGAAAGCATCGGTGAAGGACTCGAAAACGCGCCGGAACATTTCCGCGGCATGCTCAAGGGCCGCAATTTCGGCAAGCAACTGGTAAAGGTGGCGGACGAGCGGGCATGACCGCGGCATCCGCACAAGACTTTAGCGTCGCCAGACTTTTCAATCTTGGCGGAAAGACCGCGCTCGTTACCGGCGGCAGCAGCGGAATCGGACTGGAAATGGCCCGGGGTTTGCTGCGGAACGGCGCCCGCGTGATTATTGCCTCCCGTTCCCGCGCCAAGCTCGATGAGGCGCTGGCGGAGCTAAATGATTATCCGGAAGTACAGGCATTCGAGTTCGACATTACCGCGCCGGAGGATCGGCTCGGACTGGCGGCGGAAGTCGAGCAGCGCTTCGGTTCGCTTTACCTGCTGATCAATAACGCGGGCACCAACTGGGGCGCGAAACTGGAAGATTATCCGGACGCCGGCTTCGCCAAGGTGATGGACACCAATGTCAACGCCCAGTTCGCCCTGACCCGGGACCTGGCGCCGCTGCTGGCCGCGGCGGGCAACGCGGAGTTGCCCGCCCGGATCATCAATATCGGCTCCATGGACGGCCTTCATGTGCCGATCGTACAACGGCTTCCCACATTTGCATACTCCGCCAGCAAGGCGGCGCTGCATCATCTGACGCGCGCCCTGGCGGTGGAACTCGCGCCGCGGCATATCACCGTCAACGCGGTCGCGCCCGGATTTTTCGCCTCGCGCATGACGCGCCATGTATTTGAACACTATCTCGCCGATATCGAAGCGGACTGCCCGCTCGGACGCATCGGCAAGTCCGAGGAAATCGTCGGCATCGTTACCTATCTGGCTTCCCGCGCCGGGTCCTATACTACCGGCGCGGTGATTCCCGTGGATGGCGGCACGTCCATTTCCAAGGGCCATCGCGACTATTTGCAACAGAATTGAACAGAAACCTGAACGAGAGAAATTAGATGAGCCTATTTGATCTGACGAACAAGGTGGCGCTGATTACCGGTTCCAGCCGCGGCATCGGCAAGGCCATCGCCCTGCGCTGCGCGGAGCATGGGGCCAGGGTCGTGGTTTCCAGCCGCAACCAGGATGCTTGCGAAGAAGTAGCGGAAGAAATCCGCGCGGCCGGCGGCGAAGCCGTGGCCATCGCCTGCAATATCAATTATCAGGAGCAATTGCAGGCGCTCGCGGACGGCGCCCGCGAACAGTATGGCAAGATTGACGTACTGGTCTGCAACGCGGCGCTGAATCCACATTTCGGCCCGTCCCAGGAAATTCCGGACGAAGCTTTCAACAAGGTAATGCACGCCAATATCGGCAGTATTCACCGGCTATGCCGCATAGTGATTCCGGGCATGGCGGAAAACGGCGGCGGCTCGGTTGTCATCGTGTCCTCGATTGCCGGCTTGAAAGGGTCTGGAATGCTGGGCGCCTACGCCATATCCAAGGCGGCCGACATGCAGATCGCGCGTAATCTGGCGGTAGAATGGGGAGCGAAGAACGTTCGCGTGAATTGCATAGCTCCCGGTCTGGTGCGTACCGACTTTGCCCGGGCGCTATGGGAAAATCCTGAAATCTACCAGGCTACGGTAGAGCATTACCCCTTGCAACGCATCGGCGAACCGGACGAAATTGCCGGCGCGGCGGTTTACTTTGCATCCGCGGCCGGCAATTTTACTACCGGGCAGACACTGGTCATCGATGGCGGCGGCGTCATTGCCGGGTGATCCGAATATCGCGGGGGGCGATAGATGCGTTTGCCCCCATGGGCGGGGGCGGCGCTGGTGTCGTCTTTACCAATCAGCGCGGCGCTGGCGCCGGCTGAACTGAATATGGAGAGACTGCGACATGAATCTGGGCTTATCCGAAGAACTGATCGAAATACGCGAGAAAATCCGCCGCTTTGTCGATGAGAAAGTGGAACCGGTTGAGCAGGAGTACCTGGCTGAAATCGACGTCGGCGACCGCTGGTCCCATACGCCGCGGCAAGACGAAATCCTCGATGGGCTGAAACAGGAAGCGCGCGTTCAGGGCTTGTGGAATTTCTTTCTGCCCGAAAGCCAGGGCGGGGCCGGCATCACTAATCTGGAATATGCGCACCTGGCGGAAATCATGGGCCGCGGCCGGCTCGCTTCGGAGTCCTTCAATTGCAGCGCGCCGGATACCGGCAATATGGAAGTGCTCGAACGGTTCGGCTCGGAAGAACAGAAGCGCGAATGGCTTGAACCTTTGCTCGCCGGTGAAATCCGTTCGGCCTTCGCCATGACTGAGCCCGACGTCGCTTCCTCGGACGCCACCAATATCTCCACCCGCGCCGTGCTCGATGGCGATGAATGGGTCATCAACGGCGAGAAGTTTTATATTTCCGGCGCCGGCGATGTCCGCTGCAAAATCATGATCGTCATGGTGGTTACCGATCCGAACGCGCCGCGGCACAATCGCCAGTCGCAGATTCTGGTGCCCAAGGATACTCCCGGCGTGGAAATCGTGCGGCCCATGTGCGTATTTGGCCACGACGATGCGCCTCACGGCCACATGCATATCAAGTTTCACAATGTGCGCGTTCCCGCAAGCAATATCATTCTCGGCCGCGGCAGGGGTTTCGAGATTTCCCAGGGGCGTTTGGGACCCGGCCGCATCCACCATTGCATGCGCTCTATCGGCGCCGCGGAGAAGGCGCTCGATCTGATGTGCAAGCGGGCGGTCAGCCGGGAGGCGTTCGGCAAGCCGCTGGCGGAACTCGGCGGCAACTATGACGTCATCGCCGACAGCCGCATCGAGATCGAAATGTGCCGTCTGCTGGTGCTGCGCGCAGCCTGGCTGATGGATAAACTCGGCAATCGGGCTGCCCGGGACGCGATTTCCCAAATCAAGGTGGCGGTTCCGAACATGGCCTTGCGGGTAATCGACCGCGCCATGCAGATTCATGGCGCGGCGGGAATATCCCAGGACTTTCCGCTGGCCTCGCTGTGGACCGCCCAGCGCACCTTGCGTCTGGCCGATGGCCCGGATGAAGTGCATCGCCGCGTGATCGCCAGAAAGGAACTGGCCCAGTACCGCTGAAAGAGTACCGCTGAAAGAGTATCGTTGATCTCATGTCATGAGCGGCGCCCGCCCGCGATTGGAGCCATCCGTCGGCGTTGTCATACCGGCATATAATCGCGCCCATTTGCTGGGCCGGGCGCTGGATTCGGCGCTCGCCCAGACCTTGCCGCCGCGGCAAATCATCGTCGTCGACGACGGCTCCACCGACGGCAGCGCCGCGCTGCTCGCCGCTTATGCCGACATCATCGTTCTTCGCCAGGAGAACCGCGGCGTCAGCGCCGCGCGCAATTTCGGCATCCGGCATTGTGATTGTGACTGGATCGCCTTGCTCGATTCCGACGACGAATGGCTGCCGGAAAAACTCGAAGCGCAATTCGAAGCCTGGCGCGAGCAGCCCGAGCATCGCCTGATTCATTGCGACGAAATCTGGATTCGCGACGGCCGCCGGGTGAATCCCGCGCAAAGGCATCGCAAGCGCGGCGGCCGTATCTTCGAACATTGTCTGCCGCTTTGCGTGATCTCTCCGTCCGCGGCGGTGATTCAGCGCGGCTTGCTGGAGGAAGCGGGCGGCTTCAACGAAGCGCTTCCAGCCTGCGAGGATTACGATTTGTGGTTGCGCATCTGCAGCCGCGACCCGGTGCTTTACGTCGATAGACCGTTATTACGCAAATATGGCGGGCACGCGGATCAGCTCTCGCGCAAGTACTGGGGCATGGACCGATTTCGCGTGCAGGCATTGCGCGATCTGCTCGCCGGCGGCGCATTGTCGGAATCGGACCGGCAAGCGGCGCTGTCGAGCTTGCGCGAGAAGTGCCGGATCCTGATTAATGGCGCGAGCAAGCGCGGCAATCGGGAAATTGTGGCAGAGTACGAAACCCTGCTGGCGCAATTGGACGGGCGGGAATCATGAATGGCGCAGTCAATCTGGCAGTCGCTCATCGGCTTGAGGCGAAAGTTCTGCTGGACTGGTTCGATCTAACGGAGATTGAGCCAAAGAAAAAATTTCGCTGTTACGGCGGCAGTGAAGGAATTGCCTTGACGGTTACCGGCATGGGCGTTGAAAACGCCGCCGCCGGCGTCAGGCATTTGCATGACAGTCAGCCTCCCGGCTTCCGCGCCTGGCTGAATATCGGCATCGCCGGACATGACAGCGCCGCGCTGGGGGAGGGCTTTCTGATTCGAAGGATCATGCACCGCGAATCCGGGGAACTATATTGGCCTCCGGTAACGGATCTGAAACTGCCGGGCTGTGAATTGATTACCGTGGCCGAACCGGAAACCGGATACCCCGAAGATGCCGCCTACGATATGGAAGGAGCGGGTTTCTTTGCCGCGGCCGCCGGCCTGATCAGTACGGATCTGGTGTATGTGTTCAAGATCATTTCCGACAACCGCGAAAATCCCGTGGCAAACGTCGATCCGAAGCAAGTTCCAGACTTGATTCGGGGACAGGAATCCGCGATACGCAAGCTTGTAAGCCACCTTCGTGAGCGCAGCGCGCGTTTCGCGGGCTATTACGGCATGCCGGTGGAATTCGATTTGTTGCTGGACAAATATCGTTTCAGCGCTACCCGCAAGGCTGGCCTTGCCCGGCTCTGCCGGCGCTTCCATGCCCTCGGCAAGCAGGACCGGCTGACCGCGCTGGCGCGAGAACGGTTCCGCGATGCGGCGTCGCTAATGACCGCCATGGATGCAGAGTTGGCGCGGACCGGCAAGCCGGTGATCTAGGCGGATCGGCCAATCATGTTTTCAGCAGTTTATGTAGAAACCGAAGCGCGCGATCATCCCCGCGCCAGGGCAATCCTCGAACGCTATCGCGATTTGCCGCAAATCGAATGCGAACGCTACGGACAGATATTCAACCGCAAGGCGCAGAATTTCCGCCTGCAGAAGGAGTATCCCGCGCTCATTCTGGCGCGTAAGCACGGGCGCAAGGTGTTGCCGGCGCCGGGCGGTTACGGATTCGACGCCGGACAAAGCCATTATTTTTCCCACATGCTCAATTGCATTTACGATTGCCGCTATTGCTTCCTGCAAGGCATGTACCGCTCAGCGCACTGCGTACTGTTCGTGAATTACGAAGATTTCGCCGATTCGATTCGACAAACCATTGCTGCCGGTCCGGGCAACCAGGTGTTCTATAGTGGTTACGATTGCGACAGTCTGGCGCTGGAGCCGGTCAGCGGATTCGCCGAATTCTTCGTGCCATTCTTCGCGGAGCATCCCGCGGCCGTGATGGAACTGCGCACCAAGAGCACCCAGGTTGCCGGCCTGCTACAAATAGACGCGGCGCCGAATTGCGTCATCGCCATGAGTTTCACCACCGAAGCCGCCGCGCGGCGCTGGGAACGAAACGTCCCATCCATTGAAAAACGTCTGGCCGCTCTCGGCCGTTTGCAGGATGCCGGCTGGCCGGTGGCTCTGCGCTTCGAACCACTATTGCCCGAAGCGGATTCGAACGCGTACGAAAATCTTTTCAAGCTGATATTCAGTCGGCTCAGGTCCGACCGCCTGCACTCGGTTAGCACCGGCCTGTTCCGCATGCCCGCGGACTTTTTCCGCAATACCCTGAAACTGTATCCCGACGAGCCCCTGTTCGCTCGCGAAACCCAAACCGAAAACGGCGTCGTGTCCCTACAGCAGCCAAATCGGGAAGCCTGGCTGGCGGAACTTGAAGCAGCCCTGTTTCGCCACATCGATCCGGCAAGTTACTATCGCTGCGCGGAATGAATGGGGAATGACGGGACGGAAGGATGGCGCAACGATGGGACACCTATGAGCAATGAAAGAAAGCCGCTTATCGTGATTAGCGGATCGAGTTCCGGCATCGGTCTGGCCATGACCCGGGAAATGCTCGGTCGTGGCTATGCCGTGCTCGGCCTGGTGCGGAACGCGAGCATCGATGTAGTGCAGCATCCGGACTACCGCCAGCAACAAGTCGATATGGCCGACTCCAACGAGTTGCAGTCAGTAATCGCTGAAATTCTCAAAACGCTTGCAGATCCGGTGCGCGCGCTGGTGAACAACGCCGGCATCGGCCGCATGGGTTATCTGGAACAGCTCTCGGTCAGCGACCTGCGCCTGGTCATGGATACCAATTTTCTCTCCCACGCAATCGTTACCAGGGCATTCCTGCCGCTGCTCAAACGACAGGGATACGGCGACATCGTTTTCATCGGCTCCGAAGCGGCGTTGAGCGGCAGTCGGCAGGGAAGCATATATTGCGCCAGCAAATTCGCCATCCGCGGCTTCGCCCAGGCGTTGCGGGAAGAATGCGGCAAGTCCAATGTCCGTATCAGCTTGATCAATCCCGGCGCCGTGCGCACGCCATTCTTTCACGATCTGCATTTCGAGCCGGGGGAGGGCGAGGACAACGCCATCGCGCCGGAAGACGTGGCCAATGCCCTCGCCATGGTGCTCGAAGCGCGGCCGGGCACGGTGCTCGACGAAATCAACCTGTCGCCGCTGAATCAGGTCTGGGTGAAATCCGGCCGGTGAAGCCGGCAAAAAGCATAGCTTTTTGAGGACCGAACGGCTCGACAGGATGTCGAGACAGGGGCCAATCGAAGCCAATAAAGTCTCGCCAGGGATGGCATGTATAACCTTCCGGTCGCGTGGCCTCGGTCGATGCGACAATATGACGCAGAATAGCGCGGCGCCTGACCGGAGCCGTTTCTGCAATAATAAGCGGTCACCGGATCGATCGGCCAAATCTTGCCAACGAAGGATGTTGTACATGCAGATCAAATCAATATTCCGCACCCTGGCGGCGTCCGCCGCATTGATCGTAACCGCGGCCGCTTTCGCGCATACCCCGCTGAAAAGTTCTTCTCCCGCTGCCGACTCCATCGTGACGCAGGTTTCCGCCGTTGAAGTCGAATTCAATGCTCCGGTGCGTCTGGTTCGATTGCAGGTGATGCAGGGAGTAGTTGAAATTCCGACCGAATTCGCCGTCAATCCGCAACCGGCAGCTTCATACAAGATCCCAGCGGCCAACGTGCCCGCCGGACAAATTAGCGTGAAATGGGCGGCGATCGGCGCCGATGGCCATACGCTGACCGACACTTTCAGTTTCACGGTTGATCCCAACGCCGCGGCCGCCGCCGAAATCTGACGCCGGGCGGGCGCAAGACATGGGCCTGACGCCCGCCACCGGTTGGGAACTTGCTATACAACTAGCGAAAATGCTGCAATATTTCGGCATCGCCAGTCTGGCCGGCGGCACCGTCTGTCTGCTGTTCTACCGGGATGACCGCCGCCATGCCATCGTGCTGATGACAGCCTATATCGGCCTTGGCGCATTGCTCGGCTTCAATGGCGCGCTATTCAGTTTTCTGTTTCAGGTAGGCATGACCAACGGCGGGGGTCTGGCCGGCATGTTCGATGCGGACATGGCGGCCATGTTGCTTGGATTCGAGATCGGCAGCGCCACCTTATTGCGTCTCGGCGGATTCCTGGTTCCGACAGTTGCCTGCGCGGCATTTGCCGCCCGCCTCGGCAGCCGGCCCCCAATCCGCTCCCAATACCATGCGCTGGGCCTGATTCACGCATTCGCATTGCTGTTGCTGCTGGCGAGTTTCACTATTACCGGCCATATCGCCGTACTTGATCCAGTATCGAAGATATCTATCGCCCTGCACCTGCTGGCCGTCTCGGTCTGGCTGGGCGCATTCGTGCCGTTGCTGTATTTATGCCTTACCGGCAGCGGCGATGCGTTGACGGTGACCATGAAGGGATTCGGTGACATGGCCGGATATTGTCTGCTGGTGCTGTTCGCCGCCGGGCTGATCATGGCGCTGGAACTCTTCCATACGCCGGGGGAGCTGATTTCAACGCCTTATGGCATTACCTTGCTGATCAAGCTGGCGCTGGTGGGATTGCTCCTGCTGGTGGCCGCCGGCAACCGCTTTATCCTGGTGCCGCGCATGCTGGCCGGCGCCGGTCCCCAGGGATTGGCCGGCGCTATCCGTGTTGAAATCATCATAGCGATCGCTATTCTGGCGGTTACCGGCTATCTGGCAACCATCGTCGGTCCACCGGCTATGCCAATGTGAGGATTCAGGTCAGATCGATCTCGACCGGCATCGGTTGCTCCGCTTGCTCCGGCTCTTCTACCAGCGTGGAAATCGTCCAGTTGGTCAAATCGATTTGCATCAATTGCGTCGGCCTGGCGCCGCCGTACAGTGCCTCGGCGGCAACCGCGCCTTGCCGGGCGAACAACAGGGCATTGCCCGCGGGAGACCAGGTCAGGTTTGCCAGCGGCAAGCTGCTGCGGTAAACCGCAACGGGTTCATTGCCGCCACGCAGTTCTCCGAGCCAGATCGCCGAACCTGCCTCATCGTGACGAATGAAAGCGAAACGGCTGCCATCGGCCGATAACACCGGCGCTTCGCGCCGAACCCCGGCAAGCCCGCCCTTATCGCTGCTTACCGGCACAAACTCCTGCCCGAATTCCGCAATACCGGCATCGATCGGGTACGGCGAAACCGGAGCGGCGCCTCTTTCCGTCAACCAGCTCCCGGCCAATACCGCCGCGGCGAGCACGGAAAGCGCCACTGCCGGCCAGGCCTGAGCGCCTCGCCGGAGACTTCCGCGAGCCGCCTCTTCGACAACCAGGCGATAGCCTTTCTTGGGCACTGTTTCGATCCGCGACCGGCAGCCGCCCGCGGATGCCAGATGCTTGCGCAACTCGGATATCGCCCGGGTCAGCGAATTCTCGGTAACGATTACCCGCGGCCACAATTCCGCGACAAGTTCGTTCCGGCTCAAAGTCCGGCCAGGATTGGCGGCGACAATACAAAGCAAATGCATTAGCCGGGGCTCAAGTTTTCGTTCAACGCCCCGTTGACGATGAATAATGCGGTTGCAAGCCGGCTGAACTTGCCAATCGCCAATGACAAAGTTCTCATCCCGCGGTGACCGCGGCTCGGAAAGTTGACTCTCCAACATATCAATTGCTCCGATCAGTTGAAGTTCTCAAATTGTATAGACGCAAAAATCCATCAATTTGTTCCAGCACAACACCATTATTATTGATTATTGGGATCAAGCCTGATTTTTCCAGGACCAGCGCGGACCAGCAGCATGTTTCAAGGCCGGGAGAGGGGCAGTCGGCGCAGCCGACCAGAAGCGAACGACTAACCATGGGTAAAAACGAGCGTTTTTGAAGCGCCAGCGTTGAATGAAGGTTGAACGACGCCGAGCTGTGCTTGGGTGAGACTCGGTCGGCGTAGTCGAAGATAAGCACAGCTTTTCGAGAGTCGAACGACCCGACAAGGTTGGCGGGGCTGGAGGCTGGACAGTGAGGCTGGGAGTTGAAGAAATCAAAATAGTCGCGCCAGGGATTGCATGCGCCCAGTAATCTATTTGCCGGTTACGGACTATGCCATGAGCTCAAGTTCGCAAGGATACACCGCCCACGCCCCCTCCCCAAGAAATCCGGACATTTTCTTCACCTTTCCATCCGGTAAATTTCGTTCCCTGGACCTATTCTGACGCCGTAAACCGCCGCGACATGGCGGAGTTTGCTTGCGACCGGAACGAGAAACGAGGAGTAAACCGATGACCGAACGAACTGTATTTGGCAAATCGCCGTTGCCTGCTGTTTGGGGGCTCGCATTGGCCGCTTTGGCGGCGCTGTTGTTAGCCGGTCAGACCCAGGCTGTTAGCGAAGCGGCGCAGGCCAGAGGCGTACCAACTCTGGCGCCGATGCTCGAAGAAATCAGCGGCGCCGTGGTCGAGATCGCGATTGAGCGGGAAGTTCCCGTCCAGCGCCAGTTTTCCTTCGGCGGCAACGAGTTGCCGGAAGGATTGCGCCGCTATTTCGAAAATTTTCCCGAATTCAATTTCCCTGATGGCGCTCAGTCATACCGCCGCGGCGCCGGTTCCGGCGTTATCGTCGATGCGGATGAAGGTTTCGTCGTAACCAATCACCATGTGATCGAGCGCGCCAGTTCCATCGTCGTGCGGCTAAGCGACGGCCGCAGCGCCGAGGCCGAATTGCTTGGCAGCGACGCCTATACCGATCTCGCGCTGTTGCGCATCGAGCTCGATGAACTGGTCCAAATCGCATTCGCCAACATCGATACCGTGCGAGTTGGCGATTTCGTCGTTGCCCTGGGCAATCCCTTCGGCATCGGCCAGACCGCGACGTCCGGCATCGTCAGCGCGCTGGGCCGGTCGGGGCTCAATCGCAACAATTACGAAGATTTCATCCAGACTGACGCCGCCATCAACGTTGGCAATTCCGGCGGCGCGCTGGTTGATCTCGAAGGCAATCTGGTTGGTATCAACACGGCAATTATCAGCGGCAGCGGTGGCGGCAATAACGGCATCGGTTTCGCCGTACCCGTGGATATGGTGCAGGCGGTTATAGGGCATCTTGAGCGCGACGGCGAGTTCAAACGGGGTCTGCTTGGCGTTTCCATCGTCGACGTAACGCCCGAGGTCACCGCGGCGCTGAACCTTGAGATCGATTCCGGCGCCGTGGTGATGGCGGTTTCCCCGGATAGCGGCGCCGAAGCCGCTGGCGTCGAGGTATCCGATGTCATCGTCGAACTCAATGGCGAGGCGGTCGGTAATTCCCGGGAGTTGCGCAACATGGTTGGGCTGTTACTCCAGGGAGACGAGGTAGAACTGGCCTTGTATCGGGATGGCCGGCGCATTGAACTCGAGGCAAAGATCGGCGCCTCTGACGGCAGCGCCGCCACCAGCGATGCCCGCTCGCCGCAAAGCGCGGGTTTCCGTGGAGCGATGCTACGCGAGGTAGAGCGCGGCGCGGAAAGTAACATTTCCGGATCTACCGGCGTTGAAGTAATAGCAGTGCAGGAAGGCAGCAGAGCATGGTCCGCCGGCTTGCGCGCCAGAGATATCATCGTCGCCGTCAATCGGCAAACGGTGGAGACTTTGGCGGGTTTCAATCAATTGATTGAGGAAGCCAGCGACCTTGTTGGGATTACTGTCCTGCGCGAAGGTAGGGAGATGCTTCTCCTGATGCGATAGTCCGTCTTAACCCAATCCTTCGGACTATCGCGCAATTCTCGCGGGATGTGGCAATCCAGGTTTTTGGATCTTCCCTGATCCATCCCCTCCTTGTCCTGGTTGTCATCTGCAGTGTCCCACTTTGGGGCCGTCCTGTTCAACAGGTCGGCCCCTTTTTTTGTTCTCAAGCTTCATCAGGGAAGCTCTGATTCATCAGAGCTTCCGCGTGGCGCCTGGATGTACCGCCGAACACCGCGGCGCACGCCGTTGTGTTCGAGAGTAAAACAATACCACGCTCTTGTTTTGCGTCAATGAGCAATTCCATGGATGGAATTGTTCATAAAATACGGTAAATTGCGCAATCCGCAAAGGAGAGGAAACAAGTTATGAACTCGGTTGTCGAATTGCTGAAATCGCATCGTTCAATTCGCAAGTTCACCGATCAGCCGATTGCGCCGGAATTGTTCGAGGAACTGGTGAGCGCCGGGCAGGGCGCGGCGACTTCGAGTTTTCTGCAAGGGGCCACAATCGTTCGCGTAACCGATCGCGCCAAGCGCGAGAAGATTGCGCGACTGGCGGGGAATCAGCCCTATGTCGCGAGCGCCGCCGAGTTCATGGTCTTTTGCGCCGATCTGAAGAGGGCCGGCAACTGGTGCCGGGAATACGGCAAGCCTTTCGAAGGCGATTTTACCGAACATTTCATCATCGCAACGGTCGATGTGGCGCTGATGGCTCAAAGCATGGTCTGTGCGGCCGAATCCCAGGGTCTGGGCATCTGCTATATCGGCGGCATCCGCAACAACCCGGGACCGGTAAGTGAACTGCTCGAATTGCCTAAGGGGGTATATCCGGTCTTTGGCCTCTGTATCGGCTATCCGGCGCAAGATCCGGAAGTGAAGCCGCGCCTGCCGATTTCAGTGATTTTGAAACAGGACCGCTACAACGAGGACAGCGACAGGGAGGCGATCGAAGCCTACGATGTCGCCGTGCGCGAATATTATGCTACCCGCACCGGGGGTGGTCACGGCATAAGCTGGTCGGAACAGGTCTCGGTGCTGCTGTCGGAGAAATCACGCCCCCATATGCGCGCCTTTCTCGCGGAGCAGGGCTTTACTTTCAAATAGGTCTGCTATTGCCGATCGATGCCGATGCGATAGGCGCCGGTGTCGGGCAGCGCTTCTTCGAGTTCGCTGACCAGATTATCGATGAATTCCGAAGGCGGGATGGCGCCGTCGCCGAAAGCGAACTTGAATTCGCCGTTGAGCAGCCGCTGGCGCTGATCGTCGGTTACCGACCAACGGGCGATGTAATAGTCCGCGGGCGGCAGTTCAAAGGGAATCGGATAAACGAAACTTTGACCCACGCGTTCCGGATCGTAGATGAAGCCGATATTTATCCATTCCTCATTCGAGGTGTACAGCGCCAGCTTCAGCAAGCGCACATCGACCCGAAAGCTCATGGTAACCATGCGCGGCGGATCGGACAGGACCGAATCGTCGGGTGGAAAGGTAACGCCGGGCGTTAGTACGCCGTGGCTATGCTGAGCGAGCGCCGGAGCCGCGGGAGCGGCGAGTAGCACACTGAACAGAATAATGCGAAGCATGGGGCGATTTTACCGGAAAGCATGCCGGTATCGACAGTCCTGGCGCTGCAAGCTGAATTGATGTCGTGCATCCCTCAAGATGGCTGCATGCCGTCCCTGGCGTGGCGCTCGAGGCTTTGCCCGCCCGCCAGGTTTGCCGGTCCAGCTTCCAGCCCCGACCTCTTTGCCGGGTCGTTCGACTCTCGCAAAGCTGTGCTTTTCGTCGGCTACGCCGACCGAGTTTCACCCAGACACAGCTCGGCGTCGTTCAGACCGCGCACGAAACTGAGGTTTCGTAATCGCTTGTCTTCACCCTTGGCAGGTCATTCGGTCCGCGAAGCTGCCCTTCGTCAGCTTTGCCGACCGGACCTCTCCCGCGGCTGAAAGTAAACCATGGTCTGCCTGGAAAGCGCCGCCAATTTGCCTTCCTCGGTAAAAATCTTGCCCGACTGCTGGGTGTAGCCATGCGCCGCCCATTCGAGATCGAAGCGCAACTGGAACCAGCGGCCGTTGATTTGTTCCGGCGGCGTCACGAATTCCAGTGACCAGGACAGCGAACTGGAAGGCGCCCGGGTATCGGTAAAGCGATTGAGAAGAACCGGCGGCGGGATATCGGCTATGGCTACGATGGCTTCGTCAGGAAAAGCTGTCAAATCGGTGCGGTGCGCCGCCCAAATCGTGATCTGATTTTTCGCGTCTCCAGAGTAAGGTGTTCCGCCTTCCATCCAATGCCCGTCGAAATACCTGAGAAATCCCGGCATCCGCTTCGGGTCCTGCTCTCGCAATGGAACGTCAGGCGCGGGCCGACCGGGCTTAAAGCCGTGATCGACCGCTACCGACAGGCCTTGCCGCGGCTTGCCGAAGGCCGCCAGCGCCTGCAGGCAGATCTGACCGTCCTGCACCACCTCCGCTGCCGCCTGGGTGACGTTTCCGCCCTGCCGCGGCGTCTGAGTGCGGACCTGGGATTCCCCGGGCAGCAATGGCCCGACGAAAGAGATCATCAGTGAGCGCAACGAGCGTTCCGCCGCCACTTCCTTGCGCATCGCCGTGACCGCCAGCGCGGCGCCGATTCCGCCATATACCGAGCGGCCCTGGGACCAGTGTTCCGAAATGCAGGCGCGATTTTCAGGATTGTCGCGCAAGGCGCCGAGGATGGCTGCCAAATCGCTGTTCATGATGCTTCGTTTTCCCTTTGCCAGTGCGTAATGCTATCCTTTCAACGGCCCAGCGGAGGGACCGGCGGGTTTCAATTCAGTCATGTTTTCAAAGCCTTGTCATGATGAATTTCGGCTATTGCCGCGGATTTCGCGACACACTATTTGCCGCGGCTGCGCTGCTGGCAACGAACGCCGCGATCGCCCAGGTGAATCCGGTTTCCTACCCCGGGCGTGACGAAGGCGGCATCGTCGCCGCTACCGCCACCTCTCCCGCCGATGACGCTGTACTTGCCATGGCCCCCGACGAGCTGGAATTGGTATTTCCCGATAATATGCGCTTGGTTAAACTCACTTTGCGCGATGAAAATCGCCAATGGGTCGAAATCAATTTTCGCTACAGCCCCAATCCCCGGCGCAGTTATATCTGGAAATTGCCGGAACTTCCGCCGGCTGTGTATTATACGGCCGACTGGGCAGTTCTTTCGCCGCGCGAGCAACTGATTCGGGGCAGTTTCAGCTTCGCCTTCGGAATCGGCGCGGAGGCGCCTTCAATCATCCGGGAAGTCGAGGAATTATTCCTGCGGCAGCGCGCGGGTACAGATCCGGATACGCGCTACGTGGCGCCGCCTCCCACTCGTATCATCATCGACCGGGACCCGCCCCGATTCGATCCGCCGTTTACCATCGACCTCGACCAAGAAGAGCCTTGCTAGCCGCCGTCGGCGATCGCATTTGGCGAACGGCCGCGGCAGCGCGGAATACTATTCAGTGACGTTTACGGTGAGGTACTGATCGTGGTACAGGCCGCCGTCATCGGCCCTGGCCCAGAGGACATAGGTTCCGGGCATGCTGAAGGCCGCGATTACTTCATAGATTCCGTCCTCGGGAATCGGGGGCGGCAGCCATAGCGGACCCCAGGGCGAATTGGCCGATGCGCGAGTGTCTTCCCAGGGCTTCGGCAATGGCGGATCGATCGTTACCCTGCCGCCGCTCGGACCGCGATACTTGTTCCACGACAGAAACAGGCCGTTCACCTTACCCACGGTGACGCGGCTGGGCCGGCGCAACATCCGCTCAATCGCTGCTTCGCTGGTCACCGTGGAATCCCGTCTGCGCACGGGCAAGCCGTCATCCGTAACCCGAGTGGAAATGAAAATCGGCTCGCCCACTCGCGCCTGACGAATCTCGTCGCCTGACACTTCCACCACCGGTGGCATATTGGCGCGCGATTCCGGACTGCTGGTGCCCGCGCCGAGAGAGCCGGTTTCCGAAGCGATCACCATGTTGTCGACCAGGTAATCCTCGCGCAAGGAGGCGTAGGCCGACCGGGTTGCGCCATTGTGGCTGATCGTCCACACGAGCTCGCGATCGCCCCAGTCGGCGGACACGATGACTTCAAAGGTCCAACGGTTGCGCCGCGGCAGGAAATGGGTCGGCTGACCGCGGTCCGCATCTCCGGGCTCGAAGAAATTGTTTTCGCCGACGGGGATATCGGGCGTTTCAGCCCAGTTTTCGTTCATGTAACCGAACATGAAGCTGAAAGAGCCATCGTCATTGGGACGCCAGCCTTCAAAGGCGGGCTCGATATGACTCCCGTACTGGTAATCGGGCTGTGCCTGGCCGGCGGCGCCAAAGAAAATCATCAATAAAACGGCCAGGCAGAAAATACTGCCTGGCCGTGCAACGGATGGCAATCTCATGGCTGTCCGGGTCAGGGAGCCGCTATATCGTCCTCGGCTTCATCGCTGACAGGCGCAACCAGCGGCGCCAGACACAGGGGGCAGCCGATGACGTGATCATTCGGACCGAGGTCAAGCACCTGACGGCGCTCTTCCATGGCTTCGAAGAACTGGTCGTCGGTCATGGTTACCCGAATGCCCAGATCGATGAACATGTTGGTTACCGAACGGTTGCCCGAACCCTGCCAGTTGCGCGGATCGGGAACATTCGGGTTGGTTTCCGTGTTATTCATGTAACCGACGATATGCAGGATGGTGCCCTTGGGCAGCAGCGGGGCGGCGTGGTCCGCATACGGATAACCGCGCACCCAGTTATGGTCGTAGCCGACGCAGGACAGGGTTTCCACGGTATAGCCCCAGATCGCTTCCAGACACATGCGCTCGCCGGGAGCGTGCAAATGCGGCTCGAAGGTGATGATTTTGGTGTGCTGATTCAGCACCGTATAGGCATGCAGTTCCTGATCTTTCTCGTTGCCGGCGATGCTGATGTCCACGCCATTGCCGAGACCGATAAAGGTGTTTTGATACTTGGGCTGGTAATCCCTGTCGTGGAAGCGGAAGCCGATTTCCATATGACCGGTAGTATCACGGCCGTTGGAGTGCAGATGCACGGAATCGGAAACTACCCAGGAACCGGCCTGGAGCAGGCGGCCCGCATCTTCGTCGAATATATCGGCGTTGCGGCCTACTTCGTGCACCGGCCATGGAATAGACGGGCCGGGCAGGCGTTCGCCGTTCTCGTCGAACTTCGCGGTGCCCCAGATCATGTGGTGGAAAATGTAACGGCCGCCGACGGTTTCACGACCGGTGCCGACCTGGTTGTTGACGTCGTTGACCTCGACAATTTCCACCGATTTCACGTAACGATCCTCGGTCAAACCGGTCGGCGCGGATTCGATTTCGCCCCACCAGTCCGGAGTACCGGCCAGCTTGGTGACATCCGCCATGCGCACGATCAGATCGGGTTCGCCGGCGCCCCACTTGACGCTGTCATCGAACTCCAATGGTTCGGGCGCGTCAGCAGGGTCGCCTTGCGTGGCGCCGCCGCGGGCCCAGGCCGAGATGGCCGCGATTTCCGCATCGCTCAAGGAGGGATCGTCCTTGAATTCCTGGATGCCGATGTTTTTTTCGACATACCAGGGCGGCATGGCGCCGGCGCGGTCGCGCAGGCCGGTCTTGTATTCGATCAATCCCGCGAACGGCGCTACTTGTTCATAAGTCACCAGTGGCATGGGGCCGGCGCCGCCGATTCGGTGGCAGTTCTGGCAACTGCGTTGCAGGATGGGTTCGATATCCTTGTGGAAGGTAACTTCGTCCGACTGCGCGGCAGCGCTAGTCGCGGTCAGCGCGAATGCGGCCAGGGTAAGCACTTTTCCGAACAAAATTCGCATGAGCGGTTTCTCCTCTATTGCCACGTTTATTGCCACGTTTATTGCCACGTTTATTGCCACGTTCTGCCATCGCCTCCATAAAGCGATGAATCTAGTGACAAGGTTAGCATGGAACACAGGCTTGTTGAACGCCGCGCGGGTAGAGATGTAACAGATTATTGCAGTATGCGCACAATCAATTCCGGCCCCGGGCGAATGGCTGGTGACGTCAGTTCGAGTCGCGCAGCAGGGACCAGAGGTTGGAGCTGGCAAGCAGGCCGATCATCAGTACGGTCAAGGCGGCCGCGAACCATTGCAGCGCATACGATAGATTTTGCGTATAGCCCGCGCTGTCGGCGCTCACCGCTGGCCAGTGCCGCACCAGCGCGCCGGGCTGCCCTTCGGTGAGGCGGACGCTGAAGGGGAATAATTCTTCGCCGAAGACGCCGCTCAGCACATTGAGCTCAAGACTTCGCACGCGCAATGGCCAGGATTCCGGATCGATTTCGCTGCGCAGAATCCGAGCGTCGGCCGGCGGCACGAATATCTGGGCGCTGGTCGTCAGAGGTCCTTCCACCTCGCGCAGATCCAGGTTTTCGGCATCGACGCCGATACCGCTGATCCAGCCGCGTTCGACCAGCACAAGCTGACCGGTAGCCGCAAGCCGAAACGGCGTGACCACGCCATAGCCGATCTGACCGTCGAAAAATTCGGCCAGCACCAGGACGCCGCGTTCGTTTTCGTATTGTCCGATCAAGCTTACATGGCGGTTCGGCAATTCCGGATTGGCCGGATGCAGGTGCCCGCGGGGTATTTCCTCGAGCAGCGGCGCCGTCTGCGACAGTCGCGCCTCCAGTTGCCGCTGCGCCTCGACTTTTTCGCCGGCGCGCTCGAGTTGCCACCAGCTCAGCCGCAGCAGTCCGGCGATGCTCATCAGCACCGCCGCCAGGATGATCCAGTTGATGCGGATGCGGAAAGCGCTTAAGGAATATTCTCGACTTAGTTGCATGATCAGATCCGTTTGAAACCCGAGCGCGGGAAAGCCGGTCAGGCGCCGCCCGCTGCTTTGGCTTCTCCTTTTGCTTTGCGCGCTCTGGCCAGCGCGATGACCAGGGTTTGCGCCAGCACGACGTAGGGAGCAAGCGGTTCGAAGTGGTGCAGTTTCGGATCGCGCACCAGAAGATTCAGACTGGAATTGCGCGCCAGCGGGTTGGTCTGGCTATTGCTGATGGACAACACAGGCACTTCGCGCTCTCGGGCTTCGGGCACCGTTGCCAGCACCGTGCGCGAAAAATCCGCCAGGCCGACGACTACCAGCAGATCTTCCGAGGTCAAACTGGCGATCTGATGCGGCAACATTCCCGCGGCGGTATCGAGCAGATGGCAGCGGCAGCCAAGTTTGAGCAGGCCAATAGACAGGCAGGCGGCAACCGGAAACGCCTGGCGCTGACCAAGCACGTGAATGGAGCGCGCCTGTTCCAGCATTTGCACGGCTTGCCGCAGATCGGCAGCCTGGAGGTCGTATTTGAGCTGATTGACGGCTAATACGGATGCATCGGACAACGCATTGAGAACTGTCGCCGGGTCGCTGGCGTTAAGCATTTCCAGCGCATCCCGGTGTTCGCTGACCTGGTGGCGGAAGGAGTCAGCGACTTCGGTCAGCCGCAACCGGAAAACCTGCTGCATATCGGTATATCCCGTGTATCCGAACAGCTTGGCGAACCGGACCAGCGTGGAAGGCTGCACGCCACTTTCCCTGGCGGACTTGGCGACCGTCTGCAAGGCGAAGCGGTTTGGATCCGCCAATGCATATTCCGCAATGCGTCGCAGATGTGGACTCAGAGATTCGAACCGGCGCTGAATTTCGCCCTGAAGCCAGTCGAAATTCTTGGGCGGAAGCTTTTGTTTCATTTCGCCGAAAGAAATCAGCAATGACGAGGATGGCGCGGCAGGATGTTGACAGTATTGAGGGGAAATTTCAATCCGCGCCGAGTGAAAAAACATATGTTTAATATATTCAAGTTGAATTGAATAAATGTTACATTTCGCATTGGATCGCGGGAAGTCTTTGAACAGGAATAAAGACCGAATGGACTCTCCATCATCAGATCGCGCCAAGTCCGCCGGGATCGCGGCAAGAGATGAAATTTCCGATATTCTCGAGGTGATTTCACGGGCGTCCACAAGGTCTATTAATGGACTAAAGACCGCCCTCAAGCGCCAAATATTGCATCGCGCGGTCGAATTGCTCGATCAAGCCGGCGCAATACGCATCTGCGGCCTCGGCGATGCCTTCCCGGTTGCCGCCCTGTTGGCGCATGGGCTGGCCGAACAAGGCCGCGACTGCAGCATTTTCGGCGCTGATGGCGCCGCCAGGGAAAACGAAATTTCCAGATTTGGCCCGGACGATCTGCTGATCGTTATCAAGTTGCCCGGCGACAAGTTGCCAGTCGCTATCCTTGACCAGGCCCGCTCGCGCAAGGTTCCAATTCTTGTCGTAGCCGAAGCCGCGGCCTTTCCGCTGGCCGGGTGCTGTCATGTCCAGGTGCCGGCGCCGAATTCCCGGGTTTTCGGCGCGCAGACGCTCGCGGGCCACATGACCGCGGTGCAGGTGCTATTGATCGCGCTTGAACAGTATCGCGCCGCCGCGAAATGACTGTGCTAGAATTTTTCCGGCCGCAAATCAGCATGGGAGATTCGCATGATCTTCACTCGCCCGCATCGCATCATTTGCCTGACCGGCGCCCTGATCGCCTGCCTGACCATGACTTTCACTATCCAGGCCGCGGAAAATAACGACATACCTCGAACGGCCGACGGCCGTCCCGATTTCAATGGTATCTGGCAGGCCATTGGCTCGGCGCATTACGATATCGAACCCCATGCCGCGGATTTCGGCCCGCTGCCGGAAACCGGCGCGATCGGCGCCATTCCCGCGGGACTCGGCGTCGTTGCCGGCGGCGAAATTCCCTATACCCCCGAAGCGCGCGCTCGGCAGCAAGCCAACAAGGCGGACTGGCTGGCGCTGGATCCCGTCGTCAAATGCTATATGCCGGGGATACCCAGATCCAATTATCTGCCGTTTCCGTTTCAGATCATTCAAGCTCCCGATCACGTGGTTTTCGCTTACGAATTCGCCAGCGCCAGCCGCATCGGCTATGTCGATCAACCGGACTTCGCAGCGCCGATCTATACCTGGATGGGACATAATCTCGTCCGTTTCGAAGGCGATACCATGGTCGTCGAAGTAACCGATCAGGTGCCCGACACCTGGTTCGATCATGCCGGCAATCACCACACCGAGGGTCTCAGGGTAACCGAACGCTGGTCGCATTTGAGCCGCGACGCGCTGTTGTACGAGGCGACCATGGAAGACCCCGCCGTTTATACGGAGCCCTGGACCATCCGCTTTCCGCTTTACCGCCGCTTGGACGAAGGCATGCAGTTGCTCGAATTCAAATGCGTCGAATTCACCGAGGAGTTGCTGTACGGCCATCTGCGGCGGCAGCCGGACGCGGAGGGCGGCAACTGAACGTTTTAATCATCCCCGGGCTCCGGTCGCTTGCTGTCATTCTGCGCATAGCGAAGCGGAGTCGCAGAATCTTTTCGGGGATTCCGGAGGGTTGTGCATGCCGTCCCTGGCGCGGCTCTGCTGACTTCGATTGACCCCAGTCTCGCCATCCTTGGCGAGCCGTTCGGTCCTCAAGAAGCCGCGCTTCTTGTCGGCTGCGCCGACCGGGCCCCACCCCGCAGTGAAAATCCCGGCATATTTGGCTATTCGCTTTCGGTTGTGCTGCGCTCCTGTAACAGCGGCTCGCTTGAGCCTTCGATGCCTGCCAGGGCGAGGATGGTCAGGAGTGCGGTCTGGGGGCCGAGGTGGGAGTTTTCCGGCGCGAACCATTCTCCCGGTGAATGGGCGCCGCCGCCGTCGCCGCCGCCGGCGATGGTGATGGCGGGTATGCCGAGAGACATGGGCACGTTCGAATCGGTGCTTGAAATGCCGAGTTCCTGCAAGGCAATGGCGTTAGCTTCAAATGCCAGCGCCGCCGATTGCACTATTGGGCTGCTCACCGGCGTCATTCCGGTGGGGCGGTCGCCGATCAGTACGAATTCCACAGAAATTTCGCCGTTGTTCCAGCGTGCGTTTTCCTCGGCTACCGCGGCCAGCGCCGCATCCTTTGCCTGGGCTTCGAGTGTGGCGAGTTCCTCGGGGCTGTTCGAGCGCATGTCGAGAGCGAACACCGCGTCCGCGGCGATGGAATTGACGGAGGTACCGCCATCGACGGTGCCGACGGTAAATGTGGTCTTGGGATAACTTGGGGTTCGCAATTCGGCAATGCCGGCGATGGCCCGGCCCATGGCGTGAATGGCGCTGGCGAGGCCGAACGAGCCGAAGGAATGGCCGCCGGGGCCGCTGAAGCGGAACTCGAAACGGCGCGAGCCGGTGCCGCCGATGGTAATGCGCGTCATACGCACGCCGTCGACGGAAATGAATCCGTCGATTTCGGGGTGATCGCGGAAGATCGCCTTGACGCCGCGCAGATCGCCGCGGCCTTCCTCGCCGACATTGCCCGCGAACATGATGTCGGCGCCGGTTTCGATGCCGCTTTCCTCAAGTACCTCGATCACCGCCAGCAGCACCGCCAGACCGCGAGTGTCGTCGCCGATGCCCGGCGCGTAATATCTACCGTCCCGAAACTCCACGGTGGTGTCCACTTCAGGCGGAAATACCGTATCGAGATGCGCCGCGATCAGCAAGGTCGGACCGTTGCCGGATCCGCGGCGGATACCGATCGCATTGCCTTCGCTGTCGATGTAGGCGTCGGCGAGACCGCGCGAGCGCAATTGTTGCAGGTAATAAGCGGCGCGTTCGTCTTCCATGAAAGGAGGCGCCGGAATCTCGGTCATGCGGATCTGTTCTTCGACCGTGGCGGGCTCGCGCAGTTGCAGTTTTTCGAGCGCTTCAACGACTCGCGGATCGCTCTGTACGGTGTTGAATGTTTCACGCAGGGCAGGATCGATCGGCACCAGGGTCTGACCGACCTGGGCCTGGACTTGCGCGGCGACCGCCCAGAGCAGCAGGCACGTTGCGGCGAGGAGTTTCGGTCGCGCCACTGCGGTCTCCTGCAAACATCCCGGAAACGGGCAGTATATCCCATCTGTCATTCTGCGCGAGCGAAGCGAAGTGACCAGGGGCATCCACGCCCCTGGCCCCTGCGGGGCGGCGTTACACGCCGTCCAAAATGGCAGTCCTGCCATTTTGTCGCAGAATCTGCTGGTCGAAAAGGATGGAATCCGCGACTGCGCGCGGAATGACGACTGGTTGTCACTGAGCGCGCGGGGCGAGGACACGATCGACTATTGAAGCGACAGTGCTCAGAACAAGCAACCAACTGAGCATGGTCGCGCCCTGGTAAAGCAGATTCTGGAAGGCGCCAGCGTCGAAAAGCCGCCCGGCGGCGATTAGCGCCAGCGGAACGAAATACAGAATCCCGTTCCAGCGGCCGAGAAAGCTCATGCGCAAGGACTTTCGCCGATGCATGTAATGCGAATCGAGCACATACTGCAGGAAGGCGCCAGCGACCAGCGGCGGCAGCAGCCAGGGCGCGAGTCCCGCCACGGCCGCGCCGGCCAGACCAGCCGTCACGAACAGGCAGTCGGTTGCATGGTCGAACAACTGCCCGCTTACCGACGCCGTGCCGCGCGCCCGCGCAACCCTGCCGTCCAGGTAATCGCTGGCGATAGCCGCCAGCAGGATGCAGGCCAGCGCAGCCGGCGGCAGCAGGTCCTCCACGGCGATCGCCGCTGCCGCCGGGAATGCGAGCAGCAGCCGCAGGCTCGTCAGCAGGTTGGCCATATTCAATCGAACAGGTCGTGTTGCGCCTTGCGCCAGAAAACCAGGCCTATGACCGCGTTGAACAAAATGAAGAAATTGTGTTGCACCAGTCCGAACGCCGCCATTTGCCCTTCGTTTTCGGGAAACAGGATGACCCAGAAAGTAATGGCCGCGGCGCGCATGGGCGTTGGCACGGTGGCCGCGAAAAAGATCACCGGCAAATAGGGCAGCAGCATCATAAAGGAGGCATCGACGCCGAACAGGTTCAACGCCACGGTATACACCACTGCCGCCCCCAGCAAGGCGGGGGATCGCAGCAGGAAAAAATACAGATAGTGCCGGGCGCCGGCCAGCTTGAACGCATGCAGAACGCGGCGTTCGCGCAGTTTGAGACCGGGCAGTAGCGAACCCTTGAAATACGCCAGCCACAGCAGCCAGAACAAGCCGCCGAAAACGGCGATGTACGGGATCAAGCTGAAAACGTCAGGCAGTCCTTCGCTGCCGAAACCGTAACCGATAGTGGCCCAGATCAACAGGTAGAAGAGCTCGCAGAACATGATAAACAGCATCACCGAGCCCACTTCCCAGCCGGGCACCTGGTGGCGCCGATTCAGATAGTAGGCCATGGCGCCCTTGCCGATCTGTTCGTTGAAAATAGAGATGATATAGGCGCTGGCCCGGACCGGGAGAATGTCCCGGTAGTTGATCTTGCCGGTGAACCAGTTCAGCGCCCGCGACACCACCAGGGTGTCGATGGCGAAATAGAACAGCGAGTAGGCCACCATCAGCAACAGCCAGGCGCCCCAACTCACATTGGCGAAGACGCCGGCCATGTAGTCAGCCAGCGAAAGTCCTTCCCGCGCCGCGGCGCCGGCCAGACGGAAATACAGATAAGTGAAACAGCCAATGGTAATGAGCAGGAAGACGATGCGTCCGATACGGCCGCCGGTTCTGGATTGCTGGGATTCCGTCATGTCGGCTGGGCCTCCGGAAGCTTTGCCAGGGTTTCGCGCAAAGGCGTCAATTCTATGCCAAGCGCCACATCGGCATTAGCGCTTACGGCCTCGTCCGCCGTAATCACATCGATCACTGCCGGGGTGATGCCGCCGCCGCGCAAGCGGCTGCCAATGCCCGCGCCAAGCCGGGCAAGCCAGATGGGCACGGCGTGGAACCGCACTGGCCGGTCAAGCGTTTCCGCGGTACGCCGCACCAGATCCCGATAGGAAATTCGTTCCGGCCCGGCCAGTTCATAGGTGCCGGGAGCGGGCCGGTGGCAGGCGGAAACCATGGCCGCGCATAGATCGTCCACATCGAGCGGCTGCAACACATAGTTGCCGCCACCAAGCAGACTTGCCTTGCCTCGATTCACGCTGGCGAGCAAAGCGGCCGAGCCGGCGCTGCCGGGGCCGAGCAATATGGGCGTGCGGATAATGACCGCGGCTGGGCTCGCGCCGGCCACGATTTGTTCGGCTTCGCCCTTGGAGCGGAAATACGGATTGGCGCTGTCCGGCGAGGCGCCCAGCACACTGATGAAAACCAGCGACCGCAGGGCGAGGCGCCGGGCGCTTTCCGTCACACTGGCGGCAGCCTCCACGTTGGCTTCCCGATAGCTGGTATTCCGTCCTGGAATCAGAATTCCGGCCAGATGGACTACGCTGTCGCAATCTTGCAGTAGGGCGTCCAGACTTGCCGGGTCCCGGTAGGAAACGATCCGCGGCGAAATCAGTGGGTGGGATGGCAGGCGCTGCAAGGCGCTTTCCGAGCGCACGCCGGCATTGACGGATATGCCGGCATCGGCCGCCTGCTCCAGCAGACGCAGGCCGACGCTGCTGTTCGCTCCTGTAACGGCTATTCTCATGTCCCTGTCATGCTGCTCCGGCTACGGCGTCCAGACTCTTGATGCGCTGCTTGCGGCCCGCGGGGTCGAGCGTAACGGCTTGCAGTTCGGGTGCGGCGAATGCCCGGCGCGCCTGTTCCGGCTCGGCGTCCGCGTACAAAGTTGTGCGCATGCGAGGCTTCCGGCCTGTTTCCCGGATGGCGCTCTCGATTGCCGATGGCGGCCATTCCTGACCGTGTTCGGCCCCGGCCGCGCGAGTGATGCTTTCGTTCATCAAGCTGCCGCCGAGATCATTGGCGCCGGCCGCCAGGGCCAACAATACGCCTTCGCGGCCCATTTTGACCCAGGATGCCTGAATGTTGGCGATAAGCCCGTTTAGAACCAGCCGCGGCACGGCATGCATGAGCAGGGCTTCGCGGAAACTCGGTCCAGCGCGGGAGCGGCCCTTGAGATACATCGGCGCTTCCTGGGCGACATAGGGCAGGGGCACGAACTCGGTAAAACCGCCGGTGCGCTGTTGCAGTTCGCGGACTGCCAGCAGATGCGCGGCCCAATGTTCCGGCGTATCGACATGTCCGAACATAATGGTGGCGGTGCTGCGCAGGCCAATCTCATGGGCCGTGTCCATTACCTCCAGCCATTGCCCGGTATTGATCTTGTCGGCGCAGATGATTCGCCTGACATCGTCGTGCAGGATCTCCGCGGCGGTGCCGGGTAAAGTGCCGAGGCCCGCCGACTTCAGTTCCCGGAGAAAATCTTTCAGTTCGATGCCCAGCGTTTCGGCGCCTTGCCAGACTTCCAGCGGCGAAAATGCGTGGATATGGATGTGAGGCGCCGCAGCGCGCACGGTTTTCAGAATGTCGAGATAAGTATGCCCGGTGTAATCCGGATGAATGCCGCCTTGCATGCAGACTTCGCTCGCGCCCCGCAGCCAGGCTTCCCGCGCGCGGCGCGCGAGTTCCCGCGCGGAAATGTCATAAGGGCGGCCGCGCAGGTTTTCACTCATCTTGCCCTTGGAAAAGGCGCAGAACTGGCAGCGGAAATAGCACACATTGGTGTAATTGATATTGCGGTTAACGACATAACTGACGTCGTCTCCCGCGACTTCCTCCCGCAATACGTCGGCGCTTTGCATGACGTGAGAGAAGTCGGGGCCGCGCGCGCGGAACAGGCGGGCGACCTGCTGCCTGGTCGGTTCCCGGCCTTCGACGCAGTGTTCGACGATTTCGCGGATTTCCGCGGCAACCGCATCGGGTTTCGGCCGCTCGTTCAACAGGGCAGGTTCCAGTTCGGGCACGTTGCCGGGATACCCGGAAGACCAATGGTCGCGCTTGGCGAATCCATCCGCTTCGGCGTGTCTGAGAACCGCGGGCCGCACGTTCTCGTCGAGCCAGATTTCGGGGCGGCGCAGGTATTCGGGATAGATCGTGAGGCGCTGCTCAAGAAAAGCGCCGGCGCTCCGGGTCTGCACGGCGAGTTCGTCGAGATGCGGCCAGGGCGCCTCCGGATTGACATGATCCGGCGTTAGCGGCGACACGCCGCCCCAGTCGTTGATGCCGGCGGCGATAAGTTGCCCGAGTGCGCCGGGACTGAGATTCGGCGGCGCCTGGATACTCATTTCGGGTCCGAAGATCAGGCGCGCCACGGCGATGGTCCAGATAAGTTCTTCGAGATCGGGTTCGGGCGCCCGGGCCATCCTGGTGTCGGGTTTGGCGCGAAAGTTCTGAATTATGACTTCCTGGATATGGCCATGGCGCTCGTGCACCGCTCTAATCGCCAGCAGCGATTCGATGCGTTCGCGGCGGGTCTCGCCGATGCCGATCAGGATGCCAGTCGTGAACGGTACAGCCGCCTGCCCGGCGAGTTCCATGGTTTCGAGGCGCACCGCGGGTATCTTGTCGGGAGAACCGTAATGCGGCATGCCAGGTTCGCACAGGCGCGGCGAGGCGGATTCAAGCATGATGCCCATGGAAGCGCTGACGGGCCGCAGCATGGCGATTTCCTGTTCGGTCATGTTGCCGGCGTTGATATGGGGTAGCAGGCCGGTCTTCTTGAGCACGATGCCGGCTACTTCAGCCAGATAGTGCACGGTGCTTTCGAAGCCCAGTTCCGCCAGGGCTTCCCGCGCGGCCTTATAGCGCAATTCGGGTTTTTCGCCCAAAGTGAATAGCGCCTCCTGGCAACCGAGTTCGACGCCTTGTTCGCAAATCGCCAGAACGTCGTCCACGCTCAGATAGGGCGCTTTCACCTTGCGCGGCACGGTGGCGAAGGTGCAATAGTGGCAGACGTCGCGGCAGAGATGGGTCAGGGGGATGAAGACCTTGCGCGAATAGGTAACGATCCCGGCATGGTTCCGTTCGCGAATTTTTCGCGCCCTGGCGGCCAGTGCGGGGGTGTCGCGGCTTTCCGCGAGTTGCAGCGCTTCCGATTCGGAAATCATCACGTGCCGCAGTGTACGGGATAAGGCAAGCCGGCAACAAGCGCCGGGTCTTGTTGAACCGTGAATTCCCGACCGCGGGCGAGGCGATTGGGTTCCCCGCGCAAATAGCAATGCACCAGCGGATCGCCCTTGTACAGACACACCCAGCGGTGGATGACTTCATCCCGGCCCCAGGTTCGAGCACGAGACTTGTCAAAGTGCAAAACCAAATGGCGATGACTGCTCATGACCGCGTAGGCGGCGATATCGATAGCAAGAATCTCGCCGAGCAGCGCCAACCGGTCCGCCAGCCAGGGCTTGCGGTGATCGAAATTATTGCCGGAATACCGGTCTTCGCCACAGGGGAAGGCCCGCCGGACAAACCTGGAAATGCAATGGTAGCAGGGTGTCTCCGCCAGCGAGACGATTTGTGAGCGGGGCCGGGTCATGCTCTGCCTGCAGGCCTTTCGGGTCCTTGCAGGCAGGTATGGTCAAGACTCTCTGGAATGCCAGATCCAGGGAAATTTTGGGGTGGGTGTCCCTTGGGTTCGGGGTGGGTGTCCCTTGGGTTCGGGGTGGGTGTCCTTTGGATTTGCGGGGTGGGTGTCCTTTGGATTTGCTTTGGATTCGGCCGGGATTGTGACAAGTCGAATGATGGTATATGCTTGTCATATACCACTTGAGATCGCAAATGTCCCAGACCGCGAAACTATTCATGAACGGCCGCAGTCAGGCGGTGCGCATTCCGAAGGCGTTTTCGTTCGATGGCGTTAAAGAGCTGACGGTAAGCCGGGAAGGCGACAAGCTCATTTTGGAACCTGTGCGGAAGAGTTGGTTATCACTCAATGACGACTCCGACCCAGTCGGTGAAAATCTCATGAAAAACCGGCCGGATATCTTCGCTATGGACCCAGACCGGACCGGTTTCGAATGATCTTCATGCTCGATACGGACATCTGCAGTTATGTCATGCGCGAACAGGCGGGTTCACTGCTGTCGGTCCTGCATGAAAAATCGGTGGAAGGCCATGACCTGTGCATTTCGGTCATTACCTACCAGGAACTGCGCTTCGGCGCCGAGCGGGCCGGATCAGCGAAGTTTCACAAGCGAATAGACAGCTTCTGCGAACGCATCGACTCCATAGCCGACTGGCGCGGCGAACAAGCGGACACCTTCGCTCGCGTCCAGACCGCCCTCCTCGCCAGGGGCAGGCCCATAGGATTTACCGACGCGATGATCGCGTCTCACGCGCTCACCCTCGATGCGACGCTCGTGACGAACAATGTCCGGCATTTCTCCCAGGTCGACGGACTGAGACATGAAAGCTGGATGGGCGACTGATTCGCCGGCCAGGGAACACCCATCGAAAAACCAATGCCGGGGATGGCAGCCCTGGCGCTTGTATACCGGAATCTGTGCTTTACACGTCAAGGGGCATAGTTGTCGATGTCGATCTCAACCCGTTCAGAGGGTTCGAGACCGGTTAAGGTACGCCTCTGCGTGATCGTGACGAATAACCAATACAATGCGCGCGTACCCGTGATTCCGGTTGCGGCCTGGAGCACAAAAAGGCTCGCATCATCACAAACGAGGAGATTTTCCCGACGGCTTCCAATGGCTGCAACAAGCGTTCAGTCGCGGACTGTCTGCAAACCCGGCCAGTGGACCTCCGCCAGAGGCTGGTTCGTATCCGGGGCACACTCGCGGAAGCCGATCTGGAAAAAATCGATGCAGCCCTGAAAATCGTTTACAGCCTGAATTGAATCCTGCCGGCTCTTCGTAGGGAAATACTACGATGGGACACCTATTCCTTCCCCCTCGCGGACCCTTACGTCCTGCGATCCCGAACAATTCTGAATTCCAATCTATGCCAATGGCCAGCTACGGGGCGGGACGATTTGCTTCGTTAATTGTCGCCGCTGTTGCTGTCCTGGCCGACGATGGGGGCCTGGAAGAAGGGTTCGCCGCGATCGCGGGCTTCGCTTCGAGCGTGCGGCCCGGATGGAGTTCGACCGGGCCTGTGTTAAGTTGCCACGGGTCTTCGTCGATTCGGTATCCGATCAAGGCGCCCGGCGTTGCAGAGTACAAAGCGGCGCGGCCGTCGGCAAGCTCTTAAGCATTGCCTCTCCCGCTTGTAGTAGTCCATTATTCGTCAGCGTCGTCAAAGATTCGAAGAGCATCGGGAATGAGCGATTCGGCGGGCGGATTCAACCTCGAACCCATTACGCTATGAACTAAAGGAATCTGCCAGTGAATGCAGCATATTCTTCCATTGCCCTGATGTTCCGGGTGGCGGTATTTCTCTTCGTTGCCACCGTCACCTTGCCGGCATTTGGGGCGGAGGGACCCGGCCGCGTGCTGTTCACTCATGGCGGTTGGGAAGGACACGAGCCGGAAGCCTACCGCGACCTGCTGGTTCCCTGGCTGCGGGATCAGGGATTCGAGGTGATAGTTTCTGATTCCCTGGAGCCATACGCCGACGCCGAATTCATGAACGGCATCGACCTGGTCGTGCAGATCTGGACCATGGGCGCGATTACCGGTGAACAGCTCAACGGTCTGCTCGCGGCGGTCGAAAACGGTATGGGAATCGCCGGTTGGCACGGCGGGCTCGGCGATTCCTTCCGGCTGGCCCAGCGTTACGAATACATGATCGGCGGCCAGTGGGTCGAACATCCCGGTAATGATGGCGTTTCCTATCGCGTCAACATCACGGATCACGAAGATCCGGTTACCCAAGGTCTAGCTGATTTCGACGTCGTTTCGGAGCAGTACTACATGCACGTCGATCCCAACAACAAAGTCCTGGCGACGACTACTTTCAACGGCGACCATGACTATTGGATCAAGGACGCGGTCATACCCGTGGCCTGGAAACGAAAATACGGCGAGGGTCGCGTCTTCTACACATCGCTGGGCCACAAACCCGATGTATACGAGATTCCCGAAGCGTTGCAGCTACTGCGGCGCGGCATACTTTGGGCCAGCCGCGGCAAGTATGAACAGACGCCGAATCTTGTTTCACCGCGATATCCATCGCGGTAGGCCGCGATCAATATGCCCAAGGGTATACAAAAGGGGACACCCATGCCGAATTCAGTGTTTTCGATACCTGCCAAGCTGTCGGTTCTGGCTGCGGGCTTGCTGTTGATTGCCGGTTCCGCGTTTGCGCGGGATACCGTGCTGATCGGTAATGCGCGGCTTGTGATCGGAGATGGGTCGGTAATCGAGAACGGGTCGCTGCTTATTGCAGAGGGCGCGATCAGCGCGGTGACGGCAGGTGCGATCGAGGCGCCGGAGGGCGCTCGTCTAATCGACGGTAACGGCAAGACCATCATTCCGGCACTGATCGACGGTCATGCTCATCTCGGTTATCAGGGCAGGCATGACTGGGGAGGGCATAATTACCATCCCGAAACTTTGCGCGACAGCCTCGAACAATATGCCTGGTACGGTTTCGCCGCCGCATTTTCGGCGGGTTCGGACCCTGACGACATGGCGCTGGAATTCCAGCGCGGGCAAGGCGAGGAATATCCGGACGCCGCGCGGTTCCTGTTCGGCGCGGGCATGGGTCCGGAAGGGCAGGGACCGAACGATACGTTTCTTGTTGAAGTCGCCGAGGTCGAGGAGCGCACCGGGCAGACCATCCTGCGCAGCCTGACCGATCCGGAACAGGCCGCGACGCAGGCGCGCGAAGTTGCGGAAAGGGGCATACCTTTCATCAAGATCTGGGTCGACGACCGCGGCGGCAGCCAGGCGAAACTTTCCCCGGAGTTGTACCGGCCCCTGATGGCGGAAAGCGCGAGTCTGGGCGTCAAGGTGCTGGTGCATCAGCAATTCGCCGAAGATATGCCGGATCTGCTGGCGGCCGGTGCGGCCGGCTTCCTGCATGGTAGATTGGGTGAGGCGCTTACCGCGGAAATCGCTGAACAGACCGCTCGGGCCGGGGCCTTTGTCATTCCCAATCTGGGTCTTGCGGAATTGCGCCGCGAGGCGATTGGCGACGATCCTTTTCTGCGGGCGGCGATGCCGGCTGAATCCGCGAATGCGCTGGCTGGCCCGGATAGTGGACGGCAGGCAAGCGTCACGCGCGACGCCAGTAACGAAGCGAGGCTGAGCGCAAGTCTTTCGCGGCTGCTCGATGCCGGCGTCGACATCGTGCTCGGCACCGACGCCGGACCCTTGCCGGGACACCCCTTTGGTTATAGCGGACATCGGGAACTCGAGATCTATGTCAGACTCGGCATGACGCCGATGCAGGCGCTGATCGCCGGCACGAGCGCCGCGGCGCGGCACTACGATCTGGACGATCTCGGTGTGCTTGCGCCAGGCTATAGCGCGAGCCTGGTTGTGCTGTCGGCGAATCCCCTGGACGACATCCGCAATACCCAGAGCATTGAGCAGGTCTTTCTCGACGGCCGTGAGATCGACCGCGAAGCCATCGCCGCGCGCCTGTCGCAAGCGCGGTAATCATGCCTGTTGCGGTTCGAACTTGCTTGCACGAGCTGTAGCGGCGAGCAATCGCTGACAGCCGCTGATACAGAGCTGGATCTAAAACTCGCAGCCGGTGCGGGGGATCGGCAGACGCAGCGTTGCCTCGATGTCGTCGAGCAGTTGCCGGGGAGCTTCGATCTGCCCGGTGGCGGCGATGGCGTTCGCTTCGGCGCAGCCGAGCCATAGCCGGGTGAAGCCGCCGACGCCGGCATGCAGGCTCGGCAGTCCCTGCCGATTGCCGGGTTTGGCGCTGCTCGCGGCGCCGAATTGCACCACGTAGTCGCCTGCAACACCTTTCCAGCCGCCTTTCTCCGGCAGAAATTTCTCGATCGGGTCTTCGAGCTGCAGATTGAACGCAAGCGGCGCGCCGGAATGCGGCAGAGAAGTGCAATTCAGGCATCCCGCAAGATCATTGATTCGCGCCTGCCACCAGGCTTCGGCTTCGGCGCCCTTGCGCCAATCTCCTTCTTTCGGGCTATTGCTTTCGCGAAAGGGGCGGGCGATGAAGTCCTGTAATTGCAGACCGGCGGGCTCGATCATTTTCACTAGGTGCGCTTGATCGCCGAACCCCTTCAGCAGGGCGAGCAACTCCTGCAACTGTTCGGGTTCGCGCCAGGCGATCTTGGTCAGTACGAAAGGGCCGTTCTCGTCCTTCATTTCTCCCCAGACGAAGTGGGTCAGTTCGCCTTCAGCGTTGCGATAGCCCAGGCCAATGGGGTTTTCGGTCCAGCCCATGTCGGCCCGGATATGAGCATGGCTGTGAATGCTGACGCCGCCATGCCGCAGTGTGCGGTCGCGCATGGCTCGATACACGTCTTCGCTGTCTTCGACGGTGATGCGAACCGGAACGCCCGCTCTGGACTCGACGTTCAGGCAGGACGGATCCAGGCTCCAGCTCAACTCATAGGGCCCAGTGCCGAAACCGAGGCGGCTGTAAAAACCCTGCTCGAACATACCCAGCGCCGAAACCATTATTCCCGCTTCGGCATCCTGTTGCACCAGCTCCGCGGTGGCGCGCGAAGCAAATCCGGCGCGGCGGCCGCGCGGGCTCGTGGCTACGGCGGCGACGATTCCAAGCGGAATGTCCTCGCTCAGATAGCGGATCGAAGCGGGGCAGGAAATCGTGACGCATTCCGCTTCGCCGTCGAGTTCGCCTACCAGCGCGCGGGCATTGTCGAGCATGCCGCGCAAGTGGGCCGCATCGTCCTCGTCGTCGCGGTCTATCCAGCGCGTTTCCTCCCAGATGCGGGTAACCGCCTTTTCGTCACGCTTCGACTTGTAAGGCCGAATTGTCATTGCATTTTCCCGTAAGAGCTTTTCAAGTTCTGGACGGACGAAATCCTATTCCGCAAATCCACCCGCCGCCCAACACGAGCGCCACGATGCCCGTATTCGCGGGGGAAAGGGGATTGCCGTCGATGCCGAACAGCGCCGTGAAACTGATGCCGAGCCCGACCAGCGCCGCTCCCGGCAACTGGCGCCAAAGCGAAGGCGCCGGCGCATCGGCCGGGCGCGACATTCTTTCCAGCGGCGACAGCCCGATCGCGGCCGGCAGGAGCAGTACAACAGGAATCGCGACCCAGAGGATGCGTGCCCACCACCAGCCGGCGCTGCCCGGGTCCATGCCCAGACCCAGGCCGCCCGTTAGCCAGGAAGCGCCGAGCAACAATAGCAATACGCTCATGTGCCAGAGATATAATGTCATGATCATGCTGTTGATCAGCACCGTGGCGGTCCAGAACCGGAGATTTTTCAGCAGCAGGCGCATGGGTTTTTCCAGGGCGAGCAGCACTCCGAACTGGACAAATCCCAGGGCTGCCAGGGTCAACTTGGGCGGCAGCGAATTGCTCGGCCCTTCGCCCGGCGAGCCGGCCATGGCAATCGGATACGGACCCCAGACCACGGCCAGCGCCAGCGCGATCAATGCCGCCGCGGCGACCGCGAGCAGAACGGCAGGGCTGCCTTGCCGGTCGTCGCGCCAGGCGAAACCGAGATGGTGCATCGCCAGCCAGATCCAGAAATAGTTGCTCCAGCCGGGCAATTGCCAGTCGAATCCGAAGAACGCGATATCGGTCGCCGCTGCCAGCGCGAGGTAAGCAGCCAGCGACCAGCACCCCCAGCGCCGCCAGGCGGCATGACTCGGCGGCGCCAGAATCACGATCATGGTGTAGATGGCGAGAAACCAGGTGGGCAGCAGCGCCGTGCGCGTGATGAATTGAATCGATTCCGTACTAATGCCGCCCGCGAACAACAGCAACGCGATCACGGCCCAGACCAGCACCAGCAGCAACATCGGCCGGAGCAGCCGATACAAACGTGTGGCCAGCCATGCGCCGTAGCCGATTCCCTTTGCCGCCGCCGACTCCAGCGAAACGGCGTTAGCGTAGCCGCCGACCATGAAAAAGACCGGCATGACCTGGAAGATCCAGGTCAGCCATTCGGTCCACGGCACGACTTCCAGGGCCAGCAGGGGCACATAGCTGCCGGTCTGTGGATCAATATAGGCGCCGGTAATCAGCCAGTGGCCGGAAATGACGAACAGGATTGAAAACGCCCGCAGAAAATCTACATAGCGATTCCTTTCCGCGGGCGTATTGGCGGCCATTTCGCGCGCCTGCAGCCACATTCTCATTGCCATTGGCCCAGGGTCTGGATATTGCCGTGCATGTTGGATTCTTCGGCGCTCGCAGTCAATGCGTACATAGTGCCGCTACAGGATCAGCCGTTGCCGGACTTGCTCCATTTCCGCTTCGGATACACCCGCTTCCGCCGCCCGATCCGGCCATGCGGATATTGCCGTTCTCACTTGTTCGGCGCAATCGGCAACCACCGGTTTGCTCAAGCCGAATACTCTTCCCAACCGTACAACTTCGGAAGGAGTCGGCGGGTATGTCTGATAACCGAATCCTGCTGCATGATATTCGCCCAGCGCCAGCGATGGAACGAGATCGTAGGCGGGCGACAGGCGATAACCGTCGCCCCGGTTGATTAGACTGAAATTGCGCTCGTGGTCATCGGTGTTACGAATGCAGCGGTTGAACAGCATGAGCTTTAGCAATTGCTCGAGATCCGTTTGCGGATCGACCGAGTAGCGCGATATCAGCTCGCGAATATCGTCGTACCGAAAGGAATGTCCTGGATCCTGTTGCGTATTCGGGTCCTTCAGCAAGCCATTGACCGTAATCAGATGATAGCGGCCGCCGTCCGGAGCAACGTCGAATCGATCGAGAAGCAGGACCTCCCTGTCGTTTATTCCTGCCAGGACGTTTCCGACAGCTGCTTCGATTCCCGCCGTTTGAGCCATTTTCAGGCATGCCCATTCGATCCTTGCATGATTGAATCGATCACCCTCCCTGTTGAATTTCGCCAGGAAATAATTGTTGCCGTCACAAAAAAGCGCTTTGGGTCTGGCGCCGCCGACCCCGCCTGAACCATTGTTTGCCAGGTAAGCAAGTTCCATTTCATCCATGCTTGCCGGCACGAAGTTCTCGTCATCGAGTCGTTGTGCGAGTCGTTCGGCATTGGTCAATTCTCCGATGGGATGTCCGAAAGAGAATCCAGGCTCCTGTCCTTGCGGTACGATCTGCAAGCAACCTATACGGCTGGTTCCGATCATATTCAGCGTTTCGATCACGCTGTTGGCGTTTAGTCGCTTTTTGTATTTCACCAATGCGAAGCGGGCGAGCACCTTGCGGCCCCAATCATCCGGAAGGTAATCGTCAATCAGCGCCGGTGCGCCCCGGTGGCATTCCAAAAGGACTTCCCCGGGCTTCAGCGAAAGTTGTGCCGGGTCCAGAGGAAACGCGTCCGGCTGCTCAAGATACGAAGTGTCGTAACGGAAAGCGAATAGCGTTGGACGGCCGCCGGTTTCCCGCAACACGCACTCGCCGGCTTTGCAGATACCTGTTGCCGACAGGTTCAGATAAACGTCGAAGCGGGCGCTGTCAGTCATCGAACAAACTCCGCGGCATTTGCAGCAATTGCTCAAAATCGCGCTCCAGACCTAGCAGTTTCGCGGCCCGGTAGTATTTTTCCATGGAGACCGAGAGGTCGCCTTGTTGCATCTTCTGCAGGGTTGCCCGGCTTACGCCGATGCGAATCGCGAATGCGGCAAGATTGTCCGCCGGGAAACGGCGTCTGCGGGCATCCTTCAGATTCAGCCCGAGTTGGGGAAGCTTCATCTCGCTGCCGCCATATTTACCAAAATATTGGTAAATATGGCGAAATTCAGCGAAAAATACAAGAATATTGGTATTTTTATAAGCGTCAGTCGCGCAAGCCGAAAGTGAAGACCACGTTGCCTGAGGCGATGGTGACGAACTGCTCGCCGTCCACTTCGTAAGTCATGGGCGCTGCATGGACTCTTCGGCTGAGCGAGACGTTCCACAATTCCTCGCCGGTTTCGGCGTCGAGGGCGAAGAAGAAGCCGTCGGCGCTGCCGCTGAACAGCAATCCACCGGCGGTGGTGGTGATGCCCGCGGAAGACCTCGGCATGATCGGGAACTCCCAGACGATGTCGACCGTGGTCGGATCGATCGCGCGGATCGAGCTGTGGAAAGCGTCCATCGGCTGGGTATAACGACCGCCGCCGCCGGTATAGCGCTCGCCTTCCTCGTAATCTTCGTCGCGCTTGAAGAACTCCTGCTCGCCATCGAAGGAAGTGACGTAGAACAGTCCGGTATCGGGGTTGAAGGCCGGTGAATACCAGTTGGTAGCGCCGACGATCGGCGGCGATACCATCACGCCTTCATAAGTCGGCGCCATGCCGGGCACGCGGATCGGCCGGCCGAGCGGGTCGAGCCCCGAAGCCCAGGTCACCGTAGCGAAGGTGTCGCCGTAGAGGAATTCGCCGGTGGCGCGGTCCAGGGTGTAGAAGAAGCCGTTGCGATTGGCCCAGAGCATGGTTTCGCGCATCTCCCCGCCGACTTCGATGTCGGCGAGGATGGGAATCTGGATCGCATCGTAGTCGTGCACGTCATGGGGCGTGAACTGGAAATACCATTCGATTTCGCCGGTGTCGCCATTGAGCGCGAGTACCGCGTCCGAATACAGGTTGTCGCCCAGCCGCACGTCGCCGTTCCAGTCCGGACCCGGATTGCCGGTGCCCCAATAGATCTGGTTCAGTTCCGCGTCGTAGGAGCCGGTGATCCAGGTGGCCGAGCCGCCGGTGGCCCAGGAATCGCCGGACCAGGTGTCATTGCCGAACTCGCCGGGGCCGGGGATGGTGTAGGTGCGCCACACCAGTTCGCCGGTTTCGGGATCGTAGGCGTCGATGAAACCGCGGATGCCGAACTCGCCGCCGGCGATGCCGGTGATGACCTTGTCCTTGACGATCAGCGGGGCGGCTGTCTTGCTGTAACCGGAAGCATAAGGCGCGACTTCGGTGTTCCAGAGCAGGTTGCCGGTGCGGGCGTCGATGGCCACCAGATGCGCGTCCAGCGTACTCATGAACAGGGTTTCACCGAGTATCGCCACACCGCGGTTATTGCGGCCGCAACAGATGCGCAGATCCTCCGGCAGATCATGATCGTAACGCCAGTAGACGCCGCCGGTGCGCGCATCGACCGCGGTGACATTGCTCGGCGCCTCGGTGATGAACATGATGCCGTCGACCACCAGCGGCACGGTCTCGGCGCGGTCGATCACCGGAATCTGGTAAGCCCATTTCATTTCCAGTTCGGCAACGTTCTCCGTATTGATCTGGTCGAGCAGGCTGTGACGCTGGCTGTCGAGGGCGCCGGAATACATCAGCCAGTTTTGCGGCTCGTCGGCCGCGTTGACCAGCCGCTCCCAGGTGATGGGAGTGAAAGCAGGCGTGATGACGGTTTGAAATTGCTGTTCCTGGGCCTGGACGTGGATGAAAGCGCCGGACAGTAAAATAGCTACAAGCAGGAATAGGCGTTTCATGGTCATATTTCCTCTCTTCGCAGGGAGAACAGGTACGCCACGATGTCGTCCAGATCGCTCTCCGACAATGATTGGGCATAGCTCGGCATGGTGGATTCTTCGATGCGTTCGTAGGACTGCAGATCGTCCTTGTGGAAAGACCACAGATTCTCGTCGTCGTCCATGATGCGCACTGAAAAACTGTCTTCGTTCATGCGATAACCTTCCCGGGATACGCCGTCGGGCCCGGTGACGCGCAACCTCCACCAGCGCGGTGCAACGTTTTCCTGCGGATTGAGCATGTCTGCCAGCAGGTCGTCAGGCGCGCGGTTCTCGCCGATACGGGAAAGGTCGGGGCCGAATCGCGAGCCGCGTCCGCTCACCATGTGGCAGTCGGCGCAGTCGCTGCCGCTCCAGAACAGATCGCTGCCCGATTCGGCATCGCCAGCCAGCACCACCGATTCAGGGTCATATCGCAACGAATCGAGGTACGCCACCAACTGCCAGACCTGGGGATCCGTCACATTTTCCGGCACCGGCAGCATGGCGGTGCCCGGTATGCCGTCGCGGATAACGTTGAAGATGGCGACGTCGGTGCTGGCTCGGGTCAGCCGGCCGGTCAGGTCCGGCCCTCCGGCCTCGTCGTTGCCGGTGGCGTCAAAGCCGTGGCAGCGCCCGCATTGCCGCTCAAAGTAGCGTTCGCCCAGCCGGATGTCGACCACGGTGTTGTACAGATTGCCGGCGTCCTCGGCCAGCGAGCGGGGTATCAGCAGAATCGATAACGCAAAGGCGGCGCCCGCCAGCAGCCACGCGACGCAGAATCCCGAAAGCTTGCTCATGGCGACTCCTCTTATGTAAGCGGCGTCTAGTGTATCATCGCCTCCATACGTTGCAATTTCGTACGACCGGACATGTGACTCGATATGAGCGAAGTGGATGCCACTGTAGATTCCGTCCTTTCCGCCTTCCCGGTGACCGAGGCCGTATACCGGTTCGGCAGTTGGGGAACCGCCTGGCAGCGTTCCGAAAGCGATCTTGACCTGGCTGTTTTACTGCCTCATGAACTTGCGAATCGCGTGGATCAGTTGGACTGGCTCAGGCTCAACGGAGAAATAGCGCAAGTCTCGCGAACGGACCGCGTTGATCTGATCAATCTGCGAACAGCCACGACCGACCTTCAGGCCGAGGTGCTGCGCACGGGTGAGGTGCTATTTTGCCGGGACGACGATACGCGGCTCGAATTCGAAACCCTCATCCTCAATATGCACCAGGAGTTAAACCATCGCCGGGCCGGGCTTTATGAGGACATCATGAAGCGCGGGAGAGTAATTTCGGCATGAGCGAGGTGTTGATTGGCAAACAGGAAAGCCTTGAACGGTGTATCAAGCGAGTCCGAGAAGTGTGGGGTCGCCCGTCCGACATTTCCTTCGAGCGGGACTTGGACAAACAGGAACTGATCACTCTAAACCTGATTCGCTCTTTCGAAACTTTGCTCGACATGGCCAACCACTTGCTCCGCGCAAAAAAGCTGGGCTGGCCGAAAAACAACGCCGAAACATTCGATTTGATTGCCCAGGCCGGTCTGATCGACGCGGAAACGCGGGACAACCTGAAACGGGGCAATGCCATGCGAAACATACTGGTTCACAGGTACGCAGCAATCGATCTCGACAAGGTCAGACAGGTGATTGAACTTCATCTTGACGAAATGCTCGCCGCGGGCGGGAAATTCCTCCGCCACGGCGCGGACTAAAAACATCAGTGGTGCCTACCGTGGCCATAAACTGAAGCCAAAGGAAACTCCCGCAATTCCGTTATGTCGCGATGAATTTCTTCAAGGAGCTTCTCCACCGAATTCAAGATCAACTGGAAGTCCATCAAGAAGTGGAAAACAATAGCGAAGAAGATGATACCAGCAGTCCATGCGCCCAGGATGCGTGAAATATTCCTGTCCATGATCATTTGTTCCTTCAAGACGGGCTTGCGTCCCACCGCAGTATAGTTTCAAGTATCGATAGACAAGAAATTTTGGGCGAAAAAAGACGTAAAGGGTGAGCGCAGTACCGGGATGCTATGCCTGCTCATCCCGCGGTGCATGCTTCCCCGTCGGAATCCAGGGACGGAAGTCTGGCAATTGCAGCGCCGCTCTTCTGCTCGGCGCACCGGAGTTCAAAGATTTTCTGCAGATTGAGCCAAAACTCGGCTGAAGTGCCAAAAAAGCGCCCCAGGCGCAACGCCGTGTCGCCGGTTATCGCGCGTTGGCCATTCAGTATCTGCGTAATGCGGTTAACCGGCACTTCAACCCGCCGAGCCAATTCAGCCGCGCTCATGCCGAGTGCATCCAGATCCTCGCGCAATGTCTCACCCGGATGGATAGGTTCGCGCATTACGAAATTCCTCTCAGCGGTAACAAGTTATTGGGGCTCCGGCGCGGGGCCGTGGGACAGCGCAAGATGGCTGTCGAGTTTCACCTCGACTCTTACCATCCGTTCCCGTAAGTCCCCGATGTCGCGCTGTACGGCAATTACGCTTGCATTCACTGCGCTCAGGTTCAAATGCAACGAGTTTAACCTCGACTGAATGTTCCACAGAAAGCCGATTACCGTGATCACGGAGATGGCGATCGTAGTCCATCTGCCAAGCTCGTTTGCAAGTTTCCCATCCATTTCCAATTGCTCCATCAACGCGGGTTTGTGTCCTTGAACCGAAGTGTAGGGTCAAGTCTGGAACAACCAGAAGTTTTAGGCGAAAAAATCTTGAAGACTTGAAATCGAGTCAAGCTACATTCTTCGCTGGCTCAGACTATATGTCCCACCCAGCGGCCGGCGAGGACTACGCCGGCCCAGAGGAAAAGGGAGAGGCTGCCGATGATTTTCAGTTGCGGCGGGGTCTCGGTCATGTGTTCGCTGCCGTCGAGGTGGCGGTAGATGCGGTAATGAAACCAGGCCATGTTGGCGCCGGCGAGGACGAGCAGGATCATTTTCCACTGGAAGGCGGGGTTGAGGACGTGGGAGGCGGCGCGGGTAATGAACATGCCGAGGCCGGTGATGGTGGAGATGACGAAGGCGCCCCAGGTCCAAGGGATCAGTTCCCGCGACAGATCGCGGATCGAGTAGCGCATCGCGGCCAGACCGAGCAGGCGCAGGTCGACGAACAGGATGGAGCCGACCACCATGCTAATGGTGATGACGTGGATCGATTCGATGAAGGGGAATAGCCAGGTGCCGCCGATTTCCCAGCTCAGCGGCCAGTTTTCGATCTCGATCCAGAATGGAGCTCTGAGAAAATCGGCGATCACGACGAGTCGGCCCCCGGTTCGATAATTTTCGTTTTGGACTTTGATTTGCGCGGTCTGGCGGGAGATTCCGCGACTCCGCTTCGCTGCGCGCGGAATGACGGGGAGCGGCACGGTCCGCCGCGCGGACATGGCCGAAATGCCGCTGATGATGCTTGTCGTTTCATGCCGGGAAATAGATGTATTCGACGTAGGCGATCCAGCGCCCCGCCATGGCGACCATGATCCACAGGCCCAGCGACAGCATGGCCGCCGCCTTGACCTTGAGCGCCGCCGCGCCGTTGACGTTGATGAAGTCCTGCTGCCGGCTCCACCAGTGGATCAGCACCGTTACCAGGATCGCCGAAATCAGAAAACTCGCTTTCCAGCCGAATAGCGGATTGTTGAAATAACGCAAGGGTCTGGCAAATACGAAAAAGCTACCTGAAAAAAGGTTAGAGGCCAGCGCGCACCAAAGCCAAGGAAAAACGCGGCGCGCCATTTCCGGCAATTGCTGGGAAGGAACCGCGATGTCGAGGATACGCAGATCGAGCATGACGATGGAGCCCATCACCACGGCAATGCCGAGTATGTGCACGCTCTGGATAATCGGAGGGAACCCGGGAATCTTTGTCAGCGCCCATAACGCGGCCGCCTGCGACGGCGAGCCGTCGAGGAACTGGCCAATGGCGATCATGAAATCCGGCAAGTGCGTTAGCTCCGAAATGCCAGTGCAAAATACGCGCGATCCTGAACTTCGGCAAGTTCATCATTCCCGAGGCGCCATTATTGAAAGCTGGCATTCAAGGCCGGCGAACTCGAATCAGGAGAAGATTGGTTTCACTAGCTGACTGCAAAAATTTTCCGGTATCTCTCCCGCAACGCCTTATCAATTGATTGCTCCGGCCGAAAATCAGGATGTTTCAAGTGATTCCGCCCGCTACAACACGCTGGAAACTAATTTCCGCGGCCCGCTAATCGGATTCAGCGGGCTGGTCGGTAACCGCGCCCGCGGAAGCGGATGTGACCACGGCCGCGTATTTCGCGAGTACGCCGCGAGTATAACGCGGCGCCGGGCGCTGCCATTGCGCAAGACGCGCCTCGATTTCGGCGGCGTCGAGATCGAGATTCACGGTCCGGTCCGCGGCGTTAATCGTGATCGGGTCGCCGTCGCGGACGATCGCCAGCGGGCCGCCGGAGAAGGCCTCGGGCGTAATATGGCCGACCACGAAGCCATGGGAGCCGCCGGAGAATCTGCCGTCGGTGATCAGCGCCACATCCGAACCGAGGCCCTTGCCCATGATGGCCGAAGTGGGAGCGAGCATTTCGCGCATGCCCGGGGCTCCGCGCGGACCTTCGAAACGGATGACGACGACATCGCCCTTGACGACTTCGCCGGCGAGAATGCCTTTCAGGCTCTCTTCCTCGGAGTCGTAAACCCGCGCCCGGCCCGAAAAGCGGTCGCCTTCCTTGCCCGTGAGCTTGGCCACAGCGCCTTCCGGCGCGAGATTGCCGCGCAGCACGACGAGGTGAGATTCAGGCTTGATGGGATTGTCCAGGTTCCGAACGATTTTCTGATCCGCCGGATAATCATCCACCCCGGCCAGATTCTCGGCCAGGATGCGGCCGGTGACGGTCATGCACGAGCCATCGAGCGATCCCGCATCAAGCATGCGCTTCATCAGCGGCTGAATCCCGCCAATGGCGATTAGCTCGGACATAAGGTATTTGCCGCTCGGACGCAGGTCGGCCAGCACCGGAGCTTGGCGGCCGATACGGCTGAAATCATCGAGTTCGAGCCTGACGCCGATGGTATGCGCCATCGCGAGCAGATGCAGCACCGCATTGGTCGAGCCGCCGAGCGCGATAACGACCTTGATGGCGTTCTCGAACGCGGCCCGGGTCATGATGTCGGAAGGCTTGATGTCCTTTTCGATCAGGTTCATGATCGCCGCCCCGGCTCGCTCGCAGTCGTTCTGCTTGGCTTCGGAAATCGCGTCCTGGGCGGAACTGTTGGGCAGGCTCATGCCCAACGCCTCGATGGCCGAGGCCATGGTGTTGGCGGTATACATGCCGCCGCAGGAACCCGGGCCGGGTATGGCGGTATCCTCGATCTGCTTTAGTTCGATATCCGAAACCTTGCCGGCGGCGTGCCCGCCGACCGCTTCGAACACCGAAACCACGTCGGTGCGGCCGGGGCCGGGCTGGATCGTGCCGCCGTAAATGAAGATGGCGGGGCGGTTCAGTCGCGCCATCCCCATCACCAGGCCAGGCATGTTCTTGTCGCAGCCGCCGATGCCGATGATGCCGTCGTGGCCCATGCAGCCCGAGACGGTTTCCACGCTGTCGGCGATCACTTCACGGGAAACCAGCGAGTATTTCATGCCCTCGGTGCCCATGGAGATGCCGTCGGAGACGGTGATCACGTTATAGATCACGCCTTTGCCGCCAGCGGCGTCAGACGCGCGATTGACCACTTGCGCCAGCTTGTCTATGTGCATATTGCAAGGCGTAACCATGCTCCAGGTGGAAGCAATGCCGACCTGGGGCTTGGCGAAATCTTCATCCTTGAAGCCCGCCGCGCGCAACATGGCGCGGCTCGGCGCTTGTTCGACGCCATCGGTAACTATGCTGGAGTGCTTTCGCAAGTCGCTGTCCTTCATGAAAATTCTCGGTGTTGTATAGTTGATGGGGAATAGCAAACCGCCACATTCGGCGTCGAACGCCCAGCTTGGCATCACGCAGCGAAGTCTATAGCGTCCGGGACGGCGATCTCAAGGCACCGGGTTGTTGCATGGTTCCGATGTGGTCGGAATTGCCCCAGGTTGCCGTTTTAACCTCGATTGATTCCGGTTATCATGGTGTTGCTCGCGGTTTGGCAAGCGCAAACGCGCCTTCGCAACAAAATTTCAAAATATTACAAATGGGAATTTTGTTGTGAGAGAATCAGCCGCACAAGAATCACTAGGAGAATTCTCATGAAAAATTTGCGGATCACAACACTTGCGCTATTAATCCTGGCGTTTGCTTCGCATCAGTCTATGGCGCAGTCCGCGGAAACAAGCCTTAACGGCATCTGGCTGAGTACATCGGCTGCCGAAGGCGAATTGGCGTTCCTGACGATCATTCACAAAGACAGTGGAGAACTCGTTATAATCAGCACGAGTTACATAAATATTCTTGGGATTGTCGAAGCATTCCAATCTGCGGCGTCAATAGGACAGGCTGATCCATACGCTCTCGGCGATAACATCGGTACCGCCATGAGCGTGCCCGAAGTGTTTTTGGGCGCAACCGTGGAGTTCGCCATTCATCGGCCCGCGGCCGACGAGATGATGATCGAATTGATGAGTTGCAGTCTTCCCGTAGATTCTACGGTAACCTGCGATCAGATATATACAAACTTTCCCTTGAACGAAAAAGTCCACCACGCCAGGGCGTTCTAAATTTGTGAGTTGTCCAATTCCGGCTGGGCCGGCGCCGTGGGCTACATTGCCAGCCGCGTCGCCGGCCCCATTGGTTCCGGTCCAGCGCGGTGCGGTGAAGAACTCTATCAGCAGTATTGTGCAGACTGCCGCGGACAGCCAGGTTCGTGTCATGCGTCCCATTTTGCATCAGCGCCCACGCGCTGTTCCATGCCCTCGACGCAGACATCATGCAAGCGCGGTCGGCCGCTTGTTGACCGGGCGCGGCAAATTTGACTGGCGCAATTTCTCAGCGGTGGGAACATAAATCCCGGTTTCGTCGAACAGTTCATCGCTTCGCTGCAGCGCTACATGGGGTATTGTTCGCTCATGATGCCGCCAGCGGCGAAATCAGCTGGGAATTCGACACCCGCGGCGAGTGCTGGATCGTCAATCAGGTTCCGGCCATGCAACTTCTGGCCAACTCGCGGATAATGCCCTGATTTCGCTAGAATTGGCCGCCCGGCGCGGGCCGGCGACAAATCCGGAGGCTTGAATATGATAGACATGAAATGGACAAGAGTCCTTGGTCTGGCTTCTCTGGCTGGATTGCCCCTGCTGCCGGCGTTCGCGCAAGAAGCCGCGACGGCGGAAGCGGTAACGGCTGTCGACTATGCCGACATCGACAACTGGCTCTGCCACCCGAACAACGAATTGGATGTTTGCGATCACGATCTCAGCGCCACGATCGTCAATGCCGACGGGTCGCTGGAAGTCGAGCCGTGGATCGGCAATTCCGATCCGGCTATCGATTGTTTCTATATCTATCCGACCACGTCTCTCGACGAGGATACCTTTTCCGATCTGAACCCGGGCCGGCATGAAGAGATCATTACCGTATTTACGCAATTCGCCCGCTTCCAGTCGGTCTGCCGCGCGTTCGCGCCGGTGTACCGGCAGATCACCATTCCGGCCCTGCTTACCAATGCCGGTAATCTGGCCGACAATGAGCAACTCAACTATATCGATACGGTCGACTCGTTCCGGCATTACCTCGAAAACCATAACAATGGCCGCGGTTTTGCGCTCGTTGGACATTCCCAGGGCACCAGCCTGCTAATGGAACTGATCCGCAACGAAATCGATGGCCAGCCGATTCAAGAACAGTTGGTGTCCGCCCTACTGGTGGGCAATTCCGTGGTAGTGCCCAAGGGCGAGGTGGTCGGCGGGAGTTTTCGCGAAGTGCCCTTGTGCGAGTCCGCCGAGCAAATCGGCTGCGTGATCAGCTACGCGACCTATCGCGACAATCTGCCGCCCGGCGGAGAGGGTCTGTTCCTGTTCGGCCGCGCGCCCGACGACGAATCCGAAGTGGCCTGTTTCAACCCGGCCAATCCGGGCGGGGAAGGGGAACTCGACGCCTATCTTTCCAACATCGGCGAAATTTTCCAGGCCGTGGCGCCGATGCCGGTGTGGAGCTCGACGGCGCCGGAAATCAACACCCCTTTCGTGAAGGCGCCGGGTCTGCTCAGCGCGCGCTGCGTCAACGATGGCGCCTTCCATTATCTGGCGGTGAGCATTGCCGCCGATCCGTCGGACGCGCGCACCGATGATATCCGCGGCGATGTTCTGATCAACGGTGAAATCAACACGCCCTGGGGTCTGCATCTGATCGACATGACCCTCGCCATGGGTAACCTGGTAGATATCGTCGGTAGGCAGGCGGAAATCTACGCCGAACCTTAAGTCGTCCTAACGCCCGGGATCCGTGTAGTCACCCGGCCGCCAAGCACAGCTCGGCGTCCTTCCCTCGGCGCAAGCGGCATTGCCTGGTAACCGCTGGTCCTCATCCTTCGCGCGGCCCCGGCGGCGCCTTCATGACTTTCAGGGTATTGGTGCCGCCCTGCACGTTTTGAATGTCGCCCTTCGAGAGGATGACAACATCGTCACTGGTAACCGCGCCATCGCCCACGAGAAACTCTACCACCGCTTCGTTGATGAGCGCGTAATCGATTTTGCTTGTTTCGAGCAATCGCGGATGCACGCCTCGGTACAGCGCCACTCGCGACAGGGTTCGCGGATTATTGCCAAGGGCGTAAATCGGCAGCCGGGAACGGCTCCGTGACATCAGCTTGGGCGTATTGCCGCTGGATGTGAGACAGGCCACGGCGCGTACGTCCGCCAGATGCTCCGCCACGGTCATCGCGGCCAGGGCTATCGATTCATCGATGGTCTCGCAATTGTAATCCAGGTTTGTCTGCGGCGCCGCGTATGGAGTTGATTCGGCGCCCTTGATGACGCGGACCATGGCGCGTACGGTTTCCACGGGGTACTTGCCCGTCGCCGTTTCCGCCGACAGCATTACCGCATCGGTGCCGTCGAGCACGGCATTGGAGACATCCATGATTTCGGCGCGGGTAGGATGCGCGTGCTGGACCATGGATTCCATCATTTGCGTCGCGGTGATGACGCAACGGTTCAATTCACGGGATCGCTTGATGATGTGCTTCTGCATTCCCATCAAGGCGGCTTCGCCGATTTCTATGGCGAGATCTCCGCGCGCCACCATTACGGCGTCACTGGCCAGAATAATGGCGTCCATGGTGGCGTCCGAAGCAACAGCCTCGGCCTTTTCTATCTTGGCGACGATGGCGCAGGAGGAACCGCTTTCCGCGACCAATTTGCGCGCGGTTTTCAGATCGCCGGCCGAACTCGCGAAGGATATGGCCAGATAGTCCACGCCTTGTTCGCAAGCGAACTTGAGGTCGTCAATATCTCTTGCCGTTGGCGTAGGCGCGGAAAGTCCTCCTCCGCGCAAATTGATGCCCTTGCCGCCCCGCACTTCCCCGCCCACGGAAACCACGCAATTCACCCGGGCGCCCGATACTTCGGTCACTTCGAGTTCAAGCGAATCGTCTCCCAGGATGAGCACGTCTCCGGCACTGACCTGCTTGGCCAGCGAGACAAACTTTGTCGAGACTTCCCGGCGATTGCCGCCATCGTGAGGAAGCGTCGGATCAATGGAAAATTCACTTCCCGGCATTAACTCGAACGATATCTCTTGAGCGAATCCGCCGATGCGGATCTTGGGGCCCTGGAGATCGGCGAGAATGGCCACATGGCGGCCGGTCTTATTCTCGGCCGAGCGTATATTGGCGACTCTCGCGGCATGTTCCTTATACGTGCCATAAGAAAAATTGAGCCGGAACACGTCGACGCCCGCGTTGATCAGATCTTCGATCTTGCGGTCGCTCGCGGGCCCCAGAGTGGCGACAATCTTGGTCGACCTTAGAACTGGCGGATTTTCGGCGGTATTGCTCACGTAAACGTCCTGTAGGAAATTCTTCTAGGTGTTGCGGCGCGCAATGATACCAGCAAGATGAAAAAAATCAGTCGACACTAAAGCCGGAAGTTGATTGGCCCGGAAATTCGATAATGCTATCGTGCAGACATTGGTTGGCATTTCTTCGCCGGCCCCGGTTCGAGCGCGGGATGAATCTTATGTCGACGTATTTCACCTACATGGATAGCCCCATCGGCAGCTTGCTGCTGGCGGGAGATGGGAAAAATCTGCATACGCTGGGATTTCCCGGCGGCAAGATGCGGCGCCGCCACGAATCCGGCTGGGTTGAAGATGCGGCTCCGTTTGTTCGGGTAATCACACAATTGCGCGCCTATTTCACCGGCGAGCTGAAACAGTTCGATCTACCTCTGGCGCCCGTGGGAACCGAATTCCAGCGCAAGGTCTGGTCGGCTCTGCAAGGCATCCCCTATGGCGAAACACGCAGCTATGGAGAACTTGCCAGGGAAGTCGGCAACGGCAAGGCCTCGCGGGCGGTCGGCGCCGCCAATGGCCGGAATCCGATTCCGGTGATCATCCCCTGCCATCGCGTTGTCGGCAGCGACGGCGGTCTCACCGGTTTCGGCGGCGGCCTCGAAACCAAACAGCACTTGCTTAAGCTTGAATCGGGACGTCTGTGATCGAAGAAGTCCGCGTAGCCAGGATTTTGCCACTTTCCGCGTGAGGGGTAGAATCTCGTCCCCATGTTAAGCAGTCAGCAGAATATCATTTCCCGGGTCGCGGCCTGGCTTGAGGATGGCAAGCCGGTTTGGCTTTCCACTATCCTCAAGACTTGGGGTTCTTCGCCGCGGCCGGTGGGCGCGATGCTCGCCTGTACCCTGGACGGAGAGCTGGCCGGTTCCATTTCCGGCGGCTGTATCGAAGAGGATTTTCTGCAACAGTTGCGGAACGGCAGTCTGAAAGAGCAATACGACGAGCATGGCCAGCCGTTCAAGATCAAGTACGGCATTAGCGCCGAAGAAGCCGCGCGGCTGAAACTGCCTTGTGGCGGCCAGTTGCATGTGCTGCTGGAATATCTCCATGCCGATGACGCCAATCGGGGAGTGTTCGCCCGGCTGGCCGCGGATCTGGACGCCCATCGCAAGGTCAGCCGGGTGGTGAATCTGAGGAATGGCGCGGTCAGCGCGAGGGCCAGCAGCGGAAAAGCGGCGGTGGTGATCGACGAGGTCGCCATGGTGCACAGTCTCAGCCCGAAATATCGGCTGCTATTGCTCGGCGCTGGCGATGTGGCGCGCTATGTGTCGGAAATGGCCTTGGCGCTCGAATATGATGTAACGCTTTGCGATCCGCGTCCGGCTTACCTGGACAACTGGCATGTGAACGGCGTCGAGACGACTGCGCGCCTGCCCGATGACGTCGTGCGGGAACGTTTCAGCAATTCCTTCTGCGGCATCATCGCCCTGGCGCATGATCCCCGGGTCGACGACATGGCCTTGATGGAGGCGTTGAAGACCGACGCTTTCTATGTCGGCGCCATGGGCTCGGAACGCACTTCCGCCGCCCGGCGTCAGCGCCTGCCCGAACTTGGCTTAAGCGAAGAGGAGATCGGTCGGCTGCATGCGCCGATCGGCTTGCAGATCCATTCCAGGACACCAGCGGAAATCGCCATTTCGATCATGGCGGAAGTTACCGCCGTGCGTCATCGGTAAGGCCCGGTCGACGCGGCCGACGAAGCGAAGCTTTTTTGGGGCCGAACGACTCGCCATGGACGAGGACAAGCGATTACCAGGCGTCAGCTTCGAGCGCAGGCCGAGCTGTGCTCGGTGACTGGGTCGGCGAGGCTGGGGGTATTCGCAGCCAGCAACGCCGCGTCAGGGATGACATGCGCCAAGCCCAATGAGTGATTCCGGTCGGCCGACTTGGCAGATCGAAATCGGCCTCCTAGGCAAGTACCTTGCGGAACACATCCAGCGCCACCGCCATTTCTTCCCGGCTGCCCAGGGAAATGCGGCTGTGGGACTGTTCCAGCGGCGCGAAATCTCGGCCGACGAGCACATTGTGCTCAAGGCAGGCGGAACGGAACCGCGCCGCCGGCATGCGCAGATTGACAAAGATGTGGTTGGTGTTCGAATCGGGCGCCTCGTAGCCGAGATCGCGGAAAAAAGCGATCGCCTCGTCGCGGATTTCAGCGTTCTCCTTTGCTTCCCAGGCGATGTGATCGTGGTCTTCGAGCGCGGTCAGCGCGGCGACGGCGCCGAGCATGTTGACATCGCCCATGCCCCAGGCATCGCGAATCTTCTCCAGCGTTCGCGGCTGCGCCATGGCGAAGCCGATGCGCATCCCCGCCAGACCGTGGGCCTTGGAGAAGGATCGGGTGATGAACACGTTTTCGTATTCCATCGCCAGCGGCAGCGCGGTTTCCATGGCGCCTGGCCGTGCGTAATAGATGTACGCCTCGTCGATATGGATATAGGTTTCCGGATTCTCTTCCATCACGCGGCGAACGAATGCCTCGACCGCCGCGGGGCCTTGCACCGTGCCGGTGGGATTGTTCGGGTTGCAGAGATACAACATTCCGGCACCGCCGGCATTGTCCGCGAGCTGATCGAGATCGATGGCCAGATTGCGGTCGAGGGGAAGTTCCACCGTGTGCGCTCCGATCCGCCGCGCCGTGCTCAGGCTCGTGGTATAAGTCGGCAAGGGCGTGACTAAGGCCTTGTCCGCATCGCAGAACGCGCGCACCGAACCTTGCAGCAATGGCGTGGACCCGGTAGCGAGTTGCACGTTTTCCCTGTCGATGCCGTAGTGGTCGGCCAGAGCCTGATGCAATTCACCGACATGATCCGGCGCATAGCCCCGTCCGACACGAGTTGACGTATGGGCGCGAATCGCCTCCATGGTTTTCGGGCCTGGCCCGCGCGCGCTCTCGTTCTGATTCAATTGAATGATGCTGTTGTCGTAGACGCCGGCCGCATGATTCGCCCGGGTCTGCGCATGGCTTTTCCGGCTGAGCAAGGCGCTTCCGGACAATGCGCCGACGGCGGCGCCGATGGCGATGGTTCCAAATCCACGTCGAGTCGTTTTCATTCGCTCCTCCCGCGGCCCGGTCTGGGGCAATCTGGTGAGATCAGATCAGTATAAGGCTCGCATCATAACGCCGGAATAAGGAATCCTCCAAGCGATTCGCGCCGCATTCGGTTGCGCCGAAAGGATTAACGATCTTTTTCATTGATTTAGCTTTGAGCCTGTTTTATAACCAGAGGCAGCAATACGGCAATTTGTCGAACCGGAAGATTTCCGCCGCACCATAATTTCGCTTGTGCACCGTTACAGGCAACAGTATAGAGAGGCGCCGCATGTCCAACGTTTACAAGTTTGACCGAAGATCTTTTCTGAAACAGGCTGGCATCGCCGCGGTGGCCGGATCACTTGGAACCGCCACCAGTTTGAAGGCCCAGGAAAACGGCGCTCACCGCGCCTCCGCCACAAGCCATGACTTCGATGAAGTCTACGATCGCATCGGTACCGATTGCAGTAAATGGGATGGCCAGATTGAGCGCTGGGGCGATCAACTAAGGATTCCCATGGGCGTCGCCGACATGGATTTCCGCGTCGCGCCATGCATAACCGAAGCCTTGCAAGAGCGTATTTCGCACGAAGTTTACGGCTACATGGCCACGCCGGACTCCTACCACGATTCGATTATCAATTGGAACGAGCGCCGCTATGGCACGGTAATCGAGCGCGAAATGCTGCTCGATTCTCCGGCGCTGCTGCCGGGACTGCAGGCGGCGTTGCGGGCCTTTAATCCTCCCGGCGCCAAGGTGGTGCTACAGACTCCCGGCTACAGCGGCTTCTTCTCCACTATCCGCAAAGGCTTCGTCATCGAGGAGAATCCGCTGCGCGAGGTCAACGGCGTCTATGCAATGGATTTCGACGATCTGGACCGCAAGCTCGCCCAGGACGACGTGCATACCTTCATCCTGTGCAACCCGCACAACCCGGTCGGCAATTCCTGGGATCGGGCAACGCTGACCGAACTCGGCGAGCTTTGTCTGCGCCATGACGTGATCGTATTGGCCGACGAGATTCATTGCGATTTCGTCAACGAAGGCCACCAATACGTGCCTTACGCAAACCTCGCCGACGACCTCGTCATGAATAGCGTCTCCTTCAAGTCCGCCAGTAAATCCTTCAATCTGGCGGCGTTCAAGGATGCCTACCTGTTTTCCCACAACCCGGATTTCATGTCCCGCATCCGGGCGGTTGGCGATAACGCGACGATCAACTCATTGGGAATCATCGCTTCCCAGGCCGCGCTCGAGGAAGGCGACGACTGGATGGACGCGCTGCAAATCTACCTGTCCGATAACGCGAAATACGCTTCCAGCTTCATCAACGAGCAGATTCCGCACATGAGTTGCAACGCGCCGGAGGGGACATATCTGGCTTGGCTCAATGTCGAACCGCTGATCGAGCGCATCGGCGCGATCGAAACCGCGGCAGCCGAAACCGCCGCCGGCGGACCGGAGGCAGATGAAGTGACTCCGGAAGCGGTAGTGGAGCGCTATCTCATCGAGACTTCGGGAGTGAAGATCAATCCCGGCTCAACCTATTGGGGCGCCGGCCGCATGCGCATGAACCTCGGCCTGGCGCGGCCATTGCTGGAAGAGGCCCTCGGCCGCATCCAGCGCGCCATGCAGCAAGCCTGACGAGTAGTCATGGCAAAGCTGGAGCCCCCGCCCCCGGCGGGGGGTTCGCAAACGGATCGCTTGGCGTTCGGCGCTTATCGAAGAGTTGGATGGCGAGCCAGACATAAATGAGTCACCTGGCGAACTGACCAGAAGTTTTCCTTTGCGCCACCACAAGGTGGGCGCGTCAGTATTGCGAACCTGGCGATGTACTATTCCCGGAATCGACGCGACTCCGCTCAATAGCGCCGCGCCGCCGTTCATGCAGATTGGGGCGCGGTAGGCCTTCGCCGCTTTTTCCCCGGTCTTAATCAATCAAAATGCCCAAGGGTCGTGCATTGCCCGGAAGAAAGCGCGGTGGCCGTCGATGATGCGGCGGGTTGCTTCCGGGTCGGGTTCGAGGCTCCATTCGTTGCGTTCGTAGGTGCCGCCGAGCAGGATGCCGTCGCTGCGCGGAAACATATAGAGGCCGTCATTGCCGATGATGTTGTACTCGACCTCCTGCTGGGGCAGCAGGAAAGTGAGTTGGCCCTTGATGGGCATCAGCATGTCGTCACCGAACAGCGCGTGGGAGCCGAGGCCGGTGCAATTGAAGATTACATCTTCTCCGAGCGCGAGGAATTCCCCGGCGCCGGCGAATTCGCGGATGTTGATCTTGCCGCCGGCGCCGAAAAAATCGGACATGACCGCGGGCAGGAAAACCGCGGGCTCGATCAGCATGGTGTCGTAATGGCGCGCGAAGGAGACAGGAAATGGATGTTCGCCAGGCGCCAGATCGCGCAATTGCGGATAGAAACGCGCGTAGCGATTCTGGAAGTCCCCTTCATCGGGCGAATCGTCGGCAAGGTTGTAGTTGCTGATCCAGCGCACGCCATAACGCGGGCCTGCCAGATTCTGGAAGTATCGATAAGCAATCGCCATGGCCCGGTCGAACTGCCGCCGGAATGCCGGGGTCATGAATTCTTGGTCATAAACCGAAGTAGGGGACCATTGGCCGCCAGCGACGTTGGAGGTTGTGTCCGGCGGCAGGTCTTTCGAATAGATCGTGACGTTCCAGCCCCGGTCCTGGGCCAGGCGCGCGGTGGTCAGGCCCATCACTCCCGATCCGATCACGGCGCAATTGCGGCCGTTGCCCACACCGGCGAATTCCACCGCAAGACTCGAAGAGCCCCAGGAAAGCGAAATGCCGCCACCGCCGTGGCCATAGTTGTGGATCAGCGTCTTGGCGCCGCGCTGTTCGATCGAGACATTGAAGCCGTTACGGCGGAAGGGGCGTAGCCCGGCGATGGTGCGAATCACGCGCTCGTCGGACACCTTGACCCGGCGCAGGGGCACGCCGGAGGGAGTGAAATTCGCGGGTGAAGTGGGAGTTCGGGCGGCACAAGCGCCAAGCAGGGGCAGCGCGCCCAGCGCCTGCAACAGTTGTCGTCTTGATGTCATGGCCCCCTTCCATCCCCGAAGTGGCCCAAGCATAGCGCATTCAACCAAACCATGTGTTTTCCAGCCAATGATAATTGGAAGTCATCGAGCTGTTAATTGGAAGTCAGAGAGTTGGCAATTGGAATTATCGCGGCAGTTTTCGTCTTCATTCAACAGTCCGGTACAGCGCAGTTCCCTCAAGTTAATGCCCGCAGTTCGGGTTTCCGATAGAATCCCGAAGTTGCTGTTCAAGAGACCGAAACACCATGCTAGCTAACAGGATTTCCGCCTTATTACTTTCATTGCTGATCGCGGGGCTGACCGGCCTTGCCCATGCTCAATCCGACACCGTACGCTACGAATGGGATTTGACTGAAATCTACCCGACGGTGGAGGCCTGGGAAGAGGCCATCAATTCCGTGTCTAACCGTATTGATGCCTTGGCAAGATACCGGGGCACGCTGGATAATGGCGCCGCAGAATTGGCCGATGCTCTGGAAGCGCAGTCCGGCACAGCCAGGGAAGCGGTTCGTGTCTACGTTTATACCAGCTTGATGCGCGACGTTGACCAGCGCGAGCCCGAGGCCCAGGCGCGCTTTGCCCGGGCGCGGCAGATGCTGACCAATCTGGGGCAGGCAACGTCCTGGGTCCGCCCTGAAATTCTCGACCTGGGCGCGGACAATGTGCGCGGATTTCGGCAACAGGAACCGCGGCTGGAGAAGTTCGGCTTCACGCTCGATGACATCCTGCGCCAGGAACCGCATACCCTCGATCAGCGCACCGAAGCGATTCTCGCCCAGGCCGGTCTGGTGCTCTCGGCCCCTCAGCAGATCTACGAGAACTACGCCAATGCCGACATCCCCTGGCCGACCGTGACCTTGAGCGATGGCGCCGAGGTAACCTTGAGCCAGGCCGGCTATTCCTTCTGGCGCGCCGCGCCGAACCGCGCCGACCGCAAGCTCGTATTCGATACGTTCTGGAGTGCCTGGAACCAGTACGCCGACGGCATGGGCGCGACACTCGCCGCTGAAGTCCAGTCCAACGTCTTCAGCGCCCGAGTGCGCAACCACCCGGGCGTACTCGAAGCCAACCTGTTCGCCGATGGCCTGCCGCCCGAGGTCTACACCCAACTTGTCACCCAGGTGAACGACTCCCTGCCGCTGTTCCATCGTTATCTGGAATTGCGCGGCCGCCTGCTCGGCATCGAAGATCTGCGCTATTACGACATATACCCGCCCCTGGTGCAGGCCGAAACCGGCGTCTTCGACCTCGAACGCTCGTCGGAAATCACTTTCGCCGCCCTCGAACCTTTCGGCGAACAATACCTCGAACTGCTCGAATACGGCCTCTCCCAGCAATGGATGCACAGCCACCCGCAGCCGGGCAAGCGCTCGGGCGCCTACATGAACGGCTCGGTCTACGACGTACACCCCTTCGTGCTGTTGAACCACAACGACGACTATGAATCGATGTCGACCTTCGCCCACGAATGGGGCCACGCCGTCCACAGCCTGCTGGCCAACGCCAACAATCCGTACGAAACCGCGGGCTATTCCACGTTCACCGCGGAATTGGCCTCGACCATCAACGAAATCCTGCTGCAGGAATACATGATCGCGAACGCGACCACCGATACCGAGCGGCTGTTCTACCTCGGCGGCGCGCTCGAACAGATCCGCGGCACCCTGTTCCGCCAGACCATGTTCGCCGAATTCGAACTCGCAATTCACCGCGCCGCCGAACGCGGCGAACCCCTCACCGGCCCGCGCCTGACCGAAATCTACGGCGACCTGCTCAAGCGCTACCACGGCCATGACCTCGGCGTACTCACCATCGACGACGCCTACACCGTCGAATGGGCTTTCATCCCGCATTTCTACTACGACTTCTACGTCTTCCAATACGCCACCTCGATCACCGGCGCGGCGTGGTTTGCAGAGCAGTTCCTGGCTGGCGACGAGGCCGTGCGGGATGCTTTCATCCGCGTGCTCAGCGCCGGTGGCTCGGATTACCCGCACAACATCCTGCTGAATGAGGCCGGGCTGGATATGACCCAGGCGGAGGCCTATGAGCCGGTGTTGAGGCGGATGGAGGATTTGATGAATCGGATTGAGGGGTTGTTGTAAACAGACTAAACATTTTTGGTATTCCTCAGTTCCCGCTTTTGCTGCCGTCCACAGACTTCGAATGATCCCATCGCTGACCTATACCGTCCTGAAAGAGAAGCAAAGGCAAATCAGGGATGGATTCCCTGAGAATCTGGGCCTTCGCGTAAAACGCGCCATCAGTTGGATAGGTCGCGCAGAGCAGGCGGATGACGACGACGGGAAGTTCATTTTTCTGTGGATCGCGTTTAATGCGGCCTATGCTGATGAAAGGGAGTTCCAGGCCGAGTCACCTATGGAAAGGGAGTCATTCAAGTCCTTTTTTCACAAATTGGTAACGCTGGACGAAGATCAGAGAATCTACAACGCCATCTGGGAAAATTTTTCAGGGCCTGTTCGGCTGCTGATGAACAACGAGTTTGTATTCGGTCCGTTCTGGAAACATCAAAACGGAGAAGAAGGATACGAAGACTGGGAAAAGTGGTTCCGATGCAAGTTAAGAGACTTCAATCGAATCGCATTGAGGCAGACCGACAACGACACCAGGGAAGCGCTGTCCCTGGTTTTTGACAGGCTTTATATCTTGAGAAATCAATTGGTGCACGGAGGGGCGACGTGGAACAGCCAAGTCAACCGCAATCAGGTTCATGACGGCACTGCCATTCTCGCCTTCCTGATTCCAGTGTTTGTAGATGTAATGATGAGCCACCCTGACGTAAACTGGGGCAAGCCCTTCTATTCCGTGGTATCCAGAGAATCAGTCTTAAGTGGCGCGTGATATACCGCAAGAATCTTCGTTCAAAGTAAATTATTTGCGTAAATTGTAAATTCAGCTGACAAATTCTCTCATCTGAAAGACACTCTAATGATCGTATGAACACAGATTTCGCCAAGGCTTTCAGGGTGATCCGCGCAGCGTACGGGATGCAGCAGGCGGAGCTCGCCTTGAAGATCGGAATCAGCGCAAGCCAACTATCACTCATTGAAAAGGGCAAGCGCCAGCCCAGCTTGAAAGTCGTGGGTGGCCTTGCCTCGGCGGTGGAAGCGCCGATTTCATTGATCACGTTGCTGGCATCTGACCCTGGCGACATCGCGGATGAAGATATTTCGAGTCTGGCGGCGCCGCTTTTGAGGTTGCTCGTGAATGCGCCCGAAAACCCGCAACGCCCCTTACAATTGGCATGAGGCAATTCGCGTGTTCGTTACGGGCACGAGGCAAGGAGATTTTGCATAGATGAGCAAGGAATCGCTAGAACAGTTCGTTCCGGAGGAATTGCGCGAGATTGAGAATCCGCAAACCGAACTGCCGAAAATCGCGAAGGATGCGAAACTCCTTGCGCGCATCGAACACTCTCTCCATCAGATACCGACGACTCACAACTTGTTGCAGCAGGATTCGCGACTGCTTGATCTTGGCCCTGAAAGTGTCCACCTGATCGTCACGTCGCCCCCGTATTGGACACTCAAACGCTACAACGAGCACGAAGGGCAAATGGGAGACATCGCCGGCTACGAACAGTTCCTGGACGAACTCGACAAGGTCTGGATTCGTTGCCATAAAGCCCTCGTTCCCGGCGGTCGGCTGATCTGCGTGGTGGGCGACGTATGCCTGTCTCGAAGAAAAAACAATGGCGAACACTCGGTTATGCCTTTGCACGCTTCGATACAAGAGCGTTGCCGCAAGATGGGCTATATGAACCTGGCCCCTATCATTTGGTACAAGATCGCGAATGCGAACTATGAGGTTGCGGGCGGTTCGGCATTTCTTGGAAAACCATACGAGCCGAACTCGGTAATCAAAAACGACATCGAGTACATCCTCATGGAGCGCAAGGGCGGCGGATATCGAAAACCGAGCTTCGAAAAGCGAATCCTGAGCGTCATTTCGCACCAGAACCATAAACTCTGGTTTCAGCAAATCTGGCAAGGCGTTACGGGCGCATCGACCCGAAACCATCCCGCTCCCTTCCCATTGCAGGTCGCGGAACGGCTGATTCGCATGTTCAGTTTCGTCGGCGATACCGTGCTCGATCCGTTTCTCGGCACGGGCACCACCAGTGTGGCGGCCGCGAGATGGGGACGTAACAGCATTGGGGTGGAAATTGACCCTGAGTACCACAAGATGGCGATTGACCGCGTCAACAAGGAAAAGAGCGAGTTGTTCAGCGACATATCGGTGATAGCTGCGTGAAAATCGATTCTCAGCTGCTCAGCGCTGTTATTCAATCGGCAATGGAAACCAACGCGCTCAGCGGAAGCGCATGAAATGTCTTGTCCTTGATCCGAAAAGGCAGAACACGATATCCGGTGTAAAGCAAAATGCCTTGCTGGAACTTTATTCCGGCAAACTCGGAAAAGACCGACAAGCCGCGAAAATCGTGCGGAGAGACACTGGACGAAGCCTTGACTTCCAGCCCTGTCACCAGTCCGTCGTCTCGTTCGATTGTGGCTTCTATTGCGAGAAATACGACATGCTAATGCGAGATATACGGGTATTTCTTGCGAGAATTGCGAAAGTTTGCCGAGGAAGAGCTGACATTGCAGCAAGCTGTGCCCGACTTGTCGGCAAATTAATCGTCCGCGAACAACGGCTCAGGCGTTGACAGGGTCGATGCGGGCACGGCTTCCACCTGATCGGACAGTGCGTATCGGCGGTTGCCCGGATACACGATGGCCACCCGGGCAAGACCGACATCCGCAAGCGCGATGCGAATCGACGGATTCATGCGCGGCGCGTCGGCGAATTTGCATTCGATTCCGTAGAGAGCGTCTCCGCGCCGCAGGATCAGGTCGATTTCCGCTCCCTGGTGCGTTGACCAGAAAAATGCTTCGTCATGCGGTTCGGTCTGCAACACCTGCTCGATGACGAATCCCTCCCAGGATGCGCCGACTTTGGGATGAGTCAGCAATTCTTTTTCGTCCTGGATGCCGAGCAACTGATGCAGCAGGCCTGAATCGCGAATGTAAATTTTGGGCGCTTTCACCTGCCGTTTACGGATATTGGCAAACCAGGGCTGCAACTGCCGAACCATCATGGCGTCGGTGAGCACGTCCAGATGGCGGCGGACGGCCATTGGCCGGGCGCCCATTGCGCGCGCGGGCTCGGCGGCGTTCCAAGTCTGGCCGTGATAGTGGGCGAGCATCGACCAGAATCGGCCCATGGTCGTGGCGGGCACGCGAACGCCCCACTGCGGAAAATCCCGCTCGATCAGCGCCTGGATGAATTCCCGGCGCCAAGCAACGCTGTTTTCTTCGCTTGATGCGAGAAACGAAGGCGGCAGACCGCCTCTGCGCCAAAGCGTCGCGCGGGAATTCGCCTCGCTGTCGAATAGCGCGGTCACTTCGCCGAGGCTGAAGCCGCCGAGAAGCACGCGCTCCCGGCGCCCCGCCAGACTTTCGGATGTCTGCCGCGACAAACTGCCGGAAGCGCTTCCCAGAATCAAAAACTTTGCCGGCAGGGGTCGCCGATCCGCCAGCACCCGCAATACCGGAAACAGGTCTGGGCGCAGTTGCACTTCGTCGATGACAACAAGACCGCGCAAGGGCTCAAGCGCAGTCTGCGGCTCATCAAGGCGGGCCAGACTTTCCGGTGATTCCAGATCGAAATAATTGACCGATCCGGGGTCGAGAAACTGACGCGCGAGCGTCGTTTTCCCGCATTGCCGCGGCCCCGAAAGCACCACGACGGGTGCGCGGTTCAACGCTGTCTGGATCGCTTCGCGCGCTGAATCTCGATTTAGCATTTCGAGAAAATACCATGAAAATAGTTCAATTAGTATTACTTTTTCATGGTACTAATCGGTGGGTCGGGACACTCAATCCACGACTCTCAATCCACAACATTGGGGAAATTGCAATTGGATTCCAACGCGCGAATCCCGCGGCGAGACGCTGGCCGAAGCCTTGACTTCCACCCCGTCACGCGCCCGTCATCCTGCTCGTTTCATGAGTGTCGGCTCGACGTGGCCGTTCGCGGCATATTCTTGTTCCACAGGTAATATATTGCCGGGAGTACCAGCAAGGTTATCATTACGGCGCTGATCATTCCTCCCACCATGGGAGCGGCCAGGCGGCGCAAGACTTCGGAGCCCGTGCCCGTGGCGAGCATGATCGGAAGCAATCCGATTATGGTGGAGCCGGCCGTCATAAAAATCGGGCGCACCCGCAAACTGGCGCCATGAAGTATGGCGTCGTATAGCGTTTCGTGGGCCGGAGGCCGATCGTCTGCCGTATTTTCCTGCAGGACGTCCCTGCTGCTGCGGTTCAGGTAGACCAGCATGATGACGCCCAGTTCAACCGCCACGCCGGCCAATGCAATCAAACCCACGCTGACGGCGATCGAAAAATTGAACGACATGCCATACATCAGCCAGAAACTGCCAACGAGCGTCAGCGGCATTGTGGCCATCAGCATCAGAACCGGCGCGATTTGCCGGAAATTGATAAACAGCAATACGATAATCGCGGCGAGCGTCAGCGGCACGATATAGGTGAGTCTTTCCTTGGCGCGGAGCATGTATTCATATTGACCTGACCAGTTGATCGAATAACCGGCCGGCAGATCGAGTTGTTCGCCCACGGCCAGCATGGCTTCCTTAACGTATCCGCCGATATCGACCCCTTCGATATCGATATAGACCCAGCCGTTGATGCGCGAATTTTCGCTCTTGATGCCGGGCGGGCCGTCTTCGATAAACACTCTGGCAACATCGCCCAGGGCTATCCGTTCGCCGGCCGCTGTCACGATCGGCAGCAGAGACAGTTGTTCAGGCGAATTGCGATAGGATTGCGGATAGCGGATGTTAACCGGATAGCGTTCCTGGCCTTCGACGGTTTGAGTGACGTTCACGCCGCCTATGGCCGAGCCGATCACCTCCTGGACATCGGCTATGTTCAGGCCGAAGCGCGAAGCCTTTTCCCGGTCGATATCGATCTGGATGTAACGCCCTCCCGCCACGCGCTCGGAATATACGGACGCCGTGCCCTCCACGCCGGACAGGATCGATTCCAGTTGTTGACCGATATCCTGAATCCGTGCGAGGTCACTCCCGGCAATCTTGATGCCGACAGGCGTCTTGATGCCGGTCGCCAGCATATCGATACGGGTTCTGATCGGCATCACCCAAGCGTTGGTGAGGCCGGGCAGATTGACCAGTCCGTCGAGTTCGGCTCTCAGCGATTCCGGAGTTACGCCCGAGCGCCACTCATTCCTGTCTTTCAACTGGACAAAAGTTTCGATCATCGTCAGCGGCGCCGGGTCGGTGGCGGTTTCGGCTCGGCCGATTTTTCCGAATACCGTTTCCACCTCTGGAACAGTGCGGATCAGCTTGTCCGTCTGTTGCAGCAATTCGCGCGCCTTGCCGATGGAGATGCCCGGGTAGGTCGTCGGCATGTACATCAGATCTCCTTCGTCCAGCGGCGGGATAAACTCGCTGCCCATGTTCTGCAATGGCCACCAGACGCTTGCTCCAACCAATGCCGCCGCGGCCAATGTGGTCTTCGGGTGATTCAGCACGGTCCTGAGAACCGGGAGGTACGCTCGAATCAATATATTGTTAACCGGGTTTTTCCGTTGCGGGCGAATATTGCCCCGAATGAAATAGCCCATGAGCACGGGTATCAACGTCACCGCCAATATTGCCGCGGCCGCCATGGCATAGGTTTTGGTATAGGCCAGCGGGGAGAACAGGCGTCCTTCCTGGGACTCCAGGGTAAACACCGGCAGGAAACTCACCGCGATAATCAGCAAGCTGAAAAACAGCGCCGGCCCGACTTCAGCAGCCGAATCCGCGACGATCCGCCAACGGTTCTCGCGGGTAACTTGCTGGCGCTCCATGTGCCTGTGCAGATTCTCGATCAGCACGATCACACCGTCGACCATAGACCCGATGGCGATTGCGATGCCGCCCAGAGACATGATGTTTGCGTTCAGGCCTTGCATGTACATCACCAGAAAGGCCGCGAGAATGCCGATCGGCAAAGTTATGATGGCGACCAGGGACGAGCGCAGATGGAGCAGGAATATCATGCATATGAATCCCACCAACAGCAGTTCCTGCGCCAGTTTTTGCCATAGGTTGTCGATCGCCCGCGCGATAAGACCAGATCGGTCATAGACGGGAACGATCTCCACGCCATCCGGCAAACCCTGCCGCAACTCCTGGAGTTTTGCCTTGACGCCGTCAATGGTTCGTTGGGCGTTCTCGCCGTAGCGCATGACGATCAGGCCGCCGACCGTTTCGCCTTCGCCGTTGAGTTCGGCGATTCCTCTTCGCATCTGTGGGCCGAGATTGATCTCGGCGACGTCTTTCAACCGTAGCGGCGCGCCGTATACGTTCACGCTCAAGGGGATGTTTGCGAGGTCGTCCTCGCTCTGGATGTACCCTGAGGCGCGCACGATGTATTCGGCTTCGGCCATTTCCACGACGGAAGCGCCCACTTCCTGGTTGGCGCGCTGAATCGCGGTGCGGATCTGCTCCAGGGGCAAGTCGAAGGCGCGAAGTTTTTCCGGATTGACGAGCACCTGGTACTGCTTGACCATGCCGCCTACCGAAGCGACTTCCGATACGCCCGGCACGGTTTGAAGTTCGTATTTGAGGAACCAGTCCTGGATGGAGCGCAATTCGCTGATATCGTGCCGGCCAGTCCGGTCGACGAGCGCGTACAGGTAAACCCAGCCCACGCCTGTGGCATCCGGCCCCAGTTGCGGCCGGGCGCTCGCGGGCAATGAAGGCGCCACCTGGCTCAGGTACTCGAGCACGCGTGAACGAGCCCAATACAGATCGGTGTTTTCGTTGAAGATCACGTAGACGTAGGAATCGCCGAAAAAGGAATATCCGCGAACTGTTTCAGCGCCCGGCACCGACAACATCGCCGAGGAAAGCGGATAGGTGATCTGGTCCTCCACGACCTGTGGCGCCTGCCCCGGATAACTGGTCTTGACGATCACCTGTACGTCCGATAGATCGGGAATCGCGTCCACCGGAGTATTTCTCAGGGCGAACAACCCGGCGGCCGCGACAACAAACGTGGCCAACAGCACCAGGGGCCGGTTCCTGATGGACCAGCGAATAAGGGCTTCAATCATGACTGTCTCCCGGCAGGCCCGAATTTCGGGGACCGCAGATGACGAACGTTGACTTATTGATCGATCGCTTCTTCATCGTGGTTCATGCGCATGAAGTCCGAAGTCTGGCTGGACTCTGAATCCAGCAGGAATTGCGCGGAGACGACGACCCGCTCGCCTTCTTCCACTCCGTGGGAGATTTCCGCGTACTGGTCGTCCAGTCGCCCGAGGCTGACGGCGACCGACTTGAAGCGCCCGCCGCCCGCGGCCAGCACGACGCGGTCCTGTCTGGCCGTGCGAATGACGGCTTCGCGCGGAATCACCAGTACGTCGTCCGCCGCGTCAGCAAGAATGGTCACTTGTGCAAACATGTTGGGTTTCAAAAGGCTATCGGGATTTTCGAATCGCAGCCGGACCCGGGCGGTGCGCGTTTGGGCATTCAGGGTAGGGTAGACGTAGTCGACGCTTCCCTCCCAGAGCCTGCCGGGCAAGTAATCCAGCGACATCGTGACCGGCAATCCCGCTTCTACCAGAGCCGCCTGACGTTCGAAGACTTCCGCTTCGACCCATACGTCATTCAGGGAGCCAATCGACATCAGCGTCGTTCCGGGCCCGACGAAAAAACCCTCGCGAATATTGAGATTGTCCACCACGCCAGACTGGGGCGCGTAAAAGGTCAACGTCTGTTTCACCTGGCGCGTGTTACGCAGGTCGTTGATTTCCGCGTCGCTGATCTGGAGCGCCCGCAATTGATCTTCGGTGGCCTGAACGAAACGCTCGTTGTCGCGATTTAGCGCCAGCAGCAATTCTTCCTGGGCGTTCACCAATTGCGGGGAATACAGCGAATACAAGGGTTCGCCTGCTTCCACCGGGTCGCCGGCGGCCTGCACGTACAGTCTCTCGATCCACCCTTCAACTCGCGGATGGATATGCACGAGTTGGTCTTCGTCGTATTGCACATAGCCGACCGTGGTAATCCGGGTGTGCATCGAACGGCGTTCTACCTGCGCCGTGCGCACCCCCAGGTTGTTGACGACATCCGGTGAAATGAAAATCATGCCCGGATCGTCCGGATCCAATCCGTTGTCCGCGTAGACCGGCACCAGATCCATGCCCATGGGCGACTTGCCGGGTCCGTCGCGGCGGAAATCCGGGTCCATGGGCGCCACCCAGTAGAGCGGGGATGCGTCACCGGCCTGTCCGTCGCGGTCGACCGCGGACGCGTTCATGGCGTACCGCGTCAGGAAATGAGTCGCGGCGGCGGTCGCCGCCAGTGCAAACATCGTGTAAACGATTGATTTGTTCATGGTGAGACGCTCCGGATGTTGTCCTCTTCGACCGGGACCAGGTAGTAGTTCAGTTCGGCAATGGTTTGCAGCCGATCGATTTGAATGTTCAGGAATTCGATGTTGGTGTTGAGTTCGGCGATACGCGCTCTCACGACTTCGGCGAAGTCGCCGGCTTCGTTGGTGTATGCCGTCAGCGAGGCCTCGGCCTGGTCGCTGATTTCCTGCAAGAGCCGCTCTTCATAGAGTGTTTCGCGCTGGCTCAAACGTTCCAGACGAGCCAATGCGGCTTCAAGGCCGGCGAGCATCGACCGCAGTTCGAGAGTTTTCTCGGTTCGGGCGGCCGCCTCGGTGTCTTGGGCCGCCTGCACTTCCCTGTCTTGCCGGCTTGTGGTGAATATCGGCAAATCAAAGCTCACCCCAAAGGAGATGAAATCGCTTCGATAAACTCCCATTGGATCGTCTTCCCTATAGCCGTAACTGGCATTGACGCTCCATTGGGGTTTGTACTTCTGTTCCGCCAACCGGATGCCAGTGCCCGTGGCGACGATCTTTTGATCGATCGATCTGATTCGTGGGTGCGCCAGCAGCAACTGCAAGAGTCGTTCGGCGCGGTCCGGGTCTTGCCCGACGGCGAGTGATTGGCCGACCGTCAGTTCCGGCAATGAACCGCTGAGTTCGATATCGTTCATGTTGGCTCCGGGCAGCCACTCGTGCAACCCGGCAAGGTTCATTTCCTGTTGCTGCTGCAACTCCATCAGCCGGTCTTCCAGGCGAATGAGTTCGAGCTGCGCGCGCACCAGGTCCTGCCTCCGGGTTTCGCCGACCGCGCTGGTGTAACTCGATTCGGCTACATCGACGAGGTACTCGAACAGCGCGCGATCTTCTTCTATCAACTCGCGGGCCCAGCGGTTGCGATAGGTCTCCAGCCACAAACGGGAAACGGCGACCGTGACTCTGGCCAGGCGGTCCTGTCGCATCAAGGGTTGCTGTGCGCCCTCTTCACTCAATTGCCGACGTTTCAAATCGCGCGTTTCACTGCGGGGAAATACCTGGCTGACGCCGACTCTGAATTGCGTCATCGGTTCCTGACGAAAGCTAAATCCGTCCGCCGGCAAGTTTTCGAATCCGACCGATACCATGGGGTCGGGCAAGCTCTCGGCGGCTATGCTTTGCGCTGTCAGGGCCCGCTCCCGATAGTGGCTTCCATCCAGCCAGGGGTCGTTTCCCAGAGCAAGCGAAACCGCCTGTTCCAGGGTCAATTCGGTCTGCGCCATGACAAGAGACGACAGTCCAATCAACCCGATCGCAGCCGCTTTCCGCAGTAGTGAGATTCGTGCCATTGTCAATTGCTCCTTTCGTGTTGCCGTTCGCGAATACCTTGCCGCCGCCATTCTTGCCGAATAGCTGCGCCGGTCTGGGAGTGCAATGATCTTTACGTCTCTCGCCGAGGGTTGCGCTGCAGCGGCATTCCAGGGCGGAGCCCCGGTTGGAAATTCATGGCAGGCGCACCCGAATTACAGGCGCAGCTATGCTGTCAATGGAGAATTGGCGGGCGAAACAGGGGAGTCGACATCCGGCTTATGACGGACTCGTCAAAGTGACCGTTTGCCGGTAGGAGGCTGAAGGGAGAATCCAAACTGGATGAAGGCAATACAGAAAAGGTGCAGCCATTCAGAGTGCATGCGCATTGCAGAAAGCAATCGAGGCTTTGCGCCGATGATTCATCCGAACTCACGGGATGAGGGTGCCCCATCTCCGCGAATTCGATATCCGCATGAAAGTGGATGGGGGAAGATGTATTTTCACAGGATAGGCTGATTGCCGCCAAAGCCTGACCGCTGAACGCCGCCAGCAACAGCAGCGTAACGATTGTATGCCGACAATGTCCCTTTTTCATGTTCCCGCTTTCCGATAGAGACATTTCTATCTCCAGGAATCTGGAATTGACCTGTTCAGGCTAGTTTAATTCGTTGGGCAAGTCCAGCGGCTCCTCGCAATTAAGTATCCTCTGAAGAATTCCCTCCCTGGAATTTTTCATAATCGGAAAACAAAAGCGTGGTTTTGTTTTGCTCACGAATTCGATGACATACGCCATCGAATTCGGCGGCAAATTCTTGTGCCGCGGGGAAGCTCTGACTTAATCAGAGCGTCCCTAACGAACAACGAGCCAAGGAGAATTCGACATGGGTTTCCTGAGCAGGTTGGTAACCGCGTCGCGTGTGGATTCTCACGGAGAGCGCGCGACAACAGACGTCAGGCTGCCGTAATATCACCCTAGGGACTCCCCGGGCATCATGACATGTTCGAGAAGGGCACAACCGCGCGAGCGATCCTGGGGTCGTTCGCCTTCTTCCTGGTCGCTCCCGCTATCGTAGCCGGCATCGTCCCGTTCGCACTTTTCGGTTGGTCGATGCAGTCGCCGCCGTTTGGTCCGCCGGTCGGGCGGGTGGTGGGCGTGGCGGCGGTCGTTGTGGGTCTGGCCTGCCTGTTGGACTGTTTTACCCGATTCGCCCTAGAGGGGCGCGGCACGCCGGCGCCGGTGGAGCAGACCGAAGTGCTGGTGGCGTCCGGCCTCTACCGGTTCGTGCGGAACCCGATATACGTCTGCGTGCTGACCATCGTTGCAGGGCAGGCGCTGCTCTTTGGCCAGGCGCTTCTGCTCGCCTACGCAGGGTTGCTGCTGCTCGCGTTTCACCTGTTTGTGCGGTTCTACGAGGAGCCGCAACTCCGTCGAAAATTCGAAGGATCGTATGAGGCCTATTGCCTGCATGTGCATCGCTGGCGGCCGCGTCTGACACCGTGGCGCGGGTCAGACTCGCAAGCCTCTTGACGAAGGCGAGCCGCCGATTCTTGCGGCTTCAGATTGAACGGAATATGGCGTAGCGGACAGCGTGGTCTGTAGTGAATCTCACAGAGGCCGACAGGACACTCAAGTTGCCGTCGCTCAGTCGGTTTCCGATTACAACACAAAATTCACGATTCTTCCCGAAACATGTACAATTCTGCTAAAAACTCCATGATGTTTTGCAACTTGAACTATTTGATCTCCCGCTAGGTGCTCAATCTCTTTCTCTCCGGTATCGGAGGGAACGATAATAGAGCCACGCCGTTTGCCATTGACTTGCACTACTATTTCTACGCTCTGATCCTTACATAATTCTTCGCTAAACTCTGGCCAAGGCTCTTCAAAAACGAATTTTTCGTTACCTAGTTTCGCCCACATTTCCTCAGCGAAATGCGGCGCAAAAGGTTGAAGGAGTCTGGCAAAAATGCCAAAATAATCAGAACCTAATCTTTCCTCTTTGGCAGAAACATTTAGGAGATGCATAAGTTTGCTGACAGCGGTATTGAGCTTTAATGACTCAATATCTTCTGTAATTGAGCGAATGGTCTTGTGTACATCTCTTTCAAGCCTACCAGATAAAGTTACTTCAGAGTCTAACTTATTAGAGAATAGATTCCACAGCCTATCCAAGAATCTCTTCGTTCCTTTGAGACCATTTCCATCCCAAATACCTCCCTCCTCTACAGGCCCCATAAACGTGATATATAAGCGCAAAGCGTCCGCACTAAAATCTTCGATTACCGATTCGGGTGGCACCCCATTACATTTACTCTTACTCATCTTTTCTATTTGTTTCGTTACCGGTATACCATCTGAAGTGAAAAAGCGATCTTCTTTGATTACAATTTCATGTGGGTAATAGTACTTGCCCTTTTCGTCTCGGAAGCTGGCGGAATGCACCATCCCTTGATTAAAGAGTCTTTTAAAAGGTTCTTTGCTTGAAACAAGACCAATATCATACAGAAACTTGTGCCAAAAACGAGAATAGAGCAGGTGCAATGTTGCATGCTCCGCTCCTCCAACATAAAGATCGACTGGCAGCCAAAACTCTCCCTGCTTTGCCTCGCATAGTTCTAATTGATTCTCAGGATCAGCAAATCTCAAATAGTACCAGCAAGAACCCGCCCACTGCGGCATGGTATTTGTCTCCCTAACAAATGTATCGCTACCTATCTTTAACAATCTCCATTCTTCTTGCGCCTGTTCCAATGGAGGCTTAGGCATGGCGCTATTATCCCCAAGATTTTCGCGATTCGACTTATTCATCGATAAGTGAGGGAGTTCTACGGGAAGATCATGTTCCTGGATTGCCGATGGATTGCCAAATTTATCGTAAATTATGGGAATTGGTTCGCCCCAGTATCTTTGCCTACTAAAGAGCCAGTCTCTTATTTTGTAGTTGGTATGTGCGCGTCCATTCTGGGTTTGCTGAAGCCACTGTATCACTTTAACGATAGCTTCTTTGGTTTGGAGTCCATCTAAGGTCAATTGCGGACATGAAGAACGAATGGAATAACCAAAATCTATAAAAGCACCTGATTTCACGGGATTAAATATTTCTGAATCAATTGACTGTTTGAAGGAAAGAAATGATTGCCAATTAATGTCTTTAGTGATACTGTCGAGAACGTTGTATACCTCTTCAGCAGTTAATGGTGGCTGCTCCTTGCATAAAGCTTTCTCAAAAAACTCCAGCGGGCGTAAACACGAAGTTGACTGAGCAGCACTCAAAATGAATCGCGCGAGCACTGCTTGCCAACCTGTTGAATCTGACGCACCTGATATTTTTTCAAGCTCAATATTCTCGCAAAACCAACGCGCCAAGTAATACTTGCTCTCTGTCACGACGTACTTTATTGGTAAATCGAAAGTAGTTGCAAAAGCAAAATCTCGTGCATCATGTGCTGGGACCGCCATGATCGCGCCCGTACCATACCCGCCCAATACGTACTCTGACGTCCATACAGGGAGTTCCTCTCCCGTAACCGGGTTTACTACTTTTAGTCCTGTGTCGTGACCACTACTATTTCCTCCAGCTCGTTCTTGTCTCTCTATGTCACCTAAATTTCTTGCCGTTCCAACGTAGGCAGCGAGCTCGGGATTGTCACTTTCCCTAAGTACCATGTCGATTAATGGATGTTCGGGCGCTACAACCAGATAGGTGGCGCCAAATATGGTATCAGGTCTAGTTGTAAAAACTTCAAGTTTCGATTTCCCATCGGTTACCAGAAACTCGATTAGTGCTCCTGGAGATCTTCCTATCCAATTACGCTGCATTGCCTTAATAGATTCTGGCCAGTCAACCAGATCGAGATCGTCTAACAATCGATCTGCATATGCAGTAGTTTTAAGCATCCACTGCTTCATTTTTATCCGTTCTACTGGATCCCCTGTCTCTATATATTTTCCATCCAGCACCTCTTCATTTGCTAAGACAGTCTTCACAGAAGGGCACCAATTGACGATAACCTCCTCTTGGTAAGCTAGTCCATTTTCAAATAACTTCGTAAATATCCACTGTGTCCAGCGATAGTACGAAGGTTCACTAGTAGTTATTTCGCGAGACCAATCAAAACTCAGGCCAACGGCATCTAATTGCTTACGGAAAGCACAAATATTTCGTTCAGTAACTTCTATAGGATTAATACCTTCTTTTTCAGCTTGTCTCTCAGTCGGTAGGCCAAATGAGTCCCAGCCCATTGGGTGTAAGACTTCGAACCCGCAAGCGCGCTTGTATCGAGCAACGACATCGCTAGCTACATAGCCTTTCAAATGACCAACATGTAAGCCCTTGCCAGATGGATATGGGAACATATCTAATACGTAATATTTAGGTCCTTTTTCTTCAGTCGCTCTAAATGCTTCGCGTCGAAACCACTCACGTTGCCATTTATGCTCAACTTCTTTGCTAAAATACACAATATTTTCCATCTAAACTGTTCGAAGTGGGTGTCGAAATAATCCACAGACACAAAATTTTCAACTTCCAATCAAAGGCATAACAAAAGCAACTCTTCGGACATTATCGTTATCCAGTTTGGCTGATTTTCTACAAACAACGTTGGTAAAGGTCGCCACAATCACGCAAAAGCTTATGCCTTCATTATTTATGAATATTATATACTGATCCTACCGACAAAAAGTAGGCGCGGTTCGGGCTCGCAAACCTCCTGACGACGGCGGGCCGAGATCTGGCGGTCATGCTCCAATCCTGTCGGCATGTGCGGGATGGGGCCCAACTGTCGAGCATTCTAATGTTTTGATGCCTAAGATATCTATGCTTTGATGCGCATATTGACCTCGGAAGCAGCAATCATGCGTACTACACCGACGATTGAAGACAAAACGGCGGCGTGATTGAAAAACCTGGCCCATGAATCGGGCAAGTCCTTCAAGCAGGTGGTTAATGAAACGTTGCGGTGTGGGCTGGAATACGGGCAAATTTCCCAGCGCCGCAAATCCTACAAGCTCAAGCCTGTCGAGATGGGCGAACCTCGCCCGGAATACGATCTGACCGAGGCGTTGGTCTTGGCCGACAATCTGGAAGGCTCGTAGATCGCCCGCAAGCTGGCGCTGCGGAAATGATTCTGGTTGACGCCAACATCCTGCTGTACGCAGTCAACGCCAGCGCCAATCACCACAAACCGGCGCGGCGCTGGCTGGAGACCACATTGAGCAGCGAAGTCGAACTAGGATTTCCCTGGATTGTTCTACTTGCGTTCCTGCGAATTTCGACACATCGCGCTATTCTCTAAAAACCGCTGCCAATCAATACGGCGCTGGAATTCGTGGATTCCTGGCCGCGGCAACCTGAATCGTCAATCATTCACCCCGGGAAACGTCACTGGGAATCTCATCGACCTTGCGGGAACCGGCGGCAATCTGACGGCGGATGCTCACATCGCCGCGCTGGCCATAGAAAACTCCGCAAAACCAAGTTCGGCGGGCTACGATTTCAATTGATTTCCCGGCTTGTTGCACTTCAATCCATTGGAGTAGATGCCTTCATCGATTTACAAAATACGCTACTGACGTTTCAAACCAGTCGCGCTGTTCATTGGTAATGACCAGGGTTTCGTCATCTAGCCAAGTGATAGCTTCAACTTGTCTGGCGGCATCAGTATCTAGCGGCAGCCTGCGTGAAGGGGCCGACAGCCAGGCATCGCCCGTTTCAGGCCGCTCGAACAGCCAGACCGCCGTATAGGAAAGCACGGCAAGGGTATCCCCATCCGGCGACAACTCGGCCGCGGTTGCGGAAGTGAGGTCGGGGTGACGGTCGATCAAGGTCAATGCATTCGACATTGATTCGGATTGCGAATCGAGTCGGTAGAGGTTCGCTCCCGGTTGCGCCTGCTGAATCGGAACTGGCTGCCGATGCTTGGTGATCGCATACAAGCTGCCGTCGGCGAAGAACAGGCTCTCGCTGTCGAAATGCCGCTCCCGCGGAGGAAAGCCGGTCTGTTCGGGGTAGTGCACAGGAATAAAACGGGTCGCGTTCGCGATTTGGGTATCATTTAGCGACTGCCAAGGTACGACATAGATGCCCAGATCGCGCCGGGCGTTGCGGTTATTGCCAATGTCGGCAATGTAGAGGCTAACGCCGTCGCTGGTGACGTCTTCCCAATCCTGATTGATCGCATTTTCGATGTGGACCCCGGGCCACGGTTCCTTGCCCGCTTCAGCTTCTTCACCGTGATACTCGTCGGCGACAGCATTCGGAATCAGAACTCTGCCTTCAGCGTTAAGCGCGAACAGCCGCGGTCCATCTCCACTGTCGTTATGCACCCACAAGGAGCCGTCCAGCGGGTTTCGGACCATCCCGCTCATCTCGCCGATGGGCTCGAATTCGACCCGGTGAGAGACTTCCAGCCGATACCCTTCGTAGTCTTCGCTACCGCAGGAAGCGAGAATGGCCATCATGGCCGCCGCGCTTATACAAATCAGGTTTTGGCGGTCGCGCATGGTCAATTCCTGTGACAGATAAAAGAGTCCGGCTCAAGCTGCTAAAAACCGATCCACGAAGTCAGATTTAGCCGCTTTCGCCCCGAGTCTTGGGATGCGCCAGCAGCCACTCGATCACCTGCTCGGCGAAGGTGTCCGAAAATATCGGCGAATGCGCGCCGGCCGGAATTGTCCACAATTCCGCGGAACCGCCAGGCCGGCAGCCGACTTCGAACAGGTACGCGCCGGATTCGTGGCCGGGCAGGCTGGCGTCGAGATCGCGCAACTCGCGCCCGGCGCCTTCCATGGAGCAGCCATTGTAGGACGCCCAGCGCCGCACTGTGCCGAGCGCGCCGGGATAACGGATTTCCTGGATATCCCCGCCGCTATAGCCGATCACCGAATCGGCGGTGCCGTGAATTTGCAAGATGTGTACACCGTTGGGTGGTGGGTCGCGCTGTTCCAGGTGATTGGCGCCGGCAAGGCTGACGATCGCGGCGATCGCGTCCGAATGCTCGTAAGCCATGCGAAAGCTCATGAAGCCGCCGTTGGAATGTCCGATAAGGTAGACGCGATCTTCATCGACGCTGTATTCCGATTTCATCTCATCGATGATCGAGACGATGTAAGCGGCATCGTCGACTTCCGATTGAAAGAAATTGCAGCAGGCGTCGCTGGCGTTCCAGAAGCGATTCTGATCGCCGCCGGATTCCCTCGTGCCGTCTGGGGCGACAAACAGGAAGCCGTAGCTGTCGGCCAGTTCGCTGAAGCCCATGTAAGAGTCCTGGTTGGCGCCGCTTGATGTGTACCCGTGCAACAGCACTACGAGCGGGGCCGGGGCGTCATTGGCATTACCTTCGGGAACCGTAACCGGCACTTCGCCGCGGCCAAGGTCGATGGTTTGGGCAGACAGGGCGCTGGCGCATATCAGGGCGCAGGCGGCTAGCAGGATTTTGCCGATTTTCATGAAAGGCTCCACGGTCAGTTCGATTGATGTAACGCGAATATTTCCAGTCAGCAGCGATAGCCGGATCAGGTTCCCTCCGGTTTGAGCAGCACCTTGCCCGTCGTGCGTCGTCCTTCGAGCGCCGCGTGGGCGGCGCGGGCCTCGGAGAGCGGAAAGAAATACTCCATGCGCAGGCGTAGCCGGCCTTCAAGAATCCACTTGAACACCTCGGTGCTGCGCTGCACGAGTTCTTCGCGGTCCAGAATGTAGTCAAACAGGGTGGGCCTGGTCAGAAACAGCGAGCCCTTGGCCGCAAGGCTGGCCGGGTTGAACTCGGTGACCGGGCCGCTGGCATTGCCGTAAAGCACCATGTAGCCGCGCTTGCCGAGGCAGTCGATGCTGTGTTCGAAAGTGGCCTTGCCTACGGAATCGTAAGCAACGGTAACGCCTTCGCCGCCAGTGATGCGGCGCACTTCGGTCTTGAAGTCCTGCTCGGAATAGAGGATTACCTCGTCCGCGCCCGCGGCTGTTGCCAGCTCCGCCTTGGCTTTGGTGGAGCAGGCGCCGATTACGAAAGCGCCGGCGTTCTTGGCCATCTGGATCAGCAACAGACCGACGCCGCCCGCGGCGGCGTGGATCAGACAGCGGTCGCGCTTGCTCAGTTTATAGGTGGACTGGCTCAGGTAATGCGCGGTGCAGCCTTGCAGCATGGCGGCGGCGCCTTCGTCGAAGGAGATTCCGTCCGGCAGTGGTACGAGCCGGTCTTCGGGCGCGTTGACGTAGTCGGCGTAGGCGCCCATGACATTGGTGAAGGCGACCCGGTCGCCCGGTTTCAGGCTCGAAACATCGGGGCCGACCGCAGCCACGCTACCCGCGCCTTCCAGGCCGAGCGTACTCGGCAGGGGAATCTGGTAGAGGCCGCTGCGCTGGTAGGTATCGATGTAGTTGAGACCGGCGGCCTCGATCTTGATGAGCACGTGATTTTCAGCGACGGAAGGGACTTCCAGCTCTTCGACTGAAAGAACTTCGGGACCGCCAAACTCATTTACTCGCACAGCTTTCATGTAATTGCTATTTCTCCTTGATTCCGTTGGCTCCGCGCAGGCCGCGGACGGCGAGGCAAGCATGTTCCGAAACGCTTGTGGAGTCAATAAAGGGTCGCGGCAGCTTTATGGGGCCGGTGTAGAGAGAAAATCCGGTTACTTACACCGGCCCCGGTTCGCAAGAGTCTAGGAACCGAGAAATCGAATCAGTTCCGCGTTCACGATTTCCGGCGCTTCCTCATGCGGGTTGTGACCGATGCCAGGAATGTTGACCACCTCGCCGTTGGGTAGAATCCCGGCGGCGTGTCGCGCTTCTTCCGCGTAAGTCGGGTAATCTTCTGCGCCGCCCAAAATCAAGGTTCTGGTCTCGATGTGTTGCCAGTCGTTGACTACAGTGTCCATGCCGCGCATCTGTCCCGTCAATCGGCTGATATAGGCCATGCGCGGCCAGCCGCCGCTCAGCCGCTGCCCGTAACGAATGCGCATATGCTCGGCAAATTCCGGTTGCCAGTTGACATAGTTCTCGTCCGCCCAGCGCACCAGACCGGCATAGACTTCATCCATGTCCGGATTGGCGTCGACTTCACCGGTAAGCGGTTGAAAGCCGCGGCCCTTGCGCCGGTCGGTGAGACCTATCTGGTTTATCGTTACCACGTGTGTGGCGCGCTCCGGGTAAAGGAAGGCGAATCGGGTAACCATCTGCCCGCCGATGGAATGACCCACAACCGCCGCTTGTTCGATGCCGAGATGATCCATCAAACGCGCGGTGTTGGAAGCCCACAGGTTGATGCTGTAAGGAATCACCGGTTTGGAAGATTTCCCCCAGCCGAGCCGATCCTTGACGATTACCCGGTAGCCTGCGTCGCTCAGCGCCGCGATCTGCCGCTCCCAATACCAGCCGTAATAGAGTCCGCCGTGATGAAAGATTACCGTGCGGCCATTGGCGGGACCGCTGGGCGCGACATCCATATAGGCGAGCCGAACGTCCCGGTTATAAATTCGAAAGTCCATGTAGCTTACCGGATAGGGATACTCGATCTCCTCCAGATTGATGGAAACAGGTCCCCAATCCGCGGGAGGTGAATCGGAAGGCCCTGGCTGCGCTGATATCGCGCCGGCCGCGAAGATGACAAACAGAGCAAAAGGTACTCTCAAGGGATGAGGAATGGTCATGGTTCTTCCCATTGGTCGATTAGTTTGATGCGCTGCCTATTGCTTCGGCGCCGGCGATAGCCACTTCTTCGTCCTGTGCGGCTGTAACGCCACTGACCGCGATAGCGCCGATGCGCTCGCCATTCACGAAGATCGGAACGCCGCCGGCGAAGGTGACGCCGCCTTCGATTTCTTCCATGTCGCCAGCTTGCACTCGCTGACCGTATTCACCGGAGGCGACCCCGGTTTCGTTCACCACCAGCGCCTTGGCGGAGGCGAAATCAAAGGTGCGCCCGCCCGCGCCGTCGATACGATGCAACATGACCGGATTGTTGTTCTGGTCGGTAATGAGAATGGTCACGTTCCAGCCTTGATCGCGGGCATAGGCCTCAGCCGCGGCCATGGCTTGAGTAGCCACGTCATAGGTCATCAGCGATTCGTCCTGGGCCAGCGCGCTCGTCGACGCCAGTACGAAAAAAAATGTGAGTAGAGTCTTGTGCAGCTTGTGTGTCATTGCTACATGCCTCGTTTCTGGAATTTGGAGTGCCGGCTAGCATAAATGGGGGGCTGCGCCCGGTCAATTCCGATCCACGGGTAATGTGGAGAACAAATAAAGTGTCCGGTTATAGAACACACAAAGTGTCCGGTCGTACAGTGGTCGTTTTTCGAGGCGACCGGGAGGCTGTATGATCGTGGCGCAACGGCAGCAGGATCGGAGGTTGGAAGTGTTCGAAGATACGTACACGATGTGGTCGGAGCGTCTTCTGACGCAGGCGCAGGCGGCGGAGATGCTCGGGGTTTGCGAGCGCACGTTCTGACGCTGGGTGGAAAGTTACCGGGAGGAAGAGTCGGAGGGAGGCGGCGTGGAAATGGGTGCTTGATGCCCCTTGGATTGTCCGGGAGCACGGCCATGATCAAACTGCGGGAGATCGTCATGATCCATGAACTAAAGAACCAGGGGCTGGGCGTTTCGGAGATTGCCCGGCGAACCGGTCTGGACCGGAAGACCGTACGCAAGTAACTTCGTGAGGGACTGCAATCCGCCCGGTACGGTCCGCGGCAGCCAAGACCACGGCTGCTGGATCCCTTTGAGCATTACCTGCGCGAACGGATCGCCGCCTATCCGGGATTGTCCGGAAGCCGTCTTTGGCGAGAGCCGTGCCCGTGGTGGTGGTTTGCACAAACTGGAGCCTAAGGAATTAGGTAACGCCCCCGCAGACGCAATTTTCGAATTGCTGCCGGAAGCAGAACGGCCCATGCGAACAAAACAATTGGAATTTTGCTAGGCAGCCGAAAGGTTTTATCTGGACGCTGATTGGATCTGGGACAAGCTTCGCCTGCCCTTGCAGGAATGCTGTCTAGTGTGCAACATTCCCTCGAAACGTTCAGCAGGGCATCAGCCATGAAAACCAAAGCAGCAGTAGCCTTCGCGGCGGGGGAGCCGCTGGAAATCTGTGAAGTCGATCTCGAAGGTCCCAAGGCAGGCGAGGTCATGGTGGAACTCAAGGCCACCGGAGTCTGCCACACCGACGCATTTACCCTCAGCGGCGAAGACCCGGAAGGCGCCTTTCCCGCCATTCTCGGCCATGAAGGCGCCGGCGTGGTGGTTGATGTTGGGGCCGGCGTCACATCGGTGAAACCCGGCGATCACGTAATTCCGCTTTATACCGCCGAATGCCGCACCTGCGATTATTGTCTGCATCCCAAGACCAATCTCTGCCAAGCCGTGCGCGCTACCCAGGGCCAGGGCGTAATGCCCGACGGCAGCAGCCGTTTTTCACTCGACGGCAAGCCTTTGCTGCATTACATGGGCTGTTCGACATTCTCAAATTTCACCGTGCTGCCGGAGATTTCCGTGGCCAGGGTCCGCGAGGACGCGCCTTTCGACAAGATCTGCTATATCGGCTGCGGCGTCACCACCGGCGTCGGCGCCGTGATCTTCGAGGCCAAGGTCGAAATGGGCTCGACCGTGGCTGTGTTTGGCCTCGGCGGCATCGGATTGAATGTGATCCAGGGCTGCCGGCTCGCCGGCGCGAGCCGCATCATCGGCGTCGACATCAATCCCCAACGCGAAGCCCTCGGCCGCAAATTCGGCATGACCGATTTCGTCAATCCAAAGGATGTCGAAAATGTCGTCGATCACGTGGTCCAACTCACCGGTGGCGTCGATTACAGCTTCGAATGCATCGGCAATGTCGAAGTAATGCGCCAGGCGCTGGAATGCTGCCACAAGGGCTGGGGCGAATCCTGGATCATCGGCGTTGCCGGGGCAGGGCAGGAGATTTCCACCCGGCCGTTCCAGCTCGTCACCGGCCGCGTCTGGCGCGGAACCGCATTCGGCGGCGCCCGTGGCCGTACCGATGTGCCGCGGATCGTCGACTGGTATATGGATCGGAAAATCAATATCGACGATCTGATTACCCATACCATGCCGTTGAATGACATCAATTCCGCATTCGACCTCATGCATGCGGGCGAGAGCATTCGCTCGGTGGTGCTTTATTGAGATTCTGCGACAAAGTGGCAGGATAGCCATTTTGGACGGCGCGCAGCGCCGCCCCGCAGGGGCGAGGGGCATGGATGCCCCGAGTCACTCCGCTTCGCTACGCGCAGAATGACAGGGGGCAATTGTCAATCTGCGCGAAGTCGCAGAATTTTTTGGGGCAATTGTCATTCTGCGTGAAGTCGCAGAATTTTTGGGGCAATTGTCAATCTGCGCGAAGTCGCGGAATCTTTGGAAACTGGAAAGGACTGTATGACAACTGAACTGGTTTCATCTGTCGCCTGCTTCGGCGGCAAGCAACTCAAGTTGAGACACCACTCGGAAGCACTCGGTTGTGACATGGTGTTTTCCGTCTATCTGCCGCCCCAGGCGGAAAGCCGCTCCGTGCCGCTGATCTGGTGGCTGTCCGGCCTGACCTGCACCGATGACAATTTCGTGCAGAAGGCCGGCGCTCAGCGCTATGCCGCCGAAGCCGGCGTCGCCATCGTCTGCCCCGATACCAGCCCCCGCGGGGAAGACGTACCCGACGACCCCGAAGCCGCCTGGGATTTCGGCCTTGGCGCCGGCTTCTATGTCAACGCCACTCAGGCCCCGTGGGCGGCGAACTACCACATGTACGACTACATCGTCGAAGAACTGCCAGACGTACTCGCCACGAGCGACTTGCCCCTGCAATCCGAACGGAGTTCGATCATGGGCCATTCCATGGGCGGCCACGGCGCGCTCACAATCGCACTGAAAAACCCCGACAAGTACCAGGCCGTCTCCGCCTTTGCCCCGATCTGCGCCCCCATGCAATGTCCCTGGGGCGCAAAGGCGCTAGGCAACTATCTTGGGCCGGACCGGGATCAATGGCGCAACTACGACGCTTGCGAATTGATCGCTCAAGCTCCCGAGCGGCTCCCCATCCTGGTCGATCAAGGCCAGGCCGACAACTTCCTCGTAGAACAGCTAAAACCCGAACTGCTCGAACAAGCCTGCGCCGCGGCCAACCACCCTCTAACGATGCACGTGCGGAAGGGCTACGACCACAGCTATTTCTTCATAGCAAGCTTCATTGAAGAGCATATCCTTCATCACGCTAAAGCGCTGTCAAGCACAGCGCTAGATGAGTGAGGAAAAGCGGTTACCAAGCAAAGCTTCGTGCGCCAGCCGAACCACGCCAAGCCGCGCTTGGCGGCTGGAAGATTGAACCGGGTCCGGCGCAAGCCGGCAAAGCGCTAAAACGGCGGTGGAAAGCGCCCAGACAGGATCGCAGGAATAATTAGACGCGACGCATTTGGGATTAATGTCAGTGGCGTGACCGTTCGGGACTCTCTTCAATCACGTTGACATTGTAGGCGATCGAGATTCGTTCGCCGCTGCCGATGTAAGGATGCACCATGTGCTTCATCCAGCTTGGCCAAAGCAGCATGCGGCCCGGCGCGTTGTCGATGAATTCGCGGCCATCGAGGATCGTGTTGCTGATCTGGAGGTAATTGGCGGCCTCGCGCGGATCCAGCAGTTCGAGCAGGCCGTTCTGGGGGATGGCCGGATCGGGATTGCCCCTCGTCACGTAGTACACGCCCGACCACATGCAATTCGGATGTGTATGCACAACGTTGTAGTCGCCGCTGCGGTTAATGTTGCCCCAGGCGTCGATGAGCAGGCGGAATTGCCGCTGCCGGTCGCGGTCGCGGATGATGCGGTCGGTGAGATTGAAGACGATGGTCTCGATGCGCCGTTTCAGTTCCTTGACCGGCGCATCCGGCCAACTGATCAGATTGCCCGGCGACTGCCAGCCGCCGGCGTTGGAACGGTTCGTTCCCGGATTTCCAGGCGACTGTTCCTTTGCCAGCAGCAATTCGGCGAGTTGCCGGTTCAACCGCTCGCTGTCGGGCCAATCGTGTGCCACCAGTATCGTTCCGAACAGCGAGGAAATGTTCTGGCTGATATCGAGTTTTTGCACGGCGCCGGTATTCGCGATACTGTTCCCGTTGTGGATTATTGCACACGTCGAACGCGCACGAGCCGTCCCTCGCCTTCCACGCGCAGTCGGTATTCACCCAGAATCCCTTGTGAAATCTCTACCGAAAACGGCGCGTTCGCGGGCAGTGGCACATAGTGGGCCTCAATCTGACGCCAAATCTGGCCATTTTCCAGGTGGAAATAGAGATTGCCCCGTGGTCCTTCGCTGACATCGGTCACTTCCGCGCTGATGTCGCTCTGCTCTTGCCTGACCTCTTCCCGGCGGGTGTCGGACAACTGTTCCACTCCGGCATTCGCCAGCCGGTCCAGGTCGGCATCCGGGGGCTGCACGGAAAGCGTCCCGGCGGATCTTTCAGGATCGGCGGTCGCCTCTTGCTCCGGTTCCGCGCGCTCCGATTGTCCACGCTCTTCGATGGCGGGTTGCGCATCAACGGCTGAACGCGCATTGCCTCGGGCGGCGAGCGCCTCAAAGCAATCGAGCCGCTCGGCCGCTCGCTCGATTGTGGCGCACGCTTCGAGATCTTGCTGGGAGACTGTTTGCGCCGCGACATTAGCCGCGGCGGCAAGCAGGATAAGGAAACTCAGTGATCGAATCATGTCAGGCCCGCATGACCAAGTTCCTCGCGGAAACATGGAGAGGCCGGCCGACCCCTCCAAATTTCCGTTGCCCGGCGCCTCAGAAGTCCTGGGTAAACCTCATGTATATCAGTCTTCCGCGCAGATCGTGGCCGGCGCGATCGTCATAGCCCGGTCGATCCGAGAGGCCATCGTAAATGACTCCGCCCGAACTCGGTCGAGACGTCGGCAACTCGTTACCGCTCGCGTCCAGACGGGTCAATCTAGGCGGATCCTCGTCGAACACATTATTGACGCCCAGGGTAATCGAAGTGTCGCCGTCTCCCAGCAACCCCGCGAATACATAGTTGTATTGGGCATCGAACACGTTCCAGGCTTCGACGATACCGTTGTTGCTTTGGTCGTTTCGATATTCGTCGATGTGGCGGAATTTGCCGGTAAAACTATGATCTCCCCAGGAATAGGTAGCGCCGGCGTGGGCGCGCAATTCGGGCAAGGTGGAGAAGTTGTTGCGGAAATTCCTGCTGCCTGCGCCGTCGAAACTGACCGCGCCATCGCTGACCGCGAATTCGGTCACGTAGGTCGCGGCGGCGTCGATGAACAAGTCGCCCGCGCCCACGTCAACATTCCACGCGAGATTGAAGTCCAGGCCCCGGGTCTCCACCGAACCGATGTTTACGAACTGGGTGTTGACCTGACGCAACTGGCCGCCGGCGTCGCGCACGACCCTAGGATCATTGGGAATGCCGTCGTCCAGACAGTCGTTGTTGACGATCGCCTGCGCTCCTTCCGACTGGGCGATCAGATCCTGATAGTCGAAGTCGAAATAGTCCACGCTCGCGTTGAGGCCATTCTCCAATTGCAGCACTACGCCGAAATTGAAGTTCTCGGATTCCTGCGGCGACAGGTTCGGCGAGCCTTGCACCGCCACGGTGATGTTGTTGTTCAAGCCAGTTGAAACACACACCGTGCTGCCGCCCGGTCCGGTCGGCGAAGCGGGATCGTCGATAAACGCCGATGATGTCGCTTCGGCGGTCTGGCGCACGGTAGGCGCCTGGAAGGAAGTGCCCCAGGAGCCGCGGAATCCGAGCCATTCCATCGGGCGGAATTCAAAGGCGACTTTCGGGTCCGTGGTGGCGCCGACTCTGCCGCCGTAGTCTTCCCTGCGCACGGCGAATTGCAGCTCCAGGGCGTCGGTCACCGGCACGACGATCTCGCCGAACACCGCCCATACGTCCTCGCTGCCCACCACGGGGCCGGACAGGCTTTGCTCGTTAGCTTCGCCGGCGGAACTCAGCGAGTCGCCGAAGATTTCGATCAGCACATCGCGATATTGACTGCCGAAAGCCGCCTGCGCCATGTTGCCGTTGAACTCGAACAGATCGCCGGTAAATACCAGATCGGTTACCTGTTCCAGTACGCGTGCGTTACTGGCCGACGGCGTGTCGAACTTCGCCAGCGTGATATCGCTGTTTCCGGCCATGCTGACTCCATCCTTGGGCGAAACCAGAGCCGGATTGGCAAGGCGCGTGCCGAACGGATTCCATTCACCCGTTTTCACCAGGTTCTGAAAAACGTCGGAACGATAGTTGTGCGGCGCGTTCGTGGTGCGCGTGGATTTGGCCCAGCCGTAGGACAAGTCCGCTACCCAGGAATCGCCAAGATCGAATTCCATGCCATTGAGGATGCGCGTATAACTCAGTTCCCGCTTGATGTATTGGGTCAGGGGCGTGTTGTTTACTTCCCGTCCCAATGGTCTCGCGGTTACTTGCAGGTCGGTGGCGGTATGGATCGAGCTGTCCCATGCCTGCGGCCCGATATAGAGGATGTCGTCGGAATTGGCGGGATCGGCGATGAAAAAATTGAACGGATGCGACGCGGGCACCGTGAAACCGCCGCCAGCGGCGCTGCCGGTATTGAAAGTGGCGCCGCCGCTCGGACGCTCGACGATGTTGTTGGAGTAGCTAGCCTCCGCGTAGTAGCGCATGCGGTCGCTGAACTCCCACTCGAACTCGTTGAATACCTGCACCCGCTCTTCGGCGGAAATGATCGCCACCTGATCGACGAACAGATAGCGGCAGCGTGAATCGCTGGGGCTTCGCAACACGCCGCCGGCGGCTTCGCAGTCAGGATCCGGAACGCGATTGCCGCCAGTGGGAACCGCATTACCGGCGGCGTTCAAGGTCGCCCCGCGATAAGTGCCGGGCGAGCCGGTGGAAGACAGAAAACGCGATTCCCGCGGGCTCGGATTGAGCCGTTCGTTCAGCCAGTCGAAATCGGAACGATACGCTTCGCCTTGCTCGTACCAGCTCGCGTAAATGTTGAAGCCGCCCCGATCGAACTGAGCGCCCGCGGCAAAGCCGATATCCTGCTGTTCGATCTCGGACTGCGAATAACTTCCGCTAATCTCGAAGCCTTCGAAGCCCTTGCGGGTAATGATATTGGCCACGCCGGCCACTGCCTGCGAACCGTACAGGGCGGAAGCCCCATCGGTCAGCACTTCGATGCGCTCGATCATCGTTATCGGAAATTGGTTGATATCGAGATAGTCGGTTCCGGTATCGTCGGCTACCGGCGCGATGCCGGCGCGCTTGCCGTTCACCAGGGTCAAGGTGGAGCCCAGACCCAGGTTACGCACATTGAACATCGCCGTGCCGGCGCGATTGTTGGTTTCGTTGTAGAACTGCGAACCGCTGTTTACGGTGAGTTCCTTGAGCACATCGACTGGCTGGGAAGCGCCGATCCGCTGAATGGTCTCCTGGTTGATCACCTGCACCGGCTTGGTGCCGTCGAAACTCGACCGGCGTATGTACGAGCCGGTTATCAGAATTTCCTCTAGCGTTTCCTCCTGCTGCGCCAGCGCTGGCGGCGCCGCGCCTATGGCGGCGGCAACGCCGGCGGATAATGCGGTCAATTTAAACTTGCTGGATGCCATGATAGCGTCCCCCTATGATAGTTATTAAAAATCCAATTCATTAATCTATCGGCCTCCCTGCTAATGACTGGAGTAAGGTTACAGCCGTCCGTGATCCGGCTAGACCGGAACCGGCGGCGGGTTTAAGCTGTGCGGAAAACCGCACCTGGGAGGCATGGCCATGCATTTCGCCGCCAATAGAATTGTTCGCGGGTTGGTTCAGACGCTTATACTATGCCTGATGTCCGCATTCACCCACGCGCAACAGCTAACACTGACAGGAGAAATGATCTCCGCGACCAATGATTTCATAGCCTCGCTAGATATAACGCAGCAACACGGCGCTTTGTTTCACTTCGATGACGACGAGCGCACAAACTGGTATTTCACGCCGGTAGAACGCAAGGGCGTCTCCTACAAGGCCATGAACGAAGAACAGCGCGCCGCGGCCCGGCGCCTGCTGCAAGTCTTCCTTAGCGCCGACGGTTTCGCCAAGACCGAAGAAGTGCGCGGCCTTGAATCCGTACTCGCTGAGATTGAGGTCAACGGCCGCTTCGACCGCGACCCGGAACTTTACTTCTTTTCCATCTTCGGCGAACCCGACATGGAAGCACCTTGGGCGCTGCGCTACGAAGGCCATCACCTCGCGTTCAACTGGACCTTCGCCGGCGGGGCGGGCATTGCCAGCACGCCGCAATTTCTCGGCAGCAATCCCGCCGAGGTGCGCGGCGGCGCGCGTATGGGCACGCGGGTGCTGCATCGGGAGGAAGATCTGGCGCGGGAACTCGTCACTTCCCTTGGCGAGGGCCAAATGTCCGATGCCGTCATGGAAGTGCGGGTCCCACGCGATATTCTCACCGGCAATGAACAACTCGTACAGCCGCTGGAAGATTCAGGCGTCGCCTGGGGCAGTTTGACCGGCGCCCAACAGGACAAACTGATGGAACTCGTGCGCGAAGTCGCCATCGTACAAGCGCCGCCGCTCGCCCGGGCTCGACTTGAGAATATCGAACAAGCCGGCAAGGACGGAATCCGCTTTGTATGGATCGGCGGCCTTGAACGCGGTGATGCTCATTATTACCGCGTACAGGGACCGACCTTCCTGATCGAATACGACAACACCCAGAATAACGCCAATCACATCCACCTGGTCTGGCGCGACTTCGAAGGCGACTTCGGCCGCGATCTGATCCGCATGCATTACGACGCCGTCGCCGCCGCCTTTGGCGAAGGCCATAATCACTGACCGATCAACAGGAACTCGACGAAGCTATGAAATCCTTCAAAAAGTTCGCCATATTGCTGACCGCGGTCATCTGCGGTGGCGCGTCCCTTGCCGACGTAAACGAAGTGGAAATCGCCAGTGGCGTGTTGCGAGGCTTCGCCTCGGAGCATCAGCCCAATGTAACCGTCTTCGCGGGGATCGCCTTTGCCGCCCCGCCCACCGGCGAATTGCGCTGGCGCCCGCCAGCCGAGCCGATTCCCTTTGCCGGAGTGAAAGCGGCGGACCGCATCGGCCCGGCTTGCTGGCAGGCGCGCAATTCCGATGCATCGCTTTATGCCCGGGGAAATCTGCACCGCTCCGAAGATTGCCTGTATTTGAATCTCTATACCGGCGCGGCCGACGCGGAGGAGCGCCTGCCGGTCCTGGTCTGGTATCACGGTGGCGGCAATACCACGGGACATGGCGGCGCACGGATTTTCGACGGCGCCAATCTGGCGGCGCGCGGAGCGGTGGTCATCACGGCGAATTACCGGCTTGGCCCGCTGGGGTTTCTGGCCCACTCCGCTTTGAGCGATGAGTCGGAGCAAAACGCTTCCGGCAACTACGGGCTGCTTGACCAGATCGCGGCCTTGGAATGGGTGAAGCAGAACATCGCGGGTTTCGGCGGCGACCCGGAGCGGGTAACGATTTTCGGCCAATCGGCCGGCGGCACCGATGTCTGCCTGTTGCAATCCTCGCCATTGTCCGAAGGTCTGATTCATCGCGTAATCGGCCAGTCTCCCGGCTGCATCAAGATGGAACTGGAATTGATCCAGGGCCATGCCGCCGGCAGCGCCTATGCGGCTCGACTCGGAGTCACGGGAAGCGGCGCCGAAGACCTGGCGCGATTGCGCGCCATTCCCGCCGAGCGCCTCATTGCGACTCCCGGCGGTACAACGGGCCCGCTGATCGACGGCTGGGTGGTGCCCGGTCGTCCCTACGACATGCTCGAATCGGGCGATCAGAATCGGATTCCGGTGATGGTGGGGAGTCTGGCCGAAGAATATTATGGCTTGCAGCATACCGCTGGGCCGATCAGCGAGGCCGATCTCGACGATTACCTCGAAGCCGCTTTCGGCGGCGAGGCGGCGCAGGTGAGATCGCTGTACCCGGAAGCGCTCGATCTGTCGCCGCTGGATGCGCGCAAGGAAATCATGGGCGATAACGGTTTTCTGCTGACATCGCGCATGTGGGGGCGACTTGTCAGCGAGCGGGGCGATAATGCCTATGTCTATTTCTTTACCCGGCCGGCGCCGGTCTTCAAGCTGTATGTGCCGGCGAACCCCGATCTGACCGGCACTGGCGGCCAGCGCCTGTTCGGCGCCTACCATTCCGGCGAGTTGGCCTATGTGTTCGATAATCTCGATCTGGTCGGCCTCGATTGGGATGCCGACGACCGGGCCTTGTCGGAAATCGTCGCCGATTACTGGGTGAACTTCGCCGCCAATGGCGATCCCAATGGCCCGGGTCTGCCGCGATGGCCCGCATATGACCCGGATGCCGACGTGGTGCAGATTCTCGATGCCGAAGTCCGGGCAGCGGTGCATCCGAAATCGGAGCAACTGCGATATCTGGAAGAATTGTATCTGCGTGGCCGCTAATGCCTTGCCGCGGGCCGCGATTCGGCTGGCCCGGATTTTCCGTCGCAAGCCGCGCGCTGGACCGCCACCGAAGGGAAACCAAAGTTCTACGGCTCGAATGACGGCAACCGACCGCGCCCAGTTGCCGTCATCCACGAATCCGTAAACATTGCCCTCCAAGCCGGCGTCAACCCCAACCAACCAGACGCCAACGGCCAGACAGCCCTGACTTTTGCCAAGGAACGCCGCTACGCCTCCATAGCAGCCCTGGTCGAATCCGCCGGCGCGCTTGACTGAAGCCTCTCACCCAGCTTTCTGTACAGTGTGAGTCGTCGCTGGGTCAGGGGGGTGTGCGGCGGGCGTGCGAGGGTGAGGCCCGGTCGGCAAAGCCGACAAAAAGCAACGCTTTTTGAGGGCCGAACGACTCGCCATGGATGGCGAGGCTGGGGCATATCGAAGTCGAATCTGTCGCGCCAGGGACGGCCAGCAAAATGCAAATGAAGGCAGTCAGTGGGATGTATTTACAGCGTCCGCTGCCCACCCCCTGACCGGGCGACGACGGATCAAAGCCACTACTCTCAGAAAATCAGTTTCGGACAATGCGTTGCTTGGGGCCGGTCTGGGTCGAGGTGATCTTGTATGCCAACTCGACCCAGTCGCATAGCAAGGGCCGGGTATCGCGCGGATCGATGATTTCCTCGATACCGAAAGCTTCCGCCGTACGCAGCGGCGAGCGATAGACTTCCATCATGTCTTCCAGTTCCCGCCTGCGCGCCTCCGGATCCGGCGCCGATTCGATATCGCGCTTGTAGGCCGCTTGCACACCGCCTTCGATCGGCAGCGAACCCCAATCCGCCGAAGGCCAGGCATAGCGCAGATTGAGCCCGCCCGACTTGCCATGTCCCGCCCCCGCAACACCATAACAGCGCCGGATTATCACCGAAACCCAGGGTGTCGATGACTGATACATTGCCAGCAGCGCACGGCTGCCAAGCCGCACCGTACCCGCGCGTTCGGCCTCGACGCCGATCAGAAAGCCCGGATTGTCGACCAGATTGGCCACCGGCAGATGAAAGGTGTCGCAGAGATCGATGAAACGCATCATCTTTTCCGAAGCGTCGGCGTCAACCGCGCCGCCGTGATGTCGGCAATCGTTGGCCATGACGCCCACGGGGCGGCCATGCAGCCTGGCGAGTCCTACCGCCAATGCACGGCCGTAACCCGGATTGATCTCGAACCAGGAATCCCGGTCGACGATGGCCTCGATTATGTCGCGCACCGCATACATTTCGCGCCGATCCCTGGGGATGACGCTGATCAGCGAATCCTCGCGCCGCCTGACCGGATCGTCCATCGCGCCACGCGGTGGAGTTTCCCAGACGTTCTGGGGCAGATAGGAAAGGAATCGCGCGATGAGTTCGAACGCTTCGTGCTCGGTTTCTACTTCGCTGTCCACGGCGCCGCTGCAATGGGCGTGAATCCGCGAGCCGCCAAGTTCGTTCTTGCCTACCGGCTTACCGAAGCCGCGCTCGACCACCGGCGGGCCGGCAACGAACAACTGGCTGCTTTGCTTCACCATCAGGGAGAAATGCGAAATCGTCGTGCGCACCGCGCCGAGGCCCGCCACCGAGCCCATGCAGGCGCAGATTACCGGTACCTGGCCCATCAGTTCCATTGTGGTTTCGAAGCCATGCAATGCCGGGATGTAGGAATGGCCCAGCAACTCAATCGTCTTGACGCTGCCGCCACCGCCGCTGCCGTCGATCAGTCGGATCAGCGGCAGGCGCATCTCAAGGGCGTATTTTTCGCCGTAACCGGATTTGTCGCCAACCTTGGCATCCGCGGCGCCGCCGCGCACGGTGAAGTCATCGCCGCCGACTACTACCCGGCGGCCATTGACGTTCGCCGTGCCAAGCACGAAGTTGGATGGTACGAAAGACTTGCGCTCGCCCGCATCATCGTATTCCGCGCGGCCGGCCAGAGCGCCGATTTCATGAAAGCTGCCCTCGTCCACCAGCGCGTCGATGCGCTCGCGCACCGTGAGGCGATTATTGTCGTGCTGGCGCTGTACGCGTTCCTTTCCGCCCATCTTTCTGGCGATAGCTTCCCGCTTGCGCAGTTCGTCGATTTCCTTTTGCCAGGACATTTTCGTTAATCCGGTACGCGGCAGGAGAAATTCGCGGCCTCGTCGGTGCTGCCGCTGCCGTCGTAGACGGCGACCTCGGGATGCGGACAAAGCGGACGCGAACGAACCACTTCGCCGTCTTCGATCTTGCTCGCGACGATGCTTTCCGGCGCAATGCCTCGTTCCACCCAGTTTTCGAGCGCGGTCAATGCGTCGAACCGGTCGGGGCCGGGGCCGCCGCGGCAATGCGCCATGCCGGGAACCATGAACAGGCGATAGAATTCCCTGGTGGATGCAAGCGCCGCGTCGCGGCCCGCGTCCGGCATATCGCTCGCGATCACGTCGACCACGTTATCGAAATAGTTGATGCTGGCCACCGGTGAGATGTCCGGATCGCTCCAACCGTGGTAAACGATGAGCTTGGCGCCGTTGTCGCGTAGCGGGCGCAGGTCGGGATTATCTGAGTCCACATCGGCCCCGACCTTTTCCAGCGCGTATTGCAGGTCGGCATCGTAGTCGAAGCTGGTGAAATCCCAGTCCGGATCATCGAACACGAACCAGCGGAAGAATCCTTCGCCGCCCAGCCAATGTAAGGACCGGAATGGCTCGGAGCCAGTAACCCAGGTCTCCCAGCCGCCGGGGGCCGCTTCGCCGCCGGGCGCCAGGCCCGGATAGACCAGATCGCCCGAAGAATCGCGCACGCCGGACCAGATCTTCTCCACCGCGCCGACCTGCTTGGGCGTGAGACAGGAATCGTTGTCCACGCCGGCCGGGCACTGCAATTGCCGCGGCTCGAAATCGCAGGCCAGGGGATTCATGAGTATGCCGTCTTCAATACCGTCCCGGGCGTCGCAATGCCGGTTCACTGCTTCGCCGAAGGCGGGCAGCTTACTCGGCGGAATCCAGGCTTCCTCGTCGGCCAGCATGGCCTGGGAATACCACAAGTGAGCGCCGGCGTAGAAACGCGTCCAGTCGTTCGCCGGATTGCCCGCGATCAGGCCGTCGAAATCATCCGGGTAGCGCTGCGCTTCCATCAGGCCCTGCTGGCCGCCCTTGGAGCAGCCGACGTAATAGGAGTAGGCGGGCGCCTCGGTATAGAAGGCTTCGGTCAAAGCCTTGCCGTTGCGCGTAGTCAGATGCAGCGAGCGATGGCCGAAATCGGCGATCAGATCAGGCCGGCCGGAAGCCCAGGAAGCATCAAAGGGAATCGGACCGGCCTCATGGCCGGTGTCGGTGCTCGCCGTGGCGTAACCGCGCCGTAAGGCGCCCGCCATCGCGGCATGACTGATCGTACCCGCCATGCCGCCATTGCCGACGCCCTGGTACTTGCCGTTCCAGTCCGCCAGCGGCAGCCAGACTTCAAAACGAATCGCCGGCTCGGTAACGCCGGCCACGCGGCAGAAAGCCGGATGCTCCATGGCCCGGTCCGCTCCCGGCGCGGCAAAAGTGTTTTCGGCCTGAATTTCAGCACTGGTTAAGCTGGTGCCGGGCAGGTTAGCATCGAGCAAACGTCGGCAATCGGCTTCGCTCGCGGCCAGCACGTGAGGGCTCGTCAGCAGGAACAACAGGGCAAAAATGATTCGTGACAGTTTCATAGAGGCTTCACTCATGAATTTTTAACAGTCAGTGACGGCTTGCTTGCGCAAGTATGCAACATTTGGCCGCCGGGCTTCACGTATCGATTTTGCCAAAAGGTTTACGTTGTGGTTGCTTGTCGCGGTCTTGTTGCATGGCTGTGCCTCGATGTCGGAAGCGGAGTGCCTGAACGCGGACTGGACCGTGGTCGGCGAAATCGACGGCCAGCAGGGCAGGGGGCTGTCGGTGCTCGACGACTATCGGCGTGACTGCGCGGACTACGGAGTCGTTCCGAATACGCAGGAGTATCTGGCGGGTCGCGAGAGCGGCCTGATGCTGTATTGCACCCGGGACAACGGTTATCGAGAAGGCCGGTCGGGCATGCGTCTGGAAGCTGATTGCCCGACGGCGCTAGCCGGCGATTTTCAACACGGCTACCAATTGGGCCAGGATGTGTTCAACTCGCTTAGCAATCTCAGACTCAGCGCGGATTCGATTCGTTCCAATCGCGCCGAACTCGATGATCTGCGCACTCGCAGAACAGCACAGGAAAGGTCACTGGAGGAAGACGAGTTCACCGACGAGGAAGCGGCGGCAAAACACGACGACATCGCCTCCATGAGCGACCGTATCGACGACTTGCGAGACGAAATCGTCGTTTCCGACGCCGCGCTCGGCATAGCGCTCGTCCACTATCGCGACGCGTTAGGCGCCGCGCGACTCGAAGGATTCTACGAACCCTTCGAAGACGAACTACTCAGGGAAGTACAGCTTTTCATGCAGCGGAAACATGCTCCTGAATTTCTCGTTCGGCAAATCTGAACCAGTTACCAGACGCGGCCATTTCACGAGCCGGGGAGAAAATCCAATGTCCGGAACCAAGGTCATATTCGAGCTCACCGAAGACGAAGTCGACGGCGGATACTCAGCAAGCGCGCTGGGTTACGGGATACACACCCAGGGTGACTCCCTCGAAGAGATTCGCCGCAACGTCAGGGAAGCATTTGACTGCTACTTCGACGAAACGATGGAGCGCCCGAACATCATCAGATTGCATTTCGTGCGAGGGGAAAAGATGGGTCACCCAACAAAGAATCCATCCGGTGATTGTTCCATCCCGGTCATTCCGGAGTAAGCGTCCCAACCACGATCATCCACGCTACGGGTGGGTGTCCCATAGCGGGCCGCAAGAACCCGTCCGGTGGTTGCGCCATCCCGGTCATTCTGGAGCGAGTGTCCCATCCTCAACCGTACACACCACGGGTGGTTGCTCCATCGCGGATCAATAATTTTAGCGGTTGCGCTTTTACCCTCAAAAACATATTCCTTATTCTGGAATATGGAATAAACTGTGAGTGTCGCCCCGCAAGACGTGCTGGTAATGTTGAAGCTCGTGGCCATTGGCCAACGGGCATGGTCATACAATAATCTCGCCAGCGAACTCGGAATCAGCTCCTCCCAGGCACACTTGGCGGTCAAACGTGCGCTGTCCGCACGACTGGCGCTCCGCCAAAACGGCCAAATTACTCCCCAGGTAAAAAATCTGGAGGAGTTTCTCGTTCATGGTCTGAAGTATCTCTGCATCCCCCAGAGGGGTGAACTCACGCGCGGAATTCCGACTGCCCACGGTGCACCGCCGCTCATCGACATGCTGATCGATCCTCAAGACGTCGTTCCGGTCTGGCCCCATCCGGAAGGCAAGATTCGCGGCGAATCCTTCTCGCCGATCTTTCGGTCGGCGCCGGAAGCCTCTCTTCGGGACAGCGAGCTATACCAACTCCTGGCGCTCGTGGACGCCATACGCGGCGGCCGGGCTCGTGAGCGCACCTTGGCTGCACGAGAACTCGGCAAGCGGCTGAAGGCGTATGGATAGAGCCTGGAATCCAAACGTCGCAATATTTGAGGCAGCCGTGGCGAGTCTGGGGCCTCTCTGCGACCAGATGGTATTTCTCGGCGGCTGTGCGACGGGGCTTCTGATAACGGACCCGGCGGCCCCGCCAGTTCGGGTGACCAGGGATGTCGATGTCATCGTCGAGGTAGCCTCCTTGAACGAGTACCGTCGGATTTCAGCGTCGCTTCGGAAATTGAAGTTTTCCGAGGACCGGTCCCAGTAGGCTCCAATCTGCCGGTGGACCGGTCATGGCGTACTACTGGATGTCATGTCCACCAACTCCGATATCCTGGGCTTCAGCAGCGAGTGGTACGAGCGCGCATTCGCTGGCGCCGAGATGTACGAACTTCCGTCGGGCCGCCATATCCGGCTTATTTCGGCTCCCTACTTTTTGCTAACAAAGCTAACGGCCTTCGATTGGCGGGTTCATGGAGACTTCGCATTGAGCCACGATTTGGAGGATTTTCTCGCCGTGATTAACGGTCAGTCGGAAGTCATACAAGAGATCGAACAACTGGAAACCGATGCTCTCGCTCATTTAGTGGGGTGCGTTGCCGCCTTGCTGGCAAACAGAAATTTTGTCGATTCTTTGCCAGGTCATCTACCAGGAGACTCCGGTAGCCAAGCAAGATTACCCATTTTAGTAGTTAGGCTGGAAAAAATAGCGAAGGCCTGAAACTCTGGCGAATAGTGGACGGGTGAAGAGTGGACACCCGTCCAGGAACACATCCGATGGGTGTCCCACCTGATTCTTACGATGCGCCGTTCAATAGTTTGCATGCAGGCGGCCCCGAGGCGTTGTTCGCTGGAAAGAGCAACGTGATCGAGGGGATCTTTGAGAAACTGAATGCTTTGCAATCCGATAAACTAGCGGATGCGAGCTGAAAGTTTCCAGTCTCAAGAGATGGCGATGAGCTTTGTGCCGATAGCGATATTGCTTTTTTGTGCTACGGCAAGTGGCGATTGAGATTAACAAAGGAGATTCTGCGACTCCGCTTCGCTCCGCGCAGAATGACGGGTGGGACATTCCCGCCAGCGGAAGGGCGCGTGGAATTCAGCCGCGAAGCGCGTGGAACTCAACCGCCTTTCTTGCCGACGAAAGGCACGAGCGCGGGAGTGGAATCGAGGTAGGCTTGGTAGTCGGGGTTGTCGCCCCAACGCTTCAAGGCTGCTTGCTCCAGCATGGTGACGCCGCTGACCCTGGTGAGCAGGAAGAAAACGAATACCGGGGAGATCAGGGTGGCGAACTGCCAGCCGGAGAGCGCCGGGAAGGCGATTACCGCGATGCCGACCCAAAGTACGATCTCGCCGAAGTAGTTGGGATGGCGGGATATCGACCATAGCCCGCTGTTAATGAATTTGCCTTCGTTAGCCGGGTCGGCGCGAAAGCGGGTCTTTTGCGAATCGGCGGTCACTTCGAAGGCGAATCCCGCCAGCCACAGGGCGAGCCCAGCCGCGAAAAAGGCGTCGAGACCGATGGATTCGGTCGAACTCACCGCCGCCAGGCCGGCGGCCATGGTCACGTAGACCCAGGTGCCGCTCAAGGTCCAGGTGAGCAAGAAGCGAAAGAAATCGATCTTGATCGGATCGAATCGGCTGTCGCCGCCGGCGCGTTTCACCCGCGTGAAAAGGAAACTGCCCAGGCGGATCGCCCAGATTGCTATCAACAGGCAGAGCACCAGGCCGCGAGAATCGAGCGATGGATGCAGGGCCGCGACGACTGCCAGCGAGGACAAATAGGTAATGCTTCCGGTCAGGTCGAAATAGTGTTCGGTCTGATAGATGTACGACGGAACGAACGCCAGCCAGTGGATCAGGTAGATCGCAATGCCGGCAATTGCGAACAGCGGAACCGCGCCAAACGCGGCGCTGCCCTGGCTGCCGGCCCAGCCTATGCCCGCGCCGAGCAGCAGGGCGATAACGGTGAAGATCAGCGCTTTGGACTTATTCAATTAAACTCGACTCTCATTGGAAATCCACTCTGGCAATGGCGATGCCGCTTTCACCGGCGACCGCGTATAGCAGGTAAACCTCGTCGCCTTCGACGTAAATGGCCGGATCGCGCAACTGGTTTACCTGTCCATACGCCGTACTGCGCACCGATGGTTCAATCGGCGCGTCCGCGCCTTCCCAATCGAACTCGGGCCGCAGCACTTCGACCTCCGGCGATTCCCGCCACGCACTCCAGTCGCCGCTGATGTCGATGCTGCTGAGCAAGATCCTTTCTGGCGCATCGCCGACTCGGGTCCAGAATACATATAGCGTATCGTCCCTGACAATCAGCGCGGAATGGCGCATGTTCGGTACGAACAGGCGCGGTCCCTCCTGGAAATCAGTCAATCCGTCCGCGGATCGGTAGAACTGGCCGGGCATGGCCATGCCGTAGGTCATGCCGTCGTGTTTAAACGTACGCAGGTAAGTGCGGCCGATGTTTTCGGGCAGAGTAGAAAAGTTGACGCCGTCATCGGACAGCGCGACGCGGGAATGCTGGAATCCCGGCCCTTCAAGGCCATGGAAATACATGATGATGCGCCGGTTTTCCTCATCCACATGCACGTCCGGCGAGGCGATATGCGGTTCGGTCAGCTCCAGCGCGAGATCGTGCGAGACTCGCGCACCGCTGGCGCGGCGCTGTTCGACGAGAGCGTCGAGTTCAGCCTGGGGGATTTCCGGCCGTACCGGCGCGAAATAAGATTCCCCGATCTGCAAACTGCCGGGCGCATGAACTTGCCAGGGCCCGGTCAACTCTTCGGCGTAGGCAAGACGAATGTACAGCCCCTTGTGGTCGGCAAAATAGAGGTAATAGCGGCCCATGCGGTTCGGTAACCATTCGGGCGTCTGGATCAGCGAAGGCCCCTGGATGTTGACGCCCAGGCTGGGATGCAGGTCAGGCCCGATGATCGGACCATCGAGCAAGCGGGTAACGGTGACTTGCTGCGCGTACGCGCTTGCCGCAAGCGCGCTGGACAATAGCGCTGTCGCGCCAAACCATCGCAATCCGTTCACCTTCGCATCTCCGGTTTTGGCTTACTGGATGGTATCTGCATCCAGTTGCGGGTAATCGACGCCGAGTTGATCGAGATAGGTATCAAAACGGCTCGGATCGTAATACAACTCTTCCAGCAAAGGCCGGAACTCTGCCATGATTTCGGCATTCTTCTCGATGGCCGGAGGATCATTTGGCCCGATGAAAGATTGGTATTGTTCCTCGGCCGTTTGCACGTCGTCATAGTAGTTCCAGGCTTCCTCGACCAGGGATTCCTCCTGCAACAGGTCGAGCACCGTCGTGGCGATTACCTTGGCGCCGGCCTCCGTGCCCTTGTGGGCGATCGGCGTGGCCATGGCCATGGCGCTGGACCAGTGGTGGCCTTGCAGGCCGCTGACATTGGACGGGAAGCGCAAGGTTACCGTCGGCACGGTCCAGGAAACATCGCCGATGTCGTCGGAACCGCCGGAGACCGGGTTTTCCAACGGTTCGCCGATGCCGGAAAGCTCTCGCGCCAGCCCTTGCGGGTCATCGCTGCCCATCAGTTCCTGCAAGGCGCGGGCGAATTGCTGGTCATCCTCGGACCATTGCGGCAGGCCGACCTGGCGAATGTTCTCGTCCATGGCCAAGGCGATCGGCCGGTTGAAATGCCGGGGATAGGCGGCGCCAACCACACGGCTGCTCATACCGGTATCGGTCATCAGGGCCGCGCCTTCGGCAATGCGATTCAGGGTTTCGTAGTTTTCCCGGATGCCATCGGCGGTCACTTCGCGGACGAAGTACCAGACGCTGGCATAGGAGGGCACCACATTGGGCTGGTCTCCGCCGCTGTTGATAACATAGTGGGAACGTTGCAGCGGATGCAAATGCTCGCGCCGATAGTTCCAACCGATATTCAGCAGTTCCACCGCATCGAGCGCGCTGCGGCCATCCCAGGGGTCGCCGGCGCCATGGGCGGCGATGCCGTCGAACATGTATTCGACCGAAATCAGCCCGGTGCCGCGGGCCAAGCCCCAGCTCACGCCCATATTGCTTGAGACATGGGTGAACAACACCGCGTCGATGCCTTCGAACCTGCCGTCGCGCGCATACCAGGCCTTGGCGCCGAGCAGTTCCTCGGCGATGCCCGGCCAAAGCACGATGGTGCCGGGCATGTTTTCGCGCTCCATGATTTCCTTCACCGCCAGCGCCGCGACGATGTTGACCGCCTGACCGGAATTATGACCCTCGCCATGGCCCGGCGCGCCTTCGATCATGGGCTGACGATAGGCCACTCCAGGCGTCTGCGAAGACCGCGGAATGCCGTCGACATCCGAACCTAGCGCGATCACCGGCTCGCCTTCGCCCCAGGTCGCCCACCAGGCCGAGGGCAGGCCGCTCACGCCTAGTTCCACCTCGAAGCCGTTTTCGACCAGTATCCCGGTGAGATAGCGTTGGGTCTCGAACTCCTGGAAGCCGAGTTCGGAGAAAGAGAACAGGCTGTCGACGATTTCCTGGTTCAGCTTGGACATGGATTCGACGCCTGCCACGGCCTCGGCCTTCAGGCCGGTGAAGCCCCCGGCTTCTTGCGCCGACAGTTGGAAAGAAAAAGGCAGCAGCAATACGCCGATGCCGAGCGCACGTAGTGTTTTCATCGTTAGTCCCGGTCAGGTTTCGAAAAACGTAAGACTACGATGTTTGCCCGCGCAGGCCAACATATGGATTTGCCGAATGCGTAACGAAGAACATGGGTGTCCTATGGTCTACGATAGATGTGATTCGGGCAGGATGGGCTGTTGTGGCAAACCCGCCATTCGACGCTACCGCATTTTCGGGGCTCGGCGCCGGGGAAGCCAGTACGCTGGGATACGCGATCGGGCATGCTGATTCGCGCCTTGTACTCATGGACGATCTCTCGGGACGTTCACATGCAAGAGCCTACGGTCTCGCGTATACCGGTCTGGCGGGCGTTCTGGTCACGGCGAAGAAGCAGGGACTGGTCAGTGCAGTCCGCTCGTCGCTGGATAGACTTGAGGCGGGCAATTTTCGATTGTCTCGTCAAGTCGTAGCCGCTGTGCTTGAACAGGCGGGTGAATGTTGATCCCTGGTTTCCATGGGTCATCGCCTGGATCCGTTCGTGGCGTCTTTCATTACCGCAAGACGACCGCAATTCCGCGCAAGCCGCGGATCGGCAAAGCTATCCAAGCTCCAGATTGATCGCGTCGGCAAGATTCGGAGCAGATGGCGTGAAGCCGATTTCCTCGTGGCGCCGGGAAACGACGCGATTGCTGCCGAGTAACAAGGTTTCGCCCATTTCGCCGAACAGCAGACGAACCAGCCAGGCTTGCAGGAAGGGTGAGATCGTGGGGCGCCGCAGCGCCTTGCCGAGGGCTCGGGTAAATTCGGCATTGGTCGCGGGACGACCCGAGACGAAATTGATCGGGCCGCTGATGTTGTCATCGCGCAGGCACAATTCGACCAGCGATATCACGTCGCTCAAGGCTATCCAGCTCATGTACTGTCTGCCGTCGCCGAGCTTGCCGCCGCCACCGAGCTTGAACGGCAGCAGCATTTCTTTCAGCACCCCGCCGTTACGGCTCAACACCACGCCAAAGCGCATGTTGACCGTGCGGATTCCCGCGTCGAGCGCGGGCTGGCAGGCCGCTTCCCAGTTGCCGGCGACATCGGCGAGAAAATCCGTTCCGCGTGGGCAAGATTCATCGACGGTTTCCGCGCCGGTGTCTCCGTAGAAACCGATGGCTGTGGCGGACAGCAATACGCGCGGTTTGTGCGCCGAAGCTGCAAGCGCCGCGGCCAGAGCTTGAGTAAGCTCAACCCGGGAGTCCATGATGAGCCGCTTGTAGTCCGGGCTCCAGCGTCGCGCGGAAATGTTCGCGCCGGCGAGATTGACGACCGCGTCGAGTTCGATGCCGGGGTCGAGCCGGATTTCCCGCTTCTCTGCTGAATAATGGAAGGCCGCTCCCGTATCGCCGCGGTCGAGCCCAAACACCTTATGCCCTTGGCTTTCCAGTCGCCGGCCAAGTGCGCCGCCGATCAAACCGGTCGCGCCAGTAATGAGAACATTGTTCGAGATAATCGAGATTCTCCTATGAAAAGCAATCCATCTTCCGGCCACTTGCGCGGCTTCAGGTTGCCGCGCGTAGCCACATTTTACTTGATTGTTTGCTTGATGCGCATGGTTGTCTAAGCTTGGCCCGCGACCTGCTTGCGCTCCCTTTCGACCAGTAAGCGCCGTAAAATCTTGCCTGAGGCTGACTTGGGAATCTCGTCGGCGAATTCGAGCCGGCGCACTTTCTTGTGCGGCGCCACGCGTTCGGCGACCCAGTCCATCAGCTCGTGTTCGTCCAATTCACCCTTGCGCACGACAAAGGCCTTCGGCACTTCGCCGGCTTCCAAATCGGGCGAGGGGATTACCGCGGCGTCGGCAACCGCCTCGTGGGTCAGCAACAGGGCTTCGAGCTCCGCCGGCGCGACCTGGTAAGCCTTGTACTTGATCAGTTCCTTGACGCGATCGACAATGTAGAAACAGCCGTCTTCATCGGCGTAGCCCACGTCTCCGGAATGGAACCAGCCATCCTCGTCGATGGTGTCGGCGGTAGCTTCGGGATTGTTCAGATATCCGAGCATGACGTGAGCGCCTCGAATCAGCACTTCGCCGGTTTCATTGGGACCGAGTTCGGCGCCTGTCTCCACGTCGATGATCTTGCTTTCGGTGTTTTGCAGCACCGGGCCGACCGAACCAGGCAGGTCGAGCGCGCTGCCCAGAGCCCGGATATGGCAGGCGCCGGCAACTTCCGTGAGCCCGTAGCCCTGGATGATGCCGCAGTCGAGCCGCTTGCCGCAGGCTTCTTCAAGATCCAGGCCGAGCGGCGCGGCGCCGCAGGTAATCAGACGCACGCTGCTCAAATCGTATTGATCGACAATGGGATGTTTCGCCAGCGCCAGCACCAGCGGCGGCACCAGGCTGAGCAGGGTGACCCGGTGATCCTGAACGATCCGCAGGAACTGTTCGAGTTCGAAGCGCGGCGAAGACAGCAAGGTGGCGCCGCTATACAGCGCCAGACAAAGTAGCAGCACCATGCCGTAGATATGGAAGAACGGCAGCACCGCGAACATCTTGTCATCGTCAACCAGCGGATTCACTTCGCCGGAAAGCACGAAATTGGCGATCAGATTGCGATGGCTGAGCATGACGCCCTTGGCCAGGCCCGTGGTGCCGGAGGAATAGGGCATGGCGACCAGGTCCTTGACCGGATCGATGTCCGCCTGCGGCGCATCGCCGGCGTTATTGAGTAACTCCGCATAGGGCGTGCAATTTTCCGCGCTGCCGAGCACGAAGATTTCCTCGATGCCGGTTGCTTTGGCCGCGGGCAAGGCGCGGTCGAGAAAATCCGGAATTGTCAGCAGGAAGCGCGCGCCGGAATCATTGAACTGGTGGATCAGGTCGTCGGTCGAATAAAGCGAGTTGACCGTGGTATTGACGCCGCCCAGGTACGCCGTGCCGAGAAAGGCGACGCCGTATTCCGGCACATTCGGCATGAAAATGGCGAGCACATCGCCCTTGCCGAAGCCGCGCCGGGCGAGCCCGGTCGCGAAACGCCGCACCATGACCGGCAATTCGGCAAAACTGATCTGGCGCCCGCTCGGCCCGTCCACCAGCGCCGGCTTGTCGCCTAATTCGCCGCAATGCCGCAGCACGACATCAACCAGATTGCCGTCGGGGATTTTCAGATCGGGAAGTTCACTTCGAAATATCACGGAAGTTTCTCCTGTTTTCTCTCTGGCCGGAGCGCGGCCCCTTCAAAGGTTGCTGATGGCAAAATGGTGGCTGTTAATGTCAAAGCCTTCGCGCAAATAGAATCTGTGCGCCCGGAACCGGTGGACTCCGGAATCGAGATGCAATTGTTCGCAGCCGTTATCGATTGCATGTTGCTTGAGCCATTCAAGCAGGCAGCGGCCCGCGCCGCGGGAACGATGGGCGGCCGCGGTTACCAGATCGTCGACATACAAATGCTTGTGCCAGGCGAGCTTGTGGGTAATTACGAAACCGGCCACGGCGAGCACTTCGCCGTCTTCTTCCACGAAGGCGATCCGATAACCGTCCTGCTGTTGCAGACGAATTCGCGCGAGCAGACTTTTTGTGTCGAAATGGTCGCGCAATTCGAGCATTACCGGCGCGACTCGCTTCAGTTCCTTTTCGTCCGTGGCAAGTTTTACCTGCATTCGAAACATTCTTCCCCAGCCAAGCTCGCGCACAGGATACATTACTGGTGGGTTGCGGAGTAGGGCGGCAGGTGAAGATTCGTTGGCCGCATCAGCCGGTGACGCTACAATCAGCTACCGGCGATAACGGCCAACTGATCGACATGATCGGCAAAGTCAAAGTCGGAGACGGCGAAGCTTGATCCAAAGACGTATATGGAAGTTTCAGGGAAGCGGCAACTGTCAGATGAATATGTTATCCGCGCGCCTCAGGTGTCATCGCGATTGGTCCACACACTACCTTGGCTATCGTTAACGAATGATATGCACGTGCTAAAATCATTCCGGTCGCTTCGCCATGAAATTCAAGCCGTCATGCCCCGGATTCCACCACTGATCTTGCTCATTGGCCTCGCCTTTCCGGCTCTGGCGCAGATTCCGGATGGTTTCGTCGATATGGGCGAGTTCCTCGCCAGCGTGCAGATCGAAGCGCGTTATGCCGGAAGTGGAAATTTCATCGGCGCGCCCATTGACGGCTACGAAGCGGAAAAAGTGTTGCTGACCCGAGAGGCGGCCGACGCTTTGCTTGCGGTGCAATTGGAATTGCGCGAAGTTGGGCTGGGCCTGAAACTGTTCGACGGCTATCGCCCGCAGCGGGCGGTGGACCATTTCGTGCGCTGGGCCGAGGATCTGGAAGACGATGCGATGAAGCCGCTCTATTATCCTCACGTCGACAAATCCGAGCTGTTCGACCAGGGTTATATCGCCGAGCAATCGGGACATTCGCGGGGCTCGGCGGTCGATCTCACCCTGATTTCGCTGGAAACCGGCGAGGAACTCGACATGGGCACGCGCTGGGATTTTTTCGATCCACGTTCGGCGCCGTCGAACCAGGAGGTTTCGCCGCAGCATCGGGCGCGGCGCATGCTGCTGCAGATTACGATGATGAAGCACGGCTTTGAACCGCTCGATACCGAATGGTGGCATTTCAACTTGCGCGACGAGCCGTATCCGGACACTTATTTCGATTTCGTTGTTGAATAAGCCCGCTTGAGTTCGCGCGCGGTCTGCCGCCTAGCGCTTTTCGACGCGGTCTGAGCGCTTTTCCGGCTTGCGCCGGGCCCGTTTCAGGCTGCGTCGCGCGTCCGCTATGGTTCTGCCGGGTTCGAATCTGCTAACTGCTTGATGTGCGTGGGAATATGCCATAGCAGGCAGGTATCATTTGATTGTATTCACGACCGCGGGGCGCAATTCCGCGGAAATCTCCAGGCCGGCTTCCTCGTAATAGCGCAAGGCGCCCGGATGCAGCGGGAGCACGATGCCCGACAGCGCCCGCTCGAGGATCATTTCACGCGTGGCGCTGTGAATTTCCCGCAGGGTCGGCAGGCTCTCCCACATGAGTCTGGTCAACTGGTAAACGATTTCTTCGGGGACATCCTCCCGGGTCACGAGCACATTGGGACTGAAGGCGGTGGTGACGTCCGCCGGCTGGTAGGGGTAAGTGCCGGCCGGGAGATCGTAGAAGTTCCAGAGCGGTAAATTCTGGTTGATCGCATCGAGGTGTTGTTGGGTGAAATTCAGCAGTGTGATGCTTTCACGCATCTGGGCGAAGGATTGGGTAATCGCCGCAACCGGCGCGCCGGCGGGAACGTTCATGCCGCTGATATTGCCGTCCTGGATGGCGCCGGCGACCGCGCCATAGCCCATGTAGGCGAGGCTGAACCGATTGCGGAAATCGATGCCGAGCGCGTCAAGAATATAGGCGCCGGTTTGCTCGGCGCCGGAATTGCGCATGCCGAGCACGAATCGCTCACCGTCGATGTCGGCGAGATCATCAAGGGTGCCGCTGCTGACGAGATCGGTGCTCAGCACGAAATGCTCGACGTTCGGCCAGGTGGCGCCGACCGCGCGCATATGCGACTGCGGCGTGCCGATCGGTCCGGCGCCTTCCCAGGCCCAGGCGGCGAAGACGCCGAGAATCAGGCCGAATTGCGCCTGGTTGTCGCGGAGCAGCTTGATGTTTTCCATGGATCCCGCTGAACTGATCGCCGTCAGCGAGAAACTCTGGTCCTGGCGCGCTGAAACGATTGTCGACAGCGCCACGCCGACGGGATAGAAAGTCCCGCCGGTCGTTCCCGTGGTCAACACATAGGTGCGGCGTTCGAACTGCCGGTCGGAGCAGCCCGCCGCGATCAGGCAGATCAGCAGCAGGCAGATCCGGACCAGATTTGCGCTCGCGCGCCTTTCCGCGAAGCGGCGCAAGCCGGCTGGCCGCGGCGGCGGGCAGGTGCTGACCAACTTCGCGATCACCCTGGTCACCTTGCTCCGAATGCCCGCGCTGGCGCGGGACAATCGCCGGCCATGGCGGCGATCCAGTCGCGGATCAGCGCGATGCCTTCCGTGTGCGCCAGCGAGCGGCCGAGTTCCGGCATCATTTCATCGGGTTCGGAAGACTCCATGCGATAAAGCAGGATCGAGCGCTCCGGCGCGCCGGGATGGATGCTGTACAAGAGATCTCCGGCGCCGCCGCCCGCCGCGACTGGCGTTTTGCAGACGCCGAGTTCGATCGTGTTGCGATGAGCGCCGTCGAGCACCAGCGCCGAAGTGTCCGCCGCGCCATCGGGGTTGTGGCAATGGCCGCAATGGATGTCGAGATAGGCGCCCGCCCGCGTTTCGAGGTTCGCCTCGCTGTCTTCCCAGGATGCCGCTGGAAGCTGTGACGGTAATTCCGCGAGCCAGCCTCGTGCTCGCATCGCGGCCAAATAGGATGAGTGTCCCTCGCCGAAAGCGTCAGAATTCCCAGAAGCGGCAGGGTGTCCTGACCCGGAATTCCCGATGGCGGCGGCCAGTTGATCCGGCACGGCGCCGAGCGGGCGCAGCGATCCATCGGGATGCTCGGTCACATGGCAGCCGGCGCACTGGTTTTCATTGGGAACGAAATAGACGAAATCCTCGATTCCGGACTCGCGTCGCAAGCTCACCGGCACACTCGCGCCAGCCACGCGCAAGAAAGCCTCGGTCTGTTGCTCGTTCCAGACATAAGCCATGGCGTGCCAGCCGTCTTCGCGCCGAACGAGCAGCCGTGTTTCGATCATGCGATGCTGCTGCCGGTCGAGTTCGTTCTCGTGGTTCGCGCTTTCGAGCAGGACGCCATCAGCCCCTGTCGGGTAATAGAAAGTCTTGCTCAGGATCGAGCCGACGGGAAACTCAAGTTCACCCTCCCGCAACCGGGCCTGGGCGCCGGCCGGCAGCCACATGGTTCGCAACTTGCCCGCGTAGTCGGTGAACAGGGGATTCGCCGGCGCGAACACCAGGGTCTTCTCACGCGGAATCAGGCGAGCGCCGTCGTCCCGGAACAGGTTCCAGTCCGAGAGACGTGGCGGGTTATCCTGCTCGAAAAAGCGCGGTTCTCCGCAGCCGGCGAGCAGCAGCGCCGGTAGCAAAACCGGGAGCAGGGAGCGGATCATGGTTCGGTGCTGATCGATACCTCGGGCAATTCCGCTCCGGCGCAGTCGTGAGGACCGATTTCAAAGATCGGTGCGGCAAAGCCGCCGGGCGCATCGAGATTGACGAAATCGGCATCGCCGTTGCCGCGCATGCAAAGCACGTCAGGGGCTGTCTTGCCCGGCACCATGGTGCCGTCCCAGACGATATCGGGCACCGCCTGCCCGGTGGCCTCCCGCAACAGCGCCAGCGGCTCGGAGTCGGGCGCTGCGCCGCCGCCGCTGAAACTGTTGTCGTGCACGTGAATAGACTCCGGGAACGGATCGTAATTCTCGTCATCGATCGGCAGGCCGGTAATGTGATAGCTGACCACCATCATGTTTGCGCTGTCGTTGTTGGCAAACTCGTTGCCGAAGACTTCGATATTGTCGTTCGCCAGCACCATCAGTCCGGTGCCGGCCGGCACCGTGGCGACGATATTGCCTTCCGGGGCGAAGTTCGCGGTGTTGTTGTCGACGATGCGGTTGTTGAACACCCGCGTGTTGCGGCCGCCTTGCACCGGCAGGTTGGGCAGATCGAACACGAGAATGCCGCCGGTGTTGTTGGTTGCCACGTTGTCATGCACATCGGCGAACGTGGAATTCTCGATCTCGATACCGGCCACATTGTATTCCGCGCGCGAGTTGCGGACGATGATTCGCGTGGACTGGCCAACGTAGATGCCGGCGTCGGAAGCGCCGATGGCGACCGAGCCGTCGATGAGGATATTGCTCGACTGTACCGGATAGATGCCGTAGGCGCCATTGGTCTCAAGCGGACCCGCGGTCCATTCGGTGCGCACCCGGCGAATGGTGACGTTGTCGCTGTCGCTGATTTTCAGGGCATCGCCCACGGAGTCTTCAATGGCCAGATCCTCGATCACGAAATCATCGGCGCTCACCAGCAAACCCTCGGCGCCTTGTATCTGGTTGCGAAAGGACAGGATCGAGCGGTCCATGCCTGCGCCGCGAATGGTCACGCCGGGCGCGTTCAGCGACAGGCCGCGGGTCAGTTCGTGGGTTCCGGCGGGGATGCTGATAACGTCCCCCGGCTGCGCCTCGATCAACTGCCGCTGCAGTGATTCCTCGAATCCCAACTGTGGCTGCGGCTCGCCGCAGGCGGCCAGCGTCAGGGCAACGGGGACAAGAACGGCGATGCGAAGGTCGGTGTACATATTCGAGGTCTCGGGAAGGTCGCGGGTGCGGATCAGGTCAAGTTTACACTGAACGGGAAAAAGGGGCTGCTTCCGCATTGTGCGGTACGACGACCGTCTTCTACCGTCATTCTGCGCGGAGCGAAGCGCAGGCGCGGAATCTCCCAAAGACCCGTCTTACTCGGGGAGATTCCGCGACTACGCGCGGAATGACGGCAATTTACCCCAGGGGAATTCAGGGCCTGGTCGAAGTGGCCATATACTCTTCGTCTGTCGTTGCATCCATCCAGACCACGCTGCCTTCGTAGATGGTCAATTGCAGCGCGGCTTCTTCGGTGTGCGCGCCATGCCAGTGTTCGACATCGGCCGGCGTCCACCAGGGTTCGCCTGGATGCATTTCCATCACTGGTTCGCCCCGCACCTGGGTAAGCGCGCGACCTTCCTCGATCATCAGCAATTGGCCCCAGGTATGGGTGTGCCAGGAAGAGCGCACGCCGGCGGGGAACAGGATGCGGATCGAAGTCATGTCCGGCGCCTGGCTCACTTCGGGAGCGCCGCCCTGAAAATTGCTGGACTGGGCGACAGTCCGATCAGATTGCAGGCCGATGACGACTACCGCCAGCGCCAGCGCAATGGATGCGGAACCCAGAAATTCCAGAGTCCGCTTTTTCCGCGCCGCTCCCTTGGAAAGATATGTCATGATGTTCTCCAGCAAGGAAAAGAAAGTAAGCTGAGAATTAACCAAGGTCGAATTCTTGTCAACCAGCGATTGCAATTTAGTATCTGTACCGGTGGGTATTCCGGCATAATCCTTCCCGCCGCCGCCGGATTGGCTGGCGGCGTTCGTTCAAGGCCGATGCGGAGGCGGTTGCCGGATAGCGGCGGCGCGGTCTTGCGCTCCGGTTGCTACGCTCCCTCCGCGTAAGGCTGGAGGGGACATTTCTGCTTTGGAGAAAAGGGGACATTTCTGAATTGCTTTGGCGCCTCACCGGTTACCGTCAGCAAGAGTTCCGCGGCAACGCAAAGTTCATGGGGTGGCGCCGCGCAATCAAGTTCGACTCGTTTATGCGATTGGTCCGGGGTGGTATGCTCGGCGGCATCGCCGTTGCATGCCGAGAAGAGATGGCCCGTTACCGGATTATTGGAATCGGAATTGCGCTCGCGGCTTTGTCCTTGCTGTCAGTCTGGCAAGTTGCCGCCGCGCAAGCCGTGAATCCCTATGCGGACGATGTGCGCGCCATTCGCGCCGGCGGGGCGCTGTATCGGGCGCAATGCGCCACTTGCCACGGCGCGGACGGCAAAGGAATCGTTGCCATCGACGCGCCGGACCTGACATTGATGCGGGCGCGCGAGGGCGTAAATGACGAGTATGTCTTCAATGTAGTTCGCGACGGTATTCCCGGCAGCATCATGCCGCCTCATGGATTTGGCGAGACGGAAATCTGGATGCTGGTCGCGTTCATGGCGAGTCTGGTCGAGTTCGGCGGCGACGCGGATTTCACTGGAGATGCCGGCAACGGCCGTCGCTTGTTTGCCGAAAATTGCGCTGAATGTCATCGCGCCGGCGAGGAAGCGGGCGGGGTGCTTGGCCCGCCGCTGACCGGTATCACGCGGCGCCGGGCGCCGGATGCGCTGATCCAGTCGATCCGCGAGCCTTCCGGGAGAGTTGAGCGCGGCTTTCGACCGGTTGCCGTCGAAACGAACGTCGGCGAATCGGTAACGGGCGTACTCAAGAACGAAGACGCGTTTTCGCTGCAACTGGTAACCGAAGCGCAGGATCTGCGCGCCTTTCGGCGAGACGGCGTGAGGCAAATTACGCGGCTGGGAGAATCGCTGATGCCGGTCTTTTCCGAAGCCGAACTCGACGCGGGCGAACTCGCCGACCTGCTCGCTTTCCTTAACGCAAATCAATAAATTGAGAAGTGATAATGTTCATGCGTTTCGCCGTCCGCCTTCTTTCCGGCCTTGTGCCGCTGTTCGCCATGACCGTGTTCGCGCAGGGCGGGCCCACCTACGAAGACATTCTGGACGGTTTCGACGATCCCGAACGCTGGCTGACCTATTCCGGCGACTATAGCGGCCGGCGGCATAGTCCGCTGACCCAGATCACTCCCGAAAACATTGACCGATTGCGGCCGATCTGGACTTTCCAGACCGGCACAACCACCCGCGGCCGCGGCTTCGAAACCACGCCGCTGGTAGACGACGGCGTACTGTACGTCACCGGCTCGAACAACTACGCCTGGGCCATCGATGCACGCAGCGGCCGCGCCTTCTGGAGCTACCGCCGCAATCTGCCCGACGACCTCACTTATGGCGCCAGCGCGCCGGTGAATCGGGGTTTCGGCATGCTCGGCAATACCTTGTTCATGGTGACGCTGGACGCACAGTTGCTCGCCATGGACCGCCGCAGCGGCGACATTATCTGGGACACGCAACTGGCCGACTACCGCGTCGGCTACGCCGCCACCCTGGCGCCGCTGGTCATCGACGGCAAGGTGATCGTCGGCATTTCCGGCGGCGAATACGCCACTCGGGGCTTCATCGATGCTTATGCGCCGGCCACCGGCGAGCGGCTGTGGCGCTTCAACACCATTCCCGGCCCTGGCGAGTCCGGCAGCGAAACCTGGCCCGACGACCCGGAGGTGCTGGCTCGCGGCGGCGGCGGCGCCTGGATGACTGGAAGTTTCGATCCCGAACTGAACCTGATCTATTGGGGCGTGGGCAATCCCAATCCGGACTATTTCGGCGATCTTCGCCCCGGCGACAACCTGTATTCGAATTCCATCGTCGCGCTCGACGCCGACCGCGGCGACCTGCGCTGGCATTATCAGTTCACCCCGCACGACATCAACGACTGGGATTCAAACCATATGCCGGTGCTGGCAGACGCCGAATGGCAGGGTGAACCGCGCAAACTGGTCATGCTGGCCAACCGCAACGGTTTCTTCTACGTGCTCGACCGCATCAATGGCGAATTGTTGCTCGGCAAACCATTTACCGGCACTACCTGGGCGCGGGAAATCGGCCCCGACGGCCGGCCGATAATCCTCAACGACGGCAGTCAGGGTTGCCTGCCCGATCCTTGGGGATCGACCAATTTCATGCCGCCTTCCTACAATCCCGATCTGGAGTTGTTCTATGTCACGGCGCGGGAAACCTGCGCTACTTATGTGCCGGAAGAACCGGCCTACACTCCTGGCCAGGCGAGTTTCGGCGGCGTCGTCTTCATCGAACCCGACGGTACCGGCGCCTTGCGCGCCCTCGACATCCACACCGGCGACCTGCGCTGGGAATTCACCTATCCCTCGCCGACCTTCGGCGGCGTCATGACGACCGCCTCCGGACTGGTTTTCGCCGGCGACCACGAAGGCAATTTCATGGCCTTCGAGGCCGCCACCGGCGAGAACCTCTGGCACTACCAGACCGGCTCGCGCATCTGGGGCGCCGCCGCGACCACCTTCATGCTCGACGGCCGCCAGCACGTGCTCATCCCGTCAGGCACTACCTTGACCGCTTTCGCCTTGCCGGAGTGATTTTAGGGAGGCATGAAATTTCCACGGCGCGGCGCCTCGCGGCGCCAATCTTGTCCGAGTCGATTTCCGATCATGAGATTGGGCAATTTGACGAATTGCGATTCTTCGAGAGTTCGATGAAACCGATTTGATGGTTACTGTGGTCAAGAACGTTCTGCAGTCGGTTTCTTGCACTGAAACGTGGTCAGGCGTATTTCTCTTGTGCCTTCTTTCCGCGGCAATAACCAGGCAAGATTGGCGCCTGCGATCTTGAGGCCATCGTAACCCCAATCCCTGCATACTTTCTCGGCCTCCTGATGCACGGCCCATTGATCTATTTCAGCAGTGCAAGCCGAAGGCCCGTTTAGGCTCCTGTTGCATCGAAACGAGATTTCCCCTTCCTCTTGGGATGAATCATACACATGCCAGTGGACGAGTGGTCGGGGCGGTGGAAGTCGAGATGGAGGGAGGCTCTGCGCACAGCCGGCCAGAACGACGGCGGCGAACGTCAACAGAAGGTGTCCGACCGTGTAACGATTCAAAAACCTGCCGGTGGAAACGCTCTTTTTCACAAGGTTTAGCACGTTCATTCATGGAAATTATGCAAACTTTGCAACACCACGGCAATACCATGGGAACACCCACCCCGCGGGTCGGGTTTCGGCATATATAGATCAACGCGCACTCAAGCCGCGGTTTCAAGCTGGTTTGACGATCCAACCTGAATTCCGGCGATCGCCTGTCACCGATGCAAGTATTCAACGCTATTTTCTTCTGCTTGAAACCGAGCAATCTGACGAACGCTTACTACACTTTGTGCCTCTAGGCTCCGACTGGCAATAGGCGCCAAAGTATGGTGCTTGTTGCTGGCGCGGCCCGTGGTGCCGTGGACCACCGTGGAGTAAATCTTGGACAACTTACAAACAATATATTATGCTTTCCGCATTACGGAAATCGTAAAACGGAAGGCGGAATGCGAATGATTGTTTCATTCGCTGATAGGCGGACAAGGGATGTTTATCACGGGACATCCCCGCGTTCGCTTCCGCCCGAGTTGATTAGGCGCGCTAGGCGCAAACTGGATCGTATCCACTATGCGGTCAGGGTTACGGATCTGCGAGCGCCGCGAGGCAATCATTTGCAGAAACTGGTCGGAGACCGTGTGGGCCAATATAGCATTCGAGTTACCCGGAGATGGCGCATTTGTTTCTGGTGGCGGGATGGCGATGCTTATGATGTTGAGCTGAATAACCACTATCACTAAATTGGAGGAAAGCCGATGACGCAGACACCAACACACCGAATAGCAACACATCCTGGCGCATTGCTGCTTGAGCAGATTCAGGATATTGGGCTTACGGTGCATCAAGTCGCGCGGGATACCGGACTACCCCCGACTCGACTACACGAAATTGTCCACGAACGGCGCGGGATCAGCGCGGAAACCGCCATTGCGCTGGGGGCGTACTTCGGGCAAACACCAGAATTCTGGATGAACGCGCAAAAGGTTTACGAATTGAGTCGAGAGCTATCGCAAAACGGCGAGCAAATTCGCGCTCGGGTTCGCCCGTATGCCGAACCATAAGTTTCGCCCCTCCGCTACCACCCTGACCGCTTTCGCCTTGCCGGAGTTACAGGATGTTACAAAGGCGAGCATAGACATTCAGCCGCATTGAACTTATTCTCGCTGGATAATTTCCAGTTGGAGTTCGGCCTGCCGGCCCCATGGGAGAAGACAATGATGAGCAGATATTCGTTGGCAGCCTTACTGAGTTTCGGCCTGGTTCTGGTTCCCGGCATTTTGCCGGCGCAACCCCACGATGCCAGCGTTGCCAATCATCAATTACACTACTATGACATCGAAGATTTCGGCATGGAGGCGGGCAGCGCGACTTTCGCCGATCATATCGCACCAATCCTGCAGCAGAGTTGTCAGCAATGCCACCGTCCCGGCGGCGGCGGACCGATGGTGCTGATGACATACGATCAGGTCCGCCCCTGGGCGCCGGTCATCATGTATCGCACCGCCATCCGCGACCGCATGGGCGCCATGCCGCCCTGGTTCGTGGAGAAGGACATTGGCATCAATGGTTTCAAGAGCGATTACTCGCTGTCTAATCTGGAACTGGCGCTGATTCAGGACTGGGTCAACAATGGCGCGCCGCGCGGCGATCCCGATAATGAGCCGCCACTGCTTGTATTCTCCGACAGCAACGAGTGGACCCTGGGCGAGCCCGATCTCATCCTGCGCTCGCCGGACGTGACCCGGCCCGCGATCGGTCCTGACTGGTGGGGCGACATCGGCCTGGTGCCGACCGGGCTAACCGAAGACCGCTACGTCAAGTCGGTCGAAGTGCGCGAAATCAACGATATCCCCGCGGATATCGGCACCAGCACCGTAGGCGGTCGCTACATCTTCCACCATATGACCTATCGTAGCGGCGTGCTTAACGATGATGGCAACGAGGTTGTCGGCGATGTGACGAGCTGGCCGATCCACGAAGTGGGGCGCAACGCGGACACTTTCCCGGAAAAGGCCGGGCGCCTGCTGCCAGCCAATTCGGCCCTGCATCTGTATGCCGCGCATTTGCATTCCAACGGCCGCGAGACTACCGGGCACCTGCAATTCGGCATCAGTTTCTTCCCGGTCGGTTATGCGCCGCAATACAGCCGGCGCGGACCGCGCACGGGCAACGGCGTAGATATTGATATCCTGCCCAATCGCGCCAATCAGGAAGTGCACAACTATGTCGTACTGCGGGAACACACCAAGATCATCGCATTCGAGCCACATCTGCACGCTCCCGGCGTGCGCATGTGCCTGGAGGCGATCTGGGGCCACAACCAGTTCACGCTCAATTGCGTCGGCTATGACCACAACTGGGTGAAGCAGTATATTTACGAGGACGACAAGGCGCCGCTGCTACCCAAGGGCACGATCCTGCACACCATCGGCTACCTCGACACTACCGCGGCGAACCCCAATCTGGCGGACGCGCGCAACTGGGCCGGCGGCGGCAGGCGATCGGTCTCCAACATGTTTATCGACCTGGGCTATTCGGTGTCTCTCACCGAAGAACAGTTTCAGGCTGAAATGGCGATTCGCCGAGCGGGCATGAAGGACCGCAACGAGTATGACGTTGGCTGCCCGATGTGCTGGGCGCCGGAACCGGCGCAGGCGACCATTGCCCAAGGCAACGACTGACTTTGCACATCGGGGCAGCGACCGAATTTGCGCCCAGGGGCGAGGGCAGGCGGTTACCAAACGTCGGCTTTGTGCGCCCCAGCGCCGCCGGGCTGTGATCGATGGCCGGAACGACGCAGGCGTTGCCCGCCCCGGCGCATGAGTTCAACTCGATTATCCGGCGGGCGTGAAACAATTATTGAGAGCAAGTTCCTTGCGGAGATGTCGCGCATGAGGGAGATTCTGTTTGTGTTGCTGGCGTTGGCCGTCGCGTCGCCGGCATTCGCTCAGCAGCGTTTCATGGTCAAGAGCGGCGAAATCATCTCGCCCGCTTTTGAAGGTTGGTGGCCCAACGAAGAAGAAGGCGGTTATAGGCTTTTCTTCGGCTACATGAATTCGAACTGGGAGGAACAGTTCGATATACCTATTGGGCCTGATAACCATTTCAGCCATGTCGGCGAAGGCGAGCTGGACGATCTGAGCATCGAGAGCTTTGACATGGCCAGCGCCGACATGGGACAGCCGACGCATTTCTATCCACGCCGCAACCCATTTTTGTTCACCATCGATGTACCCGAGAACTTCGGCGCGGATGAATTGGTCTGGACCTTGCGCACCCAGGGCCAGACCAATCGCGCCTTCGGCTCGCTAAAGCCCGATTACCGCATTGATCCGCAGGTGATATCTACCGAGGTAGGCGGCGCATTCGGCAGTCTGAACGACGCCCTGCGCACCAATATCCCACCTGAACTGGAAGTGGAAGGCGACAACATTCGCCGAGCCAGGGTAGGCGAGCCGATATCGCTGGCGGTGTACGCCAATGACCCGGACAACCTGCCGGCCCGCGCCGAGCGGCCGATTCCGAGCACGGCCGAGCAGATTTACCGTCCACCGTCTTCCATCGTCGTTGCATCGGGCCCGGGCCTGCGCTTTTCCTGGATCGTCTACCGCGGCGACGCCAGACGCGTCACTTTTTACCCCGTGCAATTCAAGACATACATCGACAGCAGAGCCTATGCAAACTCGCCCTGGTCGCCGCCTTACATCATTCCGCCGGTGCCCGAGGGCAATCGCTGGCAGGCCACCGCCAGCTTTTCCGAGCCTGGAGAATACGTGCTGCGCGGGGTGGCCAGCGACGGTTCCCTGTTCACCTACCGAAACCTTACGGTGACCGTGACCAGGTAAATGCGGATTGAATTTGTATTGGTTCCCAGGCTGCATTGAATCTTGGCCTCACGGCGGAGTGCTATTCGCAAATTGACAAAGTTTCATGGAGCGTGATCTTTCACGAAACCTGAGAGATCGAATTGCAGGAATTCCGCGGTCTCCCGGAACATTGTCGCTCAAGCCGGATAGAGTAATGGAGCCGCTGGTTCCATTGCCGTCTTTTGTACTAATCCGAAGCAAAGCCTTAGCCAGCAAATGCGGGCTTTGACGCTGGAGTGGAAACGCCGCGGCTGTTTCCGCGGCCAGGAGGTAGAGTTCATTTCCTCCCTCTTCCAGCCGCGATTCTTGCCGAACGCGGCATGTCGTACAGCGGGCGTGCTAGCGCTCTCCAGATAGTCGCGGGATGCGTAGCTGCCGTCCTGGAAAGCATGAACCGATGCTTTGCCATTGTAAGCGCGTTGCCGCTCACGCATCGCCAGGCAGTGCGGCCTGTCTGCTGGATATCCCGATTCCACAATTGCGTACAGCGTCAATGCGCTGCGTATTGCGTCCATGGCGCTTGTTGCGTCCGCTCTGACGGAGAAACCAGGCAACGAATTCATGGCTTGACGGATTTTTGGCTGACACCGCAACATTTTCTTCGGAGTCCGCCGCGCCTTTCCGATACCGTCGTTGATTTCGGCCGATCGTGGCTTTCCCGTCAGTGCGGGAGCAATTGCACGATGGTTCGTCCGTCAACCGGCATTCTTGTCCCGAGCCGCACCCGTTGCGGCTCCTTGCGCTAATAAACCGAGGCGCCGGAATAGCCTTTCTTCCGGCATCGAAAAAATAACTTTGGAAGTGACCGGAGTGGAATGCCGGTCAGCCTCGTTGCTTGCCAGGTTCGATTAGCGGTTCTTCCTGGGCTCTGGTTTCCCGCGGGCAGACCAGATCCGCATCCTTCCCCTTCAGCCGCCAGGGAACGCCCCTGTCTTCGGCGGAGCGTGCGCCGCCGCGGTTGGAATTCAGGCTGCGCATCTAAAGACCCCAATTTTCTTGTTTACCTATTGAAATTGGCAAAAGTGTTACCAGTTACACGCTATTTGTTACTTTTCGTAAATATGTGTTACGATACTGCACGTTTTGAGTTGCAATCATATCGCATTGCACAAGAGTGGCTAAAAAATTGGAGCGAGAAATGAAACGTAGTAATCGTCGGGGTGGATACCAGCAGGTCGCGCGCCCTTCAACAAATAACCTTGTTTGTCTTCAAGAGATCGAGAATTCTTCGCGGGTTCCCAAAAAATCCTCGAGCTTTATTCGATTGGCCTGGGACGTGTTGTTCTGGGCCGTTCTGGTGCTTTTCCCTGGCATCGCATTGGCTCAGGGTGCGACAGTCTCCCCGACTCGGCTGAGCGTGCCGGAGGGTGGCTCGGCGGAATACACAGTAAGGATCCCCCGCCAGCCGACGGCGGATGTCACGATCGAGGTGGAGCGCTTGCTCCAGGGGAGCGAATCCGGCAATAGCCTGACGGCAGAACCGAACAAGCTTACCTTTACTGTCGAAAACTGGGATGCGCCGCAGACGGTGACGATCTCGGCGGCGGAGGATTTGGACGGCGAAGACGGCTCAGCTACATTCCGCCACATTGTGGAAAGCACCGACAGCGTCTATGACGGGAATCAGATCAGCGGAGTCTTGGCGACCGAAGTCGACAACGATCCGGTTGGAGTGACGATCTCGCCACAGGCGCTGTCGGTGCCGGAGGGCGGTTCCAATGAATATACAGTGAGGCTCGATACCGAACCGGTGCGCGAGGTCATTGTCTTATTGCGGCCGCAGTCCAGGAATGACGAAGACCTGACGGCGGCGAAGGATAGCGTGAGCTTCACAAGGGCAGACTGGAATATTCCGAAGTCGATATCTATTTCGGCGGCCAATGACTCCGACAAGCTGGACGGTGTTGCGATCTTCGAGCACGTTCTGGCGGGTAATGACCCTAGCTACAACGACGATGTCATCACCGCTATCGATTCCGTTACCGCGACCGAGATCGACAGCTATAAGCTGACGCTGATGATTCGGACGGACGCATCGGCGCCAGTAGGCGGCGCGTTCGACGTGGAAATAGAATTCATCGATGACGTGTCCGACTTCACTCTCGCGGACATTGATGTGAGCAACGGAGCGGCGTCGAATTTCGAGAAGCTTTCTTCGCGGACTTACAAGATCACGATCACGCCTGAAGCGACCGGTGAGGTCAAGGTCGATGTGAAATCGAACGTAGCCACGGACAATGACGGGTACAGCAATGAGGCGGCGGAGACGTTAGTAGTCGAAGCGGATCTGACGAATCCGACGGTGGCGATCGCGAGCGAAGCCGCGGAACCGGTGTCCGGCGCCTTCAAAGTGGAAATCGTTTTCGATGAGGTGGTGACGGGTTTTGAACAAGGCGATATCACGGTAACGAATGGCTCGGTGACCGATTTCAGCGGTTCGGAGACGGACTACACGGCGGAGATCACCCCCGCGGACAGCGGAGAGGTAACCATAAGCGTTGGTGCGGACAAGGCCGAAGACGAAGCCGGCAACGGCAACGCGGCGGCGGAGGATTTCGCCATCGAGGCGGATCTGACGAATCCGACGCTGGCGATCACCAGCGAAGCCTCGGGACCCGTGTCCGGCGCGTTCGAGGTGAACATCGTTTTTGACGAGGCGGTGACGGGTTTCGAACAAGGCGATATCACGGTGACGAATGGCGCGGTGACCGACTTCAGTGGTTCGGAGACGAGCTACACGGCGGAGATTACCCCTTCGCAGACCGGAGAGGTAACCGTAAGCGTTGGTGCTGACCAGGCCGAAGACGAAGCCGGCAACGGCAACGCGGCGGCGGAGGATTTCGCCATCGAGGCGGATCTGACGGATCCGACGTTGGTGATCACCAGCGAAGCATCCGAACCCGTGTCCGGCGCATTCGAACTGAACATCACCTTTAGTGAGGCGGTAACGGGTTTCGAACAAAGTGATATCACCGTGGTCAATGGCGCGGTGACCGATTTCAGCGGTTCGGAGACGAACTACACGGCGGAGATTACCCCTTCGCAGACCGGAGAGGTAACCGTAAGCGTGGGCGCGGACGAGGCCGAAGACGAAGCCGGCAACGGCAACGCGGCGGCGGAGGATTTCGTCATCGAAGCGGATCTGACGGATCCGACGTTGGCGATCACCAGCGAAGCATCCGAACCCGTGTCCGGCGCATTCGAACTGAACATCACCTTTAGTGAGGCGGTAACGGGTTTCGAACAAAGTGATATCACCGTGGTCAATGGCGCGGTGACCGATTTCAGCGGTTCGGAGACGAGCTACACGGCGGAGATTACCCCTTCGCAGACCGGAGAGGTAACCGTAAGCGTGGGCGCGGACGAGGCCGAAGACGAAGCCGGCAACGGCAACGCGGCGGCGGAGGATTTCGTCATCGAAGCGGATCTGACGGATCCGACGTTGGCGATCACCAGCGAAGCATCCGAACCCGTGTCCGGCGCATTCGAACTGAACATCACCTTTAGTGAGGCGGTAACGGGTTTCGAACAAAGTGATATCACCGTGGTCAATGGCGCGGTGACCGATTTCAGCGGTTCGGAGACGAGCTACACGGCGGAGATTACCCCTTCGCAGACCGGAGAGGTAACCGTAAGCGTGGGCGCGGACCAGGCCGAAGACGAAGCCGGCAACGGCAACGAGGCTGCGGAGGATTTCGTCATCGAGGCGGATCTGACGGATTCGGAAGACGAGATCGGCCCGAGGACTAGAATTCAGACGGAGGCGTCGAGCCCGGTTGGCGGCCCTTTCGAGGTGGCAATAGTTTTCTCCGAAATCGTGGACGGCTTCACCGTCGATGATATTGGCGTTCGCAACGGAACGATCTCGGAATTCGAGGAAATTTCTACGCAGATTTACACGATCACGATCACACCGCAAGCGACCGGTGAGGTCAGGGTGGATGTGGAAGCGGACGTGGCTACGGACGGCGGCGACAAAGGCAATCAGGCGGCGGAAACATTGATCATCGAGGCGGATCTGACGAATCCGACGCTGGCGATCACCAGCGAAGCCTCGGAACCCGTATCCGGCGCATTCGAACTGAACATCACCTTTAGTGAGGCGGTAACGGGTTTCGAACAAAGTGATATCACCCTGGTCAATGGCGCGGTGACCGACTTCAGCGGTTCGGAGACGAGCTACACGGCGGAGATCACTCCTTCGCAGAGCGGGGAGGTAACCGTAAGTATTGGTGCGGACCAGGCCGAAGACGAAGCCGGCAACGGCAACGCGGCGGCGGAGGATTTCGTCATTGAGGCGGATCTGACGAATCCGACGCTGGCGATCACCAGCGCAGCCGCGGAACCCGTATCCGGCGCCTTCGAAGTGGACATTACTTTTGATGAAGCGGTAACCGGATTCGAACAGAGCGATATCACGGTAACGAATGGCTCGGTGACCGACTTCAGCGGTTCGGAGATGAGCTACACGGCGGAGATTACCCCTTCGCAGACCGGAGAGGTAACCGTAAGCATTGGCGCGGACCAGGCCGAGGACGCGGCCGGCAACGGCAACGAGGCGGCGGAGGATTTCGTCATCGAGGCGGATCTGACGGATTCGGAGGACGAGACCAACCCGACTCTTGCAATTCAGACTGAGGCGTCGAGCCCGGTGGGCGGCGCTTTCGAGGCGCGAATAAGCTTCTCCGAGAACGTGTCCGGCTTCACGCTCGCGGATATTGACGTGAGCAACGGTACGGCGTCGAATTTCAAGGAGATTTCTTCGCGGACGTATACGGCCACGATCACGCCGGAAGCGACCGGTGAGGTCAAGGTGGACGTGAAAGCGAATGTGGCCGTGGACGATGCCGACAACGGCAACGAGGCGGCGGAGTCCTTGGTAATCGAGGCGGATCTGACGAATCCGACGCTGGCGATCACCAGCGAAGCCTCGGGACCTGTGTCCGGCGCCTTCGATGTGGACTTTACTTTTGATGAAGCGGTAACCGGATTCGAACAAGGCGATATTACGGTAACGAATGGCACGGTGACCGACTTCAGCGGTTCGGAGACGAGCTACACGGCGGAGATTACCCCTTCGCAGACCGGAGAGGTAACCGTAAGCATTGGTGCGGACAAGGCCGAGGACGAAGCCGGCAACAGCAACGAGGCAGCGGAAGACTTTGTCATCGAAGCGGATTTGACGAGTCCGACCGTGGCGATCACAAGCGAAGCCTCGGAACCCGTATCCGGCGCATTCGAAGTGAACATCACCTTTAGTGAGGCGGTAACGGGTTTCGAACAGAGCGATATTACTGTGGCGAATGGCGCGGTGACCGACTTCAGCGGTTCGGAGGCAAAGTACACGGCGGAGATTACTCCTTCGGGGAGTGGCAGAGTGCTCGTGAAGATTGATGCGCTCACGGTCGAGGACGCGGCCGGCAATGGTAACAGGGTGTCAGGAGGTTTTGACATCGAGGCGGATCTGACGAATCCGACGGTGGCGATCACCAGCGCAGCCGCGGAACCCGTGTCCGGCGCATTCGAACTGAATATCACCTTTAATGAGGCGGTGACCGGTTTCGAACAAGGCGATATCACGGTAACGAATGGCTCGGTGACCGACTTCAGCGGTTCGGAGACGAGCTACACGGCTGAGATCACCCCTTCGGACAGCGGGGAAGTGACCGTAAGCATTGGCGCGGACCAGGCCGAGGACGCGGCCGGCAACGGCAACGCGGCGGCGGAGGATTTCGTCATCGAGGCGGATCTGACGGATTCGGAAGACGAGATCGGCCCGAGGACTAGAATTCTGACGGAGGCGTCGAGCCCGGTTGGCGGCGCTTTCGGGGTGGCAATAACTTTCTCCCAAATCGTGGACGGCTTCACCGTCGATGATATTGGCGTTCGCAACGGAACGATCTCGGAATTCAAGGAAATTTCTACGCAGATTTACACGATCACGATCACGCCGCAAGCGACCGGTGAGGTCAGGGTGGATGTGGAAGCGGACGTGGCTACGGACGGCGGCAACAAAGGCAATGAGGCGGCGGAAACATTGATCATCGAGGCGGATCTGACGAATCCGACGGTGGCGATCACCAGCGCAGCCGCAGAACCCGTGTCCGGCGCCTTCGAAGTGGACATTACTTTTGATGAAGCGGTAACCGGATTCGAACAGAGCGAAATCACGGTGGCGAATGGCGCGGTGACCGATTTCAGCGGTTCGGGAAGGAGCTACACGGCCGAGATCACCCCTTCGGAGAGCGGGGACGTGACCGTAAGCATTGGCTCGGACCAGGCCGAGGACGCGGCCGGCAACGGTAACGAGGCAGCGGAGGATTTCGTCATCGAGGCGGATCTGACGAATCCGACGCTGGCGATCACCAGCGCAGCCGCGGAACCCGTATCCGGCGCATTCGAAGTGAACATCACCTTTAGTGAGGCGGTGACCGGTTTCGAACGGCGCGAGATCACGGTGACCAATGGCGCGGTGACCGACTTCAGCGGTTCGGAGATGAACTACACGGCGGAGATCACCCCCGCGGAGACCGGAGAAGTGACCGTAAGCATCGATGCCGACCAGGTCAAGGACGCGGCCGGCAACGGCAACGAGGCGGCGGAGGACTTCATCATCGATGCGGATCTGACGAACTCGGAGGACACATTCAGACCGACGCTGGAGATTCAGACGACGTCATCGGGTCCGGTGAGCGGCCCTTTCCCGGTGGCAATATTTTTCTCGGAGATCGTAGACGGCTTCACTATCGAAGATATTGATGTGCGCAACGGAACGGTGCTGGAATTCGAACAGCGTTCTTCTCAGGCTTACACGATCGCGGTCATGCCGGAAGCGACCGGTGAGGTCAGCGTGGACGTGAAAAGGAACGTGGCCACGGACAGCGGCGACAACGGCAACAAGTCGGCGGAGTCTTTGGTGATCGAGGCGGATCTGACGAGACCGGCGCTGACGATCGCCAGCGAGGCCGTTGGCCCGGTGGGTGGCGCGTTCGAGGTAAACATCGTTTTCGATGAGGCGGTAATCGGCTTCGAGCAGAGCGATGTGCAAGTCACCAACGGTTCGGTGACCCGCTTCAGCGGTTCGCAGACGAACTACACGGCGTGGATCGCCCCTTCACGGAGCGGCGCGGTGACCGTAAGCGTCGCGGCGGACGCGGCCGAGGACGCGGCCGGCAACGGCAACGAGGCGGCGGCGGATTTTATCGTCGAGGCGGATCTGACGGGACCGACGCTGGAGATCGCCAGCGAAGCCTCGGAACCCGTGACCGGTACGTTCGTGGTGAGTATCGTTTTTGACGAGGCGGTGACCGGTTTCGAGCAGAGCGATGTGCAGGTAAGCAACGGTTCGGTGGTCGGCTTCAGCGGTTCGGAGCAGAACTACACGGCGCGGATTGCCCCCTCGCTTAGCGGTGCGGTGACCATAAGTGTCGCGGCGGACGCGGCCGAGGACGCGGTCGGCAACGGCAACGAAGCGGCGGCGGATCTTGTTGTCGAGTCGGATTTGACAAATCCGGTGGCGACAATCACGAGCGAAGTCACGGGACCCGTGGCTGGCGCCTTCACGGCGACGATCCGCTTCAGCGAGATTGTGTTTGGTTTCACGCTGACGGATATTGAGGTGAGCAACGGCGCGGTCTCGAATTTCGGTCGAAATTCTTTGCGGGAATACACCATCACGGTCACGCCGGAAGCGACCGGCGAGGTCAAGTTGGAGGTGGCCGCGAACGTGGCCAGGGATAGTGCCGGCAACGATAACGCGGCGGCGGAGGCGTTTGTCATCGAGGCGGATCTGACGGGTCCGACGGTGGCGATCTCGAGCGAAGCCGCGGGACCCGTATCCGGCGCGTTCACGGCGACGATCGTCTTTAGCAAGCCGGTAACCGGCTTCGAGCAGAGCGATCTGCAAGTAAGCAACGGTACGGTGGACGGCGTGGACGGTTCGGGCACGAACTACATCGCGCGGATCACTCCCGCGGAGAGCGGAGAAGTGACCGTAAGCATCGCGGCGGACAGGGTCGAAGACGCGGCCGGCAACGGCAACGCGGCGGCGGCGGATTTTGTCATCGAGGCGGATCTGACGGGTCCGACGGTGGCGATCTCGAGCAAAGCCGCGGGACCCGTATCCGGCGCGTTCACGGCGACGATCGTCTTTAGCGAGCCGGTAACCGGCTTCGAGCAGAGCGATCTGCAAGTAAGCAACGGTACGGTGGACGGCGTGGACGGTTCGGGCACGAACTACATTGCGCGGATCACTCCCGCGGAGAGCGGAGCAGTGACCGTAAGCATCGCGGCGGACAGGGTCGAAGACGCGGCCGGCAACGGCAACGCGGCGGCGGATTTTGTCATCGAGGCGGATCTGACGGGTCCGACGGTGGCGATCGCGAGCGAAGCCGCGGGACCCGTATCCCGCGTGTTTACGGCGACGATCGTCTTTAGCGAGCCAGTGACCGGCTTCGAGCAGAGCGATCTGCAAGTAAGCAACGGTACGGTGGACGGCCTGGACGGTTCGGGCACGAACTACATCGCGCGGATCGTTCCCGCGGAGAGCGGAGAAGTGACCGTAAGCATCGCGGCGGACAGGGTCGAGGACGCGGCCGGCAACGGCAACGCGGCGGCGGATTTTGTCATCGAGGCGGATCTGACGAGTCCGACGGTGGCGATCGCGAGCGAAGCCGCGGGACCCGTATCCGGCGTGTTCACGGCGACGATCGTCTTTAGCGAGCCAGTGACCGGTTTCGAGCAGAGCGATCTGCAAGTAAGCAACGGTGCGGTGGACGGCGTGGACGGTTCGGGCACGAACTACATCGCGCGAATCGCTCCCGCGGAAAGCGGTCCGGTGACCGTAAGCATCGCGGCGGATATGGCCGCGGACGCGGCTGGCAACGGCAACGAGAGTTCGGAGCCGTTCGTCATCGAGGCGGACCTGGAGCGGCCGCGAGTAACCGTCACCGGCCCGGCCGATCCGGTTGTGGCCGGCGCGGGCGAATTCGAAGTGACGATCGCCTTCTCGGAACCGGTGCAAGGTTTTGCGCGGGAGGATATCCAGCTCGGCAACGCGACGGTGACGGATTTCATCACGGCTTCATCGCTGGTCTATCGAGCCATGATCGATCCGGCGGCGCCGGGACAGCCGGTGGTGGTGGAGATTCCGGAAGACGTGGCCGCGGATCTGGCCGGCAACGGCAACCAGGCGGCGGAGCCGTTGCAGGTGGAAACGAAGCTGGTGGTGAGTTTCGGAGAGTCCGACTACACGGCGATCGAAGGAGGCGAGGCGGCGGCGGTGACGTTGACGCTGAGCCAGGCCGCGAACCAGGCCCTGGCGATCCCGATCCGCTTGACCCGGCCGGAAACGACAACAGTTGACGACTATGCGGTCGAGGGATTGCGGGATTGGGATGCCGAGGCAGGCGTGGGAACGCTCGGCGTGCCGGCCGGCGCGACCGAACAGGCGTTCAGGATCATCGCCAACCTTGACGAGGACGGCGACGACGAAACGCTGGAGCTGGGATTCGGAGACCTGCCGGAGGTCGCGATGGCCGGGGAGTCGGCCGCGGCGACGGTAACGCTCAAGGACAAGGGCCTGGTGGACCTCCAGGTGAGTTTTGGGCAGTCGAACTACACGGTAACGGAAGGTGAGCGGGGCGAAATCGAAGTGACGATGTCGCCGGCCGCGGACCGCACCGTGGACGTTCCGCTGCGGGTAACGCTCGAAGGCGGAGCGACGCTGGAGGACTATAGCGGCATACCGTCATCCCTGGTGTTCGAGCGAGGCGAGAGTCGGCGCATGGTTTCCCTGGCGGTCGCGATGGACGAGGCGCACGATCCCGGGGAGGGTATTGTGCTGCGTCTGGGCGAGCTGCCGGAAGCGGTAAGCACGGGCGATCCCGCCTCGGTCCAGGTTCGATTCGACCAGCGGCGCACGGCTGAGCAGTTCGCGCAAACGCAGGAGGCGCTGCTGGCGGTAGTCGGTCGTTCGATGGGCGAAAGCGCGCTGACGGCGATCGAGAGTCGCTTCGAGCGGCATCGGCAGTGGGGTCGATTGCAGGCTGTCGCTGATGAGCCGCTATTGCTGGGAGATAACGCTGGCGCGGCCCCGGGCAGCGCGTTGCCGGGATCGTTGATGTGGAGTGTATCCGCGCGGACGCCGGCAAATGTCGCGGGGACCTACCCTGGCCTGGGCAAGGCGCCGGGAGTGGCGGCTTACGGGCAGGAACCAGGCTCTGGATCCGGACTCGAAGGCGCGCTGCCGGGAACCGCGGCGGGGAACGGAAACCCTGGGCGCGATCTGTCGGCGGCGGGTTTCGAGATTCCGCTGGACCTGCGGGAACGGAAGAGGAGCTGGACGCCGGTGTTGTGGGGCCAGGGAGACATGCAGCAGTTCAACGGCGATCTGGAGCGGCTTGGGACGGACTACAAAGGCGGCCTTGACGCCGCTCATGTAGGGCTGGATCTGTATACCGACGAGCGTCTGCTCGCTGGGCTGTCCTTCATGCGCAGTTGGGGCGACCTGGATTACAGCGACGATGGAACCGACGGATTGCTGCGCAGTCGCATGGACACGGCGCATCCCTACCTGTACTGGCAGCCGAACGAACGGGTTGGCGTATGGGGCGTTGGCGGCTTTGGCGCGGGCGACGTGGGCCTGGAAGAGTTGGGCCGCGCGCACGATTTCGATGCCGATTTTCGGATGTACGCCGGCGGCGTGAGAGCGCTGTTGAGCCGGCGCGGCGACAACGAATGGGGTGTGCGGGCGGATGTCTTGTCGACGCGCCTGGCGACCGATGCTTCGGCGGATATCGCCGGGGTGAGCGGCGAAGCTCGGCGGGGCCGGTTGATGCTGGAATGGATTCACGACGAGTCGCTGTCGGCGGGTCGCTCGTTGCGCCTGAAGGTGGAGGCCGGCGGACGTTTCGACGGCGGCGACGCGGACCGCGGCGCCGGCATGGAAACCGGATTTCGATTGGCGTATCTGGATGCGAACAGCGGTCTGGACGTGTCGCTGCACGGGCGTGTGCTGCTGGTGCATGAGAGCGGCTACCGGGACTGGGGCGCGGGTATCCAGGCAAACTGGGATCCGGGTCTGAAACGGCGCGGCTTCCGGGCGTCGGTAGCGTCCTCCTGGGGCCGGGACGGAGACGGCCGGACCACATTGTGGGACAACGCCGACGCCATTACCGGTCCAGTGGGAACGGGAGCGCTGGCACAAGGCTCGCGGCTTCGCATGGAAAGCGAAGTGGCCTACGCCGGATTGCGCACACCGGGCTTGCCGGGTCTGTTTACGCCCTATAGCCGGCTGCGCTGGACTGGGCGGGGCCGGGAGCTGGCCTGGGGAACGTCCTGGAATCTGGTCGCGAACGGGCAATCGACGTTGCCTTTCACGCTGGAACTGGAAGGCGTGAAACGGGCAAACGCAACAGGCCAATCCGATTACGGTGTGCTGCTGCGCTTGTCGATTCCTTTGGGCGGTTCGCGGAATGTCACATCCAGCCGCGCCATCGGATATTGAAACTTGCACATTTCAGGCAACTGAAAACAGCAAACCTTGGGGTAGGACGAGCGAGCGATTATGACGCCATCCTGTTACATGATTGGTCATTGCGGGTTGCGCCAAGGACGCGGCGCGACCGCGGCGCAGCCCGCAACGACGATCGTGTTTGGATGGACCGCGCGCGCATTGGGCCCCGGAACTGCCGCGAAAGCGGACCATATTGTGTAAAACCTCTGAAACGGGGGTCCGCGCAAAGTAGGTGTTGGAACCAATAGCTGACTTTGCCTGGACCCCCTTTCATTTCGAGTTCTGCGCCCACGGCGTCTGGCGCGGACAAACTTGAGCCTCCGTTGACCATAAACGGTGGCGCCAGCAAAGCGATTCCCGCGACAAACGGGAAAATTTCTCCCTCCAGTACGTTTCGGCGTCGTCTCGAAACGCGGTCCTGGGAAAGGCCCCCGCGTCATCTCAACGGTAAATCGAACCCCCCGTCACATACAGATCGACAGCGACCTTTCGCGATATCGATCCAGCCTTGATCAATTCGGCATTGAACTTCGCTGCATTCCAATACCGATATTGGCGGAGCTTTGAGCCGAACTGTCTTAAAACCGCAACAATCCTTAGCTATTCTTATAGTATGTATAGTCTTTGATTATATGTATATTGATAGGTCGTATATCGACAGGTTGACGGGAAGATAGATGATCTAAATGCGAGTTGGACATGCCTCGCCCGCTCGGATGCGCAACGTCAACCATTTGATGCAAGCCAGTCTATTTCGTTGTTGGAAGTCTGTTGAAGCGGATTCCTGAGAAAGGCTGAGTCGGCGTTGTCAAGACCACGGCGCATATGCGAGAGGCCAAGGTGCTTATTGATCGCAGGATCGACACGAAACAGGCGCATTCCATATCGGCGCGCGTAACTGCTTGTCGGCGGTCCCGCCCGCGCCCGCCTTGCTCATACAACACGCTCCGGCCAAGACCACGACTTGACGCCGCGCCGTTGGCCCTTGTTCACACCAATACAAGGAAGGTAACTCGTTTCGAAAATCTGATGTGCTGAGGTCTAGGATTGAATCTTCCCATGCCCGGACCAAGCCATCAGATTCATGCCTCTACCGTGTCGTACTCGTCTCGCTTGAGCCGATCGACGCCGGATACCGAAGCGGACCGACGCCACCCGGCGACCCGCGGGGGCTGCGCTCCCGCTGCTGATTCTCCCGCGGGGCAGGTAAGCAAATATCTTTTCGCCACTCGCCGCCGTCACGGCCCGGGAGACGTGCGCCCGTTCGCTCGTTCGGATTACCGGCGCGAGCAAGCCGCGGACGAGCGCGGTGTCCGGCCGGCGATTGCGGAAAGCAGCGCGGCCACATTGAAAAATGTTCGCGTTCACCTGCGCGAGCGAGCCTTGACCAAGCCGAACAAGGTCCCGCGATGAACTGCTTGCCAGACAAGCTTGCGAATCGTTTGCCGGGCGCAAGAAGCTCCGCTTTCTCACTGTGCCGGATTCTGGTCGCGGTCGCGCTCACGATCGCTCCGGCGTTCGCTCAGGCCGCGGCGCCGAATTCGCCGGACATTGTCGCCCTGACTCCCGGCAACGGCCAAGTTTGGATGCAATGGACCAATCCAGGCAACGTCACTGGGTACGATATCAGCATCGATGGCGGCAATACCGTTGAGACCAAAGTTGGCGTCATTTCAGGAACGTGGATCGGCGACCTGACCAACGGTCAGGACTACACCTTCGCGTTGCGCGCCTTCAACGACGACGGCGACAGCCCTTGGGTCACGAGAGAGGCTTATCCGACAGCAGGGCCAGCGGCGCCGACGGTCGGCGGCGTAGTTACGCTTACCGCCACCCCCGGACACAAACGGATGAAATTGAGCTGGGACAATCCCAATCCCAGCAATACCGCCATCACCAAGTACCAGTACAGCGTTGACAGCGTTGACTACAACGACTTCACGGACATCCCCGAAAGCGGCGCGGCCACCACCGAATATACGGTGGCGCGCCGGGACGACGGGACCGGAACGTCGTTGAACAACGGTACGAATTACAAATTTGCCGTTCGGGCGGTCGACGCCAACGGCGGCGGCGCGTTCGCGACGGCGAGTGCGACGCCGGTGCTAACGGCGCCAACGGGGAAGCCGTCAATGATAGTGGCCCCTTCTCTCGACGGTGGCCGTTACATTCAGGTGAACTGGGGTCCACCCTCGACCGATTTTCCCGACCCCGCTGTCGATGACTACGAGCTCGGCATCAAGAAGGCGGGCGCCAAAGCCTTCGACTGGATAACTTCGACAACAAATACATACAGATTTGAAGACCTGAAAAACGACACCGCGTACACCGTGGCGGTGAAGGCCTGCAATAGCAAGGGCTGCGGTCCTCCAAACACGAAAAACGCCACTCCGACAGCAACCGTACCATCGGAGCCGAGGTCCTTCCGGGCCCCACCCGGGGACGGCCAGGTAACGTTGAATTGGATCGCGTCTGAACACGACGGTGGGGAGGACATCATCCGCTATGAATACGAGGTGGACGATAGCGACTCCTGGGTGAGCGTAAGCCTGAACCTTACGACGACAGTGACCGGCCTGACCAACGGCACCAAGTATTACTTCGCGGTGCGGGCGGTGAACGAGGTGGGCAACAGCGACGAGGCGACGGCGAGCGCGACGCCAAACCCGTTGCCGGCGGCGCCGACCAGCCTGACGGCCACGGCGAGTATCGGCCAGGTGGAGCTGTCCTGGGACAACCCGAACAACAACAGCATCCATCGCTGGGAGTATCGGTGGAAGGAAGGCAACGACCCCTACGGCCCCTCCATTACGGAGATCACGGGCAGCGACAAGGACACCACCAGCCACACGGTGACCGGCCTGGATAACGGCACCGAGTACACCTTCGCGCTTCGAGCGAGGAACAAGACCGGCCCAAGCTCTTGGTCCATCAAGACCGTCATTATGGTGCCAGCGGCGCCGGCGGGCCTCGCGGCGACGCCGGACGACGGGCAGGTGACGCTGTCCTGGACCAATCCGGACAACGGCTCAATCTCCGGCTACGAGGTCAGCAGCGACGGCGGCGGCAGTTTCGCTGAAATCGCCGCAAGCGACAAGGGCACCACCGGACACACCGTGACCGGCCTGACCAACGGCACAGAATATGACTTCGCGGTGCGGGCGGTTAACGCTTCGGGCGACGGCGTGGAGGCGACGGCGAGCGCGACGCCGAACCCGGTCCCGGCAGCGCCGGCCAACCTTACGGCGACGGCGGGGGATGCGCGTGTGACGCTGTCGTGGAACAACCCGGGCAACAACCCGGGCAACAACTCGATCACCGGCTACGAAGTCCGGCAGAAGGCGGGCATGGGCGCGTTCGGCAACTGGTCGGCGATCGCGAACAGCGGCGTGGCCACCACGAATCACGACCTGACGGGCCTGACCAACGGCACCGCGTACACGTTCGAGCTGCGCGCGGAGAACGGGACCGGCGCCGGGGCGGCGTCGAGTGCCGGCGCGACGCCCCTGTTCCCGGCGCCGACCGGTTTCGAAGTCGCGCCGGGCGACGCCCAGGTGGAGCTGAAGTGGGACGATCCGGGCGACGCGACGATCACGGGCTACCAGTTGAGCACCGACGGTGGCGCCTGGACGGCGATCGCTGGCAGCACCGCGACCACCAAAAAACACACCGTGACGGGTCTGACCAACGGCACCCAGTACAAGTTCAAGTTGCGGGCGGTGAACGGAGTTGAATCGGAGGAGGAAAGCGCGACGCCCCTGTTCCCGGCGCCGACCGGTTTCAAAGTCGCGCCGGGCGACGCCCAGGTGAAGCTGACGTGGGACGATCCGGGCGACGCGACGATCACGGGCTACCAGTTGAGCACCGACGGCGGCGCCTGGACGGCGATCACGGTCGTTACCACCGAGACCGGCATCGAACACAGCGTGACGGGCCTGACCAACGGCACTGGTTACACGTTCAAGGTGCGGGCGGTGGACGGACGGGAGTCGGTGGAGAAAAGCGCGACGCCGAATCCGCTCCCGGCCGCCCCGACGGACCTCGATGCGACGCCGGGCGACGGGCAGGTGACGCTGTCCTGGACCAATCCGGACAACGTCTCAATCGCCCACTACGATTTCCGGCAGAAGGCGGGCGCGGGCGAATTTGGCGACTGGACGGAGATCGCGAGCAGCGGCGAGAACACCACGAGTCACGACGTGACGGGCCTGACCAACGGCACCTTGTACACGTTCGAGCTGCGCGCGGAGAACGGGACCGGCGCCGGGGCGGCGTCGAGTGCCGGCGCGACGCCCCTGTTCCCGGCGCCGACCGGTTTCAAAGTCGCGCCGGGCGACGCCCAGGTGGAGTTGAAGTGGGACGATCCAGGCGACGCGAGGATCTCCGGCTACGAGTACCAGCAGCGGAAGGGCATGGAAGACTGGGACGCCTGGACGGCGATCGCTGGCAGCACCGCGACCACCAAAAAACACACCGTGACGGGTCTGACCAACGGCGCAAGTTACACGTTCAAGCTGCGGGCGGCGGACGGAGCCGAGTCGGAGGAGAAAACCGCGACGCCGAACCCGGTCCCGGCAGCGCCGGCCAACCTTACGGCGACGGCGGGGGATGCGCGTGTGACGCTGTCGTGGAACAACCCGGGCAACAACTCGGGCAACAACTCGATCACCGGCTACGAAGTCCGGCAGAAGGCGGGCATGGGCGCGTTCGGCAACTGGTCGGCGATCGCGAACAGCGGCGTGGCCACCACGAATCACGACCTGACGGGCCTGACCAACGGCACCGCGTACACGTTCGAGCTGCGCGCGGAGAACGGGACCGGCGCCGGGGCGGCGTCGAGTGCCGGCGCGACGCCCCTGTTCCCGGCGCCGACCGGTTTCGAAGTCGCGCCGGGCGACGCCCAGGTGGAGCTGAAGTGGGACGATCCGGGCGACGCGACGATCACGGGCTACCAGTTGAGCACCGACGGTGGCGCCTGGACGGCGATCGCTGGCAGCACCGCGACCACCAAAAAACACACCGTGACGGGTCTGACCAACGGCACCCAGTACAAGTTCAAGTTGCGGGCGGTGAACGGAGTTGAATCGGAGGAGGAAAGCGCGACGCCCCTGTTCCCGGCGCCGACCGGTTTCAAAGTCGCGCCGGGCGACGCCCAGGTGAAGCTGACGTGGGACGATCCGGGCGACGCGACGATCACGGGCTACCAGTTGAGCACCGACGGCGGCGCCTGGACGGCGATCACGGTCGTTACCACCGAGACCGGCATCGAACACAGCGTGACGGGCCTGACCAACGGCACTGGTTACACGTTCAAGGTGCGGGCGGTGGACGGACGGGAGTCGGTGGAGAAAAGCGCGACGCCGAACCCGCTCCCGGCCGCCCCGACGGACCTCGATGCGACGCCGGGCGACGGGCAGGTGACGCTGTCCTGGATCAATCCGAACAACGTCTCAATCGCCCACTACGATTTCCGGCAGAAGGAGGGCGCGGGCGAATTTGGCGACTGGACGGAGATCGCGAGCAGCGACGAGAACACCACGAGTCACGACGTGACGGGCCTGACCAACGGCACCTTGTACACGTTCGAGCTGCGCGCGGAGAACGGGACCGGCGCCGGGGCGGCGTCGAGTGCCGGCGCGACGCCCCTGTTCCCGGCGCCGACCGGTTTCGAAGTCGCGCCGGGCGACGCCCAGGTGGAGTTGAAGTGGGACGATCCAGGCGACGCGACGATCACGGGCTACCAGTTGAGCACCGACGGTGGCGCCTGGACGGCGATCACGGTCGTTACCACCGAGACCGGCATCGCACACAGCGTGACCGGCCTGACCAACGGCACCCAGTACAAGTTCAAGGTGCGGGCGGTGGACGGACGGGAGTCGGAGGAGAAAAGCGCGACGCCGAATCCGCTCCCGGCCGCCCCGACGGACCTCGATGCGACGCCGGGCGACGGGCAGGTGACGCTGTCCTGGACCAATCCGAACAACGTCTCAATCGCCCACTACGATTTCCGGCAGAAGGCGGGCGCGCTCGACTGGGGCGACTGGACGGAGATCGCGAGCAGTAACGCGGATACAAACGTACACATCCTGGGGAGCCTGACCAACGGCACCTTGTACACGTTCGAGCTGCGCGCGGTGAACGCGACCGGTGACGGCGCGGCGGCGACCGCGAGCGCGACGCCGAACCCAGTGCCGGCGGCGCCAACCAACCTCATGGCGACGGCGAGCGTCGGTCAGGTGGCGCTGTCGTGGGACGATCCGGGCGACGCGACGATCACGGGCTACCAGTTGAGCACCGACGGCGGCGCCTGGACGGCGATCACGGTCGTTACCACCGCGACCGGCATCGAACACAGCGTGACGGGCCTGACCAATGGTATCGAGTACACGTTCGCGGTGCGGGCGGAGAACGATTCCGGGGCAGGCGCGGCGTCCACCGAGACCGTCAAAATGGTGCCGGCGGCGCCAGCCCCGCTCACGGCGACGCCAGGCGACGGAGAGGTGACGCTGTCCTGGCCCGATCCGGGCAACGACACGATCACCGGTTACCAGGTCAGCATCGATGGCGGGACCTTCGCCGCCATCGACGGCAGCGACGCGACCACCACGAGCCACATCGTGACGGGCCTGACCAACGCTATCACCTACAGCTTCCGGGTGCTGGCGGTGAACAATTCGGGCATAGGCGCGACGGCGACGGCGAACGCGACGCCGCTGGCGGTCCCGGCGGCCCCGGACCTTGACGCGACGCCTGGCGACGGCGAGGTGACGCTGTACTGGAATGCCAATGACGACAGCATCAAGCACTGGGAGTATCGGTACAAGGAAGGCATGGGCGAATACGGCGACTGGACGAACATCCCGAACAGTAACGCGGATACAAACGTACACATCCTGGAGAGCCTGACCAACGGCACCGCGTACACGTTCGAGCTGCGCGCGGTGAACGTTTCTGGAAACGGCGAGTCGTCCAGCGTTGAGGTAACACCGAACCCGGAACCGGCCGCTCCGACCGGCCTCAAGGCGGCGCCGGGCGACGAGGAGGTGACGCTGTCCTGGTCCGACCCGGGAAACGCCACGATCAACAAGTACCAGGTCAGCACCGACGGCGGCGATACCTTTACCGACATCGACGACAGCAACAAGGACACCACGAGCCACACCGTGACGGGTCTGAGCAACGGCGTCAAGTACACCTTCGCGGTGCGGGCGGAGAACGATTCCGGGGCAGGCGCGGCGGATACGGTGAGCGCGACGCCGGTGGCGGCGCCGGAGGAACCGGCGGGGCTCGACGCGATTCCGGGCGACGGCGAGGTGAAGCTGATCTGGCTCAACCCGAGCAACGACACGATCACGCACTACGAATTGAGCATCGACAGCGACGCCTGGACGGAGATCGCGGTCGTTACCAAACCGACCACCATCGAACACACCGTGACGACGGGTCTGACCAACGATATCGAGTACGAGTTTCGAGTGCGGGCGGTGAACGCTTCCGGAAACGGCGAGTCGTCCAGCGTTGCGGTAACGCCGAACCCGGGGGCGGGTTTACCGCCGGAGATTCCCGCCGGACTCGAAGCTACGCCGGGCAACGGCCAGGTGAAGCTTGCCTGGAGCGATCCGGGCGACACGACAATCACGGTCTACGAATTGAGTATCGACAGTGGCGGCTGGAGGGATATCCTGCGCAGCGGCGCGGCCACCACTAGCCACATCGTAACGGGCCTGACCAACGGCGACAATTACACGTTCAGGGTGCGTGCGGTGAATAATTTTGGGGAAGGCGAATACGCGCAAGTGAGCGCGATTCCCGTACCGGTACCCGCCACCCCGACTGAATTTGCGGCCCGACCCCATGACGGGAAAGTCTGGCTTTCGTGGGAAAGCTCTACTGATACGAGCATAACCCAGTATAAGGTGTCCAACGGCATCAAGACCATCTTCGAGGACGCCGATACCACGGGGATATATTTCACCTCCTTGACCAATGGCGTGGTATACACATTTGAGCTGTTTGCGCTGAACGAACATGGTGACAGCCTGCCAGCGGCGGTGAGCGCGGCGCCGGTGCCGCCGCCCGCGGCGCCGGACAATCTCGAAGCCTGGCCAGGTGACGGCGAAGTGACGCTGAGCTGGGACGATCCCGACAATCCCTATATCAACACTTATGAAGTGAGTACCGACGACGGCGTTACGTTCACGCAGATTACCGACATCCTGAACTATGAGCACGCCACGCTCACCAGCCACACCGTGAAGGACCTGACCAACGGCACCGAGTATAAATTCGCGGTGCGCGCGATGAATAGTCCCGACCTTGGCGCGGTTTCGAAGGTTTCCGCGACGCCGGCGCCGCTGCCAGCAGCGCCGACTGGACTCAAGGCCACGGCCGGCGACGCTCAGGTGACGCTGGAGTGGGACGATCCGGACAACGATACGATCACCAGGTACGAGGTCCGGCAGAAGGCGGGCGCACTCGACTGGAGCGCCTGGACGGAGATCGGGAACAGCGACGAGAACACCACCAGTCACACCGTGACGGGCCTGACCAACGGCACCGAGTACAGCTTCCGGGTGCGGGCGGTGAACGCTTCGGGCAACGGCGCGGTGTCGAAGGCGACCGCGACGCCGAGTGGCGCGAGCACCGACGCGACGCTGTCGGGGCTGTCGATTTCGCAGGGGACGCTGAGTCCGGCGTTTGACTCCGCGGAGCAGGACTACACCGCCGCGGTGGCCAACGCGGTGGCGAGCGTGACGGTGACGCCGACCACGACGCATTCGAGCGCCGCGGTGACGGTGAACGGGACGACGGTGCCGAGCGGCAGCGCGAGCGGCGCCATTGATTTGAGCGCGGGCGCCACGACCACTGTGACCGTGGAGGTGACGGCCGCGGACGAGAGCACCACCAGGGACTACACTGTCGAGATCACTCGTGCGCCGAGTGGCGCGAGCACCGACGCGACGCTGTCGGGGCTGTCGATTTCGCAGGGGATGCTGAGTCCGGCGTTTGACTCCGCGGAGCAGAACTACACCGCCGCGGTAGCCCACACGGTGGAGAGTGTGACGGTGACGCCGACCACGACACATTCGGACGCCGCGGTGACGGTGAACGGGACGACGGTGTCGAGCGGCAGCGCGAGCGGCGCCATTGAGTTGAGCGCGGGCGCCACGACCACTGTGACCGTGGAGGTGACGGCGGAGGACGGGGCGACCACCGCGACCTACACCATCACGGTGACGCGGGCGGCGAGCGCCGACGCGACGCTGTCGGGGCTGTCGATTTCGCAGGGGACGCTGAGTCCGGTGTTTGACTCCGCGGAACAGAACTACACCGCCGCGGTAGCCCACACGGTGGAGAGTGTGACGGTGACGCCGACCACGACGCATTCGAGCGCCGCGGTGACGGTGAACGGGACGACGGTGTCGAGCGGCAGCGCGAGCGGCGCCATCACGCTGGCCGCGGGCGCCACCACGACCGTCACCGTGCAGGTAACGGCCGCGGACGGGAGCACCACCAGGGACTACACTGTCGAGATCACCCGTGCGCCGAGTGGCGCGAGCACCGACGCGACGCTGTCGGGGTTGTCGATTTCGCAGGGGACGCTGAGTCCGGCGTTTGACTCCGCGGAACAGAACTACGCCGCCGCGGTAGCCCACACGGTGGCGAGTGTGACGGTGACGCCGACCACGACGCATTCGAGCGCCGCGGTGACGGTGAACGGGACGACGGTGTCGAGCGGCAGCGCGAGCGGCGCCATTGATTTGAGCGCGGGCGCCACGACCACTGTGACCGTGGAGGTGACGGCGGAGGACGGGGCGACCACTGCGACCTACACCATCGCGGTGACGCGGGCGGCGAGCGACGACGCGACGCTGTCGGGGCTGTCGATTTCGCAGGGGATGCTGAGTCCGGTGTTTGACTCCGCGGAGCAGAACTACACCGCCGCGGTGGCCAACGCGGTGGAGAGCGTGACGGTGACGCCGACCACGACGCATTCGAGCGCCGCGGTGACGGTGAACGGGACGACGGTGTCGAGCGGCAGCGCGAGCGGCGCCATTGATTTGAGCGCGGGCGCCACCACGACCGTCACCGTGCAGGTGACGGCCGCGGACGGGAGCACCACCAGGGACTACACTGTCGAGATTACCCGTGCGCCGAGTGGCGCGAGCACCGACGCGACGCTGTTGGGGTTGTCGATTTCGCAGGGGACGCTGAGTCCGGCGTTTGACTCCGCGGAGCAGGACTACACCGCCGCGGTAGCCCACACGGTGGAGAGTGTGACGGTGACGCCGACCACGACACATTCGAGCGCCGCGGTGACGGTGAACGGGACGACGGTGTCGAGCGGCAGCGCGAGCGGCGCCATTGATTTGAGCGCGGGCGCCACGACCACTGTGACCGTGGAGGTGACGGCGGAGGACGGGGCGACCACCGCGACCTACACCATCACGGTGACGCGGGCGGCGAGCGCCGACGCGACGCTGTCGGGGCTGTCGATTTCGCAGGGGACGCTGAGTCCGGTGTTTGACTCCGCGGAACAGAACTACACCGCCGCGGTAGCCCACACGGTGGAGAGTGTGACGGTGACGCCGACCACGACGCATTCGAGCGCCGCGGTGACGGTGAACGGGACGACGGTGTCGAGCGGCAGCGCGAGCGGCGCCATCACGCTGGCCGCGGGCGCCACCACGACCGTCACCGTGCAGGTTACGGCCGCGGACGGGAGCACCACCAGGGACTACACTGTCGAGATTACCCGTGCGCCGAGTGGCGCGAGCACCGACGCGACGCTGTCGGGGTTGTCGATTTCGCAGGGGACGCTGAGTCCGGCGTTTGACTCCGCGGAGCGGAACTACACCGCCGCGGTAGCCCACACGGTGGAGAGTGTGACGGTGACGCCGACCACGACACATTCGAGCGCCGCGGTGACGGTGAACGGGACGACGGTGTCGAGCGGCAGCGCGAGCGGCGCCATTGATTTGAGCGCGGGCGCCACGACCACTGTGACCGTGGAGGTGACGGCGGAGGACGGGGCGACCACCGCGACCTACACCATCGCGGTGACGCGGGCGGCGAGCGACGACGCGACGCTGTCGGGGTTGTCGATTTCGCAGGGGATGCTGAGTCCGGTGTTTGACTCCGCGGAGCAGAACTACACCGCCGCGGTGGCCCACACGGTGGCGAGCGTGACGGTGACGCCGACCACGACGCATTCGAGCGCCGCGGTGACGGTGAACGGGACGACGGTGTCGAGCGGTAGCGCGAGCGGCGCCATCACGCTGGCCGCGGGCGCCACCACGACCGTCACCGTGCAGGTTACGGCCGCGGACGGGAGCACCACCAGGGACTACACTGTCGAGATTACCCGTGCGCCGAGTGACGCGAGCACCGACGCGACGCTGTCGGGGCTGTCGATTTCGCAGGGGACGCTGAGTCCGGTGTTTGACTCCGCGGAACAGAACTACGCCGCCGCGGTAGCCCACACGGTGGCGAGTGTGACGGTGACGCCGACCACGACGCATTCGAGCGCCGCGGTGACGGTGAACGGGACGACGGTGTCGAGCGGCAGCGCGAGCGGCGCCATTGATTTGAGCGCGGGCGCCACCACGACCGTCACCGTGCAGGTGACGGCCGCGGACGAGAGCACCACCAGGGACTACACTGTCGAGATCACCCGTGCGCCGAGTGGCGCGAGCGCCGACGCGACGCTGTCGGGGTTGTCGATTTCGCAGGGGACGCTGAGTCCGGCGTTTGACTCCGCGGAGCAGAACTACACCGCCGCAGTGGCCCACACGGTGGAGAGCGTGACGGTGACGCCGACCACGACGCATTCGAGCGCCGCGGTGACGGTGAACGGGACGACGGTGTCGAGCGGCAGCGCGAGCGGCGCCATTGATTTGAGCGCGGGCGCCACGACCACTGTGACCGTGGAGGTGACGGCGGAGGATGGGGCGACCACCGCGACCTACACCATCGCGGTGATGCGGGCGGCGAGTGACGACGCGACGCTGTCGGGGCTGTCGATTTCGCAGGGGACGCTGAGTCCGGCGTTTGACTCCGCGGAGCAGGACTACGCCGCCGCGGTAGCCCACACGGTGGCGAGTGTGACGGTGACGCCGACCACGACGCATTCGAGCGCCGCGGTGACGGTGAACGGGACGACGGTGTCGAGCGGCAGCGCGAGCGGCGCCATCACGCTGGCCGCGGGCGCCACCACGACCGTCACCGTGCAGGTGACGGCCGCGGACGAGAGCACCACCAGGGACTACACTGTCGAGATCACCCGTACGCCGAGTGGCGCGAGCACCGACGCGACGCTGTCGGGGTTGTCGATTTCGCAGGGGACGCTGAGTCCGGCGTTTGACTCCGCGGAGCAGGACTACGCCGCCGCGGTGGCCAACGCGGTGGCGAGTGTGACGGTGACGCCGATCACGACGCATTCGAGCGCCGCGGTGACGGTGAACGGGACGACGGTGTCGAGCGGCAGCGCGAGCGGCGCCATTGATTTGAGCGCGGGCGCCACGACCACTGTGACCGTGGAGGTGACGGCGGAGGACGGGGCGACCACCGCGACCTACACCATCGCGGTGACGCGGGCAGCGAGCACCGACGCGACGCTGTCGGGGTTGTCGATTTCGCAGGGGACGCTGAGTCCGGCGTTTGACTCCGCGGAGCAGAACTACACCGCCGCGGTGGCCAACGCGGTGGCAAGCGTGACGGTGACGCCGACCACGACACATTCGGACGCCGCGGTGACGGTGAACGGGACGACGGTGCCGAGCGGCAGCGCGAGCGGCGCCATTGATTTGAGCGCGGGCGCCACCACGACCGTCACCGTGCAGGTTACGGCCGCGGACGAGAGCACCACCAGGGACTACACTGTCGAGATCACCCGTGCGCCGAGTGGCGCGAGCACCGACGCGACGCTGTCGGGGCTGTCGATTTCGCAGGGGACGCTGAGTCCGGCGTTTGACTCCGCGGAGCAGAACTACACCGCCGCGGTAGCCCACACGGTGGAGAGTGTGACGGTGACGCCGACCACGACACATTCGAGCGCCGCGGTGACGGTGAACGGGACGACGGTGTCGAGCGGCAGCGCGAGCGGCGCCATTGATTTGAGCGCGGGCGCCACGACCACTGTGACCGTGGAGGTGACGGCGGAGGACGGGGCGACCACTGCGACCTACACCATCGCGGTGACGCGGGCGGCGAGCGCCGACGCGACGCTGTCGGGGCTGTCGATTTCGCAGGGGACGCTGAGACCGGCGTTTGACTCCGCGGAGCAGGATTACGCCGCCGCGGTGGCCCACGCGGTGGCGAGCGTGACGGTGACGCCGACCACGACACATTCGAGCGCCGCGGTGACGGTGAACGGGACGACGGTGTCGAGCGGCAGCGCGAGCGGCGCCATCACGCTGGCCGCGGGCGCGACCACGACCGTCACCGTGCAGGTGACGGCCGCGGACGAGAGCACCACCAGGGACTACACTGTCGAGATCACCCGTGCGCCGAGTGGCGCGAGCACCGACGCGACGCTGTCGGGGTTGTCGATTTCGCAGGGGACGCTGAATCCGGCGTTTGACTCCGCGGAGCAGGACTACGCCGCCGCGGTAGCCCACACGGTGGAGAGTGTGACGGTGACGCCGACCACGACGCATTCGAGCGCCGCGGTGACGGTGAACGGGACGACGGTGTCGAGCGGCAGCGCGAGCGGCGCCATTGATTTGAGCGCGGGCGCCACGACCACTGTGACCGTGGAGGTGACGGCGGAGGACGGGGCGACCACTGCGACCTACACCATCGCGGTGACGCGGGCGGCGAGCGCCGACGCGACGCTGTCGGGGCTGTCGATTTCGCAGGGGACGCTGAGACCGGCGTTTGACTCCGCGGAGCAGGATTACGCCGCCGCGGTGGCCCACGCGGTGGCGAGCGTGACGGTGACGCCGACCACGACACATTCGAGCGCCGCGGTGACGGTGAACGGGACGACGGTGTCGAGCGGCAGCGCGAGCGGCGCCATCACGCTGGCCGCGGGCGCGACCACGACCGTCACCGTGCAGGTGACGGCCGCGGACGAGAGCACCACCAGGGACTACACTGTCGAGATCACCCGTGCGCCGAGTGGCGCGAGCACCGACGCGACGCTGTCGGGGTTGTCGATTTCGCAGGGGACGCTGAGTCCGGCGTTTGACTCCGCGGAGCAGGACTACGCCGCCGCGGTAGCCCACACGGTGGCGAGTGTGACGGTGACGCCGACCACGACGCATTCGAGCGCCGCGGTGACGGTGAACGGGACGACGGTGTCGAGCGGCAGCGCGAGCGGCGCCATTGATTTGAGCGCGGGCGCCACGACCACTGTGACCGTGGAGGTGACGGCGGAGGACGGGGCGACCACTGCGACCTACACCATCGCGGTGACGCGGGCGGCGAGCGCCGACGCGACGCTGTCGGGGCTGTCGATTTCGCAGGGGACGCTGAGACCGGCGTTTGACTCCGCGGAGCAGAACTACACCGCCGCGGTGGCCAACGCGGTGGCGAGCGTGACGGTGACGCCGACCACGACGCATTCGAGCGCCGCGGTGACGGTGGGGGGCACGACGGTGTCGAGCGGCAGCGCGAGCGGCGCCATCACGCTGGCCGCGGGCGCCACCACGACCGTCACCGTGCAGGTTACGGCCGCGGACGAGAGCACCACCAGGGACTACACTGTCGAGATTACCCGTGCGCCGAGTGGCGCGAGCACCGACGCGACGCTGTCGGGGCTGTCGATTTCGCAGGGGACGCTGAGTCCGGCGTTTGACTCCGCGGAGCAGGACTACACCGCCGCGGTAGCCCACACGGTGGCGAGTGTGACGGTGACGCCGACCACGACGCATTCGAGCGCCGCGGTGACGGTGAACGGGACGACGGTGCCGAGCGGCAGCGCGAGCGGCGCCATTGATTTGAGCGCGGGCGCCACGACCACTGTGACCGTGGAGGTGACGGCGGAGGACGGGGCGACCACCGCGACCTACACCATCGCGGTGACGCGGGCGGCGGCCGATGGGACGGGCAACAACCCGCCGACGGTTGCGACCGAACTCGATGACCAAAGCCTGCTCGTGGGCGCGACCCTGGCGGTGGACATTTCCGGGACGTTCCAGGATGCCGATGAAGACCAGTTGACCTACACGGCGATTTCCGACGATTCGGCGGTGGCGAGCGTGACGCTGTCGGGGGATACGCTGACGCTGACCGGGGTGACGCCGGGCACGGCGGAGGTGACGGTGACCGCCAGCGATGGCGTGGAATCGGTCTCGGACGCTTTCACGGTGACGGTGGAGGAGAACACGCAGCCGAATCTGGCGGCGATCGACGATCAGATCTATACGGAGGGCGAAGAGATCGACGAACTGACGCTGCCCGCCTTGAGCGGCGGCAACGGCACGCTGACGTATTCGCTCAGTCCGGCGCCGCCGAAGGGCCTGACGTTCAATGTGGAAAGGCGCACGCTGAGCGGCACGCCGACAGAGATTCAGGACACGACCGAGTATACCTACACGGCGACGGACTCCGATGGGGACGCCGCGAGCCGAACATTTACCATCGAAGTGCGGGAATCGGCGTTGGCGACCGCGTCGCCGTCGGCGCCAACCAACTTTCTCGCGGCGGCGGGCGACGCGCGGGTGACGCTGACCTGGCAGGCGCCCGCGGACAGCGGCGGGTCGGACATCACGCGCTATGAATACAGGGAGGGCGACAGCGGCGCCTGGACAGGCGTGGCGCTGAACCTGACGGCGACGGTTACAGGTCTGACCAACGGCACCGAGTATGACTTCGCGGTGCGGGCGGTGAACGCTTCGGGCGCCGGTGCCGCGGCGACAGTGAGCGCGACACCCCTGTTCCCGGCGCCGACCAACTTCAACGCGGCGCCGGGCGACGCCCAGGTGAAGCTGACGTGGGACAATCCGGGCAACGCGACGATCACGGGCTACGAATTGAGCACCGACGGTGGCGCCTGGACGGCGATCGCCGGCAGCACCGCGACCACCGCCGAACACACCGTGACGGGTCTGGACAACGGCACCCAGTACAAGTTCAAGTTGCGGGCGGTGGACGGAGTTGAATCGGAGGAGAAAAGCGCGACGCCCCTGTCGGCAGGGGTTCCGGCCGCTCCCGCGAATCTCGCGGCGGACGCGGGCGACACCGAGGTGACGCTGACCTGGCAGGCGCCAGCGGACAGCGGTGACTCGGTCATCACGCGCTATGAATACAGGGAGGGCGACAGCGGCGCCTGGACAGGCGTGGCGCTGAACCTGACGGCGACGGTTACGGACCTGACCAACGGCACCGAGTATGACTTCGCGGTGCGGGCGGTGAACGCTTCGGGCGCCGGTGCCGCGGCGACAGTGAGCGCGACACCCCTGTTCCCGGCGCCGACCAACTTCAACGCGGCGCCGGGCGACGCCCAGGTGAAGCTGACGTGGGACGATCCGGGCGACGCGACGATCACGGGCTACGAATTGAGCACCGACGGTGGCGCCTGGACGGCGATCGCCGGCAGCACCGCGACCACCGCCGAACACACCGTGACGGGTCTGGACAACGGCACCCAGTACAAGTTCAAGTTGCGGGCGGTGGACGGAGTTGAATCGGAGGAGAAAAGCGCGACGCCCCTGTCGGCAGGGGTTCCGGCCGCTCCCGCGAATCTCGCGGCGGACGCGGGCGACACCGAGGTGACGCTGACCTGGCAGGCGCCAGCGGACAGCGGCGGGTCGGACATCACGCGCTATGAATACAGGGAGGGCGACAGCGGCGCCTGGACAGGCGTGGCGCTGAACCTGTCGGCGACGGTTACGGACCTGACCAATGGCACCGAATATGACTTCGCGGTGCGGGCGGTGAACGCTTCGGGCGCCGGTGCCGCGGCGACAGTGAGCGCGACACCCCTGTTCCCGGCGCCGACCAACTTCAACGCGGCGCCGGGCGACGCCCAGGTGAAGCTGACGTGGGACAATCCGGGCAACGCGACGATCACGGGCTACGAATTGAGCACCGACGGCGGCGCCTGGACGGCGATCGCCGGCAGCACCGCGACCACCGCCGAACACACGGTGATTGGCCTGACCAACGGCACCCAGTACAAGTTCAAGGTGCGGGCGGTGAATGGAGTTGAATCGGAGGAGAAAAGCGCGACGCCCCTGGCGGCTGGGGTTCCGGACGCTCCCGCGAATCTCGCGGCGGACGCGGGCGACACCGAGGTGACGCTGACCTGGCAGGCGCCTGCGGACAGCGGTGACTCGGTCATCACGCGCTATGAATACAGGGAGGGCGACAGCGGCGCCTGGACAGGCGTGGCGCTGAACCTGACGGCGACGGTTACGGACCTGACCAACGGCACCGAGTATGACTTCGCGGTGCGGGCGGTGAACGCTTCGGGCGCCGGTGCCGCGGCGACGGTGAGCGCGACACCCCTGTTCCCGGCGCCGACCGGATTCGAAGTCGCGCCGGGCGACGCCCAGGTGGAGCTGACGTGGGACGATCCGGGCGACGCGACGATCACGGGCTACGAATTGAGCACCGACGGTGGCGCCTGGACGGCGATCGCCGGCAGCACCGCGACCACCGATGAACACACCGTGACGGGTCTGGACAACGGCACTGGTTACACCTTCAAGGTGCGGGCGGTGAACGGACGGGAGTCGGAGGAGAAAAGCGCGACGCCCCTGGCGGCGGGGGTTCCGGCCGCTCCCGCGGGTCTCGCGGCGGACGCGGGCGACACCGAGGTGACGCTGACCTGGCAGGCGCCCGAGGACAGCGGTGACTCGGTCATCACGCGCTATGAATACAGGGAGGGCGACAGCGGCGCCTGGACAGGCGTGGCGCTGAACCTGACGGCGACGGTTACGGACCTGACCAACGGCACCGAGTATGACTTCGCGGTGCGGGCGGTGAACGCTTCGGGCGCCGGTGCCGCGGCGACGGTGAGCGCGACACCCCTGTTCCCGGCGCCGACCAACTTCAACGCGGCGCCGGGCGACGCCCAGGTGAAGCTGACGTGGGACAATCCGGGCAACGCGACGATCACGGGCTACGAATTGAGCACCGACGGTGGCGCCTGGACGGCGATCGCCGGCAGCACCGCGACCACCGATGAACACACCGTGACGGGTCTGGACAACGGCACTGGTTACACCTTCAAGGTGCGGGCGGTGAACGGACGGGAGTCGGAGGAGAAAAGCGCGACGCCCCTGGCGGCGGGGGTTCCGGCCGCTCCCGCGGGTCTCGCGGCGGACGTGGGCGACACCGAGGTGACGCTGACCTGGCAGGCGCCCGCGGACAGCGGTGACTCGGTCATCACGCGCTATGAATACAGGGAGGGCGACAGCGGCGCCTGGACAGGCGTGGCGCTGAACCTGACGGCGACGGTTACGGACCTGACCAACGGCACCGAGTATGACTTCGCGGTGCGGGCGGTGAACGCTTCGGGCGCCGGTGCCGCGGCGACAGTGAGCGCGACACCCCTGTTCCCGGCGCCGACCAACTTCAACGCGGCGCCGGGCGACGCCCAGGTGAAGCTGACGTGGGACAATCCGGGCAACGCGACGATCACGGGCTACGAATTGAGCACCGACGGTGGCGCCTGGACGGCGATCGCCGGCAGCACCGCGACCACCGCCGAACACACCGTGACGGGTCTGGACAACGGCACCGAGTACACGTTCAAGTTGCGGGCGGTGGACGGAGTTGAATCGGAGGAGAAAAGCGCGACGCCGGTGGCGGGCAACAACGCGCCGACGGTGAAAGTGCGGCTCGCGGACCTCATCGGTGATCGCACACTGATCGTGGGCGTCACGGTTGAGCAGGATCTGTCCGCCGCCTTCCACGACCAGGATGACGACACGCTGACCTACACGGCGACCTCCGATAACCCGAATATCCTGACTGCGGCAGTTTCTGGGGCCATGCTGAGACTGACGGGCAAGGCGCCGGGTGAGGCGAAGGTGACGGTGACCGCCAGCGATGGCGTGGAATCAGTCTCGGACGCTTTCACGGTGACAGTGGAGGCGGATACGCAGCCGAGTCTGGCGGCGATCGACAATCAAGCCTACACGCATGGCGAAGCGATCGACGCGCTGGTGTTGCCCGCCTCGAGCAGCGGCAACGGCAAACTGGAGTATTCGCTGAGTGGGGACGAGGGCCTGCCGGCGGGCCTGACGTTCGATGCGAAAACGCGCACGCTGAGCGGCACGCCGACAGAGATTCAGGACGCGACCGAATATACCTACACGGTGGAGGACGCCGATGGCGATACTTCGAGCCAGAGTTTTACCATCGCGGTGACGGAATTCAATACGCCCGCGGTGGTCTCCTTTCAGGCATCGAACTACACGGCGATGGAGGGCGCGGCGCCCGCCACCGTGACGGTGAAGTTGAGCCGGGCCGTAAATCAGGCATTGGCGATCCCGATTCGCTTGACCCGGCCGGAGACAACGGCGGCCGACGACTATACGGTTGAGGGAATGCCGGATTGGGAGGTCGGGGCAGACATGGCAACGCTCAGCGTTCCGGCCGGCGCAATCGAACAAACGTTCGGGATTGTCGCCAACAACGATTGGGATGGAGATGACGAGACGCTTGAGCTGGGATTTGGAGCGCTGCCGGAGATCGCGATGGCCGGGGAGCTTGCCGCGGCGACGGTGACGCTCAAGGACAAGGGAATGCTTGCGTTGACGGTGAGATTTGGGCAGGCGGAGTATACGGTGGCGGAAGGCCAGCGAGGTGAAATCGAAGTGACGATGTCGCCGGCCGCGGACCGCGCCGTGAATGTTCCTCTGATAGTAACGCTGCAAGGAGGCGCGATGCCGGAGGACTATAGCGGCATCCCGGAATCCCTGGCTTTCGAGCAAGGCGAGAGTCGCCGCACGTTGTCCCTGGCGGTCACGATGGACGAAGCGCACGATGCTGGAGAGGGCATTGTATTGCGCTTGGGCGAATTGCCGAAGGCAGTGAATGCGGGCGAGCCCGCTTCGACCCAGGTGCGATTCGAGCAGCGGCGCACGGCGGAGCAGTTTGCACACACGCAGCAAGCGCTGCTGGCGGTGATCTCGCGCTCGATGGGCGAGAGCGCGCTGACGGCCATCGAGAGTCGATTCGAGCGGCACCGGCAATGGGGTCGTTTGCGGACATCCATTGGCGAGCCGCCATTACCGGGAAGCAACGCTGGCCCGGCGGCCTCTGGCGCGCCCGAATCGGAGCTGATGGGCAGTGAGAGTGTTGGCGCCGGTCAGGCGCGGAATGCCGCGGATCAGAGCGCCTTGGGCGCGGATCGGGGCAGCGCGCCGGCGGAATCGTTGATGCGCGATATACCGCCGGGATCGCCGGAGAATATCGCGGCAGACTATCGCGTGCAGCCGGGCGCCCCTCCTGGCTTCGTCAAGGCGCCGGGAGAAGCGGCTTTCGGTCTGGGAGTAGCGGCTTACAGTCAGGATCCAGGTTCCCGGGCGGGGCTCCAAGGCGCGCCGCCGGGGACCGCGGCGGGGCCCGCCGCGGGGGACGGAAACTCCACGCGCAACCTGTCGGCGGCGGCCTTCGAGATGCCCCTGGGCAAGCAGCAACAGCAAAAGAGCTGGGCGCCGGTGTTGTGGGGCCAGGGAGACATGCAATATTTCAACGGCGATCTGGAGCGGCTCGGAATGGACTATCGAGGCGGCCTCGACGCCGCTCACGTCGGACTGGACCTGTATACCGACGAGCGGCTGCTCGCCGGACTGTCCTTCATGCGTAGTTGGGGCGATCTGGATTACAGCGACGATGGAACCGACGGTTTGCTGCGCAGCCGCATGGACACGGCGCACCCCTATCTGTACTGGCAGCCGAACGAACGGGTAAGCGTATGGGGCGTCGGCGGCTTTGGCGCGGGTGACGTGGGTCTGGAAGAGCTGGGCCGCGCGCACGATTTCGATGCCGATTTTCACATGTTCGCCGGCGGCGTGAGAGCGTTGCTGAGCCGGCGCGGCAACAGCGAATGGGGCTTGCGGGCGGATGCTCTGTCGACGCGTCTGGCGACCGATGCTTCGGCGGATCTTGCCGGCGTGAGCGGCGCGGCTCACCGGGGCCGCTTGATGTTGGAATGGACCCTCGACGAATCGCTGTCAGAAGGGCGCTCGCTGAGTCTGAAGCTGGAGGCCGGCGGACGTTTCGATGCCGGCGACGCGGACCGGGGCGCCGGCATGGAAACCGGATTGCGTCTGGCGTATCTGGACGCGAACAGGGGTCTGGACGTGTCGCTGCACGGGCGGGTGCTGCTGGTGCATGAGAGCGGCTACCGGGACTGGGGCGCGGGCGTACAGGCGAGTTGGGACCCGGGACTGAAACAGCGCGGCTTCCGGGCGTCGGTAACGTCCTCCTGGGGCCGGGACGGGGACGGCCGGACCACCCTGTGGGACAACGCCGATGCCGTTACCCGTCCGTTACAGGCAGGAGCCCTGGGGCAGGGCTCGCGCTTTCGCATGGAAAGCGAATTGGCCTGGGGCGGCTTGAAAGCGCTGGGCTTGCCGGGTCTGTTTACGCCCTATAGCCGGCTGCGCTGGGCCGGACAGGGCCAGGAGATAGCCTGGGGAACGTCCTGGAATCTGCTCACGAAAGGGCAATCGGCGCTGCCTTTTACGCTTGAACTGGAAAGCGTGCAACACGCCAGCACAATGGGACGGTCCGAATACGGTCTGCTGCTGCGATTGTCGATTCCGTTGGGAGGTTCGCGGTATGTCGCATCCAGCCGTGGCCGCCCCGGGCCGCAAGTCGAGGCGCCGACTACGGTGAATCCCTGAAGGCGCCGCCCGCCGGAGTATAATGAATAACACCGGGTGAATAGATAATCGAACCGGCAGGAGACGCTCATGAACAAAATCGGCAGTTCCGGATATCCCGCGGGATTTTCCCGGGGCCGCCGCAATCTGCTCGCCGCCCTGCCCGTGCTGGCGCTGAGTCCCTGGGGTTGCGCCGCCGAACATGGCACAGTGCCGGTAGCCGTGCGGAAATTGCACAGTTTCCGCATTCGCGTCCAGGACGTGGCGCGTTCGGTAGCCTTCTACCAGGATGTATTCGGCGCGCCGGTGCAGGCCCGCCAGGGCGACGAAGTCGCGCTGCGGGTGGGAAATGGGCCGCATTACTTTACCATCGGCCCCGCCGCGCCGGGTGAGGCGCCTTCGATCGCGCACATCGGTTTGAGCGTAGCCGAATTCGACGTCGACGCCGTGCAGGAGCAATTGCGCGCCTTCGGCGTGGAACCCGGCCCCGGTCCGCAATCGCCGGCTGATCGCCTGTCGGCCGGCATGACTTGCTGGGTGCGTGAACGCCCCGGCGGCACGCGCGATCTTTATTTCGCCGATGTCGAGGGTCTGGTTTACCTGCTGTCATCGCCGCTCGACTGCGGTGGCGGCGGCGTTTACGGTGAAGTCTGCAATGCCCCGGAGCCCGCGGCTTCGGCAGGATTGTTCAATCTGATCGACTACAACCATTTCACCAATTTCACCGGTAATCGCGAACGCGCCAATGATTTCCACAAGCGCGTTTTCGGCAAGAACTTCCAGGCTTATCAGGGACCGAACGCGCCCGTTATCGGCGTCGGCGACGGTTTTCAGTTTCTCATGTATACCGGCGGTAGCCGGCAAGGCCCGCCGCGCAATCCGGCAAGCATCAATCATGTCTGCTTTACCATGGCCGGATTCGATGTCGATAATATTCTCGCCCAACTCACCGACTATGGATTCAGCGCGCGGCTCGATCCTGCCGACACCCGGCCGCTGATGTATTGGGTGAGCATGCGCATGCCCGACCGGGGCGGCTTCGAGAGCGGTACGCCCGAAGTGTACTTTTCCGATCCGGACGGCATTCGCGTTCAATTACAGGACCCGGCCTATTGCGGCGGCGGAGGTTACCTGGGAGAGGACTGCCCGCCATTGGGTTGAACAACAATTTGTCTTTTACATTAAGGAAGCGCAATGGAATACAGATACGTCGGCCGCAGCGGCCTGCGGGTAACGCCCATTTGCATGGGCACGATGAGCTTCGGAACCTGGAGCGACAAGAAGGAGTCGTTCCGGATTCTCGACCGATCCTTTGATCGCGGGATCAATTTTTTCGATACGGCGGAAGTCTATCCGGTTCCGCCCACGGTCGAACTGACCGGCCGGACCGAAGAAATATTCGGCGAATGGCTGAAAAACAAACCGCGCGACGCGGTTATCGTCGCCACCAAGGTGGCCGGCGCCGCCGGCGGCTGGTTCGTGCCGCCCATCCGCCATGGCTTGACCGCTATCGACCGTCACCATGTCGAGCGCGCCGTGGAAGGTAGCCTGCGCCGCATGGGAGTGGACTATATCGACCTGTACCAGGTGCATTGGCCGGACCCCATCGTGCCCATGGCGGAATCCATGGACGCCCTTGATCGCCTGGTCGATTCCGGCAAGGTGCGTTATCTGGGGACATCCAACGAAACCAGCTACGGCCTGACCAAGAGCAACATGATCGCCGAATACGAAGGTCTGGCCCGGTTCGAATCGATCCAGAACAACTTTTCCCTGCTCAACCGGCGTTTTCTCGATGAACTGGCCCAGGCATGCCGTAACGAGAAAGTGTCGCTGCTGCCCTATTCGCCGATCGGCGGCGGCGTCCTCAGCGGCAAGTACAACGACGGCAAGTCGCCGCCGAATACGCGCTTCGGCGACTACCAGCGCAGCAATCCGCGGCAGCAGGTCATGGCGCGGCGCTTCGTCAACGAAGGCACGCTGGCGTCGACCGCGAAATACGTCGAAATCGCCCGGCAAGCCGGCATGTCGCCGGTGACGCTGGCGACGCGTTGGAGCATGGAGTTCGATTTCGTCGCCTCCACCATCATCGGCGCCCGCACCGCCGATCAGCTTGACGAATCATTGGCGGCCCTTGATGTAGAATTGTCCGCCGAGGTAAAAGCCGCCTGCGACGAAGTCCACAACCAGTTCCCATACCCGATGGGGTGAGACCCGGTCGGCGCAGCCGACGAAAAGCAAAGCTTTTCGAGGGTCGAACGGCTCGACAAGGATGTCGAGACTGGGCATTGTCGAAGTCTCGCAAGTCGCGCCAGGATGGCATGTGCAGCCCAACAGCATGCACGAAACCCGGTCGGCGCAGCCGACAAAGCAAAGCTTCAAGCGCGAACTGGAATTGTTCGGAGAAGACATGGGAGAACCCTTGCAGATCAATTGGCAAACATACGATCCCGGCGCTTTCCACGATGAAATGATCCAGCGGCCGGGTGCGCCGCGGGCGACGGCGCATCGGCTCGCCGCTTATCTGGAGTCGCTGAACCACAAGGATCTGGAAGAGAAGAAAGTTGCCGCCCGGCTTGCCATCAAGACCATGGGCATCTCCTTCACGGTATACAGCGACGGCCGGAATATCGATCGCGAATGGCCGTTCGATCTCATACCGCGGGTAATGCCGGCCCGGGAATGGGAAGTGACCCGGCGCGGTCTCGAACAACGCGTGCGGGCGCTGAACTGTTTCATCCATGATGTTTACAACGGCCAGAAGGTCTTCAAGGACAAGATCATCGCTCCGGAACTGATTCTCGACTCCATCAATTTCCGGCCCCAGTGTCTTGGCATCAAACCACGCTACAACGTCTGGGCGCATATCTGCGGCACCGACCTGATCCGCGATGAACGGGGGCGGTTCATGGTGCTCGAGGACAATCTGCGGGTGCCGTCGGGCGTCTCCTATATGCTGGAAAATCGCCGCGTCACCAAGCGCGTGTTCCCGGAGCTGTTCGAGAACTACGACATCCTGCCGGTTACCGAGTATCCGCAGGAGTTGTTCGACATGCTGGCCTCGCTTTCGCCGCGCCGGCAGGCCTTTCCGGAAATCGCGGTGCTGACGCCGGGGATCTACAATTCGGCGTATTTCGAACACTCCTACCTGGCCCAGCGCATGGGCGCGGAACTGGTGGAAGGTAGCGACCTGGTCGTCGAGAACGATCACGTTTACATGCGCAATATCGGCGGCCTGTCCCAGGTCGACGTGATCTACCGGCGCATCGACGATATGTTCCTCGACCCGGCGGTGTTCAATCCCGAATCGATGCTCGGCGTAACCGGCCTGTTCAAGGCCTGGGTCAAGGGCAATGTCTCGCTGGCCAACGCGCCGGGCGCCGGAGTGGCCGACGACAAGATCGTTTACACCTATGTGCCGGATTTCATCAAGTACTATCTGGACGAAGATCCGATCCTGCCTAACGTGCCGAGTTACCGCTGTTTCGACGACAAGGAAAGGCAACACGTACTCGACAATCTCGACAAGCTCGTGGTAAAGCCGGCCAACGAATCAGGCGGCTATGGCATGCTGATGGGGCCTCAGGCAAGCGCCGCCGAACGCGAGGAGTTCGCCCGCCGGATCAAGGACAATCCGCGCAATTATCTCGGCCAGCCGCTAATCTCGCTTTCCACCGTGCCGATCCTGGGCAACGGCGCGGCGGAACCGCGGCATGTCGATCTGCGGCCATTCGTTCTGCAAGCGGCGGACAGCTATGTAACTCCGGGTGGTCTTACCCGAGTGGCGCTGGTGAAGGGAAGTTATGTCGTCAATTCCTCCCAGGGAGGCGGCAGCAAGGATACTTGGGTGGTAATGGGCTAGAGCGATGCTGTCGAGAGTGGCGGAAAGGGTTTACTGGCAGGCGCGCTATCTGGAGCGGGTGGAAAACACCGCGCGCCTGCTCAATGTGTTCTCCAACCTGCTGCTCGATCTGCCGGGCCGGACCAAGCTCGGCTGGCGGGCCCTGGTGCGCATCACCGGCACGACGGATCTTTACGCCACCCGCTACAATATCGCCACGGAATCCAATCTGGCGCGATTCCTGATTGCCGACGATTGCGATGCGTCGATTTGCAGCATGCTTTCGATGGCGCGGGAAAATGCGCGCACGACCCGGGAAGTCATGCCCACCGAAGCCTTCGAGCGCATCAACGATCTCCATTACTACACGCAGTCCGCCGCCGGCAGCGCCGTCGCGCGCAGCGCGCGTAACGAAATGCTCGAACATATCATCGAACGCTGCCAGCAGATATTCGGGATGCTGGCGGGCACGATGAGTCGGGACGCCGGCTATACTTTTATACGCATGGGACGGGCGCTGGAGCGCGCCGACATGGTGACTCGCATTGTCGATGTCGGCGCTCGCAAGTTGTTCGCCTACCCGGACAAGGGTTCGGTCGCGCCGAGATTTCCCGAACCCTACGAGGGAATTCTCTGGATGAACGTGCTACGGTCGCAAAGCGCCTACCAGATGTATCGCCAGCACGTGCGCCGGCGCGTCAACGGGGAGGACGTAGTTCGCTTCCTGTTGCAGGACGGGGAATTCCCCCGGGCGACGATTCACAATCTGACCACCATCGGCAAGGTGCTGCCGAAGTTGCCGAATAACGCCGCTGTCGCCGAGCTGGTCGAGGAGGCGCAGCGCCAGGTGATGCAGTCACAGGTGGCGGACCTGGTGGAGCATGGACTGACCGACTACATCGATCGCTTGCAGATCAGGTTTGCGGCCATCCATGAGGCCATCACCCAAACCTGGTTTCTGCCGCGGAACTGATTTGCGAGCCTGCTCATGATCGACTTCAAATGCACCTGCGGCCAGATACTGTTTTTCGAGAACACCGCCTGCCTACATTGTGGCAGCCGGGTCGGCTACGAGCCGGTGTCCCGCCGGATGCTGCCCCTGTCCGCGGTCGCCGGCAAGCGCCCGCGAAGCTCGGCCGGCCCACTGTGCCGCAATGGCGAGGAACATGAGGTCTGCAACTGGATCGTGGGCGGTGAAGAACTGGACTATTGTCTTTCCTGCCGCCTGAACCAGACGATTCCAAATTTGCTCGACGGCAGCCGGCTGCATTGGTGGAAGCAGCTTGAGCACGCCAAACGGCGGCTGATCTATGGATTGATCGCGCTGAATCTGCCCGTTGCCGGCAAACAGGACTCGGCGAACGGACTTGCCTTCCGCTTTATCGAGGATCGGCGCTCGAATCCCAACGTCATCGAAGAGCATGTCAGCACCGGCCATAGCGAAGGCGTGGTGACCATCAACGTGGCTGAAGCCGACGATGTGCGGCGGGAGATCGAGCGCCAGCATAGCGGAGAGCTGTATCGTACGCTGCTCGGACATTTCCGGCATGAAAGCGGACACTACTACTTCCGCCTGCTAATCGACAGCGAGCGGCGGCTGCAGCGATTTCGGGACGTGTTCGGCGATGAACGGCAGGATTATCACGCCGCCCTGAACCGCTACTATTCCGGGCCGCGCCGGCGCGACCCCGGTTTCATCAGCGCTTACGCCCAATCGCATCCGCTTGAGGATTGGGCGGAAGTCTGGGCGCATTACCTGCATATGACCGACACCCTGGAGACGGCGAGATTCTACGGACTGCCGCAGGGCTCGGATCACTTCGACAAACTTGAAGACTTGCTGCTGAAATGGTCGGAACTGACGATTCTGCTCAATTCACTGAATCGCAGCATGGGACTGGAAGACGCTTACCCCTTCGTGCTGTCGGGGGCAACGCTCAGAAAACTCCACTTCGTTCATGATCTGGTTTGTCCCAGTTCGCCGCCCAGCTCAGGGGCGGCATCCGGCGAAACGCGGTCTTGAGAGCCTTGTCCCAACCCTGGCGCAGATCGCGCAGAAAGTCGCTATCCGGCTCGAAGCGGTGATGGCGGTCGAGCAGCAGGCTGTCTCTTTGGTATAGCAGTATTTCAATCGGCGGTCCCACGCCGCGGTTACTCTTCATGGTCGAATCCATGGAGATCAGCAGGCATTGGGCCGCCGTGGCCAGATCGAGCGAAGGTTGCAGGATACGGTCGAGGATCGGCTTGCCGTATTTGCTTTCGCCGATCTGCAAGTATGGCGTGTCCTGGGAAGTGGTGATGTGATTGCCTTCCGGATAAACCAGAATGACGCGGTGCTTGCGGCCCTTGACCTGCCCGCCAAGGATGAAACTCGCTTCGAAATTGGCGCCTTCGGTCTTGCGCCTTTCCTGTTGTTCCAGGCTGACATCGCCCAGATAATCCGCTGCCTCGGTGATGCTGCCCACGGTATTGAGCGTGATGCCGGCGCCCTTGCGGATATCCGCCTTCAGCTTGGCCATGACGCCCTGACTGGTGGCCAGATTGCCCGCGCTCAGAATAACGAACTGCCGCTCGCCCGCGACGCCGTGGCGAAACATCTTGCTGTAGGTGGAAACCTGGTCGATGCCTGCGTGGGTAAGCGAATCGGAGCAAAACGCCATCCCCGAGTCCAGTGAAGCAGCCACGCAATAGGTCACGACGGTAATCCCCCCAAGCCGATCAACTGGGCCATCATACTTGGGATGCCGGTGGCGTGAAAGCGCAAAATCGAGGCATAACGGATACCGGGCGCCGCGCCCGGCGGAACTCGCGCAATGATTGCCGCGCGGGTTGGCTCAATTCGGCCCAGGCTTACTGAATCGACTCGTCATCGTCCAGATAGGCGTAGCCGTATTCCATTTCGATACGCTTGCTATCCAGCCTTTCTTCCAGCCGCCGGCGCAATTCCTGCATGCGCACCTTGTCATGAGCCGATTTCGAAGTTGGCTGGGTTGCCGGTCGCCGAGAGGCGGTTTCGACAAACTCCAGGCTGTCGTTTTCTTCCCATTCAGGAGTTTGCATGACCTTTCCCCCATCAGTCAGAACTGTCTCCCTTACCCCTATATCGTTCCTATGGCGAAAAAAATCAACTAATTTCGAGAAGAAATTGCCGCCTCGCGCAATTCGCGCTTGGCGATCTTGCCGGTGCCGGTGCGCGGCAGTTGTTCGTGCTGGAAAAAAACCGCGCGCGGAATCTTGTACGCCGCCAGCCGCTGGGCAAGGAAGCTGCCCAGTTCTTCCGCATTGAGCCGCCTACCGGGTTTGAGCATGACGCTGGCCGCCGGCGCCTCGCCAAGGCGGTCGTCGGGAATGCCGTAAACCGAGACTTCGTTCACCGCCGGATGTTCGCTGATGGCGTATTCGACTTCCATGCAGGCGATGTTCTCGCCGCCGCGAATGACGATGTCCTTGGCGCGGTCGAGGATGATCAGGAAGCCGAGCGGGTCGAGTTTACCGATGTCGCCGGTGTGGAACCAGCCGTCCCGCAGCGCCTCGGCGGTCGCTTCGGGCTGATTCCAGTAGCCTTTCATCACCGTTGGGCCCTTGATGCAAATCTCGCCGATCTGATCCGGGCCGAGTTCGCGGCCCGCCGCGTCCACTATGCGCACATCGGTAACCGGCGGCGTCGGACGGCCGGTGCTGTCGGGTTTCGCGGCATAGAACTTGTAGCTGATGATCGCGCCGATGGCATTGGTCTCGGTGAGGCCGTATCCGAGGCCTGGAATCGCCCGCGGCGGGAATTTTTCCAGCATCATGGCCAAGTGCTCCGGCGGCCGCGGCGCGCCGCCGCTTTGCACGCCGCGCAAGCTGTCCAGATCGGTGCGGGCGAAGTTTTCCGACTGCATGATCTCCCAGGTCATGGTTGGAACGCCGTGAAAAATCGAAATCCGCTCCTGTTCGATCAAGCGCAAGGCGGCTTCCGGGTCCCACTTGTACATCATCACGAATTTGCGCGAGAGCATGAAACTGATCAGAAACTGGGCATGGCTGCCGGTGACGTGAAACAGTGGGACATTGGCCAGGATGGCTGGCTGCCAGGGCGGATTTTCCTCGATCAGTTCGGGGTACAGGGTTTCGTTGACCGCGCGTACGAACTTCCACGTGTAGAGCGCGTTGATGACCGCGCGGTGGCTCGACAGCACGCCTTTGGGATTGCCGGTCGAGCCGGATGTGTACATCAGCGTTGCGTCATCGTCGGGTTGTACGCCGATAGCGCGAATTTCCCTGTCGCCGAGCGGCGCGAAGCGCCGCAGCAGTTGGTAAGTCTCCGGCAAGTCTCCTGCGTCCTTGGGCTTGATCGTAACCACGTCCAGCCCGCGGGCCGCATCGCCCAGCAACATGAGCCGGGGCGAATCGACAAAGATCAGTCTGCTGCCGCTGTCGGCGAGCAGAAACTCCAACTCGCGCGCCGTGGACCAGGAATTGAGCGGCGCGGTAATTGCCCCGAGCATGGTCGTAGCCATGTAGACCAGGCACCATTCCGGAGAGTTACGGGCGCAAATGGCTACCCGGTCGCCTTTGCGCACCTGGTATTGTTCCCGCAGCGCCCGCGCCAGCCGGCGCGCCATGTCGAGCGTTTCGGCGAAGCTGTAGCGTTCTTCCCGGTACACGAGAAAAGTCTGATCGGCGGCTTCCCGGCCGAGATCGTAGAATTCACCGAGATTGCGCGGGACCTTGCTGAAAACCCGATATTCGACGCCGTCGATCTCCCTGGTTTCGATGGCGAACGGCGACTCCGGAGTCAGCATCTCCAATGCGATATTCTTCATTTGCTGAATATCGCTAACGATTTCCCGCCCGGTCAGCATGAGGCCTCACTCGTGTTTCATTTCCAGAATCACCTTGCCCTGCGCGCGACGTTCGGTGAACAAGTTGAACGCCGAGACATAGTCCCGCAGCGGAAACCGCTGGGTGATCAGGGGCCTGATTTTTCCCTGTTCGTACATGGCGAACAAGTCCCGAAAGTTTCGTTCATAGGCGTCAGGCTCCTCCCGCCGAAACCGGCCGAGAAATACGCCAACCATCGAGGAACCCTTGAGCAGGGCCAGATTGGCCTTGTAGGCGGGAATCCGGCCGCTGGTGAAGCCGATTACGAGCAGGCGGCCATTCCAGTTGATACAGCGACAGCATTGATCGAACAGGTCTCCGCCCACGGGGTCGTAGATGACGTCAGCGCCCGCGCCGCCGGTCAGCTCCTTGACTTTCTCCTTGAGTTCTCCGTCGCCGTAATTGACCAGTTCATCGGCGCCCAGCTTTTGCGCGAAGGCGAGCTTTTCATCGGCGCTGGCCGCGGCGATCACCCGGGCGCCCATGATCTTGCCGAGTTCCACCGCCGCCATGCCCACGCCGCCGCCGGCGCCGAGCACCAGCAGGGTTTCGCCGCATTGCAATTGCCCGCGCTGCTTCAAGGCGTAATACGAAGTGGTATAAACCATGGGAAAGGCCGCGGCGGTGGGGAAATCCATATTCGCGGGAATCTTGCGCAGGCCCCGCGCCGGCACCGCGGCGAATTCGGCGAAGGCGCCCAGACCCGGGGTCGCCATGACCCGGTCTCCGGGTTCGAATCCTTTGACGCCAGGACCGATCGCCCGCACGATCCCCGCGGCTTCGGAGCCGGGAATGAATGGCATATCCGGCTGAAACTGGTACTTGCCGCGGATCTGCAAGCCGTCCGGGAAGTTCAGCGAAGCCGCGTAAATCTCGACCAGGGCTTCGCTTTCGCCCGCCGCCGGGGTTTCGATTTCATCCAGACCGAGGTTTTCGGGTGGTCCATGCGAATGACAGCGGACGGCAAGCATGGCGGTTCTCCAGCGAAAAGTCGTGTGGATTCAAGCATGATTGGCAGGCAACTTCAAACTCGGCCGAGATGCTTGCGTGAAAGCGAGACAGGCGTTATTTTTGCTGCCCGAGGCTGGCGCGAAACCGGCCGATGACGGTGGCGGGAAAATGAACGGCGGCATCGATCCGAGACACGAAAACCGGCGGCGGCGATACCTGAACCTGATGGGCGTACAACCCTATTACGCCCGGGTCGCATTCGAAAACGCCAAACCCTCGCCGGATTATCCCGCGGCGCCCGAACAGGAACCGAAGGCGGAACCCGGCCCGCTGGCGGATGACGCTCCCCCGCCGGCGCCGCGCGGCCAATCCGCGCGCTCTCAGCAACCGGGGTCGCTTGACCAATCCGCGCGGATCCCGCAACAAGCGCCGCTTGACCAATCCGCGCGGGCCCCGCAACCGGCGCCATCTGACCGATCCGCTCGGACGCCGCAACCGGCGCCGACGCTCGAATCGTCGCCGGTCATCGAACGCCAGCCCCTGCATTATCGGCGCATCGATGAATCGCTGGCGTTGCTCACGCAAGATGCATGGGCAAGCGAAGACGGCGCCGACAGCCGCAAGCTGCTGACCAATATTCTCAAGGCGCTGGGCAAATCCCTGGTTGCCGCCGACGAAACCGAAACCGAAACCGTTATCCCACAGCCGCAATCCGCCCGCGGCGAGGCTGGGCAGGGCGCTACCCTGGACGCGCTGTGCCAGCGCGACCGTTGTCCGAATCTGCTGATATTCGCGCATGATTGCCAGGAGCTTTTCCCGGCGGTGTCCTCGACAACCGCGGATTTTGCTTACCGGATCGGCGGGGTTCCCATGCGGGTAACCATGACTCGCGGTTTGCGGGAAATGCTCGCGTACCCGGATCTGAAACAGTATTGCTGGGGAGATTTGCAGCCGCTGCGGGCGCGGCTGGGAAGCCGCCCGGTTTCACCGGCGCCGGGTCAGGCGCCGCGCTCCCGCGATTAGCAGTTTGCCGAGGGCTACGGCCCACAACGCGACCAGGGCAAGCGCGCCGAGCATGATCAGCACGGCCAGCAGCAAGCGCAACAGTTCCACCCGGGAGATGTCCTGCCACATCGACAAGCCCCACAGACTCGCGGCGCCGATGGCTATGCCCGCCAGCGTGGCGGAAGTCTTCTTGTTGATTTTCAGTAGCGAGAAGATCATTGCAGGATGTCCCGCAGCTTCTGGATCAGGATTTCGTTGTCGGTTTCGCTGCCGACCGTGATCCGCAGCCGATCGTTCAACCGCGGCTGCGCGAAATGGCGCACGAGTATGCCGTGATCCTTCAGCGCCGTATAGAGCTTGGCGGCGCCGACGGCCTCGGGAATCGCGGCCAGCAGGAAATTGCTCTGGCTGGGCAAGGTTTCGATTCCCAGCCCGACAAGTTCGGCGCGCAGCCATTCGCGCGAACGCCGCACCCGCTGCCAGCTCCGCGCCGCCGCCTCCCGCGCTTCCAGCGCCGCCTTGGCCAGTTTCTGGGAAATGTAGTCCGTGTTATAGCTGTCCCGGGTCTTGACCGCCATGGGATGGATCAGGTCGCCCGGACCGATTCCATAACCAAAGCGCAGTCCGGCAAGGGAATAGCCTTTGCTCAGCGTTCGCAAAATCAGCACATTCTCCAGTTCCCGCGCCAGCGGCATCGAGTCATGGCCCAGCTCCGGGTCGATAAAATCGGCGTAGGCTTCGTCGAGCACGACGATGCCATCGAATTCCCGGGCCAGTTCATGCAGATATGCAGCCGGCGTCAAGCTGCCCGTGGGAGCGTGGGGATTGACCAGGATCAGCATCTTGACGCGATGGCGCCGCAGCGATTCTGCCAGTCCGGCCGGCATCGTCCAGGCTTCGGTCAAGGGAATTTCCAATAGCCGGCAACCCGCGATCTGGGCCAGCACCGGATATAGCGAATAGCTCGGCTGCATGATCGCCAGAACCTCATCGGGCTCGACATATGTGGTCAACAGCAGCCGCAGCAGTTCATCACCGCCGTTGACGGGAAGAATGCACTCCGGCGCGACGCCATGCATCAGTCCGGCCACGGTGCGGAAATCATCCGCCAGGGGAGGCGGATAACGACGCAGGTCGGCGCCGTCGATGGCGCCCAGGGTATCGATTACCGCGGCCGGCGGCGGATACGGATTTTCATTGGTATTGAGCTTGATAATGTCCGGCGAGTCCGGCTGTTCGCCGGGCGTGTAGCCCCGCATCCGGGAAATATTGGTTCTTTCAAATGACATGGCGCTGCCCGTGATAATTCGCTATTGCCTGCCCAGTCGCGCCTTCCAGTCTGGGCGGCCGGAACGAACGGTATTTTATTGCTGGAAAAATTCAATAAAAACAGCAAGCAAGGATAGCCTGTATCCAGCAAATCGGCTCAAGGCCGGAAATTTATGCACAAAAATTACCTAATAGTAATAAAACTCTAACAATAGTAGTTTAATTTTTTTTCTTGATCGGTTAATAAGGTTTAACTTATTGATTTTTAAGGGTTTAGCGGATTGGTCAAAAATTGAGCAATTTTGCGCGAACTCCCATTCCTACAGCTTTCTCGACCTGCCGCCTGAAATTATTCACCAAGTTATCCACAGATTCTGTGGACGGTTCAAGTCGCCGCAATGGTCAAAAAAGCAGTCCGGTAGCAGCCGGACTATATTACCCTGAATCCCGCCTTGTCGCCCGAACAGCGGATTGACACTACCTTGGCGGGTTGTAGAAAGTCTTAAACATATGCGAATATGCCAGTCTGATTATAGGCCCGACCGCTGAATACATCAGCGTGATGCAAGTATGTAACTGATTATCCCCTCCAAGCGAACAGAGTTTCTCTGCCGGTATTCCACTACGCCCGTTTAAGCGCGGGCGAGGGCAATTCATTGTGTTGCGAAAAATGCATCGGGAGGGAACCGCTCCCGCGGCATTGCGGGGCGCAGCTCGGACGCGAACGAGTCAGCAAGAACAAACAAATGACATTTCAATATTCATAATCAAAACGGAGCAAGAATTACATGGCGAATATCACTGGCGATGAAAACCGCAACTTCCTCAATGGCACGTCCGGCGACGACAAACTCTACGGATTGGGCGACGCCGACACGTTGTCCGGCTACGGCGGGAAAGATACGCTATATGGAGGCAGCGGGAATGATTGGCTCAGCGGCGGCGCAGGCGCGGATACCCTGTATGGGGGCAGCGGAATTGATACGGTGACCTACGACCTTTCGGTAGCTGGAGTCACCATCAACTTGGCCACCGGCGCGGCTTCGGGCGGCCATGCCCAAGGCGATACCTTCAGCAATATCGAAAACATCAGGGGTTCGGATTATAACGACGTCCTTACCGGCGATGCGCAGGATAACGTACTCCGGGGTGTGGACGGGGCAGACACGCTTTCCGGCGGCGGCGGGAATGATTGGCTCCACGGCGGCGCGGGCGCGGATACCCTGTATGGGGGCAGCGGGAATGATGAACTCGTTGGCGGTGCGGGCGCGGATATCCTGAATGGGGGCGCAGATAAGGATTGGCTGAGCTACCGTGAATCCTCTCTTGCGGGGGTTACGGTCAATCTGGCCACCGGCGCGGCTTCGGGCGGTCATGCCCAGGGCGACATCATCAGCAATATCGAACACCTTGATGGCTCTTGGTACGACGATGTACTCACCGGCGATGCGCTGAATAACATCCTCCGGGGTTGGATCGGGAACGATACGCTGGTCGGTGGCGGCGGAAATGATAATCTCGAAGGCGGCTCGGGCGCGGATACCCTGGATGGAGGGCTGGGTCAGGATACGCTGGATTATCACAACTCCACCGCGGGGGTAATGGTCAACCTGGCCAGCGGCGCGGCCTTGGGCGGTCATGCTCAGGGCGATACCTTCAGCAATATCGAAGGCCTCAAGGGCTCGCCGCACAATGACATCCTGTTGGGCGATGCGCGGAATAATGTTCTCTGGGGCCGGAACGGGGATGACACGCTAATCGGCGGGGCCGGTCATGATTCGCTCTCGGGCGGCGCGGGCGCGGATACGCTCGATGGTGGCGCTGGCGAAGATGTGCTGCACTACGATTCTTCGTCCGCGGGGGTCGTGGTCAACCTGGCCGCTGGCACGGGCTCGGGCGGCGATGCCCAGGGCGATACCTTCAGTAATATCGAAAACCTCATGGGCTCAGCCTACGCTGACACCCTCACCGGCGATGCGCACAATAACAGCCTTTGGGGTCAGGACGGAGACGACACGCTCTCCGGCGGCGGCGGAAGCGATGAACTCCATGGCGGCGCGGGCGCGGATACCCTGGACGGAGGCGCTGACGACGATACACTAGGCTACGACGCTTCGTCCGCCGGCGTCACGGTCAACCTGGCCACGGGCGTGGCCTCGGGCGGTGACGCCCAGGGCGATAGCATCACTAATTTTGAACGTCTCAGGGGCTCGGCCTACGCTGACATCCTCACCGGCGATGGTGGGGCTAATTACCTCTGGGGTCTCAATGGGGCCGACATACTCTCCGGCGGCAACGGGGATGATGAACTCCATGGCGGCGCGGGCGCGGATACCCTGGATGGGGGCGTGGGCGCGGATACCCTGGATGGGGGCGCCAACAGGGATATGCTGCTTTACACCTACTCATCGGCGGGGGTAAGGGTCAACCTGGCCACCGGCGCGGCTGCGGGCGGCGATGCCGAGGGCGATACTTTCAGCAATATCGAAGACATCTCGGGCTCGGACCACGCCGACACGCTCACCGGCGATGTGCAGGTCAATGTCCTTTATGGCCGGAAAGGGGACGATACGCTGACCGGTGGCGCGGGCGCGGATACGCTGTACGGGGGCGCTGGAGAGGATACGCTGCGTTACGATTCCTCCTCCGCGGGGGTAACGGTTAACCTGGCCACCGGCGCGGCCTGGGGTGGCCATGCCCAGGGCGATACCTACAGCGATATCGAAAACGTCAGAGGCTCGGCCCACGCCGACACGTTGACCGGCGATGCGGGAGATAACACTCTGCACGGCCGGAACGGGGACGACACCCTGGTCGGCGGAGCAGGCGTGGATACCTTGTATGGCAACGATGGCAACGACAAGCTGACCGGTGGCGCGGGCGCGGATATCCTGCGTGGCGGCGCGGACCGGGATACGTTGCGTTACGACGCCTCGCCCGCGGGCGTCACGGTCAATCTGGCTACCGGCGCGGCTTCGGGCGGCGATGCCCAGGGCGATACCTTCAGCAATATTGAAGACGTCATGGGCTCGGCCCACGTCGACACGTTGACCGGCGATGCGGGGGATAACGCTCTGCGCGGCCGGGACGGGGACGACATCCTGGCCGGCGGGGCGGGCGCGGATTCCTTATACGGCAGTGACGGAAACGACACGCTGACCGGAGGCGCGGGCGCGGATATCCTGCGTGGCGGCGCGGACCGGGATACGTTGCGTTACGACGCCTCGCCAGCGGGGGTCTCGGTCAACCTGGCCACCGGCGCAGCTGCGGGCGGCGATGCCGAGGGCGATACTTTCAGCAATATCGAAAGTCTCAGGGGCTCGGCATACGCTGACAACCTCACTGGTGATGCGCAGGATAACGTTCTCCGGGGTTTGGACGGGGCAGACACGCTTTCCGGCGGCGGCGGAAAGGACAATCTTTATGGCGGCGCGGGTACGGATACGCTGACTGGAGGCGCGGATTCGGACACCTTCGTTTTCTCGGCGGCAACGCATTCCACCCAGGGCAGCGAGGACGAAATCCAGGACTTCTCCACGACCGATGGCGACCAGCTCGACGTATCCGCCTTTGGCTCCACCTTTATCGGCGAAAACGCCTTCTCCAGCGTGGCGGGGGAAGTGCGCTTCGCCAAACGCGGGGACGACACGCTGAATACCACGGCCGATGACTTCACCGACGTTTTCGTCGATACGGACGGCGACGGCACGGCGGACTTCGCCTTGATCCTGGTAGGACTTCACGACCTGGTCGCGGGCGATTTCATTCTGAGTTGAGCGCCCAGATTTCCGGATCTCAATTTGCGCCAGGACTGAAGCGAAATCATCGGGGATATACCGATACCTTATTCTTGCCGGCGGGTCTTCATCCCGGCCGGCGGCGGGCGGTCGGAGCGAGTGGCCGGCGATTTTGTGGTATCTTTATGGGCGAGGCCTTGCGGATATCCTGCAAGCGCCACTCCATCCATGCCAGCGATGAGCTACAAATGATCGAATTGTCGGGAGAAGTGCCTTTCCTGTGGCGATTGTGCGCGCGCGGCGAGGAAGGCTCGTACTCGGTCGCCATGGTCGTGCCCGGTCCCGGCGATTCCCAGCCATACGATCTCACCATCGAAACCGGCATCCTGAGACTGACCGCCGATCCGGACGTTTCGGAAAGCGAAGAAGTGCTGGAATGGAACCAGAGCGATATCGATTTGTTCCTGCGCCTGATCAGTCAGCGCAAGCTCGGCCGCGGCGCCGGCAAGCCGGACACTTTGCGGCTGGATTTGACCGATCCCGAAGTCATCGACATCATTCACATCGTGGCGGCCGCGGGTTTCGGCTTTCCCTACCTTCCCATGGGCGCGCTCAAGGAATCCACCGGCAAGTTTCCGCGTTACGAAGCCGAAGTGGGCAGTCTTGCCTCGCTCAACACGGTTTGCGGCTTCAAGCCCTGCGTTGTGGTGGAAGTGGCCGAGGAAGAGGTCGCCTGCGTGCTGCTTGACGACCTGCCGATCATGAGCGAGGAAGGCGACGAAAGCCTTTTCCGCAATGACCTGCTGGTCGTGGGACGCATGGACGTTCTGCACCCCGCGTTTGCCCAGACCCGCGAACGGCCCGAATCCGCGACGATTCATTGACGCTTGCTGTCAGCCGCAGGTAACTGCGCGACACTTGGCAAACCGGGTGCATGTCATCCCTGGCGCGAGATAGACTGCTTCGATTACCCCCAGTGTCGTCAATCCAGCCGCCAGACACTGCTTGGCGTCGTTCAGCCTGCGCGCGAAGCAAACGCTTGTCTTAACCATTGTCGAGCCGGCCGGGCCGCAAAGCATGGCTTCGCCGACCGCGCCGGCCGGCCCGCGCCCGCTCAGCGCCGCTGATTGAACCGGCGGCCGACCAGGGCGGAAGCGATATTGATTTTCTGGATATCGATGGCGCCCCCCGCGATGCCCCAGCCCCAGCCGTCGCGCAGCTTCTGTTCGATCGGGAATTCGCGCGAATAGCCATAGCCGCCCATGAGTTGCATGGCCTTGCCGGTGACTTCGCGCACAGCCTCGTTGGCGAAGCATTTGGCGATGGAACTGTCCGCCAGCGACGGCAATCCGCGTGCGGCGCCCGTAATCGCGCGATAGAGCAACAGGCGCGCGGCGTCGAGTTTCATTTTCATTTCCGCCAGATGAATCTGCACCGCCTGGAAGTCGACCAGCGGCTTGCCGAACTGCTCGCGTTGCTGACAGTAGTCGAGCACGTAATCGAACGCCGACTGGGCCACCGCCAGCGACATGGTGGTATTGCCGCAACGCTCCAGATCGAAGGCTTCCATCAGTTTTTTGAAGCCGCCGGCGGAGACCAGCACATCTGCGGGATCGATTTCGACTTCTTCGAAATACATGTCCGCGCTGCCAACGCCGCGGAATCCGAGGTGCCGGTCGCGTTTGCCGAAGCTGAATCCCGGCGCGCCCTTGCGCACAATCACGGCGCCGATGCCGCGCGCCCCCGGCTGGTCCGACATGCGGCAATAGACCAGATAGGCGTCGGCATGGCCGGCGCCCGAACACCAGCGTTTCGTGCCGCTGAGCAGCAGTTTGCCGTTTTTTTCGCGCAGGCGCGCGTCAAGATCGGTCAGCGCCGAACCGGCATCGGGTTCGGACATCGACACGGCGACGACGATCTCGCCGGAACACACATCGGGCAGCAGCCGCTGCCGCATTTCCTCGCTGCCGAAATGGGCAATGGCCAAGGTGGGACCGAAACAGGATTCGAATATCGGAAAGGCGACCGCTATGGAAATGCCGGCGATTTCCTCAAGCACGAGAACGGCGTCCAGATGACCGAGCCCGGCGCCGCCATACTGTTTATCGAGATTCACGCCGAGATAGCCGAGTTCGGCATAGCGCTTGCGCAAGTCCAGCCCCGGCGGTTCATCGCCGCGCTCGATTTCCGCGGCGATCTCCGGCAACTCCCGCCGCGCGAAGCGCCGCACGGATTCGCGCAACGCCAGTTGTTCCTCGCTCAAGGAAAAATCCATCGACCGCCTCCGGCAGCATCCAGAATATCCCGCGATTCTAACCCGGACTTTCCTTCGTTGCCTTTACCCGGACAGGCATCCGGGGGGCGGCGCGGGCGCTCCCCGCAAAACTGCGGCATTCGCGTGGACCGGACAACGCAAACCAGCGCTCCCGCTGCTATAATCGCGCGCTTTGTCGGCGGCGTTCGCGCGCAGGCTCAATTGACGCCCATGGAATCCTTGCGGGACAAAATCAAACGGCGGCGGGTGCTTGCGATTATTTCGCATCCGGACGCGGGCAAGACCACGATTACCGAGAAGTTGCTGCTGCTTGGCGGCCGCATCCAGACCGCGGGCACGGTCAAGGGACGCAAGTCCGGGCGGCTGGCCACTTCCGACTGGATGCGCATGGAGCAGGAGCGGGGGATTTCGGTAACCTCCTCGGTGATGCAGATTCCCTGGCGCGAGCGAGTGGTTAATCTGCTCGACACGCCGGGCCATGAGGATTTTTCCGAAGATACCTATCGTGTGCTGACCGCGGTGGATTCGGCGCTGATGGTGGTGGACGGCGCCAAAGGCGTGGAAGAACGCACGATAAAGCTGATGAACGTATGCCGCCTGCGCAATACCCCGCTGTTCACCTTCGTCAACAAGCTTGACCGCGATATCCGCGATCCGGTGGAACTGCTGGATGAGATCGAAAGCGTGCTCGGCATTCGCTGCGCGCCGATCAATTGGCCGCTGGGCATGGGCCGGGAGTTCCGGGGACTTTATCATCTGGCCACGGACACGCTGCTGCTGTTCCGCGGCGCGCCGCGGCAACAGTCCGAGGCGTCCGGCAAGGCGCGGGGAGACGATCAGGCGCCGCGGCCGGAAGCGCCGGAGCGCGTTTCGGGCCTGCATGGCGCGGAGGCTCGGGAACTGCTCGGAAACTGGTACCAACAAGTCTGCGAGGAAATCGAGCTCGTGCGCGGCGCCAGCGAAGTATTCGACCGCGAAGCCTATCTGGCCGGTAAACTGACGCCGGTGTATTTCGGCGCCGCGCTGGCCAACTTTGGCGTGCGGGAAATGCTGGACGATTTCGTGGAATGCGCGCCGCCGCCGCGCGGGCGCGCCGCGGAAAGCCGGGAGGTATGCGCCCTGGAAGAGGATTTCTGCGGCTTCGTCTTCAAGATTCAGGCCAACATGGATCCAAAACATCGCGACCGCATCGCGTTTCTGCGCATCTGTTCCGGCGAATTCAGCCAGGGCATGAAATTGCAGCATTGCCGAACCGGCAAAAATACTCGTATCGGCAACGCGCTCACCTTCCTTGCCGGCGACCGCAAGTTGGCGGAAACCGCGGTTTCCGGCGACATCATCGGCCTGCACAATCATGGCACGATCCAGGTGGGCGACACATTCACTAGCGGAGAAGCCCTGAAATTCCGCGGGATTCCGAATTTCGCGCCGGAACTGTTCCGGCGCATCCGCTTGCGGGACCCGCTGAAATGGAAGCAATTGCAGAAAGGCGTCACACAACTGGCCGAAGAAGGCTCGGTACAGATCTTCATGCCGCTGCGCAACAACGACTTGCTGATCGGCGCCATCGGCGCATTGCAGTTCGAGGTCGTCAGCTACCGGCTCAAGGAAGAATACGGCGTGGACTGCGGCTATGAGCCGGTTGCGGTGCAAGTCGCGCGCTGGGTTGATTGCGAGGATCGGCAGGAACTGGAGAAATTCCGCGGCAAGTATCACGACAATCTCGCGCTCGACGCCGACAATTATCTGACCTACCTGGCGCCGAGCCGGGTAAACCTGAACCTGGCGATGGAAAAATGGCCCGGTATCGATTTCCGGGAAACGCGGGAGCATTGAGCGGGCATGGAATTTGAGCTGCAACAAGTCGACGGCAAGGCGCGGGCCGGCCTGCTGCGGTTTGCCCGCGGCGAGGTCAGGACTCCGGTCTTCATGCCGGTGGGCACTTATGGCGCGGTCAAGGGCCTGAATCCCGCCCAGCTTGAGGAAATCGGCGCGGAAATAATCCTCGCCAACAGTTTCCACCTGATGCTGCGGCCGGGCGCGGAAGTCATCCAGGCCCATGGCGGCCTGCATGGTTTCATGGGCTGGCCGCGGCCGATTTTGACCGATTCCGGCGGCTTCCAGGTATACAGTCTCGGCGCCATGCGCGAGATTTCCGAACAAGGGGTGCATTTCCGCTCGCCCGTGGACGGAGACCGGATCTTTCTCGGGCCGGAATCGGCCATCGCCTTGCAGCAGCAACTCGGAGCGGACGTGATCATGGTATTCGACGATTGCACCGCGTTTCCGGCATCCGCGGAGCAGGCGCGATCGTCAATGGAACTGTCGCTGCGCTGGGCGGCGCGATGCCGCGAGGCTCATGGCGATCATCCCGCCGCGCTGTTCGGCATCATCCAGGGCGGCATGTATCCTGAATTGCGCGAACGCTCGCTGGCGGGCCTGCTCGAACTCGATTTTCCCGGCTACGCCATCGGCGGCCTGTCGGTGGGCGAGCCGAAGCAGGAGATGTCCGCCATGACGCGCCATTGCGCGGACATCATGCCCGCGGACCGGCCGCGCTATCTGATGGGAGTCGGCACGCCGGAGGATATTGTCGAGGCGGTCTGCGCAGGCATCGACATGTTCGATTGCGTGATGCCGACGCGCAACGCCCGCAATGGCCACCTGTTCACCTCGCGCGGAGTGCTGCGCATCCGCAACAGCCGCTACCGCGACGATACCGCGCCGCTGGACGCGGCCTGCGGCTGCTTTACCTGCCGCAATTTCAGCCGCGCTTATCTGCATCATCTGGACAAATGCGGAGAAATGCTCGGTTCCCAATTGAACACGGTGCATAATCTGCATTACTACCGTGAACTGATGTTGCAATTGCGCCGGTCGATAACTCAAGGCGAATTGCGGTCCTTTGTCCACGAATTCCGGCAGTCGCGGCTGAGAGCCGATCAATGAAGCCCGAGAAAGCAGCGCTTGTGAGGGCCGAACGACTGACCATGGGCGGGCGCAAGCGTCAACATCGCGCGCAGCCCGAGCGACGCCGGGTTGTGCTCGGCGGCCGGACCGTCCAGACTAGGGGGCTGCCACAGCCGCCGAAGTCGCGCCAGGGACGGCATGCGCTATCCAGCGGATTCCACCAACGATATGGACAATCGAACTTGAGAATTGAACGGCCGACAAATTAACATTCCCACTTTGCCGGATTAACGATCAAGAGGTCACCCAATGAACTTGCTATTCAGCACCGCCCATGCCCAGTCCGCGGGACAACAACCCTCGTTTGTCTTCAACGTGCTCCTGTTCGGCGGCATGGCCCTGCTGTTCTGGCTGTTGCTGTTTCGGCCACAGTCCAAGCGCGCGAAGGAACACCGCGAACTCGTGGCGAGCATTGCCAAGGGCGACGAGATAATGACTTCCGGCGGCCTGCTCGGCAAGGTCACCAGGGTCAGCGGCGAATACTTGATGGTCCAGGTCGCCGACGGCGTGGAAATCAAATTGCAGAAATCTTCGGTGGCGGCGACGCTGCCGAAAGGCACGCTGGGGCAGATATGACCGCTGACGGCGCAAGGATTCCCGGAGTTTCCGCATCATGCTGAACCACTATCCAGCGTGGAAAAACCTCCTTATTCTGCTGGCGGTGCTGCTCGGCATTCTCTATTCCGTGCCCAATCTGTATCCGGATGACGAGGCGCTGCAAGTCACCCATGAAAGCCGGGAACTGGTGCAAGCCGATCTCGACGTCATCGCCACGGCATTGGAAGCGGCCCAGCTCGAAACGCTGGACTCGGACCTGAACCAGGGCGGCATCCTGCTGCGCTTCGATTCGGTCGAACAGCAATTGCGTGCCAAGACCGCGGTCGAGGATGCGCTGACCGACGACTTTATCGTAGCCCTGAATCTGGCGCCCACCACGCCCGCCTGGATGCAGGCCATCGGCGCCGGCAGGATGAATCTCGGCCTCGACTTGCAAGGCGGCGTGCATTTCCTGATGGAAGTGGACATGGAAGCAGCGGTGCTTGCCCGCATGGAAGACAATCTGAGCAACGTGCGCAGCATCCTGCGGGAATTGCGGATTCGCACCCGCGGCCTGACCATGATCGATTTTTCCCACATTGAGGTCCGCTTCGCCAGCGCCGGCGATCGTTCCCGGGCGCGCTCGGAGCTGACCGACAATTTCCCCGAGCTGCAATTCCAGAACCGCGAAGCCGCCGGTGTATTTTTTCTTGACCTGCGCATGACCGAGGACACCATGTTGCAGATCCAGCGCGATACCTTGCAGGCCAATCGCACTACGTTGCTGAACCGGGTCGACGCTCTCGGCGTGGCCGAGCCCACCGTGCAGCAGCAGGGCTCGAACCGCATCGTCGTCGAGTTGCCCGGCGTGCAGGATCCAGCTCAGGCAATCCGCATCCTGCAACGCATCGCCACGCTGGAGTTCCACCTTGAGGCGGCCCTTGGCGCGCCTCGTTCCAGTTACGAAACCTACGACTACGTGGCGCCGGAAGGCGTTTTCACCGTCAATGTCGATAACGACGTGATCCTGCAAGGCGACCGCGTCAGCAATGTGCGCCCCTCGCTCGATCAGAACGGCCTGCCCCAGGTGCAAATCAGCCTCGATGCCCAGGGCGGCAACCAGATCAACCGGGTCACGCGCGACAATGTCGGCCGCATGATGGACATCCTGCTGATCGAGACCCGTTCGCGCACCAATCTGGCAATCGATGAAAACGGCGAGGAAGTCGAACAGGTCGAGTTCTACGAAGACAGCCGCCTGATCAGTCATGCCCGCATCAATTCCGCGCTAGGCCGGCAATTCGTCATCACCGGCCTGACCCAGCGCGAAGCCATGGATCTTTCCCTGCTGATCAGTTCCGGCTCGCTGGCCGCGCCCATGACCATCGTCGAACAATCGGTGATCGGGCCCACCATGGGCCGGGATAACCTGGAACAGGGCATTCGCGGCGTCCAGGTCGCGGCCATCCTGGTGGTGGTCTTCATGCTGCTGTATTACCGCATGTTCGGGCTCGCCGCCAATGCCGCCCTGATCATGAATATCGTGCTGATCTTCGCGGTATTGTCCTCGGTGCTGCCGGCGACGCTGACCTTGCCCGGAATTGTCGGCATCGTGCTGACCGTCGGCATGGCGGTGGATGCGAATGTGCTGATCTTTACCCGAATCAAGGAAGAACTGCGCAACGGCCTGCCGCCGCAACAAGCGATCAACGCCGGTTACGACCGGGCGTTCACGACCATTCTCGACGCCAATCTGACCACCTTCCTGGTGGCGGTGGTGCTGTTCACGATCGGCACCGGCCCGGTCAAGGGCTTCGCGGTGACGCTCATGATCGGCATCGTCACCTCGATGTTCACCGCCATTGTCGGCACCAGGGCGCTGGTAAACCTGATCTACGGCCGCCGCCGCGACTTGCGCACATTGTCCATCGGCATCCTTCCGGTCAAGCCGACCGGTGGCAAGACCTGAGCGAGAGAGAGCTGACATGGCGCTACAACCGATCAAGATCGATTTCATGGGCTACCGCCGCATCGCGGCGGTGTTGTCGGTGATCGCGGTGCTGATTTCGCTGAGCTCGCTGGCCGTGCGCGGGCTTGAGTTAGGTCTCGACTTCACCAGTGGAACATCGGTGCGGCTGAATTTCTCCGAGACCGTACCGGTCAATGAAATCAGCGCCCAGTTGGAAGCGGCGGGCTACGAGGACGCCGTGGTCGTCAATTTCGGCTCCGACCGGGACATTCGTATATTGCTGCCGCTCGACCCCAACGCCGAAGCCGCTTCCGAGGCGGAACAGGCCGCCCTCACCGGCGCGGCCATCGCGGCCATGCTGCAAGCGCGCGGCGACGCTTCGATTACCTTGCTCGGCTCCGACTACGTGAGCGCCAAGGTTGGCGAGGAGCTGGCCGAACAGGGCGGACTCGGCATGCTGGTGGCGCTTGGCATCATCATGCTTTACATCGCCCTGCGGTTTCAGTTCAAGTTTTCCGTCGGCGCGGTGGTAGCGCTGGCCCATGACCTCATTTTTACCCTCGGCGTCTTTTCCTTGACGGGAATAGAGTTCAATCTGAACACGCTGGCCGCGCTGCTCGCCATCATCGGCTACTCGCTGAACGATACCATCGTGGTGTCCGACCGCATCCGCGAGAACTTCCGCTTGCTGCGCAAGACCAAGCCGATCGAGACGGTGAACATCTCCCTGAATCAGACGCTCGGCAGAACCCTGATTACCTCGTTCACAACCTTGCTGGTGCTGTTTTCCATCTTGCTGATCGGCGGTGAATCGACCCAGGGATTCGCCCTGGCCCTGATTATCGGCGTGATCGTCGGCACCTACTCTTCAATTTACGTTGCATCGAACGTTATTATCTTCATGAACGTCACCCGCGAGGATCTGCTTGTGCCGATCAAGGAAGGCGCGGAAACCGATGGCGTATTGTGACGCGGGAAGCGGCGACACCGGTAATCCGGACATTCGGGAATCAACCATGACTAGTGACTCGGCGCAAGCAAGTATTCGCGGTTTCGGGCTCTCCGCGTTGCTGTTATGCGCGGCGCTGATCTTGCCGGCCGCGGCCCAGGCCCAATCTTCGGAATTGTTTCCCCGGCCGCCGGAAATCGAAGCGGCGGTGAATTTCTGGCTCAAGGTTTATACCGAAGTTGATACCCGCGGCGGCTATCTTCACGACGCCAGGGATCTTTCCGTCATTTACCAGGCCGTGCCATACGATCGCCGCGCCCTCGACAACGCCAGGAATCGAATTCGCGACGACCTGAATATTCTCGGCGGCGGCAAGCGCACCGGGCTGACCCAAAGCCAGCAGGAAATCCTGGCGCTGTTTCCGGCAACGGTCAGCGACCAAACCTTGCGCAACGCCGCCTCCAATGTGCGCTTCCAGCTTGGCCAGTCCGACCGCTTTCTGGCAGGGCTGCGGCGCTCCGGCGCGTATCGCGAACATATCCGCCGCGTCATCGAGGAAAAGGGTCTGCCGCCGGAACTAGGCATTCTTCCTCACGTGGAGTCCTCGTTCAATCCGGCGGCGGTTTCCAGCGCCTCGGCCGCGGGCATGTGGCAGTTCGGCCGCGCCACCGGGCAGCGCTTCATGCGCATCGATCATATCGTCGATGAACGGATGGACTCGTATCTGGCGACTTACGCCGCCATGAGCCTGCTTGAATATAATTACAGCGTGCTGGGCACCTGGCCGCTGGCGCTTACCGCTTACAACCATGGCGTGGGCGGCATGAGCCGCGCGGTGCGCGAGACCGGCGCTACCGATATCGAGAAAATAATCGCCCACTATCGCGGCAGGTTGTTCGGTTTCGCTTCGCGTAACTTCTATCCCCAGTTCGTGGCGGTGCTGCAAATCGAAAATGACCTGGAACGCTACTTTGGCGATGTCGCCATGGATCCGGCGCCGGCGTTCCGTGAAGTCCGGATCGACGGATTCGTCGACGCCCAGGTATTGGCCGATGCGCTTGGCTTGAGCCTGCGGCAATTGAGCGCCGACAATCCCGCCTTGCGGCCGCCGGTATGGGAAGGCAACAAACGCATACCCCGCGGCTTTCCGATCAAGGTCAGGGCCGGGCAGGCTCCCGCCGGCGACCTGCTCGCGCTGGTGCCAAACGACCTGAAATTCTCGGTGCAGACCCCCGATGTCGATTACCTGGTGGAACGCGGTGACAGCCTGTCGCGCATCGCGCAGCGCTTCGATACCAGCGTCGCGAGGCTGGTAGCGCTGAATCAACTGCCCAACCGCCATCGAATCCGGATCGGCCAGCGCCTGCTGCTGCCCCAGGACAGTCTGGCCGCGGCCGGCGGAGCGCCGCCGGTGAACGGCGTCTACGGCGTTAGTCGCGGTGACACGGTGTCCCGCATCGCGGCGCGATTCGGCGTAACCGAAAGTGCGCTATTGGGCGCCAACGGCATCGGCAATCCGGATCTCATCTATCCGGGACAGGAGTTGCGGATTCCCGGTCTGGCCCCGGAACAGCCGCAAGTCGCCGCCGTGACCGAACCGGCAAGCGCGGCTCGGAACAGCGCCTCACCGCGGTTGACCCGCAACGAATCCGCGCCGGAACCCGAGTCCGAATCCGACGCGGCGTCACTCGCGCGCAATGATTCGATTCAGTCCAACCAGCCTATACCGCTTGACGAGCTAACTGTGACCAGTGAGCCGATGTTGCCGCCGGCCGCGGTGCTGCCGGACGATCAGGAACTGGATGCGCCGGTCACCGTCGAGGAACGGCAGGCGGTGGCCATCGATCCCGTGGCGGATGTGGCCCAGAGCAACCGGATGCTCAGCGAGGAATTGGCGGCGGACCCATCGAACTATAGCGTCGACAGTAATAACAGCATCGAAGTGCAGGCCTCCGAGACGCTCGGCCATTATGCCGAGTGGCTGGGAATCCGCGCCTGGGACATACGCCGCCTGAATAATTTGGCGTTCAGCGATCCGGTTATCATCGGCGAACGTTTGCGGCTGGACTTCTCGCGCGTGAACAGCGCCGAATTCGAACGCGCCCGGCGCGAGTTCCATTCCGGTTTGCAACGGGAATTCTTCGGCAATTTTCATATTCAAGGCGTGGTCAGTCACCGGGTCCAGCGTAATGAGAACATCAGCTCCCTTGCCAGCGATCGCTATTCGACGCCGATCTGGCTGCTGCGGCAATACAATCCGGGACTTGATCTGAACCGGCTGCAAATCGGCCAGGAGATCGTCTTTCCGCGCCTGCGGCCCGTGCAATAATCCATCCGCGGCGCCGGGCGGTTTCCCACCGCCCGCGGCTGCCCGTTAATACAGGAATACCTTTGTGACCATAAAACTCTACGGCATCAACCTGAGCAATTATTACTGTATCCTGAAAGCGATCCTGCTGGAGAAGGGCATGGCCTTCGAAGAGATCACGGTCAGTCCCAACCGGGATCCGGACTATCTGGTCCGCAGTCCCATGGGCAAGGTGCCTTGCATTGAAACCGGGGAAGGTTTCCTCACCGAAACCGGCGTCATCATCGACTACCTCGACGACCTCGGCGAGGGGCCGGGCTTTTATCCCGAAAACGCTTTCGCCAGGGCCAAGGTGCGGGAATTGATGCGCCACATTGAGCTATATATCGAATTGCCGGCGCGGCGCCTGTATGGAGACGTATTCTTCAACCGACCGGCTGCCGCCGACGAAAAGGCAGCCGTGCGCGAGCTGCTTGAACGAGGATTCGCCAGCCTGGGAACCCTGGCCAGCTTCGATCCCTATCTCGCCGGCGGCGAGATCACGTATGCCGATTTTTATTTCCGGTTCACCGCCGGCCTGGCAACCGTGGTTTGCCACAAGGCTCTGGACTGGGATGCCTACAACGAAGTGCCGAATATCCGGGCGCTGCTCGATCTGCTCAATCAGCGGCCGACGATCCAACGGGTGATGGCGGACCAGGCCGCGGCCTGACAACCCGGAAAAACACGTTCAGTACGCAAGGCAAAATCATGCAACGGCAAAATAGCGCCCCGGTTAAGGAACCGGTTCCGGCCGCGACCGCGGTGCTGGCGCGGCGGGCGGATTCCGGCGGCGGGATTGAAGTGCTGTTACTGAAACGGAACGCCCGGTTGGTCTTTCATGGCGGCCACTGGGTTTTTCCCGGCGGCCGTATCGACGCTGAAGATTTCGAGAAAGCCGGCGCCGGGCGGGAGTACCCGGCCGCGCGCAAGGCGGTCCTGCGCGAAACTCACGAAGAGACCGGTCTGGAAATCGACGAAGACCGGTTGATACACGTCGGCCATTGGACCACGCCGCCGGGCCTGCCGCGCCGGTTCGCCACCTGGTTCTTTGTCTGTCCGGTATATCGTCAGGCCGCGGTGAAGATCGATCACGACGAAATCAGTGATTTTCGCTGGCTTTCGCCGCGGCGGGCGCTACAGGACGCCCGCGAGGGAAAATTCGTGCTGCCGCGGCCGACCCGGGTCACCTTGTCCGATATCAGTGTTTACGACGATCTGGATGAGCTTGAGCGGGGCCTGAGAAATTTTCGGATTCGGGTATTTCCTCCCGATTCCGATCACTACCGTCCCATGGAAATGGGCTGTCCGGCAAACGCCGGCTGATCCGCGAGGAAAATTACCATGCCGCAGCCTTCACACATCATGGCGCTGAAAACGGCGTCGGCGCAGCAACTCGAAGCGCGACTCGACGACGACATGAAAAAATATTTCGCGGTCTGCGAGGAAAAACTCGGGCTGGTGCCCAATGTGCTGCTTGCCTATGCTTCACGGCCGGAAAAGCTGAAGAATTTTGTCTCGTTCTATAACGAGCTGATGCTGGGCGAGAGTGGCTTGAGCAAGCTGGAACGTGAAATGATCGCCGTTGTCGTCTCATCCGCCAATCACTGTTACTACTGTGTCGTCGCTCATGGCCAGGCGGTGCGGAAACTGTCCGGCGACCCGGAATTGGGAGAGATGCTGGCCATCAATTATCGCGTCGCCAAGCTCTCCGCGCGGCGCCGCGCCATGCTCGATTTCGCCTGCAAGCTTACCGTCAGCCCCAACCTGGTCGACGATCGGGATCGCGCCGCCTTGCGCGAAGCGGGATTTAGCGACGACGAGATTTTCGACATCGCGGACACCGCCGGGTTTTTCAATATGTCGAACCGCGTGGCGACCGGCGTCGACATGATGCCCAATCCCGAATACCACCGCCGCGACCGCTAGCCTTTGCCGCAACTTTGGCCGCGGGCGTGCATCCGTCGCCGCGGCAGCTCAAGTTCGTGATCCGGCCTGCTCCGGAGTCATGTTCCGGCGGCCGGCAATTCCGTCGTCATACGGGAAATTAGCCTGATCCGAGCTTGCATTCATTGTGGGGATGGTGGGATATTTGAGCTTGGCCGGAACTGTTCATCCGCCGCGGGCACGGACGTCACTGAACGGCAAAATCAATTGACGGACTCCTTATGACACACCCCACTTTCGAAAGTTTGCGCGCCACGCTTGACGAACTTCGCCGCCGCCGCGGCACTTTTTTCGTCGTGCGCCAACTCAGTCTGTTTTTTGCCGTATGCGCGTTGCTGATATTTGGCTTTTCCCTGCTATATAACTGGCTGCAGCCGGGGCCGGTGGCAACGCTGCCGCTGCTGGCGATCCTGCTGGCGGGCATCGGGCTGCTATGCTGGCGGCTGTTCGGCGTGTTGCGCCGCCGCCACGCCACTTTCAGCCGTCTGGCGCATTATGTCGAAGATCGTATTCCCGATCTGGAACAGCGGCTGCTGACCTCGCTGGAATTCACCGAGGACGAACTGCGCTTCGGCCGCCGCGGCGTGTCGCGGCAGTTCATCGCCCAATTGTGGCAGGACGCGGAACGGCACATGGTGCGCCAGCAGCGGGAAATGGAAGCCATTACGCCGGTGGGACGCTCCTGGCTGGGATTCGTCGCGGGCATGGCCGCCGTGCTCGTGGTTACCGTGACCCTGTCGTCTTCGGAATCGCTCAAGGACTCCCTGAGCGGTCTGCTCTGGCCCTTCGACGCCGCCGAACTCGTGGCGGCCGGCGAATTGCCGCCGAATATCGAGATTGTCATCGAGCCCGGAGACGTGGAATTGCAGCGTGGCGACGGTCTCGCCGTGGCGGCGCGAGTGACCGGAGCGGCCCCGGCGGCGGTCACCTTGCGCTTGCAGGACGACAACGTCAACTGGCGCGATATGGCGATGAGTCAGGACGGTCGCGGCAGCGACAGCGCCTCGTTCAGTTACTATGTCCCGAGCCTGCGGGAGGATACCGTCTACTACGTGACCTTCAATCAGGGCGGCGCGCGCAATTCCCGGCAATACCGGATCAGCGTCTATGATTTGCCACGAGTCGAACGGATCGATGTGGCCTTCGACTATCCCGACTACACCGGCATGGAAGATTTGTTCGAAGAGGATGGCGGCGATCTGGTCGCGCCGGCCGGTACCGAAGTCGCGGTCAGCGTGACCTTCAACAAGGCAATCGCCGAAGCGCGCCTCGAATTCGATCCGGCCGCGGCAGGCGAGCCCATGCCCGGTTTGCCGCTGGAAGTCGACGGCAATGTCGGCAGCATTGCTTTTACGGTCAGCCAGGATAGCGTGTACCGGGTTCAGGCCACCGATCACTCCGGCCTGTCGAGCCTTGATCCTCTCGACTATTACATCAGGGCCATCGCCGACCAGCCGCCCGAACTCGCGTTGCGGCGGCCCGGCCGCGACCAGGACGTCATGCCCCTCGAAGAAGTAATCCTTGAGGTCGATGCCAGCGACGATTACGGTCTCACCAGATTCGATCTCAATTACAGCGTCGTGGGCGCGGACGAGGTAGTGGTCGATTTTCTGCCCGCGGACCGCGGGCGCAGCGTCTCTGGAGAGCAATTGATCTATCTCGAGGATCTCGCGGTCGAACCCGGGGACTTCGTCAGTTACTACCTGACGCTGACGGACAACAACGGCCTTGACGGTCCCAGCGAGGTCATATCCGACATTTATTTCCTGCAAGTGATTCCCACCGACCAGGAATTTCGCCGTGGCCAGGGTGGCGGCGGTGGCGGTGGCGGCGGTCAGGGCGGCGACAGCAGCGCGCTGGTCACCATCCAGAAAGACATTATCGCCGCGACCTGGAAGCTGAAAAACCGGCAAGACCGGGCGTCGCCGGAAGAATTTGCCGCGGACGCCGAAATCATCGCCGAATCCCAGAAGGAAGCCACCAGCAGGGCGCGCAGGTCCATCGACCGGCTGGCGGAACGGCTCAATTTTTCCGACGATTCCTACGATCAGGCGGTGGCAAACCTGTCGCTGGCCATCGACCAGATGAACCTGGCCGCCGAGGAGCTTGATCTGTTGCAGATTACCAGCGCCTTGCGGCCCGAACAGGCCGCGCTGCAATACATACTCAAGGCAGAGGCCAACATCAACCGCACCGAAATCGGCATGCGGCAGGGAGGCGGCGGAGGCGGCGGCGCCGACAGGCAGGAACGCGAAGATCTGCGGGAACTGTTCGAAATGGAGTTGGGGCAACTTGAAAACCGATATGAAAATCCCAACAACCGCGGTCAGAGCGCCCAGCAGCAGCAAGAAGCGAACAAACTCGAGGAACTGGCCCGGCGCCAGCAAGGGCTGACCCGCGCCCAGCGCAATCTCGCCCGCCGCGCCGAGCAGTTGACCGAAGAGCAGAAGCGGCGCGAACTTGAGCGGCTGATGCGCCAGCAGGAACAATTGAGCCAGGAAGCGCGGCAACTGGCGCGGCAGATGTCCCGCGGCCAGCAAAGTTCCGGCGCCGCGCAAGGGCAGGGCGGGCAAAGCGCGGGCAGCGATTCCCAGCAAACTTCGGCCTTGCAACAGGCGGCCAGGCAGATGCAGGAGGCGGCCGCGAGCGATTCGCCGTCGATTGCCGCCGCGCGCAGCCAGAAAGCTCTGGAAAACCTGCGCCGCCAGCAGGAGCAACTCGGCGAGCAGGCCGATCGCTCGGTCAACCAGTTGGCGCGCAATCTCGGCCAGCGCGGCCAGCAACTACTCGATCGGCAGCGCGAATTGCGCGAAGCCATGGAAGAGGCGAGCCGCGAGATCGGCCTGGGTCAGACCCGGCAGTCGGTGCGCGATGACGAAGACCTCGGGGAACTGATTGAATCGCAGCAGCGCCAGCAGCGGGATGTCGAGGAAATCGAGGATATGTTGCGGGCGGTGATCGCCCGCGGCGGCAACGAGGATCAGCGCCTGCTCTCCCAGGCTCAGCAAGCGACTCGCGAACTGCGTCCCATCCGCGAAGAGATGCAGACCAGCAACCGAATTCTGCGCAACGGCATGGTCAATCTCGCGGTGGATATCGAACAGTCGCTGGAGGATCGGATCGAAGGATTTGCCCGCGGTCTGGCGGCGCTCGATCCGGACAGCGCCGCGGGCGACCCCTTGCAGCAGGCCGCCAGCAACGCCCAGGAACTGCGTGAACAATTGGAACAACTGCAACGACAGATTCTTTCTTACAACGAAAACGGCGATCAACCGGGACCGGGCATGCCGAACGTGGGTGAATTGCGCGAGCAATTGCAGCAAGCCCGGCAGTTGGCGCGGCGGATCAACCAGCAGATGCAGCAGCAGGCGCAACAGGGCGGCAATGCCCAGGGTGGCGCCCAGCAGGGCGGTCAGCGTGGCGGTTCGCGCCAACTCGGCGCCGACCGCTACGGTTCGGGGGGAGAAATCCGCACCGATGGCGGCAATCTGCCCTGGGGCAATGCGCGTTCGGTGACCCGGCAGATAAGCCGCCAGGATATCGAGGACTTCCTGAATCAGCCGGAGTTGTTCAGAGCCTTGCTAGAGCCGGTGATCGAACTCGAAGGCGCGCTGCGCGCCCAGGCCGAACTCGAGCAGATCAATGAGCGGCTTTACGCGACCATCGAGGAAGACATACCGGACGAATACCGCGACCTGGTGCAGGAATATTATCGCGTACTATCGGAACAGCAAGGCTCGGACGATACGGCGCGCTGAGAATGCAAGTAACCGAGCCCACTTTACTTTCCGCGATACAACAGGGCACGCTGAGTTTTGCCTATGGCGTCAGCCTTGAATTGTTCGGCCTGTTCGCATTGCTGATCGTCGCCGCGGTCTGGCTGAGCTACTATCGAACCACGCGGCCGTTGTCGCCCGGCTGGAAGGTCTGGTTTATCGGCCTGCGTTCGGCGGTGCTCATGCTGATCCTGTTCTGTTTGCTGCGGCCGGTGGTGAATACCCGCCAGGTTTCGCCACAGGACACCTACCTCGCCGTTGTGCTCGATAACTCCCAGAGCATGTCCATCGCCGATGTTGACGGCCGTACCCGCCGGCAAGCGGCGGCGGCCGAATTTCTCGCCGGACCCGTGGTGGAAGAGCTTGCCGAATCCTTCCAGCTCAGAACTTTCGCCTTCGATCAGACTACCCGGCGGATCGGCGACGACGGCGATCTTGGCGCATCCGGCGCCGGTTCCGCCGTCGGTCAGGCGCTGGAAGCCGTGGCGGACCAACTGGACGGTCTGCCGCTGGGCGGCATCGTGCTGGTCAGCGACGGCGCCGATAACAGCAACGTCGATCCACTGATCACGGCCCAGGAATTCGGCAATCGTCAGATTCCGGTGTTCACCGTTGGCGTAGGACAGGAGGATATTCCGCTGGATATCGGCATTGTCGATGTCAGCGCCGCCCGCACGGTGCTCGAAGGATCGGTATTCACCGTGACCGCGGCCTTGCGTCATCAGGGCTACTCCGGCCAGGAAGTCGAAATCGCGGTGCTGGACGGGGAAACCGCGGTCAGCAGCGATGTCGTCACCCTCGGCGCCGAAGGCGTCTCCCAGCGTTTCAGCCTCGAAGTCACGCCGTCGCGCTCTGAACGCATCGTTTACGATCTGACGGTTGACGTGCAACCCGGCGAGATCATCGAGCAGAACAATTTCTACAGTTTCCTGGTGGACAATGCCGACAAACCGCCACTCGATATCCTTTATATCGAAGGGCATCCGCGCAATGAGTACAAGTTCATCCGGCGGGCGCTGGAAGACGACGAATCCCTGCGGCTAGCGACTTATTTGCAGACCGGTCCCGAAAAATACTATCGCCAGGGCATCAAGTCACCGACCGAACTCGCCGCAGGCTTCCCGCGCAGCAAGGATTTGCTGTATGAATACGAAGCGATCATCCTCGGCGATATCGAACGGGAATTCTTCAATAACGATCAGTTGCGGATGATTGAGGGATTCGTCGCCGAACGCGGCGGCGGTCTGCTGAAAAGCGGCATGGTCGATGAGGAATTCATCGGTACGCCGCTGGTGGATATTCTTCCGGTTACCCTGGTGGAGGAGAATTTTCTGCCGCCGCGATTGCGTGGCGGCATTCGCCGCGGCGATCATCCCGCCGGCGGCCTGTTCCGCCCCCGGCTGACGCGAAACGGCGAGTTTTCACCGCTGCTGCGGTTGGCCGGCGAGGACTCGGACAATTTGTTTGCCTGGTCGCAATTGCCGGATCTGCAAGGCGTTTATGTCACCGGCCGGATCAAACCGGGCGCCGAAGTGCTGCTGGAACATCCATCCCTGCAATTTCAGAATCAGGCGTTGCCGGTAATTGTCACCCAGCGTTACGGCAGCGGCAGGGTGATTGCGCTGACCACCGCCAGCACCTGGCGCTGGCAGATGATGATGCACTCGGAAAACCAGTCTCATGAAACGCTTTGGCGCCAGATGCTGCGCTGGCTGGCGGTTTCCGCGCCAGACCGGGTAACGCTGGAATTCGATCGCGAGTTCTACAATATCGGCGACGAAGTGCAAGTAACCGCCCGGGTGCTCGATGAGCAATACGAACCCGACAACGACGCTACCTTGTGGATTCAGACCATCAATCCCCTCGACGAGGTCACGGACGAGCCGATGGAATGGAATATCGATGAGGACGGCGTCTACCGTGCTTCGTTCACCGCGGACCAGGAAGGTGTATTCGACCTGCTGGTCGATGTAACCAGCGCCGCCGGCGAGGAAGGATCCGAAAAACAGGCGGCGATCGTGGTCACGCCGTCCTTGCGCGAGTACAACAACGCCGGCATGGACCGCGGCCTGCTTGGCCGCATGGCGGCCGCGGCTGGGGGCAGTTATTTCGATTTGAACGACGCCGCGGAGCTACCCGATTCCATCGAATTCACGCCCAATGCTTATTCCAGGGATGTGCGGATCGACTTGTGGGACGAGCCCTGGCTGCTGGCCTTGCTGATCGGCCTGCTTTGCCTGGACTGGATGACGCGCCGCCTGCGGGGGCTGTCGTGAGCATGGGCCGTGAATCGCGGTATCGCGCATTGCCGCCGTGCGTCTTCGCCGCGATGCCGGCGCGGGCGCGGCTGCCCCGAGCGGCTTTGTTTCTGGTGGCCCTGGCCGTGTGGCCTGCATGGGCGCAACTGCCATTGGCAAGCGATTACTTTCTCGAAGCGCCGGAGTCGGTCAAATACGCGGTGATCGTGATCGGACCTTCGGTCGGAGCCGACAGTGTCTCGAGGTTCCGGCAGTGGGGTTATTCGCTGCACGACATCCTCATCAGCGACTATGGCTACTCCGCGGACACGATAACGCTGCTGCACGACCCGGACGCAGCCGGCCCCAATCCCGGCGATCGGCTTGATGGCGTCAGCGACCGCGAGGGCATTGAATCGGCCTTCGCCGCCTTGCTGTCCCGGGTGGGCGAAGGCGACCAGATCACCGTCTATCTGATCGGGCACGGTTCCGGCGCGGGCGCGGAAGCCAAGTTCAACATCATCGGCCCCGATATCACCGGCCCGGAGTTTGGTGACATTCTCGACCAGTTCGCGCGTCAGGATATGATCGTGATCAATACCACCAGCGCCAGTTACGGTTTCTCCACCTTTTTGTCGAACGAAGGGCGGGTAGTGATCTCGGCCACGCGCTCGCCGTCGGAACGATTCGATCCGGTATTTTCGCGCTATTTCATCGAAGCGCTCGAAGGCCGCGCCGGCGACCTCGACAAGAACAATCGGGTATCCATGCTGGAAGCTTTCAATTACGCCAAGGCCAACGTAGAGCAATGGTACGAGGATCAGGGGCGGTTGGCGTCGGAACACGCCGGACTCGACGATAACGGGGATTCGATGTTCAGTCTCGGGCCCGGCAGGGACGATGCGGATGGGAGTCTGGCGGAAATCGCCTTTATCGATGCCGTGGCGGCGGAAATCGAAAATTTGAGCGGCGAAGCCCTGCAATTGAAAACCCGCATGCAACAGCTTGAGCGCTCGGTATTCATATTGCGCGGCCGCAAGGCCGAATATCTGGAGCAGGATTACTGGTTGCGGATGGAGGAATTGCTGGTGGAACTGGCGCGCGTCACGGCAAGATTCAATGAGCTAATCCCATGAAAAAAACTCTGCGCGGGAAAATGTTGCTGGCGATGGTCCTGATGCTGCCGGTCGCCGCGCTGGCCCAGGTCGACGAGCCGCTTGCCGGCAACGAATCGCCGCTGTACCGCGGCGGGGAACTGTTGCGGAACGGCGCCTACGCGGCAGCCGCCGAAGTATTCCAGCGGGCCGACGGGCTGGATCGCCAAGCGGGCGTGATCGGCGCCAGCCGGGCGCTCGCCAGCATGGGCAATTATCGTGAAGCGATGCTCGTCTGCGAGAATCTGATCGACGATGCCTTCGCCGATTTTCCACTCGTCAGCACCCAGTTGGCCGAAGTCAAGCGCATGACCGGCGCGTCCACGGAGGCGCTGGCGATTCTGGAGTCCGTTATCGATGGTCTTGGCGTGCAAGGCGCACCGGTGCGCACGCTGACGCAATATGCCGGCCTGCTGCAATTTACCGGCCGCAAGGCGGCAAGCCGGCCACTGCTCGATGAGGTCGTTGACCGCTATAACAACGGTCTGGCGTTCAGTTCGCCGGATGTAGCCATGGTCGCCCTGGCGAGCTGGATGCTGGATCGTTTCCACGACGCCAACAGTTTGTTCCAGGAAGCGACTCGGGCGGATCCGCGGAATCTGGAAGCCCATTTCCTGTGGGGCAATCTGTTTCTTGAAAAATACAACCAAGGCGAGGCGGAGCAGTCCTACCAGGACGCATTGGAGATCAACAGCCGCTACACGCCGGCGCTGGTTGGCATGGCCCGAATCTCCGGCGACGAACGCAGCTTGCAGCGCGCGCTGGCGATCAATCCAAATTCCGTTCCGGCGATGGAAGTCTATGGCCGCCTGTTGCAGCGCACCGGCCGCGCGCAAGCCGCCGCCGGCCATTTTTCCCGCGCGCTGAACCTGAATCCGGAAGCGCTCGGCGTGCTTAGCGCCATGGCCTCCCAGGCGGCGATGGAAGAGCGTCTGGCGGATTACGAGTCGCACGCTGCCCAGGTGGAAGCCTTCAGCCCTGAAAACCCTGTTTTCCTGGCGGACGTCGCCGAGCATTTCGGCAGCAATTATCGCTTCACCGAAGCGGTGGAATTCGCCCGCGCCGCGATCGCGGCGGACCCGCGATATTGGCGCGGTTACACCTTGCTCGGCAGCAATCTCATCCGTCTCGGCGAGGAAGACGAAGGCCGGGCCAACCTGGAAATCGGTTTCGAGAACGATCCGTTCAACGCGCTGTCGTCAAACCTGCTGACCGTGTTCGATACGCTGGATGAGTACGCGACGCTGGAAAGCGAACATTTTCTCGTGCACATGTCGCCGCGCGACGCGGATATCCTTTGGCCCTACCTGGAGCCGCTGCTGGAGGAAGCCTGGGACACCCTGGTGGCCAAGTGGGACTTCGAACCCGAATACCCGGTCCTGATCGAGGTATTTGAAAACACCCAGGACTTTGCCGTGCGCTCGGTGGGATTGCCGGATATCGGTCCACTGGTAGGCATCTGCTTCGGCAAGGTGATCACATTGATCTCACCCGATACCCTGAGCGCCAACTGGCAGGAAATTGTCTGGCACGAGTTCTCCCACGTCATCACCTTGCAAATGACCGGCAATCGCATACCGCGGTGGCTGTCGGAAGGCATTTCGGTTTGGGAAGAACAGGAAGGTCGGTCCTATTGGGGCCGCCGCCAGGGGCTTGATCTCGTGCGAGCGGCCCAGCAGGACCAATTTCTGCCCATAACGGAACTGAACGCGGCGTTCAGCGGCGCGCGCAGCAATGCCGACCTTGGTTTCGCCTATTTCCAGTCATATCTGGTGGTGGACTATATCGAACAGACTTACGGTTTCGAAAAACTGCGCGAACTGGTCTTGGAATACGGCCTGATCAAGGATGACAGCGAGCGTTTTCGAGACGTTTTCGACATAGCGATGAATCAGTTCGACGCCGGCTTTCGCAACTGGATTCAGCGGCGCGTGACGGAAATCAATGTCTATGTGCACCAGGAAGATCAGCCCGACGAAGGCGAGGGTCATGGCCACGGCATCCGCGAAAACTCCAGCGCGATCCTTTCCGAGTTGTATAACAATGCCTCATTGAAGCAATACATGCGCACGCGGCTGGAGCAGAACCCGCGCGACTTCATGGCGCACCTGCAACTTGGCATCGTGCTGTTCAAGGAGGAAAGCTATTTTGCAGCGAAACAGTCGCTGGAAACCGCCCACGAGCTGCTGCCGAGCTATTCCGGCTTTCCGAGCCCGGCGCTGGTTCTGTCCCAGATCCATGATCGCGAAGGCAACGGCGAAGAGCGGCACAGATGGCTGGAGATATTGTTGGAGAATGTCCAGCACGACGATCGGTCCGCTCTGGTTCTGGCCGAGGCCGCGCTGGAGCTGGAAGATTTCGAGCGCGCCCATTACTACATCGACCGGGCGCTGCAGGTTGACCCCTACGAAAGTGAAGTACACGCCTTGCGCGCCCTGCTGGCCGACCGAAGCGGCGATTCGGCGCTCGCCTTGATCGAATACGAAATCCTGCTGCAACTTGAGATTAGCGACCCCGTCGAGGCCAGGACCAGACTTGCCGAAGCCTATTTGCGCAACGGGCAACCCATGGCGGCGAAGCAGCAGGTGCTGCGGGCGCTCGAAATCGCTCCGAGCTACCTGCGCGCGCAGCAGGTCTTGCTGCAATCGCTTGCTGCAACGCCCCCTCCGTGAGCCGTTCCATGCGCCTCGATAATTCAGGGAATGGCCCCGGTGCGAGTGGAGCATGCCTCGCTCGCGCATCGCTGACAATTCGCCAGCATACGGCAAGCCGTCGCCGCCCCGGTAATGATTTTGCCCTGATTGCCACCGCTGCCATGCGCGCCGCCGCTGCATTGGCATTCGCGTCGCTGCTTCTGTTCGCCGCGGCGCCGGCGCCGGCGCAATCCCTGCGCTTCGATGATCGGGAAGACCCGTCGATATATGGCGACGAAATCACCGAATTCACCTGGGTGCGAGGTCAATACACCAATCACGGCGGCGCCGGCTTCTCCTATCGCCGCCGCGGCGGCTGGTGGGATACCGACTATCCGGATTCCGACGAGAATTTCCTGCGTGGTGTGCAACGCTATACCAATATCGAAACCAATCCCCGCAATCACACCTATCTGCTATTGACCGACCCGCGCATCTTTGAACATATCTTTCTTTACATGAACTGGAAGCGGGTGCCGATCGGATCCCGTTACAGTGGGCCGAATTTTTCGACCGATGAGATCGAGGTATTGCGCGAATTCATGTTCCGGGGCGGCTTCGTCCTGGTCGACGACTTCTGGGGCCAGCCTCACCTGGACGACATGTACATGGAAATCGCGAAGATTTTCCCTGACCGGGAAGTCGTCAAACTGGACACCAGTCACGAGATTTTCCATATCTTTTTCGATATTGACGAAGTGGCCCAGGTACCCGGACGCATGGTGACCTGGGATTTCGGCGGCTACATGAACCTTGACGATCCCGGCTATCCGCCGGAAATCTTCGCCGTGCTCGACGACGACGGACGCATCATGTTGCTGGCGAATTACAATTCTGATCTCGGCGACGGCTGGGAGCACACGTTCTACGCCGGCTATCCGACACGTTATACCAACGAGGCCTACAAGATCGGCATAAATTTCCTGATCTACGCATTCAGTCATTAGTTGGGGTAAGGATCGGTCGGCGAAGCCGATCAAATGCGAAACTTTCAAAGGCTCGAATGTCGTCGGGCTTTGCCCGGTGGCTGGGCCGGCGAGGCCGGGGGATTGGCGAAACCCCAAACGCAGCGCCAAATACCGCATGCGGCGTCAAGCGGTAGCCAGTCAGCGGCGGAAAGCGCCCGGAGATTGTGGTATTGGTATTCCGCAACAGTTCATTCTTCAACAACGGGAAACAAGGCATGTCAGAAGCAGAAGCGGTGGTAATGGAAAGTCAGGACGACCTGAGCCTGGTAAAGCGCATGCAGGAGGGCAGGGAGCAGATAGTGGAGGAAATCCGCAAGGTCATCATCGGTCAGCACGAAATCATCGACGAGTTGCTGATCGCCCTGTTCGCCGGCGGACATTGTCTAGTCACCGGAGTGCCGGGGTTGGCCAAGACCTTGCTGATCAAGACCGTGGCGGACATTCTGCAAGTCAAGTTCAGCCGGATTCAGTTCACCCCGGATCTTATGCCCGCGGATGTGGTCGGTTCCGAAGTGGTGGAAGAGGTGGAAGGCCATCGCAACCTCAAGTTTGTCGCTGGACCGATCTTCACCAATATCCTGCTCGCGGACGAAATCAATCGCACTCCACCCAAGACGCAGTCAGCGCTGCTGGAAGCCATGGAGGAACGCCAGGTGACCGCGGCGGGCAGGACCCATTCGATGGAAGCGCCATTTTTCGTGCTCGCGACCCAGAATCCGATCGAACTCGAAGGCACGTATCCCTTGCCGGAGGCTCAACTCGACCGGTTCATGTTCAAGATTGAACTCGACTATCTGTCGGAAGCGGACGAGATTACCGTGGTCAGCACGACCACGCAGACTTATGACAATCCTCTGGCGCATCCGCTCGGCGCCGAGGACATTCTCGATTTTCAACGAATCGCCCGGAAGGTGCCGGCGGCGGAAGCGGTTATTCGCTACGCGGTGCGCCTGGTGCACGCCTCTCGGCCGCATTCGCAATCCTCGCCGCAATTCATCAAGGACTGGGTAAGCTGGGGCGCCGGCATCCGCGCCTCGCAGAACCTCATCCTGGCGGGCAAGGTGCGAGCTCTGCTTGCCGGCCGTTTCAACGTTTCCTATGGCGATGTGCGCGCATTGGCGGCGTCGATCATGCGGCACCGGATTTTGCTCAATTTCCATGCCGAAGCGGAACGGGTGACCACCGACAAGGTCACCTCGATGTTGCTCGAGGCGGTGCCGGCCCCGGCGGCCGACCTCGAGGATTAGGCGCCATGCCGGAATCCCTCAATTTTCTCGATCCATCCGTTCTGGCGGGACTTTCCAATCTGGAAATGCGCGCCCGGGTGGCGGTGGAGGGTTTTCTGTCCGGGTTGCACAAGAGCCCCGCCCGGGGCTTCAGCGTCGAATTCAACGACTACCGTCACTACTATCCCGGCGACGACATGCGCCATGTCGACTGGCGGCTCTATGCGCGCAGCGAGAAATTCTATGTCAAGCAATACGAAGACGAAACCAATGTCCGCTGTGTCATTCTGCTCGATTGCAGCGCCTCGATGGCCTATGGAACCGGCGCTTTCACCAAGTTGCAATATGGCGTCACCCTGGCCTCGGCGCTGTCCTATTTCATCATGCGCCAGCGGGACGCCGTGGGCCTGATCGTGTTTGACGAGGAGATTCGCGAATTCATTCCGGCCAAATGCCGGCAGATGCACTTGATGCGCATATTGCGCACACTGGCGAAGGTGGAGAACGGCGCCGGCACCGACGTGGTCAAACCGCTTACCGATCTCGCCATGTCATTGCGCAAGAAGAGCTTCGTGGTGCTGATTACCGACCTGCTCGATGACGAGAAACGCGTGATCCGCACCTTGCGGAATCTGCGCGCCATGGGTCATGACGTCATCGCGTTCCAGATCATGGATCACGCCGAACTCGAGTTTCCATTCACCGAAGCGACCGAATTCATCGACATGGAAAACAGCGAAAGCTTCATTACTTCGCCGGTTGCAATTCGCGAATCCTATTTGCGGCACGTGAACGAGTTTCTGGACTATTGCCGCAAGAAGTGTCAGGGCAGCGGAGTTGACTATTGCCTGATGGATACCGCGCAGCCGCTCGACCAGGCGCTGTCGGCCTACATGATGCGGCGGGCCAGGAGCTTCTGATGATCTTTCTGTCGCCCCTGTTTCTACTCGGCCTGTTCGCCGCGGCGATTCCCGTGGCGATCCATCTCATCCGCCGGGAAAAGCCGCCCAAACTGCTGTTCAGCACCGTACGCTTTCTCAAGAAAACCTCACGCAAACTGGTGTTGTTTCAGCAATTGCGGCAGTTGCTGCTGCTGGCCTTGCGCGCCGGCCTGATTGCTTTGCTGGTATTTGCCTTTGCCCGGCCACTGATCAATCAGTCGGTGGCGCGGCTGCTCGATTCCGATCCGAGATCGGCGGTGCTGCTGCTCGATGTCTCGATGAGCATGCGCTATGAGGATGTATTCGAGGACGCCAGAAACGAGGCGCTTGATCTGATCGACGATCTTGATGCCGGTGATGAAGTGGCTCTGGTCACCTTCGATGAAAGCGTCGGCATGGTGCGCGAGTTCAATACCGATCTTGACAGCGTGCGCGCGCTACTGCGGGAAACGGAGCCTGGCTACGGCGCCACCAGCTACATGCCGGCGTTGCGTCTGGCCAACCAGTTGCTCGAGTCTTCCCGCTTCGAGAATCGCGCGCTGCATCTGATTTCCGATTTTCAGGAAGCCGGCATGGCGAGCTTCGAGGAAGGTTGGAAGCTGGCGCCGGGCATCCGATTCAGCGGTATCGACGTCGGCATGCCCGAATCGGTAAATCTTGCCCTAACCGATGTTCGATCTCCGGAGCAATTGCTCGAAGACGAACTGGAACAACAGATTCTGGCCCGGATCCGTTCCACCGGCGCCGTGTTCCGGGAACGCGCCGATGTCAGCCTGCTACTGAACGGCGAAGTCGTGGACAGCCAATCGGTAGAACTTGATGATCGCTCGGAACGCGTGGTTGCTTTCAATGCCCGGTTTCCCGAGCAAGGCAGTCATATTGGCCGCATTCAACTCGCCGGAGATAATTTCAACGTCGACAATTCCTGGAATTTCACCGTCGATGTGCTACCCGGCATCCGCATTCTGCTGGTCAATGGCGAAGCCTCAAGCCAATGGTTCGAGGACGAGGGCCACTGGTTCAGTCTGGCGGTCGGCGGTTCGGGCGAATCGCCGTTTCGCTTGCAGGCGCTCGAGCCGGCTGCACTGAGCGCGGCGGCGCTCGCGCGGAACGACGTGACAGTGCTGCTGAACGTAGGCAATCTCAGTGACAGCCAGGCCAATGACCTTGCCGAGTACGTAGGCGGAGGCGGCGCCTTGCTGATCGCGCCCGGCGACCAGGTCGCCCCGGAATTGTTCAACCGGCAATTTGCCGGAATCAGTCCCGCCACGCTGACAAGCTCCGACCTGGCGGACGCCGGCGATTATCTCGTTATCGCCGATTACGATCGCCGGCATCCGGTGTTCCGCTCACTGGACACCGATTGGTCGGCGCGGTTTCAGGATCACTGGCGCCTCGCGCCCAACGCGGACGCCGATGTACTGATGCAATTCGACAATGCCATGCCGGCGCTGGTGGAACAGGATTTTGGCGAAGGCAAGGTGCTGCTGTTCGCGTCAAGCATGGACCTTGAATGGAACAATCTGCCGCTGCAGGGGCTGTTTCTCCCGTTCATTCATGAAACCTTGCGTCATCTCGCGCAGCCGCAGTTCAAGCAACGCTCGTACCAGGTGGGAGATCGTTTTTCCTTGGACCTGAACGGCTCCGGAGCGGTTGCCGCCGCACAAGGACCGAACGGGCAAGCACTGGAATTCGGTGGCGGGAATTTTGTCGTGGAAGCGGATATGCCGGGAATCATCCGCGCCCAGATTGACGGCGCCGAACAGAATTTTGCCGTCAACACCGATGCTACCGAATCGAACCTCGCGCGCGTGGCCGCGGCGGCCCTGACTGACGCCATCATCAATCCCGACACCGATATCGTGCGGTCGAGGGAAGCGCAGATGGCGGAACTGGTAGAGGAACTCGAACGGCCACAACGTGTCTGGTGGTGGATTCTGGGCCTTACCATGCTGCTTCTGCTGGCGGAATCGGTTTTGGCCAATCGGACCTACAGATAGCACCAAAATGGTGCAATATTTTTTTAGCCTCAATATAACAATAAGTTACGATAAATATTGTCACATAACTGTAATGCTGGTGAAAAGAAACACCCATTCGCCTTGAAAAAACACGGTATTTGAGCGATATTCAAGCGAAGACCTTTTTGCATTGGAGGTCCTTATCATGCTCCGCTCACGCCGTTGGAAAACACCCGTATCCAAGTCTGTTGCGGCAAGTTGGCTGGTAGTCGCCGCTATGGCGTTTATCTCCACTGAAAGCCTGTCCCAGACTGACCGGTCGAGTAGCAGCGGCCTGTCGCCCCAGGCCGGCCAAGCGGACGGCATGCTCGCGCGGGCGCGTTTCCTGCAGGAACAGGCGGATCATGAGCAGGCAATTCCCATCTTGCGGGAAGCGCTGCAATCCTCACGCATGACCCTGGGCTTGTACCACGAGAACCAGCTCGAAATTCTCGACAGCCTTATCGCCAGCGAGATCGCCCAAGAGAACTGGCGGCGGGCCGATGATCTGTTCGCGCTGCTTTTGCACCTGTATGAGAATCTTTATGCTGATGACCCGGAGAGGCTGGAACAGGGTCTGGCAAAGGTCACGGGATGGCATGTGGACGCCTTTCGCCTGGACCTCGATGGTCGAGCCGTCCCCCACTTGCGGTCAGCCCGCAAATTGCTCAAGGCGCGATTGCAACTCGCCCGACTCGTGGGAGCCCCGGATGTTGGCAAGATCGCCCGACTGCGGGAAGGCATCCATGTCGCCGAAGCGAATTTGATCTTGCATTCCGACAGCAACAGGAACGAACTGCGCAGTCAGCAGGCGTTGCGCAGGGAATGGCTGCTTTCGAGTCTGGAGTGAGAAGTTAAGGGCGCTGAAGGGAAGCGTCGCCAGTTATTCCATTCGTTTAGGGGGAACGATAAAGAAAGTAAACTGACGAGCCCCTCCTTCAGCTATTCATCCGCTGAATACGGGGGGGCGTACAGCGGATGAACTGGGAATTATCTTAGCACGAGGCTGAAAGGATTCTTTTTCGGTAACAATTTATCACAATAGGCGCCTTTGATCGGCTTGGCGCATGCCGCCTAAGGCGCGGATTTATTAGCCTCGTCAGCCTCCAGCCCTACCGGTCCAGCCACCGAACGCAGTCCGGTGGCGTTCGAACTTTGCTCTATACCGATGCATGGAAAACGCTTGTTCTGACCTTTGGCGGGGCCTTCGCTCCGGCAAGAGCCTTGCTCTTGATCGGCTACGCCGAGCGATGCTCACCCGGAATGATGCCGAGTTTTTGGGCGCGCCGTTTCCAGTTTCCGCGCGCCAGCGCCTGCATGTCCTCGGTATTGTCTGATTCGTCGACGATTTCCAGGCCAAGCAGGGTTTCGATGATGTCTTCCATGGTCAGGATGCCTTCCATGGCGCCGAATTCGTCCACCACCACGGCCATATGCTCCTTCTTGGCAATAAACGTATCGAGCAGGTCGGGCACGGTCGCGGTCTTGTGAACGGCGATAATGTCCCGGCGCAAATCCTTCAATATCAATTCATTGTGCTCGTCCACAAGCTTGAGCAGCACTTCATCCCTTAATACGTAACCGGTAACGTTATCGTTCTTGCCCTGGTAAACCGGAATTCGCGAGAAAGGCAAATCGTCGTGGCTTTCGTGAAATTCCCTTATTTTCGTATCTTCGCCGGCGGCCACCACGACGATGCGCGGCGTCATCACATCGGCTGCCTGGATGCCGCGGAAAGCGAGCAGGTTGTGGATGATCTTGCGTTCGCTCTCTTCGAGTACGCCGGTCTCCGTGCCGATATCGGTCATGACCGCCAGATCGGTACGGCTCAATACCGGCCGATCCTTGTCCTTTTTCAACTTGCCGGTGATGGATTGGCTCAGCCAGACCAGCGGCCAAAGCACGATCAGCATTGCCTTGAGCGTGCGCGCGGCGGCGGGCGCCAGCGCTTCCCAGTTGTTGGCGCCGATGGTCTTGGGGATGACTTCCGAGAAGATCAGGATCGACAACGTCATGATAACCGCGATAATCGCTTCCCAGTTGGTCGCAATGGCAAATCCGAACAGGACGATTTCCGCGCTGGGGAAAAGCTTGGTCGCCTGGGCGCCGACGCCGATGGCGCCGACTGTATGCGCGATGGTATTCAAGGTCAGGATCGCCGCCAGCGGGCGGTCGATATCTTCCTTGAATCCAGCGAGATCCCGCGCTACCGGGGACCCTTGCTTTTCGAGCACGCCGACATAGGTCGGCGTGACGCTGAGCAGCACGGCTTCCAGAATGGAGCAAAGAAAGGAGAAGCAGAGGCTGATGAAAAAGAAGGCGAGCAGAAGGCCCATGAATGTTACCGAAGTGTCCGAAACGCGATTCTCACATAGTCCCACGAAAGCATACAAGCTTGAATTCCAAAGGAACGTCTAGTGATTGCGCTTAGGCGGGCGCATTCTTGCCACCGAGTGCTCCGCTAGATTGCTAGAGCGGAATCCGTTGAATTCGTTCATGCCGGCCATGGCGCGGCGACATTGGTTTCGCCGACCTCCAGTCTCGCCGGCCCGGCCGTCGAGCATGGCTCGGCGGCATTCGGTCCGCGCAGGAAGCTGGCGCTTCGCAAATGTTTGCTCTCATCCTTGGCGAGCCGTTGGCGCCTCGGAAGCTTTGCTTCGCCGGCTGAGCCAAACGGCATTTTCCCATTGGCTTGAGTGGTATTTTAAGAAATCTGTCATGCCATCCATGGCGCGGCGACATATTGGTTTCGCCGACCTCCAGTCTCGCCGGCCCGGTCACCGAGCATAGCTCGACGGCGTTCGGTCCGCGCCCGAAGCCGGCGCTTCGCAATCGCTTGCTTTCACCTTGGCGAGCCATTCGTGTCCCGGAAGTTTCGCTTCGTCGGCCGCGCCGAAGGCCATTCCCTCATAACGGAGTTTGCCTGGGATTATCCGGCGTAGCAGGCCGTCGCGCATTTGGCGCAGGCTGTCCGGGAGAGCGAGCATCGCCGGGGTTACGATCAGGGTCAGGATAGTGGCGAACGACAAGCCGAATACGATGGCCGAAGCCAGGGCAACCCATTGCGACGTGATCGGACCGCCAACTTCGATCTCGGCGCCGATCAGATCCACCGAAACATGCATCGCCAATGGCAGCAGACCGAATCCGGTGGTGAAAGTGGTCAGGAATACCGGCCGCAGGCGCTGTATGCCGGTATGCACGATCACTTCGCGCAGCGACCATTCCTGGTGGGTTCGGCGCAGGACATTGAAGGTATCGATCAGCACGATATTGTTGTTGACGATGATGCCCGCCAGCGCGACGATGCCGATGCCCGTCAGAATCACGCTGAAAGTCTGGCCGGTGATCAGCAGCCCGAGCAGGACGCCCGAAGTCGACAACAGGATCGATGAGAGGATCAGCAAGGACTGGTAGAAGCTGTTGAACTGGGTAATGAGCAGAATCGCCATCAACGCCATCGCCAGGGAGAAGGCCTGGGTCAGGAAGGCAGCAGATTCGGCCTGCTCTTCATTGGCGCCTCGGAATTGGTAGTCCACTCCCGCCACGGTCGGATTGTCCGCAAGCCAGGCCTCGAGTTCCTGCACCTTGTTGTCCGCCACGATCCCCGGAGCGGGATTGGCGCGCACATAAACCACGCGATTGCCGTTCACTCGCTGGATCGAACTGACCTTGGGCTTGGGTTCGCGAGTAATGAAACTGCTGACGGGCACCGGCCCGTTTACCGTGGCGATACGGATGGAGTCGATCTGGTCAAGTCCCCGGTATTCCCGCGGATAACGCAGACGGATATCGACTTCCTCTTCGCTATCGTCGGGACGATACACGCCCATGAAAACGCCGTTGGTCATCATCTGGATGGCGGAACCGATTTCCGCCATGCTGGCGCCCATGATGGCCGCCTGGGCGCGATCCACGGTGATTTCCCATTCGATGCCAGGCACCGGCGCGGTGTCGTCGATGTCGATCAGGCCGGTCATGACATTTTCCATGTAAGTGCGAACGCGCCGGGCTTCCAGGAACAGCAGGTCAAGATCTTCGCCGGAGAATTCGAGCTGGATTTCCTTGCCAACAGGTGGGCCATTTTCGATCGGCACGACTTCGGCGCGGGCGCCGGGCAAATCGGTAATCGCCTCACGATAGAGATTTTCCAGCTCGATGCCGTTGACGTCACGGTCCCGGCGGTCGGTCATCTCGATATAGATCGAGCCGATGAGATCGGATGCGGTCTGTTGGGGGCCTCCCATCTGCATGCCGGCGCCGGACTGGGTAACGATACCCTTGAAATAGCCGACCTCGCGAAGCCGGTCTTCGACTTCGAGCATGATGTCGCGTAATTCCGCCGGCGAGTAATTGCCCCGGGCAAATACCTGGACCGTAGTCTGATTGGGCTCGGTTTCGGTGAAAAACTCCACGCCTCGGCCGAAGTTGAGATAGGAACCCACGATGGTAAACAGCGTAACGATGCTGATTACGAATACGGTGGCCGGGAAGCGCACGGCCAAGCCGAGCAGTTTCGCGTACAGGGCGGTGACGCCACCGGTCTCGCTCGGGTCGCCCGACTCCAGCGCGCGCAGGTACTTCTTGTCGGCGTCGCTCGATCTTCCTATCAGGGCGCCGATGGCCGGTGCGAACAGCAAGGCGTAGAACAGCGACCCGATCAGCACCGCGAACACTGTGATCGGCAGATAACTCATGAACTGGCCGGACACGCCGGGCCAGAACATGATCGGCAGGAAAGCCGCCAGCGTCGTTGCCGTCGATGCCGTGATCGGCCAGAACATGCGTTCCACGGCGGCCTTGTACGCCTCGCGGCTGTTCAAACCCTCGGCCATCTTGCGGTCGGCGAATTCCACGAGCACGATGGCCCCGTCGATTAGCATGCCGAGTCCGAGCAGCAGTCCGAATATCACCATGAAATTATAGGTGAATCCCATAAGGGTGATGATGATGAAGGCGAAGAAAAACGAGAACGGAACGGCCAGGGTCACGAGCAATCCCGAGCGGACGCCGACCGCGGCAATCACCACGATCAGCACCAGCGCCATGGCCGTTGCCATGTTGCCTTGCAGTCCCATGTTCTGCTCGAGCACGAGCGGAGCGGTATTGTTGATGTAGGCGACCGTCACCGCCGGCGGCAACTGGGGCCGGATTTCTTCGACCACCTCGTCGATCGCTGCCATCGCCTCGACCAGGTTCGCCCCCTTGCGTTTCATTACGTTGAGCGAGATCGACTGCAAGCCGTTGGCGTAAGAGAAGCGGGTGGCGTCCTTGAATGTACGCCGTACGCTGGCAACATCGCCCACGGTAAGCACGCCGAGATCATTGGATACCAGCGGCAGGTCGAACAGGTCATTCGGGTCCTCGATCAGGCCCGGCACCTTGATCGAGAAACTGCCGCTGCCGGTGTCGACCTGACCCGCCGGGATCAGGCGGTTGTTGCCGAGTACTGCCTGGCCGATGATCGTGCTGGGAAAACCGTAGGTCTCCAGCTTGTTCGGGTCGATGATGGCTTCCATCAATTCTTCCCGGTTGCCGACCATCTGGGCTTCCAGCACTTCGGGCAGAATTTCGATGCGGCTCTGCAATTCCTCGGCAATGCGCAACAGCGTCCGTTCGGGTACGCCATCGCCGGTAATGACGATGTTCACCGCCGGCACGCCGGCCGCGGACACTTCCTGGATGATCGGTTCTTCAGTATCCGGCGGAAACCAGACCTTGGCGCGGTCGATGGCCTCGCGCAGTTCGTTGAGCGCGGCCTGTGAATCCATGTCGATGTCGAACTCGGCCACGACGGTAGCCGCGTTCTCGCTTGAGAACGTGGTGTACTCGGTGATGCCGTCGAGCGCCTTGAGTTCGACTTCCACCGGCTTTGCAATCAGACGTTCGGAATCTTCCGGCGAAATGCCTTCGTGTATGACCGTGGTGACGATGATCGGAACCTGCACATCCGGGTTCAATTCCACGGGAATCGCCAGATAGCAGGCGAACCCGGTAAGCATGATCGCCGCGAATGCGGTCAGCGTGGTGCGCGATCTGGCGACGGCTGCATCGATGTATTTCATGATTCCGTTCCGCTTGCGCTCAGAGCCGGGTAACCGCGGTGGTGACAGTCTGGCCCGGAAAGACGATCTCCTGGCCGACGGTGATCAGGTTCGCTTCACCCTCAAGGCCGATCACCCATACGCCCGGATTGAGCAAATCGGTGTTATCGCCGACGATTTCCACAACGCGGAATTCGACGATATCGCGTTCGTTGATGATCTTGACCCCGAGCAGGCCGAAATCGTCAAGGGTCAAGGCGGATGGGGGAATCATGTGGGCGCTGATGCGCGAGGCGCTGACCTGCATTTCGGTGGTAATGCCTGAACGTACCGCGAGTTGGCCGGGATCGACTTCGACTTCGATGCGATAACTGCGGGAGGACGGGTCCGCCGAGCGCGCCAGATAGATGACCTGACCGGTGATGGTTTCGCCGCTGACGAGTTCGCCGCTGACTTCGGCGCCGATCTCGATGCGGCCCACATCCTGTTCCGGAACGAGTCCGACGAGCAGCATGGGATCGTCGTCGAGCACGGAGGCGCAAACGGTGCCGACATTGAGCAGATCGCCGATCTCGACCGTGCGCGTCTCGACGATGCCGTCGAAAGGCGCGACGATCCTGATTTTTTCGAGCGCGAGTTCCGCCCGTGCGACCGCGGCTTTGGCGGACTCGAGCGCGGCCCGGTATTGCGCTACCGCGACGTCCGATTGCAGATCGCGGCGCTGCAGGTCGAGCGCGGCCTCGTATTCGAACTCGGCCTGCTCGCGGCGGGCGACCGTCTCTTCAAGGTCGGTTTGCCGCGTGTCGACGGCGATTTCGCACAAGACATCGCCTTCGTTGACGCGCGCGCCGCGGGGAACGGGATTGCTGACGATGCGTCCGGCCTGTTCGGCGCGAACTTCGACGATACGATAGGCCTCGGTGCGCCCGCGCACGCGTACCGTCGATGTATATACCTGGGGCGAAATACGGTTGGCGCGAACGAAGGCGACATCGGTTGCGTCTCCGGCGGGCGCGTTTTCGGCCAGGGCCACGATCGGCGTAACCGCAGCCGCGCCGGCCAGTTCGTCTTCGTCGACGCTTTCAGCCGGGCGCGGAACGAACAGCCAGACACAGAGGGCGAGTAGTAACAGGACTGCCACGATCTGTTGTTTCTTCACTCGAACCTCACTTTATCTGATCCCGTGTCGTGGCGCCGGAGGATTTGCAACTTTGCCCGTCAATACGGGAACGATTCCGGCGGGCATTTGGTTACCGCTCGGCCAGCGTATGCCGCAAAAATCTTTGCAAGCCGGAAGTGTAACCTAATGTCCAACGCGACGATGCGATTGCGCGTTAAATGAGTTGTTACGTATTGTAACCACCGATGGATCACCTGCCAATTCGTTTCTTGCCGAGCTCGGAAGAATCGCAAAAAGCCTGCCAGCACATTTTTATGTCCATAAAAGTGTGGAGAAACCACATTTTTATAACCATAAAAGTGTAAGAAAGGTCGTTCTCATCTATACTTGCTCCGAAGGGCCAATCACGAGGGCGCAAGATGGAACGGCTCGCGACAGAACAACTTCTCGACTGGAAGAATCGGAAACAGCGTAAACCGCTGCTGCTGGACGGCGCCCGCCAGGTCGGCAAAACCTGGCTTGTGGAGCGCATTTTCGGAAAAAGGAATTTCCCGGCGGTACACTTGGTGGATTTCCTCGCCGAGCCGAACATCGCGGGCATCTTCGACGATGGGTTGGAGCCGGATCGGATCATAGCCAATCTCGAAATTGCGCGCGGGAGGAAAATCAGCCTCGACACCGATCTCATCCTTTTCGATGAAGTCGGCGAATGTCAGCAAGCCATTGACTCGCTGAAATACTTCGCCGAACGCATGCCGCACGCCTATATCTGCGCTACCGGCTCGAACATCGGGCTGCTGGGCTCGTTTCCGGTAGGCAAGGTGGAACTCCTGGAATTGTTCCCGATGTGTTTCGAGGAGTTCGTCATGGCGTCGGAGAACCGGCTGCTGCACGAAGCCTTCAAGGAACGGCACAGGGGGCAAACGATACATGGAGAGCTGTGGTCGTTGCTGCTTGACTACTATTTCGTGGGTGGATTGCCGGAAGCGGTACAAGCCTGGTTCAACAGCGAAGGTTCGCCGTTTGAAAGAAGCGAACTGGTAAAGAAAATTCACCGGGATCTGTTTGCCGGCTACCAGCGGGATTTCGGCAAATACGGCGGAAAACTGAATGCGGGGCATATCGAGGCCGTCTTTCGGAACATTCCCGGTCAGTTGGCCAAGGTCATGGATGATTCAGTGAAACGCTTCGTTTTCAAGGGCGTCGTCGAGAACAAGAGTCGCTATCAGGAACTGCGAGGCCCGATAAACTGGCTGGTGCAGGCAAAACTGGCCTCGAAATGCTTTCCGGTGGACTGCCGGCCGGTGGCGCCGCTGGAGGCGCTGACCAAGGACAATATTTTCAAGCTTTTTCTGTTCGACATCGGCCTGCTCGGCCATATGCTCAATATGGAGTATTCGGATCAGCGCGCCCAGGCCGCGTCATACAAGGGATTCATCGCGGAAAATTTCGTCCAGAACGAATTGCGCTCGCGAGTGCAAAATCCGACCTGGTCCTGGGCGGAGGGACGCAGTGAAATCGAGTTCCTGCACAGATGCCGGAACGGCGAGATTATCCCGGTGGAAGTCAAGAGCGGTTCCAGGACCAAGGCCCGAAGCCTCCGCGCCTACGTCGAGCGCTATGCGCCCGAGCATACGGTCATCCTATCGGGAAAGGCCGGCAAGTGGCCCGATGACGGTCCGAACCTGGTCTGGCCCCTGTACTACGCGCAATATCTCGGTGAGTTGTAAAGCCTTGCCGACCCTACGTCGATCAGGCGCGAAAGCGCAAGTTGGGGCAAGGACGAGCGTTGGAATTCCGTATATCATCCGGCGCGAATGAACGCTGATATCGGTTAGGGCAGGGGACTGGACTATGAAAAATCTGCAAGACAAAGCCGCCATCGTGACCGGTTCGAGCAGCGGAGTCGGGGCTGCCACGGCGAAGCTGCTGGCCTCGCTAGGCTGCAATGTGCTGGTGAACTACAACTCGAATTCGGGCGGCGGGGAGGCAGTGGCGGAGGAGTGCCGCGCCACTGGAGTGGACGCTCTGGTTTTCGGCGGCTCGGTGGCCGATGACGCGGCATGCGTGGCAATGGCCGAGACGGCGCGCGAGCGCTGGGGGCGGATCGATATCCTCGTTAACAATGCGGGCGCGACCAAATTTGTCGCCCATGACGATCTCGATGGCCTTGACGGCGAGGATTTCCAGAACATATATGGTGTCAATCTGATCGGTCCTTACCAGATGATTCGGGCGGTCAGATCTGCGATGGAATCGCAAGATAAAGGCGGTAACGTCGTCAATGTGGCCTCGACCGCCGGCATCGACGGCATCGGCAGCAGCATCGCCTATGCCGCTTCCAAGGGTGCGCTCGTGACCATGGGTCTGTCGTTGGCCCGTGCGCTTGGGCCGAAGATACGCGTAAACACGATCTGTCCGGGCTTCATCCAGGGGGATTGGCTGCGCAAGGGTTTAGGCGACAAGGCTTATGAGGCAACACTCGACCGGCAATTGAAAAATACACCACTGCACCAAACCGCGACCGCGGAATCCGTCGCGGAAGCAATCCTTCAATTCATTACCGGCTCGCCAGCGATCACCGGCCAGACCCTGATCGTGGACGGCGGACTTCATCTGACCCGGGCAAGCCTGGTCCGGCGCTGATCTTACGGGTATGACTCGTCTGTCGTTTGAACCTCACACGTCGAATTTCACGCCCTGGGCCAGCGGCAGCGTAGTCGAATAGTTCACCGTACAAGTCTGGCGGCGCATGTATCCTTGCCATGCGTCCGAGCCCGATTCGCGGCCGCCGCCGGTTTCCTTTTCGCCGCCGAAAGCGCCGCCGATTTCCGCCCCGGACGGGCCGATGTTGACATTGGCGATGCCGCAATCGGAGCCGGTGGCGGACAGGAAAGACTCGGCCTCGCGCACGTCGAGCGTGAAAATGCAGGAGGAAAGTCCCTGGGGCACATCGTTATGCATGGCGATGGCCTCATTGAGGGTCTCGTACTCCATGACGTAGAGGATCGGCGCAAAGGTTTCGGTTCGCACTATTTCGGTCTGCGCCGGCATTTCGACAATGGCCGGGCTCACATAAGCGCCGCCGGCAGGCACGCCCGCGCTTACCGTCTCGCCGCCGATCACCTTGCCGCCTTCGCCGCGGGCCCTGGCGAGGGCCGCCATCATGCTGTCCCGGGCCCGCTCATCGATCAGCGGGCCGACCAGTACGCCCGCATCTCGCGGGTCGCCTACCTTCAGCCCTGAATATGCCTTCGCGACCTGAGCGACAAGTTCGTCCTTGATCGATCGGTGTACGATCAGCCGCCGCAGCGAAGTGCAACGTTGCCCCGCGGTTCCCACGGCCGAAAAGACGATCGCTCGCACGGCCAGGGCGAGATCGGCGGACGGGGCGACGATCATTGCGTTGTTGCCGCCGAGTTCGAGAATCGGCCGGCCGAATCGAGACAGAACTTTCGGCCCGACCACAGCGCCCATGCGGGTCGAGCCGGTCGCCGAAATGATCGGCACGTCCCGGGACGCCACCAGCGCGTCGCCGACTTTCGCATCGCCGATGACGAGTTGCGCCAGCCCCTCGGGGGCGTCGCTGCCGAATCTCTCGATCGCACGCCGCAGAATTTTCATCGTCGCCATCGCGGTCAAGGGCGCATTTTCCGATGGTTTCCAGATTACGGGATTGCCGCAAACCAACGCCAGCGCGGCATTCCAGGACCATACCGCTACCGGAAAATTGAATGCCGTGATGACGCCGCAGGGCCCGAGCGGATGCCAGCTTTCGGTCATCCTGTGGCCGGGGCGTTCGGAAGCGATGGATTTGCCGTACAACTGGCGGGAAAGGCCGACGGCGAAGTCGCAGATGTCGATCATTTCCTGCACTTCGCCAAGACCCTCGTAAATGATCTTGCCGGCTTCAAGCGTCACTACCGCGCCCAGCCGTTCCTTGCCGGCGCGCAATTCCTCCCCGAGCAGGCGCACGAGTTCGCCGCGCCTGGGCGCGGGAACCTCGCGCCAGGCCAAAAAAGCGCTTCGGGCGCTGGCAGTGATCGCCGGAATTTTGGCAGGTTCTGTTTCCCGTACGCGGGCAACCTCGGCGCCGTCGATGGGCGATCGCACGGTCAGCGCGCCGCCGGTCAATTCAGCGGCTCCTAGGCCCGCGGCAGCGAGAATTTTTTCGTGAGTCATGGCATTCCTCCAACCAGATTCTGCGACTACGCTTCGCTTCGCGCAGAATGACAGTGATGATAAGTTGTCATTCCACGCGCAGTCAGTGGTAACAAGTCGTCATTCCGCGCGCACTCGCGGAATCCATCGTTATAAGTTGCGGTTCAGGCAACAAATTAACGCTGAACCGGCCGCTTCTGGAGTTTACGCTGCAAGGTGCGGCGATGCATGTTGAGTTGGCGGGCCGTAGCGGAGATGTTACCGCTGTTCTGTTCCAGCACGTTCTGGATATGTTCCCATTCCAGCCGGCGCACCGACATGGGTTGCAACTCGGCGTCCGCATCCGAATCGGTTAGCAACGCGGTCAATATTTGGTCGGTATCCGCCGGTTTGGCGAGATAATTGTCCGCGCCGAGCTTGATCGCGCGCACCGCCGTGGCAATGCTCGCATAGCCGGTAAGCATCAGGATGCGCATTTCGGGATTCCGCTCGCGCAAAGGCAGAATCAGGTCGAGCGATGTGCGGTTGCCGAGATTCAGATCTAGCACGGCATAGTCGAATTCTTTTTCCTCGACGAGTTTCCGCGCCTGTTCGAACTCATTGGCGTGGAACACTTCATAGCCCCTGCGGCCCAACGCCCGGCCCGCGGCCCAGGCAAAGGCCTCGTCGTCTTCCACCAATAGCAGCCGATCTTCGTTCATGTTCGGGCCGCTCCAGACAACGGCAGGCGGATCAGTGTCATTGCGCCGCCGGCTTGCCGGTTGAACATTTCGATGCTGCCGCCGGCCCGGCGCAGGGCGGCGTTGGCGAGGAAGATGCCGAGTCCCATGCTGTCCTTGCGCCGCGAAACGAACGGTTCTCCGATGCGCTCAAGCACTTCCTCCGGAATTCCCGGGCCGTCGTCGGCAACGCTGATCAGGAGATATCCCGGATCCTCCCGATTCAGGCCATAGCTGACATCGACTTTTTCCCGCGCGGCCTTGATGCCGTTCTCGATGATATTGATCACCGCGTGACGCAGGCTGGGTTCGACGTTCAGGGGAGTGTCAGGCTCGGCTTCCATTTTGTATTCGATTGTTGCCGCGGGATGGACGTTGACGATGTAATCCTGGATATCCGCGACGAAGCGTTCGAGATTGAGTTGCTCATGGGCGCCGGGATCGTCCTTGTGGTAGTAGCGGATCAACTGGTTGATGGAATGCTTGCAGCGGCTGACCTGATCGCGCAACAGGCCGATGTCCTGCTTGACCGCCTTGCCTTCGAGCTTGTTCGCATCGTCAATGTCATCCAGATCATCGAGGATGACCGACATGGTGGAAAGCGGCGTGCCGAGCGCGTGGGCGGTGCCGGCGGCAAGTGTGCCGATGGCGACGAGCTGTTCGTTGCGCATCTCGTTTTCGCGCGCTTCGGCGAGATGCAGTTCGCGTTCGCGCACGGCCGTGGCCATGGCGCTGATGAAAACCGTAATCAGGATCGCGCTGACGACGAAAATTACCCACATGCCGACCAGATGCAGTTCGAACATGGACTGGGCGCTGCCGGTCATGCCCATCATGTCCTGTTCCAAGGAGAGGTCGAGCAGCAGGAAAAACGTGTAAATGACAATGCTGCCGATGGCGAAGAAGTGCACATAGCTTCGCGGCAGCAAGGTGGCGGTTACCGCGAGCAGCACCAGCAGATAGGAAATCAGCGGATTGCCGACGCCGCCGGTATAAAGCAGCAGCAATACCAGGAAGATCGCATCTGCCAGAATGTGCAGGAACAGCTCGGTATTGCCGATGGGCCGGCTCAGCCGCAGACGCCAGTAACCAAGCAGGATGGAAACCATGATCGCCACGACCAGACTAGCGATGAATACGGCTGGAATCGGCAACTCGGAAAAGAACCGCAGGACGAACAGGCCGATGCAACTGGCGCCGGTAACAAATGCCCGTAACAGCAGCAATCGCTGCAAACCCTGTCGGGTCAGACTGCTGCCGCCCGCTTGTACGGGAATCAGCGAAGCCGCGAGCTTGTTGAAACCGGATAGCTGACGCATCCGAATAGTTTACCTTGTCTCGATCGGCTGCGCTCCGTCCGGAGCGCGATGGGCCGGTTCGCCGCCAAATCGTGATATGGACGAACCTGGATCCGATAGCGGCAAGGAGAGCGGGCGGCAGTGATTGGAACTGGCCGGCAAGACGTTGGGATATCCAGGATGAAACACCAAGACGGAGACGAGGGCTCAAGACGATGGCAGACGATGGGACACCCACGAGTGGAGACGATGGGACACCCATGGGAGACGATGGAACATCCACGAGAAGATAATGGGACACCCATGGAAGACGATGGGACATCCACGAGAAGATGATGGGACACCCATGATTCTGGCAGGACAAGACTGGCCGAACTAGGAAAAAATCGCCTCGCAAGCTATATTGCCTCGCCTTGATCTGCTTTGCTGGTAACTCATGACTTTTGGATTGACCGGGGAATCCGGGAATCTTCTGCGGCGCTTGATGCGCTCGCCCGCCGCCGCTTCTCGCCGCGCCCGAAAAACGGATGGTCCCGAGTATCTGCGCAAGGGGGAGAATGACAGTGAGCAAGCGTTTGAAGATCTGCTGAATCATTGGACAGCGCCGGGATCGAAGGTGCTGAGAACTGCGGCAAGTCGTGAGGTGGAAGGCGCGAAAGCGGACTGGGACTGCATACTTGTCGCGGGAACCATGCACCATAAGGAACAGATGCAGCAACTATGTCAGGCGCGCGGATTGCTCAAAGATCGAGGCAAACTCATATTGGCCGGTGAATATCTGCGCGACGTCGAGTCGATCATGAAATCCAGCCTGCCGACCGAATATTCCCTGCTGCAACTCGCGTCGCGGCTGGGTTTTTGCAAACTGGAAGCGATCGACTGGACCGACAACGCGCGGCAGTCCCTCGCGGACGCGCAGGCGCTGCTTGCCGAGCGCTTACATCAAGCCATGCCGCCTCCGGCCAACTGGTTGCGTTCGTTGCTTACCAGCATAACTGGAAGCCGCGACAGGGCATCGGCTGGCAAGGTCCGCGAGCTTGCGCGCGAGCTCGACGCGTTAGCCGCGGAGTTCGACGCCGGACATCACCGCTTCGAGTGTTTTGTGTTCGAGCTCGATAGCGCGGCCGGCGGCCCCTGGAGCGAGCTGGCGCTGGGCGACATCGAATCTTTCGAACCCGAAGAAGTTGCCGGAATCTTCGAGGAGAGTTTCGGGACGAAATTCGACCCGGCGCTATGGCGCTGGAAATACGGCGCGGGGAAGGGTACTTGCATCGTGGCCCGGACCGAGCCCGGCGGACCGGTAATCGCTCATTACGGCGGCGTCGCACGAGAGATTGACTATTTCGGCGCGGACCAATTGGCCTTCCAGGGCTGCGACGTCATGGTCAAGCCGGCGATGCGCAAGCAATACGGCCACAACAGCCTGTATTTTCATATGACCGCGACCTTGTTCGAGCGCGAAATCGGCTACACCGTCGACCACGTGCTCGGCTTTGGCTTTCCCAACAAGCCCGTCATGAAAACCGCGGTCAGGCTCGGGCTATACGGCAAGGTCGATGACTATGTCGAACTTGCGTTCAGCGATTTTCCCGAACCCGACTCGGATATCCGGGCAGAGGCGCTGCAATTGCAAAATCCGCGGCACAGGAAATCGGTCGACGAACTATGGCGGGTCATGCGAAAGGACTTCGGCGCTGGCGTGATCGGCAAGCGGCATGGCGACTATCTGAACTACCGCTATTTTCAACATCCGAACGCGGGCGCTTATATCCCCTTGTTGTTGACGCACGAAAGTGAAGCCTTTGCCGTGGCCGTACTCAAGCGTCACGAGGAACAATGGCTGCTGATGGATTGCGTGGCGCCACTTGCGCGCATGAACGATGTCATCGCGGCGTTGCGGCGCTGGCTTGATTCCCGTGCCGATTCCCGCGAGGAACCCGGGGCGCTGAGGATGTGGCTCACCAATGCCTGGGTGGAGCGCCTTTGTTGGCAGGATCGCGTTGAGAAGAAATTGGGGATTGAGATACCCTTTAACGCCTGGAATCCCGGCCCGGATTCGACGCTTCCCCATGGGGCGTGGTGGTTGACCGCGGGGGACATGGACTTCATGTAAACCATCGGTCAGGCCGGACCATTCAAGGAACTCGGAACCTATGAACAACCACAATATTTACGAGCGGTCGCTCGATCGCAATGCCGCCAATTTCGCGCACCTGACGCCATTGAGCTTCATCGAGCGCTGCGCCAGCGTGTATCCGGACCGGACTTCGATCATTCATGGCGATACGCGCCATACCTGGTCGCAAACCTATTCCCGCTGCTGCCTGCTGGCCTCGGCTCTCGCGCGAATCGGTATCGGCAAGGGCGATACGGTCTCCTTCATGGGCGCCAATACGCCGGAAACTTTCGAAGCGCATTTTGGCGTGCCCATGATCGGCGCCGTGTTGAACGCGTTGAACACGCGACTGGACGCCAAGGCTATCGCCTTCATCCTCGGGCACGCCGAAACCAGGGTACTGTTCACTGACCGGGAGCATAGCGCCACCATCAAGGCGGCGCTGGAACTCGTGGAACAGGAAATTCTCGTAATCGATATCGACGACCCCTATTTCGAAGGCGGCGAACTGCTCGGCGAGCAGGATTACGAAAAGTTCATCCAGACCGGCGATCCGAACTATCGCTGCTTCCAGATAGAGGACGAATGGCAGGCGATCACACTCAATTACACCTCGGGCACCACCGGCGATCCCAAGGGCGTCGTGTTCCATCATCGCGGCGCCTATCTGAACGCGGTTTCCAATGTGCTGTGCTGGAAAATGACCGCGCATCCGGTCTATCTCTGGACGCTGCCCATGTTCCATTGCAACGGCTGGTGCTTCCCCTGGAGCCTGGCGGTGGTCGCCGGGGTAAACGTCTGTCTGCGCCATGTCAGGGACGAAGCCATGTTCGACGCCATCAAACGCCACAAGGTCAGCCATTTCTGCGGTGCGCCGGTAGTACTCAATACGCTGATCAACGCCCGCGAGGAATTGCGTCAGGGCATCGGCCACAAGGTCAGCGCCATGACCGCCGGCGCCGCGCCGCCGGCCGCGGTCATAGCCGGCATGGAAAACATGGGATTCGAAGTGGTTCACGCCTATGGCCTGACCGAAACCTACGGCCCCTGCGTGGTTTGTGAACCACAGGAAGAATGGGCCGAACTCGACGTCTACGGACGCGCGGAAATGCTCGCGCGTCAGGGAGTGCGCGCGCCGCTGCAGGACGAACTCATGGTGGCCGACCCGGAAACGATGGAACCGGCGCCGAAAGACGGCAAAACCATGGGCGAGATCTTCATGCGCGGCAATCTGGTAATGAAGGGCTATCTGAAAAACCCGCGCACCACCGAGGCTTCGTTCAACGGCGGCTGGTTCCATTCCGGCGATCTCGCGGTGTGGTACGAGGACGGTTACTGCCAGATCAAGGACCGCGCGAAGGACATCATTATCTCCGGCGGCGAGAACATTTCGTCGCTGGAACTGGAATCGGTAATGTTTCGCCATCCGAAAATTCTCGAAGCCGCGATCGTGGCCGCGCCCGATGAAAAATGGGGCGAAGTCCCCTGCGCCTTCGTTTGCCTGAAAGACGGCGAAGAAATGACCGAGCAGGAATTCGTCGCCTATTGCCGCTCGGAACTCGCCGGTTTCAAAATGCCGAAGAAAGTCGTTTGGGGGCCGATCAAAAAGACTTCCACCGGTAAGGTGCAGAAATATCTGCTGCGCGAACAGGCAAAAACCGCCGCATACATCAAGCGCTAGGCGCGCATCAGCCTCGCAGCACGGCAGTCTCGGCGGGGGCCCGCGAGGCTGCTTCGGCGCCGGCGGTGGCGCCCATCTGGAAATGCACGTAGCTAAACATGGCGGCCGCGAGCAACACGCCGAGAAACAGTCTGGCATTGTGGTTTCGCATCTTGATCATTTCCCGCTCCGGTTTGTGTCTTCAGCCAGTACGGTGCAATTTGCTTGCCAGTTCTGTTTTTCTTCGCAAAATCAACCTGTTGACTTGACAATTCGGTGTTTTTGCGCAACGCGAGAGGTTAAATTCGCCAACTTCCGGCGAAAATTCTCCACGCTTTACACATACCAGCTCCTGGGCTAATGTTGCCGGCAGGCATCCAGTCTTTACCAACGGGGAGTACCGATGAAAACGACGCTACGTGGAATGCGCTATCTAAGCCTGCTGCTCGCGGCCCTTGCCGCCGGACAACTTAACGCCCAGGAACGGGTGGTGGAATCGGACACCCATCGTTTCGAGGAAGTCGCCGAAGGCGTTTGGCACGTGTCCGGCACCGGCGCGGTGCATACCATGAGCAATGCGATGGTGCTGGTTGGTGAATTCGATTCTCTCGTGGTCGATTCCCATGTAACCCCCGCCGCCGCCCGCGCGCTGATCGACTCTATCCCCGCGGTCACCGACAAGCCGGTGCGCTATCTCGTCAACAGTCACTATCATTTCGACCATGCCCACGGCAACCAGGCTTTTCCCGAAGGCGTCGAAATCATCGGTCACGAATTCACCCGCGCCAAGCTCAACGGCGACCTCGGCAACGTGCTGGAAGAGAACACTTTCCGCAGTTTTTCCGATCCCGTGCCCACCATGGTCGCGCAGCTTGCGGAACAGGCCGCGAACGAGAACGATCCGCGCCGGCGGGCCGAACTGGAACAGCGGCACCGGGTGCAAAGCGATTACATGGATGCGATTCAGGAAGTCGTGCCCACTCCGCCTAATATCACTCTCGAGCGCAAGATGACCTTGTTTCAGGCAGTGGCCGACGGCAGCCGGGAAATCCAGCTACACCACTTCGGCCGCGCCCATACCGGCGGTGACGTGGTGATCTTCCTGCCCCAGGAAAAAATTGTATTCACCGGAGACATGATGCTGCCCGGACTTGCCTACATGGGCGATGGCCATGTCGACGAATGGCCGGCCGCGCTCGACGGACTCAAGAACCTCGACTTCGACATCTGGCTGCCCGGCCACGGCCCGGTAATGCGTTCGCGCGAGATGATCGACAATTTTCAGGCTTATCTGAACGACTTCTGGCCCGCGGTCGCCGAAATGTATGCAGAGGGAATCCCGATGGAAGAGGCAGCGGCCACAATCGACATGACCGCTCACGCCGACAACTTCCCCCAAATCCAGGGCCCAGGCGCCGACCCAAGGGCAATCAACCGCATCTACCAGTTGCTGGAGAACAGGTAGTTTCTAATGAAATGTTGACCAGGTCGCTCCCAGGTTCAGGCGTCAAAAACTCTTTTGACAGTTGTTCGCGGCACCACTATGCTGGACTTCACGATTGCTTGCGGATCAATCAAAGATCAGGAAGCATATTTTTTGGGAACGGGGGAGATGGAAATGAAATTTCCTGCGAGGAAAATTGGCGCGCTTATGGGCGCAGTGGCGCTATTTTATGCGGCTTGCGCACCACTGGCGGTGTTCGCTCAGGACGATGGCGTCAGGCAAATTGAAGAAGTGATGGTGACCGCGGAGCGCAGGGAAGCATCGATTCAAGACACATCCATATCGATTACCGCACTTACCGCTGAGTCACTTGACGATTTTGGAATTCGAAATCAGGAAGATTTGCAAAACTTCATACCGGCAACAACCATTCAACCCTACGATTCAACCATTCGAGGCGTAGGTCGAAATTTTCGGGCCCTCGGGGGTGATCCTGGTGTCGCCACATATATGAACGGCATTTATTCAGAGGATTTGTTAACAGCCACTGCCGCCACGTTCTGGGATGTAGAGAGAATTGAAATATTGCGTGGGCCTCAGGGCACGCTATATGGTCGTAACGCCGTAGGCGGCGCCATCAATGTGCTTTACAAACCGCCTGAAGAAGAACTGGATTATTCATTCAAATCCGTTCTGGGAAATTTCGGTACAAACGAATGGTATGGGATGGTTAACACTCCCCTGATCGAAGACACACTGTCTGCTCGCGTGAATTTCAGTCTCCGCGACCGCGATGGCATCGTGGAGGATATTGGAAGTGGCGAAAATATCGACGGCCTTGGCACTGAAAATGTAGCCGGCCAGTTCAGGTGGACGCCAAGCGATGCTGTAGAGGTTAATGTACGACAGAATTTCATGACGATCGATCGCTCATTCGGCGGCGCCAATGGTGGCGGGCTAGTGGTGTTGAACGAAGACGGAAATCCGTATCGCAATACTGATTCACTGGTGCCTGGGTTTCGCTTTATCAATACCGATAACACCGACATGGCTAACTACGATAGCAACGACTGGTACGACCAGAGCCAGCCAATATTGACTTTCGTCAACCCCACCACCGGTAGTATCGATCAGGCTCAGCGCAACCGCCCTGGAATAGACTTCGGAGACTTTGACGGTTTTCAGAACGCGGCGGCGTCCCTGGACGGATTCAATAACACTTCTCCCGCATCCGCGGCAAGATACAATGCATGCGTTTTCCCGGGGGAAATAGATGGGGACGATCTATGTGCGGCAACAAATGGATTGAACAGGGAAGTCTTTGAACAACAGGGTACACAGCTCAGCGCATCCTGGGATGTCAATGACCGGCTAGAACTCAAGTACCTGTGGGGATTCAACAAGCTCACTTATAAACGCACCACCGATGACGACAATACGGCGAGCATGTTCCATGACCGTCAGTTTTACGTAAATCACGAAGCCGACTATACCTCGCACGAGATTCAGGCCTTTTACGACATTGGCGAGTCCGTATCCATCACCTCCGGTTACTTTGTTTACGATGCGACCATCGATCAACGCGGCGATTTTTATTCTGCCGTGGGTGAAGCGCGAATGACCAACCCCTATGAAGACAACACGGCCTTGAGCCCGGGGGCCGCGGCCCTCATTGGCGCCCCGAGCCTTGCCGGCATCAGCGCATCCACTCTGGCATTCGGGGGCGCGCCAATGGTAAATCTGTTCAGCGCCAAGGATTCCTGTAACGTGGCAAGCCCGGCCGATACCTGCCAGCGCAACGGTGGCGGCAATAATTTGCAAACCTCTGCCTGGTATGGCGACGACGGCACGAATCCCGCCCTGAACGTGACGAACGGTCCGGCAACGTCTGCTACGGATTTGCTCTACGCTACACTACACAGACGAAACGGGAAGCCTTCGCCGCATATACCCAGGGAGTATGGGACATTAACGATACTTTTTCTCTGACCCTTGGTGTGCGTTACGCGGAAGATCAGGTAGCGGCGGAGGAAAATCTGTTTCGCTACTCGGAAACCGGCGCCAACTCATTCCTCGCGCTATACGGTGGCCTGGCCGCGGTCAATCGCGTCAATGGCGGCCTGGTGGCGGATGCCGATGGCAATTTGATCGTTCCGACCGAAAAGGTAACCAACGGAGGCATTCCCTTCGCTTTGAGTGTGTACCGGCCGTTTATCAGAACCGATAGAAAAACCACCGGACGTGTCAATCTCGATTGGAATGTAACCGATTCGGCACTGGTTTATTTTTCCGCGACTTCGGGTTATCGCTCCGGTGGATATAATCTGGTTTTCTTCAGCAACACACCGACCTATGATCCCGAAGAGTTGGTCGCCTACGAGATTGGCTACAAGACCGATTTTCTCAATAATACTTTGCGGATAAACGGATCGTTTTATCTTTACGACTACGACAACATCCATACGGTCGGCACCGAAGTAACATCGATCGGCGGAACCACCACTTCGGTGCTTGAAGCTCCCGGAGCCAGGGTTTTTGGCGTCGAATCAGAGGCAATCTGGTTGGTGAACGACTATCTTACTCTCGGTGGCAATTTCAGTTTCACGCCCAGTGAATACACAGAGACCTTGTTGATCAGTGACGCCAGTAATGTCGATGTGCCGGGTTCCCTGTACCCGGAGTTCGAAACCCTGACTCAGGACATCAAAGGGAATCAACTCTTGCAGGTGCCGGAAGGAAAGACGACTCTCTGGGGCGGCTATCTGCTCCCGCTCTCCGGCGGTTCTCAAGTTGAACTGTTCGGTATCTATAGCTGGACTGATGAAGTCTATTTTTCGCCCTTTCAGTCTGAGGCGGAGAAGGCTGAAGCTTACAGTCGCACAGACCTGCGAGCCACATGGACTTCATCGAACAGCAACTGGGTGGTCAGCGGTTTTGTCAATAATGTCTTCAATGAGGTAGCAAATCTGCAGATCCTGCGCCAGGGAGAAGCTGAATTCTTCCGCCACAATGCAACTACCACCGTGCCACGTCTTTACGGTGTGGAATTCACCTATACCTATTAGATTGCGCATGCCGTCCTTGGCGCGACTTTTGTGATTTCTCCAACCCCCGGGCTTGCCATTCCTGGCAAGCCGCTCGGCCCTCAAAAAGCTGAGCTTTTTGTCGGCTTCGCCGACCGGACCTCACCTCCCTTAACCTACATCGAATAACCTTTCTCGTCGTGCTCGGTGATGTCGAGTCCGACCTGTTCCTCGTCGGCGCTGATGCGCAGCCCCATGACCGCCGAGACGATCTTGACGATGATCCAGGTCAGGACACCGGTATAGAGACCGATCGAGACCACGCCGATAAGCTGGACGACGAACTGGGAACCCATGGTCATGCCATCGGGCATGCCGGCGCCGCTGAACACGCCCAGGCCGCCGGACACCAGCACCGCGGCGAGCAGCGTACCGGTCAGGCCGCCGATGCCATGCACCGGGAATACATCAAGGGAGTCGTCTATTTTCAGGCGCTGCTTCATGTAGATGGTGACGAAATAGCAGATCACGCCGCCGATCAGTCCCAATAGCAGGCCGCCCATTGGGCCGACCGAACCAGCCGCGGGAGTGATCGTCGCCAGGCCCGCCACCATGCCGGTGATCGCCCCAAGGCCGCTGGCCTTGCCGAACTTGAACCAGTCCAGCGCCATCCAGGTCAGCGCACCCGCCGCGGCGGAGGTATGCGTGACATATAGCGCCATGCCCGCGGCGCCGTCGGCGGCCAGCGCGCTGCCGGCATTGAAGCCGAACCAGCCCACCCACAACATGGCGGCGCCGGTAAAGCTCATGGTCAGGTTATGCGGCACTACCGAAGAAGTGAGGAAACCGTCACGCTTGCCGAGTTCGAGCGCCAGCACCAGCGCCGCCACGCCGGCCGTCAGATGCACTACCGTGCCGCCGGCGAAATCGATCAGCCCCATCTGGCCTAGCCAGCCGCCGCCCCAGACCCAGTTGGCCACCGGAAAGTACACCAGCAGAGCCCACAACACGGTAAAGGCAAGCATGGAACAAAATTTGATGCGTTCGACGAAAGCGCCGACGATCAGCGCCGGGGTGATGATGGCGAATGTCATCTGGAACGCGGCGAAAACGGTTTCTGGGATATCCCCGGCAAGCGAATCCACGCCGACTCCGCTGAAGAAGGCCTTGCCGAGGCCGCCCCACCAGGCGGATTCGGACGGACCGAAGGCGATGCTGTAGCCGACCAGCAGCCAGACGATGGAAATGACGACAGCAATGGAGAAACATTGCATCAGCACCGACAGGACGTTCTTGGCGCGTACCAGTCCAGCATAGAACAGTGACAGGCCCGGCAAGGTCATGAACAGTACGAGGGCGGTTGAGGTCAGAATCCAGGAAGTATTGGCGCCGTTCAGGCCGTTCTGGGCCAGCGCCAGACCGGGAAACAGCGCCAAGGCCAGCGCCAGCGCGGCAGGACTGATGGCAGGCAAGGATTTCGATTTCATGATTTGGATACCTACAATGCGTCGTTACCGGTTTCACCGGTGCGAATTCGAATGGTTTGTTCCAGATCGCTGACGAAAATCTTGCCGTCACCGATCTTGCCCGTGATGGCCGCCTGGCAAATGGCTTCCACGACTTGGTCGGCAAGATTATCTTCGACGGCTATCTCAAGTCTTACCTTGGGCAAAAAGTCGATCACATATTCGGCGCCGCGATAGAGTTCGGTATGGCCTTTTTGACGCCCGAAGCCCTTCACTTCGGTAAGCGTCATACCACTGACACCGAGTTCGGACACTGCTTCCCGTACGTCATCTGATTTGAATGGCTTGACGATCGCGACAATCAGTTTCATTACTTTCCTCCTGTTCCTGGGCGAGCCTCGACGCCGAGTGGCTTGGCGATTCTCGACTCTATCACGCGGTCAGCGTTATTCGCAAAAACCGCGTACTCCACCGCGGGGCCGGCGCCGGTCAAGCGGTTCGGATGCAGTATCGGGCCACTTCGGGGTAACCTTTGCCGCGCAATTTCGTCTATCGGCACATATGATCCGCGATAGCGGACCAAGATGGCAGCGGCGCGGACGGCCGCCGGCGGGAACATGAATTCCGACTACAGGCGAGCGGTGGAACAGTACGGACAGAAGGTCTACGCCTTTGCCTGTTATAGCTTGCGCAGCAAACAGGACGCGGACGACGTCACCCAGGAGGTGCTGATCAAGCTGTGGAGACACTGGCGAACGGTCGACCCGGAGAAGATCATGGCCTGGCTGATGCGTGTGACGCGCAACGCGGTAGTGGATCATATCCGCAAGCGGCAACTGGCGGATTCCCGGTTTGATGACCGCATCGAGCCGGAAGCGCAGGCCGCAACGGAAGGTCAAGGCGAGGCCCGGGATCGCGAACGGCTGCGGGAAATGCTACTCGAATCGATCCAGGCGCTCGATGAGCCGTTCCGCTCGTTACTGATCATGCGCGATATCCAGGGAATGAGTTACGCGGACATACAAGGCGCGCTGGAATTGAGCGAAAGCCAGGTAAAGGTGTATTTACACCGGGGCAGACGCAAACTGCGTGAAGATAAAGGCTTGCGCCACGCGTTCGCCGAAATGCGCGGAACAGGAGAGGAGAATCTGGTTTCACTGCGGAAGCTCTGACTAATTCAGAACTTCGGCGCGGCGCACGGAGGCGTCGCCGAGTTCGATGGCGCTAACCATTGAACTCGTAAGCAAAACCAAACAACGCTCGTTTTGCGGCAACAAATAATTTCATGGATGGAATTATTCAGAGAATCATTGTAGACGGCGCGAGCCGAAAACAGCAGGTAGGAAATTATGAGCAAGAGTAACAGCACAGAATGCGGCATCGTTCAATTGCAGATCGACGGTCTGCTCGACAACGAGCTCGATCCGAATCAGCAGCGGCCGGCGCTCGACCATATCCGATCCTGCCCGGACTGCGCCAGTGAATATCTGCTCGCGCGTTCGATGCGCGACGCCATGTTGGACATGCCTGGGCCGGAACTGCCGCCGGCATTGCTGGCCAAAGTGTTCCAGCAGGCAGCGCAAGAGCCTGTTTCGCTGTCCGACCGGGTTCGAGCGCTCGCCGCCGGCCCCTGGCTGCGATTGGCGGTTCCGGCCTTCGCCGCGTTTGCGGCGGTTGCGGTCTGGTTGCAACTCGACGCGCCCTCGCCGGCGGAGCAGCAGGTTGCGCTGGAGGATCAATACACGCGCGAAGAACTGGTGGTGGCGATCGAAGATTTGAACACCACAATCCAGACTTTGAATGAAATTACCGTATCCATGCGGTCCCGGCTTGGCGACAGGATGGTCAGCCTGCCGGTACTCAGCTTGCCGGCGTTGTCGATCGGCCAGCCAGACGGCGGCGCGACCGCCCCCGGCGCGAATGATCCGATCTGACGCCAGCGCTTCAACTCAGCAAGGAGTGAAACAATGAAACCGATACAGCAAATCATTACGATCGGCGCCCTGACCGCCTGGTGCGCCATTGCCGCGGCCGCGGATAACCATCCGGGATATGTGGATTTCTCCGGATTGCGCGGCCTGGTAAACACCGAACCGGTAGTCGAGGTCACCTTGCGGGAGCCTTTGCTCCGGCTTATCACCGAGACTATTCCGGTAGACGACGAGGAAGCGGTCAATTTCGTCTCGCGGCTGCTGAACGTGCGCCTGCATGTCTATGAGGACATCGGCGGCAACGTGCGGCAAGTGGCGGACAATATGGACGGCATCGCCGCGGATCTCGACAGAGAGGGCTGGGAGCGGGTGGTCCGGATCCGCGAAGACGACGACCAGGTCGACATATTCCTGCGCGTTTCCGAGGATGACGACATCGTGTACGGCATTGCCGTTATGATCGTTTCCGATGATGGCGAAATGGTGCTCGCGAATATCGCCGGCAACATCAGTTTCGACGACATCAGCGCTCTCGGCCGCCGCTTCGATATCGAGGCGCTTTCGGAATACCAGGAGCAAGAGGATGCGCGGAATGGGGATTGCCAGTAGTCCCACTCGCCGGCGGCGCGGCGGATGCTCGAAACTGCAACGGAGAATCTGATAGCATCACCACTTTTCCAGATGGGCCGGTAGCCGCCGCGGCCCCTGATGATTGAATTAAGGAACGTTAGCAAGAGCTATGACAAGGGCGCGACCTTCGCGGTCGCCGGTGTCAGTCTGAAGATCGAAAAAGGCGAACTGCTCGGCCTGATCGGCGAATCCGGCTGCGGCAAGACCACCACTCTCAAGATGATCAATCGGCTCGAAGAACCTGACGAGGGGCAGGTTCTGGTCGGCGGCCGCGATGTCATGGAACGCGATCCCCAGGTCTTGCGCCGCAATATCGGCTATGTCTTTCAAGGCATCGGTTTGTTTCCCCACTATACCGTCATGCAAAACGTCGCGGCCGTGCCGCGGCTGCTGCAATGGAACGATGATAAGACCGGCCGCCGTTGCCGCGAGGCGCTCGAACTCGTCGGTCTGCCGGCGAACGAATACGGCGAACGAATACGGCGAACGCAATCCGGGACAATTGTCCGGCGGGCAACAGCAACGGGTCGGCGTAGCGCGCGCCCTCGCGGCGTCTCCCGATGTAATGCTGATGGATGAACCGTTCGGCGCCCTCGATCCGGTAACCCGGAGCCAGCTCCGGGATGAATTCAAGACAATCCAGCAAACGCTCGGCCTGACGGTAATCATCGTCACCCACGACATGATGGAAGCCCTGCTGCTCGCGGATCGCATCGCGGTAATGAAGGACGGAGAAGTACTGCAAGTCGGCACGCCCCATGAATTGCTGAAGGAGTCGGAACACGAATATGTCAGCGAAATGGTGGAAATGCCGCGGCAGGAGGCGGTTCGGCTCGATCGACTGATCCGGCAGGAGAGCGCCCGGACATGATCAGCGATAATCTGCGCGAACAATTGCTGCTGCTGCCGGCATACCTGGAAGGGCATTTGCTGTTGACCCTTTTCGCCCTGAGTCTGGGCATCGCGGTCAGCGTGCCGCTCGGCATCCTCGCCAATCAGCAGCCGGCGCTGAAACGTCCGCTGCTGATTTCCGTCAGCATTTTGCAGACCATTCCCAGCCTCGCCATCCTGGCCTTGACCGTCGCCGCTCTCGGCGGGCGCATCGGCCTGCTGCCGGCGCTGATCGCCCTGTTGCTTTACAGCATGTTGCCGATCGTGCGCAATACCGTTACCGGGCTGGAAACCGTCGCCGAGGATGTGGTCGAAGCCGCCCGCGGCATCGGCATGTCGCGGACCCAGATTCTGCTGCGCGTGCGCCTGCCGCTGGCGCTACCCATGATCATCGCCGGAATCCGCACCGCCGCCGTATGGACGGTGGGATTGGCCACTTTGTCCACCCTGGTCGGCGCCACCAGCCTCGGCAATTACATTTTTACCGGTCTGCAGACGCGCAACCTTGTCGCGGTAACCGTGGGCAGCATCGCCGCCGCAGTCATGGCGGTAGTTCTCGACGCCATTATCGGCGGCATCCAGTGGCTCGCGGAAAACCGCAATAACGCGGAGATCGCCGGCCGCTACCGCCAGGTATTTGCCGCTGTTACCGGTGCGATATTGCTGGGCGCCGGCATATCCGCGTGGAGTCTGCTGCCTGAAGCGCAAGTGGACTACGTAGTTGGCGGCAAGGGATTCACCGAGCAGCACATCATGGCCGGACTGCTGGCGGCGGAGCTTGAAGAAGCGGGCTTTAGCGTCGACCAGCGGCTCGGACTCGGCACCCAGGTAATCTACGAAGCCACGGCCAACGGCGCCATCGACGCCTATCTCGAATATAGCGGTACGGTCTGGGCCAATATAATGAATCGGGACGACAATCCGGGCCGAGCCGAAGTGCTGGCCGAAGTTATCGACTTCGTCGAAACAACCCATGGCATGACCGTAATCGGCGAATTCGGCTTCCAGAACCTGTACGCCCTCGCCATGCGCAAGGATCGGGCGGCCGAACTCGGCGTGAGTTCCATCGAAGACCTGATTCCCGTCGCGCAGAGACTCGTGGCCGGCGGCGATCTGGAGTTCTTTGGCCGTCCCGAATGGATCTCGGTGCGCGATACCTATGGCATCGATTTCGACCGGAAGCTCACTTTCGACACCACCTTGATGTACACCGCCGTCGACGAACGCCAGGTGGATCTGATCACCGCCTATACCAGCGACGGCAGAATCGCCCATTTCGACTTGCTCGTGCTCGAAGACCCCCGCAACGCCCTGCTGCCTTATGACGGTTTTCTGCTGGCATCGGCAGGCGCCGCGCGAAACCCCGACTTCGTCGCCGCCCTGGCCGATCTCGTAGGCCGCATCCCCGATGAAGTCATGCGTGAAGCCAACCGCATAGTCGACGTCGAAGGTCGCCCCGTCAGCGAAGCCGTGGATTATCTGCGCCATGCAATCCGCGAATCGAAGTAGGGGCCGGATTTCATTGACCCCTTTGATCCTCCCGATGCGAATGAGATAATCGCGGTTCTCTCAAGGGCGGCAGTCGAGCCCGGCAAATCAGGCATCCGCGGGCACGGGATTTGAAACAGTCATCGTCCGAACAGGCCGCCTATGTAGCGGACGGCATGCCGGCGCTTGATCTCGGCGGCCGCGCCTATTCCTTTTTCGAGTTCTGGCCGTCCTGGCTGATGTATGCCCCCGTGGCCGGGTTGTGGCTGCTGCTGGCGCTGCGCTACCGCAGTCTGAGCCTGCCGCTGATCGCTAATCCGGAAGTTCCCTTGTCGGGCATGGTCGGCGTGCCCAAGTCGGCAATTCTGAAACTTGCCGGGGAAACCGCAAAGCAGTCGATTCTGCCCTGGATCGTGGTCGAGCCCGGCGCTGATTTCGAGCCCCCCCAGGGCGCGGGCGAAGCGTACGTCGCCCCCGCGGACTCGCCGGCCTTGCGGCGCGAGCGCGCGGAAGCCGCCATGGCCGCGGCCGGATTGAGCTTTCCCGTGGTCGGCAAGCCGGACATCGGCTGCCGCGGCGTCGGCGTCAAGTTGTTACGCGACAGCGCGGCGCTGGAATCCTGCCTGGAGCGGTATCCGCCCGGCGGTTCGCTGATGTTGCAGCGGTTGAGCGACTGGGAAGCCGAGGCCGGTGTGTTCTATGTGCGCGATCCCATGACCGAGCAAGGCAAAATCACGTCCCTGACGCTCAAGTATACGCCCTATGTCGTTGGCGACGGAGTTCATACCCTGGCCGAACTCGTGGCGGCCGATCCCCGGGCGGGCGGCTTGTTGCATCTCTACCAAGAACGCAATGCCGCCTGGTGGCGCGAGGTAATTCCCGTCGGCAGCCCGTTCCGCCTGGTGTTCTCAGCCAGTCATTGCCGCGGCGCGGTTTTTCGCGATGGCGGCCATCTCATCAGCGCGGAGTTGACCCGGGCGCTGGATCGGATTTTCGATGATATTCCGGGTTTCTACTACGGTCGTCTCGATATCAAATTCCGCGACGTGGACAGCCTGCGGGCGGGGCGAGATCTGCAGATTGTCGAGATCAACGGAGCGAGTTCCGAATCGATTCACATCTGGGATCGGCGGACCGGATTTGTCGATGCGGTCAATACGCTATTGCAGCAATACCGAACCCTATTTAAACTGGGCAACGCGCACAGCAAGCGCGGCTGCAAGCCGCCCGGACTGTGGCCGCTGTTCAAAGCCTGGCGCTACGAGTTGCAACTGGTGAAGCGGTATCCCGCCAATGACTAATCCCTGCCGTGTGACATTCCAACCGCGGTTGCTGGCCGCGCTCGTCGAAAAAATGCTGGGGCTCGACCAATTGGGGGATATTTACCATGCCCGACCGGCAGGACTCGATCCGGAAGATTTCCTGCAATATATCCTGAATTCTCTCGGCGTAAGCCTCAAGAGCAATAACGAACAGAACCTGGAGCAGATTCCGCGCGACGGTCCGTTGCTGATTGTCGCCAATCATCCGCTGGGCGGCCTTGAAGGCATCGCCCTTGCCAGGATATTGCTCGGGATACGACCTGATCTGCAAGTGCTGACCAATGAATTGCTGCGCCGCATACCCGAACTGGCGCCGCTGTTCATCGGCGTCGATGTGCTATCTGCCGATGCGGCTGGCGGCAACGTCAAGGGCGTCAAGCAAGTGCACAAGCATCTGCGCGGCGGCGGAGCGGTGCTGCTGTTTCCGGCCGGCATGGTGTCAGCCATCGAGTTGCGCGAGCGGCGCATCCAGGACCGAAAGTGGAGTCGATTGGCCGGGCAGTTGATCAAGCGCTACGGCTGCGCCTGCCTGCCGGTGCATGTAAACGGATACAACAGCGCATACTTCTACCTCGCGGGTCTGATTCATCCACGGCTGCGCACTTTGCTGCTGCCGCGGCAACTGGCCAACAAGAAGGGATTTACCCTGGAACTGACTTTTGGTAATCCGGTGTTCGCCCAGGAACTGCGCTTGCTGAAGAAACCCGAGGCCATTACCGAATATCTTCGCGTGAGCACCGAAGCCTTGGCGAAACGTCTGCGGCCGGCGCCGACCAAGTTCGAGCGGCTGGTCGAGGAAATCTGTCCGCAAGTAAGCGGTGAAAAAGTTTCCGCCGCGCTGGCCGATCTCGAACAGTTCCGGTTGATCGAGCACGATGAATTCGATGTCTACTGCGCTCCATATGAACGCCTTGGCATAATCATGGAAATGATCGCCATCGCCAGGGAAATCACTTTCCGTGCGGTGGGAGAAGGCACCGGCCTTACCCGCGATTCGGACCAGTTCGATTCGCATTACCTGCATCTGTTCCTCTGGGACAAGAAGCACGACCGCATCGCCGGCGCCTACCGCGTCGGGCTGGTCGATGAAATCATCGGCAAGCATGGCGTAAAAGGCCTGTATAGCCGTTCGCTGTACCGCTACGACAAGACCTTCATCAAGCAGCTTGGCTCGGCCATTGAAATGGGCCGTTCCTTCATCCATCCGGATTATCAGCGGCGGCCGGATTCACTCACCTTGCTCTGGCGCGGGATCGGCCAGGTGTTGGTCGCGCGGCCTCAATACCACACGCTGTTCGGTTCGGTCAGTATATCCCGCGAATACAGCGATCTTGCCCGGGCGCTGATTGCCGATACCTTGCTCACCAATTTCAAGGCCAGCGAATTCGTGCCGCTGGTCAAGCCTCTGACGCCGCACCGGATTTCCCACCGGGTCTGGTCCGAAGACATGCTCAGGGAACTGGTGAATATAAAGATGCTTGGCAAACTGATTGGCCGCTGCGATCCGGGCAAGGCGGTGCCGGTATTGCTGCGGCACTATCTGTCGCTGAAAGGCCGCATGGTCTGCTTCAACATCCATTCGGATTTCAATAATTCGCTGGAGGGTCTGATCATCGTCGATGCGCGCCAAACCGATCCCAAGACGCTGACGCGCTTCATGGGCGCCGATGGCTACCACAAATTCTACTCCTGCCACAAACTGGCCGAACTCGCCTGAGGCTGGACGTAAAGGTCACTTGCTCCAAATCGGCGTTTGCTCTGAGAGATTGATCGGAATGAAGAAACTGCTGGCCCTGCTGCAAATCCTGGGCGCTCTGGCGTTGACCGGACTGGCCGCCCTGGTCATCGTGGATATGGCAATCAATGCGAGTATGCCAGACACCATTTCAGTGGTGAATCTGCTGGTCGGAAGGATTGTTCTCATTGCCTGCCTGCTCGCCATCGCCAGGTATCTGGTCCGGCGCGGTCTGGCCGGGCTGCGCGCCACGGAAGAAAAGTAGCTTCTCTCGGTGGATTTTGCTGGATTGCACATGCCGTCCCTGGCGTCCGGAAAGAGAGTATAATCCCTGCCTTTTGCGCAGGCCGGGCTCGCGCCGTGATCGTTATTGAAAACGCCAGCAGCTTTTCGCCAACCTACGGCAGATGCGTGGCCACGATCGGCAAGTTCGACGGCGTTCATCTTGGCCACCAGCTCATACTCGAACAACTCAGGGCGCAGGCCCGGGAATTGAAGCTGCCGGCGCTAGTGGTGGTGATCGAGCCGCACCCGGAAGAGTTTTTCGCTGGACCGGACGGAGATTGTCCGGCGCGGCTGATGGACCGGCGGGAAAAACTGCGCCTGCTGGGCGAGTACGGCGTCGATTATTGCCTGGTGCTGCGCTTCGATGAGCAAATGAGCCGCACATCGGCGGAAGAATATATCCGGAGCATCCTCGTCGAGGGCCTGGATGTGGCAGCGCTGATAATCGGCGACGACTTCCGCTTCGGCTATCGGCGGGCGGGCGACTTCGCCTTGCTTGAGCGGAAGGGCAGGGAATTCGGCTTTGCCGTCCACCGGACTCTGGTGCGGGAACTTGAAGGGAATCGGGTAAGCAGCACTTTGCTGCGGCAGAATTTGGCGCATGGCGATTTCGCGATGGCGGAACGTCTACTGGGACGGCCGTACGCGATTCGCGGCACGGTGGCGAGGGGAGAGCAACTTGGCGCCAGATTGGGCTATCCGACCTGCAATATCGAACTGCGGCGTCACCGGATTCCCCTGCACGGAATCTATGCTTGCGAAGTGAACATGGATGGCGATACCTACCCGGCGGCGGTTAGCATCGGTTATCGGCCCACGGTAACCGACGCCGGCAAGCCGGTGCTGGAAGCGCATCTGCTGGATTTCGACGGTGTGCTTTACGGCAAGACGATCGAAGTGATTTTCCGGCAAAAAATCCGTGGCGAGGAAAAATTCGCCTCGCTGGAAGAATTAAAGCAGCAGATCGGCGCTGATGCGAAACAGGCGAGGCGCATTTTGACAGGCGCGGCGAATTAGCAAAACTGCCGAATATACAGACATGAGCCAATACAAGGACACCTTGAATCTGCCGCACACGGAGTTCCCGATGCGGGCCGATCTCGCCAATCGCGAACCCGCGCGCCTGCGCAAATGGCGGGAACTCGACCTGTATCGCGCCATCTGTGAAAAGAACGCCGGCCGGCCGCGTTTCGTATTGCACGACGGGCCGCCTTACGCCAACGGCGAGCTGCATCTCGGCCACGCCATCAACAAGACGCTCAAGGACATCGTCGTAAAGTCGCGGGCGATGACGGGTTTCGATGCGCCTTACGTTCCCGGCTGGGACTGCCACGGCCTGCCGATCGAGCACCAGGTCGAAAAGAAAATGGGCAAGGCGGGGCAGAAGATCAGCCACGCCGAGTTCCGCCGGGCCTGCCGTGAATACGCCGCCCGCCAAATCGAACGGCAGAAGGCGGGTTTCATCCGCATGGGAGTGCTCGGGGATTGGGACAATCCTTATCTCACCATGCATTTCAAGACCGAAGCCGACATCGTTCGCGCCCTGGCCCGGATCGTCGCCAACGGTCACCTGGTGCGCGGCTACAAACCGGTATACTGGAGCGTGGTAGGCGCTTCGGCCCTGGCCGAGGCCGAAGTCGAATTCCAGGACAAGACTTCGTATTCGATCGATGTCCGATTCGCCGCGGTTGACCGCGCCGCCTTGCTGGCCTGCTTCGAAGCAGCGGCGACGGCGTCGGCTCCCGAATTGCCCGTCTCCGTCGTGATCTGGACCACCACGCCCTGGACGCTGCCCGCGAACCAGGCAGTCTGCCTCAATGCCGGGCTCGAATACGCCCTGGTCCGTTGCGAACTCGAAGCCGGGCCCGAATTGCTCGTCATCGCCGAAGAAATGGTCGCGGCAGTCATGCAGCGATTCGGCTGCGAACGATTTGAAGCGCTCGCTTCGTGCAAGGGTTCGCGGCTGGAGTCACAGCGCTTGCGCCATCCACTGTACGAACGCGAAGTTCCCGTCGTGCTCGGTGCGCATGTCACCACCGAAAGCGGCACCGGAGCGGTGCATACCGCGCCCGATCACGGCGTGGACGATTTCAACACCGGCCGCGAGTACGGTCTCGGGACGCTCGATCTGATCGACGATCACGGCGTATTTCGCGAAGCCGCGGGCCGTTTCGCCGGCGCCCATGTCTACAAGGTCGACGCCGACATTGTCGAAGCGCTGAAGGAGCACGGGCGACTCGTAAACGAGGATCGCATCACCCATAGTTACGCCCATTGCTGGCGCACCAAGACCCCGCTGATCTATCGCGCCACGCCGCAATGGTTCATCAGCATGAGCGAAGGCGGCCTGCTCGACTCGGCGCTCGAGGCGGTGGAAGGCATCAAGTGGTTTCCCGGCTGGGGCCGGGCGCGTATGGAATTGATGTTACGCGGCAGCCCGGACTGGTGCATTTCCCGGCAGCGCACCTGGGGCGTGCCGATCACCTTGTTCATGCACCGGGATACCGGCGCATTGCATCCCGACACGCAAGAACTGTTCGAACAGGTCGCGCGGAAGATCGAGCAAAACGGCATCGACGCCTGGCATGAACTCGACGCCGAAGAACTGCTTGGCGCCGACGCGGAACACTACCGCAAGGTTACCGACACGCTGGATGTCTGGTTCGATTCCGGCGTCACGCATTTTTCCGTGCTCAGCCGGCGCGGGCATTTGCGCTATCCGGCCGATTTGTACCTGGAAGGTTCGGATCAGCACCGGGGCTGGTTTCAGTCCTCGCTCAAGACCGCAATCGCCATGCACGGCAGCGCGCCCTACCGGGAAGTGCTTACCCATGGGTTTTTCGTCGACGCCGAAGGGCGCAAGATGTCCAAGTCGCTGGGCAACACCGTCGCGCCAGACAAGATTTTCCGCAAATACGGCGCCGACATTCTGCGGTTGTGGGTCGCGGCCACCGATTATCGCGGCGAAATGGCGGTTTCCGACGAGATATTCGGCCAAGTCGCCGATACCTACCGGCGCATCCGCAATACCGCGCGTTTCATGCTGGCCAATCTGAACGGATTCAATCCTGGCAGTGATTTGGTCGCACCGGCGGAAATGATCGCTCTCGACCATTGGATCGTGCGCCGTACCGGTCAACTGCTGGCGCGGGTGATCGAGCAATATCACGAATACAATTTCCTGGCGATTTACCAGCAGATTCATCATTTCTGCGTGGTCGAACTTGGCGGTTTCTATCTCGACATCATCAAGGACCGGCAATACACCACCCCAACCCATGGTCTGGCGCGCAGATCGACCCAGACCGCCATGTTTCACATCCTCGAAATGCTGAGTCCGATGCTGGCGCCTATTCTCAGTTTCACCGCCGACGAGATCTGGGAAAACACCCCCGGCGAGCGGGCCGAGTCGGTGCTGTTGACCGATATGCGCGCGGCAGGACCGGGGTTCGACGAGGAGGGCAGGTTTGGCGATGCTTTCTGGGACCGAATCATGGCGGTCAAGTCGGCGTTGAACCGGGAACTGGAGGCGAAGCGGGCCGACAAGACCCTGGGTTCGAGCCTGAGCGCGGAAGTCGATATGTACGCAGGCGGCGAATTGCTGTCGCAATTGCGGGAACTGGGCGATGAACTTCGCTTCGCCCTGATCGTTTCCCGCGCCGATGCGCATCCAATTGGTAAAGCGGGCGCGGACAGCGTGGCAACGGATACGGCGGACTTGCGCATCAGCGTGTCCGCCTCCCCCCATGCCAAATGCGAGCGCTGCTGGCACCATCGCCCCGATACCGGCGCGGTGGAAAAGCATCCCGCTCTGTGTGCGCGCTGCATCGGCAATATCGAGGGCGAAGGCGAAAGGCGGTTGTTCGCTTGATCCGATTCTTGTACAGCGAATACCAGCGATGAAGGTCGAGAGCGGCGCTACCGTTACCCTGCATTTTTCGCTGGCCCTGTGCGATGGGTCCATCGTCGATTCTAATTTTGCCGGCAAGCCGGCGACATTCATTCTCGGCGACGGCAATCTGCCGTCCGCGTTCGAACACTCGCTGCTTGGATTAGGGCCCGGCGATGAGATCGAGCGAACCATCCCAGCGCGGAGCGCATTCGGCGCGGTAAATCCCGCCAACCTGCATCGTTTCCCGCTGGCGAATTTCAGTTCCCTGCTACAGGACGAGCTGGTCCCGTTGCAGCCGGGCAGCGTAGTCATGTTCAAGGACGTCGGCGGCTTCGACCGGCCTGGAGTGATCCGGGGCATCGGCGAAGCCGAAGTTGAGGTAGACTTCAATCATCCGCTCGCGGGAAAGGAGGTCGTCTTCCGCGCCGCGATCGTCTCGGTACTCGCGCCCGATACTCGGAAACTGAAGCTGGAGTAGCGCTATGGACATATCGGCATCAACCATAGGCCCCGATTCCGCCGCCGCGTCCGGCAGTGACATCAAGCTGGCCAATCCGCGGGGATTCTGCGCCGGGGTAGATCGCGCCATCGACGTGGTCAAACGGGCGATTGAGCTATTCGGCGCGCCGGTCTACGTACGCCATGAAATCGTGCATAACCGCCACGTGGTCGGAGAACTCAGGGAACAGGGCGCCATTTTCGTCGAGGAACTGGAGGAAATTCCCGACTCCGATGCCACCGGCCGCGCTCCTATCGTCATATTCAGCGCCCATGGCGTCGCCAGACAGATTCGCAGAGACGCCGCCGAGCGCGGCTTCCAGGTGTTCGACGCAACCTGTCCGCTGGTGACGAAGGTGCATATGGAAGTCGCCAGGTCCGGCCGCAAGGGGGAAGAATGTATCTTGATCGGTCATGCCAACCATCCGGAAGTGCAAGGCACGATAGGCAATTTCGACGCCAGCGCCGGCGGCGGCATCTATCTGGTCGAAACCCTGGAGGACGCGCTTGCATTGCGAGTGAGAAACCCCGCGCGGCTTAGCTATGTTACCCAGACCACCTTGTCGGTTGACGATTGCGAGCGGATCATCGAGACCCTGCGAATGCGCTTTCCCCGGATCAAGGGGCCGCGCAAGAGCGATATCTGCTACGCCACGCAGAACCGGCAGGACGCGGTCAAGCAGATGGCGCTCGAATGCGACTTGATCCTGGTGGTCGGCGCCCGCAACAGTTCAAACTCCAGCCGCCTGCGTGAATTGGCCGAACGGCTTGGCTGCGAAGCCTATCTGATCCAGGACGCCGCCGCCATTGATCCGGGTTGGCTGGAAGGCAAAACCCGCATCGGCGTGACCGCCGGCGCCTCGGCGCCGGAATTGCTGGTGCGGGAAGTCGTCCTTTTTCTGCGCGAGCGCGGAGCCTCCCGAGTGGAAGAACTCGACGGCGTCAGGGAAGAAGTCTCCTTCAGCATGCCCGCCGGCCTGCGCGAGTGAGGGCCGCTCGGCGCAGCCGATGAAGCAACGCTTTGAGGCCCGGACGGCTCGCCAGCGAGAGCAAGCGTTTACCAAGCGCAGCTTCGTGCGCGGACCCAACGACACCGGGCAACGCCCGGTGGCTGGACCGACGACAGGGAACTGGCGAAACCGCCGTAATCGCGCCATGATCGGCACGACCGATCCAACAGAACGCGTGAAGCGGAGTCGCGGAATCCGCGGTTAGGGCTGCAAGTCCGATCTTTTTGCCCGCAACGCGGCAATGGAAGACGACATTTGCGCTTCGCGTTCACGCACTTCCGCCACCACCTGTTCGGGAGCGTTGGCGACGAAACGGGGATTACCAAGCTTGGCCTGAACTGAGCGCAGTCCCTTTTCGAGTTTTTCGATTTCCCGGTCGAGCCGCGATTTCTCCGCATTGACATCAATCAATCCGGCCAAAGGCACGAGCACTTCCGTACCGGCCTGGATCGAGGTGGCCGCCATCGGCGCCTCCGCTTGCAGCCATTCGATCGATTCGAGTTTCGCCAGTTGCGTCAGATAAGGGCGATATCGCGCGAGTCGCGTCTTACCCGCCGCTTCGTCTTCCGGCTGCTGACAGCGCAGCAGCACCGCAATCCGCCGGGCCGGGGAAATATCCATTTCACCGCGGATGTTGCGCACCGCGGTGACAATCCGCCTTAGCCATTCGATGTCCGCCGCCGCTTCCGCGTCCGGCGCCGCGCCCGCGGGTTCGGGATAGGGCTGCATCATGATGCTGTCGCCCCGGATTTCGAGCAGGGGCGCGACGCGCTGCCAGATTTCCTCGGTAATGAAAGGCATGAAGGGATGCAGCAGCCGCAGCGAGCGTTCGAGCACGGTCAGCAATACGCGCCGGGAAGCGGCGGCGGCGGCCGGATTCTCATCCTCGTTCCATAGTATCGGCTTCGACAGTTCCACATACCAGTCGCAGAACTCATTCCAGACAAATTCATAGAGGCAGCGCGAGGCATTGTCGAAGCGGCACTGGTCCATGGCCTGACAGATATCTTCGGCCGCGGCCTCGAACCGGTCCATGATCCAGCGGTCGGCCACCGTGCAATTGGCGGGCGTGATCGCTTGCGCCACCGGTTTGCCTTCGGTATTCATCAACGCATAGCGGGCGGCGTTCCAGATCTTGTTGCAGAAGTTGCGGAAGCCTTCCATGCGGCCGATGTCGAACTTGATGTCACGGCCCGTGGAGGCCAGCGAATAGAAAGTGAAGCGCAGGGAATCCGTGCCATAGCCGGTTATGCCGTTGGGGAAGGATTCACGGGTGAAGCGCTCGACCTGCTCGCGCAAGTGCGGCTGCATCATCCCGTCGGTGCGCTTGGCGATGAGATCAGGCAGGGAAATGCCGTCGATGAGGTCGATAGGGTCCAGGATATTGCCCTTGGACTTGGACATCTTGCGGCCGTGTTCGTCACGCACGAGGCCGGTGATATATACCTTCCGGAACGGAATTTCGCCGGTGAATTTCAGGGTCATCATGATCATGCGGGCGACCCAGAAAAATATGATGTCAAAGCCGGTAACGAGCACGCTGGTGGGGTGGAAACGATCGAAATACTCGCGCTGCTCGTGCTTGATGTCCGGCGACCAGCCCAGGGTGGAAAAAGTCCACAGCGCCGAGGAAAACCAGGTGTCGAGCACATCTTCGTCCCGACGCAGGGCGAGATCGTCCGGCAGTCCATGCTCGCGCCGGACTTCGGCTTCGCCGGCGCCGACATAGATATTGCCTTGATCGTCGTACCAGGCTGGAATCCGGTGGCCCCACCAGAGTTGGCGGCTGATGCACCAGTCCTGGATATTGCGCATCCAGGCGAAGTAGGTGTTCTCCCAGTTACGCGGCACAAATTCGATCTCGCCGTCTTCCACCGCCTTGATAGCGGGCTCGGCCAGGGCGTCGACCGCCACATACCATTGGTGGGTCAGGAACGGCTCAATGATGACGCCGCTGCGGTCTCCCCGGGGCACTTTCATCTGGCGCGCTTCGATTTTCTCGACCAGGTCGGCCCGCTCGAGATCCTCGACTATCAGCTTGCGCGCCGCGAATCGGTCCATGCCTCGATAGCGCTCTGGCGCATCGTCGCTGATGCGCGCGTCGCGGGTCAGGACATTGATCATCGGCAGGTCGTGACGCAGGCCGATTTCATAGTCGTTGAAATCGTGAGCCGGAGTGATCTTGACGCAGCCGCTGCCGAATTCCGGATCGACATAGGTATCGGCGATGATCGGGACCTGCCGGTCGCATAGCGGCAGTTCCAGCATCTTGCCGACCAGACCCCGATAGCGCGGGTCGTCCGGATGCACCGCCACCGCCGTATCGCCGAGCATGGTTTCCGGACGCGTCGTGGCGACCGTTACATGGCTCATGTCGCCGGTATCGCCGTTGACGAGCGGATAGCGCAAATGCCATAGAGAGCCGGTTTCCTCTTCCGAAATGACTTCCAGGTCCGAGATCGCGGTCAGCAGTTCCGGATCCCAGTTCACCAGACGCCGTCCGCGATAGATCAATCCTTCCCGGTATAATTCGATGAAGACGCGCTCGACCAGGGCGGACAGTTCCGGGTCCATGGTGAAGCGCTCGCGCGACCAGTCCAGCGAAGAGCCCATGCGGCGCAATTGCCGCGTGATAATGCCGCCGTATTCCTCTTTCCATTGCCAGACACGCTCGACGAAGCGCTCGCGGCCGATCTCTTCCCGGGCGATGCCTGCGGCGTTCAGTTGCCGTTCGACGACCATTTGCGTGGCGATTCCGGCATGGTCGCTACCTACCTGCCACAGCGTGTCGCGGCCAAGCATGCGGTGATAGCGAATCAAGGCGTCCATGATGGCGAGCTGGAAGCCGTGGCCCATGTGCAGCCGGCCGGTCACGTTCGGCGGTGGAATGGCGATGCTGTAGGCTTCGCCGCCTTCCCGCGGCGCGAAATAGCCGGCGTCTTCCCAAGTGCGGTACCAGCGGTCCTCTATGTCCCGCGGCTGGTAGGTCTTGTCCATTTCAATCCTTGTCGGTGAGGTGCAGCAGATATTCCATCAGCAGGGGCACGGGCCGGCCGGTGGCGCCTTTGCTGGCGGCCTCGGAATGCCAGGCGCTGCCGGCAATATCGAGATGCGCCCAGGTGAACTTTTCCGTATAACGCGAAAGGAAACAGGCGGCGGTAATCGTGCCTGCCCGCTTGCCGCCGATATTGGCCATGTCGGCGAAATTGCTGTCGAGCTGTTTCTGGTAATCGTCCCAAAGCGGAAGCTGCCAGGCCCGGTCGAGGCTGTTTCGGCCGCATTGCAGCAGACTGTCTATCAGTTCCTGGTCATTGCCGAGTACTACATTGGCATGATGGCCGAATGTGGCGACGGCCGCGCCGGTCAAGGTGGCGATGTCGATCACACAGGCCGGATCGAAGCGTTCGGCGTAGGTCAGCGCGTCACATAACACCAGCCGGCCTTCGGCATCGGTATTGAGAATTTCCACGGTCTTGCCGGACATGGTGGTGACGATGTCGCCCGGTTTGGTGGCCTTGCCGCCGGGCATGTTTTCCGCCGCGGCCACCATGCCGATCAGATTGATGGGCAATTGCAATTCGGCCGCGGCGGCGACCGTGCCGAGCACGCTGGCGGCCCCGCACATGTCGAACTTCATTTCGTCCATTGTCAACCCCGGTTTCAGGCTGATGCCGCCGGTGTCGAAGGTGATGCCCTTGCCGACTAGCACCACGGGCTTGCGGTCGTCCGCCGCGCCGCCATAGCGCAATACGATTAGGCGGGCCTCTTCAACTGAACCGGCGGCGACCGAAAGCAGACAGTCCATTTGCAATTTCTTCATTTGCGCTTCGTCGAGCACTTCGACGCTGACAGCCGCGAAGTCATCCGCCAACTCTCGCGCATGCTCGGCCAGAAATTCAGGCGTGCAAATATTGCCGGGCAAATTGCCCAGTTGGCGCGCGCGGTTCATGCCCTTGCCGATAGCTGCGCCCCGGCGCAGCGCCTGGCCGGGATTTTCCCCCAGCGCCGGGACCGTCAATCGGTCGAGCACGGCTTCTCGTTTCGTGTTTGCCTTGGTGGTTTCATAGCGATAAGAGGCAACTTCCGCTTCCTGGGCGAGCCTGGCGGCAAGCCAGTCCGGAGCGCGGCCGTCAACCGCCAGATCCGAAAGCGCGAAATGAACATGCGGCATATTGCCGGCGAGCGCGGACTGGACGCTGCCGGAAAGAAATTTCGCGGCTTCCATGGCGCCGAACTCGTTCGGGTCGCCAGCGCCCGCCAGCAAAATGCGGGCGGCCGCGCAACCCGAAGGTCCATGCAGCAAGTGCTTGTCGCCGACATTCCAGAGATAGTCGCCGCTGGCGGCGATATGGCTCAATGCACCGCTTACGGCCTTGTCCAGGGCGCTGGCGTCTTCGCTCAGCCTGCCTTCTTTCCAGACTGGCGCAACCAGACAGTCTGCCGCTATTTCCGCCGTGGATTCCGGCGTGACCAGGTATTGCATGGCCTCATTTCCCTCCAGATTTGTTGAATATTGACGCAGGGGCGTAATGCTAAGTACATTGCGGTTGTCAGGCAACCGGAAGACCACAATTCGGCGAATGATTGAACCAATTCGGCCGTGCTTTGTCTCATATGGAGCGGTTCACCCAAGAACAAGAGCCGCGAGAGCTAAGGAGTCGTCATCATGCCTCGTATCAAGCTTAGCCTGCCGGAAGAATTTACCTTCAGAATGGAACGCAGCGTAGGTCTCAGCGACCTGAATTACGCGAATCACCTCGACAGCTTGTCAATGGTGAAGCTGCTCCATGAGGCGCGGCTGCAATACCTGGCAAGCCTGGGATTCACCGAGGAAAACATTTTCGGTCTGGGCATGGTAATGACCGATCTGGCGGTGGATTTCCGCTCCGAGTCCTTTGCCAACGACGTGCTGATCATCGATGTCGGCGTCGGCAAGGTAAATCGCTATGGTCTCGATATCTGCCTGCGGGTCACCAACAGCGCGCTCGATTCGGTCGTCTGCGTCGCCAAGATGGGCGTCGTGCTGTTCGATTTCGACAAGCACCAGATGGTTGCCGTGCCCCGGCAATTCAAGCAATTGGTGCAGCCCGCGGAAACCCGGGTCGCCTGAACTTCGCGAACCCGACTTCATTTCGCTGTAATATTCCGGCGTTAATCTGCGCCTTGAACTGGTTTGTCCCGGAATTTTCCCATGAATCGCATTTCGTGTTTTGCCCTTGCATTAAACCTGTTGTTAGCGCCGCTTTCCGTCCATTCCCAGCAATCCGCCGGAGACTGGTTCGCTGAGGGCCGCGCCGCGGTCGAAAGCAGTCTCGCCCAACGCGCGGCATCGCCCGCCATGGCGAAAAACGTGATTTTGTTCGTCGGCGACGGCATGGGTGTATCTACCGTCACCGCTGCCCGCATCCTGGAAGGACAATTGCGCGGCGAGACCGGCGAGGAGAACGAGTTGTTCTTCGAGACCTTCCCCAATTTGGCGTTGGCCAAAACCTATAACACCGACGCCCAGGTGCCCGATTCGGCGGGAACCATGACCGCCATGGCCACCGGCGTGAAAACCCTGCAGGGGGTGATCAGCGTCAGCGATGCGGCCACCCGTGGCGATTGCGCCTCCCAGCAGGGAACGGAATTGCTCACTTTCCTGGAACGCGCTGAAATGCGCGGGCTGGCGACCGGCGTCGTCAGCACGGCGCGCTTGACCCATGCCACGCCAGCGGCGAATTACGCCCACTCCATGGAGCGCAATTTCGAGTCGGACGCCGATGCGGAGGACCTGCGGAATAACGGCGATTGCGTGGATATCGCCCGGCAACTGATCGAGTTCGCCGGCAATGTGGCAGGATCCGATGGTTTGGAAGTCGCGCTGGGCGGCGGCCGCGCCGCGTTTTTGCCCGCCCGCGACGGCGCCGACCTCGAGGACGGCGTGGCCGGCGACCGCCTCGACGGCAGGGATTTAACCCGGGAATGGGTCGAACGCCATGATGATGCGGCCTATGTCTGGAACGCCGCGCAATTCGCCGCGACAGACGCCAGCGAAGTTTCCCATCTGCTGGGCCTGTTCGAATCCTCGCACATGGAATACGAACTCGACCGCGAAAACGATACGGGAGGCGAGCCCAGCCTGTCCGAGATGACCGCCAAGGCAATCGAAATCCTGTCGAAAAATCCGAACGGCTACTATCTGAACGTGGAAGCCGGGCGCATCGACCACGCCCACCATGACACCAGTCCGCGGCGGGCACTGGTGGACACCATCGAATTCGCGCGCGCGGTGCAAACCGCCTACGAAATGGTGGATATGTCCGAGACGCTTATCATCGTTACCGCCGACCACAGCCATGTGTTCACCATTGCCGGCTATCCGGGCCGCGGCAATCCGATCCTGGGCAAGGCGGCTGACAGCGCCGGGCTCATTCTGGCCGACGATGGCATGCCCTATACGACCCTGGGATATATCAACGGACCCAATCCAGGCCGGGGCGCGGACCTGAGCGACATCGACACCACCGACGAGAGCTTTCAGTCCCAGACCCTGGTGCCGCTCGGTTCGGAGACCCACGCCGGGGAGGACGTGCCGGTCTATGCCGCAGGTCCAGGCTCGGACCTGGTCCGCGGCGTGATCGAGCAAAACGTAATCTTCCACATCATGATGGAAGCCACCCAACTCGATCAGCGCTGACGGCCGACACCCGCGGCCATTGACAGGTCGGAAAATATGTCCATAATTAGTGACTAGTCACAGATTTTGGACAACTATACATGAAGCCCGCCAATATCATCGGCGCCGCCAAATTCAAGGAACAGTGCCTGGCGCTGCTCGACAGTCTGGACACCCAGGGGCTGGTGATCACCAAGCACGGCCGCCCGGTCGCCCGGGTCATTCCGTATCCCGACAATCCCGGGGCGCTGATCGGATGTCTGAAAGGAAAGATTTCCGTCAATGGAGACTTGCTTTCAACCGGGCTGAGCTGGGATGCGATTGATCAATCTTGACACCCATATTTTGGTGCATGCGCTGCAAGACCGGATTCGCTCCGGGGAGCGAACGCTGCTGCGGGAAAATCGCTGGGGCATCTCCGCCATAGTGCTATGGGAACTGGCAAAACTGAGTCAACTTGGCAGGGTCTCGCTCGATTTCTCCGATCCCGCCGTGGAAGTCGCCCTGTCCAGTATCCATGTCTGGCCGATCGATATCGAGGTGTCGCTGGCGTCCACGCAACTGGATTTTCGCGGCGACCCGGCAGATGAGTTGATCGCGGCAACCAGCATCGTGCACCGTGTCCCCTTGCTTACGCGCGACAAGCAAATCCGGCAATCGAAACTGGTTTCCTTCGCCTGACGGCTTTCGCCGGTAGTAGGGAAATTAAGGGACAGTCTGTTTTCGAATTCAACCAAATACGGTAGTGGACGCATTTGCCATTTCAATGCGGTACAGCAGAGTTGTAGGGGCGTGGCATGCCTTGTCTGTTAATAGTCTGTTAGATTGAATCCCACATCCGGACCCACGGGAGGGTCCAGCCTTCGGCGCCCGAGGCCTCGGGCGCCGAAGGTGGCGGTGGACGGGCCGCAGGCATGCTCGCCCTCGTCGGACTGGCCACATCAGCGCTGACGGCGTGGAAGAGCTACGACTCGAGTTCCCGACAAACGGTCGTGGGCGGCGTCGCCGTTTGGATCGAAGTAGAGCCAGAGATAGCCGAGTCCGAAAAGGAAGAAGGACGGCCAGGCGCACAGGAAGCGAAGCAAGGACTGACGGATTGACATCGGGCTGCCGTCGCGGGATTGCGCCCTGATGCGCCAGGCGAGCATGCCGAGGGTCTGGCCGCCGCGAGTCCAGAACCACACATAGAAGGCCGCGGCGCTGGCGCACATGAGCGCGAACAGCAGCAGGCCGAATGCGGGATTGGTCTGTACGCGGCCGTCGATTACCTGATTGGTTTCGGGGCCGGCGATCAATTGCGCGGCGAAGCCCAGCGCCATCCAGATCGCCAGCACGAGAAAGGCGTCGTAGAGCAGGGCGGCGAGCCGCCGGATCAATCCGGCGGTGGGTAAATCCGCGGCGACTTTCAAATTCTCGTCCAAGGGATGCTAACCCGGTCGCGTTCGGGAGACTCTGTGACAAAATGGCAGGATTGCCATTTTGGACGGCGTGTAACGCCGCCCCGCAGGGGCGAGGGGCATGGATGCTCCGAGTCACTTCGCTTCGCGCAGAATGACACTAGTAGCGCCGGGGTAGTCGAAACCTTACAGTTCCTTGACTGCCTGGATCAGTTCATTGGCTGCCTTCTGGCCGTCGCCGAACAGCATTTTCGTATTGTCGGCGAAGAACAGCGGATTCTCGACTCCCGAGAATCCCGCGCCGCGGCCGCGCTTGACGACGATTACATTGTCCGTATCCATGGCGTCGAGAATCGGCATGCCGTACAGCGGGCTCGAAGTGTCGGTCTTGGCCGAAGGGTTCACCACGTCGTTGGCGCCGATGATCAGCGTTACCGTGGTGTTCTTGAAGTCGGCGTTGATGTCTTCCATGTCGTAGATCATATCGTAAGGCACGCCGGCCTCGGCGAGCAGCACGTTCATGTGTCCAGGCATGCGTCCGGCGACGGGATGTATCGCGAACTTGACCTTGACGCCGCGCTCGTTCAGCAATTGCACGAGTTCCCAGATCTTGTGTTGGGCCTGGGCGACCGCCATGCCATAGCCTGGAATGATGATCGCCTGGTCGGCGAAGGCCATCAGGATGCCGGCGTCCTGGGCCTGGATTTCCTTCATCTCCTGCTCGCCGCTGGCGGCCGCCGCTGGACCGGTGCCGACGCCGGCGAAGAACACATTCGCTACCGAACGGTTCATCGCCACGGCCATCAGGTGGGTGAGCAGCGAGCCCGCCGAGCCGACGACGATGCCGGCGATGATCATGGCGGCATTGCCGAGCACATAGCCTTCGAAGCCGACCGCGAGCCCGGTAAGCGCATTAAATAGGGAAATGATCACCGGCATGTCGGCGCCGCCGACGGGTACTGTGATGAAGATGCCGAGAATCAGCGCCAATGCGAAGAAAATGGCGATGGTCGTCAGGTCGACGGAGAAATACACCAGAATTGCGAAAACGACCGTGGCGATCGCCAGCAGGGCATTGACGATATGTTGCCCCGGCACGATCTTGTTCAGATACAGGCGGCCGTCGAGTTTGGCCCAGGCGATGATGCTGCCGCTAAAGGAAATCGTGCCGATCACCGCGCCGAGAATCGCCAGGATCGCCACATCGACCCCAAGATAGGCCGCCGCGCCCGCGCCGGGATTGGCTTCGCCTGCCTTGAGCAGTTCCACCGCGGCAATGGTCGCCGCCGCGCCGCCGCCCATGCCGTTGTACATGGCGATCATCTGCGGCATGTCGGTCATGGCGACGCGTTTGCCGCTGACCCAGGCATAGCCGCCGCCGATGGCAATGCCCGCGATAATGAGCGAAAGGTTAACCGTGAAGTGTTCGCTTTCGAGCAGTTCCGGCGTGCCGAAGGTCACGAGCGTGGCAAGCAGCATGCCGAGGCCTGCCCAGACGATGCCGCGCCGGGCGGTGACCGGAGAACTCATCTGTTTCAGGCCGATGATGAAAAGTATCGCGGCGGCGAGATAACTGGCGTCGATGATGAAGTCCATTTCTCAGTCTCCCGCAGCTTTGCCGGGCTTGTTGCTGGACTTGAACATCTCCAGCATGCGTTCGGTAACCACATAGCCGCCGACGGCGTTGCCCGCCGCCAGCAGCACGGCTAAAAAGCCGATAGTCTGTTCGGTGGTGGTTTCGGCGATGCCCAGTGCATACATCGCGCCGACGAGCACGATGCCATGCACGAAGTTGGAGCCCGACATCAGCGGGGTATGCAGAATGACCGGCACGCGGGCGATGATTTCGTATCCGGTAAAGCCGGCCAGCAGAAAAATATAAATCGCCGCGAGTCCTTCAATCATGATTTTGCTCCGAAGTTGTTGGGCGGGCGCTAGAGCCGTTCCCTGATCGCCGCGTTATGTATGGCGCCGGCATGAGTCACCAAGCTCTCGTTGATGATTTCGTCTTCCAGGTTGATGTCGATCGCGCCGTCTTTTATGAGCAGGTCGAGAAAGGCGAGCAAGTTCCTGGCGTACAACTCGCTGCCGTGACCGCCCATTTGCCCGGGCAGGTTCACCGGCCCGTCAATGGTCACGCCGGCGTGATTGACGACTTCACCGGCCCTGGTCAGTTCGCAGTTGCCGCCGCCTTCCGCCGCCAGATCCACGATCACCGAACCGCCGCGCATGTTTTCCACGAGTTCACGGCTGATGATGCGCGGCGAGGGCCGGCCGGGAATGGCCGCGGTGGTAATGATTACATCGGCCCCGGTGATGTGCTTGCCGAGGATTTCCTGTTGTTGGGCCTTCTCTTCATCGGTCAGTTCGCGCGCATAACCGCCGCTGCCTTCGGCCTGTACCTGGGTGTCGACGAATCGCGCGCCGAGTGATTCGACCTGTTCCTTGACCGCCGCCCGCACATCATAGCCTTCGACCACCGCCCCCAGCCGCCTGGCCGTGGCGATGGCCTGCAGGCCCGCCACACCGGCGCCGATCACGAGAACCTTCGATGGCCGGATCGTGCCTGCCGCGGTGGTGAGCATGGGGAAAAACTTGCCGAGGTGGCCGGCGGCGAGCAATACCGCCTTGTAGCCGGCGATACTGGCCTGGGAGGAAAGCGCGTCCATGGCCTGGGCGCGAGAAATGCGCGGAATCAGTTCGATGCTGAAAGCGCTGATGTTGCGCGCGGCGAGTCGTTCGAATCGTTGCGCGTCCGAGTGCGGGTCGAGGAAGCCGATCAGCACCGAGCCTTCGCGCAATTGCGCGATCTGCTCGCCGGTCGGCGGGTTGACGACCAGGCTGATATCGGCCTTGTCGAGCAGGTCGCCCGCGTCGGCGACGATCTCGGCGCCGTCGAAACTGTCGTCCGCAAAACCCGTGAGCTCGCCCGCGCCCGCCTGGATGCTCACCTCGATCCCGTTGCCGGCAAGCCGTTTCACCGCATCGGGCGCCAAAGCGACGCGATGCTCTCCTTCGCGTACTTCTTTCGGAACGCAGATTCGAACTGTCATACTAATTCCCGACCCGGACCCTGTTTGTTGGCAACGCAGTATAGCCATAAGCGTTTTTGTTGCAAGCGGGACGGACTGCGGGAAAATTCCTCCTCACTCGCCCTTGGCTTCGGACAGGGCGTTCGGTATGTCGGTACGGGCGAAATCGTTGCCTTTGTACAAGAGGGGTTCGCGCGAAGTCTGGGCCAAAGCGTAGGCGAAACAGTCACCGAAATTCAGTGCGGCGCGATGCCTGCCCTTGCCGAAGCGGCGCCAGGCGCGCTTTGCCGCCGCCACTTGTTCCGCTGTTACCGGGGCAATTCCAATTTCGGCAAGCTTTAGAAACTCATCGAGTCCATCGCCGGCCTCTGGACCGCCGCGGCTTTCGGCTACAATTGAGGATTCCAGCAAGTTCGCCGCTGACATGCGGTTACCCACCGCATCCAAGATCGCGGATTTGAACAGTTCCGCGTCGGATTCGTAGTTGAGGATGGCCAGCAGCGCCGAACTGTCGATGATCACTTGGGGAGGCCCGATTCATCGTACAACAGGTCGCCATGATCGACCGCGGAGAATCCGGGCCCCATGAGCTTTGCGCACCGTTTCGCAATGGCGGTCAATTCACGGGCACGCACTTCCATGCCAAGCCGGCGCTGCTCGCGCTCCAGGCGTTCGCGCAGCGCGACCGTAATCGCACCCGTCTTGGATTCTCCAGTCAGCCTCGCCAGTTCACTGGCGAGATGGCAGGTTTCGTCGTTCTTGATGTTCAGGCTCATGACTACAATGGTAGAAAGCATCAGAATTTTCTACCATAACCCAATACATAGTTCACCGCAATACGCGCCGATTTGCTAGAATTCCGGCCTTTCGGCAAGGTTCGGCCTCCGGCGCTGCCGCGCGAGTTCCGCAATGACGATATCAGCCAGCCCCCGCAAGATTGTCCTGATGGATACCACCTTGCGTGACGGTGAGCAGACCCAGGGCGTTTCCTTCTCGGTCAACGAGAAAGTCAGCATCGCGCGCGCACTGTTGCAAACGCTCGGCGTCGACCGTATCGAAGTCGCTTCCGCCTGTGTTTCCGAGGGCGAACGCGAGGCCGTATCCCGGATCAGTTCCTGGGCGGAGGAAAACGGTTATGGCGGGCGCGTGGAAGTGCTGGGATTCATCGACTACCGGCGCAGTGTCGACTGGATCGTCAGTGCCGGCTGCCGGGTCGTCAACCTGCTGACCAAAGGCAGCGAGAAACATTGCCGGAAGCAACTCGGCAAGACGCTAAAGCAGCATCTGACGGATATCGAGCGCACGGTCGATTACGCGCTGAGCAAGGATTTGGCGGTAAACGCCTATCTCGAAGACTGGTCCAATGGCTACCGCGACAGCCCGGACTATGTTTTCAGCCTGGTCGAAGGCATGTCCGGCCTGGGTATTGGACATTTCATGTTGCCCGACACGCTGGGCGCATTGTCGCCACAAGAAGTGACGGAATATATCAACGGCATGCGCGAGCGATTTCCCGCGCTGCAATTCGATTTCCATCCGCATAACGACTATGGTTTGGCCACCGCCAACGTGCTGGCGGCGGTGGAGGCCGGAATCGATTGCATCCATTGCACGGTCAATTGCCTCGGCGAACGGGCGGGCAATGTTTCGCTGGCGGAAGTTGCCGTGGTGCTCAAGGACAAGGCGGGGGTGGAGCTTTCCATCGATGAGACGCGCATCGCGGCATTGAGCGGCATGGTGGAAAATTTTTCGGGCAAGTGGATCGCCGCGAATACACCGGTTACCGGGGCCGACGTGTTTACCCAGACTGCCGGCATCCATGCCGATGGCGACCTGAAAGGCAATCTTTACGTTTCCCGGCTCAGCCCGGAACGATTCGACCGCAGGCGCACCTATGCCCTCGGCAAGATGAGCGGCAAGGCCTCGCTGATCAACAATCTTGATGAACTCGGCATCAGCCTGACCGGGGAAGAACAGGCCGCGGTGCTCAAGCGAATCGTCGAACTCGGTGATTCCAAGCACGTAATTACCGCCGACGATCTGCCATTCATCATCGCCGATGTCATGGAAGGCCGGGAAGAGCAGCACATCCGGCTGCTCAACTGCTACATCAATACCGGCCTTAACGTGGACAGCACCGCAAGCGTGCGGGTTTCGATCAATGGCGAGGAATTGCAGAGTTCAGGCGCCGGCAACGGCGGCTTCGATGCCTTCATGGACGCGCTGGACAAGATTCTGCGCAGCCGCGATTTCGTGATGCCGGAGCTGCTGGATTACGAAGTCCACATTCCCCGGGGCGGCCAGACCGATGCGCTGACCGAGTGCTTCATAACCTGGCGGTTATCCGAACGCACTCTCAAGACCCGCGGCGTCGATTCCAATCAGGTGCTGGCGGCGGTCAAGGCCACCTTGCGCATGATCAACTTGCAGATGCCGGCGCAGCCGCGTAATTCTCCGCCACAAGATCACCAAACGACCGCGTACTGATCGTGCGCGCTTCAACGCCCGGCCGGGCGAGGTCGGGCGTGGTCCAGCCCTGGTCGAACACCGCCTGCATGGCCTTCCAGACATGGCCGGCTTCCTCTTTCAATCCCAGGCTCATATCGAGCAGCATGGCGACCGAACCGATCATCGAATAGGGATTGGCGATATCCTTGCCGGCGATATCCGGCGCCGAGCCGTGGGAAGGTTCGAAATAGGCCTTTTCCGAACCGAGGCAGGCCGAAGGCATCAATCCGAGCGAGCCGAGGATGCCGCCGGCCTGGTCGCTGAGAATATCGCCGAACATGTTCTCCATGACCATGACATCGAACTGTCCCGGGTTCAGGCATAGATAGGTAGCGGCGGCATCGACCAGGATGTGGCGCACCTCTACCTCGGGAAACTCCTGCCCGACTTCGCCGAGCACGTCATTCCACAAGACGCTCGATTTGAGCACATTGCTTTTGTGGATGTTGTGGAGGATGTTTTTCCTGCCTCGCGCGGTCTCGAAAGCGACTCGAGCGATGCGCTCGATCTGGTCCTCGTCGTATTCGAGACTTTCGTTGACATAGCGCTTGCCGGCGGCATTGCGGCCGCTTTCCTTGGCGCCGAAATACAGGCCGCCCACGAGTTCACGGATGATCATGATATCGATGCCGCCGGCAATAATTTCCGGCTTCAGCGGCGAAAAATGCGTCAGGCTTCCCGCCAGTCGCACCGGCCGGAAATTGGCGAATGTGTCGAAGCGGCGGCGCAAGGGCAGCAGCGCGCCCCGTTCTGGCCGCATATCGACGGGAATTTCCTCCGTTCGCTCGTGGTCAAGCCCGATCGGTCCTTTCAGAATGGCGTCGGCGCGATCGCACAACGTCTTGGTGTCCTGGGGAAAGGAGTCGCCATGGGAAAACCATGCGCCGGCGCCAAAGGCGCCATGCTCGATTTGCAGTCGAATGCCATTGCGCGATTCCGCCAGACGCAGAATCTTTACGGCTTCGGACATGATTTCCGGGCCGATGCCGTCGCCGTCCAGCAGGGCGATGGTGTAAGAACTCATGAGGCTTCCTGAATCTGGCCTTTGGCCGGGCGGGACTGATTATGCCGCAGTGGAAGCCTTGACGGTAGCGACAGACGCCGGTTCTATCGTTTCCGGCCCGGCGGCGAAATAGCGGCCGAAGCGGTTGCGGATAAAATCCCGGAACGGGATGTCTTCCTGCCTGACAAAGCCTTTCCTTGGCAATTTGCCCTGCGCGAGGAGGTCCAAGCTCGCACAGGCGCCAGCCGCTGTTGTCAGCCTGATGGCGCTCCATGGCTTGCCATTGATATTACGATGGTAGATGCGATTGGCCCAGGTCTCCTGTTCGAGGCGGCCGTCGCGCCAGCCACTTGCCGAAATCACGATCACGACAACATCCTGGGCGGTATGTGGCAGCGCGGTTTCGAAAATTTGCTTGAGCATCCCGCGTTGATCCTTTAATCGCAGATCCTGTAGCAGCAATTTCATGATTTCCCGGTGACCGGGATAGCGAATGGTCCGGTAATTCAGTTCTTCCACCTTGCCGGCGAAAGTCTCGCACAGGCTCCCGAGTCCGCCGGAAGTATTGAAGGCTTCATAGTCGATCCCATCGAGGACGAAAGACTCCAGCCCCTCCAGCGGCTGAGCCGCGATCGGTTGGCCGTCGGCGATTGCCTCGCAGAGATTGCAATATTCGTTGATCAGCCCTTCGGTCGACCAGGTCAGATTGTATTTCAGCGCGTTGGCGGGATAGCGCGGCAGGGCGCCGACCCGGAGTCGGATTCGCTCGATTTTCTCGAACTTCCGGGCCATTTCGCAGGCGGCGATGGAAACGAATCCCGGCGCCAGTCCGCATTGGGGAATCATGGCGCATTTGGATTCCGCGGCGAGTGCGCGCACCAGGCGCGTGCCGGCAAGATCTTCGCTAAGGTCGAGATAATGCGCCTGATTCGCCGCGGCTGCCCTGGCGACCATGGCGTTGATGCCATAGGGCCCGGCATTGACGACGGCGAACTTGCCGACGATGGCATTGTTCAATGCACGCTCATCTCCGGCGTCGAGATGCTGCATCCTGATGCCGGAATCCGGCGGCAATCTTTCCAGATTGGCCTGCTCCCGGTCGGCTACGGTGACCTCATAATCTCCCGTTGTCGCTAGAAACTCCGCAATTCCTGTGCCGATCTTGCCGGCGCCCAACAACAGGACCTGCATTATCGTTCCCCCAACTATCGCTATAAAACATCAGTCTAGCCTTGAAATCGAACAGAATTAACAGTTGAATTAGCGAATTCGATGACAAAATTCTAACAATATGACGAGAAACCCGTCGAAATGATAATAGACGCCAAAGACAAGGAATTGCTCGCGCTGCTCAGTGCCAACAGCAGGGAATCCACCGCGGAGCTGGCTCGCAAAATGGGTATTTCCCGTACCACGGTAACGAGCCGAATAGCGCGTTTGGAGCGGATTGGCGTAATCACCGGCTACACTGTCCGCTTCAGTGAAGAATTCGCCGAAGGACAGATTCGAGCCCATGTCATGATCCGCTCGGATCCCAAGCAGGCCAGCGCCATATTCCGGGCGTTGCGGCAACTTCCGGCGGTGCGCGCCTTGCATACCGTCAATGGCGAATACGACATGGTCGCCATGGTCAGCGCCGGCTCGACCCGGGAGCTTGACAATACGCTTGACCGGATCGGTGATGTTTCCGGCGTCGAAAAGACCGTGTCCTCGATAATTCTGTCAACGAGGTTCGAGCGTTGAACACGCACCGCGACAGGGAAGCTGGTACCGGAGGCCGGACTTGAACCGGCACGCTATCGCTAGCAATGGATTTTGAATCCATCGTGTCTACCAATTCCACCACTCCGGCACTTGGCAGGCCGGAGCGGTTGATGCGGCTCCGGCGCGGGGAATGGTATATTAATCACCCTTCGCGGTTCAATCGAACCGTGCGTTTCCCGCGGGGAAGCCTTCCGACCCAATACTGATTCATGAGCGAGCTGCTGTCCGATTACGATTACGAACTGCCGCCGGAACTGATTGCCGAACAGCCCGCGGCCATCCGCTCCGCGAGCCGGCTGCTGAGCTTCAATCGCTCGACGGGAAGCACCCGGCATCAGCGCTTCGCCGAGTTGCCAGATTTGCTGGCGCCGGAGGATTTACTGGTTTTCAACGATACCCGGGTGATCCGGGCGCGGCTACATGGGCGCAAGGCCAGCGGCGGCAAAGTCGAAGTGCTCATTGAACGGATTCCGCAGGCGCGAAGGGCGCTGGCCCAGGTGCGGGCGAGCAAGTCCCCGCGAGCCGGCAGTGTGCTGGCGCTCGCCGGCGGCGCGGGCGAAATCGTGGAGGCCGAGGTGCTCGGCAGGAACGAAGACTTGTTCGAGTTGCGCTTCGCGGAAGATGTCGAGGCGGTCCTGGAACGCATCGGCGAGGTTCCGCTGCCGCCCTACATCCGCCGCCAGACCACCGCCGCGGACGCGGAACGTTACCAGACAATCTACGCCAGACGCGATGGCGCCGTCGCCGCGCCGACCGCCGGGCTGCATTTCGATCGGGAACTGCTAAACCGCATTGCCGCCAAAGGTGTGCAAAGCGCCTTTGTCACCTTGCATATTGGCGCCGGCACCTTCCAGCCAGTGCGCGAACAGCAGATTCGCAATCATCGCATGCATAGCGAATATGCCGAGGTTTCGGAACCCGTCCGCGCCGCCGTGGGCGCATGCCGGGAACGCGGCGGCCGCGTCATCGCGGTCGGCACTACGGTGGTGCGCGCGCTCGAATCTGCTGCCGCGGCAGGAGAACTGAGCGAGTATCGTGGCGAAACCGGCATCTTTATCTATCCTGGCTTCGAGTTCCGCATAGTGGACGGTCTGGTGACCAACTTCCATTTGCCGCGATCCAGCTTGCTGATGCTCGTCAGCGCCTTCTGCGGCAGCCGGGAAATGCTGTTCGCCGCCTACCGCGAAGCGATCGCCCAAGGCTATCGCTTCTACAGTTATGGCGATGCGATGTTCATGTCCGGGCGGTCTGGTTGAACTCTCCGCATGAATCGTAAACAATGCGCCTGCCCGGCAGCGGCCGGACAGTAACCAGAGACGGGTTAGGGAGGGGGACATGAAAGAACCTGTGCGGGTCACGGTCACAGGCGCGGCGGGCCAGATCAGCTATGCATTGCTGTTTCGCATCGCCGCCGGAGAGATGCTCGGGAGGGACCAGCCGGTCATCCTGCAATTACTCGAAATAACGCCGGCGCTCGACGCGCTCGCCGGCACGGTTATGGAAATCGAGGATTGCGCGTTTCCACTGGTCGCCGACATCGTGCAGACCGATGACCCGGATATCGCCTTCCGCGACGCCGAATATTGCCTGTTGGTAGGCGCGCGGCCGCGCGGGCCAGGCATGGAACGCAAGGATTTGCTGCAGGCCAATGCGAAGATCTTCTCCAGCCAGGGCGCGTCTATCGATCGCTGGGCGAGCCGCAACGTAAAGGTGCTTGTCGTGGGCAATCCCGCCAACACCAACTGCCTGATCGCCTATCGCAACGCACCCCATCTTGACCCATCCCAGTTCACCGCCATGACACGACTCGACCATAATCGGGCGATCGCCCAATTGGCGGCGCAAACGCGCAGCCACAACACCGCGGTGGAAGGCATGATCATCTGGGGTAATCATTCGGCGACGCAATATCCAGATTTACATCATTGCAAGGTTGCCGGCCGTCCCGCTACCGAACTTGTGGACAGTGAATGGATCGAAGGCAAATTTATTCCCCAGGTACAGCAGCGCGGCGCCGCTATCATCAAGGCCCGGGGTCTGTCCAGCGCTGCCTCGGCGGCGAACGCGGCCATCGAACATATGCGTGACTGGGCGCTTGGCGGCGATGGTCGCATGGTCAGCATGGGTATTTGCAGCGATGGCAGTTATGGCATCGAGCAGGGACTGATATATTCGTATCCCGTAATCTGCGCCAATGGCGGTTACGAGATCGTGCGGGAACTGGAGATTGGCGATTTCAGCCGCAAGATGATGTTGGCTTCGGAACGCGAACTGCAGCAGGAAAGAGACGCCATAGCCGACTTGCTGTAACGGGAAATTTGCGTTACCGGGCCATTACGATGTTCAGAGTTTGCGGAATCCCGACTAAAATCGCGCTGGTTCTTTTGCTGGCGTGATGCGGCCCGGCTTCCGAGCCGGCGCCGGAATGGAATCTGTATCGCGGCGATCTGTCGGCAACCGGTAATTCCGCCCTGACCGCGGTCAACCCGGACAACATCTACCGAATCGCGCCATTTTGACCGAATCTGGGCGCTGGCCCGGCCGGCGCCGTCGTCACCGCCGGCGGGGCGCTGTTCATCGCGGCGACCGATGACGATCGCTTGCGAGCGCTGAGTGTGAAAACCGGCGAAGAATTATGCCAGTCCTTGCTACCGGGTCGGGGCAACCCCAATCGGATGACCTATGCAGGCGCGGACGGGCGCCAATATGTAGTTATTGCCGCGACCGATTCGCTGCCGGCCGTCAGCTTGCTGGACTGAATCAGCGTTCATTACGCCGATTTCGTAATGTGCCGCAGCGGCAGTTCCGTCGTACTTACAACCTTGCGCAGCACGAAACTCGAATGTACGTCGCTGACGCCGGGAATGCGAGTGATCTTGTTGAGCAGAAACTCCTGGTAATACTCCATGTCGGGAATGACGACCTTTAACAGGTAATCCGCCGCCTGACCCGTGATCAACAGGCATTCGATCACTTCCGGGCAGTCGCGAACCGCCTTCTCGAACACCTCGAAACGCTCTGGCGTGTGCCGGTCCATGGCGATCTGGATGAGCGCGGTCAGTTTCAGATCGATCTTGCCGGGATTGAGCAAGGTCACCTTGCGCTCGATGACGCCAGCGTCCTCGAGTTGCTTGACCCGGCGCGCGCAAGGCGTGGCCGACAGGCCGATACGCTGGGCGAGTTCGAGATTGGTAATGCTGCCGTCCTGCTGCAAATGGCGCAGGATGCGCTGATCTAGTTTATCGAGTTGCATGGGATTGATGCAGGACAACAAAACCTCATTGGCGGTCAAATTTAACAGGTTATGCCAATAAAGTTAAATTAATTAGTGGATTATGTTAAGAAATCAGCGAATTAGTAGAAAATATGAATAGAAAAACCAATCCGATTGGGCTATTCTGCATGACCTGAGAACATGTCCGGCGTATCGGCCGGGATAATTGGGAAACACGAGAGTTCAGCAACATGTTCGATCACACGAGATACCAGCCTTTTCCTCGGCTGGGCCTGAATGACCGGAAATGGCCTGATCAGGTTCTGCATCGCGCGCCGCAATGGTGCAGCGTCGACTTGCGCGACGGCAACCAGGCGCTGATCGAACCGATGTCGGTCAACCAGAAGAGAAAATTGTTCGATTTGCTGGTCGAAGTCGGCTTCAAACAGATTGAAGTCGGGTTTCCGGCTGCCTCCCAGCCGGATTTCGACTTCGTGCGCAGTCTTATCGAACAGGGTGCGATTCCGGATGACGTAACCGTGCAGGTGCTCACCCAGGCGCGGCCGGAACTGATCCGCCGCACTTTCGAGTCTCTGCGCGGCGCGCGCAAGGCGATCATGCATGTCTACAATTCGACATCCATCGTGCAGCGGCAGAAGGTTTTCAAAACCGGCAAGGCGGGCATCGCCGATATCGCCGTGGCCGGCGCCGAGGAAGTTCGGCGCTGCGCCGAGAACGCGCCGGAAACCCAATGGACTTTCCAATATTCGCCGGAGAGTTTCACCGGTACGGAAGTAGATTACGCGGTGGAAGTCTGCGATCGGGTCATCGAAGTATGGGAGCCGGCGCCGGAAAATCCCGCTATCGTCAATCTGCCCTCCACCGTGGAAATGGCTACCCCCAATATCTACGCGGATCAGATCGAATGGTTCTGCCGCAACGTTTCCCAGCGTGATTCCATCATCGTCAGCCTGCATACGCACAATGATCGCGGCTGCGCCGTGGCCGCCGCCGAACTCGGCGTCATGGCGGGCGCCCAGCGGGTTGAAGGCACCTTGCTCGGCAATGGCGAGCGCACCGGCAATATGGACATCGTGGTGATGGCGATGAATCTGTACAGTCAGGGAATAGATCCGGAACTCAACCTGGCGGACATGGACCGCATCGTTTCCGTGGTGCGGCATTGCACCCAGATCGACGTGCATCCGCGCCAGCCTTACGCCGGCGATCTGGTATTCACGGCGTTTTCCGGCTCCCATCAGGACGCCATCAAGAAATGCCTGGACATGTACCAGGAAGGCGAACCCTGGGAAATCGCCTATCTTCCTATCGATCCGCGGGATTTGGGCCGCACCTACCAGGACGTGATCCGCGTCAACAGCCAGTCCGGCAAGGGTGGCGTAGCCTATGTGCTGGCGAACAAGTTCGGCTTCCAGTTACCACGCTGGCTGCAGATCGAGTTCAGCCAGGTGGTACAGGAGGTTGCCGAGGAATGCGGTGGCGAGATTCAGCCGGATCAGATCTGGGACCTGTTCAACCGTCACTATCTGGAAAGCGAACAAATCATCAGCCTGCGGAACTTTTCCATTGAGAAAAACGATTCGGGCGAAGTCTTCAACGGAACCATCAGTTATTTCGGCGAAAGCATGGCGGTAAAGGGGCAGGGTAACGGCGTACTCGATGCCCTGATCCAGTCATTGCAACAGGTTATCCAGGTCGAGTTCGAAGTCATGGAATATGGCGAACACGCTCTCAGTCAGGGCGCCGACGCCGAAGCCGTCACCTACATTCAGATCAAGAGTCAGGGGAAACGATTCACCGGCATTGCGATCAGCGAAGATATTATCAGTTCGTCGCTGAACGCTTTCATGTCGGCGGCCAGCCAATTGCTCATAAGGCAAAAGGCCGCGGCGTAGGCTGCCGGTAACCCACCGGCAGTTGGCCGAACGCCTCGCCAGGGATGGCAAGACCGGGGATTGGACAAACCATGACAGATGCGCCAGGGACGGCATGCACAAATCCGACCGAAGGCAGGCATTGCAATAGGCAGCCTGCTTCCCCGCCGCGCTCGCGCGCGTTATCGTAGTCAACGCGCGGCGCAAACTTTTCCGCCGCCAGCTTCGACTTTAGGATTGTATGCGCGTGAGCGACAGCGATGAAAAACTGGTAACTGCGGCGCTGCAAGGATCTGGCCGGGCCTGGCGCCGTCTCGTGCAGCGCTACGAAGGACGCATCTACAACCTGGGATACCGGCTTACCGGAAACGGCGAAGATGCGATGGATCTCACACAGGAAGTATTCCTGGGGGTGTTCCGCAATCTGCGCCGCTTTCGCGGTGATGCGAGTTTTCGCACCTGGCTGTTCCGCATCGCGCACAACAAGGCCGTTGACCTGAATCGCAGGAACAAGTTGCAGTCGCTGATGGGAAGCCTTGATGAGGCGGGAGAATTCGCCGCTGGCGAGCTTAGCGCCAGAGTCGAATTCGAACCCGACCATGGTCTGGCGGAACGCGAATGCAACCGCCTGGCGCTGGAATTGCTCAGGCGGATTCCGCTGGAACAACGGCTGGTTGTGGAACTGAAAATCTATCAGTCGCTGACGTTCGAGGAAATCGCGCGAATGCAGGAAATTTCCGTCAACACGGCAAAAACCAGATTCTATACCGCATTGAAAAAAATGCGCTTGATACCGGAGGAAGAAAATGCCCTGTTCGAGAACTGATCACCTGCTGCGGGAGTACTTTTCCGAAGATTTGAATTCCGTGGTGAGGGCTGAACTGGAAGATCATGTTACCGCGTGTCCAGACTGTGCCAGACAATTGCGGGAACTGCTCGGGCCAGTCCACGAACTGCGCCGCTGGGAGGAAATCCCGGCGCCTCGCTGGGATCGGCACATGCCGCTGTTTCGGCGCGAGCGGCATGCGGGAGCGGGCGGCTGGCGGCTCGTCTGGCAGTGGCTTCCCACCGCGGCTTGCGCGCTTATGCTGGGCTTGATGTTATTGAATACCTCCATGGTTTATCAGGCTGGCGCACTGGAAATCAGCTTCGGTTCGCCGGCCATGGCGGTGGTCGATGACCGGCTTGAGGATTTCCATCGCTTGCAAAACGAAGAACGGCAGCAATTCGCCGAAATGCTGACGCGCTTCGAACAATTGCGCATGCAGGATCTGGAGACCATGCGGACAGGTTATGAACTGTTGGCGGACCGGGATTACGAAACGGTGCGTTCATTGCAGCAACTGGCCAGTCTGGTCAGTTCGACGGAGATTGCAGGATGGTAAGAATCGCAATGCCGGCAGCGGCGCTGGCCGCGGTACTGCTTGCGCCCGCCGCCGCCGCGCAAGTCGGCCCTTACGATCCGCTCAAGCGCAATGTCGATGCATTCACCGGCATGCTCGAACAAGCGCTCGAGCTTGACTCGGTCGGCGGTCTGTTCGGTCTAGGCGGGGAGCGCATCGACAACATGTATCTGGCCGGGCACGGAGTGGTGCTGGAAGTTCGTAGCAATTTGGCCAATGCGCGCAGCAGACTGAACCTGGCGCAGTTGAACTCTTCCGTGATGGCGCTGCGTCAGGGTGACAATCCATTCGCGATAATCGCAAGATCCGCGCAGGAAGAGCCCGAATCCGCAACGCGATTGACCGAAGCAGATGAGCAGCACCCCCGCTTCGAATTGCTGCTGCGAGTTCGTGATATCGATGGCTCGGACGCGGTGGACGCGGCAATTTCCCAGGCCGGTGATTACGCGCGAATCTTGCGCGACGCGGATGGCGTCGATGGCGATGCTTTCGAACGATTAAGCGTCGATATCGAAGCGCTGCGGCTTGAAAGTCAGGCCAGCGCCGGCCGTCTGCGCGGCCTGATGGAAGAACTGCGCGACGGCGCCGCCGGACAGAGCGGGCGATTCGAACAGGCGCTTGGCGAATTGTCGGCCGAGATGCGGGGATTGCAGGGACGGGCCGAGTCGCTGGCGGAAGAATTGCGTAATCGCAGTGAAAGAGCCCAGCAGGAGCGCATCGAGCGCTGGCGAGAAGATGTTGTCGGCCTGGAGCGAAAGCTGGTACAGGCGATGTGCGATTACGGCGCCAGCCTGCGGGAGTTGCCCGCGGATGAGAATGTCACCGTGATCCTTAGCGGGCTCGGCGAAGAATCCTCGGGCGGCGGCCGCGCCAATCTCGTGCACACCTTCAGCAAGGCGGATCTTCAGCTTTGCGAAGCCGGAGAAATCGATTCGGCTGCCCTCGGCGGGCGCTCCGGCCGTTACAGTTATTGATCCGGCCGCCGCCGGCCCGGCATTGAAGCCGCCGTCGTGGTCTTGCGCGGGATAATCTTTTAGAATGTCGCCGAACTTTATGGTCGTGCGCCACATCGAAATCTCAGGAGAACCGGATGGAATGTCCCAAGTGCAATTCGCCGATGAAGGAAGTAAAAATCGAACTTCTCCATGGTCGCGTAATTATCGACAAATGCGAAAGTTGTCAGGGACTGTGGTTTGACCATGGCGAAGCCGAGGCGCTGAAAGGGCGCTGGATGGCGGATTTCGCCGATTCCGGAGATCCGGATGTTGGCAAGAGCTACAATGTGGTGCGCGATATCGACTGCCCGCGTTGCGGCAAGCAAATGAAACAAATAAGCGATCCCAAACAGCCGCATCTGCACTATGAAGTCTGCGATGAACATGGCGTATTCATGGATGCTGGAGAGTTCACCGATTACAAGCACGAGACTCCGATGGATTTGTTTCGGGGTCTGTTGGCAATCATCAAACGAAGTTAAGGGTTTCAGTCAATGAGCGACCGCGCTGAATCCCGCGGCCGGAGAGGGCGATTGATAGACGGCTGCATTACTTGCGTCGATCAATGCGGCGACTTGCTTCGGAACATGCCGGACGAAGTATTCGCCAGCCGGGAGGGTGGTAGTTCATCCATCGGCGCCCATGTGCGCCATATCTTGGACCGCTTCCATTGCTTTTTCAATGGTATCGACGAGGGTTGCATCAATTTTGATGACCGCAAGCGGGGCACGAGCGTGGAGACTGACGTGCGAATCGCCGCCGACGTATTAACGGCAACCCGTGACCGCTTCAAAAATCTCGACCTAGATGCTTTTAACGCAGGCATCTCGGTACGGGAACTCGTTCATTTCAATGGCGAGCCCACCATCGCGGCGAGCACCCTTGACCGGGAATTGATGGGTCTGATCACGCACAGCATCCACCATCTGGCAATTATCGCGATAATCGCCCGATCCAGCAGCTTCCCTGTGTCGGCAAATCTCGGCAAGGCGCCTTCCACCATCGCCGCCGAATAGACGGTTCCGTGCATGGCCTGGAGCCGGGGCCGCGAGCGGGGAGTGTTCGTGAGCCAAATTTCGCCTCGGCGGTCCAGTCGCCAAGCGTAGCTTGGCGTCATTCGGCCCGTGATTGAAGCATAAAAATACTTGACTGATTTGCTTGGGTATTTGATAATTGCCCCGATATTCGGTTGACAGCGGATTCTGCGATGCAGCTGACTACCAAGGGCAGATATGCCGTGACCGCGATGCTGGATCTGGCATTGCATGACGATGAAGGGCCAGTGAGTCTGGCCGATATATCACGGCGCCAGGATATTTCCCTGGCCTACCTGGAACAACTGTTCGGCAAATTGCGCCGGGCCGAACTCGTGCATAGTGTGCGCGGCCCCGGTGGCGGCTATCAACTGGATCGGGATTCCGAGACGATATACGTCGCTGAAATTATCGGCGCGGTTGATGAATCCGTCGATACCACCCGGTGCCGGGGTTCGGGAGACTGCCAGAGTGGAAAAACCTGCTTGACTCATTATCTCTGGGAGGATTTGAGCGAGCAGATACTCGGATTCCTGCAAGGCGTCAGCCTGGCGGATCTGGTCTCGCGGCGGGACGTGCGCCGCATCGCTGGCCATCAGGATAACAATCTGGTCGCCGGCAACATGAGTGAAATGCGCATATCGGCTACCTCGGTGTAGTTGTAATTATCGCGGAGTAAAATATGCAACTTCCCATTTATCTGGATTACGCCGCTACCACCCCGGTCGACCCGCGGGTGGCCAAGGCTATGTCGGACTGCCTCACGATTGAATCGAATTTCGGCAATCCCGCGTCCCGCTCGCATCAATTCGGCTGGAAAGCCGAGGAGGCGGTGGAAAACGCGCGCCGCAACGTGGCTGACCTGATCAATTGCGATCCGCGCGAAATCGTGTGGACCTCGGGCGCGACCGAAGCCGACAACCTGGCGCTGAAAGGCGCGGCGCATTTCTATCATCGCAAGGGCAAACACATCATCACTTCCAAGATCGAACACAAGGCCGTGCTCGACAGTTGCCGGCAACTCGAGCGGGAAGGCTATGAAGTGACCTATCTGGATCCGGACAGCAACGGCCTGATTTCGTCGGCAACCGTGGAACAGGCATTGCGGCCGGATACCATCCTGGTCTCGCTGATGCACGTCAACAATGAAATCGGCGTGATCAACGATATCGAAGCCATTGGCGAGGTCACGCGCAAGCACAAGGTAATTTTCCATGTCGACGCCGCCCAGAGCGCCGGCAAACTGGATATCGATCTGGAGCGGATGCAAGTGGATCTGATGTCCTTTACCGCCCACAAGATATACGGACCCAAAGGTATCGGCGCCCTCTATGTGCGGCGCAAGCCACGCGTGCGCATCGAGCCGCAGATACATGGCGGCGGTCATGAGCGCGGCATGCGTTCGGGCACCTTGCCCACCCATCAGATCGTCGGCATGGGCGAGGCCTACCGTATCGCTGGGGAGGAGATGCACGAGGAAAGCCGCCGCACTCTGGCCTTGCGCGACAGATTGCTGCGCGGGCTGGAAGACGTCGAGGAAGTTTATGTGAACGGCGATCTGACGAACCGGGCGCCGGGCAATCTCAATATCAGCTTTAACTTTGTGGAAGGCGAATCATTGATGATGGCGCTGCGGGAACTCGCGCTGTCATCGGGCTCCGCCTGCACATCGGCCAGCCTGGAGCCATCCTACGTGTTGCGGGCGCTGGGCCGAAACGACGAACTGGCGCACAGTTCACTGCGAATTTCCATCGGCCGCTTTACCGCCGAAGAAGATATCGACTACGCGATCGAGCGAATCCGTCACGCCGTGGCCAAGTTGCGGGAGCTTTCCCCGCTCTGGGACATGTACAAGGATGGCGTGGATCTCGATCAGGTTCAATGGGCAGCTCACTAGAGCGCACTGGAGTATAAAGGCATGGCATATTCAGACAAGGTACTGGATCACTACGAAAATCCGCGCAATGTCGGCCGGCTTGACGATTCCGACGCGAATGTCGGCACCGGTATGGTAGGCGCGCCGGCTTGCGGCGACGTTATGCGTTTGCAGATCAAGGTGGACGGCAATGGCGTTATCGAGGATGCGAAATTCAAGACTTACGGCTGCGGCTCGGCGATCGCATCGAGTTCACTGCTGACCGAATGGGTCAAGGGCAGATCCCTTGACGACGCAACGCGGATTCGTAACAGGGATATCGCCGACGAGCTTGGTCTGCCGCCGGTCAAGATCCATTGCTCGGTATTGGCGGAGGACGCCATCAAGGCGGCGATCGCCGATGTGAAGAAAAAGCAGGGACCGGCGGAAGAGTAGTTTCATGGCCATATCCATTACCGAAAACGCGGCCAGCCACGTTGCGCGCCAGTTGGCTGATCGTGGCCGCGGTGTCGGCATTCGTGTAGGAGTTACCACCACCGGCTGTTCAGGCATGGCCTATGTGCTCGAATTTGCCGATCGGCTGGAAGACGGCGACCGGGTTTTCGAAGAACATGGCGTCAAGATCGTAGTCGATCCCAGAAGTCTGGTTTATATCGACGGCACCGAAATGGACTTTGTAAAGCAAGGGCTTAATGAAGGCTTCGAGTTTCGGAATCCGAACGTGAAAGGCGAATGCGGCTGCGGCGAGAGCTTCAGCATCTGAATCCGCCGCCGCTGACTTGAAGCGCAGCCGTGCTGTCCATTGCCGACAATTACTTTTCCCAATTTGAATTGCCGGTCGGTTATGAAATCGATCTGGACCGGTTGAACAGACAATTTCGTCAGTTGCAGGTCATTGTGCATCCGGACCGTTACGCGGCGGCCGGAGACGAACAGCGGCTGCGTGCGATCAAGCTCAGCAGCTACCTCAATGAAGCCTACGAAACCCTGAAGTCGCCATTGCGCCGGGCCGGCTACCTGCTGCGGTTGCAAGGAGTGGATGTGGATCAGGTCGAGCAGTCCGATCTCGATCCGGAATTGTTGTTCGAGCAGATGCGCCTGCGCGAGACGCTCGCGGAACTGCCGCGGGACGAGTCAGCGCTGGAACAGCTAGATGACTTGCGCCGATCCGCCGGTTCGCGGCTCGCGCGGCGGCGGGAAGAGTTTGCCGGCTCACTTGCCCTGGACAATCTCGAGCAAGCCAGGAAACTGTTCCATGAATTGCAATTCCTGACCAAGTTCCAGGTCGAAATCGCAAAAGTGGAAGACGCGATATTTCCCGATTAAGATAGCTCCGATTTTTTGGAGCTGCCGTGCGGCGCATGGATGTGCTGCCGAATTTAGTGACGCAAGGCATTGAATTACCGAGCAAAATAAAGTAACGCTTTGGTTTTGCGATAATGAACAATTCCCGGAAAGGAATAGTTCATGGAATTTTCAAGGCAGCCAGCGCATGAGTTTGTTACAGATATCAGAGCCCGGCGGCAGTCCGACGCGGCGCACCGCTCGCAAACGCGCGGCAGGCATCGACCTGGGCACTACCAATTCCCTGATTGCCACCAGTATCGGCGGTGAGGTGCGGACCCTGGCCGATGCTGGCGGTGCGCATCTGCTGCCTTCCGTGGTGCATTACGGCGTCGATGGAGTTATCGGCGTTGGCGCGGCGGCAAAGGAGCAGGCCGCTGCTGACCCGGCCAATGTGATCGCTTCGGTAAAGCGGGCGCTCGGCAAGGGTTTTGACGAATTGACCGGCAGCGGCGATTACCGCCAATACCGGTTCGACCCCGCGCGGGACACGCATGCTCCGGCTTTTCTGACAGCGGCAGGCGCCAGAGATCCGGCGGAGGTTTCCGCCGATATTCTGCGGGCGCTGGCGCGCCGGGCGGAAGACCGGATCGGGGAGGCCATCGAAGGCGCCGTCATCACCGTACCGGCCTATTTCAACGATGCCCAGCGACAGCAAACGCGGTATGCCGCCAGTCTCGCCGACATCAAGGTCTTGCGCTTGCTGAACGAGCCGACCGCGGCGGCGGTAGCTTATGGGCTGGATTCGAAAGATCATGGCAATATCATCGTCTTCGACCTCGGCGGCGGCACCTTCGACGTGTCCCTGTTGAGTCTGCAAAAAGGCGTATTCGAAGTACTCGCCACGGGTGGCGATACCGCGCTCGGGGGCGATGATTTCGATAGGCTGGTCGCGGACTGGCTGGCGCGGCAATGCGGGATGGAAGAAATTGCGCCGCAGGACTATCCCACCATGCTGCGGGCGGCGAATCGAGCAAGAGAAACCTTGTCCGTGGCTACGCAGGCCGAACTGATCTGGGGTGGTTCGCGTTTCAGCTTGAGCGCCGCGGAATTCGCCAAACTGGCCGCGACGCTGGTGCGGCGCACGATTCTGGCCTGCCGCCGCGTATTGCGCGATGCCGGCATGGAAACCGGCGACATCGACAATGTGCTGCTGGTCGGCGGCGCTACGCGGATGCCGCTGATTCGCCGCGCGGTAGCGGAGTATTTCGGCCGCAATCCCTTGCAGGATATCGATCCGGACCGGGTAGTCGCCATTGGCGCGGGCATCCAGGCTGAAGTGCTCGCCGGTAACCAGCCGGCAGACGATTTTCTGTTGCTTGATGTCAATCCGCTGTCCCTGGGAATTGAGACCATGGGCGAACTGGTAGAAAAGATCATCCACCGCAATACCGCCATTCCAGTGTCCAAATCGCAGGAATTCACGACTTACAAGGATGGGCAGACCGCCATGGCGCTCCATGTGGTGCAAGGAGAGCGGGAACTTGTCAGCGAATGCCGCTCGCTGGCGCGTTTCAGTTTACAGGGAATTCCGCCGATGGTGGCCGGGGCGGCGAAAGTGAAAGTGACTTTCCAGGTCGACGCCGACGGCTTGCTCAGTGTCTTCGCCGAAGAGGCCAGCACCGGCCGCAAGGCGGAAGTCCTGGTCAAACCGAGTTTCGGTCTGGACCTCGACCAGGTAGAGAAAATGCTCAAGGAATCCCATGACCATGCCCGGTCGGACATGGCCGCGCGCGCTTTGCGCGAAGCGCGACTGGAGGCGACGCGGCTGATGGATGCGATCGATGGCGCGATTGGCGAGGATGCCGAATTGCTCGAAGTTGATGAACACGCGGCTATAGACCGAGCCATGGATGATCTTCGCAAGGCCATGGCGGGGGAAAGCGCGGCGTTGATCGAGGAGCGCACCGAGCAACTCAACAACGTCAGCAAGGATTTTGCCGCAAGGCGAATGAATATGACCGTAGGCGCCGCCTTGCGCGGAGAGTCCATCGATGCGATGGAAAGCCAGTCAGACTGACTGTCCGGGGATTGCGACATGCCGAAGATAACGATATTGCCACACGAAACGATCTGTCCGGAAGGAGCCGAGATCGAAGCAGAGCCAGGTATCAGCATCCTTGATGCCGCATTGCGCGAGAAGATCCGCATTGAACACGCCTGTGAAAAATCCTGCGCCTGCACTACCTGCCATGTGGTTCTCCGCGAAGGCTATTATTCGCTGGAGGATCCCGAGGAAAACGAGGAAGATTATCTTGACAAGGCCTGGGGGCTCGAACCCGAATCGCGCCTGAGCTGCCAGGCGATCGTCGCCGATGAGGATCTGGTGGTGGAAATACCGAAATACACGATAAACATGGTGTCCGAAGAGCACTAATCCATGCCTGGCAATTCCTGCCATGGAATTGTCTGGCCGCGCAAAACAAAAGCGGGATTTGTTTTGCTTCCGGATTCACTGGCTGGCGCCACTGAGTCCGGCGGCGCATACATGTGCCGTGAGCGAGCTCAGCCGAGTCAGAGCTTCCTTATCCATGTTGAATTTTGTTTCGAGGAAAAACGCATGAAGTGGACCGACGTAAACGATATCGCAATTGAACTGGCGGACAGGTATCCAGATATCGATCCGCAATACGTCAATTTCGTCGATATGCATCGCTGGATTTGCGAGTTGGAGGATTTCGATGACGATCCCACCCGCAGCGGCGAAAAGATTCTCGAAGCCATTCAGATGGCGTGGATCGAGGAGGCGGCCGACTGAAGCGGCCGCCTTGCGACATCGCTTAGCTTCCCGCGGCGATTGACCGTATAATCCGCCCGCTCGGAAATTTTGGGGAATTACGATGGCGATTCAGCGCACTTTGTCTATTATTAAACCAGACGCCGTTGGCAGAAATGTAATTGGTGAAATCTACAGCCGCTTCGAGCGGGCCGGACTGCGAATCGTGGCGGCGAAAATGCTGCGATTAAACGAGCGGACCGCCGGCGGCTTTTATGCCGAACACAAGGGCAAGCCGTTTTATGAGGATCTGATCCGATTCATGACCTCGGGACCGGTCATGGTGCAGGTGCTGGAAGGGGAAGACGCCATTGTCCTCAACCGCAACCTGATGGGGCCGACCAATCCAGCCGAAGCCCCGTCCGGAACGATCCGCGCCGATTTCGCGAAGTCCATCGATGCGAACGCCGTGCATGGTTCCGATTCGCCCGCCTCGGCGGAAAGGGAAGTCGCTTACTTTTTCGCGGCCATGGATATCTGATTCCGGGCCGCTGGGCAAACCAGGAGGTGGTTCGCCAATGTCGAAAGCCACCAGGCCAAATCTGCTTGGACTGAATCCGGACAAGTTGACCGCCTTGCTGGAAGGCATGGGGGAAAAACCTTATCGCGCGCGCCAGCTATTGCGCTGGATGCACCGGCGCGGTGTGGTCGATTTCGGCGCCATGACCGACATCAGCAAGCCATTTCGCGAACGTCTGGCGCGGGAGACGCTGCTCGCGCCGCCGGAACTCGCGAGCCGGCACGATGCGGGAGACGGCTGCGTGAAATGGATCGTGCGCGTGGCCAGCGGCAGTTCCGTGGAAATGGTCTATATCCCCGATGCCGGGCGAGGCACGCTATGCGTGTCCTCCCAGGCCGGCTGCATTCTGGATTGCAGCTTCTGCGCCACAGGCAAGCAGGGCTTCGACAGCAATCTGACCGCGGCGGAAATAATTGGGCAGCTCTGGCTGGCGCGGCGCGAACTTGGCAGTTTCGAGAATGGCGACGGCCCACCGGTAACGAATGTAGTGTTCATGGGAATGGGAGAGCCGCTGCTCAATTTTGACAATGTCATGGATGCGGTCGACTTGATGCTGGACGATTATGCTTACGGCTTGTCCAAGCGGCGGGTAACGATCAGTACCGCCGGCGTGGTTCCGGGCATTGAACGCATGCGGGAGCGCACCGATGTCGCGCTGGCGATTTCCCTGCACGCGCCCAATGATGAATTGCGCGGCGAACTGGTTCCGCTGAATCGAAAATACCCCATTGCCACGTTGCTTGACGCGGCAAGGAGCTATAGCTCTGGATTGGGCGAAAATCGTGAGCCTTTTGTCGAATATACGCTGATTCGAGGCGTCAACGACCATCGGCGGCACGCCCGCGAACTCGCCGAACTGCTGCGCGATTTTCCCTGCAAGATCAATCTCATTCCTTTTAACGAATTCAGTGAAGTCGCTTACCGGCGTCCAAGCGCGACTTCGATCAGCAATTTCCGGAAAATCCTGCAGGATGGCGGTTTTACGGTAACCGTTCGCAGCACCCGCGCCGACGAAATCGCCGCGGCATGCGGCCAATTGGTCGGCGCCGTGCGCGATCAGACCCGTCGCCGGGAGCGCGTTCCGCGGCAGGGAGAGGCCGCAAACCCGACCGCCAGGCTCATCCACGGCGGGCGGGGCGATTGCCGGCAAGCGGCCGGGCCGCAAGGGTCGGCGCGATGAATCGAGCGTACGCGAACAGTTGGCCGGCGTTTGCCCTGCGCTGTGCAATTCTCTTCCACGCGCTGGTCTTGACCGCCTGCGTCAGCTCGCCGAATGGCGGTTCGGGCCGCGCCACCGGTGAAGTGGCAATGCGGGATTACCTGGCGCTGGCCAAGGGCTATTTCGAGGCGGGCGATCTTGCCTCCGCCCGGCATCACCTGGACAATGTCCGGGCAATTAGTTCGCGACAGGCGGAATACCACCACGTCGCCGCATTGATCGCCGCCGCGGAAAATGATTTCGAGCTGGCGGAACGGCACTTCAGGCATGGCCTGCGGCTTGGGCGGAACGATGCAGCCATACGTAACAATTTGGGTGTGCTGCTGCACTCGCTCGGGCGCAACCGGGAAGCCGCGGAGCAATTTCGCGCCGCGGCCGCCGACGCGCGCTATCAGGGTCGCGGCCATGCCTTGGAGAATCTGGGCAGATCCTTGCTGCGCCAGCAGCGTCAGGTTGCAGCGCGGCAAGCGTTCGCCGCCGCGTTGCGTCAAGATGGCGAACTGCCATTGGCAGCGCTGGAACTATCCCTGCTGCACCTGAGAGACGGGAATCTGGACGCGGCCCGGCGGCTGTACGGCGACTATTTGAACTTCGCCCAAAGGCAACGTCTGCCCCACGGTCCCAAGGCGTTACTGGCGGGCGCCAGAATCGCCAGCCAGTCTGGAAATATAGGAGAAGTAGAGGAATTTGGGTCAATTCTCGGTAAACTGTATCCCGCAACAGCGGAATTCCGAGCATACCTGGAACTGATTGATGAGGAATGACGAACAGGATTCCACGCCGGGCGAGCGATCGCTGGAGCCGGAGCAAGATGCCCCGGCGGAGACGGAAACCGGTGCGGGATCGGATGTCGAAACAAGGCAAGATAGTGCGGTGGGCCGGGATTCCGTGGAGAAATCCGTAACATTGGCGCCCAACGTCGGCGAATTATTGGTCGAGGCGCGAGCACAACTCGGACTGAGCATTTCCGAAATATCCGATAGACTGCATCTGACCGAGCACTTTGTACGTGCGATGGAAACCGGCGAGTACGGCAAGTTACCCGGCGAGGTCTATGTGAAAGGATATTTGAAGAGCTATGCGCTATTGCTCGGCCTGAATGTGGAGCAGGTGATGGCGGCGTATCTACGGTCCAGCGCACAAGTCACTTACCAGAACAATTCAGCGAATTCAGTGCCGGCGCGATTCAAGCGTAATTGGTTAGTGCTGCTCTTGATAGTGGTGCTTGCCGGTACTGTCGCCGCCGCTGCCTGGTGGGCGTTTTCGGCTTTCGGCATCGCTGCCGGCATCCCGGTGTTCGCTCCGGGACGGCGCAACGGCAAGGAGTTTCAGCTATGAAAGCGCAACACGCGATACAGCGCCGCAAAACGCGCCGGATCATGGTTGGCAATGTGCCGGTCGGCGGCGACGCGCCGATTTCCGTACAAAGCATGACCAACACTGAAACCTGCGATGTCGAGGATACCCTGGCGCAAATCGGGCGGCTGGCGGCTGCGGGGGCGGACATCGTTCGAGTGTCCGTGCCGACCATGGACGCGGCCGAGGCTTTCCGCGAGATTCGCGGCCGAGTTTCGTTGCCCCTGGTCGCGGATATTCATTTCGACTACCGCATAGCGCTGAAAGTGCTTGAATATGGCGTAGATTGCCTGCGCATAAATCCCGGGAATATCGGCCGGGAGGAGCGAGTGCGAGCCGTGGTCAACAGCGCCAGGGACAAACGCATTCCGCTGCGCATCGGCGTCAATGCCGGGTCGCTAAGCAAGGCTTTGTTGCGCAAATATAAGGAACCGAGCGCGGCAGCGATGATCGAGTCCGCATTGCAGCAGATCGAGGTACTCGACAAGCTCGAATTTCACGACTTCAAGATAAGTCTGAAATCATCGGATGTGTACATGACTTTGGCCGCCTATCGCGAACTCGCGGACCAGATCGACTATCCGTTTCATCTCGGCATCACTGAAGCGGGAGGCAAGCGCGGGGGCACCGTCAAGTCAGCCATCGGCATGGGCGCCTTGCTGATGGATGGCATCGGTGACACCATTCGCGTCTCGCTGGCGGCTGATCCGGTGGAAGAAATCAAGGTTGGCTTCGATATTCTCAAAAGCCTGGGTTTGCGGCATAAAGGCGTCAACCTGGTCGCCTGTCCGAGTTGCTCGCGGCAGAACTTCGATGTCATAAGCATAGTCAATCAACTCGAAACGCGGCTGGAAGATATCGTCGCGCCTATCGACGTCGCCGTCATCGGCTGTATCGTAAATGGTCCCGGCGAAGCCAAGGAGGCGGAAATCGGACTGACCGGCGCCAGCCCGGCCAATTTGGCTTATGTGGACGGCGTTCCGCATCATAAAATCAGCAACGAGAAATTGCTCGACGAACTGGAAGCCATGGTCCGGCGCCGGGTGGCGGAAAAGGAAGCCGCCGCCGGTAATCTCATCGCCAGCGCCTGACGGTCGATGTTCTGAGCTCATGGCGAGATTTCAGGCAATAAGGGGAATGAATGACATTCTCCCTGACCAGTGCGCCATCTGGCAGTATCTTGAAGATTGCTTTCGCGCAGTCGCCGGCTCTCGCGGTTACCGCGAGATCAGGTTTCCATTACTTGAGCAGACGCAGCTTTTCAAGCGTTCTATCGGCGAAGTAACCGATATCGTCGAAAAGGAAATGTACAGCTTCGAGGATGCCGGCGGCGACCATATAAGCCTGCGTCCGGAAGGCACCGCCGGCTGCGTGCGAGCGGCGCAACAGCATGGTCTGCTCTACAATCGCCAGCAGCGCCTCTGGTATCAGGGCCCGATGTTTCGGCGCGAACGGCCCCAGCAAGGCCGCTATCGCCAGTTTCATCAATTCGGCCTTGAAGCCTTTGGCATGGCCGGTCCGGACATCGACGCCGAAATCATAGAATTGTCCGCTGCATTCTGGCGGCGGCTAGGACTGGCGGACAGTCTGAAACTCGAATTGAACAACATTGGCAGCGCTGCTGACCGCGAACGCTATAGTGCGATTCTCGGCGAATATCTGGCTAGCCGGGCGGACGAACTTGATCCTGCGGCGCGCGGCAGAATCCGCAGCAATCCCTTGCGGATTCTAGACAGCAAACATCCCGGCAACCGTCAAGTGGCGCGGGATGCGCCTGCAATGACCGAGTATCTTAGCCCGGAAAGCGTTGCCCACTATGCCGCCCTCAAGCAATTGCTGGCGGCGGCGGGTATTGGATTTACCGAAAATCCGTCGCTGGTCCGCGGCCTCGATTACTATAATTGCTGTGTATATGAATGGACCACGGAAGTCCTTGGCGCCCAGAGCGCGGTTTGCGGCGGCGGCCGCTATGACGGACTCGTGGCCCAGCTTGGCGGCAGGCCGACGCCGGCCGCCGGTTTCGCCATCGGCGTCGAACGGCTGGCGATGCTGCTGGAAACGCTTGGCAAGTTACCCGCCAACGCGCAATTTCGCGCCGACGTATATATCGTTGTCATTGGCGGCGCCATCAGCGCTGCAAGCCAGGCTCTCGCGCGACGCCTGCGTGAGCAATTTCCCGACCGCCGCATTGTCTGTCAATGCGGCGGCGGCAAATACTCGCAACAGGTCAAGCGCGCCTTCGACATGAACGCCCGCTTGCTTGTCGTCATGGAGCAGGCGGAAGGGGAACCTCCACGGCAGGTGAAATTGCGCGACCTGCACAACAGTTTCGAACCGCGGTTGGCGCCGATCGATCAATGCGGGCAGGAAATCGGCAGATTGCTGTCACAAAATTTGTGAAGCAAGCTCTATAATGTGAGGTTGAATTTGATGTACAGGAGCAGAATGTGGCTTTCAGCGCCGCTGAAGAAGAAAATATAGAAGCCTTGCGACGGTGGTGGGACGAAAATGGCAAGTTCCTGTTGCTGATCGTGATTGTTGCCATCGGCGGTTATGGCGGCTGGAGCTTCTGGCAGCAATCGAGCGTTTCCGGCAGCGAAGCCGCATCCGACTTGTATGAAGAAATCCTCGCCGCCGCCCAGCCCGAGGATGCGACCCGGCAACCGGACGCCGCCGCCATTATCGGTCTGACCGATCAATTGATGGAGGACCACGCCAACTCAATCTATGCGCGATATGCGGCGCTGTACAGCGCCCAGCAATTGGTTCAGTCAGGCGATCTTGCCGCTGCCGAGGAAACCCTGCAATGGGTGGTCGACAATCCTTCGACGAGTTTGTTGCGTGGCGCCGATGAAGGTCTTGTGCTAACAGCCACATTGCGGCTCGTTCGGGTCATTCTTGCCCGGGGCGATCCGGACCGCGCCCTGGTGCTCGTCAATAGTGTCGATCCGCGCAGTTTCGAGCCGGGCTTTCATGAATTGCGGGGAGATATCTACCTGAGTCTTGGCCGACCGGAGGATGCGCGGGATTCCTGGCTCGCCGCGCAAGATGCAGGCTCGATTAGCGACGGACTGCGTATGAAACTCGAAAACCTTGGCGCCGGGAAATGAGAAATCTGCCATGATCAAAAGGCTCACTTTACTAGTTCTGCTGCTGTTTTCAGGCTGCTCCATCGTCAATTTGAATCCTTCTACCTGGTTCGCGGATGAGGAGGTGAATCCGCCGGCCGAATTGCGGAATTTCGACGCGGAAGTCGAACTGCGCCGAATCTGGAGCGCCGATATCGGCAATGGCCAGGGCAGCGACTATTTTGAATTGACTCCGGTCATCGACGGCGAGCGAATTTTTGCCGCGAGCCAGAACGGCAACATTTACGGACTCGAGCTCGAGTCCGGCGCTGTTATCTGGCGTACGCGTCTCGACGATGAAATCATTGCCGGCGGAGTCGGCGCCGGCCGCGGACTGGTGCTGGTTGGCACGGCCAATGCCGAAGTCATCAGTTTCAATCAGTTTACCGGCGAGGAACTATGGCGTGGCGCGGTTTCGAGTGAAGTGCTGTCACCGCCGCAAACCAATGGCGATGTGGTTGTCGCGCAGACCGTGGACGGCAAGCTGGTTGCCCTTGACGCGGGCGACGGTTCCCGGCGCTGGATTTATGAAACAACGCTGCCGGCCCTGACCTTGCGCGGCACCAATCGGCCGGTTATCACTCCCCAGGGATACGTCATCGCCGGTTTCAGCAACGGCACCCTGATCTCCGTCGCCGCGGACGATGGCATCTGGCGCTGGGAAGAGCGAATTGCCGTTCCCGAAGGCCGCTATGATATCGAACGCGTGATCGATGCCGACGGCGATTTGCGGCTGGACGGCAATCGTGTGCTTGCTTCGAGTTACCAGGGCAATGTCATGGCCTTCGACACCGCCACGGGCAGGATTGTCTGGGGCATGGAAGCTTCCAGTTATCACGGTCTCGATCGCGGCTTCGGCAATCTCTACTTCAGTTCTGATTCCGGCCATGTAGTCGCGGTGCGCGATAATTCAGACGAGATCGTGTGGACCAATGAAGATCTCGAATACCGGGCAGTGACCGGTCCCACCACCATTGGCAACTATATCGCCGTGGCCGATTTCGAAGGCTATGTCCACGTGCTTTCCCAGATCGACGGTCGTATTGTCGGCCGGACACGAGTGGACAACAACGGCGTGCGGGCCGGCATTCTGACTGCCGGCGGCCGCCTTTACGTTTTCGGCAATAGCGGAACGCTGGCGGCGCTGGCTATCCAGTAGCCCGGCGAAATCTTCATGAAATCCGTCATCGCCCTTGATGGCGCTTGCCAGTCTTGCGCTGGGGCCGCTCCTTGAAACCGGTAATTACCCGTGATGGCGCCAGCTCGCCATGCATTGGGGCCAGCCAATGAAACCAGTAATCGCCATAGTTGGCCGGCCCAACGTGGGTAAATCCACCTTATTCAATCGCCTGACTTCGAGCCGCGATGCGCTGACGGTCAATTTACCCGGTTTGACCCGGGACCGGCAGTACGGCGAAGGCGCCATCAACGGCCGGTATTTTCTGGTCATCGACATGGGTGGAATAACTCCCAGCCCTCAAGGTCTGGATCGCGAAGTCGTGGCCCAGGCAATGCAAGCCATCAACGAGGCTGATTGTGTGTTGTTCCTGGTAGACGCTCGCGACGGCTTGACGCCGGAAGACAGCAGGATTTATCAGCATTTGCGGGAGCAGGGCAAGCTCGGCTTTCTGGTGGTGAATAAGATCGACGGACTCGACCCCGATCAGGCGCGGGCCGAATTCCACCAGCTTGGCGCGTCCGAGATTTTCGCCATAGCAGCAACCCAGGGCGCCGGCGTCCGGCAATTGATGAGCCATGTGCTTGACTGGCTGGACCCAGAAACGGAAGAGGAAGTGGCCGCGGCGGAAGGGAGCGGCGATATTATTCGGATCACCTTTGCCGGCAGGCCGAATGTGGGCAAATCTACTCTGGTGAACCGGATGCTCGGCCAGGACCGGGTATTGGTGTATGACGAGCCGGGCACGACCCGGGACAGCATCGAGATTCCCTTCGAACGCGACGGCCGCCGTTACACGCTGATCGACACGGCCGGTATTCGCCGCCGGGGCAAGACTCGAGGCGTCGTGGAAAAATTCTCGATTATAAAGTCCCTGCAAGCAATCCAGGAATCCCATGTTGTGATCTTTCTGGCGGACGCGCGTGAGGGTATCGTCGAGCAGGATCTGCATCTGCTGGGCTATATAATGGAAGCTGGCAAGGCGCTGGTCATTGCGTTCAACAAATGGGACGGCATGGAAGCTGACAGCCGGCAGTGGCTAAAACGCGAAATCGAGCGACGACTGGGATTTGTCGATTTCGCCGCCATGCATTTCATATCCGCGCTGCATGGTACCGGCGTAGGTGTCTTGTATAGATCCGTGCAAGCGGCTTGGGAGTCGTCCCGCAAAACGGTTTCAACGAATGTGTTGACACGCATGCTTGAACAAACGGTTGCCGCGAGTCCGCCGCCGCTGGTCCAGGGTCGCAGGATCAAATTGCGCTATGCTCATATGGGTGGCCACAACCCGCCGCTGATCGTGATTCACGGTAAACAGGTTGACAAACTGCCGGGTCATTATCGCCGCTATTTGCAAAACAGTTTCCGGCAAATGCTGGAGCTGGCAGGCACGACGGTTCGAATCGAATTGCGCAACGACGGTAATCCCTACGTGAAAGAAGAGGAGGACCTGAGTCTGCGTCAAATAGCCCGCAAGCGCCGCCTGCGCCAGAATCGACGGTAGCAGCTTGCCGGGCCTTCGACCTTCTCTGCTCAACTCCATGTATCAAGGTTTGCGCAAGACTCCGGGAGAGTCGTCATGGAACGGATGGTGCGGGAATCCCCTGTGACATTGACACAGATCGAGGCGGCGGCCGAGCGGCTTCGGGGCGTGGCCGTGCTTACGCCCCTACTGCATAGTCCCGCGCTGGATCAGTGGCTTGACGCCCGTGTTCTGATAAAGGCGGAAAATCTGCAGCGGATTGGCGCGTTCAAATTCCGCGGCGCTTACAATCGCCTGGCGCAATTGACTCCGCGGCAACGCAAGAAAGGCGTGGTAGCCTATTCCTCGGGCAATCATGCCCAGGGCGTAGCTCATGCCGCCCATCTGCTTCAGGTGCCGGCCACCATCGTCATGCCGGCGGATGCGCCGCGGGTGAAGATGGAAGGCACGCGCGGCTGGGGCGCGACAGTGCGGACCTATGATCGTTTTTCGGAATCTCGTGAGAGCATTGCCGAAGAACTGGCGGAAGCAAGCGGCGCAACGCTGGTGCCGGCATTCGACGATCTCGATGTCATCGCCGGACAGGGCACCGTAGGACTTGAACTGGAACAGCAATTGCGAGAGCACGGATTGCGTGCGGATCTGCTGCTTGCCCCCTGTGGCGGAGGCGGCCTGCTAGCGGGCGTTTCAACCGCAATGCGCGCATTGAGTCCCGAAACCAGGATTTACGGGGTGGAACCAGAACACTACGACGACCATCGCCGTTCCCTGAAGGCAGGCCGGCGAGTGCGTGTCGAGAGCCGCGAATTTACGCGCTGCGACGCCTTGACCGCGACCATTCCCGGCGCGATTACCTGGCCGGTCAATGCTCGTAACGTCCGCGATTTCCTGACGGTCAACGACGAAGAAGTAGGCATGGCGATCAGTTTTGCCTTCCGCCACCTGAAGCTGGTGCTGGAACCTGGCGGCGCCGTCGCGCTGGCGGCGCTGCTGCACGAGAAACTGCCGGTGCGCGGCAAGACTATTGTGATCGTGGCTTCAGGGGGGAACATCGATGGCGCGTTGTTCATGGCTTATCTCAAGGACTTTCCGGTCTGACGGCTATTGGCGCTCTTCTTCCGCGGGATGGAACACGCTGATTACGGCTTCGAGGCCGGCTAGTCGCTCACCGTGTTCGGCCAGCCGCACGCCTTGCTCGCGCAGTCGTTCGCCAGGTTCAATCAGATGCTCTTCCACTCCCGCAAGCGAACGGCTTTGGGCCGCTTACGGACGCCATGGCGCTCACTCCCGGCAGCAAGGTTTATGAAGTGAATCGGGACCGCACGATAAGCCTGCTGGTAATCGGCGAGGAATCGCTGCGCGAAGGTTTTCATGTGATCGGAGCGCATATCGATTCGCCGCGGTTGGAACTGAAAAATCGATCGCTATACGCGGATAGCGAAATTGCCCTGTTTCAAACCAATTACCATGGCGGATTGAAATACCATCAGTGGACCAATTTGCCGCTCGCCCTGATGGGCCGGATCGATCGAAAGGACGGCTCCACGGTTCCGGTTTCAGTAGGCCTGGAACCCGATGAGCCGGTGTTCATGATCGCCGAGCTTTCTCCGCCCGTGGATCGCTCTCGAAATTCCCAAACCCTGGGCAGCTACCTTGAGCCGGAAGATATGGATCCCATCGCCGGACATGTTCCGGCGCTCGATGGCGGTGGCGCCGTTGCGGAAATCCTCGAATATCTTGACGCCGGTCTCGGCGTGACCCGGGCCAATCTGGTATCCGCCGAACTTTCGCTGGCGCCCGCGGGCATCCCGCGCGACTTGGGCTTTGACCGTGGCCTGATCGCCGCCTATGGCCAGGATGACCGGCTTGCTTCTTACGTGGCCATGTACGCCATTGCACAACTTGACCGGCCGGCGAAGACCGCGATGGCATTTCTGGTCGATAACGAAGAAGTTGGAAATCGCAACAACACCGGCGCGATTAATCGCCGGATGCCGCGCGCCGGCTTGGCAAGGGGACTGGACCAAAACCTTCAAACTATGCAAGATTAGCATTGCATGGCCCAGGAAAAATGGCAGTGGGAAAGTTAACCGGCAAGCTCCTTGTATTGCTCATGTCGCTAGTAGTTTCGGCTTGGGCGCCGTTATTCGCGCAGGACAACCCTCTTGAAGAGATATTGCGCGAACTCGAGCTGTACGAAGCCGATTTGCATCGCATTGAAGCGGACGGCGGTTATCACGGACCGCAACTGGTGGAACCATTGTCGCGCATTGCCGACAGTTACATGGAATTAAATCGCTTCGCCGAAGCCAATTCGACTCTCGATCGCGCACAACAGATCGTGCGCATTGAAGAAGGCCTCTACACCAGGAATCAGCTTCCTTTTCTGCACAAGAAAATCGAGAACTTCGTTAATGCCGGGGATTGGCGCCAAGCGCGCAAGTTGCAGGATCACATCATCTGGTTCTACCTCAACAAATACGTCAGGCCGGACCAGGTCATGATGCGCGGACTGCTGGATCTGTCCTATGTGCATATGCGGGGCATAACCGAAGATTTGGAGGAAAACCAGGGCTATCATTATCTGCGCGCTTCTTACAGCAGTCGTGTCGCGCTGGCCGTTGCCGACCGGATCTGGCCGCGGCTGGAACAGCGCAAGGCCGGATTGATTTATGAGCAACTGCGGATCTTGTACTTGCAGGCCAGCGCCATCAGCAAAGGCGGGGCGGTTGGACAGAGCTTGAGAACTGTCAATAGCAGATACGCCGTATCCCAAAATGCATATGCCGCGGAACGCGTAATGAGCCCGGAACGGGCGATCAACATGCTGCGCAGCAATGGCGTAAGTTTCCTGGAGCTTCTGCGGCAGATTTATGCCGGTGAGGAAGAGCGTGAAGTATCCGAAGCACTGGCCATGGTCAGGCTATATCAGGCCGATTGGTATCTTCTGTTTGACCGCAAGATCCGGGCGCTGCAGGGCTATCGGGAAGCTTGGGAAATGCTGTTGCAAGCTGGCGTGGGAGAAGATGCCGTGAAGCGGCTATTTGCGACGCCTACCCTGATTCCGGAACCGGCCTTTTATGATAGTGTCGAAAAGGCGCTTGCCGCTCGTTCCAGAGTGACCATGGACGCTCCCGCGGCTTTTGAAGACGGCATTCCGGTGAAGATTTTCTTTGACCAAGAGAAGCCGCTTTCTGTCGAGACTTTCTCCGCCCATAGATTGGGCTTGCTGGAACGCAACAGATGGCAGGTTGTCGCTTTGTTCTCTTTCAATTTGCCGGCGGCGGAAGATATCGAGACGCGTGCCGGCTGGCGCCGTGAAAACGCGCTCGGCGTAGCTCAGAACTTGGCGTTGATCGAGTTGGAAGAGTTTCCTATGGAGCAGGAGACGGAACCACTGATCCGCAACCTGAGCAGATTGCGGTTTCGGCCCAGCTTGTCCAATGGCGAACCGCATGCCGCGGAAGGCGTGATCAGCTACCTGGCTGCCGCGGACCCCTGAAATTCAGCGTCTAATCGGAAGAATCCAACTCCGCGCTTGCCTCCGCGTGAGCCTCGTCCACCAGATCCATGATTCTGGAGGCAGATAATTGCGCCACCCGGCGGCCGTTGATGAACATGACCGGTGTGGAGCGGACGCCGGCGGCGTTGCCGCCGCGCTGGTCATCGCGGACTTTGCCCATTACTTCCTCGTTCTCCAGATCCGCCCGCAATTGTTCGGTATCGAGTTCCAGCGTTTCGGCATAACTGTCGAATTCGCTTTCCACTTCCGGCAGAAATGACCAAGCCGGCTGATTCAGAAACAGAAAATCATGCATTTCCCAGAATCGATCCTGGCGGCCGGCAGCTTCCGCGTACAGCGCCGCGGTCCAGGCGTGCGGATTGCTTGCCGTTAGCGGATAGTGACGGAAGATCATGTGCGCCTTGTCTTCGATGCGCGACCAGATGCGGCCCATGAGCTGGAATTCAGTCGCGCAGGCGGGGCATTGAAAATCGGCGTAAACGACAATACTGACCGGCGTCTCGGGATCGCCCAGAATGTGATCGTTGGGAGCGACTTCGACAGGGGAATAGGTGGGGCCTTGGCTGATTAGCACATAGACCACGAAGATCGCCAGCACGGGCAGCGCCACGTACAGTGCGAGCCTGCCGAAGATCTGCATGCGCCGATGCTTCTGCCTGGCGGCCTTCTGCTTCGCTGCTCTAATCTGCCGCTGTTTGTCGCGCCGGTTCATGGAACGGAATTCTCTCCCAGGAACAGCACCGGGTCTACCCTGACATTGTTCAGATTGACGCTCCAATGCAAATGCGGTCCGGTGACGCGACCGGTGCTGCCAACCCGGCCGATTTGTTCGCCGGCTTTGATTGCGACGCCGGGTTCGACATCAATGGTATTCATGTGGCAATACAGGCTGATCAATCCGTGGCCATGATCCATGATGATGGTATTGCCGTTAAAGAAGTAATTGCCCGTGGCAAGAATGACGCCCGGCGCCGGTGCATGGATTGGCGTGCCTTCGGCGGCCGCGATATCCATGCCAGAGTGGGGGTTGCGCGGCTGGCCGTTGAAGAAACTGCGGGAACCGAATGAACTGCTGCGGACGCCGTCCACGGGCGGACGCATCGAGAATACCGGAGTCAATGACTCCGACCAGGTCGAGAAAGCTTGCCGCATCTCCGCGCTTTCGCGAGTGATGCGTTCCATGTCCTCGGCATTGGGATTGACTTGGCGTTCGTTGGCAATAGTCAGATGCCGCTCGCGATATTGCTTGTAGGTGACGTCAAAGCGCAACTCGCTTTGCTCGCCGCCAGCGCCGGTGAGCTTGAATTGCTGCGGACCCGGCTCGGCGTCCAGCGGAATGCCAATGATAGCGTATTGCTCGCCTTCGTGTTGCGCCAGCATAATGCGCTGATCCCGAAAGCTGCCCGACACGGCCTCGCCCTGGGTCGGGACGACGGCGATGCCGCCGGGCGCCAGCAAGGATTCGGGTAGTGAATCCACCACGACCTGGGCGGCCGCGCCACTGCCAAGAAAAATGCCGATTACCACCGCCGTAAGTTGCTTCATTTTCGTCGCGTTCTTGTTGCAGGTTCGCTTTCAAGTCCCGTTAAGTCAGTTTTCAATCTGTCTCATCATGCATCCGGTTCCGGTTCTTTCTCAAGCTCCAGCACGATTGATTTCAATTTGCCATCCGACAATCGCGTGATGATCCGGGTTCCCTGAGTAACATCGTCCACGCCGCGGATAACTTTTGCCGATTCGTCCAAAGTGATGCTGTAACCTCGCGCGAGCGTGTTCAAGGGTCCGGTCGATCGCAGCGCGCGCCGCAATTCCGCCAGCAGCGCCCGTTTTCCCGCAAGCCGGGATTGCATGGATCGCAGCAGTCGGCGCGGCAGCTCACCGAGACCGGCGCGCAAGCTGCCGATTCGGATTTGCGGTGAACAGTTTCGCAGACCCTGCCGCTGAAAGTCGAGTTCCTGCTGTTTTCGCTCCAGCAGATTGCGAGTCGCACGATCCATGCGCTGGTAAAACTCGTCCAGGGATTGGGAACGATCTTCGAGGCGCTTTGCCGGGCTGTGCAATCGTTGCGAAATCAGGCGCAAGCGTTCCTGCTGCCGGTACAGGCCCTGACGCATGCGGTTGTGCAGCTTGCGAAGATCGGATCTTAGCCGTTCGAAATATTCCTCCTGGGACGGACTCATCAACTCGGCCGCCGCCGAAGGCGTCGGCGCACGCAGGTCGGCGACGAAATCCGCGATGCAGAAATCAGTTTCATGACCGACGGCGCTGGTTACCGGCAATTCGCTGGCAAAGATGGCGCGGGCAACGGTTTCCTCGTTGAAGGCTTGCAGATCTTCCGGCGAGCCGCCGCCGCGGCCGATGATCAGCGCCTCGAATCCGAGCTTGCCGCGCAAGGCGTTCGCGGTCTCGATGGCGCGGCAGATTTCGGCAGGAGCCTGTTCGCCTTGTACCGCGACCGGAATCAAGGTAATGCGGATTGCGGGGAAGCGGCGGCGGAAAACGCTGATTATGTCCCGCAGCACGGCGCCGGAGCGGGAGGTGATGACGCCGATATGGCGAAAACCCGCCCCCACCGGTTTTTTCGCGGCTTGCTCGAACAGGCCTTCCGACTGCAATCGGATCTTAAGCAATTCGAACGCCCGGCGCAGTTCGCCGCTGCCGGATTTTTCCAGCGCCGCGACCTTCAATTGGAAGTTGCCGCGCGCCTCGTAGATTGTGAGGCCGCCTCGAGCGATGACCTTGTCGCCGTCGGCAGGTTGAAATCGAACCGAGATATTGTTGCCGCGAAACATGACGCAACTCAATTGGGCATCACGGTCTTTCAGGCTGAAATACCAATGACCCGAGGGGTATTGCTTGAGGCCGGAGATTTCACCCTCCACAACGGCGCTGGAGAAGCCGCTCTCGATCAGTTCACGGGCGAGCCGGTTGATTTCGGAAACGGAATAGACGGTTCGCGCCGGCTCGGCGTGTTCTTCCTGGTCGAAAATCGGCATATTACTAGGGTTCAGGGTTCACGGCTCATTCAGACTGAACACATACAAGGCATTGTGTCCATCCGGGCTTCTCAATTCCGGTGCGAGAAAATTGCCGATGCGCCAGGGACTTCCGCCCTCGCGGCCGGCTGGTATGGCCACATATTGCTTGCCGTCCACGGCATAGGTCATGGGAAATCCCTGCGCGGAAGTCGCCAGACGGCTGCGCCAGAGGGATTCGCCGCTGCGTATGTCGATGGCGTGTACATAACGGTCGAAATCGCCAATAAAGAGCAGATCGCCGGCCGTCGCCAGCGCAGCGGTCAAAAAGGGCGCCCGCTGCTCGATGCTCCAAGCCTCCCGCAGGGACTCAACGTCATAAGCGGCCAGCTTGCCGAATTGGCCCTCGGCGCCCGGCATTTCCATCCACATGCGGTCGCCCTGGGTGCCGCCGGAACCGATTTCGAAAGTAATTTCCCGCGGCGACATTTCCATGCACGACTGGCTTAGCGGAATTACCAGTTGCCGGGAAGGCGGATGGTAGGCGCTCGCCTGCCAGTTGTGGCCGCCGGCGGTGGAAGGGCAGACGGACAGCCATTCGCCTACCTGCATGTTGCGAATATCGTCGCGATAGCGAACCTGGCCGGTTTCCCGGTTTACTTCGGAAAACACGTTCTGGAACACGGTCTGCTGCAAGCCGAGGAATTCACCGGTGCGGCGGTCGAGCTTCCACAGAATGCCGCTCTTGCCGATGGTCAGCAGGAAAGGTTCGTCGAACAGGTCCACCAGCACCTGTTCGAAAGATTCGTCCATGTCGAGGGATTCGCCGGGCACATGCTGCCGGTACCATACGATACGGCCGTCTTCGGGGTCAATCGCCAGGGTTGAATTGGTGTACAGGGCGGCGTCATCCGTGGTCAGGCCACGAGTTACCGCCATCCAGGGTTTGGCTTGGGCGGTGCCGAAAAAGACCAGGCCAAGTTCCGGGTCCCAGCTTCCCGTCATCCAGACATCGCCGCCGCCACGGAATTCCAGCGGCAGGTCGCCCCAACTGTCGGCGCCGGGCTCGCCCGGCCGGGCAACGGTGTAGGTGCGCCAAAGTTCCGCGCCGGTGCCGGCGTCATGGCCGGTAATGAAGCAGCTATCCTCGAAAAATCGGCCGCAGCCGGCAATGCCATTAATCACCTTGCCATTCGCCACGATCGGGCCGCTGGTATTGGAATAGCCCAGGCTGGAATCGGCGATTTCCACTTCCCAGCGTTCGGCGCCGGTGCGCGCGTCAATAGCTGCAAGATGAGCATCGGAAGTCGCCACGTAGATCAAGTCTTCCCACATCGCCAATGTGCGCAGCAAGGCGCCCTGGCGACCGCCTGCGGGGAACTGGCGGCGGTATTCCCAGAGCAGGTCGCCGTCGCGGCCGTCCAGCGCTTGCACGACGTTGCCGAAATTGGGCAAGTAGACGATGCCGTCGCGCACGAGCGGGGAGGGCTGGCTGCGTCCGGGCTCCATGCCCCAGACCCAGGCAAGACTGAGCCGATGCGCGTTTTCGGTATTGATCTGGTCAAGCGGCGAGAAACCCTGGCTTTGCGGCGTGCGCCGCCACCAGAGCCAGTCTTCGGCGGCCGGTTCGGTCAGATCCGCCGTGCTGACATCGCGAAAGCTCTCCGCTTCGCGCCAGGTGCGGGTCAGAGCGCTGTCGGTGCGATAGATGGTGGCGATTTCCGGAATCGCGTTGCGGGAATCCGGAGACGGGACCGTGCCGGCGAGGCCCGGTACCGGAGTGCGCGCCGGTGAGGTCTGCTCCCCGCTGTCATCGCCGATGAACAGCACCGCGTCCGAATTCGCCGCCAGGGCCGTGGCGCTTGCCGCTATATTATTGGTCTGCAACAGGAAAGCGATGATGTCGAGATATTCGGTCTCGGACAGGGAACCCGGCGCCTGGGTCGGCATCGTGCGCTGCAGCAGGCCGAGCATCTGCGCCGGAGTGCGGTTGCGCCAATTGTCGACAAAGGCCCTGTCGCGCAATGCGACTGCTTCAAACGATCCTTGCAGATCGGGCAGGTGGCAGGCGGCGCAGTGTTGTCGATACAACTCCTCGCCGCGCTCAGCCTGGACCGTTTCATAACTGGCCTGTTCGAGTTGCTGGGCTGCCCCTTGGCCGGCCGCCAGCAGCAGCGTCAGGGCGCTGGCATATGAAACCAGACATCGCAAGATCAGGATTCCGTGTTGCTTCGCTACTTTAGTATTCTCTGAAAAATTCCTGCCCAGTCGCGGAGCGCGGCTCCGCGCCGTTCAGGCTGCGCTCGAAGCTGCGCTTCGAATACGCTTGCCTTCGCCCAGTCGCGGAGTATTGCCCCGCGCCGTTTCGGCCGCGCTTCAAAAACGACTGCCTTCACGCTCCAGGCTCAGGGTTTGCTGTTGCGCCCTCCGCTCGGCGACGGCCTGGGCGAACTGTTCCTCGTTCACATAGGTAATGCCCACCCAGGCATGGCTCATTTCATCCACGCCGCGGCGGCCGAACACCACCCATTGTTCCGGATCGGGATTAATCGGATTATTGGCGGAGTTGTCGAATACCGAAGTGAACTGGAGCACCGTGCCCGTCGGCAGCAAGGGCTTGGCCTGGTCATCGTAGATATAGGCGATCTGCCAGTTGTGGTCGTACTTGTTAACCTGGCTCAGCACTTCCCGGTTACCATCGGGATAAATCGCTTCCATGGTCATGACCTTGCCGCGCATGTGCAGATGCGGTCGGAAACTGTGAATCACCGCCGGCTGGTCGAGCACGTGGGTGCCTTGCAGCACCTGGTAACCATGCGGGGGAATGATAATGTCCTGACCTCGCGCCCGGCCCTTGAGGCCGTCAACGCGGAACATCGCTTCGCCGACGGTTTCCAGTTCGGGGCGTTCGCCATCGGGATAGAACCACAGGCCCACTTCCACGACGTCGCCGGGCGCTTCGGCGCCGACAGGGAAGTAGTGCAGATTCCAGGCTATGACGCCATTGGGAGGCACGCGCATTCCCGTGCCTTCAGGATAGATTTCCCAGGACTTGCCCACCCCGTAGCGCGCCAACGCCACGGAGCGCCGTTCGCCTTCAGGCACCAGCACCGCATGGCCGTGATGCACGACTTTCTTGCCCATGGGATAGGATGGCTTGAATTCCGCGGCCCGCAGCCAGCGTTCTTTTTCCAGCCCGGTGAACTCGACGCGGGGTTCCCACCATTGATCCTGGCCGTTGGCGATCACGTCATACGGACTTGAACTCACGATTACGTCGGGTGGCCCCAGTTGCTCCGCAAGTTGCCAGTCGGCTCCGGAAGGCAATTCCACCGGCGCCGGCAGATCGGCCGGATCGCCTTCCGGCGCGCCGGCGTCAACCCATGCCGAAATCTTTTCGATCTGCCCATCGCTCAAGGAAGCATCGTTCTTGAACGCCTGGATGCCGATGTCCGGATCGACATGCCAGGGCGGCATGATTCGCTTGCTGGTGCGATCCTTGATCAGATAAGCGAAGGGTTGTACCTGCCGATAGTTCGTCAGCGGCATCGGGCCGATTCCGTCGGGATTGTGACAGGTCACGCACTTCTCCTGCAGGATCGGCGCGATATCACGAGAATAGGTCAGGCCATCCTGGGCAGACGCGACACCGGATACGCCAGCTCCGGCGGCAAACAGCAGCGCAAGCTGGATACCGCTGATCTTGCTTCTGGTCATGGTCTGGTCCTGTAATCGGATTGGATATTTTGCCTAATCGCCAACTGTAACATGGAAAAAGGCGTTGGTATGACAACAATAGAACTCGAACGAGGCAGTGCTTTCGATGGTCTGCATCCGGATTACATATACTCCGGGCGCGCTGAAACTGGCCGCTACCGTAGCCGGCCCGGAACCCGGGTCGAATTCATACTCCTTGCGATCGAAGGTAATGTTGCCGGGACCGCTGTGCTGCGCCCAGCCCACCCAGACTTCAGGTTCTTCATGTTCGATCCAGGCGCCCAGCGTCAATGGCTCCCCGACATTGGCCTGCACCTCCCGGTGGATGCCGCGCCGGCCTCGGACGGCTTCGCCGTCTTCCTCGAGCGCGACCAGGGGCGCGATTTCACCGCGGCCGCCCGAAGCGGGCTCATCCATCACATAGGGCGGGATGATCTTGCCCGGCACCTCAAGCGTCTGGCCGTTGCTGGTCAGCCGCCAGACAATCCTGTCGTCGACACCGAAATCCGCCGGCACATCGACGGTAAAGGCGCAGAACACATGGCGGTAGGCCGGAGGCAGCGGATCGAAGTGGGTAGGAATCAAGGCATCGGCGAACCGCTCGTCGAGCAGCATGTTGAGTTCGCCGACCGGAATATCGAAGGATTCTTCGGTATTCATGTTGAAATAACTGAAACACAAGGAGTGTGTGCCATCGGGATTGGTGAACCAGCCATCGAACAATGGCACCAGTGGCTGCCCTTCGGCGCGGATCACGTCTCCCGACCAGATTTGCTCGGACAGGGCAATCTGCTGGGCTCCGGCCGGAATGATCAGGGCGCAGTAGCCGAGTGTGAGCGCAAGCAGTGACTTTTGCATTTTCCTCCCGGTCAGATTGGTGTTCCCCTTGCGCGTTCAAGGGCAGACCGGCCGCGGGCGACGCACGCGCCACCTCGGTGGGGCTGTCCTTCTCACGTTCGCAGGCGAACCGGCATGAGCGCCGCTCGCGCCGCCCATGCCGATGGGAAAATCGCAGGTTCAAAAGTTATAGTTGACCGTCGCATAGACTACCCGACCCAACATGTCCTGCATAGAGGCGACAACGCCCGCGATCATGCCGGTTTGCTGAGGCATGCGATCGGTCAGATTACGCGCGCCCACAGTAAAATTGAAGCTGCCGCCCCAATACTCGAAGTCCCGGTAGGTGTAGACCATGTCGAGCTGGGTCCGTTCCCTGATGACGTCGGTATGCAGCCACTCAACTCCGGGGAACAAGGCCTGGAAGCTGAACTCGTTTGCGTCGAAGATCACATCGTCGACGTAACGGCCGGTGGCGACCACGCTGTGTGGCCCCATGCTCCAGCCGACGCGCAGGTTGGCCCGAATCCGCGGAATCGGCGGAACGGCGCCGAAGTCGTTGTTCTGGTTGCCCACGGCTTCAAGGATCGGTTCGTCCGCCTGCAACTGGAAGGTGTAGGCATCGACATAGGTGGCTTGCAGCCGCAGGTCGATATTGCCCCAGTCGGGCAGATCCATATCGGACACGCCGAAGCCTTAGCTCAACTGGGTGTCCCAGGCCCTCAACCAGGCCCGCACAAAGGCTGGCGCGGACGGATGAATGAATGCTTGCGGGTACTTTTTCGGACTTTTTCTTGATTCGAGTATCTCCTGCAAGATTGGGGGGCAATTCGCCGCCGTCACGGCGCGCACGGGAAATGACCGGCATCCGCCGGATGCGTAAGCGCAGCCGCTAGGCGTTGAATTGTTGGCAGGTAACGCCGGCAGTTCCACCGTTCCCTTGTCCCAAAGGGTGGGACATGCGGGCAACTGTTATTGTGGTCGATCGAATCACCTGCGAAGGTCCTGATCGCTATGCTAGACTGGTTCGACCGGCGATCTTCCTGTTGCGGGAGATAAGATGAAACCCCAGCGGAAATTCCTATTGTCATGTATCCGGCAGCTTTTGCCGTTGCTGTTCTTGCCTGGAATGTCGCTGGCCCAGTACGGTGCGCCCGACGGCGAATGGCCGACCTATGGCGGCGATCTTGGGCATACTCGATATTCCGGGCTGTCCGCGATCGACGCCTCGAATTTCGCTGACCTTGAAATCGCCTGGCGCTTCAAGACCGACAACCTCGGCCCTTCGCCCGAATTCCGTTTCCAGTCGACGCCGCTGATGATCGATGGCGTGCTGTATTCCACCGGTGGCTCGCGACGGGCGGTATTCGCGCTTGACGCGGTTACCGGCGAACTGCTCTGGACCTTCAGTCTGCGCGAAGGCGAGCGCGGTGACGTCGCGCCGCGGCAGTTGTCCGGCCGCGGTCTGGCGTTCTGGCAGGAAGGTGAACAAGCCAGGGTGGTTTATGTGACCCCCGGCTACCAGATGGTGGCGCTGGATGCGGTCACCGGCCGGCCGGTGGAAACTTTCGGCGCCAACGGCGTTGTCGATCTTATGCAACAACTCGATCAGCCTATTGATCTCGCGATGGGGCAAATCGGGTTGCACGCCACGCCGATCATCGCCCGGGACGTGATCATCGTCGGCGCGGCCCACCGCACCGGCGGTAACCCGGCAAGCCGTGAAAACGTCAAGGGTTTCGTGCGCGGCTACGATGTGCGCACCGGCGAGCGGCTATGGATTTTCCACACCATACCCATGCCCGGAGAATACGGCTACGAGACCTGGGAGGGCGATTCCGCTTCCTATACCGGCAATACCGGCGTGTGGGCGCAGATCTCCGTAGACGAAGAACTGAATATGGTCTATCTCCCGGTCGAAGCCGCCACCGGTGATTACTATGGCGCTTACCGACCGGGCGACAATTTGTTCGCTGAAACGCTGCTGGCCGTGGATCTGCGCACCGGCGAACGGCAATGGCACTTCCAGCTCGTACATCATGGCATCTGGGATCAGGACATTCCCTGTGCGCCGATTCTGATGGACATCAACGTCGCTGGGCGTTTGATCAAGGCCGTGGCGCAGCCGACCAAGCAAGCTTTTCTGTATGTATTCGACCGGGAAACCGGAGAGCCGGTCTGGCCGATAGTGGAACGGCCGGCGCCCGCGGGCGACGTACCAGGGGAATGGTATTCGCCGACTCAACCGATCCCGACCAGACCGCCGGCCTACGATAGACAGGGCGTGACCGAGGACGATCTGATCGACTTCACGCCGGAACTGCGCGGCCGCGCTCTGGAAATCGCCTCCTGGCACAAGATGGGACCATTGTTTACGCCGCCGGTAGTGAGCAGTATCGACGGTCCGCTCGGCACACTGATGGCGCCGTCCGCCGCTGGCGGCGCCAACTGGCCCGGCGGCTCATTCGATCCTGAAACCAATATGCTATACATCTCATCGAATAGTTCGGTTGGCAGTCTTGGCATCGTGCCGCCGTATCCCGGTCAATCGGATATGGCCTACATCCAGGGCAATGCGGCCACCGGACCGCGCACCTCGGGCGGCGCCGGCTCCTCGGCCGGTGGTGGGCGCACCGATTTCAATGCGGTTCAGCGCGAGAGGCCAACTTCGAGCCGCGGCCGGCCGCCGATCGGATTGCTGGTCAATGGACTGCCCCTGCTGAAACCGCCCTATGGCGTCATTACCGCGATCGACATGAATCGTGGCGAGATCGCGTGGAAAATTCCCCATGGGCAGACGCCGGATCGGGTGCGCAACAACCCGGCGCTCGCCGGCGCCGACCTGCCTCGCACCGGACAAAGCGCTTCGGTAGGCACCTTGGCGACCAGGACGCTGCTGATCGCCGGCGAAGCGGAAATGACCACCGGCGAGGACGGAACGTCCCGCGCCATGTTGCGCGCCTATGACAAGACCACTGGCGAAGAACTCGCGGCGCTGCCGTTGCCGGCGCCGCAAACCGGCTCGCCGATGACCTATTTGCTAGACGGCGAGCAGTACCTTGTCGTGGCCGTCAGCGGCCGGGGATATTCCGGCGAATTGATAGCCTTTCGCCAGCCTTGACCGGTGGGGCTTGGCGCGACTGGCCGGGACGGGTTTGTTAGACTTCCCCCGTCCGGGTGTGGCGGGAGACTGGGTCTGGTGGAATACACGATCGTGGATGGCATGTTGAGTGACTGCCGCCGGCTTGCGTCTCCGAATTGCAGCCCTAGAGACGGAATCGAAATCGACTTGTTGGTGATCCACAATATCAGTCTTCCCGCCGGAAAATTCGGCACGGGCCACATAGAGCAATTGTTTACCAATTGCCTGCCGCCGGATACGCATCCGTCTTTCCCCGAAATCCGCCGACTGCGGGTGTCGAGCCATTTGCTAATCGACCGCGCTGGCGCGATTACCCAATTCGTGCCGTTTACCATGCAGGCCTGGCATGCGGGCGCTTCCAGCTTTCGCGGCCGCGATCGCTGCAATGAGTTTTCCATCGGCATCGAACTGGAAGGAACCGACTACGAACCGTTCGCCGATGTGCAATACGATCGCCTGGTGGATGTCACCCGGGCGCTTTTTTGTGTTTATCCGGACTTGAATCTGGATCGAATCACCGGACATAGCGAAATCGCGCCGAACCGGAAAACCGACCCCGGACCGTATTTCGACTGGGAGCGTTACAAATCGCGGCTGCCTGAGCCGACCGAGGTCGGGCAATGAAATTCCTGGTCATTCTAATCTGTCTGGCGCTCAACTATCTCTGGCTCAAGCATTACGACCGGTTTGACGATCGCTGGTTCTTTCGCTTTCGCGAGAATATGGAAGTCGTGGCTCAGCGCGTGGTGCGCAATGCCGCCATTTGGTGGCCAGCAATGGCATTGATCTACGCCTTGCCGCTACTGTTCCTGGTTTTGGTGTTGCACCTTGCCGCCGGGCTGGCGCTGGGGCTGCCCACCATGCTGATTCACATTCTCATCGTACTGGTTGCATTCGACCGTACGCAGCCGGGCAAGCTGGCGCGGGATTTTCTGGAGATCTGGGCCGAAGGCGATCAGGATGCGGGAATTGCCTTCCTGCGCCGGGAGTTTCGCGGCGCTGATAAGCAAAAATTCGCCAATGAAGAAGAAATCGCCTATTTCTTCCGCAAACATCTTGTGTATCGCTCGTTCGAGAAGATGTTCGTGCAGTTCTTCTGGTATCTGGCGTTGGGGCCCGCGGGGGTTCTCGTCAGCTACATCAGCTACCAATTGCGGGATGGCCGTAACGAACAGACTCATCCCAAGTCAGCGGAGACGATCGATAGCGTGATTTTGTTGCTGGAATGGATCCCCTTGCGACTGGTGGCGCTGAGCTTTTCGCTGGCGGGAAATTTCGTGCATTGCTTCAATCAACTCAAGCAGTCATTCTGGGAATTTGGCCGCAAGGAAGATAATGCTGGCCTGTTATACAGCTTTGCCGGCTTTGCTTTGTTCGGCGGAATCGCACGGGAAGAAGCAAACGCGGAAGAGGGCGATGCGAATACCCGTGGCAGGAACTACCAAGCTTACGAAATCGAATCCTTGCAGGGTCTGCTGGAGCGCTGCCAGTTGCTGTGGCTCAGTTTACTCGCATTATTCACGATTTTTGGGCCGGTCATGTGAGCGGCGGCTCCGCCCGGCCGAAGGTGAGATTCGCTGGGCATTCAAATATTCTTCCGGGCCAATGGTTGTAGTATTGGCCCTATTTGACCCACTTTTCCGTCCTATTTTTGCCATAATCTATTTCGCATGATCTGCAAGTTCCTGTAATTGCACGGCTTAATCGATTTATCAGATTTTGCGGGATGCTCGTAATTGTGTAGTTTTACTACAATCTAGATATTCCGGGGTTTCAATCATCAACTTCAATAAGTTATAGTCGCGCAATCTTGTAATTTCTCTACACGGATTGGTTTCAAACGGGGTGAGCTAAGGACAATCTATGATTCAGGAGAACGATGCGAATCCTGAGGAAACGCGGGAATGGCTGGATGCGCTGCGAGCCGTTACCGATGAGTGGGGCACGGAGCGGGCCAACTATTTGATTCAACGGCTATCCGACTGGATTTCAATCCGCGACAGCAACGGCCACGCCACTACGCTCACGACCCCATACCGCAATACCATCCCGCCGGGTGAAGAAGATCGCCTCCCCGGCGACTTGTTCATGGAGCGCCGCATCCGCGGCATCGTGCGCTGGAACGCCTTGGCCATGGTCATGCGGGCGAATCTGCTTGACGGCAGCCTCGGCGGCCACCTGTCCACATTCGCTAGCGCGGCTACTTTGAATGAAGTCGGCTTCAACTATTTTTTTCGCGGCCCGACGGAGGGTCATGAGGGCGACCTGATCTATTTCCAGGGTCATTCTTCGCCCGGAATCTACGCGCGTTCCTATCTTGAAGGGCGCTTAACCGAGGATCAGCTAGACAATTTCCGACGCGAAGTCGACGGTAACGGATTGTCGTCCTATCCGCATCCCTGGCTGATGCCCAACTACTGGCAATTTCCCACGGTTTCAATGGGCCTGGGTCCGATTCAGGCTATCTATCAGGCTCATATCATGAAGTACCTGACGAGCCGGGGCCTGCTCGACACCAGCGATCGCAAGATCTGGGCATTTCTCGGCGATGGCGAAATGGACGAGCCCGAATCGCTTGGCGCCATCAGCAAGGCTGGCCGCGAAGGGCTCGACAACCTGATTTTCGTCATCAACTGCAATCTGCAGCGGCTTGACGGGCCGGTGCGCGGCAACGGCAAGATCATCCAGGAACTCGAAGCCGTATTTCGCGGCGCGGGATGGCAAGTCATCAAGGTAGTCTGGGGCCGCCATTGGGACTCGCTGCTGCATGCGGACCAGCACGGCATTCTGCAGCAGCGCATGAATGAAGTGGTCGATGGCGAATTCCAGAACTATGCCAGCCGGGGCGGTGAGTATACCCGCGAACACTTCTTCGGCAAGAGTCCGCAATTACTTGAAATGGTTCGACATCTTTCCGACGAGGACATCATGAACCTGAATCGGGGCGGGCATGATCCGTTCAAGGTCTATGCGGCGTACGCCCGGGCCGTGCGCAGCAACGGCAAGCCCACGGTGATTCTCGCCAAAACGGTGAAAGGCTATGCATTCGGCGCCGCCGCCGAAGCCCAGAATGCGACCCATTCGGTGAAAAAGCTCGATCTGGACTCGCTGAAGAAATTCCGCGACCGCTTCGGCATTCCGATCAGCGATGACGAACTCAAAGATGTACCCTATTACCGTCCTCCGGAAGACAGTCCGGAGCTGACTTATGCCCGCAAGATGCGGGAAAATCTCGGCGGGCCGGTCCCGCAACGCAGGATGACGGCCCAGTCTCTGGAAACGCCGGAGCTGGAAATATTCGAAGCCCAACTCAAGAGCAGCGGCAAGCGCGAACTGTCCACCACCATGGCCTTCGTGCGCATACTTAGCAATTTGTGCAAGGACAAGAATATCGGTCAGCGGGTAGTGCCAATCATTCCCGACGAGGCGCGTACTTTTGGCATGGAAGGCATGTTCCGCCAATTGGGCATTTATTCCTCGATCGGCCAGTTATACGATCCGGCGGATTCTAACCAGGTTATGTTCTACCGGGAAGATACCAAGGGCCAGATGCTGGAAGAGGGCATTACCGAAGCGGGTTCCTTCTCCGCCTGGCTGGCCGCGGCGACTTCGTATAGCACCAACAATTTTCCGCTGATTCCTTTCTACATCTATTACTCGATGTTCGGCTTCCAGCGCGTGGGCGATCTTTGCTGGGCCGCGGGCGACAGCCAGGCGCGGGGATTCCTGATCGGCGCGACCGCCGGCCGCACCACCTTGAACGGGGAAGGATTGCAGCACCAGGACGGCCACAGCCATTTGCTCTCTTCCACCATTCCCAATTGCGTCAGCTACGACCCGGCTTACGCCTGTGAACTGGCGGTCATCATTCAGGATGGACTGCGGCGCATGTATCGGGATCGCGAATCGGTCTTCTATTACATCACGGCGATGAACGAGAACTATCGGCAGCCGGAACTGATCGCGGGCAGCGAAGAAGGCATCATCAAGGGCATGTATTTGCTGGAAGACGGCGCGTCTTCGGAATACAAGGTCTCGGGCAAGGCGGCGGCGAACTTTCATTTGCGTTTGCTCGGCAGTGGAACGATCTTGCGCGAGGTGCGCAAGGCGGCGGCCGTTCTGCGCAAGGATTACAAGATTCCAGTGGATGTCTGGAGCGTGACCAGCTTTACCGAATTGCGCCGGGACGCCCTGGCGGTGAATCGCCGCAAGTTGCTTGATTCAGGCGGCAAGGCCGAAACGCCCTGGGTCACTGCCCAACTCGGCGCTCGCGAAGGGCCGGTAATCGCCGCTACGGATTACATGAAATTGCATTCGGATCAGATTCGCGAGTTCGTGCCGGCAAGCTTCCGGGTGTTGGGAACGGACGGATTCGGCCGCAGCGACAGTCGCGAGAAACTGCGGCGGTTCTTCGAAGTCGACAGCGGCTTCATCGTACTTGCAGCGCTGACAGAATTGAAAGATAAAGGCGTGGTCGGCGATGCCGAAATCAAGTCATGGATAAAGAGCGCGGGAATCGATTCCGGCAAGTCCAATCCGCTTTATCAGTGATTCGACCGGCGGCGGGGCGCGCATTGGCGATACAGGAGCAGATGTAATTGGCGATGGAAATCATCAAGGTGCCGGACCTCGGCGATGCGGGCGATGTGGAAGTCATCGAGATTCCCGTGTCGGTTGGTCAGGCAGTAGAGGAAAACGATTCCCTGCTGGTGCTGGAAAGCGATAAGGCGGCCATGGAAATTCCGGCGCCGATGGCTGGCGTGGTAAAAAGCATAGCGGTCAACCTGGGCGATCAGGTCACTACCGGCGCTGAAATTCTGACGCTTGAAATCACTGCCGAGACTGAAGCCGCGGCGAATGAAACCCCGACCGAAGCGGCCGCGTCGACGCCGGCGCGGGCGAAACCCGAAACGGCGCAAGCCAGCGCCGTGCCGATCCAGGAACAGTCCGGAACCGTTCAGGAGCAAGCAAGTGCGGATACCGCCGCCGAAATAATTGAAATCGCAATTCCCGACATCGGCACCGATGATGAAGTCGAAGTCATCGAAATTCACGTAAAACCCGGCGATTCGATCGCCGAAGACGATCCGCTGCTGACCCTGGAGTCGGACAAGGCGGCGATGGAAGTACCGGCGCCCCGGACTGGCGCGGTCGAAGCCGTGCTGGTCGAAATCGGCGCTCAAGTAAAAATGGGCTCTCCCATTTTGCGTTTGAGCGTGGAGCAGGGTCGGTCGGTTCCCGAAGCCCCGGAACCCGCCGCCGCCGCGGAACCTGAGCCGGAGAAAACCGCGGCGTCGGCGCCCGTTGCCCCAGCCGTCGACACGCCGGCGCCTCCCCCGGCCGCGGCAGCGAATGCGAGGGCAAACGTGTATGCCGGTCCCGCGGTACGCAAACTTGCGCGGGAACTCGGCGTCGATTTGTCCCTGGTCGAGGGCAGCGGCGCCCGCGGCCGCGTCGTCAAGGAAGATGTGCAGGAATTCGTCAAGATCAACCTGGGCCGGCCGGCGCCCGCCGCCGCGCCGTCAGCTGTGCCGGATGTCGATTTTTCCCGCTTCGGCGAAGTGGAGCAGGCGTCGCGATCCAAATTGGCGAAGGTGACCGCGGCAAACATGCATCGCAGTTGGAATACCGTTCCTCATGTGACGCAATTTGAAGACGCCGACGTTACCGGACTGGAAGAATTCCGCGCCGGTCTGAAGCCGGAAGCCGAACGCCGGAACCTGAAGTTGACGCCGCTGCCATTCCTGCTCAAGGCCTGCGCGCAGACCTTGAAGGAGTTTCCACAATTCAATGTCGCGCTCCATTCCACCGGCGAATACGTCATTCAGAAAAAATACGTGCATATCGGTATCGCGGTAGCTACCGAAGCCGGTCTGCTGGTGCCGGTGATTCGTGACGTCGACCGCAAGAACATCTGGCAACTCGCGGAACAGGTGGCCGAAGTCTCGGCCAAGGCGCGCGATCGCAAGCTCGCGCCGGAAGACATGCAAGGCGCCTGTTTCACGATCTCCAGTCTCGGCGCCATCGGTGGCACGGGATTCGTTCCCATCGTCAACGCTCCGGAAGTAGCAATCCTCGGCGTCGCTCGCACCGCGATCAAGCCGGTCTGGCGCGATGGCGAGTTCGTGCCCCGCACTATGCTGCCCCTGACGCTGACCTACGACCACAGGGCCGTCAATGGCGTCGACGGCGGCCGCTTCGTTGCCCGCCTCGCCGCCCTGCTCAACGACATCAGGCGCTTGTTGCTGTAGCAAATCTCCGTCTCGGCCAACATTTCTGTTGCCAACTAATCTGTTGTCATACCGCGGTGGGACCTCGAGGCGCACAGGTCGCCGGCGATTGAACGATTCGCAAAGCTTGACCCTGCGGTGATAGACTTCCGCCGGTTATCGTTGCCGGGGGACAGCCGCATGCCATCGTTTGATATCGTTTCCGAGGTCGACTTGCACGAAGTTGCCAATGCCCTCGACCAGGCCAATCGGGAAGTCGGCAATCGCTTCGACTTCAAAGGCGTGGACGCCAGTTTCGAATTGGCCGACAAAAACATCATTCAGGTGAAAGCCGAAGCCGATTTCCAGATCCGCCAGATGCTCGACATCCTGCGCGGAAAAATCGCCAAGCGCGGAATCGATATCCGCAGCCTGGAGGAAGGCGATGTGGAAATTTCCGGCAAGTCCGCGAGCATGGCGCTTACTGTGCGCCAGGGCATCGAATCCGATCTCGCCAGGGAAATGGTCAAATTGGTCAAGACTTCCAAACTGAAGGTGCAAGCTTCGATACAGGGCGATCAGGTGCGGGTTGCCGGCAAGAAAAGAGATGATCTGCAAAGCGTGATCGCTATCGTCAAGGAAGCGAAGCCTGAACTGCCCCTGCAATACGTCAACTTCAGAGATTGAAACCCGCGCGGCGGGGCCTTCCACGGAGCAGCATGCAGCCCCAAGCCGCTAGTTTTTTCCAGTCACTATCCGACCGCCGCCTCGCGACCGCCTTTCTGATCGGAATTTCCAGCGGATTCCCCTGGGTACTGCACGGTTCCGTGCTTACCTTGTGGATGCAAGCCGAAGGGCTTTCTCGCACCGCCATCGGCTATTTAGGCGTGGTCGCGGTAGTTTACGCCTTCAACTGGATATGGGCGCCGCTGATTGACCAGTTCCGGATACCCTTGCTGCATCGGTTGTTCGGGCAATATCGTTCCTGGATTTTACTATGCCAGGGATTGATCATTTTGCTGATGTGGCTTATCAGCAACGTAAATCCGGCAGACGGTCTGCTGCTGGTCGGGCTTTACGCATTGGGCATTTCTGCTGTCTCGGCAACGCAGGATGTGGCCATCGACGCTTATCGCGTGAAACTGTTCACGCGCGACGAAATGGTCGAAAAGATTCCTTATGCCTCGGCCCTGGCCGGCGCCGGCTGGCAAACCGGCTATACCTTTCTCGGCGGTACGCTGGCCCTGGTGCTGGGAGGAGAGTCGCTCGGATTTAGTTGGCCCGATGTCTATCGGCTGTTGACCTTGTTCATGCTGGCGCTGATGTTAATCGTGATCATGTCGCCGCCTCCTTGCGCGGATGAAGAAGATGCTCCGGAACGAGCCGATGCCGCTGCAACAATGCCGTCAAAAAGGCAATTCCAATGGCTGCGCGAATCGGTAATCGTCCCGTTCAGCGAGTTTTTCCAGCGCTGCGGATTGCGTCTGGCCGTGGGAATCCTGCTGTTCCTGTTCTGTTTTCGCCTGGGCGAGGCGATGCTGGGCAGGATGTCGCTGGTGTTCTATGTGGAACTCGGCTTCAGTAACGATGAAATCGCCCTGTATCGCGCCTTCCTCGGCGGCGGCGCGACCGTCGTGTTCTCGCTGATCGGGGCATTCATCAACACCCGTTTCGGCATCGTTCGCGGCATGCTCGTCGGTGGCCTCGCCATGGCGGCCAGCAATCTGCTATACGCCGTGATGGCCGAAGTGGGGCCGGAACCCTGGCTGTTCGTTGTCACATTGCTGGTCGACAACTTTACCGCCGCCTTTGCCACGGTCTGCGCGACTTCGTTTATTTCCTATTTCGCCAGTCGTACCTATACCGGCACCCAGTTTGCCCTGATGACATCCATTTCCAATTTCGGCCGCACTACGCTGGCCGCCGGCAGCGGCGTAATCGTCGATGGCCTAGGTGGAAACTGGGCGCTGTTTTTCGTCCTGACCACGCTCATGGTCATCCCGGCTCTGCTGATATTGATATGGATGGCCAGACTGCTTGAACGCCACCGGGCAAGGGAAACAGCCTGATCCGATGCCGCGGTTTTGCCGGCGGGCTAAATGCGCCATTGAAAACGCCGCAGCGAAAAGCGTTCGTTTTCAAAGCGCACGCCTTCGGCTTCAAGTCGCTGGCGTTGCAGAGCGTATTGACTGCTTGCGACGGGGAAGGAAAGCCGCCCGCGGCTATTGACGACGCGATGCCAGGGTAGCCGGGTGGCTGCCGGCAAATTACTCATGGTATAGCCGACCAGACGGGAGCGGCCGGGCAGGCCCGCGAGTTCGGCGATCTGCCCGTAAGTCGCGACCTTGCCTCGCGGAATTTGAGATACGATATGCCATATTTTTTCCTGGTTGAGCGTCATGGTTAGAGTACTGTCGCCAATTGTCCTGGTTGCGCGATTCTAGAGGTTTATCTTGCGTATATTACTGCTGTTTTTCATCATCGTCCCGCTGGCCGAGATGTTGCTGCTGTTCGAGGTCGCCGAATACATCGGCGGCTTGTGGACTGTCGGTCTCGTCGTATTGACTGCGGTAGTCGGCATCCAGATTCTGAAACGACAGGGTTTGCGGACCTTGCTGCGCGCCCGCCAGCGCATCGAATCCGGCGAACTGCCCGCCCGGGAAATCGTCGAAGGCATGCTGATCGCTGCCGCCGGCGCCATGTTGCTGACGCCGGGCTTCATTACCGATACTCTGGGTTTCGTTTTTCTGACTCCGCCATTACGCGGCGCGCTGGCGGCCTGGCTGATCGGCCGGGGAATCTGGGCGGTGCGGGTGGACCGGCAGGCGGGTTTTCACGGTCGTTCAGGCCCGCGCCATGACGCGAATGGCGATGTATACGAAGGCGAGTATTCCCGAAAGTCTCCGCCAAGCAATCGGCTCGACGATTCGCAAGATTCCTGAAACCGGCGAATTCACAGCCGCCCGGCCGGCAAAATGGTGGTATATTCCGCGTCCGGAAAAATTGCAGCGAAATTCACTATTGAATTTATGCGCAACATCCCCATAAACGTTTTCGGCTATCGGCGCGGCGCGCTCCGGATTTCCGGACTGGCTGCCCGAAATCGCTTGTGGATACAAACTCATGTGAACTGAACCGGGTGGGGCCGGTTCCGGTTCCGCCAAATTATCGCGTGATTAGGAGTTATCAAAATGAAAATCCGCCCTCTGCAAGACCGCGTCGTCGTTCGACGCAACGAAGAGGAAACCACCACGGCCGGTGGCATCGTGCTGCCGGGCTCCGCTGCCGAAAAGCCCGCTCAGGGTGAAGTACTGGCGGTAGGCCAGGGCCGGCGCCTGGATGATGGCAGCTTGCAGCCGATGGACGTCAAGGTCGGCGATACCGTCGTGTTCGGCAAGTATTCCAGTAATACAATCAAGGTCGGCGATGAAGAATTGCTGATCCTTGCGGAAAATGAAATCTACGGTGTCATCGAGGACTGAACCGCGATCCGCACACCAAAGCAGTTTTATTGACATAGGAAAAACCGAAAATGGCTAAAGAAGTGAATTTTGGAGACACGGCGCGGCAGAGTTTGCTGGCCGGTGTGAACGTTCTTGCAGACGCGGTGAGGGTGACCCTGGGTCCCAAAGGCCGCAACGTCGTGCTGGACAAGTCCTTCGGCGCGCCGACCGTGACCAAGGACGGCGTTTCCGTCGCCAAGGAAATCGAATTGCCCGACAAATTCGAAAACATGGGCGCGCAGATGGTAAAGGAAGTCGCCTCCCAGACCTCCGACGTCGCCGGCGACGGCACCACCACGGCAACCGTGCTGGCCCAGTCGATCCTCAACGAAGGTCTCAAGTCGGTTGCCGCCGGCATGAACCCGATGGATCTCAAGCGCGGCATCGACAAGGCGGTTACCGCCATCGTCGCCGAACTCGGCAAGCTTTCGGAGCCTTGTGAAGACTCCACCGCGATCGCCCAGGTAGGCACGATTTCCGCGAACGCCGACGAGCAGGTAGGCGAAATCATCGCCGAGGCGATGGAAAAGGTCGGCAAGGAAGGCGTGATCACCGTGGAAGACGGTTCCGGGCTGGAAAACGAACTCGATGTTGTGGAAGGCATGCAGTTCGACCGCGGCTATCTCTCCGCGTATTTCATCAACGATCAGGACAGCATGAGCGCCGAACTCGAAAATCCGCTGATTCTTCTGGTCGACAAGAAAATCTCCAATATCCGCGACATGCTCGGCCTGCTCGAAGGCGTGGCCAAGCAGGGCCGTTCGCTGCTCGTGATCGCCGAAGACGTTGAAGGCGAGGCGCTGGCGACACTGGTGGTCAACAACATGCGCGGCATCGTCAAGGTGGCCGCGGTCAAGGCGCCGGGATTCGGCGACCGTCGCAAGGCGATGCTGGAAGACATCGCGATTCTCACCGGCGGCACGGTGATCTCCGAAGAAGTCGGCCTCAGCCTGGAAAGCGCGGAAGTCGACAGCCTCGGCTCTGCCAAGCGCGTTCAGGTGAGCAAGGAAAACACCACCATCATCGACGGCGCGGGCGAACCGAAGAACATCGAAGGCCGGGTCGCCCAGATTCGTCAACAGATCGAGGAAACGTCCTCCGACTATGACCGCGAGAAGTTGCAGGAGCGGGTAGCCAAGCTCGCCGGCGGCGTCGCCGTGATCAAGGTCGGCGCCGGCACCGAGATCGAGATGAAAGAGAAGAAGGCCCGCGTCGAAGACGCCTTGCATTCCACCCGCGCCGCTGTTGAGGAAGGCGTGGTGGCCGGCGGCGGTGTCGCTCTCGTGCGGGCGCTGCAGTCGGTCGAAGGGCTGACCGGCGCCAACGAGGACCAGAACGTCGGCATTACGCTGCTGCTCAAGGCGGTTTCGACTCCGTTGCGGCAGATCGTTGAAAATTCCGGCGAAGAAGGCTCGGTCATTCTCGACAAGGTCAAGGCGGGCAAGGGCAATTATGGCTTCAATGCCGCCACCAGCGAGTTTGGCGACATGATCAAGATGGGAATTCTCGATCCGACCAAGGTCACTCGCACGGCCTTGCAGGCGGCGGGTTCGATCGCCGGATTGATGATTACCACCGAAGCGATGGTCTCGGAACTGCCGGAGCCCAAGCCCGCACCGGGCGGCGCACCCGACATGGGCGGCATGGGAGGCATGGGCGGAATGATGTAAACCGCCGGCCCGTAATCGGAGCAAACAAAAAGCCCGGGTCGACGTCAGTCGTCCCGGGCTTTTTCATTCCCCAAATTTGCGTGTATTGGGCATCTCACCGCTGCCGCCCCCGTCATTCTGCGCGGAGCGAAGCGGGTGAAGGCAAGCGTTTGCGAAGCGTCAGCTTCGCGCGTAGCCGTAACGGCTTGGAGCTATGCTCCGCGACTGGAGCGCAGAATCTCCGTAGCGGATTTCTGTTTATTTGCGCATGCCATCCATGGCGCGACTTTTAGGCTTCGATTCGCCCCGGCCTTGCCATCCATGGCAAGGCGTTCGGCCCTCAAAAAGCTGTGCTTTTTGTCGGCTGCGCCGACCGGGCCTCACCCCAACCGGCAGGCTTACGGCACAGGCTTACGGCAATCCTTACAGAAACTCGACGATAAGCACGAGGGCCGCGGTTAGCCAGACGCTGTAGTGGATTACTCCGCTGACGCTTGTGATTGGGCCGGTTTTGCCCTTGATCGCGTTGAATTCGAGCAGGGCGACGATCAGCAGGGTAAGAATGATGGCGATCATGCTCGCGCTGCCTTCCAATGTGATCGGAACGCGGCCGGTGCCGCCGAGATGCGCGGAGGCGCCCATGAAAAACAGCATCGGCAGGGAAAACAGGGTGTTCGAGCGCGACGCCAATCCGGCCTTGCCCTGGGCCGCGGCGGCTTCCGCCAGCGGTTCGCCGCCGTCGAGCACCTGCCGGTTGGAAGCGATCACGATCTGTTGGTTCGGCCAGATGATCAGCCAGACATTCAGGAACATCAGGGTTCCCAGCGTCATCCCCAACAAAATGTAGTAGTTGAGTCCGATGCCTTGCATCTCGATGAAGCCCGCCAGCGCCAGACCCGAAAGGAAAGTGAACATGGCGCCCCAGCGGAACCACCACAAGGCTCTTGGTACGAGTTTGTCGATGGCGTTGGCCTTGGCGTCGCCGGCTTCCTTGAAATACTCGGTCTGTACGAAGTTGAAGTAGTACAGCAGTCCGATCCAGGTTACGCCCGCGAAGAAGTGAATCCAGCGAAAGAGAAAGTCGATGAGATTTGCAAGTTCCATGGTTGCGTTGCTCCAGTTGGTATTTTCATGCCGTCCGCGCGGCGTGGTCTTCGCAGCGCTCCCGTCCTTGAAATAGTAACACCGTGCCGTAGAATTCGTCATTCCGAATCGGCTTTGTTCGGCTTGTCGAATCCGCCTGCTTTCTACGATAATGCCCGCTATGAGCGAAAACGACGATATGAACGAAATCCCGTCCATGGTTCCCGACCGGGATCACATGGATACGCACCTCGGCAACCGGCGCGCGAAAGAGCAGGAAATCGCCCCGCCGGGCTATTACCGCGCGCGTGTCGAGCGCGCCAGCACCTGGCCGGTGCGGATCATGCTGGCGCTGCTGACGCTGGCAGTCGGCGCGAACGGCTACATGGGCTGGTATTTCTATAACGAAATGTACCGGACGGACCTGCGCCAGACCGACCTGCGTCTGGGGGACCTCGAACTGCAACTGAACGTTACCGGGCAGGAAGCGGCGGACGAGGCAACAAACTTGCGCGAAGGCATCGAACGAACGATCGAGCAATACGATCTGCTCTGGGCCAACTACCGCGCGTTCACTCAGAAATTCGTGGACATTGAGGGCGAAATCGCCCGGATCGGGCTGATTAACGAGGGTCAGGACGAAGCGACCACCAACAACAGCCGACAGATTGCCGACGCCAACGACGCCGTATCGGAAGTTCAGCGGCGCCTCAACGGGCTCGACAACGAACTGCAATCGACGAATGACTCAATTACCGCGCTGGACCGGGACATGCAGAACCTGGCGGGAATGGAAGACGACCTCGAATCGATCCGCCAGGCGCTGAACAGCGGCGACAGCACCGTGCTCGGTCTGGTCGGCCGACTTGAATACATCGAGCAATCGATGGAGTCGGTCAACGCCCACCGTTTGCAGATCAATCAATCGCTATTCGGCCTGCAGGAACAGATCGAGTCCATCCAGACCCTGATCAGCGGCCAGAGCAGCGTGCAATAGCCCCCTCGTCGCGGCCGGCGGCCCAAGCAGCGCGTGGCAGCCCCGCGCGGGCAATCGGTCTGGCGTCGGCGCTTCGAAGGGCAACTAGCTCTGGCGCCCACTATCAATCTTCAATTACCGGTGAAGATCGGCGCCCGTTTCTCGCTGAACGCGTTGACGCCTTCCCGAAAATCCGTGCGTGACGCGCAATCCGCGAAATACTCCGCTTCCGCTTGCAGTTGCGACTCGAATTCGCTTTCCAGCGAGCGATAGAACAACGCCTTGGTATTGCCGTAGACATGGGTCGGGCCGTCCGCGAGGCGGCGCGCGAGTTTTTCGGTTTCCGCCGCGAGTTGCCCGGTTTCGACGACGAAATTTATCATGCCGATGTCCTTCGCGGTTTGGGCGTCGAAACGGTCGCCGAGCAGGGCGATTTCCAGCGCTTTCTTGATACCCACGGCACGTGGCAGATGAAAGGAGGAAGAACCGTCCGGGCTTGTGCCAATGCGGCAATAGGCGAGGGTGAAGAACGCGTCTTCCGAGGCGATGATCAGATCGCAAGCCAGGGCCATGCTCACTCCCGCGCCGGCGGCGGCCCCGCGGCAACTCGCGATGACCGGTTTCGGCATGCGGCGCATGGCGAACATGATCGGATGCAGATCGTGGATGCGGAAAAGAAATTCCTTTTTTATCTGTTCCGGCGGCTTTCCTTCCAGACCCTTGGCCATGTTTTTAACGTCGCCGCCCGCCATGAAATGCTCGCCCGCTCCGGTGAGCACTACACAACGCACCGCCGCATCCTGTTCGACGTCATGCAAGGCTTCGGCAAGGTCCGAGCGCATGGCTTCACTTAGCGCATTGCGCGCTTCAGGTCGGTTCATGGTAATGGTGGCGACGCCGTTGTCGACGGCAACGTCAAGATCAGACATGGTAAACTCCGGCTGCGAATAGACGCGCGGAGTATAACTTGACGGCGGGAATCCGCAACAAGGACTTCCGGCGGCGCAGGCGGACGTGGCGGAATTGGCAGACGCGCTAGATTTAGGTTCTAGTATCGAAAGATGTGAGAGTTCAAGTCTCTCCGTCCGCACCAGATTGACACGATTTTTTATACGCGCAATCGTCACTGAAAGCGGCATACCGCCACTGGACTGGCTATACTGACGCTGATGAAAGAGCTGTTTCGATCCGATAGCAAGCGCCAACCTGCCCGCGACGCCGCTGGCAAGCCGGCCCCAGCGGGCAAGCAGGACGTGAACGCGTTTCTGGCCAAACTTGCCGCGACGCCGAAAACCGCCGGCGATGCGCGGCTGATTTTCGCGCTCGACGCCACTCACAGCCGGGAGTTTACCTGGGACATCGCCTCCCAACAGCAGGCCGAGATGTTCCAGGCGACTCGGAATCTCGGAGGCTTGAACGTGCAATTGTGTTATTTCCGCGGGTTCGGCGAATTTTTCGCCAGCGACTGGCACCCTGATAGCAGACAGTTGCTGGAACTAATGACGGGAATTCGATGCCGGGCCGGCGCCACGCAAATCGGCCGTTTACTGAAACATGTGCAGGAAGAGAACAAGGTCAAGCGAGTAAAGGCCGTGGTCTATGTCGGCGACGCCGTGGAAGAAAACCTCGACCGGCTCGCGCATTTGGCGGGCCGGCTCGGCGTTTTGCAAGTGCCGCTGTTCCTGTTCCATGAAGGTTATGACGAGCAAGCGCGACGGGCTTTCGAAGAGCTTGCCCGCCTGTCGGGCGGCGCCTGCTCCCGGTTCGACGCCGGCAGCGCAAGCCAGTTGCGGGAATTGCTGCGGGCGGTCGCGGTATTCGCTGCTGGCGGCCTGGCCGCATTGCAGGATTTCAGCAAACGCTCGGGACAAAGCGTAAAGCTGCTGGAGCGGCAACTACGTTGAGCAGCGGAGCGGGAGCCGCATGATTGTTCGATTGCTGTTACTGATCGCGCTGCCGATTCTGGCCTGGTATATGGCCAAGTCGATAAGCCAGCGCTATTCCTTCAACGCCAGACAGAATCGTTACCTGTTCATGGTGACGGCGGCGCTGTTGCTGGTTGTCGTATTGATCATGCTCGGACGCTTGCCGGTGCAATGGATACTCGCGCCGCTCGGCGCCGCGGGCGCCTTTCTGTTAAGGCTGTTGCCCGCGGCATTCCGCTTGCTGCCGTTATGGCAAATGCTCGGTAGCCGCCTGTCTCCGGGCGCCACCGGCCAGCGCCAGACTTCCACCTTGCGCACCGAATACCTGGAGATGGAACTGGTCCACGGTTCGGGGGACCTCGACGGCAATATCCTGCAAGGCGCGTTTTCCGGCCGCAGGCTGAGCAGCCTGACGCTGGACGAATTGCGGCAACTACGCGACGAATGCCGCGGCGACGCCGATTCCTGCCAGGTACTCGAAGCCTATCTCGACCGCAGCCATGCCGACTGGCGTACCGGTGCGGAACAAGACGAAGGCGCGGCGCATGGCGGGGCCGAAATTTCCATGAACCGGCAACTGGCGCTGGAAATCCTGGGCCTGGAAGAGGGCGCCGCCCGCCCTGAAATCATCAAGGCCCATCGAAAGTTAATGCAGAAATTCCACCCCGACCGCGGCGGCTCGGACTATTTCTCAAAAAAAATCAACGCCGCCAAAGACCTGCTCCTCGAAAACGAATCCGCGTAGCCAAACACCGGGCGCTCCCCGCTCGAAGCCACAAAACATCCCATTAGCCGAACTTTGTCTATTGAAGCGATTTGCTTATAATGCGTCGCCTGCCCCTCCGGGCGCCGTCATTGACGGGTCTGTAGCTCAGTTGGTTAGAGCGCACCCCTGATAAGGGTGAGGTCGGTGGTTCAAATCCACCCAGACCCACCAATCCCCGAAAACAATCGGCAACCGGATTCCGTTTTGCCCGAGACTTAACTTGTCCAGAGTTTTTCTGTACATTCGTCGGCAGACACTGAAGAGGATGGCTGCATGAAAGCAATGCGCAATGTATTCCGCATTCCGGCGTTAGTCGCCGCCTGCCTGTTCCTGCTGCCGGTGGGCGCCCAGGAAGCAAGAACCAGCCTGATCGACGGCGCGGAAGGATTGGAGAACTTCACCATTGTCGGCGACGCCAATTGGTCCACCGACGCCGCTTCCATTCGAGCCGATGCAGGCAGTGGCGCTTCCTGGCTGGTGACGCGGGAAAGTTATGGCGATTTTGTGCTTCACGTAGAGTTTTGGGCCAGCGACGACGCCAATAGCGGCATCTACCTGCGTTGCCAGGACCGGGACAACATCACCGACCGCAATTGCTACGAGGCGAATATCTTCGACCAGCGGCCCGATCCCTCGTTCGGCACCGGCGCCATCGTCCACGTCGCCTCCATAGACGAGCCGCGGCCGACTGTAGGCAACCGATGGAACGTCTATCACATCACCTTGCGCGGCGACCACCTTCTGGTGGAGTTGAACAACGAAACTACCGTAGACGTACGTGATAGCCAGTTTGCCGAAGGGCCGATCGCTCTGCAATGGGGGCGCGGAACCATCCGTTTCCGCAACGTCTGGGTGCAGCCGCTCGACTGACTCTTTCCGTCAGATGGTCCCGCGAATCTTGAGTGCGATCGTGGGGCCGGTATGACTGCAGGAATCCTCGATTTCGCTAAGATACCCGGTGGCGATCGTGCCGCCGAGGTATCGTGAGCGCACGCGGCAGCGTTTGTTTTCCGTCGGGTTGAAAACCTCAAATCGATAGATCAACTCGCCCCAGCCCTGGGTTTCGGCGAACAACCGGACAAAATCTCCAGAGTTGTAGTCCTCGATCTTATCGATATCGTAGGCGATGCGGCCGTCCCTGAGATTATGGCTCCAGTTGAAACCGTAGTTGAAATTGCGCGCCGGGAAATCATGCCTGAACCCGATTCGCGCCTCGCCCCGTCCCTGGCGGCTGAAACGCCGGTCGATCCCGAGAAAGGGGTCTATAACGCTTGAATCCTCCACGCTCAGCCTGGAAGTCAGCAAAATCTGGGAATCGGCGATCGAAGCGAAGCGGTAGCTGCCGTCGAGAGCGATGCCATATCGTTCGCCATCGCCGATATTGCCGTTGGCGGACTGAATCTGATCAGGCGTGGAAACATCCAGTTTGTCGATCAGGTCGATTATTTCGTGATAGAAGACGTTCGTGTTAAGCACGCCATTGTCGTCATTGAAGCGATACTCGAGATTGAGGTCATAGCGCCATGACTGCTCCTGCCGCAGGTCGGGATTGCCGGCGATCGAGTCCTGGTCGTCATCGGCTTCACTGGTGTTCTCGGTAAAGTCGGAAAAGCTCAACTGCGCGACGTCTTTTTCGACTGTCGCCCGGAATTGCAGGGCGGGCGTGATATCGAAGCGATAATCGACTTTAGGCCGCAGGAACTCGAAATCCCGTGTCTTGCTGACGTCGCCGCTTTGGGAAATCTCCGACTGTTCGAAAATTAACGTGCTTTCCAGGCTCATGCGATCGTTGATCTGCCAGTTATGCACCGCGAAGGATTCGTAGCGAATCTCTTCTACGGTAGCATCGGAAAACGAGATCGGTGTCAGGCCGGCGCCGTCGCTCGACAAGAGATCGAGTCGCAGATTCGAGTCCAGGATGGTCTGCGCGCGCTCGACGCCGATCTCCATGCTCTGATTGCCCGATCCGGGGAAATTGAACGTGTAACCGGTGCGCAGAATGCGTTCCTGGTAAGTATTGGCGAAATCGAGATGCAGATCCTGGGTTCTGGCGTCGCTATCCACTGCCAGCAGGTATCTGTCCCGCAAGCTGTGATCGTCGCCGCGGTTGACGATGAACAGGGTCTTCCAGCGTTGACCGCCGCCGAAGACATGCTCGTAGTCGCCCCCGACTTCCCAGAATTCCTCGGTTTCGTCCAGCACGTCGAGTTCGAGATCTACCAGCGGCGGATCGAATTTCGTATTCAGTATGTCCCTTCTCGCTTCTTCCGGGGCGCTATCGTTCTCGTATTGCAGGTTCAGATGGAGAAGGTCGGCGTCTCCCATCTGCCAGGCAAGATTGGAACTGACCACGAGGGGTTGCGCCTTGCGAGTGCTTACGCGCTTGATGCGCTCATTCGGGCTGCCATCCGCCAGAATACTGGTTTCGTGTCCTATGCGATGCTCGTAACGCGGCTCGGATTCGGCGCTGATCAGATAGTCGAATCCGCCTCGCGAACCGGTCCAGGCAATCTTGCCTCCCGGTTTGAGAGCATCGTCGTGGTAATGATCCGTATTGACTTCGTAAGTGATGGAAGAGCGTGTTTCCACCTCGAGCAGCACGATATTGATGACCTGATTGCCACCTCTCACGTCGAGATCGCCCGAGGTGCCGCGAATGATTTCGATGTAATCCACCTGGCTGGCTGAAATCCGCGCCAACTGGCTGCTGCCTTCGTTTTCCTTGCCGGCAATGCGGCGCCCGTTGATCAACACCTGGTCTCCACCCATGCCGAGCCCGCGTCGGTTGTTGCCCCCCGAGAAGCCGGGGCCGCCGCCACCCCCGCCACCGCCCCCGCGGGCGACATTGATGCCGGGAATGCGGTCGAGCATGTCGTTGACCGAAAAGGGTTCGTACTGGGAGAAAAACGATGCGGGATAAGTTACCGTCGCATCTTCGTCCGTAATTGGCGCATCCTGTGCCAGCGCCACACCGGCTGTATAGCTGGCCAGGCCGCACAACAGCGCCTGCCAAACAATATTCCTCTGGAAACGGGGCATTATGGAGTTCCGCCTGTTGAGGCTGCTGTCTGGAGCGGCCAGACGCAGCGTCCAGATAGCCGGAAACAGCAATCAATCGATTATCCCGGTTATACGGCCAAGGCGGCAGTTTCCGACTACTGATTTTTGTGACATTTTGTGGCCGCTGTGCGCGTGTTGATTGGCTTAGAAGCGCTCAGACACGCTAGCAGCCGGTCGATCATGGATGTGAAGGCTGGGACAGGATCAAGGCCATGCGCCAATTCAGCATGGACGTCAACTACCGCGCGGACAATGGCGTGTGCAGGGGCACAAGCGACAATGCAACGAAGTTGACACTGGAGACCGGGACGATTGCCGAATTGCGGCGGATTATGACGGCCGCCTGCTCTACGGCGGATTGAACTACAGCTTTTGATTGCGTTTGCTGGCGGGTGAATGCCGCGCTGGCGGTTCTGGTGTAACTATTTTCCCCGCGGTTCGTCGGAATGGTGGTCGGAGGAGTGCGATGAATTCCGGCGATGCCGCCGGGCGGCGGTCAATCAGGTAAGGCATGAGGAACGAGCGATGATTAAAAATGCCCTTTTGGCGGTTCTGGCCCTGGTGCTCACCGGCTGTCTGGTGATGGTCGATTCGGATTCGCGCGCTTTGCAAACAGTCTGGAGCGAAGGCGACGTGTCGCGTTTGCAGAAGGGCCAGAGCGACGAGCAATTCGTACGCGACACATTCGGCGAACCGACAAGCAGGCTGACTCACGCCGATGGCAGGGAAGTCTGGAAGTACCGGAATCGATCCGAGAAAGACACCGAAGTGGGGGTGTTTCTGGTATTTTCGGTTGATGTCGAAGAAGAGCGCATCGAGACACTTTCCATCGAATTTGTCGATGGTGTTGTCAGCAACTACTGGATCGACGAACAACGATTCTAACAGGTCGCGGAAAATTCCCTCCTGGGCGCTCGCCTTGCCATCGCCGGCATCCACGATCCCGATAGCAAGCGCCGCAATCGACTGCTATTTGTCGCGCTGGCAACAAATCTTTTAAAACGCGGGCGAATAGATGGAGTTTTGCGAAGACCCGGTTGCCCTGAAAGATCTCGAAGCCAATCCCGGACCAGTGGTCAAGCATGTGAACCAAGCGCATCGACCGGTGTTGCTGACCAGCCGTGGCCGTGGCGTCGCTGTCGCTCGGTCGGTTACCGACTATGAGAAAAACGAACCAGAACAGGCGTTCATGAGAGCGGTAGTCGCGGATCTGGCGGACCTGCAAGCCGGACGCGAAATTTCGCTCGCTGAAATATAGAAGCAGCTTGGCCTGAAATAGCAAATAGCTCCGATAGCTATCAGATTCGCTGAGTCCGCACTTGGCGACCTTCAGGTCATCATGGCCTGGTAAGCGGAACGGGAAGCGCCCGCTGCGGGCGCCAATTTGGAGGAACAATTTTTGGCGCGCGCAAAATCAGGCTGATCATCCGGCGATGAGCGGGATCATGCCTGATCAGGTAAATCCGCGCGAGTCGATGGTTTCGCCGTTTCCAATCGATTATCGGCATGATGCCGGCGCTATCAGGGCGGTGCGAATCTGCCGCAGCGAACGCCTGTTGAAACTTCCGGCAGCCGCTGACGATAAGCAACCTGCAGATTGATCTTTCCATCACTACCCGCGCTTTTGCACTGCCATATCAGATTAAGGATAATCGCTCAGGCCATGCCTGAATTGCTTGCATCTCCCGGCGCGCGCCGAACCGCTATCGAGGAAAATCCATGACACGCGAATCCATGGAAGTCGATGTAGTAATCGTTGGCGCCGGACCCGCGGGACTCGCCACCGCCTGCCGCCTGTTACAGATGGCGCGGGAGGAGGAACGCGAACTTTCCGTCTGTGTGCTGGAAAAGGGCTCGGAGGTGGGCGCCCATATTCTTTCCGGCGCGGTGTTCGAGCCTGGCGCGCTGCACATGCTTTTCCCCGACTGGGAAGAACGGGGCGCTCCGCTCAACACCCGCGTTACCGGCGATCAGGTCTATTACCTCGGCTCGGGCAAGTCTTCCTATCGCTTTCCCGAATTTCTCGTGCCCCAACCCATGCGCAATCATGGGAATTACATCATCTCGCTAGGCAATCTGTGCCGCTGGCTGGCGGATCAAGCGGTCGAGCTCGGCGCGGAAATATTTCCAGGCTTTGCCGCCAGCGAGATATTGTATGAGGACAATGGTCGCGTGAAAGGCGTTGCCACCGGGGATATGGGGGTTGACGCGAACGGGGAGAAGAAAGCAACCTGGCAGCCAGGGTTCGAATTCCATGCGAAGTTCACGGTTCTCGCCGAAGGCTGCCGCGGACATCTCGGCAAGGAAGTGATCGCGCGCTTCGAACTAGACAAGGGTCGCGACCCCCAGCATTACGGCATCGGTCTCAAGGAAGTCTGGGAGATCAGCGAAGCCAGGCACGAGGAAGGCCTGGTGGTGCATACCGCTGGCTGGCCCATGATCGGGCCGAGTTTCGCCGCCACCAGCGGCGGCTTCCTTTATCACGCCGAGAACCGGCAAGTTTATGTTGGACTAATTGTCGATCTTGGCTACCGGAATCCCCACATCAGCCCGTTTGATGAGTTTCAGCGCTACAAGCACCATCCGGTCGTAAAACGCTATCTGGAAGGCGGCAAACGCATCGGCTACGGCGCCCGGGCCATCATCAAGGGCGGCCTTAATTCGTTGCCGGAAATGAGCTTTCCGGGCGGTCTGCTGGTCGGCTGCGATGCGGGTACGCTGAATGCCGCCAAGATCAAGGGCAGCCATACCGCGATCAAGAGTGGCCTGCTGGCGGCTGAATCACTTTTTGCTGCCCTGGGCGACAATTCCGCGGACACCGATTTCAGCAAACGCTTTCAAACCTCGCCCTTGCACGAAGAATTACGCGCGGCGCGCAACTTTGGCGGCGCATTCCACAAATTTGGCTTTTGGCTCGGCAGCGCCTACACCTGGGCCGAGCACAACCTGTTCGGCGCAAGCCTGCCGGTAAATCTGCGCGATCGTGACAAGGATCACTGCCAATTGAAGCCGGCCGGGGAGAGTCAGCGAATCGAATATCCGAAACCCGACGGCGTGCTCAGCTTCGACAAGCTGTCCTCGGTGTTTCTGTCCAACACCAATCATGAGGAAGATCAGCCCTGCCATCTGCAACTCAAGGATTCGTCGATTCCCATCGGCGTGAATCTGCCGTTGTATGATGAGCCGGCCCAGCGCTATTGTCCGGCTGGCGTCTACGAAGTGGTGGAGCAGGACGGCGCCAAGCGCTTTCAGATCAATGCGCAGAATTGTGTGCATTGCAAGACCTGCGACATCAAGGATCCGGCCCAGAACATTCATTGGGTGGCGCCCGAAGGCGGCGGCGGGCCGAATTATCCGGCGATGTAACGGTTAGGCGACGCGGCTATGACAAAGCGCTATATTGGCAAATTGTGTATGCCATCCATGGCGAGTCGTTCGGGTCTTCGCAAGCCGCGCTTTCGATCGGCTGCGCCGACCGACCCTTACGCCGCGCCTCTTTGCCGCGCCGTGAAAGATATTCGCAATCGACTATTTCGTCTGTTTGCCCTGGCCGGGATCGGACTGTATTGCGCGAGCGGTCTGGCCCAAGAGGAATTGTCGCAGCAGCGCTGGTGGCTGCTGGAGACCGAGCATTTCCAAATTCTCAGCCAGTTGTCTTCTCGGCGCACGGCCGAAGCGGCAACGGAGCTGGAAATCTGGCGTGACGCGGTCGGCCGCCTGATCAGCCGCTCGGACGGACTACCGCCCGCCAATGTGCCGAACCTTGTGTTCCTGTTCGACGACCACCAGGATTATCAACATTTCACCTTGCAGCAGGACGCGGGCTTTCATTTGCCGACGCCAAGGGCGAACTACATGGCGATGTCTATGCGCGAAGATCTGGCCTGGCGGCGAGGGCTGCATCATTACGTACATTTTCTGATGCGCAATTTTATCGATTTGCGTATGCCGCGCTGGTACGAGGAAGGTCTGGCGGGATACTTTTCCCGCATCGAAGTCGACGGCGCCGAATTGTGGTTGCCCGGATACTCTTCCGCCACCAATGAACGCATGGCGGAATTGTCGCAAGAGTTGGCAATGGAACGGCTGTTGTACCAGGATGCGGCGCTCGCCTCGCCGCGGGTCATTCAGATCGCCAACCTCAAATCCGAAGCGTTGCTGACCTACCTCCGTCATGGTTATGAGGAAGGCTTTGCCGATTGGCGCGGACCGTTGCAAAGCTATCTCGATTACCTGCTGGACGGCCGCAATCCGCGTTTCGCTTTCGATCGATCCTTCGGAATCCGTTCGCAACAGCTTGACGACGAATTGCATGACTACTTGCTCAATACCCGCGCCGATGGCAGGCCGGTCAGGGTATCCAGCCCGCGCACGGACTATGGTTTCGAACCGGTTGCGGCGGAGACCGATTACATCGCCATTCAATTGGGCGAGCTTGCGCTCAACGCCGGCCGCTTCGAAGTGGCGGAAATCTTCTTTCGCGGCCTGACCGAACAGGATTCCCCTATCGCCCGAGCCTGGTCCGGACTCGGCGACTCGATCCGCTTCCAGGACGAGACGCTGCGCGAAAGCGATCAGCGGATTGCCGGCTATTTTGAACACGCCCTGGCGCTGGAGCCGGATAATCCCGACATCTTGCTGGACTTCGGGGAATATTGGGAAGCCGAACTCGAAGATTGCGACAACGAATGGGCGCCGGCGCGGGCGAGTGAGCGTCTGGCCGCGGCCTTGCGCGCCTTCGAGAAAGTGATCGTCATGCATCCGGACAATCCGGAAGCCAATCTCGCCATGGGTGAAATTTATCTATTCGATGAATATGACTGGCGGAGCGGGGCGCAATATCAGCGCCGGGCCTTCGAATTGCTGCCGGCCGATACCTTCATCATGGAGCAGGCCGTGAAATACGCCATCGAAGCCGAACGGTTCGAGGAAGCCGAGCGGCTGATCGCGGAACTCGCCCAGCCGCTGCATTTCTGGGGCGAACCCGATTGGGTGAGCGACTTGCGCCTGCGTCTGCTCAACAAGCGGCGGGGGACCGATTATGATCTTTGCGCAAACGATTAAGCGCTTCGGATTCGAAGCGCCGGATGACCGGAGGGAGGCGCGCAATGGCGCAGAGAAATGCTTCCTCCCGCTGTCATTCCGCGCGAGTGAGCGCCGGTCGTCGCAGCCGGTCGAAAGCGCGGCTTTCGAAGGCCCCAACGACTCGCCATGGATGGCGAAGCCGGGGGTTGGCGAAGCCATCGATTTTACGCTAGCGGAGGCATGCGCGATCTCTAGGAACACGCGAAGCGGAGTGACCAGGGGCATTCATGCCCCTGGCCCCTGCGGAGCGGCGTTACACGCCGTCCAAAATGGCGGTCCCGACATTTTGTCGCGGAATCTCCCGCCCGCCAGCGCGGATCGCCGATCATGACTAGATTCGCCGCTTTGGGCTTGCTGTTGTTCAGTATTCCCATCGACGCGCAAGACGCGGTCGAGGAATTGTTCAACGCCGTCGCGGATGACTTGCCCTCGTTCGAAAATCGACTTGTGCTCAATCTGAATGACAGGGAACTTGCGTCTGGATCGTCCGATTTGCCGCGCCTGGGAGGCTTTGCCGACTTGCCCCCAGGTCTGTATCCGGACAGTGCCGAAATCGAAGCATGGGAGACAGCATTTCGCGCCGGAGAAATCGGTGGCCTGGTTTTGCATTCCGATTCCAGAATCCATCCACTCGAGAGAAAGAACGAGGAAGGGGAAATCGTTGAAATCGTGTTGGATCACCGGTTCGTCCATCATTACTTCGGAGAGTGGATAAACACTACCGAGCGCCATCGGTCGCGCGACCGGATATTCATTACTTTTTCCATCCAGAACGCGACATTGGCCAATCTCATCGGCCAGGTTGCGAAATCCGCGGGCTACGACGTGCAAATCTTCGCAACCGTCGACAACAGCCCGTTTGCATGGATGTTCACGGGCCAATTTTACGCCACTGCGCAGTACCGCCTCGCCATTGATTCGCGCGCCGCGCGCCGGCTGCGCACCGACGTTACCGAAATGCAATTGCTCGGCGAGCGGACGCGACGAGATTCGGATTCGGTTTATCGCGATCCGGCCAATCGCGATGACCGCGATCTTTCCCGCAATGAACCGACGGTATTCCGCAAGATAACCTTGGGCGATGAGTTCAACCAACCCACCATCGAGGAAATTGTCGTGCCGGGCGGCATCGCCCTCGGCGAAAGCGCCAGGATCGATTTCACCCCTGTCGAACTCGTATTCACCAGCGATACCTTCGCAGTGCCCAAACATGATGAAGACAACGGCTTCTTCCTTTTCAAACCCGGCTCTTTCAGCTTGCACGGGCAGGATCCGGAAACCGGCGATGTCGTGGTCCGCCAATTGCCGGATGACGATCCGCGATTGCTCAAAAGTTTGTTCGATCTGGCGCAGCGCTCAATCGGGACAAGCTCCGATGCCGTTGTCGACCTCGATGCCGATAGCCGGGTGCGCATCTCATCGGCACTGCGCGATACCGACGCGGGTTACGACATGCTTTTCGCTGATACCTTGCCTTTCAAGTATCTCGATTATCTTCCGGTGACCAAGAGTGTAATCATCGACACCGGCGTCGTCTGGCGCGGCGCAAATGTCGCAGATGGTTCCCCAATGCGGTTTGTGACCGATTTTGAAGTCCGCTTCCTGTCCGCGGATCGCATGCGAATAGCCCAGACCCGGCTGGCGCTCGAGTACGAATACAATTCCGCGACCGGTGCGGTGAATTACGGCGGCAACTGGGGCCGTGACAGCTCTCGTCTGCGCAATGAAGCCGAGGTGTACGTTCTGGGTAGTCAACTGACCGAACTCGCCCGATACGCCGGCTGGGTCGCGTTGTTCCGCCGCTTGGAGCAGGATGCCGTGCCTTTCCTGAAAGGCCGCTACCAATTCATGAAAATCGATAAGGCGGGCAGGGAGACTCCGCGCCGTTTCCGGTAGAATATATCCGGGGGCACGGTGAAATGAGCATAAGAGACAATATTGCGATTCTCTCCAGCAGCCTGATTTTGCTGTCGGGATGCGTGGGGATCGAACTGGAAACGGATTATGTAATCGATCCCGCGCTGCGCACTCGGATAATCGACCAGACCAGCGACCGCTTCCCCGATATCGATCCGCTCTTCCTTGACGAGGAGATCAAGCTTTGGCTGGACGAAAATGTCGGCTTTGAACGGCGCAGCGAAGAATATCTGGTTAGCGCCTTGCAGGATTTGCTATATGGCGAGAACCACCTGAACATCCAGTATTCCGACCAAAAAACCCACACGGCAATCGAAGTTTTCCACGCCCGGGAGGGAAATTGTCTGTCGGTAATGAATCTCTATATCGCCATGGCGCGCCATGTCGGGCTCGACGCCAGCTTCCAAACCGTCGAAGTGAAGCCGAGTTGGGACCGCCGCGGCAACTTGCTTGTGGTGAGCCAGCATATCAACGCCACCGGCCGCCTCAGCTCGCGCCGCTATTACGTCGTGGATTTCACCCCTGAAATCGTCTTACAGCAGATGACGGAAGAAGTGGTGTCAGACGAGGTCGCCCGAGCCCTGTACTTCAACAATCTGGGCGTGGAGGCTCTGGTTGCCGGCGATGCCAAACAGGCGCTGGCCTATATCAAGAACGCGCTGTTTATCGATCCGGGGAACAGCTTTGCCTGGAACAATCTGGGCGCGACCTACAAGCGGCTGGGCGATATCACCTTCGCTGAATTCAGTTACCACTATGCTTTCCAGACCGACAACACCAATGCAACGGCGGTGAACAACCTGGTGAAGCTGTATCGCGCCCAGGGCGACGATGCCCTGGCGAGGCGCTATGAGCGCGTCATCGACGGATTCAATCGGGACAATCCCTATTTTCAGTACGCCCAGGGAAGAAAGGCTTACGATGGGGGAAATTACGAATCCGCCCGCACCTACTTCCGCCGCGCTATCCGGCTGAAGGATTATGAGCCGGAATTCCATCTCAGCCTAGCCATGGCCTATGCCCAGCTTGGCGAAGTTCAGCGCGCCCGAGATGCCCGCGACGCCGCGGAAATGGCGCTCGCATCCAGCGACGAAATCTATCGGCCAAGCGATCGCCGGTTGCGCATCTTCGACAGGGATTCTATCCTGCGCGGTTCAACGCCCGGAATCAGCATTCAACTGCGGGGCGACACGACGGTTGAACCCGCGCGGCTCTAACAATGGAAAAGATATTTTGGCTTGGCATGGCGATTCTCGGCAGCAGCGCAGTGCTGCTGACGGGCTGCGCGGCAACGGGCGTTAAAACGGATTACCTGTTCGATCCGGCCCTCTACGCCGAGGCGATCGATCAGACGAGCGATCGTTTTCCGGAAATCGATCCGCTATATCTAAGCGATGAAATCAAGCACTGGCTCGAAGATCGCGTCGGCGCCGACCCGCGCAGTGACAAGTATCTCGCGACGGTTCTGCAGGAATTGCTCTTTGACGAGAACCGCCTGAACATTCGCTATTCCGACGAGCAAACCTATACCGCGGTCGAAGTCTTTCATGCCGGAAAGGGCAACTGCCTGTCGGTGATGAATCTGTACGTCGCCTTGGCCCGCCACGTCGGGCTCGACGCCAGTTTCCAGACCATCAAGGAAGTGCCGGCCTGGGATCGCCGCAACGATTTGCTGGTATTGAGCCAGCATATCAACGCCACGGGCCGCATCGGCCCGCGGGAATATTACGTGGCGGATTTTACGCCCCAGATCGCCTTGCAGCGGAACACCAATGACGTGATCTCGGATCAGGCCGCCCGGGCGCTGTATTTCAAGAACCTGGGCGTAGAGGCTCTGATCGCCGGCGACGATGAGCTGGGACTCGCCTATATCAAGAATGCGCTATTCATCGACCCGGAAAACAGCGAGGCCTGGAATAACCTGGGAGCTGCCTACACGCGGCTCGGCGACAGCGTTATGGCCGAATTCAGTTTCCATTACGCGCTGGAAACCGATCGCTCAAATGTCAATGCGATGAACAATCTGACCAATTTCTATCGCCGACGCGGTGATGAAGAACGCGCAAGCCGATTCGAAATCGCCGCCGATAGATTCAATCAGCGCAATCCCTACTTCCACTTTGACCGGGGCATGGACGCGTACATCGCAGGCAGCTACGAAACCGCAAGGAAGTATTTCCAGCGCGCCATCAAGTTGCATCGCTACGATGTAGATTTTCATCTCGCGCTCGCAGGCGCGCACCAGCATCTCGGCGAACCCGGCCTGGCCGGTGAAGCACGGGAAACAGCCGAATTGCTGCTTGCCCCAAGCGCGGATTCGGATCTGGTCCGGGCGAACAAATTGCGCTTCTTTGAGCGCAGCTACAATCGCATTGATCGAGAATCGATATTGCGCCCCTCGTCGCCCGGAACTGTCGTATCTCCCGTAAACGGAGTTTATTGGGTATTCCCGTTGTGGTTCTAGTTCAGGTCCGGATCGGACCAATAGCGGGCTGCCTGCACCGAGGCCTGCAAGGCCAGACCTGATTCGGTTATCTGGTAGACCGTGACGTTATCGGCGATCGCTTCCGCGCCGATGGCGGCGCCAAGTTCCCCTGCTCTGGCCGCGACATCGGCGTCCCCGCCAACGGTAAAGCCGGCATCGGTAAAGCGTGTCAGGGCGTCTTCGCTATGGAATACAATCACCAGTCGGACGTCGGTGACCCCGGCGCCGAGGCCGATGCCGACTTCTCCCATGCGCAGATAAGTGTCTTCGCCGGTGCTGTTGTTGCGCACAATGCCGACGCCGCCGCCGACGTTCAGTACCAGGCTGACACTGGCATTGGAGAAAACGGCGAAGCCGACCGCGCTGAAGATCTGCGCTTCCGTGTCTGGCCGAATGGCATAAAGTTCGGTCAGCACTTCGTTACGCATATCGAGAATCGCCTGCCGCCGCACTTCCGGGTCACGGGCGGTCAGACCGGTTGCCGTGCAGCCGCTGAACAGAATCAGCATCAGTATCGCCAGGAGGTTTTTGCGCGGAGGGTGGAAAATTCTCATTTTGCTGCTCTCGGAGTTTGCGGCCCACCGAATCTGGCGCGGCCCGTCAAGCTGGTTCTCCGGCGATAATCGCATAGATGCCGACGTTTGGCATCCGCGGGAGGCAAACGGATTAGCGCCTTTCGAGGCAAATACGCTGGCGGAAATATTGCCTTGCATGAATCCTGGAAGCGGTTAATTGCTGCGGTCGACCGACAACCTAACCATGGTTTCAAGCGAATCCCGGTAGGTTGAAGGGGGAATTTCATTCAGAGCCTTGAGCGCCTTGTTGGCCTCGGTCCTGGCCAGGCCGCTGGTGTATTCGAGCGCGCGGCCGCCGCGGACTATTTCGATGACCTTGTCCAGATTGGCCTCGCAGAATTCGGCGTCGGCGATGCACGAGCGGATCAGATCCGCCTCGCCGCTACTGCCATTGCGCATGACATGAATCAGCGGCAGAGTAGGTTTTCCTCCCAGCAGATCGTCGCCGATGTTCTTGCCCATGGCGCTGCTGTCGCCGGCATAATCGAGCACATCGTCAATCAACTGGAAGGCTACGCCGAGATGCAGGCCGAGGGCCTTGAATGCCTGTTCGGTCGCCGCCGGCGCGCCGGCCAGGCGGGCGCCGCATTGTGCCGCGGACTGGAACAGAATGGCGGTCTTGTCATGGATAACCTGCAAATAGCCGGCCTCGGTGATATCGGGATTCTTGTTGTTAACCAGTTGCTGCACTTCGCCTTCGGCGATCCGGTTGGTGGTATTGGCCATGATCTCCATGATACCCATGTCGCCAATGCCGACCAGCAACTGGAAGGCGCGGGAATAGATGAAATCCCCGACGAGTACGCTGGTTTCGCTGTTCCATTCGGCGTTGACCGTTGCGCGGCCCCGGCGCAAGGTGGACATGTCCACCACGTCATCGTGCAGCAAGGTGGCGGTATGAATGAATTCGATTACCGCCGCCAGCTTGACGTGCCGGCTGTCGCGGATGCCACAACTCCGCGCTGCCAGCAATACCAGGATCGGACGCAGCCGCTTGCCGCCAGCATCGACGATGTAATGGCCGATGCTTTCCACCAGTCCGACCCGCGAATGCAACTGCTCGACAATGGTGCGGTTCACGGCCGCGAAGTCGTCTTCAATGGTCGCCAGGAGCGTTGGAAACATAAAGGCGAGAGGCGCTTTCAGAATTTAGGTTCGCGCCGGACGGCAATCGCTCCGGCGCGCAAACAGGCTGCCATGCTAGGCAGCGGTCGGTTAGCTGTCAAGCTGACCTGGCGGCTGAGGGCCGGCTGAACAAGCCGATCAATGGCCAGGCAATTCTGTCTTCTTGGTCCGTCCAGAGGAATATGGCATCATGCGCGCTTTTTCCAGCCAGGCATGTCATGAATCAATTGGTCAAAGCCCACCCGGACAACCCTTCGGTCCGCACCATCAAATTGGCGGTCAAGCATTTGCGGCAGGGCGACGTGATCGTCTATCCGACCGATTCCACCTATGCGCTTGGCTGCAATATTGGCAACAAGAGTGCTCTCGATCGCATCCGTCGCATCCGCCAGCTCGGCGACCGGCACAATTTCACCCTGGTTTGCAGCGACTTGTCTGCGCTGGCGGTTTACGCCCAGGTGCCAAACAGCGCCTACCGGATTATCAAGGCGCATACGCCGGGGCCTTACACTTTCATTCTCAAGGCCACCCCGGAAGTTCCGCGCCGCCTGATGCATCCGAAACGCAAGACCATTGGCCTGCGCGTGCCGGATCATGGCGTCGCCCAAGCGTTGCTGGCGGAACTAGGCGAACCGGTCATGAGCACCAGCTTGATCCTGCCCGGCGACGGGCGGCCCTTGAGCGACATCGATGAGATTCGGGACCGGATCGGCAAATTGGTGGATCTGGTGATCGACGGTGGCGCCTGCGGCATCGAACCGACTACCATGGTGGACCTTGTCGAAGGTACGCCGGAATTGTTGCGGCAAGGCAAGGGCGACCGCAGCCCTTTCGTTTGAGCCTGAAAACGAGTTGCCGGGCGGGAGTGCGCGATGACTGAACAGAATCGGCCGAAAAAGGTGCTTTCCGGAATGCGGCCCACGGGCAAGTTGCATCTGGGCCATTACCATGGAGCGCTGAAAAACTGGGTGAGATTGCAGAACGAATACGAGTGCTTCTATTGCGTCGTAGATTGGCATGCGCTGACAACCGATTACGGCGACACTGAATTGTTCCGCGACAATGTCGTGGATATGGTGATTGACTGGCTCGCGACCGGAATCGATCCCGGGACCGCTTCGATTTTCCTGCAATCGGCGGTGCCCGAACACGCCGAGCTACATTTGCTGCTATCGATGACGACGCCGCTGAGCTGGCTCGAACGAGTGCCGAGTTACAAGGAACAGCAGAACAAGCTCGAAGGAAAATCGCTCGACACTTACGGATTTCTGGGATATCCGCTATTGCAGGCGGCCGACATACTAATTTACGGCGCCGAGTACGTTCCGGTCGGCGGCGACCAGGCCGCCCATGTCGAATTGACCCGCGAAGTCGCCCGCCGCTTCAATCACCTATACGGCGCGGCCGTTTTCGTCGAACCGAAGGCATTGCATACACAGGTGACGAAATTGCCTGGCCTCGACGGCCAGAAAATGTCCAAGTCCTACAATAATTCGATCGCATTGCGCGAAGCGCCCGAGATAGTCGAGAAGAAGATTCGCACCATGCAGACCGACCCGGCGAGAGTGCGCCGCGCCGACCCGGGCGACCCGGACAAATGCCCGGTCTGGCAGTTTCACGAAGTCTATTCAGACGACAAGACCCGGCAATGGGCGCGGGAGGGTTGCACCAGCGCCGGCATCGGCTGTGTTGACTGCAAGCGGCCTGTGATCGATGCCGTACTCGCTGAACTCGAACCGATCCGCGAGGCAGCAAGGCCTTATGAAGAAAATCCCGACGAAGTACGCGCCATCATCATTGAAGGCAGCGAAAGGGCGCGGAAATTCGCCGGTGCAACCATGGATCAGGTACGGGGCGCCATGGGTCTGGATCGTTGGTAGTCGTCATCGCAACGCTCGCCAATTTTTCCTTGCCGCGAAACGAGCGTGGTTTTGTTTTGCTCCCGGATTCAATGGTTTACTCCAGCCACGGAGCGCAGTTCCGTGTTGTTGCGGCTGCGCTCGAAGTTGCGCTTCGAAAACGTTTGCCTTCACCCATCGAATCCGATGACGGATCCGTGTGCCGCGCGCAAGCTCTGACAAATCAGAGCTTCAATGAGTTAGAATTTTCAGTATTCCGGCGGATTTGCCGTTAAACCATGCACGATGTCAGGCTCTGATCCTCAAGCGCCGGCGCCTTCGCGCAAGACGCCGCCGGCAATGCCGGCCGGCCGGCAGCAACTGGCTATCGCCTATATCGCCGGGACGGCCGTCAGCGAATTACCAGGGGATCTGTATATCCCCCCCAATGCGCTGGAAGTCTATCTGGAAGCTTTCGAAGGCCCCCTTGATCTGCTGCTGTATCTGATCAAGCGCCAAAATATCGACATTCTCGAAATAGACGTGGCCGAAATCACCGATCAGTACATGGCCTATATCGAATTGATGCAGGCGGGACAGTTCGAACTTGCCGCTGAATATATGGTGATGGCGGCCATGCTGGCGGAACTCAAGTCGCGCATTTTGCTGCCGCGGACGGAGGACGCCGAAGAGGAAGAAGACGACCCGCGCATGCAACTCATTCGCCGTCTGCTGGAATACGAGCGCTATAAGCTGGCGGCGGAGGACCTCGATCGTCTGCCGCGGCTGGATCGTGAATTGCGGCAAGCTCGAGCCGATCCGCCGGAATTCGAGCGGACGATTCCCGAACCCAAAGTTGAACTGGCCGATTTGCTGGCGGCCATGGCGAATGCGTTGCGGCAGGCGGAGCTGTTCGAGCATCATCAGGTGCAACTCGAATCCATTTCCACGGAACAGAAAATCAGCCATCTGCTGCGCTATCTGGAAAAAGACCGTTTCCTGTCGCTGGGATCGTTTCTGGACCCCCGGGAAGGGCGGCTTGGCGTAGTGGTGACCTTTCTGGCGGTTATGGAATTGATGCGCAACGCGATGGTGGAAATCGTGCAATCGGACGTGTTCGGCCCCATTCATCTGCGCCTTGCCGCCGGACGCGATGCATCATGAATCGAGAACTGAAATCTATCGTGGAAGCGCTGCTGCTGACGGCAGACCGGGCGCTATCCATTGACGAGATCGGGGCGGTCTTTGACGAAGCGGACCGGCCGCGACGCGAGGTTATCAAACAGACGCTGGCGCAAATCGCCACCGATTGTGACCAGCGTGGCGTGGAACTGAAGGAAGTCGCCTCCGGCTATCGCCTGCAGGTAAGACAGGAACTGGCTGGCTGGGTGAATCGCCTCTGGGAAGAAAAGCCGCCACGTTATACGCGAGCGCTACTGGAAACACTCGCTCTGATCGCCTACCGGCAGCCGGCAACCAGAGGCGATATTGAAGAGGTGCGAGGCGTGGCCGTTAGCACCAGCATCATCCGCACCTTGCTCGATCGCGAATGGATTCGGATATCCGGGCACCGGGAAACCCCGGGGCGTCCGGAGTTGTTTGTCACTACCCGGCAGTTTCTCGATCATTTCAATCTGAAGAGCTTGTCCGATCTGCCGCCTCTTTCGGAAATCAAGGATCTGCAAGAAGCCCTGCCAGAAGGGCCAGTCGCGGAAAGCGTGCTTGGATTGTTTGCGGAACCGGCGGAAAAAACGGAGACAGAGTCGGTCGGCGTCGATGAGGAAGCGGTCGCGGCGCTCCCGCGATCCGCGAAAGATGCATGAGCGAGAAGCTGCAAAAAGTACTGGCTCGCGCCGGGCTGGGCTCGCGCCGGCAACTGGAACAATGGATCAGCGCCGGCCGAATCAAGGTAAACGGCCAAGTCGCGAGTTTGGGGGATAGGGTTAAGCCGGAAGACCGTATTACCGTAGATGGAAAAAAAGTCGGCCGCGAGCGGAAGAATCGGCCACGATGCCGCGTTCTGTTATACAACAAACCCGATCATGAAGTTTGCACGCGTGACGATCCGCAAGGACGTCCGACGGTATTCGATCGGCTGCCGCCGTTGCGAAACAGCCGCTGGATTTCGGTGGGCCGGCTGGATTTGAATTCCAGCGGCTTGCTGCTGTTCACCAACGATGGCGAACTGGCCAACCGCCTCATGCATCCATCCGGCGGTATCGATCGGGAATACGCCGTTCGCGTTCTGGGAGAGGTAACCGACGAGATGCTGCGGCAAATGCGCAAGGGCGTGATCATCGACGGTCATTTGTGCCGATTCAGTGATATCCGCTATTTTGGCGGCGAAGGCGCGAATCAGTGGTATCACGTCGTATTGATGGAGGGCCGCAACCGGGAAGTACGCAAGTTATGGCAGTCCCAGGGTGTCCAGGTCAGTCGTCTGAAGCGGGTTCGCTTCGGCCCCGTCTTTATCCCGAGTTCGGTATCCGCCGGCAAATTCCACGAACTCAAGCAAGCGGAGATCGACGCACTGCGGAATTATGCTCGTGTCAGGGTCGATACATGAACGGATGGTATGGGCCGTGCTGTTGGCGGCCATCCCTTCCTTGCTGTTGCTTTGGCGCAAGCCCGCTGCCTATGGCCGGCATTCCACCGGCGCTTTCCCCCCCGCCGGTTATCAGTCTATTGTGGCAGGATCAAAATCCCGCACGCTCAAAGCCTTACCGTGGATATGGCGACTGGCTGGGCCGAGCAGGTAGAGATAGACCGGCATCAGCGATTCCGCGCTGGGAAGAGTGTCGGGATTTTCCCCGGGGTAGGCGGCAGCGCGCATTGCCGTGCGGGTGCCGCCGGGGTTCAGGCTATTGACCCGGACGGACGTGGTAGCGCCGATTTCCGCGGCCAGAGTCTGCATCAACCCTTCTAGCGCGAATTTGGAAACGGCATAGGCGCCCCAGTAGGCCCTGCCTTCCCGCCCCACCGATGAGGAAGTGAACAGAATCCGCCCATCGGCGGATTTCGACAGCGCCGGCAGCAGACAACGGGTAAGCTGAAACGCGGCATTCACATTGATCTGCATGACTTCCTGCCATTGCTGCTCGGGATAGAATTCGATGGGCGAGCGTGGCCCGAGCGCGGCGGCGTTGTGCAACAAACCGTCCAGCGCCGGAAATTGCCGTTCGACAGCCGCGGCGATGGCGGCAAAGTCCGCGGCGCCAGCCTGGCTCAAATCAATCGCCTGAATATGGCCGCGGCCGGGCCAGGATTGCTCGGCTTCATCGTACAGGCGCTCCAGTTTCCCCTGGTCACGACTTAACAGTACGACCGCGGCGCCGTGGGCGAGCAGGCTGAGCGCGCAGGCGCGACCGATGCCACTGCCGGCGCCGGTGACGAGAATGGTGCGGCCATGAAGCAGGTCCGCTGCAGGCTTATAGTCGAACATCAGGCGAATTGGAGCATGTTCAGCAGGTTTTCCGTCGGTTGTGCGTCCCGCGGCATGAAATCGGCGGGCCATTCCTCGACCCGGCAATCCGCGGCCAAACATTCATAGGCCGCGGCGGTAGCGATCACGAAATCCGGTGCGGTATCGATCATGCTTTTGTCTAGCTTGAACGGCGCGCGGTCAATTGACGTTTGCATCAGCAAGCTTCCCGCCCGCCAGGCTTGCGATAACAGGCAATGTAGTTCACGTCCAGGTTGCGCTGCAGAAAATACTTCCTGGTGAGCGGGTTATAGCCCATGCCGGTCTGCGCCTCGAGCTCGAATCCGGCAGCGCGGCACCACGTCGCGAGTTCCGATGGCTTGATCAGTTTCGCATACTCGTGCGTGCCTCTCGGCAGCAGGCGCAGGACGTATTCGGCGCCGACGATGGCGAATAGCCAGGATTTCGGATTGCGGTTAATGGTGGAGAAAACCGCCAGTCCGCCGGGCTTGAGCAAACGCTGGCAGGCCGCGACCACGGACGCTGGATCGGGAACGTGCTCGAGCATTTCCAGGCAAGTCAGCAACTCGTATTCTTCCTGCCGATCCGCGGCAAGCTGTTCCGCGGTGCATTTGCGGTATTCGACCTCCAGTCCGCTTTCCCGCAAGTGCAAGCGAGCGACGGCGAGCGCGGCATCGGCCATGTCAATGCCGGTGACCTCGGCGCCATGCCGGCGCATGGCCTCGGTCAGGATGCCTCCCCCGCAGCCAATATCCACCACCTTCTTTCCCGCCGGGTTAACCATGCGGCTGATGTAGCTCATCCGCAAAGGATTGATTTCGTGCAGAGGTTTAAACTCGCTGTCCGGATCCCACCATCGACTGGCGAGAGCTTCGAACTTGCGGATTTCCTGCGGGTCGAGATTTTCCATGGGGTCAGGCCTGGGCCAGCACTTGTTCACGCCAATGTGCGGCGGCCGCGAGCACGGCTGCGCTGTCGACAGTCAGCAGGCGACCGGCTTCCAGCAAGGCCCGTCCGGCGCACCAGACATGACTGACCTGGGAGGATTGCGCGGCATAAACCAGATGGGAACAGACATCGTATAACGGACTGGTATTGAGCCGGTCGAGCGCCACCGCGGTCAGATCGGCCCATTTCCCGGTTTCCAGGCTCCCGGTCTCCTGTTCAATACCCAGCGCTTTCGCGCCGTTGATGGTGGCCATCTCCAACACGGCCGGCGCCGGCAGGGCCGCGGCATCCTCCGCCACCAGCTTGCCAAGCAGGGCCGCCGTGCGCATTTCGCTGAACATGTCGAGGTCATTGTTGCTGGCGGCGCCGTCGGTGCCAAGCGCCACGTTAACGCCGGCTTGCAACAGGTCGGCTACCCGGCAGGCGCCGCTGGCGAGTTTCAGATTGGATTCCGGGCAGTGGATGACCGATGCGCCGGCGTTCGCGAGCATGCGGATCTCCGCGTCAAGCAACTGGGTCGCGTGTACGCATTGAAAGCCTGGGCCGACCAGGCCGAGATCGTTCAGCCGCGCCAGCGGTCTTTTGCCGGTATCGCGAATTGCGTCCGTCACTTCCGCCGCGGTTTCCTGGACATGAATATGGATCGGCGCGCCGAGTTCCCGCGCCTGCTCTGCTGCCGCGCGTAACTGTTGGTCGGACACGGTATAAGGCGCATGGGGACCGAAGGCGATATGCAGTTGGGGATGTTGGCTGAATTGGTCACACAGTTGCCGCGCCTTGCTTAGATACTCTTCCGCATTGTCGGCCCAGATCGAAGGGAAATCCAGAATGGGGCCGCAAAGCTGGGCGCGCATGCCCGCTTCAAGCACACTTTCGGCCACCACGTCGGGAAAGAAATACATGTCGGCGAAACAGGTCGTGCCGCCGCGAATCATTTCGGCGATGGACAGCCGGGCGCCGTCACGCACGAATTCCGGGCTGATCAATCGGTTTTCCAGCGGCCAGATATGCCGCTCCAGCCATTCTTGCAAGGGCAGGTCGTCGGCAACTCCGCGCAACAAGCTCATGGGAGAATGGCCGTGACTGTTCACCAGGCCAGGAATCAGTGCATGATTATCGAGTTCATGGGTCTCGTCCGCCCGCCAGACGGCGCGGGCCTCCGCGATCGGCGCCAGCCCCGCGATGCGGCCGTCGCGCACCGCCAGCGCATGGTCCCGCAATGCCGCGCCGGGCGGAACCACAGGAACGATCCATTGCGCCTGTATGAGCAAATCGACTTGTTCCGGCGGCGGTGAATTCAAAACGGGATTCTCCAGAGCGGGCCGCGATTATAACTTACTCTGCCGCGCCGCCCCGCGCAGTGACTGGCAAGCGCTGGCGTGGTAACATGCGCGGCTGTATCGGCGACGTTCAGCACCCGCCAAATCCGCCGATTAATCAATAGATAAAGCAGTTAAAGAATCATCCTCCCTATGCAGGAATCCGACCAGCAGGTTGCGCCCGTTGCGCTAGAAACCGAAATGCGAGAGTCCTATCTCGCCTATGCCATGAGCGTGATCGTGGGCCGGGCGCTGCCCGATGCGCGCGATGGTCTGAAACCGGTGCATCGGCGCGTCCTGTATGCCATGCGCGTGCTGTCCAACGATCACGATAAGCCTTACAAGAAATCCGCCCGCGTCGTCGGCGACGTTATCGGCAAGTACCATCCCCACGGGGATAGCGCGGTTTATGACACCGTAGTCCGAATGGCTCAGGATTTTTCCCTGCGTTATCCCCTGATCGACGGACAGGGTAATTTCGGCTCGGTCGACGGCGACCTGGCCGCCGCCATGCGTTACACCGAGATCCGCATGGCGCGAATCACGCAGGAATTGCTTGCGGATCTCGACAAGGAAACCGTCGATTTCTCGCCCAACTATGACGATACCGAACAAGTGCCGAATGTCTTGCCGACGCGCATTCCCACTCTGCTCGTCAACGGCTCTTCCGGCATTGCCGTGGGCATGGCGACCAATATTCCGCCGCACAATCTGGAAGAAGTCGTCAATGGCGCTATCGCCTTGCTGGAAAACCCGGAACTAGACGTCGACAATCTGATGGAACACATCAGCGGGCCCGATTTTCCCACCGCCGGCATCATCAACGGCAAGGCCGGCATCGTGCAGGCCTATCGCACCGGCCGCGGCGTTATTTATGTCCGCGCCCGCGCCGAAGTCTTGACGGATCGAAACAGCGGCAAGGAATCCATAGTCGTCACCGAAATCCCTTACCAGGTGAACAAGTCCAGGCTGATCGAACGCATCGCCGAACTGGTCAAGGAAAAGAAAATCGAAGGCATCGCCGAATTGCGGGACGAGTCCGACAAGGATGGCCTGCGCATCGTCATCGAACTGCGCAAGAATGAAATGGGTGAAGTGGTGCTGAACAATCTTTACTCCCATACCCAGTTGCAATCGGGATTCGGCATCAACATGGTCGCCCTGGTCGACGGCCAACCCAAACTGCTCAACCTGAAAAGCATACTTGAGGCGTTTTTGCGCCACCGGCGCGAAGTCGTTTCCCGCCGCACCGTCTATTTGCTACGCAAGGCGCGGGAACGCGGCCATCTGCTGGAAGGATTGGCGGTGGCCCTCGGCAACATCGACGCCGTCATCGAACTGATCAAGACATCGCCCACCCCGGCGCAAGCAAAAGAGAAACTGCTCGCGCAATCCTGGGTTTCCGCCCGAGTCGTGGAGATGCTCAGCGGCGTTGGCGCCGACGCCTGCCGTCCGGATGGGCTCGATTCCGCCTATGGCTTGCAACAAGGCGACGACAACGGCGCGTACCGCCTCTCGCCGGAGCAGGCCCAGGCCATTCTCGAACTGCGCTTGCATCGGCTCACGGGACTGGAACACGAGAAGCTGGTCAACGATTACAAGGAACTGCTGGGCAAGATAGCGGAATACATTGAAATTCTGGACAATTCCGAACGGCTGCTGGAAGTCGTGCGGGAAGAACTGGAGCAGGTGCGCAAGGATTACGGTGACGCGCGCCGCACTGAAATCGTCGGCAGCCAGCTCGATCTGACCATGGAAGACTTGATTGCGCCGGAAGATCGCGTGGTCACCATATCGCATCTCGGCTACACCAAGACTCAGCCTCTGACCGATTACAGCGCCCAACGCCGCGGCGGCATGGGCAAGGCCGCCGCCACCGTCAAGGGTGAGGATTTCGTAACCCGGATGTTGATAGCCAATACTCACGACACCCTGCTGTGCTTCAGCAGCGCCGGTAAGGTCTATTGGCTCAAGGTGTATCAGATTCCCGTCGCGTCCCGCACTTCCCGCGGCAAGCCGATCATCAACATCATCCCGACCCTGGATGAGGGCGAGCGCATCACCGCGATGCTGACGGTAGAGGAATACACCGAGGATCACTACGTTTTCATGGCGACGCGCAAGGGTATCGTGAAAAAGACCGCGCTCTCCGATTTCGCGCGTCCGCGCAGTGTCGGCCTGCGGGCAATCGAATTGCGTGACGACGACACTCTGGTCGGTACCGCGATAACCAACAGCGAACAAGACATCATGCTCGTGAGCAGCAGTGGCAAAACGCTGCGTTTCAATGAATCCGCGGTTAGGCCCATGGGCCGTCAGGCCAGGGGCGTACGTGGCATACGGCTGCAGCCCGGCGCCGAAATGATCTCGCTGATCATCCCGGATGACGGCAAGCAAATATTGACGGTAAGCGAAAACGGCTATGGCAAGCGAACGCAAACAAGTCAGTACGATGTCAAGGGCCGCGCCAATCAGGGCGTGATTGGCATGCGCGTCAGTAAACGTAATGGCACTGTGGTAGGCGCCGTACAGGTTACCGATAACGATGAAATCATGCTGATTTCGGACAAGGGCACTCTGGTGCGAACCCGGGCGGCCGAAGTTCGCATAATGGGCAGATCTACCCAGGGTGTTACGCTGATCAATCTCAAGGAAGGTGAAAAACTGGTGGGGCTTGAACAGGTCAATGAACCGGAAGAGGTCAAGAGCCTGGACGAAGATCCGTCATCACTGGATCAGGCCCATTGACCATTTCCGGCGGTGGGTGAGGGCCGCTTGGAGAAGCCGACCGGAAGCGCGGCTTCATGCGCGGGGCGAGCGACGCCGAGTTGTGCTCGGCGGCTGGACCGGCGAAGCTGGGGGTTATCGAAGCCAATTGGGCCGTGTCATCGAGGGCATGTACAATCCACCGGAATCCGCCGGTGCGCGCCTTGTCATCTTCCGCGCAATCGCACAGGCAAAGCTTTGCCATAACGAGAATTGCCGCACTTGAAAAATTCTCTCCGAATCGCCTACCTGGGACCTCCAGGCACTTTTTCCCAGGAAGCGGCAATACGCCAATTCGGCGACGAATGCGAATTGCTCGATTGTCGTGGCATTGATGCAGTTTTCGCGGCGGTAGAATCGGGAGAGGCAGCCCACGGTGTTGTGCCGATTGAGAATTCCACCGAGGGCGCGGTAAATAACACCCAGGACTGCCTGATCGACAGTCCGGTGCAAATTATCGGCGAACAAGTGGTGCCGATAGAACATCATCTGCTCGCCCGGGACGGAGCGGCAAGCGCCGATATCGCCTTCATTGCCTCGCATCCGCAATCGCTGGCTCAATGCCGCAAATGGCTGCTTGCCCATATGCCCGATGTGCCTCTGCGCGAATGCGCGAGTAATGGTCAGGCCGCGAAGGTGGCGGCGGAGGATGCAAGCGCCGCGGCGATAGCAGGCAATATGGCGCGGCGAATCTACCATCTGCGGGCGCTGGCGGAATCGATCCAGGATCAACTTCGCAATCGCACCCGTTTTGCCGTACTCGGCCAGCAGCAGGCGGCTCCCAGCGGGCGCGACAAGACCAGCATTCTGGTATACGCCGAAAACCGCCCGGGCGCGCTATTCCGGGTGCTGGAGCCGTTCGAAAAGTTGCAGATCAGCTTGAGCCGGCTCGAATCCCGGCCATCCCGGGACGAAAAGTGGGAATATATATTCTTCATGGACTTCGAGGGTCACCGGCTTGAGTCGAAAATCGAGGAATTGTTCCGCCGCCTGGGCGACTGCACGGACGCGGTTAAAGTGCTCGGTTCATACCCGGTCGATGCCTGAAGTCGCGGACCGTCAATCATGAAACCGCGAGCATGAAACCAAGCAGAATCGCCATTGTCGGACTCGGTCTGATCGGAGGCTCTCTGGCCAGGGCGCTAAAGGATGCCTGTTCCGGTGTGCATATAGGCGCCGCGGATCATAATGAAATCGCGCTGCGCTTGGCGCTGCGCCAGAAAGTTATCGACCGGGCCGGCAATGTTGCGGAAATTTGCCTGGATGCGGATCTGGTGATTATAGCGGCGCCGCCGTTGGCGGCCCCGGCGCTATTGCGCGAACTCGAATCTTGCCTGGCGCCGGGGGCTGTGGTTACCGATGTGGCTAGCGCCAAGGAGCATCTACTGGGAACGCTGGCGGCGCTGCCGTGCGGTTTTCGCGCCCGGGTGGTGCCGGGCCATCCGCTCGCCGGCTCGGAATCAAGCGGTTATGAAGCATCAAAAGCCGATCTGTTCCGGGATCGTAACGTGGTGCTGACTCCGCTGAACGATACCGATCCAGCCGCCATCGCCATGGTCCATAATTTGTGGCGAATGCTAGGCGCCAATGTGCTGGCCATGAGCGCGGCGCGTCACGACCGCATACTCGCGCTTACCAGTCATCTGCCGCATTTGCTTGCTTTCGCGGTGGCGGACCTGCTGGCGCGGCGGGAACCGGCTCCGGACGCAAATCACTACGCCGCCAGTGGTTTCGCCGACTTCACCCGCCTCGCGGCAAGCGATCCAAAACTGTGGAGCGAAATCTTCAGGGCCAATGCGCCGGCGGCGGTCGCGGCGCTTGATGCTTTCGTGGAAGATCTGACACAAATTCGAAACGAGATATCGCAAAACGATTTCCCGGCCCTGGGTGAACGCCTGGTTCGGTCGCGTATGGCGCGAGAAGATTTCGAGCTGGCCCGAGGCGGGGCGGCCAGATCGCATTCAGCTCGCGAACAATGCTTTACGGTGCGGCCGGGAGGAACGATCAGCGGACGTATCCGTGTACCTGGCGACAAGTCCATTTCTCATCGCGCGGTGATTCTCGGTTCGATTGCCAAGGGCGTTACCCGGGTGGGCGGTTTCCTGGAAGGCGAAGATGCGCTCAATACCCTGGCCGCGTTCCGTGAGCTCGGCGTGACCATCGCCGGACCGGAGAATGGCGATCTGAAGATTTACGGCGCCGGCGCGAGCGGCTTGCAAGCGCCGCGCAGGCCTTTGTACATGGGCAATTCGGGCACCGCCATGCGCTTGCTGGCGGGAGTTCTGGCAGGACAGGATTTCGCCGGCGAACTTGTCGGTGACGATTCTCTTTCCGGCCGTCCCATGAAGCGCATTGTCGAGCCATTGTCCGCGATGGGCGCGCATATTCATGCCGGACCCGATGGCTGCCCGCCAGTGCGGATCGATCGCGGCCGTTTGCGGGGCATTGATTACGTCATGCCCGTCGCCAGCGCCCAGGTGAAATCATGCTTGCTGCTCGCGGGTCTGCACGCCGATGGCGTTACCACCATCCGCGAACCGGCCCCCTGCCGCGACCACACCGAACGCATGCTGCGCGGTTTCGGCGTTGTGCTGGAGTCGAGCGCCGAGCACGGGACGGTAAGCATCAGGGGAGGGCAGGAGCTCAGGGCTAATGCTATTGAAGTGCCTGGCGATATCTCCTCGGCTGCTTTTTTCATGGTCGCCGCGGCGATCACGCCGGGCGCCGAATTGACGCTGGAGCAGGTCGGCGTCAACCCCACGCGAACAGGAGTCATCAATATTTTGCGGCAGATGGGCGCCGACATCCGCCGGTCCAATGAGCGGGAGTCCGGCGGCGAACCGGTCGCCGATCTGCATCTGCGCTATCGGCCGCTGCATGGCGTGGACATTGACCGGGATCAGGTCGCCCTGGCGATCGATGAGTTCCCCGCGCTATTGATCGCCGCAGCCTGCGCCGAAGGCGAAACCCGCGTACGCGGCGCCGAAGAATTGCGCGTAAAGGAGAGCGACCGCATCGATGCCATGGCGCAAGGACTCAGCGTACTCGGCATCGAAAACGAAACCTGGTCTGATGGAATCCGCGTATGCGGCGGCGAACTCGGCGGCGGCGTCATCGACAGCCGCGGAGATCATCGCATCGCCATGGCCTTTGCCGTGGCCGCGTTGCGCTGCCGCGACGCATTAACCATCCGTGATTGCGCCAATGTCGCGACTTCCTTTCCCGGCTTTGCCGCGCTGGCTCGCCAGTCCGGTCTCGATATTACCGAGGTGAACGCAAACCCGTGAGCAAGCCGCCGGTAATCACCCTGGACGGGCCTTCCGCCACCGGCAAGGGAACCATCGCGAGCGCGGTAGCGCAAAGGCTCGGATATCATTTGCTCGATAGCGGCGCCTTGTACCGGGTGCTCGCGCTTGCCGCCCGCGAACGGAATCTCGATCCGCGACAGGGGGCGGCGATTGCGGCGCTAGCGCCGGATCTGACGCTGGAATTCGGCGCCGGCGGTCAAGTCTGGTTGAACAGTAAGAACGTGAGCACCGCGATTCGCATGAGTAAGGCGGACGAATGGGCAAGCCGTATAGCCGCGCTGCCCGAAGTGCGCGAGGCCTTGCTGCCTTGGCAGCGGGATTTTCGCCGCGAGCCGGGACTCGTTGCCGAGGGCCGCGACATGGGAGCGGTGGTTTTTGCTGATGCCGAGTGGAAATTTTTCCTTACGGCAAGCGCCGAGATTCGCGCGAAAAGACGACATAAGCAGTTGATTGGTAAGGGTCTCGATGCTAGACTGCCCGACCTTTTGCGAGACTTGCGGGCACGGGATCTGCGCGACGAGCAGCGTAGCATCTCACCGCTGCGGCCGGCCTCAGGCGCAATTGAGATCGACACCTCGGAATTGAGCATAGATCAGGTTGTCGATCAGGTTATGGGGTTCATCGCTGCCTGGCGTGGCGGCTGAGCATGGAAAAATTGAAGGTTGATCCGAAATTCCGGCCAGAATCGGTTTCGGATGGACATAACGGGAACTGACCCGCATGCTGGCGTGCGGTTAGCCAGTGCGGTTTCGAGCCGCATTAGGCACAATTCAAATTGGTATATTTCATGGCTGAAAGTTTTAAGGAGTTGTTCGAGGAAAGTCTGCACAACATCGATATGACCCCGGGGGCCATAGTCTCCGGCACCGTTGTCGATATCGATACCGACTGGGTAACCATCAATGCCGGACTGAAGTCCGAAGGCGTAATTCCACGGAGTCAATTCCTTGACGAAGACGGCGCCTTCACCTTGTCCGTGGGCGATGAAGTCAAGGTCGCCCTGGAAACCGTGGAAGATGGCTTCGGCGAAACCCGGCTATCCCGGGAAAAAGCCAAGCGGGCTGAATCCTGGCTTAAGCTTGAGGCCGCTTATGAGAAGGACGAACCTGTCGGCGGCGTCATCAACGGCAAGGTCAAGGGTGGATTCACGGTTGATCTCAACAATATCCGCGCTTTTCTTCCCGGCTCTTTGCTTGATGTGCGGCCGATTCGCGATTCCCAGCATCTGGAAGGACAGCAACTTGAATTCAAGCTGATCAAGCTCGATCGCAAGCGCAACAATGTGGTGGTCTCGCGCCGCGCGGTACTGGAATCCGTCAGTTCCGAAGAACGTGAAGCTCTGCTCGAAAAGCTGGAAGAGGGCATGTTCATCAAGGGCGTGGTCAAGAACCTTACCGAATATGGAGCCTTCGTCGACCTTGGCGGCGTTGACGGCCTGCTGCACATTACCGACATGTCCTGGAAGCGGATCAAGAATCCTTCCGAGGTCGTAAATGTCGGCGACGAACTCGAAGTAAAGATTCTCAAGTACGACCGCACGCGAAGCCGCGTCTCACTTGGTCTGAAGCAGATGGGCACGGACCCCTGGGTCGCCATCAAGAAACGTTATCCCGTGCATACCAGGATCAAGGCCGTGGTTACCAATGTCACGGATTATGGTTGTTTCGCGGAACTCGAAGAAGGTGTTGAAGGTCTGGTGCACGTATCGGAAATGGATTGGACCAATCGCAATATCCATCCGACCAAGGTGGTGCAACTTGGCGACGAGGTCGATGTCATGGTGCTCGACATCGACGAGGAACGGCGCCGTATCTCGCTCGGTATCAAGCAGTGTTTCCAAAACCCCTGGGAACGATTCGCCGAAGAGCACAGCAAGGGTGACCGGATATCCGGAGCGATCAAGTCGATCACTGATTTCGGCATTTTCATCGGCCTGGAAGGCAGTATCGACGGACTTGTGCATCTGTCCGATATCTCCTGGGACGAATCCGGCGAAGAAGCCGTGCGCAGTTTCAGCAAGGGTCAGGAAATCGAAACCGTTATCTTGTCCATTGATCCTGAACGTGAACGCATCTCGCTGGGCATCAAGCAACTCAGCAATGATCCCCTCTCTGGATTCATCTCCGCCAATGGCGTCGGCAGCATCGTCAAGGGAACGGTCGCCTCGCTAACGGTCAAGGCCGCGGTCATCAGGCTTGGCGAGGACATGGACGGCGTATTGAAAGCCTCCGAGATAAAGCGCGAAAAGGTCAAGGATGCGCGCACCGAGTTGAACGAGGGCGATGAAGTCGAAGTCAAGATCGTCGGTGTGGACCGCAAGAACCGCATTTTGAATCTGTCGATCAAGGCGATTGAATTCGACCAGGAAAGAGAAGCGATCGAACAGCACAAGAATGAGGATGCGGCTGAAGTTTCACCCGGCACCATTGGCGGCCTGATCAAGGCGCAAATGAAAAAAGGAAGCAAGGAGTAATGACAAAATCCGAATTGATTGATCGAATTGCCGCAAAGCAGGATCAGCTTTCCGCCAAAGACGTGGAGCTCGCGGTCAAGGCGATCGTGGAGCGCATGGCTGGGGTGCTGTCGCACGGCCGTCGAATCGAGATTCGGGGCTTTGGCAGCTTTTCCCTGCACTATCGACTGCCCCGCGTCGGCAGAAATCCGCGAACCGGCATTCCGGTATCGCTGTCCGGCAAGTACGTGCCGCACTTCAAACCCGGCAAGGAAATGCGCGAGCGGGTGAATCGGCGAATGCTCGCCGAGCGGGTTACGGTCGCCTGAGCGCCGGGCCGGCTGCGTCCACCGGGGAATTCGCGCGAAGCACATGCGCACATTCAAGCGACTGCTGGCCGGATTCTTCGTAGTATGCGTGTTTGTCGCCGCGGTCGCTTTCGCATACTACAACGAAACTCCGGTAGCCATCGGCATGGGTGACTGGCGGCTGCCGCCACAGGCGATCTCCATCTGGATCCTGGGAGCTTTCGTCAGCGGCGGCTTGCTAGGGCTCCTACTCGGATTGCGGTTGTTCGAGGGTTTTCGCAAAAACAACCGGACAAGGAAGCTCTCCAGTCAACTTGCCGCGGCGCGGCAGGAAATCGAACGGCTGCGCGCGGGCGATTCCGGAGACAACTGATCGCGGCTGCGGTGGACGGCGCTTGGAAATGCTCATTGATCGCGAGGAAGAAAATCGAAAGCGCATTATTGTCGCGCTTGATTTTTCCAGTGAAGATGAAGTGTTGCGGCTACTGGATCAGCTTGATCCGAGACTTTGCCGGGTAAAGGTCGGAAAGGAACTGTTCACCGCCCGCGGCCCCAAGTTGGTAAAGAAAATCCATAAGCGCGCTTTCGACGTTTTTCTTGATCTCAAATTTCACGATATCCCCAATACCGTGGCCAGCGCCATCAGGGCAGCCGCATCTGAACTGGGAGTATGGATGCTCAATGTTCATGCTTCCGGCGGCAGGGCCATGCTCAAGGCAGCCTGCGAAGCGATTGCCGATGTCGATTGCCGGCGGCCCCATCTTATCGGTGTTACCGTATTGACCAGCCTGAACGATGCGGACCTGGCCGAACTCGGACTGCGGTGTTCCGCGCCGCGGCAGGTAGCGCGGCTTGCCCGCGTGTGTTGTGAAGCGGGACTTGGCGGCGTTGTCTGTTCGCCGGCGGAAGTTGCGATGCTGCGGGCGGAATTGCCGCGGGAGTTCCTGCTGGTCACGCCCGGAATTCGCCGGCCGGAAGATACCAAGGGCGATCAGAAACGCATCATGGGGCCGGCCGAAGCGATCGTCAATGGCGCGGATTATCTGGTCATTGGACGCCCAATCACTCGCGCCTCCGACCCGGCGGCCGCGCTGGAAGATTATATTTCCTCCATTTCTGGCGTTGTTCCGAATCCGTACTAGACTTTTGGAGCAGCCGAAAGGCTGTTTCTTTTTTTTAAACTTCGGAAAAGGACATGATCATGATCAAGACTAGCTGGTTTGCAACAGTAATTTTTCTTTTTTCCCTGCTCGCGGCTCCCTGGAGCCTGGCATTACAAGATTCGGCCGCGGACGCCGAAGAGATGGTGCAGATCGACATCAATTCCGCCGATGCCGCGGCTATCGCCGCGGCGCTGGACGGCGTGGGGCTGATTAAGGCACAGGAAATAGTCGCCTACCGCGAGATGTTCGGCGCCTTCAAAGCCATCGATGAGTTGATGGAAGTGAAAGGCATCGGTCCCGGCACGCTGGAACGAAATCGCGATCGGATAGCGCTGGAAAGCGAATAGGCCTTTGCCTCGGGCGCTTGCGAACCATCCGTAAGCGCCCGATTTTTCTTGCATTCCGCATGAATGTACAAGCCATCCCTGGCGTAGCTGTAGTGGCTTCGACAACCCCCCAGCCTTGCCGTCCCTGGCAAGTCGTTCGGCCCTCAAGAAGCGTTGCTTCTTGTCGGCTGCACCGACCGGGCCTCACCCGGAAGTGCCTGTTTTCAGCGCGACCGGGGTATAATCGCCATTTTTCGAAAACTGCGCCATGGCTGTTCCGGCCGCTCTTACCGGTCTTTTCATTGCCTCGTTCCTGTTGACTGGAGCGATCCGCCGCTTTGCCTTGCGCGGCGGCATACTTGATGTCCCCGTTTCCCGCAGCTTGCATGAGCAGGCGACGCCGGTCGGCGGCGGCATTGCCATTGCGCTAGTGTTCCTGGCCTTCGCCTGGCTCTGCCGGCTGGCCGGCAGCATCCCGCTGCATGAATTGATGGCCTTGACTGGCGGCGCTCTGGTTGCCCTGGTCGGTCTGGCGGATGATTTGTGGAAACTGCCGCTTGCCTGGCGTTTGCCAGCACAATTCGCCGCCGCCGTGTGGGCTGTATGGTGGCTGGGGAATCTGCCGCCGATCGATTTTTACTTCTTTGCCGTCAGTAACTTCTTTATTCTCGACGTGCTGGCCGTATTGGCGCTGGTATGGCTGCTCAACCTTTACAACTTCATGGACGGCATTGACGGGCTGGCGGCGGCGCAACTGGTATTCGTCAACCTGCTGGGATTCGTTATCGCGGTGTCAGCCGACGATGCCGCGCTCGGCCTGCTCAATGCGGGTCTGGGGACCGCCGCATTGGGATTCCTGGTCTGGAACTGGCCGCCGGCGCGCATCTTCATGGGCGATGCGGGCAGCAATTTCATTGGCTTCGCTCTTGGCGTACTTGCCTTATTGAGCATGCAGCACGACAGTATGACGGTCTGGACCTGGCTACTTTTGCTCGGCGTATTCGTTACGGACGCCACCGTTACCCTGATTCGCCGTGTTGCCCGCGGCGAAAAATGGTTCGAAGGTCATTGCTGCCATGCCTATCAGCACGCGGCCAAGCGGTGCGGCAGCCACCGGCGCGTAACTCTGGTAATTTTGGCGATGAATTGCTGCTGGCTGGCGCCGCTTGCATGGTGGACGGTAATCCAGCCACAATGGGGAATGCCGCTGGCATTGGCGGGCTTGGCGCCACTCGTGGCAGGTTCGCTGTGGATGGGCGCCGGCGTCCCCGCCGGGGAGCAGGGTCGATAATCGGATGCATTTATATAATTTCCCACTTTCCCGCACCGCCAAGCTGATAGGCCTGCTGCTGGCGGATGGCGTCATGCTGGTCGGCGCGCTATCGCTCTCGTTCGTCTTGCTGGGCGGTGAATTCGGCGCTCAAAACCAACTTTTCTATATCTACGTCAGCGTGGCGACGGCATTCAGCTTGCTCGTATTCATGCGCATGGGAGTCTATCGCGCGCTTATCCTGTACCTGGGATTACAATTCGTTTTTCAACTGTTGAAAGCGGTGACTTTCACCACCTGTCTGATCGCTGCGGCATGTTTTCTGTCGCTAACTCCGGAAGCGCTGGATTATTCGCTATTTCCAATTTTCTGGATGCTGGCCTTGCTGTTTACCGGCGGCAGCCGTTTCCTGGTCAAGGTGATGACCCAGGCGCTGATCCAGAATTTCCGACCGAAGGAACCGGTGATTATTTATGGGGCCGGCTCTTCCGGCATGCAGTTGCTCGTGGCCTTGCAGAACGGCGACCAATATCTGCCCGTGGCCTTTGTCGATGACAGCCATCGCATGATCGGCAGCATGGTACATGGCATCCGCGTCTACAGCCCGAAATCGCTGTACGAACTCATCGAATCCTGGTCCGTGCGCCAGATTCTGCTGGCGATTCCATCCGCCACGCACGCCGAACGCAAGGAAATCATCAATCGGCTGGAACATTTGCCGGTGCATGTAAAAACGGTGCCCGACCTGTTCGACATGGTGTCCGGCAAGGTGGAAGTGCACGAAGTGCGCGAAATCGATATTGAAGACCTGCTTGGACGCGATACCGTGCCGCCAAGCGAGCGCCTGCTCGGGGCCTGTATCACCGGCAAATCCGTACTGGTAACCGGCGCCGGCGGCTCTATTGGTTCCGAACTTTGCCGGCAGATTATTAATGTAAACCCGGCTCGCCTGGTTTTGCTCGATTCGTCCGAGTTCGGGCTGTACGAAATTGAAAACGAATTGCGCAAACGGCTGGAAACCATCGATGGCGGCGCCGCCATCGAAGTCGCTGCTCTGCTAGGCTCGGTCTGCAATCAGCGGCATATGGAAAATCTGATCGAGACTTTCCGCATCGAGACGATTTACCACGCCGCCGCATACAAGCAAGTGCCGATGGTGGAAAGGAATATCTTCGAAGGCGTCAGCAACAATATTTTTGGCACTCTGGTAGCGGCGCGGGCGGCGCGGAAATTCGGCGTCAGGAATTTCGTCCTGATTTCTACCGACAAGGCCGTGCGGCCAACCAATTACATGGGCGCGACCAAACGGTTGGCGGAACAGGTACTGCAGGCTATGGCCCAGGGCGACGGCGAGACGAAATTCAGCATGGTGCGCTTCGGCAACGTGCTCGGCTCGTCGGGTTCGGTGGTGCCGCTGTTTCGCCGGCAGATCAGTGCCGGCGGACCGGTAACGGTCACGCATCCGGAAGTGACGCGATATTTCATGACCGTGCAGGAAGCTGCCCAACTCGTCATTCAGGCCGGCGCCATGGCCGCCGGCGGCGATGTCTTTGTGCTCGACATGCATGAACCGATCCGGATCGTAGACCTGGCCCGCAAGATGATTCATCTCATGGGTTACGATATTCGGGACGGCAATACTTACCGCGGCGACATCGCCATCGAATACACCGGTCTGCGGCCCGGCGAGAAATTGCGTGAAGAGTTGATGATCGGCGAGTCGGTCACCGGCACCGAGCATCCCAAGATCTTGCGCGCGGAAGAGGAAACCCTTCTCTGGGAGCGGCTAGAGCCGCTGCTGGCCCAGCTTGAGCAAGCCTGCGGCAACTTTGACCTCGATGGGATTCAGCAGGTGCTGAAAGAGGCGGTGGACGGTTTCGACCCGAAAGGGGAGGTCATCGATCCGCTCTGGCACATGCAGCAGGAAACTCCGCTCCCGCAACAGGAAAACGTGACCCCGCTGTTCAAGGAGTAACGAGGACTGTCAGCGCCGGGATACGGAAACGATGGTTACCGCTTCCACCGGAACGTTCTGATGGCCGAGCCGCCCCGGCGCGGTTTCCACCGCGGCGATCGCGTCAACCACGTCCATTCCTTCGATTACGGCGCCGAACACGGCATAGCCGAACCCTTGGGGCGTATCGTCCACATGGTTGAGAAAGTCGTTGTCCACCAGATTGATGAAGAACTGGCTGGTAGCGCTGTCGACTACGTTGGTCCGCGCCATGGCAATAGTGCCGCGATCGTTGCCCACATCCGCTCGTGCCTCATTGACAATCGGATCGTAGGTGGACTTCTGCGCCAGATCCTCGCCCATGCCGCCGCCCTGGATCATGAACCCGGGGATCACGCGATGGAAAATCAGGCCACTGAAAAATTCGTTGTCGGTGTAGCGCAGGAAATTTTCTACCGTGACCGGCGCCCGATCCTCCCACAACTCAATGGCGATGGCGCCCATGCTGGTTTCCATGACAACGACCGGATTTTCCTGGGCCGAGGCAATGGAGCTTAGTGTTAGTAAAAAGGTGAACAGTACTGATCGCATGATCCTAAACTCCTTGAGGGGTTAAGCGAGCAACAAGAACTCTTGCGCCAGAGCGGCGCCGGATTGAATGACAGAAAAGATGGCTGCCCAACCTGGACTCGAACCAGGAACCAAGTGATTAACAGTCACCTACTCTACCATTGAGCTATTGGGCAATTTCGCGAACCGGGCGCAGCGCCGATTCGAGAGCGCCGTATACTAATAACAATCAATGGTAGCGTCAATAATTCGGTTCGCGCCGACCGGGCCCGGCGGCGTTTGTTGCTAACATACGCTGGCGGAGCGCCGTGCCGCAAGCAGTTCGCACCGGGAGAGAGACAAAAATGGAACGCCGATTCACGCTTGAGGCTGATTTCACGCCGGCCGGCGACCAGCCGGAAGCGATCCAGTCGCTTGTGGAAGGCCTGAGCGACGGATTGCACGCCCAGACGCTACTTGGCGTCACCGGCTCCGGCAAGACCTACACCATCGCCAACGTCATCGAACAGGTGCAGCGTCCGACTCTGGTCATGGCGCCGAACAAAACCCTGGCGGCGCAACTGTATGGCGAATTCCGCGAGTTCTTTCCCGCCAATGCGGTGGAATATTTCGTTTCCTATTACGATTACTATCAGCCGGAGGCCTATGTTCCGTCCTCCGATCTCTATATCGAGAAAGATGCTTCAATCAACGAACACATCGAACAGATGCGCCTGTCCGCGACCAAGGCGCTGCTTGAGCGGTCCGATGTCATCGTGGTAGCGACGGTATCGGCGATTTATGGCCTGGGCGATCCAAATTCCTACCTGCGCATGGTCGTCCATCTCGACCGCGGCGGCAGCGTCAATCAGCGCAATTTGCTGCGGCGTCTGGCCGAGCTGCAATATACCCGCAATGACATGGAATTGCGGCGTGCGACCTACCGGGTGCGAGGCGATGTCATCGACATCTATCCCGCCGAATCCGAGCGGGACGCCATCCGCATCGAATTGTATGACGATGAAATCGAACGGCTGTCCTATTTCGATCCGCTGACCGGCCGCGCCATCCGCGAGGTGCCGCGGCTGACGGTGTTCCCGAAATCACATTATGTGACGCCGCGCGAAACGTTGATGGGGGCTATCGATGAAATCCGCGAAGAACTGGCCGAGCGGCTTCGGTTCCTGCGCGAAGACAAGCGCCTGGTTGAAGCCCAGCGACTTGAACAGCGCACGCGCTACGACCTGGAAATGATCCAGGAAGTGGGCTATTGCGCCGGCATCGAGAACTATTCCCGTTACCTGTCGGGACGCTCGGCGGGACAGCCGCCGCCGACCCTGTATGACTATCTGCCGGCGAATGCGCTGGTGGTGGCGGATGAATCCCATGTCTCGATTCCGCAACTTGGCGCAATGTACCGAGGCGACCGCTCGCGTAAGGAAACCCTGGTGGAATACGGTTTCCGGCTGCCCTCGGCGCTGGACAACCGGCCCTTGCGTTTTGAGGAATGGGAAACAATGACACCGCAGATTATTTTCGTTTCCGCCACGCCCGGACCCTACGAAGAGAACAAGCAGGGACAACTCGTGCAACAAGTGGTGCGCCCCACCGGCCTGATCGACCCGCAACTCGAAATACGTCCTGCGTCCACCCAGGTCGACGATCTGCTTTCGGAAATCAAGCTCGTAGCCGAACGCGAGGAGCGTGTGCTGGTCACCGTCCTGACCAAGCGAATGGCCGAGGATCTGACCGATTATCTCGCCGAACACGACGTGCGGGTGCGCTACCTGCATTCGGACATCGACACCGTCGAGCGCTCGGAAATTTTGCGGGATTTGCGCCTTGGCAAATTCGATGTGCTGGTAGGCATCAACCTGCTGCGGGAAGGTCTCGACATCCCGGAAGTTTCCCTGGTTGCGGTGCTCGACGCCGACAAGGAAGGATTCCTGCGCTCGGACCGTTCGCTGATCCAGACCGTCGGCCGCGCGGCGCGCAATCTGAACGGCAAGGCCATACTGTATGCCGACCGGATTACCGGTTCGATGCAGCGGGCTATCGATGAATCCAGTCGCCGCCGGGAACGGCAACTTGAGTTTAACCGCGCGCATGGCATCACGCCGGTCGGAATCCGCAAGTCCGTCGTCGATGTTATGGATGGGGCCTTTGCCGTGGCGGGCGGCCGCACGCGCAAGATCGCCGAAAAGGCGGCACAATACCGGCCTCCGCAAGATATTGACCCGGATCGGCTAAAAGCGGAAATCACCCAGCTGGAAAAGGAAATGTACCAGCAATCCCGGAGTCTGGCTTTCGAGCAGGCCGCTATCACCCGGGACCGCATCGCGCAATTGAAGCAGCAGCTTTTTCATTGAGTCGCGTGGCGGCCGGCGTCGATTTTTGATTATCGCGCGCCTCGTTGCGTTCGACAGCGGCGGCCGGGAATTCATATAATCCGCGATCCATGCCGGGAACCTCGATTTCCGGCCGCGAGTGACGACGGTTTGCAGGCGCGTAGCTCAGTTGGTTAGAGCGCTACCTTGACATGGTAGAGGTCACCAGTTCGAATCTGGTCGTGCCTACCATTCCGCGAACCCCGGGAACCACGGAAACTCCGTGTTAGCGGAGCTTCCGCGCGGCGTGAGGATGTGCCGCCTGATTCAATGCAGGAAGCAATTGAAGCAGGAAGCAAAATGGGGCCACGCTCGTTTTGCATTAACGAACAAATTCAAGGATGAAATTGTTCGGAAAATACTTGAACGCCGAGCCGGAATTGCCGCCGGCCGCGGATAATTGACAGGAATAGCCATGCTGACGGTCACCTTGCCGGACGGCAGCACCAGAGATTACCAGCAGCCGGTCTCCGTCGCGGAGATCGCGCGGTCGATCGGCTCCGGTCTCGCCAAGGCTGCCTTGGCCGGGCGCGTCGACGATGAACTGGTCGATATTTCCCATGTAGTGGATGGAGATGCCGCGGTGGCGATCATTACCGACCGCGATGCCGATGGACTGGAAATTTTGCGCCACTCCTGCGCTCATCTAATGGCTCAAGCGGTGCAGCGGTTGTTTCCCGAAGCCCAGGTTACCATCGGTCCCGTCATTGCGGACGGTTTCTATTACGATTTCGCTTACAACCGCCCCTTCACGCCGGAAGACCTCAGCGCCATCGAAAAGACCATGCAGGAGATCGTCAAGGAAGATCTCATCGTCGAGCGCGAAGTGCTCGAACGCGATGATGCGGTGAAATTGTTCCGCGACATGGGGGAGCGCTACAAGGTTGAAATCATCGAATCCATTCCCTCCAACGAGCCGCTCTCCTTCTACCGCCAGGGCGACTTCATCGATCTTTGCCGTGGTCCGCATGTGCCCAGCACCGGCAAGTTCAAGGCATTCAAGTTGACTTCGGTGGCCGGCGCCTATTGGCGCGGCGATTCCAGCCGGGAAACGCTGCAGCGCATCTACGGCACCGCCTGGCCCAACTCCAAGGAGTTGCGGCTCCATCTGCTACGGCTCGAAGAGGCGGAAAAGCGCGACCACCGCAAACTCGGCAAGCATCTCGGTCTGTTTCATTTCCAGGAAGAAGCGCCCGGCATGGTGTTCTGGCACCCAAAAGGCTGGACCATTTACCAGGTTATTCAGTCCTACATGAAGAAAGTGCAGGACGAAAACGGTTACCTCGAGATCAATACACCGCAGTTGGTGGACTTTTCTCTTTGGGAGAAGTCGGGGCATGCCGCCAAATTCTCGGAAGAGATGTTTACCGTGGAATCGGACAATCGCCAATACGCGATCAAGCCGATGAATTGCCCCTGTCACGTTCAGGTGTTCAACCAGGGGCTGAAAAGTTATCGCGACCTGCCGATGCGGCTGGCGGAATTCGGTTCCTGTCACCGCTATGAACCTTCCGGCAGTATGCATGGACTCATGCGCGTGCGAAATTTTGTGCAAGATGACGGTCATATCTTCTGCAGCGAAGAACAAATTCAGTCAGAAGTCGCGGATTTCATGCAATTGCTGTTCAAGGTCTATCGGGATTTCGGTTTCAACGACGTGCTGCTGCGGCTGTCTACCCGGCCATCGAAGCGGGTGGGCGCGGATGAACTATGGGACCAGGCCGAGGATGCCTTGCGGCAGGCGCTCGACGCCACTGGGCTTGACTGGGAGCTCGTGCCCGGCGAAGGGGCGTTTTACGGCCCCAAGATTGAATATTCGCTGCGCGATTGCATGGGCCGGCTACAGCAATGCGGCACCATGCAGGTGGACTTCTTCACGGCCGAACGGCTGGGCGCGCGATATGTCGCGGAAGACAACAGCCGCAGGATTCCGGTCATGTTGCACCGTGCCGCGCTTGGATCGTTCGAACGCTTTATCGGTGTGCTGATCGAACATTATGGCGGCGCCTTGCCGGCCTGGCTGGCGCCGGTGCAGGCTGTGATCATGAACATTACCGACAATCAGGCCAATTATTGCCGGAAAGTCGAAGAATCCTTGAAAAACAAGGGTTTCAGAGTCGTATTGGACTTGAGAAACGAGAAGATCGGCTTTAAAATTCGCGAACACACAATGCAGAAGACGCCTTATCTGCTGGTAGCGGGCGACCGTGAGGCGCAATCGGGTACCGTATCGGTACGTAAACGGGGAGGTGAAGATCTGGGCACAATGACACTCGATGCATTTTGCGGTCACCTGGGCGACGATGTCGCGGAATATGGCCGCACAAGCTCCGATAGCGCTCTCCAGCAGCAGGTTGGAACATGAGGTTGAAGCGCTGAAACTATGAGGAGCGATGCCAAAAAGGCGATCATAAACGACGATATAGATTCGCCGCGGGTGCGGCTGATTGGCGCCGATGGACAACAAGTCGGAATCGTTGCCATTGACGAGGCCCGCAAGGCGGCGACCGATGCCCGGCTTGATCTTGTATTGATCGTTCCGGACGCGGAACCGCCGGTCTGCAAGATAATGGATTACGGCAAGCATGTTTTCGATCTGAAGAAGCAGCGCGCCGCCAACCGCAAGAAGCAGCGGCGGGTGCATGTCAAGGAAATAAAATTCAGGCCGGGAACCGAGCAGGGAGACTACGAGGTGAAACTGCGCAACCTCATACGTTTTCTCACGGATGGAGACAAGGCCAAGGTTTCACTGCGATTCCGCGGCCGGGAAATGGCGCACCAGCATATCGGCCAGGAACTGGTCGAACGCATTCGCCAGGATCTGGACGAATACGGCACGGTGGAGCAAGAGCCCAAGATGGAAGGCCGCCAAATCGTCATGGTGCTGGCGCCTATCAAAAAGCGTGCCCGGGCGTAATACAAAGGCGCAATGACGAGCGCAGAAGCCGGATCGGATTCAATTCGCCGGCGTTACCGATTTCTGACACCGCGGCCGGGTATAAATCGCCCGGCCGCTTGACTAGTGAGCGAAACACAGTGAGCAGCGTGAAAGCGAAAACAAGGCGCGGCGCCGCCAAGAGATTCAAGGCGACCGGTTCGGGCTACAAACGCAAGTCCGCCAACCGAAGCCACATCCTGACCAAGATGACCACCAAGCGCAAACGGCATCTGCGCGGCGTATCGCCCGTGAGCCCTGCCGACATAAAAGCAGTCAAACGCATGCTTGAGTGAGTCCCGGCCGGCGAAGCCGACCGGACATAATCCGAAAAACCGATTCCTGGAGAAGTATTCAGGCTGCGAGGAGATAGAAAGTGGCACGAGTAAAAAGAGGCGTTGTCGCCAAGCGCCGTCACAAAAAGGTGCTGGAACAGGCCAAGGGCTATTATGGCGCTCGCAGCCGGGTTTTCCGCGTCGCCAAACAAGCGGTTACCAAGGCCGCCCAATATGCCTACCGCGACCGCCGGGTGCGCAAGCGCGAATTTCGCAGTTTGTGGATTACCCGGATCAATGCCCAGGCGCGCGAGTGCGGCATCAATTACAGTCAACTCGTCGCCGGTCTGAAGAAGGCGAATATTGAAATCGACCGGCGCGTGCTGGCGGATCTCGCGGTGCGCGACAAGCCGGCTTTTTCAGCGATTGTTGACCAGGCAAAAGCTTCCCTGGCCGCCTGATCCGCGAATCGGGAGGCGGCCTTATGACCGACCTTGAAGAACTTGCCGCGGAAGCGCTTGCCGCTATCGAGCGGAGCGGCGACGAAATGTCGCTTGAAACGCTCAGGGTGCACTACCTCGGCCGTAAGGGATTACTCACCGCTCATTTGAAAAATCTCGGTTCGCTGCCGGCGGAGCAAAGACCCGCGGCGGGTCAGAAAATCAATCTTGCCAAGAGCCGGCTACGGGAGGCGATAGAGACGCGCCGCCAGACGCTGGAACGGGAATCGCTCGACGCTCGCCTGCAAGCGGAAAAAATCGACGTGACCTTGCCCGGCCGGCGCCGCGCCGGCGGCGGACTGCATCCGGTCACGATTACCCTGGACCGTATCACTCGTATTTTCCGCGCCGCCGGCTACGAAGTTGCTGAAGGCCCGGAAATCGAGGACGAATATCACAATTTCGAAGCGCTCAATATCCCGCTCAATCATCCTGCCCGCGCCATGCACGACACCTTTTACGTCGAACCGGGCACGGTGCTGCGCACACATACCTCACCGGTGCAGGTTCATGTCATGGAGCAGGGCGAACCGCCTTTTCGCATGATCTGTCCCGGCCGGGTTTATCGCTGCGATTCCGACCTCACCCATACGCCGATGTTCCACCAGGTGGAAGGTCTGTTGGTGGACCTTGAAGTCAGCATGTCGGACATGAAAGGCGCGATCGTCAGCTTTCTGCGGGCGTTTTTCGAGGAAGAATTAGAAGTCCGCTTCCGGCCTTCCTATTTCCCGTTCACCGAGCCCTCGGCCGAAGTCGACATGAGCTGCGTTAGCTGTGGTGGCAAGGGCTGTCGTATCTGCGGCCGAACCGGCTGGCTCGAAGTCATGGGCTGCGGGTTAGTGCATCCGCGCGTGCTCGAAATGTCCAAGGTGGATACGAATGTGTATAACGGCTTCGCATTCGGCCTCGGCGTGGAAAGACTCGCGATGCTGCGCTACCAGGTCGGCGATCTGCGCATGTATTTCGAAAACGATGTGCGATTCCTCAGGCAGTTCAACTAGATCGGACAGCGGATTGCAGCAATGATTTTCAGCGAGTCCTGGCTAAGGGAATGGGTGAATCCTCCGCTCGGCAGCGCCGAACTCGCGGAACGCCTGACCATGGCGGGCCTGGAAGTCGGGGGTTACGCAAGCGTTGCCGCCAGCTTTTCCGGTGTAATCGTGGCGGAGGTCGTCGCCGTGGACACACATCCCGTGGCGGAATCGCTGCGTGTATGCCAGGTTGATGACGGCGTCTCCCGACACAATGTAGTCTGCGGCGCTCCGAATGTAACAGCCGGCATGAAGGCGTCCTATGCTATCGCTGGCGCTCGTTTCCAGCTTGCGAACGGCGCCGGAGACCGGGAGATCGGTGTCAGTGACATCCGCGGCGTCAAATCGGTGGGAATGCTTTGTTCGGCGGCAGAACTCGGCATGGAGGAAACTTCCACCGGACTGCTTGAACTGCCGGCCGACGCACCGGTCGGGTTGGATATCCGGAACTATCTGGCGCTCGAAGACACCAGTTTTGAACTCGATCTCACGCCGAATCGCGGCGATTGCCTGGGCATGCTTGGATTGGCTCGGGATGTCGGCGCCATGCTTCGACTGGATGTCGCCGCGCCGCCCGCGAGCGAACCTGCCGTGGCTATTTCCGATGAGTTTCCAATACGAATCAGCGCCAGCAAGGAATGCCCGCGCTACCTGGGACGCATCATCCGGGGCATCGACCTTGAAGCGAAAACGCCACTGTGGATGCAGGAAAAGCTGCGCCGCGGCGGCCTGCGCTGCATCGACCCCGTGGTGGATGTAACCAATTTCGTCTTGCTCGAACTCGGTCAGCCCTTGCATGCCTTCGATTTCGGTAAATTGCAGCGGTACATCGATGTACGCCTGGCTCATCCGGGCGAAAAACTTACCTTGCTGGACGGCAAGGAACTTGAATTATCGCCCGACACCCTGGTGATCGCCGACGACGGCGGAGCGGTGGCGATGGCTGGCATAATGGGGGGCATGAATACGGCGGTCAGCGAGCAAACCATCGACGTATTCCTGGAATGCGCTTCCTTTGCATCTTTCGCCATCGCCGGTCGGGGGCGCGCGGCGGGACTGCAGACCGATGCGTCCCAGCGCTACGAACGCGGCGTCGATTACCTGCTGCAACGGCGCGCCATGGCGCGGGCCACCGAATTGCTGCTCCAGATCGGCGGCGGCAAGGCTGGGCCGGTTACCGAAGCCCTGGGCGAAGCGCCTGAAATCCGTAAAGTGAATTTGAGAATGGCCTCGATTGGCCGTGTGCTTGGCGTCGAGATTTCTCGCGCGGAGGTTGTGGATATATTGAACAGGCTCGGCTTCACGCTAACCGAGCAAAGCAGCGACGTCATCTCCGTGGAAGTGCCCTCGTTCCGCTATGACGTCGCCATCGAAGCCGATCTGCTCGAAGAACTTGCCCGTATCCATGGTTACGACAAGCTGCCGTTGACAATGGGCCTGAATCGGCGGGAGATGGGCCGGGCGCCGGAGCGCGAAATCAGCCTGGGACGCATTCGCGGCCATCTTGTGGCGCTCGGCTACCAGGAGGTAGTCAACTACAGTTTCATCGAACCGGGTCTGGCCGCCAGCTTCAGCGATGAGGATGCGGCGGTCGTACAATTGCAAAATCCGATTTCGCGAGACATGTCGGTCATGCGCGACAGCCTCATGCCCGGGCTGGTGCAGACCTTGCAATACAATCTGAATCGGCAGCAGGAAAACCTGCGATTGTTCGAAACCGGTCTTGCATTCGGCCGGGAAGCGAACGGATTTCGCCAGGAGCCCATGCTGGCAGGCTTGATCACCGGCGGCAAGGAAGGGAATAATTGGAGCAATGCCGGGGAGAAGGCTGATTTTTTTGATGCGAAAGGAGATCTGGAATCGCTGTTCGGACTTGGCGGCAGGGTTTGCGGCCTCCGATTTTCCGCCGCGGCCCGTCCTGGCTTGCATCCCGGCCAGTGCGCGCGGATCCTGTTCGACGATGAACTCGCAGGTTACATCGGCGCCTTGCATCCGGGGCTGCAAAGAGAACTGGAACTGCCCGCCGCCTTTCTATTCGAATTGCGCCTGGATGCGCTATGCCGGCAGCAGGTGCCGGTGGCGGCGGAGCCGTCTCGTTTTCCAGAGGTAAGCAGGGATCTGGCGATCGTAATCAGTGAAAAATTTGAAGCGAGTGAAATCCTGGAAACAGTGCGGGAGGCTGCCGGTCCGCTGCTGACAGGATTGCGGGTGCTTGACGTATATCGCGGCGGCGCCGTGCCAGCAGACAGCAAAAGCATCGCCTTGGGCTTGACCTGGCAACATCCTTCACGCACTCTTGGAGATGTTGAGATTGACCAGGTAATTAACAGCACTATCAAGGCGCTACAGGAAAGATTTAACGCATCTTTACGCAACTAATCCGGGGATTTTCATGGGCGACAAGGCGCTGACCAAAGCAGATTTGGCGGAACATCTTTTTGAAGAACTGGGCTTGAACAAACGTGAAGCCAAGGAAGTGGTCGAACAGTTTTTCGAGGAAATCCGCTTGTCCCTGGAGCAGAATCGGCCGGTAAAACTGTCCGGCTTCGGCAATTTCGAGTTGCGCAACAAGAAGCAACGGCCTGGCAGGAATCCGAAGACTGGCGAAGAGATTCCCATCAAGGCGCGCCGCGTAGTGACATTCCGGCCGGGGCAGAAACTCAAGTCCAACGTGGAGGGATTTGACGGTCCCGATGAATAGCGCCGCGCTGCCGCCCATTCCCCCCAAACGTTACTTCGCCATTGGCGAAGTCAGCGAACTTTGCGCGGTCAAACCTCATGTGCTGCGTTACTGGGAAAAGGAATTCCCCATGCTGCAACCGGACAAGCGGCGCGGTAACCGCCGCTATTTTCGAATACAGGATGTGGTGCTGGTGCGCAGTATCAGAACCTTGCTTTACGATCAGGGATTCACTATCGATGGCGCCCGCCGCAAATTGAGCGAAGAGGCGCGCAACCCTCCGGCCAGCGCGGCCGAGGTCGGCGCGCTGGCACGGGAACTAGAGCAGGTAATCGACCTGCTGTAGCGACCATTTTCATGTTCGTCGACTGGGCAACGCGCTTTCAGTTTGATTATACATGCCGATCCTGGCGCAAACTTTGTGTTTTCTCCAAACCGCGATCTCGCCGGCCCGGACACCGAATATAGCCTGGTGGCGCTCTGTTTGCGTGCGAAGCTTTCGGTTGGTAATTGTTTATCCTCGCCCTGGCCGAGCCGTTCGGCCATCGAAAAGCGATGCTTTCGCCGGCTTCGCCGACCGGATATCACCCATTATGGTAGACTCTCCGGCCTCGGCTTCACGGCATCGGGGCGTAGCGCAGTCTGGTAGCGCACTACACTGGGGGTGTAGTGGTCGTGGGTTCAAATCCCGCCGTCCCGACCATCCATCGTCGTTCCTGGTCAAATGTCCACCACTGGAACAAAACCGCCCCAAATCATTCTTTTGCCGTCGAATGGGGGCGGGTACTTCTCCGGATCCCAGCGCTCATCACCGGCGGCGTATTCTTGCATTTTGCGCATACCTTCGTCGCGCGTCGCCTTGTCGGGCCATTCAATCCAGGAAAAGGCCACGATCTCGTCATCTTTCGCCTGCACCGACTTGCGGAAATCGGTAAACTTGCCGTCCGGAACGTCGTCCTCCCAGCATTCCACGATGCGGTTCGCGCCGAATTCCTTGATCAGACCGTCCACGAACTCGGCGTGTTCAATGAACTCCTGCCGATTGGCGGTCGGAACCGCAAGAACAAATCCATCAATATAAGCCATACTGCATCTCCTGTAGGTTGGTGGTGTATAAAGGCAAATTGGGCTTGAGTGTTGCAATATAATTGGTAAAAATTCCCACAAAGGGCGTATCGTCCAATATATTTTTGTTTTATGCGCGATTGTAATTCAAGTTCCGGCAATTTTGCGGCTGACGTCGACTCCCGTCGGGTCGCGGGGAATTGCCGCAAGTTAATGTTTTCCCGGGTCCGGCGAGCATGGTTGCCGTGTTTGATTTTCTGTTTGGCGGCCGCGGCGCCGCTGGCTGCGCAGGACACGCTACCGACGCGGAAAATGGAGCCCGCGGTCGCCGTTGACGCAAACGGCTTCAGCCTGTCCCAGCAATTCGCCGCCCCCAGCGTGGTCATTGGCAAAAATCTCAGTATCGACTATCGACTCGCCAATGGCGGCAGCGCCGCGCGCTCGAACGTATCCCTCGAAATTTATTTTCTATTGGAAAACACCAGCCTGGTTTCCGCGCCAAGTCAATGCCGGCGCCAGCCGAGCCTGTCCGGGCAGGAGATTCTGTATTGCGAATTCGGCGCTATTCCCACCGGGAGCAGCAGATCGTTTTCCGTCACGGTAGCGACTTCGGAAAACAGCCGCCCGGCCGTGGTTGCTTCCGCCTTACTCGGTGAATTGCGCGTAGATTCGTCGGCGCCGGTGGTTCACGACACCGTGAGCGACAGCGATGGCGACGGGATCAGTAATTTCATCGAGATACTCCGCCAAACCAACCCGGCGGATGCTGCTTCCGCCGACTTCAAGGACGCGAGAATCGACGTAATGGCCCTCTACACACCGGCCGCGTCGAGCTTGTATCCGGCCGGTATCGAGAATCGGATTAACCAACTCTTCAACGAAGCCAATAACGCCTATTTCAACAGTGCAGCACGAATTCGCCTGCGGCCGGTGCATTTTCAGCTCGTGCCTTATGATTCCGGCGCGGATGCAAACCTGGCGTTGAATCAACTGTTGCAAGGATCGCATAGCGCGTTTGCCGGCATCGACGCATTGCGGCGCCGCTATGGCGCCGACCTGGTAGTGCTGTTTGGCATTGCCGAAAGCGGCGCCCGCTGCGGCCTGGCGCCTGTCGGCGGATTCGGTATGCAAGGCGACTTCAGCGGCCTGTCGGAACCGGCTTTCGGTTATTCCTGGGTCGCCGTCAACTGCGCGGAAGACCTCGTGCTCGCTCACGAACTTGGCCACAACATGGGATTGACCCATTCACGTCGCGAGGACGGCTATGGCGGCACTTTCGATTTCGCGACGGGATATGGGATCGATGGGAAGTTTGCCACGATCATGGCCACGCCTGAACGTTTTTCCGTAAGCAATCGAACTCCAGTGTTTTCGAATCCCGATCTGGATTGCGGCGATGCCGCCTGTGGCCGCGCCGAAGATGAAGATATGGGAGCGAATGCGGCGGCCTCACTGAACATAGTGGCCCCGCAGGTCGAAGTCTGGTTCGGTCAGACCATGCCCGAAATGCCGGCGTCTAGAGGGCGAAGCATCATTGGCGCGGTGACATCCGCGCGCCTGGGGCTGGCCGCCCAGGTCAACGACGAAACCGGCTACACCTCGACTGCCCGTTCGGGCGATACGCTGCGATTGCTGGCGGAAGTCGAAGTGGCCCCGGAACACGTCGGCATGACGGGCTCGTTCCATATTCTCATCACCGTGGATTCCGAGCAGTTTCACCAATTGGATCGGGAAATCGGCCTCACGTTGTGGGACGGTACGCTTGGCGGCCTCCGGTCCGCGACTTTCGATCAGGCGCTACGGTCGGTGGAGCGTTTCCACATCGTCGATAATTACGAGGTCGCCGCCAACCTGGGCGGCATCGAATTGCAACTCTATCTCGCCTATCAGATTCCCGGTGACATTATCTATCTTCCACAGCCCTTGCGGCTATTGTTTGCCAATTGATTTCAAGCCGTCTGCGGTACTTGCGCGTGCTATACTCCTTGCCCGTTATCGGCTTCACCACGGCCCGGCGCGATTTGGCGACATGGCGGAATTCACCAGTATCGGCGTAATTGGACGGCCTGGTCACAATGGCGCCGTGGAAACCTTGCAGCGACTTCATACCTTTCTCCAAAGCAAGGGCCGCACCGTCATCTTCGATACAGTAACCGCCGGCATGCTGGAATTGCCGCGGGTGCGCGTCATTCCGGTCGAGGATGTGGCGAATCACTGCGATCTCGTCATCGTCGTCGGTGGCGACGGCAGCCTGCTGCATGTGGCGAAGCATGTCTACGAAGTGCCCGTGATCGGCGTCAATCGCGGCCGGCTCGGCTTCCTCACCGATGTCCTGCCGGACGAACTCGAACAGCGGATCGGGGAAGTACTGGATGGGCGATTCATCGCCGAGAACCGGTTCCTGCTAAATGCCGAAGTGGTCAGGGAAGACCGGAGCGAAGCTGTCGGACGCGCCCTGAACGACGTCGTGCTACATCCGGGCAAGGCAGCGCAAATGATCTCCTTCGAGTTGTTCATCGACGGGCAATTCGTTTACAGCCAGGAATCCGATGGCCTGATCGTGGCGACCCCCACCGGTTCCACTGCTTATGCGCTGTCGGCCGGGGGGCCGATCATGCATCCTCGGCTCGACGCCTTGGTGCTGGCGCCGATGTATCCCCATTCCCTGAGTAGCCGGCCGCTGGTGGTAGACGGCAATAGCGAGGTGCGCATGGTTGTCGGCGCGAAAGAAGAACTTGAGCCGCAACTGAGTTGCGATGGGCAAGTACGCTATACGGCCCGCGCCGGCGATCAGATCTTGGTGCGCAAGAACGACTGTTTTCTGAAGTTGATTCATCCATTGGACTACACCAGTTATCAGGCCTGCCGCAGCAAACTCGGCTGGGGCAGCCGTCTCGCCAAGGCCGATGATTAAAGCGGCCAACCTGCCGATCGACATCGATCTGCTCAGTTTCAGCCAGATTCTAAAGCGCCAGGGCGTTCGGCATCGCATCATCGAGGAATCCGGCCGGCAAGTGATCTGGGTGCAAACGGAATGGGAGTCGCGCACGGTGCGTGAAGCGTTGGCGCAGTGGAGCGAACTCGAGCGCGAGCAGCGAACGCCGGCGCCGGCCCGCCAGCCCTTGTTCCGCCCCGGCCGCTGGCTGAACGCCGCTTTCCGGGAGTTCCTGCTGTGCCCGCTCACGGTATCGCTGATGCTGGCCTGCGCGCTGGTGGCTGCATACAGCCGCCTGGGCATGCAGGCCGGTCGCGTGGATTTTCTGTTCTATCCATTGCTGGCGACCGAAAGCCTGGGCGCATTGCTTGGCGATATCGTAAATCCGGCGCTGCTATTGCGCACACTCACACCGATGTTGCTGCATTTCGGCGAACTGCATCTGGTGTTCAATATGCTGTGGCTATGGTATTTCGGCCGCCAGCTTGAGCCGCGGCAGCCGCGCTGGCTCTACCCGGCGGTGATACTGCTTACTTCGTTCGCCGCCAATACGGCGCAATACCTGCTGGGTGGCGGCAATAACTTCGGCGGCATGTCCGGCGTGGTCTACGGCTTGCTCGGCTATGCCTGGATAATGCAAAAGTTGCTGCCCGGCGGCAGGCCGATCCTCAGCGATCAGATGTTCCTGGTTTTCGTCATCATGCTGCTGGCGATGGAGCTGCTGGCCTCTTCCTGGATCGCCACAGCAGCGCATCTCGGTGGATTGCTCGCCGGACTGTTACTCGGTATCGTTGTGGCGATTTCCCGGGGGGGTGGCAAGAACCTCGGGCAGGGCAGAGGTTAATTTACCGGCATGCTGAATCTCGAGGACAATTCAATTCGCACCGTGGCATGCGGCACGATGCGGAAAATGGAAACCCGGCTGCAAGATCCGGTCGCCTATAGCATGGTGCTTTCCGACGAGCGTATTCCACTCAACGAATTGCTCGGCCAGCCAGTGCAACTGGCGCATACCGGCAGGATCTTCTGCGTTCATTGCGGGCGCAAGACCAACAAGAGTTTCAACCAGGGCTATTGCTACCCCTGTTTCCGCAAGCTGGCCCAATGCGATTCCTGCATCATCCATCCGGAAAAATGCCACTTCGACCAGGGCACCTGCCGCGAGCCCGATTGGGGCGAACGCGTCTGTATGCGCGACCACATCGTCTACCTGGCGAATTCTTCCGGCCTGAAAGTCGGGATCACCCGTTCCGTGCAGGTGCCGACGCGCTGGATCGACCAGGGCGCGACCCAGGCGCTGGCGATCATCCGCGTTCGCAGCCGCATGCAGTCGGGTTATCTCGAAGTGTTGTTCAAGCAGGAAGTGGCCGACAAGACCAACTGGCGCGACATGCTTAGGGGCACGGCAGAGCCCCTCGACCTGCTGGCCGAAAAAGAGCGGCTGATCGAAACCTGCAAGTCCGGCATCGATGAACTCGCCGAACGCTTCGGCTTCTTCGCCATCAGCGTTCTGACCGGGCTCGATCCGGTGCAAATCCGCTACCCGGTGCGCAGGCATCCCGAAAAGCTGAACTCCTTCAATTTCGAGAAGGATCCGGTTGTCGGCGGCATCCTGCAAGGCATCAAGGGCCAGTACCTGATCTTCGACCAGGGCGTGATCAACCTGCGCCGCTTCGCCGGCTTTGAAGTCGAACTTCGACTCTCTTCCTGATCGTGGCAAATCAGGTACGGAAAGAGTAATCTCAAGGTTCGAAGTACCCACTGCTGAGTTTGTCTACCGACCCGGGACAACGCGTGTACGGGTGAAGCTGCCACGGATGAGGAAAGTTTCAAACGAAAGACTACGGAAACTCTGGTTCGTCTGCGGGTCGGCATGCATCGTCACCGCCACCGTGGCAACCGTGCTGTTCGTTCCCTGGGACCAGGTTGCCGGAAGGTTCGATCAGGCCGCTGAACCCGACTACTACCTCTGGGCCTGGCGGCGCGAGGAGGATCTTTCGTTCATCGATCCGAATCGGGTCAAAGTGGCCCTGTGGACCGCGACGATCTTCCTCGATCACGACGATTTCCATGTCGAATATCGAACCAACAAGGTCACTTATCCGAGCGAAGCGGAAATCACGAGCGTTGTTCGACTCGAAGCTGTTGGAGTCCCTGGCGCCGCGACAACGGCGCGTCTGGCCGATGAGATCATCGGTGTCGGTCGTCCATTCGGGCCGGTCGAACATCAGCTAGATTTCGATGCGAGACTGTCGCAACGCGCCTTTTACCGGCGCTTGCTCGAGGAACTGCGAGTGCGCACCGGCGGCGCAAGGCTGTCGATTACCGCTTTGGCTTCCTGGTGCTTCCACGACAACTGGACCGAAGGGCTTCCGGTCGATGCAGTCGTGCCGATGATCTACCGTATGGGGCGTGACGGTGGAGTCATACGCCACACGCTACACGCCGAACGGGAATTCCCCAATCCCATTTGCGCCGGCAATGTCGGCTATTCCTCTGATGAACCCCTGGCGCCGGTCGACGGCCTGAGCAGGGTGTTCCTGTTCCTTCCTGAACCGTGGACGGAACTTCAATTCAAAAAGCTTGTCCAGCAAGTGGAGGCACTGCAATGAAACGATCGCTGGGAACAGCGCTGTTGATGCTGGCATTCGCATGTCCAGCGTCGGCATCCGCACCGACTGAATACGTAACACCCTTCTTTGACCAAATTGAAAGGGATGATGTGATCGCCGGCAATTTCCCAACCTATCTTAGCCGTTACGATGTCATAGACCCACTAATAGTCTATCTCCAATTGAATGGTCGATTCACGGATCATCACGCCACACTCTTCCAGTCGAAATATACCAGGCCCGCCCCTGACCAAAACTACGTGAGGCTGTTTTGGCGAATGGCGCGTGAAGAAGGCTACGAACCCGCAACGGGGTTCGGGACACGGAGACTGTTTTCTCGTGTAATAACAGACCCTGCCAACCCGGGTAACTCCCGCACGACGTCGAATTACGTCCACAACTGCCAGTTCGATGCCTTCAAGACGGCCGGGGAAACGCTCTCGGACAGGAAATCGCGATACGGCTCTGGTTCCGTCGAGTTGTCGCGGTGGCTCGAAGCGCAGGTCCAGGTATTCGCCCAATGCAGTGGCGAAACAGACTTTGTCCAGCTTGAGGAACCGGCGTCTGACTGGCTGCCATTGGAACAGCACGATCGGCATTATCAGATCGCCGCCGCCTATTTTTATGACGGTCAGTACCTCGAAGCCGCGTCTCTCTTCGAAGAGATAGGCCGGAACGCCGATTCACCCTGGCAAGACCTTGGCCGCTACCTGGTCGGACGAGCCCTGGCGCGCGAGGCGACCGTCAACCGCAACGATCCGCTCCGACACCTCGAATTGTCTTTGAATGCCTACCAGGAACTGGCCAATGAACCCGAGTATCTTGCGGCCTTTCCTTCCGTGCCGGGTCAAATCATCGGCGTACGCGCAAGGATCGATTCCGCAGCCGTCCAGAGTGATATCGAACAAAGGATAATCGACGACCCGGCGAGCATGTCCGCGCAAGACCTGTTCAACTACGTCTACCTGAGACGAAGGGTCAGCCCCACGGACGAGGCGACGGATTACACGCGCTGGGTTTGGTACGCCACGAATTACCAGACCACTCCCGAGGAGGTAGTCGAGCAGTGGCGGGCCGAGCAGTCTACGGCGTGGTTGTACATAGCGCTGGATCGGGCATCATCGAGCCTGGGCGAGTCGACGTTGACCGAACTCCTGCTGGCGGCGGAGGCGCTCCCCGACGACACCCCGGGTCAATTGAACGTACTCAGGGAACGAATCCGTATATTGGGACTTCTGGGCCGAGTCGATGCCGGTCTGCAGCTTGCCGAGGAGGCGATCGGCTCGGGTCTCGACAGGTCGTCGGTCAACCGCATTCGCCTCGCGGCGGCCGGAATTACCTTGACATGGTCGGACTATTTCCGCTGGGCGTCACTCAAGCCCCTCTCGCTTCCATGGACGGATGACTTCGTCCGCCAACTACCGTCTAACTTCCATCCGATCACCAGCAATACCACGCTGTTCAGCAACGGCGCGATTGATCTGCTGAACACCTACTTCACCTCCTCGATGGTCGAGGAGGTCATCGACACACCGGACTTGAGCGACTTCCAACGCGGACGATTGGCCATCGCGGGATGGACAAAAGCGATGCTCGCCGACGACATCGAGTCGGCGTTGAGGCTCGCAGTCCTTATCCGTCGACACGTCCCGTGGTTGGCTCGCGAACTGGAAGGATTCGAGCAAGCTCAAGACAAGCACTTCGAAGCTGCCAGGATCATTTTCGATTATCCGGCATTCTCGCCATGGTTGTATCGAGGCGTCGCGCGAATCCACTATGACCGCACATTCAGAAGCAGCCGACAAACACCCGATCACGTTACCTTCCGCGAGGGGTGGTGGTGCTCCAGCTTGTACGACAATCGGAATAGCGACGCGGTGCTCCAACGTCCTCGTTTTTCCCACTATTCCGATGCGGAACTATCGGCGATCAGAGAGGTTAACGAGTATCGGCAGACGGCGGCAACCACTTCGTTCGGCCCCCACGTGATTCGCTACGCGAGCGACAATCTCGACGACCCACGCGTTCCACGCACCTTGCATCGCTTTGTATTCGCCACTCGCTGGGCCTGTAACACCCGATATGCGCCCGGCAATATCTCCCAGGCGGCGTTTGCCTTGCTGCACGAACATTTTCCGGATAGCGAGTGGGCGGAGAAGACGCCTTACTGGTATGGTCGGCTTGATTGAGTAAGCGAAGAAACATCGAATGAAAGACGCCACCGCTCGTACGACGTATCTGCATGACAACCCGCCGCAGCGTCGAGACGGGACACCCACCCCTACTCCATGTGGCAATCGGGCAGGCTGAAATACTTGCGGAAATTTGGCTCTATTAAATTTTGCCCTGGCGCTGGCTATCTTGTAGGGCGTCGGGACGGGACACTCACTCCGACCTATGTGCGGGCCTGGTAGCGTGGGTGTCCTATGGATGCTATCCGTTGATAAAAAAACTTGCCGCTGGCCGAATTGATGGATTCCGTCAGAATTGTTTCATCGTCAATTTCCTATTGAATGCGCATCCATTCTTTGGACGCTGCAATGAAGCCCTCCAGCGGATTCAGATTAAAAATTGAGGCGATCTTGAAATGCCGATAGTTGTCGCATTAATGCTGCTGTGGATTGGCAGTCTTCTGGATATGGCATCCACTTATTACGTTCTGTCAGCTTCAATTGGCGATGAAATCAGAATTAGAGAGGTAAATCAGTACCTTACTAACTCCGATGGAGATTTGCTATTAGTAAATATGTTTATAATTAATGGTGTGTTTCTGTTTGCACTTTCTTTGGCAATGATGTTTCCGCCGAAAAACAGGAAAATGGTCAAGAAATACATACAAGAAACAGGATATTTTACACACGTCAAAGATGGTCTCTTTATATCAAATAAGAAAGATGATCTGCTTATATTAAATAAGAATCTTGTTAGAAAAGAAGACTTTGTATCCCGCAGGGTGATTTTTTCAGTTTCAATTTTAATGTTTGCAGGGACGATTGGAGGAGTGCGCTTTCTGTTCTCTATTAACAATTTGATGGAATATTATGTCCACTCGGGGTTTATGAGCCTATTTCTTGGGGTGTTCCCAGCATTACATGAGTATATAGCTCTTACCATTGTTTTTCTATTGCTTTACAAGGTATCGTCTCCTTTCACCTATCTGCTGCTTCGATTGTCGGCCAGATGAAGTTGCAAGCGTACTGTCCTGCAGACAGAGGCGACGGAATGTGGCCTTGCTTCGATGACCATGGTGGCGCAGTTTCATGGGCACAATTTGAAATCTGGAATTATTAAGATCAACATCTTTTTCCCCAGCGGATTTCATCAAAAAGATCACCAGAGCCGGCGGACGCCGTAGTTTTCGAAAATCGTTTCATTTGAAACCAGTACTAAGTCGCGGGCTAATGCCTGGGCGATCAGCACCCTGTCGAAGGGGTCAAGAAGCGGACCCGGTAGTGAACCGGCGCGGGAGGCGTCGGAGACTGAAATCGGGAGTTCCTGGAATCCCTGACTGCTCATGGCGCCGGCGATGTCTTTGGCAAGCGGACCAGCCTCGGAGAGTTTCCCAATTCGATGTTTGGTTGCAATCTCCCAAGCCGAAGCTGCGCTGATCAGGACATCGTTCCCTTCCTCTTCAATAGCTTGTCTTGCACTAGGAGAAAGCCGACGACTGCCGGAAAACCACCAGAAAAACGCGTGCGTGTCCAACAGCAGCCGCAAAACTTAACGGCCCTCCCAGTGAGCCAATTCTTCTTCCGGCAGGGGATCGAAGAACTCGTCGCCGAGCTCGATCTGACCTTTCATTGAGCCGAATTCGCGCTTACCCGGCTTTTGTAGGCGTTCCAGCCGAGCCACCGGGGTGCCGCTACGGGCGATGATCACATCTTCCCCCGCTTCCACTTGCGCGAGCAGGCGCGATAGCTTTGTCTTGGCCTCGTGGACGTTCACTGTAACCATTGTCGTCTCTGCCTTTTGCGGATTAGCTAAGAGTAAGACTAACCGGATTCTCGGTCAACCCCAACCTGAAATGTGGACCCTGGTCACAATCTGATTTCGCGGGCTGTTACAATCGCCCGCAATCACCTGACCAAGTAAGGCAAGGGCCTGCGATGCAGGCGCCGGGCATCAATCGACCTCTCAAGGACCTAATATCGAATGAAAGACGCCACCGCACGCACGACGTATCTGCATGACTACCGGCCGCCGCCGTTCACCATCGAAAGCACGGAGCTCGATTTCGATCTGTATGAAACTCATGCGGTAGTTCGGGCGAGATTGCAGTTCCGGCGCAATCCGGATTTCAGCGGCGTGGATGAAGACATGCTGGTATTGCATGGCCGCGAACTTGTGCTGGAAGAATTGCGGCTCGACGATCGCGTGCTGGAAGCAGCCGATTTCGTGCTCGAAGAAGAAAGCCTGCGCATTCCCGGGTTGCGTTCGCTGGCTACGGACGGCGCCGACCGCTTCAGGCTCGATTGCCGCACGAGGATCGAGCCGCAGAACAATACCGCCCTGGAAGGCTTGTACAAGTCGCGCAAGATGTTCTGCACGCAATGCGAGGCGGAAGGCTTTCGCCGCATCACCTATTACCTGGACCGCCCCGACGTGATGTCGAAATTCACCACCACGATCCGGGCCGAACGCGAGAAGTATCCCGTGTTGCTGTCCAACGGCAATTGCATAGCCAAGGGCGAATGCGAGGACCCGGCGCGGCATTGGACCACCTGGGAGGATCCGTTCCCCAAGCCGAGTTACCTGTTCGCGCTGGTGGCGGGAGACCTGGTCAGTCTTGACGGCCGGTTCACGACCGCCTCCGGCCGCGATGTGCAACTGCGCATCTTCGTCGAGCCTAAGGATCTCGACAAATGCGATCACGCCATGGCCTCGCTGAAGAACGCCATGCGCTGGGACGAGGAAAAATACGGGCGCGAATACGACCTGGATATCTTCATGATCGTCGCCGTCGATGATTTCAACATGGGCGCCATGGAGAACAAGGGATTGAATATCTTCAACACCTCCTGCGTCCTGGCCAATTCCGCCACCCAGACTGATTTGGCCTTCCAGCGGGTGGAAGCGGTAGTCGCTCACGAGTATTTTCACAACTGGTCCGGCAACCGGGTTACTTGCCGCGACTGGTTTCAGTTGAGCCTGAAGGAAGGCTTTACGGTATTTCGCGATAGTGAATTTAGCGCCGACATGAATTCGCGCACGGTCAAACGCGTTCAGGACGTGGCCTTTCTGCGCTCGGTGCAATTCGCCGAGGATAGCGGCCCGATGGCGCATTCGGTGCAACCGGAATCCTACATGGAGATTTCCAATTTCTATACCGTCACGATTTACGAAAAAGGCGCCGAAGTCGTGCGCATGATCAGCAACCTGCTCGGGCCCGAGCAATTCCGCGCCGGTACCGACCTGTATTTCGAGCGGCACGACGGCCAGGCGGTCACCATCGAGGAATTCGTTACTGCTATGGAAGACGCCAGCGGGCTCGACCTGAAGCAATTCCGCAACTGGTACCGCCAGGCAGGCACTCCGGTGCTCGACATCGACGGCTACCACGATGTCGAAAACCGGCGCTTCGAGCTACGCCTGCGCCAGTCCTGCCCGCCGACTCCGAGCCAGGAAAAGAAAGTTCCGTTTCACATCCCTTTGCGCATGGGCCTGCTTGATTCCAGCGGCAAGGAAATTCCCCTGCGCCTGCAAGACGAGCCGGCAGCGGTGGAAACCGACCGGGTGCTGGCAGTAACTGAATCGGCTCAGACTTTCGTCTTTGAAGATGTGGCCGAGCAGCCAGTGCCTTCATTGTTGCGCGGCTTCAGCGCGCCGGTAAGGCTGAAATACGATTACGCGCCCGAAGACTTGCTGTTCCTGATGAGTAACGACAGCGATGGCTTTAATCGTTGGTACGCCAGCCAGGAACTGGCGCTTGTTGTCATGCGCGAGCTGCAAGAAGATTATCGCGCTGGCGGGGCGTTGCGGCTGCCGGACATCCTGAGCCAGGCGCGGCAGAACATTCTCGCCGAGGCGCTCAAGCTTGGCGGCAAGGCGGATCGGGCTTTGCTGACCGAATTGCTGCGTCTGCCGGCTGAAAGCTATTTGATAGAACAGGCCGACATCGCGGACGTGGACGCGATCCACGCGGTCAGGGAGTTCCTGCTGGACGGGCTGGCCGAATCACACCGGAACTTGGTGGCGGACCTGTTCGAGAGCATCCCCGCCACCGGCGCCTATCGGGCGGACGCCGAATCCATCGCTGCCAGATCATTGCGCAATCTGGCCTTGTCGGCGCTCGTTCGATCCGGAGAAAAGGACTGGCTCGATCTGTGCCTGCTGCAATTCGAACAAGTCAACAACATGACCGACCAGCTCGCCGCCTTGCAGATGCTGACGCATAGCCGTGCGGGCGAGGGCGTGTACCAGGCGGCGCTTGCACAATTTCACGAACAATGGCGCGGTGAGCCGCTGGTAGTCGACCAATGGTTCAGCCTGCAGGCGACCCGGCCGCATCCCGGCGCCCTGGCGCAAGTGCGGGAGTTGCTGCGCCACCCGGATTTCGAAATTCGCAACCCGAACAAGGTGCGCGCCGTGATCGGCGCCTTTTGCGCCCAGAACCACATCAATTTCCACGATGCCTCCGGCGCGGGCTACGAGTTTCTCGGCGAACAGGCGATGCAACTCGATGCGATCAATCCGCAAATCGCCGCGCGGCTGATCACTCCGCTGACCCGCTGGCGCAAGTTCGACGCCGAACGCCAGCAAATGATGCGCGAACAACTGCACCGCATCGGCGACCGCGACGGCGTCTCCCGGGACGTAAGCGAAATCGTAGTCAAATCTCTCAAGTCGACGTAAGGGGCCGCGAGGCAATGCGCCTTTTCGCTATATTTCGCCGAGACATCCTGTCTCGGCTCAAATCGAATCGGCGTCGCTTTACACGTCCATGTATCGCTCCGCGTCTACGACGCGAAAAGGCGATCTGCCTCGCGGTCCTGATCGAAGTAACTGATTCCACGGAAACATTTACGCCACTTCCGCGATATTGGTCAGGGGAATCGACTTGGCTCGGTCCGCGGCTTCCATGAAGGATTCGATCTCGTTGAAGTTGAGATAGCGATAGATATTGTTCGCCATGGTGTCGATCGGCTTCATGTGGGCCATGTATTCTTCCATGGTCGGAATTTTGCCAAGCGCCGCGCTGACCGCCGACAGTTCCGAGGAGGCGAGGAACACGTTCGCTCCTTGCCCTAGCCGGTTCGGGAAGTTGCGGGTCGAAGTCGAGACAACTGTCGAATTCGGCGCCACCCGGGCCTGGTTGCCCATGCAGAGCGAGCAGCCCGGCAGTTCCGTGCGCGCGCCGGAAACGCCGAAGATGCTATAGACGCCCTCGCTGATCAACTGGTGTTCGTCCATTTTGGTGGGCGGCGCGATCCAGAGTCGGGTCGGCAATGGCGGTTGGACCTGTTGCAGCACCTCGGCGGCGGCGCGGAAATGGCCGATATTGGTCATGCAGGAGCCGATGAAGACTTCGTCGATCTGCGTTCCCGCCACTTCCGAAAGCGGCTTGATGTCGTCGGGGTCGTTGGGGCAGGCGAGCAAGGGCTCGGTGATCTCGTTCAGGTCGATCTCGAGCACCTTGTGGTACTCGGCGTCCGGGTCGGGCTGCAACAATAGCGGATTTTCCAGCCACTCCTCCATCTGTCGCGCGCGCCGTTCGAGTGTGCGCGCGTCACCGTAATGGTTGTCGATCATCCAGCGCAACAAGGTAATGTTCGACTTGAGATATTCGACGATCGGCTCCTCGTCGAGCAGGATCGTGCAGCCACCGGCGGATCGTTCGGCGGAGGCGTCGGAAATCTCGAATGCCTGTTCCACTTTCAGTTTGGGCAGCCCTTCGATTTCCAGCACGCGACCGGAGAAGATGTTTTTCTTGCCTTTCTTGGCGACGGTCAGGTCGCCGGATTGCAGCGCCGCGTAGGGAATCGCATTGACCAGATCGCGCAAGGTGATGCCCGGCTGCATTTCGCCTGAAAAGCGTACCAGCACGGATTCCGGCATATCCAGCGGCATGACGCCGGTGGCGGCGGCGAAAGCGACCAGGCCCGAGCCGGCCGGGAAGGAAATGCCGATGGGAAAGCGGGTGTGCGAGTCGCCACCCGTGCCGACGGTGTCCGGCAGCAACATGCGATTCATCCAGCTATGGATAATGCCGTCGCCGGGGCGCAGGGATACGCCGCCCCGAGTCTGGAAGAAATTCGGCAGAGAATGCTGGGTTTCGATATCCACGGGCTTGGGATACGCCGCGGTGTGGCAGAAGGACTGCATCACCAGATCGGCGGAAAAGCCGAGGCAGGCCAGATCCTTTAATTCGTCGCGGGTCATCGGGCCGGTAGTGTCCTGGCTGCCGACGGTAGTCATATGCGGTTCGCAATAACTGCCCGGGCGCACGCCTTTGACGCCGCAGGCCTGGCCGACCATCTTCTGGGCCAGGGTAAAACCCTTGTCCGTATCCTGGCCAGTTACCGGCGAGCGGAAAACATCGCTCGGCGGCAAGTCGAGCGCCGCGCGGGCGCGAGTTGTCAGCCCCCGTCCGATGATCAGCGGAATCCTGCCGCCAGCCTGGACCTCGTCGAGCAGCACTTCGGTCTTGAGTTCAAAATTCGCCAGCAACTCGCCGCTGGCGTGATCGTGAATCGTGCCCGCATGGGCATCGATGTCGATGACGTCGCCGGTGTTGAGCTTGTCGACGTCGCATTCGAGGGGCAGGGCGCCGGCGTCTTCCATGGTGTTGAAGAAAATCGGCGCCATCTTGCCGCCAATGCATACCCCGCCGGAGCGCTTGTTCGGAATATGAGGAACGTCGTCGCCGATATGCCAGAGCACCGAATTGGTGGCGGACTTTCGCGATGAGCCCGTGCCCATTACATCGCCGACCAGTACTACCGGATGGCCGCTTTTTTCGAGTTCGTTGATCTGTTCCAACGCGTTGGTGACGCCTTCGCGCGGGTTCTTGTACATCGCCAGGGCGTGTAGCGGAATATCGGGCCGCGACCAGGCGTCCTGGGCCGGAGAGAGGTCGTCGGTGTTGGTTTCGCCGGGAACCTTGAACACGATCATGTTAAGCTTTTCCGGCAATTGCGGGCGCGAAGTGAACCACTCGGCGTCGGCCCAGCTTTGCAATACGCGGCGGGCGTGCTCGTTGCCTTTATTGGCGCGTTCCTCGACATCGTGAAAGGCGTCGAATATCAGCAGGATGTGGCATAACTCATCCGCGGCGGCCGATGCCATTTCGGCATCGTCCAGCAGTTCGACCAGGGTCGAGACGTTATAACCGCCAAGCATGGTGCCGAGCAGATCCACCGCCCTGGCGCGATCGATTAGTGGCGATTCCACTTCGCCGCGGGCGATCGCGGAAAGAAAACCCGCTTTAACGTAAGCTGCCTCATCGACCCCCGGCGGCACCCGGTTGGAAATAAGATCGAGCAAAAGGTCTTCTTCCCCGGCCGGAGGATTCTTCAGCAGTTCCACCAGATCGGCGACTTGCCGGGCTGACAGGGGCAGGGGCGCGATTCCCTGTTCGGCCCGCTCAGTGACATGCTTTCGATACTCTTGCAACAAACTGAAATCCTCTCTGTATTCGCTAGGGCGCGAGCCCGCGGGGCTTCGTTGTCACGGCTGCGATGCCGCGAATCCGCGGTGGGGTCAGTCTTGAAACTGCGCGGAATAAAGGCGCGGAACAGAATGTTTCGCAGGGTCCGATTTCCACCGAACCGGCCGCTATTTTAGTGTAATCGGGCTCTAAAATCCACTTGAAGCAAGTTTTCGGCGATGATGTACAATGCTCTTGCAAAGCCATTCCGGCCCGCCATGAAAGACGTCAAAACGCCTTGTATAGGTATTTGTTCCACCACTTCGGTGGGAGATCGCGTTTGTCGCGGCTGCAAGCGCTATGCCGCTGAAGTCATCCAGTGGAACAGCTATGACGTTGTCGCCAAAAGCGCCGTGCTCGCGCGGATCGAACAACAAAATATCCAGATTCTCGAAGCACGTTTCAGCATAAGCGCGCCGAACCGTTTGCAAGCAGGTCTGCGCCGCCTGCGCATTCCCTACAATCCGCGGCAGTCGCCGTATTGCTGGCTGCACAATCTGCTCAAGAAGGGCGTCGAAGACATCGCCAATCTCGACAGTTTCGGCGTACGCAAATTGCCGGAATATGCGAGTTGGAATCTGCTGGAGCTATCCGCCCAGATCGAGGAAGAACTGTTGCGCCTGGCAGAAGCCCATTTCGACCGCTACATCGCCCCCATACGATCCACTGCCGTCAGGTCCACCGAATAGGCAGTAAGATTTCCCCTTGCACCTGGCGCCTTGATCCAGGTACTACTCTTGCAGCCACGTTTGACTCTCTGTTCAGCTCGTGTATGCCAAACTCCGGTCACGGTCGACTGTTCAGATACGTTCCATTTGGCTGTAGATTTGGCCGTTTTTTTGCTCCAGTTGCCAGAATTTCAGTTTCGCCTGCATTGCCAGCCAAAACTGGGGCGTGCTGCCGAGTACGCGACTCAGGCGAATCGCCAGATCTCCGGTGACGTCGCCTCGCTCATTTACGACTTTTGACATGGTGTTGCGCGCAACGCCGCAACGCTCAGCGAGCGAACTGACGGAAAGTCCGGTTTCGGGCAGGATTACGTTGCGGATCAACGCTCCCGGGTGTGAAGGTTTGCGGTTCATTAGTGATAATCCTCCAGGTTCACGTCGATTACGTCCTCACCCTCCATCTTCCAGGTAATTCGCCAGTTTGCGGTAACACGAACGCTGTATCCGTTCTTCCTGGCGCCTTTCAGTTTGTGGAAATACAGTCCTGCAATATCCATTTCTTCTGCTGTTTCAATTACGTCCAGCGCATCGAGAATTACGATAAGCCGCGGTTCCGTTTCCGTATTTATCCCTCGCTTGTCGGTATAGCGCGGGTCGGCGAAAAATCGCTTCAGTCCCTTGTGGCGAAATCTACGGATCATTTGGAAAGTGTAATCGAAAAGATTACAGCTCGCAACGACTAGGAGCCCGGAATGGGGAAATTCTGCAATGTGAACTCGGCGCCGTCGATGGCGGCGTACCAGCCGTTGCGGTCCCAGTCGCCGAGGACGACGCGCTTTGCCGCCTCTTCGGGCGATGGCCCTGCATCGGGCAGTTCGTGTACCGCGGGCCGGTGGGTGTGTCCATGCAGCATGCGATGGCGGCCGCTGGCGCGGATCAGTTCGAGCACGGCTGCCTGGTTGACGTCCATGATTTCGGCCGGTTTCCCCGCGGTGGCGGCCTGGCTCTGTTCCCTGGCCTGGTCGGCCCAGGCCTGGCGTTCAGCCAGAGGGCGGGCGAGAAAGTTTCGTTGCCAGGCCGGGTTTCTGACCATCTCGCGAAACTTCATGTAGTCGGCGTCGTCAGTACAAAGCGCATCGCCATGCAGCAGCAACCAGTCAGTGTCTTTAACGCGCAGTTCAAATGGTTCAGAGATCAATTGGGCGCCACAACGCGTCGCGAATTCTTCACCGATGAGAAAATCCCGATTGCCGTGCATCAGGTAGACATTCACGCCGCGCGCCGATAGCGCTCTCAGGGAGGCGGCGACATATTCGGCCAGCGGTGATTCATCATCGTCGCCGATCCAGAGTTCGAACAGGTCGCCGAGGATGAAGAACTCATTGCAAGCGGAGGGGAGGGAGGCAGTGAAATCGACAAACGCGCGCGTGATGTCCGGCCGTGATTCCTGCATGTGCAGGTCGGAAATCAGGATGACCGGCGCGTCCATCACGGCGGATGCCGGCCCTCAGCCGTCGCCGGATTCGACCCGGGCCGATTCGATGACGACTTCCTCGGCCGGTACGTCGCCGTGGCCCGCCATGGATGTCGTCGTGCAACCCTTGATCCTGTTGACCACGTCCATGCCTTCGATGACCTTGCCGAATACCGCGTAACCCCAGCCGTCGGGGGTTTGGTCGCGATGATCGAGAAAGCCGTTGTCGCTGACGTTGATGAAGAATTGCGAGGTGGCCGAATGCGGGTTCGAAGTTCTGGCCATGGCAAGCGTGCCGGTTTCGTTTTTCAGTCCGTTGTCGGCTTCGTTGCGGACCGGCGCGCCGCCTCGCTTGCCGCGCAATCCCGAGGTGAAGCCGCCGCCCTGGATCATGAAATTGTCAATCACCCGGTGGAACAGGGTGCCATCATAAAAGCCCTGTTCTACGTAATCCTGAAAATTGCGCGCCGAATTCGGCGCCTTGTCGAAGTCGAGTTCGATGCGGATGTTTCCAAAGTTGGTCTGAAGCACTATCACGGTGGAGTCCTTGATGGCGGGCATGTCGCGGGACAGAACCCGGCTATGGATGAAGCGATCTCGGGAAGGCCGCTATAATAGCGGCTTTCCCGTTCTGGAAAAAGGGTGAGATCCGGCCGGCGCAGCCGACAGGCAGCGCGGCTTTCTGACGGTCGAACCGCTCGACGAGGGCGAGGACAAGTGATTACTCAGCGTGAGCTTGGTGCGCGAACCGGGCGCCACCGGGCTGTGCTTGGCGGCCGGGCCGTCAAGCTCGGGATTTGGAGAGACTACAAAATTCGCGCCATGGATGGCATGCACTATATGGCCAGGCTTCCTCGGCGCGAGTCGGTAAATGGTTCAGTCACCAATCGTATACTATGAAAGATACAGACGATAATTCGCCCGGCGCCCGGGAACCGTCCGGTTTCATTCGCCAGATGGTGGTACGGGATCTGGCTTCCGGCAAACATGGCGGGCGAGTGCATACGCGCTTTCCGCCGGAGCCCAATGGCTTCCTCCACATTGGTCACGCCAAGTCCATCTGCCTGAACTTCACCCTGGCGGAAGAAAACGGCGGGCATTGCAATCTCCGCTTCGACGACACCAATCCGCTCAAGGAAAGCCAGGAATTCGTCAATGCGATCAAGGACAATATCCGCTGGCTCGGTTTTCGCTGGCACGGGGAAGTGCGTTATTCCTCGTCGTATTTCGATCAACTTTACGAATTTGCCCGGCAACTGATCAGCAAGGGCAAGGCCTATGTCTGCGCCCTGAGCCCCGAGCAGGCCCGAGAGTATCGCGGCACGTTAACCGGGCCGGGAACGGAAAGTCCCTGGCGCGACCGCGATCCGAACGAAAGCCTGGACCTGTTCGAGCGCATGCGCGCCGGAGAATTCAAGGATGGGGAGTTGAGCCTGCGCGCGAAGATCGACATGGCCTCGCCGAACATCAACCTGCGCGATCCGATCCTGTATCGCATTCGCCATGCCTCCCATCATCAGACGGGCTCGCAATGGTGTATCTATCCTACCTACGATTACACCCATTGTATTTCGGACGCCATCGAGAGCATCACCCACTCGCTATGCACATTGGAGTTCGAGGATCACCGGCCGTTGTACGACTGGATATTGCATAATCTCGATATTGATTCCCTGCGCGCGGCCAGCGACTTGCGAGATTCGGACGCGCCCTTCGTGCTGCCGGAACAGACCGAATTCGCCAAGTTGCGCATCAGCTACACCATGATGGGCAAGCGCTTCCTGCGCGCGCTGGTGGAACAAGGCAAGGTCGACGGCTGGGACGATCCGCGCATGCCAACCCTGGCCGGGATGCGGCGACGAGGCTATACGCCGGCATCGATTCGCAATTTCTGCGAGGCGGTCGGCGTTGCCCGCGGGGAAAGCCTGGTCGACATCGGCATGCTCGAACACGCGATCCGCGAAGATCTCGACCGCAATACGCCCCGCGTCATGTGTGTCTTGCGCCCGCTGACAGTCATTCTGACCAATTTCGATGACAACCGCGTCGAGCGGTTACGGCTAGCGCGCCATCCCAAGCGCGAAGAACTCGGTAGCCGCGAAGTTCCCCTGACGCGTGAAATCTATATCGAACAGGAAGATTTCAGCGACGATCCGCCCGCGGGTTTCAAGCGCCTCGTTGCCGGCGGCGAAGTGCGTTTGCGCGGCGCCTATGTGATTCGCTGCGATGAAGTCCAGCGCGACGCGGCCGGCCGGCCAGCCAAACTTCGCTGCAGCGTGGATTTCGCTACACTAGGCAAACGTCCCGTGGGACGCAAGGTAAAGGGTGTGATTCATTGGGTGTCCGCCGCTGCCGGGAAAAAGGTCACGGTTCGCTTGTACGACCGACTTTTTCTCAGCGAGAATCCCACGCCGAAAAGCGTCGAGGAGGTTTTCGATGAGATCAATCCCGACTCGCTCGCGCAACTCGACGGCTGCATACTTGAACCGGGAACCCTGAACGAGGGCGCCGGCGATCGTTTCCAGTTTGAGCGTGTCGGCTATTTCTATCGCGATCGGGAGGCCGCCGGCCCAGTAGTATTCAATCGCACAATCAGTCTGCGCGATTCCTGGGGAGCGGGCAGCGCCCGATAATCAGGAAAGCGGCGAGGATTATCAGTTCCATGCTTTCGATCTACAACACCCTTACGGGCCGCAAGGAAGAGTTCAAGCCGATCGAACCCGGCAAGGTGCGGATGTACGTCTGCGGGATCACCGCCTACGACTATTGCCATCTTGGCCATGCCCGCTGCCTGGTGGCCTTCGACGTCATCGTGCGCTATCTGCGCTCGCGCGGCCTTGATGTTACCTATATCCGCAATATCACCGACATCGACGACAAGATTCTGGAGCGGTCCGCGGAGAACGGAGAAATCTTCTCCGATCTGACCGAGCGCTTCATCAACGCCATGCATGAGGACGAAACAGCGCTCGGCATCCTGCCGCCGGATTTGGAGCCGCGGGCAACCGTATACATGGATCGGATCATCGCCATGATCGAAATCCTGGTTGACAAGGAATTCGCCTACCGGACGGACACTGGCGACGTGTATTTTTCGGTTTTGCGGTTTCCGGGATATGGCCGGCTGTCGAACAAGAATCTCGATGAGTTGCTCAGCGGCGCGCGGGTCGATCCTGGCGAACAGAAGCGCGATCCGCGGGATTTCGCACTCTGGAAGTCATCGCCGGACGAAGGCGTTGGCTGGGATTCGCCCTGGGGTTACGGCCGCCCCGGCTGGCATATCGAATGTTCCGCCATGTCCTGCGAAACTCTCGGCGCGCATTTCGATATACATGGCGGCGGTTCGGATCTGGTATTTCCCCATCACGAGAATGAGATTGCCCAATCCGTGGCCGCCACCGGCGAGCCCTTTGCGAATCTATGGATGCACAACGGTCCGCTGCGGATAGACGATGAGAAAATGTCCAAGTCGCTGGGTAATTTCTTCACCATACGCGACATATTGTCCCGCCATGAAGCGGAAGTCGTGCGCCACTTTCTCATTTCGAGCCATTACCGCAGCCCGCTGAACTATTCGGAACAGGCGCTCGCCCAGTCCGCCAGCGCACTCAAACGTTTGTATACAGCAATACAGGGACTGGATACCGCGAATGCGCGAAATCTGGTCAATAGCCGCTTTGAACGAACCTTCCGTGCGGCCATGGACGATGATTTCAATACGCCGGTGGCCTTCCGCGCGCTATTCGATCTGGCCCGGGAGATCAATCGACTGAAGTCCGCCGCCGATTTGCGCGCTGCCGCGCAGTTGGCAAGGTTGCTGACGAAACTTGGCGCGGTGCTGGGAATCCTGCAAGCGGATCCGGAAGTCTGGCTGCGCGGTTCCGGTTCGGAGCGGCTGGACATCGCTGAAGTGGAGTCGCTGGTAGCGGCCCGGGAGCGGGCGCGGGCGGAGAAGAACTGGCGGGAGGCAGATCGCATCCGCGATTTGCTCGGCGCCAGCAACGTAGTCGTTGAAGACGGCGCCGAAGGCTCGCGCTGGCGCATCGTGAAAGCCCCCGCCCAATCCTGACTCGCTAGGGATAGTACTCCGGGATGAAATTCTGCTCCGAGGCAGGCGGGCGCTGATAGTCATCACCGGGTTTGCGTTGCGGCAGACTGACCTGATCCGGAGTCAGGTCTTCATAGGGAATCAGGCTCAACAAATGGCGCATGCAATTTAGCCGCGCGTGTTCCTTGATATCCGCGTTCACTACATACCAGGGAGCCTCGTCGATGTCGCAATGGGAGAACATTTCGTCCTTGGCTTTGGAGTAATCGGTCCAGCGCGCCCTTGCTTGCAAATCTATTGGCGAAAGTTTCCAGCGTTTGTGCGGATTCCTGACGCGGGCAAGAAAGCGCCGCTCCTGTTCTGTTGCTGAAATCGAGAACCAATACTTGACCAGAACGATGCCGGAACGCACCAGCATGCGCTCGAATTGCGGGCATTCCGCCAGAAACTCGCGGTATTCCGTCTCGCTGCAATACTCCATCACGCGCTCCACCCCCGCGCGGTTGTACCAGCTTCGATCCATCAGCACTATCTCGCCGGCTGCCGGCAGGTGGGCTACATAGCGCTGAAAGTACCACTGACTGGTCTCGCGTTGGCTTGGCGCGGGCAGAGCCACTACCCGGCAGATGCGCGGATTGAGATATTCGGTAATGCGTTTGATTACGCCGCCCTTGCCCGCGGCGTCACGGCCCTCGAAGATGACGACGATCTTCAGTCCCTTGTGTTTGACCCATGCCTGTAGTTTTACCAGTTCCGTTTGCAGCCGAAACAGTTCCGCGAGGTATTTCCGTTCATCCATGCGTTTCGGTGTATCGGGCTGGTCCGAATCGTTCATGCTGATTTCCGCTTAATGCATTGCGATGTTATGTCAAGTCGAAACAGGGTGTCGACCAGGCAGGATCGGCAGATGCAAGGCCGCGTTGGTCTACCGCTCCCACCTGACCGCGCCCGCCGTTTCCGGTCTGTTCCGATTGACTGTCCAGGGGCCGCCAAGTATCATTCCCCGCTTTCACGGCAGGTCCGAAAACACCCTATCGGGGTATAGCGCAGCCTGGTAGCGCGCTTGCTTTGGGAGCAAGAAGTCGGGAGTTCAAATCTCTCTACCCCGACCAAACCCCATCACTTCATCGTGGTGATCGTAGCTCAGTTGGTAGAGCCCCGGACTGTGACTCCGGTTGTCGTGGGTTCGAGCCCCATCGGTCACCCCAATTCTCCTGCCTGCCGCGGGATTGCCCGGCACGGGCAATTCGTGTTGCAATTTCACCGGAAAATCATGCGCCCGTAGCTCAACGGGATAGAGCATCGGCCTTCTAAGCCGAGGGTTGCAGGTTCAAGTCCTGCCGGGCGTACCAACTATTAACCAAGGAATAACGCATGCTGGCTGTTATAGGCGGATCGGGCCTGGGATCATTGCGCGGCGAGGTTCGCGAGTTGGAAGTGGAGACCATCGAGGCCATACGCACGCCTTACGGTGGGCCAGTCCAGGTCGATATCTGTCGTCTGAAGAAGGTACCGGTCGCATTCCTTCCCCGACACGCCGCCGGCGACCGCGTTCCCGCTCATAAGGTCAACTACAAGGCCAATATCTGGGCGCTGAACAGCCTCGGCGTCGACCGCATCATCGCGACCAATACCGTTGGTGGCATAAGCGAAGACCTCCCGCCCGGCGCCATGGCAATCCCGGAGCAGTTGATCGACTACACCTGGGGCCGCGAAAACTCATTTTTCGACGGGCCGGACGAAGCGCCCAGGCACGTCGACTTCACCTGGCCGTACGACCGGCCGCTGCGGGAGGCATTGCGCGACGCCGCGGCCAGGGTGGAAAAAGCGATAAAGTTCGGAGGAATCTACGGCGTGCTGCAAGGCCCGCGCCTGGAAACGGCCGCCGAAATCCTGCGCCTGCGCCGGGATGGCTGCGACATGGTAGGCATGACCAGCATGCCCGAGGCCATACTTGCCCGTGAACTGGAAATTCCTTATGCCTGCCTCGCGCTTTCCGTCAATTGGGCGGCCGGACTTGGCACAGGCGTCATCGAAATGAAGGACATAAAAAGAGTACACGGCTTCGGCACCGTAGAACTGATCGGCATCATCGAAGCCCACATAGAATCTCTATAGCAACAGACCTCCCACCGGTCACAAACTAGTCGCTCCCCGGATGTGAGTCGCTGGCGGGATGGGGATTTGCGGCGGGCGTGTGAGTCAGAGATGTCGAGCCCGAAGCCTACGAAGTAAATGGTTCCCGGACAACGCGAGTCGCCGTCTGGGGGCCAGTCTGCAGCGGGCGTGCGAGGCAGGACGCCGAGCTCGAAGCGTACAGGGATGTATTCACAGCGTCCGCTGCAGACTGGCCCCCAGACGGCGACGGATCGAAGACAATTACCATGCGTCAGGGCTGATTTTCAGTTGGTTCCGACGGTGGGCGATCGTAAGGAGTGATCTGCACGACGATTCCCAATGCGGGGTGGTCGAGATAGTGAAATTCGCCGCTGCGCAATTCGCGTTGCTGGCGCATGGTAAAAACGCGGCTGATCGCCGCAGCCGCCGAATTGCCGGCGTTTTCCCTGAATTCTTCCGGCAACGGTGGTAACGACCATTCGCCCCCGTCCGTCGCTCCGCCAAATTCCACAAGCCACAGGTCGGCGCTGAAAATCACCCGGTCCCGGTTCGCATTGAAATACAGCGCTACCGAGCCCTGCAATTCCGTCAAGGCGCCGTAACGGCCGCCGCCGGCGACAAGAACCGGCGTCTCCGCGCCTTCTTCTCCCACCGGCTGGCGCCAGACAGTGTCATACAGTACGCGATATTGACCAGCCCGCTCGATGGCCTGGTTAGTCTGGCGGAAATCGCTGTAGGTCGCCGGCAACTCCAGAAACGGATCCCGCTGCAAGTCGGGAAAACGGAAACCGCTTGCTTCGCGGGCGTGAAAGGGGCCCGTGTCGCGCAGCCGTTCGAGCTCCGGCGCAAGCGGGTCGGTAGCGGGTTCGGAGGCCAGCCAATCGAGAAACAGCAGATCGGTCAATCGACCCAAGCGGACCATATCCGGCGGATAAGACAATTCCGCGTTGGCCGCGTCCCAGAATTCCCGTTCGCGGTCGGCGCCGGACTCATTGCTGAAAATCGTCATCTCGACCTGAAACCAGCGTTGGAAACCCTGTGCTTCGGCGAGGCCGGCATGGGCCCAGACGAATGTAGCGGCGAGCAGGGCAATGCAGCTTCTTGCGGCCCGAACGACTCGTCCCCACCAAATCCGCCGCGCGGATTTGACTCCCCGGGAGGGGGAGTGGTTTGCGACGGCGGTTTGTCTCATGGTCTCAGGCTGTTTGTGCAACGGCCGACTCCCTGGAAGCGATGCGGTCGAGCAGATCGTTGATATAACCGAGCTTGTCGGCGGCATCGCGGAATCCGGTCTTGATTCGCAACTGGTTCACTCCGCCCAGGGCGAAATTCGCCGGTTCGGATTCGATCAAACGCACGATGGCTGCCGCATCTACCCGGGCGGATTCGGCGAATTCAATGCGTCCGCCGGAAACATTAGCATCAATCTTGCGGATACCGAAATCGCGGGCGCGCAATTTCAGTTCACTCAAGCGGAACATTGATTTCAGCGGCGGCGGCAACAGTCCGAAGCGGTCAATCATTTCCACCTGCAATTCGTCCAGCTCTTCCTTGCCGCGGCAGGAAGCGATGCGTTTGTACATGATCAGCCGGGTATGCACGTCCGGCAGGTAATCGTCCGGAATCAGCGCCGGAACGCGCAGACTGATATCCACCGCGCCTTCGAGCTCGGGGCTGCTGCTCGGCATTCTTCCCTCGCGTATCGCCCGCACAGCATCCATCAGCATTTCCATGTACAGCGTGTAGCCGATCTTCTGCATATGGCCGCTTTGTTCGTCTCCGAGCAATTCACCCGCGCCGCGTATTTCCAGGTCATGGGAAGCCAGGGTAAAACCCGCCCCGAGTTCGGTGGCGGTCTCGATCGCGTCGATGCGTTTGCGGGCGTCGGCCTTGAGCGCCCGCCGCTCCGGCGTCAGCAGATAGGCGTAGGCCTGGTGATGCGAACGGCCGACACGGCCGCGCAACTGGTGCAACTGGGCGAGGCCGAACTTGTCGGCGCGATGAATGATGATGGTGTTGGCGCTGGGAATGTCGATGCCGGTTTCGATAATGGTTGAACAGACGAGCACGTTGTAGCGCTTGTGATAGAAGTCGGCCATGACTTTCTCGAGTTGGCGTTCCGGCATTTGTCCGTGCGCCATGGCGAGCCGCGCCTGGGGCACGATATCGGCAAGATGCTGCAATGCGCGCTCCATACTGCGCACTTCGTTGTGCAGATAGAATACCTGGCCGCCGCGCAACAGTTCTCGGCTGATCGCTTCCCTGACAATGGCGTCTTCGTGTTCGCGAACGAAAGTGCGGATCGAAAGGCGCTTCGCCGGCGGCGTGACGATGAGCGACAGGTCGCGCATGCCCGCCAGAGCCATGTTGAGCGTCCGCGGAATCGGCGTCGCGGTGAGCGTGAGAATATCGACGCTGGCGCGCAGGGATTTCAGCCTGTCCTTTTGCCGCACGCCGAAGCGGTGTTCTTCGTCGATGATGAGCAGGCCGAGTTTGCCGTAGTTGATCTTCGCGGTCAGCAGACTGTGGGTGCCGATGAGGATGTCGATACCGCCGGATTTTACGCGCTCGAGTATTTCCGCCTGTTCGGCCTGGGTCTTGAAGCGGGAGATGACCTCCACCGTATGCGGCCAGTCGCTGAAGCGGTCGCGAAAGTTTTCGAAATGCTGCTGCGCCAGCAAGGTCGTCGGCACCAGCACCGCGGCCTGGCGGCCGTTCATCACGGCGATGAAAGCGGCCCGCATGGCGACTTCGGTCTTGCCGAATCCGACGTCGCCGCAGACCAGCCGGTCCATTGGCCTTTGCGAACCCATGTCGGCGATGACCGCGTCGATTGCGGTCTGTTGATCGGCGGTTTCCTCGAACGGGAATCCGGCCGCGAAGCGATCGTATTCGGGCGCCTCGCTGCGATAGGCGAATCCCTTGCCCGCTTCCCGGCGGGCGTGAATCTCCAGCAACTCGGCGGCCACATCGCGAATCTTCTCGGCCGCTTTCCGTTTCGCGCGCTGCCATTGCTCCGTGCCGAGGGTGTGCAAGGGCGCATCGTCCTGGCTCATGCCGCTGAACCGGCCGACGAGATGCAGATCGGTCACCGGCACATACAATTTCGACTGCCCGGCGTATTCGATCGTCAGAAATTCGGCGTTCTGCCCATCGGTGGTAATCGTGGTCAGGCCGCGATACCTGCCGACTCCGTGTTCGACATGAACGACGGCATCGTCGAGATGCAGTTCCGACAGGTCTTTCAGGACGAGATCGGGATGCTGCTCGGACGGCCTTCTGCGCCGCCGTTGCGCCACGCGGTTGCCGAACAGCATCTCTTCGGTAATGAGTACGAGCCGCTCCCGGTCGAGCCAGAGCCCGCGGTCGATCGGCGCCACGGTTATGCCGTTCTGTGCGTCCGCTGCAATAAATTTATCCCAGTGGTCGAACGCCGCCGGACGCAATCCGATCCGGCCGAGCAACTGTTGCAGGTGTTCCCGGCGGCCGGGACTTTCCGCGCAGAACAGCACGCGCGAATCGCAACCGGCGATGAAATCGCTCAATGCCTGCAAAGGTCTTTGCGATCTGGGATTCATCGCCAGATCAGGGAGTTGCCGCAGGCGAAAAACCTCTCGGGCGGACGCGGTCATGCGAATGCGGGGGTATTGCTTGAGTTCGGCCAGTACCTGGTTTACCGGCAGGAAGATCTCGTCGGGCTCGAGAATCGGCCGGCGGCTGTCGAAGTTGCGGTCCCGGTGGCGGTTCGCCACTTCACGCCGGAAATCTTCGCCGGCATTGTGGATGTCTCCGACCTGGACAACGAGAGAACGTACCGGCAGGTAATCGAACAGCGTATGCAACTCGTCGAAGAACAGCGGCAGATAATACTCCAGGCCCGGAGAGGCGATACCGTCGCTTACGTCCCGATAAATCGGGCATTGCCGGGGATCGACGTCGAAGCGTTCCCGGAAGCGGCCGCGGAAGCCGCCGATCGCGGCCTCATCCAGTGGATACTCTCGGCCCGGCAGCAGGCGGATATCATGAACCTGATTCCGCGTACGCTGAGTTTCGGGATCGAACGTGCGCAGGGTTTCGATTTCCTCGTCGAACAAGTCGACCCTGATCGGTTCCATGCTGCCCATGGGGAAGAGATCCACCACCGAACCGCGCACGGCGAATTCGGCGTGATCAAGCACAGTCTTGACCGCGGTGTAGCCGGCAGCAACCAGTTGCTCGCGCAGGTCCTCGATGGAAAGCCGCTGGCCCACTCGCAGATCGAGACTGTTGGCGGCTACGTAACCACGCGGCGGCAGGCGCAACATCAGACCCGAGATCGGAACGACGAGAATGCCCTTTTTCAACAGCGGTAGCTGATGCAAGGTGGTCAGACGCTGGGAAACGATATCCTGGTGCGGTGAGAAATTCTCGTAGGGCAGGGTTTCCCAATCCGGCAGGCTGAGAACCGGAAACTCCTCATGCCGCGACAGGTAGTACCGCAACTCCCGCAACAGCCGCTCGGCCGCTTCGGAGTCTTCACATACCGCGAGCAGGGGCCCTGCGGCGCGCCGCACCGCCGCGGCCAGAGCCAGACTATTGGCGGAATCCTGCCGGATCGGCCAGTAACTGGCGGCTCCCGCGCCGGCTGGCAGGGGCGGATTGAAAACTTCAGCCATGGAGTTTGGACATTGCAGGCTACCGCGAAAGCGAGGGGCCGCGGATTGTAACCCAGCCGTAAATGTCCGGCCATGCGCGGGCGGGTCGGCGTTCGGCGAGATCCGGTCTTCCGGCGCCTGGTTGAGCGCGCGGGCCCGCTTTCGTTGCGCCGTGCCCACTTAACTTGGATAATACTGCGCTTTCACGAGTCCCGGATCGGAGACCCAGGTGGATCAGCCCAAAGTAGCAGAACGTTCCGAAGCGGTTGCCGAAAGCCAGCCCGCGAAGCCAGCCAGAACGCGGGCCCGCGGCAAGAAACCAAAGCTCGCCAAATCCCAGCGCCCCAAGGTTGACGATTACTTCACCGACTGGAAGCAGCGCGAATCGCTGGTGCAGGAAATGATTCCCGTCATTGGCCGGCTGTTCAGCCAGCGCAATGTAGGCGTCTATATTTATGGCCGGCCGCTGCATAACCGTTCCGTCACTTTCATCATGAAATCGCATCGCTTCGTACGGCAGGTCGAGCGCAATGAAATGTCGGAGTTTGAATCTCATCCCATTCTGATGGCGATGGCCAAACTCGATCTCTGGCATGCGCGCATCGACCTTGGCAAGCTCACCGTGCGCTACATGGAACTCGAGGCAAAGAATCCCGACGCGATATCCCCGGACGTATTTGTACGCAGGGAACTGAGCTATCTCGACGGCATCCGCCAGCGTCCCTCCGATCACTCCCAGGACGTTGTGCTATATGGCTTCGGCCGCATCGGACGGCTTTGCGCCCGGCTCTTGCTCGAACGCACCAGCACCGGTGAGGACATGCGCCTGAAAGCCATCGTGGTGCGGCCCGGCGGGGAAGGAGACCTGGTCAAGCGCGCTAATCTGTTCACCGCCGATTCGGTGCATGGCGCCTTTCAGGGGACATTGCGCGTCGATGAGGAACGCAAGGCCCTGATTGCCAACGGTAATGTCATTAAGGTGATCTATGCGAATTCTCCGGATGAGATCGACTACACCCACTACGGTATCGACGATGCCTTGATCATCGATAACACCGGCAAGTGGCGCGACGAGGCAGGCCTGTCGTTGCATCTGCAATCCAGAGGCGTGAGCAAGGTTTTGCTGACCGCGCCCGGTAAGGGCGACCTGAAAAACATCGTCTACGGTATCAATGACGATCTGATAGAAGCCGAAGACAAGATTGTTACCGCCGCCTCCTGCACGACAAACGCGGTCGTACCCGTGCTCAAGGTGGTACAGGACGAGTTCGGTATCGAACGCGGGCATATCGAGACCGTGCACGCCTACACCAACGATCAGAATCTGATCGACAACTATCACAAGGGCGCCCGCCGGGGGCGCGGCGCGGCGATGAACATGGTGTTGACCGAGACCGGCGCGGCCAAGGCCGCGGTCAAGGCCATTCCCGAGCTTGAGGGCAAGTTGACCGCGAACGCGATTCGCGTTCCGGTGCCCAACGTTTCCATGGCGATCATGAATCTGACCCTCGACCGGGAAACGAGCCGGGAGGAACTGAACGAGTTCCTGCGCCAGATCGCCCTGCATTCGAACCTGCAGAACCAGATCAGTTTTACCCAGTCCGAAGACGCCGTTTCCAGCGATTTCGTCGGCACCCGGGAAGCGGCCATCGTCGACGCGATCGCCACCGTCGCCAGCGGCAGGAATTGCGTGCTCTATCTCTGGTACGACAACGAGTTCGGCTATTGCGCCCAGGTGGTCCGCACCGTGTACAAGATGGCCGGCATTCTCTACCGGAACTATCCGCGGGAAAAAGCTTCGGCGTGAACGCCACGGGAACCCGCCTGTGTTCCCGCGACTGATTGCTTTCGGCGGCGTCTGGGCGGTATTGCTCGGGCTCGGGCTTGTCTGGTTCGCCGGCTCGGGAACGATCCGGCAGGCCTCGGGCCTTACCATGGGCACGTCCTGGTCGGCGCAATGGGTGGTCCCGCCCTGGCGGGGCGACGCTGCCGAAATTCCTGCCGAAATCGAATCCCTGCTCGAACGCCTCGACCGGCGTGTGTTTTCTACCTGGGCCGCGGAGTCGGAACTGTCCCGCCTGAACGTCCAGCCTGTTGGCGCCGCACTGTCCGTATCCGACGAACTGCTCGAGGTCTTGCGCCTGTCGCGAGAAATCTCATCTCTTACCGGCGGCGCCTTCGACGTGACAGCGGGCGCCCTGGTCAATCTCTGGGGCTTCGGGCCGCGCGACGTAACTGCCGCGGGTCCGCGAATTCCCGGCGGGGATGAGATCGAGCAAGCGCTGGCCCGCACGGGAATGGACCAGTTCGCGCTCGACGAATCCGCAGCTACCGCAACCCGACTGGCCGACGTCTACATCGATTTGAGCGCGGTCGCCAAAGGCTACGCGGTGGACCGGATGGCCGACCTGCTGGAAGCAAGGAGCCTGGACGATTACTTCCTCGAAATCGGCGGCGAGCTCAGGATCGGCGGCCGCAAGCCGGGCTTTCAAAGCTGGCTGGCGGCGCTGGAAACGCCCGCTGCCGAGACATTCGACGTCTTCACGACAATCAGCAACCGCGGCGAAAATTTTGGCGTCGCCGGGTCCGGCGATTACCGCAACTTCTTCGAACTCGGCGGCGAGCGCTATTCTCATCAGATCGACCCGCGCAATGGCCGGCCGATTCGGCACGAACTCGCCGCGGCCTACGTTATCGACCCTTCGGCCGCCCGTGCCGACGCCCTGGCCACCGGCCTCATGGTGCTGGGCCTGGACGCCGCCCGCGCTTTTGCCGGCAGCGCCGGCCAGCCGGTATTTCTGATTTACGCCGACGAATCAGGCGGCTGGAGCCACTACGCCAGTGCGGAATTCAGGCGGTATGACGCAGAACCGGGAGACGCTGCCTGCTGAAGGCTGGCGCGCCATGTGTGTTAAGAGCAAATAGAAATGTCCGGTTCTGTAGCAAATGATCTGTCCGGTTTGTTTTTGGCGTCTGAGGGGCCTTGGAGGGCGTAGCCCGGAAAGGCCCCCCAGACGCCGGCCGCCGCCGCGTTCCTACGCGGCGGTCCGTAAATTCTCCGTCAATAGTTTCCCCTGGGAGTCGTATCGCGCCAGTTTGCGCGGGCCGTGGCGGATCGCAACGCACCCATCCAGATACTGCAAGACCTTGACTGTCGCCTTCACATAGTGACAACGGTACCGATCCGGCGGAATCTGCAGCACCTTTCGACGAAAGCGTAAGCAGTTGTCGTGCCCGACGACCCGCTCATGGTGCTCGCACAGGATCTCGTCCAGCCGATCGGCGTCGCCGCAGGCCACGAAGGCGGACCCTTCCTCCCGCGGCGGCCGCGCAAACTCCGCGTTGAAGGCCTGCAGGTACGTCTCCCGCAAGTACCGGTTCGCCGCTTCCATCTCCGCGACCCCCGCCAGCGCCAACTCCTTCACCAGTCGGTCCTGGTGCGTCTTGAACGCTCGCTCCGAACGGCCCCGCGCCTCCGGCGAGTACGCCGGAATCATCTCGATGCCCAACTGCCTCATCGCCCGTCCAAACTGCGTCGGATTGCCCTTGTCCACTTTGCCGCCCGCCGTCGGCGTGTGCCAGTAGTGACTGTCGCGGTCGGTATACAGCGAACAGAACAGACCGCGCGCATCAATCACCTCGCGGATGCCGCGAAAGCTGCTTCACGTACCTTCCTCCTCGCAAAAGAACATCGAGTAATGCGCGTTCGTGGCGTCGTCCATGGTCACGATCAGATCCCACATCCGACCCGGCGCCCATTAAAGGCGACTGCCATCCTGGTGCAACAGCATGCCCGGCCACGGCGCCGGCTCCCGCCGCTTGCGATGCGCTCCGCGGCGCGGCGCCCGCGCCACCAGGCCCGCTGCCTGCAAGGCGTTCTTCACCCAGGTGTAGCTGCGCTTCCCGCCATCGCGCCGGTACCAGGCATGAAAATGACGCACGTTCCAACCCCGGTGACGGTTCCGGTAACGATCCACCAACCCCATCACTTCGTCGACCGGCGCGCGACGGCTCGATGCTTGCGACAAGCGCTTGTCGATCAATCCGTCCAGGCCCGCTTCCTCATACCGATCTATCCAGCGCCGAAACGTGCGCTCACACACCCCACGCAGCCGCGCAGCTTCTTCCTGCGTCAGCCGACTCTCCGTCCACGCCCCAAAGGCTTCCTCAAAACGTTCCATTCGCGTCTCCTGCAACCAGGCTGTTCGTCTCATCAGATGCTTCCTCCCGCATTCGATGAGAACCGGACAGACCTTGTGCTACAAGACCGGACAGATTATGTGCTCTCTACAGAAATTGGTTGGCGAAATTGACTTCCCTGAAAACGGATGTTACGTTTTCAAATAATCCGCCCCTCGGCAGTAAGCCCCACTTCCACCCCTTCTGGGCTGGCAATCGAAAGTGAGGCCGAGCCCTTGGGGCTTTTTCATTTGAAAGCAGGCATGATTCGTGGCCAAGGCGGCAATCCTCATTGACGGCAGCTATTTCCTGAAAAGACTTCCTTCGGTTCGACCCGATGTGGACGCTTCAGATGCCGTTGACGTAGCGAAATCGGTCGAGCAACTTGTTCGGGGCCACTTGCGCCAATTGAACGAGACTTACGAAACGCCAAATCCGCTCGGCCTCCTTTACCGCACATTCTACTACGATGCGAGGCCCTATGATCGCAAAGGTCACACCGCTGTGCGCATGCGTCCCGTAGACTATTCCAGAACAGATCAGGCGAAGTTTCGCAGGAAGTTGTTCGACGAACTGCGCTCCTCACCCAATGTCGCCGTGCGGTTGGGCGAGGTCCACAGGGACGGCAACCGCACTTGGGTATTGCGAGAGCGAGCACGGAAAGACCTCCTCGCGGGAAATAGAGAACCAGCGGACCTGATCGACGATGATTTTGCTCTTGCTCTGCGTCAAAAGGGTGTCGACATGAGAATCGGTCTGGATATCGCGACAATCACCCTCAAGGGTCAGGCGAACACCATCATTCTTGTATCCGGGGACTCGGACTTCGTGCCTGCAGCCAAACTTGCCCGTCGCGAAGGTGCGCAATTCATCCTGGACCCATTGTGGCAGAGCATTCCTTCCGAGCTTTCCGAACACATTGACGGCTTGAGGAGCGGATTTTTCCTGCCTCAGAAAAAGGGCTGACCGACAAAGTAGAAGAGACATCGCTCGATCAATAAACGATGGGACACCCACCTTGCGCCGACCGCAAGGCAATAGTCGAGCCTTACGGGTTAGGCGAAAGGATCTTCAAGTCATTTTCTCACCACATCAGCTATGTTCGTAACATTTGCGCACACCTTGGCCGCCTCTGGAACAAACTTTTTACGGTCACCATGTCCATTTCGAAGCAACCTAATGAGCTTGGCGCGTCCGCGGTCGCAGGTCGCCTCAGGAGTTACTGTACTTTGATAGTGCTCGATTTCTTGATGCCTACTGCCTCGCCGGGGAATGACTGGAGCGAGCACTTGTTTTCGCTAGTTGAAAGCAATCCGCTGGTTGATCCTGAGAGCATGGGATTTCTTCAAGACTGGAAGCAAATGTCAATCCGGCGTAATTCAAACTGCTAGCGGGCAATTCTTTTCCTGTACATGGGGTAATATACCCACGCCCATCAGGGGCACTGTGCCTACAACTATCAAAACAAGGAATTGCTCCCCATGATCGCCTTTCAGTGTGTACTTGATCAGATTGAGAGCAACGCGGAATCACTTTTTGCAAAAGGTCGCCAATTCGAGCGACTCATGAAAACTTATCTGGAGCAGGATCCGGTCTACAAGACGAGATTCAGCAATGTCCTGCTCTGGTCTGACTGGGCTCGCGACCGCAACGGCCATGATGGGCGAGATATTGGCATCGATCTCGTTGCGGAAGAGCGTGATGGCGGTTACTGCGCGATTCAGTGCAAGTTTCATGCTCCCACCACAACAATCAAGAAGTCTGCCATAAACTCATTTCTGGCGGAGTCTTCTCGCAGCCCATTCACTGCCCGTATGCTCATAGACACCGGTGCTGAATGGGGACCGAATGTTTCCAAGACCATCGATAATCAAGAGCCCCCTTGCAGCGTCCTGCATTTCAATGATCTGGCCAGCCGGCCTATCAGTTGGCCAGATCTTATGCTCGACGAACCGGAGTCGCTGGATTACCGCCCAACGATTTTCAAGTTGCGTGACCACCAGAAAGCAGCGCTCGACGACGTTCTTAACGGATTCTCCGAAAGTAACCGCGGCAAGCTCATTATGGCCTGCGGCACGGGCAAGACCTTCACCTCTCTTCGAATAGCCGAAGAATCGGTCGGCGCGGGCGGACGCGTACTGTTCCTGGTTCCATCCATTTCACTGTTTCAGCAATCCATGCGCGAATGGGCAGAACAGAAATCCATCAATCATGCCTATATTGGCATCTGTTCAGACACCAGGGCTGGCAGGACCGATGAGGACGCTACACTACAAGAACTCGAAATTCCTGTTACGACGGACCCCGACAAGATCTCCGCGGCCCTGGCCGCCGAAAACACCGAGGCGATGACTGTAGTGTTCAGCACCTATCATTCGCTTCCGCTTGTTGAGCGCGCGCAAGACATAGGCGCCCCGGAATTTGATCTTGTGCTATGCGATGAGGCCCACCGCACAACCGGTATCGACCGGCCCGATGATGAGACATCACACTTCCTGCTCGTTCATGATCAGATTCGAATTCGTGCTCGAAAGCGGCTCTACATGACTGCCACGCCGAGGCTCTATACCGAAAGTACAAAGAAAAAGGCCTCGTCACATCGTATCGATGTGTTCTCGATGGATGACCCCTCAAAGTACGGCCCAGAATTTCACCGGCTTACTTTTTCTACCGCCGTAAAAAGCGATCTTCTTTCAGACTACAAGGTGGTAATCCTTACAATTTCCGAACTGCCAGCCGTGCAATCCGAAGGCCTCTCGACCGAGCTTTCCCTCAACGACGTTACCAAGCTGGTTGGCGTCTGGCGGGCCATGCAGAACCCTGAAAATCTCGATCGCTCCCAACACGAAGTCCGCCCTCTACGTCGCGCGATCGCATTCGTCAATCGTGTATTGTCCTCCAAACGGCTCGCGCGGTACTGGGGGTCAGAAATCGACAGGCAGCTTGAGTCCTTGCCGGATGAAAACAAGATTAATCATCTTCGATGCGAAGCCCGGCACGTGGACGGTCAGCAGAACGCCTTGAATCGCAAGCGCGAAATCGATTGGCTCAAGCATGACGCCAGCGACAAGTCCCATATTCTTACCAATGCCCGCTGCCTTTCGGAAGGAATCGACGTTCCGGCTCTCGATGCAGTCATCTTCATGGAATCTCGCAGCAGCCACGTGGATATTGTTCAGGCGGTCGGACGAACGATGCGTAAGGCGGAAGGAAAAGACTATGGTTACATCATCCTCCCTGTCGCGGTGCCGCCTGACATCGAACCCGACAAGGCGCTGGACAAGAACGAATACTTCTCAACCGTGTGGTCGGTGCTGCGAGCGCTTCGCGCCCATGACGACCGATTTGATGTCGAAATCAATCAGATTGATCTGAACAAGTCCAAGCCAAACCGCATCATTCTCATTGATGAAATCGATCCTGATATCCCGCTTGCGCTGCCACCACTGGATATTCCAGCGGGGGCCATCTATGCCAAGATCGTCGACAAATGCGGTGATCGAAAATATTGGGAGTCATGGGCAAAAGATGTTGCCGATATTTACTCCCGCCTGGTGCTCAGAATCCGCACATTACTTGATAGCTCAGATAATCAGGCTCTGCGTGAGTGGTTCGATGATTTCCACAAAGAACTGCAAACTTCGATCAACGATTCGCTCACGTTGGGCAATGCCATTGACATGATGGCGCAACACATTATCACCGAGCCAGTATTCGAGGCGCTTTTCGAAAACTACAATTTTGCCACCGGCAACCCAGTTGCCCGGGCGCTTGACCGGTTGCAAGACGACTTTGCCGAATTTGGTCTTGAGAATGAAGTGCGCGATCTGGAGGGATTTTACGAGAGCGTCCGCATGCGCGCCCGGGGTCTCGACAATCCGGAAGCCAGACAGCGGGTACTAATGGAACTGTACGAGAAATTCTTCGCCACTGCGCTCAAGAAAGATGCCAACAGGCTGGGTATTGTCTACACCCCGACCGAGATCGTTGATTTTATTTTGAACAGCGCCGATGCCGTCCTCAAGTATGAATTCGGTCGTGGGCTCACAGACGAGGATGTACACGTTCTGGACCCGTTTACCGGAACGGGTATTTTTCTCGTCCGGTTGTTACAGTCCAAACTGATTCAAGAAAAAGACCTGCCCAGGAAGTATAGAAAAGAATTCCATGCCAACGAACTGGTTCTACTTGCCTACTATATCGCCGCCATCCATATCGAGGAAGCCTTCCGTGGTCGCACGAATGGAGACTACGAACCATTCAATGGAATTGTCCTCACAGACACGTTCAACTTGATTTCTGACCGTGTGTTCCCGCATGACTGGTTGCCGGACAACAGCAAGCGTGCCAAGCGTCAGCAAGAAGCACCGATTCAGGTAATTGTGGGCAATCCGCCGTGGTCGGCGGGGCAGAGCAGCTCTGCTGACGAAAACCCAAACGTGGACTACCCTGAGTTGGAAAATCGTATAGCGCAGACATTTGCTGCGCGGTCCGAAAGCACTAACAAAAACAGCTTGTATGACACCTACAAGCTGGCAATTCGCTGGGCTTCGGATCGCATCGGCGATCAGGGCGTTGTTGCCTTTGTGACCAATGGATCCTGGATTGACGGCAATGCAGATTCCGGTATCCGTGCATGTCTGGTTGAGGAATTCACTTCGATTTACGTCTTGAATCTTCGCGGGAATCAACGAACACAGGGCGAGCGCTCGCGCCGCGAAGGCGGCAAAGTTTTTGGCCAAGGTTCTCGTGCGCTGGTTGCCATAACAATCCTCGCAAAGAATCCGGACGCGGCGCACGAGGGCTGCCGTATTCAATACAGCGACATTGGCGACTACCTCACTCGCGAAGAAAAATTAAAGATGTTGCGAGATTGGGGATCGGTTGCCGGCATCGATGACTGGGAAGAGATCAATCCCGACCAACACCACGATTGGGTGAACCAGCGCGATGAAGCGTTTCAAACGCTCTATCCGCTGGGAACCAAAGCTGCCAAGGCAGGCAAGTCTCAGAATGCGATATTTCGATTGTTCAGCAATGGATGCAAGACTGGTCGAGACGCATATCTCTACAACTTTTCTCACGATGAATGCGCTGAGACTGCTCGCCGAATGGTGGATGAGTACATGGATGCAGTTGAAGTTCGAGAAATGCATCCTAAGTACACTACCGATGATGTCACACGCAGCCATTCGTCAGCGGTCAGGTGGGACAGCGAACTCAAAAGCAACCTTTGCCGAAGCAGACGGATTGAATTTTCTAAAGAAAACGTGGTTTTGACTCAGTATCGACCATTCGTCAAACAGCATTGCTATTTGGAATATGCCCTAATTCAAAGGAAGTATCAGCAAGATGGAATCTTTCCATCCAATGCTTCCAATATTGGCGCGAATATTGCACACACACACACACACACACACACACACACACACACAGGCCACAGACAGAACATTTGTTCACAAAACAGGGCGATCTGTCTCCCAGGAGTGGGCTCCGTCAAGCCGTTTTGCGTTCTCATGGTCGACACATTGCCCGATCTGGAACTGGTGTCAAAGGGTCAGTGCTTTCCCCGCTACCGGTACGAGGCACAAATCGCGCCATCTGCGTCCCAGGCAAGAGCGCAACCAAGCCATTCTCGGCGCTTGTCACAGATCACATACCAGACCTCCATTTCCTTGAATTTGGACAGTGCTTCCCCCGCTGGGTCTACCCCGCCCACAGGGGGTATCTTTGACGATGCTGAAACCGAACTTGTCCCGGTCGACAACATAACTGACTCAGCCTTGGCTGAATTTCAGTCACACTATGGAGATGATAAAATCAGCAAGGATGCAATCTTCGACTATGTGTACGGTATCCTCCACGCTCCAGAATACCGCGAGCGTTTCACCAACGATCTAGCAAAAGAGTTGCCTCGCGTACCAATGGCGCCAGATTTCCACGCTTTCGCAGAAGCAGGAACAAAACTCGCGAACCTCCATCTGAACTACGATACCTGTGAGCGCTACTCCCTTGAAATTATTGCCAACAGCGGAAAATCGTTGGTAGCGAATGACTTTCGGCTGGGGACATCGAAAATGAAATTGCATAATGGTGACGCCGAAAATGATCGACTGAAAATCAATAACATGGTGACACTAGCGGGCATACCGGAGCAGGCTCATCTTTACGAAGTGAACGGGCGTACGCCACTCGGCTGGTTCATCGACCGATATCACATCAAGACTGACAAACAAAGTGGCATCGTGAATGACCCAAACGCCTGGTTCGAAGACCCCCGCGACCTTGTTGCCGCCATAGAACGCATAGTCCACGTCAGCGTCGAAACGGTCGCTATCGTAAATGCACTGCCCGACCCGTTTGGAGAACATATGTAGATTGGCCGTAATGCGAGCCAATAACTAATGAGAATTTAGTTTTTCGAATTTGGCAACACGCTGTCGAGGATGCCTACTCGATCAGCCAGCTTGAGTATGCGTGAATGTCAATCATCGGCACTGTACCACTGAACTGAAGGTGTGAGAGTAGAGTGAATAGAAACGCCGTTGCCGGCTTACAACCGGTACGAATGGCGTATTCTTTCGAGTCTTCTTCCGTATGAAAGTATCCGTGCTTGGCGATGCAACCAAAGTCTAGTTTATCCTCTCCCTGCCCCTGTTTCAGAGCATTGAGTAGGCTATCGCCAAGGGGTGGGTTCCAATCGCTATCAACCGTCAAGAGGCCTCCATAAATGGGGATCAATGGTTTTGCAGGATAGGTTCCTCCCGCGTGCGGGATCGGCAAACTTGTACGTCGTAATTGCCGCACACTCCGCACCTTTTCTTGTGCGTAATTCACATGGGCGAGATTGGCCACCTGCTTTGCTTCAAACACAGCGTAGACACTTTCCGCCGGAATGATAATTTGTCCCTCATAACGAAAAATGAATGGGGAATACTGACGATCGTATATAACCACATCAATCTGTTGACTAAACGTTCCTTCGCTGTCGACGACGTGTGCCTTATCAGACCTATAGCGAGCCGGAAGATACTCGTTAAACAATTGGTTCCATACGCCTTCGCTTGCATCGCCCTTAGTTCCGGGGTGTGCCATCGTTTTACGGATCGTTTCGAGGCGCTGCTGTATATCGTCGTGCAGTCCCGACAGAATATCCTTTAGTGACCATTCGCCCATTATTTTTCCTCTTTATCGATTGTCACTTCATTAGCCGCATTGATCTTGGCAGCCTCGATTTCAATTTTACAATCCAGATTGTGACCGGATGCAAGATAGGTCCTCGCGCCAATATGTAATTGCGCCTGCTCGTCGAGCTTAACGATAATCAGCACTAAAAAATTTACTACCCCGCTCTGATCTGCGAGCAAGTTGTGCATAGTGGTTTCGTCTTGGAAACTCGGCCTTGCTGGCGCATTGGGATGAGAATGCCACTCGCCAAGATAATTGAATCGGTTGGGATCGCCACCGAACTTTTCATGCAGGGCCAGGATTTCCTTGCGCGCCATGCCGCCGCGTCGTTTGAATGTCGTTGCTGTCCCACCGAAAAAACGCTGGCGCGTAGTCTCAACGATGCGAAAATCTCCTTCTGCGATTTGCTCTCCGAAAAGCACACCGCCGATCTCTTTGTGCCTGGCCCGATTGAGATCAGCCATCCATCTTTCAATTATTGGTGTCGGTATCCGAAGTCTCACTGTTTGCACTCTGGAACAAGGATTGAATGAATTCAGACTCTATATCGGTTTCAGAACTCAACAGCGCAGCGTTGCGGACTGGCGCGTCGACGACGATAGGGCGAACATCAAACGGTCCGCTGAACAACCAGCCTGACTTGAGCCCTATGAGATACGCGTGTTCGTCAAAATTCGATGGCTCGACATCGGTCAGCGCATCAAGCGCTAAGGCTGAAATTTGCGCAGCAACTACAGAAACGTCCGCATCAGTTGCCTGTAAGGGCAATGCTTCGCCTACTGAGCCATCATAACCGCGCCCAGTTGCTATTGGCGGGGTCTCGTCGCTGGTCTCATAATATTGGTTGATTACCGTGCGGATATCGTAGGGCGATGGGTCCTTATTGATCCGCGCCCGCGCGACCTCGCCACCGATGCCGCCGGCGTAGACCGCTCCCCAGATCAGCGAACGATTGTGGTGCAGAGCAAGGCCGGCAACGTAGTTGAATACTTCTGGATTAGCAGTAGCGTCGACAATTAGATCGCAAGAGGCAAGTACAAAGCTCACATTCGACGCTTCCTGGGATGAGATCTGAGCGCCAATGGCACTTTTCCATACACCGGTCTCGACGTCAGAACGAATAAGTCGAAGCCGATGTGCGGTCAAATCGACTTTATGGCGTCCGACATCCCTCCAATCCCCGTCATGGCGCTCCAGATTGCCCGTATGCAGTATATCGCCATCAACCAATTCAAACTTGCGCACGCCTGATCGCACGAGCGAAACCGCGATTTTAGAACCGAGCGAACCGAGACCTACGATTCCTACTTTTTTGTCATTAATGTCTGCTGGAACTATCCCAGACCGGTTGCCATCGAAAGGTGCAACGACGGTGGTAAAGCTCACAAGGTCTTCGCCATCCTTGAAATGACATAGTAGTTTTAGATCACCCTCCAATCCACGGAGCACAACCACCCAAGTAGAGTCGAGTTTTAGTTCAAACCGATCACCAAGCAGATCGCTCAAAGCCCTAAGTGTCTTGAACTGTGTGAGTGATTGCGTCGAAACTTCCGTCTCAAACACAAAACCGTCGTAAACTGGGCAGGTTTCTCTAATCACCTCGGGCGCGAGGTGTTGCTTGTTCCCACTTCCTCCTGCGCTGATCGTAAGAATATGCGCAATATGGGTCTTACCGTTGTAGGATTCAATTCCGACCTCAATCGGTAGGCCATCAACATTTTTATCCGTCATTACGCGACGCGTAGACGGACTGACATAGAAGCGTAATTGATCGGATCGGAGAGACAGATTTTCCGGAAAATCATGAGCCGATGGAGCGTGTACCAGCGCACCGTCATCACCTGGCGTTTCGGCATCAAGGAGTCGCTTGGCGCTTTCGATCATCATCGCGCCGGTTACGTCAGGCGTCCAATTGTCGTTGCGTATTTCGAGACAAAGATCACCACCGTCACTGTATTGATGGCCTGACAAACGCGTTTTGCCATCTGCCGGGGCAATGCTTGGCGGCGATGACGGAAACGTGTGGTGATAGATCAACCGGAGAAAATAGTGGCCACGCGTGATAACAATTTCGAATGAAAGGGTAAGTATGAGTTGATTATCGACTGACCAGTTCGGATTTTGAAACCATTCAGCACTCAAAACTTCGATGGCCTCTCGTTCCGCTCGCAACCGCGACTGATTGGTCAGCCACCACATCAACTTATGCAAACTTAGCTGGCCGCGCACTCGGCGCCGCCTCGGTATCGGAGAAGCTAAGAGGGGACATCACTGTAGCGGCACTCTTAGCTGATTGGCCCGACTGCTTCGGTTTTGGAAACCGAACGCCGAAGATTCGCCGCCAATAATCGGTCGCCTTGTCCTGATCATCTTCCGCAAGCGCTTTGGCGGCATCGTCACGGTGCTTTTTGATCTTGTCGTAGTATGCAGAGAATTCTTCGTCCGTTACACCTGACAAGATATTTCCGCCGGGAACGGCGGGGTCTTCGAGGAAGGGACACATCTCAATCAGCCGATTGCTGGCGTAAGCATCGAGAAAACTCTGGCTCCAATCATGAAAGAGTTGGCCGTAATGCGTCTCGGACTCACTAATATGCGGCGCTATGAAAGTCTCAAGCGCAAAGCTTTTTGGATGGCGGGACACGGTCTTGTTCTGACGCCGTGCCCATTTCACCATCCGAGCCATTGGATTGAACCGTCCTGAGCAGCGCGAATTCTGAGCCGCGGACCAGTCCGTATGTTCTTCCGGATTTGTCTTATACCATTCGCCCGTACTCCGATTTCCGATGCGATAAAGATTGTCACTCTGACGTTCGAGCAGAATCGAAACGTCGAGGTCGGCCTTGTTCATGGACAGCGCGATCGAACAGCGATTACGCTTGATCGATGTAATTCCGAGGTCGGTTCGAGCACGGTTCAACGCAGCAAAGAGATCATTCATCAACTCGGCTGGATCGGAAAACAAGGGAGTACCCTTGACAACAACATAGAGATCGACATCCGGGCACTCGGTGGACCCGTTCTTCGTCGCGGGCCGGATAGCCGTCGAGCGCTTGTAGGAACCCCCGAGAAAGACCCGTTCTACTTTGTTCTTGATTTCGTTGTCTTTGAGCAGTGCCTTGCGGACAGAGGTATGGGCGCTGCTACAGTTTGAGATCGTTGTTTCGCTAGGCGTGATGTCTTTGATGAACTCGGTAAATCTGGCATTTGGCGTCATGGCACTCTCTCCGTGTTCGATATCTGTTTTTGCTCCATTCGCACTCGCCACTGCAGACTGCCATGATCAAATTCGTAAAATCGTGGTTGTGTCAAAAAAATCGTCGCGATATCCGGGTATTCGTTCGGTTGTGCTGTGGGCGTAATAATTTTAACGTCACATCTGCGTAAGACTTAACCCTCTGAACCAGCGTTGCCGGATTCTTCTCAGGAATCTCAGCCAGATATACATTTTACGCATGTCGAACTACTTTCGCTGGGCATTTCCTGATTCCCGGATAAGGGTTGTCCCAGGCTGATTGAGGCTGGTCTCGACCATTTTTCGTCGCGGCGTCGTCCTCGGCGATGAGATCGACGGGAAGATTCTCGGATTTTGCCGGGATTTGGCCGTGGTTTTGGGTCTTGGACCCGTATTCCTGGATTTGCGAGCGCCGGGGCGCCCGCCACTGCCGGCCGAAGTCACGCATCGCCGTGCTTCGCTGTTGCTATTCGAGTTGCCGAGTGGCGAACAGCAGCCAGTCGAGGCGGAAGTTCGATTTGGCGAAGTCCAGACGTCGGCGTCTGCCGGTATGCACCAGTCTGGCCACGGTGCGGATCAGATGGCGGATCAGCGTACGCAGACCGTGGGTGCGGGCCGCGACGGGGAGCAGTTCGTATTGCACGGCGCGCAGCAGCAACTGGGCGATCTGGCCGCAGGCGTAAAACGCCTGGTTGGCCAGGAACCGACGACAGGGCGGGTGATGCAGGTCCAGATCGATCAGCGGACCCTTGAAGGCATTTTCGTGTCCCTGCTTGCCGCGATGCCGCCGCACCAGTTCCGCCACGTCCAGATCGTCGCGCGAGACCAGGATCACGGTATACGCCGGCGTCAGCCGAAGTTGCGGACCGTCGTACAGACGCCGCACGACGACGTAGTCCTGCGTCTTCCAGCTTGCGGGTCGGTGCCGCACCCGCGTTGCCGACTCGCCCATTCCGATGTCTTCCCAGGCGGACTCGTCCAGACCCTCCAGCACCTCCAGAATCGGCCTGCGATATACGGCGTGGGTAACGCTCACCGAGTAATCCCAGCCCCGTTCCGCGCAGAACCGTACGAAGTCGCCCTGGTAGTACGCGTTGTCCGCGCACACCCAGACCGGCGTGGCGTCTGCCAGCAGCGGCGCAACGTCCGACTCCAACTGCTCGCGCCAGCCCCGGGTCACCCCCACGCCGCCCGGATGCAACCGGCCGCTGACCCATAACGGCCCTACGAACACGCCGTGCAGCCAGTATTGCATCGTCCCGTCATAGCCCTTGCCCGCGCTTTCGAACAACGCCCCGTCCACCTCGATCGCGCTGCCGTCCACAAACACCGGCACATAACCTCGCTCCCCAACCTCGTGCGCGACCACCGTCGGCGCCAGTTGCCGGGAAAGGTCGCGGGCAACCCCTTGCAAGGCGTCCACCCCAGCGGCGCCGAATCGGGAAAGGTATTCGCCCAGCCGACGACCGGACGGCGCCCGCCGCAGCCCCAGCAGTTCGCAACCCACCGGATCGACACGCAGGGCGTCCAGATCGGACAGCGCACTGTTGCCCGCCGACAGCGAGGCTACCAGGCTCCAAAGCATCTCGCCGTCCGAAGCGCCGCGGTCCCGCCGCTTGAGACGAACCGCTTCCGATAAACGCCGCGGCAAGTCCAGTTCGCGCCCCGCACGCGCCAGCAGCGCCCAGCCGCCCTGACCGGTCAGTCGCGCATCCGTAAAGTCGATCTCGATTTTTGGCGGGTTTGGGATTATCTTGGACATGCGGCGCACCTGTGGGGTGATGGTTTCGTCACCAGGCATTTTGCCATTTTCACCAGGCAGGTTGCGCCGCTCCTCTATCCAGCTTCAATCCTTATCCGGGAATCAGGATGGGCATTGCACCTGTACCATTGAGATGTGCTGAAATGAAACTTTCCGGAGAGCCTACAGACCCTACCGATTTAGCGCGGAGCTAGACCAATACTGTGGAAACATTCACTATGAAAGAAGAATCGATTCCCTTGCCCGAGACACGATTTTTTTGTGGCGGCGGGGAAATTCAGGCAGCGTCCTCTTCGCCGCGCGCTTCGGCGACCTCCCAGGCGGCCTGCATGCGTGACCATACTTCCGCAGTACTTTAGCCCAATTGTTCCAGCCGCACCATGCCCGCGACCACACGGTTGAATTGAGAAGTGGGTGCGCCGAGCAGCACCGCGGTTTCAGCAATAGTCTTGTCGTTGCCTCTCATCCATTCGCGCAACACCTCACCGGGGTGTGCCGAAACTCGCAAGTTAGAGTTGTTCATGGCGTATTCGCATGGCTATGTGGAGTTATGCTCGAATCTGGTGTACGAATGAGTTGAGTCGTGCGGTGGTTCTCTGCTGAAATTGGGTTTGCCGATCCATTTATCAGCAAGAGGAGCGCACCGCACATGAGTAAAGATAATGTAGTTTCCCTGTCCGCGCCAGCGGCCGGAGTCGCCGCCGATCCCTTGACCGACCTGCTGCGCCGCAACGCCAGACGTCTGGTTGAAGTCGCTGTCGCGGCAGAGTTTGAGGTATACCTGTCTGCTTTCAGCGAAGAGCGGCTGCCGGACGGGCGTCGTCGGGTGGTTCGCAACGGCTATCTTCCCGCACGGGAGATTCTGACGGGAATCGGCGGGGTGGAAGTTTCGGTGCCGAAGGCGCGCGGACGTTCGGGCAAGCTGGAGCCGTTTCATTCCTCATTGGCGCCGCGGTATGTGCGTCGCTGCGCGAGTCTGGACGCGGCGATTCCGTGGCTGTATTTGCGGGGGATTTCGACTGGGGACATGCGCAAGGCGGTGTCGGCCCTGGTGGGGGAAGAGACTGCCTAGGGTCTGTCGTCGAATGTGGTGAGCCGTCTGAAGCGTGCATGGTACGCGGAGTACCAGGCCTGGCGGAGCGGCGAGCTGACAGACGGCTGGGTATATCTGTGGGTGGACGGTATCCACAGTGGTCTGCGCGGCGAGGAAGAACGCTTGTGCGCGCTGGTGGTGATAGGCGTGAACGCCAATGGGGAGAAGCATTTTCTGGCGATCGAGGACGGGGTGCGGGAATCGACGCAAAGTTGGCGGGAAGTGTTATTGGGGCTGAAGGACCGGGGGTTGAAGAAGCCGCCGAAGCTGGCGGTGGGCGACGGGGCGCTGGGATTTTGGTCGGCGCTGTCGGCGGTGTATCCGGAGACGCGCGGCCAGCGCTGCTGGATGCACAAGTCGGGCAACGTGCTGAACTATTTGCCCAAGTCGAGCCAGCCGAAGGCGAAGGAGGGCCCGCATGAGATCTGGAAGGCGGAAACCCGGGAACGGGCCGAGCGCGCTTTCGACCGCTGGCTGGCGTGTTATCAAGACAAGTATCCGAAGGCCGCGGGCTGTCTGAGCCGGGACCGGGAGGAGCTGCTCGCGTTTTACGACTTTCCGGCCAAACACTGGACGCATTTGCGCACGACGAACGTGATCGAATCGGCGTTCGCGACGATCCGCCACCGGAGTTTGCGGGCCAAGGGTTGCGTGACGCGGAAGACGATGTTGTCGATGATCTACAAGATGGAGATAGGCGGCGAGAAATCCTGGAAGCGGCTACGCGGCTTTCGGCAACTCGGCAAGGTCATCGAGGGAGTGAAGTTCAGGAACGGCGAAGAGATCATCAATGACAGCAGTAGAGAGGCTGCATGACTAACTTGCCATACACCAGATTTGACCATATCTCGGCTATGTGGCAGCCTGCGGTAAAAGCAAATGCTCCAGTGCGCGGAGTCGAAGCAAAGTACTGATCAAATCTGTACAACCCAAAGGCCCTCCCCCTCGCGGACCCGATCGAAGCCACATATACAAGCCACAACTGTTAAGAGCAAATAGAAATGTCCGGTTCTGTAGCAAATGATCTGTCCGGTTTGTTTTTGGCGTCTGGGGGGCCTTGGAGGGCGTAGCCCGGAAAGGCCCCCCAGACGCCGGCCGCCGCCGCGTTCCTACGCGGCGGTCCGTAAATTCTCCGTCAATAGTTTCCCCTGGGAGTCGTATCGCGCCAGTTCGCGCGGGCCGTGGCGGATCGCAACGCACCCATCCACATACTGCAAGACCTTGACTGTCGCCTTCACATAGTGACAACGGTACCGATCCGGCGGAATCTGCAGCACCTTTCGACGAAAGCGTACGCAGTTGTCGTGCCCGACGACCCGCTCATGGTGCTCGCACAGGATCTCGTCCAGCCGCTCGGCGTCGCCGCAGGCCACGAAGGCGGACCCTTCCTCCCGCGGCGGCCGCGCGAACTCCGCGTTGAAAGCCGGCAGGTACTTCTCCCGCAAGTACCGGTTCGCCGCTTCCATCTCCGCGACCCCCGCCAGCGCCAACTCCTTCACCAGTCGGTCCTGGTGCATCTTGAACGCCCGCTCCGAACGACCCCGCGCCTCCGGCGAGTACGCCGGAATCATCTCGATGCCCAACTGCCTCATCGCCTGTCCAAACTGCGTCGGATTGCCCTTGTCCACTTTGCCGCCCGCCGTCGGCGTGTGCCAGTAATGACTGCCGCGGTCGGTGTACAGCGAACAGAACAGGCCGCTCGCATCAATCAACTCGCGGATGCTGCGAAAGCTGCTCCACGTACCTTCCTCCTCGCAAAAGAACATCGAGTAATGCGCGTTCGTGGCGTCGTCCATGGTCACGATCAGATCCCACATCCGACCCGGCGCCCATTCATGGCGACTGCCGTCCTGATGCAACAGCATGCCCGGCCACGGCGCCGCCTCCCGCCGCTTGCGATGCGCTCCGCGGCGCGGCGCCCGCGCCACCAGGCCCGCCGCCTGCAAGGCGTTCTTCAACCAGGTGTAGCTGCGCTTCCCGCCATCGCGCCGGTACCAGGCATGAAAATGACGCACGTTCCAACCCCGGTGACGGTTCCGGTAACGATCCACCAACCCCATCACTTCGTCGACCGGCGCGCGACGGCTCGATGCTTGCGACAAGCGCTTGTCGATCAATCCGTCCAGGCCCGCTTCCTCATACCGATCTATCCAGCGCCGAAATGTGCGCTCACACACCCCAAGCAGCCGCGCAGCTTCTTCCTGCGTCAGCCGACTCTCCGTCCACGCGCCAAAGGCTTCCTCAAAACGTTCCATTCGCGTCTCCTGCAACCAGGCTGTTCGTCTCATCAGATGCTTCCTCCCGCATTCGATGAGAACCGGACAGACCTTGTGCTACAAGACCGGACAGATTATGTGCTCTCCACATAGTTGGTTGCCGCGCTTGCCTTGAACGGCCGTTCCGTGTACATTCCCGGACCGATTTCGGCGACCTTCAGATGAGCGAATTGGCCCCTTTTTTCTTTTACGCCGCCGCCGTGCTGGCGCTGGTCGGCATCATGCTCGGCCTGTCGTATTTTCTCGGGCAAAGCGCCTCCCGAAAGTACACCGATACGCCTTTCGAGTCGGGCATCGTTTCTGTCGGTTCGGCGCAATTCCGCACCGCGGTGCATTTCTATCTGCCGGCCATCCTGTTCATCATATTCGACCTTGAAGTCGTATTCCTTTTTGCCTGGGCGGTATCCGTGCGCGAAACCGGCTGGACGGGCTTTATCGAGATCGTTGTTTTCATCGTCATTCTGCTCGCGGCGCTGTTCTATCTCTGGCGCGTCGGCGCGTTGGACTGGCGCACCGGCATCCAGCGGCGCGGACTGCGTGAATTGCGCGGCGCGGGCGGCGTGACCAACAAGAAGGAATTTCAACTGTGAGCTGGCAATTGCAAAAGGCTTCCGAGGCTTCATCGGGTCAGCCCGGCGGCGCTAGCGTCGACGAATTCCTGCGCCGCAACGTGGTCATGGCCAGTCTCGAGGACATGATTGCCTGGGGCCGCAAGAATTCGATCTGGCCGTTCAATTTCGGTCTTTCCTGCTGTTATGTGGAAATGGCTACCGCCTTTACCGCCCGCCACGACCTGGCGCGTTTCGGCGCCGAAGTCATTCGCGGCACCCCCCGGCAGGCGGACATGATCGTCATCGCCGGCACTGTGTTCCGCAAGATGGCGCCGGTGGTACGGTTGCTGTACGACCAGATGCTCGAACCCAAATGGGTCATCAGCATGGGCTCCTGCGCCAATTCTGGCGGCATGTACGACATTTATTCGGTAGTGCAGGGAGTGGACAAGTTTCTGCCCGTGGACGTTTACGTTTCCGGCTGCCCGCCGCGTCCCGAGGCCTTGCTTCAGGGTTTGATCCTGTTGCAGGAACAGGTCGGCAAGCAACGCCGGCCGCTGAGCTGGGTCATCAACGACCAGGGTATCATCCAGAAAAAACCGAGGACAGTGCAACGCGAGTTCCGCCATGACGAGCGGATCGCCGCAACCGAATTGCGCTCTCCGGACCGCGTCTGAGACCCAGGCCGCATAAAGGGAAAGAACCGGATCATCAATCGACATGCAAGTCGCGACAACCACCAGCCAAAGCTCGGCAGCCAGCCTGATTCCGGCTGAGTTGCAGGCGAAATTCGCCGGCCGCATGCTGGCGGAGCAATTCACCTGTGACGGCATTCCCACGGTCTGGGTGGACCGCGGCGATGTGGTGGAATTCCTGCGTGAACTGCGTGACGGCGCCAAACCGCGTTTCGACATGCTGTTCGATCTGACCGCCATTGACGAGCGCATGCGCACGCATCGCGAATCGCAGCCGCCGAGCGAATTCACCGTCGTTTACCACCTGATGTCCTTCTCGGGCAATTGCGACTTCCGCGTCAAGGTGCCGCTGATGGACGCGGACCTGAACATTCCGACCGTAACCGGACTCTGGCCCGCCGCGAACTGGTACGAGCGCGAAGCCTGGGACATGTTCGCGATCAATTTCGAAGGTCATCCGAACCTGTACCGGCTGATTCTGCCGCCGACCTGGGAAGGCCATCCCCTGCGCAAGGAACATCCGGCTCGGGCGACGGAAATGGATCCGTACTCGCTCGACGACGACCAGGCGGGTTACGAACAGGACGCGCTGCTGTTCAATCCCGAACAATGGGGCATGAAACGGAAGTCCGAAGACTCGGAATTCATGTTTCTCAATCTCGGCCCGAATCACCCGAGCGTTCACGGCGCCTTCCGCATCGCGCTGCAACTCGACGGCGAGATTCTGATCGATGCGGTGCCGGATATCGGCTACCACCACCGCGGCGCGGAAAAAATGGCCGAACGCCAGTCCTGGCATACCTTCATTCCCTATACCGACCGCATTGATTACCTCGGCGGGGTGATGAACAACCTGCCGTATGTCATGGCGGTGGAGAAGATGGCCGGCATCGAAGTGCCGGAGCGCGCCAGGGTCATCCGCATCATGCTGGCGGAAATGTTCCGCATCTGCAGCCACTTGCTGTTTTATGGCACTTTCGCCCAGGACGTGGGCCAGCTTTCGCCGATCTTCTACATGTTTGTCGAGCGCGAGCGCATCTTCAATATCATCGAATCGATTTGCGGCGCGCGCATGCATCCGGGCTGGTTTCGCATCGGCGGCGTCGCCCAGGACCTGCCCGAAGGCTGGGACATGCGCGTGCGCGAACTGCTCGAATTCATGCCGCCGCGGCTCGACGAGTACGACAGCATGGTGCTCAATAACGGCATTCTCAAGCGGCGCACCCAGGGCGTCGGCGTTTACGACACACAGGCAGCCTTCGACTGGGGCGTCACCGGCGCCGGATTGCGCGCTACCGGCCTGGAATGGGATTTCCGCAAACAGCGGCCCTATGCCGGCTACGACAATTTCGAATTCGACGTACCCATCGCCGTCAACGGCGACTGTTACGACCGTTGCGCGGTGCGGGTCGAGGAAATGCGCCAGAGTCTGCGCATCATCAAGCAATGCCTGGACAACATGCCGGGCGGACATTACAAGGCCGATCATCCGCTGACCACGCCGCCGCGCAAGGAAGAAACCCTGCGCGATATCGAAACCCTGATCAACCACTTTCTCAGCGTAAGCTGGGGGCCGGTGATTCCGCCGGACGAAGTCACCGTTTCGATCGAAGCGACCAAGGGCATCAACAGCTACTACCTGGTCAGCGACGGCAGCGGCGGTTCCTATCGCACGCGAATCCGCACGCCGTCCTTCGCCCATTTGCAGATGATCCCGGCTATCAGCAACGGCTTCATGGTGGCGGACCTGATCGCGATTATCGCGAGCATCGATTTCGTCATGGCGGACGTGGATCGTTAGGGGAGCAGCGGAATCGATGAGCGCAATGAGTGGAAAAGTGATCGCCTCGACAGCCCTGCCGTCGGATTACCTCAGCGAGGAGGAAATCGCCGAGATCGAGCACGAGCGCACGCTGTATCCCGATACCCGCGCCGTGGGACTGGAAGCATTGAAGATCGTGCAGAAGCAGCGCGGCTGGGTTTCCGACGAATCCCTGCTCGCCGTGGCCGAATATCTCGGCCTTCCCGTAGCGGAACTCGAAGGCGTGGCGACGTTTTTCAATCTGATTTACCGCCGTCCGGTAGGGAAGAACGTGATCCTTTATTGCAACAGCGTCAGTTGCTGGATCATGGGCTGCGATCAGGTCAGGGAAAAGGTTTCGGAGGAACTCGGCATCGAATTCGGCGAGACCAGCGAAGACGGTGAATTTACCTTGATTCCCGTTCCCTGCCTCGGTGACTGTGACCGGGCGCCGGTAATGATGGTGGGGCCGGACCTGCATCGCAATCTCGACCGGCAAGACCTGGGTGAACTCTTCTCGCGTTACCGGAACAATCAGGATTGATCGTGGTTACGAACCCCTTGACCAGGAACATCGATTTCTCGCGGCAGCCGCTGGATCTGGCGGCCTACGAGAAGAGCGGCGGGTATCACGGCCTGCACGCGATCGCCCGCGGTCTCGATCCGGCGGACGTGCTCGACCGGGTCAAGGAGTCGGGTCTGAAAGGCCGTGGCGGCGCCGGCTTTCCCACCGGGCTGAAATGGAGTTTCGTGCCCATGGGAGAGGGAGCTCCGCAACAGAAATATTTCGTCGTCAACGCAGATGAAATGGAGCCGGGCACCTTCAAGGATCGCTTGCTGATGGAAGGCGACCCGCATCTGCTCATCGACGGCATGATCATCGCCTCCTATGCGATACAGGCGAGCAAGGCGTATATCTTTCTGCGCGGCGAATACACCGATTCTGAGCGCATATTGCGCAAGGCGCTGGCTGAGGCTTACGAGCGCGGCTATCTGGGGAAAAATATCCTCGACACCGGCTTCGATCTCGACATCATCATGCATACCAGCGCGGGACGATATATCTGCGGCGAAGAGACCGCGTTGCTGAACGCGCTCGAAGGCAAGCGCGCCAACCCGCGCGCCAAGCCGCCTTTCCCCCAGGTCAGCGGACTGTGGGGCAAGCCGACCATCGTCAATAACGTGGAAACCATCTGCAATCTGCCCGGCATCCTCGCCTGGGGCATCGACTGGTATCGCAGCCTGACGAAAGGCAACGATCATGGCACCAAGCTGTTCGGCATCAGCGGCAAGGCGCGCACGCCCGGCTGCTGGGAACTGCCCCTTGGCACACCGATCCGCGAATTGCTGGAAGTCTACGGCGGCGGCATGCGCGACGGCCTGCAACTGAAGGGGTTTCTGCCCGGCGGCGGTTCGACGGATTTCATGCTGCCGGAGCATCTCGACCTGAATCTCGACTACGACGATATCGCTGGCGCCGGCAGCAGGCTCGCCACCGGCACCCTGATTCTGCTGGACGACAAGACCTGTCCGGTGGGAATGATCGGCAATCTGATGACGTTCTTCTCGCATGAGTCATGCGGCTATTGCACACCGTGCCGGGACGGACTGCCCTGGGTTGACGAAATATTCCGGGAATTCGAGCGCGGCAACGGCACTCACAAGGACCTGGCAATTCTCGAAGAACACGTGGACTACATGGGTCCCGGCAAGACCTTTTGCGCGCTCGCGCCCGGCGCCACCGCGCCACTGGGCAGCGGTCTGCGCTATTTTCGCGAGGATTTCGAGCGGCACATAACGGAGCAACGTTGCCCTTACAAGCACTGACAACAAATGACTGACAACGCGAAAGTGCAAATCACGATAGACGGCGTCACCTACGAGGTGAACGCCGGCAGCAACCTGTTGCAGGAATGCCTGTCGCTGGGCCTGGACCTGCCGTATTTCTGCTGGCACCCGTGCATGGGCTCGGTCGGCGCCTGCCGCCAGTGTGCGGTCAAGCAATATCGCAACGAAGAAGATAGCGCGGGCATCATGACCATGGCTTGCATGACTCCGGTGCAGCCCGGCGCGAGGATTTCCATCGAAGACCCGCAGGCGAAAGCATTCCGGGCCGGCGTCATCGAAAGCCTGATGATCAGCCATCCCCACGATTGCCCGGTTTGCGAGGAAGGCGGCGAATGCCACTTACAGGACATGACCCTGATGTCGGGCCACAACTATCGCCGCTACGACAAGAAGAAGGTAACGCACCGCAACCAGTATCTCGGCCCCCTCATCAATCACGAGATGAATCGTTGCATCACCTGCTATCGCTGCGTGCGCTTCTATAACGAATACGCGGGCGGGGAAGATCTCTCGGCCCAGGCCTCGCATCATTTCACCTATTTCGGACGGCATCGGGAAGGCACGCTGGAAAGCGAGTTCAGCGGCAACCTGGTCGAGGTTTGTCCTACCGGGGTCTTTACCGACAAGGTTTTCAGCGAGAACTACACGCGCAAATGGGATCTGCAGACCGCGCCTTCGGTTTGCGCCGGCTGCGGCGTGGGCTGCAACATCGCCCCCGGCGAGCGTTACGGGGAATTGCGTCGCGTCGTCAATCGCTACCACGATGAGTTGAACGGCTATTTCATCTGCGACCGCGGCCGCTTCGGCACGGGCTACGTGAACGATGCCGAACGCCTCAAGACCCCGCTGGACGGTGCGGGTAATGAACTCGATGCGGCCGCGGCCGGGCAGCAGTTGCGCGAGATCGCCGGAAGCGCTGGCGGCACTATAGGCAGCGCCCGCGGCACTATAGGCATTGGCTCGCCCCGAGCCGGAAACGAAGCCAACTTCGCCTTGCGCAAGCTGGTCGGAGAAGAAAATTTCCATGCCGGCTATTCCGATGCCGAACACGCCTGCATGCAACTGATAACCGAAGCGGCGGGAGACCCGCGATTCCACAATCCGTCCATCCGTGAAATCGAGCAGGCCGACGCCGTGCTCGTGCTCGGCGAGGACGTTACCAATACCGCGCCGCGGATCGCGCTGGCCCTGCGCCAGTCGGTGCGCAACAAGGCGCTGGAACTGGCCGACGGCGCCAATATCCCGCGCTGGCAGGACGCCGCGGTGCGCGAACTCGCCCAGCAGGAACGCAGCCCGCTTTGCATACTCTCCAGTGGCGCCACCAGATTGGACGATGTGGCTTCGGATCGCGTAATCGACACACCTTCGGCGCTCGCGCGGAACGCTTTCGAGTTGGCCCACCAGATAGATTCCGATGCTCCCTCCGCCGGAGGTCACACCGATGCGCTTGCGCGAATTGCCGATCAATTGCTTGCCGCCAGCAGGCCGCTGATCGTTGCCGGGGCAAGCAGCGGCGATGTAGATCTGATCAGGTCCGCGGTCAATATCGCCGGCGCCTTGCGCAAGCGCCGCGGCAATGGAGTTTCCGCGCCGGTGGATCTCTGCCTGCTGACGGCTGAAGTCAACAGCATGGGCCTGCACCTGATGACCCGGCCGGAAAACAGCCTCGGCGCAGCCTTGCGCAAATTGAGCGCGAGCGAGGCGGCCAATGTCATCGTGCTGGAAAACGACCTGTACCGCCGCGCGCCTCATGCCCAGGTCGATGCGGCCCTGGCCGCGGCGAAAGCAAGCGTAGCGCTCGATTTGCTGCCCAATCGCACCACGGCGAAAGCGGACCTGGTGCTGCCGGTTACCGCTTTCTCCGAACAGCAAACGAGTTATGTAAATTACGAGGGCAGGGCGCAACTCGCCTACCAGGTGCATCGCAGCCACAGCGCGGCGCGACCGGCCTGGCAGTGGACCGGCGACTTCGAACATTTCCGCCAGGCGCTGCTCGAATGCGCGGACTCCATTCCCGCGTTCGCGAAACTGAAGGATGTGCTGCCGGATACTTCGAGCCTGCCCGGCGGCATCAAGGTGCCGCGCCAGTCCGAACGCTATAGCGGCAGGACGGCGATGAAGGCAAACCTGAACGTGCACGAGCCCAAGCAGGCCCAGGATCCCGAGTCCGCACTGGCGTTTTCGATGGAAGGCGTCCCACCCCGGCGCGATGCGACGATTCTTGCCTCGACCTGGGCGCCGCAATGGAACTCCAACCAGAGCATCAGCAAGTTTCAGGACGAGATCAACGGTCCGTTGCGGCAAGGACATGGCGGCACATTGCTGCTGGAGAAAAGAACGGAGAGCGGCGGCTTTTACCCGCCGCCGGTGAACGGAGACGGCGCAGGTCTCGAATTGCTGCCCGCGCACCAGATTTTCGGCAGTGAGGAACTGAGTTCCCGCAGCGAGGCGATTCGCAAGCGCATGACCGGCGCCTTTGTCGCGGTCGCGCCAGCGGACGCCGTGAAGCATGGCCTGAAACAGGGCCAGGGCGTGCGGCTGAGCGTTGCCGGCGACGCCGGCGGCGTCAGCGTGACGGCGCTGACCTGCATTCGCACGCAAACAAGTCCTGGCGCCGTGGCCTTGCATGTCAGCGACTGCGGAATCGATTTCCATGGTCTCGGCGCGCGAGTCGAGTTGACGCCCGCGGAAACCCCGCATGGCCGAGGCCTCGGCGAATTGATCGTGTCCGACCTGGCACGGGAGCAGGGCGATGTTTAGCTTCGCGGTCGGTTCAGCCTTGAGCATCGCCAGCATCCTGCTGGTGGTGGTCGCGCTCGCCGCCATGCTGATCTGGGTCGAGCGGCGGCTGCTTGGTTTCTGGCAGGAACGCCTCGGCCCGAACCGTGTGGGCTGGTTCGGCATATTGCAGGTCGTGGCCGACATGATAAAGATCTTTACCAAGGAAGACTGGGTGCCGCCGTTCGCTGACAAATTCACCTTCGTGCTGGCGCCGGCGATCATCATGATCGTCGTATTGATGAGTTTCGCGGTGATCCCGTTCACGCCCGAAGTCGGTGTGATCGATTCCAATGTCGGCGTGCTGTTCGTGCTGGCAATGGCTTCTCTCGGGGCTTACAGCGTCATGCTCGGCGGCCTGTCGTCGAACAACAAGTACGCCTTGCTCGGCAGCTTGCGCGCGGCGGCGCAGATGGTCAGCTACGAAGTCTTCATGGGTATTTCCCTGCTCGGCGTGGTCGTATTGTCGGGCAGCTTCAATCTGCGCGAAATCGTCGAAACCCAGGCCGACGGTTGGTACATCCTTCCGCAATGCATCGGCTTTCTCATTTTTCTGATCGCCGGAGTCGCCGAGAGCCACCGGCTGCCGTTCGACATTCCAGAAGCCGAGCAGGAAATCTGCGCCGGCTATCACACCGAGTATTCCGGCATGAAATTCGGCATGTTCTTCGTCGGCGAATATCTTGGCCTGGTGCTGATTTCCTCGCTGATCACCGTGCTGTTCTTCGGCGGCTGGCTGGGGCCGGCCTTTCTGCCGCCGATCGTCTGGTTCTCGCTCAAGGCCGGGGTTTTCATCGCGTTTTTCATATTGATGCGCGCGGCGCTGCCACGGCCGCGTTATGACCAGCTCATGAGCTACGGCTGGCTGTTTCTGCTGCCGCTGTCACTGGTGAATCTGCTGATCACCGGCGCGGTCGTGCTGGGTACGATGTAGGAGAGGGGGAGGCGCATGTTCAAATTGATAGAGGACACGTTGCTCAGCCAGGCGGTCACCTTGTGGGGCGTGTTCCGCAAGTTGTTCGTCAAGGCGGACACCGTGCAATACCCCGACGAACCGCCCTACATGTTTCCCCGCTGGCGTGGCCGCATCATTCTCAGCCGCGACCCGGACGGCGAGGAACGCTGTGTGGCCTGCAATCTGTGCGCGGTGGCCTGTCCGGTCGATTGCATCGCCTTGCAGAAGACTGAGACCGAAGACGGTCGCTGGTACCCGGAGTTCTTCCGCATCAACTTCTCCCGTTGCATCATGTGCGGATTCTGCGAGGAGGCCTGCCCCACCAATGCCATACAACTGACGCCGGATTTCGAAATGGCCGAATACGAACGCCAGGACATGGTCTGGGAGAAGGAAGACCTGCTGATAGACGGCGTCGGCAAGTATCACGATTACAATTTCTATCGCGTGGCGGGCAAGCAGGTGGCCGGCAAGGACAAGGGCGAAGCGCTCAATGAGGCGCAGCCCGTGGATGTCAGGAGCCTGCTGCCATGATGCTGCTGTTCTATCTTGCCGCCTTCGTCGCCGTCATCGCCACCGTCTGCGTCATCGTGCAGACCAATATCGTGCATGCGCTGATCTACCTGATTCTCTCGCTGCTCGCGGTGGCGGTAATCTTCTATACGCTCGGGGCGCCGCTGGCGGCCATGCTCGAGGCCATCGTCTACGCCGGCGCCATCATGGTGCTGTTCCTGTTCGTGATCATGATGCTCAATCTCGGCCAGAACACGCGGGAACAGGAGCGGGCCTGGCTGGCGGGCCGCGGCTGGATTCTGCCGGCGTTGCTCGCGGCCGTGCTGCTTGCACAACTGCTGTACGTCCTGAGCGGGGTCGAGGGCATGTCGGCGCCGGAACAGGTCGGCGTCATGGCGGTCGGCGCGCGGCTGTTCGGGCCTTATGTGCTAGCCGTGGAACTAGCCTCGATACTGTTGCTGGCGGGGCTCATCTCCGCTTACCACCTGGCGCGGAAACCCGGGGCGGAAGACGAATAATGGGAGCAATTCCGGTCGAGCACGGTTTGATCCTGGCGGGAATCCTGTTCTCGCTGGGTCTGATCGGCGTGCTCACCCGGCGCAATATCGTGTTCGTGCTGATGTCGCTGGAAGTCATGCTCAACGCCTGCGGGCTGGCGTTCATCGTCGCCGGTTCGCGCTGGGAGCAGGCGGACGGGCAGATCATGTTCGTGCTGATTCTGACTTTGGCCGCGGCGGAAGTCGCCGTCGGCCTGGGCCTGATCATCCAGATGTACCGGCGCTTCCAGACCGTCGACATCAATGTGCTCAGTGAATTGAAAGGATAAGGACCGGTGCTTGATCTGATCTGGCTGTTGCCGACGTTTCCATTGCTGGGTTTTCTGATCCTGGCGCTTGCCGAGGGCAAACTGGCCAAGGGCCCCGCCGGCTGGATCGGCGCCGGCAGCATCGGCCTGTCCTTTGTCGTCGCGGCGCTGGTGGCGGTCAGTTTCCTGCAGTCGGGCCTGGAAAGCCACACCGTGCCGATCTGGATGTGGATGTCCGTGGCCGGCTTCGACCCCGGCATCAACCTGTATCTCGATGGATTGTCGCTGGTGATGATCCTCGTCATTACCGGAGTGGGCTTCCTGATCCACGTTTATTCCACCGGCTATATGGCGGACGACCCCGATTTCAGCCGCTTCTTCTGCTACATGAACCTGTTCGTCTTCGCCATGTTGCTGCTGGTGCTTGGCGACAATCTGCTCTTGCTGTACCTGGGCTGGGAAGGCGTCGGTCTGTGCAGTTATCTGCTGATCGGGTTCTGGTATGACGACCCGTACAATGGCTACGCGGCGCGCAAGGCTTTCGTCGTCACCCGCGTGGGCGATACCGCCATGGCAATCGGCCTGTTCCTGCTGTTCGCCCAACTCGGCACCCTGAATATCCAGGACATGCTGCACGCGGCCGAGGCGGAATGGGCGGTCGGCTCAGCCTTGCCGGCGATCACCGCGCTGTTGCTGCTCGGCGGCGCGGTCGGCAAGTCGGCCCAGTTGCCCCTGCAGACCTGGCTGCCCGACGCCATGGCGGGCCCGACGCCGATCAGCGCCCTGATTCACGCCGCCACCATGGTCACGGCAGGCGTTTACCTGATCGCCCGCACGCACACCCTGTTCGAGCTGGCGCCCAATGTGCAGTTGCTGGTTGCCTGGGTCGGACTGATTACCTTGCTCATGGCCGGATTCACCGCCATGACCCAGAACGACATCAAGCGCATCCTCGCGTATTCGACGGTTTCCCAGATCGGTTACATGTTCCTGGGCCTCGGCGTCGGCGCCTGGTCCGGCGCGATTTTCCACCTGATGACTCACGCCTTCTTCAAGGCGTTGCTTTTCCTGGGCGCCGGCGCGGTCATTCTCAGCCTGCATCACGAGCAGGACATCTTTCGCATGGGGGCGAAACGCAAACAGCTTCCGGTCGGGTTCCTGTGCTTTCTCATCGGCGGACTCGCGCTGACGGCGTTTCCCTATACTTCCGGCTATTTCAGCAAGGACGAAATCCTGATCGCCGCGCTCGAAGTCGAAGGGCAGGGGCTCTGGCTGTGGCTCGGCGGCGTCATCGGAGCCTTCTTTACCGGCATCTACACTTTTCGCCTGTTCTTCGTGGTCTTTTTCGGCGAGAGCAGGGGGCATCACGACGCCAAGGAAGTGAAGGGTCTCAACATTGCCTTGCCGTTGTTCATATTGATGGCGCTGTCGCTGTTCGGCGGCTGGATTCCGGTGCCGCTCGACGCAGTCTTCAGTCATGGGGCCGAGCATGAAGAGCATCACATCAGCGCCTTCATGCATGGCGTCATGATCGCGCTGCCTTTGTTCGGCATAGCAATCAGTTATCTGTTTTACGGTTCAGGCATCCTTTCCGCGGAGAAACTCATGTCCTTGCCGGGTTCCCGCGCCTTGCACCGGTTCTGGAACAGTGGCTGGGGCATGGACCGACTGTACGACTTCCTGTTCGTCAATCCGTTTCTGTATCTGGCGCGGGTCAATGCGAAAGATATTATCGATGCCTTTTATGACATGCTGGCGGCATTGAGTCGGGCGGGTCATCTGCTGATCGTGCGCACCCAGACCGGTTATCTGCGCTGGTACGTGTTGTCGATGGCCGCCGGCCTCGTGGCCCTGATCTCGGTTGGAGTGCTGCTGTGATCCTGACGCTGCTCATCGCTCTCTTGTTCATCGGCGGTCTGCTGGCCTGGTTCAGCGAGCGCATCAATCCCGCCTTGCCGCGCTGGATCGCCCTGGCGGTGCTGGCAATTGAATTGCTGTTGATGTTGAGCCTGCTCAGCGCCACCCCGGAAAACGGCTGGCTGGCCGCATACAATCACGCCTGGCTGCCGCGCTTCGGCATTTCCCTGCAATTCGCGGCCGACGGGTTTTCCCTGTTGCTGCTTCTGCTGACGGCTTTTCTCGGCATAGTCGCGGTCGGTTCGGCCTGGTCGGAAATCACGGAACGCGCGGGATTCTTCTATTTCAACCTGCTCTGGACCCTGGCGGGAGTGGTCGGAATATTCACCGCGCTGGATCTGTTCCTGTTCTTCTTTTTCTGGGAAGTGATGCTGATCCCGATGTATTTCATCATCGCGATCTGGGGGCATGAGAACAAATTCTACGCGGCCAAGAAGTTCTTCATATTCACCCAGGTGAGCGGCCTGATCATGCTCGTCTCGATCGTGGTGCTGGCCTGGTTCCACTATCTACAATTCGGCTTTTTCAGTTTCGCGTACCAGGACCTGCTCAACGTGGGTATGAACCGAAGCATGGAAATGTGGGTCATGCTCGGTTTCTTCATCGGCTTCGCCACTAAACTTCCCAGCGTGCCGTTCCACAACTGGTTGCCCGACGCTCACAGCCAGGCGCCAAGCGCCGGCAGCATCATTCTCGCTGGCGTATTGCTCAAGACCGGCGCCTACGGGCTGGTGCGCTTCGCCGTGCCCCTGTTCCCGAACGCCGCCGCCGAATTCGCGCCCTTCGCCATGACCCTGGCTGCCATCAGTATCCTGTATTGCGCCAAGGTGGCGTTCGCCCAGTCGGACATCAAGCGGCTGATCGCCTACACCAGCGTCAGTCACATGGGTTTCGTTACCCTGGGCGTATACGCCTGGAACGAATTGGCCCTGCAAGGCGCGGTGATGACGATGCTCGCCCACGGACTCAGCTCGGCCGCCTTGTTCATGCTCGCCGGCGCCCTGCAACATCGCATCCATACCCGCAACATGCATGAAATGGGTGGATTCTGGGGCCGCGTACCGCGCATGTCGGCGGTGGCGCTGTTCTTTTCCATCGCCGCACTGGGCATGCCGGGCCTGGGCAATTTCATCGGCGAGTTTCTCGCCTTGCTGGGCGCTTTCCAGGCTAATCAGGTGCTTACGATCATTTCCGCCTTCGGCCTGATTTTCGCTTCGGTCTACTCGCTTTGGGTGATCCAGAAGATCTTCCATGGTAAGTACTCGGACAGCGCATTCGACGGCAGCCGCCTGCTCGATCTCGACAATCGGGAAATGGCCTTTTACGCCGCCATGATGGCGGGCCTGGTCTGGATGGGAGTGTATCCGCAATCCTTCCTCGATCTTTCCGCGCCGACCTTGCAGGCGCTGCTGGAAAGCCAGGCCGGCGCCGCGGCAGTCGGAGCATTGCAGCCATGACGCCACTGGACTACGCCGGCTACACGATGAGCGCGGGGGACCTAATTCCCCTGTTGCCCTTGCTTGCCGTTACCGCGACATCGATCTGGGTCATGATGGCGATCGGCGTGAAACGAAATTATCCGTTTGTCCTCGGCTCGACGGTCGCGGGTCTGCTGCTCGCCGCACTGCTCGCCAAGCGCCTGTTAACCGGTCCAGCGCCGGAAGCGGCGCCATTACTGACGATGGACGCCTACGCCCAGTTCTTTACCGTGCTGATCTGCGCCGCGGCAGTTGGCGTAAGCCTGCTCAGTCACAACTACTGGACCGAATTCGATGACCAGCGCGAGGAATTCTTCCTGTTGCTGTCATTGGCCACTCTCGGGGCTGTAGTGCTCGCCGGAGCCAACCATTTCGCGAGCCTGTTGCTGGGGCTGGAAACCTTGAGCATGTCGCTGTACGGCATGTTGGCCTATCCCGCGCACAGCAAGCGCAAGGCAAACAGTCGCGCGCTCGAGTCGGCGGTGAAGTATCTGATCCTGTCCGCGGTTTCCACGGCGATGATCCTGTTCGGCGCGGCGCTGATCTATGCCGAGACCGGCAGTCTCGCTTTTGCCGGACTGGGCGGGCTGCCGGCGGGGCCGGGAGTCGAATATTCCGTGGTCGCGCTGTTGCTGGTCTCGGCCGGTGTGGCTTTCAAGTTGTCCCTGTTTCCATTTCACATCTGGACGCCCGACGTATACGACGGCGCGCCGGCGCCGGCGACCGCCTATCTGGCGACGATCGGCAAGATCGCCGTTTTCATCGTCTTGCTGCGCGTTGTGGTGGAAACCAGAAGCCTCGGCATCGCCCCGGTGGTGATCGTATTTTCATTGTTGGCGCTGCTTTCCATCATCGCCGGCAACCTGCTCGCCTTGTTGCAGGATAATATAAAGCGAATACTTGCCTATTCCTCGATTGCCCACATGGGTTACCTGCTGATCGCGATCATTGCCGCCTTTTACGCGGAAGGGCCGATCAGCATCGAAGCGGTGAGCTTTTATCTTTTCGCGTATGTAGTCATGACCCTCGGCGCATTCGGCGTCGTCTCGCTGCTGTCCTCGGATGCCCTGGAAAGAGACTGCATCAGCGACTATCAGGGCCTGTTCTGGCGACGCCCCTGGCTGGCGGCCGCATTTACCGGCATGTTGCTCTCGTTGGCGGGAATTCCCCTCACCGCGGGCTTCATCGGCAAGTTCTACCTGGTGCTGGCGGGAGTGGAATCGGGCTTGTGGCTGCTGCTCGCCGCCCTGGTCGTCGGCAGTGGTATCGGGCTGTATTACTACTTGCGCATCGTTTACCGCATGTTGCTGCCGGAGCCGGAAGGCGCGCCGCAATTGCGGCAGGGAACAGCCGGTTTTTCGATTGTGTTGGTTTTGTTCGTGCTGCTGGTTTTATTCGGAGTATACCCGGCTTCGCTGATGAGTCTGATCGAAAGTATCGCTCTGTGACATTCTATACTTTTGTTAGGAGAAGCGGTCTGTGGTATCAATGATTGCGAGTTCCGAGCTATGGACGACTTATTACCGGTGTTTGATTCGAGCAGGTCATGCTTGAAGTAACTTCGAGGTTTCGCCGACCAGTGCAAAACTGGCTCTGTTTCGGTTCGTACATGCCCTTCCTGACGCGATTCGTTCGGCTTCGCCGAACCCCAGTCTTGTCAGCCCGGCCATCGAGCACAGTCCGGTGGCGCTCGGCCCGCGCACGGAGCTTACACTTCGTAATCGCTTGTCCTCGCCCATTGCAAGTCGTTCGGTACTCAAAAAACCGTGCTTTGCCGGCCGCGCCTCACCCATGAAGCGGATTGAAAAGGTAGCGGTGATCGGGGGCGGCAGTTTCGGCACGGTCATCGCCAATATAACCGCCAGAAACGGCTGCAATGTCAGTTTCTGGATGCGAAGCGATGAACTCGCCCAGGATGTCAACAACCGGCGGGAAAATCCGCAATATCTGCCCGGCTACGAAATCAATCCCCGTGTCCTGGCATCGGATGACATGGCATCGTCGGTAGCCGCCGCGGAATTGATCTTCGTCGCCGTACCAAGTTCCAGCTTTCGCGCCGTGGTGCGGGAAATGGTTTCCCATGTTTCCCCCGACGCGATGCTGATCACCGGCACCAAGGGCATTGAGGCGAGCAGTTTCCTGCTCATGAGCCAGATCTTGCAGCAGGAAGCGCCCCAGGCGCGGGTTGGCGTACTCAGCGGCCCCAACCTGGCTCGTGAAATCGCGGCAGGGCATCTGACCGGAACGGTCATCGCCAGCGACGATGAAGCCGTGCGCGAAAGTGTGCGCGTGCTGCTGCGCTCGGAGTCCTTTCGGGTCTATGCTAACGACGACATGCTCGGCGTTGAGCTTGGCGGCTCGTTGAAAAACATCTATGCCATTATCGCCGGCATCGCCGCCGCCCTGGGCATGGGTCACAATACCAACAGCATGCTGGTGACCCGCGCGTTGACCGAAATGGCCCGATTCGGGCGCGAACTCGGCGCCGACCCCATGACCTTTCTCGGGCTTTCCGGCGTGGGTGACCTGGTGGTAACCAGTTCCACGCCATTGAGCCGCAACTATCGGATCGGATTTGCCCTCGGCCAGGGCAAGGATGTCGAACAGGCCGCGAAAGAAGTGGGACAGGTTGCGGAAGGCGTCAACACGGTTAAACTGGTAGCCCGGAAAGCGGAAGAACTGGGCGTTTACATGCCGCTGGCGCAGGGCCTGTATCGGATCATTTGCGAACAGGAATCGATCGGCAGCATTCTGTCCTCGCTAATGCTCAGCGAACAGGCGCTCGATGTGGAGTTCGCCGTCGGTGAAGACAAGACCTTGAGGTGCACAGATGTCAGATAACTCGAATGCCAGTCCGTGGAAGAATCCGGCAATCTGGAGTCGGGTGGCTTTGGTATTGCTGTTCCTGCTCATATTCGCCCTGATCGTTGGGCCGCTGGTGGTCATACTTGGTTTGGCGCAAGCCCTGTTCACGATTTTCACCGGCGAGGACAATCGGAATCTGCGAGATTTGGCGGCGACCCTGACCGCGTACATTCACGAGATTTTGCGGTTCGCGACCTCTAACCGGGAGCAAAGGCCTTTCCCGTTCTCGGACTTTCCGGGCACAGCCGGGCAGGATGATCCGCCGGGATCAGCCGAGGAGGATTCCGAAACCGTAGCGGAGACGGCGCCCATCGCCGAGCAGGAAGCGGCTTCCGAACCGGAAACACAAGCGCCGGCGAAGAAAACCACTCGCAAAAGGACCTCGTCAAGGAAGGCCGCCCCTGACGATTCCGACACTTGATTCGCAAGATATGGGGTAGTCGCGATGCAGACCCGATACCTTGTTCATACATTCTGGCCGTTGCTGCTGCTGGCTGGCGGCGTCGGCGCCCAGCAGTCCGGAAATCTCGCCGATCACGCGCTTTTCACGGGCTTTCCCGAATCGGAAATCAGCGAGCTCGAGACGATCGAGAACACTAACTACCGAGTCGTGCTCGGCAGCCTGCAAAGCGCTCGCGGCCAGGTGGCGCCGGAAGCATCGGAGCGGGTGCGGGGAAAGTTGACCCGGATACTGTACCAAGTTCCGAACAGTTATTCCGGTCAGGATGTTTACGACTTTTTCGTCGAGCAGATGCGCTTGCGCGGCTATCGCGAGCTTTTCACCTGCGCCGGCCGCGCCTGCGGCAGCAGCGAATACTGGGCCAATGACATATTCGGCAGCCGCATCCTGTACGGGCCGGTGCGGAACCAGTTCTATCTGGCGATGGGGTCGGAACCTGCCGGGCTTTTCTATATTTCGGCCTATGTAATCACCCGTATCAACCGCCAGTTGCTGGCCTATCTTGAAATCATCGAACCCGTTGCCGCCGCGGCCGTCCCCACCCAGGCAGATCCGGCATTCATGCTGCAACAATTGCGTGAATTTGGCGGCATCGTCTTGCAAGAACTGACATTCGAGGCCGATGACCGGCTTGCCGCCGGCGCCGACCTGGAAGAAGTCGCGGAATTGATGCGGCTGGACCCGGACCTGCACCTGTACCTTGTCGCCCATCTGCAAGGGGAGGGCGATCTTGAAGAATTGCTGGTCCGCAGCGAAAGTCGGGCCGAAGCGGTGCGACAGGCGCTGCTCGGCCAGGGCATCGACGCCGTGCGCTTGACGGCAAGAGGCCTGGGTCCGCTGGCGCCGCTATGCGTTGGCGGCAACTGCGCCGAGCGGGTAGAGCTAGTACTGCGATCAGCGCAGCAATGACAGGAATTCGCTGCGGGTGGAAGCGCGGCTGCGGAATGCGCCAAGCATGCACGATGTAGTCATCACCGAATTCTGTTTTTCCACTCCGCGCATCATCATGCACATATGCTGCGCTTCGACGATCGCCGCCACGCCCTTGGCGCCGGTGGTTTCCTGAATACAATTCGCGATCTGTTGGGTGAGATTTTCCTGAATCTGCAAACGGCGGGCGAAAACATCCACCAGCCGAGCGATCTTCGACAAGCCCAGCACCTTGCCGTCCGGCACGTAGGCCACATGGCATTTACCGATGAAGGGCAGCAAATGGTGTTCGCAGATACTGTACATCTCGATGTTCTTGACGATTACCATCTCATCGCTCGACGAAGGATACAGCGCCTCATTGACCACTTCGGCAACGTCCTGACCATAGCCCCGGGTCAGAAACCTGAACGCCTCCGCCGCTCGTTGCGGCGTTTTCCGCAGCCCATCCCGATCGGAGTCCTCGCCGATCGCGTTCAATATCGAGGCATACGCCCGTTCCAGTTCCCGCATCTTTCCAGTACCCGCATTGCGCATGATTTCCGTTTGCCCGGTCGCAAACGACAGCGCGCAATCATATCATCAAGGCGCCCGCGGCGGGTCGGACCAGCGCAAAAGCTGCCGGCCGACCGGCCGCCTGCCGGAAAGAATTCGAACATGCTATTGCAGGACTACATAACACGACTTGCCGGACAATTCGCCGCCGCCGGCATCTACTGCGGCCACGGCACGAATAATGCCTATGACGAGGCGGTGTTTCTGGTTTTCGGCTCGCTTGGACTGGATTACCTGCTGTCTGTCGCGGAGCAGAACCGGGAACTCGCGCCGGCAGAGGCCGAACGGCTGGAACAACTGGCCCGAGCGCGTATACGGCAACGTATTCCCACTGCTTATCTGCTCGGCAAGGCCTGGTTCGCGGGATATGAATTCCATTGTGACCGGCGGGCGTTGATTCCGCGCTCGCCGATCGCCGAATTGATTACCGGCGGCTTCGAGCCTTTGCTCAGCGGCAACCCCGGCAGAATTCTCGACCTTTGCTGCGGCGGCGGCTGTATCGGCATCGCCTGCGCCTTGCGGTTTCCCAGCAGCGAGGTCGTGCTCGCGGACATTTCCGCGGTCGCGCTGGAGTTGGCGCGGGACAACATTCGGCTGCACGGTCTCGAAGAGCGGGTAGTGACGCGGCAATCCGATCTATTTGCAGCGCTTGCCGGAGACTTTGACCTTATAGTGGCCAATCCGCCCTATGTGTCGCGGGAAGAGCTGGAGCGGTTGCCGCCTGAATATCGCCATGAACCCGCGTTGGGACTGGATGGCGGCGCGGACGGCATCGACATCGTCGCGCGGCTGCTGGAGCAGGCGGCGAACCGGCTCGGTCCCGGCGGCTGGCTGATTCTGGAGACGGGATACAGCGCCGATGAACTGCAAAACCACTTTTCTGAATCGTCGTTTCTCTGGCTCGAATTCGAACACGGCGGCGCCGGCGTATGCGCCCTGAACCACTCCAAACTCAAAAAGCTTGCGGGAAAATAGTGTAAAAGCCTTGATTTATCAGAGCTTGCGCGTGGCACATGAATGTGGCGCCGACTGTTTGGCAGGAGCAAGAATTCACGCTTCAGTGAAGCCGAAGCGCTCGCAGGGGCGGGCGCATGTATTTCAGTGGCGCAAGCCATTGAATTCGGGAAACGACAAAACCACGCTTTTGTTTTGCGATAATAAATAATACAAGGCAAGGAATTGTCCCGAGAATCCTGTACAATCCGCGGATTTTCTGTCGGCTCGATCGGCGAGCGTGAAATGTCCGGGAACAGCATAGGCAAATTGTTCACTGTCACCAGTTTCGGCGAGAGTCATGGGCCTGCGCTGGGCTGTGTCGTGGATGGCTGTCCGCCAGGAATGGAACTGAGCGAGACGGACATGCAGAAGGATCTGGATCGCCGCAAACCCGGCAAATCGCGTTACACTACGCAACGCAGGGAAGACGACAGCGTGCGTATTTTATCCGGCGTATTCGAAGGCAGAACCACGGGCACGCCTATCGGCCTGCTTATCGAAAACACAGATCAGAGATCGAGAGATTACAGTAAAATCAAAGAATTGTATAGACCTGCTCATGCAGATTATAGCTATGATCGAAAGTATGGATTGCGGGACTATCGAGGTGGTGGCCGCGCGTCCGCGCGTGAAACCGCCATGCGCGTGGCGGCGGGCGCGATCGCGAAAAAATACCTGGCCGAGCGCCGCGGCATCAGCGTACGCGGCTATCTGAGCCAGCTCGGGCCGATCCGGATCGGCAAAATCGACTACGACGAGATAGAGAACAACCCGTTCTTTTGTCCGGACGCCGGCAAGGTCGCGGAAATGGAAGAATACGTGACCGCCTTGCGCGAGCAAGGCAATTCCATCGGCGCGCAAATTCGCGTGACCGCCAGCGGAGTGCCGGCAGGGCTGGGGGAACCGGTATTCGACCGGCTTGATGCTGATCTCGCCAAAGCGCTGATGAGCATCAACGCGGTCAAAGGCGTGGAAATCGGCGCGGGGTTCGCGTCAGTGACCCAGAAGGGCAGCGAACATCGGGATGAAATCACCCCGGATGGCTTTCTCGGCAATAATGCCGGCGGCATTCTGGGTGGAATCTCCACCGGCCAGGATATTTTGGCGCAAATCGCCTTGAAGCCGACATCCAGTATCCGGATTCCCGGCAAAACGATTACCGTGACCGGTGAACCCGCGGAAGTCGTGACCACCGGCCGCCACGACCCTTGCGTAGGGATCCGCGCCACGCCCATCGCGGAGGCAATGATGGCGATCGTGTTGATGGACCACCTGTTGCGCGACCGCGCGCAATGTGGCGATGTGCGGCGCTGACGGCCGCGGGCCAACCCGGAAATTGCAATTGCGGATGTAGAAACCATGACAGGCAGAACCTTGTACGACAAGATTTGGGATGCGCATCTGGTCAAGCAGCGCAATGACGGCACATCGCTGATTTATATCGACCGGCACCTCATTCACGAAGTAACGTCGCCCCAGGCCTTTGAAGGGCTGCGTCTGGCCGGCCGCAAGCCCTGGCGCACCGGCGCCAATCTGGCGACGCCGGATCACAATATTCCGACCACCGCGGACGAGCGGAAACTGGGACTGTCCGGTATCAAGGATCCGGTTTCCAAGTTGCAGGTTGCCACGCTAGACGAGAATTGCCGGGAATTCGGCATTACCGAACTCGGCATGAGCGACCGCCGCCAGGGGATCGTGCATGTGGTCGGTCCGGAACAGGGCGCGACATTGCCGGGAATGACCATCGTCTGCGGCGATTCGCATACTTCGACCCATGGCGCGCTCGGCGCGCTTGCTCATGGCATAGGCACCTCCGAAGTCGAACACGTTCTCGCTACCCAGTGCCTGCTGCAAAAAAAGATGAAGAACATGCTAGTGCGCGTTAACGGCAAACTCGGCGCCGGGGTCACGGCCAAGGATGTGGTATTGGCCGTCATCGGCAAAATCGGTACCGCCGGCGGTACCGGCCATACCATCGAATATGCCGGCGATGTCATTCGCGAGTTGAGCATCGAAGGGCGCATGACGGTATGCAACATGTCTATCGAAGCAGGCGCCCGGGCCGGCTTGATCGCGGTGGACGAAAAGACCCTTGCATACATCCGCGGCAGGCCGTTCGCGCCGAAGGGCGAGATGTGGGAGCGGGCGGCTTCCGCCTGGCGCGAACTGACCAGCGATACCGATGCCCGCTTCGACAAGGTACTGGAATTGGCCGGCGAGGATATCGAACCCCAGGTGACCTGGGGAACTTCGCCGCAAATGGTGGCGCCGGTAAATTCGGCCATTCCCTTGCCGGACGCGGAAGCCGACGGCGCGCGACGCGGCAATATGGAACAGGCGCTGGCGTATATGGGACTGGAGCCCGGCACGCCGATTCGCGATATCCGCCTGGATTACGTCTTTATCGGTTCCTGCACCAATTCCAGAATCGAGGATCTGCGCGATGCAGCCCGGGTTGTCGCGGGCAGGAGCATCGCGGAAAACATCGAATGCGCCCTGGTGGTTCCAGGTTCCGGGCTGGTCAAGGAGCAGGCCGAAGCCGAAGGACTGGACCGTATTTTCACTGCCGCCGGCATGGAATGGCGTGAACCGGGCTGTTCCATGTGCCTGGCAATGAACGCCGATCAATTGCCCGCCGGCAAACATTGCGCGTCGACTTCAAACCGCAATTTCGAGGGCCGGCAGGGCCGGGGTGGGCGAACTCACCTGGTTAGTCCCGCCATGGCCGCCGCGGCCGCGATCTATGGTCATTTTGTCGATGTGCGCGAGGTTGTGTAAGTAGCAGCCATGGCCTCTCCAGGTCATTTCGCCGACCTGCGGGAAAAGTAACGCCGCCGGAAAGGAACAATCATGAAAGCATTCGTAGTTGAAGAAGGGTTGGTGATGCCCCTGGACCGGGCTAACGTGGATACGGATTTCATCATCCCGAAACAGTTCCTGAAGTCGATCCGCCGCAGCGGCTTTGGCGTCAACCTGTTTGACGAGCATCGTTACCTTGATGTGGGCGAACCGGATGGGGGAAACAGCAAGCGGCGCCTGAATCCGGATTTCGTACTCAATCAGCCGCGCTATCGAGCTGCTTCGATCTTGCTGGCGCGAGACAATTTTGGCTGCGGTTCGAGTCGGGAGCACGCGCCATGGGCCCTGGACGATTACGGTTTCCGCGCGATCATCGCGCCAAGCTTTGCCGATATATTTTTTAATAATTGCTTTAAAAATGGAATATTACCCATTGTTTTAGATAGAAAAATAGTTGACGAGCTATTTCAGGAGATTGAAGCGGCGCCGGGATACCGGCTGCGGATCGATCTATCTCGACAGAAAATCACCAAACCCGATGGCAGTGAACTCAACTTCGATGTGGATGAGTTCGGCCGGCACTGCCTGCTGCAAGGGCTCGACGATATCGGCATCACGCTTGCTGACGAAGCGGCGATACGCGCTTTCGAGCAAGGCTGGCGACGGCAATCACCCTGGAATTTCCACACGCCTGACCCGTAGAGGAAGCTCTGATCGATCTGAGCTTCCGCGCGGCGGGCGGATGCGTCACCGTATTCGATGTCGCAAGCCATTGGATACGCGAGCAAAACAAAATCGCGCTCTTGTTTTGCGATAATGAACGATTGCCCGGAAGGAATTGTTCAGAGCAAGCTGAAGCGGAAACAAGCGATGAACAAGTGTAATTTGGCCGTAGTCGGCGCCACCGGCGCGGTAGGCGAATGTCTGCTGAGCATCCTCGCGGAGCGAGAATTTCCGGTTGAGAATCTTTACGCTCTGGCTAGCGAGCACTCGGCCGGTTCCAGCGTAATGTTCGGCAACAAGCAGCTTAGGGTAGAAAACCTGGCCGATTTCGATTTCAGCAAAATCGAGATTGGGCTGTTTTCGGCCGGCGGTTCGATTTCGGCGGAATACGTCCCGAAAGCCGTCGATGCGGGCTGCGTGGTAATCGACAATACCTCGTGCTTTCGATACGACGACGATATTCCGCTGGTGGTCACCGAAGTCAATCCGCAATGCCTGGCCGACTATCGCAACCGCAATATTATTGCCAACCCGAATTGTTCCACCATGCAAATGGTAGTCGCGTTGAAACCGATCCAGGACGCGGCCGGAATCCGCAGGATCAGCGTGGCCACCTATCAGGCGGTGTCCGGAGCGGGGCGCGCCGCGGTGGCGGAACTAGCGCGGCAAACCGCCGAACTGCTCAACGGCCGGCCGGCCGAAGCTGATGTATTTCCCAGCCAAATCGCCTTCAACGCCTTGCCCCACATCGATAAATTCATGGACAACGGCTATACCCGGGAAGAAATGAAGATGAACTGGGAGACACGCAAGATTCTCGGCGACGATTCAATCCGGGTCAGCGCCACTTGTGTGCGGATTCCGGTATTTTATGGCCATTCGGAAGCGGTGCAGATCGAAACCGAGCAGCCGATTTCGGCGCGGGAAGTTAGCAAGCTGCTATCGCAAGCGCCAGGCGTATCGGTAATCGATGACCCCGAATTGAATGACTATCCGACCCCGGTCGAACACGCAACGGGAACGGACCCGGTGTTTGTCGGCAGAATTCGAGAAGATATTTCGCTGGAAAATGGTATTAGTCTCTGGATAGTGGCCGACAATATTCGCAAGGGAGCTGCTCTGAATACCGTGCAGATCGCTGAGTTGTTGCTTGCGGAGCACTTATCGTAAATACTGCCATGAGGATGGCGATAAGTAGCCGCGCCAGTCAAGGCAGTCGCCAGGCCGGCAAGCGGCGCAGGATCGGGCTTTGAAGAAAATATCACTTTTCAGTTTGCTTTCGAGCTTGCTGATGGTTCTTGCGTCGAATCTCGCCTTCGCGATAGGTCTCGGCGTATTGCTGGTTGAATCGCAACCCGGCGAGCCGCTGCGAGCGCGGGTTCCGTTGCTGGATCTTGGCGATGTGCGGCCGACCGAGTTGCAGGTGGAACTGGCCTCGATCGCCGATTACCGCCAGGCAGATGTCAACCGTTACGAAATTCTGTCCAACATCCGGCTGCATATAGAATCCGGCGCTGACGGCGCCTGGCTTGTGCTGACCACGGATCAACCCGTTCCCGAATCGAGTTCGACCGTAATTCTCGATACCAGTTGGCCCGGCGGACGCATTCTGAGCCAGCATCTCCTCACAATCGGCGGCGCGCCTGCGCCGTATTTTTTTCCCGTTGCTCCGGTTAGCGAACCGGCGGCGGCCGACGGTGAACTTGCCGATGCCGGCCGGCAGACCATACGCACGGTTTCCGGCGACAGTTTATGGCGTATCGCCGAGCGTCTGGCGGGAGAAGACTCGATATACCTGAATCAGACCTTGCTGGCCCTGCATCGGCTGAATCCGGAAGCCTTCATCGACGGTGACATCAATCGCCTGCGCGCCGATGCCGAATTGCGCGTGCCTGAGCTGGCTGAGCTTGGCGCTCTTGACCAAAGCGTGGCCCAGGACGAATCCGCGAGGCAGGCGGCAGCGGCCGATACCCAGCCTCAGCCGCTGGCGGCGCCGGCGCCGCAATCCGCCAGCCAGGACGATATCGCGAACGGTCAATTGAGTCTGGTCGCAGATGACGCGGATGAAGATGGCCAGGGCGGTGGCGACGAGCTTGATCGGCGTCTGGCGAATCTGGAGAACCAGTTGGCGCTGGCGCTGGAAGAAGTCGACCGGGTCCGCATTGAACAGGAAGAACTGCGTTCCCGGCTGGCGGACCTGGATGAACAGATTTCCATGGCGCGGCAAATCATTACATTGCAGCAACGCGAACTGGCGGAGTTGCAGGCCGCCCTTGCCGCTGAGGCCGAGCAACAGGCGCGGCTCGAAGAAGAACAAGCATCCGCGGCCGCGGCCGCGCAAACCCCGGCTGTTTCTGATTTCCCGGGTAGCGTAATTGAAAATCCCGTATATCTGGCTCTTGGCGCGGCGATACTGGTACTGGCGCTGGTGGCGGTGTTGTTGCTGCGCCGCGGCCGCCGGGAACAAGAGGACGTGGAAAACGAAACATTCGTGGTCATCGGCGGCGAACAGGATGCAATCGATCAGGCCGCGGCAGGCGCTGACGAAGCCGACATTGGAGAAGTTGGAGCGGTGGAAGAGATAGCAGATAAAGCCATGGCTGACTTCGAGGAAGAATTCGCCGACGAAGCGGGACTGGAATCGGCGGAAGAAACCTTGGAACAGTCCCTGGAAGAACCTGTGGCGGAAGCGGCGAAAGAATTCGAATCCGGGGAAGTCGCTGCCGGCGTGGAGACTGAAGACAGGCAGGCGACTGCAACGGCGGGCTGGGACGGCTCCGAAGACAAGGCAGCTTCCGCCGCGGAAGACGCGCGCGAAGATCAAGCCGAAGCTAAGGCGGAAGAACGCGCTGGCGTTGCGGATGCGGACGCTTTGGACGAGGAGGACGACTTCATCATAGAACTGGATGAAGCCGGTGAGGAAGAGGTCGCGGAACAACTGAATCTCGCCTATTCGTTCCACAAGATGGGCGAAACCGAAAAGGCGCGAAAGATTCTGGAAAACGTGATTCGTTCCGGCAACGAGGCGCAAATCAGCGAAGCCAGGCAATTGCTGGCGATTATTGATGATTTGAGTTGACTCGTGTTGCCCGGCGGGAAGCGCGTCGCCCTGCGCATCGAATACGACGGCTCGGCGTTCGCTGGCTGGCAGAAGCAATCTTCTCCTGAAATCCCCACGGTACAAGGCAGTCTGGAAGCGGCCATCAGCCAGATTGCCGATACCGCCGTCAAGCTGGTTTGTGCTGGCAGGACCGATGCCGGGGTACATGCAACGAGCCAGATAGCTCATTTCGATTGCCCGCTGGACCGGGGCGGACGCGCCTGGACAGTGGGCGTCAACAGCTTGCTGCCGCCAGTAGTTAGAGTACACGAGGCATTTTCCGTAACCGACCGTTTCAGCGCCAGATTTTCCGCCAGTTCCCGGCGATACGCGTATGTTCTTTGCGGCGGCGCCATCGATTCCGCATTGCTTGCCGGACGTGCGGTTCGGGAGCCAGTCAAACTCGATGTGGCGGCGATGCAGGCCGGGGCCAGGCACTTGCTTGGCGAACTGGACTTCAGCAGTTTCCGGGCTGCCGGCTGTCAATCCAGATCGGCGTTTCGCGAAGTAAAGTTCCTGCACGTGTACCGGCAACGCCATTTTGTCGTCATCGACATTTGCGCCAATGCGTTCCTGCAACATATGGTGCGCAACATCGCCGGGTCCTTGCTGGCGGTGGGAAGGGGCGAGCGCGACCCGCACTGGATACGTGAAATCCTGCTGGCGGGGGACCGCAAAGCGGCGGGAATCACCGCACCCGCCGAAGGTCTGTATCTCGTTTCCGTTTCCTATCCGGAGAGTTTCGGCATTCCGGCTCGGGCCTTGGCGCCGCCCATCCTGGATCGACTGCCGGAAACCGGCTAGGGGGAATTTTGCTACAATGCCCCGTTTTCCGGCGGGGCGGGGCATGGCCGATATCTGGATCAAGATCTGCGGCATAGCACGCGCCGAAGACGCGCGCGCCGCCGTGGATCTGGGCGCCGACGCCATCGGCCTGGTTTGCTATCCGCCAAGCAGCCGCTACGTGCCCCCCGGGGAACTCGGCGCCGTGCTTGGGGCGGTCAAGGAAGAGGTCGAAACTCATGCACTGTTCGTCAATCCGGAACTTGCCGACGTGCGAATCGCGGCGGACAGCGGTTGGTTCAGCGGGTTGCAGTTTCACGGTGATGAATCCGCCGCTTTCTGCGAGTCTTTCGGTCTGCCATACATGAAGGCGTTGAGAGTGCGCGGCGATGCTGATCTGCGGCCGCTGATCGCGAGTTTTGGTTCGGCGCGAAAAATCCTGCTCGACGCTTACGACAAGTCGAGCTTCGGCGGTACCGGCAAATCCTTCAATTGGGATATCGCGGAGCGTCTGGTGGCCTCGGGCATCGACAATATCGTGATCGCGGGCGGCCTGCACGCCGGCAACGTGACCTTAGCTATTCGCCGCGCGCGACCTTGCGGCGTCGATGTGAGTTCCGGCGTCGAGGCCCGCCCCGGAGTCAAGGATGTGGATAAATTGCGCGAGTTCATGCGGGAGGCCAGAAGTGCCTGATGCGGAAACACCATTTTCAGGTCCCGACGAAACCGGCCATTTCGGACCTTATGGCGGGATGTTCGTCGGCGAAACGCTGATCCGGGCAGTGTCGGAGTTGGCCGGCGCCTACGCCGAGCTTTCCCGGGACAAGGAATTCTGGAAGATATTCGATGCCGATCTCGCGGACTATGTCGGCCGGCCGTCGCCGATCTATCTTGCCGAGCGATTGAGCGATGCCGGCAATGGCGCCCGCATCTGGCTCAAGCGCGAAGATCTGAATCATACCGGCGCCCACAAGGTGAACAACACCATCGGCCAGGCCCTGCTTGCCAAACATATGGGCAAGACTCGCCTGATCGCCGAAACCGGCGCCGGTCAGCATGGCGTTGCCAGCGCTACCGTGGCCGCGCGCCTCGGTCTCGAATGCCACGTCTACATGGGCGCGGACGATATCGTCCGGCAGGCGCCGAATGTCTATCGCATGAAGCTGCTGGGCGCACGGGTAATTGCCGTGGAATCCGGCTCGCGCACGCTAAAAGACGCTATGAACGAAGCCCTGCGCGACTGGGCAGCCAATGTTGACGACACCTATTACATTATCGGCACCGTTGCCGGTCCCCATCCCTATCCGCGCATGGTCCGGGATTTTCAGAGCGTGATCGGTCGGGAAGCGCGCGATCAGTTTCTTGAGCGGAACGGGACACTTCCCGACGCTCTGGTGGCCTGTGTTGGCGGCGGCTCCAACGCCATTGGTCTGTTTCACCCGTTTCTCGGCGATAGTGAAGTGGCGATGTATGGCGTCGAAGCTGCTGGGCGGGGATTGGAGACGCCGGATCATGCAGCACCCTTGTGTGCGGGCCGGCCCGGAGTATTGCATGGTAATCGCACGTACCTGATGACCGACGAAAACGGCCAGATTCTCGACACTCATTCGATTTCCGCGGGTCTCGATTATCCTGGAGTCGGACCGGAGCATGCCTGGCTGAAGGATTTGAAGCGGGTGCATTATGTCGGCGCCACCGATGCCGAAGCGCTCGCGGCATTTCACCAGCTTACCCGTCTCGAAGGCATCATTCCGGCGCTCGAATCCAGCCACGCCGTAGCCTGGGCGACCCGCCTCGCCGCCGACATGGAGCGTGGACAGCACATATTGATCAACTTGTCCGGCCGCGGCGACAAGGACATCGAAGCCGTCGCCCGGATAGAAGGCGCGGACTTCGGGACAGTCTGATGAGCCGGATTTCGCAATGCGCGGCGCGCGCCAGGGAACGGGGGAGGGGACTGTTGATCCCCTATCTGGTCGCGGGCGACCCCGATTTCGATACTTCCCTGGAGATCATGCACGAATTGGTGCGGCAAGGCGCGGACATGATCGAGTTGGGCATACCGTTCAGCGATCCGGCGTCGGACGGCCCGGCGATTCAGCGAGGAGTAGAGCGCGCCCTTGGCGCGGGCGCGACATTGCGCGGGGTAATCGAACTGACTGGCCGCTTCCGCGCGAACGATGCGCGAACACCGGTTGTGCTGATGGGTTATCTCAATCCTATCGAAACCATGGGCTACGCGGAATTTTCCGAGAGCTGCGGCCGCGCCGGTGTTGATGGAGTGCTGGTGGTGGACATGCCTCCGGCTGAAGCCGGCGACCTGCCGGCCTTGCTCGCCGGGCGGGAAATCGACCGGATTTTCCTGGTTTCACCCACTACTACAGCGGACAGGGCGCAAGAAATCATCGAACACACAAGCGGTTACCTGTATTATGTGTCCCTCAAGGGAGTTACCGGCGCGGCACTTGACGATCACGGTTCCGTGGCCCGTAACATAGCAAAGCTCAGAAACTGGACCTCGTTACCCGTGATCGTCGGCTTTGGCATCAGGGATGTGGAGACGGCCTTGGCCATGAATAAACTGGGAGATGGAATCATTATCGGCAGCGCTCTGGTCGAACGAATCGCACAATTGCCCGCGGCGACCTCGCGGGAATCGGCTCACATCAGCGAGGCTGTCGCGCTGATCGGCAGCCTGCGCAAGGCGCTGGATGCGCGTTAAGGGAATCGGGAAGCGGAATTTATGAGCTGGATTGACAAGATACTGCCATCGATTTCAACGGTCGACACCGGCACTCGCAAGTCACCCGTTCCCGAGGGTGTCTGGAAACAATGTCCCCGCTGCGATGCCATGCTGTATCGTAAAAGTCTGGATGAAAACCATGATGTCTGTCCCAAGTGCGACCATCACATGCGCATTTCGGCTCGCCGCCGCATCGAATTGTTCCTGGACGAAGAAGGGCAGCAAGAATTGCTTGTCGATCTCACGCCGGTGGATCTGCTCAAATTCAAGGATTTGAAACGCTATCGCGACCGCCTCGGGGCGGCGCAGAAAGCAACGGGGGAGAAAGACGCCCTGGTGATTGTGAAAGGCTGCCTGCACGAGGCGCCATTGCTGGCGGCGGCATTCGAATTCGGCTTCATCGGCGGCTCCATGGGAGCGGTGGTCGGCGAGAAATTTGTCCAGGCGATAAACATCTGTATCAAGGAAGAATTGCCGTTGGTATGTTTTTCCACCAGTGGCGGCGCCCGCATGCAGGAAGCGCTGATCTCGCTTATGCAGATGGCCAAGACCGCCGCCGCGCTGGAACGGCTGCGCCAATACAGCCTTCCGTATATTTCCGTATTGGTGGATCCGGTCTACGGCGGCGTGTCCGCCAGTCTGGCCATGCTGGGCGACGTCAATATCGCCGAGCCCAACGCCCTGGTTGGCTTCACTGGGCCCGACGTTATTCGCCAGACAGTGAAAGTCAAGTTACCGGAAGGATTCCAGCGCAGTGAATTTCTGCTGGATCATGGCGCTATCGACATGATCGTTCATCGCCGCGACTTGCGCGGGCGCATCGCTTCGCTGCTGGACAAACTCGGCTGGTTCCGGCGCGCGGTAAACTGACGCGCGGTAAATTTTCACCGTGAACCTTTCCGCATGGCTGGCACATATCGCTACCGTGCATCCGCGCGCCATGGAGCTTGGTCTCGAACGCGCGCGGAAGGTTGCCGGCAAGCTGGGAATTGAACGCCCCGCACCCTTCGTTTTCACCATCGCCGGCACTAATGGCAAGGGTTCCACCGCCGCCGCGGTGGACGCAATTCTGCTGAATTCGGGCCTGCGCACCGCCAGCTACATGTCGCCGCATGTGCATCGATTCAACGAGCGTATTCGTGTCGACGGCGCCGACTGCGACGATGCCCTGATCTGCGCCGCGCTGGCGGACGTTGAACAGGCTCGCGGTGGGATATCTCTCAGCTATTTCGAATTCGCGACCCTTGCGGCGTTGCGGATTTTCGCGCAAAGCAATCTTGACGCCGTCATCCTGGAGGTGGGGCTTGGCGGCCGCCTGGACGCGGTCAACATCGTCGATGCCGATATTGCGCTGATCACGAATATCGAACTTGACCACCAGGCATGGCTGGGCGATACGAGAGAGGCGATAGGCGCTGAAAAAGCAGGCATTCTTCGCCCGGCCGCGCCATTGGTGTATGGTGAGGAGCAGCCGCCGGCGAGCATTCTCAGGCGCGCCGAGGAGCTGGGCGTGCGAGTCTTCCGCCGTGAACGCGATTACGGCGCGAACATCAAGGCTGGAAGCTGGTCATGGTGGGGTCGCAAACAGGATTCCGCCGCCGGATTTGAAACGCTCGAATTGCCGCGCCTGTCTTTGCCGGCAATGGCCGCGGCCTTGCAGGCGGTGCAGTTGTCGCCGTTGCCGGTAACCGAAGAAGGAATTCGCGCGGCCCAGCGAAATGCGGGCCTGCCCGGGCGGATGGAGTTGCGGCGCGATGCAGTCGGGGGACAGCCGGCGCTACTTGATGTGGCGCACAACCCCGCGGCCGCGCGGCTGCTGGCGGACACGGTTGCCGCCTGGCGCGCCGCGCGGGCGCCGGGCGTTACAGTTGCTGTAGTTCTCGCTCTGCTGGCTGATAAGGATATAGAAGGCATGGCGGCCGCCTTAGAAGCCCAGGCGGATGTCTGGTATATTTCCGAGCTTGAGGATTCGCGCGCGATGCCTGTGTCCGAACTGAATCGGCGCCTGCGGAGTTGCGTGTCCGGCGCCGAAATTTCCGTTTCGGCTAGCGTGGCGGAAGCCTATCGCGAGGCGGCCGGTTCGGGAGCGGACCTGGTTGTGGCGACCGGCTCCTTCCTTACGGTCGCGGCCACGCGACCGTTTACCGCGGCGGCCGCGGGGGCGAGCGTTTGAAGCAGAGTATCAGACGAGGAATCTTCTTCACCGTATTTGTTGTGGCGCTGGGGCTGATTTTCCTGCCAATTATTTTCGATGCCGAGGATACGGTTCAGCCGCAATTGCCCAGCCGGATACCATCGCCACCGGTAGTGCCGGTGCTGCCGGAGCCCGTGCAATCCCGTCCGGTAATTCTTGCCAATACTCCCGCTATCAATGTGCCCGCGGAGGCGCGCGAAGTCGAGAACGCCCGCGGCGGAAACGCGGTGGACGGCTGGCGTGAAATTCCGATTCTGGACGAACGGGGCCTGCCCCGCGGCTGGAGCCTGCGACTGGGCCTGTTTGCCGACGCGGAAGAAGCGCGGCAACTGCTGGCGCAACTGTTGCAGGCCGGATACCGGGCGTACATTCGCGAGCAGCAGACCGGGCCCGGCCCACTCAATGCCGTGCTGGTCGGACCTTGGCTCGGGCGCGATACGGCTCAGGAATATCAAGGCCGGCTGGCGCGGGAATTCGGCATCACCGGCGTCATACTGCCGTTCGAACTACAGAGGTTTTGAATATCTTGGAACCCGTGGAACTGAATGCGGCCGACTTTGCCATCCTGGCCGTCGTCAGCCTGTCATGCCTACTCGGATTTTGGAGAGGATTGATCAAGGAAGTGCTTTTTCTTGCGTCCTGGGTCGTAGTAGTGCTGTTGGTCTGGCTGAATATCCAGAGTCTGGCGGTAATGATGGAGGGATACATTGAACAGCCCGTCCTGCGTCTGCTAGCTGCTTTTTTAATAATTTTCATAGGAGTCATGCTGCTTCGTCTCGGGTTGACGAAGTTGCTGCACAGCTTGCTTGAGCTTGCCGGATTGACTTTGATGGATCGACTCCTCGGTGGAGTTTTCGGTGTTGCTCGCGCAGCCTTGATCGTATGCGTCATGCTCTTTCTTAGTGGCATCTTTCTCGACGAATCGTTACTCGAACGCTCCGAACTCTGGTCCGGGTCGGTGCTGATTCCCTATGGACTCGCGCTGATCGAGTGGTCCGGGTCGTTTTTCGCACAATCACTGAACGGGAATGTCATATAATGGCGCCCGCGGTCGAACTGGAGAGTTGATCATGTGTGGTCTGGTTGGCGTGGTAACGGGCAGGGACGTTGGCTTGTGTCTATGCGACACCCTGACGGTGCTGCAGCATCGCGGACAGGACGCGGCCGGCATCATGACCAGCGATCACGGCAAGCTAAATCTGCGCAAGGACAATGGTCTGGTCAAGGACGTTTTCCGCACCCGCCATATGCGGCGGCTTACCGGCCAGATGGGCATCGCTCATGTGCGCTATCCCACCGCCGGCAGCAGCAGTCCCGCCCTCGCGCAGCCGCTTTATGTGAACTCTCCCTACGGACTGGCGCTGGCGCATAACGGCAATCTCACCAATTGCCGTGAATTAAGCCGAAATCTGTTCCGGGATGACCTGCGGCATATCAACACCGATTCGGACTCCGAAGTGCTGTTGAACGTGTTTGCCCACGAATTGCAGCGCCGCGGCAAGATGGCGCCTACGCCCGAGGACGTGTTCGCCGCGATTACCGCCGTCCATATGCGCTGCCGCGGAGCCTACGCGGTGATAGTGATGATCGCGGGTTACGGCATCGTCGGGTTCCGTGATCCCCACGGCATCCGGCCATTGATTTTCGGCTGTCGCACTCGCGAAGGTCGGCGTGAATACATGATCGCTTCCGAATCCGTGGCGCTTGCCGCCCAGGGCTTCGACATCGAGCGGGATCTGGCGCCCGGCGAAGCCGTATACATGGATTTCGCCGGCAATCTGCATACCCGGATTTGCGTCGAGCCAGGAATCCACACCCCCTGCATATTCGAACAGGTGTATTTCGCGCGGCCGGATTCGCTCATGGACGGCATATCGGTTTACAAGTCACGGCTGCGAATGGGGGAAAAACTGGCGGACAAGCTTAAACGTCTGCGCGCGGAACACGATATCGACGTGGTCATCCCAATTCCGGAAACCAGCCGCCCATCGGCGCTTGAACTGGCCAACAGGCTAGGAGTCAAGTACCGCGAGGGCTTTGTCAAGAATCGCTATATCGGCCGCACCTTCATCATGCCCGGACAGGTGCAGCGCAGGAAATCCGTGCGCCAGAAGCTCAACGTGATCGACCTGGAATTCCGCGGCAAGAACGTATTGCTGGTAGATGACTCGATCGTGCGCGGCACCACTTCCAAACAGATCATCCAGATGGCCAGGGATGCCGGAGCGCGCAAGGTTTATTTCGCATCCGCGGCGCCGCCGATCCGGTTTCCCAATGTCTATGGCATCGACATGCCCGCGGCTTCGGAGCTCATCGCCGCCGGGCGCAGCGTCGACGAAGTGCAGGAAGCCATCGGCGCCGATTGGCTGATTTATCAGGATCTGGAAGATCTGGTCGATGCCTGCCGTGAGGGCAACAAGGAGATCACGCGCTTCGAATGCTCGGTGTTCGACGGCAACTACATCACCTCTGATGTGGACGAAATCTATCTGCGTCGACTCGAAAGCAGCCGCAACGATGCAGCCAAGCAGGCGAAGAAAAAAGTGGCGCGCCTTCACGACCAAACGCTGGTAGCCGACCTTTACAATAACGAGTAAGGCGCCCGACGCGCACAATCCGGCGCCGACGCCGAATCCTTACAACAGCAAAATGGGCGCAATCGCGTCCTTTGCGCCCGGCTGCGGGGAAATCGGCGCCAGGCATTGTGGATGTTCGTTGCGCGGGCAGTCGCCGCTGTCAAATTCGATATAAAGGCATCAAGGCGTAACGCGCGGCCCTGCGTTGCCGGCGGATGCGCCGACGCTTGGCCGTTCGCAAATTCGCGGTTAGCCGGGCAAGCGATCGGGAATCGATCCCGGCGGAGGTATCTTCCGATCCGGCGATATTGAACAGCGCCGCCTGGATGGCGCTGACGTAGGTATGCAGTTCGGGAACTTCGCGTTGGATGAGCACATCTTCCATATTGGCGATACGCCGTGAATCGATATGGTGATCGGCCCAGCAGACCAGGCTGCGCCTGATCTCCCGGATATCGCCGCTGGCTAGCGCTTTGCGCAATTCGCGGTATGCCACCCCTTCGTTGCGCTCGGGCGCGTAATGTAACTTTAGCCGCCGCCGGCGCTCGCGGAGATAGCCGGCGATTTCGGGATGATGCGGTTGCACCAGTGACAGGTATAGCGAAGCAGCGACGATCAGGCACACGATTCCGATCAGCCAGTTGAGCCAGTTTTCGCTGATTTCGAACGTCTCCGCGGCGGCCTGGGCGTCAATCATTTGCTGATCCACCACTGGGGCGGCCGCGAGCAGTTCGGCTAGATCCTGGCCGGCGCCGGCTATGGTCTGCTCAGCCGGCGTGGCGCCAGCCACTTCGGCTATATCCAGGGTGATGGCGGGAATCCTGGCAAATTCCTGCTGATCGGTATCCACATTCCACCAGGGGATTACCACTTCCGGAATTTCCAGCGCTCCGGCGTCGGTAGCGACAATGGAACTTCTTTCGACCCGGCCGCCGACGATACTGCCATCAACGAACATGCGTTCGATTTCCGAAGGTTCCGGATAAACGTTGGCGCCTGCCAGCTCCAATTCAGCCAGCGGCGGCAGCACCGCGCCATCTAGTCCTTCCGCTTGCATGGTAATCGTGCGCACGAGGGTATCGCCGATTTGCAGATCATCGATCGGTCCGTCCCAGCTTTGCTCCAGGCTCAGTTGTCGCAAAGGCAGCCAGAAACTGCTGTCGCGCGCGCTTTCGGGCCGCTCGAGCACGTCGATGGTCATACCTTCGGTAAACGCCGTAACGCGGCGCGTGTTCAGATTTCGAAACACGAAATTGCTCGAGCCATCGGTAACTTCGCCGCGAAACAGGATGTCGGGAATTTCAAGTGAACCGCTACGCTGAGGAAAGATCACATAGCGCTTTTCGTACACGCCGTATCGCACGCCATCGATCAGTTTCTCGTACTGGTTCGGCGAGCCGATCAACTGGATCACGGTTTCGGGTATTTCCAGTTCGGTGAATTGCGGATTACGAATGCCGTTGATCGTGTAATACAGGCGCACGGTGAACAACAGTTGTTCCTGCACGTAAATCGATTCCTTGTTCGCCTCGAGTTCGAGGAACAGCTCCTCATTGCCCTGGTTGGAGCGCGGACCTTCGTTGCGCACCAGTACCTCAATCGGACTTGTCAGTGATTCGTTTACCTGGATGGCGGGAATGGTCAGATTGCCTTCGGTGAGCGGAAACAGCGTCACGATATAGTCGGTCCAGGACTCCACGGAACCGTTGACGCTGCGGATCTGGCTCGAAGTACGGGTGCCAAGCACGTCGAATTCTTCCGTCAGCGGAGTCAGGTCGAGTTGCATGCCCTGGCGCCGGTCGTACACGCGAATCGTATAAGTCAGGGTTTCGCCGCGCGCCAGTTCGGTGCGGTCGACGCTGGTTTCGATTTCCTGGGCCCAAAGCGGAATAGCGAAAACCGCCAGTATCCCCGCCATGATTGCCAGTCTTACCATATCTGACCCCCGTCCTGAAGACTGTTGGCCGTACCATTCAATTGCCGCTGCCGGTACTGATAACGGAACTTGCGCTGCAATAATTCGCCGGGATCGTCCTCGATACGGCGCAGCCATTGCTCGAGAGATTGCTGCTCCTCGAATTCCTCGTTACTGTTCTGGCTTGGCGTATTCTGCTCGCTGTTGGATTCGGAGTTCTCCTGGTCCTCCGGCGCCTGGTTCTGCTGCTGGTCCTGCTGCTGATTCTGATCGCCTTCCTCGCTTTGTTGGTCCTGCTGTTCGCTGTTTTCCTGCTGCTGTTCGGATTGCTGGTCCGAGTTTTGATCGGACTGTTCGCTTTCGTTACTGCCTTCCTGGCTTTCGCCTTGTTCGGACTGTTGCTGTTGCAGCAATTGCTCGACGATTTCCTTGTTATGAATTGCGTCTTCGTGTACCGGGTCCGCCGCCAGCGTCAACTCGTATGCGGCAATCGCTTCCGCATAGTTGCCGGAAAGGGCGAGGGCATTGCCGCGATTATAGTGTCCATCGGGCGAGTTCAAGGCGCTGAATGCAGCGACCGCGGCATCGTAGTTTTCGGCGCGATAGTTGGCCACGCCTTGCCAGCCCGGAGCTTCGAACAAAGTCGCCGCCGCCACATGCTCGCCATTGGCGAAGGCATCGGCGCCGCGTTGATCCGGCGTTTTCCACAGCGCGGAAAATTCCGCCGCTTCCACCGCCGGAGCGGGAGCCAGCAGCAACGCGCCCGTCGCCAATAGCCAGGAGAACAGCCAGCCGCGCCGGAACGTCAAGGCCACCATGGGCGCTACCAGCAATAGCAGCCAGGGACCGGTTTCATACCAGATGTCGAATTCTTCTTCTACTTCGCTCAATTGCGGATCGTCGAGCAGATTCAGGTCGGTCAGCAGGTAGGCCAGATCGGAATCCGACAGTTGGATATCGTGGTAGCGCCCGCCAGTGCGATTCGCCAGCGATTGCAGAACGCTGCGGTTCAATACCGGAACCACCATGGCGCCTTGCTGATCGCTGAGAAAATTGCCGTCGCTGGTGCGGATCGGCGCTCCCTGTTCGGTGCCGATACCCATGATCAGCAATTGGTACGGGGTGTCCTCCAGTTGCCGGGTAATCAGCAATTCCTGGTCGAAACCGCTGATGCCGTCGGTCATCAGCAAGATCTTGCCTGCGGAAGCTTCTACATTGCCCAGCAATTCCTTGGCCATATCGATGGCGGCCATGGGATTGCTGCCGAACAAGGGCATGATATTGGGACTGAGCGAAGGCACCAGCGCTTCGATGGTTACCACGTCATCGGTCAGCGGCATGACAGCGTGAGCATCGCCGGCATACACCACCAGCGCGGTCTGACCTTCGTCGCGCAGGGCCAGGATATCGCGCAGCTTGCGCTTGGCCAGGTCGAGCCGCGACGGCACATGGTCCTGGGCGAACATCGACAACGAGAGATCCATGACTATGACCAGCGCGTCTTCGCGCTGCTGCACCGGCTGGGGCAGTTTCTCCCAGACCGGGCCCGCCAGCGCCACGGCGGACAGCACCCAGACGCATAGCAACAGTAGCAGCGGGGTGCGTTGAGCGGCATTGCGGGAACGATCGAGTAAATACGGCAGCAAATCCTTGTCGATGGCCTTGTCCCAGGCGCTCAGCGCACTATTGACGCGCCATAGCGCGAATACGAAAATCGTCGCGGGAATCAGCGCCAGCAGCCACCAGGGGCGTAGAAAATGAAACTCGTTGAAGATGGCGGTTGAAAATTCCATGACAGCCGCTACGCCTCGCCGGGCCGAGCCGGCCGTTCCTTTGGTTCGGCGAGAACCGCCCGCCCGGACAGCGACAGCCAGGGAATCGAAACCAGTGACAGCAGGAAGCTGATCAGCAATGCCGCGCCCAGTGGCCAGTGAAACAACACTCGCGTCGGCCGGTAAGTCTGTTCGTCCTGCTCGATTGCTTCCAGCCGGTCGAGCTCTTGGTAAATATCCACCAGGTCGGTGACATCCCTGGCGCGGAAATAGCGGCCTCCCGTGGATTCCGCGATGCGCGTCAGCACCGCTTCGTCGAGTTCCGCCGACGGGTTTACCGTGCGAGCTCCGAAAAAGGTCCGTTGCGTAATCTGGTCGGCGCCTATTCCAATGGTGTAGATCTTGATGTTTTCCGTGCGCGCGAGCCGGCCGGCCTGTTCCGGCGACACTTCGCCGGCATTGTTTACACCGTCGGTCAACAGCACCAGCACGCGGCTGTTCTCGGGCCGGTTGCGCAGATGCAATACCGACAGGCCAATCGCGTCGCCGATGGCGGTCGCCGATTCCTCGATGATGCCGATATCCGCCTCTTCCAACAGTTCACCGACCACCTTGCGGTCAAAGGTAAGCGGCGCCTGAATATAGGCATGGGCCGCAAACAGGATCAGGCCGAGACGGTCGCCTTCCCGGCGTTCGACGAAATCTCCGACCACGGCTTTCACTACATCTATGCGCGAAGCCTGACGGCCGCTGACAATCATGTCCTGGGCCTCCATGCTGCCGGAGATATCTACCGCCAGCATCAGGTCGCGGCCGGTCGAAGGTAATTGCACCGGTTCCCCCAGCCATTGCGGGCGGGTCGCCGCCAACACCACCAGCACCCAGATCAGGATGCAGCAGATGAGACTGAGCAGACGCCCGGAACTCAGGTTTTCACTGTCCGACTGCAGGCGGGTCAATAGGTTGAAAAATGGAACGTACAGCGCGGCGTCCTGGCGCGGGGCGCGCGCCAGCAGGCGGTTCACCAGCAGCGGCAAAGGCAGAAGCAGAAAGGCCCAAGGCCAGGTGAATTCAAGCATCCGAACCCGAAACCTTCAGGCCGGCGGCGGCCTGATTCTTTTGCGGGCGGCCGCTGCTTCCGCGCCGGCGCCGATACATGGAACGAATCCACTCCCGGCCGAAGCTATGTAGCCTGCTCGCATCAACGGAAATGGTAGGCTGGAATCGGCCGTGACTCAATGCCGCGGCCAATTCGCGGTCCAGGTTCATGCAACTGCCGTTGGCGTGGAGAAATCTTACCCATTCGTCGCCGCCGAGACTGGCGACCGCGGAATCGGGAAAATGCACGAGCGCCACGCGCCGCAGCACGGAGTTGAACGCGTTTACATAGCGTAGCCGCGCCGCGTCGAGATCCTGCGCGTCAGCGGCGGCGAACTGGTCGAGAATCCGTTCCAGTTCCAGCAGGGCATGGGCGCAGAACCGGCGTTGCCGCCAGACGGTTACCCCCTTGCGCGCGCCAAAGAAGAGGCCGGCGATAATGAACAGAGCCAGGATCCACCAAGCCGGCGCCGGCGGCCACAGACCCACGGGTTCGGGCAGATGAATATCCGCAAGTTGAGCTAGGAGTTCTGCGCTATCCACTGTCGAATTTGCTCCACGACCAGATCACTGGTGCGAATTTTCAGCAGGGCCACCTGCAACCGGTCGAGTTCGGACTCGATGAGTTGCATTCTTTGCTCGAACTGCTCCCGGTAGCGGACCCTGGCGCGCCGATTGAAGGTGTTCAGCGCGCCCTTGCGCCGACCGTCGGTAATGCTGTAAAGACCAGGCGTTGGCAGCGACTCTTCCAGCGCATCGTAAACGAAACAACATACCACGTTATTGCGCTGGCTGAGTTGGTTCAGGTATTGCACCGCCCGTTCGTCAAGGGTGATGAAATCCGATATCAGGTACAAGGTGCTGCCGGGCCGCAGGATCTTGCGGATTTGTCCCAGCGCGGTGGAAAGACCGGATCCGGCGTCTTGCTCGGGCTCGCCGGCGGTTACGCTAGCCAACGCCTGGTTGAATTCATAAACCTGGTTGAGCAAGTGCAGGGCCGAACGCCGGCTGCGCTTGGGCCGTACCAGCCGCGAATCGCGGTCGGAAAAGACGAGACCGCCGACGCGGTCGCCGTTGTCGATAGCCAGCCAGCAGAATACCGCCGCCGCCTGAGCCGCGATCACCGACTTGAACGCGACCCGGCTGCCGAAATACATGTTGTGGGTTTGATCCACCGCAATGACGACCGGACGTTCGCGCTCCTCCCGGAACACCTTGGTGAAGGGTCGGCTGGTGCGGGCGGTTACGCGCCAGTCGATCAGGCGGATATCATCGCCGGGCTGGTAAGGGCGGAACTCCTCGAAATCGATGCCTCGGCCTCGCATGCGAGACAGATGCAGCCCGCTGATACCGGCAATCGAGCGGGTATGAGCCATGTACTCCAGAGTCTTCGCGGCATAGCGCTGCATCAGCAGTTGCTGCAAGGTGAGGGTGGCTCCTTTCGCCTGGTAGCGGGCGTGCTCAGGGTCGATGTGGCGCCTGGCGGAACTCATGTCGGAGAGGACCCGTCCATCAGGCGGACGGCACGCGTTCGCGAATGGTTTCCAGAACCTTGTCCGGCGTGACGCCGCTGGCTTCGGCCTCGAAAGTTAGCAGAATGCGATGGCGGAGAACGTCGAACATGATCTCCTGCACATCGTCGGGGCTTACGAAATCCTTGCCTTGAATCCAGGCGTGGGCGCGGGCGCAGCGGTCGAGCGAGATCGTGCCGCGGGGACTGGCGCCGTATTCCAGCCAGCTTGCCAGATCCTGGCCGTAAACCAGCGGATTGCGGGTGGCCATGATGAGCTGGATGATATATTCCTCGACTTCCGGCGCCATGTGCATCGCCAGCACTTCCTGGCGGGCGGCAAAGACTTTTTCCTGTGGCACCTGGGTCGGCGGCTCGGGCAGCTTGTTGGCGGCCTCGTCCCGCACCAGGTGCAGGATGTCCCGTTCTGCCTCAATGGATGGATAGGTGATGGTAACGTGCATGAGGAAGCGGTCGAGCTGAGCCTCGGGCAGCGGATAAGTACCTTCCTGTTCAATCGGATTCTGGGTCGCCATGACCAGGAACAGCGGCGGCAAGGTGAAAGATTCGCGGCCGACGCTGACCTGATGTTCGCCCATGGCTTCGAGCAGGGCCGATTGCACCTTGGCCGGAGCCCGGTTGATTTCATCCGCGAGCACGAGGTTATGGAAGATCGGGCCCTGCTGAAAGCGAAAGGAGCCATCTTCCGGCCGGAATACTTCGGTTCCGGTAATATCGCTGGGCAACAGATCCGGGGTGAACTGGATGCGATGGAAGTCGCCTTCGATGCCGCGGGACAGATCCTTGATCGCCTTGGTCTTCGCCAATCCCGGCGCGCCTTCGACCAGTAGATGTCCATCCGCCAGCAGGGCGATCAGCAACCGGTCTATCAGTCTTTCCTGACCGATGATCTGCATCGTCAACCAGTTTTTCAATTCCGTTATCGTCGGGTGCTGACTCATGTCAAGAGGTCTCTGTTGCTGGCGCGAAGTCCGGGATTGTAATGGTTTTGCAATGGATGTCTAGCATGGCGCGGGATTGGCAAGACGCCACCGAAAACGCTGTCTTTGCCGGGATGCCGACCTGATCGCGACCGCGTCGGCAAGCGCGCGCGGCGGCGCCTGAATGGAGTCCGGGCTTGCAGTCTTGGCAGTGGCAGCCGACCGTTTTGCGGAATCCTGCTCCAAACGCGCCGGCCGATCTCCCAGGCTTCTTCCATGATGGCTGTCTCGTCCAGAGTCAGCGCCTGGAGGTGGCGCATGACGAACCTGCCGGCGAACTGTATTCGCACACAGAGCGGATTCTTTGCCGGGAAGTTGACCGCTAGCGAAAAAAATGCAACCTTTGCTGCGCTCGCACAGGGAAGGATTACAGAATGCGAACAAGGTTTGCCGCGGTTTTCTGGGCGTTGTCGCTGGCTGCCGGCCAAGCCTCGGCCCAGATCGTGATTGCTGTTGCCCAGTTCCAACAATTTTTGTCCGCCGCTGGGAGACTGTGTCGCTCCGGCTGCCGAAAATACGGTCAATGCGTTTTCCTGGACGCTGAGCTTGAGTCGGGAATTGGCCAACGGAATGCTGCCCTACGTAACGCTGTCGCGGCAGTCGACGGTAATCGCGGGCCAGGGCGCTGAAGTGACCGTGGCGAATATTCGGGACGAAACCGCCGTGGATCAATCCAATCTGCTTGAAGCCGGCCTCAAGGGACGCTTGCTCGACAATAGATTGTATTTCGCCGTTAGCGCGTATCGCCAGCAACGCACCGACTATTCCGCCCAATCGATCGTCACCAATCAGGCTACCCGCACCGAAGGAGCGGAATTTGAAGCGCGTTGGGTCGTGAACGACAATTTCCTGTTGACTTTCGGACATACCAGCATGGAGGTAATCAATCTGAATACACAGCAGGCCGGATCGCGCTTCAGTTATGTCGGCGCGGAAGACTTGCCCGACATCGAACCATGGCGGTTGTACGGCGGCGCGCTAGGCGCGACTATTGTCAATGACGATGCCCGCCGGGCCGGAATGCCGGACAAGATCTATTCCTTGCTGGGAACATGGGATTTCGACAATGGTTGGACATTGAACGGCAGCGTAGTCGATGTGGCGGCAACGCCATCGGGCTTTTCGCGCAGGGTTCTGCTGCCGAGCTATACACTGGTGAATTTTGGCGCTGGTTTCGAGACTCGCACATGGCGTATCAATGTCAACATCAAGAACTTGACCAACGAGCGGTATTTCCGCGCCAATTTCCCTAATCTATACGGCGGCGCCGTGGTGTTGCCGGAATTGCCGCGGCATATTTCGGCAAGTATCCGCTTTGGTTTCTGACCGCGGCGGCCGAGCGGGACTCGCCGCCACTGCCGCGAAACGGATAGTACATTGTATGAATTGATCGCCAGACCGCTGTTCTGGCTGCCCGCGGAGACTTCCCACGGCATTGCCCTGGGAACACTCGAGCGATTGCATCGACTCGGACTGTCCGGTCCGCTGGCCGCCGGTGTGCGCACGCTACCGCAACCCTTGCGGCTGATGGGCCTGGAATTCCCTCATCGCATCGGTCTCGCCGCCGGGCTGGACAAGAACGGCGACCATGTCGACGCCCTGGCGGCGTTAGGCTTCGCGTTTCTTGAAATCGGCACGCTTACGCCGCGGCCCCAGCCGGGCAATCCGCGCCCGCGGCTGTTCCGCGATTTCGCCACGCGCAGCATCGTCAATCGCATGGGATTCAACAACAAGGGCATCGATCACGCAGTTGCCAGATTGCGACAACATCGCGGTAATATCATTGTCGGAGTGAATATCGGCAAGAATCGCGATACGCCGGCCGCGAGCGCGGAAGCGGATTATCTGGAATGCCTGCGGCAGTGCCGCGACGTCGCCGACTACGTTACGGTCAATATCTCTTCGCCGAATACGCCTGGCCTGCGTGAACTGCAATTCGGGGAAAACCTCGACCGCTTGCTCGAAGGCTTGAAACAGGCCCAATCGGCGCAACAGGCTGAATCCGGCAATTACCTGCCGCTGGCGGTGAAACTCGCTCCCGATCTGACCGCGGCGGAAATTCGGCTGATTTGCGCCAGATTGTTGGCCTGGCGGATGGATTGCATCATCGCCGGCAATACTACGATCAGCCGGCCGGATTCGCTGCCGGGCCACATCGCCGGGGAAAGCGGCGGTCTCAGCGGCGCGCCGCTGACCACTCTGGCGCGGCATACGGTGCGGGCAATCAAGGAGGAAGTGGGGAACGCAATACCCATTATCGGCGTCGGCGGAATCATGAGTGGCCACGACGGCCGCGCCATGCTGGCGGCGGGCGCCGACCTGTTACAGATATATAGCGGTTTTATTTTCCGCGGCCCCGGCCTGATCCGGGAATTGACGGAAGCGGTGGTCGATGCCTGAATTGCTGTTTTACACCACCGCCGGCTGCCATCTTTGCGAACATGCCGCGGCGATGCTTGCCGAACTGGCCCGATCGCGCGACTTGCGGGTGACGCCGGTGGATATCGGCGAGTCCGAAGAACTGTTTGCCCGCTATGGACTATCTATTCCGGTAGTGCGAAATCCGGCCACCGGCAAGGAATTAAATTGGCCGTTCGCTCTGCCGCAGCTTGCAGCCTTGTTGCATGAAGTGGCGGAGTGACAGGCCGGCGGCTTCGATCTCATTCGGAGAGGGTTTTCAGGCCAAAAAGTCTCCGGGCGTTTTCCCTGGTCTGGCGCGCGATTTCAAGACTGTCACGGCCGCTGCAGGCGGCGACCTTGGCAAGCACGGCCGGCAGATACTTCGGCTCATTGCGCCGGCTGGCGGGTTTCGGCCGCAAATTGCGCGGCAGCAGGTAAGGCGCATCGGTTTCCAGCAGCAGGCGATCGGGCGGTATACAGCCGACGATGGCTTGCAGGCCGCTGCCGCGCCGTTCATCGCATATCCAGCCGGTGATGCCAATATACATATCCAGGTCGAGGTAGTCGCGCAGGGCCGCGGCGGTATCGGTAAAGCAGTGCACTACGCCACCGGCGATGCGGTCGCGAAACTGTCTTAGAATCGCGAGAAAGTCCCGGTGGGCGTCGCGCTGATGCAGAAACAGCGGTTTGCCGGCCGCGGCGGCAATTTCCAGATGTTGCTCGAAACAGGCTAACTGATCCGGTCTTGGTGAATAATCGCGATTGAAATCGAGGCCCGTCTCGCCGACCGCCACTACCTGCTCGCGTTCGCATAACGCGGCGATAGCCTTGCCTTCCTCACTATTGAAGGATTGCGCCACATGAGGATGAAATCCCGCGGTGCTGCTGAAAAAGTCCGGCGTCATGGCGGCAAGCCGGGCCGCTGCCTCGCTGGTCGCGCGATCGGTTCCGGTCAGAATGATGTGCGTTAGCCCGGCGCTTCTGGCATCATCCACAACCTGCCGAAAATCGTGCTCGAATGACTTGTGCGTGAGGTTGGCGCCGATATCGATCAGATTCATGAGTAGGTTCGGGTTTGCGGGCGGCTTCGGAGTCTAGCGCAAGGCGCCCGCGGCGAGAAGTCCCGAATTGCTCGGGGGTATTTAAGGTAAGGCGATGCAAGCGGTGACGAGAGGAATGGAAAAGAAAATTGGCGGCAAGGCGCTGAACTGGGCGGAACTCGGTTTTGAGTACATAAGGACGGACTTGCGCTTTTCCGCCCGCTGGCGCGATGGCCAATGGGATGAGGGCAGGCTGATCGATAGCGAAATCATGTCCTTGCATGAAGGCTCGCCAGCATTGCATTACGCGCAAGAGTGTTTTGAAGGCCTCAAGGCGCAATGCGCCCGCGATGGCAGAGTGCTGCTGTTCCGGCCGGAGTTGAACAGCGAGCGCATGAATCAGGCTGCTGGCCGACTACTCATGCCGGAAGTGCCCATCGAGTTGTTCCTGCGCGGCGTGGAAGCCGCGGTTTGGGAAAACCGCGCATGGATTCCGCCTTTCGGTTCCGGCGCGAATCTGTATGTGCGGCCGATGCTGATCGGTGTGGGCGGCAACCTCGGGCTCATGCCGGCCAAGGAGTTTGAGTTCCGGGTATTCGTCTCTCCGGTCGGGCCTTATTACAAGCAGGCCGGATTGGCGCCGATTACGCTCGCGGTATCGGCAATGGATCGTGCCGCTCCCCATGGCACCGGCAATTTCAAGGTGGGCGCCAATTATGCCGGCGGTCTGCTGGCGACCAGAACAGCTCGGCAACAGGGCGCCAGCGAAGCGCTCTATCTCGACGCGGCGGAAAATCGCTATATCGACGAAGCCGGATCGGCCAATATACTGGCGGTCACGCGCGACGGTAGCCTGATTACGCCCCGGTCGGCGGCGGTGCTGCCAGGCGTGACGCGCCGTTCGATCATGCAACTCGCCGCCGACCGGCTGAACATGCCGACCGCGGAGCGGCCGATCGATTTGCGCGAGGAATTCGATGATTTCGCCGAAATGGGCGCCTGTGGCACGGCGGCGGTGCTATCGCCGATCGCTCGAATCTGGTTCGACGGCGCCTGGCAGGTAATCAATAGAAGGGAACTGGGCAATAAAATACACGGAGCCGGAGTCGTCGGCCCCATCATGCAGGAACTTTACGATCTTTTGGTCGGTATCCAGCAAGGTGAAATTGCCGAAGACTACGGCTGGATTCATGCAATTGGAACTTAAGTCTGTTCTGAGCTATTCCGTCATTATCCGTTCAAATCTTGACCCGCGGCGGGTGAATCCCTATATATGCCGCATGAATATTCTCGGACCTCTGCCAATAGAAGGAGATTAGATGGCAAAGTCACTGGTCATAGTCGAATCGCCCGCCAAGGCGAGGACTATCAATAGATATCTCGGCTCCGAATTTATCGTCAAATCCTGTGTCGGACATATTCGCGACCTGCCCGAAAAAGGCGGCGCCGGATCCCGCGGCAAGCGTCCCGCGACTTCGACCCGGGACATGACTCCCGCGCAGAAAAAAGCTTTTCGCGAACAAAAGGAAAAGCGGCAACTCGTGCAGCGGCTTGGCGTGGATCCTGAAAACGGTTGGCGGGCACACTACGAGATTCTGCCCGGAAAGGAACAGATAGTTGAAGATTTGAAAAAAGTTGCCGCCAAATCACCGACGATCTATCTCGCCAGTGACCGCGACCGCGAAGGTGAGGCCATCGCCTGGCATCTGCAGGAAGCCATTGGCGGCGATCCCGAGCGCTTCGAACGGGTTGTATTCAACGAAATCACACGCAAAGCCATCCGTGAGGCCTTCGCCGAAACCGGCAGGGTAGACATGCGTTACGTGGAAGAACAACAGGCGCGGCGCTTTCTTGATCGCGTGGTGGGCTACATGCTGTCGCCCTTGCTATGGTCGAAAGTCGCTCGCGGTCTTTCCGCGGGCAGAGTGCAATCAGTCGCGGTCAAACTGATCGTAGAGCGCGAGCGCGAGATCAGAGCTTTCAATCCAGAAGAATACTGGGAGATTTTTGCCGATCTGGATACCGCGGCGAAACAGTATTTGCGCTGCCAGGTAGTCAGGCAGGCCGGCAAGAATTTCAGGCCCGGCGACAAGGAAACCACGGAGCAGGCGCTGGCGGGGCTGCGTGACGCCGCATACGCGGTGCTCAAGCGCGAAGATAAACCGACCACGTCAAGACCGCGGCCGCCTTTGATTACTTCAACCTTGCAGCAGGCGGCGAGCACCCGGCTTGGATTCGGCGTCGGCAAGACCATGTCCCTGGCTCAGCGCCTGTATCAGGCGGGCCACATCACCTATATGCGCACCGATTCGACCCATCTCAGCAATGATGCGATTGCCGCGGCGCGCGCTAGCATCGAGCAGCGTTTCGGCGGCGAATATCTGCCGCAAAAGCCGAATTTCTACCGTTCGCGGGCCGGAGCCCAGGAGGCCCATGAAGCGATCCGGCCCACGGACGTTAAGGTTTCGGCCGCCGATCTCAAGGATATGGACAACGACGCCCGGCGCCTGTATACGCTGATCAGCCAACATTTCATCGCCTGCCAGATGGTCCCGGCGCGCTATCTGTCCAGCACCATAACCGTGCAGGCCGGTGAATTCGAATTGCGCGCGAAAGGCCGCATAATGCAATTTCCCGGTTATCTCGCGGTCATGCCTTCGCGCGACGAAGACGTCGTGTTGCCTGATGTCGTGGCCGGCGAGAAACTGGATCTGAAGAAGCTGGACCCGGTGCAGAACTTTACCCGGCCGCCGGCGCGCTATACCGAGGCTAGCCTGGTGAAGGAGCTGGAAAAACGGGAAATCGGCCGCCCTTCGACCTATGCCGCAACCATTTCCACGATCCAGGATCGGGGTTATGTGAAGTTGGAAAACCGGCGCTTTCACGCACTCAAGATAGGCGACATAGTGACCGAGCGCTTGCAGGAGAGTTTTCGCGATTTGATGGATTACGACTTTACCGCGCGCATGGAAGATTCCTTGGATGAGGTTGCCGCTGGACGCAAGAACTGGAAGAAGTTGCTTGATGAGTTCTATCAGGATTTCACGTCGCAGCTTGCCAAAGCCGAAGCGAAAGAAGACGGAATGCGCGCCAACAATCCGACCAATGTCGATGTTTCCTGCCCCAAGTGCGGCCGGCCCATGCAGATTCGCAACGCCTCCACCGGAGTGTTTCTCGGCTGTTCCGCCTATGGACTGCCGGGAGACGAGAAATGCCGCTCAACGGTTAATTTGACCCCAGGCGAAGAAGCCATACGCGCGGATAACGTCGAAGAGGCGGAAAAGCAGGAAAACGTCCAGTTACGCAAGAAGCATCGCTGCGGCATTTGCGGTACGGCAATGGATGCCTACCTGGTGGACGCCGGTCGCAAATTGCATGTTTGCGGCAACAATCCCGATTGCGCGGGTTTCGAACTGGAACAGGGGGAATTTCGCATTCAGGGGTACGAAGGCCCGATTATCGAATGCGACAAATGCGGCAGCGACATGCAACTGAAAACCGGGCGATTCGGCAAGTACTTCGGCTGTACCGGCGATGACTGCCGCAACACGCGCAAACTGCTGCGCAACGGCAAACCGGCGCCGCCGAAGATGGACCCGGTGCCCATGCCGGAACTGAAATGCAGCAAGGTCGATGACCATTTCATCTTGCGCGAAGGCGCCTCGGGGCTGTTTCTGGCGGCCAGCGGGTTTCCGCGCAATCGTGAAACGCGCTCGCCGAAAATCGCCGAATTGCTGCCGCACAGGAAAGATATCGATCCCAAGTTCAGCCATCTGTTTGACGCGCCGGCTGAGGACGACAAGGGCAATCAGACCGTGCTCTCATTCAGCCGCAAGACGCGTGAGCATTTCGTGCAATCCCTGACGGACGGCAAGCCGACGGGCTGGCGAGCGTTTTATCGCGACGGCCGCTGGCAGGAAAATAAGGGAAAATCGGGCTGAAACCGCGATTTCGAAATCTGGTATCTACAGCCCTAGTCGGATAACGCCCACGCTGACGCCTTCGATGGAAAAACGTTCGCGGCGCAGATCCACCTCGATCGGCGCGATGTCCGGATTCTCCGCGACCAGTTCAAGAAGGTGGCTCGAAGCCGTTTTTCGCAGACGCTTTACGGTCACGTCGTCCTCGATTCTGGCCACGATAATATCGCCGCCGCGGGCCTCGGCAGTCTTGTTCACCGCCAGCAGATCGTCTTCGTAAATACCGATGCCGATCATGCTGTTTCCCTTCACGGTGAGCAGATAGTCCGCGCGTGGCGAGAACATGTCGCCAGGAACCTGGCTGTAATCCGCTATCGATTCCTGTGCGAGTATGGGAGAGCCGGCGGCAACCTGACCGATGATCGGCAACCCGGATGGCGTGTGCTGCGGAATGCGGATGCCGCGAGAAGCGCCCGGGGCCATTTCGATTGCGCCTTTGCGGGCCAGGGCGCGCAGATGGTCTTCCGCCGAATTCACCGATCTGAATCCCATATGGCTGGCGATTTCGGATCGGGTCGGCGGATATCCGGTATCGCGCAGATGTCCCCGGATAAACTCGAGAATCTGCCCCTGGCGGGAAGTCAATCCATGCATGGCTGCCCTCGCTGTTGCCAATTACTGTGATTATATACAGTTATCCGGCCGTGGCGGTAAAACTTTAGGTTTTGCCGAGCAATTCCTGCCTTGGCATTGTTCACTAGCGCAATACCGGAGCCTGGTTTTGTTTTGCCGCCGAATGCGCTGGCTAGCGCCGCCGGAGACGGCGGCGGTTCGGGCTCGGGACCGAATGTGATACCTTCCCGGCAGGATCAGGAGCACGCGAATGAACGTCGAGGGTAAAGCTCCAGGAGTACTGATGCTCGATCTGCGCGGGCCAATGCCGGCGGCGGATGAGCTTGAACTGTTACGGCACGACTGCGTCGGTGGCGTCATCCTGTTCGCGCGCAACTTTCGTTCGCCGCGGCAATTGCGCGAACTGACCTTTGCCATCCGTGAATGCGCGCCACATCTGCTGATCGCGGTGGATCAGGAAGGCGGCCGGGTGCAACGATTCCGAGAGGGTTTCGTGCCGTTGCCGCCGTTGCGCAGGCTTGGCGAAATCCATGAAACGGATCCCGCAGCGGGCCTGTCGCTGGCGCGCGATTGCGGTTGGGTCATGGCTTCGGAGGTCGTGGATGCGGGGCTCGATTTCAGTTTCGCGCCGGTGCTCGATTTGTATCATCCCGCATCACCGGTAATTGGCGACCGCGCCTTTGCCGCCGACCCGGAAGCCGTCGCTAGCTTGGCCCGGGCTTACATCGAAGGCATGTCTTTGGCGGGTATGGCGGCCGTCGGCAAACATTTTCCGGGACATGGCATGGTCGCCGCGGATTCCCATTTGGAATTGCCGGTAGACACTCGAGCCGCCGGGGAATTACGCTCGCGGGACTTGCAGCCATTCGTCCGCTGCCGGGAATTGTTGGCCGGAATCATTCCGGCCCATGTTATTTATCCGGCATTGAGCCCGCAAGCCGCGGGATTTTCGAGCTTCTGGCTGCAGACAGTTCTGCGCGAAGAAATCGGATTCAAGGGATTGATCTTCAGCGACGATCTGAGCATGACCGCGGCGCAAGTTGCTGGCACAATCGAGCACAGGCTGGAGCAAGCGCTGCAAGCTGGCTGCGACATGTTGCTGGTTTGCAATGCGCCCGAGGACGTGCTGCGGGCGGCGGCGTGGCTGGACCGGGAGAAGATTCCAGCCAACAGCGGCTTGCGCGAAATGCGCGCAAAGCCTGGCGCTAGATCGACAGACAAGGAATGGCAGCGAACTACCGCGGGAATCCGCAGCTTGTAGTCCGGCAGCAAAGTAAACGATCGAGGAAAAAATGATCAACTCAAATTCCATGAATTTTCTGAGTGAATTTGCCTGGCTAGGGCAAATTTTACTGGTGCTGGTAATGGCGCTGGTTGCTGGCGCCGTGGCCAGGCGTCTGCTTGCCGGTCTGGCGCGGCAGGCCGCGAAAACATCGACCGTCTGGGACGATGCCATGCTGGAAGCGGCGCGGCGGCCACTGCTATGGCTGATCATGCTGAACGCTATCGTTTTCGTGCTGGAAATCTGCGCGCAACAGATACAGTCCTGGCCTTTGGCCTTGCTGTTGTTCGCCGCGGTCAGACAAATAGTCGTCATCCTGCTGTTTGCCTGGTTCCTGCTCAAATTTACGTCTGGCGTCGAACAGCGCCTGCTGGACAAGCTCCAGGCCGAGCCAGATCAGGTTCAGACCCGCATGGATGCGACCACCTTGCATGCGCTGGCCAGACTGTTGCGTCTAGTGATCGTGATCGCGGCCGTGCTGGTTGCTTTGCCAACGCTGGGAGTCGAAATAACCGCCGTGCTTGCCTTCGGCGGCATCGGCGGCATCGCGGTCGGTTTTGCCGCCCAGGATCTGCTGGCGAACTTTTTCGGCGGACTGATGATCTATCTCGATCGGCCTTTCTCCATCGGTGACTGGATTCGCTCGCCGGACAAGGAAATCGAAGGTACGGTGGAAAGAATCGGCTGGCGCCTGACCGTGGTGCGAACTTTCGACAAGCGGCCGCTGTACGTTCCCAATTCGCTGTTCAACAAGCTGTCGCTGGAAAATCCGTCGCGCATGACCAACCGCCGTATATATGAAACCATCGGCATCCGCTACGACGATGTGGACAAGATGAACGCGATCGTCGAAGACGTCAAAACCATGTTGCGCGAGCACGAGGAAATCGACACCGGCCAGACCATGATCGTCAATTTCAACAAGTTCGCTCCTTCGTCACTGGATTTCTTTGTCTATACGTTCACCAAAACCACCAACTGGATACGCTTTCACGAAATCAAGCAGGATGTAATGTTGCGAATCGTGGCGATCATTCACTCTCACGATGCCGACATCGCCTTCCCGACCACCACCATCGATGGGCTGCCGGCGGTAGTGCCGGAGCCTGCCGCAGGTTCCTGACCGGCGTGGGGACGCCCGCGGAGATAACAGCCGTAGCGGGCCGCGCGCGCCGCATTTACAGCGCCGAGGAAGTGGAAGCGGCGCTGAACCGCATGGCGCGCGAGATCGGCGCGGAACTGCAAGACACCAATCCGATCCTGCTTTGCGTGATGAACGGCGGCTTGATCGTCACGGGCCTGCTGGCATTGCGCCTGCGATTTCTCTTGCAACTCGATTATTTGCACGTGAGCCGATATCGCGGCGCCACAACCGGCGGCAATATCGAATACCGAACGATGCCTGCCCTCGATTTGCGCGGTCGAGTTGTGCTCGTGATCGACGACATACTCGATGCCGGAACTACCTTGACCGCGGTAGTGCGCTCCTGCGAAGAACGGGGAGCCGCCCGAGTGCTGTCGGCGGTGCTGGTAAACAAGCGGCGACCCCGGCGAGAGGCGCCGGTGAAGGCTGATTTTACCGGTCTGCAAGTACCTGACAGCTATGTCTACGGCTACGGCATGGACTACAAGGGTTATCTGCGTAACGCCGATGGCATTTACGCGGTCGCCGACGAAGACGAATAGTTCCTGCTCCATTCCAGTACTTCGCCGCGGCCGCCGCGAAAGCGTACGCGGGGCAACTTGCGGGCAAGCTGGTATTCGTACATGGGATCGTAGTAATTTTCCAGCAGAAGTCCGATCCATTGCCGGTGCAGCGCAATCGCCTGATCCGCGGGTGATGCCAGCGCCTTTTGCATCAATTCGCGCGCCCTGGTGTAGTTTCCGCTCCCCAGGCGGCGCTGGATACGGTCAAGACTTGCCAACAGGAACTGGCTGAGCATGACGCTACCCCGGCCTGGGTGGTATTCTTCCCAGGCGGTCAGGTTGGAAAGTATATAGTCATGCAGGATCGTTTCCACGCGCGCGTTCCTGCTTTCCTCGACCAGAGCGATGGGCGCCCGTTTCATGCGATTGAACAGGATGGGGGGAATCGCCAGCGAACCAACCGCGCGGCTTTCATCTTCGACAATCAACTCCGACAGTGAATGGAATTCGAGCTTCAGCAATGCGACGGCGAGGGTATTCTCAAAATCGATCTGAGACGGCTGGGGCGTGGGCAGAGCGCCGAAAGCGGATCCGCGATGCCGCGCCGCGCCTTCGATATCGAGTGCCTTGGACAGTTCCGCGATCAACCGGGTCTTGCCACAGCCCGTCTTGCCGGCAATGACCAGAAAGTTCAATTTTGCCGCCGCTTCGAGCACATTGAGCAAATAACCGCGCAGCGCCTTGTAACCTCCGGCCACGAGCGGAATTTCAATGCCTTCCTCGCGCAGCCATTGCTGCGCGATATGCGAGCGCTGGCCGCCGCGGAAGCAATACAGGCGCGCCTCGGGATTACTTGCGACAAAACTTCGCCAGCATTGCATCAGTTTGGTTCTGTCCTCGCCGCTCACTAATTCATATCCAAGGGCAAGCGCCGCCGCGCCGCCGCGCCGACGATACATGATCCCGACCTCGCTGCGCTGCGCATCGGTCAACAAGGGAATATTGCTGCTGGCGGGAAACGCGCCTTTGGTGAATTCCACCGGCGAGCGGACGTCTAGCAGGGGACAATCCCGCTTGAACAGTCGCGCGAAATCCGCTTGCATGGAATCTGCTGGCATAATGTGCTGGGAATTATTACGGCCCGGAGCCAGTTTAGCACCGGGAGCGCCCGCGTGGGGTCGCCGCGCGAAGCCGCGGGCAGGAGATATGCAGGGAGAATTCGTTGAACGGCAAGGGCAAGAACAACGGGAGCGGAACGGCGGATCCGTTGCGGATGATAAGCCGACTTGGCGGCCGCCGCGGCCCCGCCCCAGTGCACCTTTGGAACCCGCCGTTCTGCGGCGATATCGATCTGAAGATTGCCCGCGATGGCGTGTGGTATCACGACGGCCGGCCGATTCGGCGCCAGGCCATGGTCAAGCTGTTTGCATCGATCCTGAAACGGGAAGGGGACGAGTACTTCCTGGTAAACCCGGTGGAAAAGCTGCGCATCCAGGTGGAGGATTGCCCGTTTCTGGCCGTGGACATGGAAATACGAGATCCGGGCCGAAACCAGGCAATTGTCTTTTTGACCAATGTGGAAGAATCGGTCGAAGCCGATGCGGATCATCCCATTCTGGTTACCGGCGCCGAGGAGCCGCATCCTATCGTGCATGTGCGTGGCGGCATGGACGCCCTGTTAAGCCGGGCCGTGTTCTATCGCCTGGTCGAAGCCGCCCGGCAGCAGCGTCAGGATGACCATCTCGTTACCGGCATCGACAGCAACGGCTGCTTTTTCGAACTCGGACGCACGGCGCCGGACTCCGGTTGACCCATTCCGGCAAAAGCGGCATTATTGCCGCCGGTTCAAACTCCTGCCCGGATCCTTCAATTCATGAAGATTCTCGTTGCCGTCAAGCGCGTCGTCGATGCCAATGTCAAGGTTCGGGTCAAATCCGACGGCTCCGGCATGGAACTCGCCAACGCGAAGATGGCAATGAATCCCTTTTGCGAAATTGCGGTCGAACAGGCCGTGCGCATGAAGGAACAGGGTCAGGCCGAAGAAATCGTGGCGGTGTCCATTGGACCCCAAGTCTGCCAGGAGCAGTTGCGGACCGCCCTGGCGCTTGGTTGCGACCGCGGCGTCCTGGTATGCGCGGAAAACGAAGTCGCGCCCTTGCAAGTAGCAAAGATTCTCAAGGCCCTGGTGGAAAAGGAAGGCGTTGACCTGGTGATCCTGGGCAAGCAGTCCATCGACAGCGATAACAACCAGGTTGGACAGATGTTGGCGGCGCTCGCGGGCATGGGGCAGGGCGCCTTCGCCTGCAAAGCGGAACTGGCGGGTGGGCGCATGGACGTGACCAGGGAAATCGATGGCGGTGAGCAGACCGTTTCGCTGAAGTTGCCGGCCGTGATCACGACCGACTTGCGGTTGAATGAGCCGCGCTATGCTTCTCTGCCTAATATCATGAAAGCCAAACGCAAACCGATCGATCAGGTGACGCCCGCTGATCTGGGCGTGAATACGGCTTCCGGACTGAAAACCTTGCGCGTTTCGCCACCGGCCGAGCGGGCCGCGGGAATCGTCGTCGAGAGCGTGGACGAACTGGTCGAAAAACTGAAATCCGAAGCAAGGGTCATCTAGGAAACCGGCATGCCGCTACTGGTCATCGCGGAACACGATAACAGTTCACTCGCACCGGCAAGCCTGAGCGCGGTCGCCGCCGCGCGGGAAATCGCCGATCATCTTGAGCAAGCGGAGATTCACGTGCTGGTGGCCGGGCATCAATGCGCCGCCGTAGCCGCTGCCGCCGCCGCAATTTCCGGCGTCGCCAGGGTGATTCTGGCGGATGCCGCCTGCTACGAACATCAAATGGCCGAAAATCTGGCGCCGCTGGCGCAGCATCTGGCGGAAGCATACTCACATGTGCTGGCGCCGGCGACCACCACCGGCAAAAATCTCATGCCGCGCGTGGCGGCGTTACTGGACGTGGCGCAGATGTCCGATATTTCCGCCGTCGAATCGGCTGATACTTTCGTGCGGCCGATCTATGCCGGCAACGCGCTGGCGACCGTGCAGTCATCGGATGCCGTCAAGATAATCACCGTCCGGACCACAGCCTTCGATGCCCCGGAGAACGGTGGCGCGGCTTCGATCGAATCTTGCGAAATCGTAATCGAGCAGGAACTTGCCGCATTCGTCGATGAAAGTCTTTCGGTTTCCGAACGACCCGAACTGACTTCGGCGAAGATTGTGATTTCCGGCGGCAGAGGCATGCAAAGTGGCGAGAATTTCGCGCTGCTGGAGAAAATCGCTGACAAATTGAACGCCGCTATCGGCGCCTCGCGCGCGGCGGTTGATGCGGGATTCGTGCCAAACGACATGCAGGTAGGCCAAACCGGCAAGATTGTCGCACCGGATCTTTATATCGCGGTGGGTATATCCGGCGCGATTCAGCATCTCGCCGGCATGAAGGACAGCAAGGTCATCGTCGCCATCAACAAGGATGCCGAGGCTCCGATCTTCCAGGTGGCGGACTACGGGCTGGTGGCGGACCTGTTCAAGGCGCTGCCGGAATTCGAGCAGGCCTTGTAACAGATTCGCTCCGGATTCAATTCGAAGTGGCTGCCTCGTCCTGGCGGCGGCGCACTTCCCTGGGATCGTTCGGCGCCCGGCCCTGAAACAACGGTGCGGCGGGCTCGGCATCCGCTGCCGCCGCGGCGGGCTTTTTGTCCGCGGCATCCGTTTCCACGGCCGCGGCCGCTAGATCCGCCACCGGCTGGTCAGCTTTCGCGGGCTTGTCTTCGACAGGCGCGGTGACTGTTGTGGACTTATCCCCGGCCGGCGCCTTAGATAACTTTTTCTCCGGCTCCGGAGGAATCTCCTTTCCTTTGGCAACGGTATCCGCGGATGATTCCGCTGCTGTCACCGCCGCTTTCTTGCGTGGACGTCCGGGCTTGGCGCCGGTTCTCGATTGCCTTCGCGGCTTGGCGGCTGCCTTCTTGCCGGACGTCCCGGTTGCGGATTCCGCGGCCGATGTTTCTTCCGTAACAATCGCGACTGCTTCCGCATCGGCCTTCTCGGCGGACTGTTTCCGTGCGCTTTCTTGTGCAGCGTCGGCTTCAGCCGTTTTTTCGGAAGCGAGCGCATCCGTCGGAACATGGGCGTCCAACAGTCGGGGACCTGTCTCGGTCCGCGGCTGCGCGGCCGGCCTGGGCGGCTCGCTTTCCGGCTTACCTAATGCAATTTCGACTTCCGCGGCGGGAGCGCGAGACTTTTCCGGTTGTGTCGGTTCTGATACCGGGTTGGCTTCGTCTACCGCCGCGGCATCCGCGTTATTCGCGGCGGGAGCGGCAGTCCTGGGTCCGCGCTTGCGTTGGGTATTGTTGCGGGGACGCTTGGCGGCAGGGCGGCGTTTGGCCTTGCCCTGACCTGTTTGCTGATCCGCGGACGCTGCCTCGACAGTAGACTTTTCCGCGGCGGTCGATTCCGCAACCGCCTTGTCTCGTCCCCCGGCAGGTTTTTGCCGCTGCCTGCCGCCGCGGCCGGCGGCTTCCTTGCGCGAGGTTTCGTCGCGCTTGCGGCCTTCCGGTTTTGTCCTTTTATCGGTGGTCCTTGCGCGATTGTCGCTCTTGCCACGTTTTTCGGTTTTGCCGCGCTTGTCTGGCTTGGCGCGACTGTCGGCCTTGCGCTCACGCACTGGCTGCCTGCTGCCAGATTCGGCTTGGGGCCGCCGCTTTGCCGGTGGTTTCGCCGGAGTTGCCGGATTGTCGCCGCCGAACAGGTTGCGAATCACGTTGGTCAACAGGGCTACTGGTCCTTTCGCCGGACGCTGTGGCCGCGCATCCGCAACCGCGCCACGGCTTACCGCCGGTTGCCGGTGTGACGTATCTAACGAGATTTCAGTCTCGGGGATCTCGGTGTTATCAACCTCGTACTCTTCCCCGTTGTTATTCACTCCGCTGATCCGGTAATGCGGCGTCACCAGTTCGGCCGCGGGCAAGACCACCAGGCTGGAACCGCTCTCTTCTTCGATATCCGCTATCTCTTCACGCTTTTCGTTCAACAGGTAGGCTGCCACGTCGAGTGGCGCCGCTACGCGGATTTCGCGATTTCTGTCCTTGCTCGCTTCTTCCCGCATGATGCGCATGATCGACAGCGACAACGACTTCACGTCCCTGACTCGTCCCTGCCCGCTGCAGCGTGGACAGACGATACTGCTGGTTTCATCGAGAGACGCCCGCAGCCGCTGCCGCGACATCTCCAGCAGGCCGAAGCGTGAAATCCGACTTAGCTGAACCCTGGCGCGATCAGCTTCAAGCGCTTCCCGTATGCGATTTTCCACCAGCCGCTGATGCTGGTTCGAGCCCATATCGATGAAATCGATGACGATCAATCCGCCGATATCGCGCAACCGCAATTGCCGGGCGATTTCATCAGCCGCCTCGAGATTGGTGTTCAGCGCGGTTTCCTCGATGTCCGCGCCTCGAGTGGCGCGGGAGGAATTGATATCGATGGCGACCAGCGCTTCCGTCGGATCGATCGACATCGTGCCGCCAGACGGAAGTTTTACGTCGCGGCCGAAAGCGCTTTCTATCTGGTTTTCGATCTGGAAACGATTAAACAGCGGTAACTTCTCATCGTACCGTTTGATGCGGCTTTCGTATTGCGGCATCACCTGGCGCACGAACTGCATTGCTTCTTCGTAAGATTCAGGCGTATCGAACAGCACCTCGCCAATCTCCTTGCGCAGGTAGTCGCGAATGGTGCGGATGATCGCGTTACTTTCTTCATGGATCAGAAAGGGCGCGGATTTGCGACCGGCGACATCCTGGATCGCCTGCCACAGATTGAGCAGATAATCGAGGTCCCATTGCAGTTCCTGGGATTGCTTGCCGACGCCGGCGGTGCGCACGATCAATCCCATGTCGTCGGGAATGTTCAATTCGCGCAGCGATTCCTTCACTTCCGAGCGTTCGTCGCCTTCAATGCGGCGGGATATTCCGCCCAGCTTGGGATTATTGGGCATCAGCACCAGGTAGCGTCCGGCCAGACTGACGTAAGTTGTCAGCGCGGCGCCCTTGGTGCCGCGTTCTTCCTTCTCGACCTGCACCACGACTTCGGCGCCTTCACGAATCGGGCTCTTGCCGTTATCACCGCCGTTTTCCGCGGAACCGCGATACTGGTCGGAAATTTCCTTCCAAGGGAGAAATCCATGGCGGCCGGCGCCGAATTCGACGAAGGTCGCCTCGAGGCTAGGCTCGACTCTGGTAATTATTCCCTTGTAGATGTTGGCTTTCTTGCGGGCTTTGCTGGGGGTTTCTATATCGAGATCGTACAATCGCTGGCCATCGACCAGCGCAACCCGGAGTTCTTCCTCTTGGGCTGCATTTACCAAAATGCGTTTCATGCGCTTATTTCCTCTTAAATAAACGCAGAAGCGAGCGGGGAAGGCCAGGGTAGGCCAGTGTCCGTATTCGCCTGGTTCAGGGCGCAAGGCCCAGGCAGGCATCAGGCTGGCTATAAACTGGAGGTCCGACAATACCGGCGCCGCGCGGACCCTTTCAATGCGTGGCCCGGCGCCGAGAGCCCAATTGAATCCAGGACTCGATTGCAATGTATTGTTATGTGCAACAATCTTTCAGCTTGTTGTCACTTCGGGGCCGTCGCTTTTTTGGCGCCATGGCCAGCCGAATCAGAATTCCCGCGCTTGTCTTCTGCAATTCGGACTACGCTGTATGGTCAAGCGTATCCGTGCGGAACGATGTAATCCCGTCTGCAATTCGCGCGATCACTATCGTTCGTGTTCGTTACTAAATTTCGGCTCCCACAGGAACCATCAGGGCTAAAGGACAAATAAAATCAACAATATGCCCAGCGCCGCACTATATCATTTCAGCGCCGCACCGACAAGCCGCGCGGGCTGCGTTATAATGCGCGGCTTTTTGCATGCGGCGGCTGAACGGAAATTTCCATGCGCAGTCATTATTGCGGTGAATTGAACGAATCCCATGTCAATGAGGAGGTCACGCTTTGTGGCTGGGTGCATCGGCGCCGGGATCATGGCGGCGTGATATTTCTCGATACCAGGGATCGCGAAGGAATCGCCCAGGTGGTTTTCGACCCGGCTACTCCCGAGAGTTTCGCGATCGCCGAACAGGTGCGCAATGAATACGTAATTCGGATCTCGGGCCGGGTGCGTCTCCGGCCCGCCGGCAGCCTGAATCCCGACATGCCCACCGGTCAGGTGGAAGTGCTGGGCAAGAAACTTGAAATACTGAACCGTTCCGAGACCACCCCCATTCCGGTGGATGAATATGTCGAAGTCGGCGAAGACATTCGCCTGCATTACCGTTACCTGGATTTGCGCCGGCCCGAGATGACCGGGCGCTTGCGCTTGCGCTCGCGCCTCGCCCGGACTGTACGCGAATTCCTCGACGGCCAGGGTTTTCTCGAAATCGAAACCCCGCTGCTGACAAGAGCGACGCCCGAAGGCGCTCGGGACTACCTGGTGCCGAGCCGCACTCACCCGAACCAGTTTTTTGCATTGCCGCAGTCGCCCCAGTTGTTCAAGCAGATTCTTATGGTTTCAGGCATGGACCGGTATTATCAGATTGCCCGTTGCTTCCGTGACGAGGATCTGCGCGCCGACCGCCAGCCCGAATTTACGCAGATCGACGTGGAGATGTCATTTGTCGAAGAAGAACATGTCATGGCGGCGATGGAAGCGCTGATCCGGCACGTCTTCGTCGAAACCATGGATGTGGAACTCGAACCCTTTCCGCGCATGAGTCATGCCGAGGCGCTGCGCCGCTTCGGCACCGACAAGCCGGATTTGCGGATCGATTTGGAACTCGTCGATCTGGCGGATTTGATGCGCAACGTGGATTTCAAGGTATTCCGCGATCCTGCCGGGCGGGCGGATTGCCGGGTAGCGGCATTGTGCGTACCCGGCGGCGCCACGCTCAGTCGGAAGCAGATCGACGGTTACACCGACTTCGTGCGCAAGCGTGGCGCTGGAGGACTTGCCTGGATCAAGGTCGCGGATCCGGCTCGCGGCCGCGAAGGATTGCAATCTCCCATTCTGAAATTCATGGACGATGACACTATCGGCGATCTGCTAGCGACAGTGGCGGCCGAAGCTGGCGATATCATCTTTTTCGGCGCCGACAAGATCGCAACGGTGAACGAGGCTCTCGGCGCCTTGCGCCTGCTGGCGGCGAAAGATCTGGGGCTGGTCCGGCAAGGCTGGGCGCCGCTGTGGGTCGTCGATTTTCCAATGTTTGAAACCGCGGCCGGCGGCGGCCTGACACCTTTGCATCACCCGTTTACCGCGCCTTCCTGCACGGCGGACGAGTTGCGGGCCGGCCCCCTCACAGCCCTGTCGCGGGCCTACGACATGGTGCTCAACGGCGTGGAACTCGGCGGCGGTTCGATTCGCATCTCCAATCCGGAAATACAACAGGCGGTCTTCGATCTGCTTGGTATCGGTCCGGAAGAGGCCGAGAGCAAATTTGGCTTCCTGCTTTCGGCATTACGATATGGTTGCCCGCCCCATGGCGGCATTGCTTTCGGTTTCGACCGGCTGGCGATGTTGTTATGCGGCGCGGATTCCATACGCGACGTGATCGCTTTTCCGAAAACCCAATCCGCATCCTGCCCGCTCACCGCCGCGCCGGGAGCGGTCGCGGCGGAACAATTGCGCGAGTTGCATATCCGGCCGCGCCAATTGCACAATTGATCGCGGGTGGCGGGCAACAGGCGCAAGCATGGCGGGACATAGCAAATGGGCCAATATCAAGCATCGCAAGGCGGGTCAGGACGCCAAGCGCGGCAAGATATTCACGAAAATCATACGTGAACTCACCGTGGCCGCGCGGCTCGGCGGCGGTTCCCCGGCGGATAATCCCCGACTACGGGCAGCGATGGACAAGGCTCTCGGCGCCAACATGCCGCGCGACACCATCGACCGCGCCATCGCCCGCGGCGCCGGCGCCGGCGCCGGCGAGGATGTCGAGGAACTGACCTATGAAGGCTACGGACCCGGCGGCGTCGCTATCTACCTGGACTGTCTCACCGACAATCGCAACCGCACGGCGGCGGAGGTACGACATGGATTCAGCAAGTTCGGCGGCTCGCTGGGAACTCATGGCTCGGTAGCCTATCTGTTCAGCCGCACCGGAGTGATCTCCCTCGTTCCCGGCGGTGATGAAGACCGGATCATGGAACTGGCGCTCGAAGCCGGCGCCGATGACGTGATCGTCAACGATGACGGCGGCATCGAAGTGCATACCAGTCTGGAAACCTTCGGCGCCGCGCAAGATGCATTCCGGACCGCCGGCGTCGAATTCGGCAGCGCCGAGATGACCATGCTCCCCGCCACCGAAGTGGAGCTCGACCTGGAAGGCGCCAGCCGGCTCTTGAAACTGCTGGAACATCTGGAAGATCTCGACGATGTGCAGAATGTCTGGTCCAACGCGAACGTTCCGCCGGAAATCGCCGAGCAGTTGTAGCCAATCCTCTTTTTCCCAGCGCGCCAGCCGATAATCTGGAAGCGTGAGTATCATAATCGGCATTGATCCGGGCTCTCGGGTAACCGGCTACGGACTGGTCAGTTCCCAGGCGAACCGGCTGGAACACGTTGGCCATGGCTGCATCCGGATCGAACATCCGGAGCATCCCGAGCGGCTGCGTGAAATCTTTGAAAGCCTGCGCCGGGTGGTGGAGCAATACGCGCCGGAACAAGCGGCAGTCGAAGAGGTTTTCATGGGCCGTAACGCAGCTTCGGCGCTCAAGCTCGGCCAGGCTCGGGGCAGCGCCATTGTCGCCTGCCTGTCCCACGGCGTGCCGGTGGCGGAATATTCTGCCCGCAAGGTCAAACAGGCGGTGGCTGGCAATGGCGCGGCAGCCAAGGAACAGGTGCTGCACATGGTAAAAGTGCTGTTGCGAATCGACGATGCTGTCGCCGAAGACGCCGCCGATGCACTCGCGGTGGCGATCTGTCACGCACATAGCAGGGAGAACCTGGTCCGAATCGCGGCGGCAAACTCTTACAGCCGCAAGAGGTTGAGGACGTGATCGGGCTGATACGCGGTAAACTGGCGGGAAAAACTCCGGCTGAAGCGCTGGTAATGGCCGGTGGCGTCGGTTATGAAATCCAGATTCCCATGAGCGCGTTTGACAAGTTGCCAGAAGTCGGCGCCGAAGTCGCGCTATATACCCATTTTGCCGTTCGCGAAGACGCACAGGTGCTGTTCGGCTTCCTCGACGCCGTGGAAAAGACCACGTTCCGACATCTGATCCGGGTCAGCGGCGTCGGTCCGCGGCTGGCCCTGGCGCTGCTTTCCGGCATGAGCTCCGCTGATCTGGCGGCAGCGGTTCATGGCGGCGATGTTGCCCGCTTGTCCAAGGTGCCCGGTATCGGCAAAAAAACCGCCGAGCGGATGGTGGTGGAACTGCGTGACCGTCTCGGCGACTCGAGTGGCGAGATCTCACTGCCCGCGGAAACCGGCGGCACGGTCGGCGGCAGCCGCGAGGCGGAAGACGCGCTGGTCAGTCTCGGCTACAGGCAGCAGCAGGCAGCGCGCCTGCTTGCCCGGATCAAGCGCGATCATCCCGGCACGACAACTACCGAAGAGTTGCTCCGGCTGGCGCTGAAGAGTCTGTCGGCGGGCGCCGGAGTCGGCTCGTGAAGGAACAGCGCATCATTGCCCCGGAAGAAGCCGGACCCGAGGACAACCAGGATTCGCTGCGGCCGCTGCTGCTGCGTGATTATATTGGTCAGGAACAGGTCAAGGAGCAGATGGAGATTTTCATCGGCGCCGCCCGCAAGCGCGGCGAGTCTCTCGATCACTGCCTGATTTTCGGTCCCCCGGGCCTCGGCAAGACCACCCTGGCGCGCATCATCGCCAATGAAATGAGTGTTTCCATTCGCAGCACGGCCGGCCCGGTAATGGAAAAATCCGGCGATCTGGCCGCGATTCTGACCAATCTAGGTCAGGGCGATGTGCTCTTCATCGATGAAATCCATCGCCTGCGGCCGGCAATAGAGGAAATTCTCTATCCTGCCATGGAAGACAATCAACTCGACATCATGATCGGTGAAGGGCCGGCAGCGCGCTCGATCAAGCTTGATTTGCCGCCATTCACCCTGGTTGGCGCGACCACTCGCGCCGGATTGCTTACTTCACCGCTACGCGACCGATTCGGCATCGTGCAGCGGCTAGACTTTTACAACATTGATGAACTGGCGCGAATCGTAACGCGCTCGGCCGGTATCCTTGGCACTGAAATCAGCTCGGACGGCGCCAGGGAAATCGCCGGCCGCGCGCGCGGCACGCCTCGTGTCGCCAATCGGCTGTTACGGCGAGTACGCGATTTTTCCGAGATGAAAGAGGACGGCAGGATCTCGCGCGGCTCCGCGGGAAGGGCGCTGGACATGTTGCATATCGACAGCAATGGCTGTGATCACATGGATCGCCGATTGCTGCGCGCCATGATAGAAAAATTCTCGGGCGGCCCGGTCGGCGTCGACAATCTCGCGGCGGCCATAGGGGAGGAGCGTGATACCATTGAGGATATTCTGGAACCGTTTCTGATCCAGCAAGGCTTCATAATGCGTACGCCCCGCGGGCGGGTGGCGACACAACATGCGTATCGCTATTTCGGCCTGCCGGCAAAAGCCGGACGGGAAGATCTGTTCGGTTCGGAATGAAACGACGGATGCTGGCGTATTGCCTTTTTCGCGACAGGTTTCGTTAGCTTCTGTCCGCTTTGGGTCAGGGAATGGCCAACATTGTGCGATGCAATCGTTGTCGGCCAAATTAATTTTCGACGCTACCCGGAACTCGAATTGTAATGTAGTGGAAAGCCGCGCTGGTGCGCGCCGGAGTATATGGAGTGGATGAACAACTAGGACCATTACAACTGATTTTCGGCGCCAGCTTCGAAGTCCAGATCGTCATCTTCATCTTGCTCGCGCTGTCGGTCATTTCCTGGTGCATTATCGTACAGCGCTACCTGGTGCTGTCGACCGCGGCCAAGAGTGTCCACAATTTCGAGGAGCGCTTCTGGTCGGGTATTGATCTCGGACTGTTGTACAAGGAAGGTAGTCAAATGCAAGAGGAAGGCATACCCATGGTCGGCCTGGAAAACATCTTTCGGGTCGGCTTCAAGGAATTCATGCGCTTGCGTCAGCAAGGCAATGTGGACCGGGAAGCGATCATGGAAGGCGCCCAGCGCGCCATGCGGGTCGCGTATTCCCGGGAAGAGGAGAAGCTCGAACGTCACCTGGCTTTTCTGGCTACGGTAGGCTCGGTTTCGCCCTATATCGGCCTGTTCGGGACCGTGATCGGCATTATGAACGCCTTCATCGGTCTCGCCAGCCAGACCCAGGCCACCTTGCAGGTAGTCGCTCCCGGCATCGCCGAGGCGCTGATCGTCACCGCCATCGGACTGTTCGCGGCGATTCCGGCGGTGGTTGCCTATAATCGCTATTCGTCGATGGTGGACTCGGTGACCGGCAGTTACATCACTTTCACCGATGAGTTTTCCAGCATTCTGCACCGGCAGATTCATTCCACCGGCTGATTAGGGAACGATCATGGAAATCCTGGCGCGCAAAAAACGCCGCCCCATGAGCGAGATCAACGTGGTACCGTATATCGACGTAATGCTGGTGCTGCTGATCGTTTTCATGATTACCGCGCCGCTGCTCAATCAGGGAATCGAGGTTGACCTGCCGGAGGCAAACAACGAACCGCTGGATCTGGATGAAAATCTGGAAACGCTGGTCGTAACCATTACCTCGGCGGGAGAGTATTTTCTCAGTCTGGGCGCGACCGGTGAGGAGCGGCAGTCACTGGACCTGGAAACGATTGCTTTGCAGGTGAGCCGCATCATGAACGCGAATCCATCGGTGCAAGTGCTGATTGAGGGCGATACCAACGCGAGCTGGGGCGCCATGATCAATCTGATTACCGCGCTACGGAATGCCGGCGTGATCAATCCCAATTTCATCACGCAACCACTGACGGAATTGCCCTAGGTGGAAATGCCGTGAACTCTGGAATCCGTTATCTCATCGGTTTCAACGGTTACCCGCTATCGGCGGGGCTTGCCCTGCTGTTCCACATGCTGGTGCTGGGATTCATTTTGTATTGGAACAACAACAGCGACTCAAGCGAATTCGAACTGGTGCAACCGACCGTGATCAAGGCCTTGTTCATAGACGAAAATCCGCAATTGCAAGAGCGTCAGAGGCTGGAGCGTCAGAGGCTGGAGCGGCAGCGGGTTTTGCGCCAGCGGGAGGAGGAGCAGCGCCGGGAGCAGGAACAGCAGCGGCAGCAGCAAGAGGAGGAAGAACAGCGGCGCCGGGAAGAAGAAAGACAACGCCAGGCGGAAGCAGAGCGGCTGCGCCAGCAACAGCTCGAACAGCGGCGTCAGCAGGAGTTGCGCGAGCAGGCCGAACGGCAACGCCTCGAAGAACAGCGGCGGCGCGAGGAACTCGCGCGGCAAGAGGAACTCAACCAGCAGGACTTGCGGCGCCGGCAAGAGGAAGCCGAGCGGACGCGCCTCGCGGAAGAGGCCGCCGCGGCGGCAGCCCGGACTGAGTTCGAAGTCGTGCAAAGCGGGATGGCGCTGATTCGGCAGTTCGTCGAGGAGGCCTGGAACCGCCCGCCGAGTGCGCGCAACGGCATGCGCGCGGTGCTGCGCATCAGCATGCTGCCGACCGGCGAGGTAACCGATGTGGCGATCACCGAATCGAGCGGTGATCCACCCTTCGACCGCGCCGCGAGAAACGCGGTCTACAGCGCTCAGCCATTCAACGAATTGCAACAGATGCCGATCAATATTTTCAATGCAAACTTCCGTACTTTATCCCTGATATTCGAACCCGAGGACCTTCTCAATTGAAACCTTACCGCTTGTTGCTTGCGATTACCCTGTTGGCTGCGAATGCTCCGGCGAGGGCGGAACTCAGCATCCAGATCACCCAAGGCGTCGATAATCCCATTCCCATCGCGATCGTGCCGTTCCAGTCGAGCGGCTTCGGCCTCGGCGCCGAAGACGTGGCGCGGATCGTCGCGGATGACCTGGAGCAGGTGGGTGAATTCCGCGCGCTCGCGCGGGAAAACCTGCTTAGCATGCCCGGTGAGCAAAGCGAGGTCTTTTTTCGCGATTGGCAAATACTGGCTCAGGATTACCTGCTGGTGGGCAAGGTAACGGGCACGCCGGGCAGCCAGTTGGTGCAGGTCCAATACGAGTTTTTCGATGTCAATCGCGAATTGCTGCTCGCGGGCGAAGTGCTGACTGGAAGTGTTTCGCAATTGCGCGACATCGGCCATGAAATCAGCAATATTGTCTATGAACAAGTGACCGGGATCCGTGGCGCATTCACCACCCAGATCCTGTACGTGGCGGCGGAGCAGACACCCGGCGGCGGCGCGAACTTCAGGCTGGAAAAAGCCGACTACGACGGCCGCCGGCCCCAGGTGCTGCTGCGCTCTCAGGAGCCCATCATGTCGCCGAACTGGTCGCCGGATGGACAGAATGTCGCCTATGTGTCTTTCGAGACCGATTTGCCGCGTATCTACACTCAGAATATCGCCACCGGCCAGCGCCGCCAGATCACCAATTATTCCGGTATCAACAGTTCGCCGGTGTATTCTCCCGACGGCGGCATGCTAGCCATGGTGCTGTCCAAGGACGGCAGTCCGGACATCTATGTGCAAGATCTGCGCAGCAACGAGTTGATCCGGGTCACAGATCATCCGGCCATCGATACCGAGCCGAGCTGGACACCGGATGGCCGTTCCATTGTTTTCATGTCGGACCGCACCGGACAACCGCAGATTTACAAGATAGAACTTGGCGCAAGTTCATTCGATATCGAACGGCTTACCTATGATTGTTTCCAATGCGCCAAGGCCAGATTTCTACCTGACGGCAACAATCTGGTCCACGTCCGGCGCGAGACCCGGCAAAGCCCCACCTACCAGATCGCGATCATCAATATCGAAACCTTGCGAGTAATCACCTTGACCGATACGTCCCTGGACGAATCGCCTAGTCTGGCGCCGAACGGCAGCATGATAATGTATGCGACAAAGTTTCAAGGAAAAGGCGTTCTTGACGCCGTTTCCATTGACGGTTTGGTAAAGTTCCGTTTACCATCTGCGCAGGGTGACGTGCGAGAGCCCGCGTGGTCCCCGTTCCTAAATTAAATGTTGTTTCTTCCCGGTCGAAAAGCGCAGTGGGGCCGGTTGAATCGACTCATTTGACGGGCGGCGATCAAACTTAGATTACATGCAGTTGGAGGATAAAAAGAGTGGGAACACAAAGCTATTCAATCTTCAAGGCGTCTTTGCTGGTATGTTCGCTGGCACTGTTCGCGGCATGCAGTTCTACTAATAGTGTTGAGGATGACGAGCAAATCTCCGGAGGAGAAAGCGACACCGGCAGCACCGCACAACCCAGCGGAGTCGAGCAGACGCCAGCGCTGACCGCGGAAGAAATCGCGGCCCAGGAAGCGCTGCGCACCACCATTTTCTACTTTGACTTCGATGTGGCTGAATTTAAGGCTGACGACCGGGATACGTTGTCTTATCACGCCCGGAATCTGGCGGCCAACCCGGATCGGCGCATCCGGCTTGAGGGTCATGCCGATGAGCGTGGCACGCGGGAATACAATCTGGCTCTAGGCGAGCGACGGGCGAATGGCATACTCAACTACCTCATCGTGAATGGCGCCTCCCGGGCCCAGGTTGAAGTAGTCAGTTATGGCGAAGAGCGGCCGGCCGAATCGGGGCAAAGCGAGCAGGCCTACTCCATGAATCGCCGCGTCGAGATCGTCGGTCGCTAACCGGCGCCATGGGCAAGAGCCTGGAAGTTCGCGGTTCGAAGATTATAGTCGGTGTTTGTCTGCTGCTGGCTACGGGTTCGCTGTCAGCGCAAGATCGGCCATTATTCCCGGGTCAGAACCAGCCACAGGCAGCGGGCAACAACGACGCACTTACGTTACTACTCGACCAGAACAACCAGTTGCGCACTGAGTTGCAGGCTCTGCGCGCACTGGTCGAAGAACAGGGTTACGAATTGCGCAAATTGCAGCGCGATTCTCAGAGCCGCTATACCAATATGGATGAGCGGCTGCAGTCGCTTGAAAACGGCGCCGCGCCAGCGGCGGCCGGAGGTCAGAATACCCAGATTAGCCAACAGTTCGCGGATCCCGGCAACGCGGAACCGGCGAGTCCGATAATTTCATCCGGACCAATTTCCGCGCCGCAAAATTCCGAATTCAACACTCCCGCACCGGCCGAGCCGGCTCGCAGCCGCGCGTCCACCTTGCAGCCCGCGATCTTGAGCGAGCAACAGCTCTACCAGATGGCTTACGAATCGGCGATCAATTCCAGTTTCGAACGCTCCATTGCCGAGTTTGACCAGTATTTGAGCGTATATCCCCAAGGCAGGTTCGTCAGCAACGCGCATTATTGGAAAGGCCAGTCTTATCTTTATCTCGACCGTTTCAGCGAAGCGAGGGATTCCTACGAAATCATCCTGAACGAGTACAACGATTCGCCGAAATTGCCCGACGCGATGTATGGCCTCGGACGCGCCTATCAGAAGCTCGGCGATATCTCGCGGGCTCGGGATCTATTCAACAGCATCAAGCGCCGCTATCCCAACACCGGCGTTGCGAATCTCGCCGACAACAGCTTGTTGTCACTGGATTGAATAGCGGGCGGGCATTTGCCAGCCGGGACCCAGTTCAGCCTGACGTCATGTCGCTTCGAATCACCGAAATCTTTCATTCCTTGCAAGGCGAGACTCGGACCATGGGCATCCCGACGGTATTCGTTCGCTTAACCGGTTGCCCTCTGCGTTGTGTCTATTGCGACACCGCCTATGCTTTCAGCGGCGGCGAATTGATGCAACTCGAGGAGATTCTCGATCGAGTCGCCTCCTACAACTGCCGCTACGTAACAGTGACCGGCGGCGAGCCCCTGGCTCAGCGCGAATGTCTGAATCTGTTGAAGGCCCTTGGCGACGGAGGCTACCAGGTATCGCTGGAAACCGGCGGCGCCATGCCGGTGGAGGAGGTCGATCCAAGGGTATGCATCGTCATGGACCTGAAAACGCCGGCTTCGCGCGAATCACATCGCAATCGTTACGAAAACCTGAAACTCCTGCGTTCGACCGATCAGGTTAAATTCGTGATCTGCAACCGCGAGGATTACGAATGGAGCGCCGAACAGGTCCGCAAGCATGGTCTGGTCGAACAAATCGACGATGTGCTCTTTTCGCCTTCCCATGAGGAGCTCGATCCAGCGCAACTCGCGCAATGGATTCTCGATGATCGATTGTCGGTGCGAATGCAGATTCAGCTGCATAAAGTGCTTTGGAAATCGGAGCCGGGGCGCTGACCCAGGACAGGGGAGAACATCCAATGCGACCAGTGGCGGTAATGCTGCTTTCCGGCGGACTCGATTCGGCCACCTGTCTTGCTATTGCCTCGGAACGTGGATTTCATTGCCACGCACTCAGTTTCGATTACGGCCAGCGTGCGGCAGTCGAAGTCGAAGTCGCCAGACGCCAGGCGCGCAAGCAAAGGGTCGCCGATCATCGCGTACTGAAATTGCCACTCGGGCAATTTGGCGGCTCGGCCTTGACCGACGGCGGCATCAGCGTTCCCGAATCGCCCACGGAAGGTATTCCCGTTACCTATGTGCCAGCCCGCAACACCATCTTTCTTGCTCATGCGCTCGCCTGGGCCGAAGTCATCGGCGCCGGCGCGATTTTCATCGGCGTCAACGCCCTCGACTATTCGGGCTATCCCGACTGCCGTCCCGAATACATCGAGGCTTTCCAGCAACTTGTCGATATCGCCACCAAGGCCGGGGTCGAAGGCAGCAAGATTACGCTGGAAGCGCCGCTGATGCATATGAGCAAGGCCGAAATCATTCGCGCCGGTATGGAACTCGGAGTGGACTATGCGGAGACCCTGTCGTGCTATCAAGCTGATACGCAAGGTCTGGCCTGCGGCCAATGCGATAGTTGCCGGCTGCGTCGCCAGGGCTTCGCGGCCGCCGGCATAACGGACCCCGCGCGCTACCGTTCAACTTGAGTTTTTCTGATTTGGTAGTACCATTGCGCCCTCTCCGGGTCGTTAGCTCAGTTGGTAGAGCAGAAGGCTTTTAACCTTTTGGTCATAGGTTCGAATCCTATACGACCCACCATTCCACTTTGGGTCCATTCTGGACACATAGGTAACGGCTTTGGAGTGAATGGGTTTTCCCCATGGGCCCCACTTGGTTCTCCCGATAGCCAAACAATCCCGGATCGGATTCCATGAAGCTGACGAGCCTGATGCCGTTGGCGATCGCTCTGATACCAATGTGCTGGCCCGCAAAGACGGCGCTGAAGTTGATCTTGCGGCCACCGGTACGGATTCTGCCACAACGGGTGACCAGGACGGATTGGTCGTGGAACGGATAGTTCCATTTCGAACGCATAGGTAGCAGTTTTAAAGCGTATGGCTTCGAGCGGGGCCGCCAGGGGGAGCGCCTTTTCGCTAAATACAACCGGTTATCCCGCCCCGCTGACAATCGCACGATTGACCTGCGCGTTCGCATAATAACCTGCGGACATGCAAGCTGAAGACGGGTGACCCATCGTTTTTTCTTTCAGCGGCGCAACGAAATTCAATGGCTGCTTCGACCCTCAAGGGCTTCCGCCGAATCTTGTGGTACTTCGAGAAATGCGAGGTCATCTTCCTTGGCTTCATCATTTTCGTGTCCATAGCCGAGTCACTGTGTTGGTGTTAACACACCCTAATCCTTGATGAATAATCGATAGTCCGGGCCTATGTCTTTCAGGCTTGCAGGGTTTTCAGATCCGAGCAGTCAAGAAGAACTCGGTCGCTGGTCACCAGGGTCAGGCCCAGAATCCTGGCAGATGCCGCGATAAACCGGTCGGCGAGGTCTTGATGTGGCAGAATTATCTGGCGACTTGCCATGGCAATTTCGATGGAAATGGGAATCTCGACCACCGAGCTGCCGTCCAGTGCCTGCCGTATCCAGCTTACGGCATTCGGACGCAGCGCAAGTCTGCCCTTTTCCACGAGCAACATCACCTCCCAGCAACTGATGGCAGAAAGATGCGTATTGGCATCGGGTGAAGCGAGGATTGCAAGCGTTTTCGCTGAAATACGGTCCGGTGCAAGCAAACTCCAGAGCCAGACATGTGTATCAAGCAGTAAATTCACGGCTCAGGCGAATGCTCTGGAGTTTCCCGGAGTCAACGCAGTGCTTCCCAGTCTTCCGGATCGGCGGCCGGCGCCACGATATCGCCGAGGATTTCACCGGTTTCTTTCATACTGCCGATCCAGTCGGAGTTGCGGGATGTCGGCGGTGGGAAAATTTGCGCCACAGGCTTGCCGAACCGAGTTACGAGCAAAGGAGTCTTCGACTTGTCGACCCTTGCCAGCACGGCAATGCACTTGGCCTTGAATTCGGAAATTTTTATCTGTTCCATGCCGTTAAGCTAACATGGTCTAAAAATGTAGTCAATTTTTTGTGCAAGGCATGTAGAGAACAAATAAAGTGTCCGGTTATAGAACACACAAAGTGTCCGGTCGTACAGTGGTCGTTTTTCGAGGCGACCGGGAGGCTGTATGGGCGTGGCGCATCGTCAGCGCGGCCCATGCCGAGGAACAGTCGCTTGATTCCATTGTCCGCCGCGCCTTAATTTGACTGAATCCCTTGGATGGAGGTCCGGCAGCCAACAGGTCAACGCCTCCTGGCCGATGGCAGTCCTTCGTCACCCACTGCAGCCCTTTTTCGGTCAGCAGGTCGCACTCGACGGCGACCGACTCGGGAGCGTTGTGGTTGTAGATTGCGACTGCCTCGTCCCAAGAGTCATAGGCGTGTACTATCTGAAAACCGAGGGACCGGAGCCCGAGTCCGATTGCCCCATGCCACTACAAAGCGCAACGGCCGTAGGCCCGCCCTTGTCGAGGCTTGGCAGCCAAGTCGCGCCGCAATTCTTTTCTCGAGGCACGCCACGAGCATCAGCCAAGGTCAAATCGCATGACCCCCCCCCCCCCCCGCCGTACTTGTCGTTGATCAATTATTGACCCCACAATCTGCACTCGCTCATTCCCCTCTTTGACTACTTGAACCGAAGTGGCCTCCAATACAATGCACCGGAAGCCCCAGCCAACTTGCATTGGGTGGGCCGGTGGCGATATTTGCGCATGTATGAATTCTCAATCAGTAAAGTTCCACACCGATATGCCGCTACCAACACTGCCTTCTCGCAGCGCGACCGAACGGAAACGACAGTTGCACTTTTCCTTGCGCTCTAATTGAAACGAATCCGCTTGCGGTTTGTTTTCCAATTTGTATCCGAGTTATCCTATCGTTTAATAATTATATTGATAACAATGGGTTAAACTACGAGAGGCTGGGGGTGTAGTAGTTTTTCGCTTAATCTCGCCTCGCCATCCATGGCGAGACTCGAATCGGGCCATCGCCGCTTCAGTTCCAGTCGCTAAGCGCAACTTGGCGCCGTTGCGGCCGCACTCGACGTTGACGCTTCGAAAACGCTTTGTTTCCACCCATCCGCGGCGCGCTTCTCCTCCACGACGCGCATAGGCTCCCGCTGGTGGCCCCTTGGATCGCGCAGGCTCGATATATAGGTGTTGCCGCGACGTTAATCGCATGAGGATGGCAAACGTACTGCCGGTTCGATTCAGGGAATCAGGATGCAGGAAGGGAACATCGTCGTACGGTCACTCAAATATCAATCTCACCAACTGTGGTAAAATATTTAGCTCGATTGGTGAAACCGGTATGCAAGAAATTCATCCTGTCGGCGGCATCGTTGACGAAGGCCGACTGATTGCCGATACCCTGCTGGTGAAGCAGTATCTCGATCGGGCGGTGCAACCCGATGCGCCGAGCGCGCGGGAGCGCGCGGAGTACCGGGGCGCGATCATGGACTTGCTTGAACGCAGGAACGCCATGATCGTTGCGCATTATTACGTCGATGCCGATTTGCAGGAACTTGCCGAGGAAAGCGGCGGCTTCGTCGGCGATAGCCTCGAAATGGCGCGCTTCGGCAGGGATTGCGCTGCCGATGTGCTGATCGTGGCCGGCGTACGTTTCATGGGCGAAACGGCGAAGATTCTTAGCCCGGACAAAATCGTTTTGATGCCGACACTGGAAGCGACCTGCTCGCTTGACGTGGCTTGTCCGGTGGACGAGTTTTCCCGGTTTTGCGATGCTCATCCCGATCACGCCGTGGTGGTCTACGCCAATACCTCGGCCGCGGTAAAAGCCCGCGCGGACTGGGTGGTAACCTCAAGCATCGCGGTGGACGTGGTCGATCATCTCGCCGCCGAGGGAAGACCGGTCTTGTGGGCCCCCGACCGCCATCTCGGCGCATATATCGAACGCGTGACCGGCGCCGAAATGTTGCTCTGGGATGCGGCTTGTATAGTGCATGAAGAATTCAAGGCGCGGGGATTGCAGGATCTGATCCAGGTCTATCCTGACGCCGCGGTACTGGCTCATCCCGAATCCCCTTACGGAGTGCTCGAACTGGCGGATTTCGTCGGTTCCACTACTCAGATCATCAAGGCGGCGAAAGAGTTTCCCAACCGGCGATTCATAGTCGCTACCGATCAGGGAATTTTTCGCAAATTGCAGATGGAAGCGCCCGCCAAGGAATTCATCGTCGCGCCGACAGCGGGCAATGGCGCGGAATGCCGCAGTTGCGCGAGTTGTCCCTGGATGGGTCTGAACTCGCTGCCGGATATGCTCGAATCACTGAAAAACGGCAGCAACGAAGTACTCGTGGATAAGCAACTATCACGGCAAGCAATGGTTCCCTTGCGGCGCATGCTCGATTTCGCGGCAAACTCCCGGTCATAAATTGCGTCGACCGGGCGCTTGCATTCTGCTGGATCGTGCATGCCGTCCTTGGCGAGAAATCGTCGACTTCGCCAATCTCCGGCCTTGCCAGTCCAGCCTCCAGCCCCGACATCCTTGTCGGGTCGTTCGACTCTCGAAAAGCTGTGCTTTTCGTCGGCTACGCCGACCGAGTCTCACCCAAGCATAGCTCGGCGTCGCTCGGGCTGCGCACGAAGCTGGCGCTTCGCAATCGCTTGCCTCGCCCTTGGCAAGTCGTTCGGCCCTCAAAAAGCTTTGCTTTTTGTCGGCTTTGCCGACCGGGTAAATGGTATTCTGAATGGTAGTGCATGCCATCCCTGGCGCGACCCCAATGGTTTCTCCAATCCCCAGTCTCGACATCCTTGTCGAGCCGTTCGGCCCTCAAAAAGCTTTGCTTTTTGTCGGCTGCGCCGATCGGGCCTCACCCATCCTTGGCGCGACCCCATTGGTTTCTCCAATCCCCAGTCTCGACGGCCCGGCCTCCGAGCACAGCTCGGCTGCGCTCGGACTGCGCACGAAGCTGCGCTTCGTAAACGCTTGTCCTCGCCCTTGTCGAGCCGTTCGGCCCTCAAAAAGCTGCGCTTTTTGTCGGCTTTGCCGACCGGGTGCCTGCATTCTGCTGGATCGTGCATGCCGTCCTTGGCGAGAAATCGTCGACTTCGCCAACCTCCAGCCTTGCCAGTCCAGCCGCCGAGCATAGCTCGGCGTCGCTCGGGCTGCGCACGAAGCTGGCGCTTCGCAATCGCTTGCCTCGCCCTTGGCAAGTCGTTCGGCCCTCAAAAAGCTTTGCTTTTTGTCGGCTTTGCCGACCGGGTGCCTGCATTCTGCTGGATCGTGCATGCCATCCCTGGCGCGACCCCATTGGTTTCTCCAATCCCCAGTCTCGACATCCTTGTCGAGCCGTTCGGCCCTCAAAAAGCTTTGCTTTTTGTCGGCTTTGCCGACCGGGCCTCACCCACTGAGTTCGCTGATTAGTTGTTCCAACTCTGTGATTTTCTGTTGCAGGCGCGCTTGTTCGGTAAGTGACGCGTCTTCGTCCTGCTCGAGGCGCAATGCGTATTGCAGTTGATTCCGTGCCGCGGAGAAGTCCCCCACCAGCGAGAAATATTCCGCCCGAGCCTGATGCACCTGGCTGATATTGCCGGCCTGGCCTTGCACTTCGGCCAATTGATACCAGACATGATGATCCTCGGGCCGGTTTTGCGTATGCGCATCCAGCAGGCTGCCCGCTTGCTCGAAGTTGCGGGCTTGTATTAGCGCATCCGCCAGGGTCATTGTCAGTGCGTGATTGCCGGGGTTGATCTCAAGGTGCCGGCGCAGGAAGGGGATGGCCTGACCTTCCTCGTTCTGACTAATGAGAATTTCCGCCTGGGTTGTCACATAACTAATACGGTTGGGCTCCTTTGACAGTAAACGCGCCAACGTTTCCTGGGCAAGCGCGTATTGCTCGTTTTCCCAATAGGCCACGGCCAGGGCATAGGTAAAGGCGTCTTCCTCGATCTCGCTTCGCTCTTCGCCGATCCGGCGCTCATAGTCGGACACGAGCAAGCGTTTGTCTTCGGCATAATGATTGACCACGCGCGCGCGCATCAGTCGAAATTCCAGACCGTCCAGGTAAGATCGGGCCGGGTAGCGCACGGCGCGGCTACGGGCATCGGCTACGCGCGATTCGGTCAGCGGATGTGATAGCAGGAATTCGGGCGGGCGGCTGCCGAGCCGGTTCAGCGACAATAGCCGTTCAAAAAGGGAACCCATGGCGTCGGGATCAAGTCCGGCATTGAACATGGTGTTCTGGCCGACCCGATCGGCTTCCGCCTCGTTGCTGCGGCTGAAGCGGAGCTGGTTGCTGATGGCCATGCCCTGGGCGGCGGTGATCGCCGCCGTGCCGTGCTGGGCATCCGAAGTCGCCATGACGATTACGCTGGCCAGCAAGGTGGCGAGATAGGGAATTCTGCCGGCCTGGGCTTCATCAATGCCACGAGCGAAATGGCGCTGGCTGACATGGGCGATCTCGTGGGCCATGACCGAGGCGAACTCCGCCTCGTTTTCGGCATTGAGAAAAAGCCCGGTGTTGACTCCGATAATTCCCCCGGGCGCCGCGAAAGCGTTCAGTTCCTCGCTGTCGATGATGACAAAGGAAAGGCGGTGGTCCTTGAGTTCGGAACGCGACGCCAGCCGATAGGTAATGTTTTCGAGATAGCTGTTGAGCAAAGCGTCGGGAATGGTCGGCGCGCTGCGCCGGATCTGGGCGAGAAACTGCTGGCCCATGCGGAACTCTTCTTCCAGCGACACGGTTCCGGAAATCCGGTCGCCGAGGGACGGCAGCCGTGGTTGCCCGGACGCATGGGGCATGGCGAAGGCAACGCCAAGCAAGATCGCGAAAGTTGGCAGCAGCGGCGAGCGCATGAAGAAGTTGGCTCTGAATTGGATTGCGGACAGGTTACCATATATCGCCTGCCTTACGTAGGTATGAGCGCCCTGTCGCCTGACCGAAATGAAGACATGCAAGCGGGCTAATTGCTAGAATGCGAAGATGGTTGACGCCGATGTGGAACTCGATCTAAGCGGACTGCAATGTCCGATGCCATTGCTGAAAGCGAAACTGGCGCTGAATGGAATGCAGGCCAGTCAGGTATTGAAAGTAGTGGCGACCGATCCCGGTTCGGAAAGGGATTTTCATATGTTTGCCGAACATAGCGACCATCGGATTCTGGATTTCCGCAAGGATCGGTCGGCTTATTATTATTGGATCCGCAAAGGTTGATCGCGGCCGGAACCGCGGCAAACCGCGATTGGCGACTGGATAAGTGGGCTTCATGAAAACCGGAATTGCAGGCAGCATCGTCGCCATGGTAACGCCCATGGAAGCCGACGGTTCAATCGATCTGCCCAGCTTCGACCGGCTGCTCGAATGGCATATCGAATCAGGCACGCATGCTGTCGTGATTGCCGGCACTACCGGCGAATCGGCGACCCTTTCCCATGACGAGCATTGCGGCCTGGTGGCGCATGCCGTGCGCCGGGTTGCCGGCCGCATTCCCCTCATAGCCGGTACTGGCTCCAATAACACTCGCGAGGCCCTTCACCTGACGGATTCCGCCCGGAAACACGGCGCCGACGCCGCGCTGCTGGTTACGCCCTATTACAACAAACCCTCGCAGCAAGGGTTATACCAGCATTACAAAACTATCGCGGAAGAAGTCGATCTTCCCCAGATCCTGTACAACGTGCCTGGCAGAACCGCCTGTGACCTGCAATTGGAGACCGTGCTGCGTCTTGCCGAACTCGACAATATCGTCGCGATCAAGGACGCTACCGGCGATGTGGAGCGGGGCCGGGAACTTGTCGAGCGCTGCGCGGTCGCAGGTATGGCGGTATACAGTGGCGAAGATGGCGCCACTTTCAGGCTGATGCAGACTGGCGCCCGCGGCGCGATATCGGTTACGGCGAATGTCGCGCCGCGCAAGATGGCGGAAATGTGCGCTTTGGCCCTGGCTGGAGAATTCGACCGGGCAGCCGCAATAAACGATGAATTAGCGGCATTGCACAACGATTTGTTTGTGCAGGGAAATCCCGTACCGGTAAAATGGGCCTTGCAACGCATGAGCATGATTAAGCCAGACATCAGATTGCCACTGGTGCAATTGGATTCGTCCTTTCACGACCGGGTCGAGGCCGCCATGGCATATGCGGGAATCCGGCCAGGGCCGGCGCGAGGCGCGGAAAAGAAATTGTATGTATAGCGCAAGGACGATATTCATTGCGGCGGCGATAACCGTCATTTCAGGCTGCTCTTCCATCGGCGGCGGCAATGGTCTGTTCGGCATCGGTGGCGATGAAGGATTGCTCGGAATCGGCGGCGACCCGGAAACTTATCGTGACGCACGCATCATGCCATCCATGGAAATCCCCCCCGAACTCGACAGTTATACCATCGACGCGCTTTATGTGATTCCGGAAAGTCCGGTGATATCCGGGGTTACGTTCGACGATGAGATTCCCCTGCCCAAACCGATCGAAACCCGCCGGCGAGAAGGGGTCGTAATTCAGAACCTGGGAGATCGGCGCTGGATCGTCATTGACGCCACACCCGCTCAGGTTTGGCCACTGGTGAGAGATTTCTGGGCCCAGCTCAACCTGGAGCTTGACGTGGCGAATCCCGGCGACGGCTTCATGGAAACCGCTTGGCTGGAAGTAGGCAATGCGCCCGAAACCCGGCAGAAGTATCGCGTGGTGGTAGAACCGGGCCTGCATTCGGGATCCTCGGAAATCACCGTAAGACACATACAGGATTTGCGCACCCAGCCTATACCCATCCTCGTCGAATGGCCGGAAGCGTCCGATAACCTCGAAATGGAGCAACAGATTCTTACCGCTGTCTCCCAGTATCTGGCGGATCGCAATGACATTTACCAGGCATCGACCGCCAGCTTGCTGGCCGGGACCATCGAAGGCGCGCGCAAGGCAAATCTCATCGACAATGCCGGTGGTAGCCCGTATCTCCAACTGCGCATCGACTACGATCGAGCCTGGGTGCAGGTACGACAGGCCCTCAACAATGCCGATATCGAGATTGTCGATTCCGATCGCGATGGCTCGGTGTTTAACGTTCGCTTCGCCGGCTTGATTCAGGAACTGCCGGAACCCGGATTCGTGCGTCGCCTGTTCGGCGCTTCCCGCCAACAGCAGGAACTGGTGTTTCGAGATTTCACCGTGCGCCTGCAACGCAATGGCGACAGCATCGATGTCACCTCCGATGCGCTGGAAGAGTTGGAAGAGGCAACCCAACTCAATCGTGAATTGCTCCAGGTCATTATCGAAAATCTGGTTTGATCCGGTCATTGCCGCGAATTCTACGCTCGACATCCGGCGAAATTCCTGAGTACTTGGGAGTAGATGCATGACCTTGAGCTTGGGGCTGGTTTTCTTGCTGGTCGCAATCAATATTGCCTTGACCTTCTGGCTGCTGCTTCGCGGTAACAGCGATGGCGCTTCCACTGAAGCTGTACGTGGCCAGTTCCGCGAAAATCGGGACGAAAACGCAAAAGCAGCGATGCAATTGCGCCAGGAAGTCGCCCAAACGCAAAAGCAAAATACCGACACGCTTACCAGGACGCTAGCTGCCTTGGGGGAAACACAAGCCGGCAAATTGCAAGAGATGAAAGACGAGGTTAAGCAACTCGGTCAACAAAACGAAAAACGTATTGGCGGACTGACCGAGAAGGTTGAAAAGCAACTCGATAGTTTGCGTGAGAGCAACGAGAAAAAGTTGGAAAAGATGCGTGAAACCGTCGATGAGAAATTGCAGGGAACGCTTGAAAAGCGACTTGGCGAGTCATTCAAACTGGTTAGCGAGCGCCTGGAGGCGGTACAGAAGGGACTGGGCGAGATGCAGGAGCTTGCGACCGGCGTCGGCGATCTGAAGGCGGTACTGTCGAATGTAAAGACAAGGGGCACCTGGGGCGAAATTCAACTAGGCGCGCTGCTTGAGCAGATTTTGTCGCCGTCGCAGTTCACCCAAAACGCGAAACCGAAGCCCGGCTCGGACGCCGTCGTGGAATTCGCGATCAGGCTGCCTGGACGAGAAGATTCCGAGGGCGGGGAAGTACTGCTTCCGATCGATGCGAAATTTCCACAGGAAGACTATAACCGCTTGCTTGATGCCTCGGAAAAGGCGGACAGCGAGGAAGCGCAACGTTGCGCCGCGGCCTTGTTGAGAACTGTCGACGGGTTTGCCAAGGATATTAACGGTAAGTATATCGCTCCGCCGCATACGACCGATTTCGCGATCCTGTATCTGCCCACGGAGGGACTGTATGCTGAAGTAGTGCGGTCGCCGGATATGCTTGATCGCTTGCAACGCAAGTATCGAATCGTCGTAGCTGGACCAACAACGCTTGCGGCGATATTGAACAGCTTGCAAATGGGATTTCGCACATTGGCCATAGAAAAGCGCTCCAGCGAAGTCTGGCAGGTGCTGTCGGCGGTCAAGGTCGAGTTTGGCAAGTTCGGCGATGTTCTCGACAAAGTGAAGAAACAAATCGGAACTGTTTCGAAGTCGCTGGATGAAACCGATGTCAGGCGCCGGGTGATGGATCGGAAATTGCGCAACGTCGAAGAATTACCGGCCAATCAGGATCCTGCCGGAATTATCGGGTTCCACGATTCCGGCGACGAAGACTTGATCAGCGACGATCAAGACGACGAGAGTTGATCCGCAAAGCCGGTTCGCCCGCTATTCGCAGCTCTCCGGTCCCAGCAGATTCTCCTTAAGCCGCTCTCGCAACTCGGCCACCTGCGAACAGGGAATGCCGTCGTTGCCTTGCAGGTTCAGGGAGGTCAGGTTTTCGAGATTAAGCAGGGGGCCCGTATCAACGATCGCGTTTTCCGAGAGATTCAGCGCGCTCAGCAAGGGCAGGTTTTCCAGCGGAGTCACATTGCTGATGTTGTTGTTGCCCAGATCGAGAAATCGCAATCGCGGCAACAACTCGATTGCCACGAGCGAGCTCACGTTGGAATTCGGACAGGACAACACCGATAGCCCGGCCGCGTTGTCGACGTTCTGTTGCATCAAGGCTAAGTTGATGCAGCCTTGCAGGTCCGCATCGGTGACTTCGCCGGTAGGCAAGCGCTCGCTCGGGTCAAACAGCGCCTGATCGTTTACGGATATCGAATAGTTTTGAGCGCAGGCGCTCACGATTCCGGTCAATAGCAGCAAAAGCAGAAAATTCTTGTTTGTATTCATGGCGCGGTTCAGCCTCCGGGCCGATATTCTGGCATTTGCGCGGCATTATGGATAGCATGCGCTGTTTCGGAAGATGGCGTGCTAAGCCGGCAACGGCAGCGGCTCGCTCCGACTTCCGGGCATATTTGAAAACATGAGGAAGCAAGAATGAGAACATTGTCGGCAACACTGATCCTGATCATTCTGACCGGAGCCTGGCTGCCTGCCTCGCTGGCCCAGGACGAAGCTCCGATCCTGGACAATGAAAACGATCGTATTGCTTACGCCATCGGCATGAATGTAGGCATGAACCTTGTATCCCAGGGACTTCTGGATGATTTGGACGCCGAGCTTTTTCTTGCGGGACTTTCTGATTCCTTTGATGGGGATTTCAGCTTGAGCATGGAAGACATGGTTGCGGCCCTGGAGGTTTTCCAGCAGCGCCAGCAAGAATCGATGGAGCGGCAAATGGCCGAGAACGAGGCCGCCGCGGCCGAAACTCTCGTTGCCGGCCAGGAATTCCTGAGCCAGAATGGTGCGCGCGGCGAAGTCGTCACATTGGATTCGGGCCTGCAATACGAAATTCTTGTAGCCGGGCCGGGCGATGCTTCGCCATCGACATCCGACGGCGTCGTCGCGCATTATCATGGCACGCTGACCGACGGCACGGTGTTCGACAGTTCAGTGGACCGCGGCGAGCCGGCCCAGTTCATGCTCTCGCAAGTGATTCCTGGCTGGACCGAAGCCTTGCAACTGATGAGCGTCGGCGATCAATGGCGCCTGTTCATTCCCGCGGATCTGGCGTACGGCGAATCTTCCCCGACCCCGACGATTCCGCCAAATTCAGTATTGATTTTCGATGTCGAGTTGCTGGAAATCGTCGATTAGCGCCAACACCGGCGCTAACTTGCAAATTCGTCAGTAGACATGGACGGCGAAGCCCTGCTTGACGGCCTGCTGCGTTTTATTCGGCGATCGCCAACGCCTTATCATGCGGTGGAGAATGCCAGCCGGATGCTGCGGGAAGCGGGTTTCCGGGAGCTGTCCGAGACGGAACGCTGGCCGCCGACGGTGAGCGACGGCTTTGTCACGCGGGACGATGGTTCTCTTGTCGCTTTTCGCTCAGGCCACCAGCCGTTGCTTGAACATGGCGTCCGCCTGGCAGGCGTGCATACCGACAGTCCCTGCCTGCGTATTCGGCCGCGCCCGACCCGGCAAAGCCAGGGCTATGCGCAGTTCAATGTCGAGACCTACGGCGGCGTGCTTTTGCATCCCTGGTACGACCGCGACCTTTCCATCGCCGGCCGCGTAACGGGCGCCGATGCGGAGGGACAACTGATTTCCACCCTGGTGGATTTCCGCGACCCCATTGCCTTCATTCCCAGTCTCGCCATCCATCTCGACCGGAACGCCAACAAGGGCCGCGATATCAATCCGCAAACCGAACTGTCGCCGGTGGCGCTGCGCCTTGGACAAGGCGAATCCTTCGACTTTGAGCGGATATTGCTCGAAAAAGCCAATATCGATGGGAGGGCCGACGGTGACGCCTCCCTCGCCAGGGTGCTGTCCTGGGATCTGCTGCTTTACGATACCCAGCCGCCGGCGCGTATCGGTTTGCGCGGCGAATTCATAGCTTCGGCGCGGCTCGACAATCTGTTGAGCACCTATGTTGCCTTGCGGGCGCTACTGGCTGCCGGCAATGAACATACCTCGATGATAGTCTGCAACGATCACGAGGAAGTAGGCAGTGTATCCGCCTCGGGCGCCCAGGGAACCTTTCTGAGCAATGTGCTTGAGCGGCTGATCGCGAACGAAGACTCTCAGGCCGATGCGTTTCCCAGGGTCATCCAGCAATCGCTGATGCTTTCCATCGACAATGCTCACGGCGTACATCCGAATTTCGCCGACAAGCATGACGCCGAGCACAGGCCGCTGCTCAATGGTGGGCCGGTCGTGAAAAGCAACGCCAATCAGCGTTACGCCGGCGGCAGCGCCGCCAAAGCCCTGTTCCGGTCGCTATGCGAGCGAACGGGCGTGCCATGCCAATGGTTCGCCAATCGCGCCGATCTGGCTTGCGGCAGCACGATCGGGCCCTTGACCGCGGCGGAACTCGGCATTCCCGTACTCGACATCGGCGTCGCACAATTCGGCATGCATTCGATACGCGAATTGGCGGGCAGCCAGGATCCGGGTTATCTGCTTACTTGCGTGACGGAATTCTTCAATCGGCTCGTCTGAGCCTGCTCCACAAGCCTCATCGATCAGTTTGTTGCCGCCGCAGGCCGCGTATCAGAAAACGCATTGGATCAAGCGCCGCCGCGACGTCGCGGCCGAGGGGCGGGATCTCGCCATGTATGACGCTGGCCAGATATTCGGCGGCCAGCGGCGCACTGCACAATCCGTGGGAACCATGAGCAAGATTGACATAAAGCCCAGGCCAATGGACCGGCGGGTGTAAAATTCTCGCCCTGGCGTTGCGAGCGAGCGGCGCATAGAGCTTCCGGCATTCCGCCACATCAGGCGCCGCGCCGACGACCGGGGCGAAATCGGCGGACTGGCAGCGAGGCGCTCTCGCTGTGGAAGCCTCCACGTTGGCAAACTCCAGATTTGGTTCGAACATTTTTTCGATCAGAGCCAAACTTTCATCGACCGTATCGCCGGCGCCGTTTTCGGCTTTCGGGTAACTCGCCGAAATACAATGCCGGCCGCCCTTTGCCGGAAATATGCCGCGACTGCCGCGGACGATGTGTCGAATTGCGCTGCTTGCCCGGGTTGCGGCAATCGAGACGACCTCGCCGGGAACTCGATGCAGCGGCAGTTCCCGCAATTGTTCGAAACTGGCGGCGTCCGCTCCACAGGCGATGACCACCGCGGCGAAAGGCTCCCGATTCAAGATTCTGTCGTTCGCCTGCAAGTTCCAGTGACTTCCAACCTGCCTAAGCGCATCGACAACGACTCCGGTATGCAATTCGATGCCGGGATGATCGAGCCAACAGCGACACAGTTCCAATGGGTCGAGCCAGCCAGCGGCGGGGCTGTGCCAGCCGGCGCGGGCAATGGGAAGGCCGGTCAAATCCCGCAATTGTTCGCGGGAAAGCCATTGCAACACTTCATTCGGATACTGGTCCGCCAGCGCCGCCGGATCAAGCTTCCGCCTCCACTCGCGCGGCCTCGGCAATTGCGCCAGGCCGCTGGGATGCCAGCCGAATCCTCTGTTGCGGGACAATTGACCGAACTCTCTGGCCGAATACAGAAATCCCGACAGAAAGAATCGCGCCAGCGGGTTTGCCTCGCCGAATGTGCGGCAATTCAGCGCGAGTTGGCCCAGGGAATTGACGCCATGGTCCAGATCGCCGGCGCGTTCGAATACGGAAACCCGCCAGCCTCTGCGGGCGAGTTGCCGGGCCGTGCCACTACCCGCCATCCCGGCGCCGATGACAGCGACTGTTTTGCCGCCTGCAGCAATGGAAGGATAACGGAACCAGCGGGGAGCGTCCCCCAATCCAGATTTGGCTAAACTGAAAGATACCAGGGAGTCATCCGACCAGCCCGGCAAGCGCCGGGTGAACGGCCTCAGATTAAACGAACCCCGGTGGAGCCAGGATTCGGCCCGGGCCAAACCACGTCGGATCGGACCGGCCGGATGGTAGAAGGTCATTGGCTTCCCGGGCCCGTGAAACGCGGATTCCAAAAGCAAAAGCCCGAATTTCGAAGAGTGGTAGCGAAACCATGCCGTTGCCCGGAACGATCCGGTGTTCGCCGGTGTTTTTTTGCGAAGGACGCCACGCAGCATATGCCGTTTGCCGGCGAAACCGCGAACCCGTTTCATGGAAAATCCCGCGTCCCGCAATCCGCGCCGAACAGCGCCTGCCGCGCTATAGGTGCTGACGGTTGCTCCAGGTTTGCCGCATTCGGCGATCAAGGCGAACAACTCCCAACTCCACATGCCGGGATTGGCGCTGGGACTGAAGCCATCGAGATACCATGCGTGAACCTTGTCCCGCAGACCTTCGCCGTGGAGCAGCATTTGTTCGGTGGCGTCGCCGAGGAACAAGTCCAGTTGCAATTTTTCGTGCGGGTGCAGCCGGTGACAACCCGCGGCGGGAGCGGGATATTGCTCCACCAGCCAGGAGGCGGGCTCGGCAAGTTCCGGGAAGCGCGCAAGCGAGCGCTGCAGTTCCTCTGGCCGCAGGGGATTTCGCTCAAAACCGAGATAACGCAGTCTGCAGGGGCATCCGGCGGCGAGCCAAACGTTCACCGTCGCCAGAAAGTTGAGCGCGCCGCCGAAGCCCGCTTCGGCGATGACGAATTCGCCCTCATGGCGCGCCAATCGGGCGGCGATCCGATTGCCTTCGAGAAACACATGCCGGCTTTGACCGAGCGGGTCGTCGGCATGGTGATAAATATCGTCAAAATAGACCGAGCGCGGCGTTCCCGCGCTGGTCCATTCGAGCTCTGCGTAATCGACTCTCAAGATCAGCGGCCAGCTTGTCCCTGCCTGGGTGGCATGATAGCTTGCCGGGCATCTCCATGGCGACGCTTCGCGTGACTCGTGTTGAGCAGGATTCAGGCAATGAATTCGTTTCGCTTGTTTCTCGCGGCTTTTCTGGCCATGCTCGTAATCTATATCTTCATGGCGATTGCGAATCACGGTGCGAATCTGTTCCCGGTATTTTTCGGCGGCATGGCGCGACTGAACTGGGTCGGCCAGTTCAATCCGGATTTTTCGGGATTCCTGTTGCTGCCAGGAATCTGGACGGCATGGCGCAACGAGCTCTCTCGCTGCTTTCGCCTTGAGCGTATTGGCCGTCTGCGGCGGCATGTTGTTCCTAAGTACCTGCCTGCTTTACCTGGGCTATACGGAGCAGGACGATGTGCAACGCATGCGGTTTGGCGCGAAGCGGGCAAGTTGAAGCCGGATTGGGATAAAATCCCTGTCGTGGTAAAGCAGAGCGGGACGGGAACATGCTGGAAGTAAGTTCACAGCTCAACAAATTGAAGGAAATTTCCGAGCGCGCCGAAAGTCTCAGGAGGTATCTTTGACTACGCTGCCAAGCGCGAGCGTTTGACCGAGGTCGAACTCGAATTGGCCGAGCCGGCGGTTTGGGAGCAGCCTGCCCGGGCCCAGGCCCTGGGCCGGGAGCAATCCGAACTTGCCATGGCAGTCGGCGCGATCGATGATCTCGAAGGTGGCGTGGAGGAACTGCGCGAGCTGTTCGAGCTGGCCCGCGAGGAAGACGATGCGGACCTGATGCGCGAGGCGGAAGCCGAATTACGGGACCTGCTTGCCAAACTGGAAACGCTGGAATTCCGGCGCATGTTCGCCGGCGAAATGGATCCGGCGAACGCCTATCTGGACATTCAGGCCGGCTCCGGCGGCACCGAAGCCCAGGACTGGGCGGAAATGCTATTGCGCATGTATCTGCGCTGGAGCGAGGACAAGGGATTCGCGACGGAATTGATCGAAGTCTCCGGTGGCGATGTGGCAGGCATCAAGAGCGCTACCGTGCATGTTCGGGGGAATTACGCTTTCGGCTGGCTGCGCACGGAAATTGGCGTCCACCGGCTGGTGCGCAAGTCGCCGTTCGATTCCGGTAACCGCCGCCATACCTCGTTCGCGGCGGTATTCGTCGCGCCGGAAATCGAGGACGACATCGAAGTGAATCTCGATATGAGTCAGGTTCGTGTCGATACCTATCGTTCCAGCGGCGCTGGCGGCCAGCATGTAAACAAGACCGATTCCGCGGTGCGCCTGACGCACGAGCCGACCGGAATCGTCGTCCAATGCCAGAGCCAGCGTTCCCAGCACAAGAACAGGGAAATGGCGATCAAGCAGTTGAAAGCGAAGATTTATGAAATGGAAGAACTGCGCCGAAAAGAAGAATCACAGCATATCGAAGATGCAAAGGCGGATATTGGTTGGGGTAGCCAGATTCGTTCCTATGTGCTTGATTCTTCACGTATCAAGGACTTGCGTACGGGTATGGAAAGCACGAATACCAGCGCCGTGCTCGACGGCGGCCTGGATAGGTTCATCGAAGCCAGTCTCAAATCGGGTCTGTAACATAGTCATATTTCGGAAATCGAGGGCATGACCGAGAACAAGCTGATTGCCGAGCGGCGGCGAAAACTTGCGAAGCTGCGCGGGCTGGGGCTGGCGTTCCCCAATGCTTTCAATCCCAGGGATAGCGCCCGGGAAGTCAGCGCTGATTGTGAGAAACTCGACGCCGACGAGCTTATGGCGGCCGCGCGGCAGGTCAGCATGGCCGGACGCATCATTCGCATGCGCGGGCCTTTCGTCGTAATCGACGACGGCGGCGTCGGCATGCAGTTATATATAAATAACAAGCACCTTCCAGCGCGGTTGGCCGAGCTGCTCAAATTGCTGGACCTTGGCGATATCATCGGCGTGGAAGGGGAGTTGTTCCGCACCGGCAAGGGCGAGTTGACCGTGCGCGTGGCGAACTTCCTGCTGTTGACCAAGACGTTGCGTCCTTTGCCTGACAAGTACAAGGGACTTGCTGATACCGAACTTCGTTATCGGCGCCGATATGTCGATCTGATCGCCAATTCCGGAACGCGCGATCGCTTTGCCTTGAGATCGAAGATATTGCGTTCCATCAGAAACTATTTCGAAAGAGCGGGTTTCATGGAAGTGGAGACTCCCATGTTGCAGGTCATCCCCGGCGGCGCCATGGCCAGACCCTTCGCTACCCACCACAATGCGCTGGATCTACCGATGTATCTGCGAGTCGCCCCGGAGTTGTATCTGAAAAGGCTGCTGGTAGGCGGATTTGGAGCCGTATTCGAGTTGAACCGCAATTTTCGCAACGAAGGGCTTTCGACCAAGCACAACCCCGAATTCACCATGCTTGAGTTCTACCGGGCATATGCGGTATTCGAGGACTTCATGGATTTGACCGAGGATCTGTTGCGAACCGTGGCCGAAGAAGCGCTTGGCGAAACAAGTTTCACCTGGCAGGGCAATGCGATAAACCTCACGCAAGCGTTCCGGCGCCTGAGCGTGCGCGACGCCGTGATTGAGTTCTGCGGCGTCACCGATGCAACTCGACTGGAGGAAGCGGAGAATCTACGTTCCCTGGCGCGGGAACTCGATGTTGCCATCGACTCCGCCTGGACTGAAGGCAAAATGCTGATGGAGATTTTTGAACAGAAAGTCGAGCACCGATTGATCGATCCGGTTTTTATCACCGACTATCCAACCGAAGTGTCGCCCCTGTCGCGCCGCAATGACGATAACCCCGGTATCGTCGACCGTTTCGAGTTGTTTATCGCCGGCCAGGAACTGGCCAACGGCTTTTCCGAACTCAATGACCCGGAAGATCAGGCTGAGCGTTTCAAGGCGCAAGTCGAGCGTCGTGAAGCCGGCGACGACGAGGCGATGTATTTCGACGAGGACTACATCGCCGCGCTGGAATACGGCATGCCTCCCGCCGCTGGCGAAGGCCTGGGCATCGACCGCCTGGTCATGCTGTTGACCGATTCGCCTTCGATCAAGGACGTGCTGCTGTTCCCGCATATGCGGCCGGAACATGGCGGCTGACGCACAAGCCGCGGCGCCGCGGCAGGTCCAGCTCGAAGCTTCCTGGCTGCGGGAACTGGGAGAAGAATTCAATCAGCCCTACATGCGCGAATTGAGCGCATTCCTTCGGCGGCAGAAAGCCGCGGGCAAACGGGTCTATCCGCCTGGCGGCAATATCTTCAACGCCCTCGATTCGACGCCTTTCGATCAGGTCAAGGTGGTCATTCTCGGTCAGGATCCGTATCACGGCCCTGGTCAGGCGCACGGGCTCTGTTTCTCGGTGCCGCCCGGCGTCGCCCCGCCGCCCTCATTGCAGAATATGTTCAAGGAATTGCAATCCGACCTGGGATTCAAGAGCCCGAATCATGGCTGCCTGAAAAATTGGGCGAGTCAGGGCGTACTGCTGCTGAACGCCGTGCTTACGGTCGAAGCCCGTCGCGCGGCCTCGCACCAGGGCAAGGGCTGGGAGCAATTCACCGACCGGGTGGTGCAATGCCTTAACGAAAAGCAGAGTGGTCTGGTATTCATGCTCTGGGGCGCCTACGCCCAACGTAAAGGGGAAATCATCGATCGGGACCGCCATCTGGCGCTGACGGCGCCGCATCCTTCACCGTTTTCCGCCGACCGGGGTTTTTTCGGCTGTCGGCACTTTTCCCGGGCGAACGATTACTTGCGGGAGCAGGGCAGAGAAACGATCGATTGGCAATTGCCGCTGGATTCCTGAGAACGGTATCCGCCGAACGGAGCGCGGCCGGCCGCGACTTTCAAGCTTCGCCGGTAGTGAAAACGAGCAGGAACAGCAACACGGCGGCGAGGGGGACCCACCACGAAGCCGCCGGCGCGGCAGCAAGCAATTCCTGTAACTGTGCCAGTTCAATTCCTTCCGGCCGCCACGCCTGAATCCGATGCCAGACACTTTCCGGAATGGCCGCGAACAGCAGGCCGAGGCCAGCCGCGCCAAACAGACCGCCGGCCTTGAGCGGCAGCAGCGCCCGCGCCGGCAGTTGCGAGCGCCGGCTGATCTTCGCCTTTAGCCAGATCAACTCGGGATCGGGCAACTCGCCGGAAAGCGATTCCTGGCTCGCGGCCATTTCAGTCAGGTACGAAGCCACCTGGCTGGTCTCGCGGCAGCATTCACAGGTTTTCACATGAGCTTGCAGGCTTTCGGGCCAATTGTCCGAGCGAACCGCTTGCATGACCTCATTCGATTTCGGGCATGAGCTGACACTCATCTTGCATCTCCCGCATCCCAGCCGTGGTTTTCGAGAATCCGCGCCATTTTGCCGCGCGCCCGGAACAGCGCCACCCGCACTCCGGATTCCCGAATTTCCAGTGCGCCGGCAATTTCGCGATGGCTGGCGCCTTCAACATAGGCTAGCCAGAGCAACGCCTGTTGCCGTGGCGCCAGTTTATCGAACAGCCGCTGCATGTCTATGCTCAATTCGGGCCGCGGACAATGGGGCTCCGGTTCGGGCAGGCTCTCGCGCAATCTGCGTTGCCTGGCCAATCCGCGGCCGTGGTCGGCAATCAGGCTCAGCGCGGTCTTGTATAGATACGAACGGATCTGGTGGATGTTCGCGTCCTTCAATTCCGCGCGGAGCAGGCGGATATAGGCTTCTTGCAGCAGATCGTCGGCCAGCGGCGGGTCTTTCAGCGCCGAGATCAGATAGGCGCGAAGCCGCCGCGCAGTTTGCGCATGGACCGCACGGAAAGCGGCTTTGTCCATCGCTTTGGATCAACCGCCGTTGCGCAATTCTTGCTGCCATTGTCTGGAGAGACGTCTGGACACCACGGCCGCCACGATGAAGCCGGCGCCTATGACAAGCGTGATAACCCCGGGAATGACGAAATCACTGTTGCTGAACCCCAGACCATGAAATCCAAGTCCGAGGAAAGTGAGTATGATTCCTATCGACATGAGCGCAAGAATCGATCTGTGAGGATTCGATTCAAACTGACGCATGAACTGCCGACCGCTGTCGGTTTCAAGGAAAGCAGCGAGTTCTCCCGCCGATTCGAATTTCGTCAGCATTTGCTGCTGGATTTCAGCTTGTTTCTCAACGCGATGCTGCCTCACCTTGCCGAATAGCCAATAGATCAGGATACAAGTCGCGAAAAACGCAAAAGGCACCATTAACGCTATCACTCCTTCCATTTGTGCACTCCTCCCAGATTCAGGATCAAATTATGCCGGCAAAGAGCCGGTCCCGCAGAATTTCATATACTTGCCCATACAACGCGACGGATCGCCGGTTGGTTAACAACAATGGAAACCATGCAAGAATTGGAATGCGGGCCACCATAGCTTAGCCGCCGTTGTAACGACAGCCGCTGGTGCAGGTTTCACGGACTTCGACTTCGGTCAGGTCAGGCAGGGAGGTTTGCAGCCGTTTCCAGATCCAGATTGCCAGATTTTCGCTGGTGGGGTTTTCCAGCCCTTCGATCTCATTCAGATAGCGATGATCGAGTTGCTCGAACAAGGGCTGGAAAGCCTCCGTGATATCGGCGAAATCCCGCACCCAGCCTTGCGGCTGCCGCAACGGACCTGCCACGGTGACGATAATGCGGAACGAATGCCCGTGCAGGCGTGAACATTTATGCTCCGCCGGCAGATTCGGCAAGCGATGGGCTGCCTCGATCTGGAATTCCTTGTAGATTTTCATATTGCGAACGATGCCGCCGGGCGCCAGGCTTTGCGGGAAAGCGCGCATTTTGCCACAAGCCGCGGCCTTTGAGTGTTTTCCAATTCGGAGATGAGCCTGTAATTGGATCCTGACCGAGCTGTGCCGCAGTTTCGGGGATGTTGGCTTTCAGTGCCCGACATGCTGAAGAATTTGTTGACTTTCGGCAAGGCGAATTTGAGTCGGCGGGCATCGGCGCGTAGTTGCCGGCCCTGTGGAATTGTGGGCGAGAGGCGCGCGAGTGTGGGCCGGCGGTGTGCAACGCTCGCGTTGCGCACGGGCGGTCCACACGTCCCGCAGGGCGCGCGCCGGTCCGCAGGACTCGTCCACAAATCCACAGGGCGCCCCGCCTTCGTGAAGATTTTTCCGGCGATTCACGCGACCGCGGCGCCTGTCCGGCCGACGCCGATGTCCCGGAACAGCTCCCGCCGCGCCTGGTTTACCGCTTCGACTGCCTCCAGATCGCTTCTCTCCACGGATTGGGCCGCAAGCGCCGCCAAGCTCGTCCCCTCGACGAGAAAGCGCTCCGCGTCCGGCAGCGATTCGAGTTTCTCGCACGGCGTCATCACGTCCGCGTCAAGATAGCGCACGCGTTCGCGACCCTTGGCGTCCCGCTCCACGGTGGGAAACAGGCAGGGGCGGTGGAAGTTCAGCCAGGGCGTCAGCGCCCTCGCGGTGAATCGGTTGACGCGGTCGGCGAAACAGCACGGAATAGGGTCGTGGCCGAGCCACTTGCGCTCCACCGCGGCGTTTTTCCCCTCGACCAGCGCGTTGTCGTTGCTGCGCCGCGGCCGCGACTTGGTGAACTCCTCCACATGCAGTTTGTCGAGCAACCCGGCGACGCGGTGGTTGATGTACTCCGAACCATTGTCGGCATGGAAGCCCCGAATCCGAAAGGGAAACCCCGCCAGCGATTCCGCAAGCGCCGGCAGCAGGAACCGCTCCGAAATCGCCTCCACGGCGGCCACGTGCTCCCATTGGGTCACACTGTCCACCAGATTGATCAGATACACGCCCTTGGCGCCGTCCAGATCGCCCTGGTGCACCGTGTCCACGCGCAACCAGCCCGGCCGGCCGCGCGGGTCCGGCTTGCGCCGATCGCCAATGGCCACCGGTGTCGACCGGGTGCGGTCCCACCGCTTGCGCACCAGTCCGTAGGCGCGGGACTTGCGCAGGTTGTACAGGTGTCCGTTGGACAAACCCGCGAGCCGCTCGAAACGACTGTCTCCATGCATCCGGTACTGCCGCCGCAACACCGCCCGCGTCGCGGGGCCGGACATGTTGTCCAGACCCTCGTCCACCCGCGCCAGCAGGCGGATGTCCGCGTCCGTGTAGCGCCGCCGGAACGGTCGGGACGGCGGCTTGCGGCGGCGGTCCTCGATGCGGCCCGTCGCCCGGTATTGCGCGACCAGCCGCGTCAGTTGCGCGCGCGACAGGCCGGTGATCTTCTCCAGGTAGCGCTTGACCAGACCCTTGTCCCGCTTGCCCAGCTGATCGTAATCCAGACGGACCAGCGTGCGGCGCACCAGATCGTAGGCGCCCTCGCGGTCCACACCGTCGAAATCCAACGCCTGGCTGCCCGTCAAAAACGCACGCACATCCTCCAGCGTGCGAACCCGTTCTGTCTGTAGTGTCACGATCATCCTCCGATGATCCCAGAAACCACACTACAGGCTCATGTCTCGTTGGAACGACAGACTCGCTTCAGGCTCATGTCTCATTGGACAAGGCTCTTTGTTGACAGATCATGCCAAGCGAGTACAATTCGCCTTCGCCTGAGCGCGGGTGGTTAGCTCAGTTGGGAGAGCGTCGCCCTTACAAGGCGAATGTCGGGGGTTCAAATCCCTCACCACCCACCAAAGTCATCCCGAATAAGGCTGAAAATTTCAGCCTTGGCAAGGCTGGCAATCAGCACAACGGACCGGTAGTTCAGTCGGTTAGAATGCCGGCCTGTCACGCCGGAGGTCGCGGGTTCGAGTCCCGTCCGGTCCGCCACTAATACGATGTAACATATTGAAATTTAACGAAATAATAATTTTCTTCGGGTGATCTTACAAAGAAAATTACAAAAGGCCGATTGATTGCAAGACACTGGTGTCTAATCGACACCGAACGCGCCTGTGGAGCAGTATGTGCGTGAAACGTGCTGAAATGCCTAGACAGGGAACTGAATATCCAGACTATTTCCAATAACTGCTAAAGGCAGCCACATTAGAAAAATGTCCTTCTTCGAATTCCCTTGGTTCAGGTAGTGCTTCAGCAACATCCTCGTCTTCCATCTGTGCATCCAAAATGCCCTCTAGTCCTGTTGACTTCAACAACAGGTGGAACGCAACGCATTTCGATCGATCCGGCAAATATGTGCAGTTTTCAGTTGCCAGGAATGGGAAACTTACAGTTGCCCGCAACAACATCTGCATTCCGAGTAATTTACTTCACAAAGTCTTCAATATTCGTTCCATCGCCCGACCCAGAGTCGAGTCGTCCAAGTGAACATAGAGGTTTGTCGTGTTGGAGATGGAAACATCCGTTTTTATTAATGATTGCAAACGTAACGGGGAGCGTAAAGACGTTCCTTGAAAGCCACTCGTTCATACCACAATTTCAGTCCAGTGCTTTGCCTGTAATGCTCGGGCAGCTGCAGCCTTGATCTGGCCACGTTTTAGTGGCGTAAGGTCATCGGAGACAATGTTATTTGTGTTCGCAGGATCTTGAATCCGTGCCGACGAAAACTCCGTAGCGAGAAACTTAAATACATTCCAGACATCAACGGCCAAACCACTCTTAAAATAACTCGTCGCAAGAGCTTTGATGACCGCCAACTCAAGATAGATTGAAGGGAAATCAAGCCCTTTCTGGTATCGCCATAGTTTGAGTATGCGGGTCTCGGAAATCCAGCCAGCGGTGGTGACGTGATTAATGTGCGTTTGAATATTTGTCTTGATCCAGGTATCAGCGCGCCTTCGATAAATGCTGTGATCGTCGCCAAAATATCCTTGGCGCTTTCCAGGAACCAGATCGACATCATAGCCACCAACCCGCACCTTGATCGAGACATTCTGCCGCTTAGGCGCGTAGCCTTTCTCCTTCAATATCTTGAAGAGGCTCTCGTAGATTTCTTTCAGCGTCTCTTTGGTTTCCGGTGAAAGGGAAATGAACAGATCGATATCAGTGCCGCTCCTGTTGGCAGTGCCTTTGGCAAATGAGCCGCTCGGGCTGACACCGACCAGAAATCTGTTAGCCCATTCACGGATGGTAGGCTCCAGCGTCGCCTGGACGCTGCGCACAGGAGAGAAGGTTCCCGTGTCAACGGATTCGCGCGCCAATATTTGCATGAGATAGTCATCCGCAGTCACTTTGAGTTCACCTCCCCACGGAAAGACCGAGACTGTAGCCACCGCCACGCTGTCCGTCGAAGTCCCATTCATAAATGGAGGTAGGGCCGATAGCCTGCTGGTGCTGACCAAGGAAGAATGCAAATCCGTTAGGACCGGCAATAAAGACATGTACCGGCGAAACAAGCTTTCTGCTACTGCAATGAGGTTGCAAATATTGTGTCACCGCCTCGGTAAGCATCCATGCATGTCGACCGCAGCGAACCGATTGTTGGGAAGGCCCACCCTCCGGCCTGCAATGGATAATCCGCCCTACTTGCTTTAGTTCTTGCCTGACATAGGTACTGACGGCAGGGGATACGTCATGCGTAAGGCCAATGGCAAGGGCGACCTCGTCACTGCCTTCATCAATAACTTGATCATCAAAGTTTAGTTTCGGCCAACCGGGATCGGCTTCGGCATCGTCCATAGACCAGAAACGGCAACCACCGGTACGTTGCTCGATCTCAATTTGTTTACCTGATTTAACATTGAGCAAGGCACCCAAAGAGAAAGCTAAGGATACATGTGCGTCGAGGATTATCCGCAGACGGTCCGTTGACCGGGCCGCATCAAGCATAAATCCCTGTAGCTCAGGGAATATACGTCCACGCCAATCGGCCTCGTCGCGGATGTAGCGGCCATCAAAATAACGGACAAGGTTGAGCATGCGCTCGCACCTGTCCTCCAGATTATCGATCGGATGCATGAAGGAACGGGCACCGATTGCGAGCGCATTTTCAGGCTGCGCCTTCTCATCGAGAATTTCTTCGGAGCGAGCCATTTCAGCAAAGCTGTCCCGGTCGAATTCAAAGCGCCCCTGAGCAAACAGCTTAGCAATCAGATCATCATAAAAGAAAGCAGTTTTACCCGCCGGAACGCGCTTCATCCCGACTGCGGCGAACTTGTCGTCCAATCGCTCGCGAAGTCTGGCAAGCGACTCCGGCGTTTCGGCAATGGCCAGCGTACGCGAAACCAAATTCAGACCAGCATGGTCCAGCCCGAGATGTTCGCACCATAACTTTCGAACTTTTCCCATTCGGCCGCGATCGGTTTTGCCGCCAAACAGGCGGTCAAGGTCGAGGGCGTCGCTTTCTTTCCGGACCAAATGCAATAGTGGATCGTCGGCCTTTATTCTCCAGTTCGTCAAAAGCTCAAACCGGCAGCCAATCCCATTCGATGCATGCTGCGTCTGGGCATGAAATGCTCTTTGCAGAAGAGAATATCTTTGCGCATTAATGAAGGATGGCTTGATCAGGTCTTGATACCCGAAGGTTCCCGCTGTTGTGTGCCATTTGCACTGAATATGCCTGCGGGTGATTCGCTTCCCCTCATGATCCGTTGGCGCGCTCTCCTGATCATACTCGACCAAGATATCATCAAAGCTTTTGGGGCCGGCTTCATAAGCGACCCGTATCACCGGGCTATTTGGATCGAGAAGCGACGCTGCTTTCAGCCAAAAGAGTCTGGCCTGGAAATCATCGCCGTGCCACCTTGCAACATTCGCCTTTGCCATCAGTGAAACCTCGGCGTCCAGCGATCGATGAGGTCTTCTTCATCGTCATCCTCATCTTGGTAGGTCTCATCGACGAGGGAAGGACAGGTAAGAACTGTGAGAGTCTTACCGTAACTGCCGAGCCCGACGACTTCTTCGGTTGCTTCAACCGAGCGGCGGCCTCCGAACCAGTCCATGATATCGATATCGCATTCTGAACGGGCCGCCTGTGCGATGCGTTCCGTGGTTTGGTTAAAGCGGGCTGTTTCTGTCCCGGCAGGGACCGCTGAACCTTTGCGCGGCCAAGTAAGCTCGGGCAGCGACTTCATCGAGTCAGAAAGGAAACCGTAATCAATCGTAGGTCCGGTGCTCATTATTACAGCGACAGCGTCCTCGCTTAGTTCTGCGTATCGGATCGCAGTCGCAGTCAAGGAGGTATGGCAGAGCTCTGCCATCGACTCGATTGCGGACAAGCCGAGCGATCGCCTGCCAACTTCCCGCCGGAAAAGTGTCGCAGGCATCAATAGACTGGCAGCGAAATGGTCGGCTTCCAGTTCGTATGGATCGGTGGAGACAAATCCTGCGTATGACGCGTGAATACCGTCCTTCAACAGCAAATGATCGACGTGGCCGTCGAGAAAATAGTGCCCGAGTTCGTGAGCGACACTGAATCTCTGGAATCCTTCGCTCTGAATGTGGGTCGCATAGAGGATTCCGAACGAATCACCGTGGCGCAACAACATACCGGAAACGCCAGCCTCCACATCGGGCTTGGCCTCGACGATGATGTCGCGGCTTGCCGCGATAGCAAAGGGATCGACGGGCAATTCGTCGATCCCATTCTCGCGCAGGAAAGCTTCCGCCTTATGTTTAGCCATTTCGAGTCGGAAGCCCTGGCTCATTAGTCACCTTTCTTGCGCTTCGCCTGATTTCTTTCAGACAGCATTTTGAGAAAATCCTTGGCCAGCTCGCGATCGCGGCCCGTCAGCTTGCCCACATCACGAAAGACAGGGTCACCGGCCTCCGCGAGGCTAGGGTCGTTGACGCGGCCCAGTAGGTAGTCTGTAGTCACTTCCAAGGCAATAGCGAGGCGGCGCAGCGTATCAAATGAAGGCTTGCGGGACCCTGCCTCGAAATGAGCAACGGAACTTGGAGGCATTCCCGCAAGCTTTGCTAGGTCGCTTTGGCTGAACTGGCGCAGTTCGCGCGCCGCCCTTAGTCGTTCCTGGAATATTTCAGAGGGGGGTGGTTTCTCAGTCATGGCTTTTTCGACATGTTGGACTTGACGTTATTTGTCGAATCAGTAAAATAGTAGACATATACTGCATGGCACCCTAGACAATAGCAAGAGGAAAGATAGCCCAGATGTCAAGACAGCACATCAATCACAACGATATCGCGCGTTTCGCGCAGGACAAGGTCAACCTGCCGCAGGACAAGGCCAATGAATATCGTGCACAGGCCCGGCGCTTGCGCGAAAAGCTTGAAGGTTACATCGGGGAACACCCCGACTTTTCGCTCCGCAAAATGCTGCTTTCCGGCAGTCTGGCAAAGGGGACGGCCCTGCGATCAATCAATGATATAGACGTCGCCTGTTATGTTAGTGGTGCGGATGCGCCGCATGAAGTGTCCGCTCTGCTGAAGTACCTTGCGGAGCGGCTGCGAAAGGCTTTCCCGAATTTCAGCACTGACCAAGTCCAGCCACAGACTTATTGCGTAACGGTGTCATTCAAGGGGTCCGGGCTCGATGTTGACGTGGTCCCCATCATCTATGACGGCGATCCGCAGTGGTACGGAAATCTGGTCAGTCAGGACGACGGCTCGTTCCTGAAAACGAGCATCCCGCTGCACTTGGAGTTTGCCCGCAAGCGTAAGCAGGCCAATGAGACACACTACGCCCAAGTCGTCCGGCTGGCGAAATACTGGGTGCGGATGATTAAGCGCGAGAATGAGAATTTCCGGTTCAAGTCCTTTATGGTCGAGTTGGTATTGTCGCACCTGGCAGATCAGGGCATCGATTTTTCGGATTATCCCGAGGCCCTGCAGCAGTTTTTCACCTATATCGCACGCAGCAACCTGCGGGAGCGGATCGTCTTCGAGGACTACTACGATGCCTCGGATGTGGGCTCCCTTACAGACCCGGTCCAGATCATTGACCCCGTGAACGAAGAAAACAACGCCAGCCGGCTCTATACCGCTGCACAGGCCGACGCGATCGTGGATGCCGCACTCGATGCCGGAGACGCCATTGATGCGGCCCTCGCCGCTCCGACGAAACAGAAGACCCTCTATTATTGGCAGCGAGTCTTCGGATCGGCATTTCAGATGTGAGGATCGATATGAGTTACAGCTACACAACTTCCCAAACCGAAACCTTCACGGTCACTCATGCCAGGCACATGGCGGCCAAGGTCGCCACGGATTTGAAGCGCATGCAGCGCTTTTACGGCAAGCCAAGCGACAACTCCATCGCCGATTATGAAGAAGAAGTGACGGCAATGCTCAAGGCCGGATACCTGGAAACTGTTACTTATGGGTATAAGCGAGACGGAGACTGGATAGAGCCTACTTTGCGCTACACCGCACACGATCTGTCTGGGGTTTCGGCTAACGATGACGATCCGGGGAAAATCTGCCCTGGTGCTGACATAGATGGCGCATGGTTTTATTCCTATATGACCTACGGTGACGATTGGTGGAAGCTGACAGATGAGGAGAGGGAAACATTCAAAAAAGGCCTTCCCTTCGAGCGCGGCAGTGCATCAGAACCCGGCGTCAACGGTTACCTCAACGAAGACCGTACTTATTCTTCCGGCGGCCGCTCACTAAGCCGGGCAAGCGTGAGGAGTTACTATTGAACGCAGTCCCCCCAATCGACGAACTGTTCGAAGGCCGAGTCGCTTACCCCGACTGTGACGCGCAGGATCGGCTTGGCCGTCTTGTCGGTCTCGACGAGCATAAATCCCGTCTGACAAAGATGATCGGCGTACTGATCAACCCGTCGGGCCTGGAAACCTGGGCAAAGAAGCATCACCCTCAGGCGTCCGGTGTTCTGAACAATGTTCTGCGGCGTCCTCCGCTGGTTGTTCTGGCCGGCGATGTTGGCTCCGGAAAATCAGAACTTGCCGAATCCATCGGCGATGCTGTGGCCCGGCAGGAAAAGATCGATATTACGCTTTTTCCGCTCAGCCTATCGACACGTGGCCAGGGACGTGTTGGGGAAATGACCCAGCTTCTCTCGGCAGCCTTTGATTGTACGATTGCTGAAGCTGGCAAGCTTAAATCCGCTTCAGGTCGGTCAAGGGGGGGCGTTATTCTTTTGGTTGACGAGGCTGATGCCCTCGCCCAGTCAAGAGAAGCCGCACAGATGCATCATGAGGACCGGGCAGGCGTAAACGCTTTCATTCGCGGTGTTGACCGCATTGCCAATGGCCACCTTCCTGCCGTTGTCATCATGTGCACAAACAGGCTCGGTGCACTTGATCCGGCAGTCAAACGCCGGGCAGCCGACATTCTTACCTTCGCGCGACCAAGCGAGGAACAGCGGCTTACGGTCCTGTCCGAGCCGCTGAAGCAATTGGGCTTTACGCAAACAGACATTGCCTCGATGGTCGCCGCGACCGGACTGGCGTCAGGACGCGATTACGGGTTCACTTTTTCCGATCTGGTGCAACGTCTGTTGCCAGCAATTGTATTGGATGCCTATCCGGGTCAGGCGGTGAAACCGAACCGAGCGGAAGAGATTGCTAAGTCCATTGTTCCGACCCCTCCATTTCAGGAGAATTCGTCATAATAACTGACCCTCTCTCCCAACTCTTTATCCGTATACAGGCGGTTTTTATACCCGGTTTCCATGGACGCACATCAAATAATTCCCAAGTTTGGCTATCTGATAAATCCTGACTATACCTACCTGCAAGAAATCCATTGACTCGCAGGCAGAGGATGACCCGGCCCCGCTCACAGATCATTTCGCTGGCGGACACACCGTTCTACCATTGCGTTTTCTGCTGCGTGCGGCGGGCCTTCCTTTGTGGTGAAGACCGGTATTCCGGCCAGAATTTCGACCACCGCAAGCCTTGGCTGGTGGACCGTCTGGCATTGCTCGGCGAGGTCTTTGCCATCGATTTAGCCGCTTACGCGATCATGAGCAATCACTACTGACATCGCGTCGACAACGGACCCGAATACCTGTCGCAGATCTTCCGGGACTGGTGCCGGGACAACAGCGTCACGCTGCATTACATTCAGCCCGGCAAGCCGAATCAGAACGCCTATATTGAACGCTTCAACCGCACCTTCCGGCACGAGGTGCTCGACGCTTACGTGTTCGAATCACTCGATCAGGTACGCGAGATCACCCGCCAATGGATACACGAATACAACGAGGAACGACCGCATGACAGCCTGGGACGAATACCGCCTGCCATGTTTCGACGGCAGGTCGAAAACGCCGAAAACTCTAGTTTTGAACTGTCTCATTAACGGGGAAGCTTACGCTTGAAGCAAATTAAAACTAGATGGGAAAATTCAAGTCTTCCCCGTTAACCGGTCGATTTCAAGTCGCGATCCGATGTCCGCGCGGAAATCAAGATTCCCGTCAACGCAACGCTCGATCCCCTGGTTGACTAGATCGGACGCCGAAGCAATGTCGTCGGCAGTCGCTCCTATGGCGAGGACGCGAGACGAGCCCAGGGTACTAAATCGAGTGTCTTCGACGTGCTCGCAAGCGCCGCAAAAGACAGGCAGGCCCATTTTATGAAGCGCTGCTCGATCAAGCGTGAATTCTGTCGGGGAGGGGCTTGCATCGGGATACTCGGTAGCCACCAAATACTTGACTACGCTTGCCTCGGCGAGAAAGGAAACCGAGTCCTTCGTAAGGGTTTGGGAATACATCGCGCGGAGAACGTCGGCGAAGGAGCCATTCAGAACCGCGAGGATATTCAGGGCCTCCGGGTCGCCGAAACGGGCGTTGAATTCCATGAAACGGATCCCTTCCGCGGTTTTGAAGAAGCCGCCGTTGAGAACGCCGTTGAATCTCACGTCCGATTGCGCCAGCCGGTCGAGGACTCGGCGCATAATCGTCTCGCAGTCATCGATATCGGAATCCGAAAGAAACGGCAGCTTACCCACGGCTGCCGTAAAGCAGCCCATCCCGCCTGTGCCCGGCCCCGTATCATGCTCAAAGCGGAAAGGATAGTCATAGCTGGCAGGGGACATTACCGGGTTGCGACCGTCCGTCAGGCCCATGATCGTGAACTCGATACCGATGAGTTTTTCGACAAGCAGCACCTGTTCGTTCGGCCGCGTCGTCAGCAACTCTAGCGCGTATTTCGCGCAGTCTCCGTATTCGCGCAGATGTTCGGTCATGACCTTGACGCCTTTGCCGCCAGTCAGGCCCTGGGGCTTAACAACAACCTCAAGACCGCGTTCGGAAAAAATGCGCAGTTTTTCGGCAATCTGGTCCGGAGTCTCGATGACGGCAAACAGGGGAGTGAACTCGTCTGCCACGTCCTGCATCAAGCGCATGGAATAGGTTTTGTCCCACTCGATACGCGAAGCAGTTTTGGTGGGTCCGATCGCTTTCACACCGGCGTCGAGGAGAGCGTCGACGATGCCGTGGGCCAAAGGCTCATCGGCGGAGACAAAAGCTTAGTCCACGTTGTTTTCGAGCGCGAATCTGGTAACCGCGCCAGGGTCGCAAACGTCACCGACACGAAACGCGCCCCCCGAGCGATTCACGCAGTCCAGAATGGTTGGATTCTTGTGAGTGACAAAAGCCGATACGGTAGAGTCATTAACCAGTTTCCAGGCAAATGCGGCTTCGCGGCCGCCGGCACCCACGAGGAGGAAATGGTCTTTCGGTTTTGACATTAATCCGTGTCTCTTGAGTCCTGGGGCAGGGAACAAAGAGGCTGCCCGGGAAGCATCAATTATAGCGGCTATAAGATCGGTGAACGTCCGGTCCGCCATACTTCCCATGTCGCGGCAAAACAGGTCAAGACGTGGTGGTGATAATAAAGCCCAGGATGGTTGTGGCCTGGGCGATCAAGGCGGCGGTCGCCAGCATCGTTCGCGCCTCGCGCCCGGCGGAATCCTAGGCCAACCGCGCGATATCGGTTTTGTAGTCCGCCAGCTTAGTTTTCATGCGTTCATCCCAATACCGCCAGCTTAGTGGCTAACTCGAATTTACTCGGCGCTTCCCTGGTCATTTGACTGTGCCATCAGTCAAACGTAGCGACGTTTTGCGCGGTTTAGCGCCATAGCGGACGGTCGTGGATTTGTCCGCGGTCGATTTCCGATCCGCCGTCATCGGCCGCAAGTGCTTCTTCCAGCCATTTTTCGGCGGCAACCCGATCTTCCAGGTCGTCAAGATACTCCAGGATCGCCTGCCGGACATGAAACTCCATGGATTTGCCGGTAAGCACGGCCAGCACGGCAAGTTCGTTCTCCAGTTCTCGAGGCAGATCAATTCTGAGCATTGGGGTCCCTCCTGAGGTTGCTGTCGATTCTTGCGATGGCGGAATCCTTTCTCTCTAACCGCATCGGCTTTCCTTGCCGAGCCTGATTATAATCGACGCCAGATGCAGCTCGGGTTGCATTTACCGCGACATCGGGTTGACATAGGGGCGACAATGAGCTGACAGGAAAGTTGCTTCCCCGGCCAGCCGAAGCCGCTGGCGGCGCTTCTTCCAATTCGGCTACACTGCGGCCCTGGCTAGTGGTTTTCGGCACGCGGCCTGCTGACCAGCGGGAGTGAGGACAGGCAAATCGATTCATGCGACTGAAATGCATCAGACTGGCCGGTTTCAAGTCATTCGTTGACCCCACCACCATCAATTTTCCTTCCAATATATGCGCCGTGGTCGGTCCCAATGGCTGCGGCAAATCGAATGTGATTGATGCCGTACGTTGGGTGATGGGCGAAAGCTCGCCGCGAAACCTGCGCGGAGAACAGATGGCCGACGTCATATTCAACGGTTCGACGGCAAGGAATCCGGTTGGTCTGGCCTCGGTGGAACTGGTATTCGACAACGCCGACAAGCGACTGCAAGGCGAGTACGCGGGCTACGCGGAGATTTCCATCAAGCGGAAAGTGGAGCGAGGCGGAGAATCGACCTACTTGCTAAATGGAACCAAGTGTCGGCGACGGGATATCACCGATCTTTTTCTCGGCACCGGTCTCGGCCCGCGCAGTTATTCCATCGTTGAACAGGGCATGATCAGCCGGTTGATCGAATCCAAACCGGAGGAGTTGCGGGTTTTCATCGAGGAAGCGGCGGGCATTTCGAAATATCGCGAGCGCCGCAAGGAAACCGCGTCGCGAATTGCCAAAGCGCGGGAAAACCTCGAGCGGCTGGCGGATATCCGCGGCGAGTTGCAACGTCAATTGCAGCATCTTGACCGCCAATCTCAGGCGGCCCAGCGCTATCGGGAGCTGATGCAACAGCAGCGTGACGTGGAAGCGCAATTGCACGCCTTGCGCTGGCAGGCGCTGGCGCGGGAAATGGACGCCTCCGCCCGCACCTTGGCCGCGCTGGAAACGCGCAAGGAAGAAGTGGCCGCGGGCCAGCGCGAAACAGAAGCCGGCATCGAGCAGAGCCGGGCGCGCAACGCCGAACTCAATGCAGGCGTTTCCGACATCCAGGGCAAGAGTATTCAGATCGGCAACGATATCGCCCGCATCGATCAATCGTTGGAACACCATCGGGAACGCGTCGCACAACTTGGCAAGGATCTCGAAGAGACTCGCGATGACTGGCGGCAAACCTCGGACGAACTCGACTCCGACCTGGCCCGGGTGTCCCGGATTCAGCGCGAACTCAAGCAGATTTCGGCCCAGGTTACGGTGGCCGAGGAAAAGGAGCGGGAGTCGTCTCGTCTGGCCGCGGAAACCGAAAGCCGCCAGCGGCAAAGCGAGCGTCATAGGGATGCTTTCAGTCTGCAAGCGGAAACTCCGCGTCAGACCGCGGAAGTGGAGCAGGCCAGGATGCGGCAACTGGAAAACGGCATGGAGCGCGCCGGGCATCGTTTGCAGAGGCTGCAGACAGAATTGGCTGAACTTGAAACCGGGCCGGAAGATTTCGCCGGGCGTGAACGGCAGGCGGCCGAATTGGAACATGAATTGGCAAACTTGAGCGGCCGCCATGGCGAGGCGTTGACAGAGCTGGAAAAGTCGCGAAAGTTGCTCGAAGCCTGCGGCGAGGAGCTTGATCGGGTGCGCAAGGAGATTCAGGAAGCGGGCGGCCGGAAAGCTTCGCTGGATGCATTGCAGCAGGCAGACCTTGGCGACGATGACGAGACGCTTTCCGATTGGCTGCAACAGCATGGCCTCGACGGCCGCGCTCGACTTGGCGAAAGCTTGCAGATCGAGGATGGCTGGGAAGCAGCGGTGGAACTGGTGCTTGGAGATAAGCTGCGCGGAATTTGCGTCGATGAGCTGCCAAAATCACTGCCGAACGATTTGCCAAAGGCGGATCTGACTCTGCTTGACGGTGGCGAAGTCGATGCGGCGGAGGATCGTGCTGGATTTCTTCCGCTTCTGGCTGGAAAGGTAACCAGCAGCAGATTGCCCGGAGATCTGCTGCGGGATGTTTATATCGCGGAAAACCTGAAGGCCGCATTTTCGCTCCGCAAGGAACTGGAAAGCGGAAAATCAGTGATTACCGCGGAAGGTGTATGGATCGGCGCTGGCTGGGTCCGCATCAGCAAAGCGGATCGGGACAAGTCCATCGTTCTGCGGCAAGCCGTAATCGAAAATCTGCGAGTTGGACTCAATGGGCTGGAATCGAAATCTAAATCGCTTGGCGAACAGCGGGAGAAGTATGGCCAGGCGCTGATAGCGGCCGAAAAGGAGCGTGAATTTTGCCTGCAACAATCGCAAGAGAAAAAGGCCGCGTTGAACCGGATTCAATCGGAACTAGCCGCGAAACGCGACCGCATCAAGGCAAACCTTCAACGGCGCGAACGTATCGAGGTAGAACTTGGCGAGTTACAGGCGCAGGTTGAGCAGGATCGGGCCAGCGCCGAGAAATCGGCCCGGCGCTTGCAGGAAGCTCGCGAACAGATGGAAGCGGACGCCAGCCGCCAGCAGGAATACGAACAGACGCGGCGGCAGGAACGGAAACAGCTCGAAGAACTGCGCGCGCAAGCTGCCGGTGACAAGGACGAGTTGCACAAATTGGCCCTGAAAAAGAACGAACTTGGCACGCAATTGACATCGACCCGGGAGAGCATGGATCGGATGGCGATCCAGGTGCAACGCGCCGCGGAACGGATTCAAACGCTGGAAACGCAATTGGAGGAATCCAGGCAACCCGGCGAGCAGTTGCAACAGCAACTGCAGGAAAAACTCGCGCAACATGCGGCAGTCGAACAGGAACTGCGGGAAGCCAGGGCAGCATACGAAGAGGCGGAATTAAAGTTGAAAACCCAGGAACAGTTAAGCCGGCAACTGCAGCATAAATATAATGGCGTTCTTGAGGAAATCAGCCGTCATCGGGTGGAAAACGAACGCGCGGCAGTAAAAAGCGAGGAACTGCTTTCCCGGCTGCGGCAATCCGGACTGAGTCCAAAGCAAGTTCTGGAAAATATGTCCGAAGATCAGTCCGTCGAGTCCTGCGAGGAGCATTTGTCCAAACTGGAAACTCGAATTCAGCGGATCGGTCCGGTTAATCTGGCCGCGGCGGAAGAATTCAAGCAGCAATCGGAAAGAAAGGTTTGGCTGGACAAACAGAATGATGAACTTGAGAAAGCGCTGTCCACTCTCGAAGACGCGATGCGCAAAATAGACAGCGAAACGCGATCTCGCTTTGGCACGACCCTGGACCATATCAACCAAAAGCTGAAAGAACTGTTTCCCAGGCTATTCGGCGGCGGTCAGGCCTATCTGGAGTTGGTCGGAGAAGATCTGCTCAATGCCGGCGTTACGATAATGGCGCGCCCGCCGGGTAAAAGGAATGTCGGCATTCATCTGCTGTCAGGAGGGGAGAAAGCGATGACCGCGATTGCCTTGGTGTTCACCATTTTCCAACTAAATCCCTCGCCCTTTTGCATGTTGGATGAGGTGGACGCGCCGCTTGACGACGCCAATATCAACCGCTTTACCGCACTTTTGCGAGAAATGGCCGAGCGCGTTCAGTTCATACTCGTTACCCATAACAAGATTTCAATGGAAACCGCCAATCAACTACTTGGCATCACCATGCAGGAAGCGGGCATTTCGCGGGTCGTCAGCGTGGATATCGACGAAGCGGCAGAAATGGCAACGGCCTGATGCGAGACCCGGTTGTCGCAATTGTCAGGGCCCGAAATAGATATTTTTGTGAATAAATGCAGGATTTTTGCTAAAGAAATTCGCCAAAGCGGTGGATATAGCAAATGACTTCGAAAAGAAATCAGGATCGAGTGGCTGGTAACAAATGGCGGACTTGCGTGAAATCCTGATAATCGCCCTCGCGCTGTTGACTGGTTTCTGTCTCTTGCGCGCATATGTCATTTATCGCCGCAGGAAAGGACAGATTCGGCTTTCCATAGACAAGGATTTTGCCCAATCGGTGGAGGGACTGGAAGAAGCGGAGCTCGCCGAGTTGCCTAATGGGGGCGCGCGCGCGATCCCCGGAAATGACGCGGAGGACGCCGGATCGCGGCAATCCGCGAGCGATGGAGCATTGGAAGCGGACGATCCGGCGGCCGCAAGAGACGTGCCGCTACTACTTGATCCGGTGGCGGTAGCGCCTGCCGATGAAGTCTTGAGCGAGCCGCGGGAGCTGCAACGGCAGTCGCAAGGCAGGCGCAAGAAAAAATCGAAAGAGAAAATTCACGAATCGAGCGGAATTTCCGGATCCCGACGAAAGCAGTCAAGCTTTGAAATGGATTTGGACACTGTATCGATGACCGCTGGAGAGCGTATCGGCGGCGATTCCCGAAAGCGCTCATCCGAGAAGCCTTCCGAACCATTGACGCGGCAAGCGCGATCAATTGAAACGGCTCGCGCCAAATCTCAACCTGAGCCTGAATCGGCAATCCGGGAATCAGGCACGGATATTGAAAAGCCTGATCCTGATGTGGCGGCGCCGTCCGCACAGTCCGATCAGCAGGCCGGAGCAGCCGCCAATTCAGTTGCAACGGGATCAGCAGATATAAGCGCGGACAGAATCATCGTAATCAACGTGTTCGCCAGCGAGACCAGGGAATTCGCCGGGCGTGAATTGTGGGATTTCCTCCATGCAGCAGGTTTGCGGCATGACAAGATGAAGATTCTCAGCAAAACCGAAGGCAATCTGGAAGATGGTCGCGCCATTTTCCGCGTGGCCAATATCGTCAATCCCGGCACCTTTGATGCGGCCGCAATCGATCGGTTCACTACGCCGGGGATTAGCATGTTCATGTTGTTGCCGGCGCCTATCAACAATTTGCTCGCGTTTGAACAAATGCTGGCAGTTGCCCGCCGTCTTGCCGAGGCGCTTGATGGCCAATTGCTAGACGCCAATCGGCAGGAACTGACGGCAAAGTCAATCGAACAAGCGCGGCGCCGCATACGCGACTTCGATAGGAACTTTTCCAGTGAATCATCGGTGAGCAGCCAGATCTAGGCATCCGTGACTACCAATGATAATGCGCCTGCTTCGATCAGGCAGGAAGTCGAATCTCTCCGCAAGCAGATCGATCATCATAATCTTCAATACCACGCGCTGGATCGGCCGGAAATCACCGATGCCGAATTCGACGCCATGCTGGCGAGGCTCGAACAACTTGAAGCGCGCTATGGCCTGCAAAGTCCGGATTCTCCAACCTGGCGCGTAGGCGCTGAACCGCTGCCCGGATTTGTCGAAGTTCGGCACGAGATTCCCATGCTGTCGCTGGAGAAAGCCTTTAGCGAGGAGGAATTCCAGCAATTTGAAGCGCGCGTGGCCAAGCGGGCTGAACTCGAAGGCGAAATTGAATTCTGTTGCGAACCGAAGGTCGACGGCGTCGCGGTAAGCCTGATTTACCAGGACGGCGTACTCAAGCGTGGCGCTACCCGGGGAGATGGCGTCAACGGCGAGGACATAACCCATAACATTCGGACGATTCATGATATACCCCTGCGCTTGCATGGGTCGGACCATGCCGGCACGGTATTGGAAATTCGCGGTGAAGTATTCCTCGGCAAGGAAGGATTTGCGGCATTGAACGCGCGCGCCAGGGAAGAAGAGGGGAGAACTTATATCAATCCGCGCAATACGGCGGCGGGAGCGATACGCCAACTCGATTCTCGCAATACCGCGAAGCTGCCCTTGCGGATGTACTGCTACAGTATTGGACTGGTGAACGGTCTCACATTACCGGGAACCCTGTTCGAGATTTTCGCCTTGCTGGATAAATGGGGGCTGCATACCAATATCGATCGCCGGCTTTGCCATGGCGCCGGCGAGAGTCTCGAATATTGCCGGCGATTGCTGCAAAAACGGCCGCAACTAGACTACGAGATTGATGGCGCGGTTATCAAGATCAATCAATTGGAATTGCAGCGTAAACTCGGACAAACCGCGCGCAGTCCGCGCTGGGCGATCGCCTGGAAATTCCCCGCGGAAGAGAAAAGCGCCAAGGTGCTAGCCGTGGATTTTCAGGTCGGCCGCACCGGAACAATCACTCCCGTCGCGCGGCTCGATCCGGTGTTCGTCGGCGGCGTCACGGTAAGCAATGCAACTTTGCACAATATGGATGAAATAGGAAAGCTGGGACTGTGCGCGGGAGATTCCGTCATTGTGCGCCGCGCCGGCGATGTGATTCCGCAAATAGTCCAGGTCGCCGCGGCGGGGAAGGAGCGCAAATCCGTGACAATGCCGACGGAGTGTCCCGCATGCGGCTCGCCGATAGAGCGCGATGGCGACGTACAGTTCCGCTGCAATGCGGGTCTGGTCTGTCCCGCCCAGCGCCGGCAGTCTGTAAGCCATTTTGCCTCCCGTTCCGCGATGGATATCGAAGGCCTTGGCGAACGGCTGATTGAGCAACTGGTTGATTCCGGCGCGGTTCGCAACGTGGCCGACCTTTATCGACTTTCCGTGGACAAGTTGGCTGAATTCGAAAGAATGGGACAGAAATCGGCGGCGAATCTGGTCGCGGCGATCGAAAAGAGCAAGCGCACAAGTTTGAACCGGTTTCTCGCAGCCCTGGGAATTCGAGAAGTAGGCGGCGCCACGGCAATGGCTCTGGCGGATCATTTCGGCGACCTGGCGCCGCTGCTGGAAGCGGATGCGGAAGCATTACAGCAAGTTCCGGATGTAGGTGAAGTGGTCGCTCGACATATCCGCGAATTTTTCGATAATCCGGAAAATCTGGCTTTGGTCGCAGCCCTGCGCGAAGCCGGAGTGTATTGGCCCGCCGCACAGCCCAGAGCGCAAGACAGCCTGCCGCTGGCCGGGCAGACCATTGTAATTACCGGTACGCTGGGAAGAATGACGCGCAACGATGCCAAGGCGAAACTGCTTTCCCTGGGAGCAAAGGTGGCGGGTAGCGTATCGGCGCGTACCGATTGCCTCGTAGCCGGCGAAAAAGCAGGTTCGAAGTTGACCAAGGCCGAGGAATTGGGGATAAGAATCCTTAACGAGCAGGAATTCGCCGAATTTCTACTTGAGCACGAAATCGAGACTTGAGATGAAAGCGCCCAGCGGGCGCCGGAGCGATCGATGAGTTGGTGGGGAAAAGTCGTTGGCGGCGCGTTCGGCTTTATGCTGGGCGGTCCGCTCGGCGCCTTGTTGGGAGCAGCGCTCGGCAACTACTTCGATGCCGGACTCGATTCCACCGGCACGGGCGATTTTCTCGGCCGCGGCAGCACGGAAAGGGTCCAGACGGCTTTCTTTACCGCTACGTTTTCGATCATGGGCTACATCGCCAAATCGGACGGTCATGTCAGTCGTACCGAGATCGAATTGGCGGAACGCGTCATGCAGCAGATGCGCCTGTCGCCGCGGCAGCGCCAGGTGGCGATTGATCTGTTCAATGCGGGCAAGGAGGACGATTTTCCCTTTTTGCAGGTACTTGCCCAGTTTCGGCAGGAAGCGGCCCGGCGCCGCACCTTGCTGCAAATGTTTCTTGAAATTATCGTGGCCACGGCCTTTGCCGACGGCGCGCTCGATGCCGAGGAACGCAAACTGCTCCATGACATCACCGCCCAGCTTGGTTTCGCGCCAGAGCAACTCGATCGCCTGCTGAGCCGCATTTCAGGTCAAACCCAGTTTGCGCAAACCAAATCCAGCGAAGAGCAATTGCGGGCCGCGCACAAACTTCTCGGCGTCGCGGAAGGCGCTAGCGGCGCTGATGTCAAGCGCGCCTATCGCCGGCAGATGAATCAACATCATCCCGACAAACTGGTGGCGAAAGGCCTGCCCGACGAAATGATGGATATCGCGACGCGCAAGGCTCAAGAGATCAAGGCGGCATACGAATTGATCAAGGCCAGCCGCGATTCGGCTACATGAAGGTTTCGTTGATATCCTGAAGCACTTCGCCGCCGGGGCAGAGATCATGCTCGTTCAGGCGATTAAAGGGTTTGTCGACGGTGTCGGCCAGTTCATGCAAATCCGATTGCTCCTGATTGATATATAGCAATCCGGTGGCGATCTTGCCTTGCTTCTTGTATTCGTTTACATGGTGCAAGGCGTTTTCCCGATCATGGGGATCATAGCTGGCGCTGGTCTTGTGCAAGTGAATTACCGAACCGTCATGCAAGGTAATCTCTTTTTCCTTGCCGGCGGAGTATTTGGTTCTGATTTCCTTGCGCATCGGCACGAAATCGATTTCGCTCAGAATTACGTTGTTTTCCCAGGTGTTCTTGTAGCCATGGGTGGATAGCGGCGTATTGTTGAAGGTAACGCAGGGCGAAATGATGTCGATAAAGGCAAAACCCCGATGACTCAAACCCGCCTGAATCAGCGGCACAAGCTGATCCTTGTCTCCAGAAAAGCTACGTCCCACAAAACTCGCCCCAAGATCAATCGCCAAACTGACCAGGTCGATATTGTCGTATTGGCTTTCCTCTCCCGACTTGGTTTTTGAACCGAGATCCGCGGTTGCCGAAAGTTGGCCCTTGGTAAGGCCATAGGTGCCGTTGTTCGCCACGATATAAAGCATATTGATGCGGCGGCGCACTATGTGGCAAAACTGCCCGAGTCCAATGGACGCGGTATCGCCATCGCCGGAAATTCCCAGGTAATACAGTTCCCGGTTCGCCAGATTGGCGCCCGTGGCAATGGAGGGCATGCGTCCGTGCACCGAGTTGAAGCCATGGGACCTGTCCAGGAAATAGGATGGAATCTTGGATGAGCAGCCGATGCCGGATACCTTGGCGATCTTATGTGGCGCCAGCGACATATCGTGTACGGCATGAATTATGGCTGCGCTGATGGAGTCGTGGCCGCAGCCGCCGCACAAGGTAGTCAGCGTGCCTTCGTAGTCTCGCCGGGTATAACCCAACTCGTTTTTGCGCAGTTGGGGGTGATGGAATTTTGGTTTCGTTATGTAACTCATGGCTCGATCATCAATCAGGCGGAAGCCAGGTTCGACATTTCGGAGAGATCCCGCAGAATGGCCGATTCGATATTATCGGCGCTGGTGACAACGCCGTTGTAACTCAAGATTGAGTGCATCTTTTCGTCATTGGTATTGCATTCGATCTTCAACAGGCTCTTCATTTGCGCATCGCGATTCTGTTCGATCACATATACCAGGTCATGTTCGTCGATAAAGCGGGAAACCTCCTCGTGGAAAGGAAATGACCTGATACGCAAGGTGTCGAGCATTATGCCTTGCCGGGCGAGTTTGTCGTGGACTTCGGGCATTGCGCCGGCGGTGGTGCCAAAATAGATCATGCCGCGCCGGTTGCCGTCCGAGCGGATTTCCGGTTTCGGCAGATACTTCGCCGCGCCGGCGAATTTCCTTGCCAGTCGATCCATCAATTCAGCGTAGACATCACCGTCTTCGGTATAAGCGGCCATGGCGTCATGGGAGCTGCCGCGAGTGAAATAGCTGCCTTTCTCCGGATGTGCGCCGGGATAGGTGCGCCAGGGAATGCCGTCACCGTCGACATCGAGGTAACGGCCGAAACTATCGATTTTCTCAAGTTCTTCGGCATTGAGAACCTTGCCGCGATCGTACTTGCGGGCGTCGTCCCACTCCAGTGGATCGCAAATGTGATCATTCATGCCGAGTTCCAGATCGCTCATCACTACAACTGGAGTTTGCAGGCGGTCGGCAATGTCAAAGGAAGCGGCCGCGAACTCAAAACATTCCTTGGGCGTCGAGGGAAACAGCAGCACGTGCCGGGTATCGCCATGAGAGGCGAACGCACAGGTCAGCAGGTCGCCCTGCTGCGTACGCGTCGGCATGCCGGTGGAAGGCCCCACGCGTTGAATATTGAACAGCACCACGGGCACCTCGGCGAAATAGGCAAGACCGAGGAATTCCTGCATCAATGACACGCCAGGGCCACTCGATGCGGTAAACGCCCTGGCGCCGTTCCAGCCCGCGCCGATGGCGATGCCGATAGCGGCGAGTTCGTCTTCCGCCTGCACGATTGAGAATTTCCTTTTGCCGGTGCCGGGATCGATTCGCATCCGCTTGCAAAATTTGCCATAGGCGTCCACCGCCGAAGTCGAGGGCGTCAGCGGATACCAGGACGCCACGGTTGCGCCGCCATACACGCAGCCCAGCCCGATCGCGGTATTTCCATCCATGAGAATTTTTCCCTTGGCCTTGTGCGAAGCCTTGATACGGATTGGCAAGGGACAGTCGAAATGATCCTTGGCGTATTGATAGCCAAGTTCCAGCGCGTGCACATTGGGCAGGATAAGCTTTTCCTTGCCGCGGAACTGTTGACTGATCATGCTCGTGAGAATTTCGAAATCAATCGACAGGAACGCCGCCAGCGCGCCCACGTAAACGATATTCTGAAACAACTGGCGTTGGCCTGGATGATCGAATTCTCGCAGGCAAATCTCTTTCAGCGGGATCGGCAGAAAATTCAGATCCTTGCGAAGCGGGGTCAGCGGCTTGGAAGAATCGTAAATTACATAACCGTCTGGGAGTACGGATTCGATATCCCGAGCGATGGTCTGCTCGTTCACCGCCACCAAGAGATCGACGCCGTCCCGGCGCCCGAGGTAGCCGTTATCGTTGACTCGCACTTCGTACCAGGTAGGCAGGCCCTGGATGTTGGAAGGGAATATATTGTGAGGACTGACCGGAACTCCCATGCGAAAGATGGATTTGGCGAACAGATTATTGGCGCTGGCCGACCCCGAACCGTTCACGTTCGCGAACTTGACGACGAAATTATTGACTCCGGAAAGTTTCCGCGAGGTTCTTGCCGATTTCCGCTTGCTCATGCGTTAACCGCTTTGGCCGTGTTGAAGAGGTATTTCTGCATGTCCCAGGCAGACGTTGGACAGCGTTCCGAGCACAGTCCGCAATGCAGGCAGAGATCTTCGTTCTTGGCCATGATGCGTCCGGTGCCGAGATTGTCGGAAACGTAGAGTTCCTGTTCGAGGTTCTCCGCCGGCGCCAGCAGCCGCTGGCGCAAATCCCGCTCTTCTCCGTTCGAGGTGAAGCTAATGCAATCGGTGGGGCAGATGTCTACGCAGGCATCGCATTCAATGCAGGCCGGGGCGGTAAATACGGTCTGTACATCGCAATTCAGGCAGCGCTGGGTTTCCGCGTAACCGAGATCCTCGTCAAAGCCGAGTTCCACTTCGACGTTAATGTCATTCAGCGTCTTTTCCTTGGCGGCATGCGGCACGATATAGCGCACATCATGGTTGATGTCGTTATCGTAGGACCATTGATGAATGCCCATTTTCTGGCTTTCCAGCGTAGTCAGATCGGCGGGGCGGTCATTCACGTCCCCGCTTTCGCACAGTAGGTGAATCGAGAGCGCGGCGGCGTGCCCATGCGCCACCGCGGTAATGATATTGTCCGGACCCAGAGCGGCGTCGCCGCCGAAAAACACTTTCTCGTGGGTGGACCGGAACGTGGTCTTGTCGAGCACGGGCAGTTCCCAGCGGTCAAATTCTATGCCCAGATTGCGTTCGATCCAGGGGAAAGCGTTATCCTGGCCGATCGCGCAAAGCACATCGTCGCATGGCAGGATCAGCGGATCTTCACCGGTGGGGATTAGTAGCCGCCGGCCGTTTTCGTCATATTCCCGACGCACTTTTTCGAATTCCATGCCACAAAGCTTGCCGTCCTTGAGCAGGTAACGTTTGGGCACGCAAAAGTTGAGAATGGGAATATCTTCATTCATGGCGTCTTCGATTTCCCAGGGAGACGCTTTCATTTCATCGAATCCGCTGCGCACTACGACCTTGACGTCCTTGCCGCCAAGCCGTTTGGAGCTTCGACAGCAATCCATGGCGGTATTGCCGCCGCCGAGGACGATTACGGTTTCGCCAATTGAATCGATGTGTTCGAAGGCGACGTTTGCCAGCCATTCGATTCCGGTATGGATGTTGGAAGCGGCTTCCTCGAAGCCGGGCAGGTTCAAGGCCTTGCCTAACGGCGCCCCGGTGCCGACGAAAATAGCGTCGAAATCTTCCGCCAGCAGCGATTTCATGCTGGTTATTTCCGAACCGAAGCGACAATTGATACCCATGTCCAGGATATAGTTCAGTTCCTCTTCCAGCACTTCAACCGGCAGGCGAAAGCGGGGAATCTGGGTGCGCATGGCGCCCCCGGCCGCGGCGTCGCGATCAAAGAGGGTGATTTCATAGCCCAATGGCAGTAGATCCCGGGCAACGGTCAGCGAAGCGGGTCCGGCGCCGACCAGGGCGATATGCTTGCCGTTCTTTCGTTTGGGAATTTGGGGCAGGCGCGCGCTGATATCCGATTTGTAATCAGCCGCGACACGCTTCAGCCGGCAGATCGCGACCGGTTGTTCCTCCACCCGGCCGCGGCGGCAGGCGGGTTCGCAGGGCCGGTCACACGTGCGCCCGAGAATTCCCGGAAACACGTTGGACTCCCAGTTGATCATGTAGGCGTCGGTATAACGTTTCTCGGAGATCAGGCGAATGTACTCCGGCACCGGCGTATGCGCCGGGCACGCCCACTGGCAATCGACCACCTTGTGGAAGTAGTCCGGATTGCTGATATCAGTAGGTTTCATGCGCCTTATTCACAACGCGGCCGCAAAACTGCGGCCTACTCAAACAGTATAGGTAATTTCGCTGATGTTGTATGCAAATAACGGCTGAATCGTTGCAATTCTGAGGGATTTCCGCGCTTTCGCGGCGAACTCCGGAGGCTTGAACTGAACGTAAAAAAAAGGCCCGGTACGCAAGTACCGGGCCAAAGATACTATCAAGGGAGAGATAAATGAATCAAGGTCCACTGTAACCGGACACAATCCACTTACGCTTGCTGAGACTGTGGGCCGCTGGAAAAGTTCCCCTTGCCGGAAATAAATTTCTACCAGCCCTGCGCGATACGCCCGGCTTAAAGGTTAGTGACGCGCAAGCCGCCAAGTTGCAAGGATTCAACTGCATCGCGGCTGGTGATGATGCCATAACTTTCCTGGCCGGGCCGGAAATAGCGCTCGGTTACGGATCGCAGATCGTTCAGCGAGGTGGCCAGTACCCGTTTGCGGAATTCCCGCCGTTTCTCCAGGGTCCGGCCGAACAGACCGTCGTAGAAAGCGATTTTCGCTTCGCCGGCAGGTGAGGAGGGTTTGTCCATCGACGCGATTACGCCCAGGATTGCTTCTTCCAGTTGACGGCCCTGATGTTTCTCCTGCAATACCCAATCCAGCGCCCGGTCGAAATCTTCCAGGGTATCGTTCAGTCTAGGATCGCGATAAGAAAAGCAGCGGAATACCGCTGCATTGGAATTTTGGCCCGCGCCGCTGCCATATGCGCCGCCCTGTTCCCGAATGGCCCGATGCAGAAAGCCATTGCTGATGAAGCGGGCCAACACATGGAGTACCGGATTGTCTTCGTGATTGCCCGCAACCGTCGGCCAGGCTTTGGCGCAAAAATTGACCGTGGTGGCGGTAGTCCAGGCTTCGCAGGTGCGCTCGCGCAGGGCCGGTAGGGAAAGTTCGCCGCGTGTGCTGCCAGCGGTGGATCCAGACCAGACCGTGGCAAGGTCGCCGAGCAGCCGATCCTGGTGTTCCTGTTCGGCGATAAGCAGGAACTGCCGTTCGCTGCCGCTGATGCGACGATGCAAGTCGGAGAAGCGCGCAAACAAGTTCTGCTGCGCTTCGGTTTCCGGGATTTCTCGCGCCAGCGCGCGCAGCCGCCGGATGCTTTCCAGGCCGCTGGCTTTGTGTGACAGCAAGGCGGCCGGACTCATCCGGCTGCAGGCCAGGCTTATGGCCAGATTGTGCCCCTTGGAAGTAATGCTGTTTTCCTTGCGCGCTTGGATCTGCTCAATCAGATCCTTCAGCCGGCGGCCTTCATCGAAGCGCAATTCGGCAATGGTAGCGCGCAACAGTTCCGATAGTGGGCGGTGGTTGTCGAGCAAGCAGTTCGAGGAAATACTGAACAGGGCATGATTCGATTGCACATCGCCCAGGCGCGCCCGAATACTGCTGAAGCTGTCCACGCCGCCGCTGATGCGCGATTGCCAGGTCTGTACCTGGGCATAATCCCTGGCGCCGACCCCGAGTTCGCCAAGACAGGCCGCATACAATTGCAGACTGTCCAGCAGTTCATCCTCCAACCGCGGCAACTTGAAGACTATTTGCTGGTATGCCAGACCATTGGCGCCCTGAGCGTAATAGCTGACAGCATCGCCGCCGGGCAATGCCAGGGATTGCCGCTTTGGTTCGGACATTTCCGCCGGCACATCGGCCAGTCCGACTTTGGGCAGAATCTCTGGATCGTCTTCCAGCATCTGCCTTTGCCGCAGGCGACGCGACCGTGCCAGGATTGCCGCTTTTTCATCCTCATCCAGCGTAGCGTGAATGCTGGCTAGCCGGCGCTTCTCGATCTCGGCTTTGCGTGCGGCGAGCGCCGGATCAGGAATCAGGGTGAGAGTTACGCGATGTGGATTGTCCAGCAACAGCTCTCGCACCAATGCTGGAATAAAGGCGGGTTCGCGAATCTGCTCCCGCAGTTTAGCCAATACCGGATCGAGATTCAGCATGGCGGCAGGATCGCCTCGGTGAATTGCCGCGGGCAGTCCTGCCAGAATCAGTTGCAAGCCGTACGGATAGGAACCGCCGGTGATCTCGCGCTGTTCGAGTTCCAGTTGATGCAATGCCGCTTCGACCTGTTCCATGGCGACGCCATCTTGCGCCACTTGTTCGAGTGCCCCAAGAATGAGAGCTTCGACCTGCTCCGTGACGCTGGCGCCACAGCCTTCGAGGCCGGCCATGAAACTCATCTCGCGATTCGACGATTCGAGACCACAAAGCGGCGACGGCGCGGCGCCGAGATCGGTGGACTCCAGAGCTCTCAACAAAGGACTGGCGCTGTTGTCGAGCAACACGCTGGACAACAGTTGCGCGCGGAACTGATCTTCGAGCTTGCTGCTGTGGCCTAGCAGCCAACCAAGCACGACATGGGTCTTGCGCTCGATATTTTCTTCTTCGGCGTAATATCGCTCTTCCACTCGAACCGGCGCCGGGTAGCGGGATTCATCGGCGATATCGATTTTGTAATTTAGCTGCTCGAAACCCGACAGCGCGAGTTTCTCGAATTGTGACTGATGTTCTGACGCCGGAATATCGCCGAAAGTCATAAAGACCGAATTTCCCGGGTGATAATGGCGGCGATGGAACTCACGCAATTGCGCGTAGCCGAGTTTCGGAATCTCGCCCGGGTCGCCGCCGCTGTTGAAATGATAAGTGGTTTCCGGAAACAGATAGCGGCACATGCAATGCCAGAGGACGCTTGTCGGCGAACTCATGGCGCCTTTCATTTCGTTGTAGACAACGCCCTTGATCAACAGTTCGCTGTCTGGATTGTCGGCTTCGGCAAATTCCAGCCGATGTCCTTCCTGGGCAAAATCTAGATCGTGTAAGTTGGGGGAAAAAACTGCATCCATATACACTTGCAATAGATTATTAAAGTCTTTTCCATTTTTGCTGGCGAAGGGATAGGCGGTCCAGTCGCTGCTGGTAAAGGCGTTCATGAAAGTATTCAGCGAGCGCCGGGTCATCATGAAGAACGGGTCCCGTACCGGAAACCGCGCGCTGCCGCAAAGACTGGTGTGCTCCAGAATATGCGCCACCCCGGTAGAATCCATAGGCGCCGTTCGAAACGCTACCAGAAACACATTTTCCGAACTTGCGCTGTCGAGATGATAATGCAAGGCGCCAGTGGCGCGGTGCTCGTATTCCTCTACGTCGATATTCAGCGAGTCGATGCGGCTGCTCTGGCGCCAGACGAAGGCCGGATGCGCCGCTGCTGCGGATTGCGCCTCATCGGCGATGGAATTATGGGTACTGGTATTGCTCATTTGTCTCTCATGTTTGCCGGAGATCGGGGTCCGGCGGAGACTCCAGGGAAATTCTGCCCAATCTGGCGGAACGGAAATCCTGAAGTAATATTTCCGCGGCTTTCGCGATGTCGGCGGCGCCAGCTTTTCTCAGGGCGCCGCGCGCGACGGCAATCCTATCAAATAACGCTTCCGGAGTTTTATCGGTTTCGTTCAGCCGATAACGTTCGATCAGCGCGTTCCGGTGGCCGCTTAGCAAGCAGCCGGCCAGAAACTGCGCCACTTCCGCACGATCGGCGGCGGCCGCGCCGATACTGCCGACGCTGGCCATGAGCAATGCGGCTTGCTGGTCTTCCAGTTTGGGCCGCAACATGCCGGGCGTGTCGACCAGGGTCCAGTCAGCGGCGAAGCGCGCGGACTGCTGAGTTCTGGTAATGCTAGGCGTATTGCCCGTGCGCGCCAGTTTGCGGCCGATGAAGTAGTTTAGCAGCGAAGACTTGCCGACATTAGGAATACCGATTATGGCAATGCTGCCCCGACTTGGCGAGCGCTCGCTTGGAATGCCGCCCAGGCGCCGGATTTGCTTGAGCAAACGACCTCGGTCAACAGGCGCTTCTTTGCCATTGGCAAGGCAGGCGCTGTTGCGCAGGCGCGAAAAATGGGTTTGCCAGGCGGCCGTAAGGCGGGAGTTGGCCAGATCGGTCTTGTTGAGGATGCGGATTGTCGGCGTTTCCCCCCGCATCGATGCCAGTAGACGATTGGAACTCGCGGCTGGAATTCGGGCGTCAAGTACCTCGATCACGAGCCGGGCGCCGCGCAGCAGCGTGCCAAGTTCCCTGCGCGCCTTGTGCATGTGACCGGGGTACCAGGAAATCGGCATGAGATGATTATCGATTGACTCCGGTCAAGATTGGCGGCGGGTGGTCGATATGTCCACGAGCGATTCTGCCATTGTAATATACTGGCAGTAACAATGAATGCCGTTGGCCGAGCGCGGGAAAAACCGCCCGGGCGATCAATCTTGATAGTTAGCGCCGCGCGATAATTCGTGCGCTGGCGGTAAGACCGCGGCCGCAAGCGACGTATTGCGCCGCCCGTTATGTTATGCAGCGCGCCGCGAATCTGAGTCGGCCAGTGGCATATAGCGCGCCGCGGAAAATGAGGTGCCGGTTTCCATGTCCATGCAAACTGTTCTTGAGCAAAAATTGCGGCTGGAACTCGATCCAGCGTTTCTTGAAGTGTTGAACGAAAGCCATATGCATGGCGGGCCGGCTACGGATTCTCACTTCAGGCTCACCGTCGTTTCATCCCGTTTTACCGATATGAATCGGGTGGGAAGGCATCGACTGATCTATCGATTGTTGTCGGCCGAACTTGCCGGAGATATCCATGCGCTGGCGCTTCACTTGTACACTCCAGATGAATGGCGACAGCGGGATAGGACGATTCCCGCCTCGCCCGACTGCCGGGGCGGCAGCCGGACTGGAGCATGAGCGGCGCATTTGCGTTTTCCGCGATTCAATAGCTCGACGAAGAGAATTATCGACGAGATGGAATCAACCAGGAAAAGCGAACTGTTACCGGCATTCGTAGCCGAACTCCTGCTGATAACGGCGCTGGCAACTTTCTTGCTGATCGTCGCCGGAATAATGACGCGCGACGACACTGTCAATGAGGTTGTTGAGGCGCCAGCGACTCAGATATTGACAACGCCGGCGCCACACACGGTTTTTCCGGATATTTCATTGGCCGATACCGTGGGTGAGCGCAAGAAGATGTTTTTGAATTTCATTCAGGATTACGTCGACGCACGCAACCGTCAGATTATGCGCGATCGGATGCGGCTGCTGTCGATTGAGGAAACCTGGCATGGCGGCGGCGTTCTGGCCGATGCCTCACACGAATGGTTGCTTGATCTCGCCGCTCGTTTCCGGGTGGCGGAATCGGATTTCGATAACCGCCAGATCTGGCTTGAAGAATTGCTGATCAGGGTGGATATCGTGCCTGCTTCACTTGTGCTGGCCCAGGCGGCCAACGAATCGGCCTGGGGCACTTCCAGATTCGTGCGCGAAGGAAACAATATATTCGGTCAATGGTGCTTCGACCCTGGCTGCGGCATCGTCCCGCGACAGCGGCGGCAGGGAGCGACACACGAAGTGCGCAGTTTCGCCACCTTGCACGACGCCATGGAAGCCTATTTCCTGAATATCAACAGCAATAACAGCTACCAGTTCTTCCGTGAATTGCGGCGCACGATGAAATTGCAGCAACGGGAGCTCGATTCACTGGTGCTTGCTTTCGGATTGAGTCGTTATTCCCAGCGCGGCCACGGCTATGTCGAAGAGTTGCAAACCATTATCGTGCAGAACAATCTCACCGCACGGGACGGGGACTATTCCACCGCCATTGGCATGATCGATTGAAGCCGGCGCGCTATTCAGGCATTTCTGGATTGATCCACTGAATCGAATACCAATGGAACCGGCGCGAGCCGATATTCGGGGCGGTACAAATATAACGCCAGCGCCGGGCGGAAAAAGTCGTTTCGGGCTTCAGCCGCACAATTCCAGCTTCGCGGTCGATCCACGTCAGTGCAAGCGGCTGACTGTTGGCGAAACATCCCAGGCGCGCCAGATCATAAGCGCCGGTTTGCGCCGGCGAGAATTTCAGCGTCACTGCCGGATTGGGCGCATTGGTCACTGGCGATTCCGGTTCCAGAATGCGCACATTGAAAGGCAAGGTGGCGAATTTCAGGCTGGCGCTTTCCAGATCGGCGAAGTTGCCGGCCAGTGGGTAGCGGGGCAGGGCGAGAAAATCCGAACTCGGTCCAATGACGCCCGAGTTCTGTGCAAACCCGATAAAATCGAGTTCCCGCAACATGTCCTTGATGGCGGGATTGTATTCCCCGTATGGATAAGCAAGGTAGCGATGAGATTGGCCGGTGCGCTCCAGAATTGCCCGTTCCGCACGCAACAGTTCCTCGCGCAGCCTTTCGATCCAAATGGTCTCGCTTTCGCCTTCCGCGCGCTCCAGCATGTGCGGGTGCTCCACCATATGATTGGCCACCATCACTCCCGCCGCCGCCATCTCCTCAATCTGCGGCCAACTCATGTAGTTTCGCGATCGCCGGTCTATCGGGCCGGTGCTCAGGAACAAGGTGAATGGAAATCCGAACGATTGCAGCATGGGGAAGGCTGTCTCGAATATCGACAGATAGCCGTCGTCGAAAGTAATGGCAACGGCCCGGTCAGGCAGCTCTTCGCCGTTGCGCAAGGCTTCGACCATCACATCGAGTGCGATAACGCTGAATTCATTGTCACGCAGATATTCGAGATGCGATCGAAAATCCCGCGGCGAAATCGACGTCGAAGCCGGCGTATCAGTCGCGACATGATGATAAAGCAGCACAACGCCGCTTGAAGCAGCACCGACAGGAAGCGCGAGCAGCATCAAACCCAAAACAAGTAGTCGCATAAAGCACCCATTCACTGCTTCGCAAAATTCTAACCGATCCCACGCCGCCCTGGCGACAACGCCTGCACGATGCAGGAGGCGTTTCCCCCTCGCGGCTTTGTTCGCGGCCACTGTCTCAATACTCACGAAGGCAACGTTCGATTCGGTTTTGGTTGATTGGGTAAATTGGCCTTGACTTGGTTTGTGCATGTCGTCCTTGGCGCGACTGCAGTGGTTTCGCCAAACTCCGGTCTCGACGGTCCGGCCACCGAGCACAGCTCGGCGGCGCTCGGACTGCGCACGAAGCTGCGCTTCGTAAACGCTTGTCCTCGCCCTTGTCGAGCCGTTCGGTCCTCAAAAAGTTTCGCTTTTTGTCGGCTGTGCCGCTTGGGAACTCGATTTCAATTTGTCTTTCCATGCCGTCCTTGGCGCGACTTTAGTGGTTTCGCCAAACCCCAGTCTCGACATCCATGTCGAGCCGTTCGGCCCTCAAAAAGCTTCGCTTTTTGTCGGCTGTGCCGACCGGGCCTCACCCATCCTTGGCGCGACTTTAGTGGTTTCGCCAAACCCCAGTTTCGACGGTCCGGCCACCGAGCACAGCTCGGCGGCGCTCGGACTGCGCACGAAGCTGCGCTTCGTAAACGCTTGTCCTCGCCCTTGTCGAGCCGTTCGGCCCTCAAAAAGCTTCGCTTTTTGTCGGCTGCGCCGACCGGTAAGGCTGCTGGTTGTTTGGTTCTTGCATGCCCTCCCTGGCGCAGCTTTGGTGGTTTCACCACGCCACAGCCTTGCCATCCTTGGCAAGTCGTTCGGCCCTCAAAAAGCTTCGCTTTTTGTCGGCTGCGCCGACCGGGCCTCACCTTGCTGCGTGGCTGGGGCGAGTTATAATGCCGCGCGGGTTGCGTAGCGGCGAGGGTTGGGAATGATTTTCAAGGGCAAGGCCTTGCAGGTTGACAGATTGCCGGGCGGCAGCGCGCGGCTCGATTTCAATCTGCCGAATTCGTCGGTCAACAAATTCAATCGGCAGACATTGGAAGAACTGCGCGTAGCGGTCGATGAAGTGGCCAAATCCGGCGTGGCCGGACTTGTTTTCACCAGCTCCAAGCCCGCCTTTATCGTCGGCGCCGATATCACTGAGTTTCCCGCCATGTTCAGCGCGGCTGGCGAGCGGCTGCTGAACTGGCTCGAAGAATCCAATGCGCTTTTCAATGCCATTGAAGACTTGCCGTTTCCCACCGCTACCGCGCTGGACGGCATTGCTCTCGGCGGCGGTTTCGAATTGGCCGTGACCACCGATTTCCGGATCGGCACCGAGCGCGCCGTGGTGGGTTTCCCGGAAGTAAAACTGGGAATCCTGCCGGGATTCGGCGGCACGGTGCGCATGCCGCGGCTTATCGGCGCCGACAATGCCAATCAGTGGATTGCCTCTGGCGATCAGATCCGGGCCGGGCAGGCATTCAAGCAAGGGGCGCTAGACGCTATCGTGGCTCGGGAACATCTCGTTGCCGGCGCGGAAAAGTTGATTCAGCAAGCTAACGCGGGCAAACTCGATTACCGCGCCATTCGCCAGCGCAAGACTTCGCCACTGAACCTGTCTCCGATTGAATTACAAGTCGCGTTTGACACCGCCAAGGCCATGGTCGCCGCGAAAGCCGGACCGCATTATCCGGCGCCGCCTGCCGCCGTGCAGCTCATGCATGACGCTGCCGGCATGGATCGGACCGCGGCCTTGCAGGCGGAACACCAGGCTTTTCTGAAACTGGCCGGCACTGCGGTAAGCGAGAATCTGGTCCAGATTTTCCTCAACGAACAGTTCCTGGCGGGCAAAGCGAAGAAACTGTTGCCGGCGGCAGCCGAGGTGAAATCGGCGGCGGTACTGGGCGCCGGCATTATGGGCGGCGGCATCGCCTACCAATCCGCCTTGAAAGGCGTGCCCATCAGCATGAAGGACATCGCTCAGGACGGCCTCGACCTGGGCATGAAGGAGGCCAGAACACAACTCGAAAAGCGGTTGGCCAGAGGCCGGATCAGCGCGCCGCGAATGGTCGACGTCCTCGGCCGCATTGATCCCGTGCTTGACTACGGGCAATTCGGCCGCCCCGATATCGTGGTGGAAGCGGTCGTCGAAAATGCGGAGGTTAAACGCAAGGTGTTGCTCGAACTTGAACAACAGGTTTCCGAGAATGCGATCATCGCCAGCAATACTTCCACGATCTCGATAGATGTCCTGGCCGGCGCCTTGCAACGGCCGGAAAATTTTTGCGGCATGCATTTCTTCAATCCTGTTCCGGTGATGCCGCTGGTGGAAGTCATCCGCGGCAAGGCGAGCAGCGAGCGCGCCATCGCCACGACGGTGGCTTACGCAAAAGCTCTCGGTAAAACGCCTGTCGTGGTCAACAACTGCCCCGGGTTTTTGGTCAACCGGATTCTGTTTCCGTATTTCGGCGCATTTTCCGCGTTGATTCGAGATGGGGCGGCGTTTAGCCGAATCGACAAGGTCATGCAAAGATTTGGCTGGCCGATGGGCCCGGCCTATCTGCTCGATGTGGTCGGAATAGATACCGCCGTGCATTGCCAGCAAGTGCTGGCGGACGGCTTCGCGCGCATGGCGCTGACTTCCGAAAGCGCTCTCGACCTGTTGTGCGCCAATGGCGACCTCGGTCAGAAAACCGGCGCCGGCTTCTACCGGTATGAAACCGGCAAGGACGGCAAACCCGTCAAGTTGCCGCGTGAAGGAATCGGCGAATTGATCGCCCGGGCCCAAAGCGGTAACAAGAAGTTCGACGATCAGGAAATTCGCGACCGCATGATGGTCGCCATGTGCCTGGAAGCGGTGCGTTGTCTTGAAGATGGCATAGTTTCGAGCCCGGTTGAAGTCGACATGGGACTGATTCTCGGACTTGGATTTCCCGCGTTTCTGGGCGGTGCGCTGCGTTATATCGATAACATCGGATTGACGCGGTTCTGCGCGCTGGCGGACCGCTACGCGGAACTTGGCAGCCTGTACTACCCAACGGAAAAAATGCGGGCCATGGCCGCAAACGGCGAGAGTTTTTATCGGCAGCGGGAAGGAGCGGGTTCATGACGGCGGCGGACAGAGATGCGGTAATCGTTGATGCAATCAGAACGCCCATGGCGCGGTCGAAGAACGGAGCGTTTCGTCATGTCCGCGCGGAAGAGCTTTCCGCCAGAATGATCGATGCCTTGTTCGAGCGCAATGCTGATGCGCCTCCGGAGGATACCGAAGACGTGATCTGGGGTTGCGTCAACCAGACCCTGGAACAGGGATGGAATATTGCCCGCAACGCAGCGCTGATGTCGGTGCTGCCGCATAGCGTCTGTGGCCAAACCGTCAATCGCCTGTGCGGTTCGTCGATGTCGGCATTGCATACCGCGGCCGCGGCGGTCATGAGCGATAACGGCGACCAGTTTATCGTCGGCGGCGTGGAGCACATGGGCCACATCGGCATGACCCAGGGAGTCGATCCCAATCCCCGCGCCTCGCTCAATATCGCCAAGGCATCCTGGATGATGGGCGTTACCGCCGAAGTGCTGGCGAAGATGCATAAGATCGATCGCATTCGGCAAGAGGAATTCGCCGTCCGCTCGCATCGGCTGGCGCAAGCCGCCCGGGCGAACGGTGGATTCGATAACGAGATCGTGCCGGTGACGGGTCATGACGCCAATGGCGTGACCGAACTTGTGGAACAGGATGAAACCATTCGCCCCGACACAAGCATGGAAGCGCTGGCTCAATTGAAGCCGGCGTTCGACCCGGTTAACGGTACCGTTACCGCGGGCACTTCGTCGCAGATTTCCGACGGCGCGGCGGCGCTATTGGTCATGTCGGCGGAACGGGCGCGATCACTGGGATTGAAGATACGCGCCAGAATCAAAGCCATGGCCTATGCCGGGGTAGATCCGTCGATCATGGGCTATGGGCCGGTGCCAGCCTCGCGCAAGGTTTTGCGCAAAGCTGGACTTGACATCGACGACATCGAATGCGTCGAGCTGAATGAAGCTTTCGCCGCGCAATCGCTGCCGGTGCTGCAAGATCTGGGCTTGCTGGACAAGCTCGACGAAAAGGTCAACCTGCGTGGCGGCGCGATCGCGCTGGGACACCCGCTTGGCTGCTCCGGCGCCCGAATTACCGCCACCTTGCTGAACAATATGGAACAGCGGAACGCCACCCTGGGTCTCGCCACCATGTGTATCGGCCTGGGTCAGGGTATTGCCACGGTATTGGAAAGAGTGTGAAAGAAGCTGAATTGAAAGAGCGCCGGGCGGGTCGGGTCAACTCGCGCAAGGCAGACTACGATGTCAGGCGAGGGCAGAAGAACCTGCGCCGGGAAATGGGTCGGGCAATCGCCGATTTCAACATGATAGAAGACGGCGATCTGGTCATGGTCTGCATGTCCGGCGGCAAGGATTCTCATGCCATGCTGGATATTCTGCTGAACCTGCAGCAACATGCTCCGGTTGGATTCAAGTTGCACGCGGTCAATCTCGATCAGAAGCAGCCAGATTTTCCGTCCAAGCTGCTGCCGCAGTATCTGCGAAGCCGAGGTGTCGAATTTACCGTCCTGGAACAGGACACTTTCTCCGTGGTCAGCGAAAAAATCCCGCAAGGTAAAACCTATTGCGGTCTGTGTTCGCGCCTGCGCAGGGGCATCTTGTACAACTTCGCCGAACGCATCGGCGCCAGCAAGATCGCTCTCGGACATCATCGGGACGATATAGTAGAAACCCTGTTCCTGAACATGTTCCATGGCGGTAAATTGAAAGCCATGCCGCCCAAGCTGCTCAGCGACGACAAACGCAACATTGTCATCCGCCCACTCGCGTATTGCCGGGAAGACGAAATCGCCAGATACGCGGAATTAAAGCGGTTTCCCATCATTCCCTGCAATTTGTGCGGTTCCCAGCAGAACCTGCAGCGTCAGGCGCTAAAGGCCATGCTGCGGGAATGGGATCTTGAGCATCCGGGTCGGGTGGAATCGATCTTCCGCAGCATTTGCAATGTTGCTCCATCGCAACTGGCGGATACGGATTTGTTTCCGTTCCGGGCATTGCAGATAGAACGAAGCGGCGCCAAACATGGAAATTCCCTGGCAGAAGTTGTCTGAAGAAGCGCTGACCGCGATTATCGAGGAATTTGTCACTCGCGAGGGTACCGAATATGGCGCCAGGGACGTTTCCCTGGCGGAAAAGGTGACTCGGGTCCGGGCGCAGTTGCAAAGCCGGAAGCTGGCCATAGACTACGATCCCAACACCGGAACCTGCAATCTGTTCGCCAAGCAGCTATGAACAACGATCCGATACCAGACATCGACGCGGTTGCCGAGGCCGTAACGCAAGTTGACGCCCGCGGACTATTCTGTCCCGAGCCGGTGATGTTGCTGCACAACAAGATCCGGGATCTTGCGGCCGGACAGAAATTGCGCATGGTCGCGACCGATCCTTCCACCACTCGGGACATTCCGAAGTTTTGCCTGTATTTGGGCCACGAACTACTTGACCAGCAGCGGCGTGGCGGCAAGTACATTTACCTGATCCGCAAGAAGGCCACGGATAGTGGCTAACGCCGGCGGGGCGGCGATGAGCTTCGCTCGACTGATCTGAGCCATGAAGATCGTTGCCGATCAGGATATCTTTGCCGTCGAGCAGATTTTTCGCCCGCTGGGCGAACTCGTGCTGCTGCCGGGCAGGCAAATTTCCCGGCATGATCTCGTCGACGCGGACGCGCTTCTGGTGCGATCCATCTTGCCGGTAGACTGTTCCCTGCTGGATGGGAGCGCGGTGAAATTCGTCGGCACGGCTACCAGCGGCATAGATCACATAGATGCGCATTGGCTGGACAAGGCCGGAATTGCCTTGGCGCACACTCGCGGCGCCAATGCCAATGCGGTCGTCGAATACTGCCTGGGCGCGCTTGCCCGACTGATTCTCGCGGGCCGCGCCGATTATGCCGCCGGCAGCATCGGCATCATCGGCGCCGGCGCGATCGGCGGGCGCCTGGCGCGAAAGATGCAAGCCTTCGGCTTTGAAGTAGTCATCTGCGATCCGCCGCTGGCCGAAAAGTCCGGCATGAACGCTGAATTCAACTATCAGCCAATGGAAGCCGCACTTGATTGCGATATCGTCAGCCTGCATGTGCCACTGACCTTTGCCGGCAGACATGCAACGGTTGCATTGCTGGACGCAGATGCCTTATCGCGCTTGCGCGCCGGAACCGTCCTGCTGCAAACTAGCCGTGGCGGAGTCGTGGACGAGCGGGCATTGCTGCAACGGCTTGGCGCCGGTGCGGAACTACATTGCGCGATCGACGTTTGGGAAAACGAACCTCGCATCGACGCAGCGCTGGCCGGCAAGTCGAGTCTGGCCACCCCCCATATCGCGGGCTATAGCGAGCAGGCGAAATGGACGGCAACCCTGATGCTGGCGCGTCAAATGGCTGAACGCTTCGCTTTGCCGGCATCCATCGCGGCGCAATCCGCCTGCTCAAGAGTGGGTCTGGCGATAGCGCCGGGTTGGGCTCGGAGTTCCCTGGGCGTGTGGCGGATTATCGATCACTGTTTGGCGCTGGGGGAATTGAGTTCGCGCTGCAAGAGCTGGGCCAAAGGAATCGGCCCGGCAAGCGATGCCAGCCAGCTCGCGGCAGAATTCGACGTAATGCGCAAACCGGTGCTGCGCCGGCAGGAGTTTTCGGCGCTCGATCTGACCGGTCTGGAATTGCTTTCGGCGCGCCAGCGGCGCTGGCTGCAACTCGCGGGGTTTCGGATTCAGCCGGCGCGATAGTCGTCCAGCACTTGGGCGATGGCGGCAATCGCGGCGTCCATTTCGTCTTCCCGGGGCAAAAACACCAGCCGAAAATGCCTGGAATCGGCAATATTGAACGCGGTGCCTTGAACTAGCAAAATCTTCTCCCGCACTAGTACATCGAGGACGAAGTCGAGATCACTGCTGACGGTAAAGTGATCCGGATCAAGGGCGGGGAACAAATAGATCGCGCCCGAGGGCTTGACGCAACTCACGCCCGGAATTGCGTTCAGCATTTCCCAGGCGGCGTCCCGCTGGCGCGCCAGCCGGCCGCCCGGCAGGATCAGTTCCCTGACGCTCTGATAGCCGCCAAGCGCGGTCTGAATGGCGTATTGCGCCGGAACATTGGCGCACAGTCGCATATTGGACAGAATATCCAGCCCTTCAATGTAACTGCTTGCCAGATCCTTCGGCCCGCTGAGTATCATCCAGCCGGAACGAAACCCGGCTAGCCGGTAGGATTTCGACAAGCCATTGAAAGTGACAATGAACAAGTCATCGCAAAGAGAAGCCAGGGGGATGAATTCTGCGTCGTCATAGACGATCTTGCTGTAGATTTCATCGGCGAACAGGATCAGTTCATGCCGGCGAGCGATTTCGACAAGTTCGAGCAAAACCTCTCTGCTGTAGACGGCGCCGGTCGGATTGTTCGGATTGATGATGACCAGGGCTTTTGTGCGTGGCGTGATTCGGGCCTCGATATCGGCCGTATCCGGTATCCATTGCCGCGCTTCGTCGCAGCGATAATGCACCGGCACGCCGCCGCCGAGGCTGACGGCAGCGGTCCATAGCGGATAGTCGGGTGCGGGAATCAGTACCTCTTCACCGTCATTGAGCAAAGCCTGCAATGCCATGGTAATCAGTTCGCTGACGCCGTTGCCGAGATAGATGTCATCGATCTCAACACCGTCAATGTTCAACTGCTGACATTCGTGCATAACGGCCTTGCGTGCCGGGAACAGTCCTTTTGAATCACTGTAGCCCTGGGCGTTGGCGAGGTTATGGATGACATCGTGGAGAATCTCGTCCGGCGCATTAAAACCGAAAGCCGCCGGATTGCCGATGTTGAGCTTCAGAATCCTGTGCCCGTCTTCCTCCAGCCTTCGCGCCCGCTCAAGCACGGGGCCGCGAATGTCGTAACAGACATTGTCCAATTTGCGCGACTGCTGGATGCTTTGCATGATGGTTCGCCGCCGCCGTCCTTAGTGGCAGAAAAGGGTGAAAGTCGAAGGCGCGGACGTTACTCACGGCAGAGACTACTGTCAAGTCGCGTTGATCCCTGGACCGGACAGCCCGGTTGAAGCAAGTTCCGGCTTCGGCCGATAATCGGCAAGTAAGGGGGAGGCGTGAAAGCCTCCCGCGACTGACTGACCGAACATGGCATTCTCGAACCAGGGGGCGAAAATGAAAGAAAAGATCAAAAAATCCGACGAGCAGTGGCGCGCGGAACTTGACCCCGAGGTGTATCGAGTCACCAGGGAAAGGGGCACCGAACTCGCGTTCACTGGTCGCTATTGGGCCAGCAAGGAATCAGGAACGTATTTGTGCGCTGCTTGTGGCGAGGAACTTTTCAAGTCCGGAGACAAGTACGATTCCGGGTCGGGCTGGCCAAGTTTCAGCGCTCCCGCCGGCCATGCCGCGATCGAGGAAAAGCTCGATAAGTCGCATGGCATGATTCGTACTGAAGTTGCCTGCGGCCGCTGTGATTCTCATCTGGGTCATGTATTTTCCGATGGCCCGCCGGAAACCGGATTGCGCTATTGCATCAATTCTGCCGCACTGGATTTTCAGGAGCGGGAGTGAACCATGAGCTGGCGCGAAAGTTTGGCGAAATCCGTTATCCCGAAATGCAAAGTCAAGCATCCCGGTTGCAGACGTAATGGGTGATTTTCCTCGCCGCGCCTTGTTGTTACCCGTCATGCTCATGCCAGCCGCGGTGTCGGCGCAGCAACCGTTGCATACTTTGAACCTTGGCGCTTACTTCGCCGAGGGTATGTTCAACGCGCAGTCGGATACGACAATTCGCTATTTCCCAATCAGCTATCAGTGGCAGGGAGAGCGCTGGGGATTCCAACTGCTCACCTCGGGCCTTTCGGTGACCGGCGTAGGTAATGTGCTAGTCAATATCGGCGAGGTTACAAGAGTTATCGCCGGGTCCGAAGTGACCACCAAAGCTGGACTTGGCGACACGATCGCTGGCGTAAGCTATGCGCTGGACCCAGTGGCGGACTGGGCGCCGTTCATGGATTTGCGCGTCGATATCAAACTGCCTACGGCGGACGAGAATCGCAGTTTGGGTACTGGAAAGCTTGACTATAGCTTGCAAGTGGATTTTTCACAGGCTATTGGTGAAATTACCTGGTTCGCGGGAATCGGCCACAATTTTCGCGGCAGCACTGAACTGTTTCCTGGGTTGAGAGACAACAGCTTCGTGCAACTGGGTATCGCGCGGCAGTTATCGGATCGAGTCAGCATTGGAGCGTTTTATGACTATCGCGAGCCACCCGCGGATTTTGCCAGGGAAACGCACGAAATCTATCCCTATGTCAACTTGCGGCTATCGCCGCGGTGGTCGCTGACAGCCTTGGTCGGCCATGGCTTCACTGAAGGTAGCGCCGATTATGCCGTGCAGGGGCAACTCAGTTATCAATGGTGAAACTTGAAGATTCTCGGAACATTTTCGACCTTGAGACGGTCGATTGTCGCCAGAAATACTCGATCAGAATTGCAGCGGTTGTACCCGCGGCGGCAATATAGCCGGACGTTGAATTATCCGGCCACGTTGCACCGGCGGCAGTTCCGGCCGTCGAATGCGATTGGGGCGCTGAGTGGCGGCGGATACTTTAGTCGCTTCCGCCACGGTGACGCCATCGGTAGCTCGAACAGGATCGTTGCTGGCAAGATACCGGGCTAACTCCGCCCAGGTCAGCGTAGCAGGGTTCGGAGCCGAATCGGCGTCGTGGCTCTCGTCGGCGGCGGGAGCAGGAGTCGGTTGAGTGGAAGCGGCCGCGGCGACTGACATCTCATTCAACGGATCAGGCGCCGCCGACTGTTCGGTCGCGGGCCCGGGTGCGAGGGTCCGCGAACCCAAGCTGTCGACTTCAGGCGGATAATAACCTTCCACGCTTTCCCGAATGCGTTCATAGATTACGGCGTCTCGCTGCAATTGCAGTTGGATAGCATCGGTGATCGCGATTTCCGCTGATTTTTCAGCGGCAAAGCCGGGGGCGGTGACTACCGCCGCCGGTGGCAGAACCACCATGGCCTTGGGTATGCGTTTGATATCCTCGTCCGCTATCTGATCGGCTATCAGAATGGCTTCCGGTTCGTATTGAATTCGCACCTCGCCGGAATCACCGAGGAAAGGCTTCAGTCCCGTGCCGCCGAGGCCGCTGCCGCCGGTCGGCATTCTGCCGGTGCCGCCGAAACCGCTGCCGCCTTCTTCATCGCCTCCGAATCGGATACCGCCGGAACTGCCCGCGTTGAGTGCGACAATGGCGAGGAACAGCAAGGCCAGCAACACTTTTTGCGGATTCGATATTGCGGGCATCAGTTTTCTTCCGGGGACTGATCGCCGGTCCCGTTCGAAATGGTGTAATTAAAGATACCGAAGTTTATCCGATTGCTGGATTCGGTTCGAGTCGAATCCGCCTTTTGCAGCGCCAGAGCGCGCCGATTAAGAGTGGTCAGCGCTTCCATTCCCAGTTTGTCGGCCAAGAGCTTCAATTCCTGTATTGAATCAGTACTGAGCCGGTCATAGTAAACGCTACGATCGAAATGTGGCGGCTTGCGCCCACTCAAGTTATCGGCGCCGGCCGCGATATGATCTTGCAGATTTTTGCCGAAGAAAAACATTTTTTCGTCAAATCCGCGCTCCGGCGTAAAGGCGCCCGTATTTAACACTACATGATCGTGTTCCAGTTTGGCAACGCCAAGTTGGATCCATTCGTCGAGGATTACGCGGGGGCGGATATCCTGGCGGCACACATCGGCCACAAGGGTGTCGAAGCCCGGCTGGTTGGGGTCGGAGGTTTTCAGCGGTAGCGGTCGCGGCTTGCCGTCGGCGCGGGCGCCGGCGTAGCGGTCCGAGCCAAGCCATTCGGCGACAAGTTGCGCGCCAAGCGAGGCCGCGGCGATCGGCTGCCGTGATTCGGGATGCTCGCTGCGCAGCCGCTTGATTTCCTTTCGGTGGATGCCGCTAAGGAGATTTATGCGGCTATCCGACAGCGGTGCGCCGCCGACCGAAAATTCAGTCTCGGCCACCTCCACGTATAGTGATTTAAGAATCCGGAGCAGCAGCGGATAAGTAAGCTGATACGAGATCAGTAGTCGTACGAGGGGCCGCAAAATTCGGCGTACCGCGTCGACGAGCCGCGCAGGCGGCATTTCCGGGTGCTGTCGGTCTGCTGAATTCATTACCTGGAATTATAGATAGTGCTGGGAAAAAATCCCACAAAGTCATGGAGAAATTACCACAATTTCCCAAAAAGTGTTTTTGTCATGTATCAGTCATAAAAACTGCGCTATACTGCGTGGGAAAAATTCCCACTAATAGCAGTTTGGTCATGGAGTTGAGGCTGTGAACGCCAGACAGATTTATCTTCCGGATCAATTCACGCCCGCCGTTGAAGGCCGAATTGCCGGAGTTTCACAGCGTCAAAGCGAGCCGGATGGCTACTTGCGCCTGACCAACGGTTCTCTCTTGGCATTCGACAGTTACGGCAATCCCGCCGGGTTCCCGCTTTTGTATTTCCATGATACCGGCAGTTCTCGGCTGGAGGCCTCGTTGTTGCATCAAGGCGCGCAACGCTGCGGCTATCGCCTCATCGCCTTTGATCGACCTGGAGTAGGTCGCTCCGATTATTTCGTCTGCAAGTCGCCAGGCAGTTTCTGTGACAAGCTGCTGCCGGTCCTGCGGGAACTCGGCATCGGCCGTTTCGGCATTGTGTCGAAAGGCGGCGGCGGCATCTACGCCTTGCATCTTTGCCGCATGAGCCCGGAACGGGTGGTGGCGCAGGTCAATCTGGCAGGGATTCCGGCGCGGGCGCTGGCTTCCCCAAGCGGCGCCTGCGCCTTGCTAGCCGGGCTCGTGCCCGCGGCGGTGGATGCAATGTTGCGGCTGAAGCAATTTTTTTCACCCGATGAACCGGGAACGGTGCTCGAGAAGCTGCGCGAAGAATTGAGTTACTCGGACAAAAAAGTACTTTCGAGGCCGGAAGTTGCCGGAATTCTGGAAGCAGACCAGGCCGAGTCCGTGCGCGCTGGCTACCGCGGCATGGCTCAGGATCTTGCTATCAGTTTCCGTAAGCTGGAAGTGCCGTTGGAAGAGATTGCCGTTCCGACCGAAATCTGGCATGGCTGCGCCGATCGGCTCACGCTACGCGCGGATTGTGAATACCTGGCCGCGCGCCTGCCGCGGGCGCGCTTGCATCGGGTCTCCCACCGCGGCCATTTCTTTTTCATTCATCATATGGACCGGGTCTTTGGCAGTCTGCGCCGCGACTGGCGCGAGTCCGCCTTGCTGCTCAATTGAATAGCCCGTTTTGATATGGGAGAATTCGCCTTCCCCGCGAGTGCCCGGGTTGCGTTCTCGCCCGCGGCCGGCTGATTCGCCGCGCCTGCCTGTTTCTCTCGCGTAACCCGATTCCTCGGCAAAAGATAGTTGTCGGCTGACAGAGAAAGAAATATGCGAGTTTCACTTAGCAATTCCGAGGGACTCGAACGGAAATTGATCATCGAAGTGCCCGCCGCCGAGGTAGATTCGGGCGTGAACGATCGCCTGCGGGAAGCTGCCAAAACCGTAAGATTGAACGGTTTTCGCAAAGGCAAGGTGCCGTTAAGCCTGGTGAAGAAGCGCTTTGGCCCCGGCATCCGGCAGGAAGTCGTCGGCGATCTGATGAACAAGAGTTATATCGAAGCCATTCAACGGGAAGGATTGCGTCCAGCCGGCCAGCCCAAGCTGGAATTGACTGAATTGGCGGAAGGCAAGGATCTGCGGTTCGCGGCGGTTTTCGAGATCTATCCCGAAGTCGAATTACCGGATTTTTCACGCATAAAGCTCGAAAATCTAACGGCTGAAGTGACTGAAGAAGACGTAAGCGCAATGGTTGAAACCTTGCGCAAACAGCGGCAAACCTGGGAGCCGGTGGATCGCGCCGCTGCCGATGAAGATCTGGTCAATATCGATTTTACCGGGCGCGTGGATGGGGCGGAATTTGAGGGTGGCAAAGCTGAGAATAGCAGTTTGCTGCTTGGTTCCGAGCGCATGATTCCCGGCTTTGAAGATGCGATCAAGGGCCGGAAGCCAAGTGAAGAATTTACCTGTGTTTTGAAATTCCCCGATGAATACCACCAAAGCGAACTTGCTGGAAAAGATGTGGAATTCGACATCAGGCTCCACGAGGTAAGGGAGCCAAGGCTGCCCGAAGTCAACGAGGAATTCTATAAGAGCTTCGGAGTGGAAGAAGGGGGCGAGGAAGCTTTTCACGAGGAAATCATTCGCAACATGGAACGTGAGTTGAAGTCTGTTCGCCGCGGCAGAATGAAGGGGAACATTATCGAAGCGGTGGTCAAGCGGGCGGACTTTTCGGTGCCTGAGTCGATGATGGCCGAGGAAATGGGTCGGCTGCGGTCCGAAACCGCCCAGCGTTTGACCGAGCAAGGGAGTGAGAAGTTTGAAGTGCCGGATGATCTGCTCAAGGATCAGGCGCGGCGACGAGTGATCATGGGCCTGATATTGACCGAGATCGTCAGCGCCAACGACATGAAAGCCGACGCGGAACGAGTTAGGGAAGCCATCGAGGAACTGGCCTCGACCTATGAATCACCGGACGAAGTCGTGCGATGGTATTATGGCAACGAGGAACAGTTGTCCGCCATCGAAGCTTCGGTGCTGGAAGATCAGGTGTTCGACTATATCGCCGGCCAGGTAAAGATGAGCGAAAAAGAGGTTTCCTACCAGGAAGCGATCCGGCGCTGAAATCAATTCAATCCGGCAACCGGTAGCCGCGGCGAGCGCGGCGCCATGTTTTAAGGCGGCTACGGGCGCCCATTTCACTAAAAGGAACGCTGACAAATGACCCGCAATCAATTTACTCCGCGATCAGCACTCGTTCCCATTGTGGTGGAACAGACCTCGCTGGGAGAGCGCTCCTACGATATTTATTCCAGATTGCTCAAGGACCGCGTGATATTTTTGACCGGTCCGATTGAAGATCATATGGCAAACCTGATCGTGGCGCAGATGTTGTTTCTTGAGTCCGACAACCCCGATAAGGATATTCACCTTTACATCAATTCACCTGGCGGCTCGGTAAGCGCGGGTTTGTCGATTTACGACACCATGCAGTTCATTCAGCCGGAGGTTAGCACCATGTGTGTCGGTCATGCCGCGAGTATGGGGGCGGTATTGCTTGCCGGCGGCGCTCCGGGTAAACGTTACGTATTGCCGCATTCCCGCATCATGATTCACCAGCCGAGCGGCGGCGCCCAGGGTCAGGCAACCGATATCGAAATCCAGGCTAATGAAATCGTCAGAATAAGAAAAATTCTGAACGATCTGCTTGCGCGCCATTCCGGTCAGGACGTGGATATAATCGGCCAGGATACGGAACGGGACAATTTCATGAATGCCGAGCAGGCGCTTGAATACGGTTTGGTGGATAAAGTAATCGAAAGACGGGTAGATAATAAGGCTATTGGGGGAAAACAGAGCTGAATCCGGTGGGTTCAGCCGACGCTCTGATTTTGAGATAATGATGAATTTCGGAGTACGAATTTCTCGTGAAATATCGTGAGCAGACGTTTGGTTAATTGACGATGTCGGACAATCGCTATAACAAGGGTGACGGCGGCGGAGAGTTGCTCAACTGCTCTTTCTGCGGCAAATCCCAGCATGAGGTCCGCAAACTTATTGCCGGTCCTTCGGTCTACGTTTGCAATGAATGCGTTGATCTTTGCAATGATATTATCCGCGAGGAAAACGACGTCAAGGATGCCGGCTCAAGCGGCCGAAAACTGCCGATTCCGGAAGAAATCAAGAGTACCCTCGATGAATATGTCATCGGTCAGGAAAACGCCAAAAAGGTGCTCGCGGTAGCGGTTTACAACCATTACAAGCGGCTCCGTTCGGACCACCGCGGTTCCGATGTGGAACTTGGCAAAAGCAACATCCTGATGATCGGTCCCACCGGCACCGGCAAGACTTTACTGGCGGAGACTCTGGCGCGCCTGCTGGAGGTGCCGTTTACTATCGCCGATGCAACTACCTTGACCGAAGCCGGCTATGTCGGCGAAGATGTCGAGAACATCATCCAGAAGCTGTTGCAAAAGTGCGACTACGATGTCGATCGAGCTCAGATCGGTATTGTCTATATCGATGAAATCGACAAGTTGTCCCGCAAATCGGACAATCCGTCGATAACTCGGGACGTCTCCGGCGAAGGCGTGCAGCAGGCGCTGCTCAAACTGATCGAAGGCACCGTGGCTTCAGTGCCGCCCCAGGGCGGCCGCAAGCATCCCCAGCAGGAATTCCTGCAGGTGGACACGTCCAATATTCTGTTCGTCTGCGGGGGCGCCTTTGCCGGCCTGGACAAGATCATCCGGGCGCGCTCGGACAAGGCCGGCATCGGTTTTACCGCCGAACTGCGATCCGCCAGCAACAAGCGGCAGGTGGGCGAAACCTTGCGTGCCGTCGAGCCCGAGGATCTGATCAAATACGGCCTCATTCCCGAATTTGTCGGCAGGTTGCCGATGATTGCGACACTGGACGAACTTGATCTCGAAGCGCTGGTGAGAATCATTCGCGAGCCAAGAAATTCCCTCACCAAACAATATGAAAAATTGTTTGAAATGGATGCCGTGGAAATCCAGTTCCGCGACGATGCTCTCGGCTCGATCGCGGAAAAGGCCCAGGAGCGCAAGACCGGCGCGAGAGGACTGCGGTCTATCATGGAATCGGTTTTACTCGACACGATGTATCGTATTCCGTCGCTGGACAATGTCAGCAAGGTAATTATCGACGCCGCGGTAATTCGGGGTGAATCGGAGCCTTTGCTGATGTACGAGAATCTCAAGCAAACAGGCATTTCCCAAGCGGAATAGCCGCAACGGACCAACCCGGATAACCCCCCGGTGGCGTAATTTATGACTGATACCCGAATTCAAGGCGAACTTTCCAGTCTCCCGCTGCTCCCGTTGCGGGACGTAGTTGTTTACCCGCAAGTCGTGCAGCCGCTGTTCGTGGGACGGCCACGGTCCCAGCGCGGGCTGGAAGTGGCCATGGCCAACGACAAGCAGATTCTGCTGGTAGCGCAGCGGGATCCGGCGGAAGACGATCCCGGCATGGAGGATTTGTTCGAAGTAGGCACCGTGGCCGCGATTCTCCAGTTGGTGCGCCTGCCGGACGGAACGGTGAAGCTGCTCGTTGAAGGATTGCAACGGGCGCGCCTCACGAAGGTAATGCTCGACGGCGATCACTACCGCGCCGAATGCCAGATCCTTCCTTCCGAAGAAGCGCCGGAGGAAGAGGCTCAGTTACTGGTGCGGTCGCTGCTGACGCAATTCGATCAGTACCTGCAATTGAGCAAGAAGATTCCCCCGGAAGTGATGACCTCGATCTCCAGCATTGAGGATCCCGGCCGGCTCGTGGACACGATCATCTCGCATCTTTCCCTCAAGCTGCCCCAGAAGCAGGAATCACTCGAACAGGCGGACGTAACCGCTCGCATAGAATTCATGATGGGATTGATCGAGCACGAAATCGATCTGCTGCAGGTGGAAAAGCGCATTCGCGGCCGCGTCAAGAAACAGATGGAAAAAAGCCAGCGCGAGTATTATCTGAATGAGCAGATGAAAGCCATTCAGAAGGAAATGGGCGAATTGGAAAACGTTCCCAACGAAACCGATGAACTAAAGCAGAAGATCGAAGATTCGGGTATGCCGAAGGAGGCCATGGACAAGGCGCTGTCGGAATGGAAGAAACTGAAGATGATGTCGCCGATGTCTTCCGAGGCTTCCGTGGTGCGCACTTATCTCGACTGGATGACCTCGGTGCCCTGGAAGAAGCGCAGTCGAGTGCGGCTCGATCTGAACAAGGCGGAGAAAATCCTCGAAGCGGACCATTACGGTCTAGAGGAAGTTAAAGAGCGCGTGCTCGAATACCTGGCCGTGCAAAAGAGGGTGAAAAAACTCAAGGGACCGATTCTCTGTCTGACCGGCCCGCCCGGAGTGGGCAAAACTTCGCTCGGTGAATCCATTGCCCGTGCGACCAACAGGAAATTTGTCCGCATGGCGCTTGGCGGAGTGCGGGACGAAGCGGAAATCAGGGGGCATCGCCGCACATATATCGGTTCGCTGCCCGGCAAGCTACTGCAAAAGCTGGCCAAGGGCGGCGTTCGCAACCCGCTGTTTCTGCTGGACGAAGTAGACAAGATGGGTATGGATATTCGCGGCGACCCCGCTTCCGCTCTGCTTGAAGTGCTGGACCCGGAACAGAACCACAGTTTCAGTGATCATTATCTGGAAGTCGATTACGATTTGTCAGACGTTTTGTTCATTTGCACTTCCAACACCATGGACATTCCCGATCCCTTGCTCGACCGCATGGAAGTCATTCGCATACCCGGTTACACGGAAGAAGAGAAAATTGGTATCGCGGAGCGCTATCTGGTGCCGAAGCAGAAAAGCAGCAATGGTATCGGCGAAGGCGAACTGGAGATCGGCAGGGATTCGATTCGCGATCTGATTCGCTGCTATACGCGGGAAGCTGGCGTGCGCGGGCTGGAACGGGAAATCGCCAAGATCTGCCGCAAGGTGGTCAAGGACAACACGCTCGCCCGCAAAGTCGAAGCGACGGTGGTAGAGCCAGATATGCTCGACAAGTATTGCGGCGTCAGAAAGTACGATCGCAGCAAGGCGCTTGGCGAGAACAAGATCGGCCAGGTCAACGGCCTCGCCTGGACCAAGGTCGGCGGCGAGTTGCTGACCATCGAGGCGAGCGCCGTGGAAGGCAAGGGCAAGACCATAAAAACCGGATCCCTCGGCGATGTCATGCAGGAATCGATCCAGGCAGCGCTTACTGTCGTCCGCTCCCGCGCCGCGACGCTTGGGGTCAGTTCCGATTTTCACGAGAAATTCGATATACATATTCACGTACCGGAAGGCGCCACGCCGAAAGACGGTCCAAGCGCCGGCGTGGGTATGTGCGTGGCGCTGGTGTCGGTGCTTACCATGATTCCGGTGCGGGCCGATGTTTCCATGACTGGGGAGATTACCTTGCGCGGGCAAGTGTTGCGCATCGGTGGATTGAAGGAAAAATTGCTCGCCGCTCATCGCGCCAATATTAAAACGGTCATCATTCCGGCCGAAAACGAGCGGGATCTGACTGAAATTCCGGACAATATCAAGTCGGAGTTGGATATCGTGCCGGTTAATTGGATCGACGAGGTTCTTGAGGTCGCCTTGCAGCGGTTACCGACTCCGCTTCCGGAGGAAGTACTGCCGATCAAGAAGAAGGAGGGAAAACAGAAAGATATCGATGCCGGTGGCGATGGCAAGTCGATCAGTACTCATTGATTGGAAAAGATATCGTTGTCAGAATTTTCGCGCGCCGCATGAGAGAATCGTTCGGACAATCCCGAAAAGGCAAAATTCCGCTGCTGGCAACGGTTTTTTGACGGATTTCCGACTGTAGAGGCCGCATCTGGCTACCATGGGTTGACACGTCTTTTGCGCTATTGATATAAGTCGCACTAGCAGCAAAGACGGGCAGGAGACTAAGGCTGCTTCTGCGTCGAATCAAGTTCGGACAATTTTCATGCGGCAGAGTAGGCCGACACCAGGTGCAGGCGGATTTCCGCACGGATGGGACATCCTTAATTGATTCGTTCGAGGACGACACGCTCACTGCGATAATAAATTTTGAATTACAGCTAATCTTATAGGGGATAAGCATGAATAAATCTGAACTGATAGACGTGGTCGCGCGTAACGCCGGCGTAACGAAAGCAAGCGCCGGGCAGGCCGTCGAGGCAACGCTTGACGCTATCGCCGGCGCATTACAAGGAGGGGATTCGGTGGCGCTGGTAGGCTTCGGGACATTTTCCGTGCGCGAGCGAGGTGCGCGGACCGGGCGAAATCCCAGGACCGGCGAGTCCATCGAAATCGCGGCGTCCCGGGTTCCCGCTTTCAAGGCCGGCAAGGCGCTGAAAGACTCAGTATCCTGATCGCGACTGCTTAAGCGCGGCGCCGGTACTCCCTCGGCGCCCGCAAAGCGGACCGCCTGGCGCTACAGACGGTTCGAATCGCAACAAATGGGCGCGTCCTGGATGCGCCCATTTTTAATTCGACCGGGGCAGGGCGTCGGCCGCAAATGGATGAGAGATGCTCCAGAACATCAGAGACAATTCCCAGGGTGTTGTCGCCAAGGTAATTATCGGCCTGATCGTGGCCGTTTTCGCGCTATGGGGAGTTGAGTCTATTATCGGCGGCTTCGTAGCCGCGCCCCCGGTAGCCGAAGTAAACGGCGAAGAAATCAACGATGTGCAATTGCAAAACAGCGTTCAGCAATTGCTGGCCACTATCGGCGCCGATGCCGGTGCGATAGATCCCGGCCTGGTCGAAGACATTGCATTGAACCAGCTCATCGACGAGGTGGTGCTGCGCCAGGCCGCGGAGCGGGCCGCGCTGTCGATTTCCAGCACGCAGATCGACCGCTTCATTCTCAATTCGCCGCAATTTCAGATTAACGGCGTGTTCGACAGCGAACTCGCCGTGCGCACCATGGCGAGCCAGGGCTTGTCGGTACCCTTGTTCCGCGAAGATCTGAGCCGCCGCATGGCGCTTTCGCAACTAGTCAACGCCTATGCCGGCTCCAATTTCCTGACGCCGGGCGAGTTACAACAACTGATCGAAATGCAGCGGCAGACGCGCGATATTCGTTATATCTCCATTCCCATGGGAACGCGTACGTTGGGAACGGCAATCGGCGACGAGAGCATTCGCGAGTATTACGAGCAAAACCAGGAGGAGTTCCGCGAACCGGAATCCGTAGTGGCGCGCTATGTGGTGCTCGACAAGGATGCGATTAGCGAAGAAATTGAAGTCGCGCCCGAGGAGCTGCAAGCCCGTTATGAGGAAGAGCGCGACGAATATCAGGGTAGCGCGGAGAAACGCGCTTCTCACATTCTATTTGAAACTTTCGGTATTTCCGAGCAAGAGGCGCTGGAGCAGGCGCAAGCGGCGAAACGGCGGCTTGACGATGGCGAGGATTTCGCGGCTCTGGCGCTGGAGCTTTCCAGTGATACGATTTCCGCGGAGGCGGGGGGCGATATCGGCTACACCGACGGCACGATCTTTCCGCCGGAAGTCGAACAGGCCTTGGGAGAACTGGAACTTGGCGAAATTTCCGCCCCGGTCAGCAGTGAATTCGGCGTACATCTGGTGCTTTTGACCGAAGATTCGCAAGATGAATTTCCGCCTTTCGAGGAAGTTGCCAACCGGATTGAAAACGATCTTAAAAGTTCAGAGGTGGAACTGATCTATTTCGCGCGGCTCGAAGACTTGTCCAATCTGGCTTTCGAGAGTGGCGATCTGAGCGCGATTTCCGAACAGTTGAATTTGCCGGTTCTGACCAGCACGCCATTCAGTCGCAATGGAGGGGCGGACATTTTCTCCAATCCTGCTTTGGTAGCGGCTGCCTATTCCGATGAAGTACTGCTGGATGGCAATAACAGCGATGTGGTGGAGCTCGATGACTCGCGAGCCGCGGTGGTACGAGTCGAGCAGTTCAACGATTCGTTTGTGCGTCCGCTGGATGAAGTCGAAGCGGAAATCGCCGTATTGCTGCGGTCGGAAATGGAACGCGAGGCCGCGGCGGAACTAGGCAACGAAGTATTCACGGCTTTGCAAGCCGGTACGGACCTCGACCAACTACTCGCTGAGAACGAACTCGATTGGATCGAAGCGCCCGCGGTCTCCCGTGACGGAATCCAGGTCAATCGGGAAATCGCGCAACACGCCTTTTCCATGCAATGGCCCGATTCAGCGCCGGTTCATGACAGCATCGTACTCAGCAATGGAACTTATGTATTGATCGAATTGGCCGCGGTAAATCCAGGCGCGCTGGAAGACGTGCCGGAAGATGAACGCCGCTTGCTGGCGCGCTCGCTGGCCGCCGATCTCGGCAATAACGATTTTGACCGATACTTGCAGAACTTGCGTGACCAAGCCGACATCAGCCGCCAGGAACCGGATTTTGCCCCGCTGCTTCCTTGATGTAACGGGAAATTCTCGCCGCCCCGCCTGATCGATCCCTTAGCCGTCAATCCGGCAGCGAACCCATGGCGGTGGTGTTGAAACCGCCATCCACATACAGGATTTCGCCGCTGATACCCGAAGCGAGATCGGAACAAAGGAAGGCCGCCGCGTTACCGACCTCGTCGATGGTTACATTGCGCCGCAGCGGCGTATTGCGGGCATTGTATTCGAGCATCTTGCGAAAATTCTTGACCCCTGAAGCCGCCAGCGTGCGCACCGGCCCCGCCGAGATCGCATTTACCCGAGTGCCGTCAGGCCCCAGGCTGGCCGCCAGATAACGCACATTCGCTTCCAGGCTGGCCTTGGCGAGTCCCATGACGTTGTAGTTCGGCAAGCTGCGCAGAGCGCCGAGATAGCTTAATGTGAGCAGGGAACCGTTCCGGTCTTGCATCAGCGGCTTGGCCGCCCGCGCGAGGGCGGCGAAACTGTAGGAACTGATTTCGTGGGCCGTCAGGAACCCTTCGCGGGTGGTCACGTCAACGAAGTTGCCGTCGAGTTCGCCGGCCGGGGCATAGGCCAGGCAGTGCACCAGCCCATCAAGGCCATCCCAGGATTTCGACAGATCGTCGAACAACCGCGCGATTTCAACATCACTGGTCACATCACAGGGGAATAGCAGGTCCGAACCGGCCGCGCCGGCGATATTCGCCACGCGCTCGCTCAACCGCTCGTTCTGGTAGGTGAACGCCAGTTCGGCGCCTTCGCGATGCATCGCTCGCGCTATGCCGGTGGCGATGGACAATTTGCTCGCAACGCCCAAAACAAGGATTCTTTTTCCTTTCAGAAAAGCCATGATTTCATCTGACTCCGTGCATGAAATGTTTGAGAACCGGCGCGAGCAGCATTGCCAGCACGCCGAAGCCGATGCTGTACCAACCCGCGGTGGAATATACATCAATATAGGTTGCCAACGCTGCTCCGGCGTCAACTACTTCGCCGCCGACCGTGTCCGACCCGGTCATGGCCGCGATTCGCCCGGAGACAAAATTTCCCGCGGCCAAAGCCAGGAACCAGCAGCCCATCATCATGCCGACCACGGAGGGCACCGAAAGTTTGGTCGTCATCGACAGTCCCACCGGTGAAATGCACAATTCGCCCATTGTGTGCAGCAGATAAAGCAGGATCAGCCAGATCAAGGCCACCTGAGTTGGATCCTCCGCTCGCGAAGCGCCATAAACCAGCAGCAGAAAGCCCAGCCCCAACTGAATCAGGGACAGGGCGAATTTCATCGGTGTTGCCGGCTCCACCCCCCTTCGGTTGAGATACACCCACATGATGCCAAACAGGGGCGCCAGCGTAATGATGAAAAATGAGTTTACCGACTGGAACATCGAAGCATGCAATTCGAAGCCAAATATCACGCGATCTACATTGCGGTCGGCCATGAGGTTCAGCGACGAACCCGTTTGTTCGAACAGACTCCAGAATACAATCTGATAGCTCATCAGAAACAGGCAGACCAGCATCCGGTTGCGGTCTTCGCGCTCACATTTGAGAAAGCTGTAGCCCATGACTAACACGGTCATCAACACCAGAAAAAACGCTAGCAAACCACCGACCAGATCCCGATATTGCATCAATTGCCAGAAAACCAGTACGCCCGCTAGTGACAAAAGATAAATCAGCCACTCGGTATTGATTCCAGGGACCAGCTTTCTCTTCAATAATTCAGGGTTATTCGGTTCGCCTGCCTCGCCGAGCAGGTGCTGGCCGAAGATAAATACCACGAGACCCGCCAGCATGCCGATGCTGGCGGCGCCGAATCCCCAACTGAAGCCGCCATATTGCAGCAGTGTCGCGCAAATCAGAGCGCCGAGCAGGGCGCCGATATTGATGCCCATATAGAACAGCGTAAAGCCTGCATCGCGACGAGCGTCGTTTTTCGCATACAGGGAACCAACCAGAGTGGAAATATTGGCTTTCAGGAATCCAACGCCCATGATGATCAGGGCCAGCGAAAAGTAGAAAATCTGCAGGTAGACCGGATTGCGCTCAACCACCAGTTCACCGTCAACCATGACCTCGAGCGCCGGATTACCCTCAAAGGCCATGCCGGTATGGCCGGCAATCAGCAGGACCGCGCCTAGCACTACCGCCCGCTTCGCTCCCAGATAGCGGTCGGCGATAACTCCCCCCAGCACTGGCGTGATATAGACCAGGGAGATATATGCCGCATAGATGCCGGTGGCGACTTCGTCAGAGAACAGGAAGTGCTGGGTAAGATAAAATATCAGCAGAGCGCGCATGCCGTAATAGCTGAAACGCTCCCACATCTCGGTGAAGAAACAAACCACCAGCCCATTCGGGTGGCCCAGAAATTCCCCGCTCGCGGCGGGGGCGGTCACGCTGATTTCAGCCATGTCATTGCAGCCTTTAGTTTGGCGGGGCCACTCGCAGCATTTGCCCCGGAAATATCAGTTCATCGGCCTTGAGTGAATTCCAGAACAGAATTTCCTCAAGAGTTTTGTCGAAACGCGCGGCAATCCGGCTCAGGGAGTCTCCCGGCAGGATCCGGTAGAAGTCACTCTTCGCACTCGTCCCGGCGCCATTGCCCGCTGCCGCGAGAAGTCGTAATCGCTGGCCCGGCAGTATGATATCCGAAGGCGAGATTCCGTTTTCCCGCGCCAGGGCATCCACATTGAGCCGGTAGCGGCGGGCGATAGCCCACAGACTGTCTCCCGGTCGCACCGTATGCAGCGCCGGCGTCGCTTCTGGAAATGGCGCAATCGGCTCGGCAAGCGCTACAGCGGCGAGTTGATTCATGGGTTCGGGGCCGATTTTCGGTATCCAGAGATATTCGCCCGCTACGATGAGGTCGCCGCTCAGATCATTTCTCGAACGCAGCAATTCAATGGGAATGGACCTGGTCCGGGCGATGCCACTCAAGGTATCGCCGGACTGTATCCGGTAACGGCCCGCATTGACCTGAATGGCGTCGGGCGCCTGTTGCAGCGCAAGTCGCAGAGCTTGCGCGTTTTTCATGGGCAGATTCAGATAGTTGGGGCCTCCGTCCGGCGGTGTCCACCATTGCCGGAAGCCGGGATTCAGGTCACGCAGCATTTTCGGCTCAAGGCCAGCCAGCTCGGCGGCGAGCAAGAGACTGGCGCCGACGCCGACTTCGACCCGTTGCAACGCTGCTTCGTCGGCGATTGCCGGCAGCGCGAATTCCAACTCGCCAGCGCCCGCGAGAATTGAAGCAAGCGCCAGTATCCGCGGGACATGGATGCGGGTCTCCGTGGGCAGAGACAGTTCCCAGAAGTCAATATCTCCACCATCGGCCGCCGTTGCCCGCAGGGCCCTGTTTACTGTCGCCGGCCCGGAATTGTAGGCGGCGAAGGCCAGCAGCCAATTGTCTTGAAACCGCTGCCGCTGGATTTCCAGATAGTCCAGGGCCGCCGTCGTAGCTTGAATCGGATCCCTGCGGCCATCAAACCATTCGTCCACGCGCAAGCCAAGACTGCGTCCGGTGGCGGCCATGAATTGCCAGGGGCCGGTGGCCGCCTTTGGCGATTGGGCGTGGGGATTGAAGCCGCTTTCGACAAAGGGAATCAGCGCGATTTCCATCGGCAGATCGCGTTGGTCGATCTGCTGTACGATGTTATGCAGAAAAGGACGAGCGCGTTCGCCTACCAGTTTGAAGTAATCGGGCCTGCCGGCGAACAAGCGCAATTGTTCTCGCACTTCCGGGCGCGCATAGTATTCCTGAAGCCGCAGACCGGCGGAAATTCGGCTCCACAAATCGGTGTATCGCGGTGGCCGATCCGGAGCCTGGATATGACCCGGAGCGAGGTCAAAAAGAGAATCCGCGGAACCTTCTCCCGGCGGCGAACTCAACCCTGTAACACGCACAGCCGATTGCGGCCCAGGCTCGGAAACGATCTCGTTCATACCGATTTCCGCGCCGTCGGCCGCATCGCGCGCCGGTGGTGAAACAGCGCAGGCAGACAAAATCGCGGCCAGCGGCAGGCAGCAGCGGAAGCAGGCAGCGGCGGAGCGAAACGATCCGGAACAGCGCTTTAATTTCAGAAATTGTCTTTCCATTTGCGAATTGCGGCAAAAACCTCGATTTCATCCTTGGCGGGGCGTCCTAGACGCCGCATGGCGCTCGCAGCCAACTCCGGGAGATCGCAGCGCAGGAATGGATTGGTTGCCAGCTCCAGCTCAATATTGGAAGGAAGCGTGGGCCGGCCGATATTTCTTTTGCCCTGTTCAATCTTTATGCGTGACCGCAACTTTACATTCCGCGGTTCGGCGGCAGTGGCGAAAGCAAGATTGGCCAATGTATATTCGTGTGCGCAATGTACCGCTGTAGCCGGCGGCAGAGCCGTGAGCTTGCGCAGCGAGCCGAGCATTTGCGGCGGAGTGCCTTCGAACAGCCGGCCGCAGCCCGCGGCGAACAGGGTATCTCCGCAAAACAGAATGGGCGTATCATGGCTGCCGCCGTCGTGGACAAATGCGATATGGTCCAGCGTATGGCCGGGGACTTCGATTACGCGGAAGCCGACCTCGAACACTTCGACATGGTCGCCTTCTTCAAGAATATGGTCGATGCCCTTGATGCCGCCTGGACCAAAAACCCGGGGCTGGTATTTTTCAATCAACTCGCCCAGGCCGCCGGTATGATCCATGTGGTGATGAGTGATCAGGATATCGCTGAGCCGCAGGCGGTTTTCGGTCAAGAATTCGATTACCGGCCGCGCGTCGCCCGGATCGACGACACCGGCGCTGACGCCGTCGCTGCTGATCAGAGTCCAGATATAATTGTCCTTGAATGCCGGTAAGGGATGGATTCGCGGAATCATGAAGTTAATTAGCCTTGAAAGCGGGCAGCGGATGAATGCGCGAGTTCACGCGGCAGCGTTACTGTTTCGATGGCGACATGTTATAGATTTGAGGAGTGATTACAAGTTGCTGTCATGCAGTACAATTCCGCCGACGATAGTGGTTCGGGGCGAAGGAGGCGGAAGTTGAACGCCGCGCAGCGGCCGGAAACCGCAATGTCGCCGCAGCGGTTGGCGGAACTGATTGATGACTGGTTTCGCTCATCCCAAGGTTCGGCGACCGCGCGCGCCGAGGCGCAGGTGGTAAAGCCGCTGCTTAAACAATTGTTCGGCTATCGAATTCTGCAACTCGGCGGTTCCGGCAATCGATCCTTCATCGAAGACAGTTCCCTGTATCACAAAATCCGATTTTCCCATTGCTATCGGCCAAAATCCGGATTGGCTGTAGCTAACGCGGAAGAATTACCCTTGGCCGCGGACAGCGTGGACGCCGTAGTGCTCTATCACGCGCTCGATTTCGCCAGCGACAGCCATCGGCTGTTGCGGGAGGCGAGCCGGGTGCTGCGCCCCGGCGGCAGAATGCTCATTGTTGGATTCAATCCCTATAGCAGTTGGGGTTTGTGGCGATTGTTCCGGCGCCGCACCGGCATTCCCTGGGGAGGGCGTTTTATCGCTCCGGGAAGAGTGGCCGACTGGCTGCGGCTGCTTGACCTGCGAGTCGACACCATTCGTTACGGGCTGCATTTTTTCCCGGTGCGTATGAAACCCCTGCTCAGATTCGCTCGTGGTTGGGAGCGCATCGGGCAAAGGATCAATTCACCCTTCGGCGGCGCTTATATCGTTCTGTGCGTCAATCAGGTGGCGCCGATCAGGCCGGTCATGGATAAATGGCTACCCTTGCGCGCCCGCTCCGGAACCATGGTTGCGATCGAAGGCCGCGGCGCGCGATTCCGGAAGCCTTGATTCAGCATGGGGAAAAGCGTTGAGCTGTATACCGATGGCGCTTGCCGGGGAAATCCCGGCAAGGGCGGTTGGGGCGTGTTGCTGCGTTATGGCGATATCGAGCGGGAGCTATATGGCGGAGAGCCCGAGACAACCAACAACCGCATGGAGTTGACCGCGGTGATCATGGGACTGAAGGAACTCAAGCGGCCATGCCAGGTGCGGATCACTACCGATTCGAAATATGTGCTGCAAGGCATCACCGAGTGGCTGGATGGCTGGAAAAAGCGGAACTGGAAAACCGCGGCGAAAAAGCCCGTGCTGAACCGGGACTTGTGGGAGCGGCTCGACCGGTTGGCGCAGGAACACGAATTGAATTGGCGGTGGGTCAAGGGCCATAGCGGTCATCCCGAAAACGAAAAGGCGGATCGGCTGGCCAACCGCGGCATAGACGAACTGCAAGCAAATTGAATAGAAGGAGAGAACGGAATGCGTATTGTGGCGCTTGACACCGAAACCACCGGCCGCGAACTCAAGGAAGGTCACCGGATAATCGAAATCGGCTGTGTGGAAATCGAAAACCGGCGGCTGACGGGACGCGAGTTTCACCGCATGGTCAATCCCGGCCGAAGTATCGATCCGGACGCGTACAGAGTGCACGGCATCAGCGAAGAGGATCTTGTCGGCAAACCGGCGTTCGCCGAAATCGAAGCCGAACTCATCGAGTTCGTTGCCGCATCTGAACTCATCATGCACAACGCCGCGTTTGATGTCGGTTTTCTGGAGAACGAACTGTCCTTGACGCCTTCGGCGGTCACCAGGCTGGAGGCGGTGTGCGAAGTCACCGATACCTGGCAGATGGCGAAGTCCAAGCATCCGGGTCAGCGCAACAGCCTTGACAGTTTGTGCAAGCGCTATGCAATCGATGCAAGCGCGCGGGAAAAGCATGGCGCATTGCTTGACGCCCAATTGCTGGCTCAAGTCTATCTGGCGATGACCGGCGGTCAGATCAGCCTGCTGCTGGGAGAAGAGTCCCGCGCTGTGCGCCCGGCGACGGCGACGCACCGCCCGGCGGACTTCTCCGGTGCTGAGCTGGCCGCGTTTCCGCCGACGGATGAGGAGCGGGCGGCTCATCGGGCGCTACTGGAGAAGATCGACGAATTGTCGAACAGCGGCTGTTTGTGGTTGCGGCTGGAGCAAGAAAGCCGTTAGCCCGCGGCTATCGTTCCCGTGGCCGCAATCGCTATTGAACGCCCCTCGCAAAGACTATACCATCTGCCCCGTTTTGCGCGCGGAAAAGCCAAAACACGACCGGCGATATCGCCGCGCATAGCCGGCACGTCGGTTCATTTCCCCTAAAGAGGATCAAGGTACATGGAAACGCTCACTTGGAACAATGACATGCTGGTTTCCGGCATTCTGCTGGCGGTCACCTTTATCGCCATTTTTACCGAAGGAATTCACGGCGTGCACCGGGTCAAATGCGCCATGATCGGCGCCGCGGTAATGGTCGTGGTTGGCAATGTCATGGGTTTTTACGATCCCCATGGCGCGGTCGAGGCGATCGATTGGAACGTGATCCTGCTACTTGGCTGCATGATGACCATCGTCGCCATCATGATTCCCACCGGCGGCTTCCAGCAACTGGCGTATTGGGTCGCCGATTTCAGCGCTGGACGCCTGTTCCTGCTACTGGCCTTGATGGGCACGCTGGTAACCGTGCTTTCGCTGTTGCTCGATAATGTCACCACGGTTGTCATTTTCGGCCCGCTCATCATTCTGATCTGCCAATCCATGCGCATCAACGCCATTCCCTTTCTGCTGGCGGCGGCGCTGTTGTCCGATACCGGCGGGGTGGCGACTCTGGTAGGGGATCCGCCCAATATCATGATCGGCTCCGAATTCAATATCAGTTTCAACGAATTTGCCCAACACATGTTCTTGATGGTGTTGGTGGCCTGGCTCGTCATCCTATTCTTTCTGCGTTACCTGTTCCGCGAGGAACTGGCGGTCAAGCCGCATCCGTTGAACCTTGAAGATCGCGAGCAACTCGTGGACCCGCGCACCTGGTATGGCGCGCTGGCGATACTTGGCATCATGGTGGTCGGTTTCATGGCGCACAGGATGCTGAACTGGGAACCCTGGTTCGTTTCCGCCCTGGGCCTTGCCGGATTGGCGATCATCGGCAACAAGCTGGACATGGAGGAGTCCTTCGCCCGCACCGAGCTCGCGCTGCTGATGTTCTTCGCCTGCCTGTTCATCATCGTCGGCGGCGTCGAACATAGTCAGTTCCTGCAATTCATCGGTCAATTCGTCATTCCTTATGCCCAGAATGATCTGCTGATGGCCACCTTGCTGCTGATGTGGATTTCGGCGATTCTCTCGGCCGCGATCGACAATATCCCCTTTACCGCGGCGATGCTGCCGATTCTCGTCGGCATGGACGCCCAGGGCGTCAACGTAACCCCCTTGCTGTGGGGTCTGGCGGCCGGCGTCGGCATGGGCGGCAACGGCACCCATCTCGGTTCCACCGCCAATGTGTTCATCGTTTCCATTTCCGAAAAGATGGCCAAGGATCAGGGCGACCCGAGTCTGGCGATCACGCCGGGGCTATGGTTCCGCAAGGGTTTGCCGGTAATGTTACTGACCCTGATTACCTGCACCATCATCATGTGGCTGTTCTGGGGCTTCTTCGAAAGTCCGCTGCGGGAAATACCACTACTCCCGGCGGAGTAACAAACTTCCCGCGGGTCGGCGGCCATGCGCGCCGCCGACCCGCGGATTGATCATCCACGGGTTTCGCCGGCATGGCCCAGCGAGCGTCTCAAGCATCCCGCTTCCGGCAGTTGCCTGATTCAGCCAGGCTGATGTTGTTCCGGGAGGATCGGCTCGTGATCGACGGCGACAAGATATTCTGGTCTCCGCACACCGCGAAGCCCTTGCTGGACGATGCCTTGCTGGTATCCGTCGAAACCATGGACGGGCGCATTCATTTCGCGGCCGAACTGGGCACGGAAACGAAATTTGAAAGCAGATCCCTGCGTTCTCTGTTGTTCAGCGAAACCGACGCGGATTTGGCGCTACTGTCGAAGGCGCGGCAACTTCTCCATTGGCGCCGGACCCATCAATTTTGCGGAATTTGCGGCTCTGCTACGACATTGTCCGAAAACGGCAGCGTTCTGCAATGCTCGACTTGCTCATACCAGTTCTTTCCGCGTATCAATCCTTGCGTAATCGTGCTGGTAACGCGGGGCAACGAGGTCCTGCTGGCGCGCAGCGCCCGCTATCGCGCCAGCTTTTATAGTTGCTTGGCGGGTTTCATGGAGGTCGGCGAGACCCCCGAACAGACCGTCGCACGCGAGGTCCGGGAAGAGGCGGGTGTTGAAGTCGATAATATCCGCTACGTGGAAAGTCAATCCTGGCCGTTTCCTTCCCAGTTAATGCTCGGCTTTCTGGCGAATTACAGGGCGGGCGATATCGTTCCGGATCCGAACGAGATCGAAGACGCCGGATGGTTCAAGGTCGATGCATTGCCGAACACGCCTTCAGCCGACATATCGGTGGCAGGCAGGCTGATTCGGGAATATCGGCGCTCGCTGGCTGAGGCGCTTTGAATCCGGGTACGTTTGAAGGCACAATTCGGGGCCGGTCCAATAAATGATCCAAGTGGGGTGAATTGGTGGAATACCTGATTGAATATGGCATGTTTCTGGCCAAGGCCGCGACCGTTGTAATCGCCATCATGCTGGTCATCGGCGCGGTGGCCGCCGCCGGCGGCAAGCGGCGCGGCGACAAGCGCGGCCGGATCAAGGTAACCGAACTCAACCGCCATGTGGACGAATTGCGGGACGTTTTGCGCTCCAGCGTATTGAACAAGGCGCAACTCAAGCAATTGAGCAAATCGGAGAAAGCGGAGCGGAAGAAGGCCGAAAAGGAACGCAAGCAACAGGCGAAAGCCACGGCGGCCGATCCGGAGCGGGAACCCGAAACCGATAAGCGCACGTTTGTGTTGCGCTTCAAGGGAGATATCGCGGCGGGCAAGGTGGCCTCATTGCGCGAGGAAATCACGGCGTTGCTGTCCGTCGCCGGCGAATCGGACGAAGTATTGCTTTGCCTGGAAAGCCCCGGCGGCATGGTGCATGCCTATGGCCTGGCATCGTCGCAACTGATTCGCATCAAGAATCGGAACATCCAGCTCACGATCTGTGTCGACAAGGTGGCGGCAAGCGGCGGTTACATGATGGCCTGTCTGGCGGATAAATTGATTGCCGCGCCCTTCGCGGTGATCGGTTCTATCGGCGTGCTCGTGCAGATGCCCAATTTTTACCGTGCGCTGCAACGCAAGGAAATCGATTACGAAATCATTACCGCGGGCGAGTTCAAACGCACTTTGACCACTTTCGGCGAGGTCACTCAGAAAGCCCGGGACAAGGTGCAGGAAGACGTCGATACGATTCATGATTTGTTCAAGAACTGGGTCAAGGATCATCGTCCGGTGGTGGACCTGGAGCGCATCGCCACCGGCGAAACCTGGGTTGGCATCCAGGCAAAGGATTTGCAATTGATCGACGAGATCAGCACCAGCGACGAATGTATCGTGGCTGCCTGCGAGGATCACAAAGTGTACGAAGTCGAATACGTGATCCGCAAACCGGCTTACGCAAGGTTGAGCAAGGCCTTGTACGCCGCCATGGACCGGCTGCTGTTGAAATGGTTCAACACCCCGATCAATTCCAATCTGCAATAGCAGCGAGGATCCGATGTCTAACGGTTTTCAAGCCTGGGAAGTCTTCGAAAGCGAAAGTGGCAAGTTCAGCGGCCGGATAGTCAGCCGCGAGGTCGATCAGCTTCCTCCCGGCGAGGTGCTGGTGCAGGTCCGTTATTCCGGCCTGAACTTCAAGGACGCGCTTTCCGCCAGCGGCAATCGGGGCGTGACTCGCGAATACCCCCATACCCCGGGCGTTGATGCCGCTGGCGTGGTGGCTGCGTCGGATGCCGATCATCTGACTGTCGGTCAGGAGGTCATCGTCAGCGGGTATGACCTTGGCATGAATACCGCCGGCGCTTTCGCCGAAATGATCCGGGTTCCGGCCAAGTGGGTGATTCCGCTGCCGCAAGGCGTCAGCGCCCGGGAAAGCATGATCATCGGCACCGCCGGCTTTACCGCGGCGCAATGCGTGGAAAAGCTCATCCATAATGGCCTGGAGGCGGGAGACGGTCCCGTGCTCGTCACCGGCGCCAGCGGCGGCGTCGGCATCATGGCGGTAGCTCTGCTTGCGAAACTGGGATTCGCGGTAACCGCGAGCACTGGCAAGGCAGCAAGTCACGAGTTGTTGCAGGCGCTGGGCGCCGCCGAGATTATCGATCGCGGCGTGCTGTCCGAAGCCAATCCAAGGCCCATGCAGAAACAGCAATGGGCTGGCGCCGTGGACGTGGTTGGCGGCGTAACCTTGTCGAATGTCATCAAGAGTTTGCGCTATCAGGCCAGTGTCGCTTGTTGTGGACTGGTCGAATCCCCGGAGTTTCCGGCCACGGTGTTTCCGTTCATCCTGCGCGCGGCGAATCTGCTTGGCATTGATTCGGCGGAAGCGCCGCTGGCGAAGAAAATTGCCTTGTGGCAGCGGCTGGCGGCCGATTGGAAACCCGATGGCCTGGAACGAATCGCCACCGAGATCAGCCTGGATCAGCTAGCCGACAGCCTCGACAAGATATTGCGCGGGAAGGCGCTTGGCAGATTTCTGCTGCGGCTCTGAATCAATCTCGCCGCAAACGAGGATTTACCGCGATAGGCGTGGGGCAGAGCATTACCACGAAGTAGGAGGAGAACAGGAACGTCAGAATTGCCGCACCCTGAATCGTCATGGCGGCCTTTTCACTGATCGATCCCGCCTGGAACGCCACGAAAGCGATCAACAGGGAAAATTCGCTGATCTGTCCTAACCGCAAACCGGCATCCCAGGCCAGGGCGCGGCGCTCACTGAAGCGCAACAGCAAGGTGCGGAAAACGACGGGTTTCACGCTCAAGGCGACGGCGCTCAATATCACCGCGGGCCAAATGAACTGGTCCACCAGGGCGATATTGAATTGCGCGCCCAGGGAAAAGAAAAACAGGATCAGGAAGAAATCCCGCAACGGTTTCAACCGGTCGGAGAGATACATCGAGATAGGGCTCGTGGCCATACTTACGCCGGCGATGAAAGCGCCCACTTCCGCGGTAAGCCCTATAAGTTCCGCCGTTTCGGCCATGCCGAGACACCAGCCGATCGCAAGCAGGAACAGGTATTCCTTGAAATGGTCGAAGCGGGCGATCAGAGGAAAGATAACGAACCGTGTCGCTCCCCAGGCCAGTAGCAGCAGGGCGGGAAAAGCCACCAGCGTACCTAGCACGGCGGCTTGCTCCAGTTCTCCCTGGTCGAGGAACACTAGCAGGAAAATGGCGATAAAATCTTGCAGCAGCAGGATGCCCACCATGAGTTCCCCCATATGCCGCTGATGCAACACGGTAGTTGGCAGCAACTTGATGCCGATAATGGTGCTTGAAAAGATCATCGCGAAGCCGAGTACAAGGCTGTCCTGGAACGGGAACGAAAACAGCAGACCGGTTGCCAGGCCGAGCAGCATGAACAGCAGGGAACTGATCAAGGTGATCAGGAAGGTATTGCGCAAGGTATGCATGAGCTTGCTCGGCTGCATATCGAGTCCGAGCAGGAAAAGCAGGAACAGAATGCCGATTTCGGCGATATCCACCAACAAAGAGGCATCGGAAATATAAGCCAGCCCGAAAGGACCGAGCACGATGCCAACGAGAATATAGGCCACCAGCAGCGGCACTCGCAGAAACAGCGCTACCGTCGAGAGCACTGTCGCGCCGGTAAATATCAGGAAAAAGGAAAAAAGCAGGGAATCAGCGCCCATTATTCTTTCCGTGCGCCGCCGCGCCGCCGGAACAGCGGCAAGGGTTCGTTGACGCTGGACTGGTAGCCGGTGCTGAAATCCCCGAACGCCTGCAAGCATAATTCAGAATTCTGATCGTGGCGCAAGGCGAATGAGTTGAAGCCGCAGCGGGACATGTAGTAGAGCTGGTCGCGCATTACATCGCCAATCGCGCGTATTTCCCCCTGGTACCGGTAATGCTGACGCAGTTCCCTGGCATTGCTATAAGAGCGGCCATCGGCGAATACCGGAAAATTCAAGGCAATAACGGCAAATTTCGCCAGAACGTCCGCAATCGGTTCGAGAGTCTGGTGGCTGTCGAGCCAGATGCCGGTCTCGCCGCAATATTCCTCGACTTGGGCGCGATAACTCAGCCAGAAATCCAGCGGCACGATAAAACTCCGTCCCGGCGCGGCTTGCAGCACTTCCGGTCCGGTCGCCTCGCGCAGCAGCGTCCAGCGGTCGCGAGTCAGGATCGCGCCGTCCTTAATGATTGCCGGCATATACCGCCTGCTTGAATGGTTCGTGACCGATCCTGCGATAAGTGTCGAGGAAGGCTTCCCCGTTCTTCCTTTCCGCCTTGTAGACGTCCACGAGTGTGCGCATTACGCCGGGCACTTCTTCGCGGGCGAAGGAGGGGCCAAGAATCTTGCCGAGGCTCGCTTCTCGCGCGGAAGAGCCGCCGATGGAAACCTGGTAGAACTCCTCGCCTTTCTTGTCGACGCCGAGGATGCCGATATTGCCGACATGATGGTGGCCGCAGGCGTTCATGCAGCCGGAAATATTCAGTTGCAGATCACCGATTTCCTCAAGTTCCGCGGCGTCTTCGAAGTAACGCTGAATTTCCTCGGCGACAGGAATCGATTTGGCGTTGGCAAGCGCGCAGAAATCGCCGCCCGGACAGCAGATGATGTCGGTGAGCAAGCCCAGCGCCGCCGTATGCAGCGATTGCGTGGACAATTCCCGCCATAGTTCGTGGAGCTTGCGTTGTTCCACATCCGCCAGAATGATGTTCTGCTTATGGCTGATTCTGGCCTCGCCGAAGCTGTACTTGTCCGCCAGATCGGCGATGAATTCCATTTGCCGGTCGGTGATGTCTCCCGGCGCGACGCCGGTCTGCTTCAGGCTGATGGTGACAATGGCATAGCCGGGCTGTTTATGCGCGCGCGCATTGCGCCGATGCCAGCGGGCAAAATCCGCATCGCCATGCAGTTTTTCTTTCAGGGTAGCGGAACCGTTCAGGCGCCGGACGTAATCCGGATCGACGAAAAACGCTTGGCAACGCTCGATTTCCGCATCTGTCAGCGTCAGCGTCGACCCCTTGATGCGTTCCCATTCGGCGTGCGCTTTCTCACGGAATTCGTCGATCCCGGTCTCGCGCACGAGAATCTTGATGCGAGCCTTGTATTTGTTGTCCCGGCGGCCTTCGCGGTTGTATACCCGCATGATTGCTTCGAGCGCGGTCAGCAAATGCCGTTTTTCGACGTGCTCGAATATCACCTGGCCGATGACCGGCGTGCGGCCCAGGCCGCCGCCGGCGAGTATGCGGAAGGCGATTTCGCCATTTTCCAACCGGATCAGGTAGACCCCGATATCGTGCACCTGGGTTGCCGCCTGATCCGCCGGCGTGCCGCAGACGGCAATCTTGAACTTGCGCGGCAGATAGGCGAATTCCGGGTGAAAGGTCGACCATTGACGGATGATTTCACACCAGGGCCGACTATCTTCGACTTCGTCCGCCGCGACCCCGGCATAATGATCGGTGGTGACATTGCGGATGCAATTGCCGCTAGTCTGGATCGCATGCATTTCGACTTCCGCCAGATGAGTGAGAATATCGGGCGTTTCGGCCAGTTCCGGCCAATTGAACTGTATGTTTTGGCGCGTGGTGAGATGTCCGTAGCCCTTATCGTATTCCCGGGCGATCAGTGCAAGTTTGCGAAGTTGACGCGAGGAGAGCAGTCCATAAGGGATCGCCACCCGTAACATGGGCGCCAGGCGTTGGATGTACAGGCCGTTCTGCAAGCGCAGCGGCAAAAACTCGGCATCACTCAGCTTGCCCGCGAGATAGCGGTCGGTCTGATCACGAAACTGCTCCACCCGTTCGGCAAGCATCTGGTGGTCATATTGGTCATAAACGTACATGAAAGCGTAACGGCTCCAGCCGGCCAGAAAACGACCGGCTATTGTAATAAAAGCGGATTACCTTTGTAAGTCGGGTCGGGCTCAATCGAGATTGGGCGCGAGCAGACGACGCATGGTTCGCGCGTCGAAATTCTTGCGCGCAGCAAGGTCCGCCGCCTGTTCTTCGGTAATCTTGCCGACCGGGAAATACTTCGATAGCGGATGCGCGAAATACCAGCCCGACACGCTGGCGGCCGGCAACATGGCATAGTTCTCGGTAAGCTTGACGCCAATAGCCTCGGTGGCGTTCAACAGGCGGAACAGCGTGTTTTTTTCGCTATGGTCGGGGCAGGCCGGGTAGCCGGGAGCAGGGCGGATACCCTGATAGCGTTCCTTGAACAGGTCTTCCCGGGGCAGCGATTCTTCCGGCCGGTACGCCCAGTACTCACGGCGCGCCCGCTCATGCAGGCGCTCGGCCAGGGCTTCGGCGAGGCGGTCGGCAAGAGCCTTGGCCATGATCGCCTGATAGTCGTTACCCTCGGCTTCAAAGCCGGCGGCGAGTTTATCGGCGCCGTCGATGGCAACCGCGAATCCACCCAGATAATCGTTCCTGCCGCTCGATTCCGGCGCGATGTAGTCCGCCAGACATAATTGCGGTTTCCCATCTTCCCTGATTGCCTGCTGCCGCAGGAAGTGAAAGGTGGCCAATTCCGCGCCGCCGGTTCCGTACACGCGCACATCATTGCTGCCGGCGCGGTTGGCCGGCCAAATTCCCAGCACGGCGCCAGCGGTCAGCAGATCTTCGCCGATGATGCGGTCCAGCAACCGCCGCGCGTCATCGAACAACTCGCGGGCGGATTCGCCGATTTTCGAATCACCCAGGATCGCCGGATATTTGCCCGCCAATCCCCAGGTGATGAAGAATGGCGTCCAGTCGATATAGTCAAGCAATTCCGTTAGCGGGTAATCCCGGATCACATGGTTGCCGGCAAGGACCGGGGTGATGATTTCGGCGCTTTCCCATTGCGTTATCAATGACCGGCGATTGGCCTCGGCGTAATCGAGCAACTGCCTGCGCGCTCCGCGTTTTCCGCTGCGTTCGCGAATTTGTTCATATTCCTGCTTCAGCCTGCCGCAAAAATCAGGCTTTGCCCGCGGGTTCAGCAATGAGCCGACAACGGCAACCGAACGCGAGGCGTCGGGCACATAGACGGCCTGATCGTTGCGGTAATGCTGTTCGATCTTTACCGCCGTATGAGCCTTGGATGTCGTCGCGCCGCCGATCAGCAAGGGAATGCTAAATTCATGTCTCTGCATTTCCTTTGCCACATGCACCATTTCGTCGAGTGACGGCGTAATCAGTCCGCTCAAGCCGATCATGTCGGCCCGCTCCTTGCGGGCGGCCTCGAGAATTCGCTCGCAACTCACCATGACGCCCAGGTCGATCACCTTGTAGTTGTTGCAGCCGAGCACAACGCCGACGATGTTCTTGCCGATATCGTGCACGTCTCCCTTGACGGTGGCGAGCAGAATCGTACCCTTGTTGCGGTGGTCGGCGGAATCCTGTTCCGCGTCCATGAATGGCAACAGATAAGCCACCGCCTGCTTCATGACGCGAGCGCTTTTCACCACCTGAGGCAGGAACATTTTGCCGGCGCCGAACAGGTCGCCGACTTCGTTCATGCCGTCCATCAATGGCCCTTCAATTACTTCAATGGGGCGATGCGCCTGTACGCGGGCTTCTTCGACGTCTTCCTCGATAAAGCGATTGATGCCTTTGACCAGCGCATGACACAGCCGGTCGTTCACTTGCCGGCCGCGCCATTCCAGCTCCTTTTCCGGCGAAATTCTTGTTTCACCGTTGGTTTCACCCGCCAGTTTCATCAAAGTTTCAGTAGCATCGGGCGAACGATTCAGAATCACGTCTTCCACCGCCTCCTTCAAGGCCGGCGCTATGCTGTCGTAGACCGTAAGCTGGCCGGCGTTGACGATGCCCATGGAAAGCCCGGCGCGGATCGCGTGATACAGGAATACGGAATGGATAGCTTCGCGCACGACGTTGTTGCCGCGAAAAGAGAACGACACATTGCTGATGCCGCCGGAGACCAGCGCGCCTGGCAGGTTTGCGCGGATCGAGCGGCAGCATTCGATGAAATCGACGGCGTAATTGTTGTGCTCCTCAATGCCGGTGGCGACCGCGAACACATTGGGGTCGAAGATAATGTCATTGGCGGGAAAATCCAGCTTTGCCCGCAGCAATTTGTAGGAGCGTTCGCAAATCTCGATCTTTCGCGCAAGCGAATCTGCCTGACCGGCTTCGTCGAAGGCCATGACGATAACCGCGGCGCCGTGTTTGCGGCATAGCGCGGCCTTGTCGAGAAAGGCTTGCTCGCCGTCCTTGAGGCTAATGGAATTGACCACGGATTTGCCCTGAACGCATTTCAGCCCTGCTTCGATCACTTCCCAGCGGGAAGAATCGATCATCAATGGAACGCGGCAGATTTCCGGTTCGGCGGCGATCAACTTGATGAATTTCTCCATGGCCGCCAGTGAATCGAGCATACCTTCGTCCATGTTGATGTCGATAATCTGGGCGCCCGCGGCAACTTGTTCCAGGGCGACTTCGAGCGCTTGCTCGTAGTTCTCATCGCGAATGAGGCGGGCAAAGCGGGCCGAGCCGGTGACATTGGTGCGTTCGCCGATATTCACGAACAGCGAATCGGCGTTGATATTGAGCGGTTCGAGTCCCGCGAGACGGCAGGCCGGCGCGATTTTGGGAAGTTCGCGTGGACTCAATCCGGCTACGGCGTCGGCAATTGCGCGAATATGAGCGGGTGTCGTACCGCAGCAGCCGCCGACGATGTTTATCAGGCCCCGGAGCGCGAAATCGCCAATTATGGCGGCCATTTGCGCGGGAGTCTGATCGTACTCGCCGAATTCATTGGGCAGACCGGCATTCGGGTGCGTGGTGACGCGCACCGGCGCGAGCCGGGAAATTTCTTCTACATGGGGCGCAAGTTGTTCCGCGCCAAGAGCGCAGTTGAAACCGACCGCAAGCGGCCGGGCGTGCAACACTGAATTGAGAAAAGCTTCGACGGTCTGACCGGACAGAGTGCGCCCGCTGGCGTCGGTGATCGTGCCGGAGATCAGCAATGGCAGACGTCGGCCGGATTGATCAAAATATTCCAGACAGGCGTAGATTGCCGCTTTCGCGTTCAAGGTATCGAACGAGGTTTCGACCAGCAGCAGATCGGCGCCGCCGTCTACCAGTGCTGCTATGGCGATGGCGTAATCCTCGGCCAGTTCATCGAAGGAAGTGTTTCGAAATCCGGGATCGTTGACATCAGGCGAAATCGACGCGGTTTTGCTGGTCGGGCCGATAACGCCCGCAACGTAACGCGGACGCTCCGGCGTGCGCGCGCCCAACTCATCGCAGGCGGCCCGCGCGAGCCTGGCGCCGGCGAGATTCAATTCGCGGTGTAGACCCTGCAAGCGATAATCGGCCTGGGAGCAACGGCTGGAGTTGAAGGTATTGGTTGCGACGATGTCGGCGCCGGCTTCCAGGTAAGCGCGATGAATATCCTTGATCAACTCCGGCCGGGTAAGATTGAGCAGGTCGTTATTTCCGCCGAGATCGACCGGCCAGTCGCGGAAACGCGCACCGCGATAATCAGCTTCACCGAGTTTGTGCGCCTGGATCATGGTGCCCATGGCGCCATCGAGAACCATGATGCGCGTGGCAAGAATCTGTTCCAGATTCCTGCAAGTAATGGATTTCTGCATGGCCGGGAGCCGCCGGAAAAAGGCGATAATTCTAGCAGAACGCGCTGGCGCGGGTGCGCGAAGCCCGGCAGGGAAGTCCGCGGTAAGCGGGCGGTCGGCTCAAGCGGAACTTGATCCGGTCAAGCAAATGAGAGTTTTCGCGGAGATGCGGAATCGTGCAGGTAAAGATGCGGTCGCCGCTACCCTTGCGAATGGGGTCTGACTTTCGTTGTCCATCCGCGCCTGAACGGTTTCAAATGCCGCTTGATCGAGTTCAAGTTCGACTAAACTTACGCCTGGATCAATGAAAGCGCCGCTTGCTAACTCCAGAATCGACGGCCTGGCCCGCATCCAGGCAGGTAGATAACCTGCTTGCCTTCATGGAACCTTGCCCGCGTCAGCCCCCGGTATTGGATTGCGGAAGTTCAACGCGTACCGTCACGAAATCCATGTCGTGATATTGCCGGTGACGTACTTCCTGGGCGAGATGGCGCAACAGGCGCAGGGAAACTTCGCGTTCAAGCTGTTGCCCTGGACCGATATCACCCAGAAGGGAAATCCGGTCTTCGATGTTGCTGTCGCCTGACTTCGCAATAAACTCGATTATTGCCGCGCCGCCTTCCCGGTGGGCGATCACTTTCAGACGCCGTGGTTTTTTCTTTCCTGGCTGTTCCGTGTTCAGGGTCAACAGCGTTTCTTCGGCAACGGCTTCCAAGCGATCGATCATCGCCGCCGGCCAGCTATAATCGGCCGCGAATCGGCTAATGAATTCGCGCAACGCCGGCAGGCGAGATATATCAAGATCGGTTTCGAGTTTGCGCCGTCGTCCCGACGAAAATTCAAGCATCGCGGTCAGCAGAATTACCGACATCCCGCCCGAAGCGAGTCCGTTTGCCAGTACGCCGCCCGCGAATTCGGGCAGGATATCGGGCAGCAGCAATCCGTATTGGCAGCCTATGCCGATCCAGAACGACAGTCCCACGATCATCATCTGGCGATGATCAAGGCCGGCCGCGACGACCATCCTGGCGCCGGTCACGAAGACCGTGGCGAGTATGACCACCAGGTACGCCGACAACACGGCCGCCGGCAGCGCCAGAATCAATGCGCTGATCTTGGGCAGAAACGCGAACGCCGCCAGAATCCCGCCGAAGGCCAATCCTACCCATCGCGAACCTATCCCTGTAAGTTTGGTCATCGAGACAGTAGTCGGCCGCGCCCAATGCAGCACCGAGCCGCCGAGGCCGGCCAGAAAATTGGCGGCGGCGTTGGCCGCGACCGCGCCTTGCGTGGCGCGCAAATCCGGCGCGCGTGACTTGCGCCAGGATACGTCCTGAATCGCCAGCGAGGAACTTATGGTGCTGATCGTGCCAGACATCGTTATCAGCATAAACGCCGGCAGCAGCGCCCAGAACGACGCACCGACATCGATCGCCGGTACGGTCCAGGCGGCGGGAGGCAGGCCGACCCACGAAGCTTGCATGACCTGTTCAAAGTCGTAAAAACCCAGAAAGCCGGCAACAACCGCTCCGCCGCAAATACCAATAAGCGGATTCCAGGGGAGCAGCTTGCGCGTACCCTTGAGTACGACTAGGATCATCAGAACCAGCGTCGTCAGGGCGCAAGCAAGTCCGGCCGACTGCGGCATGCCGGCTGGAACATCAGTCAGGCTGCGGAAGGCAATCGGCATGATAGGCACGGGAAGCAGCATCATGATGGTTCCTGAAACCACCGGCGTAATGATGCGCCGAAACATCGAAATCCAATATGAGAAAACCAGTTGAAACAGCGCCGATGCGAACATCAAAGACGCCAGCAATGCCGCTCCTCCGGCGGCAATGGCGTCGATACTTACGGTAACCGCTGCCGGCGCGGCGCCCGTCAGCAGTACATAACCGGCGCCGAAGCGGCCCAGGGGGAAAGCGTTCAGCACGGCAATAGCGCCGGTGATGAGAAGCGTGGCAAAAACCACCCAGGCAAGCGTCGCCTCGTCCGCTCCGGCAATTCGATAAACGATTGTGGGAGCAAGCAGTATTCCGCCGAGGTTCAATATCGCGAACTGAAGACCAAGCCCGACAGTCAAGCCAACCGGAGGTCGTTCGTCGACCTGGTAAAGAAGCCCCGCCTCTTTATCCATGGGCTTGCTGAACAAGGCGGTTTGCTATACGGATTCCACCAGTGATTACGGCTCGCTGCCGTCCAGCAGCACCACGCGAAAATCCCCCGAGCCTTCACGCAACTTCTTCAATTCCGCGTATTCCTGGGAGTTCCAGAAACGCCGGGCGCTCGCCATATCCGGCCAGCGTTGAATGGCCAGGCGCAAGTTATCCCAATCGCCTTCCAGGCCCTCGGTTTCGCTCCGGGCAGACAGATATTCGCCGCCGAAACGGGATACGAGTTCGGGTGCGTGTTGTGCGTAGTTCGCGAATTTATCGCTGTCTTTGATGATTGCTTCGATTACGACATATGCCGCCATTGCCTGCCTCCTTGTATTTGAATCGAAAATATATAACGAAATTCACTGATCGTTTCCAGCATAGTGGCAATGAGTTAGAATATCCACCGAATCGTGGCGCGAACCTTGGGGAAATCGATTACATGATCAGCATCACCGAAGCGGCGCAGGAATATTTGGCCGAATTGCTCGCCAAGCAGGACTGCGAGGGTATCGGCGTGCGGATTTTTATTCTGGATGCCGGGACCCCCCAGGCCGAGACCTGCATTTCCTATTGCCGGCCCGGCGAATGGAAGTCCGACGACGTGGAGAAGGCGTATGAGGGCTTCAAGGCTTATATCGATCAGCCGAGCATATCTTTCCTGGAAGATGCGGTGGTGGATTTCGCCAAGGACTCCATGGGCGGTCAACTGACGATCAAGGCGCCCAATTCCCGTCTGCCCAAAATCTCGGAAGACAGTTCGATCGAAGATCGAGTCAATTACATACTCTACAACGAGATCAATCCAGGCCTTGCCGCTCATGGCGGACATGTCTCGCTGGAGGAAGTTTTCGAGGAAAATATCGCCGTGCTCAGGTTCGGCGGCGGCTGCCAGGGCTGCGGCATGGTTGACGTGACGCTCAAGCAAGGGGTGGAAAACACGTTGCTGTCACAGATACCGCAGTTGAAGGAAGTTCGCGACGTAACCGACCACTCCTATCGCGAAAACGCATACTATCGATAACGGCAGCTTGCATCGCGGGGCTAGCGGCGATGGCTAGCTCGGATAGCGCTTCGCAAGTTCCGCATATACCAATTCACGATAGGCCGGCTGTTCCGGGTCGGTGGACTCGATAATTTCCGCCAGAAACTCATTGTCCTCGCGGCCGGACCAGAGCTTCCGGTAGGACCCCTCTTTGTATCCATGATCCTGGCGAAACATATTGAGAACGTTCTTGCCGACATACTGACGATAGAGATCGAGCCAATCCATATCGCAATCACGCAAGATCGACTCAAACACGGCAAGCTCGACTCGGCGGCTCGCGCAAAGGCCGATTAACAGTTCAAGTTTTTCCAGCAGATCCAATTGTTCAAGACGGCAGGAATTGCCGTCAAATTCGATACCGGCGGCTGTCGGTTCCGCATTCAGCGATCGCATCAGCGACGCCAACGCCTGCTCGTGATCGCCAAGCTCGCGCAGCAGTACCTCGGACAAAAGGAAATGCCAGATATCCACCAGTTCCATCTGTAACTGGGCGACATCGCGCTCCTGCTTCTTCCACCATTTCCAGCCGTGATGTTCGATCGCTTCAGCGCCTTCGACGATGACCGCTCTGAGATAGGGGTAAGCCGCCGTCACCCAGCCGGGATCGATTCTCTGGTTCATTTCCGCTTGCAGCGACAGCATGGCGGAAGCCTGTTCCCTTGACAGCATCAGCGGCGCCGATTGAATTTTGCTTGCGGAAGCTTGGATTATCGGGCTTGTTTTTCGAGCGTGCTCAACATTTCCCTTCTGCTGCGCAGCATATCGTTGTAGGACTTGCGAACCGCGAGTATATCCTCGTTTTCCTCATCGGAGGCATCGAGTTCTCGCAGCCAGGCTTCCAACACTTGTATCTCCCCGGCAAGTTGCAAGCTGCCTTCCGTGACCAGCTTCTGATCAATTTCGAGGTCGGAGTTCTCGTATTCCCGATCGCCCACGGAACGCCTCCACAAAAGTTGCAGGACGAATGAGCATGTCACAGAGACTTGAACCGGTCAAGAGAAGTGCACGCGGGTTCTTGACTGCAAGCGGCAAGCTTCATTAGAATCCACCGCTTTCCGCGACGGTGGCAGCCGACCGGAAATGTCCCCTTCGTCTAGAGGCCTAGGACACCGGGTTTTCATCCCGGCAACAGGGGTTCGAAACCCCTAGGGGACGCCAATTGCGAAAACCCGGCGGCAGCCGGGTTTTTTGCATTCGCGACCGGCAACGCATCCGAAAGCGACAAGATCCCATGACCATAGCCATATCCGTCAGCAAGCTGGAAAAGGTGTACGCCAGTGGCGTCGCCGCGCTGAAGGGAGTTTCGCTGGAGATAGAGCAGGGTGATTTCTTCGCGCTGCTCGGCCCGAACGGGGCCGGCAAGTCCACTTTCATCGGCATACTTTCCACGCTGGTCAGGCGAACCGGCGGAGATGTGCGGATCTTCGGCCGCGATGTCGATACGCATCTCTATCAGACCAAGCTCGATCTGGGGGTCGTGCCCCAGGAAATAAACTTCAGCCAGTTCGAAAAAGTGGCCGATATCGTCATGACCCAGGCCGGCTATTACGGTCTGCCGCGCAAACTGGCGGTACATCGAGCGGAAAAATATCTGAAGCAGTTAGGCCTGTGGGAAAAGCGCGACACTCGTTCGCGATTGCTTTCCGGAGGCATGAAGCGCCGCATGATGATCGCCCGGGCCCTGGTACACGAGCCGCGGCTGCTGATTCTCGACGAGCCCACCGCCGGGGTCGATATCGAACTGCGGAGGTCGATGTGGGACTTTCTGCTCGATATCAATAGTTCGGGGACGACCATTGTGCTTACTACGCACTATCTCGAGGAAGCCGAGCAACTTTGCCGCAATATCGCGATCATCGACGAAGGGAACATCATCGAGAACACGAGCATGAAGAAACTGCTGCTTGAACTCGATGTACATGCTTACATTCTTGACACCGAACACGATCTTGATGCCGATCTGGAACACAAAGAGCCCGGTTTGGTTCTGCGCAAGGTGGATTCCCACAGTATCGAAGCCGTGGTGTCCGGGGGTCGCGACATCAATAGCGCGATCGCCGTACTCGACCGCCTCGGCATCCGCATTCTCAGTATGCGCAACAAGGCCAATCGGCTCGAGCAATTGTTCCTGTCGCGCTTGCGGGAAAGCGGAAACGGGAGTGGCTGATGTATACGAATCACAAGCTCATAGCCTTCGAAACCATCGTCATCAAGGAAGTGCGGCGATTCATGCGCATCTGGTCGCAGACCATGTTGCCACCCGTCATCACGATATCGCTGTATTTCGTGATCTTCGGCAATCTGGTCGGCAGCAGGATCGGCGAGATGGGCGGTTACCGCTACATGGAATTCATCGTGCCGGGTCTGATCATGATGGCGGTCATCCAGAACTCCTATTCCAACGTGGTGTCTTCGTTTTTCAGCCAGAAATTCCAGCGCAGCGTCGAGGAATTATTGGTGGCGCCGATTCCCAACTACGTCATTCTTTCCGGATTTGTCGTCGGCGGCATGGCGCGCGGCCTTTGCGTTGGTTTCATCGTTACGCTCGTTTCGCTTTTTTTCGCCGATTTGCCGCTCTACAGTCTTTCGATCACGGTCGGCGTGGTGCTGTTCACTTCACTGGTGTTCTCGCTAGGCGGCTTCATCAATGCCGTGTTCGCCAATAATTTCGACGACGTATCGATTATTCCGACTTTCGTGCTGACGCCGTTGATCTATCTCGGTGGAGTATTCTATTCGATCGAATTGCTGCCGCCATTCTGGCAACTCGTTTCCCGGTTGAATCCGATTTTCTATATGGTGAATACCTTCCGCTACGGCATTCTCGGCACATCCGACATCGACGTTGCCTGGGCTTTCGCAATGCTGGTCCTGTTTGCCGCCCTGTTGTTCGGCGCATGTATCTGGCTGTTGCGCAGGGGAACCGGCATCAGGAGTTGAATCATGACTGAAAGCCATCTTGGCAGACGCGTTCCGACGCCTGAGAAGTACTCCCCCGAGTTGCTGCATCCCATTCCCCGCGAGCGGGTCGCCGACACTGAAGATCGCATCGTTCACGGGCTGGACCATTGGCGGGCGTACGAGTTGTCCTGGCTCGACGCCGAGGGCAATCCCGATGTCTTTATCGGCGAACTGATTTTTCCCGCGGATTCGCCGAACATGGTGGAATCGAAATCGCTGAAACTGTATCTGGCCGGACTGAATCAGGAACGGTTCGAGAATTCGGACCAGGCCGCCGAACTGATTCGCACAGATCTGGCGGCATGCTGCGGCGCCAATCCCGACGTGCGTATCTGGGGTCTGACTACCTACCCGGACGACTGTCGGCTGGCCGACTTTTCGCTGATCGACCATCATGCCGTTTCCGCGGCCGGTGACGGCCCCGACACAAGCCTGCTGGTAACCGGCGCGAACAGGGTCAGCGACAGGAAAATACGCACTGAATTGTTCCGTTCAATTTGTCCGGTGACCGGGCAACCGGACTGGGCAAGCGTAACTATCGCCTATAGCGGCCGGGAGATCGATGAGGCGGGGCTGCTATCGTATCTGTGCGCTTACCGCAGTCACGCAGCCTGGCACGAACGATGCGCCGAACGGGCGTTTCATGACATCATTCGGGTCTGCGAACCGGAGCGTCTGAACTTGTCGATGCATTTTCTCCGGCGCGGCGGGCTCGAAATCAATGTCTATCGGAGCAGTAATCCCGTTTTGCCGGAAGATTTGATGGGGCGCGACGCCAGACAGTAACAACCGGAACGAAAGGACTGATCAAGAGGTCGTAGAAGCAAGCGCAGGCAAACAATACCGAATTCGGTGAGATGTCCGAGTGGTCGAAGGAGCACGCCTGGAAAGTGTGTATGTCGAAAGGCATCGAGGGTTCGAATCCCTCTCTCACCGCCAAATACCCATGGTTACTGCATTCGTGTACGTTATCAAGTACATTTTTGACATGAAGACTACATCCGTTACCGAACTTCGCCGCAATCTGTCCGCAATGATTAACGATGTGGCTAGCGACCACGAACCTGTGCTGATCACACGAAGCGGCGGCAAGTCTGCCGTCGTACTCATTGCTCTGGACGATTTCGCCTCCTACGAAGAGACAAGCTATCTTTTACGCAGCCCCGGGAATTCGGAAAGGCTGCGCACCGCCATTGCAGAACTTGACGCAGGCAAAGGCGAAGAACACACCCTCATTGAGTGAAGATCGTATTTCATGAAAAGGCCTGGGAGGATTGCCTCCACTGGCAACAGTTCGATCAAAAGTTGCTGTCCAGGCTAAACGATCTCATCAAGGAATGTTCGCGGACGCCCTTTAGCAGAACGGGAAAGCCCGAACCATTGAAAGGGTCGCTGTCGGGCTGGTGGTCACGACGTCTAAACCGCGAACACCGCCTCGTGTATCGCGTCGAAGCCGATAGGCTTCTGATCGCGCAATGCCGCTATCACTATTGATTTCGCACGTGAGTTGGGAATTTGGTACCCACTGGGTATTAAATTTCAATACGCTTGCAATTGGCTACTCAGTGGGTAGCGAATCCAAAAGCGAGATTCTTTCCCCAATGGGTATAGAATTGGTCAAGAACAAAAATCTTCTCAGTAAAAATCGAAAATTCACTGGCAAACTGATTCGGAAAATGGAGTGCCGCACGGCTCCATAAAATATACAGAAACCGACAGAAATCGACCGGAGCCTAGGGGACGTTTTGAGCCTTTATTTCTGCTGAGCGCTCCCCAGGCGCAAAAGGGCGCCATTTTCCTCGTCCAGCAGGACGTAGAGATAACCGTCGGGGCCTTGGGCTACGCCGGTGACTCTGGAATTCAATTGACGGAGAAGGCTTTCGCGGCGGATTTCCTGACCGCGACTATTGAATACGATCCGTTCGATATGTCCCGTGCCGGGGATTCGGCCTTCCATCATTGAGCCGACCAGCATGTTTCCCTGCCATTCGGGCAGCTTGTCGCCGGAATAGAAAATCATCGATGCGGGTGCGATCGACGGCCACCAGATAACTTCCGGATCGACGAAGCGGGTGTCCCATGGACGCTCGGAAACGCGGTCGCCGCGATATTGGCGGCTGTAGGAAACGATCGGCCAGCCGTAATTTTCACCGGCCCTGATGACATTTGCCTCGTCGCCGCCCTGGGGCCCGTTTTCCGTAGCCCACAATTCTCCCGTTTCCGGATGCCAGGCAAGGCCGATGATGTTGCGGTGGCCTACGGTGTAGACCTCGGGCAGGTATTCTCCGTTCGCAACAAACGGATTGCCGGCTGGAACCGAACCGTCATCGTTCAGGCGCAACAATTTGCCGTAATGGATTGCCGGATCCTGGGCGTATTCTCCGGTGCCCGCATACACATAGGCGCCGCCGATGGACATCAGCAACTTCCCGTCGGGCGTGAACAGCAATTGAGAAGCCGCTATGCCGCGGTCGAGGCCCTTTGCCGCGAAGATTTCCTCGACGTCCGCAAGCCTGTCCTCGACAATGCGGGCTCTTAGCAGAGCCACGGTCCGTTCCGGCTCACCGTCAACCACGATCGGCTTGGTATACGTCAGATAGACGATACTGTCGTTTTCGGGATGCACCTCAACCGCCATCAGCCCGGCCCTGAACTCACCCGAATACGCTTCCGGCAAGCCGGACAAGTCGTTCTCAAGCAGCCGCCCGTCCCGGACCACCCTGAGCTTTCCCGTATAACGCTCGGTAACGAGAATGTCGCCATTGCCGCGAAAAGCCATATCGAACGGATTCGCCAACCCGGTCGCCACCGGCGTAACCAAAACCTCATCGATCCCAAAGGTCTGTATCGTGAATGGCTGGGTAGGCGTTACCTGCCTATCGAAGGGCGTACCCTGGGCCATCCCGAACCCGGCCACCCCCGATCCCAACGCCAGCAAGAGTAATCTTGCCGTCAACCATTTCCCGGACATAGCTCCAGCCCTTTTTCCACTCGTTGGGAGAATAAACGGCGCCACCGCCGCAAGTCCACGGCTTCTTGAGCATCTTGTACCAGAAACCTCAATTCGCTGCCCTACCTGCCTGACCCCTGTCATTCCGCGCGAAGTGACTCGGGGCATCCATGCCCCTCGCCCCTGTGGGGCGGCGTTACACGCCGTCCAAAATGGCAATCCTGCCATTTTGTCGCGGAATCTCTTTGGGGTGGTGCGAGACCCAGGCAGATTCTGCGACTCCGCTTCGCTACGCGCAGAATGACAAGGGGAGGGGCCGGAAGTGGGCGTGTGTCTGCACAACGTGAGTCGCCGTCGGGTCAGGGAGTGTGCAGCGGGCGTGCGAGACAGGATGTCGAGCCCGAAGCGTACAGGGGTGTAGGCAAGCGTTTATGAAGCGCAGCTTCATGCGCAGTCGGAACGACGCCAAGCTGTGCTTGGCGGCTGGACCGTATTTACAGCGTCCGCTGCACACTCCCTGGCCCGGCGGTGACGGATCGAAGCCATCTACGCCAAGGTCGTGATAGTATTCCCCATGGTAACTCTTGCCGGTCCCCGCGCAATGACAGGTTATGAACCCCGCCAGGCCCGGAAGGGAGCAACGGTAGTAACTGATGCATGTGCCGTGGCGTGGCTGGCAAGGGCTACCACTCAATTCGCAAGCGAAAAACTCCCCGCGCGGGGGTACCGGGGAAATCCCGTAATTTGTTCGCATTCGGCCGGACGGCGATGCGACGATAGGCCAGCATGAGCTACCAGGTACTCGCCAGGAAATGGCGGCCAGGCAATTTTAGCCAGGTTGCCGGCCAGGAGCATGTTCTCAAGACGCTGATCAATGCGCTCGATAGGCAGCGCCTCCATCATGCCTATCTCTTTACCGGCGCCCGGGGAACCGGCAAGACGACTCTGGCCCGTATTCTGGCCAAATGCTTCAATTGCGAACAGGGCGTCAGTTCGAATCCCTGCGGCAACTGTGGCGCCTGCCTCGAAATCAATCAAGGCCGCATGCTCGATCTCTATGAAATCGACGCCGCCTCGCGCACCAAGGTGGAAGATACCCGGGAACTGCTGGAAAACGTGCAATTCGCTCCGGCCCGAGCGCGTTTCAAAGTCTATCTGATAGATGAAGTACACATGCTGTCCACCCACAGCTTCAATGCCTTGCTGAAAACGCTGGAAGAACCGCCGGAACACGTAAAATTCCTGTTCGCCACCACCGATCCGCAAAAACTGCCGGTGACGATTCTTTCTCGCTGCCTGCAGTTCAATCTCAAGAACCTTAGCCCGAATACGATCGTGAAATATCTGGGGCCGGTATTGGAGCAAGAGCAGATCGCCCATGAACCGGACGCTCTCTGGCAGATTGCTGCGGCCGCCGGCGGCAGCATGCGCGACGCGCTGACCCTGATCGATCAGGCGATTTCCTATTGTCAGGGCAGTATCGGCGCCGAAGCCGTAGTGGAAATGCTGGGCATCCCGCCCCAGCGGCAAGTATTGGCGTTGTTAGAAGCGATGGCTGCGGCGAATCTGCGAGCAGTACTTGAAATTTCCGAAAATCTGGCCGGTCAGATTCCGGACTACTCCCAGACTCTCGACAGCCTGCTTTCCACCTTGCATCGCCTGGCGATCGCACAGGCTTTTCCCGCGGCGATCGATAACAACCTGGGGGACCGGCAGGAAATTCTCCAATTGGCGGGTAAATTCAGTGCCGAAGATCTTCAGCTCTATTACCAGATCGGCAACAAGGGCCGGGATGAGCTCGCCTTGCCGGGAGATGCGCGCGCGGCATTTGAGATGCTGTTGTTGCGAATGCTCGTATTCGCTCCCGAGCCCGTAATACCGGTCGCGGGGCAGAGTGATTCCGGAACGACCGGCGCCGCGCCGGAGCAAGATCAGCATTCGCCGGCGGAAAATGGCGAAGCCGCCGCGCCGGAGCGAGATCAGCAATCGCCGGCGAAAAATGGCGAAGCCGCCGCGCCGGAGCGAGATCAGCGTTCGCCGGCGAAAAATAGCGAAGCCGCCGCGCCTGCCGAACCGGCGGCGGCTGCCGTGGAGGCGCGGGAGGGCATCGCGCGAGCCGCGCCGATAAACGGGGGCAATGGCAAGCCCGAGCTGGACACTGAGCCGGCCGATGGTCTTGTCGCAAAGTTTGAAAAAGATCGAAATGTGCAGCAAATGCTAAAACACTTTTCCGGCAAGGTGCTCAGGGAAAGCGTAAGCCCGTTGTCAGGGCGAGGTGATAAATGACCGATTTTAATGAACTGATGAAGCAGGCGAAACAGCTCAAGGACAAAATGGAGCAGGCCAAACAGGATCTGGGTGCGCTGGTGGTGGAAGGCCAGGCCGGGGCCGGAGCGGTGAAAGTTCGCATGAACGGGCGCTTCGATGCGATAGCGGTGGAAATCGACGACGCGCTGCCGCGCCAGGACAAGGAAATTCTGGAAGATCTGATTTGCGCGGCGATCAATGACGCGGTACGCAAGATCGAGCTTGAAGGCCAGCAGGCTATGCGCGGCATGGCAGGCTTTGGTGGTCTGCCGGAAGGTTTCAAGTTTCCGTTCTAGGTCGCGCCCATGAATTCGAGTCCATTGATCGAGGAATTGATCGAAGCTTTCCGCTGCCTGCCGGGAGTAGGGCGGAAATCGGCTCAGCGCATGAGTCTGCATCTGCTGGAAAGAAATCGGCAGGGTGGGCAGCGGCTAAGCGAAGTATTGGCCGGCGCGCTGGAGAAAATTGGCAATTGCAGCCGCTGCCGCAATCTTACCGAGGAAACTGTTTGCGGCATATGCGGCAATCCGTCGCGGGATCCAAAACTCTGTTGCGTGGTGGAATCACCGGCGGATGTGCTGGCGATCGAACAGGCCGGCGCCTACCGCGGCGTTTACTTCGTGCTGATGGGCCATCTGTCGCCGATCGACGGCATCGGTCCGGAACAGCTCGGTATTCAATTATTCCTCGACCGTGTTGCCGAAGGCGGATTCGAGGAAGTGATCCTGGCTTGCAATGCCACCGTGGAAGGCGACGCCACGGCATGGTATATCGCCGAACAACTCCGCGACGCGAAAGCCTCGGTGTCGAGAATCGCCCATGGCGTTCCCGTTGGCGGAGAACTTGAATACACCGATGGCGGCACGCTGGCGCATGCCTTTTCCGGGCGTACCAACATGAAGCGCGCCTGATGCAATGAATGGCGCCGCCGCGAATTACGAATACGTCACGGACAATGCCCGCTTCGGGGAACTGTGTTCGCTCTGGGGTGAGTTGCCGGCCATCGGACTGGACACGGAATTTATCCGTACCAGAACATTTTACGCCAAGGTAGGTCTGCTTCAATTCGGCGTTGAATCCGGCTGCTTCGTGGTCGATCCACTTGCCGTAACCGACTGGGATCCTTGCCGGCGGCTGCTGACGGACACGCAAGTGGTTATCCACGCCGCCGGCGAAGATCTGGGTCTGCTTTACCGTCTGCTTGGCGCGGCGCCGGCCGATTTGTTTGATACTCAATTGGCGGCGGCCTTCCTTGGCGTCGGGTTCAGTCTTGGCTACCGGGATCTGGTAAGCAGATTCTGCGATGTGGAATTGCCCAAGTCGGAAACCCGGTCGAACTGGCTACAACGCCCGCTGCGCCCATCGCAACTGCGCTACGCGGCCGAAGATGTGCGGTTTTTGCCTGAACTGCGAGATTTACTCAGTTCGCGCCTGTGCGCGAAAAATGCGCAAGGCTGGTTCGCCGAGGATTGTCGGCGGCTGTTAGCCGGAGCGGAATTTAGCGAAGCTCCACAAAGCTGGTGGCACAGCTACCGGTTAGTCAACGATCATAATTCGCTTAGTGATCGCGGACTGATCCTGTTGCGGCAACTTTGTTTCTGGCGCGAACGGGAAATCCGCAAAAGGGACTTGCCGCGAAACTGGCTGGTCGGCGACCGGGATCTGCTGGCGATTGCGCGGCGGCTGGAACATGGCGAATCCATAAGCGCGGACGCGATCCGGTCGGCGTCCGTGGAAAATCGGAAGTTCGCCGATCGCTTTGCGCCAGAGTTGACGAAGTTTCTCAAACAGGCATCGAGCGCCCCGGAGCCGCCGCGACAAAACTGGACCAATGCCGCGCTTGATCATGTCCAGCGCGACATGCTGAAAAAGTGCCGCAAGTTGGTGAACGGCGAGGCAGACCGTATCGGGGTGAGTCCGGAATTGCTGGGCAAGAAGAAACAATTGCAGCAACTCGTTCATTCTCACGCGACTACGGGAAAGATCGATTGGCCGGAGGCCATGCGCGGCTGGCGGCAAGATATATTGGCTCCGGTACTGGCTGCCGTACTGCCGGAGGAGAGGGCAGATGCGGCAGGTTGACATGGTATGATGACGCTTGTCGGCAGAGGGCTGCCAGCAAGGGGAAAGCGCCAATATGACTGGTGAAACGAATTATGTTCTGATCTGGTTCATTTACCTGGTCTCCAGTCTGGTTTTCTACCTGGTATTCTGGAAATTTGCCGGCTTGTCAGGAAGATTGCCCGCATGGCTGCTGCGCACATTCATGGCGGCATTGATTCTTACTCCCGTGTTTCCGCGAACCGAGGGAGAGGCGGCGGCGCCGGCCCTGATGGCAATTGCTCTTGACAGCATTGCTTCCGGTCCGGGGGCGGCGGCGCGCGGTCTCGCCGCCCTGGCAACGGGCATGGTCGTGGCCTTTATGGCCGCGCTGGCGCTGTTTTTGGCCTTGACCATCGGTCGAAGAAAATTCAGATCGCGCATTGCCAGGAATTGATTTCCCAACCCATGTATTTGGCCGCTACAGGGAAGCTCGCACCATGACGCTGATTCGAAATGAAGATTTGATCCAGAGCGTGGCGGACGCGCTGCAATATATCTCCTATTACCATCCGCCAGACTTCATCGCGGCGCTGCATGGGGCATGGGAAAAGGAAAAATCGCCCGCCGCCCGGGACGCCTTGGCCCAGATACTGGTGAACTCTCGCCTCTGCGCCGAAGGCAAACGCCCCATCTGTCAGGACACCGGCATCGTCACGGTATTTCTGGATATAGGGATGGAGGTGCGCTGGGAAGGCGATATGGCGGTAGCGGATATGGTGAACGAAGGCGTGCGCCGGGCCTATCGACTGCCGGACAATGTGCTGCGGCCTTCTATCCTGGCCGATCCAATTGGCGAACGCAGGAATACCGGGGACAACACGCCAGCGGTAATCCATACCCGGCTGGTTCCCGGAGCCAAGATACGCGTGCGGCTGGCCGCGAAAGGCGGTGGCTCCGAGAACAAGGCGCGCATGGCCATGCTAAATCCCAGCGACAGTCTGGTGGACTGGGTAGTTGAAACACTGCCTGGAATGGGCGCCGGCTGGTGCCCGCCGGGAATGCTCGGCATCGGCGTCGGCGGAACTGCCGAGCAGGCGGTGCTGCTGGCCAAGGAAGCATTAATGGATTCGATCGATATTCATGAAGTGCGCCAGCGTGGGCCGCGCAACCCCAAAGAGAAACTGCGGTTGGAGATCGTCGAGCGGGCCAACCGGCTCGGCATCGGCGCCCAGGGGCTTGGCGGTCTGACTACGGTGCTGGATGCGAAGATTCTCGATTATCCGACTCACGCCGCGTCTTTGCCGGTGGCCATGATTCCCAATTGCGCGGCCACGCGGCACGCGCATTTCATGCTGGACGGCAGCGGTATCGCGGAATTGAAGCCGCCGTCGCTGGAGCATTGGCCGGTGCTGGATTGGGATCCGACTTCCGGATCGCGCAAGATCGATCTCGCTACCGTTACCAGGGAAGAAATCGCAAGCTGGACGCCAGGCGAGACTTTGTTGCTATCCGGCACTCTTCTGACCGGCCGCGATGCGGCCCACAAGCGCCTGCTCAACATGCTCAAAGCGGGAGAGCCGTTACCCGCTGGAGTCAATTTCAATAATCGTTTCATTTACTACGTCGGGCCGGTGGATCCCGTGCGCGACGAAGTTATCGGCCCCGCGGGGCCGACCACGGCCACGCGTATGGACAAGTTCACCGCTGATCTGCTCGAGCGCACCGGCATTCTCGGCATGATAGGCAAGGCCGAACGCGGCCCCGCGGGCGTGGACGCGATTCGCGGGCACAAGGCGGTCTACCTGATCGCGGTCGGCGGCGCGGCATACCTGGTATCGAAAGCCATCCGCGCGGCGCGCATTGTTGCCTTCGAGGATCTGGGCATGGAAGCCATCCACGAATTCGAAGTGCAAGACATGCCGGTTACCGTCGCGGTCGATTGCAACGGTGAATCGGTACACAAATCGGGGCCGGCTATGTGGCGCCGCCGAATCGCGGAAGAACACGCAATCGAAGTGAATTGATCCGGGCATTGTCCGTCCGGCGTCCCGTGGCATAATGAAAACGTTTCCGCCAATTTATCGAGGAGTCTTCATGAAACATCCGATCCGAACGATCATCTTCTCAACTGCGCTAATCCTGTCTCTTGGCGCTTATGCCCAGGATGATCCATTCGCCGATGTCACGATACAAACCGTGCCAGTGGTCGGCAATATTTTCATGCTGGTAGGGCGGGGAGGCAATATTGGCGTGTCCGCCGGCGAAGACGGCGTCCTCATCATCGATGACCAGTTCGCCCCGCTCGCGGGCCGCATCCGGGCCGCGCTCGAGGAACTCGGCTCGGACACGCCGAAATTCGTGCTCAATACTCATTTCCATGGCGATCATGTCGGCGGCAACGCGGAATTCGGAGCGGACGGAGTGATCGTGGCGCACGAAAACGTGCGCTTACGCATGATCGACGGCGAGTCGCCGCCGATGGCATTGCCCGTGGTAACTTTCAACGACAATGTCACGATCCATTTCAACGGCGCGGACATTACCCTGATTCACATGCCGGTGGGGCATACCGATACCGACAGCGTGGTGTTGTTTGAAGACGCCAATGTCATTCACATGGGCGATCATTTCTTCAATGGCGGCTTCCCCTTCGTGGACATCGCCAGCGGCGGCACGGTGCAGGGCTATCTGTCCAATCTCGAAAAAGTGCTATCCTGGATCGACGATGACACTCAGGTCATTCCCGGTCACGGTCCGCTTGCCACGAAGAGCGATCTGCTCGACTTCCACAACATGATCAAGGACACCTCTACCGCGATCCGGGTGTCCCGTTCCCTGCAAATGAGCGCCGAGGAAATCGTTGCCGAAGGGCTCGGAGCGGAATATGAATCCTGGGGTCAGGGCTTCATCAACGAGCAGCGCTGGATCGAGACGGTCATCGAGAGCTATCCGCGTTGATCCAGCCGGCGGATTACGAGGGGGAAATCGATCAGTTGCATCAGGCGCTCGGCATTGCCGCTGATTTCCGTCGGCAATGCCCGCTGCCCTTGCAAGTCGTACCGGATCGGCTGGTGTCGGCGGGAGTGGATTGTTTCGACCGTCCCCAGCAACTTACCGAAGAGGCATTTCAAGCCTGGACGGCGATGAAGCGGCATGCCGCCGGCGAGAAAGTGGAGATGTTTCTCGTCTCGGCCTGGCGCAGCCCGCGATATCAGCATGACCTGATTGCCGCGAAACTTGCCCGCGGCCAATCGCTTGAGCAGATTCTCGCGGTCAACGCGGCGCCGGGATATAGCGAACATCATACCGGCCGGGCGCTCGATATCGGTGCGCCGGATTGCGAAGTCCTCACTGAAGAATTCGAAAATACCTCGACATTTCAATGGCTTGAAAGTAACGCACAAAAATTTGGATTCAGCATGAGCTATCCGCGCGATAATTCCTGGGGCATCGCTTACGAGCCCTGGCACTGGTGTTTCCGGGTCGCCGCCTGCTGATGCTTGCACAATCATGATTAGAAGGTTTATTCTGGAACCGTATCAATAAAGGAATCGGGATGCGCGTCAGTATTACTCCCGTTGCAATAACCAGCAGTGGACTCGATCGGCGGGTCAACTCCCGCCAGACAAGGCCACCCGGCTACTTCAGTTTTCCCATCGACAAATGCCTCACGGGCCGGCTCCGCCGGATCCCGCGGTCCTTACTTTTTCACCCAAGGAGAGCGCCATTCATGAACAATGAATTCCAGATCTTTTTTCACAACATCGAACAAACCGACGCCTTGCAGCAAGCCGTGCGCAAGCGAATCGTCAAACTCGAGCGATTTTGCGAACGGATTATCAGCGGACGGGTCGTGCTGGATTCTCCACACAATCATCGGCACAAGGGCAAGGTATATTCGGTGGGTCTGGAAATTCATACACCGCAAAAGGAAGTGAGAGTTAACCAGGAACAGCATGACAATCACGCTCATGAAGATCTCTATGTCGCGATCAGGGATGCATTCAACGCGGCGGAGCGGCAATTGAAATCGGTGGACAAAAACCACCGCAACGGCGGTCAGCAATATTGAAGGCCGCGGCGAGAGAGCATAACGAATCATGAACCGGCAACAGCAATTGGAAATCGAGGCAGCCACGTTCCGGCGGCTGGTGGAGCATCTGCGCGGGCAGCAGGACTTGCAGAATATAGAACTGATGACCTTGGCCGGATTCTGCCGCAACTGCCTGTCCAAATGGTACCAAGCGGAGGCCGAGGCGCGCGGCCACGAAGTGGAATACGAAGACGCCCGTCAAATGGTGTACGGCATGCCTTATCGGCAATGGAAGGAAAAGTACCAAACCGCCGCCACGCCGGAGCAGATGCGAGCTTTCGACGAGCACTCGCGCGGGAAATAGTGATCCGGGATCAGGGGACCAAGGCCCCGGGCCGCCCTTGCGCCAGGATCAGTTTTCCGGCTCGGGCAGGCGAACGCCGACCCCCAGCAAACGTACCGGTTTGCCGCCGCGCCGGAATCCGGTTTCACACAGGCGCGAGTAGTTTTCCAGGTCGAGCGAGGTGGAGAGCATTTCCGCCGTGGTCTGGCTGAAATCATGGAATTTGATCTTCACCACCTGCTTGTTGATACGTGGCGGCTTTGACATTCGCTCCAGCCGCCGCTGCAATTGCTCGATCAGTCCAGGCAATTCGTCCAGGCAGGCTTGCAGGTCAGGCAGATCCTTCGCGTAGGTAGTTTCCACGCTGACTGACTTGCGGACGCGGCTTACTTGCACCGGTCGGTTATCGATGCCGCGGCATTGCTCATACAGTCTTTGGCCGAAGCGGCCGAAACGTTCCCGGAGTTCTTCCCGCGCCATTTTTTGCAAGTCGCCGCAGGTCTCCATATTCAGCCGGCGCAGCTTGGCGGCGGTTACCTTGCCGACGCCGTGCAAGTGCGAAACCGGCAACCGCGCAATAAAATCCGCTACCTGTTCCGGTTTGACGACGAACTGACCGTCCGGCTTGTTCCAGTCGCTCGCGATCTTTGCGAGCAACTTGTTGCCCGCGATGCCGGCGGAAATGGTGATGTCGATTTCATTCCGCACCGCGGCGCGAATCGCCTCCGCGATGCGGATGGCGTCGCCGCCGAAGTCCGCGCAGCCGCGCACGTCCAGATAGGCCTCATCTAGCGAAAGCGGTTCGATTGTCAGCGTATAGCGCCTAAAGATTTCATGCACTTGTCGTGAAACCCGGCGGTATTTTTCCATGTCCGGGCGGATGATAATCAGATTGGCGCAGCGCCGTCTCGCCGTGGCGGAAGGCATGGCGGAATGAATGCCGAACTTGCGCGCGACGTAATTGCAAGTGGCGATTACCCCGCGCTGTTCGGGCAGGCCGCCCACGGCGATCGGCTTGCCCGCAAGCGCGGCGTTGTCCCGCTCCTCGATAGATGCGTAGAAGCTGTCGCAGTCGCAATGGATGATGTATGGTTCCGTAGCCATGACGGCTGGGAATTTTAACGCAAGGACAATTGGCGTGCCGTCCATGGCGCGAAGTTTTTGATTTCGCCGACCTCTCGGTCTCGCCGGTCCCGCCGCCAATCGTAGTTCGGCGTCGTTCGAATTTGGCTCGAAGCCGCGCTTCGAAAGCGCTCGTTCTCACTCATGGCGAATCGTTTGGGCCGGCAAATGCTCCGCTTGTGATCGGCTGCGCCGGCCGTCAGCCTTGGCTCCCGGCAAGAATCACACTCGCCGACGCTCGAAATGGCGCATGAAATCGGCGAGCGCCCGGCAACCTTCGACCGGCATGGCGTTATAGATCGATGCCCGGGCGCCTCCAACCTTGCGATGTCCTTTCAACGCATACAATCCGTTGGCCTCCGCTTCATGCAGAAATGTGCCGAGCAATTCGTTTTCGGCCAGTTTGAAGGTTACGTTCATATGCGAGCGGTGAGGCGTCCAGGCGGTTCCAAGATAGAAGTCGCTTTCATCGATGGTTTGGTAGAGCAGGGCCGCCTTTTCCGCGTTACGCCGCTCGATGGCGGCGACACCGCCTTCGCTATCGAGCCATTCCAGCACAAGTTTCATCATGTAAACCGCGAAGGTATTGATAGTATTTGCCAGCGAGCGCTTATCGGCGCAGGAGCGATAATTAAGCAGGCCGGGAGTTTCCGGCAAAGCGTGATCAAGCAGGTCATCGCGGATGATTACGATCGCGAGCCCGGAGGGTCCCAGGTTTTTCTGCAGGGAAGCGAATACCACGCCGAAACGGTCAATCTCGAATTCCCTGGACAACAGTTCCGAAGTCATGTCGGCGATCAGGGGAATGTTGCCGGTGTCTGGAAAGACATTCCAGCGGGTACCATAAATCGTGTTGTTACTGGTGATGTGCACGTAAGAGGAGGCCTGATCTACGGCATCGGCGCGAAATTGCGGAATCCGGTCGAAATTGGCGTCGGCGCTATTACAGGAAGTATCGATCTCACCGTAACGCGCCGCTTCCGCCGCCGCGAGGTTGGCGAAATTGCCGGAAACCACATATGCGGCTTTTCGATCCGGATTGCGATTGATCAAATTCATCGGGATGGCGGAAAACTGCATTTGCGCGCCGCCATGCACATATAGAATGCGATAGTTTTTGGGGATGCCGGCCAGTTCGGTCAGCAGGGCATCGGTTGCCTCGATGATATCCATGAAGTCGCGCGAACGATGGCTGATTTCGACGACCGAGGCGCCGATGCCCCGATAATTCAGAAATTCCTGTTGCGCCCGTTCCATAACCGGCGTCGGCAACATCGCCGGTCCCGCGCCGAAATTGTAATTACGGTTAGTCATTGCAATTGCTTTCCTGTCGTCATGTCATGTGTCCCATATCTCATCGGCGCTCACCCCTTGGCTCGTGGCACGTCGCGTCCCGCGGTCAATGGCGAGCTCCATGGGCAGGGGACGAACGCTCTTCGGCGCCGCGCCATCGCGTCGTTGCGACCTCCGCGGACCGCGCCTGACGCTAACGCGCCGCCGATGTTCTGATGCGACCTGGGACGCAAGACACAACACTAGATGGCGGTGACCTTGATGACGTGCTCGATATTGCGCATCGCGTTTAACGCCGACGCGGAAGCTGGCCGCTCGAGATCAATCAAGTTGTAGGCGACATCGCCGCGGCTCTTGTTAAGCATATCTATCACATTGATGTTCTGGTCGGCGAGGATGGACGTGATCTGTCCCAGCATCCGGGGAACGTTCAGATTGGCGATCGCCAGTCTCGCCCCCGGCGCGGAATTCGGCACTCGGTCGAGAAACAGATCGGGGAAGTTCACCGAGTTTCTGATATTGCCGTTTTCCAGAAAATCCCGTATCTGGTTTACCGCCATTACCGCGCAGTTTTCCTCTGCTTCCCGGGTGCTGGCGCCGAGATGAGGCATGAAGATTACATCTTTCCTGCCAAGCAGATCGGGCCGAGGGAAATCGCTCACATACTTCGCCAAACGGCCCGTATCCAGGGCTTTGCGCAAGGCTGCCGCGTCAACGATTTCTTCGCGCGCGAAATTCAGCAGGCAGGCGCCGGGTTTTGTCGTCGCCAACTGTTCGCCGTTTATCAGCCCCCGGGTAGTGTCCAGCATCGGTAGATGCAAGGAAATGAAATCCGAACTGGCGAACAGTGCTTGCAGACTTTCCATTCGTGTTACCTGACTCGGCAAGCGCCAGGCGGCTTCGACCGAAAGCGCGGGATCATAGCCCTGCACATTCATGTTCAACTTGATTCCCATCTCGGCGACCAGGGAACCTATGGCGCCAAGGCCAATTACGCCGAGGGTCTTGCCGGCGATCTCGGAGCCCTTGAATTGCTTCTTGCCTCGCTCGATCAGGCGCGAGTATTCGGCAAAGTCGGCAAGGCCGCTGTTTTCTTCGGCGAATCGTATGCCTTGAAGAATCCCGCGGGAGGCCAGCAACAGGCCGCAAAGCACGAGTTCCTTAACGGCATTGGCATTGGCGCCCGGCGTATTGAAAACGACTACGCCCGCCTCCGTGCAATCGGAAACGGGCACGTTATTGGTGCCGGCGCCGGCCCGCGCCACGGCCCGCAGCCGGTCACGGACCGCCGCCGGATCCAGTTTGTGACTGCGCAACAGGATTGCATCAGGGTCCGCAATCGAATTGCCGACCTCATACGCTTCGTCTGGAAAATTTCCCAGGCCTTTTTCCGCGATCGAGTTGAAAATCTGAATCCGATGCATTGTGATTCCCTGACGGTCGAAATTCGGATGAAAGCGAGGCGCTTGCGCGGGGCGCGATTATGTCGCGGATTGCTGTCAAACGCCAGTGGCTGGAAACAGCCCGCGAGTTTGTCATAATGCTTCGTGGACCCTATAGTTAAGTAGATACATAGGATAATTCAATGCGGGCAAGCATCGCCGGAATACCCCAGCGGATCACTGAAACCGATGTTCCCGTATGGCGCATTCTCGGGCGCAATCCCGGGCCGATGACTGGCCCTGGCACCAACAGCTATCTGATTGGCGAATCCAGGCTGTGCCTGATTGATCCCGGACCGCGCGACAGCGTCCAGTTGCGGAGTTTTCTCACAGCCATCGGCGATCGAAAGCTGGAGTTTATTCTGGCAACGCATACCCATGGCGATCATTCGCCTGGCGCGGCGGATTTGCAACGCGCCACCGGGGCTGAACTGGTGGGATTGCCAGCGCCCGAGCACGGCAATCATGACTTGAGTTTTACTCCCGCGCGGGATTGGCGCCACGGCGATCTGCTGGATTGCGGCGAATACAGTATTAGCATGCTGCATACGCCGGGCCATGTTTCCAATCATTTCTGCTATCTACTCCGCGAGGAAGAGTTGCTGTTCACTGGCGATCACGTATTACAGGGCACGACTTCCGTAATTCTGCCGCCGGACGGCAACATGAGCCATTATCTCGACAGTTTGCGCGAATTGCAGCAAATGAATTTGCGCTATTTTGCTCCTGGGCATGGCGACCTGATTCATGATCCGCATGGGGAACTGCGAAAATTGATCAAGCATCGTCTACGGCGGGAAAGCAAGGTCGAAAGGAGTCTGGCCGAAATCGGGAGTTGCGGGCTGGAAGAGCTGGTGTGCGTGGTTTATGACGATGTCGACAAGTCCATGCATCGCTGGGCCTGTCGAACCATGCTGGCGCATTTGGAGAAACTGGAATGCGAGGGGCGCGTGCGTCGGGAAGGGGAGCGATGGAGCCAGGTGTAATCAATCCGGAGATCGCTGTCGGAGAGAAAATTCCGGTTGGGGTCAGCAGTTGCCTGCTTGGCGATCAGGTGCGCTACGATGGCGGCCACAAGCGCCATTCCTACATCACCGAAACCCTTGGCGGGTACTTCGACTTCCAGCCGTTTTGTCCGGAAGTGGACATTGGCCTGGGCATCCCGCGCAAGTCCATCCGGCTGGCGCGCGATACGGGCGGCGATATCCGCTGCGTGCAGGTTGACGATCCCGCGATCGATCATACCAGCGCCCTGCGCGACTGTCTCGACCGCCGTCGGGACTGGGCGAAGCGCCTGTGCGGCTACATCCTGAAAAAGGACTCGCCAAGTTGCGGTATGGAGCGCGTCCGGGTGTGGCGCGGCGAAATGCCGGTTCGAGAAGGCAGCGGAATTTATGCAGCCGCCCTGATGCAGGCTTTCCCCTATTTGCCGGTGGAAGAGGAAGGCCGTCTTGGCGATTCCGTGCTGCGCGAGAATTTCATCCAGCGCGTGTTCGTGCTGCGGCGCTGGTTCGCCTTGTGCGCAGCGGGACTGACCGTGGCGGAGCTAACCCGCTTCCATGCCCGCCACAAGCTGATCGTCATGAGTCACGACCAGGTGCGGTATCTAGCGCTGGGCCGGCTGCTGGCGGACGCCGGCAAGACCGATCTTGAGGAAATCGCCGGTGAATATCTGCATCGACTCATGGCAGTGCTGAAAGTCAAGGCCACGCGCGCCAAGCACGTTAACGTATTGCAGCACATCATGGGCTATCTGAAGAAAAATCTGGCGGCCGACGACAAGCAGGAACTGGTTCGGACCATCGAGGACTATCGCCAGGGCCTGACGCCGCTCATCGTGCCCATCACCTTGCTCAATCACTTTTTCCGCAAGCACCCGAATCCCTACATCGCGCAATCCTGGTACATGAAGCCGTATCCGGCTGAACTAATCCTGAGAAATCAGTTGTAGGTTCGCGATCCGGCGCCCGCGCCGCGGGGCGAGTCTTGGGCAAACTGTCGTTCCAGTCGCCAATCAAAGATTGGCGTCGGTCGATCCACGCTCGAAGCTGTCGGTTGCAAAATGCTGGTCCTCGTCCAGCGCCGGGGCAATCTTGAAATTTAGAAATCCGTAGATGACCGCGATCAGGGGACAGATCATGTTGAAGAAGCAGAACGGCAAGTAGGCCAGGGTGGCCACGCCCAGCGTGCCGCTCATGTACGCGCCGCAGGTATTCCACGGCACCAGCGGCGAAGTGATGGTGCCGGAGTCTTCCAGGGTGCGAGAAAGGTTTTTGACATCGAGATTGCGACTCTGAAATTCGAGCTTGTACATGCGTCCCGGCAGCACGATGGCGATATATTGATCCGAGGTAATGAGATTGGCGCCGATACAGGTAACGATAGTCGTGGCGATCAGACTGCCGGTGTTATGAACGAATGACAGCGCATAATCGACCAGGCGTTGCAACAGGCCTACGCGCTCCATCGTGGCGCCGAACACCATGGCGCAAAGAATAAGCCAGACCGTATTGAGCATGGAGCTCATGCCACCCCTGGACATGAGATCGTCCAGGGTGACATTGCCGCTTTGCAGCACAAAGCCGTTGAAAAATGTTTCCCAGACTCCCCTCGCCAGGGCCAAAAACAGGTTCGGCGAGTCCCCGGGCAGGTTGAGGATGGCTTGACGTTGAAACAGCAGGGCCAGTGCTACGGCGATCATCGCGCCGGTCAGGATCGTGGGAATCGGCGGCAGTTTGCGGTTAGCCATCCATAGCAATACAAATACGGGCAACAGCATCAACGGGGAAATCCTGAAGTTTTCCGTCAGCAGATTCATGGTAATCGCGAGATTGTCGGCGCTGGCGCTGCTTTCGATGTTGAGACCGATCAGGCCATAGATCAGCAAGGCGATGACAATGCTGGGAACAGCGGTCCACGTCATGTGACCGATGTGGCTGAACAGATCGGTGCCAGCTACCGCGGGTGCGAGATTGGTCGTTTCCGACAATGGCGACATCTTGTCGCCGAAGTAGGCGCCGGAAATGATGGCGCCGGCGGTAATCGCGGGCGAAAGCCCAAGTCCCGCGGCGGCGCCGATGAGGGCGATGCCTACGGTGCCGGCGACAGTCCAGGAACTGCCGATGCTCAAGGCGATGAGGGCGCAGATCAGACAAGCAGCAAAATAGAATACCGAGGGGTCGAGAATCAGCAGGCTGTAATAGATCATGGTTGGCACCGTGCCCCCCATGATCCAGCTACCGATCAGCAATCCCACGCAAAGCAGGATCAGGATTGGCTTGAGCGATATGGATATGCCGGAGATGATGGCGTTTTCGATCTGCTGCCAGCCGATGCCGTTGCGCCAGCCAACGGCCGCGGCTGCCGCCGAGCCGATTAGCAAAGCGATCTGGTTCGGACCATAACTGGCGTCTTCTCCGAACAGATAGACGGAAAAAGACAGCAGTGAAATCAGCGTCAGTACCGGAAGCAGCGCCTGGATGATCGTCGGGGCTGGTTCATGCCGGCTAGTAGCATCCAGTTTGGGGGAATCCTTCATATTCACTTCCATAAATGAGCGACAAGGATACTGGCACAGCCGCCGGCCTGTCCATCTCTCAATGTCCGGCTATCGTTCTGGGGTATAATCCGGCGCCTTGCAGCGCGGTTGCGCGCGCCTTTCAGAAGAACGGATGAGTAACGTCAGGCAATACATGCAGCGGGTGGGACAGCGGGCTAGAGCCGCTGCCGCGCTGATCGGCCGCGCCGGCGCCGCGGCAAAGAATCGCGCCCTGCTCGCAACGGCGGAAGCCATTGATGCCGGCCGCGCCGAGTTGATGAAGGCCAACGGCATCGATCTGCGCAAGGGAAGCGAAAAGGAGTTGGCGGCGCCGCTGATGGATCGGCTTGAATTGACTCCCGCGCGTATCGCCGCGATGGTGGAAGGTCTGCGCCAGGTGGCCGCGCTTGACGATCCGGTCGGCGAAGTAAGCGGACTCAAATATCGTCCGACAGGAATCCAGGTTGGCCGCATGCGCGTGCCACTGGGCGTGATAGGCATGATTTATGAGTCGCGCCCGAACGTCACGAGCGAAGCGGCCAGTCTGTGTCTGAAAGCGGGCAATGCCGTCATTCTGCGCGGCGGTTCCGAGGCATTGCACTCGAATCAGGCGATCGCGGGCTGTATCGGTCAGGGTTTGGCGAAGGCGGGGCTTGATCCGCATATCGTCCAGGTACTCGATCGCGCCGACCGCGAAGCCGTCGGCTGCCTCATTACCATGCCCGAATTTGTCGATGTAATCGTGCCGCGCGGCGGCAAGAGCCTTATCGAGCGCATCAGCCGAGAGTCCCGGGTGCCGGTAATCAAGCATCTGGACGGGAACTGCCACTTGTATATCGATGACCGGGCGGATCTCGCCAAGTCCATCGCCGTCGCGGTCAATGCCAAGACCCAGCGCTATGGAACCTGCTGCACCCTCGAATCCCTGCTCGTGGCGCGATCCGTAGCCGGGCAAGTCCTGCCTGAATTGGCGCAAAAGTTTGCCGAACATGACGTCGAATTGCGCGGTTGCGAAGAAACCCGCGCCATTGTCCCCAATGCCATGGCCGCCACCGAAGACGATTGGCGCACCGAGTATCTGGCGCCGATTCTCTCGGTCCGGATCGTCGATGGTCTGGACGAGGCGATCGCGCATATCAACCAATACGGTTCTCGCCACACCGATTCGATCATGACCGAAAATCACAATCGGGCCCGGCGATTTCTGCGCGAGGTCGATTCCAGTTCGGTCATGGTCAACGCCTCGACCCGCTTCGCGGACGGTTTTGAATACGGCCTCGGCGCGGAGATCGGCATTTCCACCGACAAGTTGCACGCCCGCGGTCCGGTCGGACTGGAAGGGCTCACTTCACAGAAATTCGTCGTACTCGGAGACGGCCATATCAGGCAATGAGCGAACGCGTCTGTGTCTATGGCGGCATGTTTGACCCCGTTCACGACGGGCATATCGCGGTAGCTCGCCGCGCGCTCGATCTGTTGCGGCTTGACCGGTTGCTGCTGGTCCCGTGTAATCTGCCCAATCACCGCGAGCCGGCGATCTGTTCCGCTGGACACCGGCTCACCATGCTGGAGTTGGCGGCCGCTTGCGAAAGGCGTATTTCGGTTGAACCGATCGAGTTGGAAAGTGGCGGCGTTTCCTATACCGCGCTCACGCTGGAGCGTATTCGAGAGCGATTGCCGGAAGCTGCATTGGTGCTATTGCTCGGCATGGACGCTTATCTCGGACTGCCGCGCTGGCGCGATCCCGAACGTTTGTTCGATCTTGCCCATATACTGGTAATTGCCCGGGGCAACCTGCCGATGGATTATGATATCGCGAACAGATTCGGCGGCGTCGTGACCACCGACCCCGAACAGTTGTTTCGTGGCAGGCGGGGCGGAGTGCTATTGAGCGCGCAGCCGCTTATCGACGTGTCGTCTTCGACCGTGCGCGAGCGGCTTGCCCGGGGATTGAATGCGCCGCTGCCCAGGGCCGTACTGTCGTACGTAAAGGAAAATGGACTCTATAATGCAAAAACGTCATGACGGCGCATAGCCTGAATAGCGAACAATTGGCGCGGCGTGTCGAAACCGTCTTGGGAGATCTGAAAGGGCAATCCATCAGTTGCATAAACGTGCGGAAGCTAACCACGATTACCGATTTCATGATCGTTGCGACTGGAACTTCCCGCATCCATGCCAAGTCCCTCGCGGATGAAGTCGTCGAGAAAATGAAGCAGCAGGGCTACGAGGTGACCGGTGTGGAAGGTCTTCCCGCGGCGGAGTGGGTGCTGGTGGATCTGGGAGCGGTGGTAGTTCACATCATGCTGGCCCAAATCCGCGCGTTGTACGATCTGGAAGAATTGTGGAGCCTCAAGCCGGCGAACAGCGCTTTAACTGTTGGGCAAGATAACGAAGTTTTTCGCTGAAGATATACAATGACCAGATTAACCGAGACAACACAGTGGAATTCAGGTAAGGCCCCGCGCCGGAAAGCCGGGTCCACGGCTGGGGCGGGAGGCGGCAGATGAGCCGCAGATGGCATTTCCGGGATTATCAGGCCGAACGTCGGTTATTCAAGCGGCGTGTGGCGCTGGTGTCTTCGGTGATATGCCTGATGCTGATCATCCTGATCGCCAAGCTGGCGCATCTTCAGGTCGTTCGCCATGAGTATTTCTCCGCGCGCTCCGACGGCAATCGGCTGCATGTGCAATATGTGCCGCCGCAACGGGGCCTGATTTACGATCGTTCGGGCGCGCTGCTGGCGGACAACCTGCCGGTTTACAATCTGACTGTCGTACCCGAAGAGGTAGGCGATCTGAACGCCACGCTGAAGTATCTGGCGAGCCTGGTCAAACTCACTCCGGACGATATCGAAACCTTCCAAAATCAGTTACGGCGCAGCCGAGTGCCTTATTCCTCGACGCCATTGCGTTATGTGTTGTCCGAAGAGGAGAAATACCGGGTAGCGGTCAACAGTCATCGGCTTCCGGGCGTCAACATGGAACCGCAACTCATGCGGCATTACCCCTTCGATGATCTTGCCGCTCATGCGGTTGGCTTTGTTTCGCATATCAATCAGCAGGAACTCGACGCCCTGAACGAAACCGAATTCGAGAACTACGGCGGCGCCACCCATATCGGTAAGACCGGAGTCGAGCGCACCTACGAGCGCCTGCTGCATGGTCAGGTCGGCTACGAAACCGTCGAGAAAAACAATCGCGGCCGGGTAATGCGAGTGCTGGAGCGAACGGAATCCATAGCCGGACGCGATATCGGCCTGCATCTCGATTACCGGCTACAGATGGTGGCGGAAGAAGCTCTTGGGGATTACCGCGGAGCGGTGGTAGCGATAGAACCCGAGACAGGCGGCATACTGGCCATGGTCAGCAAACCCGGATTTGACCCGAACCTGTTCGTAACCGGCATCAGTAACCGGGAGTACAGCATCCTGGTCGACGATGAAATCAATACCCCGATGTTCGACCGCAGCACCAGTCCCTATCCGCCCGCCTCCACCATCAAGCCCTTCCTCGGTCTGGCCGGGCTGGATCTGGGGCTGGTAGATTATGAATACACGATTCTCGACCAGGGTTACTTCAATCTGCCCGGCGTGTCCTACCGCTGGAACGATTACACCATGCGGACGGCAATCGGCGGCGGTCATGGCGAGACCGATCTGCGCAAAGCCATCTATCAATCCTGCGATACTTTCTTTTACGATCTCGGTTATCGCATGGGAATCGACGCCATGCACAATTTCATGTCGCTGTTTGGTTTCGGCGCCAATCTCGCGCTTGATGTCGGCTATGCCCGCACCGGAGTGCTGCCGTCCCGGAGCTGGAAGATGGAGACGCGCGGCGAACCCTGGTACCCGGGAGATACCGTCAATTCCTCCATCGGACAGGGCTTTATGTTGGCAACGCCTTTGCAACTTGCCACGGCCGCCTCGGTGATCGCTAATGAGGGTCGCATGGTCAGACCGCGCATGTTGCGAAGCGTGGACGGCGAGCCTTGGCCGTTGCGGGAAGAATTCCCCGCACCGGACGTATTGCTGGAAAATCCTGACTATTGGCGTTATATCCGGGACGCAATGGTCATGGTGGCGCACCGGCCATATTCCAACGTCTTCAGGGACTATGGCACCGCCTATGAGGCGATAGCCAGAGCCGACCCCGACATGAGTTACCAGATCGCGGGCAAGACCGGTACCGCGCAAGTGGTCGGCATCAATCAGAACGTTCGCTCAAGCTCGGAAATTCGCGTCTCCGATCTGAACACGGACCACGCCTTGTTTATTGCCTTCGCTCCCGCTGGTCATCCGCGAATCAATCCGAAAATCGCGTTGGCGGTTTTCGTTGAAAACGGCGAACATGGCAGCACTGTCGCAGGTCCGGTGGCCAAAAAGATCACCGATGCCTGGCTGCTCGATATTCTGCGGCTTGACCTGAGTATCCAGCCGGAACCGGGTGGGGAGCCAACGCAGCGGTCTCCGGCCGAGGTGGCCGCGGTCAATGAATAGCCAGGATTACGAGCAAATTCAGTCGGCGCCGCAATTGCGGCCCATGGCGCGCGGTCTGCGTTATTTGAGCGCCGCGACAATAGACCTTCCCTTGCTTGTATTCGTATTGTTGCTGTGCTGTATTGGCCTGTCTGCCCTATATAGCGCCTCGGACGGCGATATCGATCTGATCCGGCGGCAGGCGACCATCGTCGGGGTCGGTGTCGCGATCATGCTGCTTGTCGCCCAATTTAGTCTGCGACTGGTTCGCCGCTTGGCATTTTATTTGTATCTCGGTGGCGTCGCTCTGCTTGGCCTGGTGCTGGCAATCGGCGTGGAGGCCAATGGCGCGCGAAGTTGGCTGGATCTGCCGGGTTTGCCGAGCTTCCAGCCCTCGGAATTAATGAAGTTCATCATTCCCGGCGTGCTGGCATGGTATTTGGCAGCCCAGCCGCTACCCCCGAATCCCTGGCGAATTCTTGTCGCCGGCATACTGACTCTCGTTCCGGCCGGCCTGATCGTGTTGCAGAACGATATGGGCACGGCCATGCTGGTGGTCATGTCCGGATTCTTCGTGCTGCTGCTGGCGGGTATGCATCTGAAGCTCGTCGCCGTGGGCGGTTTGCTGGTCATACTGGCATCGCCGCTCTGGTATATCTTCGTCGCGCTCGAACACCAAAAAAGCCGTATTCTCAGTTATATCAACCCTTATACCGATCCAGCCGGGGCGGGATACAACATTATTCAGTCGCAGATCGCCATCGGCTCCGGGGGCATCTATGGCAAGGGATTCGGCGAAGGCGATCAGTCGAGGCTCGATTTCATTCCTGAAAGCAATACCGATTTTATTTTTGCGGTAATCGCCGAAGAGTTCGGCCTTGTCGGCGCAATGGCGTTGATCAGCCTGTACGTCTTGCTGATGCTGCGGGGCTTGCAGATCGCCATCAATGCCCGCAATATATTCGCGCGACTGCTAGCCGGAGGCATCGTACTCATCGTCTTCTTCAATGTGTACGTGAACATGGCCATGGTTATCGGTCTGCTGCCGGTTATCGGTCTGCCGCTGCCGCTGATCAGCCGCGGCGGCACCGCGATAATCGCCTTCTTTATCGGATTTGGGCTACTCATGGCGGTCGGCGCTAACGCGCGCAAGTCTCGATTGCCTCAAAATTAAAATTTTTGGGCACCATTCCTTCCCTAAAATATTCGTTGATTCGGACGCTACCTTGAAAGCAGGTCTTAAGAAAATCAGTTTATGGCGGCATTGTTTACGAGACTGATTGTTTTGCTGCTGCTTGGCGCCCTCGCGGCGGGTTGCGGATCCGCTCCTTCCAATGGTGGAGGGCGTTATTCGATTTCCCAGGACAGGGCGCCGACGCGCGGCATCGATCCGGCTTCGATACCCGAAGTCATTGCTGGCCCGGTAATTCGCACCGGCGCCGGCAATCGCAGTCCATATACCGTGTTGGGACGGACCTACACAGTGCTTCCTACCGAGCGTGGATATTCCGCGCGCGGCGTGGCTTCCTGGTACGGCGAGAAGTTTCACGGTCACAAGACTTCAAATGGCGAAGTTTTCGACATGTACAAGGTTTCCGCGGCTCATACGAGATTGCCGATTCCGAGCTTCCTTCGTGTTACCAACCTCGAAAACAATCGCAGTATCGTAGTGCGAGTCAATGACCGGGGGCCATTCCATGGCGACCGCATCATCGATTTGTCCTACGCCGCTGCCGTAAAGCTCGGGTTCGCGGAACATGGCACCGCCCGAGTGCAACTTGACGCGGTAATCGGCAATGCTTCGCGGATTCCAACTGATAACGGCGTTCCGACGCTTTCCGCGGTGGCTTCCGACCCTGTCTCAACGACCATCGGCGCCGCGGCCGAAAACGTCGCTAGTCGAGCTGTAGATGTAGAACAGATGGCGACCGCACTGACGCGTTCCTCGGCGGAGGCGCAGCCCGCCCGCGACCTTTACTTGCAAATCGGCGCGTTCTCCGGTTTGAGCGCGGCCGAGGATGTTTCCCGGCGCGTACGCGCCGTTACAATCCATCCGGTATTTATTCGAAGCGTCGAAACCGGAAACCAGGGAGTGTTGCATCGAGTCCGTGTCGGTCCCTTCAATGACCCGAAAGAGGCGCGGCAACTGACTTTGTTGCTGGTTGCCGCTGATCTGGGAAGCCCTTACACTGTATCGGAATAGCCGCGACCGATACGCAATATCTGATTCAACTGGATGCCGCCATGCCTTCGTCAACGATCCCCCCAATAGTATTCGGAGCTTGCCGCAAAGGAACTCTTTGCTCCTTGTTGCTAAGCGCCGTATTTTTGCATGCCGGCTTCGCCGCCGCTCAATCCATTATTCCCCGCCCGCCGGAAATCGCCGCAAGCAGTTACATCCTCATGGACGCAAGAACCGGTCATGTAATCCTGGAAAACAATGCCACCGAAGCATTGCCGCCGGCTAGCCTGACCAAGATCATGACTGCCTATATCGCGGTCGAGGAGATCGTCAACGGTAATCTGGGAATGGACGACGAAGTGCATATCAGCGAAAAGGCCTGGCGCATGGACGGCTCGAAGATGTTCGTGGGCGTCAACACCAACGTTAGCGTGGCCGACCTGTTGCGCGGCATCATTATCCAGTCGGGCAATGACGCCAGCGTCGCCATCGCCGAACATATCGCCGGCAGCGAGGACGCCTTCGCGGACATGATGAACCAATATGCCGAAGTGCTTGGCCTTGAGCAGTCGTTCTTCATGAATGCCAGTGGGCTGGATACCGAAGAGTATTACAACGAAATGTCGGCGCGCGACCTGGCGCTGCTGTCCCGGGCCACCATCGCCAATCATCCGGATTATTACCCGATTTACGCGGAGCGAGAGTTCACCTACAACGATATTCGTCAGCCCAATCGCAATACCCTGCTGTTCCGCGATCGCAATGTGGACGGATTGAAAACCGGCTGGACAGATCGGGCCGGCTTTTGCCTGGTGACTTCCGCGCAACGCGATGGCATGCGGCTTGTCGCCGTGGTCATGGGAACCGAGAGCGAGAATGCCAGGGTGGTGGAAACCCAAAAAATGCTTACCTATGGTTTCCGCTATTACGAAACGTGGAAGCTGAACGACGCCAACCAGGTTTTGACCAGCGTGCCGATCTGGTCGGGCGAACGGAATGCGCTGGATCTGGGCCTCGGCGAGGAAGTATATGTCACAATCCAGCGCGGCCGCGGCGATGATCTGGAAGCCGCGATCAACGTTGATGAAGTCATTTATGCTCCCGTGGAAGCAGGCCAAGTCATGGGCACGATCGATATCGCGCTTGATGGAGATTCGATCTACAACTCCGAAATAACAGCATTGCAATCAGTTGCCCTCGGCGGCGTAATGAAGCGGATGACCGACTGGTTCAGTTTGCGATTCAGCAACTTGCTTTCCAATTGACCACCTTGATAGAGTCAGCCACCGCGGCCGGAACAGCCGGGTTAGAGCGTCTCCAGACGGCGGCGGAAAATCCAATAGTGCGCGAATACGGCCTGACCGACTATGTCAGGGTCTGGAAACGCATGGCGCGATTCGCCGCGACCGCCGGACCGGAAACCCGCGAGGAGATCTGGTTACTGCGGCATAAGCCAGTTTTTACCCTGGGCCAGACCGGAACAAGGAAGCATGTGCTTTCCCCCGGCGATATCCCGATAATACAGACTGATCGGGGAGGACAGATCACCTATCATGGCCCCGGACAGTGGGTAATCTATCCGCTGCTTGACCTGCGCCGCCGTCGCATGGGCATTCGGGATCTGGTCGATTTGATCGAGACGGCGGTGATTGCGGCGCTGGCGGAGGCGGGAATAGCGGCGGCAATCCGGCCAGGAGCGCCTGGCGTATATGTGGATGACGCAAAAATAGCCGCTCTCGGATTGCGCATCAGGAGAGGCTGGAGTTATCACGGTCTCAGTTTGAACGTGGATATGGATCTGAGTCCATTCCGCGCGATCAATCCCTGTGGCTATCGGGGACTCAAGGTGGTGCAGGTCGCGGACCTGATCGGCCGGCGGTCCGGCCTGATGAAATACATGGGCAACTTGTTGATTGAAAGTATCTTGCTGCAACTCGAACGATATCCCGCGGGGGCAGCGCGTTTGGCCGGGGAGGCGGTGCATGTCTGAACGAAAACGAAGAAACGTACTCATTGAAGGCCAGAAATTGCGCGGCGCCGACAAATTGCGGCGAATTCCCGTCAAGATCGCGCCAACCACGGAATTACCCGAGAAGCCCCCCTGGCTGCGTGTCAAGATTCCTGCTTCACCCCGAATCGCGCAATTGCGCCGCAAGTTGCGTAGCCACAAGTTGGCCTCGGTTTGCGAAGAAGCTTCGTGTCCCAATCTTGGCGAATGTTTCAGCAACGGCACTGCCACGTTCATGATCATGGGCGATATCTGCACCCGGCGATGCCCGTTCTGCGATGTCGCTCACGGCAAGCCCCGAGCTCTTGACGAGAACGAACCAGCCGAACTCGCCGCCGCGATCCACGATCTGGAGCTGTCCTATGTAGTGATTACCTCGGTTGACCGAGACGATCTGAAAGATAGCGGCGCCGGTCATTTCGCTGCTTGTATTCGCGAGACCCGGCGCCGGAATCCACGCACCCAGGTGGAAATCCTGGCGCCCGATTTTCGCGGGCGCATGCAAGTGGCACTGGCAATACTGCAACATACGCCGCCGGATGTCTTCAATCACAACCTGGAGTCGATTCCGCGTTTGTATCGCAAGGTGAGGCCTGGCGCGGACTACAATTATTCCTTGCAGTTATTAAAAGAATTCAAAAAGTTGCAGCCTGAAGTTCCCACCAAATCTGGGTTAATGTTGGGGCTTGGAGAAACACTGGAAGAGGTTCGCGAAGTGATGCGCGATCTGCGCGGGCACGATGTGGACATGTTGACGCTCGGCCAGTACCTGCAGCCTAGCCGACACCATCTGCCGGTAGAACGATTCGTCCATCCGGATGAGTTCGATGCCTTGCGGGAATACGGCGAAGCGCTTGGCTTCCGGCATGTCGCCAGTGGTCCGCTAGTGCGTTCTTCCTACCATGCCGACCAGCAGGCCGGGTTGTTGCGCAGCGCCTGAGGCATGAAGTCCCTGCCGCTGATCCTGGCCGCGCTGTTGTTTGTATCGGCGGGGATCGGCGCTTGGCTATTGTTGAGCAACAGTCTGTGGTTCGGGCAGCAACATCTGCCATTGCGCGCCATTTTGATCCTGCTGCCGGTGTCGGCAGGGTTTGCTGGCGGGGCGATTTCGCTGCACGGCCGTTTTTCCGGAGCAGCGCGCCTGCTGTCGATACTGTATGTTCCGGCGCTGCTCGGAGTTTTCGGCTATTTCCTGATCTGGCTGCCGCGCCACGCCGATTCCGTACTCAGCATCAGTATGGTTGAACAGCGCCTGATCACCGACAGTTCCTCCAATGCGCTGGTGGAAATCGGTTTTGCCTATCCGATCTTCACCCCAACTTTGGTGTTGCGCAACGGGCAGTTGTTCAGCCGGGAAATCGATGTTTATCTGCGCATGATCGACGCGGAAGGCAAGTCCATGCTCTACCGGGGCGTTCGCGACGAAGCGCCGCCGGGAACATTGACCGTAGAAGCGTCCGTACGCGGCATGCTCAGTGGGAATGACCGTTACCTGTATCTTCCGCTGCGGCTGGCGCCTGGGCAGGAAATTACAGGCCGTCTGGTTTTTATCATCACCGCGCTCGACGAGGGCGCTTCCTTCCTCGGGGAGATGCGCCGGGCAAATTTGGCGCAGTTCGAATTGCGCGACGCGAACAGCGGAGAATTGCTGCTGCAAACTCCTGTTGCGCAATGAGGTTTGGAACGGGTGCGAATGCTGTGTCAGAATGCCGCCATCGGCTTGCGTCAATCAGGCAGGATCGAACCCATGAACCAATTGCCAGAATCAGGTCGCGTAGCTTTTGCGGCCGCGTCGCTCGCTTTGTTGATGGGTCTGATTCCAGTCGGGGCCTGGGCTCAGCCGGAACAGGATTTCAGGGGCAAGAAGGTTGTCCATCTGCTGCAGGAGCCCCGGCATCGCACGGTTTTCAACGATGGTGACATCTATCTGCTCGATGTGCAGATCAATCCCGGTGATATTTCATTTCCCCATACCCATGACGCGCCCATCATGACGACCTTGATAAGCAATGCCAATGGGCCGGGCAACGGCCGTGTCGGCGTGAATCTCGATTACGCCGAGCGCAATTTTACCCATGAAGTCTCGAACTCCGGCCCGGGGCTATTGCGTATTTTGGCGTTGACCAGCTATAGCGCCGGAGTTGACGGGAATGAAGATGCAGCCGACGGCATGACGGTGGAGGCGAACGTCGAAAACCGCTGGTTCCGTTCATACCGGTTGACTGTCGAGCCTGGCGCGGAAACTTCCTTGCAGACACATCGGCAGCCCACCTTCGTGATCTTGGCCACACCGGGCAAAGCTCATGTCAGCCGCGAAGACGGTATCACGGCTGAACTGCTTGCCATCGGCGATTGGACCTACCGTCCGGAAGGCGCTTCCTTCCTTATTCGCAATCCGGGGACAGAGGCAGTCGTTCTGATAGTAAACGAGGCGCGCAGATAAATATGGATGCCATGAAAAAGAAAATTCTCGCTGTCGGGGCGGTTTTCCTGTTGGCGGCCGGATTGGCCGAGGCGCAAGAGCAATGGCAGGCGCCGCGAAATGAATATGGCGCGCCGGATCTGCAAGGCGTCTGGACATCAGCCAGCATCACGACGCTGGAACGGGATCCGGCGCTGGGCGAAAAGCTGGTGGTTTCCGCGGAAGAGGCGCGGCAACTGGAAAATTCGGCCGCGTTCAATCAATTGACCGAACTGGACAATGCTCCAAGCGATCCGGATCGGCCGCCGCCGTCCGACGGTGATACCGATGCGGGTTATAACGCGTTCTGGATCGATCCAGGCACTCGGCTTGCCCGGGTAATGGGTGAATTTCGCACCTCGTTCATCGTCGATCCGCCCGATGGACAGATTCCCTACACCGAGGCGGCGGGGCTCGCATTCATGGAGTATGGCCGGCGGTCGGGTTACGACGGGCCGGAACAGCGCCCTCTCGGCGAGCGATGCATGGTCGGCTTCGGCTCAACCGGAGGACCGCCGATGTTACCGGTGCTCTATAACAATACCTACCAGATCGTTCAGAACGAAAACTACGTCATGATTCTGGTGGAAATGAATCATGACGCCCGCATTATCCGGCTCGGCGGCGAACCGCTGGAAGACGTATTCACGCCGTGGCTAGGCGATTCCGTTGGCCGCTGGGAAGGAGACACGCTGATAGTGGACACGATCAAGTTCCACCCGCAGCAGAGCTTTCGCTTCGCGATCAAGCATTCGCTATATCTGCCGCCATCGGCGACCGTGACCGAACGCTTTACCCGCGTCGCCGCGGACGAACTCCTCTACGAATTCACGGTCGAGGACGAAACCGCCTATAGCCGGCCCTGGAGCGCCGAGATACCGTTGCGACCGGGAGATCGGCTATACGAATACGCCTGTCATGAGGGCAATTACGCCTTGCCCGGCATTCTTGCCGGCGCCAGGCAACAGGAAGTGGACTCGAATTGAATTCTCAAGATGCGCCGGCAGTTGCTGCTGGCAGGAACGGAGTGACGGCCAGCCGCGGCGAATTCAGTTCCCGCTTCGGGTTTCTGATGGCGGCATCAGGGTCCGCGGTAGGGCTGGGCAATATCTGGGGCTTCCCGACCAATGCCGCATCCAATGGCGGTGCGGCCTTTCTCTTTACCTATCTCGTTCTGGCGTTTGCCTTGGCGTATCCGGCACTGATGGCGGAATTGATCATTGGCCGCCACGCCAAGTCCAATTCGATCAAGGCGCTGCAAAGCATCTCCCGGGGACCAAAGACACGCGCTCTTGCCGTGGCCGTCGGCGCCTTGGGGATCGTTACGGTTAGCTTCATCCTGAGTTTCTATGCCATCGTCAGCGGTTGGATGATGGCTTTCTTCCTTGACCCGCTGGCGCGGCTTTTTGGCGCCTCGGAGCTGGCGAGCTGGCTTACCAGAGACACTTCGTGGCGCAATGCCATTTTCATGGCGCTGTTCATGGCGCTGACGATCCATATCATCCGCGCGGGGGTGAAGAACGGCATCGAGCGTTGGGCTTCCCGGCTGATGCCGATGCTGATCCTGATATTGCTGCTACTGATTTTCTATGTATTGACCTTGCCGGGGGCAATGGATGGCGTGCACGCCTACCTGGTGCCCGATTTTTCCCAACTCGCCAATCCCAGCCTGGTGGTGGACGCCATGGGCCAGGCGTTCTTCTCCCTCTCCCTTGGCGTGGGCACGATGCTGATTTACGGTTCCTATATCAGCAAGGGCGAAAATCTGCCTGTAACCGGCAGTCTGGTGGCGCTGCTTGATATCGGTATTGCAGTGATCGCCGGCATGTTGATTCTGCCGGCGATGTACGTCGCATTGGCCAATGGCGTGGAAATATTCAATGCAGATGGCGGTCTGGTTGCCGGTCCCGCGCTGATCGTATCGGTGCTGCCGGAACTCTTCGGCGACATGGGCGCCGCGGGCGTGTTTGTCGCGCTGGCGTTTTTTCTGCTGATGACGATCGCCTCGCTGACATCTTCAATTTCCATGCTGGAGGTTCCGGTGGCATACGCGGTGGAAAGCGGCAACATGAGCCGGGGCAGGGCAGCGCTGCTGATCGGCGCTATCGTGACCTGCGTCAGCCTGGTAATCGTCCTTAATTTCGATCCGCTATTCGACTTCGTGGTAACCTACGCCACCGAGGTGAGCCAGCCTCTGCTCGGCTTCTTCTTCTGTATTTTCGTCGCCTGGATCTGGCGCCGCGACGCGGTACTCAAGGAAATCTCTCAGGGCTGTCCGAATGCGGAATCCGGCCTGTTCTGGAAAATCTGGCCCTTGTATGTGAAATTCATTTGTCCAATGGCAATATTGCTGGTTTTTTTGCAATAATCACCAAAGATCGGCGCCAGCAATCATAGGCAATTTTGTTGGTTTATTTGCGATAATCACCGAAGGTCGGCGAAAGCCCGCACAGTCATATCCGTCGCTTTATCGGCAAGTCCAGGCAGTCGGGATTTAGTGCGCATGACATGGGGTTGTGCCAGTTTCAGCGCATATCGAGCAAGATTTAGCCATAGCCATATCCCGCCTGACAATCGTTTCAGTAAAAGGTATGCATCCATGAACGAACCTGCCGGCATCAGTCTGACCAGGCGGGAATTCGCCGCCGGCGCCTTGACCCTCGCGGCGGGAATGAGTGCAATCGGCAATTCCGCTTTCGCGCAGCCGGACGGCCCCTTGCAACAGGTCCAGGCATTGACTTTCGATGTTTTCGGCACCGTCGTCGACTGGCGCGCTTCGATCGCGCGAGAAGGCCAATTGCTGGCGGCAGGCAAGGAATTCGACGTCGACTGGCATGAATTCGCCGATCGCTGGCGCGCCGGTTATGGACCGTCGATGAACCGGGTTCGCAGCGGTGATCTGCCCTGGACCAAGATCGATAGCCTGCATCGGATAATTCTCGATGAACTGATCGAGGAATACGGACTAGAGGAACTCACGGAGGAGGAGAGAGTGCATTTCAACCATGCCTGGCATCGGCTTTCCCCATGGCCGGATTCGGTGGCGGGATTGAACAGGCTGAAGACGCGCTACGTAATCGCGACCTTGTCCAACGGCAATGTCGCCTTGCTGACCAATATGGCCAGGAACGCCGGGCTGCCCTGGGACGCGATCCTTTCAGCCGAGCTTGCCGGGCACTACAAACCGCACCCCGAGGTATACCTGAAAGCCGTGGATCTGCTGGGTCTTGCTCCGGAACAGGTAATGATGGTCGCGGCCCACCCAGGTGACCTGCGCGCCGCGGCGGCCCTGGGAATGCGCACCGGTTACGTGCCGCGGCCGTTGGAACGAGGCCCGGATCGGCCTTTTACGCCGGATTCCAGCGGCGATTTTGATGTGACAGCTACTGATTTTCTGGATCTGGCGAGACAATTGGGCGCTTGAACCGCATAACCGCGATGACCTGATCGCAAAGAATAGGAAACGAGGCAAACCTTTATGAGCAAGTATTTGAAGATTCTGGGAACAACGTCACTGCTGGCAATGCTCGCGGCGTGTTCCGGCGAACAGCAGGCCCCGGCGCAAGCCGGGGACGCGCAACCTGAAGTCGAGGCAAGCGTGGCGGAGAATCCATTTTTCATGGAAAGTCCGTATTTCTTCAGTTTTCCGCCGTTCGATCTGATTGCAAATGCGCATTATCAGCCTGCTTTTGAACGCGGCATGGCCGAACAGATCGCGGAAGTCGAAGCCATCTCCGGACAAGAGGCCGCCGCCGACTTTGAAAATACCATCGTAGCGCTCGAGTTGAGCGGGCAATTGCTCAATCGGGTGTCTTCGGTATTCTTCGCCCTGTCGAGTGCGCATACAAATGACGAAATCCAGGCGCTGGAGCAGCAACTGGCGCCGGAACTCGCGGCTCACAACGATGCTATTCTGCTGAACCGTGACCTGTTCGCGCGTATCTCCGCCTTGCACGAAGATCGGGACGAATTGGGTCTGGACGCTGAATCTCACCGATTGCTCGAGCGAACCTATATCGATTTCGTGCGGGCGGGCGCCGCGCTGGACGAGGAAGAGCAGGAGCAGCTAAAGGAAATAAATGCGCGAATTGCCGTGCTGGAAACTCAATTCAGCCAGAATGTTCTTAATGAAGTCAATGAGTTGTCGATTGTAGTTGACAGCCGGGAAGAACTGGCAGGCCTGGACGAGGCGCTGATCACCGCGGCGGAAAATGCCGCCGAATCGCGCGAACTGACAGGTCAGTTCGTACTGCCCTTGTTGAATACCAGCGGCCAACCCGCCCTGGCCAGTTTGCAGAATCGCGACCTGCGCCGGCGCATGCTGGAAACCTCTCTATCCCGGGGCTCCCGCGGCGGAGAATACGATAATCGGGAAACGCTGACTGAAGTGCTGCGGTTGCGCGCCGAGCGGGCAAGAATGCTCGGTTACGAAAATCATGCCGCGTATATTCTGGAAGACGAAACCGCCGGCTCGGTCGAGGCGGTAAATCAGCGACTGGCTGAACTCGCTCCGCCGACCGTAGCCAATGCCCGGCGCGAAGCGGCGGATTTGCAACAGATGATCTACGACGAGGGCGAGGATTTTACGCTGGCGGCTTGGGACTGGGCTTATTACACGGAAATTCTGCGCGCCGATCGTTTCGACTTTGACGAAAGTGAATTGCGACCCTATTTCGAATTGGACAATGTGCTGCTGCGCGGTATATTCCATGCCGCTGAACAGTTGTATGGCATTACTTTCGAGGAACGCTTCGATCTGCCGGTGTACCAGGAGGATGTGCGCGTGTTCGAGGTTTTCGATGTTACCGGCGAGACGCTGGCCTTGTTCATCATCGACTCCTACGCCCGTCCCAACAAGCGCGGCGGCGCCTGGATGAATGCCTATATCGCCCAATCCCACCTGCTCGGCAGCCGTCCAGTGGTCGCCAACCATCTCAACATTACCAAGCCGCCGGAAGGAGAACCGACTTTGCTCAGTTTCGACGAGGTAACAACGGCGTTCCATGAATTCGGTCATGCCCTGCATGGCATGTTCTCCGATGTCCGCTACCCGAGTTTCTCGGGCACCCGGGTGCCGCGAGACTTCGTCGAATATCCTTCCCAGGTCAACGAGATGTGGGCGGTGTGGCCTGAAGTGCTGGAAAACTATGCGGTGCATTATGAAACCGGCGAAGCTATGCCCCGGGAACTGCTCGACAAGGTGCTTTCGACCCAGCAATTCAACCAGGGTTTCGCTACCGCGGAATACCTTGCCGCCTCGATAGTCGATCAGTCCTTGCACCAACTTGCTCCCGAGGACGTGCCCAGCGCTGAAGAAGTGATGGATTTTGAAGCGATGGCGCTGGAGCAGGCGGGAATCGGCATGGAAGAGATTCCGCCACGCTATCGGGCGCCATACTTTTCCCACATCATGGGCGGATATTCCGCTGGCTATTACTCGTATATCTGGAGTGAGGTTCTTGATGCGGACTCGGTGGAATGGTTCCGCGAAAACGACGGCCTGCTGCGCGAAAACGGCGCCCATTTTCGCAGCGCCTTGTTATCTCGGGGTGGAGCGGAAGACGCCATGACCCTGTTCCGTAATTTCCGCGGCAGGGATGCCGACATCAACGCCTTGCTGGAACGGCGCGGCCTGAATTGAGGTTTTGTCGGGTGGCGGTCTCGTAGCCGCTGAACCGCAAGGTCAATTGGCTCAATTCGTCCCAGGGATTGGCGCGGCGCAAGCCCTTGACGGCATGATCGATAAGCTTGCATTGCTCAAGCATGTGCTGGACTGCATCCGCGGTTAACCGGTTCAGGGCCCGGGACACCATGGGCTTGCGGTTTTGCCAGACGCGCGAACTCGACATCGCCTGACCGATGTCCTGACCGTTGCCGATTTTTTCCAGCATATCCAGCAATTGCCGCAATTCCCGGCTGAGCACGGCAAGGATCAGCAGCGGGAATACGCCTTCGACCCGCAGTCCGCCAAGAACGCGCTGGGCTCGGGCGATTTCGCCATTCAGCGCGGCATCCGCCAGTTTGCCGACATCATAACGGGAACTATCGGAAACCAGCCGAAGGACGTCATTGCCGGTCAATTGAACCTCGACGCCAGGCTTGGCTCCGGCGAGCAGGGCGAGTTTCTCGATTTCCTGCCGTGCCGCCAACAGATTGCCTTCCACTCGGTCGGTCAATACCTGCAATGCGGCATCGTCGGCCGCAATGCCTGCCGCGGCCAGGCGCTGCCGCAGCCAGGCCGGCAGCCTGCTCCGATCAATGGGCCAGATCTGCACCAGAACTATATCTTGCTCCAGTTGCTTGAACCACTTGGTGGACAAAGTGGATGAATCTAGCCTGGGCCCGCTGATCAGCAGTCGGAAGTCATCGGCGGCTTTTTCAATATAGCCGGCAATCGCTTCCCGGCCCGCGCTGTCAAGTTTGTTGCCATAGAGTCGCAGTTCCAGCAGTTTTCGGTCGGCAAACAGCGAGGTGCTATCGAGCGCGTATAGGAAATCGCGCCAGTCGAAGCCTTGTTCGGCGTGATAAACTTCGCGTTCCGTGAAACCGGCATCGCGCCAATACTTGCGAACTTCGTCAGCGGCTTCCTGCAATAGTAGAATTTCATCTCCCGCCAGCCAATACAGGAGCGAAGACTGCTTGCGCAATGATCCGGCAAGTTGATTCGCGCGGATTTTCATCGTCCGACGGCCGCCAACCGCCGCAATAGCTGGCTTGCAATATCTCGCCGCATTTCTTCCCGCAATAGCTCGGCTTCCTCGCGATTGCCTGCGATAGTGCGCAAATCCTGGTAATACGTCCTTTCCGCGGAAAGGGTTTCGGAATCGATCAGCAATGTTTCACCATCCGCCAGACTGAAGCGAACCGCAAGTTGCAAGGTAATCTGTGCGGCGCGAGCCTGTACCGTCGTACTCGCGGGCCGGCCCGAGAACTGTTCGGGGCCTATGGCGAGTAGAGGAAACCCTTGAACATTTGCTTCCTCGGCTTCATGCAGGCGAATGCCGGCCGCTTCGAGGCCGCGTCGCATGAGTCGTTCGAAGTCGGGCTCGGACTGTGCCAATCGCAGGCGCAAATCGGTAAATCCCGGCGCGGCGCCGCCGGCGCCGCGCAGACCGTAGCCACAGCCGCCAAGCGCGATCGGCATCAGCGGCAGCAGAATGAGCAGGCGTCGCCGGATCACGGCCAATCAACCTGTTACCACGTTCACCAGCCTGCCGGGGACTACGATCACCCGTCTGATGCCGGCATCGTCGGTGAATTTTCGCACGGATTCGTTTTCCAGCACGATTTCGCGCAAGCGTTCCTCAGGCAGATTCACTGGCACTTCCATGCGGCCGCGAAGTTTGCCGTTGACTTGCAATACGATCAGCGTCTGATCCTTCTCAAGCGCCGAGGCATCAACTTCCGGCCAGTCAGCGTCCATGATCGCGCCTTCATGGCCGAGCAAGCGCCAGACCACGTGGCAGAAGTGCGGCGCCATCGGCGCCAGCATGAGGGTGGACATTTCCAGCGCCTCCTGCATTACCCAGCGCTCGATCTGATTGAAGTCCGCGCGCTCCTGATTGTAGCGGGTCAACGCGTTCAGCAGTTCCATGACGGCGGCGATGGCGGTATTGAAAGCATATCGCTCCGCGAAATCCCGGCTCACCCTGGCCACGGTCTCATGGGTTTTGCGCCGCAATGATTTCAATTCCGCGCTCAGATCCAGATCGGAAAAATTGGGCAAATCACAAGGCTGATGACCAAGTACAATCTTCCAAAGCCGCTTCAGAAAACGGAAACTGCCTTCCACGCCCGCGTCCGACCATTCCAGCGATTGTTCCGGAGGGGCGGCGAACAAGGTGAACATTCGCACCGTATCGGCGCCATATCGGTCGATCAAGGACATCGGATCGACGGTATTGCCCCGGGACTTGGACATCTTGCTGCCGTCCTTGAGCACCATACCCTGGGTAAGCAGGCGGGTGAACGGCTCGTCGGACTGGACCATGCCTTCGTTGCGCAGCAGCTTGTGATAGAAGCGCGCGTAGAGCAGATGCAGAATCGCGTGTTCTATACCGCCGATGTACTGGTCAACGGGCAACCAGTAATTCGCGCGCTCATCAAGCATGGCGCCGCCCTGATCGGCACAGGTATAACGGGCGTAATACCAGGACGATTCCATGAAGGTGTCAAAAGTATCGGTTTCCCTGGTGGCGGCGCGGCCGCATTCCGGGCAATCGGCATTGATAAAATCCGCCAGATCGGACAGGGGCGAACCATGGCCATGGAAATCGACATCTTCTGGCAGCCGAACCGGCAACTCTTCGTCAGGCACCGGCACCGCGCCGCAACTCGGACAATTGACAACCGGAATGGGCGCCCCCCAATAGCGCTGCCTCGAAACCAGCCAATCGCGCAGACGGAAATTCACGGTCCTTCGGCCCTGACCGGCGGCCTCCAGCCGTTCGGCTATGGCTTTGCATGAGGCATGAAAATCCATGCCGTCGAATTGTCTTGAATTGATCAGTACGCCATGGTCGACGAAAGCCCCCCGGCTCAGATCGCATTCCTGGTCCGGATCAGCCGGGCGGATGACCTGGCGGATCTCAAGCCCGTATCTGGCGGCGAATTCCCAGTCGCGCTGGTCGTGGGCCGGTACTGACATGACCGCCCCCGAGCCATAACTCATCAGCACGAAATTGGCGACATAGATCGGTAGCAACTCGCCGGTTAGCGGATGGATTGCTTGCAGTCCGGTATCCATGCCGCGCTTTTCCATAGTCATCAGGTCCGCTTCGGCAACACTGGCGCCAGTCAGTTCTTGCAGAAATCGTTTCAGTGCGGAATTTTCCGCCGCGGCGCCTTGCGCCAGCGGATGCTGCGGCGCCAGCGACAGGCTGGTCACGCCGAACAAGGTGTCGGGACGCGTGGTAAACACCTTGATCGGGTGCGTTTCATGATCGATATCCCCGGCGACCGCGAATTCTACTTCGACGCCATCGGAGCGGCCGATCCAATTGCGCTGCATGGTGCGCACCGCATCCGGCCAGCCATCGAGCGCTTCCAGATCATCGAGCAATTCCTGGGCAAAGTCGGAGATACGGAAGAACCATTGTGGAATGCGCCGCCGCTCTACCGGCGCACCGGAGCGCCAGCCCTTGCCGTCAACCACCTGCTCATTGGCAAGTACGGTCTGGTCGACCGGATCCCAGTTGACCTCGGCTTCCGCCTTGTAAACCAAACCCTGGCGAAACAGCCGCGTAAACAACCATTGTTCCCAGCGGTAATATTCCGGGTGGCAAGTAGCCAGTTCGCGCTGCCAGTCGTAAGCGTATCCCAATCGCTGTAACTGGGCGCGCATGTAATCGATATTATCGTAAGTCCACGCGGCCGGATTCACCTTGTTCTGGATTGCGGAGTTTTCCGCTGGCAGGCCGAAGGCGTCCCAGCCCATTGGCTGCAGCACATTCCTGCCTTTCATTCGATGATAGCGGGAGATGGCGTCGCCGATGGAGTAGTTGCGGACGTGACCCATGTGCAGGTGGCCGCTGGGGTAGGGCAGCATCGAGAGACAGTAGAACTTTTCCTTTGTCGGATCTTCGGTTGCCCGAAAACTGTCATGCTCCCGCCAATACCGTTGCGCTTCCTCTTCGACCTGAGCCGGCTTGTACTGTATTTCGGGCTTATCCATTTTGTGAACTGACTTCCCCGCGCATGTCATTGCCGGTCAAGGTGACTTTTAGCAGTTTGATTTGTCTGTTATCGGCATTCAATACGGTAATCAGATAAGGGCCAATCTGAGTAGTTTCGCCCCGCTCCGGGATGTGTCCGAACTCCTGCAACAGGATGCCGCCGATACTGTTGAATTCCCGATCGTCAAGATCGGTAGAGAAATGTTCGTTGAAATCATCGATCGGAGTCAGCGCTTTCACGATATGATTGCGCTCGTCGAATTTCTTGATATGACTTTCGTCTTCAATGTCGGTTTCGTCCTGTATTTCCCCGACGATCTGTTCCAGCACGTCTTCAATGGTTACGATACCGCTGACGCTGCCATAGTCGTCGACCACGATGGCCATATGATTACGCCGCTCGCGGAATTCTTTCAGCAACACATTGACCCGGCGTGATTCGGGCACGAAAGTGGCCGGCCTGACGATCTTCTTGAGATTGAAATTTTCCGGGATTCCTTTCAGGCACAATGGCAGCAAATCCTTGGCGAGCAAGATGCCGATAATATTGTCCACATTTTCCTCGATCACCGGAAAGCGGGAATGGGAAGCGCCGGCAACCATTTCCACGGCTTCCCGCACCGGCATGCTGGTGGATACGATCACGGCCTGGGAGCGAGGAATCATTATGTCTCGTACTTGCATGCTGGAAACTTGCAAGGCGCCTTCAATGATGCCCAGCGCGTCCGCATCGAGCAGGTCGTCCTGTTCGGCATTGCGCAGCAATTCCAGCAAGCTTCGAGTGTCGGTGGGTTCGTCGGAAAATACTTGTGCGATTTTATCGATCCAAGAACGGCGTCTCAGATCGATACTAGTCTGCTCTTCAGCCATGCGCTGATATAGCTCCTTTGCGAAGGCGTTGCACTACGATACTAAATTTTCTCTGAACAATTCCATCCTTGGAATTGTTCAGCGCCGCAATACAATACCGTGGTTTTGTATTGCTCCCGGATTCAATGGCTTGCTCCAGCCACGGAGCGCAGCTCCGTGTCGTTGCGGCTGCGCTCGAAGCTGCGCTTCGAAAACCCCATCGAATCCGGCGGCACATCCATGCGCCGCGCGTAAGCTCCGTTTACACGGAACTTACGTAGGGGTTGGGGATTCCAAGATTCCGCAATATTTCAATTTCCATTTTTTCCATGCGTTCCGCTTCGTCTTCTCCGAGATGATCGAACCCCAGCAGATGCAGGCAGCCGTGAATCACCAGGTGCGCCCAATGCTGATCGACCGGCTTGCCTTGGGCTTGCGCTTCCCGTTGCGCAAGTTCGGCGCAAACGACTATATCGCCGATCGGTTCGCTGTCGAGTTTTCCGCGCAGGGCGGTCGGCATACCATATGGAAAAGAAAGCACGTTAGCCGGATTATGCCGATCCCGGTAACGGCGGTTGAGTTGCTCGGATTCGTCGGCATCGACGAAGCACAGGCTCACCGTGACCGGATTGACTTGACTGGCCCCATGCAAGGTTTGCTTGATCCAGGTTCGGCAAAGCTCGCCGTCTGGAATCCAGTGCCCCGTTGAATTATCGGAAATTTCAACTTTCACTTTCATTGCGCGCGGAAGTATCCGGCTCGCGGAGCCCGGTCACCTGGGATTGATCGAAACGCTCGTAAGCTTCGACGATGCTTTGCACCAGCCGGTGCCGCACTACATCGCGGGATGTGAACCAGGTGAAGCCGATGCCGTCGACGCCACGTAATACCTGGCTCACCTGCACCAGGCCGGAGCGCGTGCCCGCGGGCAAGTCTATCTGGGTGATGTCACCGGTCACCACGACGCGGGAACTGACGCCGATCCGGGTCAGAAACATCTTCATCTGGGCCGAGGTAGCGTTTTGGCTTTCGTCGAGAATGATGAAGGATTCATTCAGCGTGCGGCCACGCATATAGGCCAGCGGCGCGATTTCGATCACATTCTTGTCGATCAGCCGATTAACCTTTTCGAAACCCAGCATTTCATACAAGGCGTCGTATAGCGGCCGCAGATAGGGATCGATCTTCTGGATCAGATCGCCCGGCAGAAAGCCTAGTTTCTCGCCGGCTTCCACCGCTGGGCGCACGAGTACGATCCGGTTCACCCGTTCGTTGACCAGTGCCTGTACCGCACCGGCCACCGCGAGATATGTCTTGCCCGTTCCCGCCGGGCCGATGGCGAAATTCAGATCCCGTTGTTCCATGCCCTTGACGTAGGCAGCCTGCTGCTTGCCGCGCGGCTTGATCGAAAGCCGCGGTGTACGAATGATGGTTTCGGCGCTGCCGCCAGTTCCGGTTTCGCTGCCTGGAGGATTGGTGATTTCCTGCAAGGCCAGGTGAATGACGCCAGAGGACAGCAACTCGCCTTGCTCGGTGGCCAAGTACAGCGATTCGAGCAACCGGCTGCCATCGGCCACCGCGGATTTGCTGCCGGAAAGCTGAAACCAGTTGCCGCGTTGACGAATCGTCAATGCCAGCATCTTTTCGATTTGCCGGATGTGTTCGTTGAATTGTCCGCAGAGATTGGACAAGCGCAGGCTGTCATCGGGGTCCAGGGTCAGGTCGAGCGTATATGTGCTCATGCAGTGCCTGTGTTCAGCATGATTCGCGCGCCAATGTCAGCATAGCTGGCCGAGCAGTGAATTGGGCAAGGCTTCGGTAATTCTTACATTAACGAAGTTGCCTGCCAACGAACGATCATCACTGGGGAAGTTGACGACACGGTTGTTTTCGGTGCGCCCTTGCAGGTCCGTTGATCTTTTCTTCGACACGCCGGTGACCAGAATTGAGTGGATCGAACCTACCATGGATTCGCTGATTGCCTGGGCCTGCCGACTGAGTTGGGCCTGCAATATCGCAAGCCGGCGCTTCTTTTCCCGCAGGGGCGTCAGGTCCTGCAATTGCGCGGCGGGCGTTCCCGGCCGAGCGCTGTAGATGAAACTGAACGAGGTGTCGAACCCGATGTCGATAACCAGATTCATGGTGTCTTCGAAATCTCGCGGCGTTTCACCGGGGTAGCCGACGATGAAGTCCGAGGACAGGCTGATTCCTGGCCTTGCCGCCGAGATCCGACGTACCAGCGACTTGTATTCGAGCACGGTATAGCCACGTTTCATCGCCGCCAGTACGCGGTCCGAGCCGCTTTGCACCGGCAAGTGCAGGTGCCCCGTGAGTTCGGGCGCCTCGCGATATACCGCCACCAGGGCGGCGTTGAATTCAGCAGGGTGCGAAGTCGTAAAGCGTATGCGGTCGATGCCTTCGATACTGGCGACATACTGGATCAACAATGCCAGATCGACGATTCCGCCGTCGTGTCCAAGCCCGCGGTAGGCATTGACATTCTGTCCTAACAGATTGATTTCCCTGACGCCTTGCTCCGCGAGATGCACCGCTTCGGCTAATACGTCATCGAACGGCCGGCTCACCTCCTCGCCCCGGGTATAGGGCACAACGCAAAAACTGCAATATTTGCTGCATCCCTCCATGATTGTCAGATACGCCTGACAGGAGGCGGCCCGCGGCGAAGGCAAATGATCGAACTTCTCGATCTCCGGAAAGCTGACATCGACCACGGCGGCGCCATGGCCCGATGCGTCAATCAACTCCGGCAACTTATGCAAGGTCTGCGGGCCGAACACCACGTCCACGAAAGGTGCGCGGCGGCTGATGGCTTCGCCTTCCTGGCTCGCGACACAACCGCCTACCGCGATTTTCAGCTCGGGATTGACGGATTTCAAGTTGCGCCAGCGGCCAAGCTGATGAAACACCTTCTCCTGCGCTTTCTCCCGAATGGAGCAGGTATTGAGCACCAGGATGTCGGCTTCTTCCGGCGAATCCACCAGCTCGGCATTGCGCGACTCACGCAGCAGGTCAAGCATGCGCGAGGAGTCATACTCGTTCATCTGGCAGCCGTGGGTCTTGATGTGCACCCTGATGGGAGTCGCGGAATCCGCCGGACTTTTTCTAGTGCCGGCGCCAACGTCCGGCGTTGTCAAGCTTTGCATCTGGTGGCAGGGGATATTGAATGTAAGCGCAATTATAGCGCAATTGGAAAACGCAAAGCAGGCGCGAAACCCATGAGAAAACAGAGCTTCCTTGAAATTTCTCGATTCGGCCTGATATTCGCGATACTCTGGTGCGGTTACCCGCAGGATTATCCCATGGCAGCGTCCTCTGAAATTTACAAGGTGGCTTTCCTCAACAAGGGCAAGGTCTACGAACTGTTCGTCCGGCAGGTCTATCAAAGCGACCTGTATGGATTCATTGAAGTTGAGGACTATGTGTTTGACGAAGTCACCCAGGTCGTTGTCGATCCTAACGAGGAAAAACTGAAAAACGAATTCGCCGGCGTGCGCCGCAGCTTTATACCGATGCAGTCGGTGATTCGCATCGACGAAGTGGAAAAAGGCGGCGTCAGCAAGATTTCCAGCGGCGACAACATCACCCCTTTTCCCGTTTCCTTCATCGGGGGCAAGGCTGATTCCGGCAAAAGCGACTAGGGCAGGGCGTCTCAGTCAGCGACAAGCGCTTGCTTGATGGCTTGTTCGATAATTTCGATGTCGCCATCGCGAAAGCCCATATGCACCAGCTTCACCTCGCCATCGCGGCCGATCAGATATGAGGTCGGCATGCCGAATACGGAATAAAGATCCATCACTTCGCCTTCCGGGTCCGCCGGAATCGGAAAATCCAGCGGGGTATCGGCGAGAAATTCCAGGCCGTCCGCAATTGGATCGTCAACGGTGATGCCGATTACTTCCAGGCCCTGATCCCGGTAGCGATGATAGATATCGTTGTACAAGGGTAGGGAAGTTAGACAGGGAGCGCACCAGGAAGCCCAGAAATCAATGTAGACGACCTTACCCGCCAGGCTGGACAGCTTGATGTCGGGCTGTCCCTCATGAATCGAGGGCAAAGTAAAATCCGGCGCCTGATCGCCTTCCTCCGCGGCCAGGGCCGGTATGCCCGCACAGAACGTGATTACGGCCAAGAGCAACAGCTTGCGAATTGCTGACATCATTGTACTGGTCCAGTTTGCCGACGCGCCGGGATTTGACCGGATTATAACGCCGCGCCTTGAACACGGTCCACCAAATGGCGGCAGTGGAGCCTAACGCAAAATCTCCACATCATCGGCCTGTTCTCCCTTATCTCCCATGATCACGCCGAATGCAACTTTCTGCCCCTCGGTCAAAACACGATGTCCCCGACCGCGAATTGAGCGGAAGTGCACGAAAATATCGCCGCCCTCGTCGCGGCGGATAAAGCCGAAGCCCTTATTGACATTGAACCACTTGACTATGCCGGTTTCACGCCCGTGCCGGCCGCCGGATCGCGAATCCGGCCGCTTGGCGATAGAACTCCAGAGCGCGGTGAGCGTAAAAAACACCAGCAAGGAACCGGCCAGGATTGGAAAGTGGCGGAGATTGAGCTGGTAACCTTGAGACGAGAGCAAGTAAAGAGGAATGCCCGCCAGCACTGCCATGATGATTCCAATAGGCAGAGATCGATTAATCATGGATTTCTCGTTTTCTTTATATCTTTAAGGCAAAAAATACACCAGTGGCATTGCTTTGAAAACCATGACCGCCGGGAGCGCTAATGTACCACTATCGCAATTGCCAGGTATCGCATCGTCCTGTAACTGGCATATCCGGATCTCTTAGGTCAAAAGTCGCTTACCATCGAACTCGGAACTAGCAGAAGTTTGGCGGGTTCGGGGTGGCAATAAATCGGGGGTCGCGCCTAACCGGCGGGCGATTCTCATGTATGTTGCCGGGATACCGCCGCCGTTAACTTTGGGAATTGCGCAAGTAAATCATGCGCGCGACAAATAGAGAGGAGTGATGGCGCCGATATTCAGCCAGTTGCGCGAGCACGCCCCTTGGTCGCAAAGCTACTGCCTGCGGGGCCATACCTGGATTCGAACAGGGATGAACAATTCCGGGCAATACGCGGCGATATCGCGGGCCTGGACGAGAGGGTGGCTGGCATGGAAACCGGAATGGGTAAACTTGAACGCTGAACGGATCGGCTGGAAAACAGCATGGACCGCCTGGAGAGCAGAATGACCCGCATGCGAGTCGATCTGGACAGGCTCTCGAATGAAAACCTCGATTAACAAAGCGAATTCGTTCGAATTGTCAATTCAATAGAATTTGCCACGCCTCGAATGGAAGGAATCTGTCGTACGTCGCGCCATGGCAAGCCGTTTATTTTCGGCGGGCAAGAGGAATCGATAAACCTCGCCCGGATTCAGCCGGCAGGAGTGCCTCCTGGTCAATCGCGACGGCCAATTTGATAGCGATTCGATGTCCAACCAATGAAAGCGCAAGACAACCCCGCAGCAAGGCCAATGACCCCAAAGGCAATCCCTGCTTCATAGCTTGTGGCAGAACCGCGAGTCAATTCCCCAATGACCGCGGTAAATGCGCTCGCGCTGCCTATCATGACTCCAGCAAATCCCGATAAAACTCCGAACATCAATCCAATTCGGCGAGGCGCGGACTTGTCTTGCAGGCTTCCCGACTCAATTTCCAGGGCGGATGCGACCGATTTTATGGAGTTCAGCGATGCTTCGCCGCCAGCTTCCATGCGCTGTATCGTACGCGGGCCAACATCAGCGGCAATGGCCAATTCCTCTTGAGTCCAGCCGCGTTCATTGCGTTTGCTCTTGACAAGATCGGGCTTGATTTTCCGTTTCATATCTGTGTCCTCAATCCAGTTGCGGCAAGAATGACACACATCCTTGCATCGAAGAACGTCAATATTGCGCCATTGCACGTCACCAGGCCGCCACGGCTCGCGAAATCTTGCCGATCTTCGGAAAATCCATTGTTCCGGCTGTGCATGCCTCATCTGGGAAGTTCGCGGAAAGAATGAGCCACCCATGAGTGAATCAGTAGCGATCGATATCAGTGGTCCGAGGCAGCCGCTGACGACCAATACTCTGATCCGCCGGCCCAACGCATGCGGGCACGCGAAAAGCTGCCTGAATGCCGCGGGCGACGGCGAGTTGAATCGAATCCTCGGCTATACTCAAGGCAACCCAACAAGACGTTAAAACGATTTCCTCGCCAACCGATCATTCCATAGCTTGTTCAGCGCTGCCATGAAAATCGTTCTCAGCCGCAAGGGATTCGATTCGTGCAATGGCGGGGCGCCTAGCCCGATTTTCCCTGATGGAAGCGCGTTTTCCATGCCGATTCCGGTACCGCGGTCGCCGGTGCGATTCGAGCAGGTTCGCTGGAATGGGGGATCGCTGGGCGAATTGGCGGAAGACCTTACCCGGAAAAAGATTGCCGGCGGCAGCTACTGTCACCTCGATCCCGATCTCGATCCGGATGCCTTGCCGCGGTTGCCGGGCTGGCGGCCCGCATTCGGTCAGGCGGGCGCGGCGCAGGGCCATTTGGGCAATCAGGAAATTGGATCCGGCGACCTGTTTCTTTTCTTCGGCTGGTTCAAACGGGTGGAAAAATCAGGGAACCGTTGGCGCCATGTGCGGGCAGCGCCCGATCTGCACCGGATTTTCGGCTGGCTGCAAGTGGAGGAAATTTTGACGGTCGGGCCGGAAATCGAATCCTTGCGCATCCTGCGGCCCTGGCTCGCGGCCCACCCGCATATGCATACTGAATCTGAATTTTCGCGCAATACGATATACATTGCCGCGACATCGCTGCATATCGCGGGTCGAAAAACCGGATTGCCCGGCGGCGGAGTATTCCGCGGCGCGAATAAACATCTTGTCCTTACCGAGCCGCGGCAACGTCTGCGTTCACGATGGCACCTCCCGTCCTGGTTCCTGCCTGTTCGCGGAGGGCCGATTCTTGGCTATCACGAAGACGCAAGCCGCTGGCGGCGGGATGCGCGCTGGTGCTATCTCCGCAGTACACCGATCGGCCAGGAATTCGTTATTGATATCAGCGAGATACCGGCAGCTTCCGACTGGCTGGAAAATCTCTTTGCAGGAGCTGCTTAAGCCTCCGTTCAGTTTGCGTTCGGCAACATGACGATTCGAAATCCGCGTTGCGACTTTCGAGCGTTTTCGGGGACATGCTATGATCTTGGGCAATACCCGCCATCGCGGGTTTGCCCGTGATTTGTATTCGCGCCAGTCGCGGAGGGCCGGTTGACGTGAATCCGCGTAGAATACTGCTTACAGGTCTGATGCTACTGCTGGCGCCACTGGCCCAGGGGCAGACTCCCTCGCAGCAGAACCAGAACGATTCCAATCGGAACAATCTCTCGCCCCGCATTCGCAATGGCGTGGTTCCAGCGCCGCTTGAGATAAACGAGCTGCAAGCGGTCAATCTCGCACGGCAGCGCTTTGACGGCAATGTGTTGCGTATCAGTCTTGTCGGCGAAGCCGCCGATCGCCGTTACCAGATCCGCATGGAGAACGAAGGCAAGGTATTCACCGTCTTCGTCAATGCCACTTCCGGCGCGGTCAGCGGCGGTATCTGACATGCCCCGGCCGGCTACGTTCGAATAACGGAGAGTCGGACGATGCGGCTGCTCGTGGTCGAAGACGAATCATTGCTCAATCAGCAACTCCGGAGCAGCTTGCAGGCAGCCGGCTATGTAGTGGATGTGGCGGAAGACGGCCGCGAAGGGCTTTACTTCGCGACCGAATACGAATATGACGCCGCGATTATCGATTTGGGTCTGCCGGCTATCGATGGAATCTCGCTCATACGGCAACTGCGGGACCAGGGTAGACAGTTTCCGATCCTGATTCTGACCGCGCGTAGCGACTGGCAAGACAAGGTAACGGGCCTTGACGCCGGGGCCGACGACTATGTGCTGAAACCCTTCCGCATGGAAGAGATTCTCGCGCGCCTGAATGCCCTTTTACGCAGGGCCGCGGGCTTTAGCAAGCCGCGACTGCAATTCGGGTCGATCACTCTCGACACCATTGCCAAGCAAGTAGAAAATAATGGAAGTCGCGTGGATTTAACGGCTTACGAGTATAAGTTACTGGAATATCTTATGCTTCATGCTGGCGAGGTAAAATCCAAGATGGAACTCACCGAGCATCTATATGCCGAGGATCACGACCGGGACAGCAATGTACTGGAAGTATTCGTCCGTCGGCTGCGCCAAAAACTCGATCCGGATCAAAATCTGAATCCTATTGAAACGCTCCGCGGTCAGGGATATCGCTTCGTACTTGGCAAGACGGAAAATGAGGCTGTCGCGAAGCTCGGGTAACTACTCCCTACAAAGCCGGCTATTGTTGGCTTTCAGCGTTTTGCTGTTCGTCTTCCTGGGATTGACCGGCGTCGTGCTCGATCAGGCGTTTCGCGACAGTGTAGAAGCCGGCGCCGCGGAACGCATGCGTGGGCAGATTTACCTGATCCTGGGTGAAGTGGAACTGGCCGACGGCGAGTTCCATTTTTTCGAGGAGCTGCCGGAACCGCGTTTCAGTCAACTCGATTCAGGTTTGTACGGATTCATCAGCCAGCGCGCGCTCGGCGAGCTCTGGCGCAGCGATTCGGCGCGAGCGTTAAGTCTAACCGAGCCGGAAATCCTGGTTCGCCCCATTAACGAAGGCGAGTCACGCTTTTTCACGACATTTTCCAGCCGAGGCGAGGAATTGTTCGTATTTCAGTACGGCATCTTGTGGGAGAACGGAATCACCGAATATTGCTTTACGGTGATGGAAGGCGCGCTGCCGTATTATCTCGAGATCCGCAACTTCCGGAACGATCTCTGGTCCTGGCTGGGTGGGGTTGCCGCCTTGCTGTTGTTGATCCAGGCCCTGCTGTTACGTTGGGGGCTGCTGCCGTTGCAGCGCATGGCGCTCGATCTGAAACAGATCGAGGAGGGCGCCAAGAACCAGCTCGACCTGCGTTATCCGAAGGAGTTACAAGGCGTAACCGCCAATCTGAACATGTTGATCGAAAGTGAGCGCAAACAACAACAACGCTACCGCACGACGCTAGGCGACCTCGCTCACAGTCTGAAAACGCCGCTCGCCGTGATTTCGGGCGCAATGCACAACCTGTCGGAGCGCGGCGCCGGCGCCGGCGCCGTTGATGCAACCTTGCAATCAGTGGATGAACAGGTCGGGCGCATGAGTCAGATCGTCACCTGGCAATTGCAACGCGCTGTGCGAACGGCTGACGGCAGTTCGCTCGGCAAGTCGGTAAACGTTGCCGCCGTGCTGCAAAAGGTGGTTGGCGCCTTGAATAAAGTTTATGCGGAAAAGGCGGTGAAGGTGATCCGGCGATGCTCTCACGATACGGTTTTCCAGGGCGATGAAAGAGATTTAATGGAAATTCTGGGTAATGTGCTGGATAACGCGTTCAAATACGGCGCGAGCAAAGTAGATGTCCAGGTGACCGAGCCGGTTGCCGGCAATCTGCGGGTCGTGATCGAAGACGACGGTGCGGGCATTCCCCGAGACAAGCAGGACTTTGTACTGCGGCGAGGCGCTCGGGCGGATACGCTGGCCGCCGGCGAGGGAATCGGGCTCGCCATCGTCAAGGACATCGTTTCCAGTTACAAAGGCGAACTTAATATCGGCGAAAGCGCGACGGGCGGAGCGCGCGTTTCTCTGAATCTGATTGCGTCCCCGGCTGGCGGCGCGGAATGAAGAAGGTTCGGTTCAGAAAAAAACTCCGCCCGCTACCGCCGCCAGGGTCAATACGAACAAGATTCGGCGCAGGGCCTGCTGGGAGATATTGACGGCGATCCTGACCGCCAGCCAGGCGCCAATCATCGCGCCGAGCGCCAGAATCAGGCCGGGAACCCAGCTGACCTTGTCGAATACGACAAAAACGATCAGAGCGACAGTAGTAAAAGCTAGCGCACAGCTCATTTTCAGAGCATTCGCCCGTAACAGGTCATAGCGCAGGCCGGCTGTAAGCACCGCCAGCAGAATAAAGCCGACACCGGCTTGTACAAATCCGCCGTAAACGCCGGCGCCGAACAATCCGCACCACGCAAACCGACTCTCGGAAGGAGTGCGTACCGGAGTACCCGGCGGCGGCGCCATCACTTCCGGCTTTACCAGTATCACAATCGCCATAATCAGTATGCAGGTCAGCAGAACCGGCTTCAGGTACAGATTCGGCAGCAATACCGCCAGCAATGCACCGGCAAGTCCGCCCGACAAGGTGGGAATGAATATCGGAATCACCGCGGCCCGATGCAAAGCCTCATGCCGGTCGAAAGCACGCACTCCAGACAGGCATTGCAGCAAGATACCGACCCGGTTGGTGCCATTGGCCACATCCGCGGGCAGACCGAGCATCATCAACAGCGGCAAGGTGAGATTGGAACCGCCTCCAGCGACGGTGTTGATCCCGCCGGCGAAGAATCCGGCCAGACCTAGCAGGGCAATTCCGCCCGGATTAAGCTCGAATTCCAAAACGTACCTATACTTTCTCGCGGGAACAGAGGAATGCGGCAGCTTATAGGTATCGAGAGATGGAATCCAGCAATGGGAAAAGTTCGCTGGCGGCATGCCGCGGCGCCACGCTGATCGAAGTGCTGGTGGCGCTGACGATTTTGTCGCTTGGGCTGACAGGGCTCGGCGCCATGCAACTCAAGACGCTGGAGCACCTGCGTTCGGTCGTTTATCAGTCTCGAGCCGGTTTGTACGCCGCCGATATGGCGGAACGGCTGCATGGTTACGGGACCAACGAGCTGGCCATCGATGGCGCTCTGGCGCGATGGCGATCGGAAATCCGGGATTCCCTGCCGGCGGGTGAAGCTGAAGTCTGCATCGATAGTACGCCGCGAGACGGCAAAGCCAATGCGCCGGCCTGTGACGGGATGGGCGCAATCTGGGCAATCAAACTCTGGTGGGATGGTAATCATGACGGAAGCGCGGAACGGGCGCATATTACAGTGCTGCGGCCCTGAGAGTGGCTTGTTTGCGCCGGCCGCGCGCACGGCAGAAGGATGGAGCCTGATCGAATTGCTGGTGGCGGCAGCGCTAAGCATGTCGCTGGCGACTCTGGCGCTGCGCGCATATCTGGCGGGAAACGGATTACAGGCGGAAATAACCGCGCAACTGCGGTTGCAGGAAGGCGCCCGTTTCGCCTTGCATGTTCTGGGCGCGAATGTCCGCTTGGCGGGATTCCCGGGCTGTCTGGGTGAAACTCCGCAATCTTCACCGTTGAATCCAGATTGGCCGGGGCCGGTGGAATTCAGCGCCGTGGAAGGCTGGAATGCAAACCGGCCGCATCCATGGCTGGATGCGGCGCCGGGTAGGGAAGTCATCGCCTTTTGGTGGTCGGTGACAGGCTGCGGCGTCGGCGGGCCGCCGGAAATGCAGCCTGCCTCCGATTCATCCAGTATCGAGCCAGGATCCGCTTTGCGTGGCAGTTTGTTCTATCTCGGCAGGCGTGGCGATTCCGCAGACAATCCGCCGGCATTGTTCATCCGGGGTTTGTCCAATTTCGAAGAGTCCCGCCCCGGCAGGGAACTGGTCGAAGGAGTGGAATCCATGCGCATTTTCTACGGGATGGCGGACAATCCGGTATTTTTGCCCGCGCATGAAGTGCAGAACTGGCAGGATGTACGCAGCGTTCGCTTCGAATTGCGGCTGCGAAACCAGTCGCCGCCGGATATCCGGCGTGATTTCAATCAGACTCTGGCGCTGCGCAACAAATCCATCGATTTTGCCGATTTTTTCCAGTTTGACGCGGATTCAGCGGAAAACACCTTATGAAACGGCAATCCGGCACGATCCTGGCATTCTGTCTGGTCTTCCTGGCTTTGCTCGCGTTGATGGCTATTTCCGGAATGGAATCGATTCTTTTGCATGAACGCATGGCGGCGAATATGCGGCTGTCCCGCGACGAATTTGAAGCCGCGGAGGCGGCTTTGCAAGCAGCGGAGGACAATCTGCGCGACCAATGTCCAGCGGCCGGCATGGATTTCTCCGAAACTATGCCAGTGGCCGGCGCCATCTGGCGTCAATCCGTCGAAATCGATCCCGACTGGTGGGAAGCTCACGGCGTGAGTGCTGGTCATCCCGCGATCGAACCGGTATTGGCGCAAATATATGTGGAAAGTTGGCCGAACCCAGGCATTGCGCCAGATCGACCGACGCCGGTTTATTACAGAATCACCGCGCGCGGTTCAGACGCAGCGGCCGCGAGCGCCGCCATCTTGCAGGTTGTTGGGGTTGCTGTTTGCAGTGGCGCGGACACAACGGCGCAAACCCGACTTTCCTGGCGGCAAATTTCCTGAAAGCTCACTACACCGAATCTTCCGGGGAGGAGCAATGAACCTGGCGAAACATCGTGGTTTTACCTTGATCGAAGCGCTACTGGCGCTTGCTATTGTCGGCATTCTGGCGGCGCTCGCGCTGCCGGCTTATCAGAGCCACCTGCTGCGGGCTGGCCGGATGCAGGCCAAACAGGAATTGATGGAAGTCGCGGTGGACCTGGAGCGATACCATTCGCGCAACGGCCGCTACGTGTCCGATGCAAAACCCATGCAACCGCCGGTTATCCCCGGCCGGCGCAGACAGATCCGCAATGGGAGCTATGTGATTGAGGTAAATGCTTGTCCCGAGCGCGATCTGAGCATCTGTTTTGTCGCCACGGCTCGTCCGCAAGGTGCGCAAGCACGTGATGCATGCGGTCTGCTTACCTTGACCAGCGATGGCGCACGTGGCGCTGACGGCGGCGATGGCGAAGTCTGTTGGCAATAAGCTATATGCGAATAGCAGGCGGTAACGATTTCAATCGCAATGAAGCGGCTCGCCGTTGCTGCCCTCCCGCACGCCGTCGTCATTACTGTCTACTGCTTCCCGGACTCGTCCGGCGGCATTGACGATCAGTTGCCGCGCCAGACCAATATCGCCGTTATTCGGACAATAGCTGAAATTGCCGTTTTGATCGCGGGTAAAACCCATCGCGGTCATCTGCAGATATTGCCGGTTACCGAAGGACCGCCAACGAATGCTTCCGCTGGCGGAGGGAAACTGGAAAACTCGCACCAGGGCGTTATCGCCGTCGGGGACCCGGTCGCCGTTAGCGTCGATGAAAACGATCATGCCGTCCTCCCAGCGGCCGCCGCAGGTTCGGCCATTGCGGGAACGGCACAAGGTGGCGAATCCGCCGCTACCGATCGCCGTGGCGCGCGCGAGCTCAATCGCTTCCCGAAGAATCTTCATTACTTCGTCGCCTCGGCGTTGTTCTATAATCCCGGTCAGCGATGGCGCCGTCGCCGCCATGAGTACGCAAAGCAGGGCGATCACCAATATCAACTCCAGCAAGGTCAATCCGGCGTTACGAATCATTCTCCACCTTCGTTACTCAATTGTGGCCGTTATCGGAAGTCTAGTCGGGAAATCGTGAAATGAATGGAATTTCAGTAAATGAGTGATTTCCTGGCCGCCGGCCGCGAGCTGGTAGATACCGGCTTTGACAAATCCACAACATTGTTGACTGGACTGGCTGATGCGCTGCTTGAGCGACGTTGGACCGGTCCGCGCCGCGGCGTCACCGGACCGGCTTGCGGAGAATTCTTGTGCGCATAAGAGTTGTCATGGCGCAGTTGAATTTGCTCGTCGGCGATATCGACGGCAATGCGCGGCAAGTCGTGGCAAGCGCCCGGCGCGCAAAATCCGAACTTGGCGCGGATCTCGTCGTATTTCCCGAACTGACCCTTACCGGCTATCCGCCCGAGGACCTGTTGCTGCGGCCTAGTCTGGCAAAGCGGATCGATCGAGCGCTTGACAAGATTATCCGCGCCGAAATCGGATGCGCCCTGGTGATCGGGTTTCCGGATGCGAACGAAGAAGGGCTTTACAATGCCTTGACCGTAATCGAGCAAGGCCGGCGACTCGCGACATATCACAAGCAGCGCCTGCCCAATTACCAGGTTTTCGATGAACAGCGCTATTTTCGCGCCGGCGGCAGTCCCTGCCTGGTCGACCTGTTCGGTACTCGCGTGGCATTTACGATCTGCGAGGATATTTGGCTGGAGTTTCCGGCGTTGCAGGCGTCTAACGCCGGAGCGAAGTTACTGATCAATATTAATGCTTCTCCGTATCATATCGATAAAACGAACGATCGCAAGACGCTACTGGCGGAAAGATGCAAGCGTGGCGGCTTTCCGATCATCTATGTCAACCTTGTCGGTGGGCAGGATGAACTCGTGTTTGACGGCGCATCGCTGGCAGTCGATGCCGAGGGCAATACCCGCTACCTGGCGCCGGCTTTCGAGGATGGGCTATATGCGGTAGAAATCGATGTCAATGCGCGGGATGGTTCCTGCAAGCTGGCGGATGGCGCCGTGCAGCCGCCGCTCGAAGTCGAACAGCAGATCTACCGGGCGCTGGTGCTCGGTGTACATGACTACGTTAACAAGAACGGCTTTCCCGGCGTTGTGCTCGGCTTGTCCGGAGGCATCGACTCGGCGCTTACGTTGGCGATAGCGGCCGATGCGCTTGGCGCGGACCGCGTCGAGGCGGTGATGATGCCATTTACCTATACCTCCGATCTGAGCAAGGATGCGGCCGCGCGGCAGGCAAACGCGCTAGGCGTCGAATTCAGCGTGATCCCGATCGATGATATCTACCAGGCTTTCCTCGCCGCGCTGGAGGGCGAGTTCGCCGGCAGCGAACCCGATGTTAGCGAGCAGAATATACAAGCGCGCTGCCGCGGCGTGCTTTTAATGGGGATTTCCAACAAGAAAGGCCTGCTCGTGCTGACCACCGGCAACAAAAGCGAGCTTGCCGTCGGTTACGCCACCCTCTATGGCGACATGGCAGGTGGATTTGACGTTCTGAAAGACGTTTCCAAGTCCATGGTCTACCGGCTGGCGAAATACCGCAACCAACTTGCCGGCGACGCCGGCGAAGCAATACCGCGGGAAGTCATCGAACGGCCGCCTTCCGCCGAACTCGCTCCCGACCAGATCGATGAGGATAATCTGCCGCCTTACGAACTACTCGATCCAATTCTCGAACGCTATGTAGAGCTGGATTGGAGTGTGAATCGCATCGTCGAGGACGGTTTCGATCCAGAAATCGTTTCCCGGGTAGTGCGAATGGTTGACCGCAACGAGTACAAGCGGCGCCAGGGACCGCCTGGCGTGCGGTTAACGCAAAAAGCGTTCGGCCGCGACCGACGTTACCCGATCACCAATGCCTGGACGCCGGGAGACTGACGTGGCTGCTCAATCAAAAATGCCTAAAGTGATGATGCTTAGCAAGGAGCGGCCTGATTCTTCAGCCGACTCCTGACTGTTGATTATCTGCTGACTGCCGGACATCGGCGGCCGCGAAGCCGGCGCCAGGGGCGGGTCACCGCGATTATCGCCAAGCAGACCGAAAGTTACGGTATATAACAGCGATGGATCCGAGATTTCCGTGCGGATGACGAACTCGCCATTCTCGTCGAGTGCGGGATGGTCCGGATAGTTCTCGAAAAGCAACGCGAGCGAGGTATCGGCGAGATCGTTCAGGCCCATGCGCAAATAGCATTCCACCATGATCGCCACGGCATCCGCCACGGCGGGAGTTCCCTGAAAGTACTCCACCACGTATTGCGCCCGGCGCTGCGCCGCGATAAAGGCCTGGCGTTCAAGATAATAATTCGCGACGTGTATTTCATATGCGGCCAGATTGTTGCGCAGATAGATCATCCTGGCCCTGGCGTCCGCCGCATACGGACTGTCCGGATACAGCGCCAGCAGTTGACCGAAATCATTGAAAGATTCCTCGGTGCGGCCCGGATCGCGCTTGGTTGGGTCTATCGGCAGGAAACGATCGAGAAGACCGCTGTTATCATCGAAAGAAGACAGCCCCAGCATGTAATAGGCATAGTCGACGTTATCGCTGTCCGGATGCAGCCGGATAAAGCGCTGCGCCGCGGCCCGCGCGGCCTCCCGATCACCGCTGCGGTAATAAGCGTAGACGATTTCTATCTGGGCCTGCTCGGCGAATCGACCGAACGGAAAGCGAGATTCAAGCGCCTCATAGGTGGAAATCGAGCCACGGAAGTTCTGGTTGGTTAGCTGCTCCAGCGCCTGCTGGTAAAACTGTTCCTCGGTGCTGAGATCGGCGAATTCGTCCTCTTCCTCGTCATCGCCGAACCAGGCGCAGGACACAAACAGCAAAGTGGCAAGCAACAGCAGCGAAGTCCTCGCAAATCGTGAAAATTCGATCATGAATTCGGCTCGTTTACAGCGGTTTCCCAAAATGTAATTGTAACGTCAGCCCCGGCCATGGTCCAAGCATTGAATTTCGAGACTGTTGCCGCGGCCGAGGCGTGTGAGAAAATACGCTGCAATAAGGCGCGGTCTTGGGCTTGAACCGGAATCGAGGTTTGCGCCTAACATTGCAGCCGAATCCGAACCCGTGTGCACGCCAATCGAAGCAGACAACCCAACTTGACGCACAACAGCAAAATCCGTCGCCGGGAGCAAGTCACTGAATCGCTTGCCGGACTGCGCCTGGATCGGGCGGCGGCCAGGCTATTTCCTGATTTTTCGCGATCTCGCCTGCAATTGTGGATAAAAAGCGGAAACTTGACGGTAAATTCAAGAAACCTAAAGCAAAGAGAGCGCTTGCAGGCAGGAGATGTCATAGAAATAGACGCCGAACTCGCCGTGGCGGACGATCTGACGGCGGAAGCCATGGAGCTCGATGTGCGCTACGAGGATGAGCACTTGCTGATACTTAGCAAGCCGGAAAATCTGGTGGTGCATCCTGCTGCCGGACACCATGACGGTACCTTGCTGAACGGCTTGCTGCACTCCTATCCGGAATTGGGCCAGTTACCGAGGGCGGGAATAATCCACCGGCTCGACAAGGACACCACCGGTCTCATGCTGATTGCGCGGTCGCTGCCGGCGCATACGGAACTGGTCAGGCAATTGCAGGAACGCCGTATCGAACGCGTCTACCAGGCGATTGTGCATGGCGCGCTTACCGCGGGTGGCGCGGTAGACCGGCCGCTGGGCCGGCATCCCGTGCAGCGGACGCGAATGGCGGTAGTCGCGGGCGGCAAGCCGGCGCGCACGCAATATCGCGTGCTGGAGCGCTTTCGATCCCATACGCTTGCCGGCATAACGCTTGAAACCGGCCGCACGCATCAGATACGAGTGCATATGTCCTGGCTTGGATATCCAGTCGCGGGAGATCGCGGTTACGGAGGCAGACCCCGGCCGCCGCCCGGCTGTACGGCTGAACTTGCCGCGGCGCTGGTCGAATTCAAGCGTCAGGCGCTGCACGCATGCCGGCTTTCGCTGGTACATCCGATCAGCGGAAAACCGGTGACGCAAGAAGCAGCCCTGCCAATGGATATGCAAAATTTACTGGATTTGCTCAGGCAGGATCTGCGCGGCAATGGGGAGACCGATGGGAAAGCTTGAACTGCTGCGCCCGAATTGGCCCGCGCCCGACAATATCTTCGCCACGGTCACGACTCGCGGCGGCGGTTGCAGTACTGGCGCATACGCGAGCCTCAACATGGCGATGCATGTCGGCGATGAGGAAATTCGGGTTCAGCGCAATCGTGAAATTGTCGCCGCGGAGCTTGACTTAAAGGCCGATTTCCAATGGTTACGGCAGGTTCACGGCAATAAGAGCGCCATTGTCCACGCGGCTGGCGCTGAGCTGGAGGCGGACGGACTTTATACTCGCGCGCCCGGAATCGTTCTTTGCGTTCTCACCGCGGATTGCCTGCCGATCTTTGCTTGTAGTCGTACCGGGGACGAAGCCGGATTGATTCATGCGGGCTGGCGCGGCATGAGCGCGGGCATCATCGAGAACACGCTGGCGGCGATGCGGACAAGTCCAGCGGATTTGCTGATCTGGCTCGGTCCAGCAATCCTTGCCTGCCATTACGAAGTGGGCGAAGACGTGCGGGAAGCCTTTCTTGATATCGCCGCTACCCCGGCGCAACGAGAGTCTCTGGCCCGCGCATTCCAGCCCGCCGACGCCGCCGGCAAGTTTCACGCTGATCTGGCGCGCATCGCCAAAATCAAATTGCAAGCTATTGGCGTTGCGTCGATCAGCGGTGGAACGCTATGCGCGCACTGCGATGCCGAGCGCTTCTTTTCCCATCGCCGCGATCGAGTCTGCGGCCGCATGGCGAACATGATCGGCATCAGACCCCCAGGTTGACCGCGGGGTTTCTAAGCCCGGCATTCGCTTGAATTCGCCGCGGGTCGGCCGCATGTATAACCGCGTTATCCCATCTCTTTGAGGTTTCGCTGTCGATGCGAGCAGACAAATTAACCGGCAAATTACAGGCGGCCCTCGCCGATGCGCAGTCTCTCGCGCTGGCAAACCGCAACAGCAGCATCGAACCCGCGCACCTCCTGCTCGCTTTGATCGACCAGCAGGGCAGTTCGGTGCGCGCCTTGCTGGCCCAGACCGGTTTCAATGTCGCCGAATTGCGCACGGGCCTGAACCGGATCGTGCAGGACATGCCGCGGATGAAGGAACATGACGGCCAGCTTGCGGTCGCGCCGGAACTGGCGAAGTTGCTGAATCGGGCAGAAACCATAGCCGGCGAACATGGCGACAGTTATGTCGCCAGTGAATCCGTTCTGCTGGCCGCAATGAAGGATGCGGGCGCGGTCGGAAAATTACTCAAGGCTGGCGGCGTCAGCCCCCAGGCCCTGGCGAACGCCATTGCCAATCTGCGCGGCGGCGAAGCGGTCGCGGATTCCGAAGCGGAACAGAGCCGGCAGGCGCTTGACCGCTATTGCATCGACCTGACCGAACGCGCCCGCATGGGAGAACTCGACCCGGTTATCGGCCGGGACAGCGAGATTCGCCGCGCGATTCAGGTACTACAGCGCCGCACCAAGAACAATCCGGTCCTTATCGGCGAGCCGGGAGTAGGTAAAACCGCAATCGTCGAAGGTCTTGCCCAGCGCATTGTCAATGGTGAAGTTCCCGAAGGTCTGAAAAGCAAGAGCATTCTTGCGTTGGACATGGGCGCCTTGATCGCCGGCGCGAAGTTCCGCGGCGAATTCGAAGAACGCTTGAAGGGCGTGCTCAAGGAAATAGCCAAACGCGAAGGGTCGGTAATACTTTTTATCGACGAATTGCATACCCTGGTCGGCGCCGGCAAGGCGGAAGGCGCCATGGATGCGGGCAACATGCTCAAGCCCGCGCTCGCCCGGGGGGAACTGCATTGTGTCGGCGCCACCACGCTCAAGGAATACATGCAATATATCGAAAAGGACGCCGCTCTGGAGCGGCGCTTCCAGAAAGTGCTGGTCGAGGAGCCTGACGAGGAAGATACGATAGCGATCCTGCGCGGTCTGAAAGAGCGTTATGAAATCCATCATGGCGTGGAAATTTCGGATGCCGCCATCGTCGCGGCCGCGCGCCTGTCCCAGCGCTACATCTCGGATCGCCAGCTTCCGGACAAGGCGATCGATCTTGTCGACGAGGCCGCGAGCATGATCCGCATGGAAATCGACTCCAGGCCGGAAGAGATGGACATGCTCGACCGGCGCCTGATTCAGTTGAAGATCGAACGTGAAGCGCTCAAGAAGGACAGTGATGCGGCGGCAAAAAAGCGCAAGGAGAAATTGAACGGGGAAATTCAAGGCCTGGAACGGGATTACGCCGATCTCGACGAAATCTGGAAAGCCGAAAAAGCCTCCTTGCATGGCGCCCAAGCTATCAAGTCGAGCCTGGAAAAGGCCAGAATCGATCTCGAATCGGCCCAGCGCGCCGGCGACCTGGCGCGCATGTCGGAAATCCAGTACGGGGTTATTCCGGGCCTGGAGAAAAAGCTTGAACAAGCCAATCAGGCGGCGGTTTCGGACAAGAAACTGCTGCGCAACAGAGTGACCGACGAGGAAATCGCCGACATCCTGTCTCGGGCCACGGGAATTCCGGTTAGCAAGATGCTGCAAAGCGACCGCCAACGTCTGCTTTGCATGGAAGATGCCTTGCGGCAGCGCGTGGTCGGTCAGGATGAGGCTATCGCGGCAGTGGCCAACGCGGTGCGCAGGTCGCGCTCGGGATTATCGGATCCGGATCGCCCCAATGGATCGTTCCTGTTCCTCGGGCCCACCGGGGTCGGTAAAACCGAGCTATGCAAGGCTCTGGCGGAGTTCCTGTTCGATACCGAAGCGGCCATGGTTCGCATCGACATGTCGGAATTCATGGAACAGCATTCCGTCGCCAGGCTGATCGGAGCCCCGCCAGGTTATGTCGGATACGAGCAGGGCGGCTATCTCACCGAAGCGGTGCGCAGGCGTCCATATTCGGTGCTGTTGTTGGACGAAGTGGAAAAGGCCCACGCGGAAGTTTTCAACATTCTGTTGCAGGTGCTGGACGACGGACGACTGACCGATAGCCATGGCCGGACCGTGGATTTCCGCAATGTCGTCATCGTCATGACCTCCAACCTCGGCTCGGACCGCATCCAGGAACTGATGCGCGATACCGCGCTGGAGCGGGATGCCCGCGAAAGCGTGAAACAGGAAGTATTGAACGCGGTAGTCCGTCATTTTTCGCCGGAATTCGTCAATCGTATCGATGAAATCGTGGTTTTCCAGTCATTGGGGCAGGAGGAGATATTCAAAATCGCGAAACTGCAGATGGAATTGCTCAATCGGCGGCTCGCGGATAGCGAATTGTCAGTGGTGGTATCTGCCAGCGCGCTGCGTCACATAGCCGCCGCGGGATTTGACCCCGTGTTCGGCGCCAGACCGCTCAAGCGGGCAATTCAAAACCGGATCGAGAACCCGCTTGCCCAGCATGTGCTGGCGGGAGAATTCGGCGCCCGCATCGCCATAAATCTCGGCTCAAGCGGCAATCTCGAATTCAGCGCCGCGGCCGAGGACGCCGATCCGGCCGCGACAGCCGCATAGACCGCATCTGACTTGACTTTCCCGCTGCAAGTGGGAGAATGCTGCCCGCCTTGCGGAACATAGCAACCAACCACGCGCATCCGCGGGCTCGCGCCCTCTGATTATTCATACCCGCGGATCGAGGGCCGGTTTTGTTTTCGGCGGCAATACAGCAAGCTGCCGATATTCCTGTCAACTTGTCACGTTTTCGGGCCGGCATGAAAACTGCTACGGTTTTCTGCTCGTCAACCGTTACAATTTGACCGGTATTGGCAACAGACGCTGGCGGCAAAGGAGAGCAACGCGGCCGGCAAGGAGGGCGGGAAGATGACTGGCGAAAGGACAGAACAGGCAGAGCTGCTTTCTGGCGGCGAAATGCTGATCCGGGCGTTGCGGGACGAAGGTGTGAAAATCATCTTCGGTTATCCGGGCGGCGCCGTGCTGCACATATACGACGCCATATTCCATCAGGATCATGTGGAACACATCCTCGTGCGCCACGAACAGGCGGCCACCCATGCCGCCGACGGTTATGCGCGGGCCACCGGCAAGGCCGGCGTGGTGCTCGTAACTTCAGGACCCGGCGCGACCAATGCCATTACCGGAATTGCTACGGCCTATATGGATTCAGTGCCTCTGGTAGTGATTTCAGGACAGGTCGAAAGCCGAATGGTCGGCACCGACGCTTTTCAGGAAACCGACATGGTCGGCATTTCGCGGCCGATCGTGAAGCACAGTTTCATAGCCCGCAATGCAGCGGAAATTCCCCTGCTGGTCAAGAAAGCCTTCCATATCGCGACAACCGGCCGCCCAGGGCCCGTGGTCATCGACATTCCCAAGGACACGACGGATCCGCGGGTGAAAGCGCCCTATGTTTATCCTAGCGAAATCAGCATGCGATCCTATTCGGCGCCGGAAAAGGGTCACCCCGGCCAGATTCGCAAGGCCGTGGACGCCTTGCTGCATGCGAAACGTCCCATGCTGTACAGCGGCGGCGGCGTGATCCAGGGCAATGCCGCGGAGGCTGTTACTCGACTCGCCAGACTGCTCGGCTATCCAATCACCAATACCCTCATGGGTCTTGGCGGCTTCCCGGCCTCCGATCCCCAATTCGTCGGCATGCTGGGCATGCATGGCACCTACGAAGCAAACATGGCGATGCATTATTGCGATGTGCTGCTTTGCGCGGGCGCGCGCTTCGACGACCGTGTCACCAATTCGGATGTCAAAAAGTTCTGTCCCGACGCCACCGTCGTGCATATCGACATCGATCCGGCTTCGATTTCGAAAACCGTCACCGCGGATATCCCCATCGTCGGCGCCGTGGCCTCGGTGTTTGAGGACATGATCGCGGAAATCGAGCGTTCGAAGGCGAAACCTGACGCGGATACGCTGAAAATCTGGTGGGATCAGATCAATCGCTGGCGCGAAAAGGACTCATTGCGCATTCCCGAACCGGAAAACGGTCTTATCAAGCCCCAGCAAGTAGTCAAACTGGTGCATGAAATGACTGGCGGCGACGCTTACGTATCGTCCGATGTCGGTCAGCATCAGATGTTCGCCGCCCAATATTACGGTTTCGATCGGCCACGCCGCTGGATCAACTCCGGCGGCCTGGGAACCATGGGCTTCGGCCTGCCCGCGGCCATGGGCGCGCAATTCGCGTTTCCGGACGCGGTTTCGGTTTGCATTACGGGGGAAGGGAGCTTTCTGATGAACATGCAGGAATTCGCCACCTGCATGCAGTACCAGTTGCCGATCAAGGTAATCTGCCTCAACAACCAGGCGCTCGGCATGGTCAAGCAATGGCAGGATATGCAATATGGCGGCCGCTACAGTCACAGTACCTATGCCGAGTCGCTGCCCGACTTCGTCAAACTGACCGAGTCTTTCGGCCATGTGGGCATCCGTATCAGCCGGCCGGAGGAACTGCGCGACAAACTGACCGAGTGCTTTGCTCTGAAAGATCGCCTGGTATTCGTCGATGTATTGGTAGACCCGGATGAGCATGTCTATCCAATGGCGATCAAGGGCGGCGCCATGAAGGACATGATCTTGAGCAAGACGGAGAGAACCTGATGCGGCGTATCATTTCGATCCTGATGGAAAACGAACCTGGCGCGCTGTCTCGAGTCGTCGGCCTGTTTTCCCAACGCAACTACAATATCGATTCCTTGACCGTCGCGCCAACGGAAGATCAGTCGCTGTCTCGGCTGACCCTGATTACCTCCGGCGACGAAGCTCGCATCGAACAGATAACCAAGCATCTGAACCGGATTATCGACGTCGTGAAACTCGTCGACCTCACCGGCGGCGCGCATATCGAGCGCGAGTTGATGCTAATCAAGTTGAAAGCAACCGGCGCGCGACGCGCCGAGGTGCTGCGTACGGTCGAGATCTTCCGCGGCCAGGTGGTCGATCAGACCGATTCGACGTATTCGATCCAGTTGACCGGCACCAGCGAGAAGCTTGACGGCTTTCTCGCCGCGATCAGCGATTGCAAAGTGCTCGAAGTCGCCCGCACCGGCGTAACCGGAATCTCCCGCGGAACCAAGGTATTGGCAATCTGAGCCAACACCAGTCGGTTTTCCCTTTCGTGATTTCGCGCAGGGCGAAGCGGAGTCACTATTTCTCGTCATTCCGCGCGGAGCAAAGCGCAGTCGCTATTCTTCGTCATTCCGCGCGAAGTCGCGGAATCTCTCTTGATTGACATGGCCACAGGCAGATTCCGCGACTCCGCTTTGCTCCGCGCAGAATGACGGTGAGGGGAGTGGTGGAATTTCCTTGTAAGTTCAATCTTGTGGCGATCAGATCGCCTTTTTCATCGCGGTCATGTGGCCGCGCAATCTGCGGCCGACGACTTCTACCGGATGCGCGCGAATCTTCTCGTCAACCTCAATCAGTTCCTGGTTATCTACGCCGGTATCGGCCAATTGCAGGCCCTTGCCGATCACGTCGGTGTCGAGCCGGGCCATGAATTCTTCCAGCAAGGGCACGCATTCATGGGAAAACAGATAACACCCGTACTCCGCCGTATCCGAAATGACCTTGTTCATCTCATATAGCTTCTTGCGGCCAATCAGGTTGGCGATCAACGGAACTTCATGCAATGACTCGTAATAGGCCGATTCATCGATGATGCCGCAATTTGTCATCGTCTCGAAAGCAAGTTCGACGCCAGCCTTGATCATGGCGACCATGAGAATGCCGTTGTCATAATACTCCTGCTCGGAAATTTCCATTTCGCCGGCCGCCGATTTCTCGAACGCGGTTGCCGCGGTCCGTTCGCGCCAAGTGAGCAGTTTGCGATCGCCGTCGCGCCAGTCCGCCATCATGCCTTCGGAAAATGCGCCGGTCATGATGTCATCCATGTGCTTTTGAAACAGCGGCGTCATAATTTCCTTCAGTTCGTCCGCCAACTCGTTCGCCAGCAATTTGGCCGGATTCGACAATCGATTCATCATGTTGGCGATGCCGCCATGCTTGAGCCCTTCGGCAATCACTTCCCAGCCATGCTGTACCAGTTTCGAGGCGTACGCCTGGGCAACGCCGCCGGCGGTCATCTTGTCGTAACAAAGCAGGCAACCGGTCTGCAACATACCGCAGAGAATTGTCTGCTCGCCCATCAGGTCGGACTTTACTTCCGCCACGAAGGACGACTCGAGCACGCCGGCGCGATGGCCGCCGGTCGCCACGGCATAGGCCTTGGCGATGTCAAGTCCCGCGCCGCGCGGATCGTTTTCGGGATGGACCGCGATCAAGGTGGGAACGCCGAATCCGCGCTTGTATTCCTCGCGCACTTCGGTGCCGGGACATTTTGGCGCAACCATGATCACGGTGATATCGGGCCGGATCTGCATGCCTTCCTCGACGATATTGAAGCCGTGGGAATATGCCAGGCAGGAATTCGGCTTCATCCGTGGCATGATTTGCCCGATCACTGGCGTATGCTGCTTGTCGGGCGTCAGGTTCAATACCAGGTCGGCGCCGGGGATCAGGTCTTCGAAAGTTCCGGTAACAAAGCCGTTGCCGGTAGCGTTTTTCCAGGAAGCGCGCTGTTCCGCGATGGCGTCCGCGCGCAGGGCAAACGCGATATCAAGTCCGCTGTCGCGCATGTTCAATCCCTGGTTGAGGCCCTGGGCTCCGCAGCCAACGATGACGATCTTTTTGCCCCGGAGTTTCCCCACGCCGTCATGGAATTCCAGGCGGTCCATAAAGCGGCATTTGCCAAGCTGTTGTAATTGAAGACGTAAGGGCAGGGAATTAAAGTAATTCATGAATTAATCCTGGACCAGGCAATAGGTTTGATTCGGCAAACGAGGCGCGATGATATAGCATCGGCCGAGTCGGGTAAATTTGCGTAATGCCTGGATGCGAGGAACGCGGCGAGAGATTCCGCGACTCCGCTTCCCTTCGCGCGGAATGACGGTTATGGCAACGAATGAGTAAAGATCAAACAACGGACGAAAGCGACAGCATACTTCCCATCGACGAGCACGAGGAGATCGTCTCGGAGGGCGGCAAGCAAGTCAGGCGGCGCGGCATATACCTGCTGCCGAACCTGTTGACGCTGGGTGCGCTGTTCGCGGGCTTTTACGCCGTGATCGCCGGGATGTCGGGCAACTTCAACGAGGCCGGCTGGGCCATTCTCATCGCCGGCGTGCTCGACGGACTCGATGGCCGCATCGCTAGGCTTACCGGAAGCCAGAGCGCTTTTGGCGCGGAATTCGACAGTTTGTCGGACATGGTTTCTTTCGGCATGGCGCCGGCCCTGATCATGTTCAGTTGGGCATTCGAGCCGCTCGGACGGCTCGGCTGGGCCGCGAGTTTTTTCTACATGGCCTGTGCCGCCCTGCGTCTGGCCCGTTTCAACGTGCAACTGGGCACCGGCGACAAGCGTTTTTTCCTTGGCCTGCAAAGTCCCGTGGCGGCCGGGCTGGTCACTTTCATTCCCTGGGTGGGCTACAAGTATGACGTGGAAGTCACCGCGCTGGTGGCATATCCGGCGGCGGCCGTCATGGTCCTGAGCGGTTTGCTGATGATTTCCAACTACCGCTACTTCAGTTTCAAAGTGTTGAATGTGAAGGGCACGGTACCATATATAGTGCTACTATTGACGCTCGCGCTGCTGGTGGTGGTAGCTCAGAATCCTCAGGAGCTGTTGCTTGCCATCTCCGTAATCTATGCTGCATCGGGACCGGCGGCCTGGTTCTATCGCAAGCGCGGATTGCTAACCGGCCACTTCGCCCGCGCCAGGACGAACTCAGCCGAAAAGAGCCGGTCGCCACCCAAGGCGGCCGATAAATCAACGACTCAGGATTGAATCTGGTAACAGCCATGTTGATCAAGAAGCCTTCGGACATTCTGCCATCGGAAATCACGCCGGAAAGAATTTATCGCCGGCGGCGCGAATTCATGCGTGACAGCGCTGCCTTGCTCGCTGGCGGCGCGATGTTGCCGGCGCTGGCGCTGGCGCAACAAGGCGATGCGCTGAAAGCCGCCGCGCCGTCAGGACTGACGCGCACGCCGCCCGCCGCCTGGTGGCAGGACAAGTTCGAAGATATCCGGCCGGCGCCGTCGGAAGAGCCGCTCTACACCGCGGAAGCGCTGACGCCTTACCAGGATGTGACGCGTTACAACAATTTCTATGAATTCGGCATGGACAAATCGGACCCGTCCAACCGCTCAAGCGCATTCCGGACCGATCCCTGGTCGATCGAGATCAGCGGCGAAGTCGCAAAACCCGGCAACTACCACCTCGAAGACATTCTCAAGCCCCATGCGCTGGAAGAGCGGGTGTATCGTTTGCGCTGCGTCGAGGCATGGTCGATGGTGATTCCCTGGATCGGATTTCCCCTGGCCGACCTGATCAAACAGTTCGAGCCTACCTCCCGGGCCCGTTATGTCGAATTCGAAACGATTATCCAATCGGACACCATGCCGGGAGTCCGTTCGCCGTTCGCCATTGTCGACTGGCCCTATCGGGAAGGACTGCGCATGGACGAAGCCATGAACGAACTCGCCTTCCTGGCGGTGGGACTGTACGGCAGCTTCCTGCCGGCCCAGAACGGCGCCCCAATTCGGCTGGTGGTGCCGTGGAAGTACGGTTTCAAGAGCATCAAGTCCATTGTCCGCATGAATTTCCGCGAGACGCAGCCCAATACCACCTGGAACGACCTGCAAGCAAACGAATACGGTTTCTACGCCAATGTGAACCCTGAAGTGCACCATCCACGCTGGCGCCAGGATATGGAGCGCAGGCTGCCGCAGACACTGTTCAGCCGCCGGGTGATTCCAACCCGTATATTCAATGGCTACGGCGAACAGGTGGCGCATTTGTACCGGGACATGGACCTGGCGCGCTATTACTGACTACCGCGACCGCTAACCGAATGGCCCAGAACCCCGCAAGGACCGGGTGGCTCAAGCCCGCGGTCTTCAGCACCGCGCTGCTGCCGCTGGCATGGCTGATATGGCGCATTGCCGCCAATGATCTCGGTCCGGACCCAGTGCAGGAACTCGCCATCTCCACCGGAGAATGGACCCTGCGGTTTCTGCTCATTACTCTGACGCTTACTCCGCTGCGGCAATTGAGCGGGCAGGTGGCATTCGTGCGCGTACGCCGCATGGTGGGATTGTTCACGCTATTCTATGCGGCAGCGCATTTCGTCGTCTGGTTGTCGCTGCTACTCGGTTTCCGCTGGTACGCTATTGGCGAGGAACTGCTTGAGAGGCCTTATATCAGCATCGGATTCCTGGCCCTGCTGATCCTGATCGCGCTGGGAGTCACTTCGCCCAGGGCGATGGTCCGCCGCATGGGCAAGAACTGGAAACGCCTGCATCGACTGATTTATCTCGCGGCTATTCTGGCTATCGTTCATCTGACGTGGATTCTACGCACCGACCTTAGCGAAGCGGTGTTATATGGATCGATCCTGGCGCTATTGTTCGGCTATCGACTGTGGCGGCGTTTCGGCAGATTCAGGAAGCTCTGAGCAGTAATTTCGCGATTTTGAACATTCCTCGAAAGGGATTTGTTGAGCGAACAAGCAAGCGGGAAATCATCGCGGCGCTAGTCTACAATGGCGCCACTTGAAGCAGCCAGGGCCAAGAAAATGAATTTTGCCGGCACCGAAGAATACGTTGCCACCAAGGAATTGCAAATGGCGGTCAATGCCGCCATCCGCCTGCGCAAACCACTGCTGATCAAGGGCGAACCCGGAACCGGCAAGACCATGCTGGCGGAACAGATCGCCAAGGCTCTTGAACTGCCGCTTATTCAATGGCATATCAAGTCCACTACCCGGGCGCAACAGGGATTGTACGAATACGACGCCGTGTCAAGGCTGCGGGATTCGCAACTAGGTGATGAAAAAGTCCATGACATCGGTAATTACATTATCCAGGGCAAGATTTGGCAGGCGTTCGAGTCGGACCGGCAAACCGTATTGCTGATCGACGAAATCGACAAGGCCGATATCGAGTTTCCCAACGATCTTCTGCTCGAACTCGACAAGATGGAATTTCATGTCTATGAAACCCAGCAACTGATCAAGGCGCATACCCGTCCGATCGTGGTGATCACCAGCAATAACGAAAAGGAACTGCCCGATGCCTTTCTGCGCCGCTGCTTTTTTCATTACATCGATTTTCCCGACACCGTCACCATGGAGAAAATCATTCAGGTGCATTACCCCGGTATGCGGAGAAAACTCGTTCAGCAGGCGATGGATGTATTTTTCGATTTGCGCAAGGTGCCCGGACTGAAGAAAAAACCCTCCACGTCCGAGTTGCTGGACTGGCTGAAACTGCTCATGGCCGACGATATTCCGGCGGATATTCTTAAGGATCGGGACGCTTCCAGCGCCATTCCACCGCTCTATGGGGCACTGCTGAAAAATGAACAAGACGTGCAGCTACTGGAGAAACTGGCCTTCATGCACCGAGCCGGACGTTAGCGCGGATCGATTTTCGCAAGCGTTTCGAGACCCAGTCAGAGTCCGCTTCGAAAACCATGCTCATACAATTTTTTAATTGCCTGAAAGAACATGATTTGCCGGTTTCCGTAACCGAGCTGTTCGCCTTGCTTGAATGCCTGAACCAGAACGTCATCTTCGGCAATGTAGACGATTTCTACCACCTGGCGCGACTATGCATGGTCAAGGACGAAAAACATTTCGACCGCTTTGACCGGGCTTTCGCCAAATATTTCAATGATATCGAATCCAGCGATGGGATATTTCACTACCAGGTGCCCGAAGATTGGCTACGCCGGCAATTCGAGGCTTCGCTGAGCGAGGAAGACAAGGCGCGGCTGGAAAGCCTGGGCGGACTCGAAAAACTGCTGGAAGAATTCCGCAAGCGCATGCAAGAGCAAAGCGAACGCCACCAGGGCGGCAGCAAGTGGATTGGAACCGGCGGCACATCGCCGTTCGGCGCATACGGCTACAATCCGGAAGGCATTCGCCTCGGTCAGGACGAAGGCAGAAGTGGAAGGGCGGTGAAAATCTGGGACCGCCGCGACTACCGCGATCTTGACGATAGCGTCGAAATCGGCACTCGCAATATCAAGCTGGCCTTGCGCAGACTACGCAAGTTTGCCCGTACCGGCGCTGTTGAAGAACTTGACATGGATGACACGATTTCTGCAACGGCGCGCAACGGCGGCCTGCTCGACATCAAGATGACGCCGGAACGCCACAATGCGGTGAAAGTGCTGTTGTTCTTTGATGTGGGCGGTTCCATGGACCCTCATGTCAAGCTCTGCGAAGAATTGTTCTCGGCAGCCCGATCGGAGTTCAAGCATCTGGAATACTATTACTTTCACAATTTCCTTTATGAATCGGTGTGGACCAAGGGTCGGCGGCGGCATGCCGAAACCGAATCCACTTTTGAGCTGATTCACAAGTACCCCAAGGATTACAAAGTCATTTTTGTCGGTGACGCTACCATGGCGCCCTATGAAATTACGCATGCCGGCGGCAGTATCGAGCATTACAATGAGGAGCCGGGAGCGGTCTGGATGCGGCGGGTGAGCGACCGGTTCGAACATTTGGTCTGGCTCAACCCGACGCCGCGGGATTACTGGGAGCACAGTTATTCCATCGGACTGGTGCGGGAACTGATGGCTGACCGGATGATGCCGCTAACCATAAAAGGACTCGAAGAAGCCATGAGCGCCTTGTTACATTGATGGAAAAGCTACCCGCGGAATTACGGCCCGAACAATACGCCTCGCTGGCCGAAGTGCTGGACCATATTGCCGCGACACATGGCCCACTGCCGGCATTCTGCTGTTTTGGTCATTCGTTGCGCTATCGCGAAATCGACCAGTTGAGCAGTCGCCTCGCGGGCTTTTTTCGCAATCAACTGCAATTGAAGCCGGGCGACCGGATCGCCGTGCAATTGCCAAACCTGTTGCAATTTCCCGTCGTGGCATACGCCGCGATCAAGGCCGACCTGGTCATTGTTACCACCAATCCGCTTTATACCGCTCCGGAAATGAAGCACCAGTTCAGTGACTCGGGGGCAAAAGCCGCGGTCGTGCTCGAACACTTCTGCGGCAAGCTGCAAAGCGTGATTGCAGAGACTAATATCGAACACGTCATTATCGCCCGGCTGGGAGATTTGCTGCCGGCGCCGCGGCGAGCCCTGCTCGATTTCGCCGTCAAGTATCTGCGAAAAATGGTCCCCAGCTACGAATTGCCCGGAGCGCATCTCTTCCGTGAGGCGATAAAGGCCGAGCCGCTTGCGGCGACGGCCGCCAGGGCCGGGGAAAATGTCGCCCTGATTCTGTATACCGGCGGCACTACCGGCATCGCCAAGGGCGCCATGCTCACGCACCGCAACCTCATCGCCAACATGATGCAGATGCGCGCAAGAACTTCGCTGATAATCGACGACCAGTCGGCGAATGTGGTCGCGCCGCTGCCGTTGTACCATACCTACGCCTTCCAGGTGCATCTGTTGGTCATGGCCTACGCTGGCAGCAATAACATCCTGGTGCCCAATCCACGCGATATCGACGCCCTGGTGAAGTTGCTCAAAGGCAACGAGGTGCATGGCTTCGCGGGCATCAATACCTTGTATCTCGCCTTGCTCAGACACCCGGCGATCAGGCAAGTGGATTTCTCGACTTATGCATTTTGCGGCGCCGGAGGCATGGCGATGTCGAGTTCGGTTGCGGAAGATTGGCACGAACTCACCGGTTGCGAAATTTTGGAAGGCTATGGCCTGACCGAATGCTCACCGGCGGTCGCGGTCAATTTTCCTGGTCAGGTGCGTCGTGGCACGGTGGGAAAAGCGGTGCCGGAAACCGAATTGCGCGTGATCGACGAGCAGGGAAAAGTACTGTCGGCGGAGGAGGTCGGCGAACTGCAAGTACGCGGCCCCCAGGTCATGGCAGGCTACTATGGCCGGGAAGAAGCTGGCCAGGACAGCATCGACCCCGATGGCTGGTTCAGCACGGGCGACTACGCCGCCATCAGCGAAGACGGTTTCGTCAGCATAGTCGATCGCAAGAAGGACATGATCCTGGTCTCCGGCTTCAACGTATTCCCCAACGAAATCGAAGATTGGGTCAACCGGCACCCGCGAGTGGCTGAAAGTGCTGCGGTAGGAGTTCCGGACGAACGCACCGGTGAGGCCGTCAAACTGTTCATGGTCGCCACTGGCGAGGCGCCGGAGCCGGAGGTTATTCAGGATTGGTGCCGCCAGGGTCTGGCCGCTTACAAGATTCCACGCCGAATCGTATATGTGGAAGATCTGCCGAAATCCAACATCGGCAAGATCCTGCGGCGGGAATTGCGGGGGTGAGGCCCGATCGGCGCAGCCGGTAAAATGCAATTCCCTTTGAGAGCCGAATGACTCGCCAAAAACGAAAGCAAGCGTCAGCTTGGCGCGGAGCGGGCGACGCCGGGCTGTACCCGGCGGCGGCTGCATCGAAGCCGCCAATCCCGCGTCAGGGATAGCTTGAATAGTTCAAAAGGATGCACGCATGACCGGCAACAAGCTGTCGATTCCCAATGACATAACCCTGCCGGCGGAACTTCCCATCAGCCGGCATGCGTCTAGAATCGAGCGATTGCTCGCCGCCAATCAGGTCATCATCGTCGCCGGAGACACCGGTTCCGGCAAAACCACGCAAATACCCAAGATCTGTTTGCGGGCGGGACTTGGTCGCCACGGCATAATCGGGCATACCCAGCCGCGCAGGCTGGCCGCGATGTCGGTCGCCGCGCGCATCAGCGAGGAATTAGGCGCGGCGCCGGGCGTCGGGGTAGGGGTCCAGGTTCGTTTTGACCAACGATTAAGCGCGGGCACTTACCTGAAGCTGATGACCGATGGCATTCTATTGGCGGAAATCCAACGCGACCGACTGTTGAAGAAATATCAGGCGCTGATACTCGACGAGGCGCATGAGCGCTCGCTCAATATTGATTTCCTGCTGGGCTATCTCAAGCTGATCTTGCCCAGGCGCAAGGATTTGAAGCTGATCGTCACCTCCGCGACTCTGGACGTAGAACGCATCGCGGCGCATTTCGGCGACGCGCCGGTGGTCCAAGTTGCCGGCCGCGGTTTTCCCGTGGAAACACTCTACCGCCCGCCGGAGCGACTCGTTCCCGAAGCCGCCGAAGAAGAAAAGCAGATGGCCGCCATCGCTGCCGCGATCGTGGAGCTCGATCGCCATGGCGGCGGCGACATCCTGGTTTTCCTAAGCAGCGAGAAAGAGATACGCGAAACCGCGGCGTATCTGCGCAGACACGGTTTGCCGAATACCGAGATACTGCCTTTGTATTCGCGGCTGCGGGCGGCGGAACAGCAGCGTATTTTTCAACCTCATGGCGGCCGCCGCATCGTGTTGTCGACCAATGTGGCGGAAACTTCGCTGACCGTGCCGGGAATCCATTTCGTGATAGACGCCGGCTTTGCCCGAATCAGCCGCTACAGCTTGCAGCGGAAATTGCGGCGGCTGCCCATCGAACCCGTTTCCAAAGCCAGCGCGGAGCAGCGCAAAGGCCGCTGCGGCCGACTCGCCGATGGCGTTTGCATACGTTTGTATAGCGAGCGGGATTTTCTTGCGCGGCCTGACTTCACCGATCCGGAGATCAAGAGATCGAGTCTGGCGTCGGTAATCCTGCGCATGAGCGCCTTGCGGCTCGGCCGCCCGGAGGACTTTCCCTTTCTCGACGCGCCGGAGCGGAAATCCATCAACGATGGGCGCAAACTGTTGCAGGATCTGGGGGCGCTTACCGCCGCGGGCGGATTGACGCGCGTCGGACGCATATTGGCGGAACTGCCGCTGGAGCCCCCGCTTGGCCGGATGCTGGTAGCAGCGTCGGAACTCGGCAGCTTGCGGGAAGTGCTGGTAATCGTCAGTGCATTGAGCCTGGGCGATCTCTGGGAGGGAGCGCAAGGCGGCCAAGCCGCGGAAAAAAGAGCCGAATTCGCCCATCCCGATTCTGATTTCCTCGGCTTGCTGGCGCTTTGGCGGCGTTGCGAAAACGAACGGGCTTCCCAGTCGCAACTGCGCAAATTCTGCGCGAAATACAGGCTTTCCTTTCAGCGTGTACGGGAATGGCGGGAAATTCACCGCCAATTACTCACTACTTGCCGGCGGCTCGGCCGCGAATTGAATCAAGCGGAAGCCAGCTACGCCGATATCCACCGGGCGCTGGTAAGTGGCTCGCTGAATCAGATAGCCAGGCATCACGACGGCAGGGTATATCTCGGCAGCAGGAACCGGAAGCTAACCCTGGCGCAAGTTTCGGCTCTGGCGCGCAAGCAACCGCGCTGGATCGTGACCAGTGAATGGATCGATACGGCGCAAACCTTCGCTTCCATGGCGGCAGCGATAAAACCGGAATGGGTCATCGAATGCGCTGGCCAATTGCTGCGCAAGGAGTATGGCGAGCCGTTCTGGAGCCAGGACCGGCAACAGGTGATGACCTATGAGAAGACTATTCTCCAGGGACTTGCCTTGCGCGAAAAGATCGCCGTGGATTATGCAAAGCTCGATGCCGCGGGCGCCCGCGACATATTTCTGGATCAGGCGCTGGTCGAAGATCAGATCAGGAGCAAAGCGGATTTTCTGAAGCGGAACAGAGTGTTTCTGGACCAGCTTCGCAAACAGGAAGAAAAGTTTCGGCGCCCTGAAATTGTCGTCAATATGCGCGAAATTCAACTTTTCTATGACCAGCGAATTCCACCAGCGGTCGTTTCCACGCGTACGCTCGAGCGCTGGCTGGCAGAAGACCGAGAGGCGCGCAATCACTCGCTGGAGATGGAACGCGCGGGGTTGTTTCGCGGCGAGTCGCTGGCGGAATTGCAACGCCAGTTCCCCGACCAGGTCAAGGTTCAGCAAAATGTGCTCCCGGTTGACTATGTATTCCAGCCAGGAAGCAGTCGGGACGGCGCCAGTTTGCGCGCACCCGCGGAATTGCTCGCGCAACTGACGAACGCCGATCTGGATTGGGCCGTACCTGGACTGCTGCGGGAGAAGTGCATTGCCCTGATTCGGGGGCTGCCCAGAAACAAGCGGCGGAATTTTATCCCGGTTGCGGATTTTGTCGACCGCGCATTGCCTCATATGCAACGCTCCGATGGCGAATTGATCGACTCGCTGCTGGGGCAAATGCATCGTGCCGGCGGGCGCATGATCGAGCGCCGGGAATTATCCCGAGTCGAATTACCGGCGCACTTGCAAACCAGCTTGCAAATCGTTGACCGGCAAGGGCGCACTCTCGCCGAAGAGGCCGATTTAGCCGCCTTGCGCAAGCGCTTTTCCGGGCGCGCCCCAACACCGCGACAGCAACGTGAGTTCGAGCGCCGCGGTATGCGTGACTGGGATTTCGAAGACTTGCCAGAAACCTTGCAAATCGGCGCCGAGGTAGTGCTGACGCGCTATCCGGCACTGGTAGATGAGTCCGATTCGGTCGCCCTGGTCTTGCTTGATAACCGGCAGGAGGCATTAGCCGCAAGTCGCCTGGGCGCTATGCGCTTGTTCATGTTGCGCACGGTGGCGCGGCGCAATGCGCTACGCAAGCGGTTCCTGCGGTTTAAAAACGCCAATGCCGCTCGGCTTCTGCTCGTGCCCGGGCTGCGCCTACTCGAGGAAGAGGCGATCGTCGCCTGCTATCTGGAAGCGTTCGGGCTGCATCGTGAAATTCCCCGCGGTCGGCGGGCATTCAGCGAATTATTGGATCGTCGCGGACCGAAGCTGTCGGTGCTGGCTGACGAAGTTGAGGAATTGCTGGAGCAGATACTCAAACGGGTTCACGATGTCCGGCAAAAACTTGCGACAATGTCCGCGGCGCCCGTGCATCATGCGCGCGACGACATACAGCTGCAACTTGAACGCTTGTTTCCCAGCGAATTTCTGAAAAGTACCGGTTTCGAATGGCTCAGGCATTTTCCCCGCTATCTCGACGGCATCCGCATCCGGCTGGAAAAAGCGCCATATTTCGGATCGGCGGACGAAAAAAACACTCGGGAAGTGGCATACTATTGGGGCAGGTACGAGCAATTGCGTTCGTCTCCCGGGGACTCCGGGCTCATACAAGGTTTACGCTGGTCGATAGAGGAATTCAGGATTTCGCTATTTGCCCAGCGGCTGGGCACGATCTTTCCCGTTTCACGCGAAAGATTGGAAAAAAGGATTGTGCAATTGACTGAATGGACAGCCAATGCTGATGAACTCGCTAATGAACCAGAGGCATAAATCAAGGCGCGAACTGTGCTGCGTCATGCTAGCGCTCGCGGCCACGCTACCCGCCGCGCCGGCGTTGGGGCAGGATTTGGACGTGAGTGAAAACAGGGATCCTTTTTATGGAGCGAATAGGATGGTTTTCCATTTCAATGAATATTTCGACAGATTGCTGTTGCGGCCGCTGGCGATCGGTTACTCGAATTACGTTCCCTCGCCGGTGCGCACGGTGGTAACTAATTTTTTCGGCAATGTCGATGATTTGAACACCTTCGCGAACAATATGCTGCAATGGAAAGTCGCGGATGCAATGTCGGACTGCGGGCGCGTTTTGATCAATACCACAATAGGCATTGGCGGTTTGTTCGATGTGGCCAGCGAACTGGGACTGGAAAAGCACCAGGAAGATTTCGGCCAAACGTTGGGCGTATGGGGCGTGGGTCCGGGCCCATACGTAGTGCTGCCGGTTTTCGGCGCCAGTTCCGTGCGGGACGCTTTTGGCTTGATGGTGGATTCGCTACTGAATCCGATTTATCAAATCGAAGACGACGCTGCCCGCGCTTCGACTTTCAGCATGGAACGGCTCGAATGGCGCACCGGCCTGCTGCCGGCGGAAAATTTGATCACGGGCGACCGTTACCTGTTCTTGCGGGAAGCCAATTTCCAGACGCGTGAATTCGAGATCAATGATGGCGCGCTGGACGATCCGTTCGGCGATTTCTGAGGATTTACCCGCGTTCTTTTGCCTGCCTTCGTTCCGCCAATTTGGTGCGAATGAAATCGCTGTGCGAGACATATATCAAATCGCAAACCTTGCGGATGAGATAATCCTCGTATTTGCTCAGGTGAGAATCGGCGTAAGCGATGCGCCACATGTTTCGGATCAGGGAACATTTTTCCGCATAGTCGCAATGTTCGTTGATCAAACTGGTAAATTCGTACAACGACGTTGCCGCGCCGGATTTCTGGCGCGCGAGTTCGAGCAATTCTTCAATTTCTTCCGGGCTTCTTGCACAGGTTGAGCGCAGCACTTCAGCGATCGACGCAAATTCCCGCCCATCCACCTCGTGGTCAGCCTTGACTACCTCAATCAGCAACGCGGCGCTGGCAAGTTCCAGTCGGCTCGATGAATCGGCGGCTTTTCCGGCGGTCTGATCCGGAATACCGATGAACAAATTTCGCAGCGAACCCAACATAGCGGCCTGTTTCAATGTTTCAATCAATGTGGCTTGGCTCAGGCGACAATGGCCATGGCGTCGAGCAGCACGTCAAGCGACGCTCCGCGCCGGTTGCCATGCGTGCTCAGATGGCGGCGGAAACGCTTGCCGCCCGGCTGTCCCTTGTACAGGCCAAGCATATGCCGAGTCATATGGTGAAGAGGCGTACCCAGGCGCAATTCCCGTTCCACGTAGGGCAGAAAACCGCCGAGATATTCCAGCCGCGTCTTCGTTCGCGGCGGTTCGCCAAAAAATACTTCATCTACCTTACTCAACAGCCAAGGGTTGCCGTAAGCTTCCCGCCCCAGCATGACGCCATCCGTATTGCCTAGCAAGTCCGCGGCCATGGCGAGAGAATCAATGCCGCCATTGATTATTATCTCCAGTTCGGGGAAAGCCTGCTTGACTCGAAATACCCGTTCGCGGTTCAAGGGCGGAATTTCCCGATTCTGCTTCGGCGTAAGTCCCTTGAGGATCGCAATACGGGCATGGACGATGAAGGTTCGGCAACCGGTTCCGGCGATCGTTGCAATGAAATCAAACAATTCGCTGTCACTATCGCGGCCGTCAACGCCAATCCGGCATTTGACCGTGACCGGGATATCTACCGCCGCGCTCATCGCGGCTACGCAGGCCGCGACCCGGCCGGGCTCTTTCATCAGGCAGGCGCCAAAATTCCCGCCTTGCACCCGATCGCTGGGACAGCCCACATTCAAATTCACTTCCCGATAACCGGCGCGTTCGACCAGCACGGCGGCGGCAGCCAGATCGTCCGGCGCATTGCCTCCCAACTGCAATGCCACCGGCTGTTCCCTCGATGAAAACCGCAGCAGCCGGGCCGCATCGCCGCGTAGCAGGGCGGCCGTGCTCAGCATCTCCGTATATAGCAGCGCGCGCCGGGAAAACTGGCGCAAAAAAGCGCGCTCATGGCGATCGGTGCAATCCATCATCGGTGCTACGCAGAAGCGGCGGCAGAGCGCGAATTTGTCGTTAATAACAGACATGCGGCAATTATTCCCAACCGCCGCCAACAGTCAAGGCCGCGCGACGCGCGGGCAATCGGAGAAAAGACACGCACGATTACAGATTGACATATAATTCGCGCACCGGCCAGATGCCGCGAGCCGACCACAATGCCACCGGTACGAACCAGAATCGCTCCTTCGCCCACCGGCGACCCGCATCTTGGCACTGCCTATATCGCCTTGTTCAACCGCTGTTTCGCCCATCGGCACGGCGGCAGTTTCATCCTGCGGATCGAGGATACGGACCGGGAAAGATCCAGCAAGCAGTCCGAGAGCAGGATACTTGAAGCCCTGCGCTGGCTCGGCCTGGATTGGGACGAGGGTCCCGGCCGCGATGGAGGCAAGGGTCCGTACCGGCAAAGCGAACGGACCGATATTTATTCCAGTCATATCCGAATCCTGCTCGAAAAATCTCTCGCATTCCCCTGTTTTTGTGACGAAAACCGCCTGACAGAGTTGCGAAAGTCACAGCTACGGCTGAAGCGACAACCTGGCTATGACGGACATTGCCTGGGCCTTTCCGCCGCGGACATTGCCACGCGCCTGGGGCGCGGCGAACGACATGTAATCCGCCTGCGCGTGCCACGGGAAGGTGAATGCGTTTTCGATGATCTGTTGCGCGGTGAGATCCGCATTCAGTGGTCCCAGGTCGACATGCCCGTGCTGATCAAATCCGATGGGCTGCCCACTTATCACTTCGCCAACGTCGTGGACGACCATCTGATGGAAATCAGCCATGTGATTCGCGGCGAGGAGTGGATCAGTTCAGTTCCCAAGCACGTGCTGCTGTACGAATCCTTCGGCTGGGACAAACCTGTATTCTGCCACATGCCCCTGCTGCGTAATCCGGACAAGAGCAAGCTCAGCAAGCGCAAAAATCCGACGAGTATCGGCTACTACCAGGCGATGGGCTATCTGCCCGAGGCCTTGGTCAATTATCTCGGCACCATGGGCTGGAGCATGCCCGGCGGCGAGGAGAAATTCTGCCTCGCTGAAATGGAAGCGCAATTCGACCTGGAACGCGTTTCCCTGGGCGGGCCGATATTCGACCGCGAGAAGCTCGATTGGCTCAACGGCCGTTATCTCAGGGAAGATCTCAATGATGCGGAATTCGCGAAACGCTTCGCAGACTGGGCTTTCCGGCCCGACCTGATTGAAAAAATCACTCCCCAGGTGCGGCAAAGAGTGAACCGATTCAGCGAAACGGCCGCTCTGGCAGGCTATTTTCTCCAGGGAGAACTGAAAATCTCAGCGGACGACTTCGCCCACAAGCAACTCGACCCGGAAGCCTGCCGCCGCATTCTCCAGTTCAGTCTCTGGACCCTCGAATCACTGGAGGACTGGAACCGGGACGCCATCGAAGCCTGTTTTCAGCAATTGGCCGGAAAAATGGACTACAAAATCCGCGACTTTCTATTTCCCCTCTTCGTTGCCGTCAGCGGCAATCCCGTATCTCTTTCCGTATTCGATTCCATTTCCGTCCTCGGCCTCGACCTGACCCGGTCCCGCCTGCGCGACGCCATAGACACACTAGGCGGAATTTCCGGCAAGCAACAAAAGAAACTGGAAAAAGAATTCCAGACCTTGTCTCCGTAAGCACTCTCCCGCCCACGGACCCGCTCAAGGTCACAGTCAGGATCGGTTGTGATTGACATGGACACGAGCGGTTCCTAGAATCGCGTCCTTCGCGTGGGGCCTTAGCTCAGCTGGGAGAGCGCAACGCTGGCAGCGTTGAGGTCACCGGTTCGATCCCGGTAGGCTCCACCAATTCATGACGCTTTCGCGACGATACGATCGACCGGATAGTCCCGTTTCGCCGGTCCCCGGTAAAGCTGCCGCGGGCGGCCGATTCGGTACGGGCCGCTCACCATCTCGTTCCAATGCGCCATCCAGCCCGGAGTGCGGCCGGTGGCGAAGATCACCGTAAACATGCTGGTCGGAATTCCCAAGGCCTTGAGAATTATTCCCGAATAGAAATCGACATTGGGATAAAGCTTGCGGTCAACGAAGTACTCGTCTTCCAGGGCGATCTGCTCCAGCCTGCGGGCAATGCGGAACAAAGTATTGTCGGCTGCTTCGCCGACCTCCTCGAGCACTTCGTTGCAAACCTCGCGCATTACCTTGGCGCGCGGATCGAAATTCTTGTATACCCGGTGTCCGAATCCCATCAGGCGGTAGGAATCATCCGGATCCTTGGCCCGGCGAATGAATTCGTCGATGCGCGACTCCGATCCAATCTCGGCCAGCATTTCCAGCACCGCTTCATTCGCGCCACCGTGGGCCGGACCCCATAACGCGGCAATGCCGGCGGCGATGCAGGAAAAGGGATTGGCGCCGGTCGAACCCGCCAGCCGCACGGTGGAAGTCGACGCATTCTGTTCGTGGTCCGCGTGCAGCAGAAATATGAGATCCATGGCGCGGGCCAGTACCGGGCTCACTTCCTTTTCCTCGCAGGGCGTTCCGAACAACATGTGCAGAAAGTTTTCGGCAAAGCCCAGGGAATTACGTGGATACATGAACGGCTGACCCAAACCATGCTTGTAGCACATGGCCGCCAGGGTGGGCATCTTGGCGATGATCCGGCGCGCCACCAGCACGCGATGTTGCGGATCGGAAATATCCATCGTGTGATGATAAAAAGCCGACAGGGCGCCGACCACGCTAACCAGCATGGACATTGGATGCGATGTGCGCGGAAAGCCATTGAAAAACTGATGAATTTGCTGATCCACCATGGTGTGATAGCGAATAGTGTTTTCGAATTCGAGCTTTTCGTCCGCGCTAGGCAATTCACCATGCAGGAGCAAATAGCAGGTTTCGAGAAAGCTTGAATGTTCGGCCAGTTGTTCGATCGGATAGCCGCGGAAAAGTAGTACGCCTTCACTGCCGTTGATGAAGGTGATTTCCGAGTCGCAGGCGGCGGTGGACATGAAGCCTGGGTCGTAGGTGAAATAACCGCTTTCGATCAATTCGCGCACGTCGATGACGTCGGGGCCGAGGCTGCTTTCGTAAACCGGAAAATCCACCAGATCCGGATTGCCGTCGATAGTCAATCGCGCCTTTCGTTCACTCATGAACTTCTCCGGATTTTGAACCTTTAGGCAAACGTTATCATGGATATTAGTAGTATTTGCCGAGTGCCTGCCCTTATTGCCGGGACAGCGCGGGGACGGCAATACTAGAAACAGTCTCTCGCCGTTGTCAAATTGAATCCTGATTCCCGGATAAGGGTTGTCCCAGGCTGATTGAGGCTGGTCTCGACCATTTTTCGTCGCGGCGTCGTCCTCGGCGATGAGATCGACGGGAAGATTCTCGGATTTTGCCGGGATTTGGCCGTGGTTTTGGGTCTTGGACCCGTATTCCTGGATTTGCGAGCGCCGGGGCGCCCGCCACTGCCGGCCGAAGTCACGCATCGCCGTGCTTCGCTGTTGCTATTCGAGTTGCCGAGTGGCGAACAGCAGCCAGTCGAGGCGGAAGTTCGATTTGGCGAAGTCCAGACGTCGGCGTCTGCCGGTATGCACCAGTCTGGCCACGGTGCGGATCAGATGGCGGATCAGCGTACGCAGACCGTGGGTGCGGGCCGCGACGGGGAGCAGTTCGTATTGCACGGCGCGCAGCAGCAACTGGGCGATCTGGCCGCAGGCGTAAAACGCCTGGTTGGCCAGGAACCGACGACAGGGCGGGTGATGCAGGTCCAGATCGATCAGCGGACCCTTGAAGGCATTTTCGTGTCCCTGCTTGCCGCGATGCCGCCGCACCAGTTCCGCCACGTCCAGATCGTCGCGCGAGACCAGGATCACGGTATACGCCGGCGTCAGCCGAAGTTGCGGACCGTCGTACAGACGCCGCACGACGACGTAGTCCTGCGTCTTCCAGCTTGCGGGTCGGTGCCGCACCCGCGTTGCCGACTCGCCCATTCCGATGTCTTCCCAGGCGGACTCGTCCAGACCCTCCAGCACCTCCAGAATCGGCCTGCGATATACGGCGTGGGTAACGCTCACCGAGTAATCCCAGCCCCGTTCCGCGCAGAACCGTACGAAGTCGCCCTGGTAGTACGCGTTGTCCGCGCACACCCAGACCGGCGTGGCGTCTGCCAGCAGCGGCGCAACGTCCGACTCCAACTGCTCGCGCCAGCCCCGGGTCACCCCCACGCCGCCCGGATGCAACCGGCCGCTGACCCATAACGGCCCTACGAACACGCCGTGCAGCCAGTATTGCATCGTCCCGTCATAGCCCTTGCCCGCGCTTTCGAACAACGCCCCGTCCACCTCGATCGCGCTGCCGTCCACAAACACCGGCACATAACCTCGCTCCCCAACCTCGTGCGCGACCACCGTCGGCGCCAGTTGCCGGGAAAGGTCGCGGGCAACCCCTTGCAAGGCGTCCACCCCAGCGGCGCCGAATCGGGAAAGGTATTCGCCCAGCCGACGACCGGACGGCGCCCGCCGCAGCCCCAGCAGTTCGCAACCCACCGGATCGACACGCAGGGCGTCCAGATCGGACAGCGCACTGTTGCCCGCCGACAGCGAGGCTACCAGGCTCCAAAGCATCTCGCCGTCCGAAGCGCCGCGGTCCCGCCGCTTGAGACGAACCGCTTCCGATAAACGCCGCGGCAAGTCCAGTTCGCGCCCCGCACGCGCCAGCAGCGCCCAGCCGCCCTGACCGGTCAGTCGCGCATCCGTAAAGTCGATCTCGATTTTTGGCGGGTTTGGGATTATCTTGGACATGCGGCGCACCTGTGGGGTGATGGTTTCGTCACCAGGCATTTTGCCATTTTCACCAGGCAGGTTGCGCCGCTCCTCTATCCAGCTTCAATCCTTATCCGGGAATCAGGAAAATTGAACTGCGATTGTCACGCACGCCTGCTGCGAATATACTCTCGCAGGCTTCGGAAACAGGCCAGTATCGGGAAAGTGAAAACCAGTAGACCAATCAACCTGAACCTCTTCAGCATCAAGTGGCCGGTAACCGCGCTGGTCTCGATTGCGCATCGAGTTTCGGGCATCCTGCTATTCCTTGCGACGGCGCTGCTGTTATATCTGCTTGATCTCTCCCTGCAATCCGAGGCTGGCTTCCGGCAGGCGGCCGATTTGCTGGCGTCGCCGGCAGCCAGCTTCCTGATCTGGCTGGTAGTCGTTGCGTTGCTTTATCACTTGATCGCCGGCAGCCGCCACTTGCTAATGGATATCGGTATCGGAGAATCCTGGCGCGCCGGCAAGTTCGCGGCGACGGCGGTAATTGTGTTTTCGCTGATCGGCGCTATCCTGGCGGGGTTTTGGCTATGGTGACCAATGCCACCAGCCTCGGGCGCTCCGGACTTTTCGACTGGCTGGTGCAACGGTTCAGCGCGTTGGTGCTGCTGGCCTATGCTATCTGCATACTCGGCAGCCTCGCGCTAACGCCGGATCTGGAATACGAAAGTTGGCGCGCGCAATTCGATATGCCCGCCATGCGGATATTCAGCCTGATCGCGCTGCTGTCGCTATGCGCCCACGCCTGGGTGGGCATCTGGACCGTGACTACCGATTATCTCAACGAAGCTCAACTGGGAAGGGCAGGCACCCTGATCCGCTTGCTGGCCCAGACCGTCTGCGCATTACTGACCCTGATCTATCTGTTTTGGGGCATAAGGATTTTCTGGGGCGGATAATGAGCGGATTCAGAACGATTTCTTTCGACGCGATTATAGTGGGCGGCGGCGGCGCTGGCATGAGGGCCGCCTTGCAACTCGCGCAATCGGGGTTCCGCACCGCGGTATTGTCGAAAGTTTTTCCAACCCGCTCGCATACCGTTTCCGCCCAGGGCGGCATCACCTGCGCCATCGGCAGCGCCGATCCCGAAGACGACTGGCGTTGGCATATGTACGACACCGTCAAGGGCTCCGACTATATCGGCGACCAGGACGCTATCGAATACATGTGCATGGAAGGTCCGCAAACGGTGTACGAACTCGAACACATGGGCCTGCCGTTTTCCCGCACCGCCAGCGGCCGCATCTATCAACGGCCCTTCGGCGGCCAGTCGAAAAACTACGGCAAGGGCGGGCAGGCGGCCCGGACTTGCGCCGCGGCCGACCGCACCGGTCATGCCCTGTTGCACGCGCTATATCAGGGCAATCTGAAGAACGACACCGTCTTTCTCAATGAATGGTATGTAGTGGATCTGGTCAAGAATCAGGACGGAGCCGTTATCGGCGTAACCGCCATCAATATAGAAGACGGCGAAGCCTGTTTCGTGCAAGCCGCGGCGACCGTGCTGGCGACCGGCGGCGCGGGCCGCATCTACGCTTCGACCACCAATGCGCTGATCAATACCGGCGATGGCGTAGGCATGTGCCTGCGCGCCGGCTTTCCGGCCCAGGATATGGAAATGTGGCAGTTCCATCCGACCGGCATCCATGGCGCGGGTACGCTGGTGACCGAAGGCTGCCGGGGCGAAGGCGGCTACCTGATCAACAAGGACGGCGAAAGGTTCATGGAGCGTTATGCGCCCAATGCCAAGGATCTCGCCGGCCGCGACGTGGTTGCGCGGTCGATGGTGCTCGAAGTGCTCGAAGGCAGGGGCTGCGGCGAACACGGCGACCATGTCATGCTCAAACTCGACCATCTCGGCGCCGACGTGCTCAACAGCAAATTGCCGGGCATTCTGGAGCTGTCACGCACATTCGCCCAGGTCGATCCGGTCAAGGAACCGATTCCCGTCGTGCCCACCTGTCATTACATGATGGGCGGAATCCCGACCAACATTCACGGCCAGGCGCTGACTCGTGATTCCGCGGGTAGCGACGAACTCGTTCCAGGATTGTTCGCGGCGGGCGAAGCGGCCTGTGTTTCGGTACATGGCGCCAACCGGCTGGGTGGCAACAGCCTGCTCGATCTCGTGGTATTCGGCCGCGCTGCGGGCAAGCATATAGAAGAACTGCTGCAACAGGGAATGCAACACCGCAATGCGGCCAGCGCGGATATCGAACTCGCCATGGCGCGGCTGCGCCGGCTTGATGAATCCTCCGAAGGTGAAGGCGTCGCCGCATTGCGATCCGAGTTGCAGGACATCATGCAACTACATTTTGGCGTGTTCCGCACCGGAGAGTTCATGCGCGAGGGAGTAGAAAAATTGTCCGCCTTGGGTCAGCGAATCGAAAATGCATACCTTGCGGACAAAAGCAAAGCGTTCAACACCGCTCGCATCGAAGCGCTGGAACTGGAAAACCTGTTCGCCGTCGCCGCAGCTACCGCGACCGCCGCGGAAGGCCGTACCGAAAGCCGCGGCGCTCATGCCAGAGATGACTTTCGCGACCGGGACGATGACAATTGGCTGTGCCACTCACTTTATTTTCCGGCCGAAAAGAAAATCGGCAAACGCGAAGTCAATTTCAAACCCAATATCGTCGATACATTCGAACCCAGGGAAAGAACCTATTAAGCGCCGCCCGAGGAATCATTGAACCGTGTTAGTCAGCATTTATCGCTATAACCCCGAGCAGGACGAAAAGCCGGTGATGCAGAACATCGACGTGGATGTTCCGGCGGATCGGGATCTGATGGTCCTGGATGTGCTGGAACTGGCCAAGGCCCGGGATCCGTCCATCGCCTATCGGCGCTCCTGCCGCGAGGGCGTATGCGGCTCCGACGGCATGAACATCAATGGCGTCAACGGTTTGGCTTGTATTACGCCAATATCAAAAGCGGCCGGGCCGGGACGAAAGCTGGTGCTGCGGCCACTGCCCGGCCTGCCCGTGATCCGTGACCTCGTGGTGGACTTGTCCGGATTCTACCGGCAATTCGAGAAGGTCAAGCCGTATCTGATCAACGACGCGCCGCCGCCCGCCATAGAACGGCTGCAGTCACCGGAAGATCGGGAGAAGCTCGACGGTCTGTATGAGTGCATTCTTTGCGCCTGCTGCTCGACCGCCTGCCCCTCGTTCTGGTGGAATCCGGACAAATTCATCGGACCTGCCGGACTATTGCAGGCTTATCGGTTTCTGGCCGACAGCAGGGATACCGCTTCGGCGGCGCGTCTGGCCGCACTGGACGATCCATTCAGCGTTTTCCGCTGCCGGGGTATCATGAATTGCGTCGCGGTCTGTCCCAAGGGACTCAATCCCACACGCGCCATAGGTCACATCCGGTCCATGCTATTGCAGCAGGGAACCTGAACCGGCATCGACCGGATTACGAGGCCAACGAGGCATTCGCAATGCAGCAAAGCGTCATGGAGAAACTCTGGAGCACCGGTCACCTTTCCGGTTCCAACGCGGAATACGTGGACGGCCTCTATGAGAGTTTTCTCTCCAATCCCGCGTCGGTACCCGACGAATGGCGGGATTTCTTCTCTTCACTGCCGCCCGGCAACGGTGGTGTGATCGAGATTTCCCATTCCCGCATCCGCGATGATTTCCGCAAACTCGGCAAGGTGAGCCGTTATACCCAGGTATTGAGCAACGACGCTGTCGTCAATTCCGAACATGAACAAAAACAGGTTCAAGTACTGGAACTGATCAGTTCCTATCGCGAAAGGGGCCATCAGAAAGCATCTCTCGACCCCCTCGGCCTGATGCCCAGAGTGCGGGTGCCTGATCTGGAAATTGAATTCCATGACCTGTCGCCGATCGACTACTCCACGATTTTCCAGACCGGCACCTTGTTCATCAGTAATCCCCGGGACCATCTGCGCAACCTGATCGACACCCTGGAGCGAATCTATTGCGGATCAATTGGCTATGAGTACATGCACATCGTCAATCTGGCGGAAAAGCAATGGATTCAGCAGGTCATCGAATGCCATGACGGCTATTTGCAATTCAGCAACGAGGAAAAGAAGCACCTGCTTGAGCGGCTGACCGCGGCCGAAGGCCTGGAAAAGCACCTTGATGGCAAATATCCGGGAACCAAGCGCTTTGGCCTCGAAGGGGGCGAAAGCCTGATTCCATTGCTGGACGAGATCGTCCAGCGCGCCGGCGTCTATGATGTGAAGGAAGTCGTGCTAGGCATGGCTCACCGCGGCCGCCTGAACGTGCTGGTCAACATTCTGGGCAAGAATCCGTCCGACCTGTTCGACGAATTCGAAGGCAAGGCGACTTACCGCAGTTCCGGTGACGTCAAATACCATCAGGGCTTTTCGTCCAATATCATGACGTCCGGCGGTGAAGTGCATATGGCGCTGGTGTTCAATCCATCCCACCTGGAAATCGTCGCGCCGGTAGTTGAGGGCTCGGTCCGGGCGCGGCAATCGCGCCGCAACGACAAGCAGGGCGATCTGGTGCTGCCGATTATCGTTCATGGCGATGCCGCATTCGCGGGACAAGGCGTGGTAATGGAGACTTTCCAGATGTCGCGTACGCGCGCCTTTGCCACCGGCGGCACCGTACATGTCATTATTAACAACCAAATCGGCTTCACTACCAGTCGTCAGGATGACGTGCGCTCGACGGAATATTGCACCGACGTGGCGAAAATGGTGCAAGCGCCGATATTCCATGTCAACGCGGACGACCCGGAAGCGGTCCTGTTTATTACCCGGCTGGCGCTCGACTACCGTTACCAGTTCAAGAAGGATGTCGTCATTGATCTGGTCTGTTACCGGCGCAAGGGCCATAACGAAACTGACGAGCCAGCCATCACCCAGCCACGGATGTACCAGAAGATCCGCGAGCACCAGACCGCGCGCGCGCTGTATGCCGAAAAGCTGGCGCGAGAGGATGTCATTTCTCCCGCTGATTCAAAGGAACTTGAACGCGGTTATCGCGCCATGCTCGATACCGGAGAACACGTAGTCAAGAGCCTGGTCAAGGAGCCGTCGGTGGAACTGTTCGTTGACTGGAGTCCGTATCTGGGTCATGACTGGAGTCCCCACTACCAGACCTCGATGCCACTGGCCAATTTGCAGGCCCTCGCCCGCAAACTGGCGGCAACGCCGGAAGGGTTCCAATTGCACAAACAAGTCGTCAGGCTTATGAACGAGCGCCGGCGCATGGCGGAACAGGAAATCCCGGTCGATTGGGGATTCGCCGAATCGCTGGCTTACGCCAGTATCCTGGTCAGCGGCAACAAGGTCCGCATAACCGGGCAGGATTGCGCCCGCGGAACGTTCGCTCATCGGCACGCAATCCTGCACGACCAGGAAACCCGGGCGGAATACATTCCTTTGCAACAACTCGCCAAGGATCAAGGTTCGTTCACGATCTACAATTCGCTGTTGTCCGAAGAGGCAGTACTCGCTTTTGAATACGGTTACTCCACTACTACGCCAAATGCCCTGGTGGTATGGGAAGCACAGTTCGGCGATTTCGCCAACTCCGCCCAGGTCGTGATCGATCAATTCATCACCAGCGGCGAACACAAATGGCAGCGGCTATGTGGACTGACCATGTTGCTGCCCCACGGATACGAGGGACAGGGCCCCGAGCATTCTTCGGCCAGGCTCGAACGATTTCTGCAACTTTGCGCGGAACACAATATCCAGGTCTGCCTGCCGACCAATTCCGCCCAGGTGTTTCACATGTTGCGCAAGCAGGTATTATGTCCCCTGCGCAAGCCGCTGGTGGTCATGTCGCCGAAAAGCCTGCTGCGGCGCCGCGAATGTGCTTGCAGCCTGGAACAATTGGCCAACGGCAGTTTCCAGATAGTGCTTGACGATCCTTTCGGCCCCGAACCCGAAGCGGTGCGCAAGGCGGTGATCTGCAGCGGCAAGGTGTTTTACGATCTGGATGAAATGCGCCGGGGGCATGGCGTAGACAACATCGCCATCATCCGTCTCGAACAGCTTTATCCCTTTCCGCAGGAAGATTTCAGCCGCTGCATCAGCCGTTACCGCAATCTGGAGTCTGTCGTATGGTGTCAGGAAGAGCCGATGAACCAGGGCGCCTGGTACTCCAGTCAACACCATATGCGCCGAGCGATCAGCGCGCATTTTCCGGAAATCTGGCTTGAATACGCCGGCAGGGAAGCATCGGCGGCAGCCGCGGCCGGCTATCTCGCCTTGCATTTGCGGCAACAGGAGGATTTCCTGCGCGACGCGCTCGACTTGACAGCGGAACCGCCCCGCAAACCGAAACGGAAGCAACAATGACAATCGAACTGAAAGCGCCAACTCTGCCGGAATCGGTGCCAGACGGCAGTATTACGTCCTGGCACAGGAAAGCAGGGGAGGCGGTGACGCGAGACGAAATCCTGGTGGAAATCGAGACCGATAAGGTGGTGATAGAAGTTCCGTCTCCGGTGGATGGTATCCTCAAGGAAATCTACAAACACGCCGGGGACACTATTGTCAGCAATGAACCTATCGGCAGAGTCGAACCAGCCGCGGCCGGTGACGAAGCACAGCCGGCCACCGCCGCCAAGACGGAAGAACAAACTCCGCCCCGGGACCGGTCAAGTCCGGCGCCGGCCGCCGGTCCCGCCGCGCGCCGCCTGATGGAAGAGAACGCATTGAAGCCGGAAGACATCAGCGGCAGCGGCAAGGGCGGCCGAATTACCCGGCAGGACGTGCTCGACGAATTGGCCGGGGCCGCGGCCGCTCCGCCGGCGCGGCCTGACGCACCGGCCCTGCAATCAATGGAGCAGCGCAAGGAAGAGCGGGTGCCCATGAGCCGCCTGCGGGCGCGGGTCGCGCAACGGCTGCTGGACGCGACCAACAACACCGCCATGTTGACTACCTTCAATGAGGTCAACATGCAGCCAGTCATGGAAATCCGCAAACGTCACCAGCAACGATTCCAGGAAACCCATGACGGCGTCCGGCTCGGTTTCATGTCATTCTTCGTGCGTGCCTCGATCGAAGCCCTGAAACGATTTCCAGCGGTAAACGCTTCCATCGACGGCAACGACATCGTCTATCACGGTTACCAAGATATCGGCGTGGCGGTATCCTCGCCACGGGGCCTGGTCGTGCCTGTGCTGCGCGATGCCGACAATATGGGATTTTCCCGAATTGAGCGGGATATTCTCGAATTCGGCGAAAAGGCCCGAGCGGGCAAACTGGCGATCGAGGAATTGACCGGCGGCACTTTTACCATTTCCAACGGCGGCATTTTCGGATCATTGCTATCCACTCCGATTCTCAATCCGCCGCAGACAGCGATTCTGGGCATGCACAAAATCCAGCAACGGCCGATGGCGGTGGACGGGGAAGTCCGCATTCTGCCGATGATGTATCTCGCGCTTTCCTACGATCATCGTCTGATCGACGGTAAGGAGGCTGTACAGTTCCTGTTGACCATCAAGGACTTGCTGGAAGATCCGGCCCGTCTGGTGCTGGAAATCTGACGGACGGAGAATATCCGAATTCTCAAGGCAATCTGCCTGCCGGGTTCAAGCTTGAATCCAACTAATGGAAAATCTTATGTCACAACAGTTTGATGTCGTGGTAATCGGATCAGGGCCGGCCGGGTACGTGGCGGCGATCCGTTGCGCCCAGCTTGGTCTTGACACTGCCTGTGTCGAGAGATGGCGTTCGGAGTCGAACGAACCCGTTTACGGAGGCACTTGCCTGAACGTGGGCTGCATACCCTCGAAGGCGCTGCTTGATACGTCACACAAATTTTATGAATTGCGGCGCCATTTCGCCGACCACGGCATCACGGCGAAGCAAAGCGCGATTGACGTCGCCGCCATGATGTCCCGCAAGAACAAGGTCGTTGGGCAGTTGACCAAGGGTGTCGCCGGACTGTTCAAAGGCAACAAGGTAACCGGTATTTCCGGTGTGGGCACTTTACTTGGCCGTGGCAGGGTGGGCGTTACCGGCGCTGATGGGGCACAGCAGGAATTGCGCGCCAGCCATGTGATCCTCGCCAGCGGATCTGAACCCGTCGCGATTCCGCCGGCGCCGATCGATAACGAACTCATCGTGGATTCCACCGGTGCGCTGGAATTCGATTCGGTTCCGCAGCGACTTGGCGTCATCGGCGCCGGCGTGATCGGACTGGAATTGGGCAGCGTCTGGAGCCGGCTCGGAAGTCAGGTAACGATTCTGGAAGCGCTGGAAGATTTCCTGCCCGCGCTTGATCGGCCCATGGCCAGGGATGCGCTGAAAATTCTGACCCGGCAGGGGCTCGACATCAGATTGGGGACGAAGGTTTCCGGCAGCCGTATAGATAAAGGCAAGAACAGTTCAGTCATCGTAACCTACGAGGACGCGGAAGGAAGCAAGGAAGCGGTGTTCGACAAATTGATCGTCGCCGTAGGCAGACGTCCGGTCAGCCAGGATCTGGCCGACTCCGCGGCGGGGCTTGCCATCGACGGAAAAGGTTTGGTCGAAGTCGACGAATTCTGCGCCACCAATTTGCCTGATGTGTATGCGGTCGGAGATCTGGTCCGGGGACCCATGCTCGCGCACAAGGGAATGGAAGAGGGCGTGATGGTGGCTGAACGGCTGGCCGGCAAGAAGACCCAGGTGAATTACGAGTTGGTGCCCAGCGTCATTTATACCCATCCGGAAATTGCCTGGGCCGGCAGAACCGAAGACGAAATGAAACAGGCGGGCGTCGAATGCATCACCGGCAGTTTCGCCTTTGCCGCCAGCGGCCGCGCCCTGGCCGCCCACGACACGGATGGCTCGGTCAAGCTGGTGGTTGAAAAAGCCACCGACCGCATCGCCGGCTGCCAGATCATCGGCGCCGGCGCGGCGGATCTGCTGCAGCAGATGGTCATCGCCATGGAATTCAGCGCCAGCGCGGAAGATATCGCGTTAACCATGTTCTCGCATCCGGCGTTGTCCGAAGTCGTACACGAAGCCGCGCTGGCGGTGCATGGCCACGCGATCCACAAGGCGAACCGCAAGCGTTGAAGCGCTTTCCCCGCAAATAGGTTTAGCGAGACCAGAAGGAATTCTTTGATGAATCTGCACGAGTATCAGGCCAAGCAATTGTTCGCGGAGTACGGATTGCCGGTATCCAGGTCGGTGACGGCGGAATCGGCCGAGGACGCAGCCGCTGCCGTTGACCGCCTCGGCGGCGAACGCTGGGTAGCCAAGGTCCAGGTTCACGCCGGCGGCCGGGGCAAGGCCGGCGGCGTGAAAATGGTACAAAGCAAAGCCGAGGCGAAAGCCTTCGCGGACCGTTGGTTGGGACAAAACCTGGTCACTTTCCAGACCGATGCCGGCGGCCAGCCGGTGCGCAAGATCCTGATCGAGGAATGCGTCGATATCGAAAGCGAGCTTTATCTGGGCGCGGTAATAGATCGCGCCTCGCGCCGCATTGTATTCATGGCCTCCAGGGCCGGTGGCGTAGATATCGAAAAGGTAGCGCGGGAGACGCCCAACGAGATATTGCGCGTTACCATTGACCCGCTTACCGGCGCGCGGGCGTTCCAGGGCCGCGATCTCGCCTTTCGTCTAGGCCTGGAAGGAGATCAGGTAAAGCAGTTCAGCAAGATCTTTCTCGCGCTCGCGCGGCTGTTCCAGGATCTCGACTTGTCGCTGCTGGAGATTAATCCCCTGGTGATAACGAACGAAGGCGATCTCCACTGTCTGGACGCGAAAATCAATATTGACGGCAACGCGCTGTTCCGCCAACCCAGGCTGCGGGAAATGCACGATCCTTCACAGGACGACGAACGCGAAGCGCAGGCAGCCCGCTGGCAACTGAGTTATGTTGCCCTGGACGGCAATATCGGCTGTATGGTCAATGGCGCCGGTCTGGCCATGGGCACCATGGACATCGTACAGCTACATGGCGGCAGCCCCGCCAATTTTCTCGACGTGGGCGGCAGCGCCACCGCGGAACGGGTATCCGAAGCATTCAAGATCATTCTGTCCGACGATAACGTTAGCGCCGTACTGGTCAATATATTCGGCGGCATTGTCCGCTGCGACCTGATTGCCGACGGTATTATCGAAGCCGTGCGGGAAGTCGGCGTAACCCAGCCTGTAGTGGTGCGGCTGGAAGGCAACAGCGCCGCCATCGGCCGGCAGGCGCTGGCCGCGAGCGGTCTTAGCATCATCGCCGCCAGCAGCTTGCAGGACGCGGCGCGGAAAGTCGTGCAAGCAGCCGGAGGCGCCTCATGAGTATTCTGATCAATGCGGATACCCGAGTAATTTGTCAGGGCGTCACTGGCTCCCAGGGCAGTTTTCACACCGGACAGGCGATTGCCTATGGTACCCGCGTCGTCGGTGGAGTGACGCCGGGAAAGGGCGGCCAGACTCACCTGGGCTTACCGGTATTCGATACCGTGCGCGAAGCGGTAACCAGAACCGGCGCGGAAGTAACTTCCATCTACGTGCCGGCGCCGTTCTGCCTGGACTCGATCCTGGAAGCCGCGGACGCTGGCATCAAGCTGATAGTGTGTATCACCGAGGGCATTCCGACGCTTGACATGTTGCTGGCCAAGGCCAGGTGCGATCAGATCGGGGCGCGCCTGATCGGACCGAATTGTCCGGGTGTGATTACTCCGGGCGAAAGCAAGATCGGCATCATGCCTGGCGATATCCACCTTCCCGGCAAGGTAGGCATAATCTCGCGCTCGGGTACGCTGACCTACGAGGCTGTGCAGCAGACCACGGATCACGGATTCGGCCAATCTTCCTGCGTCGGCATTGGCGGCGACCCGATTCCGGGTTCGAGCTTTATCGACATACTGGCGCTGTTTGAACAGGATCCGGCCACTGAAGCGATCGTCATGATCGGCGAGATCGGCGGCAGCGCGGAAGAAGAGGCGGCTGCCTTTATCGCGGATCGCGTCAGCAAGCCGGTTGTCGCCTACATAGCCGGGGTAACAGCGCCGCCGGGCAAGCGCATGGGTCACGCCGGAGCGATCATTTCCGGCGGCAAGGGCACCGCGGCGGAGAAATTCGCGGCGCTGGAAGCGGCAGGGGTTAATACGGTGCGAAGTCTGGCCGACATCGGCGCGGAACTGTCGCGGGCAACAGGCTGGAAATCCACTCTCACAGGTGATAAATAGAACCATGCGGGAATGGATTTTGCGGCAAAAGTAGCGGAAGGAAAAAGGATTCTACAGTTTCACGAACTTGTGATAGGCTTTAGCGCAACTTTGGCCAAGGGCTTGAAAACAATAACCCGGCGGCCAATTGATTGGCAAAAGCTGAACTGAAGCAACTGTCCGGATATTAGCGGCGTTCACATTGCGCAAGGTATCGGATTTGGTTTATTGGCGATAATTTGGGATGGCACATGAAAATTTGTAATTTCGGCAAGGTCACGATCGCGCTGCTGCTGGCAGGCTTGGCGGGGCCGCTCCAGGCGCAGGATATACAAGACATACAGGATATTCCGGCGCCGGAAATCCTGGTGGACAGCAGCATAATCGATCGGGCAATGAGCGCTATTGGGGAGAAATATCGCGAATCGGCGGAGGTGCAGCAGCAACTGACCCGGCTGGCGGATTCGGCCAGTTCCACGTTCGAGGAATTCAAGCGGTCCAATGACGCGCTTGAATCCTTGCTGGTTCTCAATGCCGGTTTTCGCAAGTCCATTTCCATTCAGGAACAGAATATCGCCACCCTGGACGAATCCATCGCTTCGGTGGAAGAGGTTACGCGCAATATTCCCATGTTGATGGAAAAGATGCTGACAGCAATGGAGACGTTTATCGAATTCGACTACCCATTCCAGCTTGAAGAGCGGCGACAACGAATCCAGTTCGCCCGCGATGCGATCGACAACCCCGATGTGTCCATCGCCGAGAAGTTCCGCCAGGTGCTGGTCATGTATCAGAACGAAACCCAATTTGGCCGCACTATCGAAACCTATCCGGACACGATCGAAATCGACGGCGCTGAACGCGACGTAAATATCGTTCGCGTCGGCCGCGTGGCTCTCATTTACCAGACAACCGACCGGCAGGAAACCCGAGCCTGGGATAACCGCCGCCGGGCCTGGGTTGAATTGCCCCCCGGCGAATATCGAACCGCCATTCAGGACGCCATCCGGGTAGCGGCCCAGCTGGATGCGCCAAGAATCATCGAATTGCCTGTCTTGGCTCCGGAGATTGCACAGTGAAAAATTTCATCGATCTGAAAACCATTCTCGTAACTGGAGCGCTGCTGAGCGCTTCCACCCAGCTCGCGGCTCAGGAATCCGCGGCCAATCTCGCTGAGTTGCTGGATCTGGTGCAGCAGGATCGGGTAGCCGAATCCGAAGAGTACCGGCAACGACTGCGGGAGTTCGAGCAGAACGCCAACCGCCAGCAAGAGATTCTTGAGATCACCAACGATCGTATTGTCGAACAGGAAAATCTGCAAACGCAGTTGAGCGATCAGTTCGAACAGAACGAAATCACCATCAATGACAAACGCGATATTCTGCGCGATCGCCGGGGCGATCTGAACGAGTTGTTTGGCACCTTGCAAGGCGTAGCGGGAGATTTCCTTAGCACCTTCGAAAATTCCCTGATCAGCGCTCAATATCCCGGCCGTTCCGAAACGGTGGAAGGCTTCATCGAAAAAGCCGGCAGCACCATTGCTCAACTTGAGGTCGCGGAGATGGAGCAGTTCTGGTTCCTGATGCACCAGGAACTGACCGAATCCGCCAGCGTCGTCTCCTACAACGGACAAGTGGCGATGCCCAATGGCGATACCGTTAACCAGGCAGTTACCCGAATCGGCGCCTTTAACGCCGTGTCCGACGGCCAGTATCTGAGCTACATCGGTGATATCGGCCACCTGCAAGTGTTGCCGCGGCAGCCTGATGCGGGATTTCTCGGTTCGGCGCGGGACCTCGAATCTACTACCGAAGGATTTGTCAAGGTAGGCATCGATCCCACCGGAGGCGTCGGCGGCCAAGTGCTGGCGAATCTCGTCAACTTTCCCACGGTTGAAGAACAGGTAAGGAACAATTCGGGACCCATCGGAGCCATAATTATCATCGTCGGCATTCTCGGTATCCTGATCGCGTTCATTCGACTACTGATCCTGACCCTGGTCTCGCTCAAGGTGCGCGCGCAATTGCGCAGCGACAGCCTGAGCAAGAAGAATCCGCTGGGCCGGGTGCTGCTGGTAGGCGAATCCAATCCCGACGTGGATACGGAAACCCTGGAACTCAAGCTGGGCGAGGCGATTCTGCAAGAAACCCCGTCGCTGGAAAGCATGCTTACCCTGATCAAGATGATCGCCACCATTGCGCCGCTGGGCGGACTGCTGGGCACGGTTACCGGCATGATCGAAGTGTTTCAGCAGATCACGGTCTACGGAGCCGGCGACCCGACCATCATGGCGGGCGGTATTTCCCAGGCCCTGATGACCACGGTGCTCGGCATCGTCGTCGCCATTCCGACGATTTTCATGCACACGGTGGTGAAAAGCCGCGCGGACAGTATCACTCATATCCTGGAACAGCAGGCCACGGGCATGATCGCCCTGAAAGCGGAACGAGCGGCGAAAGCTAGCTGAAACGGCGGGAGTTGACCGATCATGTATCTATTTCTCCTCGACATCATGGACGCCATCAGCAGCTTCATGCAGCGTGGCGGGCCGGTGTTGAATGTGATCGCAATCCTGCTGTTCCTGAAATGGTCATTGGTGTTTGAACGAATCTGGTATCTGAACACTACCCATAAGCGAAACGTGAAGAACACTCTTGCGCAATGGAATATCCGGGAGGACAAAACGTCCTGGGCGGCACATCAGATCCGCACCATGATGATCTCGAAAATTTCGCTGGACGTAAGAAGCACGCTACCTATCATCGAAGTGCTCGTTACCATTTGCCCATTGCTGGGGCTGATTGGTACAGTAACGGGAATGATTGAGGTGTTCTTCGTCATGGCGGTGACCGGTGGCGGCGACGCCAAGTCAATGGCCGGCGGCGTTTCCAAGGCGACTATTCCGACCATGGCCGGCATGGTGGGCGCCATATCGGGTATTTTCGCCTACAACTATCTGAAGGGAACGGTGGACCGGGATCTTGAATTGCTGGAAGATCATCTGCCGCTGAGTCATTGATTCGGCGCGGCGGCGGCGTATTCACCAATATTTGGAAGCAACGGAAATAAATAAATGAAAACAGGCTTGATGAAGAAGGCGGAAAACGAGGAAGCGGGTGAAATCGATCTCACCCCGATGCTTGACGTCGTATTCATTCTGCTGATTTTCTTTATTGTAACCTCGGTATTCGTCAAGGAAGCAGGTATTGATGTCGCCAAACCGGAAGCATCGACCGCTTTGAGTCAGTCCGGCGACCTTATCCTGATCGCGGTAGGCTTCCAGGGTGATATCTGGATTGACGGCGAACAGATCGATCCCCGTTTCATCAGATCCCGCTTCGAATTGCGGCTGGCCGACGCCCCCAATTCGGCGGTGATAATTCAGGCGGATCAGGACGCCAACAACGAGCAGGTGTTGCTGATCCTCGAAGCGGCTCGTGAAGCCAGTATTGAAAACGTCTCGATTTCGACGGAGGTGTAGAAATGATTTTCATCAGATGGTCCATTTCGGTCGTCATGGCCGCCGGCATTACGGTCGGCCTGTTCTATTTCATGCAATACCTCATCGCCAGCGGAGAGCGCCTGTCGGATCCGATCGCGGTTATCAGGATCGTGGACGCGACCATGCCGGATATCGAACTCGACGTGATCGAAGAAATCGAAAAGCCCGAGCCGATTGAAGAAATCGTGCAGGAAGACGTCGACGTGCCCGAGAAACAGATCAATCTCGACGATGGCCCGTCGATCGCCATCTCCCGCCAGAACGTGGATATCGGCGACGGTCTCAATCTGACGCCGACGACCATAAGCAATACCGATGGCGATTTTCTACCGCTGGTAGCCATTGCGCCCCAATATCCCACCCGGGCTGCCCAGCGTGGCATCGAAGGCTGGTGTCTGGTCAGTTTTACCGTGGACGGACTCGGCAATGTGGATGAAGACAGTATTGTCGTGGTAGATGCCGAGCCGCCGAATATTTTTGACAGATCGTCAATCCGCGCGGCGGCGCGCTTCAAGTTCCAGCCCAGGGTCGTCAACGGCCAAGGGGTTGAAGTGCCTGGCGTGCAATACGTTTTTCGCTACGAATTGGAAGAATAGCGGCTTGGAAGCAGCAGGAGCTGGCGGTATGAACAGAATTTACGGACTTTTCCCCGCCTTGTTGGCAGGATTCGTGCTCACATTGGTCCAACCTGAATCGGCGGTGCTGGCGGGAGATGAGCCGCGGCCGCCGCCGGAAGCGCGCACTGCCGGCACCCTGGGTCCCCAGGTCATGCGCGCGATCACCGAAATTCAGGAATTGATGACTCCGGAAGACCCCGAAGATCAGCCTGATTTGGCAGCAGCCAAGATCGAGCTCGACGAATTGCGGGAGCGACGCTGGGATCGCATGAACGACTTTGAAAAGTCTACCTTGCTGAATTTTTATACCAGTTACTATATCAGCATAGAAGATTTCGTCGGCGCCTTGCGTACCTTCGAGGAAATGCTGACTATCGAAGAATTGCGCGAAGACACCCGGCGCAGAGCCCTGCGCACACTTGGTCAACTTTATGTAGCAGAAGAAGAGTGGCAGAAATCCATCGACAGCTATCTGGCCTGGCGCGAAATATCGCTCGAAGAAGACGAGATCGTATTCAAGGGCCTTTCCTGGGGGCACTATTATTTGGACGAAATGGAACCGGCCCGGGACTACTGGCTGGATTATATGAATCTGGCCTTGGCTAACGGGACGGAACTCGACCGGAACGACTATACCTATCTCAATGGCGTCTACTTCACATTGGAAGCTTTTGACGATGCGCTGGAATTGCTCAAAACCATGATCGTCAAGTTCGACGATCCCGCGGACTGGCAGAATTTGAGCGCCATTTACGCCGCTCTTGATCAGGAAGACGCAAGAGTTCAATCGCTTAATCTTACCTATCTGCGCGGTGTTTTCGATGACGATGTGCGCTACCTGAACCTCGGACAATCCTTGGCCGGTATGGAAATACCGCTATCGGGGCGCAAGATTCTCGACGACGGCCTGGAGCAGGGATTTATTCCCGACGACCTGGAAAACAATATCACTCTTGCGCAATTATCCATGCTGGGCGCTGAATACGAGGAAGCGCTAGGGCCCGCCATCAAGGCCGCGGAGCTGGATACTTCCGGAAATTCTCATGATAGGCTGGGGTACCTGTATTATTTGCTCGGTGAGTACCAAGAGGCGGTGGATGCATTTCGTACGGCGCTGGAGGTAGGTGACCTGAACAACCGCGCCGACACTCTGATGTTCCTCGCCAGGGCTCTGGTGGAGCTCGATGAATTCGACGAAGCGCTTGCAGCAACCGCGGCTTCCGCCGAAGCAGGAGGCGAACGGGAACAACAGACAGCCAGTAACTATCGCGGGTTCATTGAATCGACCCAGGAGCGGCATAACATAATCGCGCAACGCCGCGCGGACGCGATCGATTTTTACGAATCCTATCCTTCCCTGATCGATTGACAAATCCGGCCCAGTCGCGGAGCACGGCGCCGCGCCGTTTGGATCGTCGAACGCCACGCTTTCAACGGCCACAGACCAGCAAGAGGATTCCCGATTGATCGCTCAGTTCGGTGTTGGCTCTTATCACTAGTTTATTGTTTTTACCGCCAGAGAAGTAGAAGTGCGTACCCGCTGGGCAGGGGCCGGGTCGGGTGAAGCCAGTTTCCGCGGGTCCAATAGCGAGTCGAAATATTCCCTGTAGTGTTCGCAACCATTTGCCCATTGCCGGAACTGATTGTTAAAGTAACAAGAATGATCGAGGCATTCTTCGCCATGGTGGTAACCGGAGGCAGCGGTGCTCCCAATTCGGCGATAGTAATTCAGGCGGGTCAGAACGCCAGCAACGAACAGGTTTCATTGTTCCTCGAAGCGGTTCGTGAAGCCAATATGGAAAACGTATCAATTTCGACGGAGGTTTAGAAAGTGATTTTTATCAGATGGTCCATTTCGGTCGTCATGGCCGCCGGCATTACTGTCGGCTTGTTCTATTTCATGCAATACCTGATTGCCAGCGGAGAGCGACTGTCGGACCCGGTCGCGGTTGTCAGGATCGTGGACTCGACCATGCCGGATATCGAACTCGAGGTGATCGAAGAAATTGAAAGACCCGACCCGATTGAAGAAATCGTGCCGGAAGAAATCGACATGCCCGAAAAGCAGATCAATCTCAACGATGGCCCGTCGCTCGCAATCTCCCGCCAAATCGTGGATATCGGCGACAATCTGGATCTGACTCCCGCCAGCATAAGCAGTTCCGATGGCGAATACTTGCCGCTGGTAATCATTGCGCCCCAATATCCCACCCGAGCTGCCCAGCGTGGCATCGAAGGCTGGTGTGAGGTTAGTTTTACCGTGGATGCACTCGGCAATGTGATTGAAGACACTATTGTCGTGGTGGATGCCGAGCCGCCGAACATTTTTGACAGATCGGCAATCCGCGCGGCGGCGCGCTTCAAGTTCCAGCCCAGGGTCGTCAACGGCCAAGCGGTTGAAGTGGCCGGAGCGGGTTACCGTTTCACCTACATATTGGAAGACTAGACCAGCAGCCCGGAAGTAGCGGGAACTGGCGTTATGAAGAGAATTTTCGGATTATTTTCCAGCCTTGCTGCCCGAATTCGTGTCGATGCCGCTTCAGCCCGAACCAGCGGTACTGGCGGGAGACGACCCGCGGCCTTGATGGCGGGCCCGAGCGCTTCATCATATTTGGCGCCCAACATGGACAATTCGACTTCTACCAAACCTGTCCTTCCCTGATCGATTGACGAATCCGGCCCAGTCGCGGAATACGGTTCCGCGCCGTTCAGGTCTTCGAAAGCTGCGCTTTCGATCGGCTTGAGCGACCGTCCTGCACCCAGGAAGCTTGAAATTCCGGCCAAAACCCCCATTCACAACCCAACCGCGAATTCGCGGTTAGTCTTTTTTTGTGCCTGGGAGAAAAGAATGGCCGAGACAGCCAGTACCGAAACTCGGGGCTTCGAAACCGAAGCCAAACAACTTCTGCAACTGATGATCCACTCCTTGTACAGCAATAAGGAGGTATTCTTGCGGGAATTAATCTCCAATGCGTCGGACGCGGCGGACAAGTTACGTTTTGCCGCGCTGTCACAACCGGAATTGCTGGAACAAGATCCGGAGCTGAAAGTCCGCATCGAACTCGATGCGGACAACAACACCATCAGCTTGGCCGACAACGGCATCGGCATGACTCGCGACGAAGTCATCAGCAACCTCGGCACCATCGCCAGATCAGGCACCGCCCAATTCCTTGAGTTACTGACCGGAGACCAGCAGAAGGATTCCCAATTGATCGGTCAGTTCGGCGTCGGCTTTTATTCCTCGTTTATCGTCGCCAGGGAAGTAGAGGTGCTCACCCGCAAGGCAGGCGCCAAGCCAGGTGAAGCCGTGCTTTGGAAATCCAGTGGCGAGTCGGAATATTCCATCGCCGACGCGGAGAAAAAAGAGCGCGGCACCATCGTCATTCTTCATTTGAGAGATGACGCCAAGGAATTTCTGGAGTCTTTCCGCCTGCGCGGGATCGTCAAGAAATATGCCAATCACATCTCGATTCCCGTATTGATGGAAGAACAGAAATACGGTGAAGACGACAAGGATCAGGAGACGGAATCAAAATTCGAAGCCGTCAATGAAGGCAAGGCGCTATGGACGCGCTCGCGCCGGGACATCAAGAAGAAGGAGTACCAGGAGTTTTACAAGCACATCGGTCACAACTTCGAAGACCCTCTCGATTGGAGCCACAATCATGTCGAAGGCAAGCTGGAATACACCAGCTTGCTGTTCCTGCCCCGGCACGCTCCCTACGATCTCTGGAACCGGGATGGTGCTCGGGGACTGAAACTGTACGTACAGCGGGTCTTTATCATGGACGAGGCCGAGCAGTTTCTGCCGCTATATCTGCGCTTCGTCAAAGGCGTGCTCGATTCGAATGATTTTTCATTGAACGTGTCGAGGGAGATACTGCAAAAAGACCCGAAAGTCGAAAAAGTGCGCAACGCCTTGACCAAGCGCGTTCTCGACCTGATGGCCCGATTGAAAAAGAAGGACGCGGAGGCCTATGCTGGTTTCTGGAAAGAGTTCGGTCAAGCCTTGAAGGAAGGCCCGGCGGAAGATCATGCCAACAGCGAGAAGATTGCTTCGCTGTTACTGTTCAACAGCACCGAATCCGGCGGCGATGAGCAAGATCAGGGATTGGAAGACTATGTCGCGCGCATGAAAGAAGGGCAGGACAAGATTTACTATCTGATCAGCGACAATCTGAAAGTGGCGCGCAACAGTCCGCACCTTGAGATATTCCGCCGCGAAGGCATCGAGGTGCTGTTGCTGCACGATCGCATCGATGAATGGCTAATGGGTCACTTGCATGAATTCGACGGCAAATCGTTTCAGGATATCGCCCGCGGCAAACTTGACCTCGGCAAACTGGATGACGAGCAACCACAAGCCGAAGACGACGAACACGCTGATTTGCTCAAGCGCATCAAGGAGAGTCTCGGCGACCAGGTAAAGGAGGTGAGGGCGACACGCCGGTTGACCGATTCGCCCGCCTGTCTGATCGTCGATGAACACGACATGGGCTTGCAAATGCGGCGAATCATGGCAGCGTCAGGTCAGCAAGTACCGGATTCAAAGCCGATTTTCGAGATCAATCCGGACCACGCCTTATTGCAAAGATTGGGGCAGGAAGAAGACGAAATTCGCTTTACCGATCTGGTGACGATAGTTTTCGGTCAGGCGGCCCTGGCCGAAGGCCAGGGGTTGGTTGATCCGGCGCAATTCTCCAACCGACTGAACAAGTTGTTGCTCGAACTGACCAAGAGCTGAATTTTTCTACATGCGCTCCAGGGTCCGGATGCCGAGCAGGCCCAGACCCTGTTCCAGCGCCTGCTCCGCCAGCAACGTCAGGCCAAGGCGGGAATCCCTGGTTTCCGCTTCGGCTTTCAAAATCGGACAAGATTCATAGAATCGCATGAAGGCGCCGGAAAGCTCGTACAAATAGTTGCATAGCAGGTTTGGATAACATTCTCGAGCGACCAGCGCGACGACTTCGGGCAACTGCAGGATCTTCAGCAACAATGCGCGTTCTTCGGCCAAAACCAGTGTCTTGATCTTGCCTGCTCCGGATTCGTTCGGCAGCTTTCGCAACACGCTTTTGATCCGCGTACAGGCGTAGAGCAGGTAGGGAGCGGTGTTGCCTTCGAACGACAGCATGGTCGACCAGTCGAAAACGTAGTCGCTCATCCGATTCTTGCTCAGATCGGCGTACTTTACAGCCGCGATGCCGACTGTATCCGCGATCCGCCGGCGCTCCGACTCATCAAGTTCGGGATTCTTCACGGAAACGAGTTCAAAAGCCCGGCTTACCGCCTCATCGAGCAAATCGGCAAGTTTCACCGCATCGCCCGAACGCGTCCGGTACGGTCTGCCGTCACTACCCATGATAGTGCCATAGGCGATGTGTTCGAGAGACATATTCGCAGCCATCCCCGCCGCGCGCGCCACCGCGAAAACTTGCTGAAAATGCAGCGACTGCCGCGCGTCCACCACGTACAGCGAACGATCTGCCGCTAAATCGTGCGAGCGGAGTTTCACCGCCGCCAGATCGGTGGTGGAATAGAGATAGCCGCCATCGGACTTTTGCACGATAACCGGCAGGGGTTCTCCTTCCTTGCCTTTGAACCGCGGCAGGAACACGCAACGGGCGCCTTGCGACTCCCGCAACAGCCCTTGCTCTTCCAGTTGCCGGACAATACCTTCAAGATCGTCGTTGTAACGGCTTTCCGCATCCAGATCGGCAAGCTTCAAGCCAACGCCCAGCCGCGCATAAATATCCTGGCAGTGTCGCAGCGACTCATCGATAAAAATCCGCCAGGCGGCAAGGTAGTCCGGGTGGCCGCCTTGCAGCTTTACCACGCTCAGACGCGCTCGGTCCGCGAACGCCGGATCAGCGTCGAACTTTTTCTTCGCCGCCTGGTAGAAGGATTCAAGATCCTCCAGCTCCGTCCGCAGCAGGTCCGAGTCTTCGCCGATCTCACGCATATGGGCGATCAGCATGCCGAACTGGGTGCCCCAATCGCCGACATGGTTCTGCCGGATTACCTCGTGTCCCAGCCGCTCCAGCACCAGGGACAGGCAATCTCCGATGACGGTGCCGCGCAGATGACCGACATGCATTTCCTTGGCGAGATTCGGCGACGAATGATCGACAACGATTTTCCGCGGCTTGCCGGCGGGTGGTATCAGCATTCGCGGGTCGCCCAGGATGCCGTTGCCACGCTCCATCAACGCCTGGTCGTTCAGCCTCAGATTGATAAATCCGGGGCCGGCGACTTCCGCGGATGCGATGAGACCGGCATCGTCCCGCAGACTGCCAACTACGGCCTCGGCGAGCTCACGCGGCCCGCGCCCACTACGGCCTGCCGCCGCCATGACGCCGTTGGCTTGATAATCGCCGAACTCCGGTCGCGACGCCGTTATTACGTTCGGATCGCTGTCCGCGATGCCGGTTGCATCGCGCAACGCCGCGCCGACAAGGCGGGATAACTGATCCTTGAGATTTTCCATGAACGGACGGACTCGGGCGGTTTTCGCGGAGCGGGGATTGTACAAGTTCTCCCTGAACAATTCCTTCCCTGCAGCCATTCAAAATGGCAATACAGGCATGCAAAAACTGTTTGTATTTAAATTCCATAGCTTGCGCCACCAAAGTGATTACGCACATTCACTTTCCTGGGCGTCCGGGCGATTCGGTTGCACACTAGCGCGCGTGCCCGATTCAGCGAGGTCGTCGGCCGAGTTGCGGTAGAATTGCCGCTCCCGCCCCGACTGCCACGGCGATCATGAACGAATCAGACAAAGTGCGGTTTCTGCCCGTGCCGGAACGCCAGGACGGACAACGCCTGGACAACTTTCTGCTGCGGGAACTGAAAGGTCTGCCCAGATCCCGGATCTACCGGCTTATTCGCCGCGGAGAGGTAAGAGTAAATCGCGGCCGCTGCAAGCCGGAGACCCGTCTTTCTCAGGGTGATCAGGTTCGGGTTCCGCCATATGCCGGTCGCCGGGCCACGCCCGCCGGAGCGCCTGCCGAAAAGTTGAAACTACGGCTACAGGACAGGGTGCTGTTCGAGAACGAGGACCTGCTGGTATTGAACAAGCCTCCCGGCATGTCTGTGCATGGCGGCAGCGGAGTAGCGCTTGGATTGATAGAAGCGCTGCGGCAGACCCGTTCCGAGTGGATGGAAGCGGAGTTGGCGCATCGGCTCGACAAAGATACCTCGGGATGTCTGGTAATCGCCAAGCAGGTGGCTTTTTTGCGTCATATGCAAGCCGAACTGCGCAAGGGCGCGGTAGAGAAGAAATACCTCGCCCTGGTGCACGGCGCCTGGCCGGAAGAACTGGACATGATTGACGCGCCATTGCGCAAAAACCAACTCAGCTCCGGCGAACGAATCGTGCGCGCGGACGCTGACGGCAAGCGCGCCAGAACCTGGTTCAGTGTGCGTGAACGCCTGCCAGGCGCAAGCCTGCTCGAGGTAACGCTCGAAACCGGACGCACACACCAGATTCGCGTTCATTGCCAAACTGCCGGACATGCCGTCATCGGCGATTCCAAATACGGTCAAAATGGCGGAAATTCCCCATTCATCCAGCACAAGTACCTGGCCTTGCACGCCTGGCGAATCGCATTCCGACCCGCCCCGAATGCCGAGATATTGCGCTTCGAAGCGCCTGACGACCGCTTTTTCTCCGGCTTGCTGGCGGCATTGCGCGAATCCGGGCCCGTGGCGGGCCGGATTAACCAGTAATCGCGCCAGGTTTTGACAGGGCGCATCTCGCCCCCTATTATTGCGCGCCTGAGAATCCGTGCCGGCAAGAATTCAATAAAACTCAAGCCGCGTTCGAAACTGGCGATAATCAGGAGCAATCATGGCCGTCCAGCAAAACAAGGTATCCCGATCCAAGCGCAACAAGCGCCGCACGCACGATTCGCTGCGCAGCCCGGCTTTGTCGACCGATCAGGTTTCTGGTGAAATTCACCGCAGACACCATGTCACTACGGACGGCTTCTACAAAGGCCGTAAAGTAGTCGAGACCGAACAAGATTGAGTTCTTCGCGACGCATAGCCATAGATGCTATGGGCGGCGATCGGGGGGTGGAAGTTACGGTCCCCGCCGCGGCCCGGATTCTGGCCCGGCGCAACGATCTTGAACTCGTGCTGGTAGGCGACAGCGAACGCATTGAGCCGTTGCTGTCGCGAATTCCCGCCGCGAAGCGCAACAAATTGCGCGTCTTGCATACCGACCTTGAGATCGCCGACGAAGATCGGCCGGGAACAGTTCTCCGCTCCGCCAGGGAAAGCTCGATGTTCCTGGCCGCGGACATGGTAAAAAGCGGCGATGCCCAGGCCATGGTCAGCGCGGGCAATTCCGGAGCTTTGCTGATGATTGGACGGCATTTGCTGAAAACCATTCCGGGCATTCACAAGCCGGCAATGGTGGCCTCCATTCCCGGCGCGGCGAAACATAGCTTTCTGCTTGATGTAGGCGCTAATCCGGAATGTAATGCGCAGCACCTGTTTGAGTTCGCGGTCATGGGATCGGTGCTTGCGGAAAGCCTCAATCGATCACCCGCCAGGGTTGGCCTGCTGAATATCGGCGCCGAGCACTACAAGGGAACCGAAGCGGTGCGGGAGGCTGCCGAGAAGCTCGGCAAATGTCCTGTAATCGATTATGTAGGTTTCGTTGAAGCAAACGAACTGTACCGCGGTCTGGCTGAAGTCGTGGTCTGCGACGGATTCGTTGGCAATGTCACCATCAAGGCGTCGGAAGGCGTCGCCAACGTGATCCGCAATGTGATCCATCATGAGGCCGCGCCTTCCCTGATCAATCGGCTCTCCAGAGTATTTTCCGCATCAATCATCAATACGCTTACCATGCGGATCAACCCGGAGCGATTCAATGGCGCCTGTCTGCTCGGATTGCAAGGAAACATCGTCAAAAGCCACGGCAACGCCTCGGTGCTCGGCTTCTGCCATGCGATTCTCGAGGCGGCCGGCGAAATCGACCATCAGGTTCCGCGTTTGATCGCCAACAAGGTAGAAACCATCATGGCTACCGCCTGAGCGGCAGCCGATTCGGCAATTTTGTCCACGGACTAACGTTACTTTCATGCAAGATTTCGCAGTCGTATTTCCCGGACAGGGATCACAAAAGGCAGGCATGCTGGCCGCGCTGGCCGGCGCCGGCAAAGTAATCGAGCAAACATTTGCCGAAGCATCCGAGGTCATCGGACAGGATCTCTGGGACATAGCCCAGCATGACCGGGAGCGGCTGCTCGATCAGACTCATATTACCCAGCCGGCGCTGCTTGCGGCCGGAATCGCGCTCTGGCGCATGTGGCAGCGCCAGGGCGGGGCCAAACCGGCAATGCTGGCCGGCCACAGTCTCGGCGAGTATTCCGCTCTGGTAGCAGCCGGAGTGCTCGAATTTGGCGCCGCCATCGGCACGGTGCACAAGCGGGGGCTATTCATGCAGAATGCAGTTCCCAAGGGCGTCGGCGGCATCGCCGCGATCATTGGCCTAGACAGCGCGGCGCTCGAGCGTGCCTGCGCCGAAGCGGAAGCAGCGGGGGAGGGCGCCGTATCCGCGGCCAACTACAATTCGCCGGGCCAGACGGTCATTGCCGGCGATGCGGCGGCGGTAACGCGCGCCATGAAATTTTGTCTGGCGGCGGGAGCAAGAAGAGCCTTGCCGCTGAAGATGTCGGCGCCTTCTCATTGCATGATGATGGAACCGGCGCGGCTAAAACTCGAGCAGGAGTTGGCCTTACTGGATTTCCGCCCGGCCGCGATTCCGATCGTGCAGAATTTCAGCGGCCGGGCGAGTCGCGACCCGGACGAAATCAGGGAAAACCTGGTAGCGCAACTTTGTCACCCCGTGCGCTGGATCGATTGCATTGAATTCATGAGCGGAAAGGGCATCGGCCGGATACTCGAATGCGGCCCCGGCAAAGTGCTGAGCGGCCTGATCAAGCGCATTTCTCCGCGGCTCGCGACCTGGAACTGTGACAGCCCGGAAAGCCTTGCCCAGGCGATTTCCGAATTGGCATGACAAATCGGGTATACTTCCGCGTTTGCTAGGGCGCTGTATTCACCGTGCGCTAACCCGAATCCGGGTGGAGAATCGAAGCTGCATGCGGGATTAAGGCGGAATACCGGTGTGTCCACCGGCGCGGAGAGATCGAGGATTCATGCTGGACCCAAAAGGTAAAGTGGCATTGGTAACCGGAGCGAGCAGGGGCATCGGCAAGGCCATTGCTCTTGAACTCGGCCGGCAAGGGTTTACCGTGGCCGGCACCGCTACCACGGATGCCGGGTCCGAGCGCATTGCCCGCTACTTCGCGGAACAAGAGATTTCGGGCGATGGATTCAGGCTCGATGTCAGCGCGAGCGAATCCGTAGGCGACCTCATGCAGTCATTGCAAGCGGGAATTGGCGCGCCGGCGGTACTGGTCAACAATGCCGGCATAACCCGCGACAACCTGTTGCTGCGTATGAAAGAAGAAGAATGGAACGAAGTAATCAATACCAATCTCAATTCCATGTTCCGGGTTACCAGAGCCTGCCTGAAACCCATGACGCGAGCGCGCTGGGGTCGCATTGTCAATATCAGCTCGGTGGTAGGTTCGAGCGGCAATCCCGGCCAAAGCAATTATTGCGCTTCCAAAGCCGGTATCGAGGGATTCACCCGCTCTCTGGCCCGGGAGATCGGCTCCCGTGGCATAACCGTGAACGCTGTCGCGCCGGGCTTTATCGAAACCGACATGACCAGCAACCTGCCCGAGACGCAAGTACAAGGCATGTTGAACCAGATTCCTCTGCGGCGGCTCGGCCGCGCGGAAGAAGTCGCCGCCGTGGTGCGATTCCTCGTTTCCAGCGGCGGCGCATACATCACGGGTGAAACCGTGCATGTTAATGGGGGGATGTATCTGGCCTGATCCCCAGGCGGCGGTACCATCCCGAAGATGCCCGGAGAGGGCTTTTTTTGCATTTGCACATTACATCAATGGTAAATAAGGGTAAACTTGGCGCTCTGCACAGCACGGTGGATTGAGTGCCGCCCGGTTCAGGGAAGACCAGAATTACCGCTGTTTGATTGATGGTATCAGGAGCTAGGAACAGATATGGCTAATATTGACGAACGCGATAAGCGAATTGACGAACGTGTCAAGGAAATTGTCTGCGATCAACTCGGCGTCAAGGCGGAAGATGTAAAGCCTTCGGCTTCCTTCGTGGAGGACCTGGGCGCTGACTCGCTGGACACGGTTGAATTGGTAATGGCCCTGGAAGAGGAATTTGAAACCGAAATTCCTGACGAAGAAGCGGAAAAAATCACAACTGTACAATCCGCATGTGATTACATCCGAAATCACCTGTAAACTTTCCTGTAATCGGAATTCAAGTTACCCGGAGATTCATCCGGGTAACTTTTTTCTGCATCATCCATTATCGAGGACGACGCTTTGAACGGCAGACGGGTCGTAGTCACCGGAATGGGCATGATCAGCCCGGCGGGCAACTCGGTAGAGACGTGTTGGAATGCCATTTGCGATGGCCGCAGTGGCATTGGACCGATTACAATTTTTGATGTATCCGAGTTTTCCACCCGTTTCGGCGGCATGGTCAAGGATTTTGACTGCACGGAATACATGTCGCGCAAGGATGCGCGTCGAATGGATACATTCATCCACTACGGTTTCGCTGCCGGCATTCAGGCCATGAACGATGCGGGGCTCAAGGACGGACAGTGGAATCCGGAGCGGGCAGGCGTGGCTATCGGCTCCGGCATCGGCGGCATCGATGCAATCGAAAAAACCTCGCTGCAGATTCGCGATACGGGTCCGCGCAAGACCAGTCCGTTTTTCGTGCCGGGCTCAATCATAAACATGATCGCCGGTAACCTGTCGATGCAATTCGGTTTGCAAGGCCCAAACATTGCCGTCAGCACGGCTTGCGCTACCGGCACCCATAATATCGGCCTGGCGGCCAACATGATCAGTCTTGGCCAGGCCGAGATCATGCTGACCGGTGGCGCGGAGATGGCAACCTGCTCGGTGGGTCTCAGTGGATTCTGCGCCGCCAGAGCGCTGTCAACCCGCAATGACGATCCGCGGCGGGCAAGCCGGCCCTGGGACAGGAGCCGGGACGGTTTCGTGCTTGGCGACGGCGCCGGAATTCTGGTGCTGGAAGAGCTCGAACACGCCAAGTCGAGGGGCGCCCATATACACGCCGAACTGGTTGGCTTCGGCATGAGCGGCGACGCCTACCATGCCACGGCGCCGGCCCCCGGCGGCGCCGGCGCGGCCGCTTGCATGCGCAACGCATTGCGCGACGCCAGGCTGAACCCTGAGCAGGTGGGCTATATCAATGCCCACGGCACCTCTACCATAGCCGGAGATCTGGCGGAAACCGAGGCCATAAAATCCGTGTTCGGCGAGCAAGCGCAATCCATCAGCGTCAGCTCAAGCAAATCGATGATCGGCCATCTGCTTGGCGCCGCGGGCTCCGTGGAGGCGATCATCTCTATTCTGGCTTTGCGTGACGGCGTTGTGCCGCCGACCATCAACCTGGACGAACCAGATGACGGTTGCGACCTCGATTATGTGCCTCATACCAGCCGCGAACTGAAGTTCGATGTTGCACTCAGCAATTCTTTCGGTTTCGGTGGCACCAACGGCTCGCTGATCTTTTCCCGCCTTAACTGATACCCGGCTGTGGCAAGGTGGCCCGCTGAGCCGCGGCAGCGTTGAATTCGACGCCGGTTTGAAGGATTATGCCGCAAGATTCTGATTTCCGGCGCGGTTCCATGAGTGGAAAGGATGATCGCAGGCAAAGGGTTCGAGGCTGGCTGCTGCTGTCCGCTGTATTGTTGCTGATCCCCGCGCTGCTTGTTCTGAGCCTGTCCCGGCAATATCTTTATCGTCCGCTTGAAAGTCTGCCGGTGGAGCGTGTTTTCGTGATCGACGCCGGCACGCCATTCGATCAATTGAGTCGGAATCTGCGGGACCAGGGCATCATCGACTATCCCATCCTGTTCAATTCGCTGGCGCGCCTTCAAGGCGTCGAACAGGCGATCCGGTATGGCGAATATGAATTGCCTGCCGGCGCTACGCCGGCGGAGTTGCTCGCGCTTTTCGTGTCGGGCGAAACGCGCCAATATCGGCTTACCTTGATCGAAGGCTGGACCTTCGATCAGGCGCTGACGGAAATCCAGCGCGGCGAAGGCATCAAACCGGAATTGCGCGGCATGGGGATGGAAGAGATTGCGGAGGCGTTGCAGCTGGAAGTTTCCGCGCCGGAAGGGATGATCTTCCCTGACACTTATTTCTATGCCGCCGGCGCCACGGATCTGCAAATCCTGTTGCGGGCCAACGCCAGGCTGCGCGAAATCGTTGATCGCGAATGGAATTCTCGCGACGCGGGCCTGCCGCTGACAACGCCATACCAAGCGCTGATTCTCGCCTCGATCGTGGAAAAGGAAGCTGCCAACAGCGAACAGCGCGGGCTTATCGCCGGCGTTTTCCTGCGCCGGCTGCAACAGGGCATGAGGCTGCAGTCTGATCCGACCGTCATCTACGGCCTCGGCAGCCGCTTTGACGGCAACCTGCGTGCGCCCGATCTCGATGAGTTCTCGCCCTACAATACCTATCGGATCAATGGTTTACCGCCGACCCCGATTGCCCTGGCCGGCTTGGATTCGATCCGCGCCAGCTTGCGCCCCACCGCGTCGAACTATCTGTACTTCGTTGGCACCAACGATGGCAATCACTATTTTTCCGAGACGCTGGAAGAACATAATGCCGCGGTTAATTGCTACCAGCGCCGCCGGGATTCAGCGAACTGCTCGCTGCCGCGAAATTAGGCAAGCCGCTTTGGAATTCCGATGACAGGCAAGTTCATCACCATTGAAGGCGTCGAGGGGGTAGGGAAGAGCACCAATATCGCCGTGCTCGAGGAAATACTTCGCGATCGCGCCATCGATTATCTTTGCACCAGGGAACCGGGTGGAACCGCCCTCGCGGAAAATATTCGTTCGCGGTTGCTGGACAGTGGCGGCGAAAATCTCGCGGCCCTTACCGAATTGCTGCTGATATTCGCCGCCCGGGCCGACCACCTCGACAAATGTATCTTGCCGGCGCTGGAACAGGGTAAATGGGTCGTTTGCGACCGCTTCACCGATGCCACCTTCGCCTATCAGGGTGGCGGTAGAGGACTACCACGGGACTGCATTTCCGCGTTGCAATCCATGGTTCAGGGAGAACTGCGACCGGATCTCACTGTCATTCTCGACCTGAACCCGGAGGTCGGTCTCGGCCGGGTACGCCGGCGAGGCGCGCCAGATCGCATTGAGCGGGAAACCATCGACTTTCATGCCCGGGTAAGGCAAAGCTATCAGGAAATCGCCCGCGCTGAACCGGAACGCTGCGTATTGATCGATGCTTCGGCGGATCCGGATAGCGTTCGGCTGATGTTGCGCGCCGCCGTCATGGACAAGTTGCCGGAATTGCGATGAATCTGATCAATGACGCCACGCGTCCGCCCTGGCCCTGGCAAGAACAGATCTGGCGGCGGCTTTGCCGGCAACAGCAATCCGGCGTCTTGGCTCACGCCTATCTGTTCTGTGGCGACAAGGGCACCGGGCGTACGGGTTTTGCCCGCGAATTCGCGAATTTTCTGCTCTGCGAAAGTCCCGTAGCGGAACGGGCCTGCTATCAATGCCGAAGTTGTCTGGCCGGAGGCGCCGAACATCATCCCGACCTGTTGCTGGCGCAGCCGCCAGAAGGCAGAAAAGACATTGGGGTTGACCAGATTCGCGAATTGGCGGAGTTTCTCAGCCGCAGCAGCTTTTCCGGCCAGGGCCGGGTGGCGCTCATCCTACAAGCCGAGCGGTTGACGCTTTCCGCCTCGAACGCGTTGCTAAAAACCCTGGAGGAACCGGCCACTTCCGCCTATCTGCTGCTGGCCGGAATCAGTCCAGGCAGCCTGCTACCCACGATTCGCAGCCGCTGCCAGTTGCTGCCTCTGCCCGGACCGGACGCTGATATTGCTGCTGCCTGGCTTCGTCAGCGCTTGTCCGGAAGCGAATTCGATTCCAGCGAACGAATGCTGGAACTACTGGAAATGTTTGGCAATCGTCCGCTGGCCCTCGAGCAGGGATTGCGCAGTGGACAGGTTTCCGAATTTGTCTCGCTGCGGCAATTGCTGCTTGATTTGCTGGAAGGACGAATCGGCGCGCAACACGCTGCCAAAGTGGTGGCAAAAGCCGGTGAATCCGCCGTGTTTGAGCATTTGGCGAGAATCTCGACTATATTAATTCGAGGACTGGTCAACGGCGAATGGCGCGGTACTGAAAACCGCCAGCTCGCCGAGGCCTTGACCGAAGCGGATAGCGCGGCTCGCCTGGGCGTACTGCTTGAATTTCAGCGACAGGTAACCAAGGTCAGACAACAGCTATCCGGTCCGGGCAACCCCAATCCACAATTGCTGCTGGAAAGTACTTTCCGAAGTTGGACCCGGCAAGAACGGCCTCGGGAGAGTTGATTCCGGCCAGGGAGGGAGCAAATGCAAGTTACAAAGGGCAGGGTGCTGCCGATAGTGATCGACGACTTCGTCACATTGCGGGCGATGTGGATGCCATTCATCCTGTCCGGCGCTATTTTTGTGCCGGACGTGGAAGATGGCTGTCTAGGCGAGCGAATCTTCCTGTTGTTACTGCTGCCCGGCGCGAACGAGCGCATTCCCGTAAGCGGGCAGGTAGTCTGGGTAAATCCGGCCGCGGGAGCTGCTCGCAATGGTATCGGCCTGCGATTACAGGAAGCGGATGCCGCGGCGAAATCGGCTATCGAAAACTGCCTGGCGAATCTGCCGGCCGCCGATGGCCCGGAATTGTTTATCTAGGCAAGCCTTTATAAGCCAGGGCTTCGGCACCGCACTTGCGTGTGTCTGCAAGTTCCAGGCAAGAAATTGCTCGGCGAATAACTAGGGAGATATATTGGAAAACTACGATTTTGATCTGTTCGTGATCGGGGCCGGTTCCGGCGGCGTGCGGGCATGCCGGGTGGCCGCCGATCTGGGAGCTCGAGTCGCGGTGGCCGAGGAGAGGGATTTTGGCGGCACCTGCGTCAACCTCGGCTGTGTGCCCAAGAAGCTGTTCAGTTATGCGGCTCACTACGCTGACGATTGGGAAGACTGCCGCGGTTTCGGCTGGAAACCGGGAACAGCCGAATTTGACTGGTCCAGCTTGCTTGCCAACAAGAATAAGGAAATCGCCCGTCTAAACGGCATTTACCGGAACATTCTTAAAAGTCGCAAAATCCGCATTTTTAGCAGCCGCGCCCGGCTGACCGGCGCGCATGAGGTCGAAGTCGGCGGCGAGCGCTATCGCGCTCGCTATATTTTGCTCGCAACAGGCGGCTGGCCTTGGAAAACTTCGTTCCCAGGCAATGAGTTGGCGATTACTTCCAATGAAATATTCCATCTGCCGGAATTGCCGGAATCGATTGTGATTTATGGCGGCGGCTATATCGCCGCCGAGTTCGCCAGCATCCTGCATGGACTGGGCGTCGCGGTCACCCTGGTCTATCGCGGCGAAAAATTGCTGCGAGGTTTCGATGAAGATATCCGCACGTTCATCACCGGGGAATTCAGCAAGCGATTGCGGCTCGAACTGAACCGTGAAATCGAAAGCATAGCGCGAGCGGACAACGGGCAATTGCGGGCAATACTTGATTCCGGGGAAGAAATCGCTACCGGTGAAGTGCTTTGTGCTACCGGACGCAAACCCATGACATGTGATCTTGGGTTGGAAAATACCCGCATCGAGAGGCAGGCCGATGGCGCCATTGAAGTGGATGAACACTTTGAAACCGCCGAACCGGGCATTTTTGCCGTTGGCGACGTTATCAACCGCGTCACGTTGACGCCGGTGGCGCTGGCGGAAGGGCAAATCGTCGCCCGCCGGCTGTTTGGCGGTCAAGATGAAAACATGGATTACGAATATATTCCCAGCGCGGTTTTCTGCCATCCGAATATCGCCACGGTCGGCCGTACCGAGTCGGAAGTGAAACTGGAGGGAAAGGACTACGATGTCTACCTGGCCAAGGTGCGGCAATTGAAACATACCTTGAGCGGCCGCGATGAGCTGTCCCTGATCAAACTGATCGTCGAGCGCGAATCACAGTGCGTTATCGGTCTGCATATGGCAGGTCCGGATGCCGGCGAGCTTGCCCAGGGATTCGCCGTCGCGATGAACTGCGGCGCTACCAAGGCCGACTTTGATCGAACCATCGGCATTCATCCAACCCTGGCGGAAGAATTCGTGACCATGCGAAATCAGCGTAAAGTTCACGCGGTTGGGACGTGAGTTGCACGGAATATGCCTATAACACTCTAAAAACACGGGCTTTACTGGTAATTCCTAATGTCCGGTAATAAAGATTACCGGACATTAAAATATGTCCACTAATCTCGGAGCTGGGCTCTCTCCTTTTCTTTGCCGCGCTTGCCCATTGAGGCATCAGAGCGTCGTCCGTGACCATCTGGCCACTGCGGCGCCCACAAGCGTATGGAGAAGAAAAGGAGGTTCTAGCGACTAGGCAAAATCTTTAGGCATAAAAAAACCGGCCAACAAACCGGTTTTTTAATTTGCCGCTCACCGCTGAGAAAGTGATTGAAGGCGATATGTGCCCTCAATGCTATAGACCCCCTCTGGCGCTGTCAATAGGAATTTCGAATTTTTTCGGAATTTTGCCCCGCCTAAATGGAGCATGCTTAATCCAGTCAAAGAATCCTTCCGACGTCGCCGCAAAAACGGAAACCGATGCGGCCATGATTCCTCCGACCTTCGCCTTCCGCCAAAAGAATTAGAGCTAAAAATCGCGCACTACCCTCCTGTTGTTCGAGACATCATCTTAAGCCTCGTCGCGACCGCTACAGATGAACGCCTTCTTACAAGCTGGCACCACATGCTCGATCACGCAGGCCTGCCGCGTAACCATCGCCGCCGACGCAGCGAAACCAGGGAAATGCTCCCTGCCGTTCTGGTTGCCCTCTTCGAGCACTATTTCGATCTGCAGACCCGACGTTGCGCTATCCCTGGTGTCCTGGCAAGCAAGGGTTTTCTCGTTTGTCCCAGTATCAATAACATTCGAAAAATAATTCTGTCCCAACCCTGGTTCCGCGGCGCGAGGGTTTCCAGAGATCGAGTCAAATCCGTTCTCCATGACCTGGAGCACTGTGGGTACGTTTCCATATCGAAACAACAACACGAACAGCTCCCCGATGGCACCTGGCGGTTTAGCCCCAGGCTAGTCGCCTTCAAGAAGAAATTTTTTCTTGAACTTGGCGGCGAGACTCTCTGGAAAAAGTTACATAAGGCTGGATCCACCAAGATTAAGCAGACTTACAAGAGAATCCGAAGACGCATCCCCTGGCTCTTCAAGGGCCTCATCACGCCGCGAGCTGCGGTTAATCATTATTTGCATCCGGCGACGATGTACTCTTCAGCACAGCTTCACTATCTTTGCCTCGGCCTGGGCCTCGACCCACCACCTCCCAAAATTGAACTACACCCGCATTTCGCCGATCTGACCTGATAGCCTATCTGCTAGAACTCGTCTTGGCCCCCGATCTTGCCAAGGCCCTGACCGTTCATTTTTACCACCACTCCTGCCATTCTCGTCGGCTAATCTCATTAACCTAAGACCATTCGACGCCCCTGCCTGCATGTTTTCCTAACCCCCCTGAATCTTTTCATCAATCCACTGGACATCCTGTGGATAAGTGCAGCTTAAGTCCTTCACTGGTAAGTCCTCCACATTAATCGGGGTTTTAACCATAAAGAATATAACCTTTGAAATAACAGACTAGTAGCAGGGCGCAAGCGCCCTTTGGATGATGCGGCGCAAGCACCGCTAACTGGATATTCCCGCCCGAGACTCCCAGAAGAAATGAACCTCATCACCAACATGTAAATCTATACTACTTCTTTGTAATCAATGGGGCGGGTAGCCAGAATCGTGCCAACTCCACGTCATCGAATTCTATTCACATCGTACAAATTCAGTCTCTTTCGGCCTTTTTTCTCTCTTGCCAGGTCATTCAGTTTTTCGATCCGTTCGCTTCCATCTCTTCATCAATATCTTTCCAAATCAAACAGCGCCTCGCCGGTTTTCCTGCTCGATATTTTATACTTTTAATCGTTTAACTTGCTGATATATATATTGTTTTAAATCCTTATTCGTGGTATAAATAGGCATGAAATCACTACCTAGGAAATGGAAATGCACCGCGGACAAAATCCTGCTCCCGGGCACGCTCGCGTCTGCTGCAATCGACCGATCCGGCAGCATTTCCAGGATTGAACCATTGCCGGCGAGACTTCAGCCTCCGTCCACCATCACCACGATCGAAGAATTGATACTCACCCGAATCCGACTCACCCGCGACCCAGGCTCTGGCCGCTTGAATATCGTTCTGTCCAACGGCTTTTGGCACGAGTGCCGGCCGGACCATATTGACGCAAGGTTCCGCGACCTCTCGCTGCGCCTGTTTGCATAGAGCTGAAGGCCTTGTTTGATGATTCTGGTGAAGTTACTTCCAAAGGAGGCGCCCGATGTCCAAATCAGAAAATGAACGGTTTCCATGGCCGGCATGTCCAATGCATGAAATCGATCCCGAGAATCCCCTTTCTGCCGACTGGGGATACCTTTCCTTCGAACTCGCTACCTGCAGGCCTTCTTTCGACGAAACCCGACCGAGCGACGATGAGATCCTTTCCAGCCTGGTCCTGTCTTCACTGCTCGACGACGGAGACAAGACATGAAGATCAAGACCACACTAACCCTCCCTGCTGGTTCCAGTCCCGGCCGACAGCAACTACCCAAAGAAACTGCCGTCATCCTCGACCGCGTAATGAACCAGGTCTACAACGGCCTCGATGCTGAACGGCTTCTTCCCTCGCGCGAAAAGCAGGCTCGCGACTTCGAAAAGAAGCTCTCGGCGCCCCTGCAGCAAAATGGTTACCGGATCTTCGTCTCGAATCACGTTTGGACAGTTTTGAACGGCAAGGCCCCGCAACAACGATCGGCTGAACGTACCCTCGTCGAAACGATCACGAAATGGCGCGAGCAATGCGCCGACATTCTTCCATCCCGAATGGACCGTCTCGACAGGATCATCCAGTACGGTTTCCAGAATCCCACCCGAAGCACTCACCACGGCTCTTAATGACAATCGTTCAAAACTCCGAACTTCTGGCCGGAGTCAAGACTGGCCGAAGGCCACCGCGACGCGGCATGGTCTTTACGCCGGCGCAACCCACACCCTAGCAACCAGGGAGCGTGACCACCGGACACGCTCCCCTGCCCAGCGGCGAGCGACAAAATGAAAATCACATATCCACACAAGATCAGAATCACTGAAGGCTATTACCGATACATCTGGGAGTCTGACAACGGTTCCTGGGGCCGTGTCAGCAAAATCACACCGACCCAAAGTTCTAGGTGGTTGGCAATTCGGTCTTTGACGTCCACCACTCACGAAGCGCCCACGCGGCATGAAGCTGTTATGCAGGCGGCTTTACGCCTCTAACAAACTTCTCTTCAGCCGTTGTTTGCCACAATTGACTCCCTTCCACGAAGGAAGTAGGTACCCCTTTCTCTGGAGGCGACCATGACTCATACGTTCTATCACGCTGAATCAACCGCCCGGGTATTTGGCGGCAAACCCAAAGACTACCTTCCCATTCACGAATGGTTCGACTCGACAAAAGAACATTTCTGCGATTTCCGCCATCGCGCGTTGAGGCATCACGCGGAAGGCATATTCGAGTGCGAGCGGGTATTCGGCGTCACCATCACCAACTCTGACGGCCGCGAGGTTCCCGTGCGTTACATCGGAGAACAACATTGCCTCGAGGACATGGGCCGCATACCGACGCTAAAAGATTGGCTGTCACTCATCCAGCCGGAACCCTGGATGTCCAAGGCCACGCCCACTGTTTTCGGCAACCGAACCAGGAGACCGCAATGACCAAGCAAACAGACAACATTCTCGCGATTCACGAGGAATCACTTCCTCGATCCGTTCTGGCGCCGCTGCGCGATCTCCGAAGTCGGAATTTCCTCTCCCCTGAGGACTACGTTTTAATGATCAAAGCCGCCGCGGTCGCCCCGCAGAAAAATCACCTTCTGGGTTTCTGCTGCGCATTCCTGGCAATGCGCATGAACAACATATCGATCGTCGATACCATCTCAATGGCCTATGACCTAGGCGAACCACTTAACCTCACCTGGAGCCAGAATCGCTGGCGCAGCGAACACGATCGCTTATCCAAACTTTTTACATTGCGACAGTTGCTTTCAGAACACGTCGAATACGAGCTGGTTCGTTTCGACGAGCTGCTTCCTGACAAATGGCCAGGCTATCTCATTCAAAATAGCCGGCGTCTCGCCTTCGAAGGCCAGCGCCAGAATAACTGTGTTGCCTCATACCAAGCCGGGATCCTAACCGGCCGCTTTGCAATCGCCGTCGTTTTCGTCGACAAGACCCGTTTTACGGTGCAGCTTGGCATACACTCTCCAGACAGCGGCAATGCACGACTTACAGTTCTTCAGGTCCGCGGCGCCGGTAACACGACGCCTTCCGAGAATCAGCGCAACCGCATCAACGAACTGCTTCAAATTAGACCACTTACCGCAAACCTTCTTCCGCACCCCGCAAATTCGAATTCTCACATTTCGGACGCACAAACGCTTTTGCCGATCCTGCACGAACTCGGGATCGAGAAAATCATGGCCTATTTCAGCGGATACGGAGACAGCGGCAATTGGGATACGATCGACTGGGAGCCCAGCGATATCAAAATCTCCGACAATTTTACAGTTCGCCTTCCGCAACGAAAAAATATCTTCGTCGACGGGCAGTGGCGCCAGGTTGTCGAAGAACAAAACGTAACATTGCTGGACGCAGTCGAATCCATCGCCGACCAATGGCTGAATCATGCCAATACCGGTTGCGAAAACGGCGACGGCGGTTCCGCTGATCTCGTCATACTTGTCACCGAGAACTCTCTCGAATTCAAGGTCGACCTCAACTACACTGAAAAAACATGCCACTTCTCCCGGTCCGTCGACTTGGCCACCGGCGAAATTCTGTAACGATTCCCATCAACCCGACAACAGGAGAATCTCTCATGCAACAACGCAAATCCATCTTCACTTGCGTAACATCACTAATCAACAGATGCGCGGACCTCGCTCCCGGCCAGGAACTTCACAGCGAAACCCGCATCGACTCAATATCAATCGATTCCCTTGCATGCTTTGAAATCGTCTACGAAATCGAAGAGAGACAGGGCATTGAGCTCGATGAAGTCAGTCTCTCCGAACTCCAGACAATCGGCGACCTGGTCGGCGCCGTTGTGCAAGAACTCACCCGCAGCCCCGTCGCATCGACCTCCACGACTTCGAGCACTTCCTGAGATCGAGGCTCACCTGATCAAACGTTGTGATCGCCATGTCCTCCACCGGCAAGTCCTGGAAAATTCCATTCCCCACTGAGCGCAAGTTGCGCAATCGCGGATTTACGCCGATTTTCTACTACTCCTCGACACGAAGGTATTCGGGCTGGATCGTTTCCAGTTCCAACAGCACTACGCGAATCGCCGTTCTTACATCCGATCCACGCAAACAGCGCATCATCGTCGTCCGCGGAACGGATCGGCGCTATATCGAAACGCTCAACGAATTCCGCCGACGCTGCAATGAATCGAAACTTCAATCCTGATCCACCGCTTTTAAATCCAAACCCGCAGCCGTGATTGGGTTTTGCGAAGCAATATCCAATCTCTCGGCAAGGGCCTGGCCCAGGATCGGCACGGCGGCTTTGCCGCCCCATCCGAGCGCTAGCAAGCCGAAAACCCGTCAGACTACACTTACGTTGCAACGCTTCGAAAAACAGTCTATATTCACTCCACCACCTCGGTTCCATCCGGTTCTGAGCTCCATTTAAGGCTTCGCTGCTAACCGATCCCCAACGACCTCGAGACCTCCTCGGGGAAACCCGCGGTTGTCTCCTTATCAGGAGAAATCACATGAACGAAACCAACACATCCGCATTATTGCGTTTGGGCATCTGTCTGAATTCCATTGCACCGATCTTCGCCGACTGCGGCCTTCGATATGCTCTGTATGACTTCATCAGAACACCAACGCTCGACAATCTCGGCAAGATCACGGACGAATTTCTCGAGATGCAATACGAGCACCATAATCACCAACCCCATCCCGTTACGGACTACGAGCGCCTCTCGAACGACATGCGAAGTCGTTCCTACTCCGATTTTCGAATTGCATTCGTAACGATCGGAAAACTTCTCTTCCCAGAAACCCCACTCGATGATTCCGAGATTTCCTCGACAATCTCCAAAATCGAAGTACTCTTCTGCAGTGCGAGATCCCTGTGTGAAGCCGTCGACAAATTCGAGCCCATTCTCGGCTTCCCAAACGACACGGTCGAATTGCCTCAGCTCAAGACCGATTCGCCAACTCACTCTTAGGGCTCCACGAATGCCCCAATCAAAAAAGCGGCCACAACGGCCGCTTTTTCTTTCCTCCCACAAACCACGTCCCGACTTGCTCTCCCTGTCTCTTTGGATTTATGATTACCGTACCAGGCACGCATTGCGCGTCGCCATTTCTGGAAGCGGCCCTGAACGGGGTCCTTCCGGACCAAGTCGGGCTTAACTCGTATAACCTCTTAGGAGTAATGAAAATGTCCGACAATCCGACACCAACCCGAACGTTGATCAATTCGAATCTCATTACCACATTGGTAGCAATTGTCACGATCATCGGCGCCAACCTCGGCATCACTTCGATGATGTCCAATTCACTTCGAAATGAAATGGACGCCCGCTTTGATTCGGTCGACCAACGTCTCGACGGTATCGACGCCCGCTTTGATTCGGTCGATCAACGTCTCGACGGTATCGACAACCGTCTGGACCGAATGGATGATCGGCTTGAACGGATCGATGGGCAACTGTACGACTTGAACGGTCGCCTCGCGAGAGTCGAATCCGGCGTTTTCGGATACGAACCTCCCGCTCAGCTTGAAGCACCCACCGAGGATGAAGCCTCGCCATTGCCCGAAACCAATACTACGCCGGACCCAGTCGCCGGCTTATAACCGAGAGCGGCCCTTGCGGGCCGCTCTTTTCTTTCGACAATACCACTAAATCGCAAGATCACCGCTTGGCTCTATCGGCAGCACTACTGCCCTGTAGCACCCCTCAATCACTAACCACCGGTTTTCCCTGACCGCCACGATTCGAAAGCGCTTGAAGTGGAGTCAACCTCTCGCTTGTTTCCACGACAACTTGGCTCTCGCATCAATCTTTTCATAACGCGACAAATCCCCCTTGGTGAATCAAAATGAATGATCAGACCTCAGAGTCGAATCCGCACACAAATCCAGGCGTCAACCCTGTTCCCGATATTTCATCCGCCGCTGGCTCTCAAGATGACGTATCAGACGCATCCGAGCTGGTGGCCGACTATAAACCACTGGTTTTCAAGATCGCCCGAATCATATACAAACGTCTGCCGGCTGAATCTACGATCCAATTCGATGACCTGACGCAGGCAGGCTACGTCGGCCTCCTCGATGCCGCCTCGAAATTCCAGGGCAGCCACGGCGCTTCATTCGCAACGTATGCTCATGTTCGCGTCAACGGCAGCATAATTGACGAAATTCGACGGGGTGACTGGACGCCTCGATCGGTTTACAAACAAATTCGAGCTACCGAACAGGCAAGGCACGAAATTGAAATGAATAACGGGCGCCAGGCTACGGACCGCGAGATCGCAAGCCGGTTGTCGATCAGCGCTTCCCGGTTTCAAAATATCAAAAAGGATCAACACGGGACCAAACTGTATCTAGCGCAACAACTGGAGGGGCGTCCTCACGAATCCGAACACAACGACCCTTTCATCGACACCGTCGCAGGACCACAGATGGACCCCTTGGACCTCGTTTCGGACCAAGCCGCTCGCACAGCACTCGATCGATCTTTTGACACACTTACCAAGCGAGAAGCCAACGTCCTAATGCTGTATTACACGAAAAACCTGACACTGCGGCAGGTCGGTGAGATTCACTCCATAACCGAGTCCCGCGTCTCACAGATCGTGAAGCGCTCAATCAACATTTTGCGCACCAGAATGTCCGACCATGCCTGTAGCCCCGGAAGAACATGATGGATGTCCCCACCAAAATTCCGTATTGCCTATTAGACATACCCAAACGGTTTACCTTACGCTTCACCAGCAAGACATGAGTCGGTCGGGACGGACTCAAGCGAGCGGCGGCGTCAGGGGATACCTCCTCAAAAATTGCCCAGAAAAAATGTTTCCTGCCGTGGTCCGACCAAAGACATACTCAAGGAAATCAACCGCCGCACCAACAACAGGAATCAATCGCAAAATGTTAATTTCAATCGATTATGACGGAGTTCTCGCAAGCGATCCGGAACTCTGGAACCGCCTGATAACACTTTCTCTTCGCCGCGGTCACAAGACAATCGTCAATTCCGGCCGCAACGAGATCTCACCGCCTTCCAAGTTGCCCCCCGAAACCGCCTTCATTTCGACGTCAGGCAGAGCCAAGTCCAGGCATCTCGAAAACCGCGGCATCCATCCCGATATCTGGATCGATGCCAGACCGTTCAGCATTCATAACGACTTCGATGCCTGCCTGATTCCCGATACACCTAAACCAGCACAAATCGCCATCGATTACGACGGCACCTGGACAACAGATCGGGAACTATGGTCCTCTTTCACCCGATACGCCATCAGCAGAGGAAACCAGGTGTTGATCGCAACCGGCCGTGAAAAACAAGACCGGATTGACCCCCCTGTCACACCTTCGATACCCATTCGTTACACTTCCGGCATGGCCAAATCCGATTTTCTGAAAAATCTGGGTATTCATCCCGATATCTGGATCGATGACAAGCCCGCGCTAATCTGCCGTGATTTCGGCCTTGTATTCTGAAAAATCAAAACTACTTAGCGGCCCAATTATCCATAGTCGTATTCCTTAAACCATTCCTTGCAGCCAGTTGCAATTCAAAAATTGATATGCCTTAATTGGCGCACATGGTGCCGCCACCCAGGCCGCGCCCAACATCAGCCCGCTGTTCGGGCTGATGCCTTAACCGCGGGCTACCCGTTTAACCATCACTGGAGAAACGCCATGCCCAAAGCCACAATTTCAGCCCCCAGAGATTTCCTGGTAAATCTCACTGCACACGAGTTCGATGAAGATTGTTGTGTCCTCAAGCCTCGCAATGTCAACACTTCCGATTATACTCACCTCGATGATCCCTCCTACGGCATCATCACATTCCAAGACCCCCTGGTCGAAGGGATGATCCTTCACGACGTTCAGAGCTGTATTCGGAACAATGCTTCACAAGGTGCCTGCTCCCGCACTGCCCGCCTTGTCGCAGCGTTGTGCGCAGTACACCAGCCCACCTCATCCTGTGGATTCCTATTCCACCTCCCGGGCTGGTTCAGCCCATATATCGAGATTGCTTTTCTCGAGCATCCCAGCCCATTGGATTTTTTCCACTTCGTTGAACAGACACCCAGCCTCTCCGAAGAAACACGGAAGTTTCTGGCGATACCAGGCATCGTCAAGGAAATATATTCCTAATCCCATTCAAATCCAGACCGAAGCCGCCCTCATGGGCGGCTTTTCTTTTTTCCGGATTTCTGTTTTAATCACCGTTACTAAGACTTCCCATTCCGGTAAGTCCATTGTCAGCCGGCGATCGCCGGGCCGACGCCCTACGATATCGGACTCCAGGAGAGGAGACCTTTATCATGATGTACGATCCCCTCGCTGAACACATTTTCATCCTTACAGGACTGATTCTGATTGTTCTTCCCATGCTGGTGATCGCAATTCGCGAAAGCCAATAACCTTAGCGTGCCGCAACGCGGCGCAATTGTCAGCTCGCTTGTCGGGCTGACGCCTGCCATTCGGGCTCCCAACCGGAGACCATTGCAATGCACGAACCCAATGCTCTTATTTACAGTACGTTATGTGCGATATATATTATCGCAACCATAGTCGTACTTATTAAGTTCAAGTACTACGACTAAACGTACTAAACGTAGTTCCCTTGCTGCCACGCAGCGTCCGTCAGTCCACAGTCCGGGCTGACGCCTGGTCTGCGGACTCCGTCTGGAGACCGTAATGACAACTCGCTCTACCACCATAGGCGCCGCCGGCGCCGCAATACCCGAGTACATCTTCGAGGAAGATGTTCACGGCACCACTCAGGGATCCGTCCTTGAACTTGATGACGTCCGTGACCTGGTTCCACCCGTGTACGCGATTGCCGCGTGCCGCGATTCAGAACCCGCCACGCCACTGCCAGAATTCGGACTTTTTGACCGATATCCTGGCACCTGACCGCTGAACTGCAACCACCCGTTGCATTTGGCCTTTCCGCTTCTACGCTATGCACAGCTTAGTGTTTTTGCGATCCCCACGTTCACTTTGAACGCATCAGCTCGCCAGCCGGGCTGAAGCCTGGTTGCACGGGCACCTCATGGAGATTCCTCCTATGACTGCAAGCAGCCAGATCCTCGTCAGCGAAGACAACTTCGGCAGATTAGGAATGGACATTGACAGTCTTCTCGAGATTATCTTGGAGATTGTCCAAGGAACGCCGCCGCAACTGGTGGTCGACGGTCCCCTTCCAGACCTGCTTTCGAAAGTCAACCACATTGGTCGTTCCTACCGCCAATGCCTACCCGACGTTCCTCACTCGGGTCCCCGGTCAACCGACAATAATTTTACTGTCGATCCCGAACTACCCTGCCCGCTCAACGTATTGATCGGTCACGGCTAATCAAGCGGCCCCTTGGGGCCGCTTTTCATTTGTACAGCCTGTTCAGTCGGCATCGTTGGTTCGAAGAAAAGTCCCGACGAGCGTCTTTCTCATCCATAGACTTGCAGGTGCAAATCATGAATACAGTGCAACACAAGACGGCATCGATTCCCCTAGCATCGCTCAGCCTGAGTGCGCTCAACGTTCGCAAGACGCGTTCGAGCCAATCCGCCGACGACGAACTTCGCGCATCGATCCTTTCTCATGGCTTAATCGAGAATCTCGCTGTTATTCCTGGCGAGAACGGATCTTTCGAAGTCATTGCCGGCGGCCGGCGACTATCCGCCCTGCAGGACCTCCGTGCGCAAGAAATGATTCCGGAAGATATCACCGTGAACTGTTCCGTCATCGAAACCGGACAGGCCTCACCCGAAGAAATCTCCTTGACCGAGAACCTCACCCGCGATTCCATGCACCCTGCAGACCAGGTCGAAATCTTCTCCCATCTGGTCTCCCGGGGCGCCACGATCGAGGACATCGCCAACCGTTTCGGCATTTCCGCACGCACAGTCAGTCGCCGCGTCGCACTGGGCGACGTCGCCCCCGAGATCATCCAGGCCTTCCGGGACGATAAGATCGATCTCGAATATCTCAAAGCCTATTCGATCACGACCGATCACGCTCGCCAACTCAAGGTTTTTGAGCAATGCGAAACAAGCGAGATGTATACCAGTGCGTATCGCGTGCGAAGCCTTCTGACGGAAACGTCGACCGCCTCCAACTCTCCTATAGCAATGTTTGTTGGAGTGGAAGCATACGAAGAGGCGGGCGGCCGAGTTGACCGTGACCTGTTCTCCCATCAGGACGACACAGTCGAATACTTTCTCGACTACGACATCCTGAATCTCCTGGCGATTCAGAAGCTTTCCACCCACGCGAAAAAACTCGCATCTAAATGGAGGTGGGCCGAGTCTTCCGTCGAATTTTCCTTTTCCGAGAGGCAGCAATTCCGCACCCTTCAACCCGAGATCGACGGCAAGCCCACTGCCAAGGAAAAATCGACTCTCGACAAGATTCTCCCTCGCATTCAGAAGCTTGAATCAATGGACGAACGTAACAACAAGCAATCCTGGGAACTCACATCACTTTACGACAAGCGAGATACCATCGCCCGCCACGTCGAACGACGAGCCAAACACAGCGCGAAACAACGGAAATTGTCCGGATGCGTTGTAACCATCACCCGGGACGGCCGACCTCTGATATATGAAGGCCTGGTTCGATCTGAAGACGATAAGCAAGATAACTCCGGCATCAACACCGGCGCCGGCGGCGGTTCCGATTACGCCGATGCCGCTTCTTCAGTCACTTCCGGAACCTCACACAACGAGAGTACCTCCGGAAACTCTGCTTCGGACAAGTCGAACGGAATCCCCCCCGGCGTTTCGAAGGCTCACGCGACCGATCTCCGCATCGTTCGATCGAACATCGTGAAGGTGGCGCTCGCGCGCGATCCCGAAGCCTGCCGCAACCTCATGGCCTTCCAGGTGTGCTGCCCGCACTTCCGCGAACAGGGATTCATCGACAGACCCTTCGATCTCGCTGTGCGGCCTTCGGCCACACGTCCGAGCCAGTTTCGAGACGACCAGAACTGGCAGGATCCCAGTGAAAACGAATTGTCCGAAATCTTCGGTTCGCTTCCCCTCGAGTGGGCATCGTCGGAAACCGAGAACGTAGAAGAATGCTACAACGCGTTCATGGCCCTGAACCAATCCGAGCGCGACACACTGCTTGCCTGGGTCGTATCGCAGTCTCTCTGCCCGTCTTCCCGTGACGAAAAGGATTGCAGGCAGGAATCAACTCCGCTCGAGAAGACCATCGAATCCCTCGATATCGACTTTCGAGACTACCGCCCCACCCAGGAGGTTTTCTGGCAGCGTGCTACCGCCGCCTATGCCATCGAACAGGTCGAGCAATATCTTGGGGCCGATGAAGCCAGAAAGGCACGAAAACTCAACAAGAAGGACCTTGTCAAATACGTCCTGAATCACTTCGGCCCGGACAACGTGAACCCGGCGACCGCGGATTGGACCGTTCCCGGCTTCGCGGCCGCTCCCACCAGCGACTAGTTCTTTCAGCTCGTCATTTCCTTCCGGCCGCCAGGGACGGCAGCCAATTCTTCCTTCGAAACCATGACGCCGTTTTTCCTGCGCGATTTCCCTCTTCTTCCCGGAAGAGGAGCCATCCAATATCTTTTCAGGAGCATGTCATGTCCACACACTCAATCGCGGCCTCATACGATCTGCCGCCTTCCGACATCCAGAAAACCCTCGAGCTCATGGTCGGTATCAAACAGCCCGTTATCGTCTGGGGACCGCCTGGCGTAGGCAAGAGTGCGATTTGCCGTCAGGTCGCAAGAAATCTCGGTTTGACCTACATCGATGTCCGCGTACTGCTTCTCGAACCCGTCGATTTGCGCGGTATTCCCTATCGTGATGACAAAAACCGAACCTGCTGGGCCACGCCGGATTTCCTTCCGCCCGAAAACAGTGACGCCGGCTACTTGGTCAATCTCGACGAACTCGCATCGGGAACACCAATGGTCAAGGCAGCGCTGTATCAACTCATCCTCGACCGCCAGATCGGTGAATACCGACTTCCTGACGGTGCGGCCATCGTCGCCTGTTCGAACCGGGAAGAAGATCGAGCTGTCGTCAGTCACATGCCGACACCGCTTGCTTCCAGATTCACCCACCTAAACATTCAGGCATCTCACGCCGACTGGCAAGCCTGGGCCGCTGCCAACAGCATCACTCCTGAAGTCAGTTTCTTCCTGCAATTCCGTCCCGACCGACTGATGGATTTCGATCCCAAGTCCAAGGAAAAGTCGTTTCCATGTCCTCGCACCTGGCAGTTCGTTTCCGATATCGTGCGATCCCGCAATGATCTCAGCGCCGATGTCGAGCGATCACTGATTGCCGGCACCGTAGGCAAGGGCGCCGCGGTCGAATTCTGTTCCTTCCTCAAAATGTGGCGCGAAATTCCTTATCCGGACGAAATTTTCGACAACCCCGCCAACGCCCGGGTCCCATCCGAACCGTCACAGCTCATGGCGCTATGCGGCGCCCTCTTCCGTCTCGCCGACCAAACCAACATGGCGTCCATCTACACCTACGCTCGGCGCCTCCGACGAGAAGTAGGCCAATTCCTGGTCGACTCGTGCGTGCGCCGCGACTCATCCCTCCAATCCGTCCCAGGCTTTACCGATTGGGCCGCCCACAACTCCGGAGACTGAAATCATGGATCTTCAATCCGAAGCAATGCTGGTCAAGCTGCATATCGCCAACTGGACCGGCTCCATCACCGACAAGGACGCCACGAAGGAACTGAACACAAACAAGCACGCCGCGGTCGACGCCGCGCGCGTTCACAAGCGCCTTTTCCCCAAGGAAGCCTTGCGCGGCATTTCCAAGACCGTATCGCTTGCGCGCACCACAAATTACGATCATACGCTTCCCTGGCCAGATAAAGGCTGGCGCATGCTTACCGTGCCGGCATACGACGAATACACCCGGCTCATGAACGAATTCCGCGAGCAACTGTTAACGCAACGCCGAAAATTCCTGCTCAACTACGATGAATACATCGTTCGCGCCCGCCGTGAGCTGGGTTCGCTTTTCTCCGACAACGACTACCCGTCAATCGATCAGGTCAAGACCAGATTCGATCTATCCTATCGAATCCAAACGATCCCCGATGAGCAACACTTCATCGCGGACCTGGCCAAAAGTGAAACCGAAAAAATTCGCCGCGTCATGCGGGAGCAATTGCAAACCGATATCGATTCGGCGATCAAGGATCTCTACAACCGTCTCGATGAAACGCTCTCCGCGATCTCCGACCGCCTGGGGCACGATGCCGGCGGCAAGGCCATGATCTTCCGCGACACGCTGATTACCAATGTCAGGGACCTGGTCGAGATCATCCCACGTTTGAACATCTTCGGTGATGCGAACCTGGCGAAACTATGTGACGACGTCCGCTCACGTATTGCCAACGTCGATCCGGACGCGCTCCGTCCTAACTCTGCCAGATTCGACCCGAAAGAACGCAATCGAGTCCGCACCGAAGCGGAAATCATGAAACAGGCATTGCAAGGCTGTTACCCGGCAGCCCTGGAGGCAGCCGCATGAACATCATTCCCACCAGCCAGTACAACAGATCGAAAGAAAGGTCCGCCGTCGACCGTATCAGCCGCACGGTCACCAGGCTTCTCAATAACCACCCGTTTTTCGGGTCCCTGGCATTGCGTCTCCCGATCAGCCTCGACTATTGCCGATCAACTATCGCAAGCGACGGTGTGACGCTGTACGTCAATCCACTCTGGGTCGACGATGCCGACGTCAGCATGCTCGAAACCGCCATAGCCCGGATCGTCTTCGCTTGCACTCTGAAACACCACACGCGCAGAGACGACCGAATACCCGAAATCTGGCAACTTGCCTCCCAGCTCGTGACGCACGATTACATCCAGGATTGCGGTTTCGTTCTGCCTGAAGGCGTTCCGACGATCGCCGACGCCTCCGTAGAAGAAGCTTACGACATGCTTCTTGATGAATCCCAGGAAGAACAACAGTCCTGCGAGCAATCCCAGCAAGACAGCTCCGACCCTGGAATTGATGATGATTCTCCCCCTGACCAGTCCGAGGATACCGCCGACATCGATGACGACGACTCATCCGATTCTGATACCGATGATTCCGATCCAGAATCCGGTCAGTCCGATGCTGACGATGACCAAAATATTTCTGATTCGGACGCCGGCGAATCCGATTCCGACGACAACCAGGAGCAGTCTGATTCTGACGCCGGTCAATCCGACCAGGACGACGGCCGGAGCGACTCTGACTCCGATACCGATAATTCTGATTCAGGCGCTGACGAATCCGATGCCAACGACGGTCAGGACAAATCCGAGTCGCCTTCCGCCAAGCCCGGTGATGTCTCTCCCGACCTCACGTCCGGTTCCGGCGAAAATCCTACCGATAGGTCCGATAGCCATGACCCACACGGAACCGGCGAAATCATGGACGCACCCCATAATTCCATCGCCGGTTCAGACTTCGAAAGGGCAACTGCCGACCACGAGCGTGACTGGGACACCGCCACGCACCAGGCAGCCGCTTTCGCCAAGGCCCAGGGCAACATGCCTGGAAACATTTCCGAACTCATCGATGCCGCACTGCGCGTACAGATGCACTGGAAAGACCTGCTCCGAAAATATGCGACAGATGAAGCCAGGTCCGATTACACCTGGTCCTATCCGAACCGGCGCTTTATCGCCGAAAATCTCTACCTTCCCTCGATACGATCCCAAGACGGCATAAAGTCCATGGCCGTAATCGTCGACACGTCCTGTTCCGTTCGCAAAGCGGTCCTCAGCGAAATTCTGGGCGAGATCCGACACCTTGCCGAAGAAACGCAAGCAGAGGAAATCCACCTCCTCCAGGTCGACCACGCCCTGCAATCCGCAGAAACGCTTACCTGCTACGACATTCCCGACTCAATGGAATTCCCTGGGCGCGGCGGCACCAGTTTTGTGCCCGGTTTCGAATGGCTTAAGGACAACCATATCAGACCTACCGTCTGCATCTATCTGACTGACATGGAATGCGATAGATATCCTGACGAAGAGCCCAATTTTCCTGTTATCTGGATCAACTGGGATCCGCCGACCATCGACGAATTTGTGCCCCCCTTTGGAAGAATCGTTGAAATCGACTAAGGAAACGCGCCCATGTTCAGAAAGCGAATGCCCTGCCGGGTCTGCGGCCGGGCCAAATCACTGCGCGATATTAGCTGGCTCTGTTTGCGTCGAAAGAGTGTCGCCGGATTCGTCTGCCTGACCTGCCGACTGAATCTGACTGCTGAATTCACCTGCAGATGCGGCGCTCGTTGCGGACCAAACGGACTCGATTCAGTCCGCAGTCAACCATATCCGAAGCGCATATGCGAAAAGTGCGCTGCCAAAGATCGTTCATAAGCAAAAAACTCCTGCTGCTTGGACTTTCCCGCATCATTTCGAATTGCCTCTTGCCATCCATACTTTCCACACAGTACACTGATCCTCGCGTATTCCAGTAATGCGCATTCCCTTTCCCGCCTCTGGCAGGATCACGCCGAAACCCGGCACCAAGATGTAACGCGGCTCGTTTCGCCCAAACATCAAATTCACCACCACCGACCCGAGATTGGACACGTTCGATCTCTGGATCGCGTGCCTTTCTCCTTTACAGGAGATTCCCGATGAAATTCATCAATGAAACCGTGTTCGGTCCGGTCAATGACTGGATCTCCGCACACCCACAGCTTTTCGCTATTCTTGCGATCTGCGCGCTGCTGCTCCTCGTCCAGTTCTACGTTAAAGACTGGACCGAAGCCAACTTTCGCGCCGAATGCAAACGCCTTGAAGCGGGATACGCCACACTGGCCGAAACCCTTCTGTCTATGCAGGGACGTATCGAAGAGCTGGAGATGTCATCAGGCATCGTCGAAAACGACGAAGACTGCGATGATGAAGACGACTTCTCGAATGTCGTCATGCCCATTCCGTTCAGGCCCCAGGCCCACTCTAACGGATAACGCCCTTACCGGCTCCATTCCGGGGGAGGCTTTTAGCCTCCCTCGTATTTCAACCCTCCGGAGAATCTCATGACGTTTCAAAACATCTCCCCTCTCTCCCACCGGGCCAAAGATCACGTTATCACGCGTAACCTGGCCTACAATCCGGAAATCAATGATGTTCCGGAACCCTCCTCCTGCTCCTGGGACAGCTACGCCGACTTCATTTGTCAATCGGCAGAATTGTACGGCTTGCAACCTCCAGGCAAGGACGAATTCGATCCCAGGGAAATCTGGGTCGAAGAATCCTTGGATCTACTGCCCCAACTCGTCGATCTCATCAGCGCGCTATGTCCCGACGGCACCCAGATCGGAGACGACCGCGGCGCCCTTCTCTGGAACGTTATCAACGCGTTCCACTCCCAAACCAGGCGATTGACCAAACGCGTTGACGAGCTCACTGCTACCATCCGTAGCCTGCAACGTGCCCAGGACGGCACCGAAATACGCTCACGTGAACTAGAAGTCGCCGTTGATCGCGCTCATGGACTTGACCGACGCGTCAAGGTTTTCGAGACCTACCGAGACTGCCTCGCCAAGTTCTATCCCGAGATCACCGGTGAGGCCTGGCGCCCCTACGGTAACTACCGTCCTTCCGGCGCTTCCATGACCGGCGCTTCACTGCAAGCTAGGGAATTCGTCAAATCCCGAGAAGCCGAGAAGCACCAACTCCCTCAGGGCGTACGAATCGGATTCACCGGTCCGCTCTCGAACCGTCCGGACAACCCCGTCGACGCGGACCTCATCGTCCACGTCCTTGAGCACGTCCGAAAAGACCATGGCGAAATCGTCCTCATCCACTGCAACAACAGTGGCGCCGATGCAGCCGCAGCCAAATGGGCCCGTCTAAACGACGTCTCCGACGTCTTCTGCGAACCCGACTGGAATCGCCATCAAAAGGCCGCTCCTTTCCGCCGCAACGAACAGGACTTCCTGGACGCTTGCGAGCCGGAACTGATCATCGCCTTTCCCTCCGAATCCGGCATTCATGCCCACCTGCTACAACAGGCCAGGCAACGAAACATTCGGATTCTCGGTCCAGGGGACTTCCCTCCTCTCAACTGACCTACCCGTCAATACGCGACGGCAAACCGAAACGCCGGCGGCCCACAAGGCCCCGGCGTTTTTTTATTTTCTACAATCGGTATCACCTTCCCTTGACAGTACACAATTTTCCATGTATTAATTTGCGCACCAGGCTCAGGCATTCCAGCCAAGCCATTCATCAGCCCGTCTTCCGGGCTGATGCCCGGTCGACACTACGAGGAAACTCTTATGGTCGATCACCCCCAACCCCCCAAGCAATACTTTGAACAAGCCTCCAGGCGTCTTGGTCTCATTCCAGACTTGAAATCAGCTATCCGACTGCTAGAACGCTCAGATACGCAGATTGAACAATGGCGAAAAGATCAAAGTGAATGCTATTTGACTAAAGATTTATACAAAACCCTTGGATTGACACAAACGCAGATCAAGGAACTGATCGATAAAATCAACAATTCCATAATCCCCAGCGTGCGGATTGCTTTCCAAGATGGAAGTTATCTGACTCCCTATTGCCAAGGTTGCGCCGACACTTGGGACTGCGACTGGGGCAATCATTACGTAGACGCCAGTGACGACCCCGATTGCGTCCACCCGGATCACGGACTGACTTGATTCAATTCAAGTCGTAACGATACTCCAAGCATTCCCATCCCAATTCGGCATTCATGCCCACCTGCTACAGCAGGCCGGGCAACGAAACATCCGGATTCTTGGTCCGCAGAACTTCCCTCCCCTCGCTCATAAACGGTCTCCCAGGAGCAAATCATGACTACAATGGTCGAACGTTATCGGAAACTCTCCGATACAGAGCTCACAAATGAAGAGCGGCAGTTGCTGTCGCAATTCATTTCCAAATCTTCCGCAATCGATGCGCAGGCCCGCCTGCTCAACGATGAAAGGAGAAAACCGACATATCTTGGCATGTACAAAAGAATTGGCGAATTGTGTGAACAACACGTATTGCTTTGGGATAGTCGAAACGAGATCGAAATCAAGCTCTTTCGACTCGGCCTTCAGCGATTTGGTCCTTCAACGCCTATCTGCCAAGAATGTTATTACTGCTACGACAAAACGGACGATGAATACATTACTCATGTCCATCATGACTGTCAGCGGTGTGGTGGATTATTCTAGCTTCGTTAAATCAACCAGTTACTCCCACACTTCTAACTGTACCACCCGTCAACCCATGACGGCACAACCGAAACGCCGGCGGCCCACAAGGCCCCGGCGTTTTTTACATCAAAAATGCTACTTGCCAACCCTAATTTTAAGCAGTAACATTGGTGAACCTAATCGAAGACGCCCGCTCTTCGATCCACTGTCGTACCCCCTTACGATCAACCCCGAGACCATATCGGGGTTACCCCGATGCGGTCTCTCCCCAAAGGAGACACCAGCATGATCAACCGACAAATTCGTGACAAAGCGATCAAAGCGATATCGGAACACCTCGCCAAAGCTCAAGCAGCAGCCGATTTTTGCTGTATCGGCGATATCTGGCAGGATTTTCGCGATAAATTCCAACGCGGCGCAATTGCCCACATAGAAATCAGCAAGACTCCTGACTTCTGGAACCAGGTTATCACTCTTTACAATGTTGACCATTCCGGAGCCACGAATCTGCGTTCTTCTTCAGCGTTCCGAGCATTGCTCCTGGAACAGTTACTGCTGATTCACGATATTGCCAGCAGCATTGCCAAGAACAGTCGAGATTTTCGAGCAGTAACGGACGAAGATATAACCGACGGTATTGGCAAGCTAGACTCCCACGTCAAGGCAGCTGTACAGCATGTCGGCCTCGCTGGCTTCTATGACAATAGCCGCTCCGTAACCTGGATCGGATCCTCCCCCGCCGTCCCCTGGGACGTCATCAAGTCAGAATTTCACTGACGAAAATGCCCCGGTATACCCCGGGGCATTTTTTTGTCGAATCCCTTTTCCAATAAAACTCTTGCATTCCGATTTTTATTGTTTTATAAATGCTTCCGACCTCGCTGGAATTCTCCGGCCCTCCGGTCACCGACTCCGCTTTCAGGATGGGGTCGATGACCTCCCCCCTGTTAGCGGCTTCCAACCATTCGTAATTCTTTGGAGGCCATTATGGCTACTCGTTCCAACAACCGCGGCCGCGGCAAGAGCCGCAGCCAAACCGATTCCCAACAAGGAGAGAAAAGCCGCAACTACAGCAGCATTGTGTTGATGGGCATCGCCTTCATCAACGCAGTGCGCCAGCACGGCGACAACCTCTACGTGGACCTTTCCTTTCTGGCCGGCGACGATCAGGAAGGCAACCGCAAGAAGGGCTACGTGTCCGCCTGGGTCCCCAAGCACCTCCGATCACTGGCCGAGGCCATGATCGAAGGCGTCTGGCAAGACGAAGACGGCTACGATCGCACCCCAATCGACGGCGTAATGGTCAACGTGACCGTTACAGGCGTCTCCTGGGAACCTTATGAGGGCAAGGACGACGCCATTGGTGTCAACGTGAGCGGATTCCTCGAATCCCTGACGTTTGGCGGTCAACGGCCCACGAACGGAAACGGCAAAAGCAACAACCGCTCCAATTCCTGATCTCCCAGTCGACCGATCGTCAAGTCGACAAATTAATCTTCTTAATTGGAGATGCGCTTTCAGCGCCAGCCGGTGTATCCTTCGGGGTACACCGGCTTTTTATTTGAGGCACGACAATGCTAAGACCTAAATCATCAATACAATTGCATAACCACAATTCCACGTACCTGCTCGACCAGGCCTTCCATCCCAAAGATTCCAACCTGGCAACCATCACATTGTCCTCGCTTGACAATTTTCTAACGCGATACGGCAACTACGTCCGCAAACGGGACAGTCAGTACCACGAGTTCGCCCTGCAACTTCGATCCGAGATTCGGGGGCTTTTCCTCGACGAAAAAAAGACAATGGACGCCTTCCACTCCCAAATTCAGTCCCTTGTCTTCCAAGATCCCGACGCCCTGGTGCCGACCGCGGTCGATCACGCCCAAGATTTCACTATTACTTTCGGCGAACCAGAAAGCTGGAACGGTATTCGACTGTTACTAATCTACGATCAGCTTTTTTACCGTGTTCACCTCACGCAATGCTCGGACTCGTGGAACTACGATGCCGCAGATGACCCATACAAGACCGCCCATCGCGCAAGGAACGAAGCAGGACGCACCATGCGCAGATACCTCAGCAAATGTCACAAGGCGGTAAATCAGCTTTACGTAGACATCAAGGACGGTCGGACGCCTGTCAGTTGGTTCGATCTTCAGAAACAAAAATCACTGCAGAAAACCGCTCTTTCGAATTCAACTTCAGAATCCATAGAAATGGCGCCGGCCGACACCAGCGAAGCCACCGAATCCGAACAACTACAGACCGCTGTCGGGTGACCGCAGCATAAACAGATATATTGAACAAAATTTTAAACCGCCAGCAGCCCAATATCTCCACTACAGGACCATGCTTTACCGATTGTTTCTAAGTCCTTCTAACGTCGCCGCTGCCGTCCCACTACCGGACACAAGCCCGCTTGCGATCGATTCGGCTTTCCACAACATCAATATTCCGAATGCGGTCCACGCTAACACACCGATAAATTCCACGATCCCCTGTGTCAATACGTTCCCTGACGATGGCAATGTCGTTATCGCGCCAAAACCCCAGGCAATCATGCATATGATTACCCGCACCACGATACCGTACACGAACATCGTTGTCATACTCTTCAACCATCCGTCAGCTACCGCTGAAAACAATTTCACCAGATAAAACGGGATCAACAATGGCCCGAATATTCCGACCAGATAAAATCCCCAAGCACCGAATAACTGACCGAAAAACGCTAATAGCATCAAAACGTAGACGGTTCCAACCAACACAATTCTCATTACCTCTAAGGCAGCCGTTGCCATCCAATGTGTTATCTGCGCGGCTATTCTCGCCAACAACCCCATTTCCGACGTATCCGGACCTTCGGTCACCCCCTCCGCCGAATATGCCGCTGCCGCAACCAACACACTTTCCAGGCCATCAGCATTCGCATCTTGCAAAATGCCAGCCTGGAATACATCCGCCACCCCCTGCTGAAAATCGTGAATCGCACGCAATATCACTGGAAACTGAAGCAATATGATCCAAACCACTGCCACCGTTACAATACACTCCAGTAAATTGTTTAAATTTCCGCCCAAAATGTAGTCTCGGAGTGCAAAGAACAACGCTATAAACGCCATGAAGGAGAAGATCAACTTCCACATGGATTGATATCCCGCCGCAAACGGCGATACAGGCCCCATAAAATCCGGATTGGGATTGCCCATCAATCCTTCCACCATCACCGGCAACTCCCTTTCTATTTGATTGTATATCCCCATAATTCCGGCAGCAGGTCCTCCTCCTTCTCTCGCCGGCGGTGATTGAGCATTAGCTGTCGCCGATACTACGGTCATCAACAGAGCAACGCTCAATAATAATCTCTTGCAAAATCGATACATGGGCTGACTCTCTGGTTTGGCGCCCCTACCAGTCCCAGAATTGTTCGACCTTATTTCTCGCTTCCAATATTTGCAGCTCCAATTTCAGCGCAGCCGCCTCTTCTTCCAGCTTTACAGCCCTATCCAGTTCCTTTTGTTCAATGAGCTGCTCGTTCTGCCGCATGACCAGACTTTGTTGCAGCAATCCAAGCTCTTGAGCCGCCAATTGGGGGTTTTCCAGATCGCCTAGATTTTCCATTTCCCCAGTCAATCTATCGATTTCATTACGCCGCCGCATCGTCTCGTGCCTCGTGGCCGCCAGCCCGACCGATTGATTCCGGATCCTTGCCGCTCTAGCTTCCGCGGCCGCGTACGCCTGCCTCCTTCGCTCCTCCGCGGCGTCGTTACGCAACGTGGAGTACATCTGATCGTAACCGGGCAGCCGCACCCCAATTCCGTACACGTCCCTCACCGCGCGATCGATGGCCTCTACGTCCATGCCCATCTGCTCCATGCGCCAAAGAACGCCGGTCGTCGCACGATACATACGACGTAGATCGCGATCCTCAACGTAACCAGCCAGATTCTGCAAATGCGCCGCAGCGTACAATACGTGTTGCAAATTTTCCTGGGCAACAGACAACGTGTCGAACGTATTCTCCAATTGCTCATCCATCACCTGGCCCTGCTCCAGCACCTCCCTGAGCGAATCCAGGTAGTAGCCGAGGTTGCTATTAAAGTTGACCGCGTCGTACACCACGAGCTGCGCGCGCACCACAGGAATTGTCAGAATTGATAACATGAATACTACTGCTTTGATTCGACTATTCATTTACTATTACTCCAAGTTGCTGAATTATCATGTTTTTTTCAAGTTTTACCTTTGTACTTCTGACGATTCTTACGAAGGATGTGGCGATCACCACACACCTCGAATAGATTACGCCCACACCAAGTATATATATAAAACTTAATCGGGAGCCACTGATGCCACCTAAAGTTATTTCCGTCATGCAGACCAAGGGCGGTGTCGGCAAGACCACACTGTCTTTTCTTATGGCCCTTCACGCCGTGGATCGGCTGAATCTCGACGTTCTCCTGGTGGACACGGACCAGTCACGGAATCTTACCGACCTCTGTACTGGCGGATTTTGCCGAGACTCACGCTTCACCGTTCACGATGTTTTTTCCCGACCAGCCGATTCCCTGTCTGACGTTCAACCTTCAACTCTCGACGTCAAGTTCAGATTCGATGTCAGGTCCACGGGCAGCCTGTCCCTTATGCCCGCATGTGCCGATTTGACATGGATCGAAGGCAGTTCCGACATCTTCCTGATACACCGCATTTCCCAATGGCTCATCACACAGTCTTTCGATCTGATTATCATCGATACGCCAGGCTCTATGGGTAAGCTTCCACTTTCCGCTGCATTCGCGGCGACTCACGTAGTATCGCCTTTGGAAATGGGCGAATTCTCCATCTCCGGGATCACTGCCCTGGAACAACTTCTCAAACAGCTAAACGACTCCATGCGCGTCACCAATCCAGTGCAATCGCTTGGCTACATTCCCTGGTCTGTATATCCCCGCTCGCGCGAATTCCGTCGCCTCTTGCGAAAGCTGTCCTATATTGGAGCTGACAAGCTTTTGTTTCACCCTGAACTCTATGTCGAACACCGTGTCGGCATGTTAGAATCTCTCAATCGCAATCTGCCTCCTTGGCGCTTGACCCCTGCAACTGAAAGCTCGCAGGCCGCCGCGGACAACTGCGACAGGGTATTTTCGGCCCTGTTTCAAAAATTCGAAAATACACAGGAGAACTCAAAATGACCGACACCGACACGTCGTCTTCCGTGACGGCCATGCTCGAAGCCGAAAAGGCACGACGCAACGCCGGCACTCACCCAACCCTCATTCCAATCGCTAAACTGCGACCCTTCGAAGACCAAGACAGAGCAGAGATCACATCCGAATCTCTTTCTTCGCTCAAGGCTTCCTTCCGCCAACGAATATCGGAAAGCCTGCATCCCAATATCGAACCTTTGCATGTAGCGCCCAACGACGACGACACCTTCGTCATACACGCTGGAGAGCGCCGATACCGCGCTGCAATCGAACTCGAATACAAAGGCCCCTTGCTTTGCCTTACACATCCCCTGACTACCGAGCAAAAATCCGATGTCATGCTTCTGTCCAATTTCGCGCGAGAAGACTTAAATCCCATCGATCTTTCCAATGCGATTGGCACACGTATTGATTCAGGCCTTTGGGACAAAAAACGAGCAATTGAACTAACTGGACTAGAAAGAACTTCTTTAGGAAGGTTGCTTGCATTAAGAACTCTTCCAGACTCAGTGCAATCACTCGCCAAAGACGGAGTTCGTAAGGAAGCGAAGTTCCTTATTCGACTAAGCCAGATCCCTGAACCAACCCTGTCAAACCTAATTAACCAGATACGTAAGGGTTCCTTTCGATTGACTGACCTCGAACAAGCCGAAGCGCAGCTCTCTACCGGCCAACCTGAAAGTCAATCCGGGAAGGCTGCGAACAGAAAAGCCACCAAGTACTCCATACCGGCTCCAGGCCTCCGCCGAATTATCGAAGACGCACCTTCGCTTAGGCGAATATTCAAGGAGGTGTGCAGAGATACTCGCGGCCATTCTCGTCTGGAGGAACTATCCGCGGGACAGTTCGTCGACGTGTTCAAGGTCGCGCTCGATCGCTTCTTGCAGGAATCTTCCGACGACAGTTAGCAATCCCATGGCGCGTTCGTTAAACTGTGCAATATATATTACACAGGAGCGCGCCATGCCTCACCAAACTATCGAACAATCCCACGCCACCACTGGTCTTATCCCCGTAAGCAAGCTCATCGCTTTCGACGGGCAAGATCGAAGCGTCATCACCGCCGAATCTCTCGATCAGCTCAAACCTTCCTTCAGACATCGTATTTCGCAAGGTCTTGCGCCAAATATCGAGCCACTTCACGTGACGCCAACCAGTGACGACCGATACGTGATTCATGCCGGCGAACGGCGTTGGCTTGCCGCGGTTGAAATCGGCTACGACGGCCCTTTGCTGTGCCTGGTTCATTCCCTCGACCCCGATCAAAAGTCTGACGTTATGCTGCTCAGCAACTTCTCCCGGGAAGAGCTCAATCTCATTGACTTGTCGAACGCTATCGGCACCCGCATCGATGCAGGCCTCTGGGACAGGAAAAAGGCCATGGAACTGCTTGGTTTAGACAAAACTGCACTGAGTAGACTTCTGGCAGTACGTGACCTTCCGCCTCCTGTACAAGCCCTCGCACGCGATAACCTGCGCAAAGACTCCAAATTCCTCATCCGTTTGTCCAAAATCCCAGAACCCACCCTTTCTCATCTTGTCGATAAGATTCGCAGCGGTGATTTCGATGTTGCCGACCTGCAAGAGGCTGAGCTACTTCATCCTGAAAACGACGCTGTCAGCGATTCACGAGGTCCCTCGAGGCGCCTTTCCACGAAGCTTTCCATGAACTCGTCAGCATTGCGCCTGGTCGTGGCCGAATCGCCCAACATGCGCCGGCTGTTCAAGCAACACATCAGAGAGCGGCATGGCCACAGCCGGCTACATGAACTGAGCAACGGCGAATTTCTGATCATTTTTAAAAAAATTCTTCAACAGATGCTCGACGAGCATGAGCAAAATAGTGTTGCCAAAGACGATGGCATACCGCTACACTAGCCGCACCATTTAGCTATCACCGGAGCGAACCATGGCAACCAGAGGCGTAAACCACGTAACCATTCTCGGACGGCTCGGAGATGATCCGGAGCTGCGCAAAACCAACAATGATGTATCCGTTTGCAATCTTTCCGTCGCCACCTCGGAAACCTGGAAAGACAAAAACGATAAAGATCAGGAGGAAACCGAATGGCATCGCCTGGTATTCTTCCGCAAGCTGGCCGACATTGCTTGCCAATACTGTAAAAAAGGCGACCAGATCTTCGTCGAAGGAAAGCTCAAGACCCGCTCTTGGGAAGACAGGGAGACCGGCAAGAAGCAATATTCTACAGAGATCATCGTTAACAACCTGCAACTCCTCGGCAACTCCAAATCCAGCACTGACGAATCGTCCGTTCGCGTCCCCCTCTAATGAACGCCTCGTTGGACACCACTGCGCGGTCGCCCTCCCTTGCGGCCGCGGTCATCCTTCGCTGCTCCCTTGTCATCGTCCCCTCCCGATTTGGGCCTTTTACCCTCCTCCGCTGCTTCTTCCACACCCAATTCTGGCCTCATCACTGGCACTTCGATCCGATTCGCGACTTCATTCGACTTTTTCAAGGACGTGACCTTACGCTCCATGGATATCCCCTCGATCCTGTTGAACCTTCGTTCACTTCCACTACCCTCATCCTCACGATCTTTTCCCCGCACGCGCCTCGCTTCTTGATCGATCATGTCCGAGCCATCCTTGTCATCTTGCTCAAAACCTTCATCATCGCCATGCGCTCGCTCGACTGAAATGTCATCTCCACCATCCTCTCCCGTTCTTGTCTCATCGTTCATGACATCATCATAGAACCTGGTGGTCTGTTGCACCGGTACATGCGCCGTAAACAGCAACTCGGCCCGCTTGGCTGGCACAATCAAAACCCCGGCTCGCTCGGGCAGCGCTTTGAACAGATTCTCCGGATAAAAATATTCCTCTTTCCGCTCTACCATCAATTTCCCCCCCCATTTTTCCGACCCTAACGGATCCACCTGAACCTCCTCCCTGCCGGTTACCGTCTTGTACTGCGTACCGGTCTGTGAGGCAGCCCAACGAGCCTGATCTTCATCTCCAACACGGTACAACAACTTTATCTGCGCATTAGTGTGGATCGAATGCGCTATCGCTCGGCCATTCAGATTTCGATCGCCAACTTTTTCGACATCTGTTGCGCTTTGATATGCCATGATCACATGCATGTCATACATGGCGACCGTAGCCAGTGCTTTATCGAACGCCTCGCTCACCAGATAACGCAGCTCATCAATAAACAGTGTGACATGCGTCTTGCGGCGACCTTTCACCTTGAGACTCATAGCTTGTTGGGTCAATTCCAATATCAACGCTCTTGTCATTTTCAGCACCGTTTCGTCCGTCAGGCTCGAATTCACATAGATGACCTCCGGTCGGTCACCTTCTAGTACATCCATTATTCGCAGCCCGGCATCTTCCGCGCTTACCGAAAACGTATCGATCATCGAATACTCCGCCAGTGTGTCCATCGCTCTTATCGCGGCGGCCCCCTTGTTTGCTTTCGCAGCCTTCTCCAGCGCCATATTCAAATCGACTAAACCGAAATCCTTTTTATCCAGAATATTGTCCAATATCCGTTTTTCACCCAATTTGTAGAAATCTGCGTCGGACCCGGACTCGGCCATGCCGAGCATCGCCATCAACCTCGTGCGCTTCTCCCGAGCGTCGCCCGCCGCTAATGGCGCCCATCCCCCCCCCTTCGCCCGATTCCCCATATCAAAGAATCTGAATTTACAGCCCGCCGCCTTGGCGCTTTGCTGCATTACATGGGGCAACCATAGATCTTGCTTTGGCATGATTGCGATCACCACGCTACCGCGGTCCTTCGCATCTTTCATGCGGATAATCTGGTCCAGAATCGCTCCGATCACGACCCCTTTCCCGCACCCACTCGGCCCAATAACTTCCATGTGCGTGCCTCTCAGAGTTTTTGTATCGATGTACTTCGGCGCCCCATCAGAACCTAAGCCAACAAATATTTGGTCCCAGCCCTTGGTCTGGTAGTATTTCGTCGGGTCATAAGCCTTGACCTTGATCTTCCCCGCCAAACTGCGAATATCTGACAATTTGTCGTCAGAAACTCTGTATCGCCACTTCCGCAACCAGCTCGACCAAGTGGTGATGACATATCGCCGGATGGCGAACGACAACAGCAAAGCAAACGCCACGGCAGTCACCAGAGGAAACGCCAACGACCAATACATGGCATCACGCCAGACGCGAGCAGAAACGCAACTCTCCGGAAAACTCTCCCCGTACAATCCACACATCAGGTATGCGGCCATCCACGGCGCCGGCAGAAAAAAAACGAAGAGCCATAACAGACTGATTCTCCTGACTCGTGTCAATACCACATCGATCGTTCCCGCATCACGGATTTTTTCCGCATCCAGCGGCATGAGCCCAAACCCCGACAGCAACATTACAGATAGCACGCCAGCCACCAACCAAAAACCGCTATCCGCGTAGGAGATCAATCCCTCCACGATGAACCTAAGCATCAAATAATTCTCCACCTGATCGTCTCAACTGCACTTCTTACCATATCATTGACCTCGCGCATATTGCCATTTCTTCCTTCCTCCAACCTGGTTCAATTAGCGGTACGCGCACCGGTACGCGCACCGGTACAACTACCGGGAAAGCCGTGTACCGGTACGCGTACCGGTATTCGTACCGGTATTCGTACCGGTGTCTTGCCCGGTATATTACCAATTCCATCTACCCCTGAATCGCTATCAAGACCTCTATCAAGCATTGAATTGCAAGGATTTTTAAACTTGTGCCCCGTGGGCGGGGCAGCGGCATTTAAAAATCAGTGCGCGGCATCGTCCGCACTCGCTCTGCGAGCGCGGACCAAATCTGGCCGCTCGACTGCGCGCGCAGTGTGCTACGCACCCTGCACGCTTGCGGCTGAACGCCGCACCTGGCGGTGCCGGCGCCCAGATTTGGTCCGCGCTCACCTGTTGGTTAACACGTACGGCAAAAAACCATGATTTTTATCTGTTGACACCGGATACGCATTTAATAAATACTATGTTGCGCGGACGATGCCGCACACATGGCTTCATCCGCATTGCCACCGCGAAACCCCGCCGCTGAACGCGCCGATTTTTCGCTCATACGGCGGCCTGCACGCCCGCCGCACTTATCGGGACCCCTCCCGTTTTCAATACACATTCATTAATCCGTTTCATGCAATGGAGAGATTTCCATGTACCGTCGATATAGCCAGAAAAGAGAAATGCAGCTACGTTGGATGGCAAAATTCGGCTGCTCGACATCCGATCTCCTGATCGGTCTGTCCGGGGTGAAGAACACAAAAACGATGTATAGCTTGAAGAATTCAGGTCTGATCGACTGTTTCCGAACGGATGTATTGCAGCAGAAAATCTGGCATCTCACGAACGAAGGACGCAAGCTGGCCGCCGAATGGGAACCGGCGGCTCTCGGACGCGCTTTTTCCCATGGCCGGTTCTCGTTTCAGACCCTTAGACATGACCTTTCGTTACAAGCCTACCTGCTTACAACACAAGTCCCTTTAGACCGGATCGTTTCTGAGCGATGCATTCCGAACCACTTCGAACACATTCCAGATGCACTAATTAAACTAGATGACAGCATCGTTGCCATAGAATTGGAGCGGTCACACAAATCAAAAGACAGGGTGTTTCGAATTTTCATGCAACATTGCCGCGCCATATTTAACCACTGTCACTATGGCGGGGTCCGGTACGTTTTCCCTAACGATGCCCTCGCCGCCCGTTACCTGGCCCTGTTCAACACGCCCGATTGGCCGATGTTCAAATATGATCGCGTTACCCGCAAATACGTGCCGCAGGGCAAGATCTGGACGCCTCCCCGTGGAACCAAAGGCATCGATCCCTCTTTTCAGTTTTTGGTGATGGAGGATTCCCTGTAGTAGTCTTCACTTCTCTGCAGCGTGGTCCATATCGATGCACAAAAAAACCTACCAGCAAATTCTGTGCGAAACACTAAACGCCGACTTTGAGCATGCCATCGCCTCCAAAATCCTGACGCTTGCTTGGCTCCATCAATTCGACAGCTCGACAAAGGCAATTCTGCTCAAACTGTGCCACACGGATGATGACACCTTTCTAGTGGAACTCATCGAGGATGGGCTGCTAGACAAACGTTACGTGCCGGACGTGCACAACGACGTTTTTTTTCTGACGGAAAAAGCCAATAATAATTTCACCACGCATCTTTCGTCCCTCGCGCCATGACAGCGTTACCGTCCGCACTCGAGCAACTCTTAACATCGTACTTCAGCCCGATCGACCCAATCCGTGAAAAAGGTGCCAGTAACATTTTTATAAACGGGCATGACACCATTTTTTTTGAAATCGCGGGCAACACCGAACTTTGGAGCGGTCCCGGCTGGTCGAGCAACCTCTCCCTGACCGACGCGATACACATGCTTGCCAATTCGCTGGAACAACCACTGTCCAAGCAATTGCCGTTACTCGATGCTCGCCTTCACGACGGATCCCGCGTCAATGCCGTGCTGCCTCCCATATCCAATGTGCCCTGCGTCTCGCTACGGCTATTTCCTCGCAAGTCACTAACCGCCGCTGAACTAATCAAGTCAGGAACATTCACACGCACCCAATGCGAATACCTGTATCGGTCCGTACACAATCGCTGCAACATCCTAGTATCCGGTTGCACCGACTCCGGAAAAACCACACTCATCAAACTGCTGTCCGCTCAAATTCCCATCACTTCCCGCCTGCTTGTGCTGGAAGACACCGCCGAGCTGAATTTACCTGTAGCCCAACATCCAAACATGATCGCGCTTGAAGCAGCCCATAGAGACTCCCAAGTCACCATGGACAGCCTGGTAATCAACTCACTACGCATGGCTCCTCAAGCCCTTATCCTGGGCGAGCTCCGGGACGCCCCAACCGCTAATGCCTTTCGTACCGTCCTCAATACGGGCCTACGCGGCATTCTCACCACCATGCACGCCAACAATTGCCGAGAAACGCTCACCCGGCTGCATGACCTGGTCGCTGAACAAAACCCGAATATCCGCTACGAAACACTACGAGAAAATATCAACCGAAACATCGATATCGTTGTGTCAATGACAAAAACAGAAGGACGCGGACGACACGTCCGCGAAATCATCCATCGGAACAAAGACAATGAATTCGTTTCCTTCGACGAATCAACCATCCCACCGTAACGGGCCTATCCAGCAACTGATCAAAAGCACTCTCGTCGCGGCGCGTCGGCGTCTTCAACGCCTGGGCCTCGCAGTACACGCACCGCGCTTCGCGCGGTAATCGCAATCAGGGCAAGCCTGTAGCGGACATCACTGCCGCCTGTTCGTCTTTTCACCCATCCCGCCTGATTCGCCTGAATCTTATTTTTGTTGATTGTTGTCCACAAATATTTACGCAAAAAAATATACGCATTCTATTATTTGCCGCTCGCCGCTAGGCAGGAGTGCGCGCCCTACGGTCCCGCTCTCCTGCTTAACAGCGTTTTTCCACCGCCGGCGTCAAGGCAACCGCTGCGCGGTGGGCCTGCGACCCAACCTTGACTCCGGCCCCACCATCTGGGCATTTATCGAGTTTTTCTCAACCATTGTTACCATGATTCTGGTTGGTTTTTAGTTGTTCGAGAAGCAATAATTTTCATTTTTGATTACGTCGAACTTGCGCGTGATAAAACTAGCGATTATTCTGTGCCACCCTGCCAAGGGTTTTGTGCAAACATGTCTACACAAAACGACGACTTTCTTTCGGCGCTTACCGAAGTTCGGATATTCCTGGCGATCGAAACCGTGTTTGGCATACCCCTGGTGTTTGTCGTGCCAGTGGTATTTTTCGGTGTCTGGGCCATCTTCCAGTCAGGACTCCTGACGGCTTTTGTTTCCACCGTCTGTTCCCTGGCCGCGCTGCGCATCCTGCACCGCGATGACGATCGGGGACTGGTCATTGCCGTGAAAAATATCGGCGCCCCCAAGCGCTGGCTGGCTGGATTCGGCTCCAAAACCACCATCACCTTAATCCACCGCTCCTGACTCACACCCGATGTAACCGAGGTACACACAATGCAAAGCAAGACGCTCCGATGGTGTTTCGCCCTGCCTACCTGGCTTGCCGTTCCTACCGTGGCCGCGCAGACCGCTCCGGACTTCAGCGCCGGCGGCGCCGGCAATAACGATCTCTTCAGCGGATTGATCGATCTGATGCAGTCATGGGGGGATTTCATGGCCGGCCCTTTGGCCATGCTGTTCGTTCTCGTCGGCTTTTTTATCTTTGGCGTACTGTGGATCTTTGCGCCACGCGCCGGCGACCTGATCGGTTTTTTTATCCGCATCATCGTCGTCGGATTCGGGCTTTTCAACGTCGGAGCGTTGATCACTACGCTAATGAACTAATGATGTTTCGCGTTAACAAGCAGCCATTGGTCGGCGAGCTGGTAGGACTGGAATCCGTCGCCGGCGAATTCCTGGTTACGTCCGGCCGCCGACTACTCGGATGCGTCGAGCTGTCCAGCGGCATCGACCCCTCTCCGTTTGATGCCGGCGATCATCTGCGCCTCGCGCGCGCGATAGACTCGATTTTTGGCGGCGTCCCCGATGAGATCACGGTAACTCAGACTCGAATATGCGCGCGCATTCCACCGGTGACGTTCCAACGCCGCGAAGATCCCCTGGCTGATCGCCTGCGACTCGAGCGACAACGATATCTGTCACGGCATGAGTTTTTGCACACGCGAATCCTGCATTGGTTCGACATAGCACTTGATGACGCGCTCGATGGCGTCCGATTGCCCACGATCCTGCGTAACGTCGTTCTCTTCCCTTTTTCGCGCGACGCTCGCGCCGGCATTCGCAACGCACTGTCCAACGATCATACAGTGCGTTTGCTTGCGGCCGACCTGGCGCACAAATCCACGATCTTGACCGATGCGCTGGAAGTAGCGGCTGCCCGCTGGTCCTCGCTGACGACGGCTAGCATTCTTTCGCCAACACAGATGCTTGCCGCTATTCGATTGCAAATATCGCCGGAATCGGCCATGCACGATTCAGGTCTTGCGATGGATCTGGATGACTATCCTGATTTGGCGCCGATCCTCGCGGACGGCGACATCTCGCGCGTACAATTCGGCGGCGTCGAATGTCTGCGCCTCGATGGCGTAGCGCCGATCTGGGTCCGCGCGGCGGCGCTTGTCAATCACGGCCTGGCGCGTCCCGGTTATTGGGCGACAGGCGCCACGCCGCCATTGATCGATTTGCCCTTCCCGCATACGGTTAGTTTCCGCTGGCGACGACTTTCAGGCCTACAAACCAGCTTACTGTTTGAAACCAAACGCAGGGAACTACAAAGGTCTTCGACATCCCTGTCAGACCTTCTAAAAGGCATCAATTCCTCGGAGCGACCCCCAGAACACCTGTCCTCACGCATGAGAGCCCGCTTCGCGGAACTCGACTCCGCCGACGCACTCGATGTGCAATGGACCAGCGCCGAGTGCTATATCCTGATCTGGTCCGACAACGCGGAAACCCTGTCAGAACGTGCCCGCACACTGCACAGCGCTTGTCAGGCCGCGGGCGGGCGCCTGGTGTGGGAATCCTCCGCACTGGCCACGGCCTGGTCAGCGGCATTGCCCACCGGTTCGGGCCGCGGCATCAGGCGGCTCATTACCAATTCCGCCCAGAATGCCTCCCTGGCCATCGTTCACGCGCGCGCCACAGGACCCACCGAGGAAGGCGGTGAAGAACCACTTGACGTTTTCCCTACCGCTGACCGCGGCGTATTCCGCTACTTTGCCCGCGTCGGCGGCCGCGGCCTCGCGATCGGCATCGGGCCGACCCGGTCCGGCAAAACCTACCTGAAAAATCTGCTCGCGCTCCAATCCCGCAAATACGAGGATTCTCGTTATTTTGCGTTCGACATCGACCCGGGCACCGAGCTGCTCGCGGAATTGCTTGCGGACGACGCCGCCTATTTCGCCATCGGAGACCAGCAATCCCGCGCCGCCGGTTTCAATTTGTTCGCCTCGGCGCGTGGACCGAACGATGCCGCCTGGGCCGATCACTGGATCCAACAGCTCGATCGCATGTTTTTCGCTGGCGAGGATACGCCACTGACCACCGACGACAGGGAAACGATCGACCGCGCCACTCGCGCCGTGCTTGAAAGTCCGGCCGATCAACGCAGCCTGAGTCATTTCGCCGCTCATTTACCGCGCTCGATCTCGCAGCGTCTTTCGCGCTGGCTGCGTGCCGATCCGGCCGCCGGCCGCGAACGGGACGGCGTATGGTCCTACCTGGTCGACCAGCCGGCCGACGCTTATATCACAGACGCGCGGTTTGTGGTGTTTAACTTCGCCGCGTTGCGCGACTCCGAAACCGCGCGCCAGATCGCCTACGCTGAAATCTTTTATCGCGTCGCCCAGGTATTCGAGGACGAGACCTGCCGTGGCGCTATGAAATTCCTCGACATCGACGAGGCGCATGTACCACTGTCCGATCCCGCATTTTGCAAGTGGCTTGTTCGTGGCGCTAGAACCTGGAATAAATGGCGCGTTACCGTATCGCTCTGGTCACAGACCCTCGCCGAGTTTTCCCAAGTCGACGGTTGGGAGGCTCTCCGTTCAGCAGCCGGCACGCTGATGTTCACCGCCCAACCCAACCCGCCCGAAACACAGTATCGCGAAGTACTCGGACTGACCTCGGGCGAAATCTCGGCAATCGCATCATTGGTGCCCCGCCGAGAGATTTATGTTATCCAGCGCGAGGCCGGCGTCTCACGCCGCGCCGACGTGCGCACGGACGCATGGACCGATCTGCTGCTGCGCTCCGATCCGGAAACAGCGGCAGCCCGGCGAAAATACATCGTCGATTACGGTCTCGTTGCCGGCCTCGATCGGCTGGCCCAGGATCGTGCCGGTAAGGCTGCCCCGGACAAAGCGGCATGAAAACAAAAACAGTCAATCCCAAACCAGGCGCCATGCCTCCACTGTACCCCGATTCCACATCAGGCCTCCTCGCCCGAATCGCAAGTGTTGGTGCTCGCGCACACGCGCTCGTGATCGTCTGTCTGGCGCAAACCGTCTTGTCCCTGTTCTTGATTGTCACCCTGCTGTCGATCGACAGAACTGAACGAATTCGAATCGCGTTCGTCAAATTGCACCCGAACGGCAGTTATCATGTCTCTTTCAACGATACCGAACAGCCGTTCAGTCTGTTCGCTTCCACCATCGATGCATTGTTGCGACGGGCCATCGTCGCGAGATTTCGCGAACATCCCGCCACCATCGTCGCCGACTACAATGTCGCGGCACTGTTCATGGGCGCCATGGAACTCCAGCGGTTCATCAACGAATTCGAGGCGCCCCGCTTCATTCAAGATTATCTTGACTGTGTCGGCTGTCCAATTGTCGAGCCCGTAGTACAAGCGCTGCATCATCTCGAGGACGTCTCTCCTCAGATAGACACACTCTCTGCCGGCAAGGTCATTCGTTCGACAATGTACCTCCGTTTCGACTTTCGCGATCGCCACTCCGGCGCCTTGCTGCGCCAAGAATCTAAAATCGTGCCGATCTCCTGGTATATCGATCCGGCCAAGATCGCCGCGATCGGCGACGTAGATTCCGCGTCGATGCAAGCCCTCAACGTAAACCCCATAGGCCTCACATTGCTTTCCTACAGCCTGGCCGACGACCAGTCCCGGGATTCCTCATGCTAAAACACACAGTCATATCCCTGTTATTGACGGCCGCTCTGACGCCCGTCTCTATCGACGAGGCCAGCGCCCAACCGCCTAACCAGGACAATCCGGACGATTCAGTTAGCACACCCAACTCATTGTCAACGGATTTAGATTCGCACACAGATGACCTCCCAAGCCGTTTTTCCAATCCGGAAACCTCCGCGCTGGGAATCACGCCGACCACACGATGTCACCAGTCATCGGTGACACAGGGCGATATCGTGACGCTGAAAGTCGCACCGTTCGCCGACTTGAGATTGCAAATGCCGGTGCCTGTTCAAACCGTAAAACTCGGCGGCGGCCCGCTCTGGGAGGCCACATTCGCGCCGCAAAGCCCGCACATCTGGCTCAAATCCGCGTCACTAGCCGCAGAGGCAGCCGAAACCTCTCTCAGCGTTATCGATACTGATCTGCGCGCCTGGGACTTCGTTCTGGTCCGGGCTGCCGCGCCAGGCTACACATGTGCGATGGTCGAATTATCCGCTGACGCGTTATTCCAGCAAGAACTGACCCGCTCCTTCGACAATGGCTCGATACCCGGCTTTGATCAACTCCGCCAGGAGATTGTCAGCCTGCGCAATGACTTCGCGGGAGATCTGGCTGCATCTCAACAGGCCGCTTCCAACCGCATTAACGAAATGCACTCGCGCATTTACGCCGGTTACGCCTGGTCCGCCGCAGACGATGACGACGAATATTCCGCGCGGTTGGCGCAATCGATCCTGTCTGTCCACGACGACGGCGTGAGAACGTTCATCCGAGTCGCAGATATGCCCGCGATTGGTCTCATAGCGATACACGGTCAGTTTGCCGGTGAAAGCCAACTGGTGCAGACCGCCTACGACCCGTTGCTTAATCTGTACACCGTAACGGGCATCTACGACAGTCTCCGCTTGTCCGGCGCCGCCGAAGCGGCCTCCGCGATTATCCGCAGGATCCAGCCATGACCGACGTAATCGAAAATCGCGATACGGTCGATGAACGCCCAGGCGGCCGCCGCAATCTGGCGCTAATCATCGCTGTCATCGGATTGCTCTTCCTGTTCGGCGGCTCACTGATTAGGAGCCTGTTTACGTCGCCGCCGCCGCCCGAAACGCCGGCGCAAACAAATGTAAATACGCCACTCTCCAATACCGCGCGAAACCTCCTGTCCGGCGAACAGCTCTTTGACGATCCAGCCCCGCCGCCGGTCCCGGAGATCACAACTCTCGAAGACACGCTCACCGACCCGCTGTTCACACTCGATACACCGTTCGGCGTCACCTTGGCGCCCGGAGACGGAGACCAAAACCAGGCAATGAGGGACGCCCTGTCAGCCCCGATCGACGGCAACGTGTCGGTGATGATCCTGGCCCAAACTGAAACCCGACCGAACAGCGTACCAGGACCATTTACCGATCCCGGGCCCGAGCTCCCGAGCCAGCCTGATCTCGATACCTCCAGCTCGAGTTTTCTGCAAGCTCTCGCCGACATCGACATCGAATCCTTCAATCCCACGGCGGGCGGCCCGACACCCGAAGCCGACGCGCCAGCGCTCGACCAACCCGGGCCATCCTACTACCACGATCCGCAGCGCACCCTGCTACCTGGCGCCGTGATTCCGGTCATGCTCACCAGCGAAATCAATTCGGATTTTGCCACCACCTGGATCGGCCACGTCACACATTCAGTTTTCGACGCCTCCATCCGTCACGTACTTATCCCTCCCGGTTCCACGATCACCGGCCACGTCGTTGCCTACTCCGGAGCCAATGCAATCATACGGAATAGGGTCGCCCTAGTAGCCGACACCCTTACTCGGCCAGACGGGCAAATTCTGACCCTGGCTCTTCCCGCGTTGGACGCGGCCGGCGCCGGCGGCGTCGCCGGCGACACGCAATCCCATTTCCTCGCCCGCACGCTGGGCACGGTAGCATTTGCTATTTTTTCGATCGGCCCAGCGCTCGCCGTCGACAACGGTCAGCCCCAAAGCTCCCGCGACGAGGCAACCTCACGTGTGGTTGAACAAACAGGACAATCCTTCCAACCGCTGGCACAGCAATATGCTTCCATCGTGCCGACCACGATTATCCCCCCCGGCACGCGTCTCCGTCTGCTGGTGGACTTCCCTCTTGCGATCGAGCCCTGGCCCGATGCGCGCCCGATCGTCAATTTTGGAGGCATCGGCAGATGAAACCAATTCTCTACGCGGTCATCGCGACAGTTCTCTGTGGGTGTGTTTCTCAGCCATCGCAATCGCCAATAGCACCACCGCGCGCAATGCCGAATTTTGCTCTGCACCCACTCACCGTGCCTGTGCGCACCCGCGATCTCGCCGCATTCCGGACCATTGGCGAAATGGCAAACTATCTCACTGCTCGAACCGGTTACGCTATCGCGCTGCAATCCCCGGCGCCACCCGAAGCAAACACAATTGCCCAATGGCCCCCCAATCCCCGCATCTTTTCACAAGGGATCATGCCCGCCGAGGCAATCATCGCCGGCGCACTGTATCCAGAAGCCCAGCTCGTCATTGACCCGGCCAATCGTTTGATCTCTTTTCGCTTTGCCGGCGACGCCGGTCCACATTCGAATCCTTATGCATTTCCGCTAACTGGTGAATATTTGAGGCTCATACCATGAGAATCCTGATTTGCGCCCTGATTCTGACCGGCTGTGCATCGAGCTCAAATCAGCGCGCTGTTTTCATTCAACCACTTGGCCAACCCTCTCCTCCGATTATTTACAGCGACCTTTCCCCAGCATCAATCAACCAGTCGATCCGACCCATGAAAACCGTCAGCTACGCCGCTGTTGCCGAATCAACCCTAAACACGCCAACTGCATCCGGCGCCGACACCATGCTCATTCCGCCTTCTCACAATACTAGCGCCTGCGCTGAACCCTTGGTCTTGAGACCGGGCAATCTGCGCTATTCACTGAAGCTCGGGCTCGAGGCGTGCGACGTCACGCTTTTGCATTGGCTCGCTGGCGACCAACAGCACATCTTTGACTTCCGGCTCAACGACAGCGTCGCCATCGATTTGCCCGGACCGGACCTCTTGCCTGTTATCGAGTGGTTACGCATACATTACGGCCTCGAAAGCCAATATGATGCCGCCCGCCGTATCTTCAACGTTAACGGAATCTCGCCATGAAACTCCCAGTCACATGCATCATGTTGCTTCCCCTGGCTCTGGCCGCCTGCGCACGCATCCCGCCAGCACACGACCAGATGCCTGTTATGGAAGATATCGCCGCCGAGATCGAAACCTTGCTCCAAACAGTAGAAACTGCGGACCAGGCGCCGGCAACGCCCACGCCGCGGCCGCGGCCAATACGTATTCCACGAGATGCACCCTGGCTCGGCGATGTCGTCAGTGGCACTTACCAGACCACGCCTGTCGACGCTGTGCGCAATCTGCTGCAAGGTCGCGCGATACGTTGGGATCTCCGCCACCCGGCGCCGAATATCATCGTCATCGCTCCGCAGGGCAATCAGACCATTGCCGAGCACCTGGATTACATCACCACCCAAGCAAATTGGTCCTGGTCCCAGAATGGCGGCATTCTATTCGTTACTGATTTTCCTACACGCCACTATTTGCTGCACACCATACCCGGCAACCTTCAAGCATCGATTCCGGCGCGCGCCATCAACTCTCCAATTCCCGCATCGACCGGTAATATCGGCGCCGCAGGTGGATTGTCACAAGGCCTGTCAGCCGACAGCCCGGAAAACAATCTGGCGATCGAATTCAATCCGCTAGAGGAGCTGGGAAATTCGCTCTCCCAGATCCTGACAATCGACCCTCCCGCAACCATGGTGCAGACGCTTTTCGATGCCAATCCGCGATTTAGTCTTTCAGCCACCGGACCCCGAGGCACATACACCATCATTCCAGCTAGCAATCTGGTCACCGTCACTGCGTCGCCTTCGCTACACGTTCGTGTAGCGGATCTGATCGACCACTTCAACCGCGGGGCTACTGGTCGCGTAATTCTCACCATCACCGTATTCGAACTCTCGTTTTCTGACCGCAACCAACGCTCGATCGATCTCTCTCTGCTGCGTGAGGCCGCGATATCCTCGGGCATACGGATCACCGGGCCAGAATTCGACTTGTCCGACCCGAACGGCATCACGCTCGATTTCACAACACAAGAAGGCAATGCCTATGACGCCAGTAATCTCCTTTTCAGCTTGCTCGAAACCCAGGGTCAGACTTCGATTCGCTTGCATGAGCGATTCGAGTTGGTGAATAACATTCCAACATCAATTGCCGATGAGCGAGTGCTGCCCTACGTCTCTGAGGTAAGCACGGGCAATCAGATTGGCGGCGCTCTGTCGACGCTAGCGCCGCAGATTCGCACCAGTCAACTATCCACCGGAATAGCGCTGAATGTCATCGCGAGTATTGCTGCCCAAACGATCAATGTGAGACTGGGTTTCTCCTTGGCGCAACTCGTCCAATTCAATTCATACGAATTCGGCGCCGGCCCCTCGGCGATCGCCGGCACGCTGCCCACCACCGATTCTCAGCACCGTCTTTTTCAAATGTCATTGAGCGACGGAGACACCAGACTCATTGCCAATGTGACGAAAACATCAATCAGCGACGAGACCGCGAACAACGCTTTTGGATTGCTCGGCGGCTCCAGAGCATCCGATCAAGCGGAACAACAGACGATCATCGCCGTGACGGCCCAGTTATTGTAAAGGGTAATCCATGACGCCTTCATCAATTAACACTCTCCAACAAGTTGACGACGCGATCAATGGTCAGCGCGTATCGCTGATCCTCGGAGCTCCATACCAGACACTGCCGAAAGGATCGCGACTTGCTCGCGGACGCGAAACCGCAAGATACGCTGCCAGCTTGAATGCCGGTTATGCGCGCATCATAGGAAACCAGGCATTCATCGCACCGTTCCCTGGCGCGGTGCCTTCACTATTGCTTGACGATCTTCTCCAGGATATTGAGATCCCGCAGTCCGCTCGTTACATCCTGTTGCCATTCGACGCATGCGTCTATCAGGCAACATACTCCCAGGATTTCCGCACGATAGAATCAGGGTCTGAAAAAATCATACAGCTCACCGAAGCGGTTTCGTTGCTCTCCGATGCTTCCTGTATCGTGCTTGCCGCCGGCGCTTACACCGAACGCTTCACTGATACTGTCCCCGGCATTACCGTTACCGCGAATTCCCTCGCCAAATACAAGCTGCGGCGAATCTCCTACGAGTTGCTACGAAACGGACTGCCAACATCCGGCCTCATCTATCGAATTGCCGGTGCGGCCGCGCTTAGCATGGCAATTCTATATTTTCTCGTGAATCAACTTTTTTCCTCGGATCCCTTGCCAATAACGGAGATCATTGACTTAGGGCCACCTCAGGGCTCTGATCTTGCATACCATCAGCTCTTGTATCTCGACTCCCTACTGCCGGAGCTCAGCTATTTCGCGGACAAGTATTTGCGCACGGTCCAGTACCGTGCCGGCGACGGCGTTATCATCGCAGGATCGATTCCACCCGCCGCGACACTCCAACAACTAATCGCCGATACCACGTCGGCCAATTTGACGATCTCGTTCACCGCCTCCGGATGGCGCGTCCAGGCGCCCGAAACTGCCTTTTCCCCAAACATCTTCCCGCTGCCGCCATACGCGGACACGCTCCTCGCCTTGCAGCACGCCACAGAATTGGCGTCCTTCGACTACACCATGAGCGATCCGACATCCGCGGCCGGTCGCAATACCAGCCAAATTGTGCTCGTTTCCTCTTTGCCCGGATATCCCGCTCTACGCCACCTGGCTGAACCCTTGCGCGGTCGCCCGGCGAGCGTCGACACCCTATTCATATCCTATGGTGCGGGCATCCTGCCCAATGAAAGCACGCTAACGCTTCAAATCTCGGGACAACCACAATGAAACATTCAAAGCCACGACATTTTCTGTTCTTGAATTTGCTCTTGTTAGCGCTGATTGCCTTTCTCTCCGGTGTCATGATGGGCCTCGCCTACGCCCAAGACCCACCCCCCGCGCCGGCCGATCCCGAATCGTTGCTTGAAGCGCTGCAAGCGATAAATGCGGCGCCCCAAACCGACATTGCAGATTTTCCAGAAGATTCAATCAACGTCCAGGATTCGCCCGAACCCGAAATAGATTTCGCCCCCAACGAACCGCTGCCGGCGACCACAGACCAACCGCTGTTATCTGTACCTGCTCCCATTGTTACCGATACATCGTCTTCAGCACCTGAATACGCCACAACAGTCACGGAAATACTGCAATTGCCAATCAATACAGACCTGCGGATGGCAATCGCAACAGACCATTCCACGGCCATGCTCGCACGGGATCTGGTTGTCCTTCTGGACCAAATCGCCGCTAACGGACACGATCAGGCCTTCCTTAACTTGCTCCAAAGTCTCCGGCCCGAGGACAACAAGCTGTACGTCCGTATGGCAAGTCTTTTCACTATGCTCCAAGACGCAGCACCGGCAACGCCACCGCCCGATGAACTGCCTGATCCCGAGCCCACGCAACAGCTAGACTCGCCCGATTTCCCCAATGTCTCTGCACGGCCTGAGCCGGCGCCCGTTAATCAGGCCCCCATAACTCCACCTTCGCCGCCTCCACCCATTGCTTTCAGCATCGTCCCTATCACCGCCCAGCCCGAAACCGACTGGGGACAAAGCGAGAAGGCCATCATCTCTATCAATCGCCGTCGCCACGTGCTCTGGCCTGGTGAATCCATAACAGATCCTAATGGCGCATCAATCACTCTGCTGGGCGTCGAAACCGAAGGAAGCGAAACCAACCCGATCCAAAGAATCGTGCTGGAGCACGAGGGACAGATCCGCCGCCTACCATGGCATTGGGAAGAAGCCGGAAACGTGCAATGACCGATAATCACGAACCCATAATGGACTACAACAGGCTAAAGGCCCTCGCGCCAGCGGATTGTCCACAAATCGCTCTCTTCATCGAGCAACGCGCACTCGATGTCTTCGTTGATTCAAGCTGGAACGTGTGGTTCCGCAAATTCACACACTCCCACGATATTTCCTTTCGCAGATCCTTGCAGGAAATTGTGTTGTTGATTCGCGGCCTGCCAGGCAACTATTCCGTGACCCCGGATATACATCCAGTTGACTCAGCCGTCTGGCAAAGCTTTCAAGCGCACCGTTCACAATCTCACTCAGACTCCCAACACGGCAACGTATCAGACGCGGCTGGCGCCGTGGCAAGCCACCCGACCGAAGAGTCGAACGAGATGGTGGATGAGCTGCTGGATCACATGATCGATCGTGGCGCAAGTGATTTGCACATACTCACCGATAACCACAACAAACGAACGTCGGTTCGAATGCGAATCAACGGTGTTTTGGTGGCAACTAATGCTTGGGATTACCACACCGGAGATACTCTGATTCGCTCTATCTGGAACAAGCACAAACACATTCACAGAACCGAAAATGCAATCAATCACGGCTCTTTCTACCACTCCGCCGCTGGCGCCCGCTACATGGTTAGAATAACCGAAGCCCCCGAAATTCGCGGCGGTACCATGTTCGTCGCGCGGATTCGTGATCCGTTGGAAATCCGCACGCTCAACCAGACCGGCTACACCGACCAGCAGCAACGCACTATCCAGTCCATACTCTCAGCTCGCGCGGGATTAGTCTGCATAAATGGGCCTACAAACAGCGGCAAAAGTTCAACGCAATCCTCAATGTTGGCCCTAATGCCATCCGACGTCCATATCATCGAAATAGGAGACCCCATTGAGACTCATCTTGACCTAACGGCTCATTTCGAATTGTCGGAAAAATATCCGGGCGGAAAAGAGCATCACCTGAAGCAATATCTAGGATCGACACTCAGGCAAGATCCCGACCTGCTCGCACTAACGGAAATGCGAGACGAATCCAGCGCCCGCGCAGCACTCCAGCTTACGAGTCAGGGAAAAATGGTAATAACCACAATGCATACCACCGACTTCGTCGCCGCCTTGGAGCGCTTACGGCTGTTCGATCTTTCCAGACGAGAAATTGTTTCTTGGGGTTTTCTGCGCGGATTCATATCGCAAAGACTAATGCCGAGGCTGTGCGATCAATGCTCGCTCGATACGTCTCCGCAGCCGAACACAAACGCGCGCTGGAGACTGCTGTTCGGTGAAGACCGCCTCTCGCGAATTCGCTATCACAATTCTACCGGCTGCTCCGCTTGTAATCACACTGGCGTTGTTTCTCGGATATTGATCGCCGAGGCCGTTGAAATCACCGCCGAGGTGCTGCAACTCGCGCGAAAAATACTCTACGATTCCAATCCCCTCCCCTGGTTTAAATATGCCAAAGAAAACGGCATAACCAATATCCACCACCATGCCAGCGACCGCGTGCTGCGGGGAGAAATCGATCCACATCACGCAGAGCGTGAACTCGGCCGCTTTACCCAATCCAAATTGCTGCGCATGCACGATTCAAAAACCAAAATTACATCCCTGCCACGGAAAAATTCAACATGAAAATGGCCTCAGTAATAGGAAGCTGGGTTACTCGTCAGATTCTCTTTGATTCAGACGATCAGGCCATTTTCCTGGCAATTGTTTCCGCCCAACTGCGCAGCGGCCGCACTTATCCAGCTATCTTCAGAGATCTTCAAACAGACGCAAATCGATACATCCGCGAGCTGGCTCGCCGATCCCTGAGTCCCACAACGCAATTTTTTGCCGAAAACTACGCCTACTACTTGGGCGCTCGACGTAGCGAACTCCTGGTGCTCGCGCAACGGCACAACAGTGTGCATGAATTCATCGACCACATTATCAATCCCAAAACCCCCATCAGCTTCTATCACGCCGTTTTCCTTTCACTGGCCGCCGAATGGATTACGCTTGCCCTTTTGATTACGGCCGCATGCGCACTGTATTCGTACAACGATTCGCTGGTTACCGCGGGCATCGATTTTTCCACAAGCCAGTTTTACGCGATCGGTGAATTCCTCACTGTCTACCGCTACCCGATTTTGATCACCATCGGCCTCAACGTCTATTTATACCTCGCGTATCAAAACAGCACCTCGGCAGTTCGACAAAAACTCAAACGTCTTGGTCTCTATCGTTTCAACGACTCTCTGTATGCGATTGACCTGTTCACTACTTTCCGCATTCTGACCAGCTCCGCGGCAAAGGGCGGCGCAGCCATCAATGTTCCCTCCCTCTTTGACGAGCTTTCTCGCATGTATGGGGCCACTCCCCTACGCCAGAAACAATTTAGCGCCATACGATATTCGCTCTCGCACGGCTCCACATTACGCGAATCACTGGCCAGCACCGATATTCTGTCCGCGGCGGAGATGTCTCTATATCGCGGATTGACCGCCTCAAACACCCTCGAAGAACACCACGCCGCCGCAGGCGCCGTAGTAGATCAGCTCACCGCGAAAACCCGCCTGCAACTCAAGCGATTCTCACAATCCACCAAATTGATGCTTTATTCACTGGTTGGCATTTTGTTGGTTTTTGCGATGGTTCTCGCGCTGGGCGGCGGAATGCAACTACTCGACACATACTGATGTTTACAACTGAAGGAGATAATTTTATGAAAAAACTTCGACCGAACCTCCGAAAACAAGCTGGCATGTCCATGGCTAGCGCTGTGTTTTACCTCGCTATTGCCGCCGCTTTGGCCTTCTCTTCCTATGCGATATATATCACTTTGACCGCGGACCAGCGGAATCAATCAGCATTCAACGAGGTTACTTACTGGCTCAATTCCATGCATCAAATGGGCGTAATCCGGGGATTTGTCTACACCGGGCTTGACCAGACAAATTTGATCGCGGAAACCACAATCGAAAATGCAAACAACGTATACGGCACCCCCATTACCATCGCGGTTACGGGCACCAACTGGCAACTCAGCTACACGTTTCCCGATCAGGCCTCTTGCCAATACGTAAGACAGCGGATCATCAATTATCCCTGGCTCATAGCCGCCAATCCGACCGCCTGCAGCGCCGCAGGCGTCTTGACCGCAACCATTGAGTGAACCATGACGATTCCCAGCGCAGCCGCGGTACTAGCCTTGACCTCACTGGCCATCGTTCTGGCGACGCCTGCTATGTACGCGTTTTTTGACACAACGACTATCCGCATCGCCGCGTATTCACTGAGAGAATCCCTGCAGCACTACCGTGCGCTGCATTGCGACGAGACACCCGGCACTATTCACGATTCCGCCGCTGTGCTGTCCGACACCAATGTTTTTCCAGCGACTATGAACGCCATCGATCCCGCCATAAACCTGTTTACATGGCAATATGAGGTGGGACCCAACCAATCCGCGACCCTCGTCATCATCGACGACCTCTCAATTCGCCGCCGAATCCAATTCGTACTGGGTGGACAGATTCAACCACCGAACCGCCTCGCCATACCGATTTCGCGCGGCCGCCTGGTCTCACTACCAAACATGGTCGTCAATACCACCGGAGAAACCAATGCCAACAGCACCTGCTTCTGATCCTCGGCCGCCTAGCAAACTCGTCAAACGCCAGTCCGGAGTTACGTTATTCGGAGCAACGCTTGCATTGTTCATCCTCTCCATAATCATGATTCAGTTAACGCCTATTGCCACTCGTCTGCAACTCACTTTGCTCAGAAACGCCACTGTGTCCCAGATTAACGAAACGGCACAAGCGGCAAAATCATTTTACAGCGCTCAGGTCGACGCCCAGGAAGCTGCCTGCCTGGCTGCTCGCGCCAATTGCTGGCCTGACGACATGGACGAACTCATCGCCAATAACTTCATGGCCGCCGGCGCGAATCAAAACGGCTATGGCCTGACCATAGAGACCATACCAAACGGCGCAATGATTACCATTAGCGCCCAAGCGCCGGACCTTGCCCAGGCTAACTCCCTGTCACTAGCCTTCGGCGGCCTCGCCGCGATCGACAACACTGACCTCGCCGACATACGCGTTAACGTCAACTATGCCGCCCCCGGCATCGACGGCGAACATCTTGCTCTGCTCGATCTCGATGCCACTCGTCGAATTACCGGCGTTCTTACATTCGATTTCCAGCAAATACAGACTCAGACCGCACAACCTACCGTCATCGATCTGTCCGGTGGCAACCTCACTAACGCCGGCACCATCAATTCCACAACGATCTCCAATGCCGGCATGATCATTTCCCGTTCGGCAACCGTGGGCGACCCAATAGCCCCAATCGAATTGAGCGAACTCGGCAACATCAATGCGCCCAGCGCCATTATTACCACGCTCGCAACCGATGATCTGCGCATCGTGCAATAGGAACCTGCTATGAAAAACATCCATATCCTCAACCCCTTTACCGCCCTATCCGTCATCGCGGCCGTACTTGCGTCCACCTGCCTATTGGTCGATAACGCAATCGCCCAGGAATCATGGCCAGAACCCGTAACGCGCACAGGTGATACCGCCCGTTTTCAGGATCTGACTGATCCCGATCGAGACCCAAAAGTCGTGCTCGTGCCGCCTGGTCAGAACGACACCGAAATCTGTTCCTACTCACCGAGCAATTTCACGCCGCCGGATGACGGCCCCACCGGCAAGAATTGCTTTCGGTTCGAAAACCGCCCGCACGCCGATAATAGTCCTGGCGCCATGGTGATTCTCCTGCATGACCCGGGCCACTTTTATAATTCGGGTCCGGATCAGTTCTCCAGTCCCAGGCGATCATACGCCTCTGCATACCAATACTCAGAAATTTGGTCGGATTGGTATCTGGCGCCCACACAGGGATCCAACCTGGTCGGCTTCACCGAGCGCAGCGATTGCACCCTTTCCCCGGCCACACATGTCACGTCCAGCGGCGATGTCATTCTGGCCTGGCCTGGTGGCTGCGACACGCAAATGACCACCCGCAGTCAATCATGTGAAACCGAATGGGGAGAATGGTCCGCCTGGTCTCCGGATCCATCCACCATACCCGTGGGCCAGGCATTTACCCAAACACGCGCCCGCCAAGGCACCCCCAGCAACGATCCCTGGACCGTTTGCGCAACATCCCAATCAGACTCCCGGCCAGCAATCGGCGACCAACAGCCTACAGACCCAACTTTAAGCTGTCCGGACTCTGCCAATTGGGGACAATGGTCCGCCTGGGATCCAGACCCCGAGACGATTAACGACGGGCAATTATTCTGGGCAGACCGCACTCGCGAGGATCTCAACGGCGATTGCGAAGCCGAAACAGAACGCAAAAGATTGACGGGGACAAAACCTGTTGGCCCTGTGTGCTCGGATCCAGACAACTATGGGGCCTGGGGTAACTGGGCCCCCGACCCCGCGTCACTTGCCCCAGGCACCCATCAGCAAAGTCGATCTCGCGATTATCTGGGCAAAGACTCGGACTGCCCCTCTCCGGAGACCGAAACCCGGCTCATTGTGATCGAGCCGCCCACTCCTGGTGTTTGCTCAGATCCCAATAACTATGGGCTATGGAGCACCTGGAATCCCGATGCCGCGACGCTTCCCCCAGGCACTCATACCCAGACTCGGTCTCGCGATTATCTCGGCGTCGACTCCGACTGTGACGCCTCTCAGACCCAAACCCAGACCATTAACGTTACAGACCCCACCCCCGGGGTATGCTCCGATCCAAACAATTTCGGGTCGTGGACCGCCTGGATTCCGGATGCCGCAACACTTGATCCAGGCACTCACCAGCAAAGCCGATCTCGAGATTATTTGGGCGCGGACTCCGACTGCCCTTCTCCGGAAACGGAAACCCAACTCATTGTGATCGATCCGCCCACTCCTGGTGCTTGCTCCGATCCCAGCAACTATGGCTCTTGGAGCGCTTGGGCTCCCGATGCCGCGACGCTTCTCCCAGGTACCCACGAGCAGAGCCGATCTCGCAATTATCTTGGCACGGACTCAAACTGTCCCGCCTCGGAAACCCAAGTCCAAACCATTGAAATTGCAGAGCCCCCTCCTCCTGTTTGCTCCGATCCGAGCAACTATGGGCAATGGACCGCTTGGGCTCCCGATCCCGCGACGCTTCTCCCAGGTACCCACGAGCAGAGCCGATCTCGCAATTATCTGGGCACGGACTCCGACTGCCCCGCCTCGGAAACCCAAGTCCAAACCATTGAAATTGCAGAGCCCCCTCCTCCTGTTTGCTCCGATCCGAGCAACTATGGGCAATGGACCGCTTGGGCTCCCGATCCCGCGACGCTTCTCCCAGGTACCCACGAGCAGAGCCGATCTCGCAATTATCTGGGCACGGACTCCGACTGCCCCGCCTCGGAAACCGAAGTCCAAACCATTGAAATTGCAGAGCCCCCTCCTCCTGTTTGCTCCGATCCGAGCAACTATGGGCAATGGACCGCTTGGGCTCCCGATGCCGCGACGCTTCCTCCCGGCGATCACGACCAAACTCGAACTCGCGATTACTTGGGCACCGACCCCGACTGCCCAACACCACAAACTGAAACCCAGACTATCAACATTGGTTGTTCCGATCCGGGAAACTACGGCCAGTGGAGCGTCTGGACTCCGGATGAACAATATCTTTCCCCGGGCACTTATACCCAAACCCGCTCTCGCAATTATTTGGGAACCGATCTCGACTGCCCAAATCCGGAAACTCAAAGCCGGGAGATTACCGTTCCTCCTCCCGAACCTACCGTAGATTGCTATTATTCTAACTGGACGCCTTCCCGTTATACGGTCTTGCATGGGCTTCCCATGACACAGTACCGCACGCTCCAAGACGGTTCAGTAACGCTCTGCCTTGAGCTGTCACGAGCAACAACCGGCCTGGGTGTTTATCATCGCACTTACCGATGGATAGGCGCCGGCGCAGTCAGTATGTCCTACTGCAATACTCCAGACCCTAACGACGATTATGCCGGTGGCGAGTGTAACAATCCCGGCGCCGCAGCTTACGTCTTGCGCCGTCACAACTCTTGCCAAGCCCTGCAATGCACGCTTTTCAGCGAAACAATCGGGCCTCCTTCGGATTTGTGACACAAGGGCTTGCTTTAGGGTAGTATTTTTTCTGTTGTGCATTTCGCCCAACGGAGGAAGAAGCCCGTGAAAATCCTGTTGATCGCCTGCGTGCTGTTCCTGGCTTGCCGCCCGGGTCATGCATTCGAATTGATCCATCCCGTAACGATTTACGACAAGACAATGACCTGGCGAATTGATTTGCCGGGCGTCAGTCCCGATGGGAATACCTGGGATGACCTGTTTCGGATCGCGATACAGAACTGGAATGACATGGCCGGATTGAACCTCCAGGCCGCATCCGAATCACTACCTGATAATTGTATCAGGCAGCGCAATCATCTTGGTTATGAGCCGAACACCGTCCGTTTTAACACAACACAAAATTGCGAAATTAATGCTGGAGGTTTCGCGCAAGTTCGATCTAATCTGCACCTTTTCCAGTGGACGGGTTCTGCCTGGGGTTATCGTTATGAGGTCAGCGCTAATACTCCGGCCGTTCCAGGTATCACCGACTCCGTAATCTTTTTCTTGAATAAGGAGCCGGGTCCGTACGTCGGAAGAGAAGAGTCATTCATGGCTCTGGCTGGGCACGAACTGGGTCATGCACTCGGATTGGGCCATACCGAAATTCTCAGTTCTTTGATGAGTCTCCCTGGTGATGGTTATGCAGGAATCACACACGATGACATCTGCGGCATGGCTGTACTGCTGCAAGACTATGGCCGCTGCGCATCCTATATCTCGGCAGCCACCACCGCGGACACGCTTACCCATGCCCACTTCGTTACTTACGCATCCTCCAACGGCGGCATCGATCGCCGCGAAACCTTTCGGCCCTGGAACGAGGTAGACGTCTTCGGCACGATTGTTTTCGATCCCGCGCACTTCGAGGTCGCCGGCGCCGTCCATATCCTGGCGCAACTCGATAACGTCTTCTATGCCCGGCGCGGTGAACTTTGGGAGCCCTGGGCCGACGGTCCGCTGCCGGCCGCGTACGAATTCGAAGAACTCGGATACGCCGACGATTTCGTCATTCTGGGCCGAAACGGCGCATATGAAGAAGGCGCTATCGTGGATGTATCAGTCTGGACAACGCTTGAATGGGATCAATATTACGCCGACGAACGGCCGTTGGTCACCAACGCCATCACCGGCGAGAAACTGGGAATCGGCGACGGAGTTTCATTGTCCTTCTGGATCGCCTACTCATCGATCGATGCCCCCGGCGTCTACCATTACGGCTCCCATCCGCTTGTCGTTACCTGGTCGACCGATATCGATTAAAGTGAAAATCACTACTCACAAGCCACTTAGCGCGTAGATTTCGTCGGCCGGCCTCTGGATCGCAGCACGTTCACTACCACCTCTTGGTGAGAATCACCATTACATACACCAATGTTAGTAGTTTTCACTAATTTTAAAAACTGGCTCTAGCCCACCGGACACCGTCATACCGGATTGATTGGGCGCGTGCGGCGGCCACCGCGCCGAGGATCGCCCCATCAACCGATGCCAACCAGCTCAAATCAGTCATATTCACCACAGAAGAGTCGCCACGCCACAAACGTGGCCTGACCCTTATCCTGATACCCCCAATCGCTCTCAGAACGCTACAGGCGCGTTTTCTGGGCTTTTTGCTCTTCTTTCAGTTGTAAAGTGAGACCAGGATATGAAACTCACCCTAAAAATCGAAATACAAATCACCGCCGAGCCAACCGGAGACGGAAAGTTTGTCGCATGGGCTGGCGACACCAGGCACCCAGATGAAGAACCGTTCGAGGCCATCGATCAGTATCCTTGCGCAGCCATGCGGGCTGCCGCCCGGGAACTGATGCAGTACGTCATCGAGGCCAACATTTCCAGCTGACCAAAGCCTTTCCACGAAACCCACGACTTTCAATCCGAGGAAACCGCCATGACCGCAACCACCTTGCCGGCGCTCGAGCAGCCCCGGGAGAAAATTTTCGATGTCGGCGCCAAGAACCTCAGCGACGCCGAGCTACTGTCCCTTCTACTGCGCAACGGAGGAAACGGCAAATCAGCCCTCGACCTAGCGCGCGATCTCCTTTGCCGCTTCGACGGCCTCGCCGGCGTTTTGTCCACGGATTTGCGCCACATCGCCAAAATGCCCAATATCGGGCCCGCCAAATCAGCGGCTCTCGCCGCCATGCGTGAACTTGGCCACCGCCAGCTATACGCGAAAGTGCAAAATCGCGATGTGCTGAGCAGTTCCCAAGCCACCAGGGAATACCTGCGCGCACGCTTCCGCTATTGCAAGAGCGAAATTTTCAGCTGCATCTTCCTGACCAACCAGCATCACATCCTGCGACTTGATGAACTGTTCCAGGGCACTATCGACGGCGCCGCGGTCTACCCAAGAGAAGTTGTTGAACGCTGTATCACCTACAACGCCGCCGCGGTGATTCTGGCCCACAATCATCCGTCTGGTATCGCCGAACCGAGCCAGGCCGACATTGCCATTACGCGTAAACTGCGCGTGGCGCTTGAAACAATCGATGTCCGTGTGCTAGATCACCTGATCGTCGGCAGCTCCCAGGTGGTATCTCTGGCCGAACGCGGCCTCATGTAATTTCCAATCTCAAGGTGATTACTCATCTAACTACCCAAGACACCCTAAATCATTATGATAGTTCGTCCGGAAAATTAAATTCGATACGAACTATCACACAACGCCTCAATCCATGTAATCAAACCCCAATCTTGGAGCCTCTTCGCACGACCATGCCAAACTGCATTTCTGTCTGGCCAAGCATCTACGCACCAAACAATAAACTCAACGTCCAGATCAGTCCCTTCGACCCCAACAAGGTAAAAACAATTCCTTTAACAAGATTCGATCCACCCGATCTCTTTTCCCCCCTCCAAAACCGAATCAGGCAGTTCACTCCCCAAGCCAAAAGAATCGCGGACGCTATCATCAGCCCAATCACTATCACCAATGATCGGTTCACAGTTGATTCCATTGTCTTCGTTCCTCATTATACCCGGACTTCGTGGATCCGCACTGACTACCGTGTCGAATTTACCATGCTTTTTCCTGAACTGGAGACAATCAGTGACAGCTCCTTCCTCTGCGCCATCGAATCTACCCCCTCAACCTTTTTTTGATTCCATCGATTTCATGCAAAACCCCTTTCGTTTTCACCTTCAAGACGTTAGCCAATGGCTCGGTGAATCCCCTCCGGCCGCACTTGCCGATTTCCAGATCGCAAGCCAATTCCTTTTCCACTACCGGGGCAGTCCAGACACCTTCAACACGTACCGACGGGAAATCGAACATTTCCTTGGCTGGTGCTGGATCATCCGCCGAACGCCCCTGTCCCAAATCTCGCAACTTGACTTCGAAGCTTATGTCGACTTTGCGCGTCACCCGCCCAAGGACTGGATCGGGAGATCGATCGTTAGACGATTCATCGTCCTTGAAAATATCCGTATACCGAATCCAGATTGGCGGCCTTACGTAACCACATCCTGCGAATATTCTCTTTCACAATCTTCCCTGCGATCGTTATTTGCTGTTCTCAGTAGTTTCTTCAATTTTCTGATCCAGGAAAATCACGCGACCGCGAACCCTACATCTCGAGCCCGCCTCAAGAGCCGATATCTCCGCAGCCGCCAGGAACAAAGACAAAACCGCCGACTTTCGAAACTGCAATGGGACTTCGTTATCAAAGCCGCAACAACCATGGCTGCCGAAAATCCGTACAAGCACGAACGCACGCTCTTTATCATCAGCGCGCTTTTCGCCATGTATCTCCGTATTTCCGAGCTCGTCGATACGCCTCTCTGGCGCCCACTAATGGGCCATTTCCAGCGCGACCAGGATGGCAAATGGTGGTTCTTCACCGTCGGCAAGGGGAACAAGGAGCGTGAAATCGCCGTCAGTGATGAAATGCTTGATGCCCTCAAACGCTACAGAATATCCCGAGGCCTTGGGCCTCTCCCGTCTCACGGCGAATCAGTTCCCTTGATCCACAAGCTCAACAGTTCCGGAGCAGTAACGAGTTCGCGACACATCCGTCACCTTGTTCAGGAATGCTTTGACCGTGCCGCACTTCTCATGGTTGAAAACGGATTACATCAAAAGTCCGAACGATTGGCCGTCGCCACAGTCCACTGGCTGCGACACACGGGTATTTCAGAAGACGTCAAGCACCGTCCGTGCGAACACGTCCGTGACGATGCAGGTCACAGTTCCATTGCAACTACCGATCTTTACATCGATGTCGAGCGATCAGAGCGGCACGCATCGGCTCGAAACAAATCCTTGTACGCACAAGTAGCCACCCACCCAAAATGATTTTGTCAAATGCACTCATTTATCCCTTCAACGCCGGCGGCGCCGGGCACGATCCGCTCGGCCGGCCGAAAAACTGCACCCATAATTCCCTACAGACGCCGGCGCCCGAGCACTCTTTTGCACCCATTCTTGATTGCCGGCAACACCGCGGCTCGACGATAATGCACCCAAAACACACGCCAGGCTTCGGAGCGGCCGCGCGCTTTTGCACCCACTTTTCCCAGCTCGAGTAGTGGCCAGCGCTCGAAATGCACCCATGACCAAACCAGGAGGTCCTTTCCCATGCAGCACATGAGCCTGAGAATCCGCTCCCAGCAGGATCGAGACATAATCAACAAGGTACAGGAGCGCCTCGGCGAGACCACGGCCTCCCGGGCGATATTCGCGGCCTTGGCTGACTACCCCACCCGACTCGACCAGGTCGATCAGCTCCGCCAAGATATAAAAATCCTTCGTCGAAAGATCGATCAATACGTCGCCGCCGGCAAGGTCGCCGCGGCCGCGGTCGAAGCCAGGGACGCTGCACTAGCGGATCTGCTCACCTTGTAGTGAATTTCACTACCGCCACCGCAACCGTGACGTCGATATCGCGGCGACGGTCACCAGCTCTGCGCACGTCGACAAAGCACCCATAGTCAAAATCGCCACCGGATTCGGTGGCATCTAGTGATATTCACCGCCCAGGAAGGGCCGTTTTGTGCACTAACTCTCAGCACGACCCTGCGTTTAGTATTTCACGGCACTCTGGTGCGCAAGATTTCGTCTATCGACAACTGTCTCAGCCTGTTCCACGCCTTGATCACTTTATCCGCAAATGCGCGGCGCGCGTACTGCGGCACAGAGGCCGGTCCGGGCCGTCGTGTCGTGAGGGGAGCGCCATTTACATGCCGGCAAATACTTCGTTATTCTCTCCAGGCGAGTTAAAGCTTGACGGCCTAGGGAGAATTTTCCGAAATGACACCGCTAACCCTCCTAAAAAATAAATATTTTCTCATAGCGATTGCTCTTGCAGGCCTGCTCATTTCATACCTCTCCTTCGGTTTTATAACTGGCGTCAATAAAGCGCTCTCAGATATCAACTCAACCCTCGAATCGCAATCCTTGAACACTTCGCGAGAACTTGATTCGGCAACGGCCATGCTTCATGTCGCTTCCGCATCAAATAACTATCGACAATCCCTGCTATCCGGCAACCAGTGTGTCGTCCAAGATGAAAACTGTTGGCCGAGCACCGTAGCCGATCTATCTGACCACATCGATTTGGACCTTTTCCGCCTGAACGACTCCGGCGATCTTGTCACCCCACTCGAGCAAGTGATAACTCTTGTACCATCTGGCAACGAACTCTACATGTTCGTTACCACAGACGACTATTTCCAAGCCGCAGACCTCTTCAAGCACTTCCCTGGGCCAGCGTTCGACGCCAGGTTAGACCAATCCAAATTCCCGATCGTTCGTTTCGTCATTACCGTCCCTGAAAGCATAGCGAAATGAGCAAACAAACTCCGAAATTGCAATTTCCGTATAATTCACCTCTATTTTCGTTCATTCCTTCGCCGTATCACTCGATGAATCGTCATTCTCGACACCTTAAAAATCTTTGCAATATCGGAAATTGATCGATCTCCGTTTTCCACCAGGCGTATTACCTCAGCTTGCTGAAGCTCGCTTAACGCCGGCCCACGTCCTTTAAGCCGCCCTGCCTTTCTAGCGCGAGCCATGCCTTCCTTCGTTCTCTGCGAAATCACCCTGCGCTCGAGTTCAGCAAAAGCCGACACCAAGTGAAAAAACATGCTTGACATCGGGTCCGATGGATCATGCACCGAACTTCCTACACGCAACTTCGCGCCTTTCGCCTCGATCGCCTCAGCAATCGCACTTGCGTCGACAACCGATCTCGCAAGTCGATCCAGCGCAGTTACGACAAGTGTGTCACCGCCGCGTATTGCAGCAAGAGCCTGGTCCAGACCAGGTCTGCCTCGGCGAGCGCCAGATACGCCATGGTCCGCGTAGATGTTTTCCGGCGCTACTCCATACTTCTCCAGAGCCTCACGCTGTACCTCTAGATCCTGGCGCTCCGTGGAACACCTCGCATATCCAATCAGCAATCCTTCCATTTCGCGGAGTGTACTTATAGGGACCGCCAAACGCCATTGTTTCCGTACACCGCTTTTGATACCGTATTTTCCAACTCATCGACCCATAACGAGACTGTTCGCTTACCGATCCCCTATTGGCACACTTTACGTAAATTGCTTTATCTTGAGGCGCCTATTAGCGGTTTCAACGGGCTACGGCCTGTCCACAACCGCATTGTCGCCCTTTCTAACTCGCCATAGTTGCCAGAAGCCGCTTAGCCGTTTCCAGGATTTCTCAGCGCTCATCCCCATCTTATAGATCATTGACAATATCGTCTTCCGCGTCTCGCAGTTCTTGGCCCGGCAACTCCGGTGGCGAATCGTCGCAAACGCCGATTCGATCACATTTGTCGTGCCCAAGTGCGTCTAATGTTTGGCCGGAAAGTTGTAAAACACGAGCAACTCCTCCCGGTTCCGGCTCAGGCAGCCAGAGGCCTTCGAATACTTGTCTCTATAACAGTCCAGCCAGTGGTCTAAAGCGTGCTTGACCAGTCCCTTGTCCCGTTTACTCAGCCAATCATAGTTGATACTGACCAATGTGCGGCGCACTAGATCGTAGCCGGCCTCGGGGTCAACACCACTTAAATCCGGCGCCTGGCTGCCCGTCAGAAACGTATACACATCCTCCAGCATACGAACCCTCTCACTCTGTAGTGTCACGATCATTCTCCGATGATCCTAGACACCACGCTACAGGCCCATGTCTCGTTAGAATGGCACTCTCTCTTCAGGCTCATGTGTCGTTGATCAAGGCTCACAATTGACCCCATAGACTTTCCCATGCTACTGTTACGAACCTACAATCGACCCATCATATCAAGGCCAAAGGGTCGAGGGATTACTCGAAATGTCATCGACAGACCTCCAAGTTCATTGTCACAAATTTGCTGGGGGGCAACCAGCACTAGCATTTTCTCTCAAGCACATTAAACGCATTATTGAGACCTTTAGTAGGACATTGGCTGGAAAATACCCCGACAATCCACACCCCATGATGTGCAATGCGAAACTTCCGATTTATGGCCTAGCTTACTCAGGTTTCGTTAAAGATTTGAATCTCAATATCAACGGTGGATATCCACAACTCTCTATAAATTTGCTTGTAACTGTTCATCCCTACAAGAATCCTTCGAAAGTTATTGCTACCTACAAGGTCACAAATAGTGCCCCAATCGATGTTTTCCTTACATACTCAGAAAAAACAGGCAAACTACGGTGGGCACCGCGGACAAGTCCGCTCGCCACTGTTCAGCCTAAAATTACGGCGGAAGCTGAAACCATTCTTCATAAATTGAATGTTCCTAAGCCCGTTCTCCTCACCTACCAGCACGAAGTACAAACTGTCATTCTTCGAACAACCTCAAGTTCTTTTGTTCCTCTTGTTGTAAATGCTCTTCCTCCAATTGATATCAAAGGGATGGTTCCATGGCTGACGTTATTCAACCCATTGTCTTTTGATTATGGTAACCGCTATTTGATAATTTTTTCGAAAAAATGCCGCATGACTATTGGGAATTGCCCGCCCGTGGATGTAATTATAGAGCCCGATCCGAAATTCCCCTATCAGAAGCCTGAGCCTGTTGAAACGAAAGTTAGTCGAGCTATAGCGGCTGTCTATTTGCCAAAAAGTCGTTTCATAGAGTTTGTTTCAAAGAATCTAATGCCTGCCATTATGTACGATACCGGAAATCGAGGCGGCATCATAAGATGGCGAATTAATGGTGCTTTTGGCCTTAAAGAGTTAATTTTAAATGTGGCCGGAAGTATTTCTTATGTGGATCCTTGGTCGGATGATCTTACTTTGAGTGGAACTCTTTCCACATCAGCTGTAATTAATTTGTCTGGCGTAGCTCGTGCATGGGTCGACGGACCATGTGGAGTTAAAGTTGGTTTGGCAAACGCGTCCGTACAGGGTGGCGGACGATTCGGTGCTGACATTGAAGTAGCCTATCGCTCACCTGGCAACCTCGGATATTTTGATTACGGTGCAACGCTTGAAGCTCGACTTGTGGTTACAGAATCCAAGCTAAATCCGAATATCGACATTGATGCTGTGGGTTGGCCGATTGATGACATTATAAGTGAATTGATCGATCATCTTGTAGCAAAAGAGGTTCATAAACTATCCAGAGTGGCGCGTCAACTTGGAAAATGGGATATGGTTTCAATTCCCTCATGGCTGATCGAACTTGCAGAGGATGGTAGTAACCAAGTTGGCTTCGTAATCGAGCCCCTCTCTGGTGTTTCTTCAGTCATCGGCATTACGGAAGTTCAAGGCTAACAAATTGCCTAAACGACACTTACTACTCTGATATCTTACGTGCCGAAACTACAATAACTAGTTCGCATTTTTTTACTAACACGACTCGGAGAAATTTTTGTGTATAAACTCGTATTACTTGCACTTATCCTTTTTACTGGTCCGGCATTCGGCGAAGAGACATGGCGAGGATTGTTAGTTACGGAAGAATATCGCTGCTCGTCTTACAGCAGTTCGCAATATAGTTACTCCCAATCTCTGGAAGACGCGATTGTCGAGGCATATGGCGGAGTATATAGCCCTTACACTGGAGATTGGTTCGATTCAGATCGTAAAACAGATATTGAGCATATAATCGCTCGTTCCGAGGCGCACGACAGTGGATTATGTTCGGCCGATTCAGAGACAAAGCGACAATTTGCCTCGGATTTGCTGAATCTGACACTGGCCGACCCTTCGACCAACCGAGACACCAAAGGAGCCAAGGACGCCGCCGAGTGGCTTCCAGACCGCAACCGTTGCTGGTTCGCCAATCGCGTGGTGCGGGTGAAACAGAAGTACGGTCTCACAGTCGACGAAAATGAAAGAAACGCGCTACACAACATCCTGTCGTATTGCCCCAGTGTAGATCTTGTCATTTTTCCAGCCAACGCTGGACCGCTGTCCGGCATATACACCGGGCCGGGACAGCAAGCAATTGTGATTACTCAGAACCGTGCTGGAGAAACCATCAACATCACTCTGCACTTCGATGTCGGGCCAAATGACAGCATCGTGCCCACCAGTTGGACTGCGGATTTCAACCGAACCGTGGAAGCCCCTCTGGGATATACACGATACTTCCCATCTGGCGAACCAACTACCATTTTTGAGGAGCCGGCGCCATGAACGGCCTGGAAGTGATACGAAACCCTGGCACTCCGGCAGGCTAGGTTGTCGAGCCACTCCACGAACTGTCGGTTGAGATCGTCAAGATTACAGAACCGGTGAACGAGGAAGAAGTCCTGGCGCACATAGCAGAACGTGCGTTCGACCTTGCCCTTGGTTTTGGCGCGATAAAGTCTGCAGGCGCGCGGCGCCGAGCCATAGTGGCGGAGCACAGGGGGCGGCCTTCGGGCCGCCCTCGTTTTTTCCAAGGATATTCTCAATCGCGTACTCGACGCCGTTCCTGTTAGACAACCGCTTTCCCTACCCAAAGCACCTGCGCTCGATCTTTTCGGAACAGACACCCGCACCCATACCCACGTAAAGCCCGGCCGATACCCGGCCAAACCCCTCCGCAAAACACCTCCCACGCCCAATCTTGCGCCGCCACCTACCGCCGATCTCGAACTTCGCGCCATACAATCCGAAACCCGCGATTCTCACACAAACGCTGAAGTTCAGATTTTGAATGTAAACGGCAAGATTTCACTCACCTAACCACTTGATTCGAACCGCAGCTAGTAATACCCTGATCATCGGACACTCGCTCATCATTGACGAGCCGTTGCCGATACATTCCGCGATGGTTCAGATTTTTGGCAAAAAAGATCGTGGCATAGAAGAATTAAACAGAGTCTCGATACCCCTCCGCTAGTAAAGATTACCGGACATTATATTGTGTTGCCTAAAGCAGATTTGGCTAAAGTTGCGGCCTGCCCGACCCGATGAAATGGATGGTGATGGTCTGACAAGGATCCGCCTTGCAACCTGGCCTGGACCCGCACATGCCTATCAGAAAACTCCCGATACCATTCTTTGACACGCTGGAGGAAATGCCGAATCCTTTCAAGTCGCCCGTGCGCGACGTTTCCCATCTGCTCCGCGAATCGCCGCCGGACGCGGTCGTGGATTATCAATTCGCCAGCGAATTCATTTTCAGCTATCGCGGCAGCGCCGACACTTTCAGCACCTATCGCCGCGAAATAGAACATTTCCTACATTGGTGCTGGCTGGTGCGAAACAAGTCGCTCAAGCAGATTCAACGGCGAGATTTCGAAGCTTATGTCGATTTCGCCCGCAATCCGCCCGCTAACTGGATTGGCAGGCGTAATGTAGCCCGCTACATAATCAACGGCGGCCTGCGCGCGCCGAATCCAGACTGGCGGCCGTATGTAAGTAACGGTAGCGAATATGTGTTGTCACAGTCAGGCTTGCAATCGCTGTTCAGCGTCCTTAGCAGTTTTTTCAATTTTCTAATTCAGGAAAACCATGCCACGACCAATCCGATCTCGCGAATGCGGCAGAAAAGCAAGTATCTGCGCGGCCGCCAGGGTCAGTCGCGAATCCGCCGGCTCTCTCCCTTGCAATGGGAATTCGTCATTGAAGCCGCCAAGAAAATGGCCACGGAGAAGCCGGCGGTCCATGAACGCACCTTGTTCGTCATGAATGCCCTGTTCGCCATGTATCTACGCATCTCGGAATTGGTGGAATCGCCCCGCTGGCAACCGCAAATGGGCCATTTCCAGCTCGACCAGGAAGGTAATTGGTGGTTCGTCACTGTTGGCAAAGGCAACAAGGAACGTGAAATTTCCGTCAGTGACGCCATGCTGGAAGCCCTGAAACGCTATCGCCGTTCGCGTGGTCTGTCTCCCCTGCCCGCGCCCGGCGAAGCCAACGCCCTCATCCACAAGTATCGCGGCGGCGGCGGCGTTACCAGTACCCGCCAGATTCGCCGCATCGTGCAGGACTGTTTCGACCGCGCGCTTGCCGGGATGCGCTCGGAAGGCTTCGCGGAAGAAGCGGATCGGTTGGCCGAGGCAACCGTACACTGGCTGCGGCACACGGGAATCTCCGAGGACGTCAAGCACCGGCCGCGCGAACATGTGCGCGACGACGCCGGACATGGTTCAAGCGCGATTACCGATCGATATATCGATGTCGAACGTACGGAGAGACACGCGTCGGCCCGCAAAAAGCGCATTCACTGAATGCCGCTCGCGGGCGGCGCCGTGGATGCCGCTCCGGCTCGCGGAATCGTCTGGGATTGCGCGCAACGGCGGAATTCGGCCATTACCGCCGATTTCGGTCACGATCGCTGAGTTGGATATTTGTCGCCGCGTGCGGCAATAAGCGGTGGATTCAACTGTAGGTTCCGGCTTAAGCTACGGGTTTGCCCAATTCTGCGCATATAGCTATTGAATACATTCAACAAGGAATCCAATCGCATGAATCTCAACAAGTTTCGCTGCGGAGCGTTTGTATTTTGCACCCTGTTAGCCGGTTTCTGCCTCGGCCAGGATAATACCGCCGATCAGGATGCCGCCGCGGACCAGGATGAAGCCGAATCGCTGGTGCTAGCGATCGACGAGCTGTATGTCCCGCTGACGCCGGAGCCGATTTTCGGCGCTACCGCGATGGAACTGATCGAAGTTCTGCAAACCAAGCACTATCTGCCCATCACCATTGACGACGATTACTCGTCCATGGTTTTCGATAACTTTATCGACGCTCTCGACGGCGAGCACCTGTACTTCCTCCGCGAGGATATCGACTATCTCAGCAGATATCGCTACAACATCGACGACAGCTTGCGCGAAGGCAGCTTGACGCCGGGTTTTGAAATTTACAATTTGTATTACAAACGCCTGCTGGAACGCCTGATCTATGCCATCAATCGAGTTGAAAACCACATTCCCGAGATGGATTTCACACTGGATGAATATCTCGTAATCGATCGCGAGGATGCGCCCTATGCGGCCAGCGTGGAAGAACTCGATGAGATCTGGCGCCTGCGCGCCAAGAACAGCGTGCTGAGCCTGAAACTTGCCGGCGATGATAACGATGAAATTCGCGAAAAACTGTCCCAGCGCTATCGCGGCCGACTCAATCGCATGCTGCAAACCAATTCCAAAGATGCGTTCCAGGGCTTCCTGTCCACGGTGGCAAGAGTGTCGGACCCTCATACCGCCTATTTTTCGCCGCAGGATTCGGAAACGTTCAATATGGGACTGTCGCTTTCCCTGCAAGGGATCGGCGCGCAATTGACCACCGAGGACGAGTACACGATCATCGTCGAGTTGATCAAGGGCGGCCCGGCCGAACGCAGCAATCAGCTTCAGACTGGCGATCGCATCATCGGTATAGGTCAGGGGCCGGAAGGTGATATTCAGGATATCGTGGGCATGCGGATTGACGACGTGGTAGCCCAGATTCGCGGTGAAAAAGGCACCGTGGTCCGCCTCAATGTGATTCCGGCCAATGCCGTTAACGAAACCGCCGCCACCGTCGTCAACATTACCCGGGACACGGTTCGGCTGGAAGACCAGTCGGCGAAATCGGAAATCATCGAATTGCCCCACGACGGCCGCGACTTCAAGGTCGGCATCATCCAGTTGCCCACTTTCTATTTCGATTTCGAAGCCGCGTCCCGCGGCGAACAGGACTTCAAGAGTTCGACCAGGGATGTGCGCGCGCTGATCGAGGAAATGAAGGAGGATAACGTCGACGCCGTCATCGTGGACCTGCGCAACAACGGCGGCGGCAGTCTCGGCGAAGCCAATCAACTCGTTGGGCTGTTCATCGATACCGGCGCCACGGTACAGGTGCGCTATTCCGGCCTCGGCAACGGCTATACCCGCTCCTTCGGCGACAACGATCCGGAAATCGCCTGGGACGGCCCCATGGCCGTGATCGTGAATCGGAACAGCGCCTCGGCTTCAGAAATTTTCGCCGGCGCGATCCAGGACTACCAGCGCGGTCTCGTGCTTGGCGGTCAGACTTTCGGCAAGGGCACCGTGCAGGAAATCATCCCCATGGAATACGGTCAGGCGAAACTGACGCGGTCCAAGTTCTATCGCATTTCCGGCGCCAGCACCCAGCATCGCGGAGTCGTGCCCGACATCGCTTTACCGGACATGTTCCAGGCCTACGACCAGGTCGGTGAAAGTAGCCTGGACGGCGCCCTGCCCTGGGATACGGTGCGTCCGGTCGAATACCGCGCCTATCATCCGATCCGGGATTTCGTACCCGAACTGGAAGACCGGTTTCTCGAGCGCGCGGCCAATTCTCCCGACTTCATCTACCTGAACGAGCAGATCGCTATCGCCCGGGAACAGCAGGAACGCGAAACCTGGCCCCTCAACGAAGAAACGCTCGACGCGCAAATGGAAGCCGAAAGACGCCGCAACATCGATTCCGAGAATATGCGCCGCTTCCTCAAGGGCCTACCCCTGCTGGACATCCTCGAAGGCGATGACGAAGAGGACAGCGATGCAACGGAAACCGCCCAGGCCGAAACCGAAGACGCGGTAGATGAAAATGCGCTCGCGGCTGCAGATGCGATTTCGGAGGCTAATCCCGATTCGGACGCCGATGCCGGGGACGAGGCCGAAGCAGATGAGGAAGAAGGCGAAGCCGATCCACTGCTCGAAGAAAGCGCCCGGGTACTAGCCGATTACATCAGCCTGAGTGAACGCCAAATCAGCGCGGTAAGCGACTTCTGAAAGCATCCCTCAGTTTTGATCCCCAGAATATTACTTGCCGATCATGTATTTAGTCGGTACTCCTGCGGCGCGATTTGCTACGGTGCAGCACTGGAGTGGCTATTGGCGCGGCAAACCTAGTATGTATTCCTCGCATCCTTATGGGACTTGTAATTGAATTTTGGGCTGTTAGGAATCAAGAAATGAAGAATGGGAAAATTAAGTTTAAGGGGTCTTTTGGCGAATTTTTCTGGAAGAGCTTGTTGCTGATAATAGCGTCTCCGTTCACATTGGGCATATCGTGGTTGTATTGGTTGTTCTGGATGATGAAATTCTTTGCGAGAAACTCCAGGGTCGTGTTAGATGACAGGTCTGGGGGCACCCAAGAATTCGACGGCGGGACTTTCTAAAACCGAGGCTGACAGAAGTACGGTATCAGGTGATACGGGATAGACTGTGGTCAATCCAACGAAGGTAGGGATACCATGTCAATTGCCAATTTCTTGCTAAGCAACGCTCCAATCGCGGTGGTCGTGCTGCTTGCTGTCATATACTTGCAAAACCAGATGAACAGGATTCACTTGAGCCTGCTGGATAAAATGGACAAGGACCACTCGCAATTGCAAAAGGCCGTTTCGGAAATGAGTGATCGGGTGGCGCGGCTTGAAGGTGCCGGGAGCGCTTAGCAGAGATCGCGCTGCCAACCAACTTTACCCCTTCTTTTCAATGAGTTATCCAATATTTTTGGCGGAGGGGGAGAGATTCGAACTCTCGGAGGACTTTCGCCCTCGCTGGTTTTCAAGACCAGTGCATTCAACCGCTCTGCCACCCCTCCGGCGGACGGGAATCTTACTACAATTCCGGCGGCGGCAATATTCTTGTCTCAATTCAGGATGCGCGGCCCCGTTGCGGCTCAATCGGAGTCATGCCACCGCTTGATTCAAGTTTCCGTTGTCGTTGCACATAGGTTTCGAGGACTCGATTCATTCTCGTCTGGTAGCCCTTTTTGCCTGACTCCTTGAAAAAATCCAGAACCGAGCGCTTGATCCGCATCGTGACCTGTTCGGTAGTGTCGGGTTCAACCAATTCGGCGTCACGCCAGAAGGCGTCATCCAGTTCAGGGATGTCGCTGTAATCGATGTGCTTGTCCCGGACAGCGGCAATTTCACCGGATGTCAGAGGCTTTGCGTACTTTTTCATCGTATTTCAACCTTTCTTTCCGAGACGCGGGGCGAGCCGAAATCAAGCGTATTCGACCATTGCGCCTGGTGTGAACAACTACGATCAGCGCGGCTCCCACGTGTCCAATACTGACATAGCGTAGTTCGCCAAAATCGCTACCTGAACTAAGGTTTGTCAGCACTCGTTGTCCAAAGATATCCTTCGCCAAGCTGAAACTCACACCGTGTTTTTCGGTGTTTGCACGATCCTTCGCCTCGTCCCATTCAAATTCCACCTGCTCAATCTAACATTATAACTACAAAATGCAAGTATAATCGCGGCATTTTCAATTGTCGCCCGAGAGCATCTGCGAAGAGACCTGATCCAATACTCGATCAGCGCCGTAGGGCGCGAATTGCCGGGAAAAATACAAGGACAGCTCCCTCGATCTCACATGTGCTGAACCCGCGTAAGGATTTAAATTGTCCGGCAATTTGCCATACATTGTTCGGCCAAAGGAGATCGGGGCATGTTGAATTTTATGAATCTGGCGGCGGACATTGAGGAGCCCAAGTCCGCGCGGATGGAACAACGCACCAAACCGTCAATCAAGGCACAGATCCAGCAGGCTGCGGCGCTGCTTGGCGTTGACGAGACTACTTTCGTGACCAGCGTTGCATTGGAACGCGCCAGGGCCACGCTTGCGTACCACGAACGTACGCTACTTTCCGCCAGGGACCGTGAAATGGTCTTGTCCGCTTTGGAATCGCCCGCCGAGCCGACCGTGACGCTACGCAAGATGATGGCACTGCACAAGGACAGTGCCTCCAGTGACGTCTGAAACATCTCCGGGAAAACCAGAAGCAAGAATAATGATGATAGTCAGTGTAGAAACTATTCGTCGCGCCCTAAAACAGGTTACAGGTCGGCGACGGAATCCGGTTCCGGAGGGGGATCATCCCCTGAGGGAGTTTCGAGCGGGTCGGGGGACTCGTATCCGAAAATGCCGGCCTCAACCCTGGTCAAGCGAGTGTTGAGATCATATAGCCGGCCAATGATTTGCCGTAATTGTTCGTCTATGCCATCCATACGGTCGTCTATACGGTCAAAACGGACATCCATGCGGTCAAAACGGTCGTCCATGCGATCAAAACGGTTGTCCATACGGTCGAGGCGTTCGTTGCTTGCTTCGAATTGAGTATCCATTCGAATTTCCATGGATTCGAAACGCTGATCGACGGCGCCGAAGTTAGCGATCATTTCGTTGCGTAGCGATGTGGTAGTCCATCCCATGGAGCCGACAATTGCCAGTACGGACAGCAGCAGGGCCATGTAGTCGGCGACGGGACGCCGGGAAGTTTGATCGGTGTCGGGCATTTTCATTCCTCCTTGAGAGACTCGCAGTTCAGCCCGACATGGCCCGGAAGAGCCCCTGCGGGGCCTTTTCCGGAATCGGCAACGCGTGACGCGCACCTGATGGATTAATCATAAATCCGAACGCGATTGCGGGCAATTTCGAGAGGGTTCGGTGCATGGCGGTTCGAAATGACCCACAAGTGTTCAAACCGGCCCCAAAAGCATAGGCGCTGTTACTTCAACAAGCCAGAAAACGGAAAATATAGTTGGTCGTTGGGTCGGGATGCGTGTCCCAGGTCATTGCTTTCATCCGGTGGACAGGTATCATAATCAATGGTGCAGACGGCGCTGGAGAATATTGAATTTCGCGCCGATGTCCTTATAAACATTCAAGCGGAAGCAGTTGTCCTGTAACGCAGACATTCCCTTACGGAGGAAACGATGAACAGACGTGGTGTCGGATTTGAACGAACTGGCGCTGGAATTGAAGCGGTTGGCAGCAGGGAGTCGATCCTTGCCACCAACAAGGTATTGCGCAATACGTATTCGCTGCTGGCACTGACGCTGGCGTTCAGCGCGTTTACCGCCTTGCTGAGCACGAACGCGCCGCCCGTAAATATCTGGATGTTTTTGATCGGCGCCTACGGCTTGCTCTTTCTCACGCACTACCTGGCCAACAGCGCCTGGGGTCTGCTGTCGGTTTTCGCCTTTACCGGCTTCATGGGCTACACCATCGGGCCGATTATCGGATTCTTTCTGTCCACCCAGGGCGGCACCGATATCGTAGTAACCGCGCTTGGCGGCACGGCATTCATCTTTTTCGGCCTGTCCGGCTGGGCGCTGACTTCGCGCAGGGATTTTTCCTTTCTGCAAGGGTTCATCTTCGCCGGCTTCCTGGTGCTGCTCGCGGCAATCGTCATCAGCCTGTTCTGGCCCATGCCCGCGTTGCAACTGGCGATTTCCGCGGCGTTCATGCTGTTTTCGAGTGCCGTGATCCTGTGGCAGACCAGTGAAATCATCCATGGCGGCGAGCGCAACTATATTCTCGCCACGATCACGCTGTACGTGTCGATCTACAATCTTTTCATGAGCTTGCTGAGTCTGCTTTCCGCCTTCTCCGGCAATGACTGACGACAGCGAACCGCAACTCGAAAGCCCCGGTTCCGCCGGGGCTTTTTGTTGACGTAACGGCCGACAACAGAACCTTTGATCTTCTCCATTGTCGTACACGCACCACCCTATTCCAGTGAAGCCGCAGGCACGGCATTGCGCTTCACCGAGGCCGTCCTGCGCGCCGGGCACGAGATCTATCGCATCTTCTTCTTCGCCGACGGAGTGCACAACGCGAGCCGTCTGACGGTGGTTTCCCGCGACGAAGTCAATCTGCAGGATCAATGGCGGGAACTGATCCGGAAAAACGAACTCGACGGCACGATTTGCGTCAGTTCCGCCATCAATCGTGGCATTGTCGACGCGGAAGAGGCGGAACGCCATGAACTCGATGGCTCATCGATGCATCCGGAATTTGAAATAGGCGGACTGGGGCAATTGATCGACGCCTGCCTGAACTCGGACCGCACCGTGTCCTTCGGCTGATTCCATGTCGAAGCGCAGAAAACTGCTGTTCATTTCCCGCAGCCCACCCTATGGCGCGGATCGGGCTCGCTCTCTGCTCGACATGGCGCTGGCGGCCTCGGTTTACGAGCAGGACATCGAATTGCTGTTTCTCGGCGATGGCGTGTACCAATTGCTACCCGGTCAGGACGGCGACCGAATCAACGCGAAAACAATCGGCAACGCCATGGAAGCGCTGGAACTGTACGGTATCGAAGCACCTCTGGTGGAAGCCGCGGCGCTGGAAGAACGGAATCTGCGGGCGGAGGACCTCGTCATTCCCGCCAAGGCTCTGAATGCCGACTGCATTCGCGAACTGATCGGACAATCCGACGTGGTATTCAACCTGTGAGTTGCCTGCACCTGCTCAACAAGAGCCCCGCCACGGGCCTGCTGGATGAATTGCGCAAGGCCATGGCGCCCAGCGACGGGCTACTCCTGCTCGAAGACGGCGTCTATTATCTCGATCGGCCGGAAGAGCTCGCCGCCCTGCCCCCGGAACTGCCGCTTTATTTCCTGGCCGAAGACCTGCGCGCACGCGGACTAAACAGCCCCCTGCCGGCAAACGCCACCGAAGTGGACTACGACGGCTTCGTAGCTTTGTGCGCGAGCCATGACAAGACCGCAAGCTGGTTTTGAAACATGAGCGGCATCATTATTGTCGGCGGCAAAAAGGTCGCGCTGGACAAGGAAGGCTACCTGCGCAACCTCGCCGACTGGAACGAAGCCGTAGCCGAGGCCCTGGCGCAACAACAGGAAATCGCCCTGAAACCGGCTCATTGGGAAGTACTTTATCTGCTGCGCACATTCCACCGCCGGCACCAGCTATCCCCCGCCACCCGCGCCCTGGTCAGCCTGGTAAAGAAAGAACTAGGCCCCGATAAGGGTAGAAGCGTCTATCTCATGCGCCTCTTCCGCGGCTCCTTCGCCAGAACCGCCAGCCGCATAGCAGGCCTCCCCAAACCCGATAACTGTCTTTGAGCAGCGGATCAGCACAACGCAAGGGGCCGTGGGCGGGAGCGCCTTTTCGCGTCGTAGAGGCGGCGCGATACATGGACGTGTAAAGCGACGCCGATTCGATTTTCGCCTCGCCAGGGGTAAGGCCAAGCGTATTCGAAGCGCCAGCTTCGAGCGCAGGCCGAACGACGCCGAGCTGTGCTCGGCGGCTGGGATGGCGAGGTGACATTTAGCGAAAAGGCGCTCCCGCTCGCAGCCCCGCTCGGAGCCTCAAACTTCAGCCTTCGAACCAGGCAAAGCTGTCGCGCAGGCTAACGACTTCGCCAATTATGGTAATCGCCGGCGCCTTGATTCCAGCCCGTTCCGCAATCCCCGGCAAATTCTCAAGATTTCCCGTAGCGACCTGCTGCTGTCTGGTCGTGCCCTGGGAAACAACCGCCGCGGGCGTTGCCGCCGGCATGCCATGGCGCCGCAACTGATCGCAAACGAGCGGCAGGCTTTTTAAGCCCATGTAGAACACGAGGGTGTGTTTTTCCCGGATCAGCGCCGGCCAGTCGAGATCGAGGTTGCCGTCCTTCAGATGACCGGTGAGAAATTGCACCGAATGGGCATGGTCGCGATGGGTCAGCGGAATGCCCGCGTAAGCGGCGCAGCCGGAAGCGGCGGTAATGCCCGGCACGATCTGGAAATTGACGCCCGCCTCGGCGAGCGTTGTCAATTCCTCTCCGCCACGCCCGAAAATGAATGGATCACCGCCTTTCAGGCGCATGACCTTGCGTCCTTCCCGGGCATGGCGGATCAGCATGTCATTGATCGTGTACTGGTCCACGGAATGCATGTCCGGGCCTTTCCCGACATGAATTCGTTCCGCATCCGGGCGGATGCGGGACAATATCTCCTTGCTCACCAGCCGGTCATAGAGCACCAGGTCCGCGCGATACATCAGCCGTAGCGCGCGCAATGTCAGCAAATCCGGATCCCCCGGCCCCGCGCCGACCAGCCAGACCTCGCCTGTTTGCTGTTGCGCGCCGCCGAGAATTCGTTCCAGCGCCGCCCTCGCCTCTTCTTCCCGGCCCGCGTAAACGAGTTCGGGCACTTCACTTTCGAGCACGTTTTCCCAGAATGCCGTGCGGCCGGCGAAATCCGTAATCCGGCGCTTGACCTGTTCGCGCATGGAGCCAAGCAGCACAGCCAGGCGATCGATGCGCGCCGGCATCATTACTTCGTTCAATTCCTTGAGACTGCGAGTCAATACCGGAGAAGTGCCCGAACTCGATATCGCGACCACCACGGGCGAGCGATCCACGATCGCCGGCATGTAAAAGGTGCAAAGCGCAGGTTGATCTACCACATTGACCGGCACGCCCCGGCCTTGAGCCCAGCGACTCACATCCTCGTTGGACTGGAGGTCATCGGTTGCGGCGATCACGAGTTGCGCCGCGGCAACATCGTCTTCCGTGACTTTGCGCCGCTCGAGGCTGCCGCCATGCTCTTGCAGCAATTCCAGCATCTGCTCGCTGATGCGCGGCGCGACGATATGCAGTTGAGCCCTGGCTTTGGCGAGCAGGCGCGCCTTGCGGTAAGCGACTTCACCCGCTCCGGCTACCAGGCATCTGACGTTGCGAACGATCAGAAATACCGGCAACGCGTCCATTATTCAACTCTCTCGAGGCCTTCCATGTATTGCCGCAGCGCCTGGGGAACGGTCACGCCCCCTTCCGCGTCCTGAAAGTTCTCCAGCACCGCCACCAGCGTTCGGCCGAGCGCCAGACCGGAACCATTCAAACTGTGGACGAATTCCGGCTTTCCGGTGGCCGGGTTGCGCCATCTGGCCTGCATGCGGCGCGCCTGGAAATCGCCGAAATTGCTGCACGAAGATATCTCGCGATAACACTGTTGGGACGGCAGCCAGACTTCGAGGTCGTAAGTGAAGCTGGCGCTGAAGCCAAGATCGCCGCCGCAAAGCACTACCTTCCGGTACGGAAGTTCGAGCAATTGCAGCACCCGCTCGGCGTGCCCGGTAAGTTCTTCCAGCGCCTGAACCGAATCCTCCGGCCTGGTGATCTGCACCAGTTCCACCTTCTCGAACTGATGCTGCCGGATCATACCCCGGGTATCGATGCCGTAACCGCCAGCTTCCTGGCGGAAGCAAGGCGTATGACAGACCCACCGCGCCGGCAATGCGTCCGCATCGAGAATCTGTTCCCGAACCATATTGGTAACCGGCACTTCGGCGGTCGGGATCAAATGGAAATTCTGCTTTCCCTGCAACTGAAACAAATCGTCGGCGAACTTGGGGAGCTGTCCGGTGCCGGTCAGCGAATCCGCGTTGACGATAAAAGGCACGTTGATTTCCGTGTAGCCGTGTTCACGAGTATGCAGATCCAGCATGAACTGCCCCAGCGCCCGATGCAGCCGGGCCACCGCGCCTTGCATGACGACGAAGCGCGCTCCGGTCATGCGGCTGGCGGCGGCGAAATCGAGCCCCCCGGCCAGGCTCGCGCCGAGATCCACATGATCCTTTATCGGAAAGTCGAACTTGCGCGGCCGTCCCCATTCCAGCACCAGACGATTCGCGGCTTCGCCATCGCCTTGCGGCACTGCCTCGGCGGGAATATTGGGCACCCCCAGCAGATAATCGCGGAACTCTTCCTGCAAGGATTGCAGTTGCCGCTGCGCTGCTTCGAGCCGGGACTTTATATCCGACATCGAGCGCAGAATTTCCGCTATGTCCCTGCCCTCCTGCTTGGCCTTGCCGATCTCTTTTGAACGGCTGTTGCGCTCGTTTTGCAAGGCCTCGGCGGCGAGCTGAATTTCCCTGCGCCGGGCGTCGAGTCCGCCGAGAAACTCGATATCGAGCCTGAATTTCTTCTTCTTCAGCTTGTTGGCGAGCAATTCCGGTTCGGAACGGATTCGTTTGGGATCCAGCATGTAAAGAGTTCTCCTGATCCGAATCAGTTGCCGCCGCTGTTATCGACGATTTCTATCCCCGGCGGGGGCGCGAATACAAACTGGCTGTCTTCCATGGGAACATTCCGCAGCACATTGGAAAACTGCCATACGGTCTGCTGACCGTTGCGATTGTCCAGCCGGATACTGTCCAACTGCCCATCGATGAACTCGATCGCAATCAGCTCATTGGGGCTGTCCGGCGCCAGCGGCAACAACTCGAATCTTTGCAATTCGGAGGCCGCGACCAGCGTTACGCGGTATTCCTCGGCGAGCCCGTCGGTTTCGCCGTTGAGCAACCGCGCCGCAAGTTCCGCCCGGCTGCTGTCCCAGCGTTCGATAACCACCTGTTCCAGATCGGGCTGATAATTCCACAGCGTCTCCCCATCGGTAACGATCAGTTCCGGAAACGGATCAAGCGTCTCCCAATAGAATCCGCCGGGCTTCCTGAGCCGCATCAGGATGGCGCTTTCCTCAAGCAGTCCGCCGCCGGTTTCGACGATCAACTGGCCGACATCGGCCGACAAGCTGGTGATGTCACCCAGCAATGCGTCAAGTGCAGCGATGGAATCCTGTTGCGCCCGGGCGGTTTCTGCAGTCGCCAACAGAGCGGCCGCAGCAAGCGCGGCCAGCCTTGGAGTAAGTCGAATCATTTCGAGCCGTTCAGTCGCGGGGAGCGGGTTGCGCGAGTACATCCCTGCCGCCATTGCTGTTCATGGCGGATACTACTCCCTGCTGTTCCATGGTTTCAATCATGCGCGCGGCGCGATTGTAGCCTATGCGCAACTTGCGTTGCACAGCCGAAATTGACGCCTTTCGCGATTCGGTAACGAAATGCACCGCTTCATCATAGAGTTCATCGACATCACCGCCTTCTTCCGTCGCACCGTCAGGCTGAAAGTCGCGATCGTTACGGTCGATGGTGACCGCATCGACGAATTGCGGTTCGCCGCGCAATTTCCATTCCGCCACGACGCGATGTACTTCCTCATCGCTGACGAAAGCGCCATGCACTCGGGTCGCCACGCCGCCCCCCGGAGGAAGAAACAACATATCGCCGTTGCCGAGCAATTGTTCGGCGCCGCCTTCGCCGAGAATCGTGCGGGAATCGACCTTGGACTGGACCATGAACGAAAGCCGGGTCGGAATATTGGCCTTGATCAGGCCGGTAAGCACATCGACCGAAGGCCGCTGGGTCGCCAAAATCAGGTGAATGCCCGCGGCGCGGGCTTTCTGCGCGATACGGGCTATCAGTTCTTCCACCTTCTTGCCTACCACCATCATCATGTCGGCAAGCTCGTCAACGATGACCACTACATGGGGCAAGGGCTCGAGTTCCGGCGCCTCCTGCTCCAGCGCCAGCGCCGCCGGATCGGGTTTCCAGGTGGGATCGGACAAGCTCTTGCCCTCCCGGAGCGCCTCCCGAACCTTCTTGTTGTAGCCAGCCAGATTTCTCACACCCAACGCCGATAGCAACGCATAGCGCCGGTCCATTTCGGCGACGCACCAGCGCAGGCCATTGGCGGCGTCCTTCATGTCGGTGATGACCGGCGTCAACAAGTGAGGAATGCCTTCGTAAACCGATAATTCAAGCATCTTGGGATCGATCATGATCAGTCGCACCTGGTCCGGCGTCGACTTGAACAGCAAGCTCAGGATCATCGCATTGATGCCGACCGACTTGCCCGAGCCGGTAGTTCCGGCCACCAACAGATGCGGCATCTTGCCGAGATCGACAATGACCGGCTTGCCGAGGATGTCATGGCCGAGAGTCAGGCTCAGATTTGAATCGGCGCGGGCGAATTCATTGCTTTCCAATACCTGGCTGAGACGAATCAATTCCCTTTCGTCGTTGGGTATCTCGATGCCGATTACATCGCGGCCGGGAATATGTTCGACCACGCGCACGGATTGCACCGCCAGCGAGCGGGCGAGATCCTTGACCAGACTGGTAATGCGGTTGCCCTTTACCCCCGCGGCGGGCTGCACTTCATATCGCGTGATTACCGGTCCGGGTTTGATCGCGGTAACTTCGACTTCGATGCCGAAATCCTTCAACTTGTCCGCGAGCAGGCGCGACATTTCCTCCAGCGATTCCCGGGTCTGGGCGCCATTTGGCCCCGCTGACCCAGGATCGAGCAGCTTGATCGAAGGCAGGCGGCCCTTGGGCGAATTCGCGCCGGCCCTGGGTCTTGTTCCACTTTCCTCCCGGCGTTTGGAAGGCGTTCCGTCGAGCGCCGCGGGCATGGTAGGCGCAATACGTTGTTTTTTCTTCCGGGCCGGCGCGGCTTCCGCTTCGCGCCGGCGCTGAATTTCCACTTTGCGCGGGGTCGGCGGTTTTTCCGCGGCTTTCGCGCGCCGGCGGAACAGCGCCGGCAGCCGCTCGACCGCGGCCACCGACCATTGCAGCAAGGATGTAACGGCGCCAACCCAGGAAACGCTGAAACACAAGGTCAGTCCGATCAGCAACAAGGCAAGAAACAGCAGACTGCTGCCGAAAACCGCCAACGCCGGCTCGCTCCATCCCACCAGCAGATTGCCGAAAATTCCGCCCGACCCGCTGGGCAATGCGCCCGCGGCTGCCCAATGCAGGCTCGCCAGACCCGACGCGGAAAGCAGAATGAGCAGCAAACCCATGGCGCGAAACAGCAGCAAGCCGCGATCCGCTTCCTTGCCGGCAATGGCCGCGAAGCAGAGATAGAGCAATCCGGCGGGAATCACGTAAGCCAGATAGCCAAGCAACAGCAACAATACATCCGCCAGCCAGGCGCCATAGCGTCCCGCGGCGTTGCCGATCTCGCCTCCGCCACCGGAATTGCTGAATCCAGGGTCCGCGGGCGAATAGCTGATCAAGGCCACCAACAGGAATACCGCGACGAGAAAGTTCACGACCAGCATGCCCTCCTTTAGCATGCGCGGCATCGCAATGTTCCGCCCGGTTTCGTCGCTCATTTGGCTCGCACTCGTAATTTCACTATTAATATCCATATATATCAATTAATTGAAAGGAAATATTGATTTAAAATCTGCATATTTGCAAGATAGGAATCCGACCCGCGAATTCCAGAATATCAACTGTTTATCGTCAAAAAGCCGCCACATATGAGGATTACCCCGGCGAAAGCGCCACTGAACAATTCCAGGAAAAGAATTGTTCAGCGAATCCAAGCATAATAACGACCGCCGGACGGCGGCTGTCCGGTCACTACATACGGGCGCGGTTCATAAGGAAAAATTGCATGTCAGATCGGCAACATCATCAACTCATCATCATGGGCTCGGGCCCCGCGGGCTACACCGCCGCGCTATACGCGGCCCGGGCAAATCTCGATCCGGTGATCATCACGGGATTGGAACAGGGCGGCCAATTGACCACCACTACCGATGTGGATAACTGGCCCGGCGACGTAGAAGGTTTGCAAGGTCCGGAACTGATGGAACGCATGAAGCGGCATGTGGAACGCTTCGGCGCCCGGGTTATCTTCGATCACATCAATGCGGTTGATCTCCAGCGACGGCCATTCAAACTGCAAGGCGAGACCGGGCATTACAGTTGCGAGGCGCTGATTATCGCGACCGGCGCCTCGGCGCGCTATCTCGGCCTACCCTCGGAAAGCGCATATCTCGGCAAGGGCGTCAGCGCCTGCGCGACTTGCGACGGTTTTTTTTACCGCGGCAAACCGGTGGCGGTGATCGGCGGCGGCAATACCGCGGTGGAAGAAGCCCTGTATCTGGCCAATATCTGTTCCCATGTCTTCGTGGTGCATCGCCGCGACGCCCTGCGCGCCGAAAAGATTCTGCAAGACAGGCTGTTCGGCCGGGTGGACGAAGGCAAGGTCACGATGGTCTGGGATCACGTGCTGGAAGAAGTTCTCGGCGATGACATGGGAGTCACCGGAATCAGGATCGGCAATGCCAGATCCGGCGAACAACGGCAATTTGATGTTGACGGTGTATTCATCGCCATTGGTCACGATCCGAATTCAAGTATCTTCAAAGGGCAGCTTGAAATGAAGAACGGCTACCTGAAGATCAATTCGGGACTTGAAGGCAATTCCACGGAAACTTCGGTGCCCGGCGTATTCGCGGCTGGCGATATTGCCGACCAGGTCTACCGGCAAGCGGTTACCAGCGCCGGCTTCGGTTGCATGGCGGCGCTGGATGCGGAAAAATTTCTGACGGCCTGAGCAGCTTCCGCATGCCCCTGTATCGGCTGCATCACGCGGATTTGACTTTTCCCCCGGCGGATCAGGCGCTCACCCGCCCGAACGGGTTACTCGCCATCGGTGGCGATCTGCGGCCGGAACGGTTGCTCAACGCCTACCGCAACGGTATTTTTCCCTGGTACGACGCCGATCAGCCGATACTCTGGTGGTCGCCGGATCCTCGCCTGGTGCTAAGACTCAATGCATTCAGGGTTTCCCGCAAACTGCAAAGCCTGGCCCGCCGCTGCCCCTATCGTATTACCTTGAATCAGGCATTTACCGAAGTGATACGGAATTGCGGCGCCGGACGCACAACCGGCACCTGGATCACGCCGGCGATGGAAAACGCCTATTGCCGGCTGCATGAGACAGGCTTTGCGCACTCGGTTGAAGTGTGGGATGAATCCACGCTGGTCGGTGGTTTGTATGGCGTGGCGCTGGGCAAAATGTTTTTTGGCGAATCCATGTTCAGTCGGGAAAGCAACGCTTCTAAACTGGCGCTGGAAAGGCTGGTGCGGCAATTGCGCGTCTGGGAGTTCTCCCTGATCGATTGCCAGGTCAGCAGTAATCATTTACTTTCTCTCGGGGCGACGGAGATTCCACGCCGGAAATTCCTCGCGGAAGTGAAGCGGCTGACCAGGCAGGCGCCTCCCCGGAAGTGGCAGTTCGATCCGCCTCAACCCAGGCAAAACTGACCATGCGCTATACGCCTTCCAGCACCCTGCGGCTGTTCCGCACCGGACCCCATCCGTGCAGCTACAAGCAGGCGCGGCGAGCGAACACGGTGTTCCTTGATCCCGCGCTGCCGGTGGACCGGCTTTTGCACAGCCGGCTGACCGAGATCGGCTTCCGCCGCAGCGGCGGCCATCTTTATCGGCCGGATTGCGAATCCTGCCGCGCCTGCATTGCGGTGCGCATCCCGGTGGACGACTTCAGAATGCGCCGGCGTCACAAACGAATATGGAGCGCCAACCGTGATCTCGTGGCCGTGGAAGACAACAAGATCGACGAAAACGAGAGTTTCGCGCTGTATCGCAGGTATATCGCCGCAAGGCATGGCGATGGCGACATGCATCCCGCCACCCGCGAGCAATTTCACGCCTTCATCCGCACCGCCACTCCCGATACCCTGTTCGTGAAGTATTTTCTCGACGGTAAACTGACGGCGGTCAGCGTCACCGATCTGCTCGCCCACGGCCTGTCCGCGGTCTATTCCTGGTACGATCCCGACCTGTCGCGGCGATCGCTCGGCACTTATTCCATCATCCGCCAGATACGCCAGGCGAGTTCGGCAGGACTGCCCTACCTGTTTCTTGGTTACTGGATCAAGGATTGTCCCAAAATGGACTACAAGCAGAATTTTCGCCCGCTGGAACTCCTGCTCGATGGCAAATGGGAGCGGATTTGACTCTACACCGTCACGGTGGATGCCGCCGCATGTTGCGTGGCGTCCCTGGCGCGAAGCAGGCTGCTTCGACCATCCGCGGCCTCGCCGATCCGACCGTCAGACACACCCCGGCGTCGCTTGGCCTGTCCATGAAGCTGCGTTTCGTGACCGCTTGCCCTCGCTCATGACGAGTCGCTCGGACCTTCGAAAGCCGCGCTTTCGATCGGCTTCGCCGACCGCTTCTCACCTTTGCCAATCTACTGGAAATACGTCACAATGCGCCGCTATCCGGCCACCGGGGAGGAATGAATGGCAAAAGAAGATCAGATCGAAATCGAGGGGGAAGTGATCGATACCCTTCCCAACACCATGTTCAGGGTCAAACTCGAGAACGGGCACATCGTAACTGCCCATATATCGGGCAAAATGCGCAAAAACTACATCAGGATACTGACCGGGGACCAGGTGAAAGTAGAATTAACCCCTTACGACCTGTCAAAGGGACGAATTACCTACCGAGCAAGATGAAACATTCACCGGCCTGCGCCAGCCTGGAAGCCTGTATTCCATGGGACTATGCATATCGCCCTTGGCCTGGCGCAGGCGGATTCGACAACTTCCAGCCTCGCTAGTCCGGCCATCGCGCACAATGCGTTGGCGCTAGTCCCGCGCCCATGGCGAGTCGTCCGGCCCTCGAAAAGCGTCGCTTGTTATCGGCTGCGCCGGACAGGTCTTATCCAGGCTGTTTCTCTTCCTGCTTGCCGCGGCTCCTGATTTCGAGCTTGATGTCATCATCGCCGGCGCTCACATGGACATCGCCTCCGCCATCCGCCAACTCACCAAAAAGAATATCTTCGGCAAGCGCCTTTTTCAGCTTTTCCTGAATGAGCCGGGCCATGGGCCGCGCGCCCATGGTTTCGCTATAGCCGTTGGCGATGAACCAGTCGACGGCTGATTCATCCACATGCAATTGCACCTTCTTCGGGTCGAGCTGCACTTGTAGTTCGACGAGGAACTTGTCCACCACGGTGCGAATCGTTGCCGGCGCCAGTGGACCGAAATGGATCACGGCATCGAGACGATTGCGGAATTCCGGCGAAAACGCCTTCTTGATTGCTTCCATGCCGTCGGTCGAATGATCCTGCATGGTAAAGCCAATCGAGGCCCGCGCCATTTCCCGCGCGCCCGCGTTGGTGGTCATGATCAGAATTACGTTGCGAAAATCGGCGTGACGGCCGTTGTTATCCGTCAGCGTGCCATGGTCCATTACCTGCAACAGCAAGTTGAACACGTCCGGATGAGCTTTCTCGATTTCATCGAGCAAGAGCACGCAATGGGGATTCTTGGTCACCGCTTCGGTGAGCAGGCCACCCTGGTCGAAGCCGACATATCCCGGCGGTGCGCCAATCAGCCTTGAGACCGTATGCCGCTCCATGTATTCGGACATGTCGAAGCGCAGCAATTCGATGCCCATGACGTTTGCCAACTGCCGGCTCAGTTCGGTCTTGCCGACCCCGGTCGGTCCGGCGAACATGAAGCAGCCGATGGGCTTCTCGCCCTCGTTAAGTCCAGCGCGAGACAGCTTGATCGCGGTCGCCAGGGAATCGATGGCCTGGTCCTGGCCGAAGACCACCATCTTCAGATTGGATTCCAGATTCTGCAACGCCTCGATATCCGAACTCGACACGTTCTTGGGTGGAATCCTGGCGATTGCCGCCACCATTCTTTCCATGTCCGCTACCTGGATCACTTTCTTGCGCCGCGATTGGGGCTGCAGCCGCTGAAAAGCGCCGGCCTCGTCGATCAGATCGATGGCCTTGTCCGGCATGTAGCGGTCGGTGATATAGCGCGATGCAAGTTCGGAAGCCGCCTTTAGCGCCTTATCGGTATAGCGTAGCGCATGATGCTCCTCGAAGCGGCTCTTCAAGCCTTTGAGGATGCGGTAGGTGGTTTCCACATCGGGCTCATCCACGTCGATTTTCTGGAAGCGCCGCGACAGCGCCCGATCCTTATCGAAGATGCCGCGATATTCCTGGTAAGTGGTCGAGCCGATGCAACGCAAATTCGGCGAGGTCAATACCGGCTTGAGCAGATTGGATGCGTCCATGACGCCGCCGGACGCCGCGCCGGCGCCGATTATGGTGTGGATCTCGTCTATGAACAGCACCGCCTTCGGCTGCTTGGCAAGTTCTCCCAGCAAGGCCTTGAAGCGCTTTTCGAAATCTCCGCGATACTTGGTTCCCGCGAGCAGTCCGCCGAGGTCAAGCGCATAGATCACGCAGCCCTTGAACAATTCGGGGACGCTGTCCTCGACGATCATCCGCGCCAGACCCTCGATCACCGCGGTCTTGCCCACACCGGACTCACCCACCAGTAGCGGATTGTTCTTGCGGCGGCGGGACAGCACCTGGATCACCCGGGCAACCTCGCCGGCGCGGCCGATCAGGGGATCGATGCGATTGAGTTCTGCCTGGCGATTGAGATTGGTGGTGAAACTCTCAAGCGGGGAACTGCTCTGCTTCTCTTCACCTTCGCCGGTCTGTTGTTCGCGCAGGGGATCGTCTTCCGCGCCGTCGCCGGGAATCTTGGAAATGCCGTGAGAAATGAAATTGATGATATCGATACGGGCGATATCCTGCTGTTTGAGCACATAAACCGCATGGCTTTCCTTTTCCCCGAAAATCGCCACCAGCACATTGGCCCCGGAAACTTCGCGCTGACCCGAAGACTGCACATGGAACACCGCGCGCTGGATAACGCGCTGGAAGCCGAGAGTCGGCTTGGTCTTGCGCGAAGTCTCGGCCCGCGGAATCAGCGGCGTCATGGAATCGACGTATTCCACGAGTTCTCCGCGCACGCGGGCCAGATCGCAATCGCAGGCGCGCAGTACATTGCAGGCCGCTTCGTCGTCCAGCAATGCGAGCAACAAATGTTCGACGGTCATGAATTCATGCCGCTTTTCGTTGGCGCCACTGAACGCTTCGTTCAGATTGGTTTCCAGGTCTTTGCTCAACACGGCTTAACGGTCCACTTCGACCGAACACATCAACGGGTGTTCGTATTCACGGGAATATTTGTTTACCTGGGCAGCTTTCGTTTCCGCGATGTCCTTGATGAACACCCCGCAAACGCCTTTCCCTTCGGTATGCACTTTCAGCATGATCTGGGTAGCCTTTTCGACGTCCATTTGAAAGAAAGTGCGCAGCACATCGACGACGAAACCCATGGGAGTGTAATCATCGTTCAACAGGACGACCTTGTATAGCGGCGGCTGCGAAAGTTTCGGCTTGCCGGTTTTTACCTGCTGCACGGTATCGTGCAGCACATCGTCCTGATCGTCGTCTACATTGCGCGGTAATCTGCTCATTGGCGGTCCTGAACCGTTCCTTTCCAGTCAGCCGTATGGGTTCGAGGTTGTCGATTTCAAGTCCAGACCCTATCAATACCTGAATTCCTGTCAATTTCAAACTTTGACATTAACGAAGTGATAGTGTATAGCAAATCAAAAAAGCTAACGCTATACCCTTACAAATTTGATTGTAATCAAAGCCTTGGAGCTTGCCATGAGTACCGGTCAGGTTAAATGGTTCAATAATGCCAAAGGATTCGGCTTCATTTTGCCGGACGATGGCGGCGACGACCTGTTCGCGCACTACTCCGCCATCGGCATGGACGGTTATAAAACCCTGAAGGCCGGACAACAAGTCTCGTTCGATGCGGTGGAGGGACCCAAGGGGCTCCACGCGGCAAATATCAAGCTCTTGCCGAATTCGGATGCAAACCCGCCGGCAAGCGAAGCCGGAACCGAAGGCAGCGATTAATCCGCCGCGGGCTCGCGCAATACCCGCGTTCAATCAGCGGAGGCCTGCCAGCGCGAAAGCGCTTGCTTGTCGCTGCCACGAGTGCTGATCCATTCGCTGCCGCTTTGGGTTACCTGTTTCTTCCAGAACGCCGCCTCGCTCTTCAGGTAATCCATGATGAAGTTCGCCGCCTGGAAAGCTTCCCCGCGATGACGCGCGGCGACGCCGGCAAAGACGATCTGGTCGCCGGGACGTAACGCCCCGATCCGGTGAATGACCCTGACGGCGAGCAGTTCCCAGCGCCGCTCGGCTTGCCGGACGATGTCGAGGATGCGTTGCTCGGTCATGCCTGGATAATGCTCCAGCCTTAATTCCCGCACTTCATCGCCGCTGCCGGCCTCATGGAAGTTCCGCACCAGGCCGGAAAATGTCACCACCGCGCCGGCGCCCGGCGCATCGGCGCAGATCTGCCGGTATTCCGCGCCGACATCGAAATCATCCGTTTGAATGCTGATGCGCTCCATGTCAGCCTCCGCTCATGGGCGGAAAAAAGGCAATTTCATCGCCGTCCCTGATCGGCCCATCCCCACCCGTCACAGCTTGATTCACCGCCACCAGCACTTGTTCCTGGCTAGCGATCATGCGTTCGAAGGCGCTGTCCGCGCCGCGCAGATGACGGATCAGATCCGCTACCGTCGTGACGCCGCGGGGCAGTTCGACCTGTTCTACTTCCCGGCCGAGCGCTTCCCGCACGGCGGCGAAATAATGAATATGCAACATCTCAGCCGTCCTGCTCCGGACGCAGATAATCGCCGCCGCGGCCGCCTGATTTCTCCAGCAGGCAAAGATTCTCGATGCTCATGCTCCGATCTGACGCCTTGCACATGTCGTAAATCGTCAAAGCGCTGACCGCCGCCGCGGTCAAGGCTTCCATTTCAACGCCGGTAGGCCCGTTGACCTTGCAGGTGCTCATGATCTCGACCCGGCCGGCGTCACGGTTCAACCGCAGTTCAATATCCACCGAACTCAGCATCAGCGGGTGGCACATGGGAATGAGTCCGGCGCAATTCTTGGCCGCCTGTATTCCCGCGATCCGCGCCACGGTCAGCACATCGCCTTTCTTGTGACCGCCGGCGGCAATCAGATCCAGGGTTTTCTGCTTCATGGTCACCATAGCTCGAGCGACGGCCACGCGATCGCTGTGCGGCTTTTCGCCGACATCTACCATTCTCGCGTTTCCGGATTTGTCCAGATGCGTCAATCCGCTCATGTTCCGCGCTCCCGGATGCAAGCCGCCATTATCCATCTTTTTACCGCCCCGGCGAAACAAGACAAGGGATCCATCGCTGCAAGCCCCGGACGGTCAATGTTCTCCCGACTCTTTGCCGGAGCTATTGTTGATACAATGCACACACTATGAAAACCGCCGAATCTCAAGGTCCGCGAGTGATCGTGGGCATGTCCGGCGGCGTCGATTCCTCGGTCGCCGCCAGTCTGCTGCTGCGCCAGGGATACCGCGTGGAAGGCCTGTTCATGAAAAACTGGGAGGAAGACGACGGCGCCGATTATTGCACCGCCGAGAAGGATCTGGCGGACGCCAGGGCGGTCTGCCAGGCGCTCGGCATGGATTTGCATGAAGCCAATTTCGCGCACGAATATTGGGACGATGTGTTCCGGCATTTTCTCGAAGAATACCGGCTCGGCCGCACGCCAAATCCCGATGTGGTCTGCAATCGCGAGATCAAGTTCAAGGCGTTTCTCGAATACGCTATCGAACTTGGCGCTGACCTGATCGCGACCGGCCATTATGCGCGCCGGGTGGAGCGAAACGGTCATGTATATCTGTACAAGGGCGTGGACCGCGACAAGGACCAAAGCTATTTCCTGTGCGAAGTCAGCGAAGCCTGCATCAGCCGCTGCCTGTTCCCCTTGGGCGAGTTGAGCAAGCCGGAAGTGCGGGCAATGGCGGCCGAGCTGAAGCTGCGTACCCACGACAAGAAGGACAGCACCGGAATCTGCTTTATCGGCGAACGCAAATTCAGGGATTTCCTGCAACGTTATCTACCCGCTCAGCCGGGGCCGATCCTGGCCGTGGACGGGAATGAAATCGGGCGCCACCAGGGTCTGATGTATTACACTGTCGGCCAGCGCCAGGGGCTTGGCATCGGCGGTTTGCGCGATTATCCACAAGCGCCCTGGTACGTAGCGCGCAAGGATATGGAGAACAACATTCTTTTCGTCGTGCAGGGTGAAGACCACGCGGAACTGCAAAGCACGGGTCTGATCGCCAGAATGCCGGCCTGGATCAACGGCGAAGCGCCAGCGCTGCCGCTGCGCTGCAACGCCAAGACGCGTTATCGGCAAGCTGATATCGAGTGCGAGATCGACAGTGCCGGGGAACAGCAACTACGCGTGGATTTCGCGCGGCCGCAAAAGGCGGTCACCCCTGGCCAATACGTTGTTTTCTATCAGGATGAGTGTTGCCTTGGAGGCGCGCCCATTGAACGCGGCCTGCATTGAAATCGTGGCGAAGATTGCAAGTAATGGCTCGTTTTGCGGAGTAACCGGATGAACCAGAATCAGGAGCGGGAATTGCTTTCGCTGTCACCGCTGGACGGCCGCTATCGCGAGAAGTGCGCGGAACTGACACCGCTATTCAGCGAGTTCGGCCTGATGCGCTATCGGGTGCTGGTGGAGATCAAGTGGCTGCTCGGACTGGCCGCCGAACCCGGCATAGCCGAATGCCCACAACTTGACGATGAGGGCAAGGCATATCTGGAAAAGCTGGCGGCGGACTTCTCGCTTGCCGACGCCATGCGCGTCAAGGAACTGGAGGCAACCACCCGACACGACGTCAAGGCGGTGGAATATTTTCTAAAGGAAAAACTCTCGCAAAAACCGGAACTAGACTCCCATCGGGAATTCGTGCATTTCGCCTGCACTACCTGGGACATCAATAATCTTGCCTATGGTCTGATGTTGCGCGACGGCAGAAATATACTGCTGACGGCTTTGAAACAACTATGCGAAAAGCTGGCTGCAATGAGTGAGGAATTCGCGGGCCAGCCCATGTTGTCCCGTACCCATGGACAGCCGGCCTCTCCCACCACCATGGGCAAGGAACTGGCGAATTTCGCCTGGCGCTTGCAGCGTGAGTCGAAGAGATTCAGGGAAACCGAACTATTGGGCAAGATCAACGGCGCGGTCGGCAATTACAATGCGCATAGCGCGGCCTATCCGCAAATCGACTGGCAGTCATTGGCCAGAGAATTCGTCGAAGACTGTGAGTTGGCCTGGAATCCCTACACTACGCAAATCGAACCATACGATTCCATTGCCGAGTATTGCGCCGCGCTCAGCCGCCTGAACACGATAATTCTGGATCTGGACCGGGATCTCTGGTCCTACATTTCGCTGGGTTACTTCCGGCAGCGCGCGGTAGCTGGCGAAGTGGGCTCATCGACCATGCCGCACAAGGTCAATCCGATTGATTTCGAAAATTCCGAAGGCAATGCGGGCGTAGCGAACGCCTTGCTGGGCCACTTTGCGGCCAAACTGCCGGTATCGCGCCTGCAACGAGACCTTAGCGATTCCACCGTGTTGCGGAATTTCGGCGTAGCTCTCGGCTACAGTCTGCTGGCATTCCGTTCAACGCTGGCCGGACTCGGCAAAATCGAACTCGACGCCGCGGCGGTGGACGCCGACATCGACCATTGCTGGGAAATCCTGGCCGAGCCCATTCAAACCATCATGCGCCGTTATGGCGTGCCCGAGCCGTATGAAAAACTGAAAGGACTTACCCGGGGCCGGCAAGTGGACCGCAAAGCCATCCGCGGTTTCGTAGAAAAGCTCGATATCCCGGAACAAGCCAGAAAATCACTGCTGGAACTAACGCCACGCACCTATCTCGGCCAAGCCGCGGAACTGGCCGGATCGATTCGAACACACCTGGATTAATTTGATGATCGTGGCTGCAAGCAAGCCTCAAGCTGGGCGAGGCCGTAGCCGCGGCGCAGGCGCCGCGGTTAGCCAAATTCGCGTTCGCTGGCAAGGCAGAATTGCTGTTGCAACTTTTCGTAAGTGGTTACGGAGGGGTATTGGGGGAAGGCTTCGATTACGCTGGCGGGGGCTCGGAAGAGGATGCCCGCGTCCGCCTCTTCCAGCATGCTAGTATCGTTGTAGGAGTCGCCTGCCGCGATTACGCGGAAATTGAGAGCGTGCAGGGCTTGCACGCTTTGGCGCTTGGGGTCCTTTTGCCGCAGCCGGTAGCCCGTAATGCGGCCATCCTCGATTTTGAGCCGATGGCAGAACAATGCCGGAAAATCGAGCTGGCGCATTAGCGGATGCGAAAATTCATAGAAAGTATCCGACAGGATAATGACCTGGAAGCGCGCTTTCAGCGAGTCGAGGAAGTCCTTTGCGCCTTCGAGTGGCGCCATGCCCGCGATCACTTGCTGGATTTCGCCGACGCCGAGTCCATGTTTTGCGAGCAGTCCCAGCCGCTGCCGCATGAGCGCGTCATAGTCCGGCACGTCCCGGGTGGTTGCGCGCAAGGCATCGATGCCGGTGTGTTCGGCGACGCCGACCCAGATCTCTGGCACCAGCACCCCTTCCAGGTCGAGACATGCTATTTCCACGGTTACAACTCCTCCTGCCGCAAGGCCGCAAGGCCGCAAATCTAGCAGAAACCGGCCCTGGCATTCAAAAGATGATAAACCGGGCTTTACCCTGAGTGGAAAATTATCGAGAATCGCCGCTTCATGATGAGAGTTGCCCCGCCGCAAGAACGATCCGATGCCCCCTGTTGTTGATCTCAGCGCACTGAATGCGCGGCTGACCGATGCCGCGCCAAGGGATATCCTCGCCTGCGCGATGGCAACCTGGCCGAATTGCGCGCTGTCGTTCAGTGGCGCGGAGGATGTATTCCTGTTGCATCTGGCAAGCAGAATTAATCCCGATATCAAGATCTTCACCCTCGACACCGGCCGTCTGCATCCCCAGACCTACCAGTTCATCGAGCAGGTGCGCGAAACCTACGATGTACGGATCGACATGCTTTGCCCGGATGCCGAGCGCCTGCAGCGGCTAGTCAGCGACAAGGGCTTGTTCAGTTTCTATCGCGACGGCCACGAAGAATGTTGCGGCATCCGCAAGGTTGAACCCATGCGGCGCCATCTTGCCGGCTTTGACGCCTGGATTACGGGACTGCGCCGGGACCAGTCTCCTAGCCGCCGCGAACTCGAAATATTCGAGCCGGACGCTCGGTTCGCGGGCGCCAGCGGACCGCTGATCAAGATCAATCCGCTGGCGAACGTGACATCACGGCAGCTCTGGGAGCAAATCAGAATGCTCGAGGTGCCCTACAACCCCCTGCACGATCAAGGATTTGCCAGTATCGGCTGCGAGCCTTGCACGCGCCCGACAGGACCCAATCAGCACGAGCGCGAGGGGCGCTGGTGGTGGGAGGAAGCCACGCTCAAGGAATGCGGACTGCACAAGAAATAACATGGATTTCCTGATACAGATTCTGGCCGGCGCCGTTGTCGGCTTCGCCATTGGCGTAACCGGCGTCGGCGGCGGATCACTGATGACGCCGTTTCTGCTCCTGTTCGGCTATCCCGCCCCCGTCGCCATCGGCACCGATCTGCTATATGCGGGCATCACCAAGGTCGGCGGCGCCATCTCCCATCACCGCCGCCACCATGTCGCCTGGCCCATCGTCGCCTATCTTGCCGCCGGCAGCATTCCCGCGGCTATCGCCGTGCACGTGCTGGTGCTGGACGCGCAATTCCAGAATTCGGCGTTGTTCGAAGAGGTATTGACGCGAAGCCTCGGCGTGATGCTCATCGCCACCTGCCTGATCCTCGTATTGCGCAATCGTCTGCCCAGGGTGCCACGCGCATATACCCGGCAGTCATTCTTCATGACCTGGATTACTGGCGCGTTTCTCGGCGTTTGCGTTACGCTTTCCTCGGTCGGCGCCGGCGCCTTCGGCGCCGCGATTCTGCTCATGCTGCATTCCCGCTTATCCGCCGTACGCATCGTGGGCACCGACATCGCCCATGCGGTTCCGCTGACCCTGATCGCGGGCCTGGGCTATCTGGGCGGTGGCTTCGTCGATCCATGGCTGTTGCTCAGTCTGCTTATCGGGTCATTGCCGGCGATCCACCTCGGCTCTCGAGTCGGCCATCGGTTGCCGGAACCGACCTTGCGCGTGGCGCTGATCCTGATATTGGGCAGCCTGGGAATTTATTACAGCGTGTTTGTCTGAGGCGGTGACGGCTCAGGGGTTCAATACGCCATGAGGAACATGGCCGGTCGCGACTAGATCGCTGGCTGAATCGCAATACTCCCGATGGTCGTCGAAATAGATATCGGCCTCGAATGCCTGCAGGAATTCGTCCTTGGGTAATCCGCCCAGAAACAGCGATTCATCGATGCGGATGTTCCAGGCGCGCAAGGTTCGCACTACGCGCTCATGGGCCGGCGCGGAGCGAGCGGTAATCAAACACGTGCTGATCGGCGTTTCCCCGCTGGGGAAAGCCTTCTGGATCCGCTGCAACGCAGCCAGGAATGGTTTGAATGGACCGCCCTCCAGCGGTTCCCGGGCGGATTTGCGCTCATTGCGGGTAAAGCTTTCCAGCCCCTCCTGCTGGAATATTTTCTCCGATTCATCCGAAAACAGCACGGCATCGCCGTCAAAGGCGATCTTTAGATGATCATCGGACTTTTTGCTATGCCTGGACGAGACGATAGTAGCCGCCGCGACGCCGAGTTCGAGCGCCTGGCGCACGTCCGCTCCGTCAAGCGACAGAAACAACTGGCTGCCGAAAGCGGGAATATAGCGGTAAGGGCTGTTGCCGCTGCAAAAGGCGGCGCGGGTTATCGACAGATCGTAATGCTGAATGGAATGGAAGATTCGCAGCCCGGTATCGGCGCTGTTTCTGGAAAGCAGGATGACCTCGACCGCTGGCCGCTCCATGACCTCGTTCAATTTCAATAACTTATTGACGAGATTGAAGGCGACGCCGGGTTTCAGGGGCTCGTTTTCCTCGGCGATCTGATGCTCCCGGTAGGCGGCCAGACCCTGCTCCTCGTAGATTCGATGGCTGTCCGCGAGGTCGAACAGGGCGCGCGATGAAATCGCCACTACCAACCGATCGTTTTTTTTGCTTGTCTTACTTGACACGAGTATCAACTCTCTTTGTCATTCGGCCTGAACGGTTACCCGAGTTCCGGCAACACAGGATACCGAATATATGGGTTTTTTGGCGGCAAGCAAGAAATTGCCTGTAGGATTGATTTTATCCGGCGGCGGCGCTCGCGCCGCTTACCAGGTCGGCGTATTGCGGGCGATAGCCAGATTGCTGCCTGATCGGGCGCCCAATCCTTTCCAGATTATCTGTGGCACGTCTTCCGGAGCGTTGAACGCCGCGGTGCTCGCCACCGAAGCCGATTGTCTGCAATCCGGCGTCAATGCGCTGTCTGAAATCTGGGGCAATATCGACAGCGCCAGAGTCTACCAGCCGATGGCGGGAAACTTGTTCGTCAGCGTCTCTAATCTGATGCTGTCTATCGTCGCCGGAGGCGCCGCCCCCCGCGCCTCCGCCTTCCTCGACAACAAGCCCTTGCGGAAAATGCTGCAACGCAAACTCGACCTCGACCGGATTCAGCGCAATATCGACCGAGGCCAACTCGACGCCCTCGCCATTACCGCGTCCGCGTATGGCACGGGCGCTTCAGTCTCGTTCTACCAGGCCATCAAGGGAATCGAAGACTGGACCGGTCCGCACCGGGTCGGACGCCGCTGCAAGCTCAGTGTGAAGCACTTGATGGCTTCCTGCGCGATACCGCTGCTGTTCCCCGCGGTTTCCATACAAGGCCAGTATTACTGCGATGGCGCGGTGCGCCAGGTTTCCCCGGCGAGTCCGGCGCTGCGCCTCGGCGCGCGGCGCCTGTTCGTGATCGGCGTCAGCGGCAACCGCAGCAAGGCCGGCGGCGATGAACGCCTTACCGAAGACCCGTCGAGCTACCACGTGCTGGGCCATATCATGAACGGCGCCTTCGTCGATACGCTGGAGAACGATCTTGACGTGCTCAAGCGGATGAACCGGATTTCGCGGCCGCGGCCGGGCTTCTGGAGCAGGTTCACCGGCAAGGCCGGAGATGCGGTCGAGTTTCTGGAGATTTCACCGAGCGAACGGGTGAACCAGCTCGCGGTCGAATATTACGCTGAATTGCCCAGAAGTATGTCGCGCTATATCAAGGCGGACAGCTCCAGCACCATGCTCAGTCTGATTCTGTTCGAACAGGGCTATTGCAACCGTCTGGCCGACCTCGGCTTTCACGACGCCATGGCCAAGCAGGATGAAATTCGCCGCTTTCTGAGCGATTAAGCGCTTTGCTCCATGCAGACGCCGGTGCCCGCTATGCCACAATAGCCGAAGGGATTCTTGGCCAGATATTGCTGATGATAATCTTCAGCATAGTAAAACTTTTCCAACGCTTTGATTTCAGTGGTTATATCTGAAAACCCCCTGTCCTTGAGCAAAGCCTGAAAGTGATTCCGTCCAGCGCTCGCCGCTTCGCTCTGGGCGGCAGATGCGGTATAGACGGCAGAGCGGTATTGCGTACCCCGGTCATTGCCCTGGCGCATGCCCTGGGTGGGATCGTGATTTTCCCAGAACACGGCGAGCAACTGTTGGTAACTGATTCGCCGCGGATCGAACCACGCCAGAACCACTTCGGCGTGACCGGTCATGCCGCTGCAAACGTCTTCATAGCTGGGATTGGCGGTGATGCCCCCGGCATAGCCGACGGCAGTGCTGTAAACACCCGGCAACTGCCAGAACAGGCGTTCCGCGCCCCAGAAACAGCCCATGCCGAATACGGCCCGCTCGAGTCCAGCCGGTACCGGCTCGCAAATGCGATTGCCGTTCACAAAATGCGTCGGCTCGAATTTTGGAGCGAGGGGCCGGTCCGGCAAGGCATTTTCAACTCCGGGCAATTCGGGTTTCCTGTGCTTGAGGCCAAACACCGCACTCTCCTTGGGTACATTGAATCAAATTCTGCGATAGCGCATGATAGCGCACTCATAGTAGTGACCGATATGGATCGCAAGCTGCCCATGACCTCCGCCTTACTCGAAAACTACGGCCCGCGCGATCTGGCGTTGTCCCATGGCGCCGGCAGCCATGTCTGGTGCGAAGGCGGCAGGAAGTACCTAGACTTCGCCATGGGAATCGCCGTCAACAGCCTTGGCCATTGCCATCCGCGCCTGGTTGAAGCGCTGACCCGTCAGGCTGGCGCCCTTTGGCACACTTCCAACTTGTTCCGCATCCCGGTCTCCGAGCGGTTAGCCGAAAAATTGACCACATTGTGTTTCGCCGATCGGGCTTTTTTCTGCAATTCCGGCGCCGAAGCCGTGGAATGCGGATTCAAGATGATGCGCAGATACCATTACGCCAACGGTAACAGTGAGCGGAGGCGAATTATCGGGCTAAGCGATTCCTTCCACGGCCGCACTTTGGCGACGATAGCAGCGGCTGCCAACAGCACCCATTGCGAAGGTTTTCTCGACGGCGACGGCGGATTCGACCATGCCGAATTCGGTAATCCAGGGGCATTGCGCGCTTCCATCGGCGGGCGCACCGCCGGAGTAATCCTCGAACCGGTGCAAGGCGAAGGCGGAATCCGCCCGGCCGATCCTGACTACCTGAAGCAAGTAAGAGACTTATGCGACGAAAGCGGCATCCTGCTGATGTTCGATGAAGTGCAATGCGGCGTCGGCCGCGGCGGCGCATTCTACGCCCATCAGCAACTCGGCGCGGAGCCGGACATTCTCGCATCCGCCAAGGGTCTCGGCGGCGGCTTTCCCGTCGGCGCCTGCCTGGCGCGCGAAGCGGTCGCGCGGCACATGACGGCGGGCAGCCATGGCAGCACTTTCGGCGGCAATCCCCTGGCCATGTCGGTCGCCAACGAGGTCGTCGACGAGATCACGAGCCCGGGTTTTCTCGATCAGGTGAGCGTCAATGGCAGCTATTTCCTGACCTCGCTGCGTGACCTGCAAGCCGCCAATCCCGCCGTTATCGCCGGGGTTTCCGGCCTCGGGCTCATGATCGGCGTTTTCTTGCAGGTGGATGCGGGGCGCTTCCTTTCGCTACTGCGCGAGGAAGGCCTGCTGGCGGTCAAGGGCGGCAATAACAGCATCCGTCTGCTGCCTCCACTGAACGTGAGCCGGGATGAAATCGATCAGGCGCTGAAGCTGATTTCCCGCGCTGTATCCAGACTGGAGACCAGCTAGTGAAATCCCTGCAAGCCCAGTTGCATTTTGCCTTTCCATTGCACATTTTGGCATTGCTGGCGCTCATGCCCGGACCGGCCATGCCGGCGGAGAATGAAATGGCGATCGTTCCCTTTCAAGTGGAAATTCCCCAGCAGGATCTGGACGATCTGCAAGATCGGCTAGCAAATACTCGCCTGCCCGACCAGATTCCGAACACGTCCTGGGAATATGGAACCGAACGCGGTTACCTTGAAGAACTGCTGTTGTATTGGCAACACGAATTCGACTGGCGCGCGCAGGAGGCGCGACTCAATCAATTTGACCAATTCAAGACCGAGATCGATGGCGTGGAGATGCATTTCATCCATCAGCGCTCGTCCGCTCCGGATGCGATTCCGCTGCTGATCGTGCATGGCTGGCCCGGTTCGGTCAGCGAGTTTCTCGACATCATTCCTCCGCTGACGGATCCGGCCGAACATGGCGGCAACGTGGAAGACTCCTTCCACATCATCGCACCGTCCCTGCCCGGATTCGGATTTTCCGGCATTCCCGCGGCAAGAGGTTTCAGTCCAGAGCGGATAGCCCATGTCCTCGCCGCGCTGATGGAGCGAATCGGTTATGAATCCTACGCCATCGCTGGCGGCGACTGGGGCGCGATCATCAACCGGCATCTGGCCAATCATTATCCAGACCGGCTGATCGGACTGCATTCGAACATGATCCTGGCGCCGCCCCCGGCGGACGAGGAGCAACGCGACCGCGCGACCGAAGAAGAACTGGCGCTCACCAGCGCACGGGCGGCATATATGCAAAACGAAACCGGCTATCAGCAGATCCAGGGCACCAAGCCCCAGACTCTTGGCTATGGCTTGACCGATTCTCCAGCCGGAACGGCGGCATGGATCGTGGAGAAATTCCATGGCTGGACCGACATGCCCCAGGGCGCCGACGGCGATCTCGATGAGCATTTTCCCAAGGACGATCTGCTGACGAATATTTCGATTTACTGGTTTACCGGCACCATTACTTCGTCCACGCGAATCTATTACGAGAACCGCAATACGCCGGTGGAAAAACCGATCGAATACATCGACGTGCCCACCGGCGCGGCGATTTTTCCAGCCGAAATCTACCTGGCGCCACGGGCCTGGGTCGAAGCCGCCTACGATCTGTGCCACTGGACCGTAATGCCGCGCGGCGGCCATTTCGCCGCGCTCGAACAACCCGAACTGTATCTCAACGACTTGCGGGAATTTTTCCGGCTCTTGCGCTAACGCCGGAAACTGCCGAAGGAGCGAAGCATGACGACTGATTCCATCACCGACAACAACAGGACCGGCGGCATTCTCGGCCGGATCGAACGCGCCGGCAATCGCTTGCCGGACCCGGTCGTCATCTTCCTGTATTGCATCCTGGCGGTCATTGCCATCAGCGTGGTCGCCGCCGCCATGGGAACCTTTGCATTGCATCCGACCCAGGTCGCCGCCGCGTTCGCCGGCGTTTCCGGCGGTTTTTCCGCCAATCTGCTGCCCGGACAGCTCGACGCCCTGCTGTTCGGCATCACCGAAGCGGCCGCGGAGACGATTCTGCCGACCTGGGACGCCAATATTGCCGGCAACGCCTATTTCATCATCGCCATGACTTTTGTGTTCCTGCCGGTCATCTGGTACATCACCGACCGCGTTATCGAACCGCGTTTGGCGCCGCTGGGCGATGGGCCCATGGAAAGCAGCAGCGCGGGCATCATCAGGGACCCGGACACCAGCATCGGCGATACCGAGCGGGCAGGCCTGAAGCGCGCCGGTTGGGCCATACTGGCCGTAATCGCGCTCTGGGTATTCCTGTGCATCGGCCCCGGCACGCCACTGATCGATGAGTCCGCGCCCCCGGAAGGACGCCTGAATCCCCTGTTCCAGTCCCTGGTCGCCGGCTTTTTCGTCATCTTCCTGGCGGCGGGCTGGGCTTACGGCGCGGCTGCGGGAACGGTAAAGAATCACCGCGATCTGATCGCCATGATGCAAGGCGCCATGAGCGATATGGCCTATTATCTCGTGCTGTCTTTCGCGGCGGCGCATTTCGTCGCCATGTTCAACTGGTCGAACCTGGGTCTGATCTTCGCGATCCAGGGCGCTGCCGCGCTCGAAAGCGCGAACATGCCCGACACCTTGCTGATGGCCTCGGTCATCATCTTCGGCGCGATCCTCAATCTTTTCATCGGCTCGGCCAGCGCCAAGTGGGCCTTGCTCGCGCCGGTTCTCGTGCCGATGCTGATGCTCGTCGGCATCTCGCCGGAGATGAGCACCGCGGCGTATCGCGTCGGCGACAGCGCCACCAATATCATCACGCCGCTGATGCCCTACTTCCCGCTGGTGCTGGTGTTCGCCCAGCGTTGGCAGAAGGACTTCGGCCTCGGCAGCCTGGTGGCGACGATGCTGCCCTATTCGGTCTTCCTGCTGCTGGCAGGACTGGCGCTTACGATTTTCTGGGTTTTCGCGGGATTGCCGCTCGGTCCCGCGGCGCCCGTTACATTCACCATGCCCTGAGCAGGGTGAGGGCCGGCCAATGAAGCCGTCGAAGCAACGCTTTGAGGCCCGTACGGCTCGCCAGGGGCGAGGGTAAGCATTTATGACGCGCGGTTTCATGCATAGGCCAAGCGCTGGCGAGATTGAGGGTTGGCGCAGCCAACGATATCGCGCCAGCAACGGCATGCGCAATCCGGCAAAATCTTGCTTACTCCATGTCATCCTGTACACAGCAGCAGGATCGTCCCTTGCCAAAATGAGAATTGCTGAAATAATCGGAGCTTGCTTGAAAGAGTAATAATCAACATGAAAAAATTACAAACTGTATTTGCGTTACTGTTCGGATTCACCTTGCTTGCCAGAGCCGCCGGCCAGGACGTGGACTATCCGCCTATCTACAATGAGCCCATACCGCTGCTGGAAGAGGTGGTAGGAGAATTCCATTACCCCATCTCTTCTTCCAGCCAACTCGCCCAGCGCTATTTCGACCAGGGCTTTCAACTCATGTACGCCTTCGGCAAGACCGAAGCCGTGCGCTCGTTCCGCGCTGCCTGGCAGGCGGATCCCGATTGCGCGATCTGCTATTGGGGCGAAGCCTGGGGCTGGGGTTCCTATCTGAACGGCGCCATGACCACGGCCGAGGGGCCCCGGGCGCTGGCGGCGGCGCGCAAGGCCATGGAACTGATCGATAACGCCAGCCCGAAAGAAGCCGACTTGATTCGGGCGATCCAGGTTCGCTATATCGAGGACTACGATCCGGAGAATCGCCGCGTGCAAGACGAACTCTACCGGGACGCCATGGCGGAACTGGCCGCGAAGTATGCCGACGATCTCGATATCGTCACGCTATACGGCGACTCCCTGTTCCTGCTCGAAGAGCGGCGCGGCTATCGCTCGCTGGAAAATCCCAACACCGTCCATCTGCACAACGTGCTGCTTTCGGTGCTCGACCGAAAAATAGACCATCCCGGCGCCTGCCACCTGCTCGTGCACGCATCGGAATCGACTCCGACCCCGGAACTCGCGGCCCCTTGCGCGCGCTACCTCGGGGACACCATTCCCGGATCGAGCCATATCAATCACATGCCGAGCCATACCTGGAACGAATTGGGACTGTGGCACGAAGCCGTGCGCGCCAACATCAAGGCCTGGCATTCAGACCAGAAGGCCGCCTTTGACCGCGGCGTTTCGACTTACCCCACGCACAATCTGACCATGCTTTATTATGCGGGCGCCATGGGGGGCGAAAGCGCCGCCTCGCTAAAGGCCGCGCGCGATCTCGCGGGACTGAACGGCAATACCGCGATGTTGACCCTGGCGCTCGTGCGTTTTGGCCGCTTCAAGGAGATATTACAGGTCACCGAACCGCCGGCGGGCGAGGTCAACCGCGCCATGTTCGATTTCTCTCACGGGTACGCGGCGCTCAAGCTCGGCGATACCGGGCGGGCGCGGCAGACCGTCGCGGAATTACAGGAATTGACGGCGACAACAACATCCCGTTTCCGCTTCCATGACGGTAGCGACATCATCGGCGCGATGGCTGGAATCCTCCAAGGCGAGATCTTCTGGTCCGAAGGCAACCACGAAGCCGCTCTCGGCGCTTTCCAGGAAGCGGCGGGCTACTACGACAATCTGAGTTACGACGAACCAGAGCCGCTACCCTTCTCACCCCGCCACTGGCTGGGCGCCCTGTATCTGGAAATGGAAGCCTATGACGGCGCGCTGGCCGAATACCGGCAGGATCTCGGCGAGCACCCCAACAATATCTGGGCGCTCTGGGGCATCCAGCAGGCCCTGCTGGCCCAAGGAGAAAGCGACCCGGAGATCAACGAAAAACTGGAAGGAACAATGGAATACGCCGACATCTGGCTGCCGACGACGAAATACTAAGGTTGATCTGCCGTGCGGAATCGATAGCCCTGGGGGCATATCCGCCAACAATTACTCGGAATCCCTGTCGAGCCTTTGTTCGATACCTTCCACCCTGGTCTCCACCCGGGCCATACGCTCGCCCAGATCGGATATGTCCGATCGCACGGCTTGAAACCCCGCTGCCATCTCGGCCCGAATTGACTGATCGCCTGCCGTCATCTCGGCCCGAATCGACTGATGGCCTGCCGCCATCTCGGCTCGAATCAATTGATGGTCCGCCGCCATCTCGGAGCGAATCGATTGATGGCCCGCCGCCATCTCGGACCTCACGGCTTTGAACTCTTCCGCCATGTCGATTCGGAGTTCCTGAATTTGCCCGTCCAGGCCCTGAATTTTCTGGTCCAGACCCAGGATTCTTTCGTCCAGGCCCTGAATCGAACCATGCATAAACAGCCCCAGCACAAGTACGGCCCCGATAGGTCCATGTTGCTTGAGAATCGTAATCGCGGTTTCCATTGACTAACTCCTTGCGTGTGCTTTCACCGCAAGACAATTTAGACACAGTTCGCCGGATATGCCTAGAAAACGGGAAAAATAGTTTGGCGTCGAGCCGGAACGTGTATTCCATGAGGTTGTTCAGGGACTGGTCCGACTATTTTTTCCGAAAACGAGGCGTTTCGGCGGCGTGCGGCTATATTCAATCCAGTAGCTGCGGACGCCCGGAATCGGATGGCCGCTCTTTCCGCCATTCACAGGATCAGGGAGGGGAAAATGGACGCAATGCTTGACACTTTGGCTGCAAGCCGGAAACTGGAGAATTCGGGGATGCCCGGGAAACAGGCGGAATCCGTTGTCGAAGTCATGAGCGACGCCATGCAAAACCTGGTGACCAAAGAATACTTGACTGCCGAACTAGACCGGCGCTTCGGCGCCGTGGACAAACGCTTCACTGAAATGGAGTATGGCATGGACAAGCGCTTCTCTAAGATAGAGCCTGGCATGGACAAGCGCTTCTCTAATATAGAGTCTGGCATGGACAAGCGCTTCTCTAATATAGAGTCTGGCATGGACAAGCGCTTCTCTAATATAGAGTCTGGCATGGACAAGCGCTTCTCTAAAATAGAGACTGACATGGACAAGCGCTTCTCCAAAATAGAGTCTGACATGGATTTACGCTTTAGCGCCGTGGATACGGAGTTCGCCAAAGTGCGTGAGGACGCGGCGAAGTCGCATAAATCCCTCGTAGTCATTATGATGGGCTCCGCGCTGGCGATTATAGGCATGCAACTTGCCTCGTTGGCCATCATCCTCAGCCTTCTGCCCAACGCCAGCCCGCTCCCCGATGCCGGCGCCTCGCCGGAAGAATTGGGCATGCCGAACGATGTGGACCAAACGGCAGTATGAGTCCGTTTGAGCCGTGGCAGTGATCGGTAATCCAAAAATTAAGCCGAATTTCGGGAAGCGTTGATGTTGCCGAACATGCAGCGGACTATTATTTTTTCGTAACGGGAGCGGTCGAATTTTTTCGGGGCATCGCGGTTGATCCGCATGAAGGCGAATTGCTGGATGACCCACAGAATGGGACAATCGTCGTGACTACGGTGAAAAGAGGTGCATCACTGCAGGATTGTTGGATGAGAGTATGGTTGTCATAGTCTGGACGCCACGCGGCAACTTATTACGGGTTATCAGTCTGAGGAAGGCCAATGAACGAGAAAGACGAATCTATGAATCCAAATTTTGATCCCGATACCGCGCCAGATTTATCGAAAGACTGCTGGCCAGAGAAATTTGCCAAAGTGCCTGTCCGTCGCGGTCGTCCACTTTTGCAGAATCCCAAGAAATCAACCACCACCCGTTTTTCTCAGGAAGTAATTGATTATTTCAAGGCTGGAGGCCCCGGATGGCAGACTCGAATCGACAAGGCTTTGCGTAGTTGGATCAGGAACAAAAATCCTGCATGACCAGAGCCTCCAATCCCATTAAATGACTGATTTTGGAGTGGGACATTGTTCTTGATTCACTTTCGTCTTACGCTTAGGCAACTCTTCAAGGAGAAGCTATATCCGATAGTCAATATTTTTGGATTATCGCTGGGTCTTTGCTGCTTTACGGTACTTGTCACAATACTTCAGTTTGAGTTGAACTACGACAAGCACCACGAAAATCATAATCAAATCTACCGGATAGTAAGTAAGTTTTCGTCGGGTTTCGCAAGAACGGCCGAAGGCCTTGGTCCCTTGTTATTACAGGATTTTCCGCAGTTGGGTGAGTATGTGAGATTCCGTCAGGCTACTCAGGATTTCCTTCAATCGGAACAGCAAAGCGCATTCTGGAGCCGCATGTACTTAGCGGATGACAATGTGTTCGATGTTTTTACCCATGATGTTATCTACGGGGACATCGAGACTGCATTTGAAGATCCTTTTTCTATTGCCATCAGCAGAACTGTGTCCAATTTTTATTTTGGGGATTCGAACCCGATTGGCGAAGTGCTGTCTACTGGAACATTAGACTATTCGGTGTCTTTGGTTTTTGAGCCGCTTCCGGAGAATACTCACCTCCAATATGACATACTGGTTCCATTTAAGCTGCTTTTTGCGATAAACCCCAATCGCGCAGACAGATTCATCGATGGCTTGTGGTCGGTCGATACATATACGTATCTTCATGTACCTCCAGAATTTGATGTCAATGAATTTGACACTATTTCAGATATATTCTATGAAACCTATATGGCTGAAGGAGGTGAACAGTTAGGCTCAGATTTTGCTACCGAACTACAGCCTCTAACTTCGGTCCACTATGGCCAGAAACTCAATAGTGACCAGCCAACGGGTAACATATTCTACCTTTACGGATACTCTGCTGTCGCTGTCCTGGTTCTTGTCGTCGCAATCTTCAACTACGTTGCGTTATCGATTGCCCGCTCGGTCGGACGGCGCCGGGAAATCGGAATCCGCAAAATACTCGGATCGTCGAAAAGACAGCTTGCAGTTCAGTATCTGGGAGAGTCGTTGATTCTTTCCATCTTCGCCGCTCTGATCGGAATGGTTCTTGCCGAGCTGCTGTTGAAAGTCTCCCCAATGTCCGACAGCCTGTCCATCAGAAATCTGGTCGATACCTATTTCAGTCTCGAATTTTTGGGAGTATTCCTGGCTCTTGGCGGCATGGTCGGACTTGTAGCCGGGGCATATCCGGCTTTCTACATGGCTCGAGCGCCATTGAATAGCTCTCTTGGCGGGGTATACGCAAGCGGCGGCAAACGTTTCAACCTTGGCAAAGTTTTGCTCTTTGCGCAGGTCACCACCTCTATCGCCGTAATTGGGGCCGCTTTGGCCATGCAGAGTCAGCTTCAGTTTCTCTTTACCAAACCGCTTGGATTTGAAAGAAATGATCGTGTGACTCTGGAAGCGCGCGGCGCGGATGTAATAGAAAATATCTCCACCATTCGAGATGAATTGATTGCGGCCGGTTATATTTCTGATCTCTCCATAACCCAGATGCAACCTGGAACAGGCAGATATCTTACGAACTCTCCAGTCGAGAATGAAGATGGCGTGATGGTGCCCACCAACTTCGCCAGAATTCTTGTTGGAGAAAGCTATGTAAATACTCTTGGCATTGAAGTAACCAATGGTGTGGATTTCTCCAGCGATCGTGTGTCGAACATCGACGATACCGTCATGGTAAATCAACTGATGGCAAGGCGGATGGGGTGGACTGAACCTCTCGGCAAGGAAATTCAATTGAATGGCAGTGTGCGCAGAGTGATTGGCGTCACGGTGGATTTTAACTATGAATCATTACACAACGCTGTCGGGCCACTGATACTCCAGCCTATTGAAGACGATTTCGCGAATATTCCGGAGCCGGCAAGACCGCGCTTTCGGCGTAACGTCATTATCAACCTTATCGGATCCAGCACCAGTGAATCTCTTGCCGCTATTGAACGAACGATCAGACAGTTTGATCCAGATTATATTTTCGACCCGCAATTCCTGGAAACAAATTTGAGTCAGCTTTATGAATCGGAGATTCGTCTTAGAAATCTAGTTGGCGTATTCGCATTTGTATGCATGCTTGTCTCCATGATGGGTGTATTTGGGCAAGCAGCGCTGGCGAGCGAGCGCCGGCGCAAAGAAATGGGTATAAGGAAAGTGCTGGGTGCAAGTTGGTTGCAAATCATTGCATTGCTATGGAGGCAATTTCTGCCTCTGTATTGCGGGTCAGCGATTCTGGCATCAGTCTCGGGAGTCTATTTGCTGTCGTTGTGGATCAGCAATTTTGCATACCACGAAGGTGTCTCGATTTACTCTTTCCTCGCCGCCACGGTACTGGTGGGATTGGTTGCCAGCGTTACCATCGTACTTCAGTCGGTGAGAACCTCCTTGATGGATCCGGTGGATACCTTGCGATATGAATGACGAATGGAAATTATTGAGTTAACTGTATGCGCTCCATGTCTTCCATCTGGCTGTAGCTGGATGTGATGACGCGCTCCCCCATGTGCGGACCTTCCCTGACTTCGACATAACGGTAGTTACGGCGGCCGGTCTGAATGTCCCGGCGCGTGGCAAATTCTCCGCTGGCGTCGAGAACGAAAACCCAGCTACCCCGCTATCCTGGATAAAGCCGCCCAAAGGCAGTAGCGGGAATTCCACGGGATTACCCAGGGTGAGTTCCATTTGCTTCGCATGGGACACGCATTCCGGCTCAACGCCCAACTATTTTTCCGTTTTCTAGGCATATCCGATATCCTGTGCCTAAACTACGCGAGAGGCAAAACCGCACTCAAGGAGAAAGTACGATGAAAGTAGCAATTGGAATTTTTGCGACATTTTTAGTTGCCCTGATTGTCATATCCATGACCGCTTATACGGTCGAATCCGGCAATGTTGTCGTGGAACGCACATTGGGCGAGGTCAATCATCGGGAAGTGGGACAAGGTCTCAATTTCAAGATGCCGATACTGACGCGGGCTTTCGAGTTCAGCGCCAAGGAGATTCCGGTCGATTTCGAAGATCTCAGACCCAAAGCCGGCGACAATCTGACCTTGCAAGATCTTGACGTATCGGTGTTCTACCAGGCAAATGCGTCCAGCATCTCCGAATTGACGGTCAAGTATGCGGGCACTTCCGAAAGAGGCAGCGATGGCGCCTTGCTGCCGGCATACGGGCTTGTCATGCGCGAGGCGCGATCGGCCATCTACGAGCAAGTCGCTACGATCGACAGTTTGGAACTGCACCGGCAACGTGACATTATCGCGGATCTTGTCCTTGCCGATCTGCAAAGCCGCCTTGAATTTTCCGATCCAGGCGTATTCACGATTACGCGAGTGGTCATCAGGGCTCTCAACACCGACCCCAGCATCGAGGAAGCAATTCAGATCGCGGTGCAAGCGGAGAAGGAACTGGAAGCCAAACAGGTGCAAGTGGAAATCGCACGGCAAGACGCACTCATCGAGATCGAACGGGCGCGCGGCATCGCCGAGGCCAACAACATCATCAATTCCAGCCTTACCGCCGAGTACCTGCAACATGAGATCAACGTGGCATTGCAGTCGTTCGCTACCAATGGTGGCGGTACCGTGGTGATTCCAGCCAATATGGAAGGGTTCAACCTTTTGTTGGGCGCCGACACATTGCGACAAGGCCAAACGCAACAACCCGATTGAAACATGTCATTGAATCGGTGGAGCGCGCGCTATTGCGTCCTACGATCAGGCGCAATGGTCGAATACGCCTGATTTCGGCTCGCCCCGCGTCACCCAAAGAAGGGTTGAAATACTGTGAAAAAGTGCGAGATGCCTCTGACAACTGGCGTAATCGCCTCTGCTCGGAACAAGCACATTGAATTCAGTGACATCCCTGAGCTGGACGATGCCTTCTGGCGTGACGCCGAGCTGGTTGAACCCGACACTAGCGAACAGGTCACGATGCGGCTCAAGCGCTCGGTTCTGGACTTTTTCAAGGAAACCGGAAAAGGGCTATCAGACGAGAATTAACCGAGTGCTCGAAACTCATGTGCAACGGAAACTTGAATCAGGCGGCAGCATGAATCCACTTGAGTCGCGGCGGTGATCGGTAATCCAAAAACTAGGCCGAATTGCGGGAGGCGTTGATGTTGCCGAACATGCAGCGGACGATCATTTTTTCGTAACGGGAGCGGTCGGATTTCTTCAGGCCGTCGCGGTTGATCCGCATGAAGGCGAATTGCTGGATGACGAGCAAGGGCAGCACGATGCGCTGGCGCAATTCGATACTGAGGCGGCTGGCGGGATTGTCTTCGAGCAGTTTTCGCTGGCCGGATATTTGCAGCACCATTTCGCGGCTCAGCTTGAATTCGTCGTGGATCAGGCGCCAGAATTCGCCGAATCTGGGATGTTCGGCCATATAGGTCGTCAGTTCGAAATTGGCCTTGCTCATGCTTTGCATGCTGTTGCCGATCAGCGTGCGGAAAAATCGGTTGCGCTGATACAGTTCCTTCAGATCCGCGAGGCGGCCGGCATCCGCCAGTTGCCTGAGAGCGGTCCCCAGACCATAGAAACCCGGCACGTTCTGTCCGAGCTGCCCCCATGCCCCGACGAAGGGAATCGCGCGCAGGTTTTCGAAATCTTCCTCGCCACCGCCGCCGCGGCGCGGAGGCCGGCTGGCGATGTTCGACTGGCCGTAATAGCTCATCGTGCTCATTTGTTGCAGGTAAGGCAGAAATTGGGGGTGTGACTTGAACCGCTGATAGTGATCGAAACTGATGTTTGACAATTGCTCCAACAAATCGCGCTGCCGCGAATCGAATTCCCGTTCCGCCCGGTCATACAGATTATTTTCGAGCCCTGCGGCCAGCAACTGCCGCAGATTGTGTTCCGCGGCGTCCTGGGTGCCGTAATGGGAACTGATGGTCTGGCCTTGCACGGTCAACTGGATCTGGTTGCTTTCAATGGTTTTGCCTAGCGCCGCATAAAACTGGTAGGTATTGCCGCCACCTCGCGCCGGCGGGCCGCCGCGTCCGTCGAAGAAAGCCACTTCGACGCCCGCGGCCCGCGAAACCCGGGTGATATCTTCCTTGGATTTGAAGATCGACCAATTCGCGGTTACATAGCCGCCATCCTTGGTGCCATCGGAAAAGCCGAGCATGACGGTCTGTCGGCAATCGCGCCGGCGCACGTGCTCGCGATAACGCGGATCGCCATACAAGCCGCGCATAATCTCGCCGGCCTGGTCGAGATCGGCGATAGTCTCGAACAGGGGCACGATATCGACCGCGGGTTCGGCGTAGCCGGCGCCACGCAGCAGCGCCAGCAAGCTCGCCACGTCCAGCGGTCCGCGGCAATTGCTGATGATGTAGCGATGACAGGCCAGTTCACCGTTGCTGCGCTGAATATCGCGCATCCGGACGAGCGAATCCATGGTATCGGCGAACATCGCGTCCGAGGCTTCCGACCACTCGATTTCACTGTCGAAACGCAACAGGAAATCGACTTTTTCCGCATATTCCAGCGCCTCGAAATCCGCCGGAAACAGCGCCGGGTTTTGTTTAACCGCCTGCCCGAGACTGGCCGCGAGCACCCTCGAATCCTGCCGGATATCGAGACTGGCGAAATGAAAACCGAAAGTTCTGACCTTGAGCAGAAAGGAATCGAGCAAATTCAGATATAGCGATTGATAGTCCTCGACCAGCACTCGGCGAATTTCTTCCAGTTCGGCCACGAGTTGTTCCGCCGCGGGATAGGCGGCATCGAGTTCATTCACGAGCTCGCGATGCAGGCGACTCTCGATCTGTTCCAGGCGCTCGTAAACCCCCGCGAAACTGAGCCTGCGTTTCAACCCGCGAATATCCTGGTGATAGCAGGAAATGACGAGATCACGTAATTTGCCTGCAACTTCATTCGTGATCGCCGCAGTTACCAGCGGGTTGCCGTCACGATCGCCACCCGGCCAGAAACCCACGCTGAGCAATCGGGGATTCGGCTGATATTCGCCAATGAGCTGTTCGGCAAGCTTGTCGTGAATGCGTCCGATGGCCGGATAAAAAATGTTGCCGAGATACCAGCCCAAATTGACGGCCTCATCGAGGGGCGTCGGCTTCTTCTTGTTGAAGAAAGGCGTATTACCCAATTGCTGCAACAAGTTGCGCGAGCGGCTGATGTTCTGCTGGCGGATCGCGTCGGTCAGATCCGTAATGATCGCGAGCACCGGCCCAGGATAGAACTGCGTGGGATGGGCGGTCAGCGTAACCCTGGCCCCGAATCGATCCAGCAAGGCGAGCAATTCGTCCTGCGACTTGTCGGCGCCGGTGCGGGCCGCCAGACGGTGTAACTCGTTGCCTTGCACAGTGTCGTGAATCTTTTCGAAAGCGGCGTCTTCCAGCGCGTCCACGAGCACGATCTGGCGTTCGACGTACTGGATGACCTTGAACAGAAACGCGGCCTGCTCTTCCTCATCGAATTCGGGCCGATGGGATGCGAAAAAGTCACTGACGATGCGCACCGGGTCGGCGCCGGCGGCGAGACCGTCGCGGCAGGCTTCTTCGAGCAGCGGCAGGAGTACGCCGGTCTGTTGCACGGCATCGAGCGGCAAAGTGAGAAACAGCCCGTTGTAGAGTTGATAATTCAACTCCACCAGGTTGCGGTAATCTTTGCCGATGGACTGGATGGACACGCCGCCGCCGTTATTGTCAGGGAAGTTTCGCGGTTTCCGGTTGCCCCGGGATGTGCTATATCTCGGAACCCGCGCCGCCGCGCATGATAGCGCACCACAAGCCAGGTCTGAAAATGCATCGTCAACACCGCAATACTCTTGCCGCAAGCCTTGGGCTGTGCGTGTTTTCTCCGGCATTGTCCGCGGCAAGCGCGGTTACGGTCGGCGGCGGCCTTACCATACTGGTTTTGCTGGTAACCGCGGCCAGTGTATATCTGCCGCTGGCGGCGTATCGTTACTGGACCGGAATCTGGCGCAAGGCGGCGCTGGCGCCGTTGCTGCTTCTGTTGCTATGGGTCGTGCTGGTGCTCGCCCACAAGGCCGTCGATCCATCTGCCCATCCACGCTGGCAGCTCGAATTGTTCGCCCTGGCGATGGCGATGATGGTCTACATGGTTGCCGCGTTCACGATCAAGTCCATCCTGAACAAGGCCGACCGCTGAGCAGGCGGTCAGAAAGCGATCAACCCGAGCAGGAAGAAAGCCGGCGTCGCCAGCGCCGCGCAAGTGAGTGCGTAAGGTAACTGGGTGCGCACATGGTCGATATGGTCGGTAGCCGAAGCCATGGAGGCCACTACCGTGGTGTCGCTGATCGGCGAGGCGTGATCGCCGAAGATCGACCCTGACAGTACCGCCGCGAGGAAATATCCCGGATTGATGTCGAGTGAGAGCGCGATCTGCATCGCCAGCGGAATCATGATGGCGAAGGTGCCCCAGCTCGAACCGATGGAAAAGGCTATAAAGGCGGACAGAATGAACAGCAGCGGCAACAGCAGCGAAAGCGGAATCGCCTCCCGCGCCAGTTGCGCGACGTAGGTTCCCGTCCCCAGCAGATTCGCCACGTCCCCCAGAGCCAGCGCGAACAGCAGAATCACCGCCACCGGCAGCAAGCCCCCTGCCCCACGCAAAAACGTCCGCATCAACTCGTCGACATTGCCGCGGCGGTCGAACAGCACGAGCAGCCAGCAACTGGCAAGCGCCAGCAACACCGCCCAGAGCACCGAAGTCGAACCCGAACCCGCCGTGATATCGCCGTCTCCGGTGATATACAGCGCAAGCGGCATGCTGAGCACCATCACCGCGATCGGCGCGATCATGTAACGCGCCCGGTCGGCCTCGCCGGCAGCTTCCTGGCTAGAAAGAATCGACGGATCGACCATGGGCGTGGCGTTCGGCCAGAGCAATTCTCCGCCCGCGGTGCGCTGTTCGGCCTTGCGCATCGGCCCGAGATCGAGATTGCGCCAGATCACGAAAGCGCAGAACACGATCGCCAGCAGCGAATAGAAATTGAGCGGTATCGCGGTGATGAAGACTTCGACCGGATTCTCGATCTCCGACGAGGCCAGCAGGCCGAGCACGACGGCGCCCCAGGCGTTCAGCGGAATCAGAATGCACACCGGCGCCGAAGTGGAATCGATGATATAGGCCAGTTTCTCCCGGGAAATCCGGTAATGGTCGAACAGTGGCCGGGAAATCGAGCCGGCGACGAGCAAGGTGATATTCGACTCGACGAATACGACGATGCCGGTGAAATACGCCAGCCATTTCGCCCGCCAGGAGTTGTTCACCCATTGGCTGCTTTCGAGCAGCCGAATGAAGCCACGCACGCCTCCCATCTGTTCGATCGTTGCAATCAGCCCACCGATGACCAGAGTGAAAATAAGCACCCGGGTGTCGCCCGCATCGGAAAAGACGTTGATGATGCCGTCGAGCGCCAGAGGCAAGGCGCGCAGCGGGTCGAGTGAATGCAACAGGCAGAATCCCGCCCAGATGCCGATTCCCAGGGAAATGACGACCTGCCGCGTGGCGATGGCGAGCAGAATCGCCAGCAAGGGCGGCAGGATCGATAACGCGTTCGGCTGGTAAGCTTCCAATGCCTGTCTCCTCGGCCCTTTGCCGGTTATACTTTCATTGTCTGAACAAATCCAGCCTTGAAATCGCTCATTAGTACAAAACCAAGAGTGGTTTTGTTTTCCTCAAAAATTCAATGAGTTGCGCCATCGAATTCGACGGCGCACCCAAGCCCTGCACGGAAGTTTGGATAAAGCGGAACTTCCTTACTGCCCCAGATTGGCCATGGTGATCACAAAGGCCCGGATCGCCTCGGCATCGGAATCGTCAAGTAATCCCGCCCAGGACGCCATGCCCGCATCGGCCAATTCGCCTTCCATGACCACGGCATGCCAGGCCTCGGCATCGCCGAGCATGCTGCTCATGCGCAGATCGGGATAGGTGTCGAGCCGGATGGAGACCGCGAAGGGTCCATGACAGACAATGCAATTGCGGTTGTAGGCGGATTCGCCCTGGGCAATGGTCTCGTTGGACGCATCGGTCTGGGGCGTTTCCATCGGCGCTGCTTCGATTTCGGCCAGATCCGGCATTTCCGGCAGAGATGCATCGCCGCCGATACGATAGACCAGCAGACGCGAGTTGTTGCTGGAAAGGTCCGTGGTCGCGACCGCCGCGCCCGAGCCCTCCGCGGGCAGCGCGGGAGAACCCGCCAGTTGGGCGATGTATTGTTCGTCCCCGACCATGAAGGTTGACGGCGCCGCCATGACGCCGGCCTGGGTCAGGCTCGACCAAAGGCGTTCGCCGGTCGCATCGTTGAAGGCCGCGAATTCGCCGGAACGATTGCCCTGGAACACCAGCCCGCCCGCTGTCGCCAGCACGCCGGCGGCGCTCGACCCGCCCGGGTGCATCACGCGCCAGACTTCCTCCTGGGCAACCGGATCCCAGGCCTTGAGCAAGGCGGCATTCACCGGCGCATCGGGCAAACTCATCATGAAGCCGATGCCGCGGCCGAAATCGATCCCGGTATTCCAGCCTTCCGGATCCACCACGAATTCGGCATCGCTGACATAGCCCAGGAAGTTTTCCGTCACCGGGATATAGACCAGATTGGTGCGCTGGCTGAATGCCATCGGATACCAGTTGTGCCCGCCCAGGGGGCCAGGCATTACCAGGGCCGGCTGCCCGGTGCGGTCGTAACGCGCTTCGGGCATTTCGACCGGGCGTCCGGTATCGGGATCGATATGACTGGCCCAGTTGACGGGGGTATACGGTTCGCCCGAAATAAACTCACCGGTAGCCGCGTCGAGCACATAGAAAAAGCCGTTTTTCGGCGCCTGCATCACCACGCGGCGCGCCTCGCCGCCGATTTCAAGGTCGGCGAGCATGATGTGCTGGGTCGCGGTGTAATCCCAGGTTTCCGCCGGCACGGTCTGATAATGCCAGCGATAGCTGCCGTCATCCGGATCCAGCGCAACGATGGAAGTAAGGAACAGATTGTCGCCGCCATCGGGGCTGCGCAAGGTCTGGTTCCACGGCGAGCCGTTGCCGACGCCGATATACAGCAAATCGAGTTCGGCATCGTAGGCCATGGCGTCCCACACGGTGCCGCCGCCGCCAAGACGCCACCAGTCACCGGTCCAGGTATTGGCGGCCGCCGTCATCACATCGCTTTCGTAGCCGTCCGCCGGGTTGCCGGGCACGGTGTAAAAGCGCCATACCTGTTCTCCGCTGTCGGCGTCATAGGCGGTCACATAACCGCGCACGCCATATTCGGCGCCACCGTTGCCGATCATTACCATGCCCTTGATCACCCGCGGCGCGCCTGTGATCGTATACGGCAAGGCCGGGTCCGTGGTCATGGTTTCCCATTCCAGACTGCCGTCGATTGAATCGATCGCCACCAGGCGGCCGTCGATGGTGCCGACAAACACCTTCCCATCCCACACGGCAACGCCGCGGTTCACCACATCGCAACAGGCGTCGCGGCCCTTTGCGCGATCAACTTCAGGATCGAATTTCCATAGTTGTTCGCCGCTTGCAACATCGAAGGCGTACACCATGCTCCAGGCGGTCGAGACATAGAGCGCGCCATCGACCACGATGGGCGTGGCCTCCTGACCCCGACTCGTGTCTACCTCGGCATACCAGGCCAGGCCGAGTTGATCGACATTGTCCTGATTGATCAGATCAAGCGGGCTATAACGCTGCTCGTCATAGGTTCTGCCATAGGACATCCAGGCGCCGGGTTCGGCGTCCGCGCCGGCCAGCCGGGCTTCGTCTACCGCCGCTGCGTAATCCTGGGCGAACGCCCATGCGGACAAGGCCAGGCCAGCCAGCAGGAGCGCGGCTTGGGATTTTGGAAAAATCTTGGTGGAATTAGTCATCTCGGTATTTTCCTGAAATGGGAAATCGGAAAATGTCTGACCAGCACATACTGGCCGGCAAATACTGTCACAACTGCATACCCGAGTCTATTTCCGGCCAGCAAGAAAGATCCTGCGACTACGCGCAGGATGACCAGCTCTTAATCAGGATGACCGACTATTCATCAGGATGGCCAACTTTTGATCAGGATGACCAACTTTTCAATTTGTCATTCTGCGCGGAGCGAAGCGGAGTCGCAGAATCTCCCAAACAAAACAGTAGAGCATCAACCCGGGTTGTGGTATTTATGGGCATTGAATCGTCAACCTTACGACAGGAGCAGGTTTATGGACCGTCGTTCATTCTTGACAAACATGAGCGCCGCCTCGATTGCCTCCATCGCCGGCGCAACATCATTAACCGCCAAGGCCGACGCTCTCGAAGATGCAATGAGCGCAGAACTCGACAAACGCATCGCCATGCCCTGGGCCTGCGGCATCGAGGGTACGCCGGACCCCATCCCGGGCGATACCCGGCCCTGGTACCAGCATAACGATCCGCGGCTGGCGGTGATGCCGGCGGCGCCGACCTTGATGGATTTCTACAAGTTGCGTTTCGCGCCGGCCAATCACGTTCTGCAAAGCGCGCGGCTGGCGATGGTCAACGGCCTCGACGAAAAACTCGTGCTGGCCTGCCTGTTGCATGATATTTGCGTTTCCAACCTGATCCGCACCGACCACGGCTACTGGTGCGCGCAGATGGTTGGACCCTATGTAGACGAGGAAGTCGCCTGGGCGATCGAGAAACATCAAGCCTTGCGCTTCTTCCCCGATGAAAGCGTCGGTTATGAATATCCCGAGGCCTATATCCGATTTTTCGGCGCCGACTACCAACCCGAGCCCTACATCGTGCAGGCTCACGAAGAAGCCAGGAAGCATAAATGGTACATGTCAGCCCGGCTGATCACCCTGAACGATCTGTATTCGTTTGAGGAAGGCGTGGTAGTGAATGTCGAGGATTTCACCGACATAATTGGCCGCCATTTCCGACAGCCGAAGGAAGGATTGGGATTCGACGGCAGCCCCGTGGCCCACATGTGGCGCTCGATCATCTGGCCGAACAACTTCCTGTAGCCGGATACGAGGACCGGCGCCGGCAATCCGGCGCCGGCAGGGAACGCCAATGACACAGCAGTACTCCCCGGAAACCTCGACGCCAGGTTCCGGGGCTGGCGCGCAGGACTATCAGCTTTACATCCGCACCAGTCAGGTCGAGCAGGCATGGCCCGCGATTCCCGACTGGCCGCTTTTGTCCCGGCTCGGCCCCCTGCTCGTCAGTTTTGAAATCACGCTGAAAATCCTCGAGCAAAGCCTCGACGAGGCGCCTTCCCGCCTGTATCTCAACAGCGGCCAGAAATGCGAGGCCGTGGTCCTTTGCCTCATCCTGCAACTCCGTCTGATGACCGAGTTTGCTGTAAGGGAGGCCACGGGCGGCCAGACGCGCGCCGCATCGCGCAAGACGCCCGTGCCGGAAGGGATTTACGGCCCGGCGTCCGGCGAATCCGCCTGGCGCGAAGCGATGGAAAAATTGGGGCGCATGAACAACGGCGCACGGTTCCGTTCGGAGTTGAACCTGCGCTACCAGGCGCTGGTCGAAGCGCTCGGTTTTGATCTCGGCCTGAACGAAACGGAAGGATTCGATTACGACAAGTGGGTCAAACCGTCCCGGGTGCACGGACTGTACTCCCCCGACCGCCGCGAAAACTATCCCGAAGACGCCCTCTTCGTTCGCGTACACCAGGTTTGCGAAGGCCTGCTGGAAGCGATGCACGTGGAACTGCGCGGCGCCGAGACAGCCTTGTATCAGGTTGACTACCTCGCCGCCGAAAGCCGGGTGCTGATGACGGCGCGATTCGCGAGGCTGCTCGAAACGACGCTGGGCTTGCTGGGAGAAATGAGCCAGACCGAGTACGCCCCCCTGTGCCTCGCCCAGCGAGACATCAACATCTCACAATCCCCGCGCTGGCAGGCCGGCAAATCGATGGTCAAGGATCATTTCTGGCTGTTCATCCAGCAACTGAAGAATTACGGGCTGGACCCCTTCCTGATCCTGATCAATTACAAGGAACACGTCGTCGAACATCGCCTGCTGCAGGCATTCAAGCTGCTTTCGCGAACCATGCAGGAAAGCCTGTCCAACCACGTCCTGCTGATGCAGAACATCCAGGGCAGCGCGGAAGTCGGCAATATCGACCTGGACGCATTGACCCTGGAAAGCCCCGGCGCATCGCCGCTGCTGCCGGAACTCGTCAAGGCCTTCGACAAACTGACCTTGTGGACCAGCCTGAAATACGCCGCGCAGTCCGGCGCGGTCATCCGCGAACTCGAAGAAGAACAAGATCTTACCGGCAAATACGAATGCGAGTTGCCAACGGAACCAAGTACGCGCTCGCGCATGTTGCGAACGATAGACCGTTACTTCGAAACCGTGCGCGAAGGTGACCGGGAGGCATGGATCGGATTATTCAGCGACCCGCCATACCTGGAAGATCCCAAGGGCTCCCGGCCCGCCGTTTCCAGACAGGAGCTCGACCTGCGCTTCCGCAACCTGCGGAACCTGTTCCCGCACATCGACTCCTGCGAATACCAGATACTTTCCGAAGGCGAGAACTCGCTGCAAGTGCAATGGACGATTTCCGCAACGAGTTTTCTCGAGGATATTCCCGCCAGCGCAACCCGCGATCAGATGTTCCATTTCGACCCCAACGGCCACATCCGCATGACAATCGCCGCCTGGGAACCCGAAACCCTGGCCGACCAACTCCTGGAACAGTACCGGGAAGCCATGCTTGACGCTATCGATCAGATTGATTAATCCCGCTGACCGGAGCCGAATTTGAGCGCAAGAATCGAAATGAAGGCTTTCGTCATCTAACCTAGTATCGCTCCACGAAACCAGAGTGAGCGAGTCTTGGCGATTATGAGTGACACACGAATCAATCCGACTATCGGAAGGTCTCCGCTTCCCGCTGAGGACGAATGCTGGACGGCGGTAATCAAGCGCGACCCGGGCGCGGCCGGCGAGTTCTTCTATTCCGTACTGACGACAGGCGTGTATTGCCGCCCAGGCTGCTCGGCGCGACTGCCGCTACGAGAGAATGTGCGCTTTCACGCCACTAGCGCGGATGCCGAAGCCGCGGGTTTCAGGCCGTGCCGGCGCTGCAAGCCGGACGAGCCATCGCTGACCCAACGGCGTTCACAATTCGTGGAAGCCGCCTGCCGCCTCATCGAGACCTCCGAAACCATGCCAAGCCTGACAGAACTTGCCTGCGAGGGGGGCGTCAGCCGCTTCCATTTTCATCGGATTTTCAAGAGCGTCACCGGCTGCACTCCGAAAGCCTATGCCGCGGCGCACAGGGCGGATCGAATGCGCGAAACTCTGCGCGATTCCGGCACGATTACCGAGGCGATTTACGACGCCGGTTTCAATTCCCATAGCCGCTTCTATGCCAAGGCGCCCGAGATACTGGGAATGTCGCCGGCACGATTCAGGCGCGGCGGCGAAGGAGAACAGATCCGCTTCGCCGTCGGTGACTGTTCCCTCGGCAAAATATTGATCGCTGCCACGGAGCAAGGCGTTTGCGCGATCCTGCTTGGCGATCACCAGGAATCCCTCGTCCGTGATCTCAAAGACCGCTTCCCGCATGCGAACCTCGTCGGCGGCGATCCTGAATTCGAGGCCCTGGCCGCCAAGGCCATTGGCCTGGTGGAAGCGCCAACGAAAGCTGTCGATCTGCCGCTCGACATTCGTGGTACCGCGTTTCAGCAAAAGATCTGGAACGCGATCCGGAAGATTCCAGCCGGAGCGACCACGAGTTATGGGCAAATCGCTAACAGCGTGGGTTCGCCCGGCGCGGCGCGGGCCATCGCCGGAGCTTGCGCCGCCAATCCCCTCGCCGTCGCGGTTCCTTGTCATCGAGTGGTCCGCGGCGACGGTTCGCTTTCGGGGTACCGCTGGGACGTGGAACGCAAACGGGCGCTGCTGCAGCGTGAGGCCGCTTCCCGGGGAAGTTGAAGCCATCCGTGCGCAGGCGATTTTGGTGCCCGGGGCCGGAATCGAACCGGCACGATCGCAATGATCGAGGGATTTTAAGTCCCTTGTGTCTACCAGTTTCACCACCCGGGCGGGACAGAGCGAGACGCGGGGCGGACATTGTATGTGCTTGTCCAACCAAGCGGAAGTAAATCGATCGGCGGAAGGTACGCATATCGGTACATTCCCTCTTAATCTTCCATTAATTAGGGCAAGGCAGTCCGCCCGCGATCGCCGCAATGCCAATTTCGTGGAACAATGGAATTTGTATGAGAACCCCGGATATACCGGCGGCAGCGCACAAGCCGGAAGAGTCAGGAATGGACCGCTCTCGGTTCGAGACCATCGCAAACACCATTGTGGCGGCAATGGAAACCTTGGCCGCCAAGATCGAGTTCAGACGTAAATTTCGGCAACTGGAAATGAAAATCGATGTCGCCGTGGAGTATTTGGCGATAATGAGGAAATGGAGTCAGCGAAAGTCTGGCTAATCAGCGAACTATTTTGGCAATTACGCTGAGCATCGTAGTCCTGGGAAATCAGTTTAATGCGTGATAATGAACCAGGACCACCTCACTCCTCAAACACTTGGGGGGATCGGTAGTTCTCTGAAACGCAAGAAATCCTTAACAGGGAATCACGTGTTGAATATTCGGATTTTCTATGCTTTCAGAACTCTTGCATCCTGCTTCAGGATAAAAAAACAGCAATCGAAAGCCAGGGAATGACCTCCATACTCAAGCAGTTTATTGGCGCCGCCCTCCTATTGGGAGGGATTCTCTCCGCTATCGCCCAGACACCAGATGAATCCGCGAGCCGGGAACACTTCTTCCCCCTGATTGCCGACGGCGGCGGCTTCCAGTCCTATTTGTTCGTGACGAATGTCTCGGACGCGACCAACCAGTGCACGCTCGCGTTGCAAGGGCCAGATCTGGATACCGGCATTTTCAAAGCCAACGATTCGCTTGCGCCGGCCGGCGCAAGCGCGACCATCGAACTTGCGGCCGGCGTCGGCGCGATCTTGGAAAGCACCGGGGAATCGGCGCTGACATTCGGCTACGCGAAGCTCGACTGCGCCCAACCCGCCGTGGCCAGAATGTTGCTGACCCTGAAGAACAGCGGCGACACTCTGGCCATAACCGTTCTCGAAAGCGCGAACCCTGGAACCTCTTTCCAGTTTCCGGTGCTGCCTGGGTCAGGCCAGCTTTTCATGATCTTGTCCAGCGCGGAAAACCTGGACGCCGCCTGTTCCGTGGAGTTGGAGGACGAAGCGGGCGCGAGCATTGGCGCTGGCAATGTTACCGTTCCCGCGAATTCCACTGCCTTGCAGATTCTGGACGAACTCATCCCAATTCCGAACGATCTCGATGCCGGCACGGCCAGACTGTCCTGCAACCAGAACATCGCCTCGCTCGGACTGCTGCGCAACGGTTCCGTTTTCACGGCGCTGCCGGCCATTGATCTTGAGAACAATGCGAAGCCCTCTAACACACTACCGCTGATCCTGGACGGAGACGGCTTCCGCTCGCAACTGCTCCTCACCAATCTCGCCGAGACCGGTAATCAATGCTCGATCAACCTGCGCGGCGCCGGTCTCGACGCAAGCCAATTCGATACGCCCGACGGCGCAACCGCGACACTTTCAAGCATCACGCTGGAACTTGGCGCCAAGGGCGACCAGGCGTCGCTGCTCAGTCCCGGCGCAAACGAACTCAGCTTCGGCTACGCGACGATCGAATGCGACGAGCCCGCGGCGGCGCTGAATCTGCTCACCGTGAGCGCCGCGGGTAGTCTGGCCGGAATGGCGGCGGTTTCCGGCGCGCAACCCGCGAATGAATTCAGGTTTCCGGTCGTGCCGAATCTCGCTCGCATGGCGCTGGTTCTGAACAATGTCGCCGAATCCGACGCTTCGTGCACGGTCGAACTATCGGGCATCGGCGACACGACCGCACCCATGGGACTGATCGAGATTCCGGGTCGGTCGTCGGCGGTGCGTTTCCTCGGCGACCTGTTGGATGTTCCGGACAACTTTCCGGGCGGGACGACAAGGTTAAGCTGTGACGGAGATGTCTCGGCCATTTCGCTGCCGCTCAGCGGCGCGGTCTTCGCGGCGATGCCGCCGGTGATTATTTCGACCACCGAATCGTCGAACATAAGTCCGATATTCGCGGACGCCAACCTGCGGTTAGCGATTGAGAGGGCCTTGGGTAAAACAAGCGGTGCGCCGATCACCCAGGCGGAAATGTCGACTTTGACCGAACTGAATGCGCCAGGCGCGGACATCAGTGATTTGAGCGGGCTGGAATATGCGACAAACCTGACATATTTGAACCTTGAATATAATTACGGCATTAAGGATATCTCGGCGCTGTCCAGCTTGATCAACCTTGAAACCTTCTATCTTGGTTGCAACAGATTCACGGATCTTTCGCCACTGGCAGGATTGACCAAGCTTAAGAACTTGTATATCGGAGGAAACGGCTTCACGGATATCTCCTCACTGTCGGGCTTGACCAGCCTGACGAGATTGCATGTCGGCAATAACAACGTTACGGATCTCTCGCCGTTATCAGGCATGATCAATCTGACATTAAGGGTAATGAGCTCGCCGATATCTCACCCTTGGCGGGCTTAACCAACCTGGAGCGCCTGGAACTTTTAAGCAACAACATCACGGATCTCTCACCGTTGTCAGGCTTGACCCAGTTGGACCACCTGGACCTTCGACATAACACCATTACAGATATCTCGCCGTTGTCGGGCTTGAGCAAGCTGCGCTCACTCTGGCTCAGAAATAACGACATCGCAATTATCCCGCCCTTGCTTGTGACGGATTACCTAGGTCTTGCGGACAACGAAATCAGCGATATTTCGGGGTTGTCGGGCACAACCAGCGTGCGCCGCCTGGATCTTGGCGGTAACGAGATCATGAACATCGCGCCATTGTCGGATCTGCTGCAACTCGACACTCTTAGGCTTGGATTCAACAATATTACCGATACATCGCCCTTGACGGACTTGACCAACCTGACCCTTCTGGATCTCAAGTTCAACAACATCATGGACATTTCATCGTTGTTGAGCTTGACCGGCGCGACCGCCTTGGATCTCAGGGGAAATCCCCTGAGCGATTCCTCAATTGGCGATCAGGTTGCTGCCTTAAGAAGCAGCGGCGTCAGGGTGCTCATTGACTCGTCAAGCAAGGGCGACTTCGACATAGAACTCGTATTCCTAGACGATGTCCCCGACTATCAAAAGAGTGTAATCCAGTCCGCGGCCAGACGCTGGATGTCGGTTATTGTGGGTGACCTGCCGGATTATGCATTTGCTCAGGAGTTCTCGGGAATGTGTGGCCGTCAACCGTATGAGATACCTTCCGGGGAACGAATAGATGATCTGCGAATCTATGTCAGTACCTCCGTTAGCAGTACCTTTGCGCTTGCACATGGTTCGCCACACGTGTTGCGCGAAAACACCCAACTACCTGTTGTCGGATGTATGGCGCTTCGCTTGGATGCGCCTAGTTTTGCCTTTATTCTAGGACTGCATGAGATAGGGCATGTTCTGGGATTCGGGACGCTTTGGAAAAAATTTGGATTCCTCCATGACCTGTCTTTCAGTGACTCAAGTGCTGATACCCACTTCAATGGTCCACTGGCGATCGCGGCGTTTGACGACGCTGGTGGACGGGATTACGAAGGGAAGAAGGTGCCGGTCCAACAACGCAATGGAGCGCACTGGAGAATAGACGAACTCTGGGGCGATATCATGTTGCCGGCTCAGTGGGGCGAAATGGCGCTCAGTGCGATTACAGTCCAATCTCTGGCGGATCTGGGCTACGTCGTGGATGTTACCGAGGCTGACGACTATGCCGTGTTTGGAGCGCGGACAAGTGTCGCGGCGGTTCAGTCCCTGATTCCCAGCAGCTCCTTGAGCGGGCGTCCGGAAAACACCGATTGGATAAGGAGCAGGGATTTTGATTTTGATAGCGGAGAGAGCGGATTGATGGAGCGTCCGGTAACGCTTTCTCAAGCGGAGTCGGATCTTTTTTGTGCTGCCGATTTCGGGCGGGAGCCGATCCATGTAATTGATCGGCAGGGGTATATCATCGGCACGATAGACTAATCAGCGCTGGCTTCCTCCGCGGGTTACTGATCTGGACATCGTTTGTTGCTCCCATTTTCTGGCTGCTAGCCATTTGCGGCGCATTTGACGGCCAAGGCTATCGGTGGGGCTTGTTCGATCTTGTCGGCGACTACTGGTTTCTCGCTCTCTCCTTGATGGCTGCGTGCTGACTGGTGACGCGTGGATGGCGTGGCGCCCGGCTACCGTTTGCCTGGATGTTCGCGGTGTGGCGCGCAAGTCTGGCAATCGCGGCCACCGTATTGGCGTTCAGCCTGGGAAACGCCATGACGTTCCGGGGAGACACACTGGACCTCAACATTTCCCTTGCCTTGCCTGGACCGCGCCATTGTTATTCTGGGTGCTCGCGGGCGCGGCAGCCTGCTGCATGAGACGCAGTCATTACTTTACCACTGCCACGCTCGTTGCTTCCCGAAGGCCGATAAATCGGGTCTTGGCCAGCGTAGTGCTGGGGCTTGCGCCAGTCATGTTTTTCCTGCTCCGGCTTGGCGAACCTGATGGGGTTGCCGATCAAATCGGAGTAGTCATCGCCATGGGGTTCTGGTTTTTGCTGCCTCATACTTTGAGATCATGGATTACCGTCGAACACACACAAACCGGAAGCGGTCTCCAAGCTTAGCGATAGCAATGTCCTTTGTTGCTGCGCTCAGGCCCATAAAAAAATCGGGTCAATGCCATGGAATCCATATGACGCTACGACCAATAACGCAACCATGACTCTCATCGACGCTAACGTGCCTGATCACCAAGTACTTCAACTTTGACGACCGCGGCTCACGGGCAGAGTTTTGGTTGTTCAACCTTGCAGTCTACCTTCTGAACTCAGCAATTGACTGTATATTTGCGCCCGCCCCGTGGAAGATAGCGATAATTCTTATCCCATTTTTTATACCGCAAATTGCGGTAACGGCCAGGCGCCTTCATGATATCGGCCGCAGCGGGTGGGACCAACTGTGGCTCCTCTCGCTTATCGGGATACCTGTCGTTCTCTGGTGGCTGATTATGCCGAGCGATACAGGGCAGAACAGATACGGGGAAGAGCCAAAATGAGTTGGCCTGCACATTAATTTGCTATTGAATGCGCAGCGACAATCTGGATGAGAAGAGCGCGTCAATCAAGATTAGAATGCCGCCGCCCCTCGCCTTGTGAGGGGCGGCGAGGCCGAAAGCCGCGCTACGTGATCGCGACAGTATTGGCTACATTGTTCCGCCAACTTAAGGACGGACAACGATGCCAGACAGCCATATTACCGATCACCAAGTGAGGCTTTACATGCAATACGAGGCGTTCGGAGCACACGCACATGAGCAACATCGTCCCGGCAAGTACACACATCGGTTCCGCCCCGCTCTCCGATACCGGCAAATTGGCGCATGCGCCCGATGGCGTACAAGAACCACCGCCGCCAGAAAAGGACAATGCCGCCCTCATCCGCGCCTTGCGCCGCCCGGATGATAAACCCGAGTGACAGCAGGACACTCTTACGGGAATGTCCAGTTCGACCGCGAGAGCGGCGTAAACGGGTATTCCTGGGACGGCGCGGGTCCTGGTTGCGCCTTGGTGGAGCGTGCAGGTGTCGCTGTCCCGCGCGACATCCACTGCCACCAGGTGTTGTCCATCAGCACCGCGCTGTCCGCACCCTTGCGGTCTGCGCCTGTGAGGAGCGCGCTCAGTCTTGCTCGCCGAAGGCGCAGCTGCCGCACAACCCCTTGACCTCGACAACCGCGTTGTCTGGCCGGAACCCGCGCTCGTTTGCGATCTGGGACAGCAACGTCTCGACCCCTCTCGACTCGACCTCGTCCACGTGGCCACACGAGGTACACAGCAGGAACTGGCTTTCGTGAGCATGATCGGGACGATCGCACGCCAAGTACGTCTGCGCGGATTGCAATCGGTGGACGAGGCCGGTTCGCATGAGGAAGTCCAAGTGTCGGTAGACGGTCAGGGGCGCTATCTTGCGTTTTTGCCGCTGCTCCAGCAGCGCGATGAGTTCGTAGGCGGAAAGCGGCCGGTTGCGGGTCAGCAATTCCGCGTAGACCGCCAATCGGGCCGGCGTCAGCCGCTCGCCTTTCTCTGCGCAGCGCTCTTCGGCGAGCTTTCGCCATTTCGCGGCGAGCGGCGCCGCACTCGCTAACCGTTTAGCCAATTTGAAGCACCATCGGGAGTCCCCTGGTCACATCCGGCGCCGACTATCAAGGTTCATCGGCTTTGATCCGAGGGCCTGGGCGCCACGCCGCGACATTTTCGTATCCAGTGCCAAAGGTGCGCCGAGCCCAGGAGCACGGCGCCGGCAACGGTGATCAATTCCTCGTACGGCGACACAGTTTCTACGAACGCGGCCAATAGTAGCAGCCCGAGGCCAACCAATGCCGCGCTGACGAACAGCCTGTTGCCCTTCACCGGCCGTGTCTTCCAGATCACCCGAAGACTCACGGGAACCGCGGTGATTACCAGGGCTCGATGCACAAGCTCGCTCTCCGAGAGCTGGGCAGCAACCGGCATCAGCGCTACGAGTAACGGCACGGCCAGACAGTGTAGCACGCACAGCGTCGATAGCCCGACGGCGTACAGATCCAGGCGCGCCGCCGAATTCCACCCGACACCTTTGGCGTTAAACCGGTCCATGAGAAATGTTCGGCAGCCCTTGGAGGCTATGCAAGAACGATCGAATGGCGTGTAGCGTTCCGTGCCGAGCCCCTGGACGTTCGACATCATCAATGACCGAATGGACCGGCTGCTTCGATTCCAGTGCCATGTTCCGTTCCCTCCGAAGAAAAGATATGTTATAACGTACTACTTGAATGATTGCAACGGCGCTTTGCGCTTGTTTTCCGTAACCACATCCAATGGAAAACCGGAACGTTGAGTATGACATCGCTGATCGTATCGATGACAGTCGCCCCCGGTCTGGCAACTCGCCACCACAGGATTCCTTCACCGGACACGTCGGCCACATCATCGGCCTATGCAATATGGAACGCATGACGAACGCATCACTGAGATCTCATCGCCTGCTGCAACAGTGGGCATTGCTTGTCGCGTTGATGCTTTGCGTCGGGCAATCGATCGCCAACATTCACCTGCACCTCGATGAACATGAAGAGGAGGTTTGCACGCTCTGTGCGATTTCCGAAACGGAACACATGCTGGACGTCGAATGCGTTGACGCCCGGTTGTCCGAATGGCGCCGGTCCAACAGCGCGCCGGTGTTCTCGGCCATCACTGCTCCCCGTCCGTACGCAATCGGCTGCCCCCGCGCCCCTCCCATCTCCGTCTCCTGACCGCAACGTAAATCAAGTGCGTGACTGTCCTTGGGCGTCGCGCGTCTGTTCGGAATTATTTTGGAGATGCACCATGAATTACATGCAACCACTTTTTGCGGCCGTAGCAACTTGCCTCGGTGTGGCCGCTTTTGCCGCAGAGGCGCCCGACGAGGAACGATCGTCGGAAATAGAAGAGATCATCATCCTGGCACACCCACTCGGAGGCGAGGGACTGGCGCAGGCCAGCGACGTGCTGGAAGCCGACGAACTGGAACGCAAGGCGGTGGACAACATTGGCGCCACCGTGGGCAACGAGCCGGGCATCCACAACAGTTCATACGGCGCGGGCGCGGGGCGACCCGTCATCCACGGCCTTGGCGGTGCGCGCGTGCGCATCATGGAGGACCAGATCGACACGCTTGACGTTTCCGTCAGCAGCGGCGACCACGCCGTCACGGTTGACCCCTTCATCGCCGAGCGCGTGGAAATCCTGAAGGGGCCGGCGACCCTGCTCTACGGTTCCGGCGCCATCGGCGGCGTGGTCGATGTCCACACCGGACGCATCCCGTACGAAGTGCCGGAGCGCATCCAGGGCGCCTTCGACCTGCGCGGCTCCGACAACGGCGGCGGCAGGAACGGGACCTTGCGGCTCGATGGCGGCGGGGGCAACGTTGCGTGGCACGTCGACGCCTTCGCCCGCGAGGCGGACGATTACAACATCCCCGGGTTCGCCGAGTCCGCGGCCTTGCGCGCCCTGGAGGAAGAGGAGGAGCACCACGACGAGCACGACCATGGCGACGAGGCGGAACACCACGAAGAAGAGGAAGGTCACGAGGAGCATGAAGTCCGGGGACATTTGCCCGGCAGCGGTCTCGAGGTCCGCGGCGGTTCCGCCGGTTTCTCTTTCGTCGGTGACCGCGGTTTCGTCGGCTTTGCCGTCAGCCGCTTCGACTCCGAGTACGGCATCCCCGGCCACAGCCATGCCCACGGGCACGACGACGAGCACGAGGACCACGACGACGAACACGAAGAAGAGGAAGGTCACGGGGACGGCGAGGGCACTCCCGTCGTCGACCTCGGGCAAACGCGCATAGACGTGGAGTCCGGTATAGCCGATCCGTTCGGCGGCTTCGAGAACCTCAACCTCCGGCTCGGCATCAACGACTACGAACATGTGGAGAACGAAGCCGGCGAAGCGGGAACGGCATTCGCGAACAAGGCGTGGGAAGCGCGCGCGGAACTGACGCACGCTCCGGTAGGCGGCTGGCGCGGCGCCCTCGGCCTCCAACTCGGCGACCGTGAGTTCTCCGTGGTCGGCGAAGAAGCCTTCACGCCCCCCGTCGACACGTCGTCCGCCGGGGTTTTCTGGGTCGGCGAGCGCTCTCTGGGCGAACTCGGTCTCGAGGCGGGCCTGCGTTACGACTCGGTTGAGCACACCCCCGCACACGGTTCGAGCCGCGACTTCAACGGCGCCAGTGCTTCGCTCGGCCTCATCGTGCCGCTCGGCGAGGGTTGGCAGGGCACGTTGTTGGCAGACTACTCGTCACGCGCCCCGGTGGGGGAGGAACTTTTCTCCGACAGCCCGCACCCCGGCACGGGCGTCTTCGAGATCGGGAATCCCGAACTCAACCCGGAGCGGGCCCGCAACCTGGCGGCGACGCTCACCGGCGGCGGTGATGGATGGTCTCTACGGGGAACCTTCTACAACACGAATTTCGCGGACTTTATCTACCAGGCTGCGACAGGTGAGGAGCAGGACGGCTTCGCCGTGCGCCGGTACTCCCAGGCCGACGCGACGTTTGCCGGTTTCGAAGTGGAAGGCCGCGTGACCGTCGCCGAGTGGGGCGCCGGACATCTCGAAATCGGGGCTTTCTTTGACATGGTGTCACCAGAACTCGACGTCTTCGGCAACGACAACCTGCCACTGATTCCGCCCGAGAGGAGCGGAGTTTCACTCGAGTTCACGGGCGACCGCCTACGGGCCAATGTGGATTACGTGCGCGTTTCCGGGCAGGACGATGTCGCCGATTTCGAGCTGCCGTCGGACTCCTACAACAACCTGCGCGCCCGCGTCGCGTGGCGTTTTCGCCCGGGCGACATGGTGGTCGACCTGTTTCTTGCCGGGCGCAACCTCACCGACAGTGAGCAGCGGCTGCACACGTCCGTTGTCAAGGATCTGGCGCCCATGCCGGGACGCACGATCGAAGCAGGACTGCGCATGCGCTTCTAGGAGTCATCGCCGGCGCCGTTTGGCGAGTGGCGGCGGTCTGGTGTTTCAGGACCCGCTCGAAACCGCCCGGCGAGTTCCCGGCTGACCACCGGACACAGCCAGGGCGCCCTGGCGCCCTGGCGGCCCTTGCCCCGGTTTCGGCGGAGGACGCCGCGGCCAGGCGGACGAGGAACGCCCGGGGATGCGCCAGATTAGCGGAAGTCTGCGCTTCCTTGAGCGAACTGACCAGGTCGTTGAGCGTGCCGTAATACACGCGCCGTCCGGACTCGGCGGCCAGGGTCTTAACTGCCGGCAGCCGTGAGGAGCGCATCGCATCTCGATCGATCTGGCAAATGTGTGCAGTTTTCAGTTGCCAGGAATGGAAAATTTACAATTGCCCGTAACAGTGGATGTTGCGAAGTATCGGGGCAATCCGCGGGAGAGGCGTGCCTCGTCTGTTAACAGTCTGTTAGATCGAATCCCACATCCGGACCCACGGGAGGGTCCAGCCTTCGGCGCTCGAGGCCTCGGGCGCCGAAGGTGGCGGTGGACGGGCCGTAGGCATACTGGTCCTTGGGACCGTGGGCGAGCGCGACCGCCCGCCCCTGCAGTTACAACAATGTAGTTTCGGGCAGCAGGCAGTCCGGGTCGTCGTTGCGCGGATTGTTTACCCGGGTGCTGACGGGTTGCATGGTCAATTGGCCGGATTGCGCGGCGGCTGGCGCGCCGGAAGCGCCCGTCAGCCAGGCATCGAACTGATCGGGGCGTAACAATACCGGCATTCGATGGTAAATCTCTTTCACGTCCTCGTTCGCCTGGGTGGTGACGATAGTGAAAGTTTCGATCCTTTCACCGGCCTCGAGCCCGGCGAATCGCCCCTGAAGCGAGGCCTGCTCGGTGACGCGCCAGCTTTCCCACAACCCCGCCAAGAACAGCGGCGCCTCGTCCTTGCGCCGGAACAGCCAGGGCTGGCGGATTTTCCCCGCGCTGGTCCATTCATAGTAACCGCTGGCAGGAACCAGGCAGCGGCGGGAACGCCAGGAACTCCGGAACGAAGGTTTTTCCGCCGCGGTCTCGACGCGGGCGTTGACCAGCTTGTTGGCGATTGCGGGGTCCTTCGCCCACGACGGGATAAGCCCCCAAAGCAGCGCGTCCAGCCGGCGGCCATCGTCCCCGGCCCGAATGACCGCCGCGTCCTGCCCCGGCGATAGATTGTAACGCGGCGCCAATTCCACGGGGGCGCCAATCAAGCCCGCAAGTTCATGCAGCTCCCGCCAGCTAATCGATTGCACAATGCGCCCGCACATGCGCCAAGCATAGCGCAATACCGCATTTCCAGTTGCGCATCTCGACCGAGTTCTACCGAAATTACGTAGACCGGCGCTTTTGGGTCTGCGCTTTCGATTGCAGGATAAGGCGACTTGCAATTGTCGCCGATCACATCAATTTCATCGAAAACTTGGAGTTACCATGGAGGCGCAGGATATACTGACCGCGACGCACAAACTGGAAGGATCCGGCATGACCCGTTCCCAGTCCGAAGCCATCGCGGAGACCATCATCGCGGCATTGGCCCCATTGGCCACCCGCAAGGATCTGGAGGGCACCCGCAAGGATCTGGAGGGCACCCGCAAGGATCTGGAGGGCACCCGCAAGGATCTGGAGGGCACCCGCAAGGACCTTGAGGCCACCAGGAAAGACCTTGAGGCCACCAGGACCGATGTAGCCGAAATAAGGGAACAAATGGCGACCAAGGCCGACCTGGAGTCGTTGAAAGAGCTGATGGCGACCAAGACTGATCTAGCAAACATCAAGACGGAAATTGCGAACGTCAGGACAGTTATTGAGTCCGCAAAGTTCAGGCTCTCGGTCCTCTTCAGCGGTTTAATCGGATCGATACTGGTCGCTGCCGCCAGCAATATGTATTTTTGATTTCACACGTACGCAAGGCACGTACGCAAGGCGTACGCAAGTACGCAAGGGACACCCATCACTTCCCGGCATGGGTGTCCCGAATTTACCCTCCCGTGTCATTCCGCGCGCAGTCGCGGAATCTCCCTGGAAGCGCTTGATCTCCGAAGCATTCTCCTGAAATTACGCATTCCCGTAAGCAAGGGACACCCATCACTTCCCGGCATGGGTGTCCCGAATTTACCCTCCCGTGTCATTCCGCGCGCAGTCGCGGAATCTCCCTGGAAGCGCTTGATCTCCGAAGCATTCTCCTGAAATTACGCATTCCGGAGATTCCTCCTCTACGCTCAAGGTTGCAGGATATGGCGACAGGAAATTGTCGCCGATCACATTAATTTCATCGAAAACTTACAGTTCTCATGGGGGCGCAGGATATACTCACCGCAACCCACCAAATGGAAGTATCCGACACGCAGTTCTGGGACACCCATCGGCCAACATTATCATGAACCCAGTCAACTTGGGGCCAATTGAAAAAATATTGGGGCAGATTCAGAATCGTTGGGCAGCGAAACCAATTCGCAGGCACGGGCAATGCTGCCCATTCAGACATGTAATTGAGGCCGCCCCGGATTATGCGGCTTTTTTGGTCCGGCTCCTTTCCCTGGACGCCAGTTTGTCCAGGCCGTTGAACATCGTGATCGATTCCTTTTGAATCTCCAGCGCCAGCGTGCACCATTGCGCCTGGTTCAGATTCAGATCAGACAAGGCGGACGGAACCTCTTTCGGAATCAATCCCTTCTTGTCCGCACGGGCAATCCGTCCCGTCCAATCCACCAGTGCAATGTAGTTGCGCATATCAATCGGCAAAAAGGCCGACTCCCCATCGCGCTCGGGTCCGGCCTGGAAAGGCATTAGTCCGGGAAACGGGCATTCCGTCGAATCGTTGTTTTCCGGCACCGCTCCGCGAATGCGCGCCTGGATGGAAGTAAATTCGGATTCGCCAAGCGTTTCGCTGATCCCGGCCCGCACCGGATTCAAATCAACATAAGCCATGCATGACAGCAACGCCGCCTTATCCAACAGCGCCTGGGACTTGAAGCGCCCTTCCCAGAACCTGCCCGTACAGTCATCTTCCTTGTTGGCCCTCCGAGCCATGTACTCATTCAGACAGCGCATGAACCAACTGATGCTGGTCAGCCGTTCGCGCCAGGTCTCGACAATACGGTCCAGTTGCCGGTATTTCGCCTCGGACCGCAACTCCCCGCGGAGATAGCAATGCACCAGCGGGTCGCCCTTGTACAGACGCAACCAGCGGCGGATGACGTCATCGCGGCTCCAATGGCGGCTGCGAGCGGCATCCACGTGCAGGACCACGTGGTAGTGATTGCTCATGATCGCGTAAGCGGCTAAATCAATGGCAAAGACCTCGCCAAGCAATGCCAGACGGTCCACCAGCCAGGGCTTGCGGTGGTCGAAATTCTGGCCGGAATACCGGTCTTCGCCACAAAGGAAGGCCCGCCGCACGCAGCGGGAAACGCAATGGTAGAACGATGTGTCCGCCAGCGAAATGATCTGTGAGCGGGGTCGGGTCATCCTCTGCCTGCGAGTCAATGGATTTCTTGCAGGTAGGTATAGTCAGGATTCGAAAAAATGCCAGATTGGGGGGAATATTTAGGTGGGTGTCCCTTTGAAACGCCTGGGGAATATTTAGGTGGGTGTCCCTTGGAACTTGGAAACGCCCTTGGAAACGCCGGCTGCTGAATCGCCCATTTCGCCTTTGTCAATTTGGCTAGAAATAACCATGAAGCCGTCATGGATAGTCTCTTTTCAGTCGCACTCTCTGCTTTTCTTCACATCCGAATGCAGCATCGAACGGCTAATCCGCGCCGCACTGGCGGGGCATTCCTGCGAACCACCCGCAAATCAAAATTGCCTGCTTTCCACTGGCGATGTAAACTGTGCTACACAGTATCTGTGGAAATGTGACGATGAGAAACATTACCGTATCCGTTGACGAGGAGACGCACCGTCTTGCCCGAATCCGGGCGGCGGAGTTGGATACTTCCGTATCGGCTCTGGTTAGGGGTTACTTGAAAGGATTGGCTGGCCGCACAGACGGAGAGTCCACATCTGCATTGCCGAATTGGAAAACGGAGTCCAAGCGAAATCGGAGAAGATTGCGAGAGGTAATTGAAAGGATTACGGCCAACGGTGGTGGATTACGCATGGCTGACAACCTGTCCCGTGAGGAACTTTACGACCGGGACAGAGCCAGAGCCGAAACTAAGGGGTGACAAGTCGGCTACCACCGAAAACGGGAATCCCGCTCCAAGGCAGGTTCTGTGCGTTTTGTTGACACCAACGTGTTGTTATACGCGGTAAGCGCTCTGTCCGAGGATGCCGATAAGCGCCTTCGCGCCCTTGATCTGCTGGATACCGCGGATTTGGCGCTATCGGTGCAGGTCCTGCAAGAGTTTTACCACCAGGCTACGCGACCCGGCCGCGCCGGAGCCCTTACCCGAGCGCAGGCATTAGAGTTTATCGAGAGCATCGGTGACTTTCCGGTTCAAGATGTAACAATTGATCTGTTTCGCGCCGGAGCAGCCATCTGCGAGCGCTTCCAGTTGTCGTATTGGGATGGCGCGATTCTGGCGGCGGCGCGGGCATTGGGCTGTGATGTTCTCTATTCCGAGGACTTGAACGCCGGACAGGACTACGATGGTGTTCGGGTTGTCAATCCATTCGTTCCGCCTGTCGCACCGTCATGAGCACCGACACCTCCGAACGCGGCCTCGAACGCCTGATCTGCACCACCCTGGCGAGGCATCCCTGCGAGCCGCCCGCGGCGGCCACGGTCGGCGAACAGCGCGGCAGGAATTTTGCCATCATCATCGACGAAGCCCATTCCAGCCAGGGCGGAAAAACCAGCGGGGCGGTGGCACAGGCGCTTTCCGAAGCGGGCGCCGAGGTCGAAGACGATCCCCGAACTGGTAGCCGCGGATGTGGCCTACAAGAACGTCCGGCAGCATTCCGACAAGGGAAATGCCCGCATCGAATACGACAAAGCCCTGTTGCGCGTCGTGACTTCGATCATGAAATACGATAACCAGCTATTCAAAGAGTTCATGGACAATGACAGCTTCAAGCACTGGATGACAGCCAGAGTTTTTGAATTGACGGAGACGGTTCGCTGACATGCTTGAATCCCCAGTTTCCCGAAATCTGCGACCTCGATGCAAATCCGACCCGAAGGTCTCTATGTAAAACGATAATACGGTAGCTCGCTACCGATATGTGACGCGACATTGACTATCTTACCTTTGTCTTACACTAATGGCCCATAAGTCCTTTCGGAGAATCCGCCATGCCCGAGATCAGTCAGCTTACTACCACTGTCTCTACCAAGGGGCAGGTCATCCTGCCGAAGTCCATCCGTCAGGCGCGTCACTGGGAGGCTGGCACTCGCCTCGTCGTGGAGGATGGCCCCGAAGGCGTCATGCTGAAGGCTGCCCCGCATTTCCCCGAAACCCGCCCGGAGCAAGTATTCGGGTGTCTCTCATACAAAGGCGAAGCGAAGTCTATTGCTGATATGGAGGCAGGCATCATGGAGGAGGCAAGCAGGCGGCATGCGCGCGATTGATAAAAATATCATAATCCGTTACTTGACTGGCAACGATCCCGACCAGGCCATGAAGGCCAGGGTGGTGGTGGAGGCGGGGCAGGTATTCGTAAGCACAACGGTATTGCTCGAATGTGAATGGGTATTGCGGAGCGTTTACAACTTCTCTCGCCAGGAAGTCATCGCCGCGCTTCAAGTATTTCTCGGTCTACCCGGCGTCACCACCGATAACGTCGCAATTCTGGTCAGGGCTTTTGGCTTCGCCGACCGCGGCATGGACTTCACGGACGCGCTGCATCTTTCCGCCGCGAGTGAATGTGAAGCCATGCTCACATTCGACCGCCGCTTCGTTAAACAGGCCACCGATGCTCCGATCGCAGTAGTCGAGCCTTGATTCTCGATCAGAATCCCTTGCGCGACCGTTGCGAGCTGAGTTGCGAGTCAGTGCCGCACTGCGCCGTGCTCAAGCATTTGCGCGGCGAAACTTGACGCGGCTGGCGCGTTACGGCTCGGATAGTCCGCCCAATACGAGTAAAATCGACCAAAACCGATTAGTCGAGTACCGGAATCGCCCACCGGGGGCTTGATTCCGCCTCGTTGTGGTCCGGTCGCCGCCGAACCTCGGGATCACGCCGAAAACGTTGCAATCCCGCGCTGGAGCGAGGAAAAATCGTTTGCCCGAAGAAACCTACGGGACACCCATTCAATACCCCGGAACATTGATCAGCTCGCCTGACTGAGTCTGTCGCAGCCGTCATCTCGGCCAATTTCGTTCTAAATCACGCATATCGGTACATCCCCTTCTATCTTCCATTGCTGAAGGCAAGGCAGCCCACTCGTGGCCGCCACCAGCATTCAGCACGAAAACAGGAATGGATTGACAGAGGTGGGCCAATGGCCTATAAAAATGAATTGGAGTTTGAGTGGGATGATGGCAAGAGTCATGACTGCTCGGTTCGGCGCGGGTTTGATTTTGCCGCTGCCAACCAAGTTTCACGACCCGCTCCGGATTGTCACGCAGGATCGCCGGCGTGACTATGGCGAGGACCGCTTTCAGGTAATTGGAACCATCAACGAACGGACATATGTCGTTGTCTACACTATGCGAGGTATGGCTACCCGCATCATTTCGGCCCGCAAGGCCAATACAAGAGAGATCAGAAACTATGAGCACAACGCGCGTCAAAGTTGACCCTGATGATCCGAGCACTTTTCCCAAGGGAAAGATGGACCTCGCAGTAATCGATGCCACTACCGAGGAGCAGATCGCCTTGCATCAACGCGAAGACGATGAGGAGGCCATGAAAGATGCGGCCCGATACGCACGCCGGGTGCGCCAGCGACTCGGACTAACCCAGGTTGAGCTAGCCCGACGCATCAATGTGCCGCAAGAGACGATCCGAAACTGGGAACAGGGGAAGCGCTTTCCGACTGGCGCGGCGCGCGCCTTGCTAAAAGTGCTCGACAGGGCTCCAGAGACCGCGCTCCGCGTATTGACCTGAAAGTTGGGTTTCGATTCGGGATGAAATCAGCGCCGCGGTTCAGTAGGCTACGGACCACCGAAAGGAATATGCCACACGGGTTGGTTCGGTCGAGAATTGAGAACAAGAACTGCGAAATCGTTGCCGTCTGAGCATCGCCAAAATCTATTGGAACCGCCAAGTAGAGCGGCATTCGAGACCAGAAGAACCGGCCTTGCCTCGTTCCTGTTTGCGATTCTGCGCCCCCGGGACGCCAAAGCGGCGTCGGTAAATGACGAAACCGTCCGGCTGATGTTCGGGAAATTGCCCGTCATCGTGTCGCTCCGCGATCTGGAAGAAGTTGAAGTCACCGACGGCCTGCTCTGGTCCCGTTTGCGCCTTCGTTACAGCTCCGGGAGCACAAGAATTTCCGGTCTGTCCCGCAAAGCCGCCGCTGAGTTGGCGGATGCGGTGGAAACCGCGAGGCACGATTGGTGGCAGCGGCTCCTTGCCTCGCTCGTCGACACGCTAAAGCCAGTCCACGACCGTATTGCTGCGCTTACCGACCCAACGAAGTATGTTACCGTAGCGGAAATTCGAGATATCGAACTTAATGCGCAGAATGCCGTCAACCAGGTTAAGAGGCGTTGACCAAAAAATCTTATTAGCTGCCTTAGAGATTCACATTAGGAGGAATGACCGATGCAAATCAGTAAGTTACTAACCGTAAGCGCACTTTTCTTTATTCTTTATAAAAACAGTTTCGCTCAAGAGTATGACATTGAAAGGCAGCATGACGGTCCGTTTAGTTTCTCAATTCAAGGTGTACAAGTCAACGAGGGGTCTACTCTCCAACGTGAAAGCATTTTATTCAATGATCCAACAAGTCCAATTACTTTATTGAGCCACTCAATCAATTTTTCATACGCAGACCGAGCCTTTAGGTTTAATGGAACTACGGAACTGAAAGTTGACACCTCCATAGTAGCATTGGAGTTAAGGACTTCACTCTATGATGTTTTTGGACAACATATGAGAAACCTTTCTAATACTGAAGCAAAAGATTTCGCTATCGGGACAGTAACGTTAGATGGCGTTTGGCGAGCGCGTGAAAACGACATCACAGAACTTCTTACCGCTGTTACATATGTGGCTAGAGTACGATTCGCTGACGGAACTCAATGGATATTTAATTCGGACAACCTGATATTAGCTCTTTCGAATCTTAACCTCGAACAGGAGTTTGAAGATGAAAGTGGATTGGATTAAGCAGGTTAACCATAACCCTCGATTAGAGCATTCTGAAATATGGAAACTATAAATATGCGAAGGGGCCCTATTTCCTAGGCCAGTTCGTTAGCAAATTTCTGGCGATCAATAAATCCTTCCATTATAACATCAGTTCGGGGACACCCATCGGCCAACATTATCATGAACCCAGTAAACTTAAAGACTGACTGAAGAAATTTGGGGCAAGTTCAGAATCGTTGGGCAGCGAAACTAATTCGCCGGCACGGGCAATACTTCTCGTTCAGACATGTAATTGAGGCCACCCCGGACAACGCGGCTTTTTTGGTCCGGCTCCTTTCCCTGGTCGCCAGTTTGTCCAGGCCGTTGAACATCGTGATCGATTCCTTTTGAATCTCCAGAACCAGCGTGCACCATTGCGCCCGGTTTAGATTCAGGTCCGACAAGGCCGACGGAACCTCTTTCGGAATCAATCCCTTCTTGTCCGCACGGGCAATCCGTCCCGTCCAATCCATCAGTGCAATGTAGTTGCGCAGATCGATCGGCAAGAAGGCTGACTCCCCATCGCGCTCGAATCCGGACTGGAACGCCATCAGTCCGGGAAACGCAATGGTAGAATGGTGTGTTCACCAGTGAAATGAATTGTGAGCGGGACCGGGTCATCCTCTGCCTGCGAGTCAATGAATTTCTTACAGGTCGGTATAGTCAGAATTCGAAAAAATGCCAGATTGGGGGAAGATTTAGGTGGGTGTCCCTTGGAAAACCACTTAATTTCGAATGCCGACTGCTTACCCCACTCCATCTTCATCTTGCGCGAACCTAGAACGGATTACGTTGTGAAACCCCGGATTTTAGTGGACACATCGATTGGCCGAGACTGACCTGGCATCGTTTCGGCTAATTTTATTCTAAATTGCAGCGGAGTTTTTTGCGCTGACTTCAACCCTGCCAGTTAAAAATTAACATTTGCATTAAGTTTTCTATAGGTAAAAATATGTAATAAAAGAAAAGTATTGTTACAAATATAGAAAATGATCCAGTAACAATAAAAGAAATCTTATATGAATAACGAGCCATTAACCAACTTTGTGATTCCGACATCAATGGAAACAAAACTTGAAATATACTCGCTATCATTCCAAGGAATATTGCCCCATACATCATTAACAACAACATAAAGCCATCCCCTAACAAATTGTTATTAGCCAATACTGCACTGGCGGCCGCAGTTGCTAGCACCCAAGATGCCAATGTAACAATTCGAACGGGAACAGCCCACATGAACTCAGGTGTCTTGTAGTTGACAAGATTATCATAAGATCGAGATTGTTTATCTATACTCTCTAACCGAGACCAAAACCCCATTACAAAGGCTCCCTTAATACCACAACTGCCCTACGAGTTAGAAGTAGTTATCGTCACGACTTCAGAATTTCTTTAGATTTTTGATTAAAACATCGGCCAGAACAAATCAATCGGAATATTTGAATTGAATTTAACGCATCGAGCGATCTGGAGATCGTTCATCCTTACCCCTCGTCAAGTCGGATAACTCTTCTTCCTCAAAGAATGCTGGATGCCACTCTAAAGGGATATGCTGCGACACCCCCAATGGGCCATTCAATTGACGGTACCACTCGGACATCTCTTCGGATGGGCGTTCCCCGAGCGAAAAAAATGATCCACTTGAGGTAGGCAAGCCCGCTACCGGCCAATGATCCTCGTCGCGTTTCAGTGGCCATACCCACCACCTTATACTGCCATCGTTGGGTTCAACCAAATAAATCTCATCTGGACGATCCGCTCGTTGCGCAAACAAATCAGGTAATACTTTGCCGATGTATTTGTGGTGGCCAACCGGCAGGTCAAGGCCCTCCAGAACCAGTATGGTTCGCGCTCCCAACTTCTTGCATTCGTGCAGTTTGGGAAATTTCTTGGCGAATGCCTTGCTCATTGAGTGCTTTAGTGGCTGTTTGAAGTCTTCGGGGGCACAGAATGCCATTGACAGGGCTCCGGGCGTATATGGTGTTTGAAGCCCGTCCGGCCAGCGGAAAAGTTCGAAATTCTGATCGAAATACTCAGGCTTCCCCTTGATGAAATTGTTTACCACTATTGTCGACAGGGGAACTTCCCGTCGTCTTTCATGCAATTTCTGCGCTGTGCTGACTATCCATTCGAGCAAGCTTTCTAACGCTTGTTCGCGATTTTTTCTGCCCCGAGGGAGGCTTGCTTCAATAGGGACGCACAATTGATAGTGCACTGGACCAGGCAGCGGATTCGGAACACGTCCTCGAATGAACTGATGAATCTCATTGAAAATCGCACCATCACTGATGCGGTCTGGATACGGCTGAAGAAGCGTGTGTTCAATTGCATAATCCTGCTTACCCACCGTAACGCGCAGATCTACAGGAGGACCCACCAGTTCGACTTCGGGAAGCCATAAGTTGGAGCGTGTATCACCTGAGCAAACTTCGATGCGCTTCACAACGGCGTCACATGCCTTGCCTTCATTTTTCTCGACGAGCATTAGTGATGCTTCCTTTTGCTGTCGGCCCGCACCATTATTGGAGGACTTGGGATTCCATGGCTAAAACACGGTTTGTACCTTGCCGTCGTACTGGCTCGGCGCGGTTTCCACTCGAAAAGGGCCGGCAACACTTCCGGGGGTGAGTTGTCCGTCATATCCGAATGCGGCATTGAGGAAGCGATCGAGGTCCGCGGCATTGCGTTCGCGTTTGCCTGGGTCCGTCAGTGGAGTTACAAACTCGTACACGATAAGTATGGCTCGCTCCGAAGCGCGACGCTTCGCCTCTTCGAGTACTGCGGCCGTTGCTGTGAGAAGTTGATAGCGCAACTGCGGTACATGCCATTGCTGGAAGTCTAGGCCAAAGCGGTCAATTAGCTCTTCAATCCTGGCTAGCGCCTTCGAGCGCGGGTTAGATGCGAGTGTCGCTACCGTTCTGGGACACCCACCGGCCAACATCATCATAAACTCAGTAAACTTGAGGGCTGATTGAAGAATTTGGTGCAGATTCAGAATCGTTGGGCAGCGAAACCAATTCGCAGGCACGGGCAATGCTGCCCATTCAGACATGTAATTGAGGCCGCCCCGGATTATGCGGCTTTTTTGGTCCGGCTCCTTTCCCTGGCCGCCAGTTTGTCCAGGCCGTTGAACATCGTGATCGATTCCTTTTGAATCTCCAGCGCCAGCGTGCACCATTGCGCCTGGTTCAGATTCAGATCAGACAAGGCGGACGGAACCTCTTTCGGAATCAATCCCTTCTTGTCCGCTCGGGCAATCCGCCCCGTCCAATCCACCAGTGCAATGTAGTTGCGCATATCAATCGGCAAGAAGGCCGACTCCCCATCGCGCTCGGGTCCGGCCTGGAAAGGCATTAGTCCGGGAAACGGGCATTCCGTCGAATCGTTGTTTTCCGGCGCCGCTCCGCGAATGCGCGCCTGGATGGAAGTAAATTCGGATTCGCCAAGCGTTTCGCTGATCCCGGCCCGCACTGGATTCAAATCGACATAAGCCATGCATGACAGCAACGCCGCCTCATCCAGCAGCGCCTGGGACTTGAAGCGCCCTTCCCAAAACCTTCCCGTACAGTCGTCTTCCTTGTTGGCCCTCCGAGCCATGTACTCATTCAGACAGCGCATGAACCAACTGATGCTGGTCAGCCGTTCGCGCCAGGTCTCGACAATACGGTCCAGTTGCCGGTATTTCGCCTCGGACCGCAACTCCCCGCGCAGATAGCAATGCACCAGCGGGTCGCCCTTGTACAGACGCAACCAGCGGCGGATGACGTCATCGCGGCTCCAGTGGCGGCTGCGAGCGGCATCCACGTGCAGGACCACGTGGTAGTGATTGCTCATGATCGCGTAAGCGGCTAAATCAATGGCAAAGACCTCGCCGAGCAATGCCAGACGGTCCACCAGCCAGGGCTTGCGGTGGTCGAAATTCTGGCCGGAATACCGGTCTTCGCCACAAAGGAAGGCCCGCCGCACGCAGCGGGAAACGCAATGGTAGAACGATGTGTCCGCCAGCGAAATGATCTGTGAGCGGGGTCGGGTCATCCTCTGCCTGCGAGTCAATGGATTTCTTGCAGATAGGTATAGTCAGGATTCGAAAAAATGCCAGATTGGGGGAATATTTAGGTGGGTGTCCCTTGAAAACCAGTTCTGACACCCACCATGAAAGAGATGCTGATTCCGATGATAGCCAGATTGCTGCTCGAAGCGATCGCCGAACCAGCGGCGGACATCACGATGGAAGTGACGGACATGGAGGGGGACGATGAGTAAGATTGCGACTGACCAGCTCTCGCGCGAAGCGATCGTTTACATCCGACAGTCGACGCAGACCCAGGTTCTTCACAATCACGAGAGCCGCCGTCGTCAGTATGGCCTGGCGGATCGGGCGCGCAACCTGGGTTGGAGTGAACCGATCGTGATCGACGACGACCTGGGCCGATCCGGTCATTCGTACACCAGATTCGAGCATAGCTCCAAAGAGATCACTCTTCTGCATTATCAGCATGGTTAAGGTTAGGCCTAAGCAATGAATTCATAGAGTCTCATCACCTCAACAATCCGAGCAGTTTGCCGACTGTCTATCTCCGCCCCATGTATTCCACCACCCTTTTTCGCCCTGAGATCTTCGACACCCAACACTTTCGTCAGCGTATCCAACGACGGCCCTCTGTGGCTACACGGCAGATTCATCGCTTGCGCCCAAGGTATGGCTGCTTTCTGGCTACAAAATACGCCTTGAATTTCCGGCATTGCCAATCCGTGTCGTACAACATGATCAAGCAGGATGGGCCAGTCAAAGCTCGCGTTGTGAATCACGATAAGCTGATCGCTTAAGTATTCAGCCATCTGGCTCCACTGGGAATCGAAGGATTTGAATTCGGCAGCCTGTTCGTTGGTAATGCCGTGTATCGACTGGGCTTCTTCTGCAATGTGTTCCTGCGGTCGTGTTTTAAACTCGACGGATTCTGCAATCTCTCTATTCCGCACTACGGTGATGCCAAGTGTCACGATATCCGGCAGTCCGTTTTCGTCAGGCAGTCCGGTGGTTTCAGTATCGAGGACGATGTAATCGTCCGGGAGTTGGGTGAATATCCACAGGAGCTCTTTATACATTGCCATTATCTTCTGCCACCGCCGTCCAGGGATTCAACATTCACAATTGACCCCTGTTCATAGTGGTATCGCAGATATCGCCAGTGGATGGCATCCGAGAGCGCCTTAGGACGCATCACCCCATAGCACTCCCCTTTCGCTCTCACGCTTTGGTAGTGAATGCCGAAGCTATTAGCAGCCCGGAGCGTGTAGCCGAGTTTCTGTGCTTCACCGTAATCATCGGGATCGTAGATAGCGTTTCCGACCAGGTGCCGCACATCGTAAAGGGTTGTCGGCCCCAGCTGCGCGCGGATAACGCGCATCTCCTGGGTGGTCTTGTCGATTCTGGATTCTCGTAGGAATCGTGCCCGATGGAAGGATGATTCGGCGATGGCCACCACTTCATCGGCAGCGCAGTAGTACATGCCAAAATCCCGATTAAAGCGGCCACCTCGTCCATCCACCGGCGGGTGAGTGAAGGCCGCCATGATCCAGGACGCGCCTTCGCCATACACCCGGTCTTCCGGTGGCACCAGGCGAATATCACCTACTTCATCCCGTAACCTCGGGTTGGTCAGAGACTCCACCGCGTAGAGCACGTCCCAGTCCTGCGCACTGGAGACGCGCTCGAACAGGTGGATCTGCGGATAGCGCGACAGTATGACCCGATAAACCAGTTCATTTGCCTCGCTACCCGGCAGCGTATCGATATCGATCACCAGCCACCCCGCTCCGCATCGAGGAAATTCCTGACCACGGCCAGATCGACCACCTGTCCGGCCAGCAACCGGTCCAGCGGGGCCGTGCCATTGAACAACGGGTTGTCGTTGGGGGTAGCCAGCCACTGATCAGCAAGCGCCTGATCGGGCAACAGGATTTGCTGGGATTTGTAGATCCCCAGTATATAGCTAGCCCGTTCCAGTAGGTCTCTGGTCAACTTGGCCTTTTCGGGCTGGTTTTTCCAGTTATAGAGCGTCTTCTCGTTGCTGAGCCCCAACAGGGTCATCTGCTGGGCGCCGGTCAGGCGCCACTGGCTGAATATAGCGAAAATCGCCGGCAGCAGTGAACTGGCGACACTGGAACCACGTTGCAGCAGCTGTTCGGCTTGAGCGATCATGTTCACCTCCAATACTGTATTTTTACAGTGCTTAAATGCAGCCTAGCAAACTGTACTGGTACAGTCAACTGTATCAGAGATACTTTTTGAAGGTACTGGCCGTGATGGTCACCTCGTCGTGGAGGATGGCCCCGAAGGCGTCATACTGAAGGCTGCCCCGCATTTCCCCGAAACCCGCCCGGAGCAAGTATTCGGGTGTCTCTCATACAAAGGCGCAGCGAAGTCTATTGCTGATATGGAGGCAGGCATCATGGAGGAGGCAAGTAGGCGGCATGCGCGCGATTGATACGAATATCGTAATCCGTTACTTGACTGGCGATGACCCCGACCAGACCATGAAGGCCAGGGCGGTGGTGGAGGCGGGACAGTTATTCGTAAGCACAACGGTATTGCTCGAATGTGAATGGGTATTGCGGAGCGTTTACAACTTCTCTCGCCAGGAAGTCATCGCCGCGCTTCAAGCATTTCTCGGTCTACCCGGCGTCACGATTCAGCAGGAAGCCCAGGGGCAGTAGAATCTTACTAAAACTGTACAAATTATCAGTGCGCTTCCACTGAAAAGCGGCTATAATGACCGCCTGTAGCAGGAATTGCGGCGCTTTTCATGGCAGAAATTATCTTGTTTCCACAAGGTGGGCGCCCGAACCCTCGGCAGGTACGTCGCCTGCTGGGTGAGGCTGCTAGCAATTCAGACAAACTGATCTACATAAGAAAATTTGCCAAAAAGGAACAGTGGTATCGACTTGTAACTGCCGGACAAGTATTGAGATGCTTGCAGGAAGGCAAAGTGGTATCCGGCCCCTCCCTGGACGAGGAAGGTAACTGGTGCTGTTCGCTGTACAGGCTGTGCGGTGGGGTACGGGTGTATGTATCAGTAGCTTTGCACGTGAATCCGGATCGGTCTCTGAAATGCGCATACGTACTAAATGTTAGTAACAGGTCCCCGTCATGAAAAGTAAGCCTTATCACTACGTTGAATGCGGATTGCCTAACATCTATCTGTCGAACGGGTTTACACTAACAGATACGCCTTACGGAAAAGGAGTTTCCATAAGAAACGTCGATGGCCTTCATAGATGTATTGCAGGAGCACTGTGTGAAAAACCCAGTCCGCTGACCGGCGCCGAGTTTCGATTCTTACGAATCGAACTCGATTTCTCCCAAAAAATGTTGGCGGAGATATTTGGATGCGATGATAGGAATATCAGAAGACTGGAAGCAAAGGAAGAAGTCCAGGACCTGCATAGCAGGTTGATTCGCCTCATATATTTGGAGTCGATCGATCCGGCAAGTACCTGCGTCGGTTTGTTCAAGCGTCTACGGGAAATAGATGTTGAGTGGCATGATCGAATGAGTTTAACAGCTGATCAGGATAACGGTTGGGCCTTGGCAGTTTAGCAAATAGCAAAAATCTACAGAAACTCCGTCGAAGTCATGGCATTCGAGGCCAGGAGAACCGGCCTTTCCTCGTTCCTGTTCGCGATTCTGCGCCCACGGGACGCCAAAGCGGCGTCGGTAAATGACGAAACCGTCCGACTGATGTTCGGGAAATTGCCCGTCATCGTGCCGCTTCGTGATTTGGAAGAAGTTGAAGTCACCGACGGCCTGGTCTGGTCCCGTCTGCGCGTTCGTTACGACTCCGGGAGCGCAAGGATTTCTGGACTGTCCCGCAAAGCCGCGGCCGCGTTGTCCGATGCGGTGGAAACCGCGAGGCACGATTGGTGGCAGCGGCACCTTGCCTCACTCGTGGAAACGCTGAAGCCGGTCCACGACCGCATTGCCGCGCTTTCCAACCCGCCGAAGTATTTCACCTTGGCGGAGATGCGAGAGCTTGTACTCGAAGCGCAGAATGCCGCCAGCCAAGTCACGGGGCAGTGGCCGAGAGCACTGGCGGATGCTCCGGAGATCCAGATGCTTCGGGATACCCTCACTTTTCTGGAAGCACCAGAAGAAGCCCGAACAAAGGCCAACGAGATATACATCGCCAACGAACTGATCCGCTCGCGCGAGCTACTCGACACGATCGAGGCGCGGCCCCTGACGGAAGAACAGCGCAAGGCAGTCGTGGTCGACGAGCAGCGGAATCTCGTAATAGCGGCTGCCGGCAGTGGCAAGACCTCGGTCATCGTGGCCAAGGCTGGATGGCTTCTCCAAAGAGCGCATCGAAATCCGTCCGAACTGCTCTTGCTCGCTTTTGCCAGCGCCGCTCGCGACGAGATGAAGGAACGAATCCACTCCCGTCTCGGCGCAGCAACCGCTCGCCGCATAACCGTCAGCACCTTTCACAGCTTAGGCATGGGAATCATCGGCAAGGCCGAAGGCAAGCACCCTTCCCTGTCCCCGGTGGCCGAGAGCGACAAAGGGCTGTTCGAATTGCTGAAAAGCATCGTCGCAGACCTGTTCACCGACTCAAAGCTGTCAATAATCCTGCGGGAATGGTTCCAGGACGAGTTCGCACCCTACGCGAGCGAGCACGAGTTCAAGAATTGGGGCGAATACTGGGACTACATCCGCAAGTTCGACATCCGCACACTACAGGGCGAGGTAGTCAAAAGCTTCGAGGAATGCGAGATCGCCAACTTCCTCTACCTCAATGGAATCGAATACAAGTACGAAACGCCGTATGAGCACGAAACCGCAACATCGGAAAAGCGCCAGTACCAACCCGACTTCTATCTGCCTGAACATGACATCTACATCGAGCACTTCGGGATCAACGCCGACGGAAAGACCGCGCCGTTCGTCAACCAGGAAGAGTATCTCCAAGGCATGGAGTGGAAGCGAAAGCTTCACGCCGAGCACGAAACGACACTGATCGAGACCTTCAGTTACGAACATGCCGGCGGCAAGCTGCTCCGCAACCTGACGAGCAAACTGGCGGCTCATGGTGTCGCTCTGTCGCCAATCCCGCAAGAAAAGGTGTTCGAAGTCCTGCAGAAACAGGAAAGGCTCGATCCGTTCACACGCCTGGTGGCGACATTCCTGCAACACTTCAAAGGCAGCCGGTTGTCCTTGTCCGAAATAGCCCGGCGGGCCGTGAATCACAGGCACTCGGCGCGGGCAACAGCATTCCTGGCTGTGTTCGGCCCGATATACGAACACTACCAGGAAACGCTCACCAACTCGGAAGAAATCGACTTCCACGACATGATCAACCGGGCGACCGATCTGGTGGAGTCCGGGCGCTTCCGCAGCCGATTCAAATACATCCTGGTCGATGAATTTCAGGACATCTCGCCCTCTCGCGCAGCCTTGCTCAAGGCTTTACTCGACAACTGCCCGGGCGCACGACTGTTCGCGGTCGGCGACGATTGGCAGGCGATCTTCCGGTTCGCCGGCTCCGACATCGCCGTCATGCAGGAATTCGGACAGCGGTTTGGCGACTACGAAAGAATCGACCTGGAAACGACGTTCCGCTGCTCCGACCACATCGCCGAAGTCGCCACCGAATTCGTGTTGCGCAATCCCGCGCAAATCAGCAAGATCGTTCGCGCCAGGAACAAGGCGGAACGACCGGCTGTGCAAATCGGCCTCCCCAGTGACAAAGGCCTCTCATTGCTGAAAGAAGCACTCGACAGAATTGCCGACGATGCGCGCCGGCACGAAGGAACGTCCGAAGTGCTGCTGTTGGGCCGATACAAGCATCTTCGACCTCGCCATATGGCAGCGCTGAGATCGCGATACCCGGAACTGCGCTTCTCCTGGAGGACCATTCATGGCTCCAAGGGTCTTGAGGCCGACTATGCCGTGGTGCTTGGCGTTTGCACCGGCAAGTACGCCTTTCCTTCGGAGATAGACGACGACCCGCTGCTCAATCTCGTGCTGGCGGCGTCGGAGGGGCACCCCAATGCGGAGGAGCGGCGTTTGTTCTATGTTGCTCTTACGCGGGCGAAGCGGCAGGTTTTTCTGTTGGCTGATGGTGGTGCGCCCTCCTCTTTCATAAATGAACTGACCGGCCGCGGGTATGAAATCGGGGTGTTCGGGCGAGCGCCGGAAGCCGACGTATCGTGTCCGCGCTGTGTCAAAGGCAGGTTGCTGCGACGGGAAAATGCAAAAAATGGGGGCTTCTTCTATGGTTGCTCGAATTTCCCCCTGTGCAAGTACATGGCTAGGGCCTGTCCGAAGTGTCATAACGGACTGCCGGTCAAGACTGGTGACGGTTGGCGGTGTCGTGACTGTGAGGTGATTCTTGAGAGCTGCCCTGCCTGCGGCGAATGGCTTGAAGAAAGGATGGGTAAGTTTGGCCGATTCTATGGCTGTTCGAACTTTCCAGAATGCAAGTACACTAGAAAATTGTAGGGGCAGCAATCAGAAAATGCACGGATTCAATTAACGTCAAGTTTGAGGCATAAAAAAACGAGCTGACTCTAATAATTCGATTGCAGGTCGAAAACGCTGTATGCTCTATTCTTAAAATGTCTCATTTACGGGAAAGACAACGACTTCGCATTATCGATGATTTATATCAAATACAAGATCAAACAATATAAATGCCACATTGGGCATAACACTAATGGTCAATGGTATCAAAACTACAGCAAATACCCAAAATCTTATCTTCCTCGCTTTAGCGCTCGGATCAGAGATTTGACCAGAAAATTGTATCGGAGAAAATAATTTTTTAATTGCATGTTCAATCCAAGTTAACCCAGTCATAATTGTAACGATTATTGCTGACCATCCAATGCCACCAATTGTAATATGAGTAGTTGACCCTTCAAAATTTGGGAGGGTATTGACCAAAAAATCTAGCCATATATCAAATACAAAATAAATAACAGAGGCGAGCAATAAAGATAGTCCAAAACCAAACCAGAATCTGTCAGCTATATCCAAAATTTTATAGCCAAAAATCTGTTTAGAGATTAGTGCTTTTTCAAGGTCAAGAAATAATCCAGGCACACCTGGCTCACTTCCTGAAACATTTAGCTCAACCGGTTTATTCCAACGAGTGTCGAATATTAATGTGCACTCTAAAGATTCTTCAAGGTTAAAATATTTTATTGAAATAAATCGAATCTCTCTTGGCATATCATCGCAGAGAAAAAAGCCTGAGTCATCTGATTTATAGACTTCCTTTCCATCTGAAGATTTAACCACAATATCAATTTTACTATCTCCATTCTTGGCATATTTTGTTATTATATTCGCAATCCTAGCAATATCATTTTCATTAATTCGTATGAAATTAAATCTCCGTTCAAACGCTTTAGTTCTCTCAAAATACACTACTCTAATCCCAACCTATTCTAAATGTGCACCAACAAGTTAGTCTATTCAAAAGCTTGATGTTCCCAACCACAGCCTCGTACGCCCTGAAAATCAGAGTATATCGGGATCTCCTCGCTGTTTTCCTGCCAGAAAACTCCAGTATCAGCCTGTGTCACAAATAGGGAAACTAGCGCACATCCCATGAGCATCTACTCCAGCGTCCATTCAATCCGGATTGGCTCACTTCCATAAATCAACAACTCTGGGTCATCGTCAACCGTATAAGCTATCCAGAAAGCAAGTTTCTGCCCCTCCAATCCGAGCATAGCGCCAGTTACCTGCGGAAAACTGCTCTCCGCGCCCAAAATAGCGATGTCCCGAGATTCCACAGTGAAGTCTCCCAAACTCGTCCCTTCCTCACATGGAGGAGAATCTGGCAGCAATAAGCCGCAATTATCCTTCCAAGGTACTAAACGTGCCGACGCTGGCAATGGCCCTGAGTCAACTCGCACCCATTCGGAATTCTCGTTGAGCGCATACAAAACCGAATTTTCAATCGCCTCGCTGCCAACTTGCGCAACAACGTGTAAGGAACCGGCAAATTCCCAATGTTCAGGATCACGTAAAGCGGTCGCATAGACATGTACCTGCTCGTTTGGCCGAAACACGCGCTTGCTAGTGAAACCACCATCTCCGCTCGCATACCCAGAAAAATGCGCTTCGCTGGTATCGCTCCCGATTGCTATGGGATAGCCCAAACCAATCGTGCATTCTTCCCGGCGGTCGTTGATAACATACAGTCCACACAAGTCGTCGGGGCTCAAATCAAATCTTGCACCGGAGTACTCGTACATAACAGAGCTTGGAACCACGCTGTGACCCAAGCCTATGGCATGACCTATCTCATGAATTGCCACGTGCTGGAAAAGGCTTCCAGATGATTCCCAATCAACGTTCTCATTGAATATGATATCCGCCTCACTGACTACTCCAAAGCTCCCCAACCCCAAAGTTAAGGCAATAAATGGTCCAAATTCTCTACCCTCGCAACTAGCAAACTCTTCAAATGAAACTGTGCTTACCAAATTTGAATTGCTCAGTTCTTCAAAAGCAGTTTGTGGGTCATCGCTACAGAGTGGACGCTGCTCATTTATTGACTCAAGTTCCAGAAAATTGCCAGCTTCCACCCAACGCTGGGAAGCCAGACGAAACAAGTCGAAAAAAGATTCTCCAGAATCGAGTTCTCCTGGCAAATGCACATACCAAGTAAGTGAATTGTCTCGCACCCCCTTGGCCCAGAGAGCTTCATAGGCCGAAGTAGAAAAATTCAGAAATACAAAAGAAACTAAAACAACGACCGTTAGCAATAGTGTTTTCAATGCAACTATCCTCAACTAATTCTGGCAATCCTGTTTAGCATTTTCTTGCAATCCTTTCGAAAGACAACCCAGTTCACATATGACTTTCACTTAAATTTCGTGCTCACACTCTGCTCGCACGGCTTCCGTCAATCCTGACCTGCTGCGAGTGTACCACCACAAGACTGAGCCTCGCCAGTGCAGCCTGGGACACCCATAGCGGGGGTAGCTTTCCGCCAGTGATTTCGAGTCTGTTCTGGGACACCCACCGGACTACATTATCATGAACCCAGCAAACTTGGGGGCTGATTGAAGAAACTCCGAATCGATTTGGGACCGACGGTATGGATGGGGTGCTCCGGGTCCACCACGGCGATCAGCATGTCGCCTGGCATATTGGTCGGGGTGATGTCGTCCAAGTTTGTACGAAAGGCTGCAACGCTAATTATTCGGTCAACGCCAGGGTCCAACCCGGTTGTCTCAACGTCAATGACGCAAATGGGGCCGTCGAACTCTAAATCCACATCATCTAAAGACTCCATTTCAGGCAACTGCTTACCCCGTCACACTGACCAATATGGACTGAAGAATATCATAAGATTGGAGGCTGGGGTCGGAATCGAACCGGCGTACGCGGAGTTGCAGTCCGCTGCATGGCCACTCTGCCACCCAGCCTTTGTTTCGGGGCAATATAGCAAAATGCCGATGCTGATTCCCGCGCCGGCGGCGCGTCTCGGCTGATTTTGCTGGCTAAAGAATTGGAGCGGGAAACGAGACTCGAACTCGCGACCCCGACCTTGGCAAGGTCGTGCTCTACCAACTGAGCTATTCCCGCGTCTTGCAGGCGGCTTATTCTAAACGCAAACGGGATTGAGTCAAGTTGGGGTTGAGATTCTGCGACTGCGCTTCGCTTCGCGCAGAATGACGGAAAGGCGGAGTCGCTCCGGGCGAAATGTCGGGAAGGGGATCAAGCCTGCTCCCGTCAGCGCAGGCTATGCCAGGCGCGGTAGAAATATTGCGCCATCGACCATAACGCCAGAATCGCGGACGTGTAAATCAGACCCGAGCCGAGCAGCCAGAGCAGGCGCGGCTCGCCGTCTTCGAGCATTAGCAAGGCGATGATGGCGAGCATTTGGATTGTCGCCTTGAGTTTGCCCATAAAGGCTACCGCGACGCGTTTGCCCTTGGCCGCGGTCCATTCGCGCAAGGCGGAAATCACCAGTTCGCGCGCGACGATGATGACGACCGGCAACAGCAGTACTGGATAGGCCGCCAGCAGCACCAGCGAAACCACGACGACCAGCAGTTTGTCCGCGATCGGGTCGAGGAAGGCGCCGAGTTCGCTCGCCTGGTTGAGTTTGCGAGCGAGATAACCATCGAGCCAGTCGGTCAGACTGGCGATGGCGAAAATCGCGGCGGCGAGTAGATGGGCCTGGGCCAGATCCGAGTAATAGAATCCTACGATTAGCGGAATCAGGATCACGCGCAGCATCGATATCAGATTGGCATAGTTCATGCCGATTCCCGGCGATGGCTCAATATTATTAGAAGCATTGTCATCAAAAAGTTCCATGCAAGTGCTTGTATATTACTTCAGCCATCCGCCGGCTGATGCCGTTAACGTCCGCGAGTTGCGTTTCGCTGGCGCGGAATAGTTGCTGACGCCCCCCGAAATGCCGCAACAGTTCCCTGCGCCGGGCCGGCCCGACGCCGGGAATGCTTTCCAGAAACGAAGTTCTGCCGGCCTTCGCGCGTTTGCGGCGATGTCCGGCAATGGCGAAGCGATGCGCTTCGTCCCGCACCTGCTGCAATAGATGCAACGCCGGGGAAATCGCATCCAGGCTCACTTCCCGAGTGTTATCGCCCTGCCGCAGAAACAGGGATTCCTGGCCGGGGCGGCGGCTGATTCCCTTGGCGATGGCAAGCAAAGGGAGCTTTTCGACGCCGAGTTCATCGAATACTTTCACCGCGCGGCCGAGTTGCCCTTCGCCGCCGTCGATCAGCACCAGGTCGGGCATTTTGGCTTCGCCGGCGAGCAGGCGGGTGAAGCGTCGCCGCAAAACTTGTTCCATGGCCGCGTAATCGTCTCCCGCCTTGACCGCATTGATGTTGAAACGCCGGTAGTCGCTCTTGGCCGGGCCATTTTCGTCGAATACCACGGCCGAGGCGACGGTTTCTTGCCCCGAGGTATGACTGACGTCGAAACATTCGAGCCGCGCGGGAACCTTCTCCAATTTGAGCGCGCGTTGCAAGAACAGCAATCGGCGGCGAATGTTCTGCCTGCTGGCCAGCAAGGTTTCGAGAGACTGACGCGCATTCACGCCGGCCATCTCCAGCCACCTGGCGCGATGGCTGCGTACCCGGGACGACAATTTCACCTTGCGCTCCGCCACATAACTCAACGCGGCTTCGATTTTTTTCGCGTCCTCCGGCAGCTCGGGCACGATTACCTCCGAGGGCATCAGGGCTGATTTGCCGCCGGAAAGATAAACCTGGGAAATGAAAGCCGCGACGACTTCGGTCGCGCCTTGCGCGAGTCTGAACTGGGGAAAATGGCTTTTCGAATCGATGATCCGCCCTGCCCTGACGTGAATCACATGCACGCAGGCATAGGGCTGATCGAGCACCGCCGCGATGATGTCGGAATTGCCGCCCTTGTTGTCCACGACCTGCTTGTCCTGGATGCGCCGCAATGCGGCGATGCGATCGCGAATGACCGCGGCTTGCTCGAATTGCTCGCGCCCGGCGGCCGCTTCCATGTCCCGGGCCAATTCATCGAACAGTTTATCGCTCTTGCCTTGCAAGAACAGCTTCGAATAGTGCACCTGTTGCGCGTATTCCTCTTTCGAGACGAGGCCGACGCAGGGCGCGGTGCAACGCTTGATCTGATGTTGCAGGCAGGGCCGGGCGCGATTGCTGAAATAGCTGTCCTCGCATTGACGGACCTGGAAGACCTTCTGCAAAACATTCAGGCTGTCCCTGGTCGAATGGGCGCTGGGATATGGCCCGTAATGGATGCCCTTGCCCCGCCGGCTGCCGCGATAGAAGGAAAGTCTGGGAAAATCCTGATAGTCCGTGAGCAGAATATATGGATACGACTTGTCGTCGCGCAATTGGATATTGTAAGGAGGGCGATATTGCTTGATCAGCGACTGTTCGAGCAATAACGCCTCGGTTTCATTGTCCGTGACGGTGACTTCGACGCCCGCCACCTTGTTCAGCATGGCCAGACTTCTCGCGTTCAAGACCGAGCCGCGAAAATAGCTACGCACCCGATTGCGAAGATTCGCGGCCTTGCCGATGTAGATAGCCTTGCCGGCTTTGTCCCGCATCTGGTACACCCCCGGCCTGCGTGTGAGGCCGGCGATGAAACTATCGTGATCGAAGCCGTTTTTTTCAGTCATGCCAGGGAGCTGCGATTCCGTACGCGGCGTCTGAAAAGCTTAGCGAATGGCGGGCTGTTGCTCAAGCTGCCGATTCTTCATCTGCTCATTCTGCCTGCGCGAAGCGAATCGCGGTCGCAGAATCTCTAGGATTCAATGACTGCGTGAGCGCAAACAATGCGAACTTCGGGTTCGAGCGTGATGCCGAACTCGGATTGGACTCGATCTTGCATTTCGATGGCCAGTTGGTGAAGTTCCTCACCGGTGGCGCCGCCCCTGTTGATCAGGATCAAGGCGTGATGTTCGAAGACGCCTGCCGCGCCCTTGTGGTAGCCCTTGAAGCCGCATTGGTCCAGCAGCCAGCCGGCGGGAACTTTTATGCCCTCTTTTGCGGGAAATGAAGGGGGTGAGTCGAATCGGCTTTGTAGTCGTTCGAATTCGTCTGGCGAAATCACGGGGTTCTTGAAGAAACTGCCGGCATTGCCGATTTCAGCGGGATCGGGAAGTTTTCGGCGGCGGATGCGGCAGACGGCTTCGAATACGTCTCGCGGCGCAACCGGAGATTCTGCGACTGCGCTTCGCTCCGCGCGGAATGACGGTGTGGGCGTGGAGCTTCGCTCCGCGCGCAATAACGAGTTGGCGGTGTCTTGGAGTTCCTTCGCCAGCGCAGGATAGCTTACGTTTGGCGCGAGCTCTTGCGCTAGTTGCAAGGTCAGCGAGCAAACCACCCGGGGCTGCGGTCGGGGCTGTTTCAGTACGCTGTCTCGATAGGAGAAACCGCAATCCTCGCGGGACATTACGCGACGGCTGCCATCGGCGCAGTCGAACAATTCGAGTTCGACGAAGAAGCTTTCGAGTTCGACGCCGTAGGCGCCGATGTTCTGCACTGGCGCGGCGCCGGCGCTGCCGGGAATCAGCGCCAGGTTTTCCAGCCCGTACAAACCACTTTCGAGGCAGGTGCGCACCAGTTCATGCCAGTTCTCTCCGGCGGCTACCTGAACCCGTCCACTGTCTCGATCGATTTCGATGCCGCGGTTGCGCATGAGCAAAACCATGCCGGGGAAATCGCCCGCGAACAGCACATTGGTGCCTCCGCCTAACAGCAGCATTGGCAGGCCGCGGGAGTCCGCCAGTTCCACCGCCCGCGCAAGATCCTCCATTGCGCCGATTTCGGCCAGACAAGCGGCGCGCGCCGCTACGCCAAAAGAATTGTATGGCCGCAATTCCGCGTTGAAAGTGGTCTTCATATGGCAGCCGGACGCTCGCGAATGCAGGCGAGAATATGCTGCGGCAATTCCTCACAGGCAGGCTCGAGCAATTCGATAAACTCGGCAAAATCCTTGTCCGTACCCCAATACGGATCAGGCGCCGAATCAAGTTCCGAATCCGAATAGTCCAGCATCAGGTCGAGCTCCGAGTAAAAATGCGCCGGGCAATTCGTTGGCAAGGCGCGCAAATTGCTCTCATCCATGGTCAGCACATGATCGAATTTCTCGAAATCGCGCGCTGTCACCTGCCGCGCCCGCAAGGCTTCCAGCGAGTAGCCCCTTGTCTGTCCGGCGCGAACCGCGCGACTGTCGGGAGCTTCTCCGATGTAATAGTTTCCGGCGCCCGTGGAGTCAAGCTCGACGCTCCGTTCAAGACCGCGACCGGTTACCATTTTGCGCAGGATGGCTTCGGCTGCCGGCGAGCGGCGGATATTGCCGAGGCAAACCAACAGGGCCGCGGTCTGGATTGCCCCGTCGGCCTGATTCAAGAGCAGGCATCTCCGGCGGCGAGAAACTCCCGCGCCCGGCGCAGATCTTCCGCGGTATCGATCCCGGGCGGAATCCGCACGTCTGAAATAGCAACATGCACTTTTACGCCATGGCTCAGCGCCCGCAATTGTTCGAGCCGTTCGCTGACTTCCAATTCTGATCGCGGCCACTTGACGAAGCGATCCAGCAATTCCACCCGGTAAGCGTAGATGCCGATATGCCGCAAGGCCCGCGAGGCGCCGTCGTGCGGTATCGGCGAGCGGCTGAAGTACAGCGCGAATCCGTGCTGGTCCAGCACCACCTTGACGGCGTTCGGATCGCTGAAATCGGCCGCGCTGGTGATTTCCTCGCACAAGGTCGCGACGCCGGCGTCGGCGTGTCGCGCGAGGTTCACCGCGGCCTGGTTGATCGCCGGCGCCGGAATCAGCGGTTCATCGCCTTGCACATTGACGACGATCTCGTCCCCGCCCAGGCCCAATGACGCCGCGGCCTGCTGGATGCGGTCGGTACCGGTGGCATGTTCCGGCGAGGTCATGACCACGACGGCGCCCGCGGCTTCGCCCAGGTCCGCGATGCGGGGGTCGTCGGTGGCCAGAATCACTTGCCTGGCCGCGCTGGCCCGAGCGCGCTCGATGGTATGCCACAAAAGCGGCCGGCCGCCCAGATCAAGCAGCAACTTGCCGGGCAGGCGGCTGGACGCGAAGCGGGCCGGGATAATGACCGAAAATGTCACCGCGCCTTTTCCCGCTCTGCAAAGCTCATCTCCCGTGCTTCCTCGCTGAGCATGACCGGCACGTCGTCCCGAATGGGATAGGCGAGGCCATCAGCCAGGCAAAGCATTTCATTCGCCTTGCGGTCGTAGCGCAGATCGCCCTTGCAAATCGGGCAGACCAGTATGGCGAGCAGTTTCCTGTCCATTTCGATTCAGGCCGATGCCTCGGAGAGCCTTTGCAGCAATTCTTCAATGAAAGTCGGCGGCAGCGTCATCTCGGCATGCAAGGCCCAGAAATTGGCGGTCGCGAACGAGCGGCATTTTACCGCATCCTTTTCGGTCATAACGATCGGCTGGTGCGGGTCGATGCGGTCGCCGGCGAAATCTTCGGCGCCGAACCGGTGATGGTCCGGAAATTCGATTCGGGCGGCCGGATACGGCAGCCGCTGCATCAAGTCGTAAAACCGTTCCGGGTTGCCGATGCCGGTAACGAGTTGCAAGGTATTGCCGACATGAAACGGCGCCCCGCCGAAAGGCCGCTCTTGGCCGCTGGCGAGGTTGATCAGCTTGCGCGGTTCCATTACCGCCTGAAATACCGGAACCGGCAGTTCCAGCGGCGCGGCCGGTTCGCCATTGATCACGACGAAATCGACTTCATGCAAGCGCCGCCGCGGCTCGCGCAGCGGACCGGCGGGTAACGGCAGCCCGTTGCCGAACATGCGCGCGCCGTCGACGACGGCGATTTCGATATCGCGATGCAGCCGATAGTGTTGCAGACCGTCATCGCTGAGCGCCACGTCGACTTCGTATGTGGACAACAGTCGTTGCAAGGCGCGCGGACGATCCGGATCCACCACCACGGGACAGCCGGTATGCGTCGCGATCAGCACCGGTTCGTCGCCGCATTCGGCGGGATCGGACCCGGCTTCCACGGCGATCGGAAAGTTGCAACCGCCGGCGCCGTAGCCGCGACTGATGATGCCCGGTGAAAAACCGCGCTGTTTGAGTTCCAGCGCCAGCGCGATCAGCAGCGAAGTCTTGCCGGCGCCGCCGACGGTGATATTGCCGATGACGATAACCGACTGCTTGCCGCAGCGCCGCGCGGCAGCGCTCAAACGCCGGCGCCGCAACGCGGCCAGCCCCCGGAACAGCATGGACGCCGGCCATAACAGGTATAACCAGAGCGGCGATTGATACCAGGCGCGTTCCAGGAAGTTCATGAATCGCCCTCACCGCTCCTGCTGAAGTCCGATATCGGTGAATTGCATGGCGCGCAGGCGCGAATAATAGCCGTCCAGGGCCAGCAACTCGTCATGGGCGCCGGATTCGACCACCTGCCCAGCTTCGAGCACGACAATCCGGTCGGCGTTTTCGATCGTCGACAGGCGGTGCGCGATGACGAAGGTCGTTCTGCCGCGAGTCAGCAACTGCAAGGCATCCTGCACGTGCTGTTCCGACTCGGAATCAAGCGCCGAAGTCGCTTCGTCGAGAATCAGCAACGGCGCATCTTTCAGCAACGCCCGGGCGATGGCGATACGCTGGCGTTGTCCGCCGGAAAGCAGACTGGCGTCGTCTCCCACCTGGGTGTCGAGTCCGTCTTCGAGTTGATCGATAAACTCCATCGCGTGAGCGCTGGCCGCCGCCTGCTCGACAAGTTCGCGATCGAAGCGCTCTTCTCCATAAGCGATGTTTTCCGCCACCGTGCCATTGAACAGCACCACGTTCTGACTGACGACGGAAATCTGGCTGCGCAGATTGTGCAGTTCGTACTCTCCCAGCGAAACGCCATCAAGCGTGATGTCGCCGCTTTCATGGCGATAAAATCTTGCGATCAGCCGCGCCAGGGTTGACTTGCCGCTACCGGAACGGCCGACCAGGGCGATAGTCTGTCCCGGCTCCGCAACCAGGCTGACCTTGTTCAACGCCTCGGTATTGCCGTCGTAGGAAAAACTTACGTCCCTGAGCTCAATCCGGCCTTTCGCCCGGGAAGTCCTGAAGCTACCGGTATTGGATTCGGGCGCCTCATCCAATATGGCAAACACACTGATAGCCGCCGCCAGGCCCCGCTGAATCACGGAATTGACCTGGGTAAGTTGACGGATCGGCCGGGAAAGCAGTCCGGCGGTGGTGATGAAGGAAACAAATTCGCCCGGGGTCTTGTCGGCGAAGAACTCCGGCGACATCGCCAGCCATACCAGCACCGCCATCGCCGCCGCCACGATGAACTGCACTAGCGGCGTACTGATGCCCAGGGTCATGGCTATCTTCATGTTCTGGCGGCGATTGCGCTCGCTGGCGCCTTGCAATTTCCGATTGACGTAGGATTCGGCATTGAAGATTCGAACCACCTGGTAACCCTTGATGGATTCCAGGGTAATCTGGGAAACATCGCCCATTGAATCCTGCATTTGCTTGCTATAGCGGCGAAAACGCCGCGACGCCGCCTGCACCACCAGGCCGACCAATGGCGCGATTACCAGGAAAATGAGTCCCAGCCGCCAGTCGATGTAGAGCAGATAGAGCAGCAGTCCAAGGACAATCAGGCCTTCGCGCACCAGTATCGCGAAGGCGCTGCTGCAAGCTTCGGTCACCTGGGACACGTCGTAGCTAAACTTGGAAACCAGCTTGCCCGGCTCCTTGCCATCGAAAAACCGCGCCGGCAATAGCATCAACCGCTCGCTGAGCTGCGAGCGCAACTTGTGTGTGACATGGCCGGAGATATGCGCCATGGAGTAGCCGCCGAGAAATCCACCGACGCCCCGCACCAGGGGGATGGCAAGACAGTTGAAAACCGCGAAAGCGCGCAGTCCCCGGGCATTCTCCCCACTGATGGCGTCGGTCAGCCAGCCGAACCACCAGGCCAGCCAGGGCGTGGTTACGGCAAACAGGATGAAGCCCGCTACGGCAAGGAAAATGGCGCCCCGGAAGGGCGCGGCATATCCCAGCAGCCGCCGGTACACGACTCCGCCGGATGTTTCCGGGCGGATGCCGTCATTGCTTTCCAATACTGTCATAGCGGTTCCGTTTCGCCGTCAATCCGGGACGATTTCACGAGTCGCGATCCGCAGACGCGCAAAGCCCGACCTGCCGATGCCTTCCATCGCCGATACCACGGCCTGGTGTCTCGCGTCGGCATCGGCGGTAAGCACTACCAGCAGATCACGGTCGCCGCCGGCTTCGCGTTCAAGGGCGCTGATGAGGGTGGTGACCCGGTTGTTCGGCAGCGCCTGGCCATTCACCAGCAAATTGCCGTCACGATCGATCACGACGTCGATTCGCGCCGAGGGCTGCTCCGGCGCCTGGGCGTTGGCCTGGGGCAGATTGACTTCTATCCAGTTCTCGCGATTGAAGCTGGTGGTGACCATGAAAAATATAAGCAACAGGAAGACGACATCGATCAGGGGTGTAATATTGATCGCCAATTCAGCGGCTTGAGCGCTGCGCCTGAATTTCATTTTGCTACCGCCCCGCGCCGACTCATGCTTCGGTTACGTTGATCTTGCGGTCGCCGAACAGGATTTCCACCAGTTTCAGCGACTCCTGCTCAAGTTCGAGCACCAGGGCGTCCACCCGGCGCCGGAAATGGCGGTGGAACATTAGCGCGGGAATGGCGACTGTCAATCCGGCCGCGGTGGTGATCAGCGCTTCGGAAATGCCACCGGCCAACAGGCCCGCTTCCCCGGCGCCTTGCAGCATGATGTCGTCGAACACCTGGATCATGCCGACAACGGTTCCCAGCAAGCCCAGCAGCGGAGAGATCAGGGCAATGGTGCCCAGCGCGTTCAGGTAGCGCTCGAGATCGTGCACTACCTGAGCGCCCGCCTGTTCGATCGCCTTGTTCATTTCGGCGCGTCCGTGACGAGCTTTAACCAGTCCCGCGGCAAGAATCTTGCCCAACGGTGACGCCCGCCGGATCCGGCTCAGCCGATCGGCGTCAAGCTGCTTGTTCTTGAGCCAGGTCCAGATCTGGGCCATCAGGTAAGGCGGCGCGATCCGGGCCGAACTCAAACTCCAGAATCGTTCGATGACTATAGCGGCGGCGACCACCGAGCACAGCAGAATCGGAAGCATCAGCCAGCCGCCAGCCCTGATTACATCGATCAACCCGTAACCCTCGAATTCGCCAGCCTTCCGGTCCGGCTGTTTCAGCGGCTAATGTAACACAGCCGGTCCCGGCAAGATGGATTCTGCGACTGCGCGCAGAATGACGTGGATAGTTGTGTCATTCCGCGTGGAGCGGAGCGTAGTCGCAGAATCTGCAGTCGCGCCAGTAACGCCGATGGTCCGTGCGGAAGCCATTCACTTGCAGGGTTGCGCCGGGCCGGGGCAGCACGAAGCTAATCATGCCGTGCGCGCTGGTATTGAGCAAAAAAGGCGTAAAAAAGCCGCTGCGCTCGACTACCCGGGGCGAGGGGTGGCCGAAGGCGTTGCGGTAGCCCGCGGCAAATATCACATAGTCCGGCTCGATCATTTTAAGAAAAGGCCAGCTTGATGAAGTATTGCTGCCATGATGGGCGGCGATCAGTACATCGCTACGCAACTCCCCGCGCAATGCCGCCGCCAGTTCCCGCTCCACGCCGGCCTCTATGTCTCCCGGCAGCAGCACGCTGAAACCGGCGGTACGAATCTGCAATACGCAGGAATTGTCGTTGTCGTTTTCCCGCGGCGCGGCGGGATGCAGAAAACGGAATTCAACTCCATCCCAGCGCCAGTTGATGAATTCGCGGCAGGCATAGCGCGCTCCGGGCGCCCGCGGCGCGGCAAAACTGCTATACAGGCGGTCAATCGGCAGGGCCGCGGCGATCGCGGCAAATCCGCCGCTATGGTCGTCGTCCCCATGGCTCAACACCACGGCGTCAAGCTTTGCCACGCCCATCCGCTCGAGTACCGGCAGCACCACGCGATCCCCGATGCTCACATCCGGGGAAAAACTCGCTCCAGTATCGTATAGCAGCACATGACGCCGGGTTTGTACGATGACGGCCAGGCCCTGCCCCACATCGAGCACGTGCACGCGCAGCAATTCCTCCCCAGACGGCCGCTCGGGAGGGAACAGCAAGGGCAGCAAAACCATCGCGGCCAGCCGGCGTCCAGGGAAGCCGCGGGGCAACAGCAACAACAGGCTGCCGGCGGCGAGCAGAAGCAAGGTCAGGGCGCCGCTATATCCCCTATCGAGAATGGCATGGCCGGAACCCGCTTGCACCACTTCGCCCAACGTCCAGAACAGCAGTTGCAGCAACCAGGAGGCAAGTTGAAACAAAGTATCAGCGAGATATTCGCTGAATATCATGCCGCAGGCGGCAAGCAAGCAGAGTGGAACGATGACAAAACCCACCAGCGGTATTGCCGCCAGATTGACCAGCGGCCCAAGCATGCTTAGCTGTCCGGTCCAGAGCAGCAAGGGCGCGGCAAGGGCCATGGCGACAGCCAACTGCGACCGCAAACTGCCTGCCAGCCACGTCTGGACTCCGGTAGGCCCCGGGCCGGGCTGCCGCGCCAGCAGCAATGCGCCCACCGCCATGAAACTGAGCCAGAATCCCATGCCAAGAAAGCTCAAGGGATTCAAACTCAACACCGCGGCCGCGGCCAGCAGAAAACGCAAACTGACCGGCTGTTTCAAGTTGAACAGCGAGCCAAGCATGAACACGGCGGCCATCACCACGGCGCGTTGCGCGGGCAAACCGAAACCGCTGATGGCGGCATAGGCACCCGCGGCCGCCAGGGCCGGCAACAGGGCGATCTTCTGCGCCGGCGCATATAGCATCAGCGGCGGGATTTGCTTGCACAGCGCGAGCGTCAGCCCATAGGCGAGCAGGCATATCAGGCCGATATGCAGGCCCGAGATTACGAACAGGTGATTGGTTCCGGTCTGCTGGAACAACTCTCGCTGGGCTTCGGAAAGGCCGCTGCCGTCGCCAAGCACCAGCGCCACTATTATGCCCGCCGTGGCGGGGTTCTGCGCCAAACGCAGAATTCGCGCCTTGAGCGAGGCGCGCAACGAGACCAGCCACACCGCGCGCCGCTCCGGCAACAACTGCGCTGCGCCGCGAACATAGCCTCGCGCCGCGACTCCGCCCTGGAACAGCCAGGCTTCGTAGTCGAACACGCCGGGATTGGCGAGGCCACGAGGCCGATTCAGCCTGATTTCCAGCCGATAGGCCCGGCCGGCCAGAATTTCCTCGGCGCCATAATGATTGAGCAATACCTTGCGCCGGCTGAATCCATTGCCGGATTGCTCGATTTCGAACAGGAACTGCTGAACTTCATCGAAACGCCGCGGCAGACTGCGCACGGTTCCCGTTACCAGCATATCGACGCCTTCCAGCTCATCGCCGAGCTGTGCGTCAAGCCGCAATCCGGCCCAGACCAGATGCCAGGCAAATCCGAACAAGGCGCAGCCCGCCAGCAAGGCAGCCTTGCTCCATTTTCCGCGTCCCTTGCGGCTGGCAATACAAAACCCCATGGCCGGCGCCGCCAGCGCCAAACCGGCAAGCACATCCGGCCGCGGCGCCAACAGCGCCAGCGCCAATCCAGCAATGTATGCAATCAGCCCGGTCCGCACCGCCCCACTCCCTTCCCTGGCGCTACAAATATAGTAGCGGTTGCAGCGTTTTGCGCGATTTCGGGATTATTCGGCGCGCAGGGCCACGGCCGGGCGCACGGCGGCGGCGCGGCGGGCGGGGTAGATGGTCGCGAACAGGGAAAGCAGTAGCACTCCCGCGCTGACCGTGGCGATGTCGCTGAATTGCAGGTGGGAGGGAAGATAGTCCATGGGATAAATATCGGCATTGAGCAGCACGATGCCGAAGCGGGATTCAATAAACCGGGCCAGATCGCTGATATAGAGCGAGCCGAGCACGCCGGCGGCCAGCCCCAAAGCGATGCCTGTCACGCCGATCAGCGCGCCTTGCCAGATGAAGATGCGGTTGATGATGCCCGGCTCGGCGCCTAGCGCCCGCAGCACCGCGATATCCGCGCGCTTGTCGCGCACGATCATGATCAGACTGACTACCAGGTTAAACGCCGCCACGGCGATCAGCAGCCATAGCAGAAAGCTGATGAGGGCTCGGGAAAAGCGGATATTCTCGTAGACCGCGCCGAACTGAGCGGTCCACGAATCCGCCGTGACTTGCGGCGGCAGGCCCGGCGCGATTTCGGCCAGCACCCGATCCGCCGCGAGTACGTCGTCCGTGCGCACCCACAGCGCGTTCCGCGGACCGCGCAAGCGGAACAGCGCCCGGGCCGCGTCGCGATTGATCAGCACCAGCCGGCGATCGAGATCCCGGCTGCCGACCCGGAATATGCCGCTGACCTCGAATTGCCGAAAATTCACCATGGGCGATAGCGGATTGATAGCCAGCGCGGGGGAATAGAGGCTGACGCGATCGCCGAGTTCCACCGCAAGGCTGCGCGCCAGCGGTTCGCCAAGCACGATTCCCCAGCGCTTTTCAGCCAGCGCATCCAGCCCGCCTGCCAGCATGAAGCGATCAATGGCGGAATATCGCGCCTCCTGATCCGGATCGACGCCATTGGCCATGACGCCGCTGTTGCCGGCCTCGGTGGCGATCACCGCCTGCATTTCGATTAGCGGCGAAACCGCCACGATGCCATCGCCTTCCGCAAGGCCGGATTGCATTGCAAGCCATTCGTCGCCGCTCAACGCGGCTTCCGCGCGCAAGGTGATATGCGGCACGATGCCAAGCACGTTTTGCCGCAACTCCCGGTCGAACCCGTTCATGATGGACAGCACCGTCAGCAACAGCGCAATGCCGAACGCCAGGCCGAGTATGGCAACGGCGGACATGAACGAGACCAGTCCACCGCCGCGTCCGGCGCTTACATAGCGCAACGCGATATAGCGCGGCAGCGCCACGCCGCGGTCAGGCGCGGAGTTGTCCATCTTCCAGCACCAGGATGCGTTGCATGGACTTGGCCAGCTCCCGGTCATGGGTCACGGTAACGAAACTGGTCGCAAGCGATCGGTTCAATTCCAGCATCAACGCGCTGATTTCCAGACCGGTGTTGTGGTCGAGATTGCCGGTCGGCTCATCGAGCAGTACGCAGCGGGGTTCGCCGACGAGGGCGCGGGCTATCGCGACCCGCTGACGTTCGCCGCCGGACAATTGCGAAGGCCGGTGGTCTGCCCGTTCGCCTAGCCCGACCCGATCCAGCATCGCGGCCGCGCGCTGCCGCGCCCGGCCACGGCCATCGCCGCGGATCAGCAAAGGCATGGCGACGTTTTCCACTGCATTGAACTCCGCCAGCAAATGGTGAAACTGATAGACGAAACCGAGAAATCGGTTGCGAAGCATTCCTCGCTCCCGCTCGCCGAGAGCACTCGGATCGCGGCCGCCGATATACACCTTGCCGCCGCTCGGCGCATCAAGGCCGCCCAACAGATTGAGCAAGGTAGTCTTGCCGGAGCCGGAACTGCCGATAATCGCGATGCGCTCGCCGTTTTCAATCCGCAACGACACATTTTTCAGCGCATCCACGCGCTGGGGTCCCTGGGCGTAGGTCTTGCCCAGGTTTTCGCAACGGATTACGGCTTCGTCGGTCACCATGCCCAGAACCTATTCGTAACGTAGCACTTCGGCCGGCCGCACCTTGCTGCCGCGCCAGGCGGGATACAAGGTGGCGGCGAGACTGATCGACAGCGCCGCCAGACTGATCAGCAGCACTTCCCCCGGATCGACCCGGGTCTGGAGATGGGAAAGCAGGTAAATTTCGCCTTGCAGGGGCAACATGTTCAGCCATCGCTCCAGCGTCTGGCTGATCGCGGTAATGTTGTGACCGAGCAAGACGCCCAGCCCGGCCCCGGTCAGGGTTCCCGCCACTCCCGCCACCATGCCCTGGGTGATGAAAATGCCAAGCACCGACGAACTGCCAGCGCCCATGGTGCGCAAGATAGCGATGTCGGCGCTCTTGTCCGCTACCACCATTACCAGCGTGGAAACGATATTGACCGCGCCAACCAGCACGATCATCAGCAGCATCACCGTGGTAACCAGCTTTTCCATTGCCAGGGCGTTGAACAGGCTGGCCTGTTCTTCCTGCCAGGTTACGATCTCCAGTCCGGGCAAGGCGCCGAAACTGTCTTCCGCGATCCCGCGCGCCGCCATGACATCAGTGACCTTTAACCGCAGCCGCAGCTTGGCGCCGGGATCCTGGCTCAGCACCGAACGCGCCTGCTCAAGTTGCAGCAAGACGATATTACTTTCGCCATAGATGCCGAAATCCTCGTAGCCGGTGATGGTCAGGCTCCGGCTGTCGCTGAAAGAGCGCGCCAGCAGGCCGGCCAGGGAAATTATCGACGCTTCCTCGCCGGGATAGCCGCCAAGCGCCGCGGCCAGACGAGCGCTGAGAACCATTCCGCCGGGAATTTCGGCCATGGCGGCAAACAACTCCTCATCGCCCGGGCCGGAGGCGTCAAGTACCGCGAGTTCCAGCGCCGGCAGCACACCCCGCAGGCGCACGAAGGTATCCTGGCCGTTAAAGCGCAACACGGCTTCGCCTTCGACAAAAGGCGCCGCGGCGATGATATCCGGATTCCGTTCCGCCAGCGCGATCAGGCCAGGCCAGTCCAAATCTCCCGCGGCCGCTGAAATCGTCACATGTGGCACGGCTTTCAGCGCCTCGCCGCGCAATACGCCGATGGAGCCGTTCATTACGGAAAGGGCCACGATCAGGATCATTACGCCGAGACTGATTCCCAGCATCGAAAGGAAAGTGACAAACGACAGCAACAGGTTGCCCCTGCGCGCGATTGAATAACGCAGTCCGACGAAAACTGGAAATGACCCCGGCATCAATTGCGTTCCCGACGCCGGCCGCCGGCGCGGGCTATCAGGCAGTATCGCCTCAAGATTGCTCCGTCTGGCGTTGCATCATCCTTTGCATGGTCTTGAAACCGATCGGCATCGCCGCCGTGATCGCCTTCCGGGCGCTGACGCGCAACGATCCGACCTGTTCATCCAATTGCACGATACGCCGCACAACTCGCTGTATGATGGAGTTTTCGAGCAGAGTTGCGTTCTGGTAAGTCATATAGCCGAATACCGCCAATTCGTTCTCCGTCGCCATTGCTCTTGAGCTAGTCTGGCCGGGTTTCATGTCTTTGCGCGAACAAGCTTGCACGCGGCTCATTGTAGGAAATCCCCGAACCTGTTTACAACAAGCCCGCACTTGTAAAGCTAAGGTAAATGCTTTAGCTTGATTTGCTTGGAAACAATCCGGTATAGGGATTGGAAAGGGATTCGGAACGGGAACGGGAACCGGACATGATCAGGCGAACCGCAAACAGCACGCCGAGGCGCAGAAAGCCAGCAATCCACAAAAGATACACGAAAACTGAAATTCTCAACGAAATCGCGGCAAACACCGATAGTGATCGCAAGGAAGTGGCCGCGATTCTCGACGAATTGGGTTCGATCATTGAACGCCATGTCAGGAAGCGGGCCGCCGGAGAATTTATTCTGCCCGGGCTGCTGAAAATTTCGACCGCGAAAAAACCGGCGCGGCCGGCCAGAAAGAACGTGCCGAATCCCTTCAAGCCCGGAGCAGTCATGGATGTGCCGCGCAAACCCGCCTCCACCAGGATCAAGGTTACGCCGCTCAAGAAATTGAAGGAATTCGCCCTGTAGCCCTTTCGCAGTATTCTCCCGGTTTGCGCGCAATGTCCAGCGCGGCGTTGCCAAGCCGGCCTGTCGCGGAACCAGCGCCATGAAAACCAGTCAATTCCTGCTCGCTACCGCGAAGGAAACCCCCGCCGATGCGGAGATCGTCAGCCACCAGTTGATGTTGCGGGCGGGCATGATCCACAAGCTGGCCAGTGGGATTTACAGCTTCCTGCCGCTCGGCATGCGCGTCGTTCGCAAGATTGAAAATATCGTCCGGGAAGAAATGGACCGCATCGGCGCGCTCGAGATACTGATGCCGATGGTGCAGCCGGCCGAACTCTGGCGGGAATCGGGACGCTGGCAAGGCATGGGGCCGGAACTCGCGCGTTTCCGGGATCGCCACGAGCGCGAATTCTGCCTCGGTCCAACCCATGAGGAAGTCGTCACCGACATTATTCGCAACCAATGCCACAGCTATCGTCAGTTACCGTTGGTGCTGTATCAGATCCAGACCAAATTCCGCGACGAGCGGCGTCCCCGCTTCGGCGTCATGCGCGCTCGGGAATTCATCATGAAGGACGCCTACTCCTTCCATGCCGACCTCGCCTCGCTCGAGGAAACCTACCGCGACATGCACCAGGCCTATGTAGCGATCCTGCGCCGGTTAAAGCTGGAATTCCGCGCGGTGACCGCGGATTCGGGCAATATCGGCGGCAGCACTTCTCACGAGTTCCATGTGCCGGCGGATTCCGGCGAAGACGAAATTGTCTTTTCCAGCGGCGGTGATTACGCCGCCAACATCGAATTGGCCACCGGCCGGCTGCCTGACCCGGAAGCGGAAGAGCAACCCGGGGATTGCATTGCAACCGAGACCGGCGCCGCGGCAACCATCGACGAAGTCTGCCAGTTGCTTGAGGTAGAGCCAAAGCGTCTCGTAAAGACCTTGATCGTGCATGCGGCGGACGAAAACGGCGCCCCTGGCGATGACCTGGTTGCCCTGTTGCTGCGCGGCGACCAGAATCTGAACGAAACTCTCGCGCGGCAGATCGAAGGGGTCGGCTCGCCCCTGCGTTTTGCCGATGACGATCTGATCCGCGAACGGCTCGACTGTCCCCCCGGCTGCCTCGGTCCGCTGCCCTCGCTCGGCATACGAATCATCGCCGATCATAGCGTCAGTGGGATGAAGAACTTTATCTGCGGCGCCAACCAGGCCGGCCGGCATCTGCTAAACGCCAACTGGAACCGGGATTGCGCTTACCATGAGATCGCCGATATCCGCCGGGTGCGGGAAGGCGATCTCAGTCCCGACGGCAACGGGACGCTGACCGTTCGGCGAGGCATAGAAGTGGGTCATATTTTCCAGTTGGGCGCCAAGTACAGCGAAGCGCTGAAAGCCACGGTGCTGAATGAACAGGGCAAGGCGGCAGTTATGTATATGGGCTGTTACGGCATTGGCGTTACCCGGCTGGCAGCCGCCTGTATCGAGCAATATCACGATCAGCGCGGCATTATCTGGCCGGACAGCGTCGCGCCCTTCCATCTCATTATTGTCGAGCTGGACGCGCACAAATCCGGGCAGGTGCGTAATCAGGCCGAGGCGCTGTACCGCCAGGCCCTGGCCGCCGGCATCGAAGTACTGCTCGACGACCGTGACCGCAAGACCAGCCCGGGGGTGAAACTCGCCGAATCCGAACTGATCGGGATTCCGCACCGGCTGGTCGTTTCGCCGCGTACGCTGGCGGATGGCGAAGTGGAATACAGCAGCCGCCGCGGCAGGGAAAAATCACGGATAGCTTTAGCCAAGGCGATACCGGCGATCGCGGACATGCTGTCCGATTCCTGACCGGGGCCGCCAGCATGTCGCGACTTGCAGCAATTCCCCGCGCCTTGGCCGATGCCTTGCGCAACTGGCTGTGGCAAACGGAGGTCGACTCCTGTCCCTGGTTTTTCCGATCGGCGCTGCGAAGCCTCCAAATCGCCGCGGCCGTCATGCGGGATCTGGCCAGCGGCCAGATTTCGTTGCGCGCCATGGGACTGGTTTTCATTACCTTTGTCGGTTTTTTCCCAGCGCTCACCCTCGTCTTCGCAATCTTGCAGGAGTTTGGCGTGCATAACGATCTGCGCCCTGCCCTGCTGGCGGTAATGCAGCCGCTTGGAGCGCGCGGCGCCGAAATCACCGACGGCATCATCGACTATATCGATAATCTGCAAGTGGAATATATCGGCGCCACCAGCCTGATTTTTCTGCTGTACCTGGTAGTGGACATGCTGCGCAAGATCGAAGGCTGTTTCAATTACATCTGGTGTGTTGAAAACGCGGGTCTGCGGCCGGGACGGCTAATGGGTTATTTGTGCACGGTGCTGCTGAGCCCCCTGCTGCTTTTGCTGTCGATCAGCATCAGCACCGCGGTCAACGCTCCCGCGCCGCGCCGCTGGCTGGAACTCATCCTGGGCAGCCAGATTCCCGCCGCGCTGTCTTTCTTGCTGCCGCTGGCATTGATGTCGTTGGGATTTGCCCTCATGTACACGCTGATCCCGGCCGCCAGAGTTCGCTTCATGTCGGCGCTGGTGGGGGGCATTGTCACCGCGCTGGTCTGGAAACTGATGGGATCTGTGTTTCAGGGCGTGTTGGTGTCATCCGCGAGAGATTCGATTTATCTGGCCTTCGCCACCGTCATCGCCGTCATGTATTTTGTATACTTCGGCTGGATGGTGGCGCTGACCGGCAGCAACATCGCTTATTACCACCAGCATCCGGGCAAAATCCGTTCCGGCCGCTGATCGGCGGAGAATGCAATGACCCAGATCGTCGTATATCACAATCCCAATTGCTCCAAATCATTGGCCACGCTTGCGCTGCTGGAAGAGAACGAAACGCCGGCCGAAGTCATTCACTATCTGGAAACGCCTCCCAACATCGAAGAGTTGAAGGAGTTGCTGGCGAAGTTGGGCATCGGCATCCGCGATCTGCTGCGCAGAAGCGAACCGGAGTATGACGATCTCGGGCTGGAAGACGAAGAACTGAGCGAAGAAATCATTTTCGACCTGGTTTGCCGGCATCCGATTCTGATTCAACGGCCCATTGTCGTGAAAGGCGATACCGCCATCATCGCCCGGCCTCCTGAAGCCGTACTATCGCTCATCGGAGACGATGCGTGAACCCTTATGTTCTGGTGCTTTATTACACGCGCTTTGGAGCTACCGGAAAAATGGCCAGGCTGATCGCCCGCGGCGTCGACCAGGTGGAGGGCATGGAAGCAAGACTGCGCACCGTGCCGGCGGTTTCGCCGGTAACCGAGCAAACCGAAGCAGAAGTGCCCGTTGAAGGTGCGGTTTATTGCGCCGAACAGGATCTGCGCGAATGCGCTGGCCTGATTGTCGGCAGCCCCACCCGCTTCGGCAACATGGCCGCTCCGCTGAAATACTTCATCGATGGCACCGGCTCGATCTGGGGCTCCGGCGACCTGGTTGACAAACCGGTGGCCGCATTCACATCGACTTCGTCGCTCCATGGCGGCCAGGAAACCACCTTGCTCACCATGGCCCTGCCATTGCTGCACCACGGCATGATCTATTGCGGCATTCCTTATACCGAACAGGCGTTGCGCACTACCACCACCGGCGGCACGCCTTACGGCGCCAGCCATTTCGCGCCCGTTGGCGGCTCCAATGCAATCAGCGAGGACGAAGCCGTCTTGTGCAAGGCCCTGGGCAAGCGCGTCGCCGCCATTGCCCGCAAAATGCTGTGAACCGGATACAGGCAGATTCCGCTGCACGCTTGTCCGCCGCCGTCAACAACTCCCGCCTGCTGGTGCTTGGCGCCGGGTACGCCCTGTTGCTGTTGCTATGGCTGCGCACCGGTCAGAGTTTGAGCATGACCAGTGCCGCCGGCATCGTGGCCTGGGGTATCCAGGCGCTACCTTTGCTGGCGCTGTTGCCCGGCTTGCACAAGGCGCGCCCGCGCGGGTACGCCTGGCTGGGATTCGTGATCCAGCTTTATTTCATTCACGGAGTGATACTCGCTTTCAATCCGCCCAGATTCGGCTGGGGTCTGGCGCAGATTCTGCTCAGCGTAGTGATTTTTAGCGGCCTCATTGCATTCATCCGCCGCTACCGCCGTCAATTCCAGGAAGGTCCCTGACTACCAGTTTAGAATTCCCTTGACCAGGGGGATGGTGATGCGGTGTTGGCGCTGGATAGAGCTTTGGTCAAGCTGATCGATAATATCCATCAGGACATCGAGTCGCCGTTCGGCGCGGAAATATATGAAATCAGTGACGCCAGCGGCAAGATTGAGGCCGCGATTGCGGGCTCGCAATTCGAAAGCTTCCATAATGCCTTCATCGCCCAGGGGATGGAGGCGAAACACCAATGCCTGCTGCAAGCGGGAGCGCAGGTCCGCCAGTTCCCAGAGTATGTCGGCCGCTTTCGCGGACGCCGCCAGCACCAAATGGGAGTCCGTCGAATTCACCGCATTGATCAGGCGCACCAGAGCCAGTTCCCAATCCCGGTCGCCCGCCGCGAATTGCAGATCGTCGATGCAAATTAATGACAAGCCGCTGACGCCTTCCAGAATTTCGGGCTGCAACTGGTCCTTGTAGCGCAGCGGCAGGAAGATGGCGCCGCGATCTCCGGTCAGGTGACAGCAGGCTTGCAACAGATGCGTGCGGCCACAGGCCGGAGGACCCCAAATGAGCACCGGTGAGTCCAGCCTTCCCGGATCTTGCAGCCAGGTTACCAGTTGCAAGTTTTCCAGCGAGCAGACGAAGTTCTGAAAAGTTGCCTCGTCTTCCAGGCCCACCGCCAGCGGCAACTGATCCTCGTGCTTGCCGGACATGGCTAGCGCATCCAGCGGTAATGCAGCACGGGTGAGCCAAAGCTTTCGTCGCTGTCCACCAGCAGCAGATCCCGGTCCAGCGCAATCCGGTTGAGCAACTGGTCCGCGCTGCCCCGTAAATCGAGCAGCAATTCGAGCCGCTCGCCATCGACCGTGACAATATTGGCGGTTTGTACCAGACCAATCCCGTTCACGTATTCGACCAGCGCCGAATAATCGGAAAAATTGCGAATGCCATCGACCTGCAGCCGGATCGATCGATCGCCTTGCTCGTCCGGCGTCAGCGCGAAATAGCCTGAAAGCTGCGCGGTTATGCGTGACAGCGGCTGTTCGAGATACGATTCCAGCTCGGAATCGAAGCCGTCGAATATTTGCGCTTCATCCATGAACAAGAATTGCCACAAACCTACCAGTTCGCCCGTGGCGGTAAACAGCAGACGACCGGCAAGAATGCTGTCGGCATCGTAGCGGTCGCTGGCTGCCTTGATGGCAAGTTCATCCTGGGCCCAGATCGCGTCGGGGGGCAGATTGCGGCGATCCTCGATGTCGAGCAGCGGAAAAATTACCGGCAGACCGCGTTCTTCGCCGAAGCGGCGCATGTATTCGATGATTTCGGGTCCGGTTTCCTGATTGAGCAGACTGCGCTGGCCGGTGGCGTCCTGCAATACCATCCAGACCAGCACGCTGGGTCTGTTGCTGCCCCAGACGGGAATATCCTCCGCGGTAAGCAACTGATTGATCAAAGGCGCGGAAAATTGTACTTCTATGAAGCGCTGACCGGCGATCAACCCCGTCGCTTCGTCGGTAGCATAGGCAAAGGCCTGCACATAATCGCCGGCATTCGCGGCGGCGGAGCGGATACGCGCGCGGTCCAGCCAGCGTTCATCGCCGGTAACCTTGATGATCATCCGCTGGAAGGCGGCCTGATAGGCGCGATTGCGCTCCGCCATACTTTCGTTTTCGACCGCCACGCGCTGCTGGTAAAGGCCGATTACCGGGAGCCCATGGGACATGGGCGCCAGCGGCAGAAAACCCAGCAGTGAAACCATGCCGAGGGTTCGCAACAATTGCTTTACCGAACTTGTGGCCATGCGGAAATGATACTGCAATTCCGCTAACATAGCGGCCACGACTCAGCCGGCCCCTGCCATGAAACAGAACCAGCCGCCCGCGCGCGGCGAAACCCTGAGCTATCGCGATGCCGGGGTCGATATCGACCGGGGCAATGCCCTGGTGCGGCAAATCGGCGCGATTACCCGTTCCACGATGCGGCCGGAAGTGCTGTCGGATATCGGTGGTTTCGGCGGTCTGTGCGAACTTCCCGCCGGCTACGAACGCCCCGTGCTCGTTTCGGCGACGGACGGTGTGGGGACGAAGTTGAAACTGGCGGTAGAACTCGGCCGCCACGATAGCGTCGGCATCGACCTCGTCGCCATGTGCGTGAACGATCTGATTGTCTGCGGCGCGGAGCCACTGTTCTTCCTCGACTACTATGCCTCCGGCGCGCTCGACCTTGATGTCGCCGCAAGCGTCATCAGCGGCATCGGCGAAGGCTGCCGGCAGGCGGGCTGCGCCCTGATTGGCGGCGAGACCGCCGAAATGCCCGGCATGTATGGCGCCGGAGATTACGATCTGGCCGGTTTCGCCGTCGGCGTGGTCGAGAAGGACGGCATTATTGGCCCGGACCGGGTAGCGGCCGGCGACCGGCTGATCGGTCTGGCTTCTTCGGGACCGCATGCCAATGGATACTCCCTGATCCGGAAAATAATCGAAATCTCCGGCGCGAATCTCGGACAGGCTTTCACCGGCCGCGGCCTGGGAGAGGTCTTGCTCGAACCGACCCGCATCTATGTGCGGGCAATCGCCGCGCTGACAGCGAAATTCTCCGTTCACGGACTGGCGCATATTACCGGCGGCGGCATTATCGAAAACCTGCCGCGCATGTTGCCGGCGGGGTTGATCGCCCGGGTCGATACCACAAGCTGGCGCCGACCGGCCGTTTTCGATTGGCTGCGGCAATCCGGCAATGTTTCCGTTGAGGAAATGTTCCGCACCTTCAATTGCGGCATCGGCATGATTGTTTGCGTCGCCGCCGAAGACCTGGGGCCGGCGCTGGAGCTGTTGCGGGATGCGGGCGAAGAAGTCTCGCCAATTGGCGAGGTGCGTGCCGGCAGTGGACATGAACCCGCCGTTGAATTCGTCTGACCGGCGCGAGAATCATGACCGCGGACTCCTGTAACCTCGTCGTGCTCATTTCGGGCAACGGCTCCAACTTGCAAGCCCTTATCGACCAGTCCGGCGTCCACGGCTATCGCGTGGCAGGAGTTGTTTGCAACAATCCCTCGGCCTTCGGCCTGCAACGCGCGGCGCGGGCCGGAATCCCGACAGCGATTGTCGAACACGGAAACTTCCCCGATCGAGAAACCTTCGATGGCGCATTGCTCGAGGCAATCGACGGCTTCGCGCCCGAACTCATCGCGTTGGCGGGATTCATGCGCATTCTCGGCGAGGCGTTCGTGCGCGAGCACGCCGAACGAATTCTCAATATCCATCCTTCCCTGCTGCCAAAGCACCGTGGCATGCATACCCACCAGCGCGTGCTCGCGGCCGGGGACAAGGAACATGGCGTGTCTATCCATTTCGTTAACGAGGAACTAGATGGGGGGCCTGTTATCGCCCGCAGCCGTATCCGAGTGCGGGAAGACGACACTGAAGCAAGCCTGGCGCGGCGAGTACACCGCCTCGAACACGCTCTATATCCACGGGTGGCGGGCTGGTTCGCCACGGGGCGGTTGCAGCTCGGCGACGGCGGCGTATACCTTGACGGCAGGAAATTGCCTTCGGCTGGCATCGAAACACCCGCCCCGACCGGCGCTTGAATGAGATCTGGCTAACCAGGTGCATGCCGTCCTGGCGGGACATCGTCGACTTCGCCCACCTCCAGCCTTGCCAGTCCAGCCGTCGAGCATAGCTCGGCGTCGCTTGGGCTGCGCACGAAGCTGGCGCTTCGTAAACGCTTGCCTCGCCCTTGGCAAGTCGTTCGGCCCTCGAAAAGCTACGCTTCGTCGGCTGCGCCGACCGGGCCTCACCCATCCCTGGCGCAACTGCGGGGATTCGCCAACCTCCAGCCTTGCCATCCTTGGCAAGTCGTTCGGCCCTCAAAAAGCTACGCTTTTTGTCGGCTGTGCCGACCGGGCCTCACCCATCCCTGGCGCAACTGCGGGGCTTCGCCAACCTCCAGCCTTGCCAGTCCAGCCGTCGAGCATAGCTCGGCGTCGCTCGGGCTGCGCACGAAGCTGGCGCTTCGCAAACGCTTGCCTCGCCCTTGGCAAGTCGTTCGGCCCTCAAAAAGCTACGCTTCGTCGGCTGCGCCGACCGGGCCTCACCCATCCCTGGCGCAACCGCGGGGCTTCGCTAACCCCCAGCCTTGCCAGTCCAGCCGTCGAGCATAGCTCGGCGTCGCTCGGGCTGCGCACGAAGCTGGCGCTTCGTAAACGCTTGCCTCGCCCTTGGCAAGTCGTTCGGCCCTCGAAGCTACGCTTTGTCGGCTGTGCCGATTGGGCAACTTGCCCTCGACTTGTTTGTGCAGGCCATCCTTGGCGCAACTGCGAGGCTTCGCCAACCTCCAGCCTTGCCATCCGTGGCAAGTCGTTCGGCCCTCAAAAAGCTACGCTTCGTCGGCTGCGCCGACCGGGCCTCACCCATCCATGGCGCAACCGCGAGGCTTCGCTAACCTCCAGCCTTGCCAGTCCAGCCGTCGAGCATAGCTCGGCGTCGCTCGGGCTGCGCACGAAGCTGGCGCTTCGTAAACGCTTGCCTCGCCCTTGGCAAGTCGTTCGGCCCTCGAAGCTACGCTTCGTCGGCTGTGCCGACCGGGCAACTTGCCCTCGACTTGTTTGTGTATGCCATCCTTGGCGCAACTGCGAGGCTTCGCCAACCTCCAGCCTTGCCATCCGTGGCAAGTCGTTCGGCCCTCAAAAAGCTACGCTTTTTGTCGGCTGTGCCGACCGGGCCTCACCCATCCATGGCGCGACTTCACGGGTTTCTCCAATCCCCTGTCTCGACGGCCCGGCCACCGAGCACAGCTCGGTGGCGCTCGGTCTACGCACGAAGCTTGCGCTTCGTAATCGCTTGCCCTCGCCCATGTCGAGCCGTTAGGGTCTCGAGAAGCTGCGCTTCTTGTCGGCTTTGCCGACCGACCCTAACCCATGTCTGCGCATTTTTTCTACTAGGGTTGTGCGGCGCAATTGCAGACGCTCCGCCGCTTGTTTGACGACGCCGCCGCTGTCCTGTAGCGCGCGTTCGATAAAACCCTTTTCCAGATTCGCTAGATACTGTTTCAGATCCAGGCCATGGATCGGCGGCATCGCGGTCGACGATTCCGGCGCGGCCGGCGTTTCCGCGAGGTCTTTTTGTTCCTGCTCGACGCCAGATTGGCAATCCGGTTTACGAGCTTTCTCCGGTAAATTTTCGACGCCAACGATACCATGCGGATGCAGAATCGCCATGCGTTCCACCAGGTTTGCCAGTTCACGCACATTGCCCGGCCAGGCATAGCCGCACAGGGCCGTGATGGCGGCGGAATTGAATCGCACCGAGCCCTTGCCGGCGGCCTCCAGGTTGCGGATCAATTCATTCAGCAATACCGGAATGTCCTCTACCCGTTCCCGCAGGGGCGGCATTTCAATGGGAAATACGTTGATGCGGTAATACAGATCTTCTCGAAACTGACCGCTGGCAATCATGTCTTCGAGATTCTTGTGGGTTGCCGTCAGAATCCGCACATCGGCCTTGATCGAGCGGGTGCCTCCGACTTTCTCGAAACTGCCCTCTTCCAGCACCCGCAGCAGCTTGACCTGCATGTTGATCGGCATGTCGCCGATTTCATCGAGAAAAAGCGTGCCCCCATGCGCGCGTTCAAATCGGCCGATGGTAGAGGCGACTGCCCCAGTAAAGGCGCCGCGCTCGTGGCCGAACAGCTCGCTTTCCAGCAACTCACCCGGTATGGCGCCGCAATTGACGGGAACGAAAGGTTTGCTCTCGCGCCCCGAAATTCGATGCAAGTTGCGCGCCACGACCTCCTTGCCCGTGCCGGACTCGCCCGTGATCAGTACATTGACTTCAGTGTCCGCCAAGCGCCCGACTATTTCCCGAACGTGCTGAATCGCGGAACTGTTGCCGATCAAGCCTTGCACCGCCGCAAGACCCCTGGAAGTATCGGCATCCGCGATGCCGGCCAGATATTCATGACAGAGTCGAGCCTTGTGCAATACGTCGAGCAAATCACGAAAATTCGAAGCCGCATCCGGTTCGGCGAACATGCGCGCCCGCAATCTGCCGTCCGCGAAATCCGGAATCTCCCGCTCTTCAAGCAAAACGATGGCGGCCTGCAAAAGGCCGGATTCGAGTTCGGCCAGCAGTTGGCGCCGATTGCCGCCGCGGCAGGGGCCAAGCAGCGCCACCGCTACCGTGCCTGAATCCGGTACGGACTGCCGCCAGTCGCCTGAATCGGCGACGATGGAAGACTCGCCAAGGAAGTTGAGTTTTACGGCAAGCTCATGGCGGGCGGTTTCGTCGTCACTGATCAGCAATATGAAAGGTTTGCTGGCGGGCATGACCATAAGGCTCCGGAACGGGGACATAGAAGCTTTGACTAGTCAGAGCTTCCGCGCGAAAAACGAATGTATCTCCAAATTCAATGGCGCAATACATTGAATTCGGTAGCAAATCAACAATATGCTCGGCTTGCGTCAACGAACAATTCCATGGAGGAAATCGTTCATGGTATCCATAGTTTACACGATGTATACATGAGCTGAAGCAGTCCGCCGGGCTGTGAATTTCGAAGTAGGTGAAAACCGTCAACTTCTCGTAACCTCTGCCGAAATTTGTTAACACGGGCTGGCAAAAAAGCAATGCCGCTCGACGGCATCCGGCTCGTTCGGCCAAGTGATCCAGCGCAATGAACGAAGACCTCGACAACATAGGCAATGCCCTCCCCTTCGCCAAGCCCGCCCGCACCGAACGAGGCGGGGGCGATGGCGCGGATGCTATGGGAGAGGACCGCGAGGCGTTGCTGGAAATCGTCAGACAGCAGCCTGAAATCAATATCAGCCGCATCATCCTGCTACATGGCAAAGTGGGTTCGGGACGATACCGGGTCAATGCTTCGCGCATGGCGGACAAGCTGCTGGATTTCGAGGGAAAGCTTCAGCGTGTCCAGGACAGCGGTGGCCGTAATTCTTCCAGTAGTGGCAAATCGTCCACGACATCCACGTCCCACAAAGGCTCAAGCACTTGATGGCTTAGTTTCAGCCGGCGGATTCGTTCCAGAGTCTGCTGCAAAACTTCTCCGCCGCCCCAGTCCACGCCGCGAAACAATTCATCTTCGGCCTTGCGCAGACCAATCAGTACATAGCCGCCGTCTCGGGCCGGTCCCAGCGCCACATCGGCGCCGGCGGCCAATGCGGCCAACGCGCGATGCAAATATTCGCGAGTCAGCGCCGGACAATCCGCGCCTATGATCAGCACGCTCTGCACATTGTTTTCGGCCAGTTCTTCCGCCGCGGCATGCAACATTCTGGCGCCGAGGTTCGCGCCTCGCTGCTGGCGGATGTCCTGGGCGTTGCATAGCGTCAAAAATTCCTCGTGATCCGGCTCGGATTCCGCCCAAAGATTAACCTCCGCCAGAGCTGCCTGATCCAGGGTTTCGAATATGCGGCGCAACATCGCAAGATACAGGCGCAAAGCAGATTCCGCACCGATAGCCGCGGCCAGCCGGGACTTCACCTTTCCTGCCTTGGGCGCTCGCGCGAAGACCAGGATTCGCGCGTTCGGATATTTGTGGGATACACCGCCATTTGCATATTGCGGCGGGTAGTACAAAGCTGCCAGCCGCGTGGGATCAACGCCGAACGAATACAGCAGCCGCAGGCGCCACATCTGGAGAATCGTTCGCGCTATCCCCCTATCTTCCCAGCGCCGGGAGGAGGTCAGGACACTGCCCGGCAGCGGCAGCGGCAGCGGCCTGGCGAGCTTTCTCAAGGCGCCGCAGATCGCGATATCTTCCATCAGGGCGATTTCCGGAAATCCGCCGACTTGGCGGAACAAACCGGAGGTAACGAACAGCGCTTGATCACCGGTGCAGATCGAACTGAGCCGCGCGCGAATGTTCATTAGCGCGGCGATCATGCGGAAAATCGGCGCCCGGCCGGTTAAACGCACATCAAACCAACCCCAGCCGGGCTCGCCATCTGCCAGGGCAGCGGCAATTTCCTGCTCCGCCCGCGCCGGCAACTCGCTGTCGGCATGCAGAAATAACAATACCTCTCCACCGGCAAAACGGGCGCCAAGGTTCATCTGTACAGCCCGGCCGGCCCGGCTGCGCACCAGCCGCGTACACCCGGGCATTGCCAGTTCTCGCGTGGCGTCGTTGCTGCTGCCGTCCACTACGATGACTTCATGGCCGTGTTTCCGCAATGGCTGCAGCCGACCGAGACTTTCGCCGATCCGGGCCTCTTCGTTCAATACGGGAACAATGATGCTAAGGCGCAAAACAGGTATCCCGCCGGGAGGAATTCCACCCGGCAAATTTGTAACTTATTGTAAGGTTCCGATAAAAACCGCCGGTTAAGGTCGATGGAAAGCTAAAATGCCAATCTAGGCGGAAAACAGCCGGCTCTCCGAATCCTATTGTATTTCCCGAACCGTTTGTTTTTAATATGGCCCCGCCGGATTTCCCCTCTGAAGAGGCGGAGAAGTTGAGCGCCGATATGGCAAAGCGCTTGGCAACTTGCAGGTGAAGTAAAAATGCCGTGAACGCAGAAAACTACTACATCGTGGCTACGGCGCCGAGCGATCCTTCCCTGCAAGTAAAAATTTCCGGCCCTTATCTGACCCGCCAGGCTGCCAAGGCCGATCTCGAAGCCGCCATCGAAGAGGCCATGGACATAGATCCCAGCGCCAGGAGCTACCACTACAGCATTTCCAGGCTGGAAAGCCGCAAGCCGGGCGTGATCCAGCATATGGCCTCTCATTCCTGACCGGAAAAATTGTTTTCAGTTCCTGATCCGCAACGCTTTCAGCCTGTCGCTGAACCGCGCTTTGCCGTCACTGATGTATTGTTCGTGATTGGATTCGATCCGGGACTGATCGAATAGATAATTGATCATGACGCCGCGGGATGGACGCCAAGATCCGCAAGGCTTCATCGAGCAGCAAGCGCTCTCCCCCGCGCTTGCGCGAGGGAGGGATCAATCCCCAGTGAAAATCCTGGAATCTGCCCGGCGCCAGGTCCGCAATGCCCAGCCGCAAATGCGTCATCGCCTAAAAACCAGCCCTATTCTACCTTGTCGCCGTTATCTGATAATCTCGGCTGATTTACGAATTTTCTGTAACGGGAGACTGGAATGCGTCGGAATCCATCCAGGGTTTCATTGACGGAAGCGTTGCGGCAAGAACCGCGGGCAGCCGACCGACTGCTCTGGGGCCGCGAATCCGACCCACTGAGCCGCCGTGGTTTCATCCGTAAAGGCGGCCTGCTAACCTTGGGCGCGGCCCTTGGCTCGGCCATTCCTTTCGCCCGTTTCATGCCCGCCGGATTGATTCCGGCGGCTTTTGCCGCCGATAACGCGCCGGCGGAGATCCCAGGCAAGGAAGGGCTGGTGATTCTTAACGATCGCCCCCTGAATGCGGAGACGCCTGCTCACCTTCTCGACGATTCGGTTACGCCTAACCGTTACATGTTCATCCGCAACAACGGTCTTGTTCCCGAAGACATTAATCCAGAAAACTGGGAACTCGAAGTCGGAGGCGAATCCTGCCTGCGCCCGGAGCGTTTCACCATCGCCGATCTGCAAGCCAGATTCGAAACGGTGAGCCTGCAATTGCAATTGGAGTGCGGCGGCAACGGGCGCAGCGAATTCGTTCCCGCCGCCAGCGGCAACCAGTGGACCACGGGCGCCATCGGCTGTCCGCGCTTTACCGGCGTGCGCTTGCGCGACGTGCTCAACTATTGCGGCGTCGGCGCTGACGCCGTCTATGTCGGCTATTACGGGGCCGACACCCACCTTGGCGGCGACCTGGATCTCGATGCCATTTCCCGCGGCGTTCCCGTGGAAAAAGCGCTGGAGCGGGAATCCCTGATCGCCTGGCGGATGAACGGAGAGGATCTGCCGTTACAAAACGGCTTCCCCCTGCGTCTGGTCTGCGGCGGCTGGCCCGGCTCGGTTTCCGGCAAATGGCTGAATCGGCTGGTAGTACGCAACCGGGTGCACGACGGCGAAAAAATGGCGCCGCCTTCCTATACCGTGCCGCGGCTGCCGGTAGCTCCCGGCAGTCGGGTGCCCGCCAGCGAGATGCGAATCATCGAATCCATGCCGGTAAAATCCCTGATCACTTATCCTCGCTCGGGTATCGCCATCGGCCAGCGCGAACGGTTCGACGTGCGCGGACATGCCTGGGCCGGCGACGATACGGTCAGCGCGGTATTTTTGTCGATTGATTTCGGCGCTACCTGGCTGCCGACGGCGCTGCAATCGCCCGCCAATCGACTGGCCTGGCAGGACTGGTCTTCCTGGGTGCAATTTCCCCAGTCAGGCTACTACGAAATCTGGGCTCGGGCGATGGATGCGGCGGGCCGATCCCAGCCCATGGTTGTGCCAGGCTGGAATCCCCGCGGCTATCTGAACAATGCCTGTCATCGCATCGCGGTGCAGGTGACCTGAAGGACGAATCATGAGTTGGCCGAGATTTGCCGGACTGACTTTCATTCTTGCCTTGCTGACGCTAGCACTGCCGCCGCAAGCCGCGCAGCAAACCGACCGCGTGACCGGCCTTGCGCGCAACGGCGACTGGCAACTGGTGCAGGCAAATTGCACCGAATGCCATTCAGCCTTGCTGATTACCCAGAATTCCGGCAATCGCGGCGTCTGGCAAAGCCGTATCGCCTGGATGCAGGAAACCCAGGGCATGGCGCAACTCGACCCGGATGTTGAAGAGAGCATTCTCGGCTATCTCGAAGAAAATTACGGTCCCCGGCAATCCGCCCGCCGCGCTCCGCTGCCGGCGCATCTGCTGCCGGAGAATCCCTGGTCCCAGCCCTGATTAGGTTCCGGCTTTCATTGCCGGCGGAGCGGCGGCGCAATTCGATCGAGATATTTTCAGTTCTGATTTTGAGATGGCGTTTCGGCTAGATCTTGTTCAATCTGACCTAATAAGGCGCGGGCGAGTTCATGCTCGGGCGCAAGGACGAGCGCGCGCTCAAGGCTCGCGCGAGCTTCGCCAGTCCGTTCGAGTCGATACAAGGTCAAACCCAGATTGGTGAGTACGGCATGGTTGTCAGGCTGCTGTTCCAGCATCGTGTTGTATAGCGATAACGCCTCTTGGTAACGCTCCTGGTTGAAGCGCACCATCGCCAATCGATCCAGGCTCGAATAATCCCGCGGATCGGCCGCCAGCGCCCGCTCGAAGTAATCCGCCGCATCGTCCTGACCGAGTTCCATCGCCGCCTCGCCCATGGATCTATGCAATGCCGCCTGCTCGGCGAGATCAGGCAACAGCGCAAGCGCCCGGTCGAACGCGGTCAGCGACTCGGCGAATCGGTCAAAGTCAAGTTCCAAATTGCCGATCTCAACCAGCGCCCGCACATGATCGGGGTCGACCGCCAGCGCGGCGCGATATGCGCCCAGGGCATATTGCTGGGCCGCCAGGGTAGTCAGCGCTTGGCCGAAATCATACAGGTCGGAAGCGTTCCCGGCATACAAATCCAGCGCGGCGCGAAAACTCCGCTCCGCGGCGGCGGCTTGTCCGGCTTCAAGTCGCAGCGCCACCCGGGAAGCAGCGGGTCTGACGTTTCCCGGCGCCTCCGCGGCTGTCGCCGCGATGCGCTCTTCGGCTTCCGCCATCCGGCCCAACCTGCCAAGCGCTTGCGCGGCAATCAGATTCAAGATCTGCCCCGTGGCCGGTTCGAGACCCAGATCGATGGCCCGATCTATTGCCTCCACCGCCTCGGCATCGCGGCCAAGATGAAACAGGCTTTGCCCTAGCGCCGCGTATCCGATTGCAAAATCCGAGTCGATACTGATTGCTTCGCGGTATTGCGCTGCCGCCGCCTGGTGCTTGCCCTGCTCACGCAACACCTCGCCATAGTTCTGCCGCGCATCGAGGCTTCGGGGATCGAGTTCGAGCGCGCGCGAAAAAGCTTCTTCCGCCTCCTGAAACCGTTCAAGCCGCATGTAGAACTGTCCGAGATTGGATTGGTTTCCAGCACTCTCCGGATCCTGCTCCGCCGCGATGAGGTTTATCTCAAGTCCCTCCTCGAGACGGTCCGCTTCCAAATACTCGATAGCGAGATTCCCGTGTGCGCCACGTGCGAGTGGATTGTGTTCGATGACATGTTCAAAGAAAACCATATCGTTGCGATAGATACTGGCCTGGTTCCAGCTTAGTGTGCCAAATGCGGCAAGCACGATCGCCAAGGCGGCCTGGGCGATCTTCCCGCCATATTTGTAACGAGCGGCGAGGAATGCCGCCGACCCGGCAAGCCCCGCGATGACGCCAAGACCGGCGAGATATTGAAATCTGTCCGCGACGAATGAAAATTGCATGTAGCCGTAGTCTATGAATCCCAGCGCCGGCGCCAGCGTCAGCGCGAAAAAAGCCACGGCGACGACCGGCGCGCGGCCGATGCGGCGCCGGGAAAACCACAGCAGCGCCGCTGCAACGGCGGCAGCGATGACGTAAAGCCAGGCGCCGGCATTGGCGGCGCCGATTTCCCAATGCGGGTAAATCACCGCGAGATTCGTCGGCCATAGCAACTTGCCGACATAGAACCACAGCGCATGCGAGGCGATCTGTACTCGCTCGATAAACGAGTATCCCAGTGACAATGATTCACGGGAAGCGTAAAACGCAAGATCCGCCAGCGTGATGAACAACGAAACCCCGAACAGAGCCGCCAGGCCCGCCGTCTCGCGAAGCGAAGGCCAGCGGGCGCGCCACCAATACCACAACAGCAACGCCGCCGGCAATGTCACCGGCATCGACTTTGACAGCAACGCCGCTGTCAGCAGCACTGCCGCCAGCACCGGCCGCGGCCCTTGCGGGCGGATCCAGACAAGCACGGCGCACAGGTAAAACAATGTGGACAGCAAATCCTTGCGTTCGATGATCCAGGCCACCGACTCCACATGCAATGGATGCACGGCGAATATGGCGGCAGCGGCCCAGGCGCCCGGCACGCGCAGTACCACCAGTAGGCGCCAGACCAGCAAAGTATTCACCAGGTGCAGCAACACGTTGGACAGATGATAGCCAACAGGCGTCAGGCCCCATAGCTTGTGCTCCAGCCAGAAGCTGGTATACACCAGCGGCCAGTAATGTCCCTCCTGACTCAAAGCCGACGGCGCCAGCCAGATGTCCCGGATGCCGGACCAGTTCAGCACCAGGGGTTCCTCGAGCCAGATAATGTCGTCCCACAGCGGTTCGCCGGTCAGCGCCGTAAAATAGACCGTGACGATCATGACCGCCAACGCCGCCGCGCCAAACAGCACCCGCGGCGGCGCCTGCCAGCGGTCGGCCGCGGGCAGCCGGGAAGGAGGCGTTGCGGGTGTTTTGCGAGTTTTTCTCTTGTTTCGTTTGCTGCCCATTATCAGCGAGAGTTCCAATGCTGCCAGGACTACTTGATCGAAAGCGTACCAGTTTCCACTGAACGACCCGCGTGGAAGACCCAGCGATCAGCGACCATGAAATTGGCCGCCATTCCCACCACTACCCCGGCAATCAGCGCGAGAATACGGTAATGATCGAAGAAGGCTATAGCGCCGGTCAATGCCACATAGACTCCTACGTTCGAAACCAATCCCACTTGGCTCGCGACGATGAATTGCGCCCATTGGCGCGCCCGCGGCGCCGGAGCACGGTCACCGAACGTTAGCGCGCGGTTCCAGCGCCAGTTCCAGGTGACGGCGGGCCAGAAGGATATAAACCTCGCCAATCGATGTTCCATCCCGATCCATTGCAGGCCTTGCCAGCAGGCCACATCCAATGCGAATCCGCTCGCTCCCACCAACCCGAAACAGGCTAGCCGCGATAACAGCGGAAAGCGGAACCGGTACAGGCGCGAAAGATGACGCAGAAACCTCAACTGCTGGTCCCGGGTCAACTTGCTCGATCCCTTGCTCCGATTCTGGAAATTGATCGGTACTTCCCTCACCTCAAGGCTTCCGCGCACCATTAACTCCAGGCCAATCTTGTAACCCAGCGGGCGCAGTGAACCGAACTCCGGCAAGAAACTCCGGTCGACCGCGAAAAACCCGGACATCGGATCCGCGCAGGTCGTCAGCGGCGCGGCGAGCAGCGTGGCGATTTTGGAAATCAGGCGTCGCCACGGGCCCCAGTTCCGATCCAGCGAACCACCGGGAGCATAGCGGCTGCCCAGGGCCATGGCGCTTTCGTTCAGGGCTTCGAGCAGATCCGGGATGCGTTCGGGCGGATGTGAAAGATCCGCGTCCATGACCACAACACGATCGAACCTGGCTAATCTCAGCCCTCGCAACACGGACATCGACAGATCTCGCTGCTCGGCGCGGCGAAGCTCAAGCCGCACAGGATATGCCGGCGCCAGCTTCCGCGCGACCTCGTCGCTGCCGTCCCGCGAGTCATCATCTACCAGCAGCAACTCCCAGTCAAAACCGAGCGGGGTAAGGGCCGCGTCCACCGCGCGAACAAGGGGTTCGATATTGGCCGCTTCGCGAAGAACCGGCGCCACCACGGATACCGAACCACGCTGGCGCGATGCGCGCAATCGCGTGGCTACCGCTGCTTCGTTCGCGGACGATGGTATGGAGAGCATGTTAGATTACGCATGAGTGGCTCCAAATAATTTAATCAGATTCAGGAGCGATTCACCACTTCTTGCGTGACGGTCGATCTCAAGAACCACATCAATGTACTAGTCCGACTTGATCCTTCAACCCGGACGTCAGAGAGCGCATTGTTGCCTATTTCGAAGAATATTACGGCCCCCGGCAATCCGCCCGCCGCGCTCCGCCGCCGCCGCATCTGTTGCCGTAGAATCCCTGGTTCCGACACTGATTCCCACCAATTATTATTTGACTGCCAGACGCGGGGGATGCGTGGCGACATTGCCGTGTGGGCAAGTACTGCCGCAAAAGCAGTATAATTACACCCATGCGGGTCGGCCGCACCGCCGGCAACGCAGCGATTCGATCAGGAGACATGCATGACGGCAGAACAGTCCGCCGGGTTTAGGCTACGCCGGATGCTGGCGGAAAATTCCCCATTGCAGATCGTGGGCGCGATCAATGCCTATTGCGCCATGCTGGCCGAGGCGGCCGGTCACAAGGCGATCTATCTTTCCGGCGGCGGAGTCGCGGCGGCTTCCTATGGTCTGCCTGATCTTGGCGTAACCAGCCTCGGCGACGTCCTCGTTGACGTAGATCGAATCTGTAACGCCAGCAGCCTGCCCTTGCTGGTGGATATAGACACCGGCTGGGGGGGCGCATTCAATATCGCGCGCGCGGTCAAGGCGATCGAAAAAGCCGGCGCCGCCGCGGTGCATATCGAGGACCAGGTGCAGCAAAAGCGTTGCGGTCATCGGCCCAACAAGGCAATCGTCAGCCGCGATGAAATGGTGGATCGCATCAAGGCCGCGACGGATGCGCGCGAACGCGATTCCTTCCTCATCATGGCTCGCACCGACGCGCTCGCGGTAGAAGGTCTGGACGCGGCGCTGGAACGCGCCATGGCCTGTGTCGAGGCCGGCGCCGATGCAATCTTTCCCGAAGCCGTGCTGGAACTGGAGCAATACCGCGAATTCGCCAACGCCGTGCAAGCGCCGGTGCTGGCCAATATTACCGAATTCGGCCAGACTCCGCTGTATTCCCGCGAGCAATTACGCGAAGCCGGGGTTGCGATGGTGCTGTATCCCCTGAGCGCATTCCGCGCCATGAGCAAGAGCGCCGAACAGGTATACCGTTCACTGGCGCAAGACGGAAGTCAGCGCGCCGAGCTGGACAAAATGCAGACCCGCGAAGAACTGTATGCGGTGCTCGGCTACCACGACTACGAACGCAAACTCGACCGGCTTTTCGCCGAGCAAACCAGCGGCGCCGCGGATGCGAATTGACCAGCCCGGAATATAACAATACGGAGTTGCAAAATGTCAGGCAGATCACTTGAAGGCGCCGGATTGCGCGGACAGGTAGCGGGAGCAACCGCGCTTTGCACGGTAGGCAGAACCGGTTCGGGCCTGACTTACCGCGGCCATGACATCAAAGTGCTGGCGGAAAAAGCCCGCTTCGAGGAAGTCGCCTATCTGTTGCTGAAAGGTCGCTTGCCCACGCAGTCCGAGCTTGATGAATATACCGGCGTACTCAAGCGCCTGCGGGGGCTGCCATTGGCATTGCGCGAAGCGCTGGAGCGGATCCCGGCAAGCGCCCATCCGATGGACGTGATGCGGAGCGGCTGTTCGATGCTCGGCAATCTCGAACCCGAGGGCGAGTTCTCCCGTCAGGACGAAGTGGCGGACCGGCTGCTGGCGGCGCTGCCTTCGATTATCTGCTATTGGTATGTCTGGAGCCACCATGGCCGGCGCATCGAAACCGATCTTGACAGCGATTCCACCGGCGCCCACTTCCTGCACATGTTGCACGGCGCAGCGCCCATCGAACTGTTCCGCGAGGTAATGAACGCCTCCCTGATTCTTTACGCCGAACACGAATTCAACGCTTCCACCTTTACCGCCCGCGTGGTCGCTTCGACATTATCGGATTTGCACAGTTGCATCACTGCCGCCATCGGCGCCTTGCGCGGACCGCTCCATGGCGGCGCCAACGAGGCCGCCATGGAGATGATCGAGAACTGGCGCTCTCCCGATGAGGCTGAGCGGGGAATCCTTGCCAAGCTGGAGCGCAAGGAAAAGATCATGGGGTTCGGTCACGCGGTGTACCGGGAATCGGACCCGCGCAACGGCATCATCAAGGGTTGGGCGGAGAAACTGGCGCGGCACGTTGGCGATGCCGTGCTTTACCCGGTGTCCGCGCGCTGTGAAGAAGTTATGTGGCGCGAGAAAAAACTGTTCTGCAACGCGGACTTCTTCCATGCCTCCGCATACCATTTCATGGGCATACCAACCAAGTTGTTCACGCCGATATTCGTCATGTCGCGCATCACGGGCTGGGCCGCTCATGTGAAGGAGCAACGCGTCAACAATCGAATTATTCGGCCCAGCGCCGAATATACCGGCCCCGCTACATCCGATTGGGTGGACATTGCCGACCGTTAGCATCCCCTAAACCTGTCCCGTCTGAATTATTGACCTAGTGAGAAAAGCATGAGCGCCAGCGCGGATTTGAATACCCGTCCCGACCCAGACCAGGTACTGGTCGATATCGCGGATTATGTCTGTGATTACGAAATCGACTCCCGGGAAGCCTATGACACGGCCCGGAACTGCCTGATGGATAGTCTCGGCTGCGGCTTGCTGGCGCTGCGCTATCCGGAATGCCGGAAATTACTGGGACCACTGGTGCAAGGCACGGTTGTGCCTGATGGCGTGCGCGTTCCCGGAACCCAGTTGCGGCTCGACCCGGTGAAAGGCGCCTGGGATATTGGCTGCGCCATTCGTTGGCTCGACTACAACGATACCTGGCTGGCGGCCGAATGGGGACATCCGTCCGATAATCTTGGCGCGATCTTGTCCGTGGCGGACTACCTGTCCCAAACCAGGGCGGCGGCGGGCCGACCTCCCCTGAGTATGCGCGATGTGCTTACCGCTATGATCAAGGCTCACGAGATCCAAGGTGTCATCGCGCTGGAAAACAGTTTTAACCGCGTGGGACTGTGCCATGTATTGCTGGTGCGAGTGGCGTCCGCGGCGGTGGCTACCCGGATGCTGGGCGGCACGAAAGAACAGGTGATCGACGCGCTCTCCCAGGCCTGGCTCGACGGCTCCAGCCTGCGCACCTATCGTCATGCGCCCAATACCGGGTCCAGGAAGTCCTGGGCCGCCGGCGATGCGACTTCCCGCGCCGTCCAGCTCGCCGACCTTACCTTGCGCGGAGAGATCGGCTATCCCAGTGTGCTCAGCGCTCGCGCCTGGGGCTTTTATGATGTCAGTTTTAAAGGTAAAGAATTTAATATTTCAATGCCTTATGGCAGCTATGTAATGGAAAATATTCTCTTCAAGATTTCCTATCCCGCCGAATTCCACGCCCAGACGGCGGTGGAGGTCGCGCTCAAACTCCACCTCGTCGTCAAGGACCGGCTCGGCGAAGTTGACCGGATCGATATCCATACTCACGAGTCGGCGTTGCGCATCATCAACAAGGTCGGCCCCCTCAGCAATCCCGCCGACCGGGATCATTGCCTGCAATACATGACCGCGATCGCGCTCGCCTTCGGCTCGCTTACCGCGGATCACTACGAAGACGCCTTCCACGCGGCGCACCCGATCATCGACGAGTTGCGCGAGAAAATGGAAATTCACGAGGAACCGCGTTACAGCAACGAGTATCTTGAGCCAAACAAGCGCTCCATCGCCAATTCCATAAAGATCTGGTTCAAGGGCGGCAGTTGCACAGATCGCGTGGAAGTCGAATACCCCGTCGGTCACAGACGCCGGCGCCAGGAAGGCATCCCCCTGCTTGAGCAAAAATTCAAGGCCAACCTCGCCACCTGCTTCCCCACCGCGCGCTGCGAGCAGATATTCTCCCTGTGTAAAGATCAAGCGGCCCTGGAAAACACCCCCGTCCATGATTTCATGTCAATGCTAGTGATCTGATCGGAACCAAGAGAAAGAATTTGCAGTTCGAATCTGGCGCGGAGGGCGCGCGGCGGTGACTGAAAGGGGCCCGGCGCAAGCCGGGAAAGCGTCAGTCAGCGACGAGAGCGCGCCCGGACTGCGAGACTTGAAAACCACCCGAACCATCCTCATATAGTAATTCAGCGGATGCTCATCGGAGGTCCGCTCTGCCGGCAACGGCAGCCAAACCATATTGCTTTAATTATGAGGATATGATCATGACCAGATTTGATTTTTCACCGCTGTATCGAACCACCGTAGGATTCGACCATCTCTCGTCCCTGCTCGACGCAGTGAGCCGGAACGACAACGCAGGTGCGGGTTATCCGCCCTACAACATCGAGCTGCTCGACAAGGACAGCTATCGCATCACCATGGCCGTGGCCGGCTTCAGCGAAGACGACCTGAACATCCAGGTGGAGAACGAGGAACTGACCGTCAGCGGCCGCAGGTCCGACGAGAACGAAGAGCGCAAATTCCTGCACCGGGGAATCGGCGCGCGCAACTTCGAGCGGCGCTTCCGCCTCGCCGAGCACGTCAAGGTCAATGGCGCCGGGCTCGAAAACGGCCTGTTGCACATCGACCTCCTGCGGGAAGTTCCGGAAGCCATGAAGCCGAAGTCGATCCCCATCGGCAAGGGCTACCTGATAGATGGCAAATCCAGGGCCAAATTGAAGCAAGCGAGCTAGCAAAGCTCCTCTCAAGCCGGAGCCGCTCGGCGGCGCTTGGATGTGCCGCCTGCCTCAATGACACAGCCATTGAACTCGGAGCAAGACAAAACGACGTTTTGACTTGTGATAGAGAAACCTAGTCCAATACGTGACTGACCAGCCCGCTGCGTAACTTGGGCTCGAACCAGGTGGACTTGGGCGGCATCACGCCGCCTGAGTCCGCCACTTCCATCAAACTGTCCATGGAAGTCGGATAGAGCGCGAAGGCGGCGCGCCAGTCGCCGCTGTCCACCTTGCGCTCCAGTTCTTCCAGGCCGCGAATGCCGCCGACGAAATCCACTCTTTCATCGGTACGCTGATCCGTGATGCCGAGCAGCGGTTCGAATACCCAATCCTGCAACAGGGCGATGTCGAGCCGATCGCTTGCCGATTTGCCTGTTAGCGATGCGAGCGCCTTCGGCCGTGGCCGCAGGCGCCGCCAGACGCCGTTAAGGTAAATCGCGAACTCCCGGGGCTCGGCCGGCTTTGCCGCGGCGGCTTCGACTTCTGTCAGTTCGAAATTTTCCTCGAGTTGTTGCAGCAGATCGGCCATGGCATGCCCGTTGAGATCTTTTACCACGCGGTTGTAATCAAGAATCTTGATCTGGTCATGAGGAAACATTACCACCAGGAACCAGTCCCAGGCCGATGAGGCCGTCCGGCGGGGATTGGAAACGTTCAGCGTATCCCGCAACTTCGCGGCCGCCTCGGAACGATGGTGCCCATCAGCGACGTAGAGCGCCGGCAATTGGTCCAGCGCCGTCTGGAACGCCAGCACTCGTTCCGCTTCCGCCACGGTCCAGAAAGTGTGGCGAATTCCGTCATCGGCAATGAAATCATATTCCGGCGCTTGCTCCGCCGCCTTTGCGATCAGATCATCCACTGCCTGCCGCGCCCGGTAGGTGACGAAAACCGGTCCAACCTGGGCGCCCAGCGCGCGCATGTGCGAAACCCGGTCGCGCACCTTGGGCGGCCGCGTCAATTCATGTTTCTTGACCAGCCCTTTTTCATAGGCTTCCAGCGAAGCCAGGGCGGCAAGGCCGGTCTGGACGTGATCGCCCATGGTCTGACGGTAGACATAAAAGCTGTCCGCCGAGTCCCTGACGAGAACGCCCGAGTCAATGAACCGGTCGAGATTTGTCCTGCCCCGCGCATAGACGACGCCGTCATGCGGATCAATGGCGGGGTCCAAGTCAATTTCGGGCCGGTTGATATGCAGAAAACTGCATTCGTTATCCCGCGCCAGCGCCAGCGCTTCATCGCGGCTTAATACATCATATGGCGGCGACGCCACGCGCGCGGCGAGTTCGCGCGCGGGACGTAGTCCCTTGAAAGGTTTGGCAAGTCTCATTCCGCGATCCCACCGCAAGCTATAGAGAGAGTATCGAAGCGGCGCGATTATCGCACTTAGCAACGATGGATTCTAATTTGAATGTAATTCCTGGTAGTCTCAAACGGTCGGGAAAGGCATGCCTGGAGGATTGGGAATTGAGCTTCAATTCGACTCCAGGCTTCCTTGGCGGATCAATTTTCATCACGGGATACAGAGCTACGATCGCCTGGGTAATAACCTGACGATCGGTCAGATTTTTCCGAAAACGATGATGCTATTGCCGACTTCGCTCCAGATTCAAGTCCAGGTCACGGACCCGTTCGCTTTCACCGTTGCCGGACGAAAATAGCAGTCCTCGTTACTTCGAGCGTGGTGTTTTCGGCGCCTGTGGCGGATTGCAAATGTAAACTGGCGGTCAGTAGCACAATCGATCTAAAGGCTACAAACTTCCGTGATTGACAATCCACGCAATTGTTTCCCCGCGGAGCAAATTCCGATGAAAAACCGCAGGTAAGGCATCTCGCCGCTGTCCAGAAGTATATTCGGTCTTCAGATTTGCCAGGACGCTCGCTTGCCGATAGCGAAAAATATACCGGCAAGACATTGCGATCAGTAGCTTGTCCGGCGAATATGTTTTTGCAGCGATTTGTGCGCGATTTCCGCTGTAAAGCCCCGGCCATGCAGGAAACGGAACAAGCGTTGATGATCCCGGCCGCCAGGCGGAAAGTTCTCTTTTCCGCCAAGCCGGGAAATCACCAGATTTGCCGCCAGCGCAAGCCATTCTTCATCCGGGCAGGCGAGAGCGGCAATTATGTCCTCGCCCACTCCCCGCGCTTGCAGACTGGCGCGGATATGCAACCAGCCGAAGCCGCGGCGCATGCGCAGGCGCAGGTATTCTTCGGCAAAGCGCTGATCCGACTGCAGATTCTCCGCGGCCAAGCTTTCCAGTTCTGCATCGATCGCTTGCGGCTCCACCTCCGGAAAGCGGCTGCGCAGCTTGCCTGCAAGTTCATGGCGGGAATGTTCCCGGCGCGCCAGCAAGTCCATGGCGCGGCGACGAAGCGCCACGGCAACGGACTTGCTCATGCCTTAAGGGGCGGGCGCCGCGCTCAGGACTTCCTGGAGTCGGCCAGCACCACCACGTCGTCATTTCCAGACGCTTCCCGCGCCCCGGTCTGCTGATTTCCGCCTAGCGTACGGGCGCGAATCGCGACTTCGATTTCCTCGGCGATGGCCGGATTCTCTCTCAGATAGGCCGCGACATTTTTCTTGCCCTGGCCGATCTTTTCACCCTGATAGGCGTACCAGGCGCCGGACTTGTCCACCAGGCCAAGCTTCACCGCCAGATCGATCACTTCGCCGAGATTGAAAATGCCCTCGCCATACATGATCTGAAACTCCGCCTGCCGGAACGGCGGCGAGACCTTGTTCTTGACGACCTTAACCCGGGTTTCGTTGCCGACGACTTCATCGCCTTCCTTGATGGTGCCGATACGGCGAATGTCGAGCCGTACCGAAGCATAGAACTTCAGCGCGTTGCCGCCGGTTGTGGTTTCCGGGGAACCGAACATGACGCCGATCTTCATGCGGATTTGGTTGATGAAAATCACCAGCGTATTGGAGTTCTTGATGTTGCCCGCCATCTTGCGCAAAGCCTGGGACATCAGCCGGGCTTGCAGACCCATATGGCTGTCGCCCATTTCGCCTTCGATCTCCGCTTTTGGCGTCAGCGCGGCAACCGAATCGATGACCACCACATCGAGCGCGCCCGAGCGCACGACCATGTCGCAAATCTCCAATGCCTGCTCGCCGGTGTCGGGCTGACTCACGAGCAGATTCTCCACGTCCACTCCCAATTTAGCGGCGTAAACGGGGTCGAGCGCATGTTCCGCGTCGATGAAAGCGCAACTGCCGCCGGCTCGCTGCGCTTGGGCGATGACCTGTAAGGTCAGGGTAGTCTTGCCGGAGGATTCCGGCCCGTAAATCTCGACGATCCTGCCTCGCGGCAGCCCTCCGATTCCCAGGGCGATATCCAGCCCGAGGGAACCGGTGGAAATCGCCGGAATCGCCTGGCGATGATTGTCGCCGAGGCGCATCATGGAACCCTTGCCGAACTGTCGTTCAATCTGGGCCAGGGCGGCGTTGAGCGCCTTTTCCTTGCCTTGCTCGTTTCTGCTATCTTGAATCATGGTGTTTTCCTTGTATGTCAATGTATTACAACCGTAGCTGGTTCCATGAGTTCCAGTTGCGCGATGGGTTCAAAGCTCCTTGGTCGCCATGTCTGCCGCTACAGACATAAGCTTAGTCTAATCGCCGAATTCCGCACGATTCCAGAGTAATTCCGGGTATCCGCCAATTCTACCGATTACTGTATATTCAACCAGTATATTGGCCGTCAAGGCAAATACTTTAGCAAAATCTTTCCGGCGCGGGCATTCAGTCGAGAAGCGCCAGCAAACCTTCCAGCGCGGCCAGCACGGCGGCCTCGCGAATTGCCGTCCTGCCGCCGCTGAAGCGGAACTTTCGCGCCAGCCGGCGCTGCTCCCATTGCCAGGCGATCCAGATGGTGCCGACCGGTTTCTCCTTGCTCCCGCCCTCGGGTCCGGCGACGCCACTTATCGCCACCGCCAAATTCGCCCGGCTGTTGGCGATTGCGCCCGCGCTCATGGCCACAACCGTCTCTTCACTTACCGCGCCGGGGCCACCAACTTCGAGCAGACTCGCCGGCACCTCGAGCAGTCGCTGCTTGGCTTCGTTGGAATAGGTCACGAATCCGCAATCGAACCAGGCGGAACTGCCCGCCGCCGAGGTAATCGCCTGCGCGACCCAGCCTCCCGTGCAGGATTCCGCGGCGGCGAGCAACAGCTTGCGGGCGAGCAGGCGCTCGCCGACTCGCGCGGCCAGGGATTGCAATTGCTCAGTTTGACTCACGGCGATTATTCCCGGGGCTATGTCCCCGGCCTTGGCCAGTTAAGAGTAAATTTTCCCCCAATCCATGGAATCGGTCCACCGATGCCCGCAAAACATGTAGAATTTCGAGCTTTGCAACATGCTCGGAATCGCGCCTCCCACTTTGCCAGATAACGCCTCACACACGCCCATGATGCAGCAGTACCTGCGCATCAAATCGCAGCATCCCGACTGCCTGCTGTTCTATCGGATGGGAGATTTCTACGAACTGTTCTACGGCGATGCCTCGGAAGCTGCCGGCATACTCGATATCGCCCTGACCGCCCGCGGCAAGTCAGCGGGTTCGCCAATTCCCATGTGCGGCGTCCCCTATCACTCGGCCGACCGCTATCTGGCGCGCCTGGTAGAAGCGGGCAGGTCCGTCGCCATCTGCGAACAGATCGGCGATCCCGCCGCCAGCAAGGGCCCGGTACAGCGCGAAGTCGTGCGCATCGTCACGCCCGGCACGATCAGCGACGAAGCCTTGCTAGACGCGCGCCGGGACAACACCTTGCTGGCAATCCGCGGCGCCGGCGCCGAAACCTTCGGCATCGCCGGCATCGATGTCAGCAGCGGCCGTTTCGTGCTATCCGAAGCCGCCGGCAAGGAAGCGCTGGCGAACGAGCTTGAGCGGTTGCGCCCGGCCGAGATCCTGCTGCCGGAAACCCTGTCCGGCCTGAACGAATTTCTACAACATCCGGCGCTGCGCCCGCGGCCGGAATGGGAATTCGAACTGGACGGCGCGGTGCGGGCTCTGAGCCGCCAGTTCGGCGTCCGCGACCTTTCCGCATTCGATTGCGACGGCATGGAGCCGGCCTTGCAGGCCGCTGGCTGCCTGCTGCAATATCTGCGCGAAACCCAGCGCACCGAACTGCCCCATGTGCAGGGATTGCGCGTGGAACGGCAACGGGACAGCGTCATTCTAGACGCCGTCAGCCGGCGCAACCTGGAAATTGACGTCAACCTGGCCGGCGGCCGCGCGCATACCCTACTTTCGATCATCGACCGCTGCGCCACGCCGATGGGGTCGAGACTGCTGGCGCGCTGGATCAGCCGGCCCTTGCGCGACCCCAATCAACTGATGCACCGCCAGGACACTGTCAGCACCCTGCGTGAGGATTACCAATACGAAACCCTGGCAAAGCTGCTAGCCGACGCCGGGGACCTGGAGCGCATCCTCGGCCGACTCGGCCTGCGCTCTTCACGGCCACGGGATCTGGCGCGCCTGCGAATCACACTCGAATGCCTGCCGGCGATACAGCGGCTGCTCGAATCCTTCCAGGCCGCGCACTTGCGCCATCTGGCCGGCCGCATCGGCGAATTTCCGGCTCAAGCCGAACTGTTGCGGCGAGCGGTCAAGGAAGAACCGGCGGCAGTCATCCGTGAAGGCGGCGTCATTGCCGAAGGTTACGACGCGGAACTCGACCGCCTGCGCAAACTCAGCAGCAATGCCGGCGAGTATTTGCTCGAACTCGAACAGCGGGAACGCCGCCAGACCGGCCTGAGCACGCTGAAAGTCGGTTTCAACCGCGTCCACGGCTATTACATCGAGGTAAGCAAGGGTCAATCCATTGCCGGCCTGCCCGCCGAATACATGCGCCGGCAGACGCTGAAAAACGCCGAACGCTATATCACGCCGGAACTGAAGGAATTCGAAGACCAGATTCTCAGCGCGAAAAGCAAGGCCCTGGCGCGCGAAAAGGAGCTGTACGAAGCCCTGCTGGACGAGCTGGCCGAAGACCTGCCGGCTTTTCTGGTTTGCGCCGAGGGGCTGGCGGAACTCGATGTGCTGGGCAATTTCGCCGAACGCGCGACCAGTCTGGAATACAGCCGCCCGGTCCTGCGCGGCGCGCCCGGCATAGAGATCAGCGGCGGCCGCCACCCGGTGGTCGAACACGCCGCGGAGCAGGAATTCGTCGCCAACGACCTGTTCATGGACGGCCAGCGCAAGATGCTGGTCATTACCGGCCCCAATATGGGCGGCAAGTCCACCTATATGCGGCAAACCGCGCTAATCGTGCTGCTGGCGCTTTGCGGCAGTTGCGTACCGGCCCGGCAGGCGTCCATCGGACCCATCGACCGCATCTTCACGCGCATCGGCTCCGCCGACGATCTCGCCGGCGGCCGCTCGACCTTCATGGTGGAAATGATTGAAACTGCCAGCATATTACACAACGCCACGCCGCAAAGCCTGGTGCTGATGGATGAAATCGGCCGCGGCACCAGCACCTTTGACGGCCTTTCGCTGGCTTGGGCCGCGGCGGTGCATATCGCCGAACAAGTCGGCGCCTTCACCTTGTTCGCTACCCATTATTTCGAACTGACCGCGCTGGCGGACCAGTATCCCGGCATCATCAATGTGCATCTCGACGCCGCCGAGCACGAAGACGGCATCGTATTGCTGCATTCGGTCAAACCGGGGCCGGCAAGCCGCAGTTACGGCTTGCAGGTGGCTCAACTCGCGGGAATTCCGGCCGCGGTCATCAGCCAGGCGCGCGGCAAACTGCGGCAACTGGAGGCCGCACGGGAAAACACCGCTTCAGTTACAGGCCAATCTGCTTTAGAATCGGCCCCCGGACTGGAATCGACAACTCCCGGCCCGCGCCATCCGGCTCTTGATTACCTGGAGCAACTGGACCCGGACGCGATCACCGCCAGAGACGCGCTGACCATTCTTTACGAGTTAAAGTCACGACTGCGAGATTGAAGGATAGGAACGACACATGACCTTTGTAGTTGGCGAAAACTGCATTCGATGCAAGCATACTGACTGTGTGGAAGTCTGTCCGGTGGACTGCTTTTACGAAGGCCCCAACTTTCTGGTTATCCACCCGGATGAATGCATCGACTGCGCGCTGTGTGAGCCGGAATGCCCAGTCGATGCGATCTACGCCGAAGACGAACTGCCGGACGATCAGCAGCAATTCCTCGACCTGAACGCCGATTTGGCGGAAAAATGGCCTAATATCACCGAAAAGAAGGATCCGCTCCCGGACGCGGAAGAATGGACCGACGCCAAGGACAAACTGCAATATCTGGAGCGATGAGCGTCACAGGACGCCCAGCTAGGGCAGCAAGGTAGTCGGATCGACGAAGGCGCCGTCGCGCTGAACGTTGAAATACACTATCGGCGAGCCGGACTCGACCGGTTCCAGTTCAACGATTGCCTGCCCCGCCGACACTTTGTCACCGGTTGCTACCAGCACCCTCCCCGTTTGCGTATAGGCGCTGAGGTAGCGGTCATCGTGCCGAATAATCAGCAAGGAACCCGAATCATCGCCAAAAGGCCGCGAGTAGACGATCTCGCCACCTCTGGCGGCAACCACGGAATCTCCGGCTTCTCCTTCGATATCGAGACGATTATTGATCTCGGGACGGTAGTTGGTCGAGCCGCGTGCGGCCAGCGGCCATTGCCAGCCTGCTCCAGGCGATCCCGATGTCCGCGGGGTTTGCTGGCCGGATGCCGGCGTGGTTGCAGCTTGCCCGAGCGGCCGGCGCTGGATACGACTGCCGACGCCGGCGGCGTTGGTCTCGACGCCGGCCGGCGCCGCGGAAGTGGACCGGTTCGCGCTCAGCGCGAGCTCCTGTCCTACATAGATCGTATAAGGCGGAGAAAGATCATTGGCCGCGGCCAGCTCACGATAGTCAAGGCCATACATGAACGCGATCGCTACCAGAGTGTCTCCGTCGCGCACCCGGTGCGCGCCCGGCGTGACAGCAGGGCTGATATCCACCGGCTGGAAACTGACTGGCCCGCCGCCGCGGACGATTTCCGGATTCTGATCCGGAAATGCCCTGCCCTGCTCACGAATCGGCGCCCGCGGCGAACCACAGGACACGAGCCCCACAAGCAGCAACACCAAACCCGAGCGCCACACGGCGCCATTCGACCAGATCATATTCGCGCGCACCCCGGTAACATTCCGAATCCGGAGAGAGTCATAATGAATTATCGTCAGCAGCGCCCGGCGCTGAAGGACCGCGCGCCAGCAAGGTTAGTCCAAGGCCTGCCAGCAAAGCCGCCAGACTGATCAAAATCACTGGGTCGCGGCCCGATAGTTCAAAATATTCGCCGGGCCAGACTGGCTGGTTGGCGAGAAACTGCATTACATCGCCGGTTGCGCCGGAAATTTGCCAGGGCCACAAGGCTAGCAGCGATCCGGCGAGCATGCCGCAAATGAAGCCGTAGGCCCGCTGACGGTAGTTGCGCAGCAGCCAGGCGACGATTCTCGACATCAGCATAACGCCCACGACGCAGCCAGCCAGAAAAATCAGCAATACCTGGGCTTCCAGCGTGATCAAAGCGTTGAGCATGTACTGGTATGCGCCAAGCAGCAGCAGGATAAAAGCGCCGGAAAGACCGGGCAGCAACATCGCGCTGACCGCGATCATGCCGCAGAAAAACAGATATGGGGCCGAAGGCTGAATTTGGCCCGGCGACGCCATCGAGATCAACAGCACCAGCAGCGCTCCGGTGACGGCCGGCAGTGCATTGCGCCAGTCGCGCAATGAAGTTTCCGCGCGCAGCATCCAGATGGCGGCAGCGATGAGTCCAATGAAAAAAGCGCGCAGGGGAACAGGATTGTTCTCGATCAGGAACAGAATCAGATTCGCGCTGAGCAGCACGCCACTGACGATGCCAAACCCGAGCAGGAGCAGGAAGGCGCCATCCAAATGCTTCCACAACGCCATGGCGCGTCCGCGCAGGAGTAACCTTAGCGCCTCCGCGTCAATGGCGCGAACGGCGTAAATGATGCGGTCGTAGATGTTGGCCGCAACGGCGATAGTGCCGCCGGAGACTCCGGGCACCGAATCGCTGATGCCCATGACAATTCCCTTGGCGTAGACCAGCAGATGCCGCGTGGCGTTGTCGGCGGATCCGGTCATAACGGACTATTCAGATTCAATTCGTCACCTGCCCTTTCAGCAGCGGGACGAATCTGACGTGATCGAGCAACCGGCTGACAAATTGCTCCTGGTGGCGGGTAATCAGGCGCAGTTCCTGGCCGGCGGGGCCGCCGACCGGTATCACCAGGCGCCCGTTGTGGGCAAGTTGCGCGAGCAGCTCGTTCGGCACGCCTAGCGGCGCCGCGGTGACGACGATGGCGTCAAAGGGACTCTTTTCGGCATAACCCAGGCTGCCGTCGCCGTGCAGCAAATGCACGTTTGTCAGTCCCAACTGTTCCAGGTTGACCAGGGCCTTGTCATGCAAGGGTTTGATTCGCTCGATGCTATAGACCTCTTGCGCCAGGGGCGCAATCACCGCGGTCTGGTAGCCGCAGCCAGTTCCGACTTCCAGCACGCGGTTCAGCGGACCCGCTTCCAGCACGGCTTCGGTCATGCGCGCAACTACGTAGGGCTGGGAAACCGTTTGTTTGTAGCCGATGTTGACCGGAATATCCTCATACGAAAGGTGCGAAAATGCCGGATCGACGAATATATGGCGCGGCGTCGACCGCATGACGTCGAGCACGCCGGCATTGCGGATACCCTTATCCTTGAGCTTGGCGATCAGTCGCTCCCGGGTGCGGCGCGACGTCACTCCAATGCCATCAAGGTTCACGTTCGGTTTCCTTTTCGCTTCCATCGGTATTGCATAATTCCCTGATCACACTGGTGGCGTAGCAGCCCCGCGCGAGCGCGAAACGCAGAATCATTACGCCTTTGGTCCAATTCCAACTCAACTCCCGCGGCACAAAGCGCAACGGCCTTCGGCCGGCCTGCAACCCTTCCCGCTTCAGCCAGTCGAATATAGGCAAATATTGCCGCAGTATTGCATTCTCAATATCGGCAGCTTGGCCGCGAGTTACATACTTGAGTTGCACCGGAACCGCGCCGGGCAGCGGACCGGTAACGTGAATGTCGAGCGCGTCGAGTCGTTGCCGCAGGGAATCGCCCGAGTCCCCCTCTACCGGCAAAAACAGGCGGCCGGAGCCATCCAGGCTCAGCACGTCGCCGGGTAAATATCGGTCCCAGCCGCCCTGCTTGAGTCTTGTGGATAGCACCTGGTTGAACAGCAAGGCCCTGGCGGCGGAGTACAACCGCGCGCGTTCGACCCGAGAGATTTTCGCGGCGTTCTTGCCGCCGGTTTCGTCCGCAATGCGCTGTTCGATCAAATCGACGTTGCCGAACAGCCGGCCAAAGCGCTGAGGCCCGAAATAATTGGGTACGCCTTTTTGTTCGAGGATGCGCAATCTGCGTTCAATATCATCCCGTTCGCCGTAAAAGTCGCGCAAGCGGATGACGAAATGATTTGCGCGATGGCTACCGATGCGAATCTTGCGATGATTGCGCCGGGAACGGAGAATACGCAGGTTTTCGTCCGCCGCCGCGTGCAGCCGCTTTGCCTCGGCTTCCGGCAGCCGCAAGCTGAACCATTGACTGGTTCGGGCGCGCCGGTCCTTCATGCCCGCATAACCGATATCAGCTTGGCGCAACCCGGTCGCCTGACCCAGGCGGCGCGAGACTTCCGTGGTCGTCAGATCGGTTTTTTCCACCTCTATGCAAATATGTTCGCCGGCGCCGGAAAGCGCGAAACCAAGTTCTTCCCTGACCTGGAAATCATCCGGCGATGCTTTCAGGCGCGCCGTACATACGGGCGGCTCCAGCAGCCGGGCCAGCAGCGGCCAATGCCGCGCGTGCGAATCGGCGCTAGCCTCAGGCATACGATCCCATCAATACGACGGCATGACAGGCCATGCCTTCTTCGCGGCCGAGATAACCCATGCGTTCGGTCGTCGTTGCCTTCAGATTGACGCAGCCGGCCGGCAATCCGGTCAAAGCGGCAAGGCTTTCGCGCATCGTCCCGGCATGGGGAGAGAGTTTTGGCGTCTGGGCGATCACGGTGATGTCAAGATTAATCAGTTTCAGGTTCTTTTCCACTGCCTTATCCAGCGCGGTTCGCAAGATTATCTTGCTGGAGATTCCCGCCAGACTGGCGTCGCTGTCGGGAAAAAGCCCGCCGATATCTCCCGCGGCAGCCGCGCCCAGCACGGCGTCACTGAGGGCATGCAGCACGAGATCGCCATCGGAATGCGCGACCAGGCTCTTCTCTACCGGAAGCGTCACTCCCGCCAGAACCAGCGGATTGGCGGAGTCATATCGATCGGCGAAGCGATGCACATCGAAGCCGTGACCGATGCGAAGCCGCGGCAAATCCGGCGAACTCATGCCATGCCACCACTTGACTGCGCCATAGCGTCTTGCCGCCGCGTCAAAATGCAGCCGGCGAGCGCCAGATCGGCCTCGTAGGTAATCTTGATATTGTCCGTGGCGCAGGGAACCATGAGTACGCTGCCGCCAGCCGCCATTACCGCCGCAGCCTCGTCGACATGGGAAATACCTGCCGCTTCCGCCTGTCTCAAGGCATTGAGCAGGATCCCGTATCGAAACATCTGCGGCGTCGCCGCGTTCCAGCAGTGCTGCCTTGCCACATTGTCCAGCACTGCCCCGGATGGCGCAACGCGCTTGAGGGCATTGTTCACGGGCCAGCCCAGCATCCCGCCGTCCTTTCCGCCCGCATCGGTCAGACTGATCAGCTTGCCGATGTCATTGCCGCGCACGCAAGGACGTACGGCGTCATGCACCAATACCCAGTCGCGTTCGCCGGCGCGGCCATGCAATGTCGCCAGACCGTTAAGCACCGATTGCTGGCGCTGCGCGCCGCCGATGCAGGTTTCCACTCGCGCTTCCGCATCCCAGCCAAGGGTCGGCCAATGGCTGTCACCGAGACCGACAGCAACGACTACGGCTTGCAGCGGCGCGGCCAGCAAGGTCTCCACCGACCAGGAAATCACGGGACGTCCATTAACTTGCAGATATTGCTTGGGAATTTCGGCCCCGAATCGGCTTCCGCTTCCCGCGGCGGGGAGCACGCCCCAGCAGTTCATGATCCGTTCAGTCAACAATGATGTAGAAGGTTTCGCCTTCCTTGATCATGCCGAGTTCCGAGCGAGCCCTTTCCTCGATGGCTTCCTTGCCGTTCTTGAGATCGAGCGCTTCAACTTCCAGCTCCCGATTGCTTTGCCGAAGTTCGGCGATGATTTCAAGTTGCTCGGCTGCATCCGCCTGTCGCGACTTTAAGGCAAAGTAGCCATCCTCTCCCAGCCAGAGCTGGAATTGGAGAAGGATCACAATCCCGCCGGTAACGAATAGCAGCAATCTCATTTTCATCAGACTCCGAAGCGGGAAAACTCTCCCAGTCCGTTATAGCGCGCGGCCTCGCCAAGTCGTTCGTGTATGCGCAACAGGCGATTGTATTTCGCCACCCGATCCGTGCGGCAAAGCGAACCGGTCTTGATCTGCCCGGCCGCCACGCCCGCCGCCAGGTCGGCGATGGTGCTGTCCTCGGTTTCGCCGGAGCGATGGGAGATAACGATACCGTACCCCGCCCGCTCGGCCATGCCGATGGTTTCCAGCGTCTCCGTCAGACTGCCGATCTGATTGAACTTGATCAGAATGGCGTTGGCGATGCCGTCATCGATTCCTCTTTGCAGGATTTCGGTGTTGGTGACAAATAAATCGTCCCCGACTAATTGAATCTTATCGCCTAGTCGGGCTGACAGTTTAGCCCAGCCGTCCCAGTCACTTTCGTCCATGCCGTCTTCGATGGACAGGATCGGATAGTTGGCGCAAAGCTGTGCAAGGTAATCGACGTATTCATCGGCATCGCAGGATTTGCCCTCGCCGGACATCTCGTAACGGCCACCGCGATAAAACTCGGAAGCGGCGCAATCAAGCGCGAGATGCACATCGCCGCCAGCGACGTAACCGGCCAACTCGATGGCGCTGACGATGGCGTCAAGCGCCGCGGCGTTGGATGGCAGATTCGGCGCAAAGCCGCCCTCATCTCCGACAGCGGTATTGTATCCCCCTTTTTTCAGCACGGATTTAAGCGCGTGGAATATCTCCACACCACAGCGCAGGGCCTCCGGGAAATTGGCGGCGCCGGTGGGCTGCACCATGAATTCCTGGATGTCCACGTTGTTATCCGCATGTTCGCCGCCGTTGATGATATTCATCATGGGCACCGGCAAGCTGAAACCGCCATCCTTACCGGCAAGCTGGGCAATATGGGCGTAAAGCGGCATGCCGCGGCTGTTCGCCGCCGCCCGAGCGGCGGCGAGAGAAACCGCTAGAATGGCGTTGGCGCCGAGCCGGGACTTGTTCGCGGTGCCGTCGAGGTCGAGCATGATCCGGTCCAGCCGAGCCTGATCCGTTGCGTCCGCGCCTGCCAGCGACTGCCGGATCTCGCCATTGACATGCTCCACCGCGCGCGACACGCCCTTGCCGCCATAACGCGCCGGCTCGTGGTCGCGCAATTCAAGTGCCTCGCGGGTGCCCGTCGATGCGCCTGATGGCACACAGGCGCTGCCACGCCCGCCACCTTGCAAATGGACGTCGGCTTCAATGGTAGGATTGCCGCGGGAATCCAGGATTTCCCTGGCAACAACATGCTTTATTTCTGACATTTCAATCTCTTGTGGTGAATAAATTATGTAAATTATTAAGATGTATCAACAACCGGCAGCGATTTGGCAAGCTCGTCGATCGCTCGCATTTGCCGGAGAAAATCTTCCAGCCGATCAAGGCGCAGAGCGCACGGGCCATCGCATAAGGCCTGGTCGGGCCGCGGATGCGCTTCGATAAAGAGTCCGGCAATGCGCTGCATCAGGCCGGCGCCGGCCAAACCCGTCAATTGCTCCCGGCGGCCGCCCGCGCCATTGCCTTGGCCACCGGGTAGTTGCAAGGCGTGGGTGGCGTCGAAAAGTACCGGATACCCGAATTCCTTCATAGTCTGAAACCCGAGCATATCGACGACTAGATTGTTGTAACCGAAAGAAGAGCCACGCTCGCAAAGCATCAGCCGGGAATTGCCCGCCTGCTCGAACTTTTTCAGGATGTGACCCATCTCTTTCGGCGCCAGAAACTGGGCTTTCTTGATATTGATGGCGGCGCCGGTACGAGCCATGGCGGTAACGAGATCGGTCTGCCGGCTCAGAAACGCCGGCAGTTGCAGGATATCGGCCACTTCCGCCGCGGCTTCGGCCTGGCCGGGTTCGTGTACGTCGGTGAGCACGGGAACGCCGAAATCTTGCCTGACCCGGGCCAGCATCTTCAAGCCGTCGACAAGCCCCGGACCACGATAAGACTCGATGGACGAGCGATTCGCCTTGTCGAAGCTGGCTTTGAAAATCCACGGTATTTCCAGCTTGCGGGTAGCCAGTTGGAACGCTTCGGCCACGCGCATGACGACTTCCGGCGATTCGAGCACGTTTATGCCGCCAACCAGCACGAATGGCCGATTATTGGCCAGACAGATATCGCCCACGATCACTTCTTTTGCTGGCATCGATGGCACCGGGTGGCGAGTACAGGTCAAGCGTGGGCGGCCATTGCCGCGGTATCGGATTCGTGCTCCATATCCTGTCCCCTGCCCTGGGCGCGGCAGTTGACGGCAGCGCGAATAAAGCCGGAAAACAGGGGATGACCGTCGCGTGGCGTGGAAGTGAACTCGGGGTGGAACTGGCAGCCGACGAACCAGGGATGATCCGGCGCTTCGATTACTTCCACCAGCTTCGAGTCGATGGATTTGCCGGTGAGTCTTAAACCAGCGTCTCGCAGCGCCTGCAAATAGGTATTGTTGAACTCGTAGCGATGACGGTGCCTTTCCCTGATTTTCTCTTTTCCGTAGCACGCGAAAATCGTCGAATCCGTATCGATGATGCACTCCTGGCCTCCCAGCCGCATTGAGCCGCCAAGATCGGATTGCTCGTCGCGGCATTCCACATCTCCATCCGCGGTGGTCCATTCGGTAATCAAGGCGATTACCGGATTCGGCGTAGCGGGCTCGAACTCGGAACTGTTCGCGCCTTGCAGCCCGGCGACGTTGCGGGCGTATTCCACAACCGCGGCTTGCAGACCAAGACAGATGCCGAGATATGGCACCTTGTTTTCGCGCGCATAGCGGCAGGCGAGAATCTTGCCTTCGAAACCGCGTTCGCCGAAACCGCCGGGCACCAGGATGCAATCCTGGTCTTCCAGAATGTCCGTGCCCTGCTCCGAAATGATCGTTGAATCGATAAACGAGACATTGACCCGGGTTCGCGTATGGATGCCAGCGTGGGTAATGGCCTCATTCAGTGATTTATAGGCGTCGGGCAATTCCATGTATTTGCCGACCATCGCCAGGTTGATCTCATTTACTGGATGATGTTCCGCCTCGACCACCTTGTTCCATTCGCTGAAATCCGCCCGCGGACAAGGCAGACAGAGTTTTTTCACCACGATTTCGTCCAGCCCCGCGTCGCCGAGAATGGCTGGAATGCGGTAAATGCTGTCGGTATCCGGCAGTGACACCACGGCCGGAAGTTCGACATTGGTGAACAATGCGATCTTGCGGCGGGCCGACTCGTCTATTTCCTGCTCTGAGCGGCAGATGAGCACGTCCGGCTGGATGCCGATGGAGCGCAGTTCCTTGACCGAGTGCTGGGTCGGTTTGGTCTTGGTTTCGCCGGCGGTGCTGATATAGGGCACCAGGGTCAGATGAATGAACAACGCGCGCTCCGCGCCAAGTTCGACTCGTATCTGCCGGGCGGCTTCGAGAAAGGGCTGGGATTCGATGTCGCCGACCGTACCGCCGATCTCCACCAGCGCGACCTGGGCCGAACCGGCGCCTGCTTCGATGCGGCGTTTTATTTCATCGGTGATATGCGGAATTACCTGGATGGTTGCTCCCAGGTAATCGCCGCGGCGTTCCCGCCGCAGCACTTCCTCGTACACCCGGCCGGTGGTGAAATTGTTCTTCTGCTGCATGGTGATGCGGCTGAAGCGTTCGTAGTGGCCGAGATCGAGATCGGTTTCCGCGCCGTCGTCGGTAACGAACACCTCGCCGTGCTGGAACGGATTCATGGTGCCCGGATCCACATTAATATAGGGATCGAGCTTGAGCATGGAAATATCGAGTTGCCGGGCCTCGAGAATCGCCGCGAGCGACGCCGAGGTTATGCCCTTGCCAAGCGAGGAGACCACGCCACCGGTGATGAAAATGTAACGGGTCATGGGAGCCCACCCGAATTGCCGAAACCGGCGAGTGCGCCGGTCCCTCCAGATGGAACTACAGCGTACCAGAACACTTGGGCGGTCTCAATACGAAATGTCGTGGAGAAACGCACAAAATTGGCTCTGATCCGCCGCCGCCGGGTCTGGGTCTGTGCAGCGGACGCTGTGAATACGGTCCAGCCGCCAAGCACAGCTTGGCGTCGTTTCGGCTGCGCATGAAGCTGCGCTTCAAAAACGCTTGCCTACACCCCTTTACGCTTCGAGCTCGGCGTCCTGCCTCGCACGCCCGCTGCAGACTGGCCCCCAGACGGCGCTTGAGTAGCTCCGATCCGCCGCCGCCGGGTCTGGGTCTGTGCAGCGGATGCTGCGAATACGGTCCAGCCGCCAAGCACAGCTTGGCGTCGTTTCGGCTGCGCATGAAGCTGCGCTTCAAAAACGCTTGCCTCCACCCCTTTACGCTTCGGGCTCGGCATCCATGCCTCGCACGCCCGCTGCACAGACCCAGACCCGACGGCGGCTCACTTCTGTGTATGTCGAGGGCCGCACCATTCTATGCGGTAGCCTGGTTTTGTGGTGGCGCTTTCGGCTATGCCGATTCCGGGGATCGCGACCAAGTCGTTGCCGTCGAACAACAGGGGGAGGCGCTCGCGCAGCCAGGGTTCGATGCGGGATTCGTTGAGGATTTTCTTGAGTGACTTGGTCGGGCGGCGGGTGAGGCGGCAGGTTTCGCCGCCCTGACGGTAGCGGATTTCGTAGCTCTTGCCGGCGAGGCCCTGGTCTGTTGCCGGGATGGCGTGCAAGCTGCCGTTGTCGGGGAGTTCGAGGACTGGCTCTTGGGACGGATCCCAGGTGAGGCGGGTGTCGGAGTCAACGGGTGGCAAATCGGGGACCAGATACAGCCCTTTGCCGAATCGCCGGACATGACAGCCATGGAAGGCCACCGCGGTTTCGACGTCCTGGTCGTCTCCGAGCAGCCAGTCCGCTACTCCCCGGACTTTCTTCCAGTCCGCCGGCTCGCCGATTGCCAATTCAATCCAATGGCGCAACGCGTTTTGCCGGCGAGGCATGCTCAACAGTCGCAAACCATCCACCTGGAGTAAATTGTCCGCGCTATCGGCGCAGCGCTCGAGGTCCAGCCCGGCGAGATCGTCAAGCAATTCCTGTGATTCGGCAATCAGGGCGCGGGACCTTTCCCAGTTGTTTCGATAATTGGACCAACGCCGCTCGACCGTCGGCAGGATTTCATGGCGGCAGAAGTTGCGGTCGAAATCGGTATCGCGGTTGGAGGCGTCTTCAATCCAGCGCAAATCGCGCGCCTGCGCGTAATCCGCCAACGCCTCTTTCGGGCAATGCAACAACGGCCTCAGCAGCGTGCCCTTCCCCAACTCGCGCCTTGCCGGAATTCCGCTCAATCCCCGAGTCCCTGCGCCGCGCGCAAGCCGCAACAAAATGGTTTCCATCTGATCGTCGAGATGGTGAGCCAGCAGCAAACACTCGCCTTGCCGCAAGTTCTGGGAAAAAGCTTCATATCGGGCGATTCTGGCGCGGTTTTCCAGGCTGGCGCCGGATTCCGGCACATCGATCCGCAGAACGTCAAGCGGAACGTCCGTTTCCGCGCAGAATCGCCCGCAGAACTCTTCCCATTCCTCCGCCTCGGCCTGCAAACCATGATTGACATGCAGCGCGCGCAACGACCCGCCCACCGGCAAACATTGCTTCACCGCATGCAACAAAACCACGGAATCCATACCACCACTCAAGCCCACCACAATACCCGCGCCCCACGGTAATCCGGCGACGAAACCTTGCAGACTTAAGACTATTTCCATTGTGCCATTGGGGGGTGAGGCCCGGTCGGCGCAGCCGACAAGAAGCAAAGCTTCTTGAGGGCCGAACGACTTGCCATGGATGGCAAGGCTGGAGACCGGCGAAACCACCAATGCCGCGCCAGGGATGGCATGCACAACCCCAAAGGATGCACGTCCCCGGTCGGCGCAGCCGACAAGAAGCAAAGCTTCTTGAGGGCCGAACGACTTGCCATGGATGGCAAGGCTGGAGACCGGCGAAACCACCGATGCCGCGCCAGGGATGGCATGTACAACCCCAAAGGATGCACTTCCCCGGTCGGCGCAGCCGACAAGAAGCAAAGCTTCTTGAGGGCCGAACGACTTGCCATGGATGGCAAGGCTGGAGGCCGGCGAAACCACCAATGCCGCGCCAGGGATGGCATGCACAACCCAAAAGGACGCACGTCCCCGGTCGGCGCAGCCGACAACAAGCAAAGCTTCTTGAGGGCCGAACGACTTGCCATGGATGGCAAGGCTGGGGGCCGGCGAAACCACCAATGCCGCGCCAGGGATGGCATGCACAACCCAAAAGGATGCACGTCCCCGGTCGGCGCAGCCGACAACAAGCAAAGCTTCTTGAGGGCCGAACGACTTGCCATGGATGGCAAGGCCAGGGACCTTCGAAGCCAAATAAGTCGCGCCAGGGATGGCATGCACAACCCCAAAGGATGCAGTTCTCCGGTCGGCGCAACCGACAACAAGCGAAGCTTCTTGAGGGCCGAACGACTTGCCATGGATGGCAAGGCCGGGGACCTTCGAAGCCAAAAAAGTCGCGCCAGGGATGGCAATACTACTATGAACTACTGATTCCGTAACTCATCAGGCGCCGGTAGCGGCGTTCCACCAGATCGTCCGGGTCCATGGCGGTCAATTGTTCGATCTGGTCGAGCAAGGCTGCCTTGATGCCGACGGAAACACTAGCTACATCGCGGTGGGCGCCGCCAAGCGGTTCCGGAATGATGTAGTCCACGATACCGATTTTGCGCAAGCGTTCGGCGGTTACGCCCATGGCCTCTGCCGCGGCGGCGGCAAACTCGGCGGATTTCCACAATATCGTCGCACAGCCTTCCGGGGTAATCACCGTATAGGTGGAATATTGCAGCATGTTCAATTGGTCGGTGACGCCAATGGCGATCGCGCCGCCGGAATTGGCCTCGCCGGTCACGGTTGCGATCAGCGGCGTCCGCGTCCGCGACATTATCGCCATATTCTCGGCGATGGCTTCGTTGATGCCGCGTTCTTCCGAATCCATGCCTGGATAGGCGCCGGGGGTATCGATGAAAATTACCACGGGCAGCCGGTAACGCTCGGCCAGTTCCACCAGCCGCCGCGCCTTGCGATAGCCTTCCGGGCGCGGCATGCCGAAGTTGTGCTTGATCTTGGCGCGGGTGCCACGACCTTTCTGATGACCGATAACCATCACCGGCCGGCCGTCAATCTTGGCCAGGCCGCCAATGATTGCCTGATCGTCGGCGTACAGTCGGTCACCGTGCAACTCATCGAAATCCGTCATGATGTGATCGATGTAGTCCAGGGTATAGGGCCGCAATGGATGACGCGCCACCTGGCAGATTTGCCAGGGCGTCAGGTTGGCATAGATCTTTTCGGTCAGGCGCTGACTTTTCTGCCGCAGCGTCTGGATTTCCTCGTTTATATTGAGTTCATTGTCGCTGCCGACCAGGCGCAATTCACTGATCTTGCCTTCAAGTTCAGCTATCGGCTGTTCAAATTCCAGAAAATCGGGATTCACTTCGGATTCGATTCCATTGTCGGGTCACGGACCAGACCGCATCGGCCGGCTTCAATTTTCATATTGCAGCATTACCTGATCGCGGCCGAATTCCGTTCGCAAGTCGCGGACCAGTTCATCCGCCGGCGCTACCGCCCAGTCGGGGCCGAGCATTATACACCCCTGCAAGTCGCCGCGATGATACTTGATGACGACCTTGCAATAGCGGCTGCCGCCACCGTTCGCGCCATTGCGGCGATAGGGTTCGAGAATCATCGCAAGCTGCCGGCAGAAATCCGCGGAAATTTCGCTTTCATTCAAGTCCAATGCCAGCCTGCGCGCATGTCTGGCCCGGGCTTCGTCAAGCGTCAGCACATTTTTCACGCGAATCCTGACGCCGCCGGTGAATTCGTCATTCGCACCCCGGCCTTCTATTACGAAAATTCGGTACTTCTCCAGGCGATCCTGAATTCGCTTGAATTCCGGATCGTAGATGACTGCTTCCAGCCGGGCCGAGCCGTCATCGAAGGTCAGAATGGCCATGTTGCCGCTTTCGCGTTTACGGATGCGAATGTCCGCCAGCATACCGGCGAACAACTGATCCTTGCGCGAGGGTTTGGCCTCGCACAGCCGAGTGGGAGCGAAATGCGCCAGTTCCGGCAGATATTCATCCATGGGATGCGCGCTCAGGTAATAGCCGAGGCATTCCCGTTCCGCTTCAAGCATTGCGCGGGTGTCCCAGTTGGCGCAGTTGGCGTTCCCGGAGGTATCCGGCAACAGATTTCCCGCATCCGGCTCTTCATCCAGTCCGGCAAAAAGATTCGAAATACCGAATTCCTTATCTTGCTGATATTGCTCCGCTGCCTGCAACACGGCCGGCAGGCATAGTCTGAGCCGCGCCCGCACCGCACCGGCCTCCCCGGCAACGAATTCATCGCAGGCGCCGGAATCGACCAGTATCTCCAGCGCGCGCTGGTTCAGCAATTGATTGCCGGAACGCCGGCACAGATCCGACAAGTTCTTGAACGATCCTTGCCCACGCGCCTTGACGATACCCTCGATCTGTCCCTGCCCCAGGTTGCGAATGGCGCCGAGGCCATAAACGATGTGGCCCGAATCATCCACGGTAAATTGGAAATGGCCGCTGTTGATGCTTGGCTGCAAGACTTCGAGGCCCATTTCGCGGCATTCCGCCACGAGTTCCATGATCTTGTCGGTAATTTTCATTTCCGAAGACAGTACCGCGGCCATGAAATGCGCCGGATAATGGGCCTTTAGCCAGGCGGTCTGGTAGGCGATCAGCGCGTAGGCCACTGAATGCGACTTGTTGAATCCGTAACCCGCGAACTTCTCCATCAGATCGAACAAATCGGTAGCTGCTTTTTTCGGCACGCGCTGCTCCAGCGCGCCGGTCATGAAAGTATCGCGCTGCCGGGCCATTTCCTTGGGGTCCTTCTTGCCCATGGCCTTGCGCAGGATGTCGGCGCCGCCAAGCGTGTACCTGCCGAGCATCTGGGCAATCTTCATCACCTGTTCCTGGTAGAGAATCACGCCATAGGTGCTTTTCAACACCGGTTCCAGCTCAGGCAGCGGGTAGTTGACGACCGTACGGCCATGCTTGCGATCGATAAAATCATCGACCATGCCCGATTGCAGCGGGCCGGGACGATACAAGGCGACCAGGGCGACCATGTCATCGAATCGGCTCGGCTTGAGTTTACGGATCAATTGCTTGATACCGCGAGACTCCAACTGGAACACGGCCGTAGTGTTGCCCTTGCCGAGCATCCGGTAGACCTTTTTGTCGTCCAGGGGCAGATTGGCGATATCGATGGTTCGGCCTTCCCGCGCACTGATGGATTTGACCGCCCAATCGATGATCGTCAAGGTGCGCAAGCCGAGAAAATCAAATTTCACCAGCCCGGCGGTTTCCACATCGTCCTTGTCGAATTGCGTGAGGAGGGCGGATCCGGTGCGTTCATGGTCGCGGTACAAGGGGGTGAAGTCGGTAAGCCGGCCCGGCGCGATCACTACTCCGCCGGCATGCTTGCCGACATTGCGGGTGATGCCTTCGAGCTTGTACGCCATTTCCAGTATTTCCTGGGCATCGTCATCGCTGCTTACATATTCCCTGAGATCAGTCTGATCTTGCATCGCTTTCGCCAGCGTCATGCCCGGCACTCCAGGAATCAGTCGCGATAGCTTGTCGCCTACCGAATACGGTTTGCCTTGCACTCGGGCGACATCGCGTACTACCGCTTTCGCGGCCATGGTGCCAAAGGTGATGATCTGGGAAACCGCGTCCTTGCCATAGATTTCCGCCACGTGGGCGATAACGCGATCTCGGCCTTCCATGCAGAAATCGATATCGAAATCGGGCATGGAAATGCGTTCCGGATTGAGAAAGCGCTCAAACAGCAGATCGTACTTGAGCGGGTCGATATCGGTTATCCCAAGCGCCCAGGCGACGATGGAGCCCGCGCCCGAGCCGCGGCCGGGGCCGACCGGAATCCCGTTTTCTTTTGCCCATTGCACGAATTCCATCACAATCAGGAAGTAGCCGGCGAAATCCATCTGATTGATGGTGGCGAGTTCCTGGTGCAGTCGTTCGTGGTATCGCCGTTGCTCATCGGCAGTTGGGCCACTGTCGTTGAGGCCGCGGATCCGTTGTTGCAGCCCTTGCTCGGCGACTTTTGAAAGATATTCATCCAGGCTGGCGGTTTCACCCGGCGGCAATGGATAGTCGGGCAGGCGCTGAAGCAATTCGAGATCAAGATTGCAACGCTGAGCGATATCGAGCGTGGCGGCAACAGCTTCGGGAATATCCGCGAACAATTCAACCATTGCGCTGGCGCCACGCAGATATTGCCGTTCAGTGTAGTCACGCGGCCGGCTGGAATCATCGAGCACGCGGCGCTGGGTAATGCATACACGAGCTTCGTGCGCTTCGAATTCATCTTCTCCGAGAAAACGGACATCATTGGTCGCCACCACCGGGCAGCCACATTCCCGCGCCAGTTCGAGCGCGGCGGCGATGTAATCCTCCTCGCCGGGCTTTCCAAGCCGCTGCAATTCGATGTAAAACCCTCGCGGAAACAGCTCCTGCCAGGATTCCAGCAATTCCCGCGCCGATTCCCGCTTGCCGGCCAGCAAGGCAGCCCCGATATCGGATTGCAGCGCCCCGGACAGGGCGATCAGGCCATCGCTGTAACGCCGCAACTGCTGCTTGTCCGCCTGGATTTCGGCATTGGGCTCGCTGCCGACGTAAATCTCGGAAATGAGATTGATCAGATTGTGGTAACCGGCTTCATTTCGCACCAGCAGCGCAACCTGACTGGCATGGCCGCTTTCCGCATCGATCACGCGCAGGTCGCAGCCGCAAATCGGCTTGATGCCGGCCCGCCGCGCCGCCTGGTAGAACTTGATAAGGCCGAAAAGATTCGCCAGGTCCGTCACCGCCACCGCCGGCATGCGCCGCTCGCGCAGCCTTTCTATCAGCGGCTCGACGGCGATCAGCCCGTCATTGACGGAGAATTCGGTATGCAGGCGAAGATGAACGAAATTCTGCGCTGAATCCTGGTCAGACATGGGTGGCTCGGTCGGGCTGGTATGCCTAGTTTACACCATGTGCCCGCCACGCGAAGGAACTGATGACCGCTCTCAACCAACCTTTCGCAATAGCTCCGCGACCGGTCCAAACGTGCGCCGGTGGATGGGGCTCGGACCTAATCTGGCGAGTGCTTGGAGGTGATCCCGGGTGGGATAGCCTTTATGGCGGGCAAGACTGTAACCGGGGAATTTTCGGTCAAGAGCGGCCATTTCCCGGTCCCGCGTTACCTTGGCCAGAATTGAAGCAGCGGCAATTTCGCGGATACAGCGATCACCGCCGACAATGGCCTTGGCGGGATACGTCCAGTCGGGGCAGATATTTCCGTCCACGCAGACGAATTGAGGCTGTAGCGAAAGTTGCTCCACGGAGCGGCATATGGCGAGCAAGCTGGCTTGAAGAATATTCAGGCGGTCGATTTCCGCGGCGCTCGCCCGCCCGATGGCGAAGCTGAGACTATTGTTCACGATCCGTTCGAAGCAGGCCTCGCGTTGCGCCGGGGTAAGTTTCTTCGAATCGTTCAGACCGTCGAGGGGCGCCCGCGGATCAAGAATCACCGCGGCGGCGACCACGTCACCCGCCAGACAACCGCGGCCGGCTTCGTCCGCGCCGGCTCGCGGCGCCGGCAGGTCAGGCAATTCGCGCCAGATAGGCTCAATTCGCATGTATCCCAACATCTACAACGTGAATTCGATTAATACATGCCATCCCTGACTCGACATTCGAGGTATCTCCAACCCTTGTCTCGATGACCCGGCCTCCAACTCCGACATCCTTGTCGGATCGTTCGACTCTCGAAAAGCCGTGCTATTCGCTGGCTACGCCGAACGAGCCTCACCCAAGCACTGCCCGGTGGCGCTTGGCCCGCGCACGAAGTTGCGCTTGGTAAACGCCTATCTTCACCCTGGTGGAGCCGTTCATACCTCGAAAAGTCCCGCTTCGTCGGCTTTGCCGGCCCACCCTCACCCAATCAGCAGTTCGTGGATGGCATTGGCGGCTTGCTCCGAGGCGTTTCTGCGCAGGAAGCGATGCTGCTCGGCGAATTTTTCCAGTAATTCCTCGCCTGGTACGGGATTTGCCATGAATCGCTCGATTTCATTAAGCAAGTTTTCCTTGTTGACTTCCTTTTGCACGTATTCGGGCACGAGGCGCTCTGAGGCGAGCAGATTGGGAATCGCCATGTGATCGACCTTGACGATGCGCGAGGCGAGCGCATAGCTCAATGGCGCAAGCTTGTAACAAACCACCATCGGCCGGCGCAGCAACATGGCTTCCAGGCTCGCCGTGCCCGAGGCCAAGATCACGAAATCAGCGGCGGAAATAGCCTGATGGGATTGATCGAGCAGGCTCGATTCGAAACCGGCGAATCCGCCTTGTGCGATGATTTTCTCCAGCAAACGGCGGTTCTCGACTCCCGAACAGGGAATCAGGAAGCGCAGATCAGGATGCTTTTCCCGCGCCGCCGCGGCTGCCGCCAGGAAAATCGGCGCAAGGCGCGTGATTTCGCTTTTGCGGCTGCCGGGCATCAGGGCAATTACCGTCGCCGCGGGATCGAGCGAAAGTTCCCGCCGGGACTGTTCGCGGCTGTCTTCCAGGCTAATCGCATCGGCCAGCGGATGGCCGACGCAATGCACTCGCACGTTATGCTCGCGATAAATGTCGATCTCGAATGGAAACAGCGTCAGCATCAGGTCGATCGATTCGGCAATGCCTCGGATTCTGCCCCCGCGCCAGGCCCAGATGCTGGGGCTTACATAATGAATCGTCCGGATGCCGCCTTTATGAAGGTTCGCCGCCAGCCGCAGGTTGAAATCGGGTGAATCGATGCCGATGAAAGCCGTTGGGCGGGTCTTGAGGAAGAATCTTTCCAGGTTGCGCTTGATCCGCAACAGTTCCGGCAATCGGCCGAGCGGCTCAACCAGACCCATTACCGAAAGCCGTTCCATGGGCGCCAGTGAATCGCAGCCGAGCTGCTCCATTTCCACACCGCCGATGCCGCTGAAGCGCGCCGCGGGATAGAGTTCGCGCAAGGCCCGCATGAGGCCGGCGCCGAGGATATCTCCGGATTTTTCGCCGGCGACAATTCCGAAATGATGGGTAAGGCCCGGTCGGCGCAGCCGACTAGAAGCAACGCTTCTTGAGGGGCGAACGATTTGCCATGGATGGCAAGGCTGGGGGTAGACGAAGCCACCGGGGTCGCGCCAGGGATGGCTCGTACAATCTGTCATTCCGCTAGCGATGAACGCCCTTGCGGGAGGATTCGACAGATGCAATCAGGATTTTCAGCGCCTTGCTGTTGTCACTGAGTTCCCTGATCTGAGGCACCGCTTCCTGCAAGGTCAGATTGCGTAAATGCAGGATCTTGAACGCCTTCTTCACCAATTCAATGTCTTCGCGTTCGAAGTCGCGCCGCTTCATGCCGATCGAATTAATGCTGCGTGCGAGCGCGGGCTGGCCGCTGACAATGACGAACGCGGGCACGTCGTTTACCACGTGGGTCATGCCGCCGACCATGGAGTGAGCGCCGATGCGAAGAAACTGGTTTACCCCCGCATAGCCGCCGAGTATGGCGAAATCATCGATGGACACATGGCCGCAAAGACCTACGTTGTTGGCGCAGACGATATCGTTGCCGAGTTTGCAATCGTGGGCGACGTGAGAATAGGCCATCAGCAGGTTGCGGCTGCCGATGCTGGTCAGACCGCCGCCATTGCCGGTGCCCCGATGCACGGTGACGCCTTCGCGGAATATGTTGTCGTCGCCGATTTCGAGCCAGGTTTCCTCGCCCTGGTATTTCTTGTCCTGGGGGTCTTCACCGATGGAACTGAATTGGAAGAACAGGTTGCCGCCGCCGATGCGGGAATTGGACTGGATCACGACATGGGAGCGCAATATCGTTCCCGCGCCGATGGACACATTGGACCCGATTATGCTCCATGGTCCAACGACCACGTCGGGCCCGATCTCGACATCCTCTTCTATCCGCGCCGTTGGATCGATGCTGGCGCTGCCGTCAATCGACATCCACCTTCCTCTCGGCGCAAATGATTTTCATGGAACCCACCAAGTGCCCCTCGACCATGGCCTTGGCGAAGAACTTGTAGATACCCCGTCGATTGCTGATGACGCTAACCTGCAACATCAACTGGTCACCGGGCACCACGGGGCGGCGCAAACGTACTTCGTCCGCGCCGACGAAATAATACAGATAGCCATCGGCGGGCTTTTTTTCCTGACTCTTGAATCCAAGCACGCCCGCCGCCTGGGCCAATGCTTCAATGATCAGTACGCCGGGCATGATGGGTTTGTGCGGAAAATGACCAATGAAGAAAGGTTCGTTCACGGTTACGTTCTTGCAGGCAAGAATGGACTTGCCCGGTTCCATTTCAAGGACCCGGTCTACCAGCAAAAAAGGATAGCGCTGGGGCAGGTATTCCTTGATTTCCTGAATATCCAAAAGCATGTCCAAATCTCTGCTAAGCGACCGGCCCGTTCTCCGGGTGGCCCATGCTAGTCTTTCTTGACCAGCTTTTCCAAACCTTTCAGCCGGTTAGCCATGTCATCGAGTTCCTGAAAGCGGGTAATTACCCGTTTCCAGCGGCTGGTTTTCATATGTCCCGTGCCTGACGAATATCTGCCAGCTTCGGTAACGCTGCGGCTTACAAGCGACATTGCGCTCACTTCGACCCGATCCGCGATAGTGATATGCCCTACTGCTCCGGACGCGCCCCCCATGATGCAATACCGGCCGATAACCACGCTGCCGGCGATGGCGGTGCAGCCGCAGATTACCGTATGTTCGCCGATCACGCAGTTGTGTCCGATCTGCACCTGGTTATCGATCTTGACTCCGTTGCTGATAATCGTGTCGTCCAGGACCCCGCGGTCAATAGTGGTGCCAGCGCCGATTTCGACATCGTCGCCGATTCGCACCGAACCGCCATGATGAATCTTCCTTGATTTTTCTCCGTCAAAGGCATAGCCGAAGCCATCGGCGCCGATGACGCTGTTGGCGTCTATCCGCACATTGCGGCCCAGAACCACGCGAGGATACAACACCACCGCGCGCCTCAAATCGCAGGAATCTCCAAGCTGGCAAGCTTCTCCGACAATGCAGCCCGGACCAATTATGGAATTTGCGCCAATCCTGGCGCCGGCTTCGATTACGCAGTTCGGACCGACGCTTACCGTCGCGTCGAGATTGACGCCGGAATGCACGATGGCGGAAGGATGTATGCCCGGCGCCGGCATTTCCTCGGCATGGAAAATTTCGCTGGCGCGGGCGAAAGTCGCATAGGGCCGGGCGCTGATCAGCTTGTTCGTCGGGCAGGCGTCGCAGGACTTTTCATCAATAATGACCGCGGACGCGCGGGTAGCGGCAAGCTGACCGGCATAGGCGGGATTGGAAAGAAAGCTCAATTGGCCGGGAACGGCGTCCGCCAGCGTACCGAGCCCGCTGATCTCGCATTCGCCGTCACCTTCCAGTTTTACTTCCAGCAATTCCGCCAACCGTGACAGTTTTATGCGTATTGTTGACGACACCTGATGCGGGTCCGATCGGCGCTACCCGCTATTCGCTTTGGGTTAGTTCGTTCAATTTGGCGGTGACCCGCGCGGTAATGTCGAGCACCGGCGCGAAATACGGCGCGCTTTCGGTATTCAGGATAAGATCGAAGCCGCCTTCGGCGACAACCTCTGACACCGCGTTCGCGAGTTGTTCCTGCATGCTTTCCAGGAACGCCTGATTTCTTTCGTTCAGCGCGGTTTGCACCCGCTCCTGGATCAACTGCAATTGTACCTGCAGATCCTGGGCGTCGGAATTCATGCGCCGCTTTTCATCTTCGGTCATGATCGCTTCGTTCTGCTGAAATTCCTCGGCCAGCGTGGTGAGCTGTTCCGTCAACTCGGTCGCCCGTTCCTGATCCGGCGCCAGTTCAGCTTCGAGTTCCTGCTGAATGACCGCTGCCGCGTCAGAGGCAAACAGTGCCCGCAAGGGGTTGAGAATGCCGATCTTGGTATCCTGCGCCAAGGCTCCTTGTGTAATAGTCGCCATGGCCAGACAGGCAATTAGATACTTAATGTATTTCAAAGTTTATCTCCAACTGCATCACCGCGGCGTTCCGGCGTAGCTGTCGCGTCTCCCGCTATTCAGCGTCCGTAAACTAAAAACCGGTTCCCACGGTAAAGTCAAAAGTCTTGGTGTCATCCCCTTCCTTTCCAAATGGCTGCGCCAAATAGAAAGTCAGCGGACCGAATGGCGACAAATACGTAACCGCCAAGCCGGCGGCATAGCGAAACTCCCTAAAGTCAAAATTCGCACAATTCTGTAACGCCCGCTGCCGTTCGGTGCAATGGGATGAGAACACATTGCCCGCGTCGATGAATAGCGAAGTCCGCAATTGATTCGACACTTCATCGACAAAAGGCACCGGGAACAACAGTTCCAATGTCGCCGTGGACAGTATGTTACCACCAAAGCTGTCGTAATCCTCATGCAGAAAGAAATTCTCCACTGCCAGCGCCGGCACCGGGTTGCCCATGCCATCGAGCACCGGGTTGCCCATGCTGTCGCGAAGCGGTTCGGACTGGTAAGCGAAGTCTCTCTCGAATCCCTGGGCCGAGCCGTCTTCATTGAGCAGGATGTCGCCAGCTTCGTCCTTCAACAGTGAGATGCCAGTCGCGGTCAAATAACGGGCGCCTGCCGTGCTGCGCGGCCCGAGACTGTTCTCTTCAAAGCCCCGCACCACGCCGGCGGCGCTCAGTCCGCCGGCGAAATAGTGATTGAAGAACGGCAACTGTTTGGTGTCGCCATAGCCGATGCCATACCCGATATTAGTGCGCAAACCCAATACCCAGGAGCGTTCCCGATTCAACGGCCAGTAAATCTGATTGGAATAGGACAGCCTCGCATATTGGAGATCGCTGCCGGGAAGCGTAACTTCCAGACCCAGGTTATGCAGCATGCCATCATTGGCGAGTTGGCCGCGATTCAACGTGTTGCGGAACCAGTTGCCGCTAAGGCTGATGTTATCGAAGCTGTCGCCGTAGCGGTCGACGAATCCCGGATCGGGATTGGCTCGAAGTTGCTCCGCGGTAAGCATGCTGACGTCGCCAAGCACCGCATCCATGACCGGACCTCGCGCCGGATCCGGGTTCGCCGGTGAAATCAGATACTTGTCCACATTCGGAAACAGCGTCGGCGAAGCCACGATTTCCTGTACCGAACCCAATCCAGAGGAGAGTTCGGTATGGGTGAATCCGAGATCGAATCCCAGCACCGAAATTTCGCTTAGTGGATAACTGAAACTGACCGATGCGCCATAGGAAGAGGTATTGAAATTGGCCACATTGAACGGCGAATCTATTTCCTGAACATAAAGGCTCATGCCCCGGCTCACGCCGTCTGGAGTGAAATAGGGATCGATGTACTGGAAATTCAGCGACTTGATGAAGCGGCTTCGGTTGACGCCAACCGCAACCGTGCGGCCGGTGCCAAGGAAATTCTGCGCCTGCAGATTCGAGCTGATGAAAAAGTCGCCACTGCCGCCGGTGCCGACCTGGAAACTGATTGCGCCGAAATTCTGCTCGACCACGTCGAAATTGACATCGACCTGATCCACGGTTCCGGGCACTTCCTCGGTTGCCACTTCCACGGTTTCGAAATAGCCCAGACGTTCCAGCCGCACTTTCGACTGTTCGATCTGCAAGCTTGAGGCTGGCGCCGCCTCTAGCTGGCGCATCTCTCGCCGCAGCACGTCGTCGGCGGTTGAAGTATTGCCGTTGAAATTGATGCGATTGACATAGGTGCGATTGCCGGGTTCTATAACGAAGGTCACGTCCACCGAGCCGTCATCGTTGACATTTGGCACACCGGTGGCTTCGGCGAAGGCATAGCCGAGATTGCCGAGGAATTGCACCATGATTTCCTCGGTTCCCGTCACCAGCGCCTGGGAATAAATCTGTTCGGGACGCACGAAAATGGCCGCGCGCAATATCGCCTCGGCATCGACCAGATCCCCCGCAAGATCGACTTCATTGATGACGAACTGGTTCCCTTCCAGCACATTGATGGTGATATAGACCTCGCGCCGATCCGGCGTAATCGAAATCGGCGTCGACTCAATATTGAATTCCACATAGCCGCTGTCGAGATAGAAGGATTCGAGTCGTTCCAGGTCGCCGGAAAACTGCTCGCGCGAATAGCGGTCCCGGCGACTGAGAAACAGGTACCAGGGCTTGGGCCCCAATTCGAACAGATCAAGCAAGGTTTCATCGTCAAAGGAGTCGTTGCCGACTATATTGATCTGGCGAATCCGCGATTCCTCGCCTTCATTGATGTCCAGGCTGATCGAAACCCTGTTGCGCGGCAGTTCCTCGACTTCGATATCCACCGCCGCGCCGTACCGCCCGCGGGACGAATAAACTTCCTGGATGCCCTGACGGATCGCTTCGAGAGAGGCGCGGGTGAAAATCTCGCCTTCGGCGATATCCGCCGTGGCCATGTTCTCGATGATGTCCTCGGTTTCCAGCACGCTGTTGCCTTCGATAGTGATTTCCGCCACCGAAGGACGCTCTTGCACGGTTATGACCAGAATATTGCCCTCCCGGGATACCTCGACCGCATCGAAATATTCCGAAGCAGCGAGCGCCCGGATGATCAGTGCCGACGTTTGCGGCGTGACCTCATCGCCAATTCCCAAAGGCAGCAAGTTGTAAATGATGCCGGGAGTGATGCGCTGATAGCCGTCAACGATGATGTCGGCGATAGTGAAATTCTGGGCGAGCGCGGGACGGACTAAAAATGCCGCCGCGAGGAAAAGAAAAAGGGCATTCTTCATAATTATGACTGGTTCAGATCCTGTCGATGGTTATGTTGCGGAAATTCGTGGTCTTCAAAGCAGGCGATTGAAATCATTATAGAAAGCTAGCACCATTATCCCCAGCACCATAGCCATGCCGAAGCGCAGGCTCCAGGCTTGCAAAGCTTCCGGCAAAGGCCGCCTGATCACCGCTTCCACCAGAAAGAAAAACAGGTGGCCGCCATCCAGCATGGGAATCGGCAACAGGTTGAGTATCGCGATCGATATGCTCAACAGCGCCAGAAATCCCAAATAGGTTTCCAGGCCGATGGTGGCGGTTTCTCCGGCCACCTGGGCAATCGTGATCGGTCCGCTGATATGTTCCACCGATATCAGCCCCACCAACATTTTCCGGATGGAATCGAGCACGAACAACGACTTGTCCCAGGTTTCCGACAGGGCTGGCCCAACGGCGCCCAGCAACCCATAGCGGAATTCCAGCACCGCGTCCGGCGGCAGCAGATCAAGCGGTCTTACGCTCGCCACGCCGGCGCCAATTCTGCCATGGACGGAACCATCTTCAGCGGTGATGGCTTCGGGCCGCAACAGCAATTCCGTCGTGGCGCCTGCTCTTTCGACCACGACATTCAGATCAAGTTCCGGATTGGCCCGGATAATGCGCACCCAATGCGACCAATCGCGCACGGGAAGACCGCCCGCGGCTACGACGAGATCGTTTTCCCGCAGTCCACCGACAGCGGCTGGCGCGCCTGCCTCGACCAGCCCGATGCGCGCGGGCACCAGCAGTTCCACGATACCCAGATCCGACACCGGCCGTGGTTCGGTGTCGGCGCTCAGCCAGGCTTCCACGGGTATGCCGACAGTCATCGGCCGGGCGCCTGAAGCAGGCGCTATGTTCAAGGCGATTTCGCCGGTTTCGCCCAATCGCGACAGCAATTGCATATTCACTTCCCGCCAGGTAGCGGTGTCGCGGCCATTTACCGCCAGAATGCGGTCTCCGACCCGCAATCCGGCCAACTGCGCCGGAGAATCCTCCACCACGTCCCGCACCACGGGAGCAATGCCGGTGTTGCCGAAACTGATATTAATCAGCCAGAAGATGATGAAGGCCAGCAACAAATTGGCGCCTGGCCCGGCGGCTACGATGGCGGCGCGCTGCCATAGCGGCTTGCAGGCGAAAGAGCTATTGCGCTCGGAGTCTGGCACGGAAGCTGGGTCAACCAGGGAGGTGTCCTCCATTCCCTGCATCTTGACGTAGCCGCCCAACGGAATCGGAGCGATAGCGTATTCGGTGCCATCCTTGCCGATCCAGCTTTTCAGCGGATTGCCGAAACCGACGGAAAATCGCAGCACCTTCACGCCACACCGCCGCGCCACCCAGAAATGACCGTATTCGTGGAAGGTCACCAGAATTCCCAAGGTGACCAGCAATGCCAATATTGCTATCAGGAAATCCGCCATAGTCTCCTTTCCAGTGCCTCCCGCGCCCGTTTTCGGATTGCTACAAACAGCTAAATACGTTTATGAATCAACTCGTTAGCATAGGTTCTGGCAATCCCGTCAACTTCCAGAATAATAGCTAGAGAGTCGGCCTTGCCACAAGGTATTTTAGACGAAACTGACTCGATTAGCCCTGCTATGCGTGAAAACGGCAATTTACCCGCCAGAAAAGCTCTTACCGCGACTTCATTGACGGCATTCACCACCGCCGGCCGCAGTCCCCGCTGGCGCGCGGCATCCAGCCCCAGACCCAGGCAGGGAAAGCGTTCAAGGTCCGGATGCTTGAATTCAAGCGCCTCTTCGGCGACCAAATTCACGGTATCCGCCCCGGACGGCATGCGCTCCGGCCAGGCCAGGGCGCAGGCGATCGGAATTCGCATATCGGGCGCGCCAAGCTGAGCCAATACCGAGCCGTCTTCAAAATGCACCATGGAGTGTACGATCGACTGGGGATGTATCAGGACCTCCACGCACTCGACTTCCATATCGAACAGATAGCAGGCCTCGATGACTTCCAGACCCTTGTTCATCAAGGTCGCGGAGTCGACCGAGATCTTCGCCCCCATATTCCATTTCGGATGGTTGCAGGCGAGTTGCGGCGTAATCGCCTCGAACCGTTCCGCCGGCGTGCGCAGAAAGGGCCCGCCGGAACAGGTCAATACCAGCTTTTTCACATGCTTGGTCTGCTCCGACCCCAGCGCCGTGTCGCAAAACGGCAAACACTGGAAGATGGCATTGTGTTCGCTGTCGACCGGAATCAGCAGCGCTCCTGTCGAGCGCGCCAGATCCATGCACAGGTCGCCGGCCATAACCAGCGACTCCTTGTTGGCGAGCAGCACCTTCTTTCCGGCCCGGATGGCGCTCAAGGTGGATTCCAGCCCGGCGGCGCCGACGATTGCCGCCATCACGGTATCGACATCGGGCAGGCAGGCGATACGGCAAAGTTCCGCGGCGCCAGCCAGCACTTCAGTTGCCGCTCCCGCGGTCCGCAGCCGCTCGCGCAATTCCCCGGCCCGGCTCGGATCCGCCATTACCGCATAACGCGGCTGGAATTCGCGGCATTGTTCAGCAAGTATCGCGCAATTGGTATCCGCGCTCAGCGCGACTACCCGCATATCCGAGTCCCCGCGGATAACCTCAAGGGTATTGCGGCCGATGGAACCGGTGGAGCCAAGGATCGCCACGGCCTTGCTTCTGCTCATGAGTTCAGGTTTCCTTCCAGCAGGACCATCATTCCAAGAACGAAAGCCGGTGTCGCCGCCAGCAGCCCGTCGACCCGATCGAGCAAGCCACCATGACCAGGCAGCAGGCTGCCGCTGTCCTTGGAGTCGCGATTGCGCTTGAGCATGCTTTCAAACAGATCGCCGATGACGCACAAAGCCGTTGTAACCAAGGCCAATCCAGCTATCAGCAGCATATCCGAAACTCGCAACGGTCGCAGCCATTGGTGCATTGCCCACGCCATCGCCGCGGCTACCGCCAGACAGATCGCGAGACCGCCCCAGACGCCTTCCCAGGATTTTTTCGGGCTGAGCGCCGACGCGAGCCGGCGGCGTCCGAAGCTGGTGCCAACAAAAAAGGCGGCGATATCGACCGCTGCCACCAGCAGCACCAGCGCCAATACCAGATAACCGGCGGTTAGCGCGTATTTAAGATAGACAACGCCAACCAGACTCGGTAACAGGGCAAACAACCCCATCGCGCCAACGCAAATGCCGCTGTTCCAGCGGTCGCGGTTATCCGGATAGCCGCGCAGGATGAAAATGATCGCCAGCCAGAAAAGCAGGCCGGCGCCAAGCACCAGCGCCGCGCTCCCCCGTTCAGGCGTCGGCGCCTCTGGCGCGATGCCAAGCATGGCGAACAATGCTCCGCCGGCGAGCAGGAGCAACAACACATACCCCAGTCTGGCGGGCACCGTGTTCAAGCCCGTAAGCCGACTCCATTCCCAGCCGGCGGAAAGACTGACCGCGCTGACCGCTAACGCAAACCAGAATGGCGGCAGCAAGACGGTGACAGCGCTGGTAACCGCAATCAGCACGATCGCCGTGATGACCCGCTGTTTCAGCATAAGGCCGCCGCCAGCATCAGTCGTGTCCGCCGAAGCGCCGCTGACGGCTGGCAAAATCGTCAATCGCTTTCTGTAATTCGATTTCGTCGAAATCGGGCCACAGCCGTTCCGTGAAATAGAATTCAGTATAGGCGAATTGCCAGAGCAAAAAATTGCTTATCCTGCGCTCGCCGCCGGTGCGGATGCAGAGATCGGGTTCAGGCAGGTCACTCAATTGGGTGAAGGAATGCACCAGATCGATGTCTATCGCATCTGTGCTCAGACCACTGTCAAGAACCTCTTCGGCAACCTGGCGCATGGCGTTGGTGATATCCCAGCGTCCGCCGTAGTCCGCGGCCACGGTGACCCGAGTGCCGGAATTGTTGCGGGTTAATTCCTCGACTTCCGCCATGTTTTCCTGAATCCGCGCGGAAAACGAGTCGCGGTTACCGATGAAGCGCAGGCGTGCATTGGCCTTGTGCAACTGGTTCACTTCCTCGCGCCGCAATACCGACAGGAAAAGCGCCATCAGCCCCTGCACCTCATGCGCGGGACGAATCCAGTTTTCACTGCTAAAGGCGAACAGCGTCAGACAGGGAATCTTGCGGCGCACGCAGGAAAATGCGATATCCCTTGCCGTTGCCGCGCCATGGCGGTGTCCCGCCTTGACCGGCAAACCCCTGCCCTTGGCCCAACGATTGTTGCCATCCATGATGATGGCGAGATGTTCAGGCAGGTATTTGGATTGGCCGGATGTCATTACTCGGATTTACTCTGATATTGCTGAACAAATCCTTCCATGGAATTGCTCATTATCGCAAAACGAGCGGTGGTTTTGTTTTGCTCTCGGGTTCCATGGCTTGCGCCCCAAAACCAGGCGGCAAATCCATTTTGCCGCGCGGAAGACTTGATAGATCAAAGCTTCCCCGCGCCATGCAAACGGCCGATCAGTGCATGGACAACAAGTCGGCTTCTTTCGCCTTGTATGCGGTTTCGACGCTATCGATATTTTTGTCGGTCAATTTCTGCATGCGATCTTCCGCGCGCCGCGCTTCGTCTTCGCTGATTTCCTTTTCCCTGGCAAGTTCCTTGATATCGGAGTTGGCGTCGCGGCGGATATTGCGGATCGCCACGCGGGCAGATTCCGCCTCGCTCCTGGCCTGTTTGTCGCATTCGCGGCGGGTTTCCTCGGTCAGCGGCGGCATCGGCACGCGAATGGCATCGCCGTTATTCGACGGATTCAGACCGAGATCGGATTTGAGAATGGCCTTTTCGATATCGCCGATTATGGACTTTTCCCAAGGCGTGATCAGCAGCGAACGGCCTTCTTCCACATGGATCGCCGCCAATTGATTGAGTGGGGTTTCCGTTCCGTAATAGGAGACCATGACGCTTTCCAGAATCGCCGGATGCGCCCGGCCGGTGCGAATCCGCTTGAAAGCGTTCTCCAGCGCGATGATGCTTTTACCCATCCGCTCTTCCGCATCCTGCATGATTTCCTCGATCATCTCCCGTCTCCGGTAATAAGCGTGCTCCGAACAATTCCTTTCCTGCAATTCTTTAATTGGCGCAAAACAAAAGTTTGGTTATGTTTACCCCTACAAATCAATATATTGCACCATTTAATTCACTACGCACATCATGTTCCGCGCGAAAGCTTCGACAAACAGGGCTTCTTCATTCAATGAGAGTGCCGTTTGGCTTGCCCGTTACATTCTCGCGCAATGCCCCTGCCCGGGTCATGTCAAATACCCTGATCGGCACGCCATTGTCCCGGGCCAGACAGATCGCGGTCAGATCCATGACTTCCAGCTTCTCCTTAATCACCGAATCATAACCCAATGCATCGTATTTGACCGCTGCCGAATCACGTTCCGGGTCCGCTGAGTATACGCCGTCCACCCGGGTAGCCTTGTAAATGATTTCGGCGCCAATTTCGATGCCACGCAAGCAGGCCGCGGAATCGGTGGTGAACAGTGGATTGCCGGTGCCCCCGGAAAAGATCACGGCCTTGCCCTCTTCCAGATAGCGGATCGCGGTATTGCGATCAAACTGCTCGACAACGCCCGCGATGCCGGTGGCCGCAAGAATCCGCGCTGGCGCGCCGGCGCTTTCCAACGCGTCGCGCAAGGCCAGGGAATTCATTATCGTGGCGAGCATTCCCATATGGTCGCCGGTAATGCGGTCAACGCCGCTGACCTGACCGCCGACCCCGCGAAACAGATTGCCGCCGCCTATGACAATACCGGTCTGCACGCCCAGTTCGATAACCTCGCCGACTTGTTCCGCCGTACTTCGCAGCACTCCGGCGTCAATGCCGAAACCAGCGGCGCCGCTCAGCGCTTCTCCACTCAGTTTCAACAGAATGCGGCGGTAACTGGCGCTCAATCCGGTTTGATTCCGATTAGCGGGCATTCGCGGTTCTCCGTTCAGCTAGCCGGCTTTTATTCTCTGAATAATTCCGTCCCTGGAATCATTCATTGCCGCAAACCGAGCGTGGTTTTGTTTTGCTCACGGATTCAATGGCCTGCGCCAGTCACGGAGCGCAGCTCCGTGTCGTTGCGGCCGCGCTCGAAGCTACGCTTCGAAAACGCTTGCCTTCACCCATCAAATCCGGCGGCGCGTCCATGTGCCGCGCGAAACTCTGACTAAATTAAAGCTTTTCCATTTGGGCGGCGACTTCAGTGGCAAAATCTTCCTGCTTCTTTTCTATGCCTTCGCCCGCTTCAAAGCGCACGATCCGCATCACATCGGCGCCGGCGCCTCGCACCAGATCGCCGACACTGGTATCGGTATTCTTGACGAATGGCTGTTGCAGCAAGCTGACCTCGGCAACGAACTTGCGCAGGCGCCCGGATATCATTTTCTCGATTATGGCCTCCGGCTTACCGGATTCCCGCGCCTGGGCGGCATAGATTTCGGATTCCTTCGCGAGCACATCCGCGGGCACGTCTTCGCCGCGCACGACCAGGGGATTCATCGCCGCGACATGCATGGCGACATCGCGCGCAAGGCTCTCATCGCCGCCGCTCAGGACAACTAACACACCAATCTTGCGGTTGCCGTGCACATAACCGCCTACCATCCCGCCGGCATCCGCGGTTACCTGGGCGACCCGGCGCAGATTGACGTTCTCGCCAATCTTCTGGATCAATTTCTCGCGCGCATTATCCAACCCGCTAGCCAGCAGTCCCGCCGCATCCAGCTCGGGTTCGGCGAACGCCGCGGCCAGACAGTTTTCCGCGAAGGCCAGAAAGTTATCGTCCTTGGCCACGAAATCCGTTTCACAGTTCACTTCTATCAGTACGCCGCGGCTACCGTCTTCGGCCAACCGGGACCGCACCACGCCCTGGGCAGCGATACGCTCGGCTTTCTTCGCCGCTTTCAAGCCGCTTACCTTGCGCAGGTGTTCGATCGCCTGATCCATGTCGCCGGCGACATTCACCAGCGCCTTCTTGCAATCCATCATGCCCAGACCAGTGCGCTTCCGCAATTCCCTGACCATGCTCGCCGTTATCTGTGCCATTAGGCTTGATTCCTCGAAAAATCGCTCATTTCTTGCTTGCTTTCCCGGCCGGTTTTGCCGCGGCTGCTTTCGGCTTGGCGGCTTTTTCAGTTCCCGCTTTCGGTTTTACCGCCTTCGCCTCTTTAGCTTCCGTTACTGCCGCTGCCGGTTTCGCCGCCTTCGGTTCCGTCGCTGCCGATTCCGCTGCCTCCGGTTCCGCCGCCGCCGATTCCGCTGCCTCCGGTTCCGCCGCCGCCGATTCCGCTGCCTCCGGTTCCGCCGCCGCCGATTCCGCTGCCTCCGGTTCCGCCACCGCCGATTCCGCTGTCTCCGGTTTCGTCGCTTCCGGCGCCGCAGCTTCCGCCATCTCCGCTTCCGAGGTCTTTTCAGTTATGGTCCGCTTGCGCTTGACGCGGGCGGGAACCTTTTCGACTTCAGGTTCGGGTTCTTCTTCGATTTCAATGAACTCGCTGCCGTCATCAAGCGAGGCGGCGCGCCTGCGGCCTTCAAGACAAGCTTCGGCCAATGCCGTAGCGTACAGTTCGATGGCGCGAATGGCGTCGTCATTGCCGGGAATTACGTATTGAACGCCTTCGGGATCGGCATTTGTATCGACTACGCCGATTACCGGAATCTTGACGCTATTGGCTTCGGTGACCGCGATGCGCTCGTGTTCGACATCGATTACGAACAGGGCATCCGGCAATCCGCCCATCTCCTTGATACCGCCGATACTGCGCTCAAGTTTCTTGCGCGCCCGGATCAGCATCAGCGCTTCCTTCTTGGTCAAGCGATCGAAGGTGCCGTCCTGCGCCTGTTCCTCAAGCTCCTTGAGCCGGCGTATGGAGCCCCGGATGGTCTTGTAATTGGTGAGCATGCCACCCAGCCAGCGATGATTGACATAGGGCATTTCGCATCGCTCCGCCTCCCGGCGAACGATCTTCGCGGCCGCGCGTTTGGTGCCGACGAAGAGCACCTTCTTGCCCTTGGACGTGAATTCCGAAACCTGCTTCAGGGCTGCTTCCAGCGCCGGAATCGTGGCTTCGAGATTAATGATGTGAATCTTGTTGCGGGAACCGAATATGTACGGCTCCATCTTGGGGTTCCAGTAGCGGCACTGGTGACCGAAATGCACGCCAGCGCGCAGCATTTCTTTCATACTTACAGACATAACTGTTTCCTTCGGGTTAGGCCTCCACACACCCCATGGCTCAACTCCCGTCCCGTCGGGAAGGGAGCACCCGGAACACATGTGCCGGTGCGTGTGCGACATTAAGTTGATATTGCTTGCGCCGGCGCGGCTTTGCCCAGCGCCGGGCGCGACGCTTTATATCACAACGGGCTTCACACTTAAACCTTAATCCCTTATCGGGGCGCCGAAGGAATTACACGCCGACTTTTGACAAGGAAACAGTCCTTGCTAAAGTAAGGACATGAGCAAAATCATCAGCAAATTACAGGTAACCATCCCCAAGATCCTGGCCGACAAGTATGGCGTCCAACCTGGCGACGACATCCAATTCGAAGAAGCCGGAGAAATCATTCGCGTCCTTCCTCCTCACGCACTGGATACCAACGGCGGTCTCGGGCTTGATGCCCGGTTGCGATTGTTCGATGCCGCCACCAACCGCCAGCGTCATCGTCGGCGCGCTACCAGCAGCGCGTCTGACGATGAGAGATCATGGACCCGAGCAGAGCTTTATCGGCGTGGCGCATCGAGTACTGATTGATACCAACGTTCTGGTGTACAGATTCGATTCGAGATTTCCCGAACAGCAGGAAATCGCTAATTCGTTGCCGCGCGAAAGGCTTCTCGACGGCACCGCGCGAATCCCTCATCGGGCGATCCTGGAATTTGTCGCCGCGACTACGCGCGGCGGTGAAAAAAATCGATTGCTGGAACCGCTTGACGCCCGCCGCGAAGCCGAGGAACTGATGGCGCAATTCCCCGTTATTTATCCCGATCAAATCTCCCGCGGACAGCAATTCCGGGGGCGGCCGCCTATTAACTTTGGTGGTTCGATGCACACCTTTGAGCCTATGCGGAAGCCTACGGTATAGCGGAATTGATATCGGAAGATTTTCAGGACGGCCGCATATACGGCAGCGTCATGGTCCAAAACCCATTTTCGACTCAACCGACTTAGCCACCAGTCACGCGCCGGTCAAATATTTTCCGATATCTATGCAGCCAAAGACTGGATCAGTTACAGGATGATTCGTTTACCCGCAGGTATTCGAGAATGAATCTGTCCAATTGCTCAGATACTGCCTCACGAATATACCCCGCATTTCCGCCAGAAGTTCCCGTCACACCCGATCTCCGAGATATAGTAAAATCTGGCGTACGACAGAACGGTCATGCGGCCTCTTTGTAGATTTCATTGATCACTTCTTCGCCGTCCCTGAACTTTACTCCCTCGATGACCTTGCCAAGTTAGCGGAAGCCGCGTAGGCGCTTCCAGGATTTCTCGGCACTCATTCCCATCTTGTAAATCATTGACAACATCGTCGTCCGCGTGACGCAGCCCTTGGTCCGCGAACTACGGTGGCGGATCCTCGCGAACGCCGATTCGATCACGTTCGTCATGCGCAGGCGCGTCCAGTGTTTGACTGGTCAGTCATAAAAGGCCAATAGCTTCTCCTGCTCCCGGCTCAGATATCCGGCCGCTTCGGGTACTTGTCCTGAAATCACGCCAGCCAGCGGTCGAAAGCGCGCTCGGCACGGCTACTTCCACACCGCCGATCCCCTTCAGAATCTTCCGTTCGGGAAGATAGCCGTAGCAATCCACTCGACGACGCCCGTTCGGCAGCCGCTCCTCGCTGAAGGCGGAAAGGTATCCCTCGAACTCCGCCGCCACGGCAACCTCCAGCAGACGCTTGGCGTTCCGGCACAGCAGGTCGGTTAATGGATGGCGGGGACGCCAGACTCTGGCACCGACAGGGAATCTACATTATCTTTGCTCATGTGCGGTGCGCTCCTATTGCTGATTACTGGATCGTCTAACCCAATTTCACCAGTGAACCACCGCGCGACTCAAATCATCCGTACACCAGATTCGAGCATTGCCCATCTGTATACCTCGGTAATGCTTGCGTCGTTGACAGCGCCGGATGCGGAGTGTGAGTGACTTGCAGCCTGAAAATTAAATGGCTTGTGTCCGAAGCGACAAAATCCATCTTCAAACTCTGTTGTCATGATCGCTAAAAAGTAACCGTTGTATTTCGGTCCGCGGCGATTAACGGCTTGTCCGTGACAACCACTTCGGTTATCAGGACGTCCCCATCCCCGATACGCGTTCTGGATTTGACTTCGGCGGTGATGGGGTCGAATACGATCACGGAGCTACCGAAGGACATCACGACATCGTCTCGTCCGGGAATTTGCGTGGCGTAATCTTGAACGGAATAGCCGGTGCGAAAATTCTCATCAATAAAATCATACTTGGACAACTGTTCACCGCTTTCCCTGTCATATACCCCAATGCTGCGATGGTTGCCCACAAAAACAAAGTTATCCCGCAACTGGGCCCAGGGTGGGTTCAGTCCTTGATTGTTTTCCAACTCTATTAAAGGAATCACTCTCTCGCCCGTCACCAGACTCCTCGTGCCCACTCCACCAGGCCATTCCCGCACATCCCCATTTGAGTTAACTCGTGATCCACTCGGAAAAATCTCCGCCACCATGGTCCCATCGGGAGAAATCTCGTATTGCTTTCTCACGGGAATGTCCAATCGGCCAATAGCCTCCCCGGTCAGTGGATCCACTATTGTCCGTAATTCTCTATGACCGATATACCCCACGTACAATACTTCCGCCACCGGATTCAGACGCAAATTAACCACGGCTCTGCTGCTACGCATGCCAAAAGAAGTCATCGGCAGATCTTCGAACGGTTCAACGTAAGACTCGAATACTATATCAGCCGTTTCATTCAGCCTCACCGCCAGCAGCGGCACATAGTCAAGCGGCCTGAAACCCATCCTGTCGCTGCCGATGTACAAGATCGAATCCCGGCGATTGATCTCCAACGAGTTCGGCCGTCCGATCTGATCGAAAGCTCTCGATACCCACTCCACTTCACCGCTGTCCAGGTTGACCATGTAGATCTTTCGATCCTCGCCAACCACATAACCGTACCAAACCGGTGACGAACCAAAGAAAAACACAACACCGGCAATTAACGACAGCGCAAGCAACATCGCCAGAAACAATCCGATCCTGCGTGAAAATCCCGTAGTAAAAATTCGATCGGTCAACATCTGTGTATTTCCTCGCTGATCAATTGCTTACTGAATTCCAGGGCATGCTTTCTATATAACTCCGAATCTGTTTTGCATAATTGCAACCTTTAGCATTTACATATGGATCTTCGGTGATGATGATTTTGCCATCCTCGTCCTCCTCTCTATCATGTTCTGGCTCCCGAACACAGTGCTTAACGCCCTGATTTCCATTCGGACTGTAAATTGAACTTCTCGCAACCAAGCAGAAATTGAATCACGCAAGCGTGATGGATGTCCCATGGCAGTCACCCGCGAAACCCTCGATCAGCGCCGATGCGGCGCCGCGCCGCTCGCGAATTTATTAGCGATGGCAGTGCTACAGCAATTGGCGCTGGAACTGTTGTCGGTGGCGGAGCGGGAACTCCAGGAGAAAGTCAGGCTTTCGCTTTCATTGTCGTAAATCATGCTCGGGAACAAGATCGCGCCCAGCAGTTGCGCCATTACTGGCGGGCATACCCTGGCGCCCTTATCATCAATCCGCGGCGATTAACGGCTTGTCCGTGACAACCACTTCGGTTATCAGCATATCCCCATCCCCGATGCGCGTTCTGGATTTGACTTCGGCGGTGATGGGGTCGAATACGATCACGGAGCTACCGAAGGACATCACGACATCGTCCCGTCCGGGAATTTGCGTGGCGTAATCTTGAATGGAATAGCCGGTGCGAAAATTCTCATCAATAAAATCATACTTGGACAACTGTTCACCGCTTTCCCTGTCATATACCCCAATGCTGCGATGGTTGCCCACAAAAACAAAGTTATCCCGCAACTGGGCCCAGGGTGGGTTCAGTCCTTGATTGTTTTCCAACTCTATTAAAGGAATCACTCTCTCGCCCGTCACCAGACTCCTCGTGCCCACTCCACCAGGCCATTCCCGCACATCCCCATTTGAGTTAACTCGTGATCCACTCGGAAAAATCTCCGCCACCATGGTCCCATCGGGAGAAATCTCGTATTGCTTTCTCACGGGAATGTCCAATCGGCCAATAGCCTCCCCGGTCAGTGGATCCACTATTGTCCGTAATTCTCTATGACCGATATACCCCACGTACAATACTTCCGCCACCGGATTCAGACGCAAATTAACCACGGCTCTGCTGCCACGCATGCCAAAAGAAGTCATCGGCAGATCTTCGAACGGTTCAACGTAAGATTCGAATACTATATCCGCCGTTTCATTCAGCCTCACCGCCAGCAGCGGCACATAGTCAAGCGGCCTGAAACCCATACTGTCGCTGCCGACGTACAAGATCGAATCCCGGCGATTGATCTCCAACGAGTTCGGCCGTCCGATCTGATCGAAAGCTCTCGATACCCACTCCACTTCACCGCTGTCCAGGTTGACCATGTAGATCTTTCGATCCTCGCCAACCACATAACCGTACCAAACCGGTGATGAACCAAAGAAAAACACAACACCGGCAATTAACGACAGCGCAAGCAACATCGCCAGAAACAATCCGATCCTGCGTGAAAATCCCGTAGTAAAAATTCGATCGGTCAACATCTGTGTATTTCCTCGCTGATCAATTGCTTACTGAATTCCAGGGCATGCTTTCTATATAACTCCGAATCTGTTTTGCATAATTGCAACCTTTAGCATTTACATATGGATCTTCGGTGATGATGATTTTGCCATCCTTGTCCTCGTCCTCCTCCTCTTTATCATGTTCTGGCTCCCGAACACAGTGCTTAACGCCCTGATTTCCATTCGGACTGTAGATTGAACTTCTCGCAACCAAGCAAAATTTGAATCGCGAAAGCGTGATGGATGTCCCATGGCAGTCACCCGCGAAACCCTCGATCAGCGCCGATGCGGCGCCGCGCCGCTCGCGAATTTATTAGCGATGGCAGTGCTACAGCAATTGGCGCTGGAACTGTTGTCGGTGGCGGAGCGGGAACTCCAGGAGAAAGTCAGGCTTTCGCTTTCATTGTCGTAAATCATGCTCGGGAACAAGATCGCGCCCAGCAGTTGCGCCATTACTGGCGGGCATACCCTGGCCCCTTATCATCAATCCGCTGGGATTAACGGCTTGTCCGTGACAACCACTTCGGTTATCAGCATATCCCCATCCCCGATGTACGTTCTGGATTTGACTTCGGCGGTGATGGGGTCGAACACGGTCACGTAGTTACCGAAGGACATCACGACATCGTCCCGTCCGGGAATTTGCGTGGCGTAATTTTGTACGGAATAGCCGGTGCGAAAATTCTCATCAATAAAATCATACTTGGACAACTGTTCGCCGCTTTCCCTGTCATATACCCCAATGCTGCGATGGTTGCCCACATAAACAAGGTTATCCCGCAACTGGGCCCAGGGCGGATTCAGTCCTTGGTTGTCTTCCAGTTCCATTAACGGCATCACCGTTTCACCCGTGACCAAGCTCCTCGTGGTTACTCCACCAGGCCATTCCCGTACATCCCCATTTGAGCTAACTCGTGATCCACTCGGATAAATCACCGCCGCCTCGGTCCCATCGGGAGAAATCTCGTATTGCTTGAGCACGGGAATGTCCAATCGGCCAATAGCCTCCCCGGTCAGTGGATCCACTATCGTCGTTAATTCTCTATCACCTACATACCCCACGTACAATACTTCCGCCGCCGGATTCATGCACAACCAAATCACCGCGCTGCTGCTACGCATGCCAAAAGAAGTCATCGGCAGATCTTCGAACGGTTCAACGTAAGATTCGAATACTATATCCGCCGTTTCATTCAGCCTCACCGCCAGCAGCGGCACATAGTCAAGCGGCCTGAAACCCATACTGTCGCTGCCGACGTACAAGATCGAATCCCGGCGATTGATCTCCAACGAGTTCGGCCGTCCGATCTGATCGAAAGCTCTCGATACCCACTCCACTTCACCGCTGTCCAGGTTGACCATGTAGATCTTTCGATCCTCGCCAACCACATAACCGTACCAAACCGGTGACGAACCAAAGAAAAACACAACACCGACAATTAACGACAGCGCAAGCAACATCGCCAGAAACAATCCGATCCTGCGTGAAAATCCCGTAGTAAAAATTCGATCGGTCAACATCTGTGTATTTCCTCGCTGATCAATTGCTTACTGAATTCCAGGGCATGCTTTCTATATAACTCCGAATCTGTTTTGCATAATTGCAACCTTTAGCATTTATATATGGATCTTTGATGATGATGATTTTGCCATCCTTGTCCTCCTCCTCTTTATCATGTTCTGGCTCCCAAACACAGTGCTTAACGCCCTGATTTCCATTCGGACTGTAGATTGAACTTCCGGTATTGAATCGAGCGAAAGCGTCATCCCAAATATTATCACTCGCCTTTTTACGCTTTTCAGGGTCATCGCCTTTTATATCATTCGGATTCCAGGAATCTTCCGGCCAATCAGTTTCGGGAAGGCCATCGCTGTTTGCGGCATCGTATCTATCAATTAACCACCATTCTGTGTTACCTACATAAATTGTTTTCACAAGATACTCCGTCCCCTTCCCAAGGTTTGCTCGCCAGTTCCACAAATACTCGTGGGTCTTGTCGAAACCGGGGATGTTGTCGATTTGCATGATGCCCCAGCCGTCGTCGCGGCTGTCGTCGTCGTATTTATAGTTGGAAACCAACGGGGAACCAATGCCTGTATACGCATCCGCATCGAATTGCCTGTGTCCTTCGATAGGCCCACTTTCGTGCCAGGCAACCGCAAGCACATTATTCCTAATCCCCTCGTCGTTGATGCCGTTAATTTTGACAATCTCATCCTCTTCATTCTCTTCATTCTCTTCCTGAAGCTGTGCCTGAATCTCTTGAATCTGTGCCTGAATCTCTTCCTGAATCTGATCCAACGTCGGATTCTGACCGGTAATCGTGAACGTCGCTTCATCATTCAGCGGAGTACTGACCCCCGGGATTGTTACACTCACTTTCACCTTCAATTCGCCGCCTTCAATCAGATTGCCCCAATCGGGCTTCCAGAAATCCTGGTTCTCCGAATGGATGCTAATTGGGCCTCCTATATCATGTGAAGTAAGTAAAATCGAACTTTCGTGGGGATGGGTGAATTCCAATTCCGCACTCCAGGTATAGGTATAATCCAGTTCTTCGTCGTAGCTAATTTCCGGCGCGTTATGCACCAGCGCGGAGAATTGCGCGTCCGGCATCGCCGGAACGTTCGAAATGACGAGATCCGCCAATGACGTTTTCCAAATTTGCACGCAGGGAGAATTGTCGGTAATCAAGGTGCAGGGATGAGGCTCCGTTCCATTTCCATCTCCATCTCCATCTCCATCTCCATCTCCATCTCCTTCTTCTCCGTCTCCGTCTTCATCCTCAGGATCCGGGGCAGGATCGTCGCAGTTGACGCACTCGGCCGGCTCGTCCTCTTCCGCCTTCCTCATCCTGCCTTGCACATCGCTCAATACGATCAATATATCCCGGAGCAAACCCTCGTCGTACTCTTCGATATCGAAATCAATCAACTCGGGAAGTTCCTCCCGCAGCACGTCCATCAGGGCGCCTTCCAGTACTTCCACGCCAAGATATCCGCCAAGCAGATCGTGCAACACCTTCGCTTCGGGCGAACCCACCGTGATCTTGCCGGTATTGCCCAGCGGCGACAGAATCGTGTCCCATAGCAGCGTCGCATCCCGCATACCCGCCGAAGGCGGATCGTCGTCGTCGTTCCAAAACGCAAGAAAATTTATCGCCAGATACACGAACGCGCTGACGGGATCCCCGGTCGTCAGCAGGATCGTGATCGTGATATTAAAATCGTCATCGCGGGCGGCCGTGACTACATCGGCGCCGGTGATTTCCGTGATATTCCCCGGAAAATTCCACCCTCGGGAGGGGTCGAGTTGAAAGCCCGTCGTATCCTCATACACATAAGCCATGCGGCAGAACACCAACTGGTTGAAGCATTCAGCGGGGTACTCGGAGATCGGCGGCGGGTTTGACGGATCGGCGTAGACCGCTCCGCTGGCGACCTCTTCCACGGAAACCTCGTCCACCCAGTAATCCAGATCAATAACCTGGTCGCCGCCAACGCTTTTGCGCTGCTTTTTGTCGTCGGGCTGTTCCGCGGCCTGACCGCCGCCAATGCCTTTGAGCTGCGTGTTACCGTCGGGATGTTCGGCGAGAAAATCGGCCTCCACATCGTCGTCGAAATTGCGCGACCCCTCGATCCAGTTGGCCAGACTGCCGAAAAAATCCCGCGCGTCGTTGTCCAGTAGCGCGGCACGCGTTGGCGTGTAGGCGCTCGTGGCGTTGGGATTGGCGAACACGATGCGATCCTCGCCCGAGAAATTCGCCTCCGCGAGCCCGGTAAGCGCCAAATCGTCCACACCGTCGCCGTTGAAATCGTCGACCACGGGGCTCGTTTCCATCGGGGACTCGCTATCGATCGTCGTCAGCCAGGCCGCGTTGGCGCTGTAAAAACTGAATTCGTTCGACGTCGCGGATTCCCTCATGGCGAAATCCTCGATCAGCGCCGATGCGGCGGCGCCGCGCCGCACCAGCAAGTGCTCGCTGGTGTAACCGGATTTGGTGGTCGAGGTCAAGTCAAAGCTTCCCTCGTTGATTATTATCACCTTGTACAGCGCGTAATCCGAAGTAAATCCATTGACGGTCTCAATCTCGGGATGATCCGAGTCATCCTCCGGATCGGTGCCCGCCCGATATTCCGCGAGATTGGAAAATCCGTCACCATCGGCATCCAACTCGGCATCGTCAGCATCTTCGCTATCGAGGCCATGCTCCTGCTCCCAATCGTCGGGCATGCCGTCGTTATCGTCATCGTCGTCAATATCATTGTGCACCCCGTCGCCGTCCGTATCCAGCCATTCCGCGACAGTCAAGGTAACAGTGTCGATCGGCGAATCGCCGCCCTGGCCGGTACAGTACATGGCGATTTCCCAAACGCCGCTACCGAACTGCCCTGCGTCGCTGGCGAGCGGGCCGGCCGTGCCGAGATTCACATTGTCATCTTCGAAGTAACAGGCGTCCGCGTAGCGGGAGTTCCAATTGAATTCAGCGGACTCGTTGGAATAGATCTCATAGTCAGTCAGAGCGTAATCCAGCAACCGCGCGGTTTCGTAAATCCCTGGGTTGGTACCGTTTTGATACTCCTCGAGATTACTGTCGCCGTCGCCGTCGAGATCCTGGTTCGCGTCCGCGCCATCCAGGGGATCCAGTCCATGCTCCGTTTCCCAGTTATCGGGCATACCGTCGCCGTCGGTGTCGACCCAGCCCATCACCGTCAGCAGCAACGTTACGCTCTCCGAATCCCCGCCGGGACCGCTGCAATGGAATTGATAGCTGTATTCCCCGACCTCGAAAAAGCCGGGCAGAAAGGTTGCGCTGTCGTTCGGGGCCAATGCGTTGTTCGTGCCGGCGGCGTCGGCATTGTTGTCGTTGGCGTAGCAAGCGGTGGCGTAACGGGAACTCCAGGAGAAAGTCAGGCTTTCGCTTTCATTGTCGTAAATCATGCTCGGGAACAAGATCGCGCCCAGCAGTTGCGCCATTACTGGCGGGCATACCCTGGCGCCCTTATCATCAATCCGCCGGAATTAACGGCTTGTCCGTGACGACCACTTCGGTTATCAGGATGTGCCCATCCCCGATGCGCGTTCTGGATTTGACTTCGGCGGTGATGGGGTCGAATACGATCACGGAGCTACCGAAGGACATCACGACATCGTCCCGTCCGGGAATTTGCGTGGCGTAATCTTGCACGGAATAGCCGGTGCGAAAATTCTCATCAATAAAATCATACTTGGACAACTGTTCACCGCTTTCCCTGTCATATACCCCAATGCTGCGATGGTTGCCCACAAAAACAAAGTTATCCCGCAACTGGGCCCAGGGTGGGTTCAGTCCTTGATTGTTTTCCAGTTCGACTAAAGGGTTCTTGTGACCTGTTACTAGATCCCACGTTCCGACTCCACCAGGCCATTCCCGCACATCCCCATTTGAGTTAACTCGTGATCCACTCGGAAAAATCTCCGCCACCATGGTCCCATCGGGAGAAATCTCGTATTCCTTTCTCATGGGAATGTCCAATCGGCCAATAGCCTCCCCGGTCAGTGGATCCACTATCGTCTGTAACTCTCTATGACCGATATACCCCACGTACAATACTTCCGCCACCGGATTCAGACGCAAATCAACCACGGCTCTGCTGCTACGCATGCCAAAAGAAGTCATCGGCAGATCTTCGAACGGTTCAACGTAAGACTCGAATACTATATCCGCCGTTTCATTCAGCCTCACCGCCAGCAGCGGCACATAGTCAAGCGGCCTGAAACCCATGCTGTCGCTGCCGACGTACAAGATCGAATCCCGGCGATTGATCTCCAACGAGTTCGGCCGTCCGATCTGATCGAAAGCTCTCGATACCCACTCCACTTCACCGCTGTCCAGGTTGACCATGTAGATCTTTCGATCCTCGCCAACCACATAACCGTACCAAACCGGTGACGAACCAAAGAAAAACACAACACCGACAATTAACGACAGCGCAAGCAACATCGCCAGAAACAATCCGATCCTGCGTGAAAATCCCGTAGTAAAAATTCGATCGCTCAACATCTGTGTATTTCCTCGCTGATCAATTGCTTACTGAATTCCAGGGCATGCTTTCTATATAACTCCGAATCTGTTTTGCATAATTGCAACCTTTAGCATTTACATATGGATCTTCGATGATGATGATTTTGCCATCCTTGTCCTCCTCCTCTTTATCATGTTCTGGCTCCCGAACACAGTGCTTAACGCCCTGATTTCCATTCGGACTGTAGATTGAACTTCTCGCAACCAAGCAAAATATTGAATCACGAAAGCGTGATGGATGTCCCATGGCAGTCACCCGCGAAACCCTCGATCAGCGCCGATTCGGCGTCGCGCCGCTCGCGAATTTATTAGCGATGGCAGTGCTACAGCAATTGGCGCTGGAACTGTTGTCGGTGGCGGAGCGGGAACTCCAGGAGAAAGTCAGGCTTTCGCTTTCATTGTCGTAAATCATGCTCGGGAACAAGATCGCGCCCAGCAGTTGCGCCATTACTGGCGGGCATACCCTGGCCCCTTATCATCAATCCGCTGGGATTAACGGCTTGTCCGTGACAACCACTTCGGTTATCAGCATATCCCCATCCCCGATGTACGTTCTGGATTTGACTTCGGCGGTGATGGGGTCGAACACGGTCACGTAGTTACCGAAGGACATCACGACATCGTCCCGTCCGGGAATTTGCGTGGCGTAATTTTGTACGGAATAGCCGGTGCGAAAATTCTCATCAATAAAATCATACTTGGCCAACTGTTCGCCGCTTTCCCTGTCATATACCCCAATGCTGCGATGGTTGCCCACATAAACAAGGTTATCCCGCAACTGGGCCCAGGGCGGATTCAGTCCTTGGTTGTCTTCCAGTTCCATTAACGGCATCACCGTTTCACCCGTGACCAAGCTCCTCGTGGTTACTCCACCAGGCCATTCCCGTACATCCCCATTTGAGCTAACTCGTGATCCACTCGGATAAATCACCGCCGCCTCGGTCCCATCGGGAGAAATCTCGTATTGCTTGAGCACGGGAATGTCCAATCGGCCAATAGCCTCCCCGGTCAGTGGATCCACTATTGTCCGTAATTCTCTATGACCGATATACCCCACGTACAATACTTCCGCCGCCGGATTCAGGCACAAATCAACCACGGCTCTGCTGCTACGCATGCCGAAAGTGCTAATCCGCAGATCTTCGAACGGTTCAACGTAAGATTCGAATACTATATCCGCCGTTTCATTCAGCCTCACCGCCAGCAGCGGCACATAGTCAAGCGGCCTGAAACCTATTCTGTCGCTGCCGACGTACAAGATCGAATCCCGGCGATTGATCTCCAACGAGTTCGGCCGTCCGATCTGATCGAAAGCTCTCGATACCCACTCCACTTCACCGCTGTCCAGGTTGACCATGTAGATCTTTCGATCCTCGCCAACCACATAACCGTACCAAACCGGTGACGAACCAAAGAAAAACACAACACCGACAATTAACGACAGCGCAAGCAACATCGCCAGAAACAATCCGATCCTGCGTGAAAATCCCGTAGTAAAAATTCGATCGCTCAACATCTGTGTATTTCCTCGCTGATCAATTGCTTACTGAATTCCAGGGCATGCTTTCTATATAACTCCGAATCTGTTTTGCATAATTGCAACCTTTAGCATTTATATATGGATCTTTGATGATGATGATTTTGCCATCCTTGTCCTCTTCCTCTTTATCATGTTCTGGCTCCCGAACACAGTGCTTAACGCCCTGATTTCCATTCGGACTGTAGATTGGCCTTCCGGTATTGAATCGAGCGAAAGCGTCATCCCAAATATTATCACTCGCCTTTTTACGCTTTTCAGGGTCATCGCCTTTTATATCATTCGGATTCCAGGAATCTTCCGGCCAATCAGTTTCGGGAAGGCCATCGCTGTTTGCGGCATCGTATCTATCAATTAACCACCATTCTGTGTCATCTATATAAATTTCCTTCACAAGATAATACGTCCCTTTCCCAAGGTTTGCTCGCCAGTTCCACAAATACTCGTCGGTCTTGTCGAAACCGGGGATGTTGTCGATTTGCATGATGCCCCAGCCGTCGTCGCGGCTGTCGTCGTCGTATTTATAGTTGGAAACCAACGGGGAACCAATGCCTGTATACGCATCCGCATCGAATTGCCTGTGTCCTTCGATAGGCCCACTTTCATGCCAGGCAACCGCAAGCACATTATTCCTAATCCCCTCGTCGTTGATGCCGTTAATTTTGACAATCTCATCCTCTTCATTCTCTTCATTCTCTTCCTGAAGCTGTGCCTGAATCTCTTGAATCTGTGCCTGAATCTCTTCCTGAATCTGATCCAACGTCGGATTCTGACCGGTAATCGTGAACGTCGCTTCATCATTCAGCGGAGTACTGACCCCCGGGATTGTTACACTCACTTTCACCTTCAATTCGCCGCCTTCAATCAGATTGCCCCAATCGGGCTTCCAGAAATCCTGGTTCTCCGAATGGATGCTAATTGGGCCTCCTATATCATGTGAAGTAAGTAAAATCGAACTTTCGTGGGGATGGGTGAATTCCAATTCCGCACTCCAGGTATAGGTATAATCCAGTTCTTCGTCGTAGCTAATTTCCGGCGCGTTATGCACCAGCGCGGAGAATTGCGCGTCCGGCATCGCCGGAACGTTCGAAATGACGAGATCCGCCAATGACGTTTTCCAAATTTGCACGCAGGGAGAATTGTCGGTAATCAAGGTGCAGGGATGAGGCTCCGTTCCATTTCCATCTCCATCTCCATCTCCATCTCCATCTCCTTCTTCTCCGTCTCCGTCTTCATCCTCAGGATCCGGGGCAGGATCGTCGCAGTTGACGCACTCGGCCGGCTCGTCCTCTTCCGCCTTCCTCATCCTGCCTTGCACATCGCTCAATACGATCAATATATCCCGGAGCAAACCCTCGTCGTACTCTTCGATATCGAAATCAATCAACTCGGGAAGTTCCTCCCGCAGCACGTCCATCAGGGCGCCTTCCAGTACTTCCACGCCAAGATATCCGCCAAGCAGATCGTGCAACACCTTCGCTTCGGGCGAACCCACCGTGATCTTGCCGGTATTGCCCAGCGGCGACAGAATCGTGTCCCATAGCAGCGTCGCATCCCGCATACCCGCCGAAGGCGGATCGTCGTCGTCGTTCCAAAACGCAAGAAAATTTATCGCCAGATACACGAACGCGCTGACGGGATCCCCGGTCGTCAGCAGGATCGTGATCGTGATATTAAAATCGTCATCGCGGGCGGCCGTGACTACATCGGCGCCGGTGATTTCCGTGATATTCCCCGGAAAATTCCACCCTCGGGAGGGGTCGAGTTGAAAGCCCGTCGTATCCTCATACACATAAGCCATGCGGCAGAACACCAACTGGTTGAAGCATTCAGCGGGGTACTCGGAGATCGGCGGCGGGTTTGACGGATCGGCGTAGACCGCTCCGCTGGCGACCTCTTCCACGGAAACCTCGTCCACCCAGTAATCCAGATCAATAACCTGGTCGCCGCCAACGCTTTTGCGCTGCTTTTTGTCGTCGGGCTGTTCCGCGGCCTGACCGCCGCCAATGCCTTTGAGCTGCGTGTTACCGTCGGGATGTTCGGCGAGAAAATCGGCCTCCACATCGTCGTCGAAATTGCGCGACCCCTCGATCCAGTTGGCCAGACTGCCGAAAAAATCCCGCGCGTCGTTGTCCAGTAGCGCGGCACGCGTTGGCGTGTAGGCGCTCGTGGCGTTGGGATTGGCGAACACGATGCGATCCTCGCCCGAGAAATTCGCCTCCGCGAGCCCGGTAAGCGCCAAATCGTCCACGCCGTCGCCGTTGAAATCGTCGACCACGGGGCTCGTTTCCATCGGGGACTCGCTATCGATCGTCGTCAGCCAGGCCGCGTTGGCGCTGTAAAAACTGAATTCGTTCGACGTCGCGGATTCCCTCATGGCGAAATCCTCGATCAGCGCCGATGCGGCGGCGCCGCGCCGCACCAGCAAGTGCTCGCTGCTGTAACCGGATTTGGTGGTCGAGGTCAAGTCAAAGCTTCCCTCGTTGATTATTATCACCTTGTACAGCGCGTAATCCGAAGTAAATCCATTGACGGTCTCAATCTCGGGATGATCCGAGTCATCCTCCGGATCGGTGCCCGCCCGATATTCCGCGAGATTGGAAAATCCGTCACCATCGGCATCCAACTCGGCATCGTCAGCATCTTCGCTATCGAGGCCATGCTCCTGCTCCCAATCGTCGGGCATGCCGTCGTTATCGTCATCGTCGTCAATATCATTGTGCACCCCGTCGCCGTCCGTATCCAGCCATTCCGCGACAGTCAAGGTAACAGTGTCGATCGGCGAATCGCCGCCCTGGCCGGTACAGTACATGGCGATTTCCCAAACGCCGCTACCGAACTGCCCTGCGTCGCTGGCGAGCGGGCCGGCCGTGCCGAGATTCACATTGTCATCTTCGAAGTAACAGGCGTCCGCGTAGCGGGAGTTCCAATTGAATTCAGCGGACTCGTTGGAATAGATCTCATGGTCAGTCAGAGCGTAATCCAGCAACCGCGCGGTTTCGTAAATCCCTGGGTTGGTCCCGTTTTGATACTCCTCGAGATTACTGTCGCCGTCGCCGTCGAGATCCTGGTTCGCGTCCGCGCCATCCAGGGGATCCAGTCCATGCTCCGTTTCCCAGTTATCGGGCATACCGTCGCCGTCGGTGTCGACCCAGCCCATCACCTTCAGCAGCAGCGTTACGCTCTCCGAATCCCCGCCGGGACCGCTGCAATAAAATTGATAGCTGTATTCCCCGACCTCGAAAAAGCCGGGCGGAAAGGTTGCGCTGCCGCTCGGTTCCAATGCGTCGCCCGTGCTGGCGCCGGCACTGCTGTCGTTGGCGTAACAGGCGCTGGCGTAGCGGGAACTCCAGGAGAAAGTCAGGCTTTCGCTTTCATTGTCGTAAATCGTGCTCGTGGACAAGTCCGCGCTCAACACTTGCGCGATCTCATGCGTTAGCGGATCGGTGTTGTTACTGAATTCGGTCAGATTATCATCGCCGTCGTCGTCGGGGTCGCCATCGGCGTTGGCGGTCAAGGAGTCCAGACCGTTGGCGATTTCCCAGATATCGGGCATGCCGTCGTCATCGTCGTCGAGGTCGACATCGTCGGGAATGCCATCGCCGTCGGTGTCGATCCAGGTTATTACCGTCAGGGAAAGCGTTACGCTCGTGGAATCCCCGCCGGGGCCGCTGCAATAAAATTGATAGCTGTATGCCCCAGCATCGAAAAAGTTGGGCCCGTAGGTTACGCTGTCGTTCGGGGGCAATGCGTCGTTCGTGCCGGTGGCGTCGGCATTGTTGTCGTTGGCGTAACAGGCGGTGGCGTAGCGGGAACTCCAGGAGAAAGTCAAGCTTTGATGTTTGTAAATCTTGCTCGCCGACAAGTCCGCGCTCAACACTTGCGCGGCTTCATACGCTAGCGGGTCGGTGCCGTTGTTGTATTCGGTCAGGTTGCTGTCGCCATCACCGTCGGGATCGCCGTCGGCGTTGGCGGTCAAGGGGTCCAGACCGTTGGCGATTTCCCAGGTATCGGGCATGCCGTCGTTATCGTCGTCGGGGTCGAAATCGTCATGAATGCCATCGCCATCGTTGTCGACCCAGGCCAGCACCGTCAGGGAAAGCGTTACGCTCGCGGAATCCCCGCCGGGGCCGCTGCAATAAAATTGATAGCTGTATGCCCCAACCTCGAAAAAGTTGGGCCCGTAGGTTACGCTGTCGTTCGGGGGCAATGCGTCGTTCGTGCCGGTGGCGTCGGCATTGTTGTCGTTGGCGTAACAGGCGGTAGCGTAGCGGGAACTCCAGGAGAAGATCAAGCTTTCGTTTTTGTAAATCGTGCTCGCCGACAAGGTTGCGCTCAATAGTTGCGCGACTTCATACGATTGTGGATCGGTGCCATTTTTGTATTCGGTCAGATTGTCGTCCCCGTCTATGTCGGGATCGCCATCGGCGTTGGCGATCAGGGAATTCAGACCGTTGGCGATTTCCCAGATATCGGGCATGCCGTCGTTATCGTCGTCGGGGTCAATATCGTCATGAATGCCATCGCCATCGTTGTCGGTCCAGGCCAGCACCGTCAGCGAAATCGTCGCGCTCGCGGAATCCCCGCCGGGACCGCTGCAATAAAATTGATAGCTGTAGTCCCCAACCTCGAAAAAGCCGGGCGGGAAGGTTTCGCTGCCGTTCGGGGCCAATGCGTTGCTCTTGCCGGCGACGCCAGTGACGCTCGCGGATGTACTGGCGATGGCCGCGATGCCGTAACCAGCGCTGGTACTGTTGTCGTTGGCGTAACAAGCGGTAGCGTAGCGGGAACTCCAGGAGAAGGTCAGGCTTTCGCTTTTATTGTCGTAAATCGTGCTCGGGGACAAGGATGCGCTCAACAGCCGCGCGGCTTCATGCGTTTGCGGATCGGTGCCGTTTTTGTACTCGGTCAGATTGTCGTCGCCATCGCCGTCGGGATCGCCGTCGGCGTTGGCGGTCAAGGGATTCAGATCGTTGGCGATTTCCCAGGTATCGGGCATGCCGTCGCCATCGTCGTCGAGGTCGTCATCGTCAGGAATACCGTCTCCATCGGTATCCCTTCGCGTCAGTACCGTCAGGGAAAGCGTTTCGCGCTCGGACTCCCCGCCCGGACCGCTGCAATAAAATTGATAACTGTATTCCCCGGCATCGAAACTGCCGGGTGGGAAGATCTCGCTGCCGTTCGGAGCCCAGCCGCCGTTCTTTGTCGCCGTCTTGTTTGACGATATGGCAACCGCGGAATAGCTTAAGGTGGTGACGCTGTCGTTCGCGTAACAGCCGGTGGCGTAGCGGGAACTCCAGGTAAAAGTCAGGCTTTCATAGTCGTACATCGTGCTCGCGGACAAGGTCGCGCTCAGCAGTTGCGCCACTTCATACGTTAGTGGATCGGTGCCGTTGTCGTATTCGGTCAGATTGTCGTCGCCGTCCCCGTCGGGATCGTCATCGGCGTTGGCGACCAAGGGATCCAGACCGTTGTCGATTTCCCAGGTATCGGGCATGCCGTCGTTATCGTCGTCGGGATCGTCATCGTCATGAATGCCATCGCCATCGGTATCGATCCAGGCCAGCACCGTCAGCAACAGCGTTACGCTCTCCGAATCCCCGCCGGGACCGCTGCAATAAAATTCATAGCTGAATTCCCCGGCCTCGAAAAAGTCGGGCGGAAAGAGCTTGCTGCCGTTCGGATCCCATGGATCGCCCGTGGCGCCGGCATTGCTTTCGTTGGCGTAACAGTCGCTGGCGTAACGGGAACTCCAGGAGAAAGTCAGGCTTTCATTGTCGTACATCGCGCTCGCCGACAAGCTCGCGCTCAATACTTGCGCGATCTCATACGTTAGCGGATCGGTGTTGTTACTGAATTCGGTCAGATTGTCGTCGCCGTCGCCGTCGGGATCGTCATCGGCGTTGGCGATCAAGGGGTCCAGACCGTTGTCGATTTCCCAGGTATCGGGCATGCCGTCGTTATCGTCGTCGGGATCGTCATCGTCATGAATGCCATCGTCGTCGGTGTCGACCCAGGCAGTTACCGTCAGCGAAAGCGTTGTGCCCGCGGAATCCCCGCCGGGGCCGCTGCAATAAAATCGATAGCTGTATGCCCCGGCGGCGAAACTGTCGGGCGGGAAGATGGCAGCGCC